>NZ_CP158367.1:0-2400000 GCF_040267685.1 Proteinivorax tanatarense
TCCACCCCCTTAAATACACTGCAAATTATTATACCTTAATATAATATAAAATGTCAAGTTGTGAATAACATGTTTTATCCCCAAAAAATTATTACGTCTTGGGGATAAAACATGTTAAATTTATTGAAGTCTGTGGATTAATTTGATAAACTATGTTTATTAAATAAAATATCCACAACATAATGTTATTAACAGGCTGTGAATATCTTTGTGGATAACATCGCGTTGTTATTGTTTGTGGATTGTGTTAATTAACTCTTGAAGTTTTATATATAACAGCGTATTATAGCTGTGTATATTTTTTCTTTTACTGTTAACAAGGTAATAATTAATATCAACAGTTCACATTAATTCAATGTTATCTAAATAATTTATGTGGATATTTTTTTGGTTTTATTTATCCACACACAAATAATCCACACCGTTTTTAGTTTAGGAGGTCTATTAATGAAAAATAGTTTAGAGGGTATTTGGACAAAAGTTTTAAAAGAACTAGAATCTAAGGTTAGTAAGCCTAGTTATGAAACATGGTTGCAAGGAACAACAGCCATAACTATGTATGATTCCACTTTGGTGATAGGTGTTCCAAATGATTTTACAAAAGAGTGGCTTGAAAATCGATATGCAACTTTAATTTCTGAAATTTTACAAAGCTTAACTGGAAAACAGTTAGAAGTAAGCTTTGTAGTCCCGCAAGCTGATGCTCTCGATAATGATAAAACATCAAAACCAACAGAAAAAAATAAAGTTACCCATGAAAATATTACTACCCAACTTAACCCCAAATATACTTTTAATACTTTTGTTATAGGTAACAGTAATAGATTTGCTCATGCTGCTTCTTTAGCTGTTGCAGAGGCTCCAGCTAAAGCATATAATCCTCTTTTCATTTATGGTGGTGTAGGATTAGGTAAAACCCATCTTATGAATGCAATCGGTCATTATGTTACTAATCACAGCGAACAAGACAAAGTAGTATATATATCATCAGAAAAATTTACAAATGAATTTATAAATGCAATTAGGGATAATAAAACAGTAGAATTTAGAAATAAATATAGAACAGTCGATGTTCTATTAATTGATGATATTCAATTTTTGGCTGGTAAAGAACAAACTCAAGAAGAATTTTTCCATACTTTTAATACCTTACATGAAAATAATAAGCAAATTATAATTTCAAGTGATAGACCTCCAAAAGAAATCCCTACTCTAGAAGATCGTCTTCGCTCTAGATTTGAATGGGGACTTATTACCGATATTCAAAAACCTGATCTTGAAACAAGGGAAGCAATTCTAAGAAAAAAAGCTGAACTTGAAAAACTAGACATTCCAAATTCCGTCTTTATGTTTATAGCAAATAAAATTGCAACTAATATTCGAGAATTAGAAGGTGCATTAACAAGAGTTATGGCTTTTAGCTCCATGACTGGACAAGAAATTACTGTTGAACTAGCTAACCAAGCTTTAAAAGATATAATACCCAACAGTAACAACGAGATTATCGATATAGAAAAAATACAAAAGAGTATTGCAAGTCATTATCAATTAAAAGTTGAAGACCTTAAAGCCAAAAAAAGAACTCGTTCAGTATCTTATCCCCGTCAAATAGCTATGTATCTGTCAAGGGAACTTACTGATTTTTCATTACCTAAAATAGGAGAAGAATTTGGTGGCAGAGACCACACAACAGTTCTTCATGCTCATGAAAAAATAAAAAAAGATATAAAAAGTAATAAAAGTTTTGAATTAGAAATAAATAATTTAATAAAGTCTATTAAAGAAGGCAACTTAAATTAACTGTTAACATTCTTTTATAATATTTTAAACTATCCACAGACATATGCTCATAATCAAATAGCTGTTATATAAAGACTTATCCCACTTATCAACTTATCCACAGCTATTACTATTAATATTATTATTTATACAACTAAAAAATTAATTATTTACATCCAAAAAGGAGGATTATGATGGAATTTTATTGTTCCCAAGAAGACCTATTAACTGCGATATCTGTTACTCAACGAGGTATCTCTTCAAAAACTACTATTCCTATACTTTCAGGCATAATGTTGAAATTAACTAATGAGAACTTATTTTTAAAAAGTACAGATTTAGAAATAACTATTGAGTATAAAATCCCAGTAAATTCAATAACAGAAGGTGAAGTGATTTTACCAGCAAAAATTTTAACAGATATTGTTAGGAAAATGCCCAAAGAGGATATACATTTTTGTATGACTGAAGATAAAAATGTTAAAATAAAATCTTCTAAAATTGAAATAGACTTAACAGGTGAAAATACTGAAGAGTTTCCTAGTTTTCCAAAGCTCCCAGATAGCAATATACTGGAATTACCTGAGCTTAGATTGAAAAACATGTTAAAACAAACTGCTTTCGCCGTTTCTTCTGAAGAAAGCAGACCAGTTCTTACTGGCGTACTTTTTGAAATAAAAGGTTCTAGTCTCAACTTAATAGCTACAGATGGACATCGATTAGCTTATAAAGTAGCAGTATTAGAAAAAGAACCTTCTGAACCATTGAAAGTTGTGATCCCCAAAAAAGCAATAACTGAACTACAAAGAATTCTGATTGATGATGAGGAAAAGTATATAAATATATATGTTAAAGATTCAATAGTATTCTTTGTTTTTGATAATGTAATATTTAGCTCTAGAATAATTGAAGGAAAGTTTCCTCCTTACCAACAAATAATTCCTAATGATAATAATACAAAGATTAAAGTTAATACTAAGGATTTACAAACATCTATAGAAAGAGCAGAACTATTATCAAGAGAAGGAACGAGGAGTTTAGTTAAGTTTAAAGTTTCTGATATACTTTACTTAACTTCAAATACTCCTAACTTAGGAAGTTTATCTGAACAATTACCCGTTGATAAAGAGGGAGAAGATTTAGAAATAGCTTTTAATGCAAAACTTATAACAGATTGCTTAAAAAATATTGATGTCCCAGAAGTGTATTTAGAATTTAGTGGTTCATTTAGTCCGTGTCTAATTAAACCGGTTATAGGAGAAGATTACCTTCATCTTATTTTACCCATAAGGACAGCATAGGAGTGGTTTATAATGGAAAATGTTAAAATTACTGGCGATTTTATCAAATTAGATCAACTTTTAAAGTTTGTTAACTTAGTTGGTTCGGGTGGAGAAGCTAAGTTGCTTATAAATGAAGGAAGAGTAAAGGTTAATGGTGTTGTTGAAACTAAAAGGGGTACAAAGGTAAAAAAAGGCGATAAAATTTCCATTGATGAAGAAATCAGCTACTCTATTGTTTAGGGGAGCTGATTCTCATGTATATTAATAATTTAAGGCTAGAAAATTTTAGAAATTTTAAAAATAGAACAGTTCTTAATCTAGAAGACAATATTAACGTGTTTGTAGGAGACAACGCTCAAGGAAAAACAAATCTATTAGAAGCAATCCATTTTTTGGCTCTAGGAAAATCAATTACAAACCAAAAAAAAGAAGAACTGATTCATTGGGATAAAGATTATTTTTATTTAAACTGTTCATATTACGATCAAAAAAACAACAATATAGAAGTTGGTTATAATCGTGATAACAGAAAAATGATAAAGATAAACAATATTGAACAAAAAAAATATTCTAGTTTATTAGGTAGTATAAATGTTGTGATATTTTCACCAGAAGATCTTATGTTAATTAAAGGCAGTCCTTCTGTACGAAGAAACTTTTTAGATCAAGAAATTTCTCAATTAAGTCCTTATTACAATAATTTACTTTTAAACTATAGAAAAGTATTGTTTAACAGAAATAAATTACTTAAAGATAATAATCAGAAGCTTTTAGACACTATAGATATTTTTGATAAACAATTGGCTATGCTTTCTGAAGAAATTTTAATAAAAAGATTAGAAATACTAAATAAACTGAAAATTTTAGCAAAACTCACCCACAGAAAGCTTACTGATAATACAGAAAATCTTGAAATTAAGTACCATTCTTTTGTTGAGGATTTAGAACAGAAAATACCAGATTTAAAAGATTATATTTATAAAATTTTGCAAAAATACAGGCAAAAAGATATTTATACTAGACAAACAAATGTCGGTCTGCATAGAGATGATATAGGTTTTTATGTAAACGGAAAAGATACAAAAAAATACTGTTCCCAAGGTCAACAAAGAACTACAGTATTAGCTTTGAAATTAGCAGAAGTTGAAATGTTTATGTCTCAAAGAGGAACATATCCTATTTTACTTTTAGATGATGTTTTTTCTGAGCTGGATTACAAACGAAGAAACTTTTTGTTAAAAGCAATAAAAGGAAGAGTTCAAACTTTTGTAACAACAACGGAAAAAGAACAGGAACTTCTAAAGTCTTTTAAAGTTTTTAGCATAAAAAATGGAAAGATATATTAAGGGGGAATTACAGTGTTTTTACACTTAGGTGGTAGTACTGTTATATCATTAAAAGGTGTAATAGGAATCTTTGACTATTCTTTAACCAAGACAAATCATGTAAACAACTATTTTAACAATGGCAAAAAAATAATAAAAATATGTGAAGATGATGAGTTTAAATCCTTTATTATAACAAATAAAGAAATATATTTATCCCCTATAGCAGCAAATACGTTAAAAAAGAGAATTAATTCTCAAAACTTCACAGAAAAAGTAAATATTTTACAAGAACACCCCACTTTTAAATAAGTGGGTTTGCTATATTTTCTAGGAAAGGACAAGTTATAAACAAAGTATACTTTGCACTAAATGATTTTATAAAGTATAATTGGAGTGTTGTAGAATTTAGCTACGATGTTGGAGGAATGAAAATGGTAGAAAATAAAGATATACAGAACAATTCATATGAAGCAGAACAAATACAGGTATTGGAAGGTTTAGATCCAGTTAGGAAAAGACCAGGTATGTATATAGGCTCTACAGGCGTTAAAGGCTTACATCATCTTGTTTATGAAGTAGTTGACAATAGTATAGATGAAATATTGGCAGGTTGTGACAAAATAACTATTACCTTAAATGAAGATGGAAGTGTGACCGTTACTGATAATGGTAGAGGAATTCCAGTTGATATTCACCCTAAAATGGGTAAACCAGCTGTTGAAATAGTACATACTGTATTACATGCAGGTGGAAAGTTTGGTGGAGGCGGTTATAAGATTTCAGGAGGATTACATGGAGTCGGTGTTTCTGTTGTAAATGCACTTTCTACTTGGTTAGAAGTTGAAGTAAGCAAACACGGGAAAATTTATAAACAAAGATATGAAAGAGGAACCCCTGTAACTGAGTTGGAGATTATAGGTGAAAGTACAAGTACAGGAACTAAGTCCACTTTTTATCCAGACCCTAAAATATTTGAAACAATAGAATTCTCATTTGATACTTTAAATACCAGATTAAGAGAATTAGCCTTTTTAAATAAGGGTGTAACAATAGAGTTAGAAGATAAAAACAATGATAAAAAAGAAAGTTACACCTTTGAAGGTGGTTTGATTGAGTATATAGAGTATTTAAACAGAAGCAAAGATGGTATTCATAAGCCACCAATATATATAGAAGATCAAAAAGATGATGTTACCGTTGAAATATCAATTCAGTACCATACAGGGTATAACGAGAATATATTTTCTTTTGCAAATAATATAAATACCCATGAAGGCGGAAGTCATGAAATGGGTTTTAAAATAGCTTTAACAAGAGCAGTAAATGATTATGGTAGAAAGAAAAATATAATAAAAGAAAAAGATAAAAATTTGTCAGGTGAGGATATAAGAGAGGGTTTGACTGCAGTTGTTAGTGTTAAGCTACCAGAACCGCAATTTGAAGGTCAAACTAAAACTAAGCTTGGAAACCCTGAGATTAGGGGCATAGTAGAGAACATATTTTCCGAAAAATTTGCTACATTCTTAGAAGAAAATCCAAATATTGGGAAAAAAATAGTAGAAAAAGGTCTTTCTGCTGCTCGGGCACGAGAAGCTGCAAAAAAGGCTCGTGAATTAACTAGAAGGAAAAGTGCTTTAGAATCTACTGCTCTTCCTGGAAAACTAGCCGACTGCTCTGAAAAGGACCCTAGCTTAAGTGAGATTTATATTGTTGAGGGTGACTCTGCGGGGGGCTCTGCAAAACAAGGGAGAGATAGAAAGTTCCAAGCTATTCTTCCTTTAAGAGGTAAGATAATAAACGTAGAAAAAACTAGAATGGATAAAATTTTTGCAAATGAAGAAATACGTTCTCTTATCACTGCTATAGGCAGTAGTATTGGGGAAGAATTTGATATTGAAAAAGCCAGGTATCACAAAATAATTATCATGACGGATGCTGATGTGGATGGCGCTCATATAAGAACCCTGCTTTTAACTTTTCTTTATAGATACATGAAGCCATTGGTGGAAAAAGGATATATATATATAGCACAGCCACCATTGTATAAAGTAAAACAAGGTAAGAATGAAACATACATTTATACTGAAAGAGAAATGGAAAAATACATGCAAGAAATTAAAGGTCAAAAATATTCGATACAACGTTACAAAGGTCTTGGGGAGATGAACCCTAATCAGTTATGGGAGACTACCATGGATCCTGAAACCAGAACTGTTTTGCAAGTAGATTTAACTGATGCAGTAAAGGCTGACGAGTTATTTACCGTATTAATGGGGGATAAAGTAGAACCTAGACGAGAATTTATACAAAATCACGCCAAAAGCGTTAAAAACCTTGACGTGTAGTGAGAGGTGGATTAAATGTTAGAAACAAATAATTCAAAAGTATTACCAAGAGATATAAACAGGGAAATGGAACAATCGTACGTTGACTATGCTATGAGTGTTATAGTAGGTAGAGCGCTTCCAGATGTAAGAGATGGTTTAAAGCCAGTACATCGAAGAATTTTATTTGCCATGAATGAACTAAACATAGTTTATAACAAACCACATAAAAAATGTGCGAGGGTAGTTGGGGAAGTATTAGGTAAATATCATCCCCACGGAGATACAGCTGTATATGATGCACTGGTTAGAATGGCTCAAGATTTTTCTATGAGATATACGTTGCTAGATGGCCATGGAAACTTTGGATCCATAGATGGAGACGCTGCAGCTGCCATGCGTTATACAGAAGTTCGCATGGATAAAATTTCTCAAATGATGTTAGCTGATATCGAAAAAGAGACAGTTGACTTTAGATTAAATTTTGATGAATCTTTGGAAGAACCATGGGTTTTGCCATCTAAAATACCTAATCTTTTAGTAAATGGAGCAGCTGGTATAGCGGTGGGAATGGCTACTAATATACCACCCCATAATCTTACAGAGGTAATTGATGGAGCAATTTCTTTAATAGACAATCCTGAGCTTGAAATTCAAGATCTTTTGACAACAATAACAGGTCCAGATTTTCCTACAGGAGGCATTATTAAAGGTAAAGAAGGAATTAAAAACGCGTATAAAACAGGACGAGGGGTTATAAAAGTCCAAGGTGAAGTTAAATATGAAAAACTAAACAATGGAAAAACTAGAATAGTAATTACAGAACTTCCTTACCAAGTAAATAAGGCTAGGTTAATAGAAAAAATAGCTGATCTTGTTAGAGATAAAAAAATAGAGGGAATTACAGACCTTAGAGATGAATCTGATCGCAATGGTATGAGAGTTGTGATAGATATAAGAAAGGATGCCCATCATCAACATATAACTAATTTATTACTAAAGCACACACAATTGCAACAAACTTTTGGAATTATAATGCTGGCACTAGTGGATAATCAACCTAAGGTACTTAATTTAAAGCAGGTATTAGAGCATTATATAAATCATCAAAGAGATGTTATAACAAGAAGAACTAAATTCGATCTTAGAAAGGCTGAAGCTAAAGCGCATATATTAGAAGGATTAAAAATAGCCCTTGATAATATTGATGAGGTTATTAAAACAATTAGGGGATCGTCTAGTGCTGCGCAAGCAAAGGAAGAGTTGATAAATAGGTTTGCTTTGTCCCAAAAACAAGCCCAAGCTATCCTAGAGATGAGACTACAAAAGTTAACTGGCCTAGAAAGAGAAAAAATAGACTTGGACTATAAAGAAGTAATGAATCAAATTGCTTACTTTAAGGATCTGTTAGGAGATACAGGAAAAATTGATGGAGTTATAAAGGAAGAGCTACAGCAAGCCAAAGATCAGTTTGGTGATGAAAGAAAAACTAGAATTACTATAGATGAGCAGGAAATTGAATATGAAGATTTGATAGCCCAAGAAGATGTTGTTGTAACTATTACCCATCAAGGCTATATTAAAAGAATTCCTCTTTCGGCTTATAAAAGACAAAAAAGAGGTGGAAAAGGTGTAACTGCAATAGGAAGCAAAAATGACGATTTTGTAGAGCATCTTTATATAACTTCTTCACATAATCATATTATGTTTTTTACAAATAAAGGAGTTGTATACCGTAAAAAAGTATATGAGATTCCAGAAGGTGGACGGCAAGCTAGAGGAACTGCTTTAATTAATATTATTCCAATAGATAAAGAAGAACATATAACTGCAGTTGTTCCGATAAAAGAGTTTAAAGAAAATAACTATTTATTCTTTATAACAAAGCATGGATATGTTAAGAAAACTCAACTTACGGAATTTGATACTAGTCGTAAAAATGGTCTAATTGCTCTTACCTTAGGGAAGGAAGATGAACTAATATCTGCAAAACTTACTGATGGTAAACAGGAAATTTTAGTTGGTAGCGTACTTGGACAAGGGGTAAGGTTTAAAGAAACTGATGTAAGAAATATGGGAAGAACAGCTAGAGGTGTAAAAGGAATTAATCTAGTCAATCAAGATGAAGTTGTTGATGCTGTCATTGCAGACCCCTCCTATGATTTGTTAACTGCAACTACAAAGGGTTATGGTAAAAGAACAAGAATTGATGAGTATAGAACTCAAACCAGGGGAGGAAAAGGAATTAAAATAATGAACTTAACAGACAAAAATGGTCAACTAGCATCATTAAAAGCTGTTAAGGAAAGCGAAGATATAATGATAGTTAGTAATAAAGGATATATGACAAGGCAAGAAGTTAAAGGGATTGGCATATTTGGTAGAACTACTCAGGGTGTAAGACTAGTAAGGCTTAATGAGGATGAAAAAGTTGTGGCAGTAGCAAGAGTAGTTACAGAAGATGAAGAAGAGTAAATAAAAGGGAAAGCGGAAGTTAACGCCGCTTTCCCTTTTTTATTTTATAAAGTTTATTTAATAACATTGACTTAACATAAAACATATAGTAAAGTAGATTACTGTTGTCCCAGAATCAAGAAATGAATTTTATTTTGCAGGAAAAAGTTTTTAAAAAAACATTGACATATAGAAAAACAAATGGTATAGTATTATTTGTCGCTGAAACACGGCGGCAAACAAATTAGGTCTTTGAAAATTGAACAGCTAATGCAAAAGCCAGAAATGCAGACTAGAATTCCTGCTCTTGGAATTCGTAGTCGAATTTACCCAAAAACTTTTACTCAAAAGTTTGTTGGGCTCCGTTTTAATTAGTTTTAAAACATTTAAGTAAGATGAGCTAAATTTTAGCTTTTCATAGAATCTTTTATGGAGAGTTTGATCCTGGCTCAGGACGAACGCTGGCGGCATGCCTCACACATGCAAGTCGAACGATCCGACACTCAACCTAGTTGAGTGTCTGGATAGTGGCGGACGGGTGCGTAACACGTGGGCAACCTGCCCTTTAGATCGGGATACCATCGGGAAACTGATGTTAATACCGGATACCTTCTTTTTGTCACCTGATAAAAAGAAGAAAGATTTATCGCTAAAGGATGGGCCCGCGCTTCATTAGCTAGTTGGTAGGGTAACGGCCTACCAAGGCAACGATGGATAGCTGGTCTGAGAGGACGATCAGCCACACTGGGACTGAGACACGGCCCAGACTCCTACGGGAGGCAGCAGTGGGGGATATTGCGCAATGGGGGCAACCCTGACGCAGCAATGCCGCGTGAAGGATGAAGGTTTTCGGATCGTAAACTTCTGTTATGAGGGATGAATAAAATGACAGTACCTCAAGAGGAAGCCCCGGCTAACTACGTGCCAGCAGCCGCGGTAATACGTAGGGGGCGAGCGTTGTCCGGAATTACTGGGCGTAAAGAGCATGTAGGTGGTTTGATAAGTCAGATGTTAAACTGCGGGGCTCAACCCCGTATTGCATTTGAAACTGTCAAACTTGAGGACAGGAGAGGAAAGTGGAATTCCTAGTGTAGCGGTGAAATGCGTAGATATTAGGAGGAACACCAGTGGCGAAGGCGACTTTCTGGACTGTACCTGACACTGAGATGCGAAAGCGTGGGGAGCGAACAGGATTAGATACCCTGGTAGTCCACGCCGTAAACGCTGGGCACTAGGTGTAGGGGGTTTAGATACCCTCTGTGCCGCAGTTAACGCACTAAGTGCCCCGCCTGGGGAGTACGACCGCAAGGTTGAAACTCAAAGGAATTGACGGGGGCCCGCACAAGCAGCGGAGCATGTGGTTTAATTCGACGCAACGCGAAGAACCTTACCAGGGCTTGACATCCTCTGAAGGCTTTAGAGATAGAGTCGTCCTCTTTTGAGGCAGAGAGACAGGTGGTGCATGGTTGTCGTCAGCTCGTGTCGTGAGATGTTGGGTTAAGTCCCGTAACGAGCGCAACCCTTATTCTTAGTTGCCAGCAGGTTAAGCTGGGCACTCTAAGGAGACTGCCGGTGATAAACCGGGGGAAGGTGGGGATGACGTCAAATCATCATGCCCCTTATGTCCTGGGCTACACACGTGCTACAATGGCCTGAACAACGGGAAGCGAAGGAGCGATCTGGAGCGAATCCTTTAAATCAGGTCTCAGTTCGGATTGCAGGCTGCAACTCGCCTGCATGAAGTCGGAGTTGCTAGTAATCGCGAGTCAGCATATCGCGGTGAATGCGTTCCCGGGCCTTGTACACACCGCCCGTCACACCACGAAAGTTTGCAACACCCGAAGCCGGTGAGCCAACCTTTTAGGAGGCAACCGTCGAAGGTGGGGCGAATGATTGGGGTGAAGTCGTAACAAGGTAGCCGTATCGGAAGGTGCGGCTGGATCACCTCCTTTCTAAGGAGCTTTAACTTATGGTTAGTAGCTTAGCTGTTTAATTTTGAAAGACCTAGTCTTTCATGCAAGGGCTTATAGCTCAGCTGGTCAGAGCGCACGCCTGATAAGCGTGAGGTCGGTGGTTCGAGTCCACCTAAGCCCACCATAAAAAACATGGGGGTGTAGCTCAGTTGGGAGAGCACCTGCCTTGCAAGCAGGGGGTCAGCGGTTCGAATCCGCTCATCTCCACCATTTTTTTTATACCGATCTTTGAAATTACCCATAAGGAAAGAAACTAAGAAAGTATCAACCCGAGAAACAAAAGCGTGGTAGATACAATTTCATTATGTTTAAACGAGCAAATTAGGTCAAGTTACAAAGGGCGCACGGCGGATGCCTTGGCGCTGGGAGTCGAAGAAGGACGTAGCGAGCTGCGAAAAGCCGCGATTAGCTGCAAGCAAGCTGTAAGTCGCGGATTTCCCAATGGGGCAACCCACCACAGTTAATACTGTGGTACCACCACCTGAATAAGTAGGGTGGTAGGAGACAACCGGGGGAACTGAAACATCTAAGTACCCCGAGGAAGAGAAAGAAAACTCGATTCCCTAAGTAGTGGCGAGCGAACGGGGAAGAGCCTAAACATTTTTAGTGTAAGCCTGTATGCGTTGCTAAAAGTGGGTTGAGGGAGTTACTTTACAAGTGGATACAGCCACTTGGGATAGTTACAAAATTAAAGTTTAGGCGAATTGGCTGGGAAGCCAAACGATACAAGGTGAAAGTCCTGTAGCCGAAAAGCTTTAAACTATCTAAGTAGCCACCCGAGTATTGCGGGACACGAGAAACCCCGTAAGAATCTAGGAGGACCACCTCCAAAGGCTAAATACTACCCAGCGACCGATAGTGAACAAGTACCGTGAGGGAAAGGTGAAAAGTACCCCAGGCGGGGGATGAAATAGAACCTGAAACCGTGTGCCTACAAACAGTCAGAGCCCCATAAGCGGGTGATGGCGTACCTTTTGTATAATGGATCAGCGAGTTACATTTGCAAGCGAGGTTAAATGGTAAAGCCATGGAGCCGAAGCGAAAGCGAGTCTTAATAGGGCGTTAAGTTTGTATGTGTAGACCCGAACCCGAGTGACCTACCCATGGCCAGGGTGAAGTTTTGGTAACACAAAATGGAGGCCCGAACCCACTAATGTTGAAAAATTAGGGGATGAGCTGTGGGTAGCGGTGAAATGCCAAACGAACTCGGAGATAGCTGGTTCTCCCCGAAATAGCTTTAGGGCTAGCCTCAAGGATGAATAGTGGAGGTAGAGCACTGATTGAGCTAGGGGCCTAACCCAGGTTACCGAACTCAGTCAAACTCCGAATGCCATATATTTAGACCTTGGGAGTCAGACTATGGGTGATAAGGTCCATAGTCGAGAGGGAAACAGCCCAGACCATCTGCTAAGGTCCCCAAGTGTAAGCTAAGTGGAAAAGGATGTGGGATTGCTTAGACAACCAGGATGTTGGCTTAGAAGCAGCCACCATTTAAAGAGTGCGTAATAGCTCACTGGTCAAGTGATCCTGCGCCGAAAATGTCCGGGGCTAAAGCTTACCACCGAAGCAATGGAAGAGTAGTAGTGTGAGGTGAGAGGTTAGAAATAAGTAAAAAATGTACGTTTAAGCAAAGCTTAAACAAAATCATTTGAACTTTACCAACTTCTGATTTCTCACATCATACTACTACTGTTGGTAGGGGAGCGTTCTAAGTGCGGCGAAGCTGTACCGAAAGGAGCAGTGGAGCGCTTAGAAGTGAGAATGCTGATATAAGTAACGAAAAGAGATGTGAGAATCATCTCCGCCGAAAACCTAAGGTTTCCTGAGGAAGGCTTGTCCGCTCAGGGTAAGCCGGGACCTAAGCCGAGGCCGAAAGGCGTAGGCGATGGACAACTGGTAGAGATTCCAGTGCCACCAAGCTTTGTCTAAGTGATGGGGTGACGCAGTAAGGTAGGTTATCGCACTGATGGATATGTGCGTTCAAGCCAGTAGGGATTAGAGGTAGGCAAATCCGCCTCTATCTATTCTGAGAGGTTAAGAGGACCCAATTAAGGGGAACTAACTAATCCTACACTGCCAAGAAAAGCCTCTAGCAAGAAGCGCGGTGCCCGTACCGTAAACCGACACAGGTAGGTGAGGAGAGAATCCTAAGGCGCTCGGGAGAACCTTCGTTAAGGAACTCGGCAAAATGACCCCGTAACTTCGGGAGAAGGGGTGCCTCGATATTGTGAAGTACATTCGTACTGAGCGAGAGGAGGCCGCAGTGAATAGGCCCAAGCGACTGTTTATCAAAAACACAGGTCTCTGCTAAATCGAAAGATGAAGTATAGGGGCTGACGCCTGCCCGGTGCTGGAAGGTTAAGGGAACGTGTTAGCGCAAGCAAAGCATTGAACCGAAGCCCCAGTAAACGGCGGCCGTAACTATAACGGTCCTAAGGTAGCGAAATTCCTTGTCGGGTAAGTTCCGACCCGCACGAAAGGCGCAACGACTTGGGCGCTGTCTCAACGAAGGACCCGGTGAAATTGTAGTACCTGTGAAGATGCAGGTTACCCGCGACAAGACGGAAAGACCCCGTGGAGCTTTACTGTAGCCTGATATTGGATTTTGGCATTTACTGTACAGCATAGGTGGGAGGCTGAGAATAGAGGACGCTAGTTTTCTAGGAGCCTAAAGTGGGATACCACCCTGTGAATGTTGGAATTCTAACTAGAAGCCGTAATCCGGTTTTAGGACAGTGTCAGGTGGGCAGTTTGACTGGGGCGGTCGCCTCCCAAAGAGTAACGGAGGCGCCCCAAGGTCTCCTCAGAATGGTTGGAAATCATTCGTAGAGTGCAAAGGCATAAGGAGGCTTGACTGCGAGACTTACAAGTCGAGCAGGGACGAAAGTCGGGCTTAGTGACCCGGCGGTACCGAGTGGAAGGGCCGTCGCTCAACGGATAAAAGCTACCCCGGGGATAACAGGCTTATCTCCCCCAAGAGTTCACATCGACGGGGAGGTTTGGCACCTCGATGTCGGCTCATCGCATCCTGGGGCTGTAGTAGGTCCCAAGGGTTGGGCTGTTCGCCCATTAAAGCGGTACGCGAGCTGGGTTCAGAACGTCGTGAGACAGTTCGGTCCCTATCTGTCGCGGGCGCAGGAAGTTTGAGAGGATCTGTCCTTAGTACGAGAGGACCGGGATGGACGAACCTCTAGTGTACCAGTTGTCACGCCAGTGGCAGTGCTGGGTAGCTAAGTTCGGCACGGATAAGCGCTGAAAGCATCTAAGCGCGAAGCCACCTTCAAGATAAGACTTCCCAACTTGTAAAAGTGTAAGACTCCAGATAGACTATCTGGTAGATAGGCCGGGGGTGTACAGGTAGTAATACCTTTAGCTGACCGGTACTAATAAGTCGAGGACTTGACCAACTTAGTTTAGATAATGACTTAGTTTTCATTCCTTATGGTAATTTGAATCCAGTGACCATAGCGAAGAGGTCCCACCGGTTCCCATCTCGAACACCGAAGTTAAGCTCTTCAGCGCCGATGGTACTTGGGGTCTACCCCCTGGAAGAGTAGGACGTCGCTGGGTACTTTAAAACACCTAACCATATTCTTTGGTTAGGTGTTTTTTACTTTAAAAGGTTTATACTATTAAAAGATAGAAACAACCTGGATTTTAGTTTCCATGAACGTAAAGGTTCACCTTTTAAAAATTTTGAATAATTTTATTTAAAATTTAGACAAAAAGAAGAGGTATTATTTAACAAGACGAAAGTATCAGTTTTATATTATATAATAGGTATTTAGTTTTATTTTTTAAAGAAGCGAATGTAACAGAAACTTGAGCAAGAATCTTTAACTTGGGGATTTATTCAAAGAATAGATAATCGTTAAGATTCATTAATATGAAATATTTTATTATAGAAATTACTTTACTTTAACTTTTTTTTTAAGTATGTAGATGTGTTTTTCTCATTAGTTCATATTTTAAAGAAAAGCAATTTATTTGTGAGTTATATGCTGATATTTTATCTTAAGTTTACGTAAATTGGATTTGAGATTGTATTCTCCACCAGTTATAATTATTTACGGAGTGATTAATTATGAAGTTAAATATAGCAGGGATAATACCTGAGTCTGTTGTAGATGCCCCTGGGGGAATTAGTTATACTATTTTTGCACAAGGATGTTATCATCAATGTAAAGGTTGCCATAATCCTCAAACCCATAGTTTTAAAGGTGGAAGATTAATGACCGTCGATGAAGTAATTAAGGATACTATAAAATATCCTTTAAGCAAAGTAGTTACATTTTCTGGCGGGGATCCATTTTATCAACCAAAAGAGTTTGCCTTACTTAGTAAAAAATTAAAAGTAAAGCAATATAGACTGGTGGCTTACACCGGTTTTTTATTTGAGCAGCTCTTAAATGATGTTGAGAAAAAGGAGTTTTTAGTGAACCTAGACCTGTTAATTGATGGTCCATTTATGGAAGAACTTAAAAATGTTGATTTAGATTTTAGAGGTTCTTCTAATCAAAGAATTATTGATGTCCAAAAATCACTTAGCACTGATAAAATTTGCCTGCATCAACTAAACACTTAAGGGGGAGTTTTTATGAATTTTAGCCAAGCAGAAAACTTACAACAACTGCCTGAAAAGGTAGTAAAAAGAGACGGAAGGATGCAAAATTTTCAACCTTCTAAGATAACTGAAGCTATAAATAAAGCTTTTTTAGCGAGTAGAGAGGGAAATTATAATGACTCTCTTATGTTAACTCAAAAAGTTTTAGGGTCAATTAACACTAAAATGCGCTTGCGGGAAATAAATACCCCCACTATAGATGAAATTCAAGATATGGTTGAGGATATTTTGTTGGAATCTAAGTTTACAAAATCAGCAAAGGAATATATATCATATCGTAGAAGAAGGGATGATATTAGAGAATCTGGTGGTAAATTTATAAAAGACCTTTCTGATATAGTTAAAAGCAAAGACACTGAAAACGCTAATATCAATGGTGATACCGCCATGGGAAAAATGCTTCAGGCTGGTTCAGTGGCAGCAAAACGTCTTTGTGAAATAAGTCTTAAAAAAGAGCATATTCAGGCCCACAAGGATGGAGACATACATATTCATGACATGAACTTCCTTCCTTTTGGAACAAAGACTTGCCTACAGATACCATTAGTAAAGTTATTTGAAAATGGATTTAATACTGGGCATGGTTTTATACGCCCTCCTAAAGATATTAAAACGGCCTCTGCCCTTGTTTGTATAATTATGCAAGCAAATCAAAATGAACAACATGGGGGTCAGTCAGTTAAAGCTTTAGATACGGATTTAGCTCCTTATGTAGAGAAGACTAAAGAAAAATATATAAATCTACTTAAAGAATTAGAATATGACAAAGATAAAATGGAAGAAAAAGCATGGGAACTTGCAGAAAAAGATGTTAATCAAGCAATGCAGGGGATAGTTTATAACTTAAATACTATGCAGTCTAGAGCAGGAGCACAAGTTCCTTTTACAAGTATTAACTTTGGTTTAGATACTACTAGAGCAGGTCGAATGATTAGTAAGCATCTTCTTATTAACTTTGAAAATGGTTTAGGAAAGGGCGAAAGCCCTATGTTTCCAAATTTAATTTTTTCAATGGCTAAAGGAGTAAATAAGGAACCTGAAGATCCTAACTATGATTTAAGAAGGCTTTCGCATAGAGTGTCATGTAAAAGGTTATTTCCTAACTACTCTAATCAAGATTCGAGTTTTAACAAACCTTTTTACAGAAGGGAAAAAAATCCTCAGGTTGTTGGTTATATGGGATGTAGGACAAGGGTTATATCCAATGTATGTGGAGAAGAAGTCACTGATGGCAGAGGAAATCTTTCTTTTACATCAATAAATTTACCTAGAATAGCAATAGAGGCAGATAAAAACATAGACACATTTTTTCACTTATTAAAAGAAAAATTTTTAATGGTTCGAAATCAGCTTTTAGAAAGATATGAAATTCAAAAGAATAAAAAAGTTAAAGAGTTTCCATTTCTTTTGGGTCAAAAACTCTATCATAATTCAGACCATTTAAATCCCGAAGATACTATTGAGGATGCTATCAAAAATGGTACTTTATCTATCGGCTTTATAGGCCTTGCAGAAGCTCTTGTGGCTTTGACTGGAATGCATCATGGAGAATGTGATGATGCTCAAAAACTTGGAGTAAAAATTATAAGTACATTAGATGCTTGGTGTAAAGCAGAATCACAAAAATATAGTCTTAATTTTTCTCTTTTAGCAACACCAGCAGAGGGCCTATCTAGTAGGTTTGTTGAAATGGATAGAAAACGCTTTGGAGTTCAAGAAGGAATCACAGATAAAGAGTGGTACACAAACTCATTCCATATTCCAGTGGAATATAATATTCCTGCTCATAAAAAGATAGAAGTTGAGTCAATTTATAATCAGTACACACCTGCAGGCCATATAAATTATGTAGAATTGGATAATGCTCCTACTGGAAATCTAGACGCTTTTGAACAACTAGTAAATGCTGCTTTTGATAATGATTGTGGTTATTTTAGTGTTAATTTCCCAGTAGATCAGTGTATGGGTGATGATTGTTCATATATTGGAATTATAGGTGAGGAAGGTTGTCCAAAATGCAAATCAAAGAGAGTAAGAAGAATTAGAAGAGTAACTGGATACCTAGGTATCTATGAGGAAAGTAGTGAGAATGGGGAAAAAAGCTCATTTTTTAATAATGGAAAATATAATGAGACAAAAAATAGAGTAGCTCATTTGGCCAACTTCAAAAACTAAATAACAACTAACTCTTCTCTTATTTTACTAAGGGGAGAGTTTTTTTGTATGTTAAATCAGTAGAATAGCTATGAATATATGTATTAAGATTAGTAAATTATAATACAAAGGAGTGATAAGATTGAGAACTATGTGGAAAGGTGCAGTTAGTTTTGGTTTAGTGAATGTTCCTATAAAAATGTTTACGGCTACTGAAAATAAATCAGTGAGGTTTAGAAACTTACACAAGGAGTGTAACACTCCGATAAAATATCAAAGAGTTTGCCCCAATTGCGATCGAGAAGTAGATAATGAAGAAATCGTAAGAGGTTACGAGTATCAAAAAGGCTCATTTGTTGTAGTCGAAGATGAAGATTTAGAAACTATTCCTAATGAAACGACAAAATCTATAGATATTATGGATTTTGTTAATTTAAAAGATATTGATCCAGTTTTTTTTGATAAAACCTATTATTTAGCTCCAGAAGAAACAGGAAAAAAAGCATATAACCTTTTGACAAATGCACTATCAAAAACGAAAAGGGTAGCTGTAGCAAAAGTAGTAATAAGATCAAAAGAGTCATTAGTTGCAATAAGGGTTTTTAAGGAAGCTTTAGTATTAGAGACAATGTATTTCCCCGATGAAGTTAGAAATGTAAAAGAGGTTCCTGGAGTGGGAGAAAAAGTAAATGTATCTGATAATGAATTAGATATGGCTAAAGAACTGATAGAAAATCTATCTGCGAAGTTTGATCCAGAAAAATATACAGATGAATATAGGACACAGTTAATGAGACTTATTGAACAAAAAATACAAGGTAAAGAAATTGCTCAACCTAAAGCAAAAAGAGATGATAGCGTTGTTGATTTAATGGAAGCTTTAGAAAGTAGCTTAAACGCAGTTAAAAAAGAAACGTTAAAACCAAATAAAAAGTCAAGGAAAAAGAAGACTGGATAAAATGAAGAAAATTACTCCTATGGAACCTATGTTAAAAGAAAAATTAGTTAACAATGAGGACAATATATATCAAGTAAAGTGGGATGGTATACGAATATTGACTTATCATGATAGTAAAGGATTTACCGTTGCCACAAGGAAAGGAAAAGATAAAACAAACACTTTTCCAGAATTAAAAGAGCTTAAAAAAATATCAGCTTCTTTCATCCTAGATGGAGAAGTAGTAATAATTGAAAATGGTGTTAATGATTTTTCTAAGATATTGACCAGAAATCAGATGATAAACAAAAATAACATCGAACTAACATCTAAAAAACAACCTGTAAGTTATATGGTTTTCGATATTCTATTTTTAAATGGAGAGTGGTTGAATGATTTTTCATTTATACAAAGGCATGGAATACTAAAAGATGTTTTATCTGACATTAAACAAACACATATTAATGTGTGTAAAAACTATAGTGATGGTGAGAAATTATTTGAAGCTACAAAAACCCAAAAATTAGAGGGAATTATAGAAAAAGTTAAAGATAGTAAATATGTTTTTAAAAAAAGTATGAGTTGGAAAAAGTACAAACACACAATAGACATTGAAGCATATGTAGGAGGAATACTTGTTAAAGATAAAGTTTTGTCATCATTAGCTATAGGAGTTAAGGATGGTACCAAACTTAGGTATATTGGAAACGTAGGTATTGGTATAAACAACCAGAATACCAAAGAAATAATATCTTTTGCTACAAAAAATATAGAGAATAAAAACCCTTTTATTAATCAAAATATAAAAAATCATATTTTTTTAAAGCCAAAATTGAAAGTTAATATAGAATTTCTACAATGGACCTCACAAAAGACCATGAGATCTCCAGTACTAAGGGGAGTTATAAAGGAGCTTTATTAATGAGTTATTTGTTGATTGGAGATAGGAAGGTTAGGATAACAAGTTTAGAAAAATTTTATGACAAAAATAATATGATTACAAAAAAAGATTGCATAAATTACTACATAAAAATTTTTCCTTATATTAAACCATTTATTGAAAACAGACCTGTTTCATTAAAAAGGTTTCCTAATGGATTTGATAAAAAAGGTTTTTATCAAAAAAATATAGATGAAAATTTTCCTAGCTGGATTAAATTTATTAAAAGAAAAGGTGTGGAGAAATACCCTTTGATCAATGATTTAGAAAGTTTTATTTATTTAGTCAACCTAGGCACAATTGAATTTCATCCATGGATGTCAACATTAGATAATCTAGACTCTCCCCAGTATGGGGTTTTTGATATAGATCCTATGAAAAGGTTTACCTTTTTAGAAGTTACTAAAGTAGCTAAAACAATTTACTCAGTTTTGGAAATATTAAACCTAAAGTCTGTTGCTAAGCTATCTGGTTCTACTGGCATACAAATATTTCTACCGGTAAAAAAAGGCTATAGTTATAATAGGGTTAGAGAATTTATCAGAAAGGTTTCAGTTATAGTTAATAATAAACTAGGTGATATTACCACTATGGTAAGAAAAAGAGAATATCGAGAAGAAAAAATTTACTTGGACTTTCTCCAAAATGTTAAAGGTCAAACTATAGTAGCTCCTTTTAGCTTAAGGCCGATTAATGGTGCTCCAATTTCTATGCCTATCTCATGGAAAAGAATATTAGAAACTAGTAATATACGAAGTGCACAGCAGTATAATATAAAAAATATCACTTTTGTAACTGGCAAGTAGAATTGGAGAAATTTTGGCAATTAATTTTCCCTATCCTTTTTCCAGTTAAAACCTAGAATTTTCTTCAAAAAATGATTCTCTGTGTGCTAATCTATAACTTTTACCTGACATATTAAATAACTCACATCTATGAGTGATTCTATCTAAAACAGCTGTAGTTAAAGCTGGGTCACCCAATAGTTCAGTCCAGTCTTCTAGACCTTTATTTGAGGTAATAATAAGTGATGCTTGTTCATGAAGTGCCGTTATGAGTTGGAAAAACAGGTTAGACTCTTCCCTAGATATCGGCAAGTAACCTAGTTCATCGATGATTAGTAAGCTAGAGGACAAAACCTTATTTATTTTGCCTTTACTTTTTCTTGATATCTCTTGGGTTTTTAAACAGTGCATAAGGTCGTTCATAGTAACAAAGCTAACCTTGTACCCCATCTCAACAGCCCTGTAGCCTAGTGCTATTGCTAAGTGAGTTTTACCGACCCCAGGAGGGCCCAAAAAAATTAAATTATACATACGGTCTATCCATTCCAATTCCGATAAACTGTTAACTTGTCTTTGAGTTATGGACTTTTGAAAATCTAAATCAAAATCTTCTATAATTTTAAGTGTAGGAAAACCAGCGTTTTTTAGCCTTCTTGCCTGTGCTTTTTCTTCTTTTAGTTTCATTTCTTCCTGAAGTATGTTTAACAAAAATTGCTGATATGAAATGCTTTTTCCATCTGCATCTTGAACGACTTGAGAAGCGTTTGTATTTAAGTAGTCAAGCTTTAATTTTTTAGCATTTTCTTTGATTAGCTCCAATTTCTCCACTGTGACTGTCCCCTTTCAAAGAATTAGTATACTCTTCAATACTTCTTATTTCAGGCTTTAAATCCTGATACTTTGAAGGGGTAGAAATGTCTGCCTTAAAGTACTTTTTATTAAGTTGTCGTTTTTCTTCCTCCTTAAAGTATTGGATTGTATCCTTAAGCATGCCAGCGCTGTAGAGTTTTCTTTCAACGCAGTAATCAATAGCTTTTTGTACAAGTGACGGGTTTTCAGATGTCACTGTTTTAATTATTAGGTTAGATTGATCTTTAAAGTATCTAGATTTTTCAGCCCTAATGATATCAACAAACGTTATTGCCTTATCAGTTTCTCCTAAACTTTTTAAAACTTTCTCACGCATTTCGTCGCAACTGTACTTTCTTGATTTTTGCCTATCTGGGTGGTCTATTGTTACTAGCTGACCTTTTCCTTTAGCAATTTTATGTGTGATAATCAACTCATTAGTATCTTTATCAATTATTTCGATACAATCTTTTTTAACTGATAAATTAACTTCTTTACCTGGTGAATAAGTCCCTATGGGTACTTGATATCTGTTTTGTTTGTAAAATACTGTATTGTTTTTTCTTACTAGATAGGTTAAAATTTTAGTATCAGTTGATTCAGCAAAGAGGGTAGGTATTGGCATTAAGTGTTCCTTTTCCAGAGCAAACACTTCTGCCGGTACCTTCTTTGTTGTTTCATGGACTTTTTTATTGCCGGTTCTTTCTAGCCATTTTAGATTATCATCATTAAAGGATTCAATATCTACAAATTTTCTATGTTTAGCGAAGTTATTCTTGGCATACTTTACTACAGCTTCTACTTTGCCTTTGCTTTCAGGATCAGCCTTTCTGCAAAGGTACACTTTAAACTTAAGAGAGTTAAGATAATTTTGAAATCCTTCGGTATATAATATATCTCCATTGTTTTCAGAAACTACTAGTACTTTATCTTGATCATAAACTATCTCTTTGGGTCTGCCGCCAAAGTACTCAAAAGCTTTGTTGTGGGCTTTGATGAAACTTGATGTTGTAAATGGCTTGTCCGACCACCATACGAACTTGTATCTTGAATGGGATAAAACCATTCCAAAACAATATGCTTTTACTCTTTTATTATCATGTGTCTTAAGCCATATCTCTCCTAGATCAACTTGAGCTTGATACCCCATAGGAAGATTTTCTATTTCTTCATACTGCCTAACTGATGTCACTTTGGGCAAGTCATATTCTTTTCTAAGCTTGTTTACATAGAGCCTTAGAGTTCTTTCCTTAAAATCTAGCTCACCATGTTTTTCTAAAAGCCAATCATAAATCTGAGCGGCTGACATATCTCGGTATTCTTTAATCCATTCTAAAATTTGCTTTTTGTATTTATCCACCTTCTTTCTCCGTGATTGAGCTGTATTATGGAGCTCTGAAAACTCATCAAACTCCATATCCCAGTACTTTGATACGGTCTTGTAGTCAATCTCTAGTAGCCTTGCAACTTGGGATTTATTTAATCCCCTAGACCTATTTTCTTTAATTTTGGCAAACATATCCCACCTCTTCAATTCTCATACCTCCTCTGATAAATTAACTCTTTAATTTTATCAGAAGGGGTATTTTTTTAGTAGATAACTGGAAAAAATTCTCCGTTTCTATTTGCCAAAATCTCTCCATTTTAGTTTACCATTTACAACTTTAGATAAAATAGAGAAAAGCTATAAATTATTTTTAGAAATACTTTTAGAAGATCAAGGTATTGATGAAGCAGAAGAAGCAATTTCTAAAATATTAAAATAGTCCAAAAAGAAGGAATTGAACATAAAATCACGAAATAATACATAAAATTTTTTTTAAATAAAACTTTCTAAATATTAAAATTATGTAAAAGGAGGACGGAATTTTATAATAGAGTAGTAAAAAACTAGCTAAGGAGGAGATTGTTTTGAATAAGCACCTAGTTAAGAATATTAGAAACATAGGGATCATATCCCATGGAGGTGCAGGAAAAACGTCGCTAGTAGAAAGTTTAATGTTTACAGCTGGAGCAACTAAAAGGCTAGGTAGAGTAGATGAAGGAACAAGTATGATGGATTATGATAAGGAAGAAATAAAAAGGAAGGTAACGATAAACACTTCTTTAGCTCCGTGTAAATGGAAAGATTATAAAATTAACTTAATAGACACTCCAGGTTATTTTGATTTTGTTGGTGAATTAAAGGGTGCTTTAAGGGTAGCAGATAGTAGTATTTTAGTAATGTGTGCAGCATCAGGAGTTGAGGTTGGCACAGAACAAGCGTACAATTATGCTAAGGGATACCAGCTTCCAAAATTAGCATTTGTAAATAAAATGGATCGAGAAAATGCTAATTTTAATGATGTATTAAATCAAATAAAAGAGAACTTTAAGGATGTGTTGGTCGTACCTTTAACAATACCGATTGGTGAGGCCGAATCCTTTTCAGGGATTGTTGACATTTATAATCTTGAAGCATATTCTTACAAAGGTTTAAAGTCTTTAAAGGAGGATATTCCCAGCGATAAAGAAAATGAAATTAAGATGCATAGAGAGAGTCTTATAGAAGCAGCTGCTGAAGGCGATGATGACTTGCTAATGAAATATTTAGAAGGAGATGAGTTAACTAAAGATGAAGTTCTTTATGGTCTTAAAAAAGGAATAGAAACTGGCAAAGTATTGCCTGTATTAGCGGGATCGGCATACCACAATATAGGAACTGAAAAGTTGTTGGAATATGCTACCTTGTTGCTACCTTCACCAATAGAAAAGGGTGAAATAAGTGTAATAAAAGATGAAGAGGAATCAACATTAAAAGTTGACAAAAAAGAACAATTTACTGCTTTAGTTTTTAAAACTATGGCAGACCCTTATGTAGGGAAATTAACTTTTTTTAGAGTGTATTCTGGAGTTTTAAAATCAGACTCACAAGTTTATAACTCTAGCAAAGAATTAACTGAGCGAATAGGACAGTTGTTTTTAATGCAGGGTAAAGATCAAATTCCTGTAGATTATGTGCAAGCAGGAGACATTGCTGCTGTTGCAAAACTACAAGATACTGGGACAGGAGATACTTTATCAAACGAAGAAAGTAATGTTAGAATTAAACCAATTAACTACCCTAACCCTGTAATATCTTTTGCGGTAGAACCAAAGTCTAAAAATGATGAAGAAAAAGTTGGGATGGGAATTTCTAAATTTTTAGAGGAAGACCCCACTATAACTGTGGAGAGAAATAAAGAAACAAAGGAGACTATACTATCGGGTATGGGAGAAATGCATCTAGACGTATTAATTAATAGGCTTTCTTCAAAGTTTGGGGTAGAGGTGGAGTTAAAAAAACCTAAAATTCCTTATAAAGAAACCTTAAAAGGTAAAATCAAAGTGGAAGGGAAACATAAAAAGCAGTCAGGTGGTAGGGGGCAGTTTGGCCATGTATGGATTGAATTTGAACCACTAGATAGAGGTGAACAGTTTGAATTTGTAGATAAAATATTTGGAGGTGCTGTACCTAGAAATTATATTCCTGCTGTAGAAAAAGGTTTAATAGAAGCCATGGAGGAAGGGGTAATAGCTGGTTATCCTGTTGTAGATATAAAGGCTACCTTATTTGATGGTTCCTACCATAGTGTGGATTCTTCAGAAATGGCATTTAAAATTGCTGCCTCACAGGCATTTAAAGAAGCTATGCTAAAGGGCCAATCAGCAATATTAGAACCGATAATGGATGTAAAAGTAACTGTGGATGAACAATTTATGGGTGATATTATGGGAGATATGAACTCTAGACGGGGGAAAATAATAGGTATGGACCCATTGTCGGGGAGAATGCAGAAAATAAAAGCTCAAGTGCCATTGGCTGAGATGTATCAATATAGCATCGATTTAAGGTCGAAAACACAAGGGAGAGGGTCCTTTACCATGGAGTATTCACATTATGAAGAAGTACCTCCCCAAATAACTAAAGATATAATAAATAAAAAAGATAGTGTTATGGCAGGAAAATAAAACATGTAAGGTCTAGGCTAAAGCCTAGACCTAGATTTCTTTTGATAAAGTTTGATATAATGATAAAAGGTTAAAGAATGTATTTATTGGGAGTAGGGAGGAATTATATGCAAACTAAATATTTAGCATTGCCAGGGCCGACAATGGTTAATAATGAAGTTCTAAAAGAGATGACATCTGAAGTATTTAACCATAGAGGAAAAGATTTTTACAAGGTTCTTCAGAATTTAACAGAAAAAACTCAGCAATTTTTAAATACCAAAAACCAAGTGTATTATTTAACGGCGTCAGGAACAGGAGCTATGGAATGTGCTATAGTTAACAGTTTTTCAAGAGGGGACAAGCTTTTAGCGCTTATAAACGGTGCTTTTGGGCAAAGGTATGCTGACATAGCCAAAACTTATGGTTTAGAGGTTATAGAGTTTCATGGTAAATGGGGGCAAAGCTTTGACTATAACAAGATTAAAAATACAATCGATGAAATCGAAAACTTAGCAGGTATTACTGTTATTCAAGGAGAAACATCTACTGGGGTTGTAAATGACTTAAAGAAAATAAGTGAGATAAAAGATGAAGATACATTGCTAATTGTAGATGGGATAAGTTCTATAGGTGCTGAATATATTGATATAGATGGTTGGGGTATAGATGTAATAATAACGGGCAGTCAAAAAGTACTGGCTTTGCCTCCTGGTCTAGCTATAGCCTGTTTAAGTGATAAAGCTTTAGAGGCATACAATAAAAGCGATCTTCCTAAGTATTATTGGGATATAGGTAAATATAAAAAATTTGCGGAACAAGGACAAACACCTTACACACCTGCTATATCGTTGATTAAGGCTGCAGAAAAACAATTGGAGAGAATGGCTGAACAAGGTATGGGAAAAGAGGTTCAAAGACATCAAATAATTGCAAAAATGACAAGAGAAGGTATTAAAGCTTTAGGTCTAGAACTGTTTACTGAAGAAGGATGTCGTTCTAATGTTGTAACACCGATAAAATCTCCTCATGGAATAAAAGTAGCTGAATTACGCAAACTAATGTTAGAGAAGTACAATGTTGAAGTAGCAGGAGGGCAAGGAAAATTAAAAGAAACTGTTTTTAGAATAGGACATTTGGGGAATGTAGATCCATTATTTATGATATCAGTTCTAACAGCATTAGAGATGTCTCTAATGGAACTAGGGTATGATGTTGATCTCGGCACTGCATCTAAAGCAGCGCAGGAAGTTTTATATAACAAAAAATAATTATTGACTTTTCTAAACAAATATGGTACGTTACTTTTAAGTTATGAAATATATAACTTTGAGGAAAAGTAATTATTAAAGTGCTACTCAGAGAGTCGGAGGTGCTGGGATCCGATTAGCCCTTTATAATGAATCCACCTCTTTAAAAATTTGTAAAAAGGGTGATTCCTTTATAAATCCTAAAAGTGGACTGTTTTCAGTCAAACAGGGTGGCAACGCGGATTTTTCGTCCCTGACCTAATTAGGTCAGGGACTTTTTATATTTATAAGGAGGTTTTAAAATGATAGATTTAAAAAAACTAAGGAACGAACCAGATATTTTTGTTAAAGCTGTTACAAAAAGGGGGGGAGACCCTAGTGTAATTAAAAGAATACAAGAGTTAGATGAAAAAAGAAGAGAAATGTTAAGTGAAACAGAAAATTTAAAGAGAAAACGCAATGTAGTTTCCAAAGAAATAGCACAACTAAAAAGAGAAAAAAAAGATGCTGATGAAAAAATAAAGTCTATGCGACTAGTTGGAGATGAGATAAAAGATATTGATATAAAACTAGCTGATATTGAAGAGAAAGTAGCCACACTGGCATTAGAAATTCCTAATACCCCCAATAGCTCTGTTCCTGTAGGGGATAGTGAGGAACAAAATGAAGAAATAAAAACATGGGGAGATATACCAAAGTTTCAGTTTGAGCCCAAAGCTCATTGGGATGTGGGAGGAGATTTGGATGTATTAGATTTTGAAAGGGCTGGTAAAGTAACAGGCACAAGATTTGTCTTTTTGAAGGGAATGGCAGCTAAATTAGAAAGAGCACTGATTAATTTTATGCTTGACACTCATCAACAGCATGGCTATGTTGAGATGATGACACCTTATATGGTTAATAACGAAAGTATGCAAGGGACGGGACAGTTTCCTAAGTTTAAAGATGATGCTTTCCCTGCAGGAAATAAGTATTTTTTAATACCAACTGCAGAAGTGCCTGTCACCAACTTTCATAGAGATGAAATTTTAGCAGGAGATGATTTGCCCAAAAAATTCACAGCCTTTACTCCATGCTTTAGAGCAGAAGCTGGTGCGCATGGTAGAGATACTAGAGGACTTATTCGCCAACATCAGTTTAATAAGGTAGAACTAGTAAAGTTAACAAAACCAGAAGAGTCCTATATAGAGTTAGAAAAACTTTTAGAAGATGCGGAGAGAATACTTAGGATGTTGGAACTACCATATAG
Organism: Proteinivorax tanatarense; assembly: GCF_040267685.1. GTDB lineage: Bacteria > Bacillota > Proteinivoracia > Proteinivoracales > Proteinivoracaceae > Proteinivorax > Proteinivorax tanatarense. The sequence goes on from NZ_CP158367.1 coordinate 27,899, forward strand.
AGTTGTAAACTTATGCACAGGGGACTTAGGATTCGCTGCAGCACAGACGTTTGATATAGAAGTATGGTTTCCAAGCTTTGAAACTTACAGAGAGATTTCTTCTTGTAGCAACTTTGAAGACTTTCAAGCAAGGAGAGCTAATATTAAATATAGAGAACAGCCTAAACAAAAAGCTAGGTTAGTGCATACTTTAAATGGTTCAGGATTGGCTGTGGGCAGAACTGTTGCTGCAATTTTGGAGAACTATCAAAATGAAGATGGTACGGTAACAATTCCAAAAGTTTTAAGGCCTTATTTAAGCGGAAAAGAAAAGATTTCAAAATAATTAACTATAATTTTTGGTTGACATAAAGACTAAAATAATATATAGTATATAAACGTAAGGTTGAGCAACAAAAAAACTTGACATTGTACCTCGAAGGTGATATACTTTTGAGGTGTCCTTGGAGGGGTGTCCGAGTGGCTTAAGGAGCTGGTCTTGAAAACCAGTGACACGAAAGTGCCGTGGGTTCGAATCCCACCCCCTCCGCCACAAATTACAAACAAGTGGAGAGGTGCCCGAGTAGGCTGAAGGGGGTCGCCTGCTAAGCGATTAAGTGAGATAAACCTCGCTTCGAGGGTTCGAATCCCTCTCTCTCCGCCATTATATGTGCCCGTAGCTCAGCTGGATAGAGTGTTTGACTACGAATCAAAAGGTCCCAGGTTCGAATCCTGGCGGGCACGCCATTTCTTTAATAGATTATTTCAAATATTTGGTTTTTGCCAAATATTTTATTTATTATAAATTAAGATGCGCCCGTAGCTCAGGGGATAGAGCAGTGGTTTCCTAAACCGCGTGTCGGAGGTTCGAGTCCTTCTGGGCGCACCAGAAAGTGTTGGGTGTGATAATTTTTGGATCCCATGAAGATAGCTCTTCAGCAAGCAAGAAAAGCTCTTGAGTTAAAAGAAGTTCCCGTAGGAGCAGTGGTGCTAAAAAAAGGGGAAGTTATTTCTGTAGGCCATAATCTTAGAGAGAATTTAAAAGATCCGACTGCTCATGCTGAAATGATAGCGTTAAGAAGGGCTGCTCAAAAGTTAGGCGGTTGGAGGTTGCTTGATTGCCACATTTATGTTACAGTTGAACCATGTTTTATGTGTGCATCAGCTATTATTCAAAGTAGAGTAAAAAAAGTGTTTTTTGGAGCATTTGAACCAAAAATGGGTGGTATGGGATCAAAGATAGACCTTATTAAACATTTTAAAGCTGATGTTGAAGTAGTTTCAGGCGTTTGTGAACATGAATCTAAACAATTATTAAATGATTTTTTTGTTGAGTTAAGGAAAAGAAATTAAATTATGGAGAGGTGGCTGAGTTGGCTGAAGGCGCTCGCCTGGAAAGCGAGTAGATGGGGAAAACCCTGTCTCGAGGGTTCGAATCCCTCCCTCTCCGCCATAAAAAAATAATATCGGCCGTGCTAGATGGGGAGGTAGCGGTGCCTTGTACCTGCAATCCGCTATAGCAGGATCGAATGCCTACAGTGAGGTTTGATAGTTGTAGGGCTGGCCTAGAAAAGTGGTGACGACGGTTGGGTCCTACGCAATTGCGCTCCATAAACCCCGTCAGGTCCGGAAGGAAGCAGCGGTAAGTGGTTGTTGCAATGTGCCGTAGGGGTGCCTGACCTGAGCTAACTATTTAGGTATCGCCTATGACATCAAATCGAATGTGGGGCACGGCCATAAATTATGATATAAAGCACCTTAGGGTGTTTTTTTTTATAACTTTGTTGTCAATCAGTATAAAACTTTGATAAAATGTAAGTTGGGAGGTTAAATAAATGGGATATAAAGCTTTGTACCGGAAATTAAGACCAAAAAACTTTGAAGAAGGATATGTAGCTCAAAAACACATTAGAAGAACCTTGCAAAACAGTTTAGAGAACAACCAAATTGCTCATGCGTATCTTTTTGCTGGTCCTAGGGGGACAGGCAAGACAAGTACTGCAAAGATATTTGCTAAAGCAGTAAACTGTGAGAATGGTCCTAAAAGAAACCCTTGTAATAGTTGCTCCAGCTGCTTAAAGATTAACGAAAATAATAGCTTAGATGTGTTAGAGATTGATGCCGCTTCTAATAGAGGAATAGACGAAATAAGAGAGCTGAGAGAACGTGTGCGTTATGCCCCCTCTGAGAGTAGGTACAAAGTTTATATTATTGATGAAGTACATATGTTAACAGTGGAGGCTTTCAATGCTTTGTTAAAAACCCTGGAAGACCCACCCCAACATGTAATATTTATTTTGGCTACCACAGAGGCTCATAAACTTCCATCAACCATTTTATCAAGGTGTCAACGCTTTGATTTTAGAAGATTTAATTTAAATGAGATAGCTGATTATTTAGTGGGTGTATGTTTAGATGCAGGAGTTTCAATTGATGAGGATTCTGCAAAAATAATTTCTCGAAGAGCTGACGGGAGTTTACGAGATGCTTTGAGTTTGTTAGATCAAATTCTTGTTTATAGGGAGGGGGATGAAGTAGAAAAGGAATTGGTGCTATCCTCCCTAGGTGTGACATCACCTGAAACTGTATGGGAAATGGTGGATAACATTTCAAGAAAAGACGTTGTTTCTGCAATGGACCAGGTAGAGTGGTTGGTTGAAGAGGGTAAAAACATACACCAATTTTTAAGTGACTTGATAACTGCCTATCGCGATATTATGCTAGAAAGTGTAAGTGAAAATAGTAGTGCTAGTAAAATTTCTCCAATGGAAGCAATTTCCATAATAGATGTTTTAACTGATGGACAAAAAGAATTAAAGTTTTCTTCTCATCCTAAAATATTGTTAGAGACATTAATAATTAAAACCATGGAAGGGAAAGAAAGAAAAATTGTTGAAATGGGAAAAAAGATATATGAGCTTGAAAAGAAGGTGCAGAATCAAGAAAACTTAAAAAATATCTCTATTCAGCCTTCTCAGGCAGCACCTATTCAAAATGGTAGTGAAGTTAATCTTAAATATATAGAAGAAAATTGGGATAAAATATTGTATAATGTTAAAAAAGAAAATGTATCCACTCATGCTTGGTTAAAAGAGGCTGTAGTAGATGATTTAAAGGAAAATGTTATTACAATTAAATACGGAGATAAGTTTGTTCTTCATGCAGATAATGTTATGAAAGAGCAGCATAAATCTATTATTGAAAAGATTCTAAAGGAAATTTGTAATGCTGATTTAAAAATTAAGGCCAAAAAAAACATGGTGAAAAAAGGTCCAGCTAAAAAAAAAGAGCAGCAAAACTCAACGGTGACTAAAGCCAAGGAAATTTTTGGAGAGGACCTTGTAGAAATAGAAGATAATTAAGGAGGAGTGTTTAGATGTTTAAAGGTGGAAATATGAATAAAGCTATGAAACAAATGAAAAAGATGCAATCCGATATGGCAAAAATGCAAGATGAATTAAAGGACAAAACAGTGGAAGCTACTGCTGGTGGTGGAGTAGTTAAGGTTGTGGCTAATGGTCACAAAGAAGTAAAAGATATTGAAATTAAACCAGAAGCTGTAGATCCTGATGATGTAGAAATGCTTCAAGATTTAGTTTTAGCAGCTGTTAATGAAGCACTAAAAAATGCTGACGACTTAGCTGAAAAAGAAATGCAAAAAGTAACAGGAGGACTTCAACTACCTCCAGGAATGTTTTAAATGGAAGTTCAATCAGTTTTTCTTACACAACTTGTGGAATCTTTGCAGATGTTGCCAGGGGTAGGGAAAAAATCAGCCCAAAGGTTGGCATATTACATAATGAAAATGCCAGAACAAGAAGCAAAAAAACTGTCACAGTCTATTGAAAATGTAAAAACAAAAGTTAAAGAATGTGTGGTATGTAGTAATTTTACAGAAAATGAAAAATGTCCTATTTGTATGAATGAAAAAAGAGATAAAAACATTATATGTGTAGTACAAGAAGCAAAGGATATAGGGGTTGTGGAAAGAGTTGGTGAATATAACGGGTATTATCATGTTCTTAAGGGTGTTATATCTCCGATGGAAGGTGTTGGTCCTGAAGAGCTCAATATTTCTTCTTTACTTAGCAGAATAAAAGAAGATGAAATAAAAGAGGTCATTGTTGCTACAAACCCAAATGTTGAAGGTGAAGCTACAGCCATGTATTTATCAAAAATAATAAAACCTTTAGGCGTAAAAGTTACTAGAATAGCTCATGGGTTGCCGGTAGGTGGAGATATAGAATACGCAGATGAAGTTACTCTTTCAAGAGCTATGCATGGTAGAATGGAAATATAGGAAAACGGGTCACGATATCAAATCGCGGCCCGTTTTCCTATATTATTTTGTATGATTTTAACAAATTAAGTCAATAATTATACTAAGATAAGACAAATTTGTTAAAGGTGGTGTTGAGGGTGAAAATAAAGGTTTTATTAAAGAAAACAAAGGATTATTTCTTAGATGATGGTAACCAAGTAGATGTACCTAAAAGCAAAAGCGCTTTACAGCTAACTGAGGAGGCAAAAAGAGAGTGGCAGTGTGCAAAAGAATACTTTAATAGCGTTACCGATCCAGATCTAGTTGACTACGCTATACATTCAATTGCAGCAGCGGAAAAAAGGTATCAATATTTATTAAAGCAAGCAAAGGAAAAACAAAATAATAAGTATATTTTAAATAACAATGAATAGTTTTATAAAAATGAAATACTATGTAATTGCAAATGATCAGATTTTACCTCTATACGAACAAACATGTCATTTAAAAAAGAAATGCAAGATTCATTAGGTTATAATTACATTTCTTTAGGCAGTTCTAAGCTATCCATAAAAGCGCTTTTATAGTGAGTTTTATGTAGACAACTATAAAAAAGCATAGGAGGGTTACTATGAATGCTAATTATGAAATTTTATTTATATCAATTTTAGCCCTATTTGCGGCAGCTTTATTATTAAGACCGATGATAAAGCGGGGTAAAACAATACTTAAACTAGTACTTTTTTCTGGAATGGGGTTATGTCTATTAATATTTTTAAATATTTTTGGCAATTATTTTAATATGTACCTACCATTAAATTATTTTACTATATTAACTTCTCTAGCATTAGGGTGTCCAGGTGTTGTTATGCTAGGTGTTCTAAAGATTATTTTTGTATAATCAAACAAAAAAACAAAAAAACGCATAAATTGTTGACTTATGATTTTTAGTATGGTATAGTATTACTTGTCGCTGAGATATGCGGCAACAAATTAGGTCTTTGAAAATTGAACAGCTAATGCAAAAGCCAGAAATGCAGACTAGAATTCCTGCTCTTGGAATTCGTAGTCGAATTTACCCAAAAACTTTTACTCAAAAGTTTGTTGGGCTCCGTTTTAATTAGTTTTAAAACATTTAAGTAAGATGAGCTAAATTTTAGCTTTTCATAGAATCTTTTATGGAGAGTTTGATCCTGGCTCAGGACGAACGCTGGCGGCATGCCTCACACATGCAAGTCGAACGATCCGACACTCAACCTAGTTGAGTGTCTGGATAGTGGCGGACGGGTGCGTAACACGTGGGCAACCTGCCCTTTAGATCGGGATACCATCGGGAAACTGATGTTAATACCGGATACCTTCTTTTTGTCACCTGATAAAAAGAAGAAAGATTTATCGCTAAAGGATGGGCCCGCGCTTCATTAGCTAGTTGGTAGGGTAACGGCCTACCAAGGCAACGATGGATAGCTGGTCTGAGAGGACGATCAGCCACACTGGGACTGAGACACGGCCCAGACTCCTACGGGAGGCAGCAGTGGGGGATATTGCGCAATGGGGGCAACCCTGACGCAGCAATGCCGCGTGAAGGATGAAGGTTTTCGGATCGTAAACTTCTGTTATGAGGGATGAATAAAATGACAGTACCTCAAGAGGAAGCCCCGGCTAACTACGTGCCAGCAGCCGCGGTAATACGTAGGGGGCGAGCGTTGTCCGGAATTACTGGGCGTAAAGAGCATGTAGGTGGTTTGATAAGTCAGATGTTAAACTGCGGGGCTCAACCCCGTATTGCATTTGAAACTGTCAAACTTGAGGACAGGAGAGGAAAGTGGAATTCCTAGTGTAGCGGTGAAATGCGTAGATATTAGGAGGAACACCAGTGGCGAAGGCGACTTTCTGGACTGTACCTGACACTGAGATGCGAAAGCGTGGGGAGCGAACAGGATTAGATACCCTGGTAGTCCACGCCGTAAACGCTGGGCACTAGGTGTAGGGGGTTTAGATACCCTCTGTGCCGCAGTTAACGCACTAAGTGCCCCGCCTGGGGAGTACGACCGCAAGGTTGAAACTCAAAGGAATTGACGGGGGCCCGCACAAGCAGCGGAGCATGTGGTTTAATTCGACGCAACGCGAAGAACCTTACCAGGGCTTGACATCCTCTGAAGGCTTTAGAGATAGAGTCGTCCTCTTTTGAGGCAGAGAGACAGGTGGTGCATGGTTGTCGTCAGCTCGTGTCGTGAGATGTTGGGTTAAGTCCCGTAACGAGCGCAACCCTTATTCTTAGTTGCCAGCAGGTTAAGCTGGGCACTCTAAGGAGACTGCCGGTGATAAACCGGGGGAAGGTGGGGATGACGTCAAATCATCATGCCCCTTATGTCCTGGGCTACACACGTGCTACAATGGCCTGAACAACGGGAAGCGAAGGAGCGATCTGGAGCGAATCCTTTAAATCAGGTCTCAGTTCGGATTGCAGGCTGCAACTCGCCTGCATGAAGTCGGAGTTGCTAGTAATCGCGAGTCAGCATATCGCGGTGAATGCGTTCCCGGGCCTTGTACACACCGCCCGTCACACCACGAAAGTTTGCAACACCCGAAGCCGGTGAGCCAACCGGTTGGGAGGTGAGAGGTGAGAAGTTGGAAGTGAGAAAAGATAAAGTCGCAAGTTAGAAGAAGGGTTAAGTAAAAAGGTCTAAAGACTATATTTACAAGCAATAATCCCACCTCTAACATCCCACGACCCAAACTCATTTCAGAATCTCGGTTCTCACATCCCAACTGGAGGCAACCGTCGAAGGTGGGGCGAATGATTGGGGTGAAGTCGTAACAAGGTAGCCGTATCGGAAGGTGCGGCTGGATCACCTCCTTTCTAAGGAGCTTTAACTTATGGTTAGTAGCTTAGCTGTTTAATTTTGAAAGACCTAGTCTTTCAACCGATCTTTGAAATTACCCATAAGGAAAGAAACTAAGAAAGTATCAACCCGAGAAACAAAAGCGTGGTAGATACAATTTCATTATGTTTAAACGAGCAAATTAGGTCAAGTTACAAAGGGCGCACGGCGGATGCCTTGGCGCTGGGAGTCGAAGAAGGACGTAGCGAGCTGCGAAAAGCCGCGATTAGCTGCAAGCAAGCTGTAAGTCGCGGATTTCCCAATGGGGCAACCCACCACAGTTAATACTGTGGTACCACCACCTGAATAAGTAGGGTGGTAGGAGACAACCGGGGGAACTGAAACATCTAAGTACCCCGAGGAAGAGAAAGAAAACTCGATTCCCTAAGTAGTGGCGAGCGAACGGGGAAGAGCCTAAACATTTTTAGTGTAAGCCTGTATGCGTTGCTAAAAGTGGGTTGAGGGAGTTACTTTACAAGTGGATACAGCCACTTGGGATAGTTACAAAATTAAAGTTTAGGCGAATTGGCTGGGAAGCCAAACGATACAAGGTGAAAGTCCTGTAGCCGAAAAGCTTTAAACTATCTAAGTAGCCACCCGAGTATTGCGGGACACGAGAAACCCCGTAAGAATCTAGGAGGACCACCTCCAAAGGCTAAATACTACCCAGCGACCGATAGTGAACAAGTACCGTGAGGGAAAGGTGAAAAGTACCCCAGGCGGGGGATGAAATAGAACCTGAAACCGTGTGCCTACAAACAGTCAGAGCCCCATAAGCGGGTGATGGCGTACCTTTTGTATAATGGATCAGCGAGTTACATTTGCAAGCGAGGTTAAATGGTAAAGCCATGGAGCCGAAGCGAAAGCGAGTCTTAATAGGGCGTTAAGTTTGTATGTGTAGACCCGAACCCGAGTGACCTACCCATGGCCAGGGTGAAGTTTTGGTAACACAAAATGGAGGCCCGAACCCACTAATGTTGAAAAATTAGGGGATGAGCTGTGGGTAGCGGTGAAATGCCAAACGAACTCGGAGATAGCTGGTTCTCCCCGAAATAGCTTTAGGGCTAGCCTCAAGGATGAATAGTGGAGGTAGAGCACTGATTGAGCTAGGGGCCTAACCCAGGTTACCGAACTCAGTCAAACTCCGAATGCCATATATTTAGACCTTGGGAGTCAGACTATGGGTGATAAGGTCCATAGTCGAGAGGGAAACAGCCCAGACCATCTGCTAAGGTCCCCAAGTGTAAGCTAAGTGGAAAAGGATGTGGGATTGCTTAGACAACCAGGATGTTGGCTTAGAAGCAGCCACCATTTAAAGAGTGCGTAATAGCTCACTGGTCAAGTGATCCTGCGCCGAAAATGTCCGGGGCTAAAGCTTACCACCGAAGCAATGGAAGAGTAGTAGTGTGAGGTGAGAGGTTAGAAATAAGTAAAAAATGTACGTTTAAGCAAAGCTTAAACAAAATCATTTGAACTTTACCAACTTCTGATTTCTCACATCATACTACTACTGTTGGTAGGGGAGCGTTCTAAGTGCGGCGAAGCTGTACCGAAAGGAGCAGTGGAGCGCTTAGAAGTGAGAATGCTGATATAAGTAACGAAAAGAGATGTGAGAACCATCTCCGCCGAAAACCTAAGGTTTCCTGAGGAAGGCTTGTCCGCTCAGGGTAAGCCGGGACCTAAGCCGAGGCCGAAAGGCGTAGGCGATGGACAACTGGTAGAGATTCCAGTGCCACCAAGCTTTGTCTAAGTGATGGGGTGACGCAGTAAGGTAGGTTATCGCACTGATGGATATGTGCGTTCAAGCCAGTAGGGATTAGAGGTAGGCAAATCCGCCTCTATCTATTCTGAGAGGTTAAGAGGACCCAATTAAGGGGAACTAACTAATCCTACACTGCCAAGAAAAGCCTCTAGCAAGAAGCGCGGTGCCCGTACCGTAAACCGACACAGGTAGGTGAGGAGAGAATCCTAAGGCGCTCGGGAGAACCTTCGTTAAGGAACTCGGCAAAATGACCCCGTAACTTCGGGAGAAGGGGTGCCTCGATATTGTGAAGTACATTCGTACTGAGCGAGAGGAGGCCGCAGTGAATAGGCCCAAGCGACTGTTTATCAAAAACACAGGTCTCTGCTAAATCGAAAGATGAAGTATAGGGGCTGACGCCTGCCCGGTGCTGGAAGGTTAAGGGAACGTGTTAGCGCAAGCAAAGCATTGAACCGAAGCCCCAGTAAACGGCGGCCGTAACTATAACGGTCCTAAGGTAGCGAAATTCCTTGTCGGGTAAGTTCCGACCCGCACGAAAGGCGCAACGACTTGGGCGCTGTCTCAACGAAGGACCCGGTGAAATTGTAGTACCTGTGAAGATGCAGGTTACCCGCGACAAGACGGAAAGACCCCGTGGAGCTTTACTGTAGCCTGATATTGGATTTTGGCATTTACTGTACAGCATAGGTGGGAGGCTGAGAATAGAGGACGCTAGTTTTCTAGGAGCCTAAAGTGGGATACCACCCTGTGAATGTTGGAATTCTAACTAGAAGCCGTAATCCGGTTTTAGGACAGTGTCAGGTGGGCAGTTTGACTGGGGCGGTCGCCTCCCAAAGAGTAACGGAGGCGCCCCAAGGTCTCCTCAGAATGGTTGGAAATCATTCGTAGAGTGCAAAGGCATAAGGAGGCTTGACTGCGAGACTTACAAGTCGAGCAGGGACGAAAGTCGGGCTTAGTGACCCGGCGGTACCGAGTGGAAGGGCCGTCGCTCAACGGATAAAAGCTACCCCGGGGATAACAGGCTTATCTCCCCCAAGAGTTCACATCGACGGGGAGGTTTGGCACCTCGATGTCGGCTCATCGCATCCTGGGGCTGTAGTAGGTCCCAAGGGTTGGGCTGTTCGCCCATTAAAGCGGTACGCGAGCTGGGTTCAGAACGTCGTGAGACAGTTCGGTCCCTATCTGTCGCGGGCGCAGGAAGTTTGAGAGGATCTGTCCTTAGTACGAGAGGACCGGGATGGACGAACCTCTAGTGTACCAGTTGTCACGCCAGTGGCAGTGCTGGGTAGCTAAGTTCGGCACGGATAAGCGCTGAAAGCATCTAAGCGCGAAGCCACCTTCAAGATAAGACTTCCCAACTTGTAAAAGTGTAAGACTCCAGATAGACTATCTGGTAGATAGGCCGGGGGTGTACAGGTAGTAATACCTTTAGCTGACCGGTACTAATAAGTCGAGGACTTGACCAACTTAGTTTAGATAATGACTTAGTTTTCTTTCCTTATGGTAATTTGAATCCAGTGACCATAGCGAAGAGGTCCCACCGGTTCCCATCTCGAACACCGAAGTTAAGCTCTTCAGCGCCGATGGTACTTGGGGTCTACCCCCTGGAAGAGTAGGACGTCGCTGGGTACTTTAAAACACCTAACCATATTCTTTGGTTAGGTGTTTTTTAACGTTTTCAGTATGAGTAGTAAAACCAATTCTTTTCAGTGTTATTTTATAATACTATATTTTGTTTTATGACTGACTTCTTCGAATAGAGTTATTACAGTTTTGGGGTCATTTCTACGTTGAATATAATAACTCTATTCTTAGTTTCTTGATTTTTATGTATTTTTTTAATTGATAAAACTCTTTTACTATTTCCGTTACAATGTCTTTTTAACTTTTATTAAACCGATACATTGGTTGTTCATTGAACATTTTTCCACCACTTTTTGTATATTTATAAAGATAGCCCCTTATTGTTATAAATAGTACTTGATAAATTTCTACTTTAACATAAGGGGCTATTCTTTTTTATTTTTTTTCCACACTGTTTTCTTTAAATGGACATTATTTAAGCAAATGGTATATGTACGCTAATCTTGTTGTTCGGACTACCACTAACATCTATGTACCAAATTTTATAAAACATTTGACAAAAACAAGGGTGGAATGCCAATTTATGACAGAGAATAGTGAAATTTAGTTTTTAATTAAAAGGAAAAAGATTAGATGATATGAGTGAAATCTAATAAAGTATTATATCTTAAAGCATATGCGAGTATGTCTGACTATATTTGACTATTATTATCTCTAACGGTTATATATACTATCAACTCTATTAGAGTGTGGTTTATTGCTATAGAACCCATCTGACTATCTTTGACCATTTATATACCGCTGTGATAGTATTAACTAGTGTGATTACATAAGAAAAGATGAGGAGGCAGGATCATTGTCTAATAAGTTAGTGGTAAAAAACTTATATAAAATTTTTGGCAAGAAGCCCCATAGAGGGGTAAAGCTTATTGAACAAGGAAAATCCAAAGAAGAAATTTTAAGAGAAAATAGATTGACTGTGGCTGTAAACAATGCAAACTTTTCTGTAAAAAAAGGGGAAGTATTTGTTATTATGGGATTGTCTGGAAGTGGTAAATCTACACTGGTACGGTGCTTAAATAGACTTTTAGAGCCAACTGATGGTGAGGTTCTTTTGGATGGTAAAGATATATCTAAGTTAAGTCCAGCAGAACTCAGGGAAATCCGCAGAAAGTCTATGAGCATGGTATTTCAAAACTTTGCTCTTTTACCATCTAGAACGGTGTTAGCAAATGTAGAGTATGGTTTGGAAGTCCAAAACATCCCTAAAGAAGAGAGAGAAAGCAAGGCGTTAAAAGCTTTGAAGCAGGTAGGATTATCAGGTTATGAGCATAATCTACCTAGCCAACTAAGTGGGGGTATGCAACAAAGGGTTGGTCTTGCAAGGGCTCTAGCAAATGACCCTGATATTTTACTTATGGATGAAGCGTTTAGTGCGTTAGATCCATTGATTCGTGCAGACATGCAGGATGAGTTACTTGAACTTCAAGAAGAGATGCAAAAAACTATCATATTTATTACCCACGATTTAGATGAAGCTCTAAAAATAGGTGATAGAATATTGTTAATGAAAGATGGAAAATCAGTGCAAGTAGGGACGGCAGAAGAAATATTGTCCAATCCAGCCAACGATTATGTCAGACGTTTTGTTCAAGGTGTTAATAGAAGTGAGATATTAACAGCTGCTGATGTTATGGCAAAACCATTTACAACAGTTGGCGGCACACAAGGGCCAAGGGTGGCTCTAAAGGAAATGAGAGAGCATGGATTAAACTCTATCCTTGTTACAGAAAAAAGAAGGCTTATAGGTGTCGTTCATATTGATGATGTTTACAAAGCTATTGAAGAAGGTAAAAAAGAGCTAAATGGAATTATAAAAAAAGATGAAGTTAAAACTGTTTATCCAGAAACTAGTATTCAGGACTTAATTGAAGTTACAGCAAGCGATTCGCTACCAACAGCAGTAGTAAACGATGAAAATAAGTTATTAGGAGTAATAGTTAAAGGCAGTGTTTTAGAGGCCTTAATCCCAGAAAGGGGTGAAGCAAATGATTCCTAGAATTCCAATGGGAGAAGCGGCTGTTTGGTTTGAAAATTTCCTCGTAGATAATTTTGATTTTTTATTTAGCTTTATTAGAGATGTAGTAAACTCTATAGTAGGTTTTATACAAAATATGCTTCACTTGCCTGTCTATTGGGTAGCTATTGCAATTGCTTTAGTAGCAATATTACACTTAAATAAAAAAACGCAAATTTCAAGTTTGACATTAGGGAGTATAAAATTAAACAAAATTTCAGCTTCTATTTTATACGTAGTTCTAACAGCAATTCTTTATATAGTGCTAAACTTGTTTTTAGCAAGTTATATTGCCGTTAATATAGCAGCTTTAGCTTTACTATTTATGGTTACAAAGTCAACAACAATTGCTGCAATTCAGGTTTTATCGTATGGTGCAGCTTTTTTAATAGCAACCTTGGCTCCTGAAGTTTCATCACCTTTTATGTTTGCAGCTTTTATAGCTTACTTATCTTATGTTCTTTCCGGCAAAGGTGTAGCAATTTTTGCTGGTTTAGGAATACTGCTGATAAATAATATTAATCTTTGGTCTGAAACAGTAGAAACACTTTCCCTTATATTGACGTCGACTCTTTTGGCATTGCTAATTTCAATACCTTTAGGTATTCTAGCTGCAAAAAATGACAGGGTTGATGCAATATTGAGGCCAATTCTTGACTTTATGCAAACAATGCCGGCCTTTGTATATCTTATTCCAGCTGTTGTTTTGTTTGATATAGGTTATACACCGGCAGCAGTGGCAACTATAATTTTTGCTATGCCGCCAGCCATAAGGCTAACAAACTTGGGTATAAGGCAAGTACCTCAAGAGTTAGTAGAAGCTGGTAAAGCATTCGGCTCCACGCCAACACAAATGCTGTTTAAAATACAGCTTCCTCAGGCGATGCCTACAATCATGGCTGGAATAAACCAGTGTATAATGTTATCACTTTCTATGGTAGTTATAGCATCTATGATAGGTGCAAGAGGATTGGGAAGTGTGGTTATGCGTGGTGTAAGTCAGCTAGAAACAGGGGTAGGCTTCGAAGGAGGAATAGCTGTTGTAATAATTGCTATCATACTAGATAGACTTACCCAAGGGGTAAGTAAGTAAAAAATAGATTTAAAAATTTCAAGGAGGTTTTAGTTTTATGTTTAAAAGAAAAGGGTTAACATTATCTTTGATGATTGTTTTAATTGTTTCGCTTGTAGCTGTAGGCTGTGGCGATGGAAATGGAGAAGGAGAAGTACCAGGAGATGCTTCAGAAGAGTCAGTAGTGGATAAGTTTGATGGACAAATTACAGGCATTGACGCTGGTGCAGGAGTTATGGGTGCCGCTGAAGATGCAATTGAAGAATATGGTTTAGATATGGAACTGGTTGAAAGCAGTGATGCTGCAATGACAGCAAGCTTACAAAGAGCTTATGAAAATGAAGAGTATATTGTAGTTACTGGCTGGGCTCCTCACTGGAAATTTGCAGATTTTGATTTGAAGTTTTTAGAGGATCCAAAAGAAGTTTTTGGTGGAGAAGAAACAATAAACACAATAACAAGGAAAGATTTTGCTGCTGATCATCCAGAAGTAAATCAGTTTTTAGAAAACTATTATTTATCACCAGAAGAGCTAGCTAGCGCTATTGGAATGATGGAAGAGATTGATGATAGAGATGAAGCAGCACAAACATGGATTGAAGAAAACCAAGATTTAGTTGATGGTTGGTTAGAAGGAACAGAGCTTAATGGTTCTGGTGAAGTGACTATCACTTATGTTGAATGGGCTTGCGCAACAGCTAGTACCTATGTTGTAAAAAATATTTTAGAAGATGCAGGTTACGATGTTGAGGTAGATGCCCTTCAAGCTGGAGCTATGTGGCAAGGAGTTGCTTCAGGAGCTGCTGACTTTTTACTAGCTGCCTGGTTGCCAGGGACACATGAAAGCTATTACGAAGACTATAGTGACGAAGTAGTGGATTTAGGACCTAACTATGAAGGAGCAGCAATTGGTCTTGTGGTTCCTGAATATGTTGAAATAGACTCTATTGAAGATTTAGTAGAATAAGTAATTGAATAGCTCAAAAAGGATCGGCTGATTGCCGATCCTTTTTTCGTTAATATAATTAATAATTTTACAAAGTCTTAAAAAGTAGTTAAAAAAGTTGAAAAAATCATTTTTTATGGTATAATATTTTCTTAATAACTAAAAAAGAATTTTGCCCCGTATAATCATCGGAATTGGCTGGTGAGTTTCTACTGAAGAACCAAAATTCTTCTGCTACGAGGGTGTAGGACTCCTATACCCTCATTAGACTCTTGTTAGCCTAATGGGGTTTTATATTAAAAAGGAGTGACGTAAATGAAAGAAAAATTTATTCCAATGGATGGTTTAACTTTTGACGATGTATTGCTAGTCCCTCAAAAGTCAAGTATTCTACCCCATCAAGCTAATTTAAAATCAAAATTAACGAAAGAGTTAACTTTAAATGTACCGCTTCTTAGTGCAGGAATGGATACAGTTACTGAAGCTAAAACTGCTATAGCGATGGCTCGTGAAGGTGGAATTGGTGTTATTCATAAAAACATGACCATTGAGCAGCAGAGTTCAGAAGTAGACAAAGTAAAAAGGTCTGAGCATGGGGTTATTACCGACCCATTTTACTTGAAAGAGGATGATTCACTGGAAGATGCATCAAAAATTATGGCTAGGTATAGGATATCAGGAGTTCCAATTTGTAGAGGCTCAAAACTTGTGGGGATAATTACGAACAGGGATTTAAGGTTTGTAGAGGATTTGACTCAACCCATTAAGGAAGTCATGACTAAGAAGGACCTTATTGTTGCAGAGGAAGGAACTAACTTAAATCAGGCAAGAGAAATTCTAATGAAGCATAAAGTAGAAAAGCTTCCTATTGTAGATCAGAACTTTAACTTAAAGGGGCTTATCACAATAAAGGATATTGAAAAAGCTAAGTTATATCCTAATTCTGCTAAAGATAAAAATGGTAGGCTATTAGTAGCTGCAGCTGTTGGAACTGGTGAAGATACTATGAAAAGAGTGGAGTCCTTAGTTAAAGCAAAAGTTGATGTAATTGTAGTTGATACCGCTCATGGACATTCTCAGGGAGTTTTAGACACTGTTAGCATTCTTAAAAAAACTTATCCTAGTATACAAGTCATAGGTGGAAACGTAGCAACTCCAGAAGCAACAGAAGATCTTATAAAAGCCGGCGCTGATGCTGTTAAGGTAGGGATAGGACCAGGCTCTATTTGTACCACTAGAGTTGTTGCAGGGGTAGGAGTACCTCAGATAACAGCAGTTTATCAGTGTAACCAAGTTGCCCAACAATACGGAGTTCCTATTATCGCTGATGGTGGGGTTAAATACTCAGGAGATATAGTTAAAGCCTTAGCAACAGGGGCTTCTACTGTAATGTTAGGAAGTCTGTTAGCAGGCACAGAAGAAAGTCCTGGAGAAACAGAAATATATGCAGGTAGGAGTTATAAAGTTTATAGAGGTATGGGTTCAATGGGAGCAATGGAAAAAGGAAGCAAAGACAGATACTTCCAACACAATCAAAAAAAATTAGTCCCCGAAGGGGTGGAAGGTCGAGTTCCCTATAAAGGAAGTTTGTCAGACTCCATATACCAGCTACTAGGTGGTATAAGAGCAGGCATGGGTTATTGTGGTGCCAAAGATTTAAAAACATTAAGGAATACCGCAAAACTTGTTAAAATTACAGGTGCTGGATTGCAGGAAAGCCACCCTCATCATATAGATATTACTAAAGAAGCACCTAATTATAGCTAACTTAGAATAACAGGCAAGTATTTGGAAAGCATAGCCTAAAAGGGCGGTGTTTTTATGGAGAATAATTGCATTTTGTGTAGTTGTCAAACAAAACAGGGAATAAAAATATTAGAAAGCTTTATTTGTACTAAATGTGTCGATTTAGTATCTAAAGCAGAGGTTGAAAATCCTAACTATAAGGATATTTTATTTAAAATGAAAAAGATATGGGCAGAAGATGACAAGGGGCAAGCGGCAAAAAATTAAATTTGAGCCGCCTGTCCCTTCTTCTTTTCTGTTATAATATAGTTAATCAAAAAAATAAGTTAGCTTTTACTAAAGATAAAAGTTCATGGTGATTAACTGTAAAAACAATACTTTCCCTTAAGGTTAAGGGCAGGGTTTATGCAAGGGAGGCTTAAAGATAAATTGTCTTTGTTTGATATAATTGCTGTAAGGCAGAATCAAAGGAAACGTACAAATTTTTATATGCCTGGTCATATAGGAGGAAATAATAATACTTTCTTTAAAAATATATTCAAATATGATACAACAGAGATAGATTGCTTTGATGACTACCATAAACCTAAAGGGATAATTAAACATGGCGAGAAACTTTTAAGCAAAACATTTTATAGTAAAAAAAGCATATACCTTTTAAATGGTTCAACCAGTGGAATCTTAGCAGGAATGTCTTACTTGTTTAATGAAAAAAGTAAAGTGTTAGTTTCTAGAGACTGTCATAAATCGGTTATTAACGGATTAGTAGTGACAGGGGCAAACCCTGTATATTTAAAACCTCTTTTTAATTTTGAAATAGATATATCATTACCAATTACTTTAAAGCAAATAAAAAAGGCATATAGCGAAAATATGGATGCTTGTGGAATTGTCCTTACATATCCTAACTACTATGGTGTCTATCCTGAAAATCTAGAAGATATAATAAGATTTTGTAAAGAAAAAGGTTTAATGGTTTTGTTAGATGAAGCCCATGGTGCACATTTATATTTTAGCAATTTTGCAAATAAGTTGGGTAATTATTGTAAAGCAGATATTGTTATAAGTAGTTTTCATAAAAATTTAACTGGATTAACTCAAACAGCTATGCTTCATATAAACAATGGGAATTTTAACGTCACCGAGGTTAGAAACCATGTCTCGCTGGTTACTACTACTAGCCCATCGTATATTTTTCTTACTTCTATGGACTATAGTAGAAAGCTATATAATACTAAAGGGAAAAAAATATTGCAAAACACCATAGAATTAGCCTCGTATATGCAGGATTTATTAGAAAAACATAAAATACAATATATTAAAGATTTATCAAAAGAATACTTTGTTGATCCCACAAAAGTTACTGTTTTATTTCCGAGAAAATATATAGCTCAAAAGGTTTACAATAAATTAAACAAACATGGAATTTTTCCTGAATTGCTGGAAGGAAGAAAAATACTATTTTTAATTAAACCTGCTCATAGTAAGAGTGAGATCAAAAAAACGGTTGCTTTAATTAGAAGATTTTTGCATAAAAGAAAAAATGAAAAAATAATAGATCAAATAGATTTATATACTTATAATAACTCAGGGATATCGCCTAGAGCTGCCTTTTACAGTTCATCTAAATGGGTGCACCTAAAAGCCTCTATAGGTAAAATATCAACAAGCACTATCACACCATATCCTCCTGGAATACCTACTGTAATGCCAGGAGAAAAAATTACAGAAGAAATAGTGGCTTTCATACAAAGCTTTGCAGGTGAAATTCATGGTGTAGAGGATGGACACATACAAGTTATGAGATAGGAAGTGAATACATGGATTTAAAAGGAAAATTTATTGTTATTGAAGGTGCTGATGGAGCGGGGAAAACAACTCAAGCTAATATGTTATGCAATTTTTTCGAAGTCAATGCAATCGATTATTTATATACACGGGAGCCTGGAGGGACAGATGTTGGTAATGAAATAAGAAATATTTTACTAAATTTTAAAGGTAATATCAATCCGATAACAGAAACTATACTATATAGTGCAGCTAGGGCTCAACTAATCCAAGATGTCATTAAGCCTAAGTTAGATCAAGGTATAAATGTTGTAGCTGATAGATATGTTTTTTCTAGTATTGTATATCAGGGAATAGCCCTGGGAGTTGAGGAAAAAGTAGTAGCAGATATAAACAAAATAGCTACTGAGAGTTTAATGCCAGATTATACATTTTATATAGATTTAAATGTAGAAAGTTCTTTAGCCAGGATAACTGGCAAAAAAGACAGGATAGAGCAGAGAGGAATTGATTATTTTAAAAAAGTGAGAGAAGGTTATATTTCTTTAACTAAGAAATATCCTATTATTACAATTGATGGAAATAGAAACAAAGAAGAGGTATTTAAAGATATAGTGGAGCATATGGGATTAATCTAATTAAGGGAGGGAAGTAAAATGAAATTAGTAGTGGCGGTAATCCAAGACAAGGATAGTGGTAAACTGCTAGAGGCATTAGTTGAACACAACTTTAAAGCTACTAAGTTAGCTAGCACTGGGGGGTTTTTAAAATCTGGTAATACTACAGTATTAGTAGGTGTTGAGGATGATAAAACCCAACAAGTAGTGAGTATCATTAAAAAAGTATGTAAGGCTAGAGAGAAAACTGTAACAACAATGTCTCCTATAGGGGGAGCTGTAGAATCATATGTACCTTACCCCGTTGAGGTTGTAATTGGGGGAGCTACTATCTTTGTATTAGATGTTGCTCAATTTGAAAAAGCATAAATAGGAATGAAGGAGTAATAAAATGGATGTTATAGGACAAGATCATATTCTTGAATATTTTAAAAAAGTAGTAGGCAGCAACCAGCTAAGCCACTGTTATATTATTCATGGAAAAAAAGGAACGGGGAAAAAGACAATTTCTCGTAAAATAGCACAACTAATTGCTTGTCCTCAAGGATGCGGAAACTGCCGCACTTGTCAGAATATTTACAAGGATAACCACCCTGATATTATAATGTATGTTAATGAAGACCAGAATGTAAAATTAGAAAACATTTCTGAATTTAAGAAAGGGGGGAAATTTTCCCCCTTAGAAATTAACAAAAAAATACTTATCTTAGAAGATACTGAAATGCTTACACCTCAGGCTGCAAACAGTATTTTAACTATGATTGAAGAGCCTCCAGATTATCTTGTGATTATTTTATTAGCTAATAATTTAGATAAAGTGCTTCCTACAATAAGTTCAAGAGCAGTGCCTATAAAAGTAATGCCCTTAAACAAGAATGTGCTAAAAGAATATTTATGTGAAAATGTAAAAATAAAAGAACGGGAAGCTTTGGTTATTTCTAACTTTAGTCAAGGCTCATTAGGACAAGCCATTGATTTAGTTAACTCAGGATTTTTAGAGAAGAGAAAGATAGTAATTGATATCCTATTAAAAATAAAAGAAAAAAAGATTGCATTTGCGGATATAGAACTTAGCATAAAAGAAATAGATCCTGAATTAGTTTTGGATCTGTTAATATTTTGGTATAGAGATATATTATATTTAAAAAAGGGTGGGGCAAAAACAAAAATAGTAAATTTTGACTATTATGATATACTAATAGAAGAAAGAGAATGGCAAGACCCATACTTAGCTATGAAGGAAATAGAAAAAGCTAGGGTTAACCTTAACTATAAAGGAAACTTCATACTTAATCTAGAAGTCCTTTTTATGCGACTACAGGAGGTTTAAAATGAAACAATATGATGTAGTAGGAGTACGCTTTAAACAAGCAGGTAAAATATATTACTTTGATCCAGATAGCTGGGAGTTAGAAGTAGGAGATGGTGTAATTGTAGAAACAGCTAGAGGCTTAGAATATGGAGATGTGGTTGTTTCTAAAAAGCAAGTTGAAGAAAGTGAGTTAGTGTTGCCGTTAAAGAAAGTTGTGAGAAAAGCAACCACAAATGATAAAGAGACCATGAAAGAGAATAAAGAAAAAGCTGAAGAAGCTTTTAAAATTTGTTCGGAAAAAATAGAAAGCCATAACCTTGATATGAAGTTAATCGATGTAGAGTATACCTTCGATTCTTCAAAAATTATCTTTTACTTTACAGCAGATGGAAGAATTGACTTTAGAGAATTGGTAAAAGACTTAGCAGCTGTTTTTAGAACGAGAATAGAACTTCGACAAATTGGGGTTAGAGATGAGGCCAAGATGCTAGGTGGATTAGGATGTTGTGGTAGACCGCTTTGCTGTAATACATTTTTAGGGGAGTTTGACCCTGTCTCTATAAAAATGGCTAAAGAACAAAATTTATCCCTAAATCCAAACAAAATATCAGGTATTTGTGGAAGACTTATGTGTTGTTTACGCTATGAAAATGAGCATTATAAAGAAGCTAATAAAGAACTTCCTAATATAGGGCGGAGGGTTAAGACAAATGTAGGGAAAGGAAAAATAGTAGAAGTAAATCCACTGAAATCAAATGTTAAGATAGAGCTTGATGATAGTAAAACATGGGTGGATTTCCCCGCCACAGAAGTAGAAATTATTGAAGAATAGGGGGAGGGTAATGGAACAAGAAATTAGAATACTAGAAGATAAATTAGAAGAATTTTATCGTACGCTAAAAGATTTAAAGAAAAAAGCAAATACTTTAAATCAAGAAAATCAACGTCTTGAGAAAGAAAACAAGTGGTTAAAAGAGCAACTTCCCAACTCAAAAAAGAAAAAAACTGTTACAACAGTAAAAGAAGGACAAGATGCTTTAGCACGATTATATAATGAAGGATTTCATATTTGTCACTTGCATTATGGTAGCTTAAGGGAGGAAGGGGACTGTTTATTCTGTATTTCTCTCCTTAAAAAATAATAGTTTAATTAGCAGCAGTTCTATTTAAATAGAACTGCTGCTAATTAAAATTCTTGATTAAAAAGGTGGTGCATGATATTAAAGATCGCAATATACGTGTAGACGATTTACAACGCAATGAACTTAAAATAATTCAAAATCCAAAACT
Organism: Proteinivorax tanatarense; assembly: GCF_040267685.1. GTDB lineage: Bacteria > Bacillota > Proteinivoracia > Proteinivoracales > Proteinivoracaceae > Proteinivorax > Proteinivorax tanatarense. The sequence continues at coordinate 49,218 of NZ_CP158367.1, forward strand.
TTATACTTTTACTATGGACGCGGTATTGCTTGCACATTATGCTACTGTTAAAAAAAACTATAATATTGTCGATTTAGGAACGGGAACAGGAGTAATTCCGCTTATTATATCTACTCGTGCGGATATAAATAAAATATTAGCTGTGGAAATTCAAGAACAATTATTTGAACTTACACTGAAATCTGTTAACCTTAATAAATTAAACAATGTTATTAAAGTAATTAATGAAGATGTTAGAGAAGGCTTACCGTCAATTGCAAAGAATCGTTATGACTTGGTTACGTTAAATCCTCCCTATCTAAAGTATGATAGCAATATTAAAAAGACATCTAAAAACATTGGTAGAAGTGAGCTTTGTGGAAACTTAGAAGACTTTATTTCTTTAGCAGCTAAACTTTTAAAGGTGGGAGGACGTTTAGCTATGGTTCAAAGTTCTCACAGGTTAGCTGATACCATAGCTATTTTAAAAAAATACAACCTGGAGCCTAAACGATTTAGAATGGTACAATCAACAACAGTAAAGGAACCTGGGATATTTTTGTTGGAAACTATAAAGGGGGCAAAAGCTGGGTTGAAGGTAGGACCTGTGCTAATAATATATAATGAGCTTAATGAATATACCAAAGAAGTGGCAAATATATACTATGGAAAAGGTGGTCTTTTATAATGACAAAGCTTTACTTAGTGTCTACACCCATAGGAAACCTTGAGGACATTTCATATCGAGCCATATCTACGTTAAATAAAGCAGATATAATAGCCGCAGAAGATACAAGAAGAACAGGCTTGCTACTTAAAAATTTTGAAATAAATAACCAAATGATTTCTTATCATAAATTTAATGAAAGAAAGCAAACTGAAAAAATAATTCAGTACTTAAAGAAAGAGAAAAGTGTAGCTTTAGTGTCAGATGCTGGAACTCCAGCGATATCTGATCCAGGATACTTGTTAGTACAACAAGTTATAAAAGAAGGATTTGAGGTGTCAGCAATACCCGGACCCTGTGCTTTTATTTCTGCATTAGCTATGTCTGGTTTAGACACAAACTCTTTTACTTTCTTTGGTTTTATGCCAAAGCAGAGCGGCAAAAAAAGAGATTTAATCACAGAAATGTTAAATCATACAAAAACCAGCGTTTTCTATCAAAGCCCTCATGATTTTCTCGACACTATAAAGAGGATTCATCAGCTAGACACTAATAAAAAAATAGTAGTTGTTCGGGAAATTACAAAAGTATTTGAAGAGAGAAAAGAAGGAACTCCTGCGGAAATCCTATCTTATTTTGCAGAGGGTATAAAGGGAGAAATAACAGTGATATTAGCGAAGGGGCTAGAAAAGAAATTAAGTTTTACAGATGGGGCAGATATGGTAGAACAGTTAATTAAAGAAGGAAAATATGTAAAGGAAGCGTGTAAAGAAGTAGCAGAGCAAACAGGTTTATCACAGAGGGAGCTATATCAGCATCACATAAAAAGCAGTTAATTATACACAAAAAAAAGACGGGAATAAACCCGTCTTAAAATATATAATAGCATTGAAAACTACTTAAGTTCATCTTTGCAACTTTTGCATACATTTTTTGATTTAAAATGGACAATTTCTTCAGCTTCCCCACAGAAGATACAGGCAGGATTATACTTTTTAAGTACTACCCTTTCTCCATCGACGTAAATTTCTAAAGAGTCTTTTTCACTGATGTTAAGGGTCCTTCTTAACTCGATTGGAAGAACTACCCTTCCTAGCTCGTCCACTTTCCTAACAATCCCTGTTGATTTCATAATCTCTCCTCCCTTTCTACAATTTTCGACATCTTCATTGTACCAATTAATTCCATGACAGTCAATACCCAAAAAGTAAAAAAATGGAGGTTTGTGATAGTGTATGATAAAGAGTTAATAGAAAAACTCAAAAAAATAAATTTAACTCTAAATAATGCCAAAAATAACATTCCAAGTAAGGAGTATATAAGGGAAAAATTAGAACAGGTCGGAGGAAATTTTTCTTTTATTAAAGAGAATGTTTCTTTAGACATTAATTTAATGGGTGTAGATGGCTCTTTTAACAGTTTTGGGGCAAACTATCCACACCAAATTTTAGTGTTTAGGGCTTTAGCCAAAACTACTAGAGGAAGTAGCCATATGATAAGCGATGTGGTATGTCCAATGGAAGATAAGGTTAAAGCAGAGATTGCAAAAATAAGCGAAAATAGTAACCTATCTTATTCTGATGCTATGACTAAGTTAGTAAAAATTAAGTTGGCATCTATGGAATTACAGGTGGCTGTGGAAGCAATTAAAAAAAACAAACCAGATGTTATATTTATGGATGGTTCGTTAATTAGATATAAAATAGAGGATGCTAAGGGTTGGGAAGAACTTAAATCCCAGTGCTTAGTAAACGACATAACTATAGGAGGAGTTATAGAAGAAATAGGAACTAATTCCATATCTCAGAAATTAGAAATACATGGTTATGATAGGGAAACTTTATTTAATTTATTTAAACCTAACGAGAAACTAATCTTTCATAATATAAAAGAAGAATTATCCACTATTTTTTATAGACCTAGCAATGATCCTCATCCAGTGGGCATGGATTGTTTGTTTGAGCAAAAAGGAAAGATTGAGGAGATGGTAAGCTTAGCCAACCATCTTACACCAAAGGGCGGAAGAGGTATACCTATTTGGCTGGATATAGTAGATAACGAAGTAAGAATTACCACAAAAGCTATCAAAGCTCTTATAGAAAATCATTTAGATGAGGATATTAAAAGGGTGTTTTTTGTTCCAAAGCGTGACAACAGAGTGATTTAAGGAGGGTATATATGCAAGTGGTGGGAGAAACAACCCAACTGCAGGTTTGGGTGGCTACAGAAAAAAGAAAAATACGGATAAATGAAATTCTTATTATAGAAGATAAGGATTTAGGAAATTTAAGGGGAGAAGTAGTAGAGACTTTAAGCTATAACCCTTTTATACCGTTAAATATAAACGGTGCTTTGGTAGAAAGCAACGTAATTGAATCATTATCTCAATTAGGTTATGACATTGGTGGTAGTGAAATCAACATAGCTAAGGTGAATTTATTTCATGAAGCACCTTACCCTGTTACTACTGGTTGTAAAGTGAGAGTGCCAGAATTTTTTGAAGTAGAAGACTTAATTTTATTTGGCAGTAAGGAAGAAGGTCTGGTATTGGGAGAAATTAAAAGTACTCAGGGCATGTATAAATCATTACCGAAGCATCTTAAAGGTATAGCTAAAGTTGATGATAATGGTGAAGTTAGCCAAAAAGGAGTGCCATTTATATTCCCAATTAAAGAAATGCATCAGTACCCTCACATTGGTATATTTGGAGGGTCTGGATCTGGGAAGTCTTATGGTTTAAGGGTGCTCCTAGAAGAGGTAATGAAACATAAAATACCTATGCTAATTTTTGACCCTCATTATGAGATGGAATTTAAAGGGGATAAAAGATACCAAACTAGCTATACATTGGCCTCATTAGGCAGTGACGTAGGAGTAGAGTTTTCTAACTTAAATACTAGAGACCTTATTAACTTATTAGGAGCGTCTCATACCCTTTCTGAGTCCATGATAAATGCCATAGAAGTTATGCATCAAAGAAATGACTCATTGCTAAGTTTTACCCAGAGGATAGAGGGGGTAGTTACAGCTTTGGAATTGGGGAAGAATGGATTGGAAAAAGTAGACTTAGATGCCACAGACGATCCTCAAAAAGTTCAGAGGTTAAGGAATCTTTTAGAACAATATGGAAGCTTACCACTATCTTCAATTAAGGGGCTTCAGTGGAGATTGAAGCGTTTAGAAAATGCTGGGCTTTTTACCCAAGATACAGAAAAAATAGAGCTAGGGATATTGTCAGGAAAGTCTGTAGTTATTCAGGGGCCGGTTTGGCTGTTAGGAGTATTTGCTACCTATGTTATGGGTTATTTTTATCATAAAAGAAGACAATTTAAGGATAAAAGTAGTGATAAATTTTACCCCCCTTTTGTAATAGTAACTGATGAAGCACATAACTTTGCTCCTAAGGGGTATGATTCTCCTTCAAAATCAGTGGTAAAAGAAATAGCACAAGAAGGACGAAAGTATGGCGTCTTTTTGATGCTAGCGACTCAACGACCAACGTTGTTAGATGAAACAGTGACTGCCCAGTTAAACACAAAACTAATATTTAGGACAGTTAGAGGTACTGATATAGCTACTTTGAGAGAAGAAACAGACTTGACAGAAAGGGAGTGTAAGAGACTACCTTATTTAAGAAGTGGTGATGTTTTCTTATCATCAGCTATTTTTGGGAGAACTATAGCTGCTAGAATTAGGATGGCTTATACTGAAAGTCCTTTTTCTTTAAACCCCTTTGATGAGCTACGGGAGATGTCTTCGTTAAATGACAAGGAACTGTATAAAAAAGTAGAGCCATTTTTACCTATTACAAGCGCTGATTTTACAGACGTTCTTAAAAAGATAGAGGGGATTAACTCCATGGAAGAGTTAACGAAAGTGTTGGAAAACCTTTCTGAGAAGGGTTATATAATTGAAGAAAAAACACCTTTTGGTCAATCATATAAAGACAAATAAATACAAATAGTAAAATTGACATATAATAGTATAGAGGATATAATATTTTTACAAATCAATTAACAATAAAATGCAGTGACATAAAATGAGTAGTTGGTACTAACCTTACAGAGAGTCGTCTATATGGTGTAAAGTCGGCATTTTAGGCCAATGAACATGGTTTTATAGAGCATTTGCGGTAGTTACGTTATAGCTGAAGTCTACTGACTTGACTGAGGATGTTTTCACATCAAAGTTAGGGTGGTACCGTGAAGTTAAAGCTTCGCCCCTAAGTTATTCACTGGGTGAAGCTTTTTTGTTTATAAATTTATATATTTAAAGGGAGGTTTTTAGCATGAGTAAAAAAAGATATTATATAACAACGCCAATTTATTATCCTAGTGATAAACTTCATGTGGGACACTGTTTAACCACAGTTATTGCTGATGTGATCAGTAGATACAAAAGATTTACAGGGTATGATGTTAGGTACTTAACAGGAACCGATGAACATGGGCAAAAGATTCAAGAAAGAGCTGAGGAGCAAGGGAAGAATCCTGAGCTGTTTGTGGCGGAGATAAGAGAGTGGATAAAAGGACTGTGGGAATTACTAGATATTCAGTATGATGACTTTGTAGCCACCACAGAATCACGCCATAAAGAAGTAGTACAAGAGATATTTAAAAAACTGTATGAAAAAGGAGATATATATAAAGATTACTATGAAGGACTTTATTGTACTCCATGTGAATCATTTTGGACAGAGAGACAACTGGCAGAAGGTAATTGTCCAGATTGTGGAAGGCCAGTTAAAAAAGTAAAGGAAGAGAGTTATTTTTTTAAGCTTTCAAAGTATGCGCCACAGCTAATTGAACATATAGAAAAAAATCCTGACTTTATTCAGCCAGTGTCTAGGAAAAATGAGATGCTAAATAATTTTTTACGCCCGGGTTTAGAAGATTTGTGTGTTTCAAGGACTACATTTGACTGGGGGGTAAAAGTGCCATTTGATGATAAACATGTAGTATATGTTTGGTTAGATGCTTTAACCAATTACATTTCTACAATAGGTTTCGGTAAGGATGAAGAAAAATTCAACAATTGGTGGCCAGCGGATGTACATTTGATGGCAAAAGACATTGTAAGATTTCACTCTATTTACTGGCCGATATTTTTGATGGCCTTAGATATTCCGCTACCTAAAAAAGTAGTAGCACATGGCTATCTGTTATTTGATAATGATAAAATGTCAAAATCAAAAGGTAATGTAGTAGACCCAAAAGTCTTGGTGGAGAAATATGGAGTAGATGCATTGAGATATTATCTTCTTAAAGAGTTCTCAACAACAAATGATGGTAACTTTTCAGAAATTGCTCTAGCGAAAAGGGTGAACTATGATTTAGCTAATGACTTAGGTAATTTAGTTAGCAGGACTGTTGCGATGATAGAAAAATATAATCAGGGTGTTATTCCCAAAGCAGTAAAGCCTAAAAAGGAAGATGAAGGCCTTATAGTTATGGCTAAAGAATTACCAGAAAAAATAGACTATGGTGTAGATAGTTTTAATCTTAGCCAGGTTATGGCTGATTTATGGAAATTGATTTCCAAGACAAATAAGTATATCGATGAAACTACTCCTTGGATTTTAGCTAAAGAAGAAAAAGATAAAGAACGCTTGAATACAGTTCTATATAACTTAGCCGAGAGCATACGTGTAATAGCTATTACATTAACTCCTTTTTTGCCTAATACAGCAGAAAAAATATTAAATCAGTTAAATATTGATAAAGAAGAGCAAACTTGGGGCCACAAAGGATGGGGAGCCTTAAAAGATGGAACAAAGGTTCAAAAGCAGCCACCTATGTTTCCTAGGATAGATTTAAAAGAATTTTCTAAGACTACTGAAGGTACAATTTCTAAACAGGGTAAAAACAGAAAAGAAAAGTTGAACTCAACAGGGAAAGAAGTTCAACAAATTGACATAAGCCAGTTTGCTCAAGTTAAGCTAAAAGTTGCAGAAGTTATAAAAGCTGAAAAAGTAAAAAATGCAGATAAACTATTGAAAGTCAAGCTTGGCATAGGTGTAGAAACTCGTCAAGTAGTAGCGGGAATAGCAAAGCATTACACACCTCAAGAGTTAATAGGGAAAAAAGTTATTTTTGTTGCAAACCTAAAGCCTGCCAAATTAAGAGGGATAGTATCTGAGGGGATGATCTTAGCTGCTGAAGATGGTCAAGGCAACCTAGTACTGTCTAGTCTAGATAAAAACATAGAAAGCGGAGCAGAAGTAAAGTAAAGGAGGGATTATGTGAAGATAATAGACAGCCATTGTCACATTGATAATGAAAGGTACAAAGAGTCTGCAGAAGAAATAGCAGAGAAAAGCCTAAAACAGGGAGTAAAGTCTATGATAAATGTAGGCTATGATTTAAACTCTTCTCGCAATGCAATTAAACTAAGTGATAAAATACCTCAACTTTACGCTGCTGTAGGGATACACCCTCATGATGCTAAGGGGGCTTCTGGAGGTTATTTAAACCAGTTATGTGAAATGATGAAAAATAACAAAGTGGTGGCCATAGGTGAAATTGGGTTAGATTATCACTATAATTTTTCCACGCCAGAAGTTCAAAAGAAAGTTTTTAAGGAACAGTTGAAGTTAGCCTATGAACTGAAATCCCCTTTTATAATACACCAAAGGGAAGCGGTGGAAGATACCTTGGATATTATCAAAAAGTTCCCAACTCCCCCCAAAGGTGCAGTTTTCCATTGTTTTTCAGGAAGTGTAGAGTTGGCAAAGGAACTGATTAAGATGGGGTACTATATTTCGCTAGGAGGCCCCGTAACCTTTAAAAACGCTAAAAAACCCAAAAAAGTAGCTCAAGAAATAGATTTAGAGCATTTATTGGTGGAAACAGATTGTCCGTACTTAACCCCCCACCCCTTCAGGGGGAAAATAAATTATCCTTACTATGTAAAGTATGTAGTGGAAGAAATAGCAAACATAAAAAAAGAAAGTCCGGAAAATGTAGCTTTTCAGACTTTAAAAAATACGGAGAAACTATTCGGTATTTAGGGGGGAACAACTTGAAAGAAGTTATAATTGTAGAAGGAAAAAATGATTACCATGCTGTAAAAAGAGCAGAACCAACAGCAGAAATTATAACCACCAGTGGTTTTGGGCTTAATTCACAAATTATGGATAGAATAGATAAAGCGTACTCAAAAAGAGGGATAATAATATTAATGGATCCAGATCATGTAGGTGAGGTAATTCGCAAAAAAATCTCTGCTAAATATCCCAAAGCAAAACACGCATTTGTTTGCCGAGAGAAAGCAACGGAAAACGGTGATATTGGTATAGAAAATGCCAAGCCTGATGAAATCAGAAAAGCGCTAAAAAAATTAAGGACTAAGGATTTTGAGAAAAGAAATGAATTTAAAATGAGTGATCTTGTTACATTCAAACTTACAATATCTTCTGAAGCTGCTAAAAGAAGAGCTAAATTAGGTTCAATTTTAGGCATAGGATACGGGAACAGTAAAACTTTTCTAAAAAGGCTAAATCAGTTTGGAGTAACTAGAGAAGAGTTTAATAGAGGGCTTCAAGCATTGGATGGTGAAAGGATATGAACGAAGTTACAAAAGTACAAAACATAAAAAAATTTATGGCACAGCATGGTTTCAACATTAAAAAGAAATTTGGACAAAATTTTTTAATAGATGACAATATATTAGATAAAATAGTAAAAAACACTACTCCTGATAAAAGCACTACTGTTTTAGAAATAGGTCCAGGTCTTGGTGCTCTTACCCATAAATTGGCTGAGAATGAAGCAAAAGTTATAGCTGTTGAAATAGATACGAGTTTAAAAAAACATTTAATGGAGCTTGAAGAAAATTACCCCAATATAAATTTAATCTTTGCTGATGCCCTAAAATTAGATTTAGAAGAATTATTACAGGCAGATATTACCCAAGGAAATACGTTAAAAGTCACAGCAAACTTACCATACTATATAACGACCCCTCTGTTATTTAAGATTTTAGAAAGCAAAGTGAGGTTTCACAGTTTAACGTTAATGATGCAACTTGAAGTGGCGCAAAGAATATTGGCAAAGCCTGGGGGGAAAGAGTATGGCAACCTTACGGTGGCAGTACAGTACTATGGTGATGCTAGCCTTGTTACCAAAGTTCCACCTAGTTGTTTTTATCCTCAACCTAAGGTAGAATCTGCTGTTATAAATATTACAACCAATAGCAAAAAGCCAAAGTTGCAAGATGAATCTTTTTTCTTTAGCTTAACAAAGCAGGCGTTCAGCAAAAGGAGAAAAATGTTGGTCAATAACCTAGAGAGTATTGTACCTTTAAGCAAAAGCCAACTTAATGAAGTGCTTGAGGAAATAGGTATTGATGGCAAACGAAGAGCTGAAACTCTTAATATTGAAGAGTTTACCAGGATTAGCAATAAATTAATTAAATACAGGTAGTTAAAAGGGAAGATGCCTAAATTGGTATCTTCCCTTTATTTATACAAACAAACGGTTTAAAGGTTACATATACTAAAATAGAAATAAGGGGGTGAGTTAATGGACATCAAAATTGGCGATGTTGTAGCTAGAAAGTCATATAAGTGCGATATATACTTTACTGTATATGATATTGCGTGGAAGGAAAAAAAAGCTTTTCTTAAAGGCCTAGATTTAAGGATACATGCAGATGCCCCTTTACAAGATTTAAAAAGAATAAACTCTAAAAAGCTCATAGAACAAAAGCATAAAATGGTAATGACTCAAGCCAACTGTATCGACAAAATAGAGACCCATCGCAAAAAAGAGCAGCAAGAACTAAAAACTCAAAGAGGAGAAGAAGGCTTTCAATTTTATGAAATCCCAGGGAAAATTGTTCATATAGATGGAGATAAAGATTATTTAAAAATTTGTACTAACACATATAAACAGTTAGATCTGAATGTAGTCTCGTTTTTCATACCTGAAAAAGATCAGCCTAAGGAAGTAGTGAAAATTATTAAAAAACACTCACCAGATATTTTAGTTATAACAGGTCACGATGGTATCACCAAAGATGGTGGGAAATATAGAAATTCAAAATATTTTATTGAGGCGGTGAAAAAAGCTAGAAAGATAGAACCTAATAAAGATGACTTGTTCATTTTTGCAGGGGCTTGTCAAACAGATTATGAGGGAGTGCTACAAGCCGGGGCAAACTTCGCTAGTTCACCTAATAGAGTGCTAATCCACTGCTTAGATCCCGTTATAGTTGCCCAAAAGGTAGCATACACCCCTATATCTAAAATAATAAGCATAGAAGATGTAATAAAAAATACCATAACAGGCATGAATGGTATAGGAGGTATTGAAAGTGTAGGAAAGTTTAGGTTAGGGTTACCTAAATATTAATTAAGGAGGAGCGAAAATGAATGGAATTAAAAACCTAAAAATTGAAAAGAGTGAAGAAAAAACAAAACTGGACATAACAGTTGATGATGGCTTTAATTATAATATTGATAGCTCAGGACAGAGTATAGGAATAAGCATTCAACCTAAAGATGGTTACCAGCCTACACCACCCAAGCCACAGCTTTTGGCAGGAAAAACTATAGTCATAGACCCAGGGCATGGCGGTTCAAGTACAGGGGCTGTTGGGGTAGGTGGATTGCTTGAAAAAGAAATTGTTCTTGATATTTCTTTAATTGCTGAGGAAAAATTAAAAGCAAGAGGAGCAAGGGTGTTTTTGACTAGAAGGTCAGACAGAAGGGTAAGCTTAGAGGAAAGAGCAAGAATTGCTAATAGCAATAATGCTGATATTTTTGTTAGCGTACATGTAAATGGCTTTACGAGTCCTAGCGCTAATGGAACAGAAACCTATTGGCATACTCGAGGAAGTAATAGCAGTCGCAGAATTGCTGGTATTATGCAAAGAAGAATGCTATCTGCCCTTGGGTTGAGGGATAGAGGAGTAAAACAAGCTAACTTTTATGTTTTGAGGGAAACAAGAATGCCAGCAGTTTTATTAGAACCGTTATTTATTACGAACCCACAGGAAGCAGAGTTAATTAAGAGGGTGGAGACAAAAGAAAAAATTGCAGAAGTAATTTTAAATGGAATAATTGAATTTTATTCTTGACAACATTGGCATTACCTTGCTATAATTATAATTTTATTTGACATTAGACAATAAAAATGTTAGAATATAATAAATAAATTTATTATGTTAAGAGGTGATGCCTTTTGGCTAAGCAAACTCCTTTGGCTAAAAAGAACTTAGCTAATAAGAACCCCTTGACCTCAATTCGTACTGACTTAGAAGCTTACATCGGGCAAAAGATTATGCTCAAAGCAAATAGGGGACGAAAGAAAGCCATAGAGAGAACAGGCGTATTAGAACAAACTTACCCATCCCATTTTTTAGTTAGAATAGATGAGGAAAACTTTAATCGCAGGCTTTCATTCTCCTATGCAGATGTTTTGACAGAAACGGTAGAGCTTACTCTTTTTAAACCAGACAGCGAAGAAAAAATAAGGTTCTCAGTATCATAAGCACTGTAATTGAATAAATAAAAAACACAGCTTATAAGCTGTGTTTTTTTATTTTAACTATTTAAATTCATATGAATATAAATAAAGTAAAAGATGGAGGGGGTAAAAGATAATGAAGGTTGGACTAACCTTAAGTGGAGGGGGACAAAAAGGTATAGCACACCTTGGTGTGCTAAAGGGTATGGATGAAGATGGGATTAAAATTCATAGTTTCAGCGGAACTAGTGCAGGAGCTATAATAACTTCTTTGTATGCAACGGGTAAAAGCTATGATGAAATATGTAAAATAATATTGAACTTAGAAAAAAATGATATTTTGGATTTAAACATTAACTTCTGGCAGGTAGTAACGTTAAAGTTAGCGTTAGTGTTTAAAGTATTTGATTTTCGCCAAACGATCTATTGGAGTTTGTTTGCAGGTGAAAGAATTAAAAGTATACTAGAAAAAGAACTTCCTAATGTGCCAATTAAGGATGTAGAAAATCCACCTTTGGCAATAACAGCTGTTGATATATATACAGGGCAAGATATAATTTTTACAAATAGGAAAAAAAAGTTAGAACATTTTGGTGTTGTAATAGATGATATCCCTTTACCACAGGCAGTTAGAGCAAGCATGGCAATTCCATTCATTTATAGTGGTGTTCGTTGGAAAGAGTATTACTTTATTGATGGAGGACTTACTAATAATATTCCTACAAAACTGTTAAAATTTCTTGAGGCAGATAAAACAATTGCAGTGGATGTATCTGAGAAACCGCCCTACAAAGAAAAACCAAGCAATATTGTAGATATGGGAGGTCGTATAGTTAGTATAGCTATCGATAGTAGTAGGTATCACACAATTCCTGATGTTTTGTTAGAACCTGATACTTCCTCAGTGAGTTTAGGAGATTTTAGCATTACTGACAAACTAGTAGAAAAAGGGTATGACGAATATAAAAGAAATAAAGACGCTATAAACAATCTTTTTTTACAGTAAAAGCATAGGCCAAAAGCAAAATTTTAACCGGCTCCAAGTCTTTTTTTGATTGTTATGAATAAGTTTTTAGTAAAGGGCATTTTTAGTGGGGGAGTAAGCATACAATGTATATAACTTTAGATTTTGAAAGGAGGAAAATTTTTAATGGAATCAAAGAGCAGTGATGTAGCAGTCATAAATGAAAGCATTTGCTTAAATCAAGTTATTGGGGAAGAAACAAATCAAATTAGCTTAGATGAAGAAACTAGTTTAAGTAATTCATTAGAAAAAATAATATATGTAGAAATAATTGTTCCACAACATAAAATAGAAGTTAACGTTTTAAATGATAAAGTTTCTATAGAAGGAAAGTTAACCAGAATAGTTTATGGAATATCTTTAGAGGGAGAATTTGCAGAAGAAGTATTACCAGAACAGCACTTTTCACACTTTATTCATTTGCAAGGAATAAAGCCGACAGATAGCGCATTAGTGGATGTTAATGTGGGAGATTATAAGGGTAGGCTTAAAGGAAATGATGTGTTACAAGAAGAGGTAAATCTAGATATTTTTGTTAAGGTTACAGCAGCTAAATCTGTAGATGTTTTTAAAGATATCGGTGAAGATATTAATCAAACAAAAGAACTTACGAGGCTTCAAAACCTAGTTGAACAAAAGGAACTTGAGGTTCCTGCGGAAGTTGACGTGGGTTTTGAGCAAAAGGTATTAGAGATTATAGAAACTGAAACAAAAGTTATACCTCAAAGTTTTAAAGTCGCTGATAACAAGGGAGAAATAGAAGCTACAATACTATATAGAATTGCATACAAAACAGAAGATGATAAAATTAGTGAAGTTAAAGGCAGGGAAGAGTTTAATAAAAAGTTAGATCTATCCAATGTAGACTCTTCTATGGAAATGTGGGCAGACTTAAAAGTTACACAGGTGGAGAACCAGCTTAATGATACAAAGTTGCAAGTTACTCAAACCATAACCATAAACTGCAATGTTAAGGTTTTTGAAATTAGTCAAATGGAGTTGGTAACAGAAGCAGAAGGGGTAGACACCTATGACGATCAACATACAATAGAAAATGTTGTTTGCCAAGAACGGGAAAGCATTAAGTCCCAACAAAGCGCTGAATTTTCCATTTCCGTTGATAAGATAGAAAGAATTACTACCAATTGCAAAATAAAAGAAAACAAAGTTTTAGATGACAAGGTATCCTTAAACTTATCTGTTATTCATTTAGTGCATTATAAAGATGAAGATGGCAAAAAACACTTGTTAAAAGTGACAGGCGAAGAAGTTAATCACTTTATATATATAGCTGGGGTTACAGAAGACATGAAAGCATTAGTTAAAACTGATATATCCGATGTTAAAATTGAATTAACCCCTGATTCTATGGCTGCAACCATATCTTGCCATGTTAATGTTTTAGCCAAAATTTTGCATAATGAGCAGTTAGCGCTGGTAACAGATGTTAATGTTTTAAAAGATAAAAATCATGATGCTTCTGTTATTATATATTCAGTACAAGATGGAGATACATTATTTAAAATAGCAAAGAGGTTTGGCGTTAGACAAAAGAGAATAATAAGCACAAACAAAGAATATATAAAAGATCCTAGTCATTTAGAGATAGGACAAAAGATAATTATTCCATGTAATTAAAGTTATAGGAGTCCAACTTTTTTAAGTTGGGCTCTATCATTTTATTTTTAATTTGCAATACTATATATAGTATATTATAATAGAAAACAACACAATATTTAGTGGAAGAGGGATGATGTAATGAAAATAAATCTTAGTGCTAATGCTATTACTGTTCTAGAAAAAAGATATCTTTCTAAGAAAGGAACAAAAGTTGTAGAAACACCTCAGGATATGTTTAGAAGAGTTGCAAAAAACATAGCTCAGGTAGAAAAAGATTTTGGCGGGGATAAAAAAACACAAAAAATTATGGAAGATAGGTTTTATGATTTGATGACCTCCTTAGATTTTTTACCTAATTCTCCTACATTAATGAATGCGGGGAAAGAACTACAACAACTGGCAGCTTGTTTTGTGCTACCGGTGGAAGATTCTATGGATAGCATTTTTGAGACAATTAAAAATGCTGCGTTAATACATAAAAGTGGTGGTGGGACAGGCTTCTCCTTTTCTAGACTTCGTCCTACCAATGACAGAGTGTTATCAACAGGAGGTATAGCCAGTGGTCCTATATCGTTTATGAAGGTTTTTAACTCTGCTACAGAAGTAGTGAAACAAGGTGGGACAAGAAGAGGAGCAAATATGGCAATATTGAAGGTGGACCATCCTGATATATTAGAATTTATAACTTCCAAGCAAAACAATGAAGAACTTACTAATTTTAATATTTCTGTAGGTCTGACAGAAGAATTTATGGATGCTGTAATGGATGGTGCAGAATATCCCTTGGTAAATCCACGGGATAATAAAGTTGTAGAGAAGGTTTCGGCGAGAAAAGTTTTTAATATGATAGTAGAATCAGCACACAAAAATGGAGAACCGGGAATTGTTTTTCTTGACAGGATAAATGATGAAAATCCAACACCAAACTATGGGGAGATAGAAAGTACAAATCCTTGTGGAGAACAACCTTTGTTACCATATGAAGCTTGTAATCTTGGGTCTATAAATCTTTCGAACATGGTTGAAAATGGTCAGATCAATTTTGAAAAGCTTAAAAAAACAGTAGAAATATCAATTAGATTTTTAGATAATACACTACAAGCTAGTAATTATCCATTAAAAAAGATACAAGACATGGTTCTAACGAACAGAAAAGTTGGGCTAGGTGTAATGGGTTTTGCAGATTGTTTAATAAAACTTGAAATACCATATAATAGTGACAAAGCTATCAACACAGCTGAAAAAATTATGGAGTTTATACAACATCATTCAAAAATATATTCACAAGAATTAGCAGAACAGCGAGGCTCTTTTGCTGGATTTGATGAATCTGTTTACCCTCAAAAAGGCATTTATATGATGAGAAATGCTACAACCACTACTATCGCTCCCACAGGGAGTATAAGTATAATTGCAAATGCATCAAGTGGAGTGGAGCCGCTATTTGCAGTATGTTACAAAAGAAACGTGTTAGATAATGAAAGCTTAGTTGAGGTCCACCCCTTATTTGAGCAGATTGCAAAAAGTAGAGGTTTTTATAGCGAGGAGTTAATGGAGAAAATTGCACAACAAGGTTCAGTTAAAGGTTTGAAAGAAGTGCCAGAGGATATACAGAAGCTTTTTGTAACTGCTCATGAAATAGAACCTCGTAGACATATTGAAATTCAAAGTGCTTTTCAACGACATACTGACAATGCTGTTTCTAAAACTGTAAATTTTAAAGCAGAAGCAACAAAAGAAGATATCGCAGAGGTGTTTCTGGAAAGTTATAAGCTTAAATGCAAAGGGGTAACAGTATATAGAGACGGAAGTAGAGACGCCCAGGTGTTGACAGTTGGAGATAATGATAAAGACAAGGATAAGTTTAACAACAATCAAAGTGTTCAGCCTAGATCGCGCCCTCAAATAACTTATGGGACAACAGTAAAAAAGAAAATTGGATGTGGAAATCTGTATATTAGTGTAAACTCTGATCAGTATGGCATATGTGAAGTATTTACAAATACAGGGCGTCAAGGGGGCTGTTCATCTCAATCAGAAGCTACCAGCAGATTAGTATCTATTGCTTTGAGAGCAGGACTAGATAAAGATACTCTTGTAGAGCAGCTTAAGGGTATAAGGTGTCCTGCATGTATAAGAAGGAAAGGCATAGAAGTTACTTCGTGTCCTGATGCAATTGCTAAGGCCATATCTAGTATGCAGGGAACTATAAATGACCATAAGCCAATTGAAGAAGTAACAGTAGGGATTGAAGAAAAAATACTAAATAAATGTCCCGAGTGCGGGAAAAAAGTTAGATTTGAAAGTGGATGTAATGTATGCCCTCATTGTGGGTATTCTAAATGTGGTTAAGCAATAAAGCTGTTGAGTTTATAACTCAACAGCTTTATTGCATATTACCATAAATTAGGGCAAATACTATTACTAACTAATAATAGGGAGTGAATTGCACTTTGGAAAAAATAGAAGGCAATTTATTAATAATAGGAGGTGCAGAAGATAAAGAAAAAGATTGCACCATACTTAGGGAATTTGTTAAGTTAGCTGGCAGTGGAGAAGCTAAAATAGTTATTATGCCTACTGCAGCGGATCAGCCAGAAGCTGTGGGAAAACTTTATAATAGTCTATTTAAAGACTTAGGAGTTAGAGATGTAGAGGTTCTAAAAATAGAAAGCAGGTATGATGCCTTTAGTAAAGTTGCCCAAAAAACTATTGAAGAGGCTACAGGTGTATTTTTTACAGGAGGAGATCAGTTAAAAATCACATCATTGTTAGGAGGAACACCTGTTGACTTTAGTTTGCAAAGGGCTTATAAAAGTGGAGTTGTTATTGCTGGAACCAGTGCTGGGGCGGCAGCTATGAGTGCTACTATGATAATTGGAGGAAATTCAGACTCTTCTCCTCAGATGGGAATATTAAATATGGCTCCAGGCATGGCTTTATTTAACCAAGTTGTGATTGATCAGCATTTTGCTCAACGAGGTAGGTTAGGGCGACTTATATCAGCAGTTGCTCAAAATCCCTATATCTTAGGAATTGGTATCGATGAAGACACAGCTATATTAGTTGATGCTCAAGCGAATCTAAAGGTTATAGGTTCACAAACTGTCACAATAGTAGATGGTTATAATTCATCGTATACTAATGTTTCTGAACTTAGACCAAAGCAGGCTTTAGCAATTACAGATGCTGTTGTACACATATTGCCAAATGGATATAGATTTGATCTTAAAAACAGAAAGCCTGTCACTGATTAGAGGAGGGAAATAATGGAAATTTTAGAGTTAAAAGAATTTCCAGGAAGGAATATTTACTGCCATAGGCCAATAGTTCGTATGACATTAGACTTAGGAAGGTATAATGAAGTAGAGAGTAAGGAAATACCTCATTTTAACCGAAGTCTAAAAAAGGTGTTGCCAGAAATAGTTAAGCATGGATGTGGCATTGCAGAAGTTAATGGTTTTGGAATAAGGTTAGAAGAAGGAACCTATTTTGGACATATAATTGAACATATTGCAATAGAGTTGCAAAATTTGATTGGCTATGAAGTTAATTATGGTAAAACAAGACTATTTAAAAAACCTTCTCAATATCATGTAATTGCAGAATGTAAAAACACAAATGTTGGAAGGGAATCATTAAAAATTGCTGTAGAGATGACCCAGACTATGTTGGAAAATGAGGAAACTAACACTGAATTTTGGCTTGAAAAGATGGAAAAAGTCAAAAGCAACTATGGACTAGGGCCTAGTACCGAATCCATAGTTATTGCCGCCCAACAAAGGAGTATCCCTGTCAAAAGATTAGATGAGGATAGTAGCATGCTCCAGTTGGGGTTGGGAAAGTACCTAAAAAGGGTGGAAGCTACCATAACAGGTGAAACCAGTTGTGTGGCTGTAGATATAGCATCTGACAAAACTTTAACTAAAAAGATATTAGAAAAAAGTGGGATACCTGTACCTAGAGGTAAAATTGCATGTAATGAAGATGAAGCTGTCCATATGGCTGAAGAAATAGGCACACCTGTGGTGCTAAAACCATGTGATGGCAATCAAGGAAAAGGGGTAGCTTTAGGGCTTAGCACAGAAACTGAGATAAGAAGCGCTTATAAAGTTGCAGAAAACTATAGCAGTAAGGTTATAGTTGAAAAGCATATTAATGGTAAACACTATAGAGTACTAGTAATAGATGATGAGGTGGTAGCTGTTTCAGAAAGGCTACCAGCTCACGTAACAGGTGATGATTATCACACCATAAAACAACTTATAGATAAAGAAAACCTTAACCCATTGAGGGGAGAGGACCATGATAAACCCTTAACAAAAATAAAAGTTGACCCTGTAGTTTTTATGGCCCTGGCCAGGCAAAATCTAACCATGAACTATACACCTAAAAAAGATGAAGTTGTTTACTTGCGAGAAAATGCTAATATAAGCACAGGTGGAATAGCAATAGATGTAACAGACGAAATCCACCCTGACAACATCAATTTAGCAAAGAGACTGGCTAAAATAATTGGGTTAGACATTGCAGGTATAGACATAGTTATAGAGGACATAAGAAAACCAATGACAACTGAAACTGGGGCTATAATCGAAGTAAATGCTGCTCCAGGTATAAGGATGCACCTTCACCCTAGCTTTGGGAAGCCTATACCAGTAGGTGAAAAAATAGTAGACTACTTATTTCCCGAAGGAGCAAAACATACCATCCCGATTGTTTCTATTACTGGAACTAACGGTAAGACAACAACCACTAGGTTAATTTCACATACTTTGCGTAAAGAAGGTATAAACGTTGGTATGACCACAACTGATGGCATCTATGTTAACGACAACTTAGTGGAGAAAGGAGATACAACAGGTCCATATAGCGCTTCTGTTATACTAGATGATCCAACCACAGATATTGCTGTTCTAGAAACTGCAAGGGGAGGAATATTAAAGCGAGGTCTAGGATATGATTTAGCAGATGTTGCTGTTGTGACTAACCTGTCTGAAGATCATATAGGACAAGATGGTGTTAATAATTTAGATGATCTGTTTTTTGTAAAATCCCTTGTTGTAGAAGCTGTAAAACCAGGGGGAAGTCTAGTTCTAAATGCTGACGACCCTTATGTTATAAAGATGGCTGCAAAAAACAAAAAAGCGAAGGTTATCTTTTTTTCTTTAAATGCTAATGAAAATCAAGTGTTTAAAAGACATATGGCAGCAGGAGGAACATGTCTTTTTGTTAAAAATGGTAGAATAATTATAGCAGCTGGCAGTAAAAATATAATAACCCTTCCTCTGGAAGAGATATCTATAACCTCCCAAGGGCAGGCGCATCATAACGTTAAAAATGTAATGGCTGCTATAGGAGCAAATTTAGCTTTAAATATGCCATTAGAAACAGCTAAAGAAAAGATATGTAACTTTGATGCTATAAAACATAACCCTGGACGCTGCAATGTATTTGAAGATAATGGTATAACAGTGATTGTGGATTATGGTCACAATAAAGATGGTTACCTACAAACCTTTAAATTTGCAAAAGGCCTAGCACCGCAAAAACTTTTTGCAGTGCTAGGTGTTCCAGGTGATAGAAGCAATGAAGATATTGTAGAGTTAGGGAACATTGCTGCTAAGGAATGTGATGTTCTAATCCTTAAAGAAGATAAAGAGCTGAGAGGTAGAGAAAGGGGAGAGGTGGCAAAACTTTTTGAGAAAGGGTTAAAAAAAGAAAGTTTCTCAAAAGACAATTACAGAATTGTGTTGCCGGAAGATAAAGCTATTATGGAAGCAATAGACATGTGTCAAAAGGGTGATGCTTTAGTGGTGTTTTATGAGGATCTAGATCTAACAGAAAAAACAGTGAAACAATCACTAGGCTTAAAAAAAGAAGAAAATATAGCTAGTATAGGATAAAATAATTTCCTGTTTATCAAAAAAACTCTAGAGTGAATGCTTAGTTTCTAGTATAATGAAAAAATAGATTAAAAATTAAGGGGGGAAGGTGTAAAGCCTTTATAATGAACTTAAAATCGCGAGCGAAAATCAACCTAACTCTAGACGTTTTATATAAAAGAAAAGATGGATACCACGAAGTCAAAATGATAATGCAGGAAATTGAGCTATCTGATAACATAGTGTTTAAAGAATGTAATAAAATCGAAGTTAACTGTTCACATCCTTTTGTTCCAAGTGGGAGTAGTAATTTGGTATATAAGGCTGTGGAATTAGTTAAAGAAGCAACAGGAGTAGATGCAGGAATATCAATAGAAATTGAGAAAAAAATACCAGTTGCTGCTGGTTTAGGTGGTGGCAGTAGTAATGCTGCCACTACAATAATAGGTCTTAACAAGTTATGGGACTTAGGGTTGACAGATCAAGAGATGGAGAACATAGCAAGCAAGTTAGGTGCAGATGTTCCTTTTTTTGTTAAAGGAGGGACTCAGCTGGCCACAGGAATAGGAGAAGATTTAACTAAACTAACAAAAGCACCAAAGCTATGGGTGGTTTTGGCTAAGCCCAACCTTGGTATTTCTACAAAAGAAGTTTATCAAAACTTAGATGCAAATAAAATTCTATGCCATCCTAAAACTGATAGAATGATCACTGCAATAGAAAAAAAAGACATAAAAGAAATCTGTACAAATGTAGGAAATGTGCTAGAATCAGTTACATTGCATAGATATAGTAATGTGAGGATACTGAAAAGCAAAATGTCAGAAATGGGAGCTAACAGTTCCTTGATGTCAGGTAGTGGACCAACTGTATATGGGTTGTGCGAAGGATATGATAAAGCAATTCAAATAGCTAAAGGGTTGGGCCCGCTGTCAGAAGAAATTTTTGTGACTAAATTTGTTTAAATAAAGAGGTGGAGTAGGTGCAGAAAATAAGGGCGGTAATTTTGGCTGGTGATGATGAAAGGGGTAAATGCTTGAATAGCAATTCAAAAATACATAACAAAGCATTTATTAAGATAAATGACAGATATATGGTGCAGTATGTTTTGGATGCTGTTTGTGCAGTAGAAGGGATATCAGATATTGTGGTCGTCGGCCCTGAACGACCGCTAAAAAAACTGCAATCTAGCTATAACTTTGAGATAGTTAAGCAACAGGGAGATATTGTTGATAATGTAATAGCAAGTATAAATGGCTGGCATGGAGAAAAAGTTTTAGTAGTTACTTCTGACATTCCTATGATTACCCCACAAGCAATACGCGACTTTTTATTAAAAACCCACTCAGATGAAGCTGATATTTACTACCCTATTATTGACAAAGAGAGTAATGAGAAGATGTTCCCAAATGCGAAACGCACCTATGTAAAAATTAAAGAAGGTACGTACACAGGTGGAAATATTGCATTAATAAATACAGAGTGTGTAATTAAGTGCAAAAAAATGGGTAAGAAACTTGTGTCTATGAGAAAATCACCATTAAAGTTGGCCAGGCTATTGGGCTTTAAATTTTTAATTAAGCTAATGGCAAACAATCTAACAATTTTAGAGTTAGAGAACAAACTAAGCTTGTTGTTAGATTCCAATGTTAAGGCTATTCAATCTACATACCCTCAGCTAGGAACGGATATAGATAAAAAAGAAGATGTAAAAATAGCAGAAAAAAGTTTAACAGACCTTAAAATTAGCAACTAAAATCAACCTTTCGGGGTTGATTTAGTTATGGGATATAAAAAGAAAAAATACGAACAAACCTTTAAAAAAAGAATAACAATGTTCGGAAGGAGTGGTAGCATGGGGAAATATAAGAGAAGTGAAAGAACTGTTATGTTAAGTAAGAGATTATTAGAAAACCCTAATAAAATTTATCCGTTAAAAGAGTTTGCAAAGGATATGGGTGTAGCAAAATCTAGCATGAGTGAAGATATAAAACTAATAAGCAATTTATTTAAAGAGAAAAAGTTTGGGGAAATTGAGACTACCTATGGCGCTTTGGGTGGGGTTAGATATAAACCTTACACTAATCAAGAAGGGTCAAAAGAAATTTTGGATAATCTAAAAGAGGTGTTGCAAGATTCAAATAGGGTTTTACCTGGTGGATATCTATATTATTCAGATGTTATTTACAACCCCCAAATTGTAGAAAAGCTGGGTTTGCTTTTTGCAACTAAGTATAAAGATGAAAAAATAGACTATGTATTGACAATCGAGACAAAAGGCATACCTATAGCTATGGCTACAGCAAAATATTTAGATGCCAACGTGGTAGTAGCTAGGAGGGAAAATAGAGTTACTGAGGGGCCTGTAACAACTATAAATTATATTTCTGGATCTAGTAGAAGAATACAGGCAATGTCTTTGAATAAAAGGGCAATGCAACCAGGCAAAAATGTATTAATTTTAGATGACTTTATGAAAGCTGGTGGTACAGCAAAAGGACTATCAGAGCTTGTTAAGGAGTATAATTGTATTTTACAGGGAATCGGAGTTATTATAGATACCGAAAAACCCAGAAAAAAGCTAGTTGATGAATATTATTATCTATTAAAACTAAAAAATATAAATGAACTTAAAAAAGAGATCTCAATGTCAACTAATAAAGTTATCGAGGATTATAAACCTTAAAGTCGGAAATGGATGGCTTTCAAAGGGAGAGTAAAAGAATGTTCGTTGAGGCCTTTTGCTGAGCTTTTTAATCTTCTTAAACAGATAATAATAGGAGGACTACCTTTGGAATTAGGACTGAGTCACATTAAAAAAGCCCGTAATGATATTGTGCAGATCATTAAAAAAACAGGCTTGGAACAATCTAACACACTATCGGAGTTATGTGAAACCTCTATATATCTGAAAACTGAAAACTTACAAAAAACAGGGTCGTTTAAAATAAGGGGTGCAGCTAATAAGATTTATAATTTAAAGGAGAAAGGTGGCCTAAGTGGCGTTGTGGCAGCATCGGCAGGGAATCATGCTCAAGGCGTAGCCTATGCTTCTTCTAAATATGGGATGCCTTCTGTGATAGTGATGCCTGAAGGGGCGCCGATAGTTAAAGCAACGGCAACTAGGCAATATGGTGCTGAAGTCATAATAAAGGGGAAGAACTATGATCAATGTTATGAAATTGCTAAAGATATTTGTAAAAAAGACAAAAAAGAGTATGTACACGCATTTGATGATCCATATGTTATAGCTGGTCAAGGTACCGTTGGTTTGGAGCTATTAGAACAATTACCCTCTTTGGATAATATAATTATTCCAATGGGGGGTGGGGGGTTAATTGCCGGAGTACTTTTAGCTGTAAAAGAATTAAAGCCAAAAGTAAGGGTAATTGGTGTGCAAATACAAGGCTCTTCTCCTATTTACAATAAAATGAAGAAAATTAAGTCAGATGACAAGCAAATTAAATCAATGGCAGATGGAATAATGGTAAATAAACCAGGGCAATTACCCATGGCTATAATAGATAAATATTTAGATGATGCCATAACTGTAACAGAAGAAGAAATAACAAGGGGAACTTTATTTGGGTTAGAGCGTTGTAAATTAGTAATAGAAGGAGCTGCAGCAACCACATTATCAGCCCTTTTGTACAATAAAATATCTAATTTAAAGGGTAAAACAGTTGCAGTTTTGACAGGAGGTAATATAGATATCAACGTTATTTCTTCCATCATTCAGAGGGGGCTAGTAGAAGCTAACAGGGTAGCCTTTTTAGAAGTAGTATTAGCGGATGTTCCAGGAGAGTTGAACAAACTACTTTTAAATTTTGCACAAAGTAAAGCTAACGTTATAAAAATTTCTCACAATAGACTTTCAAGTGATGTTCCATTAAACCATGCTAAAGTAAACGTGTGTATAGAGACAAGAAGCAAAACCCACCTACAAGAAATTGTTCAAACGCTAAAAAAAGAGCCTTTTTATGTAAAATTCAAAAATAATATTTAAAAAAGTAAAAAAATTGCAGGAATTTGCCAATTTTTATTGAATAGAGTTGGTAAGTGTTATATCATATAAGAAGGTGGGTGCAAACTTTGAAAGTAACGGATATCAGAATTAGAAGGGTTAATAAAGAGGGGAAGATGAAAGCTATCGTTTCTGTAACCTTTGATGATGAATTTGTGGTTCATGACATCAGGGTTATTGAAGGTACAAACGGCTTTTTTGTAGCCATGCCCAGCAGAAAAGGTAATGATGGTGAACACAGAGATATCGCACATCCAATCAAAACAGAAACAAGAAGCATGATACAGGAAGCTGTACTAGAAGCGTACAGAAATTATAAGGAAGAAGCGGAAGTTTAAGGGGGCATATTATGTTCCCTTATTTTTTTGCATTTCTTGACCTTGTATTATTTATAAGTTATAGTTAAAGATATATAATAATGCAATTTTTGGGGGGAAAAAGATGAAAAATTCTGTTGCTGCAATCGTTTTAGCTGCAGGCAAAGGATCTCGAATGAAGAGCAAAAAATCTAAGGTTTTACATACAATACTAGGCAAGCCTATGTTAGAATATATATATGATGTTTTAGATCAATCTAATGCTGAGAAGATTGTTACTGTAGTAGGGCATCAAAAAGAGCAGATTATTGACAAATTTCAAAATAGAAGCCAATTTGTAACACAAGATGAACAATTAGGAACAGGTCATGCAGTGATGCAAGGAGAAGAGAAGTTTAAGAATTATTCAGGACATGTACTAATTTTGTGTGGAGATACACCACTTCTAACCTCTGGCACTATCAATTCATTAATTAAACACCATATAGAAGGTGGTTATCAGGGAACTATTTTAACTGCGCTCCAACAGGATCCTACTGGATATGGCAGGGTGATAAGAGGTGCAGATAAAAATGTAATATCAGTTGTAGAGCAAAAGGATGCTACAGAAGAACAGAAAAATATTAAAGAAGTAAACACTGGGATATTTATTTTTCAATCCAAAATCTTATTTGAACTATTACATAAAATTCAAAACAACAATGCTCAAGGGGAATATTATCTACCGGATGTATTAAAAGTGATGCTGGAAAATAGTTTAGAAGTTGGAGCAATGCAAATGAAAGACTCTACTGAGATGATTGGAATTAATGATAGGGTAATGTTACATGATGCTCAAAAAGCTATGCAGAAAGCAATTAACTTGGCTTGGATGAAGAAGGGGGTTACTATAATAGACCCTGACAGCACTTATATAGACCCTACTTGTCAAATTTCTCAGGATGTCACTATACACCCCATGACATTTATAAAGGGGAATACAGTAATTGAAGAAGGGGCAGAGCTAGGGCCTAACACCACAGTTGTTGACTCTGAAATAGGGGAAAACACCAGCGTAGTACAATCTAGCGTTCAAAGCTCTAAACTAAAAAGTGGGATCCAAATAGGTCCATATACTCATATAAGACCTAATTGCGAAGTAGCTGATAGTGTCAAGCTTGGCAACTTTGTGGAAGTAAAAAATGCGAAAATAGGTACTCAAAGTAAAGCCGCTCATCTAACTTACCTAGGTGACTGTACAATAGAAGAAAATGTAAACATTGGATGTGGCACGATTACGGCGAACTATGACGGGAAACAAAAGCACCATACTTTGATTAAAAAAGGAGCTTTTATCGGGAGCAATTCAAATTTAATAGCACCGATAACTGTTGGAGAGCAAGGATTTGTTGCTGCTGGTTCTACTGTGACGAAAGACGTACCCTCTGATAGCTTGGTTATAGCCAGGGGGAAAGAGGTAGTTAGAAAAAACTGGATTAAAAAATAAAAGCATTCAATTAAGGTTTAGGGAGGATATTAGATAATGAATTTACTTGATCAAAAACCTAAGTTTTTTTCTTGTTCTGCTAACAAAGGCTTAGCTGAAAAAATTGCAGACTCTTGTGGTTGTTCTTTAAGCAATGGGGAAGTATACAGATTCAGTGACGGGGAGGCCACAGTACGTATAGAAGAAAGTGTACGTGGTGCTGACTGTTTTATTATTCAATCTACCTCTGCTCCTGCTAACGAGAATCTAATGGAGCTGTTAATAATGATAGATGCAATAAAGAGGGCATCAGCATCGAGAATCACAGCTGTTATACCCTATTATGGTTATGCTAGGCAAGAGAGGAAGGCCAGGGCTAGAGACCCTATTACTGCAAAGTTGGTTGCTGATTTGATTACTACAGCTGGAGCAGACAGAGTGTTGACGTTAGATTTACATGCCCCGCCTATACAAGGTTTTTTTGACATTCCAGTTGATCACTTAACAGCGGTACCCTTACTGGCAAATTACTACAAGAAAAACAAAAATTTGGATAATATCACTGTAGTATCTCCAGATATGGGTGGCGTCACAAGAGCCAGAGATTTAGCTGAAAGGTTAGGTGTTCCTCTAGCAATAATGGACAAAAGAAGACCTCATCCAAATGTTGCGGAAATCTTGAATATAATTGGCGATATTCAAGGTAGAGATATAATTGTTGTAGATGATATAATTGACACAGCTGGTACTATATCACAGGGGTCTCAAGCGTTACTAAATAGGGGAGCTAAAACTGTAACTGCATGTTGTACACATCCTGTATTCTCCGGAGCCGCTATCGAAAGGTTACAAAAGTCTCCCCTGGAGGAAATAATTGTTACAAACTCGATTAATCTTCCAAAAGAAAAGCAGATTGAAAAGATAAAGGTGTTATCTTTAGCAGAGTTATTTGGAAATGCTATAACAAGAATACATGAGAACTTATCAATTAGTGAGATATTTGACTAAGTTTGACTAACCTGTTGTTAAAATGTATAATCTTCATTAAACATTTAGAATAATTGAACCTTATAAGGAGGAATTATCATGGTTTTTAAGTTAGAAGGAGAAAGTAGAGAAAGTTCAGTAAAGGGTGTAAATTCGAAGTTAAGGGCAGAAGGCAAAATACCTGGGATTTTATATGGTAAAGATATAGATAGTAAGCCTATTGCTATAAGATTTAAAGATTTTAACTCGTTAATTAACACAGGACTTGGCGCCAACTCAGTAATTAACTTCAACCTAGGTGGTGAAGATTACTCAGTCATGGTAAGGGAAATGCAACGAGATCAGATAAAGGGTGATATAATACATATCGACCTTCAAAAGGTATCTATGACTGATGAAATGGTTGCGGCAGTTCCTATATGGATTATAGGTGAGGAAGAAGCAAACAAAAATGGTATAGTTCAGACACAAATAAAAGAGGTTGAAGTAAAAGGTCTTCCTAATGACTTGCCAGACCATGTCCAAGTGGATGTTTCTAAGCTAGAGCTAGGTGATGCTTTATATGTTAAAGATGTGAACCTGCCAGAAAACTTAGAGGTTTTAACAGATAAAGAAGAGTTAGTTGTTTCTATCGTATCTGTTCAAGAGGAAAGCGAAGAAACTGAAATAGAAGAACCTACAGAACCTGAAGTAATAGGAAAAGGCAAAGAAGACGAAGAATAAACTTTAAAAAGTGGCGCAGTAGCGTCACTTTTTTAACCAGGGAGGAAGTTATGAAAGTAGTAGTAGGGTTAGGGAACCCAAAACCTAAATATCAGTTAAATCGACATAATGTAGGTTTTATGGTGTTAGATAACCTAGCTGATTGTATGGGGATAGAATTTAAAAGAGTAAAAAAGTTTAAAAGTTTATGTGCTGAAACAAATATTAAAGGTGAGAAAATATTACTTGTAAAACCCTTAACTTACATGAACCTTAGTGGTGGGGCTGTAGAAGCAATAGTTAACTATTTTAACATTGCCAAAGAGGATATAATTGTAATATACGATGATCTAGATACCGATGTAGGCAAGTTTAAAATTAAGGCGAAAGGTGGAGCGGGGGGCCAGAAAGGACTTAAGTCTATTATAGAACATTTAGGGACAAAAGAAGTTCCCAGAATAAAAATAGGTATAGGGAAACCTCAAAATGGAAAGGGAGTAACCGCCCACGTTTTGGGGAATTTTACTCAAGTAGAGTGTGAGTTTGTTTCCACTGTTATTGCAGAGGTTGAAAAAAGTTTAATAGATTATTGTAATGGTATCGGAATAGAACAGCTGATGAGCGCATATAATAAGAAATAGGTGATGGAGCTCACCTGGGTATGCTGTTTACCTAAACTGCTTAAAAGCTAATGGCTCCTGTCTCTTCGGGACAGGGGTCATTTTGTCTTTTTTTGGGCAGATTATAGATGATTACAAAATAATCAAACTTGCCTTCCGCTATACACATGACACTTGACATTTCTGCTACGTAATTTGGGAAATTCATTGGGTTTGTCGATAAAGGCAATGTTATATCAGGCTTTGTAAGTTTAGCAATCGCCTATTATAAAATTATATAGGAGGGATTTTGTTGTTAGCAAGTCTATTGATAATAATAGCGTTAGGGATAATATTTAAACGAACAACGGAAAAAATAGGATTGCCTCACATAATTGGTCTAATTCTTTTAGGTTGGATAATAGGGCCTTATGCCCTTGATCTACTCATAGTAGAAATTAACAACCTATCAGCAGAAATAAGGGTTTTAGCTTTAATTATAATTTTGGTAAGGGCAGGGATCGGGCTTAATATAGAAACATTAAAGAGAGTAGGGAAAACTGCAAGTTTTCTAAGCTTTATACCCTGTGTTTTAGAAGGAGCAACAGTAACTTTATTAGCCATGCTGTTGTTTGACTTAGAATTTGCAATTGCTGGGGTGCTGGGCTTTGTATTAGCAGCTGTTTCTCCCGCTATTATAGTTCCATCTATGTTGAAATTGAAAAAAGAGGGGTGGGGGATGGACAAAGGAGTGCCTGTTCTTGTGTTGGCTGCTGCTTCTGTGGATGATGTAGTGGCTATAACCCTTTTGACATCATTTTTATCGATGGCTGCACAAGGGGGAGGATTTGAATTTATTAACTTAGCATTAATACCTTATGAAATAATAGCGGGTGTATTAATAGGGGTTGTATTTGCATTTGTGTTAATTTGGCTGCTAGAGAAATTTAGCGTTAAAGGTAATGATTATATCGGCTTTATCTTTGCAGCTTCTATTGCAATTTATCTTCTTGGACAATTTTTAGATGTAGCTGGACTTCTAGGAGTTATGTCATTTGGTTTTCTGTTGCAAAGTAAAACTACACAAGAAAACAACGATAAAATTAAGAAAAGCTTTGCATCTTTATGGTATGTTGGAGAAATATTTCTCTTTATCTTAATTGGGGCCCAGGTTGACATTGGAATTATCGCTGACGCTTCTGTTTTGGGGTTGATAATAATAGTAAGCGGGGTTGTTGCTAGAGGTGTTGGTGTTATGATATCAACTATAGGATCTGGACTAAACTTTAAAGAAAGGCTTTTTATTTCTCTCGCCTTTGTTCCTAAAGCAACTGTTCAGGCCGCAGTGGGTGGTATGGCCCTTTCTATGGGTTTGGATTTTGGAGAAGAAATTTTAGCAATAGCGGTTTTAGCTATTGTGGTAACTGCGCCTTTAGGAGCTTGGTTAATTAACTTTTTTGCACCTAAATTTTTAATTAAACAAAAATCCCTTGATTAAAGGAAATTTATTTGCTTTAATAGAATACAATATAAAAGATAGTTTTAATATATAGTGGGAAATCAACCTTTTTTATTGAGATTTTAGAATGAAACAATGGATATTAAATTTTAGCTATCTTAAGTAGCTGTGAGGGAAATTAAGTAAAATTTTTTAAAGATAGGAGGGATGGCAGTGTTAGTTAAAGAAGTGTTAAGAGAAATTGTTTTTACTATCAATTATCGCGCCACATTGAAAGATGCTGCTTATTTAATTGCTGTTAATGGTGCGGACAGTTTAATTGTTGTTGATAATGAAAACAAAGTTATGGGTATAATAACAGAACAAGAAATTTTTAAGCCTAAAGAGCAAATGGAGATGAATAATGATTTACTGTTGGGAAGTTTGATTAACTTAAGGAACCCACAGCGTTTTATAAGTGAACTTGCGGAGAGTGCTGACCTGCCAGTGACCTCTGCCATGATAGCTGATGTTGCCATGGTAAAAGCTGAGCAAGATATAAAAGAAGCTATGCAAACTATTTATAAGTCTCAGCTTTCTGTCATACCAGTAGTAGACGATGGCGAAAAACTAGTTGGTGTTGTATATCAACAAGATGTAATAAAGCTTATTGAAAGGTAGATAAATTTGAATATATATATATCGGTGATTTTTATCACAGCAGTAATAGCTTTGGTTTCCTATTGGCTTAACACAATAGCTTATGAGCGCGCAAAAGACTATTCAGTTATAATAGCTGCAATACTAGAGGAGACCCTTAAGACGTTGGGAGGGGTGCTAGCTGGGAGTATATTATATTTACATATTTCCTTTGGGGTAGTTGAAGGGATTATCGAGCTAAAGGCTAATAAAAGTGTCTCTATGCTGTCAGCTATACTTGCAGTGTTAGGACATGCAGCTTTTGGATATATAACCTGGACCATATATAGTTTAACCGGAGTATTATTTTTTGGTATACTAGGTGGTATTTTTAGCCATATTATTTATAATTCACTAGTAATCGGACTGGTGAATAATATAAAAAAGTCTTGACCTATTCAAGACTTTTTTATGATGTAAAGGGGGATTGTTATGTTAAAATTGCTAAAGGATAGCGCCGAATTTAATAGTATAATTAAAAATATAACAAATGATAAAAGCCAGCTAGTTTATGGCTTGTCTGGCGGGCAAAAAGGTTTTGTTATATCTAATATAGTAAGTGTTAGCAAAAGTAAACTTTTAATATTGGTAAATGATAAGGCAAATTTAGAGAAATTAAAAAATCAATTACAGGGGTATTTAGGTAAAGATTATATTGCAGTTTTTCCTCAAAATCCTATGATCCCTGGAGAGGCAGACCATAGCAGTCGAGATATTGAGCTTCAACGGATAAGGACTATATATCGTTTGGTTAACAATGAAGTTAATGTTGTAATTGCAACGGCCACTTCTTTGTTAGAATTTTTGCCGCCTATCGAATTTATTATGGGCAGAAATATGTTGTTTAAAGTTGATAAGGAATATGACTTTGAAAAAATAAAGAGCCAGCTAACGGAAAATGGTTATAAAAAAGTAGATGTGGTAGAGAACCAAGGAGAGTATGCCTTTCGAGGTGACATTCTTGACATATTTTCAGTTACAGCAGAATTTCCTATAAGATTAGAGTTTTTTGGAGAACAACTTGAAGCTATTAAATTTTTTGAGGTGTCCACACAAAGGTCATATAAGCAAGTAAAAGGGGTAGAAATATTCCCTGCCACACTTACTGCTATAGAAAATAGCACTCAACAGGAGCTAATAGAGATATTAAACACAAAGCTTAGAACAATAAAAGATTTGTCTTTAAGAGATAAATTAATCAGTGATATAGAAAAAATTGAAAATAAAATTCAATTTGATGAACTAAACCAGTACAATAATATAATATATAAAAATCCTAAAAGCTTAGTAGATTTACTTGATGATTTTGTTGTGGCTTTGGATGAAACTATGATTATAAAAAAAGAGATGCGAGAATGGGAACAGGATGCACAATTAAGAGTTAAAAGCCTTATTGAAAAAAGTAAAATAGTTGGAGATGTCCCTGTTTATTTTAAAAGTGAAGAAATATGGAGCAAGATAAGACAAAAAACTTCAATTCACTTTACTTTGCTGTTAAGGAGTATGGAAGATATTAAGTTAGATCAAACTATATCGTTACCTTTTAGACAGGCGCCAGTTTTTGGGGGGCAGGTCAATCTGTTTTTTACTGAAGTAAAAAGCATGTTAGATCAAGGGTTTAAAGTGTATTTTAGTTATACTAAAGAGCGTAACAAGGAAAAAGTTATAAAGGGATTAAAAGAGTTTAATGTAAGCAAAGATCAATTGGAGAAGCTTTTGTTTTTTCATCAAGGATTCATAGAAGATGGGTTTATTTTTGATAGCGGGCAGATAGCACTGTTTACTGAAAATCAAGTGTTTAGAGCAGTTTATCAATCCTCTAAAAAAACCTCTCAACAATCGAAGTTACAAATAACAGATGTATCAAAGTTGCAGGTAGGAGATTATGTAGTACATACATCCCACGGTATCGGGATATTTAAGGGAGTAAAGACTTTAGAGGTGGCTGGTGGGAAAAAGGATTATATCAACCTTCAGTATGCAAAACAGGATAAACTTTATGTTCCTTTAGACCAGCTAGAACCGCTTCAAAAGTATATTGGAACTGAGGGCAATGCTCCTAAGGTAAATAGCTTATCAGGTGGAGAATGGACCAAGATAACAGCAAAAACAAAAAAATCAGTAGAAGAGATGGCACATAAACTTATAGATATTTATGCTAAAAGAAAGGCTAGCAAGGGTTTCAAATTTGGTCAAGACTCGTCTTTTCAAGACCAATTTGAACAATCGTTTCCGTTTAAGGAAACAAAAGACCAAGAAAAAGCAATTAAAGATACAAAAAATGATATGATGTCTTCGTATCCAATGGAACGTCTTTTGTGTGGGGATGTTGGTTATGGCAAGACAGAGGTAGCGCTGAGAGCAGCAATGAAATCAGTGCTGGATTCTAAGCAAGTAGTTGTGTTAGTGCCGACTACTGTACTAGCTCAGCAGCATTATCAATCTTTCTCCGAGAGATTTTCTAACTTTCCCGTAAACATAGAGGTGTTTAGTCGCTTTAGAAGTAAAAAAGAAATAAACAATGGATTGGCAAAGCTAGCCAATGGTGAAGTCGATATAGCTATAGGGACTCATAGACTTTTGCAAAAAGACGTACAGTTTAATGATTTAGGATTGATGATAGTAGATGAGGAACAACGCTTTGGTGTTAGCCATAAAGAAAAGTTAAAGCAAATGAAAGAAAATATAGACGTGTTAATGTTGTCTGCAACGCCTATACCAAGAACCTTACATATGTCTATGCTAGGCATAAAAGACTTGAGTGTAATAGAAACCCCGCCGGAAGACAGATTTCCGGTGCAAACGTACGTTTTGGAATATAACAAAGAAACTATCCGGTCTTCTATAAAAAGAGAGATAAACAGAGGAGGACAGGTGTACTTTGTATACAATAAAGTGGCCTCCATAAGTAAAATGGCTGCTGAACTGAAAAGTATGGTTCCAGATGCCCGCATTGCTATTGGTCATGGTCAAATGTCGGAAAGCAAACTAGAAAAAACCATGTTGGAGTTTTTAGAGGGAGAATATGATATTTTACTTAGCACAACCATTATAGAGACAGGGTTAGACATACCAAATGTTAATACATTAATAATTTATGATGCAGATAAATTTGGGTTATCTCAACTTTACCAAATTAGGGGGAGAGTAGGGCGTAGTAAAAGGCTAGCTTACTGTTACTTAACATATCAAAAAGATAAAGTTTTAACAGAAGTTGCACAAAAAAGGCTTCAAGCTATTAAAGAGTTTACGGAACTGGGTTCGGGATTTAAAATTGCCATGAGGGATTTAGAATTGAGGGGAGCTGGAAACATTTTAGGGGCTGAGCAGCACGGATTCATGGTAAAGGTTGGGTTTGACTTGTACTGCCAAATGTTAGAAGATGCAGTTAATAGACTTAAGGGTAAGCCGGTTAAAGAAAAACCTTTGGAAGTCACCTTGGAGTTTCCAGTGCCCAGCTATATTCCTGATGAACTTATGAGTGAGGCAATAAAAGTATCTTTTTATAGGCGTATATCTCAGTGTCAAACCTTTAGCTGTGTAGAGTTTATAGAGGATGAACTTAAAGATAGATTTGGAAACCTAACGGAGCCGGTCGAGAATTTGCTGCACATAGCTAAAATAAAGGTTTTAGCTCAGAAACTGAAAATAAAGAAAATAAAATGTAAAAGTTTAGGCTATATAAGTGGAAGTGGCAAGGAGTTTAATGTAATTGTAAGTTTTTATGAAAGTAAAGTGGATATAGATGGCAAAAGATTATTGAGCCTTAAACAAAAAAATAGAAAATTAGAGTTTTCTACTGTGGGGGGGTTAACTGTTAGCCTAAAAAAAACAAAAAAAGATGAGATTCTTCATAGAACAGAGGAATTATTGCATAGTTTGGATTTTTACCAATATTAGAAGGCTTGTTTAACCTTTACTACTTTGGTAAAATTAAAACAACTAAGATAGGGGAGTGGTTTAATGTTAAAACAAAAAGGGTTAGCTTTAGCTATGCTGATAGCAATGTTGCTTGTGTTTACTGGATGTGTAGGAGAATCAAATGTTGTAGCTGTTATTGATGATATAGAGATCACTAGAGAAGACCTAGATAGAGAGATAGCTTTACGCTACAAAGTACTGGGTCAACAAACCTTGCCTGATGAGTTTAAATCAGACTTTTTAGATCAGTTAATTGAAGAGGAGTTATTGTATAGAGAAGCCGTTAATCAAGGATTAGAGCCTGATAAAGAAGATGTGGAGCAAAGGTATGATATGCTAGTAGATAGACTAATAAATCAAGTATATGAGACCGAAGCAAATTTTATTAGAAAATTAGAAGAACACGAGCTTACTCAATCTGATTTTAAAGAGGTAATGGAAAGGATTACTACTATAGAGATGTTAAGGTCAGAAAAAGAGAAAGAGCTTGAAATGGTAACAAAAGAAGAAATAGAAGAGTTTTATGATGACAATAAAGAATCTTTTAAAGAAGGCGATAAGCGTCATATAAAGCATATTTTAGTTGATAGTCAAGGGCAAGCAGATACAATACGCAAAAGGATTACAGATAGAGACGAGGATTTTGATGAGTTGGCAAAGGAATTTTCTGATTGTCCCAGCGGTGAAGATGGTGGAGATTTGGGAGTTATTGGGTCTGAGGGTTTAGATGAAGGGTTTGCTGATGCTGCTTTTTCCATTGAAGTAGGTACATTAAGTGAACCAGTGGAATCTAGTTTTGGTTGGCATATTATAAAAGTTTTAGATGAAGAAAAAGGCTATACTAGAGAACTAGATGCTGAAGTTAAAAATCAAATTACAAATCACATAATGCAACAAAGGGCTGAGGAGGCAGAAACTGAGTTTATAAATAGTCTTAAAAAAGAAGTAAATGTAGAAAATAGATTAAATGACTAAATTTCAATGTAGTGGTAAAAAATGAATAAAGTCCCTCTTTATGATAAATACTAGCATTAGACTAGACTTAAAGAGGAGGGAACAACTTGAAGGCCACAGGCATTGTAAGAAGAATTGACGATTTAGGCAGAGTAGTAATTCCTAAAGAAATTAGACGTACATTAAAAATCAGAGAAGGGGATCCTTTAGAAATATTTGTTGACCGAGATGGAGAAGTAATATTGAAAAAATATTCGCCAATCGGAGAACTAGGTGATTTCGCTAAAGAATATTCTGAGTCTTTGTTTGAATCTTTAGGACATATTTGTGCTATTTCTGATAGAGATGCAATTATATCTATATCAGGTGGTTCTAAAAAAGAGTTCATGAATAAAAGTGTTGGAGATGCCGTTGAACGTGCTATGGAAGAAAGAAGAACGGTTAAAACAAATACTGGATTAGATAAAGGACTAAAAGTTTTAGAGGATGATAATATTAATTTTTCAGATCAATTAGTAGCACCAATCATTGCAAATGGAGATCCTATAGGTTCTGTTATAATCTGTAGCAAAGAAGAGAATATTTCATTTAAAGAGATAGAAGCAAAAATGGCTGAGGTTGCTGCAAGTTTTCTTGCAAAACAAATGGCTTAAAAGGGTGGCTGTCGCCACCCCTTTTTTATTTATCTACATAAATGTTGAAAACTTGTGTATAATTATGTTTAATGGAAAATTTTTTACTAATTAGGAGAGGAAAGAATTGAGTAAAAATAATGCTTCGTTTGTTAAAGGCACTGCAATTTTAGCCTCTGCGGGATTATTTGCTAAAATCTTAGGGGCGGTTTATAGAATCCCGCTATTTGAAATACTAGGGGAAGAGGGGATAGGATATTTTCAAATGGCATACCCGGTTTATTCTTCCCTTATTGCCATTTCTACAGCGGGAATTCCTATCGCCATTTCAAAGCTTGTATCCGAAAGAGTTACCCAAAAAGATCCTAAAGGAGCAGCACAAGTTTTAAGGGTAGCGACAACTCTTTTACTAGTCACAGGCTTTATTTTTTCCGTGGCTTTATTTTTAGGTGCAGAGTATTATGCTAATAACATTTTAAAAACTCCCAAAGCTGTATACTCACTTAAAAGTATATCACCGGCTATTTTTTTGGCTGTACTTATGTCAGCTTTTAGGGGATTTTTTCAAGGGCATCAAAACATGATACCTACTGCCTTATCCCAAGTAGTAGAGCAGGTAGTTAGGGTTATGACTATTTTTATTTTAGCTATTGTTTTTGTGCCTATGGGCGTAGAATATGGTGCAGCAGGAGCTACTTTTGGAGCGGTTATGGGTATGTTTGGCGCTTTGTGTGTAATGCTTTACTTTCTTTACAAACATAGAAAAAGCTTTGCTGAAGCTCCGTCAAGAAATCTTGTGGTTAAATATAGAAATAGGGATGTGTTGCGGCAAATAATAGTATTAGCTCTACCAATTAGCGTTGCTAGCATGGTTCTTCCTATAATCCACTTAATAGACTCGCTGTTAATCCCACGTCGATTAGTCGAAGCGGGCTTTACGGAGCCAGAGTCGGCAGCTTTATACGGTGTGTTCACTGGAGCAGCTATGGTGTTGGTTAACGTCCCAACTCTTTTTACAACAGCTATGGCAAAAAGTTTAGTACCTTCCATTTCTGAAGCTAACTCCTATAAAAACAGCACACTAGTTAAAAGTAGAACTGGAATTGCAATAAGATTGACGTTATTACTAGGGTTGCCATCAGCTATTGGACTTTTTGTGTTGGCGGAGCCACTGGGGTTGATGCTTTTCAATACCGCTGATGTAGCTATATCACTATCAATAGTTTGCTTTAGTGTCATTTTTTTAACCCTACATCAAACTACAGGAGCAATTTTGCAGGGGGCAGGGAAAACTTATATACCCGTCACTAATCTTTTTATAGGTGCTTTTTTAAAAATAATACTTAACTATACCTTAACAGCAATTCCAGAATTTAACATAAGAGGCCCTGCCATAGCAACAGTAATATGCTACTTGGTTTCTTCTAGTTTAAACTTATATATGATTTATAAAGTTATAGGCTTTAAAGTTACTATAAAAGAATATATATATAAGCCTCTTATTACAAGTGGTTTAATGGGAGCAGTGGTTTGGGGAACCTACAATATTTTAGTTTCCACTGAGATATTTGCTTTTATAAGCAATGTGCATATCAGGCTACAAGTTACAGTTGAAACTCTCAGTGCTGTATCAATAGGAGTAATCGCTTATGGTTTTTTACTGTTGCTCTTTGGAGCGATAACACAAAGAGAAATAGAAGAGATTCCTTTAATAGGGAAAAAAGTTATACCATACCTAAAAAAGTTTAACTTGCTTAGATAAGGAGGGAGAGGCGTGTCAGAAATAAACAAGCTTCTTGATGTAGTGGAAGTGTTGCGTAGTGAAAATGGGTGTCCCTGGGATAAAAAGCAGACTCATAACAGCTTAATTGACTATGTTATAGAAGAAAGCTATGAAGTTAAGGATGCAATTTTGACAGATGACATGAATAAAATTGAAGAAGAGTTGGGAGACTTATTATTACAGGTAGTTCTTCACTGTCAAATAGCAAAAGAGAATGAAGAGTTTGATTTTAACAGCTGTGCAAAAAGAATTAAGGAGAAACTTATTTTTAGGCATCCACATGTATTTAGCAATGATAATAACAAAACTATTTCTGAACAGGAAGTAGAGTTGATATGGAAAAAACAGAAACAAAAAGAAAACAAAAAATCTGTGGTTTTGGAAGGATTGCCCGCAACGTTAAAAGTAGATAAGTTTTTTAAAACCGATTTTGGAAAAGGGAAATTAGAAGCTTTGAAAACTCTTAAATTATCTGATTCCGTTCCAATAAACAACATAAAAGATAAAAAAGATCTCATGAATTTAACACTTATTATGATTTACCTGTGCAAAGTAAATGGTCATAACTTTAACCATATTATAGAAGAAACTGTAAAAAATTTACTCTCAAATCAGCAAAAATCATAAAAAATAGGACTTTTAGCCAAACTTTTTTAAAAAATCCTTTATTTTTGCAGGAATTACGGGAATAATCGAGAATAGGTAGTATGAAATTTATATTAACCAGGAGGTAATGTTCTGTGAACAAAACTGAATTAATCCAAGGTGTAGCTGAAAAAAGTGGTTTAACAAAAAAGGATAGTGAAAAAGCTGTCAATGCGATGCTTGAAACTATTATCGAAGCTGTAAGTGCAGGTGACAAAGTGCAGCTTATCGGTTTTGGAACATTTGAAGCGAGAGAAAGAGCTGCTAGAGAAGGCAGAAATCCAAGTACTGGAGAAACTATTCAAATTCCAGCTACTAAAGTACCTGCTTTTAAAGCTGGTAAAGCATTCAAAGATACAGTTAAATAAAAAAGATTGGGCTGATGCCCAATCTTTTTTATATGTTAATGTTTCAAAAGTATTTTTTATCCTCTCTAAACAAATAATAAAAAATAAAAGGGAGGATTAACTTTAAATAATGACTAAATATTTAAAAGTGTTTTTTTTAGTTATAACTTTATCAATAATGTTTTTGGCTTTGGCAGGTTGTAGGATTTTACAACGACCAGAGGAAGCCGATCCTATACCTGATCCTGAAGAGCCAGAGCAGGAAGCTGTATTGCCTGAAGTTTTAGAAGCCGAAGAGGGACAGGAACCCACGTTGGATGTTTATATGCATGAAGAGAATACAGTAGAAAACATGTCAATGGAGGAATATATTGAAGGTGTAGTCGCAGCGGAGATGAGACCGGAATGGGATGAAGAAGCCTTAGCAGCTCAGGCTATAATTGCTAGAACTTTTACATTACAAAAAATTGAAGCAGAGGGAGGCCTGCCTGATAGGGACGCTCATGCTTCCACTGATATTCAAGAATTCCAAGCTTATGACAGAGAGGCTGTAAATGAAAACGTACAAGCCGCTGTAGAGAGAACAAGGGGCGAGGTAGCAGTATACGGTGGACAGTTTATAAGGGCATGGTTTCATGCCTACTGTGGTGGCACCACAGCTACTGCTAAAGAAGGACTCAACTATGCAGATGAGGAGCCCCCATATATTCACAGAGTAGATTGTCCATGTTATGAAGAAATAGATGAAGACGAAAGAGAATTTGAAGAAAGTTTTAGCACAGAACAAGTGAGGGGGGCTGTTCAAGAAATAACTGGAGAAGATCCTGGACAGTTTGAAAGTATTGATGTTATAGAAGAGTCAGAAGGTAGAGCTATAAAATTACAGGTAGGCGAAGTAGAGGTCAATGCAGCTGAATTAAGAATCAATCTTGGAAGTACAGAGCTTAGGGCTACAGTTATAGACAATATAACAGTTGAAGGAAATCAAGTAACTTTTACTGGTAGAGGTTATGGTCATGGGGTAGGAATGTGCCAGTGGGGTGCTTATATTTTTGCAAGAAACGATGAAAAAAGTGCTGAAGATATAGTAGATTATTACTTTAAGGACGTCAGCATACAAAAACTTTGGGACTAGCTCCCAAAGTTTTTTGTTATAAAAAAAGCTTTATAGTCATAATTGATATAAAGAGAAAAAAGGAGGGATTTATTTTGATTATTGAAAAGGAAGATATCAAACATCATAAACTAGTTCTAGTAAATCAAGAAGAACTTGAGTTAACGGGTATTGACGATGTTGAAAGCTTTAATGAAGAAGAAATCGTGCTTATAACTCAAAAGGGTAATCTTTTAGCTATAAGAGGAGAGGAGCTTAGTATTAAGCAGCTAAGTATTGAATCTGGCAAAGTATCAGTAGAAGGGGTCATATACGAGATTGCATACTCAGGGGAAGCCAGCTATGAAGGAAAAAAGAAAGGGGTATTTGACAAATTGTTTAGGTGAGAGGTGAATAGATGAATAGCTTAATCATACAAGGTTATATATTTTTAGTTATGTTGGTCCTTGGTGTTATATTAGGAATGCTTTATGACATCTATAGATTTTTAAAAGGGAGACTAGGTTGGAAAGGGCGGGAACTGTACTTAACAGATGGTGTTTTTTGGTTGATAGTTACTGTTGTAGCTTTTTGTGTCCTGTTATTAAGTAACTGGGGGCAGCTGCGGGTATATATATTTATTAGTATATTTGCAGGTCTGGTTTTTTATTTATCTATATTAAGCAAGTTATTTATTAAAATACTGATAAAGACGGAGCAAGTTTTGTGTCAATCATGGAAGATAATAAAGGATTTCTTTAGGGTTATACGTAATATCATAGGGTTTATAATAAAATTTTTTCTTAGAGTAATTAGTATAATTTTTTGGCCTATCATTTTTCCTTTTCGATTGATATATTCTTTTGTAAGTCAAAAAGTAAAGTCTATTAAACTAGTAGAAAAAATAAATCAAAAAATAAGCAGGAGAAAAAGATAAAGATACAGAAAGTATATTATTGAGGAAATCAAATGATAGGAGTTATGGTTATGGCAAAAATAAAAAAGGTCAAGACAAAGGGTGGCAAAATAAGAAAGTGGATTTTTATAGTTTTTGCGGTCTATGTTGTAATTACCTTAATAAGCCAGCAGACTACTATGTGGAAATTAGAAGAAGAAAAAGCACAAATTCTTGAAGAAATAGAAAAATTAACTGACGAAGGTGAAGAGCTTCAACAAAAGCTTGAACTATATAATGATTATAACTATATTGAGATGATAGCTAGAAAAAACTTAGGCTTGGTAGGAGAGGGAGAAGAAGTATATATATTTCCTGATGATTAAGGCAAATTGACATTGCTGGTTTAATTAAGTATAATGAAAGCATATATATATTAGGGGAGGAATTTTTGTATAATGTCATTAGAAGCAGGTAACATTGTTACAGGGACGGTAACTGGTATAACTAACTTTGGAGCGTTTGTAAAGCTTCCTGAAGGTGAAACTGGTTTAGTCCATATTTCAGAAGTGGCGGACACATATGTAAAAGATATTAATAACTTTCTAAAGGTAGATCAAGAGGTAAAAGTTAAAGTTATTTCTGTCGACGAGAAAGGGAAGATAGGACTTTCAATTAGACAGGCAAGTCCTAATCCAAAACCTAAGGAAAAGGCGAAGCCCAAACCAAAGAAATCTTCTGGTCCGTCTTTTGAAGATAAGCTATCTAAGTTTTTAAAAGATAGCGATGAAAGGCAACAAATTCTAAAAAGAAGTGTTGAATCAAAAAGAGGTGGAAGAGGAGCTTAAAGCATCTTTTTATAAAAAGATGCTTTTTTTAACCCCTTATATTATTAGGAGGTTGGGTTTATTGATATCAGTAATAGACATAGGCAGTAACTCTATAAGACTACTAGTTGCTAAAATAAAAGATGGAGATATAAAAACAGTTTATTCGGATAGATTTGTTGCAAAATTAGGTCAGAGTAACAGTGCTAATCTATTGGATGAGAAAAAAATTCTAAACTCTCTTCAGGGCATTGAAAAATATAAAGAGAAAAGCTTAAAGCTTGGGGCAAAAAAAATATATGCTTTTGCTACAAGCGCTGTTCGTGAAGCTAGTAATGGTGATATATTTATAGCAGAAGTTAACAAAATGGGCATAGAATGCTCCATAATTTCAGGAGAAAAAGAAGCAGAGTTAAGCTTTAAAGGAGCTGCTATTGGACTTAATATAGAAAAGTTTATTATGTTAGATTTAGGAGGAGGCAGCTTGGAACTTTGCTATAAAAATAAAGAAGGTATAAAAGGGAATAGTTATAAAATAGGAGCTGTTAGATACACAAATCAATTTATAAAGTCAGACCCTCCACAGCAAAGGGAACTTAAACTTTTAAAAGCAAAACTTAAACAAGACTTAGATTATATTAAAACGAAAACTGACATAGAGGTTAGAAACTTACCACTAGTAGCAGTTGGAGGAACGGCATTTTCTTTGGCCGCTATTTTTAAAGGCGTTCAACATCAAGCGCATCAAGAGGAGAAAATTGTAAATATAAAAATGCCTATTTCTTGGCTAAAAGAATTGACAACCAAATTAGAAAATGTTAATATATTAGAGCGTCAGAAAATCCTAGGTGCTCACAAAGATAGAGCTGAGATAATTGTTGCAGGAGCAAATATACTCTTGACAATAACCCAGGGATTAGGGTATAATGTGTTATTAGTGACTAATGGCGATTTACGTCAAGGATTTATCAAAGAAAATTGTCGCGGGGTGGAGCAGTCAGGCAGCTCGTCGGGCTCATAACCCGGAGGTCGTAGGTTCAAATCCTGCCCCCGCAACCAAAGATCGGGCGAATAGCTCAGTTGGGAGAGCACCTGCCTTACAAGCAGGGGGTCACAGGTTCGAGCCCTGTTTCGCCCACCAAAAACAAATAAGTGTTGACAAACAACACAGACTATATTATAATAGTACTTGTCGTCGCGGGGTGGAGCAGTCAGGCAGCTCGTCGGGCTCATAACCCGGAGGTCGTAGGTTCAAATCCTGCCCCCGCAACCAAAATGGCCCCTTGGTCAAGCGGTTAAGACACCGCCCTTTCACGGCGGTAACAGGGGTTCGAGTCCCCTAGGGGTCACCATATTTCGGGCGAATAGCTCAGTTGGGAGAGCACCTGCCTTACAAGCAGGGGGTCACAGGTTCGAGCCCTGTTTCGCCCACCATTTAAAAAGCAACACACCTTTATTGGTGTGTTTTTTTATTGTTTGTGTTTTGGTGATTGAATATAGGGGATCTATAGATATGAGTTTTTGAATAAAACTTGCTAATAAAAGTTAGAAAAAGATTTTACCATAACCCTCACAAAACATGGAGGTTTGACAGTGAATAAAGAAGCAATGTGTCAAAATAAGAAAAGGAGGCTAAAAAACTAATAGTAATTGTCGATATATTTTTTTTATGTACTCCATGTTATGACACCCTTTGCAAAAATAGTGGTTTATAATAGTGATACCAATTTTATTTGAAGGGGTGTTAATATGATTAACAAGGAAACCTATCGTTGGGCAGATGTTGAAGGGAGTAACCAGCGGGAATATATGGCATATTTAAAAAAATATTTAAACAAAGAGTCTATTATGCTGAATATAACGGCAGTTCTTTTATCTCAAGTTTTTATTTTAAAAGGGGTAGCTCCTTTTGTACTTCCCTTTTTCGCCGTAGTGCCTATGGCTAATTTTCCTAGTGTACTTTTATTAGTGCTATTATCTGAGGTAGTGTCAGGTAGTATGAC
Organism: Proteinivorax tanatarense; assembly: GCF_040267685.1. Taxonomy (GTDB): domain Bacteria; phylum Bacillota; class Proteinivoracia; order Proteinivoracales; family Proteinivoracaceae; genus Proteinivorax; species Proteinivorax tanatarense. The sequence goes on from NZ_CP158367.1 coordinate 92,193, forward strand.
GGTTTTTTTAACAGCCATTTCCGGGATTGGAATTTGGATTATAAGGAAAAAGTACTCAAATAAAGAATACATTACATATTTGTCACTGCCGCTACTAATTACTTTTTGTTACTCACCAATCTTATTTGGTTCCCAGATAATATCCTTTGATTTAATGGTGTTATGTTTACAAATAACTATGGGCCTAGCAGCTGCTTATATATTCAAACAAGGGATAGTATCTTATAGACAGCACGACATAAATAGTTTATCTATAGAGCAAAAGGTATGTGCCGTCATATTATGTTCTATTGCCTTAAGCGCGCTAGCGAATGTATATTTATTTGAAAATTTAAGTGCTTTAAATATTGTTTCAAAGTACATGCTATTATTAGCTGCACTAAAAGTAGATCTTTACAAAGTGGCCTCTTTAGGTTTGATACTGGGTCTGTTATCAAACTTTAGCAATCCCTACGTTATTTATTATATTGCATATTATGGTTTTGTTGGTTTAACTACAGGAATGTTAACTCAATGGAAAAAGTTTGGGATAATATTTGGGTTTATTTGTGGGACTTTTACTATGATGATTTATACAATCGATTTCTTTGATTTGAGTTTTTTTATGGGAGAGGGTTTAATAGCTATAATGTTATTTGCTGTGACTCCAGTTAGCTGGATAAATAAAATATATTCGACTAAACAGGCTAGTAAAAAGTTTGAACAGGAACAAATAAAGGATGCAGCGATAAAAAAGATTTACCAATTTTCTTCTGTTTTTAAAGAACTGTCTTCAGGGTTTAATAACACTGCTGCATCAACATATCACAATAATCAAGAAGAGATAACTGAAATTATGGAAGGTATATGTGAAAGAGTTTGCAAAGATTGTGATAGATATAATAGATGCTGGAAAGACAGGTTTAATTCCACATATAGGCAGTTTTTTTCTCTTATTGAAGCTACTGAAGGGGGAATAGAAGACTTAAATAATTGCAAGTCAGAAATTTTAGTGAATTGTAAAAACAAAAGTAGGCTTGTAGATGCTACAGTTAACATCTATAAACTGTTTGAAATAAATCACAAATGGAAATCAAAATTTAACGAGAGCAGAGGTATGGTGGCTAATCAGCTTGAAGGTGTAGCTAAAGTAATGGAGCAATTGGCCCTCGACATAAACCTAGATGTCGGACCGAGAAGTCAAATAGAGGAAGGGATATTTGAGCAGTTAGAGGATGAAGAATTTGAATGTACTGAGATAAAGGTTTTAGGAACAGAAATAAATAGGCCAGAAGTGCATGTTTCTTTAAATGGCTGCTCCGGATGTGAAAAGTTTTGCCAGAAAAACATTTATGACACTATACAGAAAAACTTTAGTTTGCCTATGACAATAGTAAAAAACCAATGTATTCAACAAGGAAGCTCAAAATGCAAGGTGTCCTATATACCTCAAAAAAAATATACAATGTCAGTTTCACTGGCCCAAAAAAGTAATGATTTAAAAGAAAAGTGTGGTGATTCATTTTTAGATTTTTCTTTGAATAACGGTAAACATGTGTTAATTTTAAGTGATGGGATGGGCAAGGGTGAAGAAGCTGAAAAAGAAAGCAAAAGAATAATAGGCTTAATTAAAAAGCTTATGCTTATAGGGTTTGAGCCGGAAAAAGCTATAAAATCCGTAAACTCTATATTAGCACTTAGAGGAGAAAGTGAATCTTTTGGAACTTTGGACATAGCTGTGCTTGATCTATATACAGGTAAAGCAAAGATGTATAAAAATGGTGCGGTGTCGTCTTATATAAAGAGAGAGACTGAAGTGGAAATTATTGAAGGAAATGACCTGCCTATCGGCGTGGTAGAGGAGGTAGATTCTAATACTACCGTAAGCTATTTAAGAGAGGGAGATTTTTTAGTGATGATGAGTGACGGACTGTTCACCGGGCTAACAAAAGAGGGGGAAGACAGGTGGCTTAAAAGTCTTTTAAAGAATATTAACGGTAAGGTTAATGCCAATAGGTTGGCAGAGTTAATACTAAACAAAAGCAAGACCAAGCTAAAAGGAGTAGATACCGATGATATGTCAGTAGCAGTAATAAAAATTAGCAACAATGAACCTAAAGCTTTCATGGGAAGATGGGTCGTTTGATAATCTCTCATGCAATCGGTAAGAAAGTTCTTATCTTTAAAAGAATAGAATAAAAGACACCCCCTTAGGAATAATAAATTAATTAAAAGAGTTATTCCTAAGGGGGATTTGTATGTTTAATAAGAGGTTACTAATGTTGTGTCAAGAAGTTGATATAGCAACGGTTGAAAGTTTACAAAGTATGCGGAAGGATATTTTAGTGCAGTGTGTGTGTTTGAAATCTATGTCCACTGTTTACATAGGGCAGGAAAAAGCTAGCTGGAGTAAAAATAAAAATATATTACTTTTACACGGAGATACGTTTAATAAAAGTATATTTGTTAAGGTGAAAAAATTGCTGGATAAAGTTAAGCGTGGTCATCAAACATATCCTAAAAACTTATGGAGTATAGCTTATAGAGGAGAAAAAGAGAATCCATTAAAAGTTGCACTTCCATTTACAAAATTTGAACATATAGTAAAAGGATTTAACAAGGTGGAGTTTGGAAATTCTGGAGTTAAAGACCTGTGTTATTATATACCTAATGTTTACACAGGAGAAATAATAGTTCACTAGTTTCAGTTCAAAAAATAAAAATAAGAAACTATTAAATAAATCTTTATTTAACATAAATTATCTTATATAATAGAGGTTAAGCTTTCAAAAGGAGTAGAATTAATGTTAGAAACTACAAAGAAGTTTTTGTTGAGTAACAATATATCTAATAAAAATATTGTGGTAGCTGTTTCTGGCGGACCTGACTCAGTAGCTTTAATAAATTTACTATATACTTTAAAGCATGAATATAACCTGTGTTTACATATCGCCCATTTAGACCACGGCTTACGAGAAGAAGCGGTTAAAGATAGTCTGTTTGTAAAAAATGTTGCGGAAAAACTAGATTTGCCTTATACTATTGAAAAAAGATTTGTTAAACAAAATGGATCTGTTCAGGATAATGCAAGAAAAGAACGATTTGATTTTTTAAAAGATGTTTGTTATAAAACTTCTAGTAGAATAGTTGCCCTAGGACAGCATAAAGATGATCAACTTGAAACTATTATGATGAATTTTTTTAGGGGAGCTAGTTTATGGGGATTAGGTGGAATTAGATCAGTTAATGAGTATGAGGGAATTACTTTAGTTCGGCCGCTGTTAGAACATACTAAAGAAGATATCTTTCAATACTTAAGTAGGAACAACTTACCTTATATAACTGACGAAAGCAATAAGGGTACAAAGTATAAGAGAAATAAATTTAGGATAGAGATTATACCATATTTGGAAAAGCAGGTTGGCACTCATATAAAAAATGTAATCACTGAGAACAGTAAGCAGTGGCAGCGAGAAGGTGAATACTTTAAGATGCAGAGTGAAAAAATCTTTCAAGATGCCCAAACTGATCACCATATTTTCCCAGTCAACTTAAAAGCTTCCACAATAAGGAAAGAGCACGAAGCTTTATGGGGTTGGGTGCTTGTAGCAGCTTTAGAAAAGTTATTAGGGCAGGTTCAAGATTTTAGCAGTAACCATATACATAAATTAAAAGAACTTGTTATGCTACAGCGAGCTTCGATGCTACAGTTACCCAACAAAGTCACTGCAGTTAGATGGGGGCAATATATATCATTGTTTAAAGATGAGAATTTACCTGAATCTTTAGGTGATATAAAAATAAAAAATGAGAATATCGAAATACCTTTAAATAACAAGAAAATAAAAATATCTTTAAATAAAGCCCAAGGAAAGGCAGCTCACTTAATAAATGCTAACTTTATAAAGTGGCCTTTATTTATAAGGGCAAGAAAAGCAGGGGATTATTTTTTTTTGAAGGAGGATGGGGGAAGAAAAAAAGTTAAAGATTTTATGATAGATGAAAAGATTCCCCAAATCATAAGGGATATAATACCAATACTAGTAGATGCTGATGATAATGTGCTAGCTATTCTTGGAGAAAGAACAAATGGAAAGTATAAGGCAAATAAGGAATGTAATAACAAATTATATATATATATAAATGAAATGGAGGAACAATAATAATGGTAGAAGGTGCTATTGATAGAGTTCTTTTTTCAGAGAAAGATATAGCTGAAAAAGTAGAGGAACTAGGGAAGCAAATTACTAAAGACTATAAAGGAAAAGACCTTTTGTTAGTTTGTGTATTAAAAGGTGGCATTTTATTTATGAGTGATCTTTCAAAAAAAATAGATCTCCCCTTAAAAATGGACTTTATAGCAGTTTCGTCATATGGAGATTCTACTGTCTCATCAGGGGTTGTAAAAATATTAAAAGATTTAGATACATCTATAGAAGGAAAAGATGTATTGATAGTAGAAGATATAATAGATAGCGGTTTGACTTTGAAATATCTATTAGGGAACCTTAAAACTAGAAAGCCAGCTTCCTTAAAGGTGTGCACTCTTTTAGATAAGCCAAAGCGAAGAACCGTAGACTTAACGCCTGAATATTGTGGTTTTTCTATAGAAAATCATTTTGTGGTAGGGTATGGGTTGGATTTTATGCAAATGTTTCGCAATGTCCCATATGTATTTATTCCAAAACAAGAGTATGTAGACAAAATGCAATCCTCCTAATGTACTTGAGGCAGGATTTAATATTTTGAGAGGAGGAAAGAAATGAATCATAGAAAGATAACGATTTATGTATTAATTTTTTTGATAGGTATTGCATTATTTCAAGGAGGAATTCCCCTGGGAGAGCCTCCAGAAGAAATAGGGTATAGGGAGTTTTTGAATCTCATTGAACAAGAGCAAGTTGGTGCTTCTGTAACAATCCAAGAAAGAAGGATACAAGGCACTTTTGCAGGAGAAGAAGAAAGAGAGTTTATAACATTAGTTCCTACAGAGGAAAAGCTAAATGAAGTGGTTGACTCTTTAGTAGCTCAGCAAGTAGATATTAATGTTACAGAACCTGAAGGTCCAAGCATTATTTTACAAATGTTAACATGGGTTCTTCCTTTTATTTTGCTAATGGCGATATTCTTCTTTTTCATGCAACAGTCCCAAGGTGGAGGAAGTAGAGTGATGAACTTTGGTAAAAGTAAAGCAAAGCTTCATGATTCCTCCGACAAGGACGTAACTTTTAAAGATGTAGCTGGAGTAGAAGAAGCAAAGGAAGATTTAGAAGAGGTAGTTCAATTTTTAAAAGAACCTAAGAAGTTCAATGATTTAGGTGCTAGGATTCCAAAAGGAGTGTTATTATTTGGCCCTCCAGGGACAGGTAAAACTTTACTTGCTAAAGCTGTAGCTGGAGAAGCGGGAGTGCCTTTTTTCAGCATAAGTGGATCTGACTTTGTTGAAATGTTTGTAGGTGTTGGGGCTTCAAGGGTTAGAGATTTATTTGAAAATGCTAAGAAAAACTCTCCCTGCATTATATTCATAGATGAAATTGATGCTGTTGGAAGACAAAGGGGAGCAGGCCTTGGTGGTGGTCATGATGAAAGGGAACAGACACTTAACCAACTGCTAGTTGAGATGGACGGTTTTGGTCCCAACGAAGGAATCATTGTAATGGCAGCTACCAATAGACCTGATATTTTAGATAATGCCCTGTTAAGACCTGGAAGATTTGATAGACAAGTAACTGTAGATTCTCCTGATGTAAAAGGTAGGGAGCAAATTTTGAAAGTACACTCTGCAGGAAAGCCGTTAGATGAGAGTGTTAAGCTAGAAGTGCTAGCAAGGCGCACACCAGGCTTTACTGGAGCAGACTTGGAAAACTTAGTAAATGAGGGTGCTTTACTGGCAGCTAGACGTGATAGCAAAGAAATTTCTATGGATGATTTAGAAAATGCTATCGACCGAGTTATAGCGGGACCAGAAAAGAAATCTAGAGTTATGAATGAAACTGAAAGAAAAATATTGGCCTATCATGAAGCTGGTCACGCTGTTGTCAGTCACTTTTTAGAGCATGCAGACCCTGTTCATAAAGTGACAATCGTGCCAAGGGGGCGTGCAGGTGGGTATACCCTATCCTTGCCAAAAGAAGATAGATTTTTACTTACTAGATCTGAAATTATGGCTAAAATTTCGGTGTTGCTAGGAGGAAGAGTAGCTGAAGATTTAGTTTTGGGTGAAATAAGTACAGGAGCTCAAAATGATATTGAAAGGGTTAGTTCTCTTACAAGAAAGCTAATTATGGAATACGGTATGAGTGATAAGCTAGGTCCTCTCACTTTTGGTCAAAAACAAGATCAAGTATTCTTAGGTAGGGATATAAGCCGCGATAGAGATTATAGTGAAGAAGTGGCATCTGCTATAGATAAAGAAACCAAAGACATAGTTAATAGCGGCTATCAGAGAGCTGTTGAAATTTTAACTGAAAAAAGAGATAGGCTTGATGCTTTATCTGATGCACTACTGGAGCAAGAAACCATAAATGTAGATGCGTTTAATGCTCTTATGGATGGCAATGAGGTCAAATCTGAGAGCAGAATAGACGAATCTGAGGATAGTAAAGATAAAACTGAGGATAGTAAAGATAAATCTGAGGATAGTAAAGATAGTCAAAATAATTAAAATAAAAATAAAAAGTCTCTAGGAAAGGAGGGCAGTTATTTCATTTTTGTGAAATACTGCCTTCCTTTTTTTCGCTCTTGACTACGCTAAAGGAGGAAAGAATATTGGAAAAAGTAAAACTAGATGGACAATCTCTGATGATTGAAGACGTAATTGCAGTAGTTTTAGGCAACAAAAAAGTTGAGCTATCTCAACAAGGTAAAGAACAAGTTAATAAAAGTAGGGAATATGTTGACCAGTTAATTAAGGATGAAAAAGTTGTTTATGGAATAACTACAGGGTTTGGAAAGTTTAGCGACACATTTATCCAACAGCAAGACACCGGCACTCTTCAGCATAACTTAATAGTTAGCCATGCTTGTGGAGTGGGGAAACCATTTAGTAGAGAAGTAGTAAGGGGGATGATGCTTCTCAGAGCTAACTCACTATCAAGTGGTTACTCAGGTATTCATTTCGACACATTAAATTTGCTGATAGAAATGCTTAATAGGGGAGTGACACCATATATCCCTTCACAAGGATCTTTAGGGGCCAGTGGTGACCTAGTTCCTTTGGCACATATGGCATTGGTGTTACTGGGTAAAGGAAAAGCATATGTAAATGAAGAGTTGCTAGAAGGATTGGAGGCTTTAAACAAAGTAGGCCTCTCCCCAATAAAACTAAGGGCTAAAGAAGGCTTAGCTTTGATTAACGGAACACAGGCTATGACCAGCTGTGGAGTATTGGCTATTCATCACACCAATCAAATTAAAAAATTAGCTGATATTATTGCCGCTATGACTTTAGAGGCTTATGAAGGAATAATTGATGCGTTTGACGAAAAAGTAGCTAAAATAAGAAAACATAAAGGTCAAGAAGAAAGTGCTGAAAATATAAGAGGTATACTAAAGGATAGCCACTTAGTTACTAAACAAGGTCAGTTAAGGGTACAAGATCCTTATACACTAAGGTGTGTTGCTCAGGTTCATGGTGGAAGTAGAGAAGCTATAAAGTATGTAGAGAATGTTGTAACCAATGAAGTTAATGCCGTTACTGATAATCCATTGATATTTTCCGAAGAAAATCAAGTTATTTCAGGAGGGAACTTTCATGGACAGCCTATGGCAATAGCCTTGGATACTTTAGCAATTGCTACTTCTGAGCTTGCTAATATATCAGAAAGAAGGATTGAGAGACTTGTAAATCCTCAGTTAAGTGGATTACCAGCCTTCTTAACAGAACGGGGTGGTTTAAATTCAGGGTTTATGATTCCTCAATATACAGCTGCCAGCTTAGTTTCTGAGAACAAAGTATTAAGCCATCCTGCATCAGTTGACTCTATACCATCTTCAGCCAATCAAGAGGATCATGTTAGTATGGGTACCACTGCAGCTCGAAAAGCGCTACAGGTGGTAGAAAACACTTATAACGTTTTAGCTATCGAGTTAATGTCTGCGATACAAGCTCTTGATTTTAGAGATACTAGTAAAATGAGTAAAATTACCCGATTAGTATATCAAATAGCTAGAGATGAGGTTCCTATGCTTAAAGAGGATAGAGAACTTCATATAGATATGAATAAGCTCACAAACCTGCTAAAAAATGATGTATTAAAGCAGGTAGAAAAAAATATAAAATTAAAATAGGGAGGAATTATTATGGAATTTAAAGCTCCTAGAGGACAAGAAATTAGTTGTAAAGGTTGGCAACAAGAAGCGGTGCTAAGAATGCTTTTAAACAACCTTGATTCAGAGGTGGCAGAAAAACCAGAGGAACTAATAGTTTATGGTGGTACAGGAAAGGCAGCAAGGAATCTAGAATCTTTTGAGGCAATAGTCTCAACATTAAAAAACCTAGAAAACGATGAAACCATGCTTGTACAATCGGGCAAGCCAGTAGCTGTTTTTAAAACTCACACCTTTGCACCAAGAGTGCTAATTGCAAACTCACTGCTAGTTCCAGCTTGGGCTGACTGGGATAGTTTCTGGGATTTAGAGAAAAAAGGGTTAACAATGTATGGGCAGATGACAGCAGGAAGTTGGATTTATATCGGCACCCAAGGTATTTTGCAAGGAACTTATGAAACCTTTGCAGAAGCAGCAAAACAACACTTTAGTAATGACTTAACAGGTAAGATCGTTTTAACTGCTGGAGTTGGAGGAATGGGTGGAGCTCAACCCTTAGCTGTTACTATGAATAATGGTGTTGCTATAGCTGTAGATGTTGATGAGGAAAGAATTAAAAGAAGGGTTAACACAAGGTATTGTGATAAAATTACTCATGATCTAGAAGAGTGTTTAAGCTGGGCAAGGGAAGCTGCAGATAAAGGGGAGCCATTATCAATTGGTTTGGTTGGCAATGCAGCTGAAATTTATCCCCAGTTAATAGAAAAAGGAATAACCCCTGATGTAGTAACAGATCAAACTTCTGCCCACGACCCACTAGGTGGTTATGTTCCAGCTAATATGACATTAAAAGAGGCTGAAGAATTAAGGAAAAAAGACCCTGAAAAGTATATTCACCTTTCAAAATCTAGTATGGCTGACCATGTTAAAGCTATGTTAAAGATGCAAGAGAAAGGAGCAGTTGTATTCGATTATGGCAATAACATCAGGCAGTTTGCCAAAGAATATGGTGTGAAAAATGCATTTGATTTCCCAGGGTTTGTGCCTGCATATATTAGACCTCAATTCTGCGAAGGTAGAGGGCCTTTCAGATGGGTTGCACTTTCAGGAGATCCCAAGGATATTGAAGAAACAGATAAGCTAGTTAAAGAAATGTTTCCTGAGCAGGAAAGACTTACTCGCTGGATAGATATGGCTTCTGAAATGGTAGAATTTCAAGGCCTGCCTTCAAGAATATGCTGGTTAGGATATGGAGAAAGAGCGAAGCTTGGCCTTGCGTTTAACAAGCTTGTTAAAGAAGGAAAAGTAAAGGGGCCTATTGTTATAGGTAGGGACCACTTAGATTGCGGATCGGTTGCATCTCCTAATAGAGAGACAGAAGGAATGAAGGATGGCAGTGATGCAATTGCAGATTGGCCGATACTTAATGCATTGATTAACAGTGTATCTGGTGCTAGCTGGGTATCAGTTCACCATGGTGGAGGAGTAGGAATTGGCTACTCAATGCATGCTGGTATGGTTGTAGTTGCTGATGGTACAGAGGAAGCTGAAAAGAGATTAGAAACAGTGCTAACTACTGACCCTGGTATGGGCGTAGTAAGACATGTTGATGCTGGATATCAAAAAGCAGTAGATCATGCTATAAAGCATGGGGTAAAAATACCTATGTTAAAAAAATAAACTTGGGAGGTTTTTTAAAATGTCGATTATTCAATGCGTGCCTAACTTTAGTGAAGGAAGAGATGAAAGCGTAGTAAAAGAGATTGTTGAATCAATCAACGCTGTCGAAGGAGTGAAAGTACTAGATTACTCACTGGATGCTGATCATAATCGCTCAGTGGTTACTTTAGTAGGAAGCAAAGAATCTATTTTAGATGGAGCCTTTGAGGGTGCGAAAAAGGCCAGTGAACTTATTGACATGACAAAACACAGTGGTGAACATCCACGAATGGGTGCTACCGATGTAATCCCTTTTATTCCAATTAAAGATGTTACAATGGAAGAATGTGTAGAAATTGCTCAAAAGCTAGGTGCAAAAATAAGCGATGAACTTAATATACCGGTTTTTCTCTATGAAAATGCTGCCAGTGCAAGTCATAGAAAGAACCTTGCTAAAGTAAGAAAAGGTGAGTATGAAGGTCTAGAAGAAAAAATGAAAGAGGATAAATGGAAGGCTGATTTCGGACCAGATACACCTAACAAAAAGTCTGGTGCTACAGCTGTAGGAGCAAGGATGCCTCTAATTGCATTTAATGTAAACTTAAATACCAACGACTTATCAATTGCTAAAAAAATAGCAAAAAATGTTCGTTTGGGTGGCGGAGGACTGCACAGCGTTAAAGCAATGGGTGTAGAATTAAAAGAAAGAGATATAGTTCAAGTTTCCATGAATATGGTGAACTACAAGAAAACTCCATTATATAGAGTGACAGAATTAATTAAAGCTGAAGCCAAAAGGTGGGGCGTTTCAGTTATAGGCACTGAAGTTATTGGGTTAGTGCCTCAAGAAGCATTAATAGACTCACTAGAATATTACATGGGTATCGAAGATTTTGAAAAAAATCAAATTCTAGAGAATAGACTATACCAAGATTAGGGTGAGATAAAATGGAAAAAATAGTAATAAAAAATGCTAATATTGTGACCATGGCTGGATTCAGCCATGGTCCTCAAAAAGGAAAAGAGTTTGGAGAGTTAGGTGTTATAGAAGGTGGAACTCTAATAATGTCAAATGGCAAGATTGACAAAGTGGGAAAAGACGGTGAATTTGAGATTCCAGAGGATGCAAAAGTATATGATGTAGAAGGTCGGCTTGTAACCCCAGGCCTGGTTGATCCTCATACCCATTTGGCACATTACGGAAGTAGAGAAAACGAATATACTTGGAGAATAGAAGGAATGCCGTATATCGACATATTAAAAAATGGTGGGGGTATTTTAGAAACAGTTAGGCAAAATAGATTAGCGACCGAGGAACAAATCTTTGAGCAATCGATGGAGAACCTTAAACGAATGATAAGTTTTGGTGTGACAACGGTGGAAAGCAAAAGTGGGTATGGATTGGATTGGGAAACAGAACTGAAGCAGCTAAAAACTAATAAAAAATTACAAGAGGAAACTGATATTGATATTGTATCTACGTTTCTTGGTGCCCATGCCATTCCAACTGATTTTAAAAACAATCCTGAAGAGTTTGTGGAAAAAGTAATCGAAATGTTGCCACAGGCTAAAGAGTATGCCACCTACTGTGATGTGTTTTGTGAAGAAGGAGTATTTACTCCTGAACAATCAGAGAGGATATTGTTAGAAGCTAAAAAGCACGGTTTTAAAGTAAAGCTTCATGCAGACGAAATAGTTCCTACAGGAGGAGCGCAATTGGCAGCTAAATTGGGTGCAGATAGTGCTGACCACCTTCTTTGTGTAGATGAGGAAGGAATGGAGATGATGGCCAAAGAAGGGGTTGTTGCGGTACTGTTACCGGGGACATCCTTTAACTTAATGACAGATAAGTATGCGCCAGCTCAATCTATGATTGAAAAGGAAGTTCCCATAGCGTTAGCGTCAGACTTTAATCCGGGAAGCTGTCCTACAGAAAATCCTCAATTAATAATGACATTGGCTTGTTTAAATTATAAATTAACACCAGCCCAGACTTTAGCAGCATATACTATAAATGCAGCTCATAGTGTAGGAATGGCAGATAAAATTGGTAGCATAGAAGAAGGTAAACAAGGTGATGTTGTGGTATTTGACTGTCCTAATGTAGATTATATTCCTTACAGGTTTGGTATCAGCCATACCTACAGTGTGTTTAAAAAAGGTAAGTTAATTTGGGAAAAATAAAATTTGTGAACTTTTGTTCATTGTAGGAGTTAGCTTTTTAAAAGTAGAATACTTCTATAAACAAATATAATAGGAGGTCTAGTATGAAAACTGATATTCAGATTGCGCAAGAAGCGAAAATGAAGCCTATTACTGAAATTGCTCAAAATATTGGTTTAAAACCAGAAGAAATAGAGCAATATGGAAGTACAAAAGCAAAGGTGTCACTAAAAGTTTGGGATAGATTAAAGGATAAACCTGATGGCAAGCTTATACTAGTAACTGCTATAAATCCCACACCAGCAGGTGAGGGCAAATCAACCACTACTGTAGGCTTAGGCCAAGCACTATCTAAACTGGATAAAAACTCTATGATTGCACTTAGAGAGCCATCCTTAGGACCTTGTATGGGAGTAAAAGGAGGAGCTGCTGGAGGTGGCTATGCTCAAGTAGTGCCTATGGAGGATATAAACCTTCATTTTACAGGAGACCTTCATGCTATAACAACTGCACATAACCTATTGGCAGCTATGCTGGATAATCATATTCACAAAGGAAACGATCTTAACATTGACCCACGTAGAATTGTTTTAAAAAGAGTAATTGATATGAATGAAAGAGCTTTGAGAAATACAGTTATAGGCTTAGGAGGCCGTGCTCAAGGCGTGCCAAGAGAAGATGGGTTTGATATTACAGTAGCCTCAGAGGTTATGGCGATATTATGCCTTGCTAAAGATATAACTGACTTAAAAGAGAGGTTAGGAAAGATAATAGTAGGATACACATATGACAAACAGCCAGTCACTGCAGCACAGCTAAAGGCAAACGGAGCTATGGCATTATTACTAAAAGATGCAATCAAACCTAACTTAGTACAAACGTTAGAAAATACACCTGCTTTTATTCATGGAGGCCCATTTGCAAATATTGCCCATGGCTGCAACAGTGTAACGGCCACTCAGTTAGGTCTTAAGTTATCGGATTACCTGGTAACAGAAGCAGGCTTTGGAGCGGACCTAGGAGCTGAAAAGTTTTTTGATATAAAATGCAGATTTGCAGACTTAAAGCCAGATGCGGTTGTGTTAGTAGCCACAATTAGAGCGTTAAAGATGCATGGAGGCGTAGACAAGGAACAGTTGAGCAAAGAGGATCTAGAAGCTTTGGAGGTTGGTATATCAAACCTAGAAAAGCAAATAGAAAACATTAAAAAGTTCGGGGTTCCTTTAGTAGTTGCAGTGAACAAGTTTCCAACTGATACTGATGACGAAATAAATTTTGTTATTGACAAATGCAAAGAAATGGGTGTTGAGGTATCTCTTTCCGACGTTTGGGCAAAAGGGTCTGAAGGAGGATTAGATTTAGCTGAAAAAGTGGTAAAAACCATTGAAGAAAAGCCGAGTAACTTTAAAGTATTATATGATGAAAACAAAAGTATTAAGGAAAAAGTTGAAGCTATCGCTAAAGAAATCTATGGTGCCGATGGTGTTGAATTTACCTCTAAAGCAAAATCAAACATAAAACAGCTTGAGAAATTAAATTTAGATAAAATGCCAATTTGCATGGCTAAGACGCAGTACTCGCTATCTGATAACCCGAGTTTGCTGGGCAAGCCAAAGGGGTTTGATATTACAGTGCGAGAAATAAAAGTTTCTGCTGGTGCAGGGTTTTTAGTTGCTTTAACCGGGGCAGTTATGACGATGCCAGGATTACCCAAAGTGCCAGCTGCAGCAAGAATGGATATAGACGAAGAAGGGAAGATATCTGGTCTATTCTAAAATATAAACAAGGCTGTCTTAAATAGGAGTTTGCTCCTAAATGAGACAGCCTTTCTCATTGCTGAGATGTTTTTAAAAATGCTTGTGCTTTACAATTAAGCTATTACTCTAGTTAAAAGGGAACCCCGGTTAGGTAGGCTATTAGAGTTGTTAATATAGCTGGGGTTACAATGTTTTTCGTCTTGTGAAAACTAAAAGAGATAAGCAGAATTAAACAAAAAGATGATAATATATAAATGAAGTAAGATGTGTTTAAAGAGTTGAAATAAAGCGCCATTATAGGAAAAGGTAAGATGAGTAAGGAAGTTATAATAACAGAACCAGCTCCACCTATTAACGAATCTAAAGAACTTTGTATAAAACCTCTAAAAATCAATTGTTTTACAAACATAATCATTGCTAGAGTTATAAAATTATCGTAAATGGAGAATTTGGAGAAGGAAGGAACGACCTCCAAACTGGTTACCACAAACCATACATAAAAAATAACAAAAGCTAAAATAAGGGACTTAAATATATTGATAGTAGTAATTCCGACAAACTTAACTGGAACCTTTGCTATGAACATAGTGTAACCTATATAGATTAAGGGCATTAGGTACAATATGAGTAATAGATACTGGTTTAAGCCGAAAAACATATATAGCCAATAAGCGATATATGTTGATATTGTAATCCCTGTTATACTTAGAATAGTAGGTGTTACATCTAAATAGCAAGGCATTTCAAGCTTTTTAACTGGAATGTCAGTAGTTAAAAAACCAATCAACCCTCCAAATGCCATTAACAAAAAGATAGTATATCCCAGCATAGCAATATTAACATCACTTGGTGGATAACTTGGAGTTCTAAATGGATGTTTAAACGTTAGTTTATCAATTTGGCTTCCTTCAAGTGTTACATACTCATCCTCTAAATAGCGGATTGTTCCCTGTTTTTTTGTAGTTAGTTCTGCCAAATTTGTCATTGGTGTAGGGGGAATGATTTTATTGAAACCCAATATGTTCCCTTGGTATAGTAAGTCAGAAGAGCTGTCGACCCTATCCTGTATATATGAATCGGGGAGTGGAGCCTCTTCTTCAAAAAAGATAGTGTCTTTTTTGAGGCGGTCATAGTCATCAAAGTGAATTGGTATAAGCATTTCCGTCACCCGATCTGTGATAGGAAAATCTAAACCTGACTTATTTTTATATGAGTCAGGGAGGTGCATTGACAGTTCGCCTTCGCCAAATATAAATAAAGTAGCTACTCTATCATTTTGATAACCAGGAACTACAAAACCCCCTTCAGAGAAATCTACAGTAAGATAGTCAAAGTTGATTGTCCACTCATCAAAAGAGTAGGTGTTTCTTATTCTGTAATCCTCGGTGGTTCTACCTAAGCTATCGGAGAAGGAAATAAAATACACTAAAGTAGAAATTCCAAATACTATAGCAAAGATTAAGTTTATCAAGGTTTTCCCGATAGGATTATTATATATCTCTTTAATAGCGTTAAACATAATATGTCCTCCTATTTTACCAGTTTCTTTTAACAACAATTCTATTTTAACATATATATAACCTTATGCTTCATTAAATTGACAACTAATGAGGTAAAGTATAAAATTAAAGTAATTTGCAAACTGTATAAAAAAGGGGTGGCATTTTATGGTGACTACAGATATAAAAAAAATCCAACAGGAAATTCATAGATTAAAGGAAGAAAAAAATGCTATTATATTAGGGCATTATTATCAAAGACCAGAGATTCAAGAGGTCGCTGACTTTGTTGGAGACTCTTTTGGTTTAAGTCAACAGGCACAGCAAACAGATGCTGATGTTATTGTGTTTTGTGGAGTTCACTTTATGGCGGAAAGTGCTAAAATTTTATCGCCGGATAAAAAAGTAATATTACCAGAACCAGAAGCAGGCTGTCCAATGGCTGATATGGCTAACGTTGAGCAATTAAAAGAAATGAAAAAGAAACACCCAAAAGCGGCAGTTGTAGCATACGTTAATACAACAGCTGCAGTCAAGGCTCATGCCGATATTTGCTGCACGTCAGCCAATGTTTTAAAAGTAGTGCAATCTTTGCCACAACAGGAGATTATTTATCTGCCTGATAAGAATATGGGAGATTACCTTTCAAATCAAACAGATAAAACGATTATTAGATGGCCTGGTTATTGTTATACTCATAATTGGTTAACTATTGAAGATGTAGAAAATGCCAAAGCAGAATGCCCTGATGCTAAGGTTGTTGTTCATCCTGAATGTGCTGATGAGATAGTAAAAATGGCGGACAAAGTAACAGGTACAAGTGGGATAATAAAGTATGCAGGAGAAAGCGATGCCAAAACATTTATAGTTGGGACAGAGCAAGGACTAGAAACAGCACTAAAAAAAGAGCATCCTGAAAAAAACTTTGTATTCCCTAGCAAAAAATTGATATGTGCTCAAATGAAAGCTAATACGATTGAAAAGGTACATGAATCTTTAAATACCCTGACCCCCGAAATACATGTTCCCGAAGAAATAAGGGTTGCGGCAAAAAAATCTTTGGATAAAATGCTACAGGTTAAATAAATTTTTCCTTAACTTAAAGGGAGGGGAGGTTAGTATATTGAGCTTGCGCTATATTTATAACTATTCTAATATTGATACATGTACATGTCTAAATGCAGATGTTGTAATTATAGGTTCTGGGTTAGCGGGTCTTTATACAGCTTTGCAGCTAGACTCTACACTTAAAGTAGTAATGCTTACAAAAGATATCCTTTCTGAAAGTAATACAGAATATGCTCAAGGTGGGATAGCTGCTGCAATATGTCGCGAAGACTCTCCTGGCATTCATAAAGATGATACAATAAATGCTGGCCATGGTTTATGCGAAAAAGATATTGTGGATATGGTTGTTTCGAAAGGGCCTAAATGCATCAAAAGCCTCTTAGATTATGGTGTAAAGTTTGATCAGTCTGAGGGTGAAATAGCTTTAACAAGGGAAGGAGCTCACAGCCGACGACGGGTGTTACACGCAAAAGGAGATGGCACTGGCAAAGTTATTAGAGAAACATTGGAGAAGTGTCTTATTAAAAGGAAAAATGTAAAGGTGCTAGAGAAAACTTTTGCTATAGATATTATAACGGAAGGCAAAGAAGTAAATGGAGTTACTTATTTGGATGAAAACAATAAGTGCAAAATAATTGAAACACCTTATGTTGTTGTGGCTAGTGGTGGAGCAAGCCAGCTATACTCCTATACCACTAATCCCGAAGTGTCTACAGGTGATGGAATAGCTATGGCTTACAGAGCTGGTGCTAAAATGAGGGATATGGAGTTTGTGCAATTTCATCCTACAGCGTTGTATCTTAAGAACACTCCACGTTTTTTGATCTCAGAGGCAGTAAGAGGTGAGGGTGCGGTGTTGAAAAACCCTGATAGCGAAAGATTTATGGAGAAATATCATCCTAAGCTTCAAGACTTAGCACCAAGAGATATAGTTTCTAGAGCTATGGCTGAAGAAATGGAAAAATTCCAATGCCAACACTTATACTTAGATATATCCCATTTATCAAAAGATAAATTTGCAAAAAGGTTTCCAACCATATATAAAACATGTCAAAAATACGGATTGAATCTTCCTGGAGACCTTATTCCAGTAGCACCTGCAGCTCATTACTTTATGGGAGGTATAGCGATAGATTTTTATGGTAGAACTAACATAAAAGGGTTATTAGCCTGTGGTGAAGCCACCAGTAGTGGTTTACATGGGGCAAACCGATTAGCTAGCAACTCTCTTTTAGAAGCACTAGTATATGGAGACAACATTGCGGAATATATAAAAGAAAACCCTCTAGAAAGTAATGTTAAAAATATAGAAGTTACAACCATAGGGACTCCTTTGGTAGTTAAAGACTCAGAAGAGGAGTTATTGACAGCTAAAATGTGGGAATTAGCTGGTATTAAAAGAAACAGAAAAAAATTAGTTGATCTTTCTACATATTTGAATCAAAAGGAAATAGGTCTTGTGGAAAATAGAGACGAAATGGAATATGTTAACATGCTGACCATTGCTAAACTCGTGTGTAAAGGTGCCCTAATGAGAGAGGAAAGCAGGGGTGGACATTTTAGAGAAGACTTTCCTTTTACTGATAAAAAATTTAAAGTACATATAAACTTTATAAAAAATGAAGCTTGGACAAGTTCGTTATAAGGAGATGCCTATAAATGGAGAAAATTTTGATAAGAGAAAAATTGTTAAAATTTCTAAAAGAAGACTTAGGTCATGGCGATTTAACGACAGAAAGTTTAGTACCTGATGTTCAAACAGCTAATGGCATAATTTACGCCAAAAAAAATGGGGTCGTTTCTGGACTAGATATTGCAAGGGAAGTATTTATGATGCTAGATAATCAAACAAGATGGGTAGAATATAAGCAGGATGGCGAAGTAGTTAAAGAAGGTGAAGTGTTAGCTGAAGTGATTGGCAAGGCATCAGTTATATTAAAAGGTGAACGCCTTGCATTAAATTTATTGCAACGGATGTCTGGAATAGCTACTCAAACTGCTGACTACGTTTCTAGGATTAAAGGTGCTCATTGCAAGGTTGTAGACACCCGAAAGACTACTCCAGGATTAAGAGAATTTGAAAAATATGCCGTAAAATGTGGAGGGGGCTACAATCATAGGTTTGCACTCTATGATGCTGTTATGATTAAAGATAATCATATTAAATTAGCAGGTTCAATAGAAAGTGCGGTAGAAAAAGCTAGAGAAAACATTCCACATACAATAAAAATAGAGGTTGAGGTTGAAACAAATGAGCAGGCTCAACAAGCTGTAAAAAGTGGTGCAGATATTATTATGCTTGATAACATGAGCGTTGAAGAGATGAATCAAGCGGTAAAAACAATAGCCGGTAAAGCTATAACAG
The DNA here is from genome assembly GCF_040267685.1 of Proteinivorax tanatarense. GTDB lineage: Bacteria > Bacillota > Proteinivoracia > Proteinivoracales > Proteinivoracaceae > Proteinivorax > Proteinivorax tanatarense. The sequence goes on from NZ_CP158367.1 coordinate 110,951, forward strand.
AGGCTTCAGGAGGAATAACACTTCAAACTATTACTGCAGTTTCTGAAACGGGAGTTGATTTTATATCTGTAGGTGCTCTAACCCACTCTGTTAAAGCCTTAGACATAAGTCTTGATATAAATTACAAAAAAGAATAAAGGGGAAAGTAACATGCTATTAGCGCTAGACGTAGGAAATTCTAATATTGTGGTTGGTCTTTACCACCATGAGATTTTAAAAGAGAGTTGGAGGATTTCTACAATCAAGGATAGAACAGCTGACGAGTATGGGGTGATTTTGAAAAACCTCTTTAAATATTCTCAGATGGATATTGAAGTGACTGGGGTGATTATATCCTCAGTAGTTCCACCGGTCATGCCTGCTTTAAAGGAAATGTCTGAGAAATACTTTCATATCGATCCTGTGGTAATAGGTCCTGGCATAAAAACAAAAATGCCTATAAAGTATGAAAGTCCAAGGGAAGTAGGTGCAGACCGTATTGTTAATGCAGTTGCTGCTTATCATAAGTATGGAGGCCCTACGATTATTGTTGACTACGGTACTGCAACTACATTTTGTGTAGTGTCGAAGAGTGGGGAGTATTTAGGTGGTTGTATTGCCCCAGGTATAGGTATTTCTACAGAGGCTTTATTTAATAAAGCAGCTAAGCTTCCTAGAATTCAAATAGAAAAACCAGAAAATGTAATCGGAAGAAATACAGTTCAGAGCATGCAAAGCGGAATTTTTTATGGGTTTATTGGGCAGCTAGATGGGATGGTTTTACAATTAAAAAAAGAATTAAAACAACCAGCAAAAGTAGTTGCTACAGGAGGAATTGCGGAGTTAATTGCCTCTGAAAGTATGGAAGTGGATGTAGTTGATCCTCTTTTAACCTTGGAAGGTCTAAGAATCATTTTTCACACTAATCAGAGGTAGGAGGTCTACAAGTGGAGAGTAAAGGAAAAGAAAGAAATCGGATTTTCTTTAAGACTGTTTTAATATTGTTAATACCATCAGTGTTATTGATAATATTTGGCATTTTGTTGTTGCCTAGTGATTTAGGAGGCCAATATATAGAAATCACTGGTGAAGAAGCAGAAATTATAGTTGAAACAAATGAAGTGCAAATTATAGATTTGCGTCCACAACATCAATATGAAAAAACTCATATACCGCAATCCATTAACCTATCTGAGGAAGTTGTGACGGAACGTTACCATAGTTTAGATAAGAGAGAGATAACTATTGTTATACCTCATACTGGTAATGATGGAGAAGAGATAGCAAGATTTTTAGTTGACCAGGGCTTTGCAGATGTATATATACTAAAAGCAGGGATTGAAGATTGGCCGGGCGATTTAGAAAAAAATTGATGCATAGTATAAATGTTTTCAGCTTAACGAAGTGTTTTATCTGGTTGCCGTATTAGTGAAATCTATAGTGTCATAAACAAAAAATGTCTAGTGCAATAATCGACTAAGCCTTATTTAAGGCTTAGTTTTTTGTCAAAAACAGAAAAATTACGCGGGATATTTTTTATAGAAAAATCTGTAGCTTAAGTAATGAGCGCGAGTTTATAAACAGGAAGGGTGAGCCTATGAATTATAGTAAACAACTGAAAAAGAATCCATTAGTGCTGGCTCCAATGGCTGGTGTAACTGATTATGTTTACAGGGGGATTGTTAAAGAACACAATTGCGGGATTATGTATACAGAAATGGTGAGCTTAAAAGGTTTGATACATAAAAATAGTAAAACAAAAAGAATTTTAGATTTTAATGAAGAACAAAGACCAATAGTAGCACAAGTATTCGGCAGTAATATTTCTGACTTTAAAGAGGGTATCCCCATTGTAGAGCAGTGGGGTATCGATGGGATTGACATAAATATGGGGTGTCCTACGCCCAAAATAGTTAAGAATGGCGATGGAGCTGCTCTTTTAAAGAATTTAGACTTAGCGGAAAAGCTATTATCTACTGCAATAAAATTTTCTAGGTCTCCAGTGTCTATAAAAATTAGGTTAGGCTGGGACAGTGATAATTTAGTAGTGAAGGACTTTGTCAAAATGGCAGAAAATGCGGGGGCAGCCACAGTTGCAATACACGGTAGAACAAGGGAACAATTTTATTCTGGAAAGGCAGATTGGGATCAAATTGCAGAGGTTAAGTCTCAAAGCTCGCTACCAATCATAGCAAATGGAGACGTATTTTTTCCTGAAGATGCCGAAAAAATTTTAAAATACACAGGCTGTGAAGGTGTGATGATAGGAAGGGGCGCTATGGGTAATCCTTGGATATTTAGTAACACTATGGACTTGCTGACTAACAAGTGCTACACTCCACCTTCTAAATTAGAGATTATTAATCAAGCAATCGGCCATTTAAGGAAACAAGTAGAATACTTTGGTGAAACCTTAGGAGTGAAAGTGATGAGAAAGCACTTGGCTTGGTATCTTAAAGGAATGAAAAATTCATCGGATGTTAAAATGAAGATTCATCGTACAGAAAATGTTAAAGAAGTAATAAAAATACTGGAAAAATATAAAAAAGAAAATAGCTAAAATTTGGCTATTTTCTTTTTTTTTAGTTATATTTTATTGAGAAAGAAAATAAAATAAAATATAATAATTGTATACAAAAGTGTGCACAATAAAAAAGAGGTGAGAGAAAATTGGACTTGTATAGGATAAATGATAAGACAATTAGCAAACAAAAGATAACGGATACAATCGATAAGATCTTATCTTATAGAGCTCAAGGTCTATCACAAACTGAAGTTTCTGATAAGCTTAACCTAGATAGGATTTTTATATCGAGGCTGGAGAAGATGGGAGAAATTAGAAAAGGTAAAAATATTGCTATAATTGGTTTTCCTATAGAAAATATCCAGCAAGTTCAAAACATTTCTGAGAAATTTGGAGTGAACTTTACCTTATTGCTAAGTGAGCAGCAGAGATGGCATTTTGTCGAGAGTAAGGAAGGAGTAGACCTTTTTAACCAGATATTAAAACTAGTAAATGACTTAAAGAGTTTTGATGTGGTAATAGTAATCGCTTCTGATAAAAGAATAAGACAAATTTCCAACCTTTTAGACCAAAAAATAGTACCGTACCCGATTGGAAAATCGCCTATAAAAGAAGATGTAGTTGTTAATACTGACGAAATAGAAAAACTGCTTGCTACCCTTTGTTAAAGGAGCTGACTAATTTGAAAAAAGTTGTAAGTGTAAGCTTAGGATCAGCGTCAAGGGATCATAAAGTATACACAGAGATATATGGTCATAAGATTTGTATAGAAAGAGTGGGAACTGATGGCGACATCGAAAAGATGGTAGAAATAATTAGAGAATTGGATGGGAAAATAGACGCATTTGGATTAGGAGGTATGGACCTATTTTTAATAGTCAATGGGAAAAAATATGTTTTAAGAGAATCGGAAAAAATAATAAAGCATGCAAAAAAAACTCCCATAGTTGATGGCTCAGGACTGAAAGGGACATTAGAAAAACAAACCCTTAGGTACTTACAAGCTAACGGCTTTAACTTCAAAGACAAAAAGGTTTTATTGGTATGTGCTTTAGATAGATTTGGAATGGCAGAAGAATTACTTAGGCTAGGGGCAAACACAATTTATGGTGATTTGATGTTTAGCTTGGGCATACCAATAAAAATAACTTCAATAAAAACCCTTTCTAAGGTTGCAAATGTTGCATTGCCTGTGATTAGGCATTTGCCTTTTAACATGCTTTATCCTACTGGAGCTAAGCAAGAAAAAAGCCTAGAAAAGTACAGAAAGGTTTTTAATTGGTCTGAAGTTATAGCGGGAGACTTCCATTTCATAAAAAAATATCTACCCTTTAACCTTACTGAAAAAACAATTATTACTAACACAGTAACTTCGAAAGATGTAGAAATTTTAGCAAGTCGTGGTTTAAAAACTTTAGTTACAACAACACCAGAACTCAACGGTCGCTCGTTCGGGACTAATGTAATGGAAAGCGTTTTGATTGCTTTGAATGAGCCAAATCAAAAGCTTGATTACGAAGATATGCTAAAAAAGGTTGATTTTAAGCCGAGAATAATATCATTAGATCAAGTCAAAAGGCAAAATAGGGGGTTGTCCCATGGATAATAGGTTTGCTTTTCTAATTCATCCCATAGATGTAAATGATATGGCTAGGAAGTTTAAGTTTCTACAAAAGATGCCAGAAAGTTGGGTGGAAAATGGAATTAAGTATTTACCACCTATTAAAGTATCAGAAATAACGGGAGTAGAGTCTAGTTATAATAAAGCAGAGGGAAACTTCGTAGCATGTACCCTTACATCCAGACAGATTACCACGTTGCCCCCGGATTTTGTGCTAAGGAAAATAATCAAAGCAGGGAAACTGGCAGAAAAAATGGGTGCTAAGATAGTTGGGTTAGGTGCTATGACATCAGTAGTCGGTGACGCTGGACTAACAATTTCAAAAAACTTGAATATCCCAGTAACAACTGGTAATAGTTATACTGTAGCATCAGCGATTGAAGGAACAAAAAAAGCAGCAAAGTTAATGGGACATAGTTTAGATAGCTGTGAAGTTACTATTATTGGCGCTACTGGCTCTATTGGTGCTGTAACATCACGCATTCTATCCAGAGAAGTTAGAAGCTTGAACTTGATTGCAAGAAATCAACGAAGGTTAGAAAGACTTGCTAAGATAATAATGCAAGAGACGGGGACTCCTATAAAAATACCTACGACACCTAAAGAAGGTATTAAAAAAGCTGATATAATTATTTCTGTGTCCGGGTCTGTTGATTGTGTTATAAGCCCTGAAGATATAAAACCTGGGGCAGTAGTTTGTGACGTCGCAAGGCCGAGGGATGTTTCGCAGAAGGTACAAAAGTTAAGAAATGATGTCTTTGTTTTTGAAGGTGGATTAATCAAAGTGCCAGGGGACGTGAACTTTAACTTTAATTTTGGTTTCCCACCAAAAACAGCATACGCCTGTATGGCAGAAACTATGATTTTAGCTTTAGAAAACAAATTCGAGCCTTATACTCTTGGCAGGGAGCTAACTGTTAACCAAGTTGACGAAATACAAATGTTATCAAGAAAACACGGGTTTACATTGGGAGGTTTCAGAAGTTTTGAAAGAGCGGTAGATGAAAAAGAAATAGAGCGTATAAAAAGGAATGTGCTAATAAATTCACTAAATTTAAAAAAATCTGCTGCTAAGGTTTGACAAAACAAACCCAGTCGATTATAATATTTGCAAGCACTGAAGGGATTCACTCTTTAGTGCTTGTTATTGTATACGTTGTGGTAAAAGTTGTCACCCATCAGAAGTGTATAATTAATGCTGCTTTTACATATCATTGTTTAACAGAGACAATTTTTACTGAAAAAGGAGAGAGACTGATAATGGAAAACGGAAAAGAAGTAATTTTGACACCTAGCGGTTTAAAAAAATTAGAAGAAGAACTAGAGTATCTTAAATCTACAAAGCGTAGGGAAGTAGCAGATAGAATAAAGGTTGCTATCAGCTATGGAGACATTAGCGAAAACTCTGAGTATGAAGATGCAAAAAATGAGCAGGCATTCGTAGAAGGGCGTATATTAACAATTGAAAAAATGTTAAGGAATGCTACCGTTATTGATGAAGAAGAAGTAAACAAAGAAGTAGTGAATGTTGGCTGTACCGTTCGACTTAAAGACCTAGAATATGATGAAGAGCTAGAGTATACTATTGTAGGCTCAGCAGAGGCAAACCCAAATGAAAGTAAAATTTCAAATGAGTCTCCCGTTGGAAAGGCGATAATAGGAAAGCCAATAAATAGTGTAGTTGATGTAACAGTTCCGGCAGGAAATATAAAATACAAAATTCTTTCAATTAGCTAGTTTCAACCTTTTATACGAACTAATATGTAGGTTATATTTAGGAGTGATATTATGGAAGAGCAACAACTTAATGAATTACAAAAAGTGCGCAGAGAAAAATTGACTCAATTAAAAGAACAAGGTATAGAGCCTTATGGCAAAAAAAATCCTCCTAAAAATGTTACAGAAGAAATAAATTGTAACTTTGAGGAGTTTGAAGGCAAGCCTGTTTCATTAAGTGGGAGAGTGATGGCCAAGCGTGGGCATGGCAAAGCTGGCTTTTTAAACATAAGAGATTTTAAGGGTGAAATCCAAGTATACGGAAGAAAAGATCGCTTAAATGAAAACTATCCCCTTTTTTCAACACTTGATATAGGAGACTTTATTTATGTTGAAGGAGAAGTTTTTAAAACAAAACGCGGTGAAGTCTCTATAAAGGCAGATAAGGTTCAAATGCTGTCTAAATCATTACAACCTTTGCCTGAAAAATGGCATGGACTTAAGGATGTGGAACTACGCTACAGGCAAAGATATGTAGATCTGATAGTTAATCCTGATGTAAAAGAGGTTTTTATAAAAAGAAGTAGAATCATAAAAGAGATTAGGAGCTACTTAGACAACCTTAATTATTATGAAGTAGAAACACCTATGATGCAAACCATCGCAGGTGGAACTAGTGCTAGGCCATTCTCTACTTACCACAATACATTAGAACAGGAACTTTTTATGCGTATAGCACCAGAACTGTTTTTGAAAAGACTTGTTGTAGGTGGTTTTGAAAAGGTATATGAACTAAATAGAAATTTTAGAAATGAAGGCATATCAACTAAACATAATCCTGAGTTTACTATGTTAGAGCTTTATCAAGCTCATGCAGATTATACAGATATGATGGAAATCACAGAAAATATGATTGCTGAGGTAGCTCAAAAAGTGTTGGGAACTACGCAAATAACCTATCAAGGGCAAGAAATCGACTTAACTCCTCCGTGGCGCAGAGCTACAATGCTAGAGCTTGTTGAAGAGTATACAAACATTGATTTTTCTACATTAGATGAAGAAGAGTCAAAACAAATAGCTAAAGAAAAAGGTGTTGCTATAGATGAAGGTGTATGGACCTGGGGTAAGATAGTAAATTACTTTTTTGAAGAACATGTGGAAGAGCATTTAATCCAGCCTACTTTTGTTTATGGACATCCTAAAGATATTTCTCCTTTAGCCAAGGCACAGTCAGAAGATGAAAGGCTTACAGAAAGATTTGAAGGCTTTGTTTTTGCAAGGGAGTTATGCAACGCTTTTTCTGAGTTAAATGATCCTATAGATCAAAGGCAGAGATTTGAGCAGCAAATGGAAGAAAAAGCAGCAGGGGATGATGAAGCTCATGAAATGGATGAGGATTTTGTAAATGCACTTGAGTTTGGCATGCCACCTACTGGGGGGTTAGGCATAGGGATAGATAGACTAGTGATGCTTTTAACCGATAGTCCTTCTATAAGAGATGTTATTCTTTTCCCGACATTGAAGGATAAAAATCTTTAAGAGACGCAAACTTGCGTCTCTTTTATAATGAAAAAGTTAAAAGTGTAAAATCAAAAAAGTACTTGTCAAAAATGTTTTGATATGGTATATTATTAATCGTGCTCAGGAGAAATAAGGAGCACAGAAAAATATTTCTTTTATTTCTTGACAATCCTGCGGATTTATGCTAAGATATTTTTTGCGTAGGACTCAAATTAGGTCTTTGAAAATTGAACAGCTAATGCAAAAGCCAGAATGCAGACTAGAATTCCTGCTCTTGGAATTCGTAGTCGAATTTACCCAAAAACTTTTACCCAAAAGTTTGTTGGGCTCCGTTTTAATTAGTTTTAAAACATTTAAGTAAGATGAGCTAAATTTTAGCTTTTCATAAATGTAGACTGAATTCTTGTTTTTGAATTCATAGTCGAATTTATCCAGGAGCTGTAGAATTCTTAGTTTTAGCCAACAGGTTAAAACTTTAGAATTCTTAGCTATCGGGCAGAATCTTTTATGGAGAGTTTGATCCTGGCTCAGGACGAACGCTGGCGGCATGCCTCACACATGCAAGTCGAACGATCCGACACTCAACCTAGTTGAGTGTCTGGATAGTGGCGGACGGGTGCGTAACACGTGGGCAACCTGCCCTTTAGATCGGGATACCATCGGGAAACTGATGTTAATACCGGATACCTTCTTTTTGTCACCTGATAAAAAGAAGAAAGATTTATCGCTAAAGGATGGGCCCGCGCTTCATTAGCTAGTTGGTAGGGTAACGGCCTACCAAGGCAACGATGGATAGCTGGTCTGAGAGGACGATCAGCCACACTGGGACTGAGACACGGCCCAGACTCCTACGGGAGGCAGCAGTGGGGGATATTGCGCAATGGGGGCAACCCTGACGCAGCAATGCCGCGTGAAGGATGAAGGTTTTCGGATCGTAAACTTCTGTTATGAGGGATGAATAAAATGACAGTACCTCAAGAGGAAGCCCCGGCTAACTACGTGCCAGCAGCCGCGGTAATACGTAGGGGGCGAGCGTTGTCCGGAATTACTGGGCGTAAAGAGCATGTAGGTGGTTTGATAAGTCAGATGTTAAACTGCGGGGCTCAACCCCGTATTGCATTTGAAACTGTCAAACTTGAGGACAGGAGAGGAAAGTGGAATTCCTAGTGTAGCGGTGAAATGCGTAGATATTAGGAGGAACACCAGTGGCGAAGGCGACTTTCTGGACTGTACCTGACACTGAGATGCGAAAGCGTGGGGAGCGAACAGGATTAGATACCCTGGTAGTCCACGCCGTAAACGCTGGGCACTAGGTGTAGGGGGTTTAGATACCCTCTGTGCCGCAGTTAACGCACTAAGTGCCCCGCCTGGGGAGTACGACCGCAAGGTTGAAACTCAAAGGAATTGACGGGGGCCCGCACAAGCAGCGGAGCATGTGGTTTAATTCGACGCAACGCGAAGAACCTTACCAGGGCTTGACATCCTCTGAAGGCTTTAGAGATAGAGTCGTCCTCTTTTGAGGCAGAGAGACAGGTGGTGCATGGTTGTCGTCAGCTCGTGTCGTGAGATGTTGGGTTAAGTCCCGTAACGAGCGCAACCCTTATTCTTAGTTGCCAGCAGGTTAAGCTGGGCACTCTAAGGAGACTGCCGGTGATAAACCGGGGGAAGGTGGGGATGACGTCAAATCATCATGCCCCTTATGTCCTGGGCTACACACGTGCTACAATGGCCTGAACAACGGGAAGCGAAGGAGCGATCTGGAGCGAATCCTTTAAATCAGGTCTCAGTTCGGATTGCAGGCTGCAACTCGCCTGCATGAAGTCGGAGTTGCTAGTAATCGCGAGTCAGCATATCGCGGTGAATGCGTTCCCGGGCCTTGTACACACCGCCCGTCACACCACGAAAGTTTGCAACACCCGAAGCCGGTGAGCCAACCGGTTGGGAGGTGAGAGGTGAGAAGTTGGAAGTGAGAAAAGATAAAGTCGCAAGTTAGAAGAAGGGTTAAGTAAAAAGGTCTAAAGACTATATTTACAAGCAATAATCCCACCTCTAACATCCCACGACCCAAACTCATTTCAGAATCTCGGTTCTCACATCCCAACTGGAGGCAACCGTCGAAGGTGGGGCGAATGATTGGGGTGAAGTCGTAACAAGGTAGCCGTATCGGAAGGTGCGGCTGGATCACCTCCTTTCTAAGGAGCTTTAACTTATGGTTAGTAGCTTAGCTGTTTAATTTTGAAAGACCTAGTCTTTCATGCAAGGGCTTATAGCTCAGCTGGTCAGAGCGCACGCCTGATAAGCGTGAGGTCGGTGGTTCGAGTCCACCTAAGCCCACCATAAAAAACATGGGGGTGTAGCTCAGTTGGGAGAGCACCTGCCTTGCAAGCAGGGGGTCAGCGGTTCGAATCCGCTCATCTCCACCATTTTTTTTATACCGATCTTTGAAATTACCCATAAGGAAAGAAACTAAGAAAGTATCAACCCGAGAAACAAAAGCGTGGTAGATACAATTTCATTATGTTTAAACGAGCAAATTAGGTCAAGTTACAAAGGGCGCACGGCGGATGCCTTGGCGCTGGGAGTCGAAGAAGGACGTAGCGAGCTGCGAAAAGCCGCGATTAGCTGCAAGCAAGCTGTAAGTCGCGGATTTCCCAATGGGGCAACCCACCACAGTTAATACTGTGGTACCACCACCTGAATAAGTAGGGTGGTAGGAGACAACCGGGGGAACTGAAACATCTAAGTACCCCGAGGAAGAGAAAGAAAACTCGATTCCCTAAGTAGTGGCGAGCGAACGGGGAAGAGCCTAAACATTTTTAGTGTAAGCCTGTATGCGTTGCTAAAAGTGGGTTGAGGGAGTTACTTTACAAGTGGATACAGCCACTTGGGATAGTTACAAAATTAAAGTTTAGGCGAATTGGCTGGGAAGCCAAACGATACAAGGTGAAAGTCCTGTAGCCGAAAAGCTTTAAACTATCTAAGTAGCCACCCGAGTATTGCGGGACACGAGAAACCCCGTAAGAATCTAGGAGGACCACCTCCAAAGGCTAAATACTACCCAGCGACCGATAGTGAACAAGTACCGTGAGGGAAAGGTGAAAAGTACCCCAGGCGGGGGATGAAATAGAACCTGAAACCGTGTGCCTACAAACAGTCAGAGCCCCATAAGCGGGTGATGGCGTACCTTTTGTATAATGGATCAGCGAGTTACATTTGCAAGCGAGGTTAAATGGTAAAGCCATGGAGCCGAAGCGAAAGCGAGTCTTAATAGGGCGTTAAGTTTGTATGTGTAGACCCGAACCCGAGTGACCTACCCATGGCCAGGGTGAAGTTTTGGTAACACAAAATGGAGGCCCGAACCCACTAATGTTGAAAAATTAGGGGATGAGCTGTGGGTAGCGGTGAAATGCCAAACGAACTCGGAGATAGCTGGTTCTCCCCGAAATAGCTTTAGGGCTAGCCTCAAGGATGAATAGTGGAGGTAGAGCACTGATTGAGCTAGGGGCCTAACCCAGGTTACCGAACTCAGTCAAACTCCGAATGCCATATATTTAGACCTTGGGAGTCAGACTATGGGTGATAAGGTCCATAGTCGAGAGGGAAACAGCCCAGACCATCTGCTAAGGTCCCCAAGTGTAAGCTAAGTGGAAAAGGATGTGGGATTGCTTAGACAACCAGGATGTTGGCTTAGAAGCAGCCACCATTTAAAGAGTGCGTAATAGCTCACTGGTCAAGTGATCCTGCGCCGAAAATGTCCGGGGCTAAAGCTTACCACCGAAGCAATGGAATTTGAGAGGTGTGAGGTGAGAGGTTAGAAATGGGAATAAAAAGTTATGAAAACCTGAAAGTTTACAAGAAAGGTTATGAATTAGCTTTAAAAGTACACCAGACAACCTTAAATTTTCCTGATTATGAGAAGTATGAACTTGGAAGTCAGCTAAGACGTGCTGCTTTATCAATACCGCTAAACATAGCGGAGGGGTATGGTAGGTCAGGTCAAGACTTCAAGAGGTTTTTAGGCTATTCATTAGGATCTGCTAATGAAGTTATGGTCTTACTTCAGTTCTCACAGGATTTAGGATATACGAAAAGCACTCAACTCATAGACGAGTATGATGTGTTAGGCAAACAATTATATCATTTAAGGAAGAACTGGAACTAATCCCACATCTTACTTCTCACATCACACTTCTCAATTGGTAGGGGAGCGTTCTAAGTGCGGCGAAGCTGTACCGAAAGGAGCAGTGGAGCGCTTAGAAGTGAGAATGCTGATATAAGTAACGAAAAGAGATGTGAGAACCATCTCCGCCGAAAACCTAAGGTTTCCTGAGGAAGGCTTGTCCGCTCAGGGTAAGCCGGGACCTAAGCCGAGGCCGAAAGGCGTAGGCGATGGACAACTGGTAGAGATTCCAGTGCCACCAAGCTTTGTCTAAGTGATGGGGTGACGCAGTAAGGTAGGTTATCGCACTGATGGATATGTGCGTTCAAGCCAGTAGGGATTAGAGGTAGGCAAATCCGCCTCTATCTATTCTGAGAGGTTAAGAGGACCCAATTAAGGGGAACTAACTAATCCTACACTGCCAAGAAAAGCCTCTAGCAAGAAGCGCGGTGCCCGTACCGTAAACCGACACAGGTAGGTGAGGAGAGAATCCTAAGGCGCTCGGGAGAACCTTCGTTAAGGAACTCGGCAAAATGACCCCGTAACTTCGGGAGAAGGGGTGCCTCGATATTGTGAAGTACATTCGTACTGAGCGAGAGGAGGCCGCAGTGAATAGGCCCAAGCGACTGTTTATCAAAAACACAGGTCTCTGCTAAATCGAAAGATGAAGTATAGGGGCTGACGCCTGCCCGGTGCTGGAAGGTTAAGGGAACGTGTTAGCGCAAGCAAAGCATTGAACCGAAGCCCCAGTAAACGGCGGCCGTAACTATAACGGTCCTAAGGTAGCGAAATTCCTTGTCGGGTAAGTTCCGACCCGCACGAAAGGCGCAACGACTTGGGCGCTGTCTCAACGAAGGACCCGGTGAAATTGTAGTACCTGTGAAGATGCAGGTTACCCGCGACAAGACGGAAAGACCCCGTGGAGCTTTACTGTAGCCTGATATTGGATTTTGGCATTTACTGTACAGCATAGGTGGGAGGCTGAGAATAGAGGACGCTAGTTTTCTAGGAGCCTAAAGTGGGATACCACCCTGTGAATGTTGGAATTCTAACTAGAAGCCGTAATCCGGTTTTAGGACAGTGTCAGGTGGGCAGTTTGACTGGGGCGGTCGCCTCCCAAAGAGTAACGGAGGCGCCCCAAGGTCTCCTCAGAATGGTTGGAAATCATTCGTAGAGTGCAAAGGCATAAGGAGGCTTGACTGCGAGACTTACAAGTCGAGCAGGGACGAAAGTCGGGCTTAGTGACCCGGCGGTACCGAGTGGAAGGGCCGTCGCTCAACGGATAAAAGCTACCCCGGGGATAACAGGCTTATCTCCCCCAAGAGTTCACATCGACGGGGAGGTTTGGCACCTCGATGTCGGCTCATCGCATCCTGGGGCTGTAGTAGGTCCCAAGGGTTGGGCTGTTCGCCCATTAAAGCGGTACGCGAGCTGGGTTCAGAACGTCGTGAGACAGTTCGGTCCCTATCTGTCGCGGGCGCAGGAAGTTTGAGAGGATCTGTCCTTAGTACGAGAGGACCGGGATGGACGAACCTCTAGTGTACCAGTTGTCACGCCAGTGGCAGTGCTGGGTAGCTAAGTTCGGCACGGATAAGCGCTGAAAGCATCTAAGCGCGAAGCCACCTTCAAGATAAGACTTCCCAACTTGTAAAAGTGTAAGACTCCAGATAGACTATCTGGTAGATAGGCCGGGGGTGTACAGGTAGTAATACCTTTAGCTGACCGGTACTAATAAGTCGAGGACTTGACCAACTTAGTTTAGATAATGACTTAGTTTTCTTTCCTTATGGTAATTTGAATCCAGTGACCATAGCGAAGAGGTCCCACCGGTTCCCATCTCGAACACCGAAGTTAAGCTCTTCAGCGCCGATGGTACTTGGGGTCTACCCCCTGGAAGAGTAGGACGTCGCTGGGTAAAAATGTTCCTCAGTAGCTCAACGGTGGAGCAACCGGCTGTTAACCGGTAGGTTGTAGGTTCAAATCCTACCTGAGGAGCCATTATTTGACTTTTAAACATTGCTTATAAAATAGCGATGTTTTTTTTATGGGGTACATAGTGTTGAATACAATTTTGTATAATAGTCAACAATAGTTGCTAATGATGTTTATTTAAATGCATTTTGTAGCTAAGTTAAATAACTGCAATATTGTCGAATAAATATCATATACTTTATATGAGGTGAATTATATGTCTAAAGTAAAATCATTGTTGTTGAGTGGTACATTAGCTGCAACAGCTGTGCTTGTAACCAGCTCTGTTAGTCTTGGACAACAAGAAGTTACTATTTTTACACAAGATGGTCCGGTTACTGTTCGTACCAATGAAAATAAAGTAAAAAATATAGTTAACGATGCTAACATTGAATTAACTAATAAGGATAAAGTGTACCCTTCGTTGGATCAACAACTAAAAACTGACTATATAGCCATTAAAAAGGGTAGTAAAGTTAAAATACATGTAGATGGTGAAAAAAAACAAACTATAAGCTGGGCGCACGATGTAGAAGAGTTACTAAATGAACAAGGTGTAATTTTAAATGATGATGATATAGTAAAAATACCACTTGATACTAAGTTAAAAGAAGTAGATAACATTAAAATTGTACGAGTTAATAAGGAAATTGTAACAGAAACTTCTAATATACCATATGAGTCAAATTACTATGTTGACAGAAGTTTACCTTCAGGAAGCAGTAGAACTATAATACCTGGTAAAAAGGGTAAAAAAGAAGTTTCCTATGAAGTTACCTACCACGATGGTGAAGAGCAAGAGCGTACTGTGTTGCAAAAAGAAGTAGTTTCTCAGCCCCAAAGTGCTAAAGTTTATACAAACCAGAGGAATATGGTTGCTTCGAGAGGTTCTAATAGTAGTACCACAACTGGGGTATCGGGATATGTAGGAGTAGCTTCTTGGTATGGCTCTAATTTTCATGGAAGTGGGACCGCAAGTGGTGAAACATACGATAAAAATGCAATGACTGCAGCACATCGATATCTTCCTTTTGGTACAAGAGTACAAGTTACATTTTTGAAAACTGGAAAAAGTGTTGAAGTAACGATAAATGATAGAGGTCCGTTTACAGGAGGGAGAATTATAGATTTATCTGAAGCGGCAGCTCGGGAAGTTGGGCTTTTGCCTCATGGAACTGGTAGAGTGGAAATTAAAATAATAAACTAACAATAAAAGTTAACTTTTTATTACTCTCCTTCGCTTGTCTAAGATAATTGACCTTAATAAATTAAGCTCCAAAAAAACTAGCTCTTTTAAAGGGCTAGTTTTTTTGTAAGTCTTCGAAAAGATTAATTAAAGAACTACTTTTAGGTGTAAAGCAAATAATGTGGCTAGTGTTATTAATTTACAGATTACATGTGCACGAATATAATGTATAATGTAATTATGTAAACTATAAAAAGGGGAGATGGAGTAATTGAAGCTAATAAAAGTTGCGCTAATTATGCTTATAACGGTTTTAATTTTACCTGCTTGTACAGACACTGATGCACCAAAAGAAAAGCTATCTAACGATAAAGATAGTACAGTAACCAGCCCAGCAGATGCTAAGGAAGACGACAATGATAAACAAGATGATAAGGAAGAAGAACCTGGGGAACCTAAGGTAGTAAGACCTGAAAACTTAAAGGGGATATACTTAACTGGTAATTCTGTAGGACACCCTACTAGGTTTATTGACCTAATAGAGTTTGTAAATGAAACTGAGCTTAATACCATGGTAATAGATGTTAAAGATGACCACGGTGATATATCTTATAAAGACACTGAAGTACAGCTTGCTTTGGATATGGATGCTAATAAAAATAAAGTATCTTCTATGGAAGAAGCTATGGACAAACTGGTAGAGAATGAAATCTATCCTCTGGCTAGAGTTGTTGTGTTTAAAGATAATAATTTAGGAGAAAGCAGGCCAGATCTAGCCATACAAGACCCTAATGGTGGAGTTTGGGTTGAAAGTGGCAGTAATGTAAGGTGGGCTGATCCACATAGCGAAGAGGTCTGGGAATATGTTGTAGATGTTGCTATAGAGGCAGCAGAACTAGGATTTCAAGAGATTCAATTCGATTATATCAGATTCCCTAATCATGGTGGCTTAAAGTACCCTCACAAGGAAGATTTTAAGGAGAACCACCTACAGGGAGACGAAGAATATAGTAGGTCATTGGTCATAAAGGCATTTACAGAGTATGCAGCAGCTAGATTGAAAGAGCACGAAGTAGATGTTACTGCAGATATTTTTGGGATGATTGGGCATACAAGTGGTGATATGGGAATTGGTCAACACTTAGAGACCCTAGTATCTGCAGAAGGGTTAGATGCTATTTATCCTATGGTTTATCCCTCACACTATCATCATAATAATTACGGATTAAGCCCTAATAATGCTTATCCTTATGAAACGGTTTATTATGCTTTAGAAGAGTTTCAAGAACGTTTAGACGAAGCAGGTAGCGATGTGGAAATTATACCGTGGCTGCAAGCTTTTTCTTGGGGAAAACCAGCTTATGGCCCTGAAGAAGTAAAGCTTCAAATAGAAGCGGGTCGCGATCTTGGGATAGATGGTTATATACTTTGGAATTCAGGGAACGTCTATGGTCCATACAAGGATGCTTTAAAGTAAAAAAGTCTTTGACTTTCATTTACCTTCGTGGTATACTCTTTATATAAAAGGTAAAAAAGTGGTTTGTGAAGTATCAGTTTGTAGTAGGTGGCTAATGAGCTGGGGTATGCTTATTCTAAGTAGACTATAGTTAGTTAGCTAAACAATCGAGCCAAGCTGTGAAAAACTTTCCAGGGGAAAAGTGGCTTTATCTTGGTTCTGTATGGGCCAAGATTAGACTATAAACTTAAGTTTATGGTCTGGGCTAGTCGAAAGACGAAATCCAAGCACTCTAGTCTCTCTACGAGACTAGAGTGCTTTTTTACACCCCTTTTTACCAAAAATTTATAGGAGGTTAGTTATAGGAATGAATTTTTTTAAGAAAAGCTTTGGATTACTTACTGTTTTACTGCTAACTATTGGTATGATCGGCTGTACTTCTAATGGAGGAACATATGATGAAGTAATGGAAAGAGGTTATATTGAATTTTCTATGAGTGGAGGATATCCACCGTTTAATTATTATAATGATGATGGTGATTTAGTAGGGTTTGATGTAGAGATTGCCGAGGAAGTGGCAAAAAGGATGGGTGTTGAATCGAAACCAGTAACAGCACCTTTTGATGGATTAGTTTTTGGTCTTCAAACAGGGGACTTTGATGGGATACTAGGAAGTATGGCTATCACAGAAGAAAGGAAGGAAAATGTTTCCTTTTCCAACCCTTACTATTATTCTGGTGCCCAAATATTTGTCGAAGAAAATTCTGATATAAATGGCATAGATGATTTGACAGATAGTCATCAAGTTGCAGTTGTGACAGGTACTACTTTCGAAGAAGCTGTGGCAGAAACAGGTGCTGAAATAGTGCCCCTAGAAGACGATGCTGAAACCCTCAGACAACTGGATTCTTCTGATGTTGACGCTGTAGTTACTGACTATCTTGTAGGGTTGATAAATATCGAAGAGCACGGATATAACTTTGTTCCTGCTGGTGATTTTTTATACACCGAAGAGATTGCAGTGGCTTTCCAGCAGGAAGATGTGGAACTTGTTGAGGCCGTTAATCAAGCCTTAGAAGAAATGATTGAAGATGGAACTTATGAGGAAATATCTTACAGTTATTTTGGTACTGATATAAGTGAACCAAGATAAGAGTTTAGTGTTGTTGATTCCCCCTGTTTCTTTAGGGGGAATCAACAATAAATAATATTTATTTAATCCTAGACATTGGGGGTGCTAGTTTGATTTCTGATTTAGTTAATTCAGTACAAGAATGGTTTTCTTTTTTAATTGGAAGCTTTACTTTATATCCTGATGCTATTATTATAACTTTTCAAATAACAGCTATTGGAATTTTGCTTGGAACAGTATTAGGGCTAATTTTCGCATTTTTAAAAATATCAAAGTATAAGGCTTTAAACATCATTGCTAATGTTTACATAAGTATTATACGAGGGACGCCTTTATTGTTACAAATTATAGTATTTTATAATGTTATAAGAATCGTAATCAATTTTGGTCGTGTAGAGGCTGCTGCTCTAGCATTAGCTGTTCATAATGGAGCATATATAGCAGAGATATTTAGAGGTTCTATCGAATCCATATCAAAAGGGCAGATGGAAGCTGCTCGCTCCTTAGGCATGACTCATTGGCAAGCTATGAGAAGAATAATTTTGCCACAGGCTTTTAAACGCGCTATTCCACCACTTGCAAACCAGTTTAGTATAGCTCTAAAAGACTCATCTTTAGCTACGGTAATTGGAGTACGTGAGATTTTACAAGTTACAAGGACACATGTAGCAAGTTCTTATGAACTCAGATTTTATTTAACTGCAGGTCTTATATACTGGGTGCTAACTACTGTAATAACTTATATAGTTCGAATTTTGGAGAAAAAGTTTTTTTCTAATGAAAGGTAGGTGTAAAAAGCTTGATTAAGATTGATAATTTAAATAAGTGGTTTGGAAAGCTGCATGTACTTAAAGACATAAACTTAGATATCAAAGAGCAGGAGGTAGTAGTAATTATAGGTGCCAGTGGCTCGGGGAAAAGTACACTTCTACGTTGTATAAACTTACTGGAGCAATACCAAAAGGGAGACATAACAATTAAAGGAGAAACTTTAGGAAATGGAGAAAATATCAACCAAATTAGGCAAAAAGTAGGGATGGTGTTTCAACGTTTTAACTTATTTCCTCATAAATCAGTAATTGAAAATGTAATGGAAGGTCCTACTCAAGTAAAAGGAACTAATAAAGAAGAAGCTGAGTTGATTGCTAAGGAATTATTAGCAAAAGTTGGTCTTGATGATAAATCCTATCAGTATCCTGCTCAACTTTCGGGAGGCCAGCAACAAAGAGTGGCAATTGCCCGCTCATTGGCGATGGAGCCAGAGATTATGCTATTTGATGAGCCTACCTCAGCCTTAGATCCTGAACTGGTAGGTGAAGTTTTACAGGTAATGAAAGATTTAGCTAAAGAAGGAATGACAATGGCTGTTGTAACCCATGAAATGGGATTTGCAAAGGAAGTAGCAGACAGAGTTGTTTATATTGATGAAGGGAAAATAATAGAAGAAGGAACTCCACAACAAATTTTTGACAACCCAAGAGAAGAAAGAACACAAGAATTTTTGAGTAAAATATTATAGTGTTACCACAAAAGCCACTAATTTAGTGGCTTTATTTATAAATAAAAAATATTTGCAAAGTTATGATATAATGGCTGTAGGAGGGAAAAAGATGAAAACAAAAACAATAAATAACTTTTCAACTTCAAACTCACCTATAGCCAGTTTAAACTTAGGAGAAAAAGTCATAGTAGAAGTGTTAGATAAATTTAATGGACAGCTAACTTATAATAATGAGAATATTTCAAGTCTCAAGGCAGATAAACTCAACCCTGCTACTGGTCCATTTTACATAAGAAATACTTACCCAGAAGAAATACTGGTGGTTAATATTCATCAATTAACCGCTGAGTCAATTGGGGTATCTACTGTTTTCCCAGACTTGGGAGTTTTAGGAGAAAAAATAGAAAAACCTGAAAGCTTTTTTTACAACTTAGACTTTAATACAATAGGGATAGAGGAAGGTAAGATAGAATTTACACCCTTTATTTCAATAATAGGAACAACACCTAATAAACTAATAAGTACAGGGGTGCCAGCCAATCACGGAGGAAAAGTAGATTGTCCTAATTTAAAACAAGGCTGTAAAATTTTATTACCTATATTTCAGGAGGGGAGTTTACTGGCTTTAGGTGGGATCAAAGCTATGCAAGGTTTTGGTCAGGTTGCAGGTACTGGTATAGAGTGTGGAGGGGAAATTGCCTTTAGCTGTAACAAAACTACAATAGAAGCGTTGAAAACCCCTATGGTGATATCAGAAGAAGGTTATGAAATATTGGCAAGCCATTATAATTTAGAAAAAGCTATACACATGGCTACTGAGCAGTGGTGCTATTTATTAGAAGATATTTGTGGTTTTTCTTTTCCAAAGTCATACCATTACCTAAGTATTGCTTCAAACTTAAGTATAGTTCAATTGGTAAATCCTAATGTTACTGTATCTTTAAGTATTCATAAGAGCATTATATTAGATAAGTTAAAATTATTTTTTTCTTTACTTGACAAGTAATTCAATAATAAATACAATGAAAATAAAAGGTCAAGGAAAGTCAAACCAAAGAGGTGTTGTGCATGGCAAGTGTTGCGGGAAGGGTAGAAAATTATATTTTAGATCTATTAAATAAAAATCATGTGGCAGTTTTTAAACGAAATGAAATGGCGATAATTTTAAACTGTGCACCATCCCAAATAAACTACGTATTACAAACTAGATTTTCAACTGAAAAAGGATATAAGGTTGAAAGTCAGCGGGGTGGGGGAGGGTTTATAAGGATAACAAAAATTTCCTCTAAAGGACAAACTGTATTAGAGGAAATCTCACATATGCTAGAAAAGGGAGTTACAGAAAAACAAAGCAAAAACATTATAGCAAGGCTTGTAGAGCAGGGTATATTTACCCAGAGGGAAGGCAACATATTAGTAGAAGCTACTGCTGCCTCTACTTTAGATCTTCCATTGCCAATTAGAGATATTATAAGGGGTAAAATCTTAAAAAGTGCTATTGTATATGTTTGTAAACTTAGTTAGGGGGTGTTTATTATGGTATGTCAAGAGTGTAAAAAAAGACAGGCTTCAGTACATTTTACCAAGATAATTAATGGTGAGAAAATTGAAATGAAACTTTGTGAAAATTGTGCGGAACAAAGAGGCGATTTAGATTTTGGTGGCCAACAGCCCTTTTCTGTACATCAACTTTTAGCAGGACTTTTAGACCTTGAAGAGCTATCTGGCACAAAGGGAGACTCGCCAGCTACCTATTCTGGTATTTGCAACAACTGTGGATTAACAGAGATGCAATTTGCTAAAATTGGCAGGCTTGGCTGTACCCAATGTTATGAGACCTTTGGCAATAGGTTAAACCCGCTTTTAAAAAGAGTACAGGGACGTTCTAACCATAATGGGAAAGTTCCAAAACGAACAGGTGGAGATATTAAATTAAAAAGGGAGATTGAAAAACTTAGGGAAAAATTAAATCGTTGTGTTATAGAAGAAAATTTTGAAGATGCAGCTGTTTATAGGGATAAAATCAAAGACTTAGAATCTCAGCTTAACAAAGGGGGGGAATAACCTTATGTCTTTAATGGGATTTATAGATAAAAATTTAAGCTTTTGGACTCAGGAAAAGAAGGGCCGTGAAAATGAAGTGGTTCTTAGTAGTAGAATTAGGCTAGCCCGCAACATCGATCTTATACCATTTCCTTTTCTGGCAGACAATAACGACCAAGCCAAAGTTGTTGAATTGGTAAAAGGCGCTATGAAAAATCAAAAAGAATTCTCTTACTTAAGTAGAAACAGCCTAAACTTAGAAGACCGACAAGCTTTAATGGAAAAACACTTAATTAGTATGCAACTAGTTAAAGAGAATAAAAATAGTGGTTTATGGATTAATGCTGATGAATCTGCAAGTATAATGGTTAATGAGGAAGATCATATTAGAATACAGGTGCTTTTACCGGGTTTTAATCTAGAAAACGCTAGAGGAAAAGCTAATGATTTGGACGATCTTTTGGAACAAAAATTAGATTATGGTTTCAATGAAAAGAAAGGTTACCTGACTTCATGCCCTACAAATGTGGGGACGGGACTTAGGGCATCTGTTATGGTTCATTTGCCAGGGTTAGTTATTACTAAACAAATAAACAAAGTTTTAACTGCGGTTTCTCAACTGGGGTTAGCGGTTAGAGGCATATATGGCGAAGGTTCTGATGCAGCTGGAAATATTCTTCAGATATCAAATCAGGTAACCTTAGGACAAAAAGAAGAAGAAATAATTGATAACATAAAAAGAGTTACTAAGCAGATTATTGATCATGAGCATAATGCTAGACAATGGCTCCTAAATGAGAAAAAAATAGAGGTTAAAGACAAAGTGCATAGGGCTTATGGAGTGCTCTCTAATGCATATACGATCTCCTCTAAAGAAGCACTAGAGTTGCTGTCACAAGTAAAGCTTGGGATTGATTTGCAACTACTAGATAAAGAAAGGGCACAAATATTTAAAGAACTTATTGTTCTTATAAGGCCAGGATATTTACAAAAGTTATATGGACAAAAGTTAGACGAAAAGCAGCGAGACATAAAAAGGGCTGAAGTTATAAGAGAAAGGCTTAAAAACTAAGAAGGAGTGGTTTTTATGTTTGCAAGGTTTACTCAAAGGGCAAGACAGGTATTAGCGTTGGCCCAAGAAGAAGCGAGAAATTTTAAACATCCGGTAGTGGGCACAGAGCACATCTTGCTAGGGATTATAGATGAAGGTCAAGGGATTGCTGCTAAGGTGATAAAAAACTTAAATATCCAAAAGGAATCAGTAAAAAAGGAAATAAACTCTCTGGCTGGAACTGGAAATGAAGTAAAAGAAGGGCCTATAGGTTACTCACCACGGTCTAAGATGGTTATAGAATTAGCATCTCAGGAAGCTAGAGAAATGGGGCATGGGTATGTAGGCACTGAGCATCTCCTCCTAGGCTTAATAAAAGAGGGTGAAGGAATCGCGGCAAAAGTGTTAACGTCTTTAGGGGTGGACCTAGAAAAAGCTAAGGAAATGGTTATTAAAGCCTTAGGAGAATATGAAAAAGGTTTAAATGGCAATTCCCAAATGCCTAAAAGCAACATGCATCAAAAAGTAAAAAGGGGAAGTGGAAACATCGATAGCTTTGGGAGGGATTTAACCGATGAAGCTGAACAGCAAAAGCTAGACCCTGTTATAGGAAGAGAGAAGGAGATAGAAAGAGTAGTTCAAGTGCTTAGCAGAAGGACTAAAAACAATCCCTGCCTTATTGGTGAACCTGGAGTGGGCAAAACAGCTATTGCCGAAGGGCTTGCTCAAAAAATAGTAGAGGGGGATGTACCTGAAACTTTAAAAAACAAAAGAGTGGTGATTTTAGAGCTTGCTTCCATTGTTGCAGGGACTAAGTATAGGGGGGAATTTGAAGATAGACTTAAAAACCTAATAGAAGAAGTAAAAAATGCAGGAGATATAATTCTGTTTATAGATGAACTTCATACAATTGTTGGAGCTGGTGGAGCAGAAGGGGCGATTGATGCAGCTAACATTGTAAAGCCAGCATTAGCTCGTGGTCAATTGCAGACAATAGGAGCTACAACTCTAGATGAGTATCGTAAGCATATAGAAAAAGATGCGGCATTAGAAAGAAGGTTTCAGCCAATTACCGTAGGAGAACCAACAAAGGAAGAGGCGGTGGCTATACTAAAAGGGTTGAGGGATAAATATGAGGCACACCATAGAGTTAAAATTAGTGATGAAGCGTTAGAAAGTGCGGTAAAATTATCTGATAGATATATAACTGATAGATTTTTGCCAGATAAAGCCATTGACCTAATTGATGAAGCAGCATCGAAATTGCGATTAACTACCTTTACCGCTCCTCCAGAGTTGAAAGAGCTTGAGCAACAGTTAGAAGACTTATCCAAAGAAAAGGATTCTGCTGTTAAAAATCAAGAGTTTGAAAAAGCTGCAGAATTAAGGGATAAAGAAGGTGAAATTAAAGATAAATTAAACTCTTTAAAAGAAAATTGGGAGCATAAACAGGTATCGGATAAGTACACAGTAACAGAAGAGGAAATTGCTCAAGTTGTTTCAATATGGACAAATATCCCTGTACAAAAGCTGGCTGAAGAAGAAACTCAGAAATTGCTCAGGTTAGAGGAGGAGCTTCACAAACGTGTCATAGGCCAACAAGAGGCTGTTAAGGCAGTAGCCCAAGCTGTAAGAAGAGCTAGGGCAGGCTTAAAAGACCCTAAAAGGCCTATTGGTTCGCTGATGTTTTTGGGACCAACGGGGGTAGGTAAAACGGAGCTAGCAAGAGCATTAGCAGAAGTGCTATTTGGAGAAGATGATGCTATGATAAGAATAGATATGTCTGAGTATATGGAAAAACATACAACCTCACGACTTATAGGCTCACCGCCAGGATATGTAGGTTATGATGAAGGTGGACAGTTGACAGAGAAGGTGAGGAGGAAGCCATACTCTGTTATTCTTCTTGATGAGATAGAAAAAGCTCACCCTGAAGTATTTAACGTGCTACTACAAGTATTAGATGATGGTAGGTTAACAGATGGGAAAGGCAGAACTGTTGACTTTAGAAATTGTGTGATAATAATGACCTCAAATGTTGGGGCAAGCCTTATAAAAGAGGGGCCTAGGGTTGGCTTTAAGCCGCAAAGTCAAGAGGATAAGCACCAGGAAATGGAAGATAAAATAAACGATGAGTTAAAAAAGACTTTCCGTCCTGAATTTTTAAATAGATTAGATGAAACTATAGTCTTTCATAGTTTAGATAAAGAACATATAAAAGAGATAGTAAAACTCCTATTTAAAAAATTTAACAATAGAGTAAAAGATTATGGCGTAACCTTAGAAGCTACTGAAAGTTTATATGAGCATCTGGCAAAGGAGGGCTATGATCCCTCATATGGTGCTAGGCCTTTGAAAAGGGCTATACAAAGGTGGGTAGAAGATAGTTTATCTGAAGAAATTTTAAAAGGAGATATCAAAAAAGAAGATAATGTTTTAGTTGATTATGATGGAGAAAAGGTGATTTTTACAAAAAAAAGCTAAGGGGATTTCCCTTAGCTTTTTAGTCTACATTTTTTTTTCTTTTTTGACAAAGAAGGATTTTAACAAATATCGAAGAATATTATGTTATAATAGTAAATTAGAATAGTTTAATTTAGGTGTGGTATAATGGCAAAAAAGAAGACTTATTTTATGTGTCAAGAGTGTGGTCATGAATCTATTAAATGGGTGGGTAAGTGCCCTGGTTGTCACCAATTTAATACAATGGTGGAAGAGATAAAAACGAAAAATGATAACTCCCATTTAAATTTATCAAAAGATATAAAAATTTATAACATAAATACAATAGCATCTGATGAAAAAAGTCGTATTAAAACTGGCAGTACAGAACTAGATAGGGTTTTGGGTGGTGGATTAGTAGCTGGATCACTAGTGCTTTTAGGTGGAGATCCTGGTATAGGAAAATCAACTCTTTTGCTACAATCGGCCCATAGCATTTCTGAGAGGAAAAAAACGTATTACTTATCTGGCGAAGAGTCGCCTCAACAAATTAAACTACGAGCAAGTAGGCTAGGCGTCTCTTCAAAAAATCTATATGTCTTGTCCGAAACTGACATTGATATGTTAACTCACCTTGTAGAAAGAGAGCCACCACAAGTTCTTATAGTAGATTCCATTCAGACGGTTTTTAAAAGTAGCTTAGAATCAGCACCTGGAAGTGTTGCTCAAGTGAGGGAATGCACAAACACCCTGATGAAGCTTGCTAAAAAAAGCGGAATTCCAATCTTTATTGTAGGTCATGTTACAAAAGAGGGTGGTATAGCAGGACCTAGGGTGCTTGAACATATGGTAGATACTGTGCTTTATTTTGAGGGAGATCGCCATCAATCTTTTAGGATTTTGAGAGGAGTTAAAAATCGTTTTGGCTCTACAAATGAAATTGGAGTTTATGAGATGGTTCAAGAGGGCCTTAGGGAAGTGTTAAATCCTTCAGAGTTATTTTTATCACAACGGCCTATAGAAGGGCCTGGCTCTATTGCTACTGCCTCTATGGAAGGAACTAGACCTATATTAGTTGAAATACAAGGTTTGATAACAGCCACAAACTTTTCAACTCCACGAAGAATGACTAATGGAGTAGACTATAATAGAGTTTCGCTACTAATGGCTGTACTTGAGAAGAGAGTGGGTTTGTTTTTGAATAATCATGATGCTTTTGTAAATGTAGCCGGTGGAGTTAAAATCGAAGAACCTGCTGTTGATCTAGCTATTTCCTTAGCAATTGCTTCATCTTTTAAAGAAAAACCTATAAATAAACACTGGCTTGCAATAGGCGAAGTAGGGTTGACAGGCGAGGTACGTAGTGTTAATCAAATAGATCAAAGACTTAAAGAAGGTCAAAAGCTAGGGTTTGATAAAGCCTTAATACCTCATAATAAGAATATTCCCGATTTGGATGGTATAAAGGTTTATCCTATAAAAACTGTACAAGAAGGTATAAATATAGTGTTAGGAGGTGATTAGATGCAAGCTTTAAGAACTCCAGATGATAATTTTTTAAAAACATTAAAATTAGTAGCTCCAGGTACTAAGTTAAGGGAAGGGCTTGAAAATGTTTTAAGGGCAAAGACTGGAGCCCTAATAGTTATCGGAGAAAGTCCTCAGCTCCAAGAAATTGTAAGTGGTGGTTTCTTTATCAATAGTGACTTTTCTCCTGCCAATCTTTATGAACTGGCAAAGATGGATGGGGCAATTTTATTGAGTTATGATGCTAAAAAAATTCTTTATGCTAACACTCAACTAATTCCCGACTCTAAAATTTTGTCTACAGAAACAGGGATTAGGCACCGAACTGCAGAGAGAGTAGCTAGGCAAACTGGAGAGTTGGTTATATCTATATCTCAGCGTAGAAACACTATTACCCTATATAAGGGGTATGTAAAATATGCACTAAAAGATATCAGCGTTATTCTAAATAAGGCAAATCAAGCTATACAAACCCTTGACAAGTATCGATCTGTTTTAGAACAAAGCTTGGTTAATTTAAGCGCTTTAGAGTTTGAAGAAATGGTAAATGTAGTAGATGTTGTTAATGTGTTACAAAGATACGAAATGGTATTAAGGATAGTAACAGAACTAGGAAAATACATTGTAGAGTTAGGAGACGAGGGCCGTCTTATAAAGATGCAGTTAGAGGAGTTAATTTCTAATGTTAAAGAAGAAGGCTATCTTGTCATAAAAGATTATATGGTTAATAAAGAAACTACAGATCCTAATGAGATATTAAAAAGTATGTCTCAATTAACTTCTGAAGAGCTTTTAGAGTTAACCAATATCAGCAAAGTGTTAGGTTATGGAGTAAGTGTGGGAGCCTTAGAGCAGCCAGTAAAATCTAAAGGACATAGGATTTTAAATAAAATCCCCCGTTTACCTATGCCTGTAATAGAAAATGCCGTTAATTCCCTTGGTGGCTTACAAAATATATTGTTAGCTTCGATTGAAGAGTTGGATGAGGTAGAAGGGATCGGAGAAGTAAGGGCTAGGGCTATAAAAGATGGATTGCGCAGGCTACAGCAGCAAGTGCTTCTAGATAGGCATGTTTAGCGAAGGGGGAAACAAAGTGTTTAAACGTATTATACCAAGTGTTTTTACTTTAGGTAATTTGGTTTTTGGGCTTATAGCGCTTTATTATACTATAAATGGTGACCCTGCCGGAGGAGCAGGTTTTATATTGGTGGGGACACTTTTAGATGGATTAGATGGTAAAGTGGCTCGATTTTTAGGAGTTAGTAGTGAGTTTGGCAAACAGTTAGACTCTCTTGCAGATATGGTTACATTTGGGGTGGCGCCAGCCATTGTAGCTTATGAGTTGGTATTAAACTCTTATGGACTGTATGGTTTGATTATATGTTTTGCCTTTCCAGTAGCTGGAGCTATCCGATTAGCCAGGTTTAATGTGACATCCGAGGAAACACCGGCTGGTTACTTTATTGGTATGCCTATTACAATTGCAGGAGGCATTTTAACAGTGTTAGTGCTATTTGATTTTTTCCCAATGCTATTTATTTTAGGAGCTGTACTTTTCTTAGCTTATATGATGATTTCTAGCACAAAATATCCAGATTTCAAAACAATAGGACTACCCAAATGGGCGCAGTTGTCAATAGTGCTACTAATACTATTGATTGTATTTTACTTTAAAATTCCTGAACTGATTTTCCTGCCCATCACAATTTATATTCTTATAGGTTTAAAAGAGCGACTACAAACTATTTTTCAGTGGTATAAAAGAAGAAAACTTTGCAATTAGATATTAAAAAAAGATAGCACATTATGTGCTATCTTTTTAATATCTAACTTAAGTTAAAGCGACCCAAAGTAGCTATTTTTTTGTATTCTTGTTCTAAAACATTTTGTAAGTCTAATCCCAAAATATCACAAAGCGCTGCCAAATAAAATATATTATTACCTAGCTCCATTTCAACTATTTCACGACAGTTATCACATAAACCACCTTTAACATGGGTTTCAGTATAATTCTTTAATTCTTTCAAACTAGCTTCTTGGGGTATTTCTTTTTTAGTTGCAGTTATTTTTAAACATCCACAATTTGTAACTGTTTTGGCAACAGACCGGTTTACTCTGCTGTTAGATTCCTGATACTTAGTCAATATATCCAAGATGCTTCTGTGCCTGATAAGCAGGTCATTTACTTTAAGTTGAAATTTATGACAATCCAACTCTTTGTTGTCCTTCATTATTAATTTTCACCCCACAATTTTGAGCTTTTGCATTTATTATATATATTTCAGGATTGCTTTGTCAAACCAAAATAAAATTAAATACAGTTTTTTTTCTTTTAAATAAAATATTATAAAAAAATGTTGACAATAATCGGCATCATATGATAAAATAAAACAATTTTGACATTACCCCCTTAACATGTTAAAATTATATAAAAATTCCAATTAGTATAATTGGAGGGGGTATAAAAAATGTTTAGTATTGGCGATAAAATTGTTTACCCTATGCATGGTGCAGGAGTTATTAAAAATATAGAGGAGCGAAAAGTATTAGATAAGTTAGAAAAATATTATGAGCTTAAAATACCAATAGGTTCTATAACTGCATTTGTGCCTGTTTCCAAAGTGGAAAGGTTGGGGATACGAAAAGTTGTTAGTGCTGGGGAGTTAAAAAAAGTTTTTGAGATCCTAAGTACAGATCAAGGTGCTATGCCATCAAACTGGAATAGAAGGTACAGGCAAAACTTAGACAAACTAAAGACTGGAGATGTCTTTCAAGTGGCTGAAGTTGTAAAAGATTTGACTATAAGAGACGAAAACAAAGGATTATCTTCTGGGGAAAAAAGAATGCTTGAGAAATCACGGCAAATATTAGTTAGCGAAATTGTTTTAGCTAAAGATATATGCGAAGATGAGGCTGATAATTTGCTGTACAATGCTTGCAGGGTATAACTTAAAATTAATACTGTATAACATTAAGTAAAAGGATTATAATATAGGGTAGGAGGTGAAGGGTTTCAAATGATAAAAACTCTAACAAGAATTATTGCTTTGCTTTTTGGAATTTCATTTGGGTATATGGTTTCTGTGCAACTAATTGAGTTTAATGTAATAAGTGTTGAAGGTACATCAAAATACGGGGTTATCAGTGGATTTTCCATATTATGCGCATTACTATTTTTTACTATATCGCCATTAATTTCAAGAAAAATAATTGCTCTTGGGCGATACTTAGATAAAAAACTTTACTACACTCCTGTACAGGATATAATAGCAGGGATAGTTGGTCTTATAATAGGCTTAGTTATCGCAACTTTGTTGATATTTCCTTTAAAGGAGCTTCCCATAGTCGGACCATTTTTACCTTTTGTAGTAAACCTAACACTAGGGTATTTGGGGTACATAATAGCCATAAGTAAATGGGATGATATATTAAGTTTATTTGGAAAAAGTTCAAAGGAAAAAAGTGACGGAGCGATGGTAAAGATTTTAGATACAAGCGTAATAATTGATGGCAGGATTGCTGATATTTGTGAAGCTCGTTTTATTGAAGGGAAGTTAGTGATTCCTGGATTTGTATTGGAAGAACTTAGACACATTGCTGACTCTTCGGATACGTTAAAAAGGAATAGAGGCAGGAGAGGGCTTGATATTTTAAATAGAATCCAAAAAGAAATTGATGTACCCGTAGTTATCATGGAAAATGATACAACTGGAGAAGGTATGGAAGTAGATAGTCGCCTTGTCAGGTTAGCTCAGAAATTGAAAGGTATGGTAGTTACAAATGATTATAATTTAAATAAAGTGTGTGAACTGCAGGGTGTTCCTGTACTAAATATTAATGAATTAGCCAATGCAGTTAAACCTGTAGTTTTACCAGGGGAAGAGATGAATGTTGAGGTTGTAAAAGATGGAAAAGAAGCTGGGCAAGGAATTGGTTACTTAGATGACGGAACGATGATAGTTGTTGATGGTGGTAAAAACCATATAGGTGAAAACTTGGACGTTTTGGTGACCAGTGTTTTGCAGACAGCTGCTGGGAGAATGATATTTGCAAAAATAAAAACAAATCCAAAAGCTAGCTAAGGAGTTTAAAAATGGGGAACGTTATAGCACTAATAGCAGCTGCTGGTTCAGGCAGCAGAATGAAGATTAATACTAAAAAACAATATTTAAATTTAGCGGGTCAACCTATGTTGGCCCGTACTGTGTTATTATTTCAAAAAAATAAGAATATAGATAAGATTTACGTACTTTGTCCCTTGGCAGACATGAAATTCTGTCAACAGGTAATAAAAAATCACTGCGGTCAATTTAAAATTGCCGGAATTATTCCTGGGGGAGATACAAGATTTGACTCAATATATAATGGGATAAGTAAATGTGAAATAGAAGATACAGATAAAGTGCTTATCCACGATGGAGCTCGCCCCTTTGCTTCACAAGCGATTATTAACAACATAATAAACAAACTCTCACAAAAAGGTGTAAATGGAGTAGTTCCGGGAATTCCAGTAAAAGATACCATAAAAAAAATTGATGGAGATCTAATAGTGGATAGTCCGCCGAGGAAACAACTAATAGCTGCCCAAACTCCTCAAGGGTTTTGTGCTAAGGTGCTTAAAGAGTTATATAAAATGGCGAAAAAGGATAACGTGAATAATCTAACAGATGACAGCTCTCTACTAGAGCACTACGGCTATCCCATGCATCATATTTTAGGGGAAGAAAATAATTTTAAGGTAACAACGCCGCAAGATTTAGAGTTAGCTCAGCTATATTTAAAGGAGGGGGAAAAGTGAAAATAGGCATGGGTTATGATGTACATAAACTTAGTGATAATAGGAAATTAATTATTGGAGGAGTAGATATTCCATTTAATAAAGGATTAGATGGCCACTCTGATGCAGATGTTTTAATTCATGCAATCATGGACAGTATTTTAGGGCCGATGGGATTAGGAGATATTGGCAATTTATTTCCGGACACAGATAACAAATATAAAGATATAGATAGCATGGTATTGCTTAAAGAAGTAAATAATAAATTAAAACAAAGCCAACTAAAAGTTGCAAATGTTGACTGTGTTATTTTGGCGGAAAAACCAAAGATGTCACCCCATATAAAAGAAATGGCACAAAATATTTCTCAAGTTTTAGATATAAATCAGTCTCAAATTAGTATAAAAGCTACAACTACAGAAGGGTTGGGTTTTGTAGGGAGAGAAGAAGGGATTGCAGCACAAGCGGTTTCGCTACTTTTTCTAAATGAATAGCGAAGAAACCAAGAAAAAATAAAAAAGTGTGAAAGCTAGGTTGATTTATTGTCAAGTTGACACAAAGTTGGTATAATAATTAAAAAAACCATAGCAATGATAAAAGATTAGTATGTCTTCTCACCTCAAACAGAGATGGTCTTTAAATGGTGGAAAAAGACTAGGTTAATAGAGGACAGAAATTGCACTTTTGGAGCTTAGGCGGGTGGTGCCGTTAACGACCTACTAAGATTAAACGACTACTGTCATTTAAATTAGAGTGGAACCGCGATAAAATCGCCTCTAAGCTTAGGGGCGATTTTTTTAATATATTTCAAATTTAATTTGGAGGGTAAAAAATGAGTGGGATAAAAGTTGATATAAAAGCGGTTTTTAATAACGACCCTGCAGCAAAAAGTGTCTTGGAAGTGCTTTTATGCTATCCAGGCCTACATTGTATTATGATTCATAGATTTTCACATCGACTTTATAAATTAAATCTTATCTTAATAGCAAGGTTAATATCTCAAATTGCTAGATGGCTAACTGGTATAGAAATACACCCGGGAGCACAAATTGGACGAGGAGTTTTTATAGATCATGGGATGGGAGTAGTTATTGGGGAAACTACTCAAATAGGAGATGGTGTAATTATATATCAAGGAGTTACATTAGGAGGGACTGGAAAAGATAAAGGCAAGAGACACCCGACAATAGAAGCCAACTGTACTATTGGGGCAGGAGCTAAAGTTTTAGGCCCCTTTAAGGTAGGGAGAAATTCCAAAATTGGTGCTGGTTCTGTTGTGCTTAAAGAAGTGCCAGAGAATTCCACTGTTGTAGGAGTGCCAGGTCAAGTTGTACAGGGAAGAAAAAGAAAAAAGGATTGCTTAGAGCACGGCAATATGCCTGACCCAGTCATGACAATCACTAAGTGCATGGAAAGGCGGATAAAAGATTTGGAACAGCAAGTTAAAGAACTAAAGGAGGGCAAGGTAAGTGACGATTAAATTGTTTAACTCGATAACTCAGAACCAAGAAAGGCTTAATCCTGTTAATAAAAACAAAATTAATATGTATGTGTGTGGACCTACAGTTTATAATTACTTTCATATTGGAAATGCCCGGGTTTTTGTTTTTTTTGATGTTGTTAGAAGATACTTAGAACATAGAAATTACAACGTTAATTATGTGCAAAATTTTACCGATATAGATGATAAGTTGATTGAAAAGTCCAATGAGATTGGTGTGACAGTTAGTGAGCTGGCAGAAAATATGATTGAAGCATATTTTAAAGATGCTAGGGCTTTGGGGGTTAAAGATGCGGACTTTCACCCAAAGGCCACAGAGCATATTAACGACATGATAGATGCCATTTCAAGGTTAATTGAAAAGGGCTTAGCATACGAAACTGATAAAGATGTTTACTTTGACACCACTAAGTTTCCTGAATATGGGAAACTATCTGGTCAGGACATCTCAAAACTACAGTCAGGTAGCAGGATAGAAGTTGACCCATATAAGAAAAATCCCCTAGACTTTGTGCTTTGGAAAAAAGCAAAGCCTAAAGAGCCTAGTTGGGATAGTCCATGGGGTAAAGGAAGACCTGGCTGGCATATCGAGTGTACTGCCATGTCTAGGAAATATCTAGGTGACACCCTTGATATTCATGCAGGTGGAGAGGATTTAGCTTTTCCCCACCATGAAAACGAGGTAGCCCAAAGTGAAGGGCTGACAGGCAAACTGTTTACCAGGCATTGGATGCATGCTCGATTTTTGCAAATAGAAAGTAAAAAAATGGGCAAATCCCTAGGGAATCAGTTGATGGTAAGAGATCTATTGCAAAAGCACCCGCCATTAGCGCTTAGGTTTTTTCTTTTATCTGCCCACTATAGAAACCCTCTAAATTACACTGAAGAATTATTGCAGTCAGCTAAGAGTAGTGTAGAAAGATTAAATACTGCGTACAAAAATTTAAAGTATGCTCTAGACGAATGTGCAGTTCAAAATCAAAGCAAAGAATATAGCGATAATAAGCAAATAGAAGAATATAAAAACAAGTTTTATAGAGCTATGGATAATGACTTTAACACGGCAGATGCTATAAGTGTTATGTTTGAAGTTGTTAAAGAGGTAAATAACTATTTAGCTTTACCTTCGAGAGACTATGTAGAGTTGAAAAATTTTAAAGAAACGCTTGATAATTTTGATTCTATAATGGGGCTTATCGAAAGAGTCGAACAAAAAAGTTTAGATAGAGAAATAGAAGTGTTGATAGAAAAAAGACAACAAGCTAGGTCTAACAAAGACTTTGCTACTGCTGATAAAATTAGAGATGAACTTTTGCAAAGGGGGATTACCTTAGAGGACACACCCCATGGTGTGAGGTGGAAATACATTGAATAAAGATAAGTTGCAAAAAGAAGTGCCTGTAATAGCTTTGGCTTTTGTTGGAGATTCAGTATATGATACCTATATCAGAACTATGTTATTAAATAATGGTAAGTACAAACCTAATCTTCTGCATAAAAGATCAAGTGCTTACTCTAAAGCTAAAGCTCAGTCTGTAGCATATCTAAATATTAAGGATATCTTAAGCAATGAGGAGGAGAAACTAGCCAATAGAGGAAGAAATGCAAAGACAAATACCATGGCTAAAAATGCTTCTGTAGCTGAATACAAAAATGCTACTGCCTTAGAGGCACTTATAGGTTATTTGCATTTAACGAATCAAAAACAAAGAATAGATGAAATAATGGATAAAATCGTGCAAGAAATAGAAAAACAGGAGGTAAAGTAAAATGGATGTAAAGCTTATTTGTCACACACCAAACTGTCAGCAAGTTGTTGCAACTGCTGCACGTTTGTGTTATTCGGCCGATGATATTGATACTATACTAACAAAAATGGGAGATAAGAGGGGGAAGAAACTTATTCTTAAGCTTATTGATTTAGGACATCAGTCTCCTTTTGAACATATTTCATTTACTTTTGGAATAAGTGGTATAAGCCGCTCTTTGAGCCATCAGCTTGTAAGACATAGGATAGCAAGCTATTCTCAGAAATCTCAACGCTACGTATCTGAGAGTCAATTTGACTACATAACTCCCCCATCAATAAAAAAAGATGAAAAAACAAAAAAAAGATATGACCAGTTGATGGAAAATATAGCGAAATGCTATGAAGAACTGTCAGAAATTGCACCTAAAGAAGATGCTAGATATGTTTTGCCTAATAGCTGTGAAACTAAGATTGTTGCAACTTTTAATGCCAGATCTCTTTTTAACTTTTTTCAGCATAGGATGTGTACTAGAGCTCAATGGGAAATTCGCCTATTAAGTGAAAAAATGTATGATATTGTAAATGAAATATCCCCTGAAATTTTTAGTTATTTTGGAGCTAGCTGTGATACATTGGGGTATTGTCCTGAAGGAACCATGTGCTGTGGAAAGGCACAAACCTTAGAACAAAGGGAGCGTTAGTCAAATGGATGATTTCATTTTTGGGAAAAATTCGGTGCGGGAGCTTTTGCAGTCTAATCGAAGTATAAACAAAATATTTGTAGTAAAAGGTTTTAAGGATAAGGAACTTTTGCAGTTAGCCAGACAAAAGAAAGTTATTATTAAAACAATAGAAAAAAAGAAACTAGACAGCTTGGTAGAAGGGAAGAACCATCAAGGGATTGTCGCTTCTGTTAGCCCTAAAAATTATGTTGAAATCGAAGAAATCATACACAAAGGAACAGAGGGGGAAAAATTTATCATTGCTTTAGATTCGTTAGAAGACCCTCATAATCTAGGAGCTATATTGAGAGTTGCTGATGGAGCGGGAGTAGATGGTATAGTTATTCCGAAAAATAGGGCTGTGCCACTAACCTCTACTGTTGCAAAAGTAGCAGCAGGAGCCATGGAAACAGTTCCCGTTGCAAAGGTTACAAATTTGGGTAGGACCATAGAAAAATTAAAAGAGGCGGGATTTTGGGTGACTGGCGCTGACTCCCAAGGAAGTCCCTTTTACACAACAGACCTTAAGGGAAATGTATGTCTAGTAGTTGGTGGAGAGGGAAAGGGTATAACGAGATTAATTAAAGAAAAATGTGATTTTATAGCCTCTATACCACTAAAGGGAAAGGTTACCTCATTAAATGCTGCTACAGCAACAGCAATTTTATCTTATGAGGTTGTAAGGCAAAGAGAAAATGAACGATCATAAGGAAATGGTTGTAATTGATGGATATAATCTTATTTATTATTGGTACAATAAACAATTAAAAGAGATATCCCTTGAGGAGCTTAGGAAGGAACTGGTAGAAAAGCTTCAGGAGTTTCAAAACTATAGTGGAACTAAGGTTGTCTTAGTGTTTGATGCATATAAAGTAAGAGGTAGGGTAAAAGAAGAAAATTTTAACGGCCTTGAAGTCTGGTTTACTAAAGAAGGGGAAACAGCTGACACCTTAATTGAGAAAATGGTATATCAATTAATGAAAAAGAAAAAGAAGATCACTGTTGTTACTTCTGATTATGCGCAACAGCAGTTTGTCCTAGGGAAGGGTGCTATACGGAAATCTTCCCGGGAGTTTATAAATGACCTAATGGGAATAAAAAACAAAATAAGAAAAACTATTACAAAGAATGTAAATAAATCGGGAAATACAATAGGAAGTAGCTTAAGCCCGGAAGAAGTCAAGATATTGGAGAAAAAGTTTAAAAACTAAAAAACTTGACGAGTATTTCCCGATAAAGTATAATTAATATCATTAAAAGAGGGGGAGGTTAGAGACTTGGCTTTGACAGCAAATCAAACCCATAATCCAGAAGAGATGAGTGATGAAGAATTAGCTGTGTTGGCCTGTCAGGGAGACGAGATAGCTACTGAAGTTTTGATTAATAAGTATAAAAACTTTGTCAGGTCTAAAGCCCGCTCATATTTTTTAATAGGGGCTGACCGAGAAGATATTATTCAAGAGGGAATGATTGGTTTGTACAAGGCTATCAGGGATTTTAAGGGGGACAAGCTGACTTCCTTTAAATCTTTTGCAGAACTTTGTGTAACAAGGCAAATAATTACGGCCATAAAAACTGCTACAAGGCAAAAGCATATCCCACTAAACTCCTATGTTTCGCTAAACAAACCAATTTTTGACGAAGAATCAGATAGAACACTATTGGATATCATATCTGGTATTAAAATAACTGATCCTGAAGAGTTAATGATTAGCCAAGAAGAATATAGTGATATTGAAAAAAAGATGGCTGAAATTTTATCTGGGTTAGAAAGAAAGGTGTTAATGCTTTACTTGGAAGGGAAGTCTTATCAAGAGATAGCTGAGGAACTAAAGCGTCACGTAAAATCAATTGACAATGCACTTCAAAGAGTAAAGCGAAAGCTAGAAAGGTATTTAGAAATCAGGGAACTTTAAAAAAAAGAAAAAACCCCTTGACTCTGTATCGGAAAAAATGTATAATGTATATTGTCGCTGAGATGCAGCGAGATAAAATATACGGAGAGGTTCCCGAGTTGGCCAAAGGGGGCAGACTGTAAATCTGCTGGCTCCGCCTTCACTGGTTCGAATCCAGTCCTCTCCACCACTAATGCGCGGGTGTAGCTCAATGGTAGAGCCCTAGCCTTCCAAGCTAGTTACGTGGGTTCGATTCCCATCACCCGCTCCATTTTATGCTCGCGTAGCTCAGGAGGTCAGAGCGCATCCTTGGTAAGGATGAGGCCACCGGTTCAACTCCGGTCGTGAGCTCCACAATTATGGCGGCGTAGCTCAGGTGGCTAGAGCATGCGGTTCATACCCGCAGTGTCCGGGGTTCAAATCCCTGCGCCGCCACCAAATATGGATATAACGTCCTGGATAGGGCGTTTTTTTTGTGTCAAACTAAGGAATTTGGGATAAGGGGAAGAAAAAAAGAGATAATAAATTCTAAGTACAGCTTTCTTAGTGTTGACATCCTATTTAAACTGTGATAGATTTTATTAGGTACCATTAAAATAGAGAAGTGTTTTTTATACAATAAAAGGTTAAATGTTTAGGCTTTAGGAGGTGCGAATAGATGAGAGAGATAATCACACTGGCATGTACAGAGTGTAAACAGCGGAACTATACTACCACTAAAAACAAAAAGAACCAACCAGATAGAATAGAACTGAAAAAGTATTGTCGTTTCTGCAAAGCTCACACTAATCATAAAGAAACCAAATAATGGGGAAGAACCATTATAAAAATTTTGTTGAATAGGATGTGAGAATCTATGGGTATGATTCAAAAATCAAAATCCTTTTTTAAAGGAGTAAAGTCAGAACTAAAGAAAGTTCAATGGCCTACCCGAAAAGAGTTGACAACATATACTGTGGTAGTAGTTGTTACAGTTCTTGTAGTTGCGGGCATAATAGCTCTTATGGATACATTTTATGGTAGCATAATTGGGTTGATAACTAGGAGTTAGCAAAACCTAAATTTAGAAATAAAAGGGGGGAGGGGTCATAAGGCCCCGAACTATGGAGAAAAGATGGTATGTTGTACATACCTATTCAGGGTATGAAAATAAAGTAAAAGCCAATTTAGAAAAACGTGTTGCATCTATGGAGATGGAGGACAAGATTTTTTCTGTACTTGTGCCCATGGAGGAACACCAAGAAACTAAAAATGGCAAACGTAAAACAACCATGAAAAAAGTTTTCCCGGCCTATGTGCTAGTGGAAATGGTTCTTTCTGACGATTCTTGGTATGTAGTTAGAAACACGCCAGGTGTTACAGGGTTTGTGGGTTCAGGGACTAAACCAATACCCTTAGAAGAAGAAGAAGTGAACCATATTATGAAAAAAATGGGTATGGAAGCTCCTAAAGTTAAAGTTGACTTTGAATTAAAGGAGCAGGTTAAAGTTAAATCAGGGCCATTTGAAGGCTTTGAAGGTGTTATTGAAGAGATAAGTGTAGAAAAACAACGATTAAAGGTTTTAGTTTCTATGTTTGGTAGGGAAACCCCTATTGAGCTAGAATTTGATCAAGTTGAAAAGATATAACTTTGATTGGATAACCAATCAATATATATATTTTTACATTTCTACTAGGGTGACTTAGTAGGTTAGTGGGAGGGTAGTACCCGCTAAAACCACATTAACTAAGAAGGAGGTGTGACCCTAATGGCTAAAAAGGTGATTGACTTAGTGAAACTTCAAATTCCTGCTGGCAAGGCCACCCCAGCTCCACCAGTTGGTCCAGCTTTAGGTCAGGCAGGCATTAACATAATGGCTTTTTGTAAAGATTTTAACGAAAGAACAAGTTCGCAAGCGGGCATGATAATACCGGTTGAAATAACTGTATTCGAAGACCGTTCGTTCTCTTTCATCACAAAAACACCGCCAGCTGCAATTTTATTGAAAAAAGCCGCTGGAATTGATAAAGCTTCAGGCGAGCCTAACAAAGTAAAGGTTGCTAAAGTGAAAAGAGCTCAGCTGGAAGAAATAGCTGAACTTAAAAAAGCAGATTTGAATGCTGCTGATCTTGATGCAGCTGTAAGAATGATTGAAGGTACTGCCCGTAGTATGGGTATTGAAGTAGAAAAATAATATTAAGGTGGGAGGATATATCCGTTAATACCACAGGGAGGTTTGTTAATATGGCGAAAAAAGGCAAAAGAATGGCCGATGTTTCTAAGAAAGTAAACAAAGAAGAGTTTTACAGTACAACTGAAGCCTTAGAGTTAGTAACTGAAACTGCTTCCGCAAAATTCGATGAAACTGTTGAAGCTGCCTTTAGATTAGGTGTAAACCCAAAGCATGCCGATCAACAGATTAGAGGAGCCTTAGTGCTTCCTCATGGTACTGGTAAAGAGGTTAAGGTGCTGGTTTTTGCAAAAGGTGATAAAGCAGCAGAAGCTGAAAAAGCTGGAGCAGATTTTGTTGGGGCTGAAGAACTAGCTGAGAAGATACAAGGTGGATGGATGGATTTTGACGTAGCTGTGGCTACTCCTGATATGATGGGAGTTGTTGGTCGTCTGGGTAGAGTCCTTGGTCCTAAAGGTTTGATGCCAAACCCCAAGACTGGAACTGTAACTATGGACGTATCAAAAGCTGTAGAAGAAATAAAAGCTGGTAAAATAGAGTATCGTGTAGAGAAACATGGAATTATCCATGCTCCTATTGGCAAAGTGTCTTTCGGAGTTGACAAGCTAAAAGAAAACTTTAACACTTTGTTAGACACGATTATAAAAGCTAAGCCTGCTACGGCTAAAGGTATTTATTTGAAATCAATAACTGTATCCTCTACAATGGGTCCGGGAGTAAAGGTTAGCCAACAAAAAGCAGCATCTTTTGAATAAGTCTTGACAAATAACCAACTTTGAATTAGAATATACTATGTTGGTTTTAAAAATAAATAGAGACCGAAGACAGTAGGTGTCATAGCGCTTAATTTCCTACCGAGGTATGGACAAGTATAGAAGATTAAATTCTTTGTATACCCTTTCCTCGTAGGAAAGGGTACTTTTATTTATCAAAGAAAACCTTGAGGAGGTGTTTAAGTGGGAGTACGAGAAGATAAAGTTCAGGTTGTAGAGGAACTTAAAGAAAAGTTTTCGTCAGCTCAAGGCACTATCATAGCTGACTATAGAGGGCTAGATGTAGCGGATGTAACTGAGCTTAGGGCGAAACTACGTGAAGCTGGTGTAGAATATAAAGTTGTTAAAAATACATTAGCTAAGTTAGCTGTAAAGGATACCGATTACGAATCGGTAAGCGAACATTTACAAGGTCCTACAGCTATAGCTTTCAGTCCAGAAGATCCTGTAGCTCCAGCTAAAATTATCCATGAGTTTTCTAAAGAAAACGAAGCTTTGAAAATAAAAGCTGGAATTTTAGAGGGGGAAGTTATAGACTTTAGCGGTGTAAAAGCGTTGGCTGAGCTACCGTCTAGAGAACAATTGCTAGCACAAACCGTTGCTGCACTACAGAGCCCGATAACTGGGTTTGTGAACGTTATGCAAGCAAACACAAGAGATTTTGTTAATGTGCTAGATGCTATTAAAAACAAAAAAGAGCAAGAAGCATAATGGATCGTAAACTTTAAAAATTAAAAAATTAAAACTTTTGAGGAGGATTTTAAATGTCTAAAGTACAAGAAGTAATGGAAATTGTAAAAGAAATGTCTGTTTTAGAACTATCTGAGTTAGTAAAAGCAT
Organism: Proteinivorax tanatarense; assembly: GCF_040267685.1. Lineage (GTDB taxonomy): Bacteria > Bacillota > Proteinivoracia > Proteinivoracales > Proteinivoracaceae > Proteinivorax > Proteinivorax tanatarense. The sequence goes on from NZ_CP158367.1 coordinate 151,209, forward strand.
GTGAAGAGGAGTTTGGTGTATCTGCAGCTGCTCCTGTAGCTATGGCTGCTGCTCCAGCTGCTGGTGGAGAGGCTGCTGAAGCAGAGCAAACTGAATTTGATGTAATCCTAACTGCAGCTGGTGACAAAAAAGTTCAAGTTATTAAAGCGGTTAGAGAGATCACTGGCCTTGGCCTAAAAGAAGCGAAAGCTTTAGTAGATGGCGCTCCAAAACCACTAAAAGAGAAAGTATCTAAAGAAGACGCAGAAGAAGTTAAAGAAAAAATTACTGCTGCCGGTGGTACTGCGGAAGTTAAGTAATTTAACTATTTGCTATAGAAGCTCGCCCTGCCTTGGTAGGGCGTTTTTTTTTACAAGTCAGATGTTGACTTTAAAAAAAAATTATGATAGTATAGTAAATTGCTAAACAAGTGCTGATTTCCCAAAATGTAGTATAAAATCTTATAAAATTGGGAATAGTATTTTGGATGAAAAGAGTTTTAAATAGGTATGTTAATACCAAGAAATAGATAAGGGGTGAAGTGGCAAATGGTAAAACCCGTACAGTCTGGAAAAAGAGTAAGACATACTTTTTCTCAAATTGACGAGCCCATTGATTTTCCCAATTTAATTGAAGTGCAAAAAGGCTCTTATAATTGGTTTTTAGAAGAAGGTTTAAATGAAATGTTTAAGGACATTTCCCCCATTGAAGATTTTACTGGGAACCTTTCTTTAGAATTTACTGGATACCAGTTGGGCGAACCTAAACAATCTGTTGAAGAATGCAAGGAAAGAGATTCTACATACTCTGCACCACTTCGAGTTCAAGTAAGGCTCATCAGTCAAGAAACTGGTGAAGTTAAGGAACAAAGTGTATTTATGGGGGACTTCCCTTTGATGACAGAGAATGGTACTTTCATAATTAATGGTTCAGAACGAGTTATCGTTAGCCAACTTGTAAGGTCTCCAGGTGTTTATTTTAACACCCAAAAAGACACCTCTGGTCGAGACTTATTTACTGGTGTAATTATTCCAAATAGAGGTGCATGGTTAGAGTTTGAAACAGATGCAAATGAAATAATTTATGTGCGCGTGGATAGAACCCGTAAGCTGCCTGTAACAGTGTTGCTTCGAGCTTTAGGGTTTGGCACCAATGAAGAAATATTAGGTATTTTTGGTGAAAATAAAAGAATAAAAAACACTTTAGACAAAGACCACACTGATTCATTTGAGACAGGTTTGTTAGAGGTATATAAAAGATTAAGGCCAGGGGAACCAGCTAACGTTGAAAATGCAAAACAACTGTTAGAGTCCCTGTTTTTTGATGCGCGACGTTATGACTTCGCCCATGTTGGTAGATATAAAGTAGATAAAAAACTAAACCCTAAATGGAGAATGCTAAATAGAAAATTAGCAGAGCCTATTGTCAGTGAAGATGGAGAAATTTTGGCAAATGGTGGCGAAACTCTGACAGAAGAGGTTTTAGATTCATTATTAACAAGGGACGATATACCTTCTGTTGTAAAGATATTTAATAACGAAGAAGAGGTTGTTCCAATAATAAATAACCTTAACCAGGAAAACGGTATTTTACATGTGACAAAAGAAGATATAATTGCTTCTATAGGTTACCTACTTAACCTTATGGACTCAGTTGGATATACAGATGATATTGATCACCTTGGAAACAGAAGATTAAGATGTGTAGGTGAACTTTTACAAAATCAGTTTAGAATTGGTTTGTCGCGTATGGAGAGAGTAGTTCGGGAAAGAATGACTATACAAGATGTAGATGCAATAACTCCGCAAGCCTTAATTAATATAAGGCCAGTGATAGCTTCCATCAAGGAGTTTTTTGGGTCAAGCCAGTTGTCACAGTTTATGGACCAGCACAATCCTCTTGCAGAGCTTACTCATAAACGCAGGCTTAGTGCTCTTGGGCCCGGGGGCTTATCTAGAGATCGAGCTGGATTTGAAGTTCGTGACGTACACCACTCTCATTACGGTAGAATGTGCCCAATAGAGACCCCTGAAGGTCCTAATATCGGTCTTATTGGTTCGTTAAGTACTTATGGGAAAGTAAACAGATATGGTTTTATAGAAACTCCATATCGAAAAGTAGATAAAGAAAAAGGTAGGGTTACCGACGAGATTGTCTATCTAACTGCAGATGATGAAGACCAATACTCGATAGCACAGGCCAATGCCCCCTTAGATGATGATGGCTACTTTTCAAATGAAACAGTAACGGTACGTTATCGTCATGAAATTTTAACCAAACAACCAACTCAAGTAGATTATATGGATGTTTCACCAAAACAGGTTTTCAGTGTAGCTACTACGCTAATTCCTTTTTTAGAAAATGATGATGCTAACCGTGCTCTTATGGGAGCTAATATGCAGAAGCAGGCGGTTCCACTTTTAAAGCCGGAAGCTCCTCTTGTTGGGACTGGTATGGAGCATAGAGCAGCTAAAGACTCCGGAGTAGTGGTTAGCGCAGTGACAGATGGTGAAGTAGTTGAAGTAACAGCAGATAGGATAAAAATTAAGCGAAATGCATTTTCTGATACTCGTGATAGAGAAGTTCATGGAACAAGTAAAGAAATTTTCCCCAAAGATAGTTATAACGGAATAGACATCTACACTCTGACTAAGTTTCAACGTTCAAACCAAGGGATGTCCCTTAACCAACGTCCAATAGTTAGTTACGGAGAAAAAATCAAAGCTGGTGATATAATTGCTGATGGTTCTTCAGCGGAACAAGGTGAACTAGCTTTAGGGAAAAATGTTTTAGTTGCATTTATGACATGGGAAGGTTATAACTATGAGGATGCAATCCTATTAAGTGAAAAGCTGGTTAAACAAGATGTTTATACCTCAGTTCATATAGAGCAATACGAGTCAGAGGCAAGAGATACTAAGCTTGGCCCAGAAGAAATAACTCGCGAAATTCCAAACGTTGGCGATGACGCTCTGAAACACCTAGACGAAAGAGGAATTATTATGGTAGGTGCAGAAGTGCGGCCAGGTGATATTTTAGTTGGCAAGGTGACTCCTAAAGGAGAAACTGAGCTAACTGCAGAAGAAAGACTTTTACGTGCTATTTTTGGAGAAAAAGCACGAGAAGTGCGGGATACCTCTTTAAGAGTGCCCCATGGGCAAGCTGGTAGAATTGTAGATGTAAAAGTCTTTACCAGAGAAGAAGGAGATGAATTACCTCCTGGTGTCAACCAATTAGTGAGAGTATATATAGCTCAAAAAAGAAAGATTTCAGAAGGGGACAAAATGGCGGGACGTCATGGTAATAAAGGTGTTATAGCAAAAATTTTACCTGAGGAAGATATGCCGTTTTTGGAAGATGGGACCCCAGTTGATATAGTACTTAACCCACTTGGTGTACCTTCTCGTATGAACATTGGGCAGGTTCTTGAAACACACCTAGGTTGGGCAGCAAAATCTTTAGGAATGCACATGGCAACTCCGGTTTTTGATGGAGCATCAGAAATAGATGTCTTCCAGAAATTAAAAGAAGCGGGGTTACCAGAAACAGGGAAAACGACCCTTTTAGATGGCAGAACGGGAGAACCTATGGAAAATAAGGTTACAGTCGGCTATGTTTATATGCTTAAACTTGCTCACTTGGTTGATGATAAGATCCATGCCCGCTCAACTGGTCCATACTCTCTAGTAACTCAGCAACCTCTCGGCGGTAAGGCGCAGTTTGGAGGACAAAGATTTGGAGAAATGGAAGTTTGGGCATTAGAGGCATATGGAGCATCCCATATACTACAAGAAATCTTAACGGTCAAATCTGATGATGTGGTAGGAAGGGTAAAGACTTATGAAGCTATAGTAAAAGGTGAAAATATTCCTGAACCTGGTGTTCCTGAATCATTTAAAGTTCTTATTAAAGAACTTCAAAGTTTAGGGATGGATGTAAAAGTTTTAGGAAATGAAGAAGAAGTAGAAATAAAAGAAGGCGAAGATGAAGAGCCAGTAGAATTAGATGTTAACATTGAAGGCTCCGAAGATAGCCCTAAACCACAACTGCCTAAAAAAGAAGATTTAGATGAAAGCAGCCAAGAAATGGAAGAAATAGGGAAACCTGAAGATGCTGACGGAACTGATGAAGAACTTTAGAAAAGTTATGTTTTTTATTAAGAAACTAAACTGTAAAGGGGGAAAAGGCCCTTGTTGGATGTAAACAATTTTGATTCGTTAAAAATTGGCTTAGCTTCGCTGGAACAAATTAGAACATGGTCAAGGGGTCCTGTAAACAAACCAGAGACTATTAACTACCGTACACTAAAACCTGAGCGTGAAGGATTGTTTTGTGAAAAGATTTTTGGACCGCAACGGGATTGGGAATGTAACTGTGGTAAGTACAAGCGTATTCGTTATAAGGGTGTAGTATGTGATCGCTGTGGTGTTGAAGTAACTCGAGCCAAAGTACGTAGAGATAGAATGGGGCATATAGAGCTAGCTGCGCCAGTATCACATATTTGGTATTTTAAAGGTATTCCTAGTAGGATGGGATTACTGTTAGATATGTCTCCTAGGGCTCTAGAAAAAGTTTTATACTTTGCATCGTATATAGTTTTAGACCCCGGAGAAACAGGCCTTACTAAAAAACAACTATTAACAGAAAATGAGTATCGAGAGAATTATGAGAAGTATAGCCATCTGTTTAAAGAAGGAAAAGGCTTTAAAGCTCAGATGGGTGCAGAAGCAGTGCAAGCCTTGTTAAAAGAAATGAACTTAGATGATTTAGCAAAAGAGTTAAGGGCGGAGTTGAAAAATGCCACCGGACAACGAAGAATTAGAGCAATTAGAAGGCTTGAAGTTGTGGAATCCTTTAAAGCGTCTAATAATAAACCAGAATGGATGATTTTAGAAGCCATCCCTGTATTACCTCCTGACCTCAGACCTATGGTTCAGTTGGATGGAGGAAGGTTTGCAACTGCTGACTTAAACGACTTATATCGTAGAGTTATTAACAGAAATAATAGGCTAAAAAGACTGGCCGAACTACATGCTCCAGATATAATTGTGCGCAATGAAAAGAGAATGTTACAAGAAGCAGTTGATGCCCTCATAGATAACGGACGAAGGGGGAGGCCTGTAACAGGGCCTGGCAACCGCCCGCTTAAATCTTTAAGTGACATGCTTAAAGGTAAGCAAGGAAGATTTAGACAAAATCTTTTGGGGAAACGGGTTGATTATTCCGGACGTTCGGTTATAGTGGTTGGTCCAGAACTGAAGATGTATCAGTGTGGACTTCCAAAAGAAATGGCTTTAGAGCTGTTTAAGCCTTTTGTTATGAGAAGGCTATTTAAAAGTGGTCATGTCCAGAATATAAAAACCGCTAAAAAGAAGGTTGAAAAAGCAGATCCAATAGTATGGGATGTGCTAGAAGGTGTTATCAAACAGCACCCTGTACTTTTAAACCGCGCCCCAACCCTTCATAGACTGGGGATTCAAGCTTTTGAACCGGTATTGGTTGAAGGAAGGGCAATAAAAATTCACCCACTTGTTTGCCCAGCATATAATGCGGACTTTGACGGTGATCAAATGGCCGTCCACGTCCCACTGTCTTCGGAAGCACAAGCGGAAGCAAGGATATTAATGTTAGCGGCTCATAATATATTAAATCCAAAGGATGGGAAACCAGTTGCTACCCCTACCCAGGATATGGTGCTAGGTTGCTACTATTTAACACTTGAAAATGAGGGAGAAAAGGGAGAAGGAAAGGTTTTCGGCAATCCTGACGAGGTGGTAATGGCATACCAAAACGGAACTGTTACCCTTCACTCAAGAATTGCGTTGCGGGCAAAAAGCCTTGGCAAAAAAGCGGTGTTGGGAGCAGGAGATGATGAAATTAAAAAAGGTTTCTTACTGACTACTCCAGGCAGGATCCTATTTAACGAAATATTCCCTGAAGATTTCCCTTTTATTAACAGGCCAACCTATAAAAACTCTGTAACTAGTGAGGACTATATTACCGAAGCTGGTGTTAACCTTGCTGAGACTATAAAAAACAAAGGTGAGATCGGCGGAGCTAAGAAAGGGTTTTTAGGAGCGCTTATAGGAGAGTGCTTCCGTAGGTATGGTACTGTTAGAACCTCGGAAATTTTAGATGATGTTAAAAAACTTGGATTTAACTACTCTACAAAGGCCGGAATTACAATGGCGGTAGCCGATGTAAAAATTCCACCTCAAAAAAAGGAAATTATGGAATGGGCTGAAGCTGAAGTTTCTAAAATAGATAGAAATTTCCGTAGAGGATTTGTTAGTGAAGAAGAGCGTTACAACAGAGTTATTGAAGTTTGGGGTAAAGCAAAAGATAATATTACAAAAGCTCTTATGGATAATATGGATAAAATGAACCCGATAAATATGATGGCTGGGTCTGGGGCAAGGGGTAATGTATCACAGATTACTCAGCTTGCAGGTATGCGTGGACTTATGGCAGATCCAACGGGTCATATTATTGAATTGCCGATAAAAGCAAACTTTAGAGAAGGATTAACAGTTCTAGAGTACTTTATTTCAACTCACGGCGCTAGAAAGGGTTTGGCGGATACAGCCCTTAAAACAGCTGATTCAGGCTATTTAACCAGAAGGCTTGTTGATGTTTCCCAAGATGTGATAGTTAGAGAAGAGGACTGTGAAACTTTTGACGGCATTACAGTAAAAGAAATCAAAGAAGGAAATGATGCCATTGAAACTCTCGAGGAGCGCCTGATTGGACGTCATTCCTCCATAGACATTATAACTCCAGACGGTGAGATACTAGCTAAAGCTGGACAGTATATTACAGAAGATATGGCTAATGAAATAGCAGAGCATGGAGTAATTATTTCTCCTGCAAGTGGAACAGTTAAAATAACCTCTAAATCAATAGTAGTAGAAGCTGATGATGGTCAAACCCATACTTTCGAACGACAGAAAGGGGTAACGATGTTCCTAGCTGACGGCAATAGAGTAAGAGCAGGAGAGAAGCTTTGTGCTACTTTTGATACCGTGAAAATAAGATCAGTGCTGACTTGTAATACAAGGCATGGAGTGTGTGTTAAGTGCTATGGTAAAGATCTAGCAACAGGTGGCAGAGTTAAGCCAGGGGAGGCAGTAGGTATTATAGCTGCTCAATCAATTGGAGAACCTGGAACTCAGCTAACAATGCGTACATTCCACACAGGTGGTGTAGCAGGTGATGATATTACTCAAGGTCTTCCAAGGATTGAAGAGCTATTTGAGGCAAGAAAGCCAAAAGGTCAAGCAATAATTGCAGAAGAACCAGGGCTTGTAAAAGTAATTGAAAGTAAAAATAAAAGAGAAATAGAACTTACAAAAGAAGATGGTGAACAGATACTTTACACTGTACCTTACGGCGCTAGGTTAAAAATTAGAGATGGGTTTCGTGTGGAAGCTGGAGATGAGTTGACTGAAGGCTCAGTAAATCCTCATGACCTACTGAAAATTAAAGGGGTTGCAGGTGTTCAGGCTTACTTAACTCAAGAAGTTCAGAAAGTATATCGCTTACAAGGTGTTGAGATTTCTGATAAGCATATCGAAGTTATTGTAAAACAAATGCTTAGAAAAGTTAAGGTGGAAAATGCTGGAGACACAAGTCTGTTGCCAGGAACTTTAGTTGATGTTTTCGAATTGACAGAAACAAACGAGAAAAATATTGCAGAAGGCTTAGAACCTGCAAAAGCCCAACCGATACTTTTAGGTATAACAAAGGCTTCTTTGGCTACCGATTCTTTCTTGTCAGCAGCCTCATTCCAGGAAACGACAAGAGTGCTTACAGAAGCTGCTATAAAAGGGAAGAACGATCCGTTACTAGGGCTTAAAGAAAATGTAATAATTGGAAAATTAATTCCTGCTGGTACAGGGATGGCCAAGTATGCCAATGTAAAACCAAAAACTGTGCAAGAGGACTCAGAGGTAGTTGACAGTTTATAGTCAAGGTGATAAAATAATCAAGGTGTATCTGCCCAGAATTAACAAATGGAGGTATGGGTAAATGACTATTGATGACTTATCAGTGGTTGATTCAAGGGTAGTAGGATTTAAACAAACTAAACTAGCCATTGAAAGTGGAAAGGCTGAAATAGTTTATGTTGCAAAAGATGCAGAAAAACACATATCTGACCCCATACTGCAACTTTGTGAAAATAGAGGTATAAAGTTATACTTTGTAGACAGCATGGCTGTATTAGGTAAAAGTTGTGGAATTCAAGTTAGGGCAGCAACTGCAGCGATTATAAAGAATTAAAAAGCCCCGGCTTTGCCGGGGCAACCAAGGCCTATGCCATGGGGAAGGAGGTGCAACTATGCCAACAATTAGCCAATTAGTTCGTAGAGGCAGAAAAGAAGTTGTTAAAAAATCAACTGCTCCTGCCCTGGAAAATTCACCTCAAAAAAGAGGGGTGTGCACCAGAGTATCCACTCTAACTCCCAAAAAACCAAACTCAGCTTTGAGAAAAGTTGCTAGAGTTAGACTAACAAATGGTACTGAGGTTACAGCTTATATACCTGGTATCGGTCACAACTTACAAGAACACTCTGTTGTCCTTGTTAGAGGTGGGAGAGTAAAAGATTTACCTGGTGTGCGTTATCATATAGTTCGTGGTTCTTTAGACACTGCCGGTGTACAAGACAGAGGCCAAGGACGTTCCAAATATGGTACTAAGAGACCAAAAGACAAAAAATAAAAATGTAAGTAGCAAAGGAGGGGTGATTATGCCTAGAAAGGGACCCGTGCCCAAAAGAGATATCCTGCCAGATCCAGTTTACGGTAGTCAACTAGTATCTCGTTTTATTAATAAAATTATGCTAGACGGTAAAAGAGGCGTTGCTCAAAATATTATGTACGGCGCTCTAGATAGAATTAAAGAAAATACTGGAAAAGACCCAATAGAGGTTTTAGAGGAAGCTATGAATAACGTAATGCCAGTACTAGAAGTGAAATCTCGTCGAGTAGGTGGATCTAACTACCAAGTTCCTGTAGAGGTTAGACCAGAGCGTAGACGCACTCTTGCTATCCGTTGGATTGCTGAGTATTCCCGAAAGCGTGGGGAAAAAACAATGATAGAAAGACTTTCGTCTGAGCTTATGGATGCAGCCAATAACATGGGTGCTTCAGTTAAAAAGAAAGAAGATGTCCACAAAATGGCAGAAGCAAACAAAGCATTTGCCCACTATCGTTGGTAAAATTATAATATTTGTTATTTTAGTTAAAATAGCACTAGAAGGGAGGAATTGTGGTGCCTAGACAATTTCCGTTAGAAAAATACCGTAATATAGGAATTATGGCTCACATCGATGCCGGTAAAACCACAACAACAGAACGTGTGTTGTTTTACACTGGTCGAGTTCATAAGCTAGGTGAAACTCACGATGGGGCTGCAACAATGGATTGGATGGCCCAGGAACAAGAAAGAGGTATAACAATAACCTCTGCGGCAACTACTGCTGAATGGAAAGATCACAGGGTAAATATTATCGATACACCAGGACACGTGGACTTTACTGTGGAAGTAGAAAGATCTCTTCGTGTACTTGATGGTGCTGTGGGAGTTTTCTGTGCAAAAGGTGGGGTTGAGCCACAATCAGAAACAGTTTGGAGACAAGCTGACAAGTATGAAGTACCAAGAATAGCTTATGTTAACAAAATGGATATAACTGGTGCTGATTTTTATAGAGCGTTAGACATGATGAGGGACAGATTAAAAGCTAATGCAGTAGCGATTCAGTTGCCAATTGGTGCTGAAGATACCTTTGATGGAATAATCGACTTAGTTACCATGAAAGCTCATAAATATATTGATGATTTAGGTACTAAATCTGAACAAACAGATATCCCTGCTGACATGAAAGACAAAGCAGAAGAATATAGAGAAAAGCTTTTAGACGCTGTGGCTGAAAACGATGAAGAGCTAATGATGAAATACCTTGAAGGTGAAGAACTTACTGAGCAAGAAATTAAAGATGCTTTAAGAAAAGGCTGTGTAAACAACGAAATAGTAGCTGTTCTTTGTGGTTCTTCTTATAAAAATAAAGGTGTACAGTTGTTACTAGATGCAGTGGTTGACTACCTTCCATCACCTTTAGACATCCCTCCTATCCAGGGTGTAGATGTTGACGATGAGGAGGAAAAGATGGAAAGACCAGCTGATGATAATGAACCTTTCTCAGCTTTAGCGTTTAAAATAATGACAGATCCATATGTTGGTAAGTTGGCTTTCTTTAGAGCGTATTCTGGTGTGTTGAAGGCTGGATCATATGTGTTTAATCCGGTAAAAGGCAAAAAAGAGAGAATCGGTCGCTTGCTTCAGATGCACGCAAACCATCGTGAAGAGATTGGTGAGGTTCGCACTGGTGATATAGCTGCTATAGTTGGTCTTAAAGACACAGCAACAGGTGACACCCTTTGTGATCAAGACAATCAAATTATACTAGAATCTATGGTATTCCCTGAGCCTGTTATTTCGGTAGCTATTGAGCCAAAAACCAAAGCAGACCAAGAAAAAATGTCTACATCTTTACAAAAACTCGCAGAAGAAGACCCAACGTTTAAAGCGTGGTCTGATGAAGAAACTGGCCAGACCATCATAGCAGGTATGGGTGAGCTTCATCTAGACGTTATAGTTGACAGATTACTTCGTGAATTCAAAGTAGATGCTGATGTAGGTAAGCCTCAGGTTGCTTATAAAGAAACAATTACTAAGCAAGTTAAGGCTGAAGGTAAATTTGTTAGACAATCTGGTGGTAGAGGTCAATACGGTCATGTATGGATTGAGCTTGAGCCAAAAGAACCGGGCGAAGGTTACGAGTTTGTGGACAAGGTCGTTGGTGGTGTAGTACCTAGAGATTACATCAACTCAGTAGATCAAGGTATCCAAGAAGCGCTGCAAAATGGTGTTTTAGCAGGCTATCCAGTTCTGGATGTAAAAGCTACACTATTTGATGGTTCTTACCACGATGTAGACTCCTCAGAGATGGCCTTTAAGGTGGCTGGTTCTATGGGTGCTAAAGAGGCTATGAGAAAGGCAGGGCCTGCAATATTAGAGCCGATGATGAAAGTAGAGGCTGTTGTACCAGAGGAATATATGGGAGATGTAATGGGTGATATAAACTCTAGAAGAGGTAGGATTGAAGGCATGGAAAACATTGGTGGAGCACAGGTGATTAGAGGTTTTGTTCCGCTGTCTGAAATGTTTGGATATGCTACAGATCTAAGGTCTAAGACCCAAGGTAGAGGTACCTACTCTATGGAGTTTAGTCATTACGATCAAGTTCCTAAGTCTATAGCTGAAGAGATTATGGAATCTAAAAAATAATAGCAATCAAATTTTTGGGGACCTAACCCCAAGTAATAAATAAATAATTTATTGTATTTAAGGAGGATGAGTAAGAATGTCAAAAGAAAAATTTGAACGTTCAAAGCCCCATGTTAACGTTGGAACAATCGGCCACGTTGACCATGGTAAGACTACATTAACTGCTGCTTTAACAACTGTTATTTCTGCTACAGGTGGAGCTGATAAAATGGCGTATGATGCTATTGATAAAGCTCCAGAGGAAAGAGAAAGAGGTATTACAATATCTACTGCTCACGTTGAGTACGAGACTGAAAACCGTCACTACGCTCACGTTGACTGCCCAGGCCATGCTGACTATGTTAAAAACATGATCACTGGTGCTGCACAAATGGATGGAGCTATCCTAGTAGTATCTGCTGCTGATGGCCCAATGCCTCAAACAAGAGAGCATATCCTTCTATCTCGTCAGGTAGGTGTACCACACATCGTAGTATTCCTTAACAAAGCTGACATGGTAGATGACGAAGAGCTTCTAGAACTTGTTGAAATGGAAGTAAGAGACCTACTTTCTGAGTACGACTTCCCAGGTGATGATACTCCTATCGTTACTGGTTCTGCTCTTAAAGCTTTAGAGTGTGGCTGTGGAACTAGAGAGTGTGACTGGTGTGGCAAGCTTTGGGAACTAATGGATGCTATTGATGATTACATCCCAACTCCAGAGCGTGATACAGATAAAGATTTCTTAATGCCAATTGAGGACGTATTCACAATCACTGGCCGTGGTACAGTTGTTACTGGCCGTGTTGAGCGTGGTCAAATCAAAGTTGGCGATGAGATTGAAATTGTTGGTCTTCAAGAAGAAACTAGAAAAACAGTTTGTACTGGTGTAGAGATGTTTAGAAAACTTCTTGATAGCGCAGAAGCTGGTGACAACATTGGTGCACTTCTTCGTGGTGTTAACAGAGAAGACATCGAAAGAGGCCAAGTACTTGCTAAGCCTGGTTCAATCAAACAACACACTGCTTTTGAAGCAGAGGTTTACGCCCTAAGTAAAGAAGAGGGTGGCCGTCATAAGCCATTCTTTAACGGTTACCGTCCACAGTTCTATTTCCGTACAACTGATGTAACTGGCGTGGTAACTCTTCCAGAGGGCACTGAAATGGTTATGCCTGGCGACAACGTTAAAATCGACGTTGAGCTAATAACTCCAATCGCTATTGAAGAGGGATTAAGATTTGCGATTCGTGAGGGTGGCCGTACTGTTGGTGCTGGCGTTGTAACTGCTATTAAGTAGTTTGCATACGCTTTTTATAAAGTTTAAAATAAGGGTGGCTTACAGGTTGTACCTGTAACCCCCCTTATTTTAACTACATAACCGCAAACATAAAAAAAGTCAAAAGTCAAGGCTTGTTTTTATAATTAAAAAGCGATATAATATAGTGGTTGTGTAATAGTGACAGCGATGATGCGAAAGGTTGCTCCTTGAATTTTGAGGAAATTTTCGCGGAGTATGTCCGTTTAAAAAAATGGGCGAAAAGGAGGTAAAAAAATGGCTTCAGAAAAAATTAGAATTAGGCTTAAAGCGTTTGATCACCAAGCACTAGACCAGTCTGCTGAGAAAATCGTAGAGAACGCAAAAAGAACAGGGGCACAAGTTTCTGGACCTGTACCGTTGCCTACAGAGAAGAGTATCTATACTATCTTAAGAGCTGTTCATAAATATAAAGACTCAAGAGAACAGTTTGAAATGAGGACTCATAAGCGTCTTATTGACATTTTAGAGCCAACACCAAAGACTGTAGACGCATTAATGAAGTTGGATTTACCAGCAGGTGTTGATATCGAAATTAAGCTATAAATTGAAGACCTAAAAAAGAATTGTAGGTCTTTTTAGACTGTTTATAGTACTAATTTTAGGGAGGTGGCAAACGTGAAAAAAGCAATCATTGGTAAAAAACTAGGGATGAGTCAAATATTTGCAGAAAACGGCGAGGTTGTGCCTGTTACTGTTATAGAAGCTGGTCCTTGTAAAGTTGTGCAAAAAAGAACTGAAGAAACTGATGGTTACTCTGCGGTTCAACTAGGTTATGGTGAAGTTAAAGAGGTTCGTGCTAACAAGCCGATGAAAGGACACTTTGACAAAGCTGGAGTAAAACCTATGAGACACCTGGTAGAGTTTAAATTAGAAAATAGTGAAAGTCTAGAGGTGGGTCAAGAGGTTAAAGTGGATTCTTTTGAAGAAGGTGAAGCTGTAGACGTAACTGGCACATCTAAGGGAAAAGGATTTGCAGGTTCTATTAAAAGGCATAACTACAGCAGAGGGCCTATGACCCATGGTTCCCACTATCATCGTGGTCCCGGTTCATTAGGAGCTGTAGACCCAGCTAGAGTGTTCAAAGGAACCAAACTGCCTGGCAGAATGGGTGGCGAAACAGTGACTGTTAGAAACTTAGATGTTGTTAAAGTAGACGCTGATCGCAATTTGCTTTTAGTAAAGGGAGCGGTTCCTGGCAAAAACGGGAGCGTTGTATTCCTTAGAGATACTAACAAGACAAAGTAGTTGAGTCTTGATGAAAGGAGGAAGTAAAATGCCAAAAGTGGCGATTTATGATATTCAAGGGCAAGTTGTTTCAGAAATGGAGCTAAGTCCTGAGATTTTTGAAGCAAAAGTTAATGAAGCAGCTGTACATCGAGTAGTTGTTGCTCATCTAGCTGCCAAAAGACAAGGGACAGCATCAACAAAAAGCCGTGGAGAAGTGAGCGGTGGAGGTGCGAGGCCTTGGCGCCAAAAGGGCACAGGTAGAGCCCGACATGGCACAATCAGATCACCTTTATGGGTTGGCGGTGGTGTTGCGTTCGGTCCTAAGCCGAGAGAGTACCGTTTAAAGGTTCCTAAAAAGGTGCGTAGACTAGCGATGAAATCCGCGTTAACTACAAAGGTGCAAAATGATAATCTAAAAGTGTTAAAGGCTTTAGAGATCAACACCCCAAAAACAAAAGAGGTAGTAGAATTGCTTAACAACTTAGATGTTGATAAAAAAGCTCTAGTTGTTACTGCAGGCGCTGACTCTATAGTTTATAAATCTGCTAGAAATATTCCAGGAGTAAGCACTGCTTTTGTTGATACTCTAAATGTTTATGACATCCTAAACCACAACACCGTGATTATTACAGAAGAAGCGGTTAAAAAAGTGGAGGAGGTGCTTGGGTAATGAGAGATCCCCGCGATATTGTTAAAAGACCGCTTGTTACAGAAAAAACAAATGATATGATGGCTGACAATAAATATACTTTCGAAGTAGATAAAAATGCTAACAAAATAGAAATTAAAAATGCCATCCAAAAACTGTTTGATGTAAAAGTGGATAACGTTAATACTATGAATATGAAGGGCAAATTCAAAAGGATGGGTGTTCACTCAGGTTATAGACCTAACTGGAAAAAAGCAATAGTTACGCTTAGTGAAGATTCTAAACCTATCGAAATATTTGAATAGATAAACAAGCAAAGGAGGGAAATTAAAATGGCAGTAAAAGGTTTTAAACCAACTTCCCCAGGAAAAAGGTTTATGACAATTTCTACCTTTGAAGAGGTTACTACATCAACGCCGGAAAAATCTTTGTTGGCGCCGCTAAAAAAGAAGGCTGGTAGAAATGCTCAAGGTAGGCTAACAGTTCGCCACCAAGGTGGTGGTCATAAACAAAAGTATAGAATTATTGACTTTAAAAGAAACAAGCATGATATTGAAGCTAAAGTGGCAAGTATCGAATATGATCCTAATAGAACTGCAAACATAGCACTTTTGCACTATGTAGATGGTGAAAAAAGATACATTATTGCACCTAGTAACCTAAAGGTGGGAGATATAGTTAAAGCTGGTGAGAATGCAGATATCAAAGTAGGGAATGCACTACCGTTGCGCAGAATACCTACTGGTACTGTAATTCATAACATTGAGCTAAAAAAAGGCAAGGGCGGTCAGTTAGTGCGTTCTGCTGGCAATTCAGCTCAGCTTCAAGCAAAAGAAGGGAAATATGCCCATGTTCGCCTTCCTTCAGGTGAAACAAGACTAATTCATCTGGATTGCTACGCAACTATCGGTCAGGTAGGGAATATAGAACATGAAAACATTTCAATTGGTAAAGCAGGAAAATCTCGCTGGTTAGGTAAAAGACCTACAGTACGTGGTGTAGTTATGAACCCTGCAGATCACCCGCACGGTGGTGGAGAAGGAAAGGCTCCAATCGGTCTTAAGAGCCCGGTTACCCCTTGGGGACAGCCTACTTTGGGTTACAAAACACGCAAAAAGAATAAGTCCAGTGATAAATACATTATTAAAAGGCGTAAAAAGAAATAACGCCAACTAATAGGGTGAAGAGGAGGGAAAAGACATGGCAAGATCTCTTAAAAAAGGCCCTTTTTGTGATGACCATTTAATGAAGAAAATTGAAGAAATGAACAAAAAGAACGAAAAGAAAGTTATCAAAACTTGGTCTAGACGTTCTACTGTATTTCCAGAGTTTGTCGGCCATACAATAGCCGTACATGATGGAAGAAAGCACGTTCCAGTATTTATTAGCGAAGACATGGTAGGTCACAAGCTTGGAGAATTCGTCCCAACAAGAACTTTTAAAGGTCATGGCGGAGACGAACGCACAAGCGGACTCAAATAGTGTTAACTAACGCTAGAGAGGAGGATTACAGATGGAAGCAAAAGCTGTGGCTCGTTATGTTCGTATAGCCCCCAGAAAAGTTAGAGTTGTCATAGATTTAATTAGGGGCAAGGATGTTGCAGAAGCTTTGGCAGTGTTGAAACACACACCGAAGGCCGCTTCTCCTCAACTGGAGAAAGTGTTAAACTCTGCTGTTGCCAACGCAGAACATAATTTTGAAATGGATGCCAATAACCTTTATATTTCAGAAGCTTACGTTGACCAAGGCCCGACCTTAAAGAGGTTCCGTCCAAGGGCTCAAGGTAGAGCGACTAGAATAAATAAAAGAACTAGCCACATTACATTAGTAGTGTCGGAGAAAAAGGAGGGATAGATAGTGGGTCAAAAAGTTAATCCAATTGGCTTGAGAATGGGAGTTATCCGTGACTGGGATGCAAAATGGTATGCTGGGAAAAAGGATTTTGTGGATACACTACATGAAGATATCAAGCTGAGAAAATACATTCGTGAAAACGTTAAAAACTCTGGAGTTTCTAAAATTGAAATTGAAAGAGCTGCCAACAGAATAAGAATAACTATTCATACCTCTAAACCTGGTATGGTTATAGGAAAAGGCGGTTCTGGAGTTGAAAAGCTTAGAAAGAAAATTACAGAAATGGTGGATCAAGCAAACGGCAAAAAACAAGTTCACCTAAACATCATGGAGATTAAAAGACCGGACTTAGATGCCCAACTAGTAGCTGAAGGAATTGCTTCTCAACTAGAAAGAAGGGTGGCTTTTAGAAGAGCTATGAAACAATCTATCGGACGTACCCTGAGAAATGGCGCTGAAGGAATTAAAACAATGGTAAGCGGCCGTTTAGGTGGAGCAGACATGGCTCGTACCGAGTGGTATACCGAAGGTAATGTTCCTCTTCAAACTTTAAGAGCTGATGTAGACTATGGTTTTGCAGAGGCTGACACCACTTACGGCAAAATCGGTGTTAAAGTTTGGATTTATAAAGGTGAAGTTCTTCCAAAAGCAAAGGATAAACAAGCTGAGGAAGGAGGAAAATAAATATGTTAATGCCTAAAAGAGTTAAGTTCCGCAGACCACATCGCGGTGGAATTAAGGGAAAGGCTCATTCTGGTACAAACGTTGATTTTGGCGAGTACGGCTTGCAATCTCTAGATGCGTCATGGATTACAAACAGACAAATAGAGGCTGCTCGTGTAGCCATGACACGCTATATAAAAAGAGGCGGTAAAGTGTGGATAAAAATTTTCCCGCACAAACCAATAACTGCAAAACCTGCAGAGACTCGTATGGGTTCTGGTAAAGGTTCTCCTGAAAACTGGGTGGCAGTTGTAAAACCTGGTAGGGTAATGTTCGAACTTGCAGGTGTAAGTGAAGAGGTGGCAAGAGAGGCGCTTAGATTAGCAGCTCATAAATTGCCAGTAAAGTGTAAGATTGTAAAACGGGAAGAATTGGGTGGTGAAAACCATGAAGGCTAATGAAGTTAGAAACCTAAATGAAAAAGAGTTGGCCCAAAAGCTAGATGACTTGAAAACAGAGCTATTTAATCTTCGTTTTCAATTGGCGGCAGGACAGTTGGAAAACCCAATGCGCATCCGTCAAGTAAGAAGGGATATTGCCCGTGTTAAAACGATTATGCGGGAAAGAGAGTTAGATATTAACACTCAATAGCCTTAATATCAGGTGAAAGGAGGCTACTATAAATGGTGGAAAGAAATAACCGAAAAGTGAGAGTTGGTAAAGTGGTCAGCGACAAAATGGACAAAACCGCTACAGTGGCTGTTGAAACAATGACTTTCCATAAGCTTTATGGGAAGAGAATTAAAAGAACCACAAAATTTAAAGCTCATGACCAAGATAACCAATGTAAAATTGGCGATATAGTAAAAATTATGGAAACTCGTCCTTTAAGTAAGTCAAAAAGGTGGAGAGTTGTAGAAGTAACTGAAAAAGCTAAGTAGTTGATTATAGGTGTACCTAAGTTGAAAGGAGGGGCTGTAAAATGATTCAACAGCAGACAGTGTTGAATACCGCCGATAACTCCGGTGCTCGTAAGTTACAGTGCATCAAAGTTTTAGGAGGTTCTAAACGTCGTACTGCCAATATCGGAGACGTGATAGTGGCTTCTGTTAAAGAGGCAACACCCGGTGGTGTTGTAAAAAAAGGCGAAGTGGTAAGAGCGGTAATCGTTCGCACCCGGTATGGAGTTCGCCGTAAAGATGGTTCTTATATAAGGTTTGATGAAAACTCAGCCGTTATAATAAATGATACTAACGCTCCTAGAGGCACTAGGATCTTTGGACCAGTAGCTCGAGAGCTTAGAACTAAAGATTTCATGAAAATCGTTTCACTAGCACCAGAAGTAATTTAATTGAGGAGGTGTTAAAACATGACTCCTAAAGTACATGTTAAAAAAGACGACAAAGTTGTTGTGCTTTCAGGTAAAGATAAAGGTAAATCTGGCAAGGTACTAAAAGTAATTCCTCGCGATAATAAAGTTGTGGTAGAGGGTGCTAATATTCAAAAGAAACATGCCAAGCCAACTCGTAACAATCCGCAAGGCGGCGTTATTGAGCAGGAAGCACCTTTATATAGTTCCAAAGTACAGCTTGTTTGTCCGCGTTGCGATAAGCCTGCTCGCGTTGGAGCAAGGTTCTTAGAAGACGGCAAAAAAGTTCGCGACTGTAAAAAATGTGGCGAAGTAATAGATAAGTAATTTTGCTGGAAGGGAGGTAAACAATCTTGGCTAGATTAAAGAGTTTATACCGTGAAGAAATAATCCCGACTATGGTTGAAAAGTTTGGATATACAAATGTAATGGAAGTGCCATATATAGAAAAAATTGTTGTCAATATGGGTGTTGGCGAAGCAAAGGACAATCCTAAAGCTTTAGAGGCTGCTGTAAAAGACCTTGAAACAATTGCAGGTCAAAAGCCAGTTATTACAAAAGCTAAAAAGGCAATTGCTGGATTCAAAATTCGTGAGGGCATGAAAATTGGCACAAAAGTTACTTTACGTGGAAATAGAATGTATGAGTTTTTAGATAGATTAGTAAACGTGGCTTTGCCTCGTGTTCGAGATTTTAGAGGCGTATCTGCTAAAGCTTTTGATGGAAGAGGTAACTATACCCTAGGACTTAAAGAGCAAATAATTTTTCCAGAGATTGACTATGACAAAATTGATAAAGTTAGAGGTATGGATATAGTTGTTGTTACAACATCTAAAACAGACGAAGAAGCCCGTGAGTTACTAAGAGCGTTCGGAATGCCATTTAAATCCTAGTGGCTGGACCACACAAACGAAGGAGGGAACAAAGTGGCTAAAAAGTCAATGATAGCAAAACAGAAAAGGAAGGCCAAGTTCTCAGTGCGTAAATACAACCGTTGCAAAATCTGCGGTCGTCCACACGCCTACATGAGAGACTTTGGAATGTGCCGTATCTGTTTCCGTGAACTAGCGTATAAAGGTGAAATACCTGGCGTAAAAAAAGCCAGCTGGTAAACCAGAGTCTAAGGAAGGAGGTTTTTACAGATGACTATGACAGATCCTATTGCTGATATGTTAACCAGGGTCAGAAATGCGAACATGGCTCTTCATAATACATTAGAAGTACCAGGTTCAAACATGAAACGCAGTCTAGCGCAAATTTTAAAAGATAATGGCTTTATAAAAGATTTTGAGTGGATTGAAGATGGTAAGCAAGGTGTTATTAAAATCCACCTAAAATATGGTCCAGATCGTCAAAGAGTTATTACGGGACTTAAAAAAATCAGCAAGCCTGGATTGAGAGTATATGCCAGTAAAGATGAGCTTCCTAAAGTATTAGGGGGATTAGGCGTTGCGGTAATATCAACCTCAAAAGGCTTGATGACAGACAAGGAAGCAAGAAAAGAAAATGTTGGTGGCGAGGTAGTTTGCTATATCTGGTAGAGTATAAAGCCCCACATGGAAATAGGAGGTGTGAAACATGTCAAGAATTGGTAAAAGGCCGGTAAGCATCCCTTCAGGTGTTGAAGTTAACGTCAATGAAAATAATTTAGTTACTGTTAAAGGACCTAAGGGCACACTTGCAAACCAAATTTCTCCTGAAATGGATATCAAAATTGAAAATAACGAAGTAGTTGTCAACAGACCTTCTGACAATAAAAAACACCGTGCTCTACATGGTTTAAGTAGAAGCTTGGTTTCTAACATGATTGAAGGTGTAACAAAAGGTTACTCTAAAAATCTTGAGTTGGTAGGGGTAGGTTATAGGGCTTCTAAAAAAGGCAAAAATCTAGTCCTAAATGTTGGCTACTCACATCCTGTTGAAATAGAACAACCAGATTCAATTGAAATTGAGGTTCCTGAAAACACAAAGATTACTGTTAAAGGTATTAATAAGCAACTAGTAGGTCAAATGGCTGCTAGAATTCGTGCTGTTAGAGAGCCTGAGCCATACCTAGCTAAAGGTATTCGATACGAGGGTGAGTATATCCGTCGTAAAGAAGGTAAAACTGGTAAGTAGGCAAAATAAATGGCATAACGGAAGAAAGGAGTGAGCATGGGTGAGCCAAAAACTAAGTAAAAACGTTATTCGTTTAAAGCGTCACAAAAGGCAAAGAAGTAACATTTTTGGAACCCCCGAACGCCCGAGATTAAATGTTTTTCGTTCGCTAAAGAATGTTTATGCACAAGTTATAGATGACAGTACTGGAACTACTTTAGTTTCTGCTTCTACTCAAGACAAAGAGTTAAAAGGAACTGATGGAAACTCAGAAGGAGCTAAGGCTGTAGGTGAACTTGTTGCAAAAAGAGCGCTTGATAAAGGGATAGAAACCGTTGTTTTTGATAGAGGTGGATATATTTATCATGGACGTATAAAAGCTTTAGCAGATGCTGCTAGAGAAGCAGGACTCAAATTTTAGGAAAAGGAGGGGAACCGAGTGAAAAATTTCGACCCAAGCACTTTAGATTTAACTGAAAGAGTCGTAAAAATCAACAGAGTAGCAAAGGTAGTAAAGGGTGGACGTCGTTTCAGTTTTAGTGCACTTGTTGTTGTAGGTGATGGCAACGGGCATATAGGAGCTGGCATGGGCAAAGCCGGAGAAGTACCAGAAGCTATTCGTAAAGCTATAGAAGATGCTAAAAAGAAGATGATTAAGGTGCCTGTGGTAGGGACTACTATTCCTCACCAGGTAGACGGTAGATTCGGCGGTGGTAAAGTATTTATGAAACCAGCTGCTGAAGGTACTGGAGTTATTGCTGGTGGTCCAGTACGTGCGGTGTTAGAAGTAGCTGGTGTAAGAGACATCCTAACCAAATCTTTAGGATCGGATAACGCCCTTAACATCGTACATGCAACTATTGCAGGATTAAAAGAACTACGTACTGTCGAACAAGTAGCCAAACTGAGAGGCAAAACTGTAGAGGAAATTTTAGAATAGGAGGGTTGAAAATGGCTAAAACGTTAGAAATCAAACTAGTGAGAAGCTTAATTGGGAAGTCAAAAGACCAAAGAGCAACAGTAAAATCGTTAGGTCTTCATAAGCTCCAACAAGTTGTCACTCAGCCTGACAACCCTCAAACTAGAGGTAAAATAGAAAAAGTTTCTCATCTAGTAGAAGTTGTAGAAGGTTAACAAAACCTCATTTAGTCACCATACCATAAAAGGAGGTGCGAAGCTTAATGGAACTACACAAATTAAGGCCACCGAAAGGTGCTAAAAAAGCTCGCAAAAGAAAAGGTATCGGCCCCGGAACTGGGCTAGGAAAAACCGCTGGCCGTGGACATGGCGGTCAAAATTCTCGTAGTGGCGGTGGTGTTAGACCAGGTTTTGAAGGTGGGCAAACACCACTTCAGGGCAGGGTGCCAAAAAGAGGATTTAACAACAAAAGATATACAAAGAATTGGACAATAATAAACTTAAAAGATTTAAATATTTTCGCAGCAGAAACCGTTGTAACACCTGAGCTCTTACTGGAAAAAAAGATTATCAAAAAAATTGGCGACGGTGTCAAAGTTTTAGGAAACGGTGAACTTTCAGTTAAATTAGACGTGAAAGCTCATGGTTTTACCAAATCAGCCGCTGCGAAAATCGAGGAGCAAGGCGGCACAACTGAGGTGATATAAAATGAAGTTTTTAGAGACCTTACGAAACGCCTGGAAGGTAAAAGACATCCGTACTAAGATCCTATTCACTTTAGCAATGTTGCTAGTGTTTAGATTAGGTACTTTTGTCCCAGTGCCTGGCATCGATTCAGCCCAAGTACAAAACCTAGTACAAGACGGCGGCGGGTTACTAGGACTTTTTGATACCCTTGGAGGGGGAGCTTTTGCTAACTTCTCAATTTTTGCCATGGGTATCATGCCTTACATTAATGCCTCAATCATTATGCAACTTTTGACAGTGGTTGTCCCAACTTTTGAAAGATGGTCAAAAGAAGGAGAAGAAGGTAAAAAGAAACTTCAACAGGCTATCAGGTACGCTACTGTTGTCATCGCGTTGATTCAGTCAATAGGACTGAGCTTTGGATTTAGAGGCTTTGTTGACAATTTTGGAGTAGGTTCAGTAACCTTAATTGCTTTAAGTTTAACTGCAGGTACTGCATTTTTGATGTGGTTAGGTGAACAAATTACAGAAAAGGGTATAGGTAATGGTATTTCTTTGATTATATTTGCTGGTATAGTTTCGCAACTACCGGCTACCTTAATGCGTTATTTTACCCTTTGGCAAGCAGGGGAACTTCAGCTTTTTGGTATAGTGATGCTGCTACTTATGGCAGTTTTAGTAATAGCAGGCGTTGTTTATATACAAGAGGGAGAGAGAAGAATCCCAGTCCAATATGCTAAAAGAGTTGTAGGTAGGAAAATGTATGGAGGGCAAGCTACCCATATACCTTTAAAAGTAAACCAATCTGGTGTAATCCCTGTAATTTTTGCCACTTCGATATTGATGTTTCCTTCAGCTATAGGCCAATTTACCAATAATGCAATTATATCGGCTATAGCAGGATTCTTTGATATTGCCAGTGTTTCTGGCCAAATCCTTCAAGTTCTGCTAATTATTGCTTTTGCTTACTTTTACACTGCAATAACCGTTAATCCGGAAGATTTAGCGGATAACATGAAGAAAAACGGTGGTTTCATCCCAGGTATAAGACCAGGGAGACCAACTGCGGCCCATATACAAACAATATTAACAAGAATCACCCTTGTAGGCGCTCTTTTCCTGGCCTTGATTGTTATGCTTCCGTTTATACTAGGTGCACTTGTGGATGGAGTACAAATTGGTATAGGAGGAACATCTTTGCTAATTGTTGTGGGTGTTGCTTTAGAAACGATGAAGCAAATAGAAAGTCAAATGCTTATGCGTCACTACAAAGGGTTTATGAGCTAAACCTATAGGGGAGGCTAAATAATGAGATTAATCTTATTAGGACCGCCTGGTGCTGGAAAGGGTACACAGGCGACACAAATAGCACAAGAATATGACATACCTCATATTTCAACTGGAGATATGTTTAGGCAAGCAGTCAAGGAACAAACAGAAATGGGTGTAAAAGCCCAAAGCTATATGGATGCTGGTAAACTTGTTCCTGATGAGATTGTTATAGGTATTGTGGCAGAACGCTTAAACAAAAGTGATTGCGTTCAAGGGTTTTTGTTAGACGGTTTTCCGCGAACTAAAGCTCAAGCCAAAGCCTTAGACGAAATTTTAGCTCAACTAAACTCTCCATTAAATAGAGCTATAAATATAGAAGTTCCACATGAGGATCTTATTGCTAGACTAACAGGTCGAAGGGTCTGTAAAGATTGTGGTTCAACGTACCACGTGGTTTTTAATAATACCGACCAAGAGGGCAGATGTGACAGTTGCGGGGGCGAACTTTTCCAAAGAGATGATGATAAAGAGCATACTGCTAAAGAGCGCCTAGCTGTTTATAACAAGCAAACCCTTCCACTAATTAACTATTACAAGGAAAAAGGTAAGCTTGATAATATCGACGGCACCGGCTCTATAGAAAAGGTTTTCAAACAAATTAAAAATGCCCTAGGGAGTACTGGAAATGATAATAATTAAATCCAGTAGAGAGATAGGGCTTTTGGCCGAAGCTGGTCGTATAACTGCAGAGGCACATAAAGTTGTATCACAGGCCATAAAGCCAGGGGTAACAACTAAAGAGTTGGATAACATAGTGGAAGACTACCTCCTTTCAAAAGGGGCGCAGCCTGCGTTTAAAGGATACCATGGGTTTCCTGCTAGTATATGTGCATCCGTCAATGAAGAGGTAGTTCATGGAATTCCTGGGGGTAAAACCCTAAAAAATGGAGATATTATTAGTATTGATATTGGAGCGAAGATTAACGGCTACCATGGCGATGCAGCGAAGACATATGCTGTAGGGGAAGTTTCCTCGGAGATTAATCAGCTGTTAAAAGTCACAGAAGAGTCACTAATGTTAGGAATTGAAAAAGCTACAGTAGGAAATCGTTTATATGATATCTCTGCTGCAATCCAACAGCATGTAGAACGCTTTAACTACGGAATAGTCAAAGATTATGCCGGACACGGCATCGGTCAAAAGATGCATGAGGCTCCTGAAATCCCTAACTACGGAAAGCCAGGACAAGGGCCAAGGCTCAAAGCAGGAATGGCATTGGCTATAGAACCTATGATTAATTTAGGGACTCATAAGGTTAAAACATTAAAAGATGGTTGGACAGTAGTTACGCTAGACAAAAAACCATCGGCTCATTTTGAGCACACAATAGTTATAACAGAAAACGGTCCCGAAATAATGACTATTTGCTAGCTTAGGGTAAAAAAGGAGGGGAAGATTTCCTTGACTGATATACAAACAGGACAGTTAGTCCGCTCTAAAAAGGGACGAGATTTAGGGAATTTGTATATAGTAATGGCTATAGAGGGTGATAGAGTGCTGTTGGTTGACGGCAAAAAAAGACCAACCAAAAAGCCTAAGGCGAAAAACATAAAGCATATCACTCCTATTACAAAAAACAAGACCGGCTTCATTTTGCAAGGGTCTATAAAAGATAGTGCGGTAGTGCAATTTATCAATCTTAGCAAAATGGATCTTTAACCGGTTAAAAAGGAGGTTTTAGCCATATGGCAAAACAAGACGTGATTGAAACAGTAGGGGAAGTTGTTGATACACTCCCAAATGCTATGTTCAAAGTTAAATTAGAGAATGACCATGAAGTGCTGGCCCATGTATCCGGCAAGCTCAGAATGAACTTTATCAAAATACTACCTGGAGATAAAGTAACTGTAGAACTGTCTCCGTACGACCTTACTAGAGGGCGAATCACCATTCGCCATAAATAGTCCATAGGGCAAAGGAGGTAGACAAATGAAAGTACGACCATCTGTAAAACAAATATGTGAAAAATGTAAAGTTATCAGAAGAAATGGTAGAGTAATGGTTATCTGTGAAAACCCTAAACATAAACAAAAACAAGGTTAGAGAATAGGAGGTGTCAGTATGGCCAGAATTGCTGGGGTTGACTTACCCAAAAATAAGAGAGTTGAAATTGGCCTTACCTATATCTATGGTGTTGGCAGAACAACTTCCAACCAAGTTCTAAGTGCTGTTGGTATTAATACAGATACAAGGGTAAAAGACCTTACCGATGAAGAGGTAAACAGACTTAGAGAAGAAATAGATAAAAGTTTAACCGTTGAAGGTGATCTTCGTCGAGAAAACGCTATGAACATAAAAAGACTTATAGAAATTGGAAGTTACCGCGGACGTCGTCATCGTCAAGGTTTACCAGTTAGAGGACAAAATACTAAAAATAATTCTCGTACTCGTAAGGGACCGAAAAAGAGCGGTATTCGCAACAAAAAATAGGTTAAAGGAGGGACTAAAATATGGCACGTAGAAGCACCCGTCCAAAACGTAAAGAACGGAAGAATATAGAACGTGGCGCAGCTCACATTCATTCGACCTTTAATAACACAATTATAACAATTTCTGATGTAGCGGGTAACACACTTGCTTGGTCAAGTGCAGGAGCAATGGGTTTTAAAGGCTCAAGAAAAAGCACTCCTTTTGCTGCTCAAACTGCTGCGGAATCCGCGGCGGATACAGCTATGGAACATGGGTTAAAGTATATTGAAGTTACAGTAAATGGACCTGGTTCTGGAAGAGAAGCTGCAATTAGAGCCCTTCAAGCTGCAGGTCTTGAAGTAAGCGCAATTAGAGATGTAACACCAATACCACACAACGGTTGTAGACCACCTAAGCGCCGTCGTGTATAACATTTTATAGGAGGTGTATGAATAGATATGGCAAGATATACTGAAAGCGTGTGCCGTCAATGTCGTAGAGAAGGCACGAAACTATTTCTAAAAGGCGAAAGATGCTATACGCCTAAATGTGCCGTTGATCGTAGAGCTTATGCTCCTGGTCAGCATGGACAATCAAGAAAAAAAGTGTCAGAGTATGGGCTACAGCTTAGAGAAAAACAAAAAGTTCGTAGAATCTACGGTGTTCTGGAAAAACAGTTTAGAAACTACTTTAAAGAAGCCAACAGGCTGCCAGGCATTACTGGTGACAACCTACTTCAACTACTAGAACAAAGATTAGATAACGTAGTGTTCCGTCTAGGGTTTGCTACATCAAGAGTGGAAGGTAGACAATTAGTGAACCATGGTCATTTTTTAGTAAATGGCAAAAAAGTAAATATTCCTTCATACCAAATTCAACCTGGTGATGTAATTGAGGTTAAAGAAAAAAGCAAAAATTCTCCTAGATTAAAGGAAATTAAAGAAATTGCTGCTACTCAAAACACAGTTGCATGGTTAGAGAGAGACGTAGAGTCACTTTCAGGTAAGGTTGTAGCTGCTCCTAAGCGGGAAGACATCGATATGCCAATCGAAGAACACTTAATTGTAGAGCTTTACTCTAGATAAGCTTAGTAAACTAGCAGCCCTCGAAAACTCCATATATAACGAGAAAGGGAGGGTATAAACTTGATAGAAATTGAAAAACCCACAATAGAATGTATAAAAATGTCAGAAGATAACACCTATGGTGAGTTTGTTGTAGAGCCTTTAGAGAGGGGATATGGCAACACACTTGGTAATTCTTTAAGAAGAATACTTATATCATCTTTACCTGGCGCTGCTGTCACCAGCGTTAAAATTGAGGGAGTCCCCCATGAGTTCTCCACAATTAAAGGATTAAAAGAGGATACCACTGAGGTAATTCTTAACCTTAAAGAGTTAAGTCTTAAAATTCATAGCCAACAACCGAAGACATTGCTATTAAATTATGAAGGTGCTGGTGTGATCACTGCAGGTGATATCTCGCCTGACGCTGATGTTGAAATTTTAAATCCAGATCATGTGATAGCTCATGCTTCGGAGGGTACCAACCTGTCCATGGAAATCAGTGTAGAACCAGGCAGAGGCTATGTACCCGCAGAAAAGAAAAACACTGATGATCAACCTATCGGAGTAATAGCTGTTGATTCAATCTTTACTCCAATTAAAAAGGTTAAGTATTCAGTGCAAGATACCAGAGTTGGTCAAATCACAAACTATGATAAATTGACTTTGGAGGTTCTAACCGACGGTAGCATTAGACCAGATGAAGCAATAAGTCTAGCTGCTAAAATCATGAATGAACATTTAGAACTTTTCATCGATCTAACCCATACTGTAAGCGATATTGAAGTAATGGTAGAAAAAGAAGAGGATGAAAAGGAAAAAGTCTTTGAAATGCCAATCGAAGATCTAGAGTTCTCCGTAAGATCCTATAATTGC
Source organism: Proteinivorax tanatarense (assembly GCF_040267685.1). GTDB lineage: Bacteria > Bacillota > Proteinivoracia > Proteinivoracales > Proteinivoracaceae > Proteinivorax > Proteinivorax tanatarense. Next base: position 178,979 of record NZ_CP158367.1, read on the forward strand.
TTGAAAAGAGCTGGAATTAACTATGTTGAAGAGCTAGTTCAAAAAAGTGAAGGCGATATGATGAAGGTTAGAAACCTTGGCAGAAAATCCTTAGAAGAAGTGCAAGACAAACTAAGAAAACTAGGATTATCCCTAAGAGAAGAGGATGAATAAAGGAGGGGATATTAGATGGCACACAGCAAGTTTGGACGGACAACAAACCAAAGAAAAGCTTTGTTAAGAGGCTTAACTACTTCTCTACTAAAAGAGGGCAGAATTATGACTACTGTGACAAAGGCGAAGAACGTTCGCCCTTTAGCAGAAAAAATGATAACTCTAGGCAAACGTGGAGACTTACACGCTAGAAGACAAGCCGCCTCTTTCATTCTAGAAAAAGAAGTAGTAGCCCAGTTGTTTGATGATATAGCTCCAAAATACGCCGAAAGAAATGGTGGATATACTAGGATAGTTAAAGTTGGTCCTAGAAAAGGAGATGCAGCAGAACAAGTTATTATAGAGCTAGTTTAACTAAAAGCTAAACTGACAGGACATGGGGCAGTTAACGGTTATAATCGGAAGCGGTTATAACCGATAACTGTTTTAGCCTGTCTTTTTAAATATTTGATACAGCCAAAATTGGCTCCCAAAAGGGAGGTAAAACCATGGAGAATATAATAGAAATAAAAAACTTATATCACTACTATAATAAAGACTCAGAAGATAAAGTCACTGCATTAGATGGAGTGTCTATAACTATACAAAAAGGTGAATTTGTAGTAATTATAGGACATAATGGTTCAGGCAAATCCACCTTGGCAAAACACTTAAATGGAATATTAGATTCAGAAAAGGGCTCAGTTATAATAGACGGAGAAAAACTAACAGAAGAGAACTATTGGAATATTCGACAAAAAGTTGGACTTGTATTTCAAAATCCTGACAATCAAATTATCGCAACAGTGGTTGAAGAAGACGTGGCTTTTGGGCCAGAAAACTTAGGCTTAGACCAAAAAACAATTATTCAACAAGTAGGAGAATCCCTAAAACAAGTAGGAATGGAAAACTATCGAAATCATGCTCCCCATCTTTTGTCAGGCGGGCAAAAACAAAGGGTAGCAATAGCAGGTATTTTAGCTATGCGCCCTAAATGCTTAGTTTTAGATGAGCCCACAGCCATGCTAGATCCTAAAGGTCGGAGAGAAGTTATGGAGACTGTAAAAGAACTAAACGAAAAAGAAAAAATAACAGTTGTTCATATAACCCACCATATGGATGAAGCAGCTTTAGCAGATCGAGTGATAGTGATGGAAAATGGGAGTGTTGTGATGCAAGGTAAGCCCAGAGAGGTTTTTAAGCAAGTTGAAAAACTAAGAGGTTTAGGATTAGATGTTCCCCTAGCTACAGAAATAGCTTATGATCTTAACAAAGAAGGCTATCACCTTCCCGATGACATAACAACAATAGACGAGTTGGTGAATTATTTATGTCAATAAAAGTTGAAAATTTAAGTCATGTTTACTCACCTAATACTCCCTTTGAAATAACAGCGCTAAGCGATGTAACAACTACGATTTCCCATGGCGAGTTTATCGGAATTATTGGTCATACCGGGTCAGGGAAATCTACTTTAATTCAACACCTTAATGGACTTTTAAAACCCACAAGCGGTAAAATCACAGTAGATGGTTTAGATTTAACATCAAGCCAAACTAAGTTAAAAGAAGTTAGGAAAAAGGTAGGTCTAGTTTTTCAGTATCCAGAACATCAACTATTTGAAGAAACAGTTTCTCAAGATGTAGCGTTCGGACCTAGAAATTTAGGAGTAGCGGAAAATGAAGCCATATTGCGAGCAAAAAAAGCACTGCAGTGGGTTAATCTTGATTATGAACAAATTAAAAATCGTTCACCCTTTGAACTTTCAGGGGGACAAATGAGAAGAGTCGCCTTAGCAGGAGTTTTAGCAATGGAGCCTAAGTACTTAATTTTAGATGAGCCGACGGCAGGGTTAGACCCTAAAGGTCGTGAAGATATATTGGGTAGAATAAAACAACTTCATAAGGAGCTAAACCTAACAATAATATTAGTTTCCCATAGCATGGATGAAATAGGAAAGCTAGTTGATAGAATTATGGTTATGGAAAAAGCAAAAATTTTTATCGACGACACTCCCAAGAAAGTTTTTTCAAAGAGGGATGAACTAATAAACTTAGGTTTAGACGTTCCAGAAGTAACCACATTGGCTGTTAAACTCAAAGAAAAAGGAATGGATATAGACTCAACTATTTATAAAGCAGAAGAGATGAAAAAAGAGTTGCGTAAGTTATTAGGGGGTGCCAGACCTTGAGTATTTTAAAAAATATAACAATTGGTCAATATTACCCCGGTTCATCATATGTTCATAACCTTGATCCTCGGCTAAAGCTCATGGCAACCCTTGTTCTAATAATCACTTTATTTTTCATAAATACTTTTTGGGGATATATCCCCTTGGTGATTCTATTATTTTTAACTATTAAATCTTCTCAAATACCGATAAGGATGGTACTTAAAGGCTTAAAGCCGCTATGGTTTTTAATAGCTTTTACTTTGATTTTACATGTCTTTTTTACATCAGGAGGGACAGCCCTAGTTTCTTTTTGGAGGGTAGAAATACAAAGCGCGGGAGTTTACCAAGGTTTTTTTATGGCATCCCGTTTGGCACTTTTAGTAATTAATACATCGATTTTAACTTTAACAACATCTCCGATAGCTTTAACCGACGCCATAGAAAGTCTTCTCTCTCCATTTAAGAAAATTGGGATACCAGCCCATGAACTAGCGATGATGATGACAATAGCCCTAAGATTTATCCCTACCCTATTAGAAGAAACAGATAAAATCATGAAGGCACAAATGGCAAGAGGAGCAGACTTTGAAAGTGGGAACATGCTGCGGAGGGCTAAAGCGCTAGTCCCTTTGTTAGTTCCTTTATTTATTAGCGCCTTTAGGCGAGCGGATGAGCTAGCCATGGCTATGGAATCAAGATGCTATCGTGGTGGAGAGGGAAGAACTAAAATGAAAGCATTAAAAGCAACAACTAAAGATTATTACCCCCTTATAGGGTCAATACTACTATTAATTATAATAATATTAACGCCATTTTTTTAGGTGATGAAAATGCATAACACAAAACTTACCGTTGAATATGACGGAACAAATTATAATGGTTTTCAAATACAATCACAAACAAAGAATCAAACCATACAAGGACACTTAGAAAGAGTTATAAATATGTTATATGGAGAAAAAATAAAAAGTATAATTTGCAGCAGAACAGATAAAGGAGTTCATGCAAAGGGGCAAGTAATAAACTTCCATCATAATAAAAACAAGTTTAACAGTTTTACTTTAATAAAGGCTATGAACGCAAACTTACCAGAAGATATAAGAGTAATAAAAGTAGAAAATGCGGCACCTGATTTTCATAGTAGATACCATGCTAAACGTAAAAAATACAGTTATTTAATCGACAACTCTATCGCCCACAGGCCTTTATTGAAAAGGTATTCTCATCATATTCCCCATAAATTGGACGTTCAAGCTATGCAAAACGGTGGAGATATTTTGTTAGGAACCCACGATTTTACATCTTTTAAAGGTAAAAAAGGTCTAACAAAATCGCCCATTCGTACGTTATATAACCTAAGCATCGAGGAAAAAAATCAGTTTATATATTTTGACGTAGAGGGCAACGGGTTTTTGTACAACATGGTTAGGATAATTGTGGGAACGTTGGTTAAAGTAGGTAGAGGACAGCAACCATATCAACATATTGAAAATATATTGAAAAAAAAAGACAGAGACTTTGCAGGGCCAACAGCGCCTGCCCATGGTCTGATACTTGAAAAAGTATACTATTAAATAACAATGTTACTTGACATTGAAAAAAAATTGTACTAAAATTATTAGAGTATGTATAATTCCATTAGCCCCGGGATTACTCATATCATAAGAAGTTAAATCAAGGAGGGAAACACCCATGCGTACAACCTTCATGGCAAAAGCTAACGAAGTTGAAAGAAAATGGTACATTGTAGACGCTGAAGGTCAAACCCTAGGTAGATTAGCTAGTGAAGTAGCTACTATCTTAAGGGGTAAACATAAAGCTATTTATACTCCCCATGTAGATACTGGAGATTTTGTAATTATTATCAATGCAGATAAAGCAGTTCTTACCGGGAAAAAGTTAGAGCAAAAAATTTATTACAAGCACTCTCAATATCCAGGTGGCCTTAAGAAAACCACAGCATCTCAAATGATGGATGAAAAACCAGAAAGAGCACTATACCTTGCTGTAAAAGGTATGTTGCCTCACAATAAACTGGGTAGTGCTATGCTTAAAAAACTACGTGTATACAGGGGTCAAGAACACCCCCACGAAGCCCAAATGCCAGTTGAGTGGCAATTACGTGGAAGTAGAAAGGGGGAATAGCAGATGGCAAATGTACAATTTATAGGGACTGGTCGTCGTAAAAAGTCAATTGCCAGAGTTAGGTTAATTCCTGGCGAAGGAAAAATTATAATTAACAAAAGAGATATGGATTCATATTTTGGAGGACTTGATACATTAAAGCTTATCGTGAAACAGCCACTAGAAGCAACTGAATTACAAAGTAAGTATGATGTATATGTAAATGTTGACGGTGGTGGTATTTCTGGTCAAGCAGGTGCTATACGTCATGGTGTAGCAAGAGCTCTTCTTCAAGCAGCTCCAGAAACTAGACCTGTACTTAAAAAAGCAGGCTTCTTAACTAGGGACCCAAGAATGGTAGAGAGAAAGAAGTACGGCTTGAAAAAAGCTCGTCGTGCGCCACAATTCTCCAAGCGTTAGAACTTATTCACAAAACTTCTGTGTTTATACACAGAAGTTTTTTTATGCTACAATCCACAATCATATAATTGTATAACGAAAAAAAAGAAATAAAAAAAGTCACAACTACATAAAATAATAGTGAATTTTTGACAGAGGGATAAGGAGGGTGAAAGACCTATGAAATTTGTTTTTTATAATAGCAAAGCGATAATCAGAAGAGTATCAATAGTCGCTCTAGCTTTATTATTGCTGTTTTTAATAGTTTATAAAATAAATACCCCCAATTTATCCCCAGCTTTGGGAACAAGCTTTATTAATACTGCTACTATAGGCATTGATGCTGGCCATGGTGGTTACGATGGCGGGGCAAATGTAGCAGGTGTGCTGGAAAAAGATATAAATTTAGAAGTCGCTTTAAAGCTTGAAGAGATATTTTTAGCAAACGGCTATAACGTAGTAATGACCAGAAGAAAGGATAAAGATTTTCTCCAGGAAACCTCCGGGCCTAAAAAAAGAAAAGATTTTGCCAACAGAAAAAAAATATTAACAGCTCAGCCTGTGGATATTATAATAAGCATCCATGTAAATAGTTTTCCATCTTCAAAGTGGAGTGGCGCACAAGTATTCTACGATAGAGAGTGCCCACAAGGAAAAGAACTAGCCCAGTTTATACAAGATAGTTTAAAAGAAACTTTAGATAATACAAACAGAGACATAGCAACCCAAGATCATTTTATGACGCGAGAATTTCAACAGCCTTCAGTTATTGTTGAAACAGGTTTTATAAGTAATCCACAGGAAAGAGAGAAGTTGCTAGAATCTAGCTACCAATATAAATTGGCTTGGTCTATATACAATGGAGTTGTTGATTTCCAGCAAAGCCATAGATAAACGTTGTATAAACTGCCCTCCTAAGCTATAATCATAGTGGGAGGTGGGTTATGTGGAAAAGTATTTTACTGAATATATCCCCTATACAATAACTTCTGAACGAGGTGAGCCTATTTATTCTTCTCCTGCTTTAAAAAAAATAGCCAACAAAGATAATAGATCTACATACTCATATAGCTTGGGAGAAGGTAAAATCCTTACTATCTACACCGCTGAAGGTATAGACGATGTTATAAAGCATAACATAAAGCAGATATTAGACTCCATAAATGAAGGAATACATATAGTGAATGATCAAGGAGAAACAATATTTTATAATCCCATGATGGCTGAAATGGAAGGAATAGGTGCCCATGAAGTGCTCAACAAAAAAGTTTTAGCAATGTTCCCGTCTTTGACTCCAGAGACAAGCACTATCCATAAAGTTCTTAAGTCTAAAAAAGCAATGTATGATCAGCTACAAAGCTATACTAACTATAAAGGTCGTGGCATAACTACCATAAACTCAACCTTTCCGTTATATAATTCCGGTGACTTTGTTGGGGTGCTGGAAGTATCTAAAAACATTACAAGATTAAAAGAACTATCAGAGAAAGTAATTGATTTACAACAAAAACTCTATTCTTCCAACGGTTCTAAAAAGAAAAAAGACTGCTGGTATACATTTACAGATATAGTAGGAGAAGATATAGATTTAAAAACAATAAAGGAATATGCTAAAAGAGCAGCAGCTTCTAACTCCCCTGTTTTGATTTATGGGGAAACTGGAACCGGAAAAGAATTGTTTGCTCAAAGTATACACTCTGAGAGCAAAAGGAGTAACAAACCATTTATTGCTCAAAATTGTGCAGCCCTTCCCGAAGGACTTTTAGAGGGAATATTATTTGGCACAGTTAAAGGTAGCTTTACTGGTGCTATAGATAGACCGGGACTTTTTCAACAAGCTAACGGCGGCACTCTTCTGCTAGATGAACTTAATTCAATGGGCTTTGAGCTTCAAGCTAAGCTGTTGAGAGTTCTCCAAAATGGGAGAATACGCCCAGTTGGAGCTACGAAGGAAATAGACGTAGATGTGCGCATTATCGCAACTACAAATGCTGACCCGTATCAAAGTATCCTTGAAAAAAAAATAAGAGAGGATTTATACTATCGCCTAGCTGTAGTAAACATTGAAATACCTCCTTTAAGAAGGAGGAAACAAGATATCACTGTGTTAATGGAGCATTTTTTGTACAAATATAAGAACAAGTTTAGATTAGCAAATCTGGATATGGATAAAGACGTAAAAGAAATTTTTCTTAATTATAGTTGGCCGGGCAATGTTCGTGAATTAGAGCACATAATAGAAGGAGCAGTTAATTTAATAGATGGTGATAACATCATCAAAACCATTCACCTGCCAAAATTTTTGCAGGGGGGCTGGTCAACAGTACAGCAGTCTACACTGACCAATCAAGTAAAAGATTTTGAAAAAAATATTATTTCTCAAGCTTACTATGCCTGTAATCGAAATATCAGCAAGACAGCCCAGAGGCTAGGAATTTCAAGGCAAAGCTTGCAATACAAAATAAAAAAATATGACTTATAGTTTGCACCAGAAAGGTGCAAATTTTTTTTACAACGATAATGCAAAAAATTTTTCATTAGGTTATTTTTGACCAATTAAATAGTATAAAAAAACTTGTAAAACCTATATTAATAGGGATTGGTAAATTATTTAAATTTGGCATATATTTTGCATAATATTTAAACAAATACAATATCAAAAGGAGTGGGAATTTATGACAGTAAAAGTTATTCACTGGGGTTTAGGTGCTATGGGAGGACAAATGGCTGAGCTTGTAGCTACAAAAAAAGGTATTACTTCTGTTGGGGCTATTGATTTAGACCCTAACAAAGTAGGTAAACCAATGGCAGAGCTTTTTGAGGGACAAACTAACGAGGTAAAAGTAAGTGATGATGCAACTAAGGTTTTAAATGAGAAAGCAGACCTTGTCATTATTGCTACAGGTTCATTTACAGAGGAAGTATATCCTTTAGTGGAGCAAGCTTTAAACAGCAAAAAAAATGTAATATGTATCGCTGAAGAAATGGCTTTTCCAGCACAACAACAGCCCAAGCTTGCAGCCCAGCTTGATGAGCTAGCTAAAAAAAATAATGTAACTCTTTTAGGAACGGGTATAAACCCAGGCTTTGTGTTGGATTTACAAATCATTGCTCTTACAGGTGTCTGCTACGATGTTCAAAGAATTGAGGCAGCTAGAGTTAACGACCTATCGCCATTTGGACCTACTGTTATGAAGACCCAAGGCGTAGGAACATCAGTTGAAGAGTTTAACAAAGGTATTGAAGATGGGAGTATAGTTGGGCATGTTGGATTTCCAGAATCTATGGCCATGGTAGCGAAATCACTAGGCTGGGAGTTAGACGAAATTAAGGAAACTAAAGAGCCAATAATCTCAAACACCCATAGAAAGACAAAATATGTGGAAGTTCAACCAGGTATGGTAGCTGGGTGTAAACATATAGCTTATGGTATTAAAGATGGTGAAACAATTATCAAAATGGAGCATCCACAACAAATTTTACCAGAAACAGAAGGTATTGACACAGGTGATTACATCAATATATTCGGAACACCAGAAGTAAACATGGCAATAAAACCAGAAATTCCCGGTGGAATAGGAACGGTATCAGTTGCAGTAAACTCAATAGCAAATGTAATTAACGCAGAGCCAGGACTTGTTACAATGGCAGATCTTCCTGTGCCAGCGGCAATTATGGGAGATATTAAAGATAGAATAAAAAAGTAGGAGGTGGCCTGTAGTGTCTAAAACCTACCCAAAAGGAAGTTTCGTAGAAATACAAAGTGAGATTTTACCTCCGGGCAAAAGGGCTAATCACCTTCCCGAGGATACAAAAGCAACCCCCCTTACAATGAAGGTCAAAGGATTTTTACAAAAACCAAGCAAAGAAGGGGAAACCATAAAAGTTAAAACAGTTATCGGAAGAATACACCAAGGTGTATTGGTGAATCCAAACCCCAAGCATACCCATGACTTTGGTGATATAATTGAAGAACTTTTTGATGCTCAAAAAAGCTTTAAAAAGTTTTTAAAAGAAGGTGGTGATAGCAATGGATAATAGCTATAACGCCGTTATGAGCAGAAGGAATCAGATTATGAAACAAGCCATAGGGTTAGACTACAGCCAGTTTAGTCTATCAGATTTGGCCTTTGATTATGAAAAAATGATGAACCATGGTGAGTATAGTATAGATAGAATAGTTGAAATACAAAAAAATCAAGGGGTAGGCAATACCCCCTTATATGAACTAAAAAACTTTACTGAAATCGCTCGAAAGTTGGCACCTGCAGGAAAAGGAGCACGAATCTTTGTAAAAGATGAAGCGGCAAATCCTTCGGGAAGTTTTAAAGATAGAAGGGCAGCTGTCTCTGTATACAACGCCAAAAAGAACGGCTACAAAGGCGTGATAGCTGCAACTTCTGGTAACTACGGAGCGGCAGTAGCATCACAAGCAGCTATGCAAATGCTAGATTGCATCATTATACAAGAAGCCTTTGACTCAAAAGGCATATATCAACCAGAGATAATGGAAAAGGGCAGGGCGTGTGAAACCTATGGTGCAGAGGTAATACAACTATCAGTAGGACCTGAATTATTTTATGTGTTTTTAAAAACACTAGAGGAAACGGGATACTTTAACGCATCGCTATACTCTCCCTTTGGCATAGCGGGGATAGAGACTTTAGGACTGGAAATAGCAGAACAATGTAAAGAAATTGCAGGTCGCAAACCTAGTAAAGTTATAGTTACTCACGCAGGTGGCGGTAACTTAACTGGCACAGCAAGAGGACTACAAAAAGCAGGTTGTTCAGATACCGAAGTTATCGGAGCTTCTATCGACTTAACTGGACTTCATATGGCCAGTGACAATGACTTTAACAAAAAATCATTTACTACAGGACATACAGGGTTTAGCGTACCATTTACAACCTGGCCTGATAGAGCAGATGTCCCCAAAAATGCAGCAAGACCTCTAAGGTACTTAGACCGCTTTGTAACAGTATCTCAAGGAGAGGCATTTTACGTTACGGAAATGCTAGCTAAGCTAGAAGGTATGGAGAGAGGACCGGCTGGAAACACATCTCTAGCAGCAGCTATAAAAATAGCCCAAGAGATGGAGCAAGATGAAGTTCTTGTAGTACAGGAAACTGAATATACAGGAGCAGGAAAACACATAAATGCTCAGCTTTCCTTTGCAAAAGAAAACGGGATAGAAATCCAGCACGGAGACCCAGCGGAAAATGTACCAGGTGAGAATATAATATTTCCCAAAGACCCCTCTTTGATAAATGTAAAAGAGCATAGCATAGACAAACTTAGAAACACATATTTAAAAAATATTAAAAAGAATTTTGACATAAATGACTTAAGAGATGTTGACTGGAAGTTTTTAGAACAAGAACTGAACTGCACTAAGTCTCATATAAAAACCTTGTTGGGAAAGGAGAGTTAAATTTATGGAAAGAAAAGATAACTATCAAGAAAAGCGAGGGCATCTAAAAGACTTGACAAATGAGCAACTAGATAAAAAATTTTGGGAGCTGCTAGAAAAAGTTGCAGATCCTTTAGTGGATTTAGCTTCAAAGAATACTTCACCTGCGGTAGAGAGGTCTGTACTTTTGCGGATGGGCTTTTCTTCCCTAGATAGTAAAGCTATAGTAGAAAAAGTATATGATGAGGGGTTACTAGGCAAAGGTGCAGGCAATGTAGTGCTAAAACTTGCTAAAAAACATAATGTAGATTACAAACAAGCGGGAGAAATGATTATCGAAAATGAAAATGCGATCAAAGAAGCCAGAGAGTTATTTGGAGGTGTAAAATAATGTCTAAAATTGAAGAGAAATTAGATATTAAAGAGATTTTAAAGGACTTAGATAGCTATAAGCCCCGACGTAAAGGATGGACATGGCGCAAAAAGGCCGAAGGCATTAAAATGGGTCCTTTTGAATACAAAGATGTATCAGAACCTCTTGAAAATAGCTATGGGTTACCTTCTTCAAAATACTTTGGCCATATTGACCCACAGCCAGACTGTGTTATAACTTCAGAAATTGCATCTGGTAGGTTCGAAGATGACATTCGTCGGATGCGGATGGCTGCATGGCATGGCGCAGACCACATTATGGTTATTAGAACAGCTGGTCAAAGTCACTATGATGGTTTGATTGAAGGAACCCCTGAAGGAATTGGTGGGGTGCCAATTACTAGAAAACAAGTTAGAGCATCCAGAAAAGCTTTAGATATGATTGAAGACGAGGTTGGTCGTCCCATAAACCTTCACTCCTACGTAAGTGGTGTAGCTGGGCCAGATATTGCTGTGCTATTTGCTGAAGAAGGTATAAACGGAGCTCATCAAGACCCTCAGTACAACGTACTTTATAGAAACGTTAACATGCAGCGTTCATTTGTAGACGCAGCTGTAGCCAAAAAGGTAATGGCATCAGTTGATATGCTTCAGATTGATGGCGCTCATAACGCTAACGCAACAGCTAGAGAAGCATGGAAGGTTATGCCGGAGCTTATGGTACAACACGGAATAAATTCAATGTTTTCTATGAAAGTCGGCATGGATAAAGAAAACATATCACTCTCCACAGTGCCGCCAACTGCGCCGCCTGCACCGTGTATGGATCTAGACCTTCCTTATGCAGTTGCGCTAAGGCAGCTATTTAAAGATTTTAAAATGCGTGCTCAAATGAACACAAAATATATGGAATCTGACACCAGAGAAGCTACGGTAACTCATACATTAAACTTACTTATATCTAAACTAACTAGTGTGGATATCCAAAGTACAATAACACCAGACGAGGGAAGAAATGTGCCTTGGCATTATAACAGTGTTCATGCTGTAAATACTGCAAAACAAGCTTTGATAGGTATGGATAGATTAAAAGATATTGTACAGCTCAAGCCTGATGGACCACTTTGGGATAAAGTTAGGGAGCTTAAAGAAAGAGCAATTCTTTTTCTAGAAGAAATAGTAGAGGCGGGAGGATACTTTAACGCTGTAGAACAAGGTTTCTTTGTAGACAGCGGACAGTATCCAGAGCGTAATGATGATGGTATTGTTAGAAAGTCTGATGGTGGCGTAGGTGCCGGAACTATTGTGGAGCGAGAAGATGACTACTTTGCTCCTGTGTGTCATCACTTCGGCGAAAACAACCTTCCAGACGACTTAGAAAACCCATGTGACCCAATAGAAGGCTGTACATTGTGTGATCCAAATAAAATAGTTTATATCGACGAGTTAGATGAAGAGGATAATGCTCAAGTACGTATCGACGCCAAAAAAGAACATCGTCAAAAAGAACTTCTCTCTCCAGAGGTAGAATGGTATGCCGATGGTTACGTGAGCATGAACTTATTCTTGCCTACGTCTGAACGGGTGGCAGAGTATGCAGCTATGGAGATGGCTAAAAATATGGGATTAACTGATGTTGAGGCAATCCATAAACAAGCCATGCACCCATCTGAAGGCACATTAGTTGAGATAAAAGGAAGGTTAGATGTAGCTATAGATCCAGATCAGCTAAATATTCCAGAACAAATTCCTACTTTATCGGAGGATGAAATTCGAGAAGATATCAAAAACAAACCGATGAAGGTTGTCGCTGCAACAGTTGGAGAAGATGAGCATTCAGTTGGAATGAGAGAAGTTATAGATATAAAGCATGGCGGAATAGAAGGGTTTGGTATTGAAGTTCATTACCTAGGTACATCTGTACCGGTTAGTAAATGTGTTGACGCTGCTGTAGAAATCGGTGCCGATGCTATATTAATATCCACAATTATAACTCATGCAGACATTCACCGTATTAATATGTCTCGTTTAGACCAACTTTGTAAAGAAAAAGGAGTTCGTGACAAACTTATGTTGGCAGCTGGTGGCACCCAAGTAACCAATGACATTGCCGTAGAAGAAGGACTAGATGCAGGATTCGGTAGAGGTACAAACGGTACAGACGTAGCTTCCTTCCTAGTTAAAAGAAGAAGAGAAATGTAACCTAATTATAAAGGGGGAGTACAGGTATGAAGCTAGACTTGATAGTTGCGGAAATCGGCAGTACGACTACTGTTGTTAATGGATTCACTGGCTTAAACTCCCCCAATCCTACTTTAGTGGGACAGGGGCAAGGGCCTACAACTGTTGAACAAGGGGATGTTACCCGTGGGTTAGAGATGGCTCTAGAGGACTTAGCTGATAATATTAATGTATCATCAGTAGATTATAATGAAATGTTAGCCACAAGTAGTGCTGCTGGCGGATTAAAAATGACAGTTCATGGGTTAGTTTATGAAATGACTGCAAGAGCGGCAAAAGAAGCAGCCTTAGGTGCCGGTGCAGTTATTAAGGATATCACCAGCGGTAAACTAAGCCAGCGAGATGTTAAAAATATTAAAGAAATAAACCCGAATATTATTTTGCTTGCAGGTGGAGTGGACTTTGGTGAGGAAGAAACCACCTTGCAAAATGCTTATACCCTGAGCAAAGTTCCCATTGATATTCCTTTTATATATGGGGGAAATAAAAAACTAACAGAAGAGATAGTAGAAATTTTTGAAAAAGAAGGAAAAACCATCAAGCCTATAGAAAATGTTTATCCAGCAATAGATGAGCTTAATATAGAGCCGGCTAGGAAAGTTATACAGGAAATATTTGAACAACATATTACAAAAGGGCCAGGAATGTCTAGCATAAGACAGATGGTAAACTCTAAAATAGTTCCTACACCGGGAGCAGTTATGATGGGAGCTAAGGCACTCTATGAAGAAATTGGAGATCTAATGGTTGTGGATGTTGGAGGAGCTACAACTGACGTGCACTCTGTTACAGAAGGTTCAGAGGAACTTAGCCGATTTAGAATTTCTCCAGAACCATTGGCCAAAAGAACGGTGGAAGGCGATTTAGGAGTATATGTAAACAGCCAAAATATAGTAAATATGATAGGGCAAGAAAAGATTAGTGAAATAACCAATATAGATAAAGAAAAGTTAAGGGAAAATATTCTACCTATACCTAAGACCGCTGAACAAAAAAAGATTTCTTTAGCTCTTACCGAAAAGGCTGTGGATGTTGCTGTTAAACGTCATGTAGGAAAGTTGAAAACATTATATGGACCTAGCGGGCGTTACAAGGTGGTGGAAGGAAAGGATTTAACTCAAGTTAAATGGATAATAGGAACAGGTGGTGCCCTTACCAGGCTAGGGAATGGAAAACAAACTTTAGAAAAAGCAAAAATAAACATAAAGGGAGATCTTCTGTTGCCCAAAGAAGGAGCCACCCCATTGTTAGATAATCATTATAACTTAGGGGTACTGGGAATAATGTCGGCAAAATACCCTAAGGAAAGCATTCAGCTTATGAAAAAAAGCTTAGAGCTTTAAAAAGGTGGTGTTGTTATTATGTACCCACAGATTGAAATAGACTTAAAAAAAATTGGGGAAAATGCCAAAGTAATGTTGCATCAATGTAAAGCTCACGGGGTTGTTCCATGCGCCGTGACAAAAGTAGTCTGTGCAGACAAAAAAGTGGCAACAGAATTAGTGGAAAATGGTTTTAAACAGTTAGCTGACTCTAGAATAGAAAACATAATAAAGCTTAGAGAATATTTTGGTCAAAAAATAGAAACGTTGTTGCTAAGGCTTCCTATGCTTTCAGACTGCGAAAAGGTTGTTCAATACTGTGATATAAGTTTAAACTCAGAGCTAGCCACATTAAAAGAACTAGATAAACATGCAAAAAGGCAAAAGAAAACCCACAAAGTAATTATAATGGTTGACTTAGGTGATTTAAGAGAGGGTATTTGGCCAAATGAAGTATTAACATTAAAAGATGAGTTGAAAAAGTTAAACAATATAGAAGTACTAGGATTAGGAACTAACCTAACATGTTATGGAGGCGTTATACCTACTAACGAAACCCTCAGCAAACTTATTGAACTAAAGGAAAAGTGGGAAGTAGATAAAGATAAGCTACATTTGATATCAGGAGGAAACTCATCTTCCATAAATATCATGACATCAAAAGACATGCCGCAAGAAGTGAACCACCTTAGATTAGGGGAAAGTTTGTTTTTAGGCAGGGAAACGGTTGCTAGAAAACATATAGTAGATACTAATCTAGATGCTTTTAAAGTAAAAGCTGAGATAATTGAGGTCAAAAAGAAACCGTCAATACCTATTGGTACTATAGGTCAAGATGCTTTCGGGGAAACACCAACCTTTGAAGATAAAGGAGAGCATCTAAGGGCTATAGCTGCAATCGGTCGTCAAGATATTGCTTTATCTATGGAACCTTTGCAAAAAGGAGTAGAAATTATAGGAGGGAGTAGCGACCACCTTCTTTTAGATGTAGATGAAAAAACTAATCTAAAAGTTGGAGATATAGTTGAGTTTATTCCTGGTTATGGGGCACTATTAGCGGCCATGACATCTCCTTATGTACGGAAAGTATATAAATAATAAAACGACGAGGTGAAAGATATGGGAAAATTTGTTGTAATTGCCTTAGGTGGCAACGCTATATTACAACCAAAACAAAAAGGAACTGCCGAAACTCAGTATCAAAACATATATGCAACTTGTGAACATATAGCAACTTTGTTAAAATCAGGATATAAAGTGCTTTTAACCCATGGAAACGGACCGCAGGTGGGCAATATTTTACTTCAACAAGATGAAGCAAAAGAAGTAGTAGCTCCAATGCCCTTAGATGTATGTGGATCAATGAGTCAAGGATTCATCGGCTATATGTTTCAAAGAGCTATGAGAAATGTGTTAAAGAAAAATAATATGGAAAAAGAAGTTACTACATTAGTTACACAAGTAAAAGTAGATAAAAATGATCCAGCCTTTAAAAACCCAACTAAGCCCATAGGCCCGTTTTATTCTGAAGATGAAGCAAAAAAGCTTATATCTAAAGGGTATGATATGGTAGAGGATAGCGGACGTGGCTGGCGTCGAGTGGTGCCATCTCCGAACCCTATCGGGGTTATGGAAGAAAAAAGCATACTACAACTCATCGAAAATGACAACTTAGTGATTGCTTCAGGAGGCGGGGGAATACCCGTTGTAGAAGGTGAAACCCTAGAAGGAATAGAAGCTGTAATAGACAAGGATCTAGCAGGACAGAGATTAGCTATGGATGCTAAGGCTGATTCCTTTGTGATTTTGACAGACGTGGACCATGTATACATTAACTTCAACACCCCTGAGCAAAAAAAGCTAGGAAAAATTACTGTAGCTGAAATAGAAAAATACGTAGATGAGGGGCACTTTAAAGCTGGTAGTATGGGTCCAAAAGTAGAAGCTGCTTTGAGGTTTGTAAAAGCTACCGATCAACCAGCTATTATAGCTTCGTTAAACAGTGTGTTAGATGCACTAGAACATAAATCAGGAACTATAATAGTTCCTGAATAAATTAAAGGGAGGAAATAAAAAATGGCTTTGAACTTAAAAGGAAGACATCTACTAACGTTAAAGGATTTTACACCTCAAGAAATACAGTATCTATTAGATCTTGCAAAGGATCTAAAAGCTAAAAAAAGATTGGGGATTAAAGACAAATCCCTAGAAGGAAAAAACATCTGCCTTTTATTCCAAAAAACTTCTACTAGAACAAGGTGTGCTTTTGAAGTGGCAGCTTTAGATGAAGGAGCTCATGTAACATTCTTAGGGGCTAACGACTCGCAAATGGGCAAAAAAGAATCCTTGGAAGATACCGCTAAAGTGTTGGGTAGATATTATGATGGGTTAGAATATAGAGGGTTTAAGCAAGAGGTTGTAGAACTGCTTGCTGAGCATGCTGGTGTGCCAGTATGGAATGGTCTTACTGACTTGTATCATCCAACCCAAATTTTAGCTGATCTGCTTACCATAATGGAGCATGTAGATAAGCCACTGAATAAAGTTAAATTTGCCTATCTTGGAGATGCTAGAAACAATATGGGTAACTCACTAATGATTGGTGCAGCTAAAATGGGTATGGACTTTAGAGCAGTTGCTCCTAAAGAGCTATTCCCAACTGAAGACCTTGTGAGTGAAATGAAAGAACTTTCAAATGAAACTGGCGCTAAAATTACGCTAACAGAAGACATCGCTGAAGGTGTAAAAGACGCTGATGTAATTTATACTGATGTTTGGGTTTCCATGGGTGAGGAAGAGCAGTTTGAGGAGCGTATTAAGCAGTTATCTCCCTATCAAGTAAATATGGATATGATAAAAAAGACCAACAATCCTAACGTAATATTCATGCACTGCTTACCAGCTTTCCATGATACTGAAACAGTTGTTGGCAAAGAAATTGCAGAAAAGTTTGGGATAAAAGAAATGGAAGTTACCGATGAAGTATTTAGAAGTAAGCACTCTGTAGTGTTTGATGAAGCTGAAAATAGAATGCATACTATCAAAGCTGTAATGGTAGCTACTTTATAAAACTTTAAGATGTAAATAAAAGTTGAGGGTAAAAGAATATCCTCAACTTTTAAGCTTACAAAACATAGAACATATTATTTGAGTTATGGGGGAATGTAAAATGGCAGTAAATTCCGATATAGGTAAATTGAAAAAAGTAATTGTACACAGACCGGGGCAGGAGCTTGAGTATTTGGCGCCCCTATATCTAGAAGAGCTACTTTTTGATGAGATTCCTTGGTTAGAAAGAGCTCAAGAAGAACATGATTTATTTGTTAAAGAAATGCATAAAAATGGGACCCAGGTTATTTACTTAACAGACTTAATGAAAGAAGTATTAATGATGGATGATTCTATTAAAAGAAGTTTTATAGATGAGCAGCTAAAACTGAGTCATATTGGTAATGAGCTTACAAAGGAAAAGCTTGTAGAACATCTGATGGAGCAAAACCCAGAATACGTAGCTAAGAACCTTATTCGTGGCTTTAAAAGAGGATTTGTAAAAGAACTTAAAGAACCAGACTCTTTAGCTGATATCATTGAATCTCCTTTCCCATTCTACCTATCACCTCTTCCCAGTATGTACTTTACTAGGGATCAAGGAATAACAATGGGAGATGGAATTTTGATAAGTTCAATGAACAATGATTCCAGACGTAGAGAAACCCTTTATACAAAGTATGTTGTAAACCATCATCCGTTATTTTCTAACATGGAACCTTTAATGGAAGATAAAATTCCAGCTGGATTAGAAGGGGGAGATTTAATAGTTGCATCGAAAGAGCTTTTGATTATCGGACTTAGTGAAAGAACGACAGAACAAGCAATAGAGACTATATCAAAAGAGCTTCTTGTGGACAATCCTCGTTTTAAAGAGATTTTAGTTATTCAAATTCCCGCCAAAAGAGCATACATGCATTTAGATACAGTTTTCAACATGATAGACTATGATAAGTTTGTTATGTATCCCGGCATAAAAAATAGCACATACACTTATCGACTTACAGCAGGAGCAGATGGGCAGGTTAAGGCACAAAAAGCTGGTGAGCTTAAAGAAGCGCTTTCAACTTCTTTGGGCAGGCCGATCAACATAATCTACTCCGGTGGAAATGACCCGATAACTGCTGCAAGAGAGCAGTGGAGTGATAGCACTAATACCTTGGCGTTAGCTCCTGGAAAAGTTATAGCATATAATCGTAACACAGTAACCAATGCTAAACTAAGAAGAGAAGGTATTGAAGTAGTGGAGTTTGAAGGCTCTGAACTAGTTCGTGGTCGCGGCGGGTCTAGATGTATGTCTATGCCTATAGATAGAGAACCCCTTAAGTAAAATAAAAGCTAGCACATAAAAATGTGTTAGCTTTTTTAGTAAATATTAAATTTATATTATCATTAATAAAATTTACTGTAAATTGAAAGTGATTTGTAATATAATTAATACAAATTAGACACAAAAGAAATAAAATGGGGGGATTCTAGTGACAAAAAAAATCCTAGCAACAATGCTGTTATTGCTAGCTTTTCTTTCGGGGAGCGTGTACGCTGAAGATTACACTATATTTTGGCCAGATGGATGGAGTTATTACCAAAATATTGGCAATTATCATAGAAGTTTTAGTCATGTAAACTATGTTCAAAACGATGAGCTGCTTTATTTTTTAAGTCGATCAAGCAAAGATGGTGAAGATATAGAACTTACGCTAAAAGAATATAATCTAGAGGAGCAACAGGTAACATCTACCGGTCCAACTGTAAATACAAAGCAAAAAGAAGTTACAGAACTTTTTTTAGATAAATCAGGCGATACCTTTTTTGTTAGCTGGGTGTATAACGATAATGATATATACTATTCAACAATAAAAAATGGAGAAGTAACAGAACCTAAATTGATATATGCAGGTGAAAGAGCTGTGTACTCTAAGCACTCTTTTAACTTTCAAGGCAATCAATACTTTTTGTGGCGTCAGGTGCACCAAGGTTCAGCTAATATCTTGGGAGGATATTTAGATGAAAACGGCGAACTAAATATATTAGATGATGTTTTTCTAGGGAATGATAGAACAAACTATGTAAAAGATGTATACGTTACGCACGATGACGTTAAGATACTGTGGATTAGTGATGAAACCCTTGATGGATTTGGAAGGATTACTTTATATTACAGTGAATATGATGGAGAAGAAGTTGAAACCCGGAAGTTAGAAGAATATACAGGTAGAAACTCTGGGACTCCAAAGTTTTTTAAAGTTGATGACAAATTAAAAGTGGGGTGGAGGCAGACAGTCAACCTTGGTGCGGGCATCGAGTCTTTGGTTGTTAGAGGGGTGGAAGAACAAGATCAGTCACAAACTGCATTTAAGGGACCATCATTTACTAATTTTGATATTGTTGGTTCCGGTTCTAATACTATTTCTTTAGCCTTAGAAGTAGCCCTAGGCTATGAAAGGGAAATTTTTGTTGCGGATTTTGATTTAAGTACTAAGGACCAAGGTGATGAGGATCAAGGTGTTAATGAACAAGATATACAAAGGCTTACCTATGATTCTTCTAATTTTTGGCACCCAAACATTGTTCAGCATGAAGAACATCATACAATCTTCTTTGTAGGAAGTCAACGACAGGATTTAGAGATATTTGCCATTAACAACAAATATCCTGACGAACCTTCTTTATGGAGGAAGCTGGGGTTAAACGAAAATGAGCCGATGTTATCCGGACTTTATTTTGGATTTAAAAACTTTATTTTTGCAGGTATATATACGATTGCATCTCTTGTTCCTTTAGGTGCTGTATCTGCAATGATTTTGATATTGAGAAAATATGGGCTATTTAGGAAACAAGGTAGACGAAATATAGTATTACAAATGTTATTTGGTTTTGCTCTTTTAGCTATTTTTAGAGAAGCTAGGTGGTTTTACTTTTTTGAAAGGCTAAATTTATTTTTCGATGTAAGTTATACCCTATATAGCTTTGCAATCGCATCCATACTATCCTTGTTAGCTCTTCATTTATCATCAATGTGGAAAGAAGATACTGGAATTCCACTTTCATTGGCCCTATTTCTTTTTATAGACCAGCTGCTTATAGCATTACCCACAATCGTATGGTATCAATAAAAAAAGCAAAGGATGAGACTGTATGGACTTTTCATTTTTAAACTTAATCCCTTTTTTTGGAGTTTTTATGGCGGGGTTACTGGCGTTACTAACAACAGCTTTTTGGATTTGGATGATAATTGATGTAATTAAAACTCCAACTACTGAATGGGAGCATGAAATGGAAAAAATAGCATGGTTGCTAGTTGTTATTTTAGTAAATTGGATAGGAGCTCTTATATACTATTTTTCAATAAAAAAATCCAAAAATTTTTACAAGGAGGGAAGATATTAATTGGAACTTTTTCTATTTTCATTTTTAATTATAGGAACTATAGGAATCATAGGTACCGTTTTTTGGATATGGGCTCTTATCGATGTGGCTAAAACGCCAACAGAAGACTTTAAAAACCCAAATGATAAATTACTTTGGATATTGATTGTAGTACTAGCCCATTTTGTAGGGGCCATTATATATTTTTTTGTTGGAAGAAAGCAAAAAAAGTTTTGAGATTAACTAAAAAAAGTAGTTAAATAAACTCAGTTAGAGTTCTAATCCTAACTGAGTTTAATATTTTTATGTAGTAAGCGGCAAAAAATAAAAATTTCTTCTATAAGTATTTAAGAATATATTATATAATATAAAGAAAGAGGTGACTTTTATGTATCAGCAAAAGGAATTTCCCGACACTTCTCCTTTTTTAGCAGCGATAGTATCATTGTTTTTACCAACCTTTGGTCAGTTTTACAACAAACAGCACTTTAAGGGAATAATAGGTTTAATAATACTTTTGCTGACCATTCATTATGACCATAATTCTTGGTTAATATATATAATATATCTGTTATTAGCATTAGACGCATATTTAATTTCGAGACATTATCGCAAGCTGAATAATCAAGGCCTTTTTATCTATGTTGATAATAAGTAAAATGTAAAAAATAAAGGATAAGATTTAATATTACTTCTGTGGAGGTTTCAAAGGATGTGGCAGTATATAACCACCGTTTTCCAACAACTAAGAGTCTGGGACGTAGTTGATATAGCTATCGTTGCTTTTGTTATATATAAGCTTGCTATGTTAATTAGAGGCACAAGGGCGGTACAGCTAATTAAAGGCTTAGCTGTACTTTTAATTGTTACTTTGCTAAGCGATTGGATGGGGTTAAATACTATCAACTGGTTGTTAAATCAAGGGCTAACTGTTGGTTTTGTTGCTTTGCCTATAATTTTCTATCCAGAACTTAGAAGAGCACTAGAGCAACTAGGAAGAGGAAAATTCTTTAAGACCAGTTATCTTCAACCGGAACAACTTGAAGATGCTATAGGCGAAGTTACAGAGTCAGTTATTTATATGTCAAAAAAGAAAAGAGGAGCTTTGATAGTATGGGAACAGGAGACAGGGCTATCAGAGCATGCTGAATCGGGAATTGAAATAGATGCTAAAACCACTTCCCAGCTCATAAACAACATATTTTATGACAAAGCCCCCCTCCATGACGGTGCTGTAATAATAAGAGGGGATAGAGTGGTAGCTGCAAGCTGCTACTTGCCTCTAAGCGATAACACAGGGATAAGTACAGAACTGGGAACAAGGCACAGAGCAGGCCTAGGGATTTCAGAGCAAAGCGATGCAGTAGTAATAATAGTATCTGAAGAAACAGGGGCTATATCTATAGCTAAAAACGGTAAGTTTACGCGTTATTTAGATGAAAAAACACTACGAGAAATGTTGATTTCTGAGCTGCAGAAAAATCAACAAAAACAAACCAATATATTCCCTTGGAGGTAATATATCATGTTTAAAAAATTTAGCAGGAATATGGGCTTAAGAGGCATCTCTGTTCTTCTGGCTATTATACTTTGGATCTTTGTATTTGGGCAACTTGATGGAGCCCCTCCGGAGTTTACAAGAACCATACCCAATATGCCTGTGGAATTAGTTGGAGAAAACCCTGAATTAAATTATAGTCTATACCCCGCCTCTGTTGATGTTGTGGTAGAAGGTAGTCAACAATTCATTAGAGGTCAGGACGCTTTAAGCCCTCAATTAACTGTGGAGGTGGGCAACTTATCTCCTGGAGTTCATAATATAGAAGTTAGCTCCACTATTGTAGGAGGAAACATTAGGTCAATTTCCCCTCGCTGGGTAACAGTTATAGTGGAAGAAGTAATTAATCACCAAAAGGAAATCTCTATTAAAACGGAAGGTGAATTACCTTTAGGCGAAATTAAAGATAAAGAACTTGAAGTGACAAAAACTACAATAGAAGGACCAGCCCCTAATGTAGAGCGGGTAACAGAAATAGTTGCTATGCTAGACCTATCCCAACTGCAACAAAGTGGTATCGTAGAGGTGCCTTTAAGAGCCTTGAACACGTACGGTGAAAGGGTACAAGGTGTTTCGTTAACTCCGTCCAGCGTTGGTGTCGATTTAACTTTAGATAGTCCGTTACAGCAAAAACAGCTAGAAATAGAAGTGAAAAATGCACCTGACCAAATGGAGTATGAAATTGAACCTTCAGAAGTTTTTGTACAGTCATTAGATAAAGATGCCTTAGATGATTTAACGGCATTCGTGGATTTAGAGAACTTACAACCAGGAGAACATAGTTTAAATGTGCAATTAAGCTCAGAAAATGGCATAGACTTTGATGAGCTGGAAATTCAGCCTGAAAATATAACCGTTACTATAACTGATTAAGGAGTTGGAAAAATGGATAAACTTTTTGGAACAGATGGAATTAGAGGAGTTGCTAATAAAAAACTTACACCTCAGTTGGCTTTTGACATGGCTAGATACGTAGGAAGCTACCTTACAGAAAACAACAATTTAGAGCATAAAAGAGCTATAATCGGAAAAGATACAAGAATCTCTGGTGATATGCTAGCAGCTTCACTAACCGCAGGATTTAATTCCGTTGGAATTGATGTAGTTGAACTAGGAGTAGTTACAACGCCCACAGTGGCATATCTTGCAAAAGAAACAAATGCCCAAATTGGCGTAATGATCTCAGCCTCTCACAATCCGATGGAAGATAATGGAATAAAATTTTTTAATACCACTGGTTTCAAATTATCAGACAAAGTAGAACTAGAAATAGAAAAGCGATATTATAAAAAAGAATCTCTCCCAGAGGTGATAGGGGAAAAAGTGGGTATTGCAGTTAAAGATAGCTCTATGGTTTCTAAATATTTGAAGCACTTACTCTCAGCAGTCTCAACAGACTTTTCAAACATAAAAATTGTTCTGGACTGTGCCAATGGTGCAAGCTATCAGTTAGCACCTAAGCTATTTGAAATGTTAGAGGCAGAAACTTACGTAATAAACGATAAACCTGACGGCACAAATATAAATAAACAATGTGGCTCTACCGATACAAAAGAACTTGTAGAGGCAGTTAAAAGAAACAAAGCAGATCTAGGTTTGGCTTTTGATGGGGATGCTGATCGACTAATAGCTATAGATGAAAATGGAGTCGAGGTTGATGGAGATTACATAATGGCCATCTGTGCTGATAGCATGAAAGAAAAAAAAGAGCTTAATCAAAACACAGTAGTTGCAACTGTAATGAGTAACCTTGGGTTTGAGTTAGGTTTAACTAATAATGGACTAAACTTGAAACGAACAAAGGTAGGAGACAGATATGTTTTAGAAGAAATGCAAAAAAATGGTTACAACTTAGGTGGTGAACAGTCGGGCCATATAATATTTTCAGAATATGGTACTACAGGGGATGGATTACTCACAGCAATAAAACTTGTGGAGACCCTAAAACTTAAAAATAAAAGTTTGTCCCAATTAAAAAAAATCATGAGAAAACTTCCCCAAGTACTTTTAAACACCAAAGTAGGGGATAAATCAAAACTTTCATCATCAAAAAAGGTAGCAGATAAAATAGCCCAAGTAGAACAAAAAATGGGTCAAGAGGGAAGAGTGCTAGTAAGGCCATCAGGCACAGAAGAACTTATAAGAGTTATGTTAGAAGGTAAAGACCAACAACAAATTCAAACTCTAGCCGAGGAGATTGTAGGTGTCATTCAGCAGGAACTATCATAAAATAATGGTAGGCCAGACCGCTTATAAGCGCCCGTTTTCGTCGTTGCCCAACACTCAGACTGTCCTCACGTATTAAAAGATACGCTTCGGGATTCGAGTGTCGGGCGCCTAGAATCTAAGCACTTCTAAGCGGTATGGTGGGGTTAGTAAGAACAATAGTGGAGCAGTAGTGGAGCAATAGTTCAACGATAGTTAAGCAATAGTAAAGAGCGTCGCCAAAGGCGATACCTCGCAAGAGGGGACCACAGTGTTGTCCCGTCCCCAAATCAGCGACCCCAACATTGTCAATTGTCCATTGTAAATTGTAAATTCGCTTTTAAACTCCCCAAAAAACCTGCCACCTACTGGTTTAAGCCCTGACCAACTGTCCCCTGTCCAACTAAATTACTACAAAGGAGGTGATCAAAAAGCTAGGCGTAAAAAATAACAAAGGAGGCGAGAACCACAACTAAAAGCTAAAAACCAAAAAGCGCCAGGACTTTGCAGCTGCAAAGTTGACGAGGTGAAGGGTTATCGAGTTAATCGGCGGATACCTTCCGGATTTTGTCACAGTCGTTATAAAACTTTTAAAACCTTAAGGTAACTTAAGGCACAAAGGAGTTTTAAGTGACAAAGAAAAAGTAAGTACCAAGGAGGAAATAAAAATATGTGTGGTATCGTAGGATATATCGGCCCTAAAAAGGCCTCAGAAATATTAATAGATGGATTGGCAAAGCTTGAATATAGAGGGTATGATTCCGCAGGAATCGCAATGTTAGAAAACGGCAAAGTGATAATGGAGAAAAAAGAAGGGCGTTTAAGTAAGCTAGCAGATATTGTGAAAAGCAAATATGACGCAAACATAGGAATAGGACACACCCGTTGGGCAACCCACGGCAAGCCTTCTGACGAAAACAGTCATCCTCACTTTGACTGCAGCAAAAAAATTGCTGTAGTTCATAATGGGATTATCGAAAACTTCCACCAGTTAAAAGAAGAACTAAAAGAAGACGGTCATCAGTTTGACTCAGAAACAGATACCGAGGTAATTCCTCATCTAATCGAAGAATATTATAACGGAGATATGCTTGAAGCACTACAAAAGACTATTAAGCGCTTAGATGGATCCTATGCTTTGGTAGTGATAAATCAAGACAAACCAGAAGAAATCTTTTGTGCTAGAAAAGATAGCCCACTAGTTATAGGCGTAGGGCAAGGAGAAAACTTTGTCGCTTCCGACATACCTGCCATAATACAACATACAAAAGAAACCATAATCTTAGATGATGGAGAAATCGCCAAGATAACAAAAGACGCTGTCGAAATCATGGATTTACCGGGAAATAATGTGGAAAAAGAAATCTTAAAGGTAGATTGGGACGCTGATTCTGCGGAAAAAGAAGGATTCGATCATTTTATGTTAAAAGAAATCTACGAACAACCAACTGCCCTAAGAAACACCCTAAAAGACAAATTTGAAAGTGACAAAGTTAATCTTCCAGACTTAAATATAGATAGCGAGTACCTTAAAGGGGTTAACAAGATAGCTATAGTAGCGTGTGGTACTGCCTGGCATGCAGGCCTTGTAGGAAAACACCTATTTGAAACCTTATTAAGAATTCCTGTAGAAATCGATATAGCTTCAGAGTTCCGCTATAGAAATCCACTTGTAGATGAAAAAACCCTCGTTATAGTAGTAAGTCAATCAGGGGAAACTGCAGATACCTTAGCAGCAATGAGAGACTCTCAGAAAAAAGGTGCCAAAGTACTTGCAGTAACCAACAACAAAGGAAGTTCCATAGCCAGGGAATCAGAGTTTATCTTTCATACAATAGCAGGTCCAGAGATCGCAGTAGCATCGACAAAAGCCTACACCACTCAGCTTATGGGCTTTTATCTAATAACACTATACTTTGGCCAACTACTAGGCAAAGAAATGCCAAAAGAACTTTACGATGGATTAAAAGAAATTCCAGTGCTAGCTGACAAAGTTCTCCAAAACACAAAAGACCAGCTAGATAAAATAACCGCACCTTTTGACGGATGGGATAACTCCTTTTTCATAGGAAGAGGAATGGACTGGTACGTAAGCCAGGAAGGTTCGCTAAAACTTAAAGAAATCTCATATATCCATGCCGAAGCCTATGCAGCTGGAGAGCTAAAACACGGCACTCTAGCCCTTATAGAGCAAGACATCCCAGTTGTTGCAGTGGCAACCCAGCAAGACATCTACGATAAAACAGTAAGCAACATCAAAGAAGTAAAGGCAAGAGGCGGGTACGTCATAGCAGTAGTGCAAGAAGGGGACGAAGACATAAGCCACTCCGTAGATGAGGTAATAAAAATACCAAAAGTACCCTCCCTACTAACTCCAATACTATCAGTAATCCCACTACAACTGCTATCCTACAAAGAAGCAGTTAAAAGAGGCCAGGATGTTGATAAGCCGAGGAATCTAGCTAAGTCAGTAACAGTAGAGTAATCCAGGTCACTCAAAAGCACCCATTGTCTCCCAATAAAAAAGTTTGTTCAAAAATAAAAAAGATTGTTTAAAACTCATAAAAAAGATTGTTCAAAACACAAATCCCTGTCGAATTCTGTAGGATATACACAGAAGACGGCAGGGGTTTATTATTAAAATTTTAGATAAAAGATATTGAAAATCCCTATCGAAAAAAGCTGCTATGCCTTGCTGTTATAGTATTTATACAACTTTAACTTTAATAATAAAAGGAAAATATATCGAAGACCATATCGAAAAAAGCCTATAGAAAAATATGTCGAATTTTGGCGATGACGAACAAACTTTATTAACTTGAAGTAATTTACATTCTTACAGAAATTAGTGGATGAATGGAAGTAATTAGGAAAAATTTTGAACAAACTTTATTTACTTGTAAAAAATGGGAAAAGTGGTGTGAGAGCAGATGTGATAGAGGGTTAGGGGTGGTTGGATTTTGAACAAACTTTATTATAAATAGACACCCATTGTCTCCCAATAAAAAAGTTTGTTCAAAAATAAAAAAGATTGTTTAAAACTCATAAAAAAGATTGTTCAAAACACAAATCCCTGTCGAATTATGTCGGTTATGCACAGAAGACGGCAGGGTTTTTTATTAAAAATATAGAGAAAAGATATTGAAAAGCTCTATCGAGGAAAGCTGGTATGCCTTGTTGTTATAGTATTTATACAACTATAACTTTAATAATAAAAGCAAAAAATATCGAAAACCATATCGAAAAAGCCTATAGAAAAAGATGTCCAATTTTGGCGATGACGAACAAACTTTATTAACTTGAAGTAATTTACATTCTTACAGAAATTAGTGGATGAATGGAAGTAATTAGGAAAAATTTTGAACAAACTTTATTCACTTGTAAAAAATGGGAAAAGTGGTGTGAGAGCAGATGTGATAAAGGGTTAGGGGTGGTTGGATTTTGAACAAACTTTATTATAAATAGACACCTATTGAAAAATATGTCGAATTTTGGCGATGACGAACAAACTTTATTAACTTGAAGTAATTTACATTCTTACAGAAATTAGTGGATAGATGGAAGTAATTAGGACAAATTTTGTACAAACTTTATTCACTTGTAAAAAATGGGAAAAGTGATGTGAGAGCAGATGTGATAGAGGGTTAGGGGTGGTTGGATTTTGAACAAACTTTATTATAAATAGACATAGTTAGGGGTTAGGAATTAGGTTTTAGGGGTAAGGGGGGAGTTTGGTATAAGTTTATGGTGTAAAAAATATTAATCCTTATTTATAAAAAGGTTTTTGTCTACAAAGGTAGAAATATAAAATAAGTAGTTGGAATAATTTTCTTTCAAAAGTTAGTAGGAGGTTTTAATGTGGGAAATAAAAACAATAAAAGGAAATACATAATAGCAGCGTCTGTTTTAGCTAGTTTAGCTGTTTTGTTTGTGTTGTTTTTGCAGTTTTTTAGCGGACAAGCAGCAAAGGGTGATATTCAAAACTATGATGACTACTGCTTAATTAAAGAGCAGTTAAAAGTTATAGAGTTTGCTAACGAAAACCCCGGCTTAAAACCTGACGAGCTAAAAACAGTAGTTGAACAAAAAGGTGTAACAGAAGTTTCAAAAGCTATGTACATTAGCCAAACGACTGAAATATACGCCGACGCTACAAACGATAGCAACAAGCTAGGCATAATGGACAAAGATGAAAAAGTTAAAGTAACGGGAAAAGTAAAAAATGGCTGGTATCAAGTAGAATATGGCGATGATAAAGGGTATATAAACGGCGATTACCTAACCCCAAAAAAGCCAGAACCAAAACCAGAACCGGAACCAGAGCCTGAGCCAGAGCCAAAACCAGAGCCTGAACCCGAGCCTAAGCCACCGAGTAATGGTGGGGGTAACGGAGATAATCCACCGGGGTGGACTCCTATAGAGGATATCGAAGGCGGTGTAGAGAGTCCCTATGAGGATGACGATAATTAAAGGAGGTATTAAAAGTAAATGAGTAGATTAAAGCATGTTGGCTTATTTACATTGCTTTAACAATTCGGGCTAATTCTGTATAGTAAGTGCTGCTAGCAGCCAATTAAGCCTGATATTACTTTTAATTAGTGGGAAAGAAGGAGCGCTGACCTTTGTCCCCCTCCTCAAAAAAAGCAGATAAAACACAAATCCCTGTCGAATTCTGTCGGTTATCCACATTTTAATCCACAGAAGACGGCAGGGTTTTTATTAAAGTTATAGAGATAAAACATCATAAATTAAAAAAGAGAAGGTATTCCTTCTCTTTTCTAATTTATGATGCTATAATAGGCCGCATTTAAAGTAGCGGAACACTTAGAAGATATAGGCCGCTCTTAAAGTGGCGGAACACTTAGAAGATATAGGTCGCTCTTAAAAGTGGCGAAACACTTTGAATTATGACCATAGTTTACCAGATATGAATAATTTGTCAATATGTGCCTACTTCAGTTCAAGGAGGAGAGTAGACTACTTAATAGAAAAAAACCCGTAACGAGCAAGAAATTACCTTTATCTAAATATTCAAACATAAACACTTCATTTCTGTAACATAACTTTAATAATTTTTTTTTGGATTTTTCGTCATACTTTGAAGACTTTTACCCTGTATAATACATATAGAGAATCATTTAAGAAGAAAGCAGTTGACCCTATACCTCAATTTTGATTGTTTTATATAATTTAAGGGTATGCCCCAAATTTTTGGTTTAGAAAAGTCAAACCCTTGACTAACTACTGTAAGGTATTTAAAAAGCTATAACCTTTGCTTGGTCAATTTGGTCTAAATTGTAAAATGAATTTAAATTTGCCATTAAAAATATGATTAACCTAGATTGCGTAAGATATTTTTAGATGTAGGCTATATGCCAACTTTTGCTACAGCTAAATCAAACAACATTAAAACACAAACACTTCATTTCAAAGAAGGGTAGTTTAGGAGCATTTAGCCATCTACTCCTCCTTGAACTGAAGTTTCTGTGCCTCTTATAAATTTACTATAAAAATTTATGACTAAAGTTAACCCAATTGGAGCTATTGGCACATAAACTCCTTGAAACGAAGTAGTTTTTGTTTTTAAAACTCTTATAAGTACCTATAACGAGCAAGAAAAACCCGTAACGAGCAAGAAATTACTTTTATCTGAATATTCGTAACCTACTTCTCTTCCACCTTATGCAAAAGAGGAAGTAAAGGTAGAATTAAGTTTTAATTATAGAGATTATAAAGTCGATGCAAAAAATAATACTCTGTCTAAGCAATGGGTCAAAAAGAACCCTTATAATAAAAAACAAAGTAATAAATCAAACGATGATTCCACTATGGAAGATGATACTATGGAAAAATCCACTGTGGAAAATTGAACTGATTTAGAGGATTATTCGAAACTTTCGAGAAGAAGTTTGATAGAAAAAAATAGTGAAAGGGGTGTTGGTTTTGGCTAAAGTCAATATCTTATGTCCTGATTTAATTGAAGAGTATGGACTGGATGAAAGTGAAATTATCAAAGAATTAGGGAAGGTCAATGCTGAAAAAGATGTTGAAGGTATGATTAAAGGCCTACCTGAAAATTTAATGTATACGTTAGTTTATAGAGTTAAAAGCCAAAAAATATTTCTGACAAATATAATAAAGGCTGAGAAAGTAATAAAGATGGATAATTCAAAGCTTTTCGCACATATGTAAAATACATTAAATGACTATGAGCGCTGGTCGCCATAGTCATTTAATGTTTCAACTGCGTGCAGCAAATCATTTTTAATAGCTTTATCTTTAATGTGACTGGTTAATTTCAATAAATCTCTAATGAGTGCATTTTTATCGATATAATAATAGTCTTCTCCAGCATTTAAAACTCTCGTTTTTAAATCAAAATTCAAAAAAAGATAATAATAAGAGTCTAAGCTATCATCATGGCCAAATAAAATAATAACATCAGAATCATCAAGGGTTATAGGTTCTATTTCTTCAAATCTCTCAAAAACTGTTTTTCTCATTTTCCTCTCCTCGCCTACATACAATGCAAATTATTCTTTAAGAGCTTTAGCATGATGTGTAAATCGTAAATGATATGGTTTACATCATTGTGGTCTTCCACCCTAAGTTCACTAACATTTTCAAGCAGGTACATTATTTCATTTACAAACTCTGTTACGTCTTCAGCTTCTGAAAAGTATTCAGCTAAGTCAACAAAATAATTGTCAAAGTTGAGTTGATAAGAAAAGTGTCCATCACCTTTTGACACTTTGTAACAAAAGATACCATTGTGAGAAAAATTATTCACCATTTCTTCTTTAGTAATGGGTTGATACAACTACATCACCTTCCTACGCGTCTTTGTTTATTTCTTTTTTTATCGTTCTCATATAACCGTAAAGCATTTTAGTAATTTCTTTGATGTTTTCATCGTACTCTTTATATTTGGCCTCGCTAATATAATTCTGATTATAAGCACTTTCTAGGTAGTAGTCAGCTTCTCTAGCGGAACCAAATGCGTTAGCAGCATAGTTGAACTGTTTTCTCAAAAAAGGACTTGCTGTCCCCTCAGCAAGATTTGCGGCAATTGAATCAGTAGCTTTAGGAAGCTGTTTTTTTAATATATCCTGTTCGTGATGGGGGAAGGTTTTAGCTACCTTATTGATTTGTAGATGAAATAATCTTGCTTTTTGAAAAACCTTTAGCTTACGAAAATCTTTGATATGTTTCATTTCGAAACAACTCCTTTTTTTGTTTTTTTGTCTTGTATTTTTAACATAACACATAAATTTCAAAAGTAAGGAGAAAACAAAATTTTTTTATGCTTTTTAAATAAAATTTGTTATTCAAAACTAAGAGTATTTAGAAATGAATAGTGAACAAAAAAGGTAATAAAAACTTGAATCATGCTCACTCTTTGGTTATAACATTTATGAACTGTAAAGGTTCTTAGAAATAAAAGTAGGAATTTTAATGAACTAAAATGAACTAAAGGAGATGATAGCATGAAAGAACAGGTTGAATTTATTGGCATCGACAAAGGCAATGGCTATATTAAAGCAGGAAGTGAAATTATCTTTCCAGCAGGGCTTAGTGTAACAGAAGGTGAGCCGCTTTCTAACTATAGGCTTTTGAAGTACAATGGTAAGCAGTATAACATTGGAGATTCTCGGCTGAAGTTTACAAAAGATAAAGCCAATGAAGCTTTTTTAGTTTTAGCCTTGGCAGCAATCGCCATGAGATTAGAGAAGGTAAATAAGCAAAAAGGTGATGTTGTGTTAGGATTGGGGGCGCCAATTTCTGATTATGGTTTTTTGAAAAACACATACACCAACTACTTTACAAAAAATAATCTTAATTTTGCCTTTAACGGAAAAAAGTACGAAATTGATATTAAAAAAGTTTACTGTTTTCCACAAGGGATTGCAGGTTTTCTGCACAATTATCATAATTTTGGCAGCGAGTACAGTTATTTTAATCTGTTAGACTTTGGAAATATCACCCTCGATGCTGTAACCATAGGAAAAGATAAAAAGCCTATATTGGACAGTGCAATAAGCCTAGAATATGGCATGACAAGCTTAGTAAAAAGAATTCAAAAAAAGGTAAATCATACTTTAGGCATTAGCTTAGCTGAAGAGCAAGTAGAGCTAGCTCTGACTGAGAAAACTAGCGTGTTTTTTAATGAAAGGATTCAAGAAATTATAGAAGAAGCCAAAAAAGACTTTATTGAAGATAGCTTCAAAGAGCTGCATGAAAATGGCTTTAAATTACAAGGCTCAATAAATGTATTGATGGGTGGCGGGGCGAAAATAGTTAATGCGAGCATTGATGCAAACAATCACCAGAAAACCATTGGATACGCAGAAGTGATGCCAGATGAGCAATTCGCTAATTCTTTAGGTTTTGAGAAGCTGGCAAAACAAGCATACTTGCAAGGTAGGTAAAGCATGGGTTATAGAAGAATCAACCTATCCTTTGACAGCAGAAAAGATTCGCATAATAGGTCCTATGAAATGTTAAAGAACAAAGGTAGAGAAAAAACAGACTTTATCGTAAAAACTATTCTAAATGACAAAGAAAATGAAGACATTGAGCTGATAAAAGCAGCTTTGCGGGAAGTGCTAAATGAAAGCAATATAGTCAAGGAAAAACAGAAGGAAAACAAAGATAGTTCACAATCAGTTCCTGATGATGTGTTTGACATATTTGATAACATGTAGAAAGATGCAGTGGGCTATTAATAGCCCACTGCATCTTTCTACATACATGTTATACCAAAATAACACGGAATAACACGGAATAAGATGGTATTAAGAGAAAAAAGCAGATATAAAATAAAAATAGGGTCTTTTAAGGGAATGAGCTTGATTTTGCTCGAAAATAGCTTATAATAAAAATAAAACTAAAAAATTAGGAGGTTATGTAAATACAAAATGAGAAAACTGACTAAGAAGGAGAAAGAGTTACTATCTATCCATCACCTTCAAAATAATAAAGGAAGATGGACAAAGGAAGAAGAAGAATTTTTATTTGAGAAAGTAAACGAACTTAAAAATAAAATGTCTATTAAAGAGGCGTTTGCATTTGTAGGCAAGACTCTTAACAGGGGCTCCCAAGCCGTACAAGGGCGATACTATCGTATAAATAAAAAGTTCAAAATGGGAAATGATGGAATTGAATTTGAGAATGAGGGTAAGGATAACCACATCATAAAAGCTTTGCAAAATACTGAAAGAAACATTGTAAAGGCTATAAAAGATGCTGAAAAAAACGTTATAAAAGCTAGCATATTTGAGGAGAGAGACGAAACGGTAGACCATTCAATGGAAAGCATAAAAAGGATAGAAAATGAATCAAAAAGAATTCGAAAAACCTTAGATGAAATTGATGAAGATGTTTCTGCTTGGAAGTCTAAGTGGGGAAAACGTTAAATCGGAATTTAGAAATGCGATTCTTAAATAGAAGAGGGAGAAGGAAATGTGTATAGAAATGGCACCTGAGTAGGAGGGAAATGCTTTTATTTGCAGAAAAAGCCACTTAAGTGGCTATGAAACCGTTTAAGTGGACAAAAACCAATTTTGAACTTAAAATCGAGAAAATCTTGAAAGGATATGTATAAAGACAGTACAATTCATGTAGTGATGTTGGAATTAATATAAATAAGGAGGATTTTAAATGACAAGCAAAGCAGAGATTTTACAGGAGAACTTTTTAATCATAAGAGCAAATTTTGCATTAAAATACGATTTGGCATCTAAACAGGAACTTAGAGAGGCAGGTGCGCCTGTTTTTGATACGGAAACTCTTAAGCAAAAGATAGAAGAGTTTTTAGAAGATATTAAAAATGACAAAGAGGCTTTTTTAGCGGTAGAAGATATAATTTTCGAAAATGCCTGGATTGATGAGATTTTTCTAGAAACAATCCGATTTTACCCGGAATCGTTTTTAGAAAAATATAAAGGGAGGAACAAAAATTTTCTACGGGAAAAGATTTACCCCAGAATTTTTGAAGTCATGCGCAAGCTAAACAGCGGAAAAGAGGAAGATTACCTACATTTTAAAGATGAGGATATTGAAGAAAATCATGAACGGAAAAGAAGTTCCGATTATTGGCTGTCGAGAAATTACTATCTGGCAGCAAAAATTTCTGATGAAAAGTGGGGCAAAAAAATTTTCGATGATGCTTATAGGACTTATCAGCAGAAAAAATTATTGGAAAACAGCAAATTAAGTTATTATGAGCTTTTCAGAAAAGCTAGTACAACATATGCAAAAATTCTAACTATTAACGAGTTATGGCAAAAAGTCGAGGTAGGCAACAGAGTGGACTATTGCCCGTTAACCAATCATAAAGATGATATTTTGAGTATTGCTGAAGATATTTTAAAGTCCGGAGATGAACTATTGATTGAAGAAATCAGCAACTTACTCTTGCCGATTTTTATGATTAAAGACGCTAAGATTCAAGATTTAAAAAACGATATTGTCAAAATTTATTGGCAATTTAAAGAGAATGAATCTGTGAAATCGAATTTGTCGATTTTGCAAACTATGTATTAGATAATTATTAACTTTCATTAAGGGTGCTACTAACGAGAGTAGTGCTCTTTTTGATTAAAAATTAAAAGCGTTTACATGTAAAATTAATAATGATAATATCACTTGTAAGGGGGGGGAACATGGAAATTACTAAAAAAGATATTGAAGACTTTCAAGAAAACCTTTCGCTGGCATTGGTTAAAATGTCGCAAGGCAAACTAGATAAAGAAGGAGCTGATAGCCTTGCCAGCTCTGCTGTAAAAAAGGTAGATTTCTCGCCGGATTCAGCTCTAGCACACAAAGGTGTGAACTGGTATGCTAAGAGGATTTTGGAGACGATAGGAATTTTGTAGTGCGACTCCTAGGTATTCAGATAAGCATCTACTATTCTTACCCATGGAACAAGATGTCGGATGTAGTTATTTTCGTATTTTAACACTCAACTTTTTACTATAGGGGTTTATAAAAGGGAGAGTGAATTGCAAGGTGTGTAGAGTTGATGTTTAGTCTTAACAAGCATAATGCAAAAAGAGTAACAATAAGACCTCTTCCTTAAAGTCAGGTTCTTATTGTTACTCTTTTTGCTAATTTTTTAAATAAGTAGCTCCCCCTGAGTTTGAGTATAAAGAAAACTGGCATATAAATATAGGAGGACATGATAATAGTACTAGGAAAAACTCTGGTATTCTAATTCTCTGAGTATAATTTTTCACCAATTTAGCCTCCACATGTTCCAGGTCTTTTTTAAAACCTATTTCTGATAAGATAATCTAGGTAATTTCAATACGTGTTTATATATTTTTTTAACCTTTAGTTTTGAAAGTAATTAGTGATTAATAAGAGAGAATTTAGGAAAAGAGCTGAAAAAATTGAAACTTGGAAGGGAAGTTAACTTATATACGAGAATATAAAATATAAATCCAATACTTTTTAGAAAGGAAGGAAGGAATTAAATTGAATATAACAGAACTGACTACTAATGATACCATTTTTTCCTTGGGACTTTATAATGCAGTAACCATAGAGCGGATGTTTAATGAAAGTAAAATTGTCTTCGATTATGAGGAGGAAAAACTGGGTATTGATGGTTTATACGTAATGTATTCTGATGAAATGAATGAACTTTTAAAGTTTATGAACGACAGGCAAAAGTTACATGGTTTTTGTCCTTACTGCAATAAGGAACTAGTATTTAATTTGACATCGGTAGAAATTAATAGTGAATTATTGGAAAGAAAGGTTTGTGTGTTAAAATATTCTGCTATTGGTCCTGAAGAATATGATTCAATGGAACGCCATAAAGATTATAAATGCAATGAGCGCATAGAATTATTAAAGAACTATACATATTTTAATAAAAAAGCTATATGCACTTTTGATAGTAGCCATATAATGAACTTTTTCTTTAAATTGGATATTTCTTATACTGGTGCAAAGGATTCAGTTACATTAACAAAAGTAGGGCAAAGTCCATCTTATACAGAAATGAACAGACATAAACACAAGAAGTTTTCAAAAGTACTGAAACAAATAAATAGCTACGATGACTATGTAAAAGGGGATAATTTATTCTCACATGATGTTGGGGTGGGCGCCTTTGTTTATCTTAGAAGGATACTTGAAAAGATATTACTATTTAAATTTAATGACTATACTAAGCATAAGGGCGAAAAAAAAGCCACTAGTATTCATGAATTTAAAAACATGGAGATGGAGAAAAAAATAAAACTATTAAAAGGATATTTACCAAAAGAATTTGATAACCTAAAACAAGTTTATGGAATTTTGAGTTCAGGAATTCATAATTTAGAAGAAGATAGTTGCAAAGGATATTATCCAGTGCTAAAGACAGCTATTGATTTAATTTTACTTGAACAAAAAGAAAGCATGGAGAAAGAAAAACTAAAGAACAAAAACAAATCTGCTATTAATAAAATAACACCAGAAGTAGGTGAAAAGGCAGATAAAGAACTAAAAAAGTTGGCTGGGAGTAAAAAGTGAGAAATAAACTAAATCTTATAAGCTATTGTGTTAATTTGGATGAATAAGATAATATAAAAGCGAGTACAACACCTTATTAAATAAACCTGTTCTTGTATTATAGTAACAAGAAAGTGACAAACAGGTATAATGCAAAAAGAGTAACAATAAGCCCTTCTCTCTAAAGTCAGGTTCTTATTGTTACTCTACTAACATTGCGTTTTTTATAAATATAAATCTAATGGACAAACTTTTTTTAAAAGCATGTTTTAATATTCGTAAACAGAAATAAAAATCCGTTTTACAAGAGGCAAAATAGTATGTAAAAAAAACAGATGTTTGATATACTAGGTATATACTTATTAAGAAAAGAGGGTAAAACATGACAAAGAATAAACTAGTACAACCACCCTTGAAATGGGTGGGGGGTAAAAGACAACTTATTTCAGAAATCGAAAAATCCCTCCCAAATAAATGGTCAACATATTACGAACCGTTTGTAGGTGGTGGGGCTGTATTATTTCACTTGCAGCCTAAAAAAGCTGTTATTAATGATGTAAATGATGAGTTAATTAATTTTTATAGTACTGTAAAAGAAAATGTTGAAGAATTAATCAATGAATTAAAAAAATTTAAGAATAAAGAGGACTTTTTTTATGAGGTGCGTGGTTGGG
Source organism: Proteinivorax tanatarense (assembly GCF_040267685.1). Classification (GTDB taxonomy): domain Bacteria; phylum Bacillota; class Proteinivoracia; order Proteinivoracales; family Proteinivoracaceae; genus Proteinivorax; species Proteinivorax tanatarense. Next base: position 216,513 of record NZ_CP158367.1, read on the forward strand.
ATAGGAGTCCAGCATACAAGGATTTATCTAGTATAAAAAAGGCTGCTCGTTTACACTTTTTAAATAAGACTTGTTATAATGGTTTATACAGGGTTAATAATGCGGGGGAGTTTAATGCCCCTTTTGGTAAATATAAAAATCCTGATTTTGTAAATGAGTCTGTATTGAGAGCAATAAACATTTTTTTAAATAAAAGCAACGTAAGAATATGTAATTGTGACTATCAAGATGCTTTGCGAGGGATAAGAAAGGGAGCTTTTGTTTATTTTGACCCTCCTTATGACCCTGTTTCATCTAGCGCAAGTTTTACAGGATATTCTCAAGGAGGTTTTGATAGAAATGAGCAAATAAGGCTAAAAGAAATTTGTGATAAATTAAATAAGAAAGGAGTCAAGTTTCTGCTTTCTAACTCAGCAACAGATTTTATAAAGGAATTATATAAGGAGTATGACATTAAAATAGTTAAAGCGAGAAGAAGTGTAAACTCTGTTGCTTCTAAGAGGGGGGAAGTTGAGGAAATACTTGTGAAGAATTATGACTAAAGTAAATAAAGGTTGGGAAGAGTTGTTTGAGAGGCACAATATTTTGTATAAGGTAGATACCGAAGGATATTATAAAGTAACGTCAAAAGCAATAAATAAGGTCAGAGAAGCTAGGCTAATGACAAAATTTGACCACAAGAATAACCTTCCGGAAATTTTTCAACAGAACAACTTGTCTATTTTGCCTATTACTAGGGGCAGTTATGTTATATCAAAATTTGATGCCTATAAAGAGTTACACTATAACAAAGACTTAGATACCGCTGAAATAGAGTTCCCATCTGAGATTGAGAGTATTGATTTTAGTAATATTTATAGTGAAGCAACGGCTTTAAATTGCGCCTATTCTACAGGAATAATAAATCTTTTTTTAAATGAAGAACATACACTGCCAACTATCAGCGGAAGAATGAGTTCAAGCAGTTTTAGTTTTAATATTAGAAATATTGAAACTAATAACAAATTTCCAGTTGATGTTCAGAACAGTCAAGTTGAAATTGATGGAGGATATGAAGGTAGAAACAAGCTTATGCTCGTAGAAGCTAAGAACTCTGTGTCAAAGGATTTTCTTGTAAGACAACTATACTATCCATATAGATTGTGGAGACAGAAAGTAAGTAAAGAAGTAGTTCCAGTATTTATGACGTTCTCTAATGATGTATGGAGTTTTTTTGAGTACAAGTTTACAAACCCCTTGGAATATAATTCACTTGTACTTGTAAAACAAAGAAACTACATGATAGCACCAGAAAAAATAAACTTAAATGATATAAAAAATGTCTTAGAAAATGTGACCATTATAAAAGAACCAAAAGTTTCATTTCCGCAAGCTGATTCATTTAAAAGAGTTATCAATTTGTTAGAGATGCTAATGGAAAAAGATTTGGATAGGGATTACTTGACACATACACTAGATGTTCACCCTAGGCAAACTAATTATTATACGAGCGCAGCTATGTACTTAGGTTTAATAGAAAAGAAAAGAGAAGATGGTGTGACTCTTTACTACGTTACAGAAGAAGGTAAAAAAATTATGAATATGACATATAAAAAGAAGTATTTATCAATAATAGAGAAGATACTTAGGAATCCTTCATTTAACGAGTCCTTTAGGTGTTTTTTGAAAGACGGGTATCCACCAGATAACAAAAAGATTGTTGAAATAATGAAAAAAACGAATATCTATAAAGTTGAAAAAGATAGTACCTTTTCCAGAAGAGCTACAACAGTAAAATCCTGGTTAGATTGGATTTTAAGCTTACAAGAATAAAGGAAATGTAAATATTCGCTTTCAATTCTAGTAATGTAGAAGTTTAGAAAATAAGACAGTATAATATCTAAATTAAAAGCAAATATGGTTCCATTTACATAGACTTATTTATAATTCCCTAAAACAAGAGCACAAACCAAAGCATAATGCAAAAAGAGTAACAATAAGACCCTCCCTTAAAGTCAAGTTCTTATTGTTACTCTTTTTTTACCTAAGCATCTAAAATATCTTCCTTAACAAGCAAGTATTTTTTTGTGTCTATGCCAAGTGCTTTATTAACCTTCTTGTTTGCTTTTATATAAGAGAGGTTGTATTTTTGCATAACATCAGGCAAAATTCTTTTAAGTTCATACTCTTTTTCTCCACGTCTAATATAGTTACCACCTGCTTGTAATTGTCGATTTATCAGCATACTCTTAGTAAAATAGCCGCAGGATTTAATTTGTTGTAGAATGAAATCTTCTATAGTTCGGCTAATTTTTTCAGACTTCCTGCTTTCTTTTATATTTGTATGATAAATTTGGTTTACTAATGCTTCACCGAAACAGTTTACTACAAACTTCTTGCTCATTCCGTTAATACTAAAGCCATACCTCAGCATCTTTTCTGCCCGCTCATTAGCGATTTTCAATATCCTGTTATAGTCGGGAACAGTGTAAAAAGATATACCTATATAACCATTACTTTTAGCCATTTCCTTTGCCTTTTTTTGTAAATTCACGTTAACTTTACTATAGGGGATTTTATTCAATAATCCTAAAGTACAAAATAAGTTAACATATTTATTTACGTTTCCCGTGCTTTTTTTTAGCTTTTTTGCTAAAAATCCATTAGAAAAGAAGAACAGATTATCGTCATCAACACTAAAGTATCTATTATAGGTATTTTCCTTAGAAATTTCGAGAATCGTTATTAAAGTTTGGAAGCCAAATCTAATAATCCTGTTCAATTTTGGGAAGTCCTTTTCTATCTGGGTAATTAAGTAGATGTTTGTATCAATTTTTTTAGTCTGTTTACTTATCCAACTTGAGTCGATGTTTTTAATATCAAAATACTCTATTAAATGACTTATAGCCTGAGAAGTGGTCAAGTTTTCCTTGTATTCGACAATATCAATTATATCAGCACCGTTTTTAAATTGGCAGTTAGTTGAATTACAAAAATATCTATAGGCCCCATTTCTGTAGGTTATAACAGCACTTGGCTTTGAATCTTTATGAAAGACACAATTGAAGTTCACATTAAGTTCTGAATCTAGGCCTAAAAAATCTACCAGGTTCTGTGATTTTAAAAATGGTATTAAATTTTCATATGATATCGTAGAGGATGTTCCATGTTGATTAGGCTTATAAGTCTTAAGATTATGAGTCTTTGTCTTTTTATTAATCGTTTTCTTATTACTAGGAGTGGCTACCTTGTACCCTATTGCATTGGCAATATCATCCTGAGTGTATTTTTTTGAATTGTCAAAATGAATACATTTTATTTTAAAAGGATTTTCTAAATCTTTTAAGTGATTGTAGTTTATGACTCTTAAAACTCTGCTTAAGTCCTTAACATTTGCATCAATATGTTCTTCTCTTTCTTCAAATCTAGCAAAGTACTTAATTAGTTTCTCTTGGAGAGCTGTAAAGGTTTTAAGGGAATTATCACTATCGTTTTTTACCAGCCAGTAAACATGGAAACCATTTTTGGTTTCTACAATAATGTTGGGACATAGCTCAAACCTATTTAAATTTTTAAGAGCATTTGTTTTATATTTATTAACTTCATGGTGGCTTCTATATTCATAAACAACTTTCCCATTAGAATCTAGTAAAATTTCCCCATTAACTATTTTCGGGACCTTACCAAAATCCATATCAAGAAAATGAGCGTTAACCCTTTTTATAGATTTTTTAGTAGTTCCTCCACTATTAACAACAAAGTAAATTCCATAACCTTCTCTTTGTGCTTTTTCAAAGTGTTTTCTAGTTAAAGGATATTCTAGTTCATCATCTAATCTTAATGTTGAGTCTAGTTTTTTGGCCCCATACCCTTGCTCCTGAATCATTCTGAAATAAGTTTTTTCGTTAGGACCTCTAAATGCAGATAAAAACTCTATATCTGTAATATTAAGTTGTTCTCGGTTAGTAAAGTCTAATTTTAAATTCAATTTATACTCCTCCTTCTCAGAAGGAGCCACTAAATCTACTTAAATCACTCGATGATGAAAACATTTTTATTCGCAATATACTGTTGTTAAACGGTTAAATAGCTTTTCTTTTCCACTATTAGTAACTCCGTTTTTGAAATTGTTTAGAATTTATGTTCTGAATTACGCCTTGTACCATTTTAAAGAAGAGTAACAATAAGAACCTGACTTAGGGGAGGCTTTTATTGTTACTCCTTTCTACATCATGGTTGCTATTGGTAGCTCTCATAGGAAGCTAGATAAATGTTTTTCTCACTGTCTTTAAATTAAAACCGATATATAGTTATTTCAGGACTATATTAATTCGGACCATAATATATTTGCATAATAAACACCACCCTTTATTTAAATTTAAAATCAACTCAAACTCTGTATTAACTCTGTATTTTTAACATAACACATTATATTTTGAATCATATCCTAGGGAGGATAGAACTAAAAAAGTTTGAAAATAAGCTAGTCTTCTTTTAAAATTTGCTTACCAAATTTAAGGAGGAATTAAATGCAAGACAAAGTCTTGAAAGTTGCAGAAACTACAAATTTAAACGCTTTAGTTAGAGTGATGAAAAGACAGATTAAAGAGAAAAGTTTTGTCGAAATTCAAAGTATAGGTCAATGTTCTAGCTATAAAGCCGTAAAAGCACTAATTAAAATTAGAGAATATTATAGGGATATAGAAAAAGAAGTGGAGCTAAAGCCTGAGTATGTGGAAATAAAAACAGAGGGGGGTAAAATAAAAACTGCTATAAAATGGAATATTAAAACTAACTAACATAAGACACATGGATAATCCATGTGTCTTATGTTAGTTAAAAGAACTATGTTTAGCTTTGAATAGAGCCTAACTATTTTTAGTTGATATCTATCAAGGGGGACATAGTGGGCGCAAAAAAAACATATCTAAAAAAGAGTAACAATAAGAACCTGACTTTAGGAGAGGTTCTTATTGTTACTCTTTTTCACTGGTTTATTGCTGGTTGGATGTATTCTAATAGCTATGTGTAAATGGTAAACTAAAATGGAGAGATTTTGGCAAATAGAAACGGAGAATTTTTTCCAGTTATCTACTAAAAAAATACCCCTTCTGATAAAATTAAAGAGTTAATTTATCAGAGGAGGTATGAGAATTGAAGAGGTGGGATATGTTTGCCAAAATTAAAGAAAATAGGTCTAGGGGATTAAATAAATCCCAAGTTGCAAGGCTACTAGAGATTGACTACAAGACCGTATCAAAGTACTGGGATATGGAGTTTGATGAGTTTTCAGAGCTCCATAATACAGCTCAATCACGGAGAAAGAAGGTGGATAAATACAAAAAGCAAATTTTAGAATGGATTAAAGAATACCGAGATATGTCAGCCGCTCAGATTTATGATTGGCTTTTAGAAAAACATGGTGAGCTAGATTTTAAGGAAAGAACTCTAAGGCTCTATGTAAACAAGCTTAGAAAAGAATATGACTTGCCCAAAGTGACATCAGTTAGGCAGTATGAAGAAATAGAAAATCTTCCTATGGGGTATCAAGCTCAAGTTGATCTAGGAGAGATATGGCTTAAGACACATGATAATAAAAGAGTAAAAGCATATTGTTTTGGAATGGTTTTATCCCATTCAAGATACAAGTTCGTATGGTGGTCGGACAAGCCATTTACAACATCAAGTTTCATCAAAGCCCACAACAAAGCTTTTGAGTACTTTGGCGGCAGACCCAAAGAGATAGTTTATGATCAAGATAAAGTACTAGTAGTTTCTGAAAACAATGGAGATATATTATATACCGAAGGATTTCAAAATTATCTTAACTCTCTTAAGTTTAAAGTGTACCTTTGCAGAAAGGCTGATCCTGAAAGCAAAGGCAAAGTAGAAGCTGTAGTAAAGTATGCCAAGAATAACTTCGCTAAACATAGAAAATTTGTAGATATTGAATCCTTTAATGATGATAATCTAAAATGGCTAGAAAGAACCGGCAATAAAAAAGTCCATGAAACAACAAAGAAGGTACCGGCAGAAGTGTTTGCTCTGGAAAAGGAACACTTAATGCCAATACCTACCCTCTTTGCTGAATCAACTGATACTAAAATTTTAACCTATCTAGTAAGAAAAAACAATACAGTATTTTACAAACAAAACAGATATCAAGTACCCATAGGGACTTATTCACCAGGTAAAGAAGTTAATTTATCAGTTAAAAAAGATTGTATCGAAATAATTGATAAAGATACTAATGAGTTGATTATCACACATAAAATTGCTAAAGGAAAAGGTCAGCTAGTAACAATAGACCACCCAGATAGGCAAAAATCAAGAAAGTACAGTTGCGACGAAATGCGTGAGAAAGTTTTAAAAAGTTTAGGAGAAACTGATAAGGCAATAACGTTTGTTGATATCATTAGGGCTGAAAAATCTAGATACTTTAAAGATCAATCTAACCTAATAATTAAAACAGTGACATCTGAAAACCCGTCACTTGTACAAAAAGCTATTGATTACTGCGTTGAAAGAAAACTCTACAGCGCTGGCATGCTTAAGGATACAATCCAATACTTTAAGGAGGAAGAAAAACGACAACTTAATAAAAAGTACTTTAAGGCAGACATTTCTACCCCTTCAAAGTATCAGGATTTAAAGCCTGAAATAAGAAGTATTGAAGAGTATACTAATTCTTTGAAAGGGGACAGTCACAGTGGAGAAATTGGAGCTAATCAAAGAAAATGCTAAAAAATTAAAGCTTGACTACTTAAATACAAACGCTTCTCAAGTCGTTCAAGATGCAGATGGAAAAAGCATTTCATATCAGCAATTTTTGTTAAACATACTTCAGGAAGAAATGAAACTAAAAGAAGAAAAAGCACAGGCAAGAAGGCTAAAAAACGCTGGTTTTCCTACACTTAAAATTATAGAAGATTTTGATTTAGATTTTCAAAAGTCCATAACTCAAAGACAAGTTAACAGTTTATCGGAATTGGAATGGATAGACCGTATGTATAATTTAATTTTTTTGGGCCCTCCTGGGGTCGGTAAAACTCACTTAGCAATAGCACTAGGCTACAGGGCTGTTGAGATGGGGTACAAGGTTAGCTTTGTTACTATGAACGACCTTATGCACTGTTTAAAAACCCAAGAGATATCAAGAAAAAGTAAAGGCAAAATAAATAAGGTTTTGTCCTCTAGCTTACTAATCATCGATGAACTAGGTTACTTGCCGATATCTAGGGAAGAGTCTAACCTGTTTTTCCAACTCATAACGGCACTTCATGAACAAGCATCACTTATTATTACCTCAAATAAAGGTCTAGAAGACTGGACTGAACTATTGGGTGACCCAGCTTTAACTACAGCTGTTTTAGATAGAATCACTCATAGATGTGAGTTATTTAATATGTCAGGTAAAAGTTATAGATTAGCACACAGAGAATCATTTTTTGAAGAAAATTCTAGGTTTTAACTGGAAAAAGGATAGGGAAAATTAATTGCCAAAATTTCTCCAATTCTACTTGCCAGTTACACTATGGCTACTGCCTATTAAGTTTTGGAGTTTGCTAACTTAATAATTTAACTAAATTGAAGAATAAGTTATAAAAAAAGGATAAGTTATAATTAATGCCATTAAATGATGGCATTAATTATAAAAACTGTGATATAATATTATTAATGATATATGGCTCGGGCAGAAAGAGGGGAGATACTATTAAAGATGTTAGATGGCAGTTTTTAAAATCATGTCTTATGACTAAAAAGAGCAATGTTGTTATTGACAGATATACTTTTGTTAACCGGAAAAAGAATATAAACTTTATTCGACAACATCTTTTAACCATAGAAGATGTAAAAATATCATTTTAGACTTATCTCCTCAAAACTGTACTACCGGGCCGGAAGCGGATAGGAATGGGTATGAGGGCTATATATTAATATTCAAAACCGACAAAATTATAGAAGAAAGTATTTATATAAAGATTAGAGTTAATCCACCTGATGAAGTGGTATGTATATCGTTTCACCAGGATTAATGTAAGGGGTGATATTCAATGCTAACTGCTTACTGTCCAAACTGTCAGAAAAAGCATGAATATGTTATTCGTGAAAACTTGATTGAAAATTTTAAAGGCTATCCTTTAAAGGTAAAGGAAGAAATTCCAATATGCTCTAATTGCAACAAAGAAATTTTTATACCTGAAGTTGAAGAGCAAAATTTAATTAAGCTCTATGGTGAATACAGAAAAGTGGCAAATATAGTCTCGCCTGCTGACTTAATTGATTTCAGAAACAGGTTTAATATATCTCAACGGGAACTTGTCGCAATATTAAATTGGGGGAAGATGACGGTTAACAGATACGAAAAAGGTGCAATTCCAAGTTCAAGTCATAATGATTTGCTTAAAATTATCATGAAAGATGAAATGATTTTTAAAGAGAAAGTTGAAGATGCATTTAAAAAAGGAAGAATTACAAAAAAAAGTTATAACAAAATCAAACAAAAATTTAACCATTCAATAAAAGATATGATGAAAAAATTGTGCATTCAAAGCTTGACTCATACAGAAAGTGAATATAATGGTTACAGAAAATTTGATATTGATAGGGTAACTAACTTAATTGGGTATATTGCAGATAAAGTCGAATTATATAAAACAAACCTTAATAAATTTCTGTGGTACATTGACTTTGAAAATTTCAAAAGACAAATTCGTTCAATCACCGGGATTCAGTATATGAGATACACACATGGGCCAGTTATAGAGGAATTTGGTTATAATGAGATATTAAACTTTTTTAACGATAAGTTTAAAGTGATTGAAACAGAAAGGGGCAACAATACAATTACAAAAATCGAAAGCAACAAAAATTACGACCTATCTATATTCGATGACGATGAAATTAAAGTAATTAATGATGTCATTGCTAAGTTTAAAGATATGAGCTGTATCGCAATTTCCCAGCGCTCACATAAAGAAGATGCTTGGAAAGAAAATAGTGACAAAGATTTAATAAGTTATAATTATGCAATGGACTTAAAAGAAAACTTCAGTGACTAACTAAATACAAAAACACGCCTAAATGGCAAAACGCCATTGACACTGACACTTAGTAAAAGTGTTCCTGTAGTCGATGGCGTTTTTTATTATTAAAATTTTTCGCTAAGGAGGCTAAAGTTCATGTCAAAAAATAATAATACATGGAGCGAAAGGAAATTTACTCGGTTTATTAAAGAAGGGAGAGGCCAAGGCAGAGGAAGTGGCTATAAACCGTGGCTTACAATACAAGACTTTCCTTCTAAGGGGAGAGTGAGTAGGCTAAAGGGGTGGAAAACAAACAGAATCCATCATTTTTTCACAGACACCCAAACTCGTTTCTTTTATTTACTTGAGTGGGAGGATGCTGTAATTGATATCAGAGAACACTTCCCCCTGTTTAATCTCGAAGAAAAAATTGATACTAAAGACATAAACATGGAAAATTTCAAAGACAAGGAAAGTGGTTTTCCGTACACAATTTCCACAAGCTTTCTAATCACCATAAAAGATTGTCATGGGAATTTAGAATATGCAGCTAGAAGCATCAAGGCTGACTATGAGTTGGAAAAAAAGAGAACCCTAGACAGACTTGAATTAGAAAGACGATATTGGAAGGCCAAAGGAATTGATTGGGGAATCTTGACGCAAAAAGAAATTAATAAAACTAAAGCCAAAAACATCGAATGGATTCACGCTGCATATTTTCTTTTAGAAAATGAAGAAAAAGCTAAAGATTTAGGTTACCTAACGGAAGTTCTGCAGGAGGAATTGACAAAAAGTAGCTTGCAGGTAAGATTAGCGCTCAAAAAATTTGATGAAGAGCTAAAACTGGAAACAGGAACAGCTTTAATGCTGTTTAAACATTTGATAGCAAGAAAAAAAATAGTGGTAGATTTAGAAAAAGAAATCAAATTGAACCTGAAGCCAGACGAGTTAATTGCAAGATTTAATGAAAAGGTGCGGGAGGGGGAGGGACTTGTTAGTAACTGTTAATACGCTAGTTTCTTGGTATGTAAAAGACGAAAAGAAAACAGAAAGAATCCTTTGGCTTGACAGAAAAACAGATGTAGCATTTGTCATTGATATAAATGAAAACAAACTCCCAACTTTAAAAATATTAAGCGAAATCGAAAAAGAGGTGGAAAGCGGCAGCGCATCTGTAGAAGTGAATGATAAATGGCAGAAAAACATAACCGAAAACAAGCTACAAAAAAATCATAAAGAAAAGAGAGATAGAAGATGGACGATAATTGAGAAGATAGCAACAAAAGAGCCTGATATTTACATGAAAGAAAAAAGAAGTATGTTACTAAAAGAAGCTGCAAAAGCGCATAATGTACCCGAAGGGAGCATAGCTAGAATATTAAAATTATTTTGGAGGGGAGGCAAGACAAAAAATGCCTTAACCCCTGATTATCAAAAAGCAGGGGGGAGAGGAAAAGAAAAATCAGCTGGAGGTATAAAGAGAGGGAGACCCCGAAAACAGGGGGAAATCTTTGGAGAGGGAGTTAACATCGATGAAAGGATAAAGGAGATATTTCAGGCTGCTGTGAACAAATACTACTATAGCTATAACCAAAACACATTAAGATTTACTTACGAAATGATGCTGAAAGAATACTTTTCAGACAAAGCTACAACTGATACTGGTGCGAAAATTCCTGTCATAAAATCAAGCAGCGAAATTCCAACCTACAATCAGTTCAGATATTGGTATCAAAAACAGCGAGATTTCAAAAAAGAAGTTAGGTTAAGGCGTGGTGCTAAGAAGTATGAACAACAAAATAGGTCTGTTTTAGGAAACTCAACATCTGAAGCTTTAGGGCCAGGTTCAATTTATCAAATTGATGCAACTATAGGCGATGTTTATCTGGTGAGCCAATTTAATAGAAATTGGGTCATAGGTAGGCCAGTAATCTATGGCATAATTGATGTTTTTTCGAGGTTAGTTGTTGGGATATATGTGGGTCTTGAGGGCCCATCTTGGACTGGTGCCATGATGGCCCTTGCTAACGCAGCTATGGATAAAGTACAGTTTTGCAAAAAATATGGAATTGAGATAACTGAAAAACAATGGCCGGCTCAACATTTGCCTGACGCTATTTTAGGGGATAGAGGGGAACTAGAAGGAAAAAATGTTGAGAATTTAATTAGTTCTTTAGGCGTTAAAATACAAAATACCCCTCCATATAGAGCTGACTGGAAAGGTATTATCGAACAGAATTTTAAAACGACAAATCAAAGGGTGAAGCCCTTTACGCCAGGTGCGGTTAACGTAGATTTTAACGAAAGAGGAGACAAAGACTATAGGCTAGACGCTAAATTGACGTTAAAAGAGTTTACACAGATTATAATAAGGTCAGTACTATTTCACAATAACTACAATATTTTAAAAAATTACAACCGAGAAGATATGATGATTGAAGATGATGTGGAACTGTTGCCGCTTAGTCTTTGGAAATGGGGTATAGCTAATCGCTCTGGAAAGTTAAAAAGTGTAGACGCTGATATAATTAAATTGAGCTTGTTACCTAACGCAACGGCGGCAGTTACAAGTAGGGGTATTAAATTTAAAAAAATGTATTATGCTTCGAATTTGACAATTCAAGAAAACTGGTTTGAAAAGGCAAGAAACAAAGGTTATTGGAAGGTAGATGTATCTTATGACCCACGAAATATGAAGTATCTTTACGTGCATGCTGGCGGTCATGGCGAGTTTGAAAAATGCCAAATGTTAGATTATCAGGAGAGTTATTTTGATAAATTCTTTGAAGAAATTGAGTTTCTTCAAGAAAAAGAAAAAAATGATATTAAAAAAATGGAAGAGCAGGAACTGCAGCAAAAAGTGGAAATGATGACTGAGGTAGAGCAGATTGTCAAAAAGGCAGAGATTGAATTTGAAAAAGAGTTAGAGCATGTAAGCAAATCTCAAAAAATCAGAGGCATAAGGGAGAATAGAAAACTTGAAAAAGAGTATAACCGTGGGGATGAAGCTTTTGAACTGCAGAAGACCCCAAAAAGAGATGCTGAACTTATAAAACTAAAGGGCCAAAAACCTCATGAAAACCAAGATGAAATGGACTTACTGAGAAAAAAGCAAAGGGAGGCATTTTTTACCGATGACTAGAAAAATTAATATTCCTAACGGTGCTGAAGCAGTTAAAGCAAGCTATATAGAGCAAGCGATAAGGGAATATCAAGGTAACCCTTTCATAGAGGCGCTTCCACCAATTTTGAATAAAGGAGAGGTAGTTGAGAAGTTGGCTGTCTACCCCCATTATGATGAAGGTGAAAAGAATCTAGCTCCTCACCTGAGGCTACACATAGTACAGAGGATATTTCAATGCCTTCAACCTTTGCCCATACATTTAGACTTGGAAAGTAGGATTTCTAGGGTGATTCGGCAGGGGTACTTAGCAAGAAACCCTTCTAAGCCAGAATTCGCAGAAAGCTTTCATACAGGAAAAAAAATGATTGAAAATCTAAGCTTAGAGATTTCAAATAACGATAAATTTAGAAGCACAGCATCGGGTTTTACAGTTATAGGTGTAAGTGGCATGGGAAAAACAACGGCAGTAAACCAAGTGCTGTCAACTATACCCCAGGTTATCGTTCATTCAGAATACAGGGGAAATCAATTTAATATGCATCAATTGTCGTGGCTAAAGCTGGACTGCCCTTTCGATGGTTCTGTTAAGGGCCTGTGTATGGAGTTTTTTGCCAAAGTTGATAGCTTATTAGGGACCACCTATTTCAGAAAACATGGAGCTAAAAGAAACACCGTTGATTCAATGCTGACAGTGATGAGTCAGGTTGCAAGAAATACTGCCCTCGGAATGTTAGTTATTGACGAAATACAACACCTAAAAGAAGCCAAAAGTGGTGGAAGCTCGAAGATGCTAAACTTTTTCGTTACACTTATTAATACAATCGGACTGCCCGTTATCCTGATTGGCACCCCAAAAGCTATGTCCATACTTCAATCAGAGTTTAGGCAAGCCCGACGGGGTAGTGGGCAAGGAGACTTTGTTTGGGATAGGCTGAAAAAAGATATGAACTGGGACCTTTTCATCGAGGCTTTTTGGGAATTTCAGTGGACCCGAAAGAAGACCCCCTTGTCTGAGGAGATAAAAGAAGTGCTTTATGAAGAAAGTCAGGGAATCATTGATGTAGCTGTTAAGCTCTTTGCGATGGCACAAGTAAGAGCAATTAATTCAGGAAAGGAACATTTAGATAAAAAGCTTATCAAACAGGTAGCAAAAGAAAATCTTAAACTGATAAGGCCAATGATTCAAGCGCTCAAGAGCAACAACATGAGTAAAGTAGCAAAGTTTGAAGATATTTCAAACTTGGATTTTGAAGAATTTTTGATTGAAGAAACACCAAGAGTAAACAGTTCTGAAGAAAAGATTAAAGAAATATTACTAAAGAAAAAATCCGCCGAAAATGAAAAAAACATTTCGGCAAAAGAAAAAGCAGTGCTGAAACTATTAGATTTAGATATTCCTTCTAAAAAAGCTGCAGCACTAGTATCAAAAGTTATAGAAGATGAAAGTGATGACATTTCAGTTTCGAATCTAGTAATAAAGGCTATAAAAGTAAATTCAGAAGAGAAAAGCACAAGAGATAATATTAAAATTAAAAAGCTAAAGAAAGATGATTTAAGGGCAATAGCAAAAGAAAAAAATAATAATTCAACATATCAATCATTTAAAGAAAAAAATATTATTAAAAATAGTCCAGATGATTTTTCTGAAAGGGTGTTTTTGGATGATTAGTTTTTTTCCGACACCCTACGAAGACGAGACTCTCCATAGCGTCATAGCACGGTACCATCTAAGGAGTGGGAATCAAAGCTCAAAATCAACATTGCAAGAGTTGTTTAGTCAAAAAACAGTCACAGCCACTGTTGATTTGCCCTCCCATATCGGGGAACTTATTGATAATTTACCACTTGGCAATCAAATGGATGCTGAATATTTAATCAAACACCACACTCTTTATCCTTTTTACACAGCTTTTTTGGATAGTGAAAGAAAAAAGAAGATTTTTAATTCCATGGCAGAAGGGAAAGGAGCTAGCATTCATAACAGTGCAGGAATCATGGCAAGCTCTATTAAAGCAAATAAATATTTAAAATTTTGCCCTTTATGTTTTAAAGAAGAGGCAGATAGCCTCGGGGAACCATATTGGCACAGAGCACATCAAATACCAACAATCCCTATATGTCATAAGCACCGAATCCCCCTGCAAAATAGTCAAGTTTTACTTAAACCACAAAATAAACACCAGTTTATAGCAGCAACTAAAGAAAACTGCGTTATTCAGAGTTCAGATAGTTATGCCGAGGAAACTATTAAAATTTTATTTATGTTAGCTAAAAATGCTTATGTTATACTCCAGAATAATTTTAATAATATAGGTGAATTTAATATTAAAAATAAATATTATGCAAGGTTGCAAGAGAAGAGGTTTGCTACTGTCAATAGTAGAATCTATCGAACCGAATCAACGCGAGAGTTTAAAAAATTTTTTGGCAGTGAACTCTTACAATTAACTCAATCAGATTTTGACTCAGAAAAGAACTCCAACTGGTTACTGGAGTTTTTAACAAAACAGGATAGAGCAATGCATCCGACTAGGCATTTATTGCTAGCGATGTTTTTAAATATTTCTTTGTATGAGCTTTTTTCAGGCGAAACCAAATTTAACACCTTTGGAGCTGGGCCATGGCCCTGTTTAAACAAAGTCTCAGACCATTATCAACAGTTGACAATTCCTGATATTATAATAAGCCATAGCTCAGATGCCAAAAAGCCTATCGCTACATATAATTGCTCAAAATGTGGATTTGTCTATAAAAGAACAATGGGGGAAAAAAACTATAGGGTTATAGATTATGGTTTTAGGTGGAGGGAAAAGCTAAAAGAACTGTCAAAAAAGGGATTATCTCTCAGGGAAAAAGCTAGAATATTAGGAGTCGACCCCAAAACAGTAAAAAAATACCTAGAAAAAGATAAAAGGCGTGAAAGTCCCAAGGAAAACAAAGAAAGGATAACAAAAGATAAAGAGAATTACAGAACAAGCTGGCTTGTAACTATAGCAGAAAATAGGGAGAAGGGAAAAACCCAGGTAAGAAAACTAAATCAACGGGCATATTCGTGGCTTTACAAAAATGATAGAGATTGGCTCATACAAAACTCACCAGCTAGCACACCAGCAAAACAGCAAAACATTAAAGTGGACTGGCGTGAAAGGGATAAAAGAGTTTCAGAGATGGTTAAGGAGGTGGTCGATGAAAAACTTAGCTCAGAAAGTAAACCGGAAAAAATAACCAAAAGCAAAATAGGCAAAGAGTTAGGTATTCAAGATTTGCTTCAAAAGCACCTAAGTAAAATGCCTAAAACTAAGCATTATCTAACTGGTGTATTAGAGTCAGATTATACATTTAGGAAGAGGCGAGTAAAGTGGGCTATTACAGAATTGGAAAGGAAAAACAAATCCTTAAAAAAATGGGAAATCTATAAACAGGCTGGAATTAGAAAAGAATACAAGCAAGAATTGGATGAGTTCGTTGATGAATTAATAAGTGATAGGGAGAACTAACAGTTTATGATAAACCAAAAATATAAGAAAAAAGATTAGGCTTTTTTTAAAAAAATCCACTAAAAAGAGGAGTTACTTGAAAAACTAGCAAAAAGCAACTACTCCTTCGTCAACTACCCACCACTTAAACTCTAACGAGTTTTGAAGTGGGGGCTTGTAAGAGCCCTAGTTGACTAGCCTAAGTACTATAAGTGCTACGTTATTTTAGTTATCATACCCTAGAATGATACCCTAGTTCTAGGCTCTATGTAGGCTCTGTAAACAGTCCTGATGGGTAGGGGCAGTCAACCTAAAGTGTATTTCGCACATACAAGCTATTATAACATTGGCGAAGGGTAACTACTTGTTGGTGGAACAAGGATACATTTATGTAATGTATCGCAAAACCACTGAAGATACATTACCAATTCATCCCCCACCTAAAGAGGGTGGGGACTTCTTGGCAAATGAAGTTAACGAAATGAAGTGTTTATATAGCTTAAGTAGTCAAGAAACTACTGATTTTCAGTTCTTAAAAAGATAATAGAAACTCACTCTTGAACAGAAGGATTTGATTAATAGAAAACAATCGTAATTAACAACTATATGTTCCAAAAACAATTGATAATGGCACACCTTAGCAGATGTGCCATTTATCGTATTTATCATGTTTCATAATTATTATTCAAAAACTATTGTTTTTGGTATGTGTTTGTGATACATTTAAAACAATTAATGGAAAAAGGTGGTATATAATGAAGTTTGGTTACGCACGAGTGTCGACTCAAAAGCAAAACCTTCAAATGCAAATCGACGCTTTGGAAAAGCATGGAGTAGATGAAATCATTTCCGACAAAATAAGTGGCTCGAAAGTTGAGAGAAAAGGATTGAACAATTTATTAAATAAACTAAGAAAAGGAGACACCCTTGTCGTTTGGAAGCTGGACAGACTTGGGAGAACAATGTTTCAGTTAGTTAACTTGTTAAATGGGTTTAAGGATAAAGGTATAAACTTCATTTCAATACAAGATGGAATTAACACAAGCACAACCATGGGTAAATTTATGTTTCACGTAATGGGAGCCATGGCTGAAATGGAAAGAGAAGTAATAAATGATAGGGTGAAAAGTGGCCTAGAAAGTGCTAAGGCTAGAGGGCGGCAAGGTGGGAGAAAAAAAGCCCACAGTAAGGAAAAGATTGATACTATGGTAAAAATGGTTTCAGATGGTTATAGCAAGAAAGAGATTTGCGAGAGTATGGGGGTAAGCAGGACAACTTTATATAGGTATATAAAGGAAGCTGAGTATTTTACACAAATTAAGACTAAATATTAATATCAAAAGCAGTAGATATTAATATTATAATTACCGAGAGCGAAGCACTTTAACAACTGTATACTCTACACTCAATCAAGAATGAGCGTAGCAAATTATTTATTAAAATTGTTTATTTAAAAAGGTAAAAAGCAAAAAACTAGAAGTGCATGTTTAGGAATTAAAGGAGGAAACTAATAATGGAAAATCAGTTAATTTCTTTATTAATATATATATTAATTTTACTTATTATTATTGGACAGATTATTTATTTAAAAACAAAAAGAATGTCTCGTATTTTTTTCTTTTGTGCAATTATTTTTCAAAAATTAATTTCTTGTAAATACTCCGTAACTACCATATGTTTCATGTACACTGTCAGGAATATTTGCATATGGTCCACTCCATGCTTACTGGTTGTATAATTACCTCTATTTCCACTCCAGTGTCCTTCTATATAAAAAATTTTTAACTTTGTACCGTTACCATTATTATAATGTGTTTGTACTCTGCTTAATATATTTTCAGAGTGTAAAGAATCTATTACATTATAAACTGTATAACCAAGTCCTAAAGCAGCCAGACTACTTCCAGCTATCTTTGATGCTTTAATGATAAATGCGGCTTTAGCAGGACTTATATTATAAGTATTAACTATATATTCTGTTAAAGGTTCTAATGCCATTCCACTAAGTGTTATTGTAGTTCCAATTATTTATTTAGTTATGTCAGAATCCCAATCGGTTGCTAATATATGACCTGCTTCTTCGTAAGTAATAAAAGTTATTGTATTCATCCATGAAGTTTGTGCAGGTGTAATTTTACTTCCTCTTGTTCTAGCCAATTAAAATGGAATATATAGAATTAGTATGATGCGCATTGATTATTATTACTTTAGTTATGTTGTTAATATTAAATGACATAAACTAAAAATATAATTGCTTTAAACAAAGGTTTATTATTTTTGAGTTTTTATGTTTGGTCTAATATAAAAAACAAGACGCGTGGGTTATAATAAACCGTTGAGTCTTGTTTTTAATAAAGCTTGAATGTTATTTTAAGTATGATAAACTGAAGTAAATTTAAATTATTAAAGAAACTATGACTGATAATATATAGCTCTTATTTTCTATATTAAATTATGAAGGCCATTGCATTTTTAGAGGAGTAACGTCCAATAAAAATTAAAAAGGGGCAGTAACCTGATTTAAAAATATCTCTAATTTGACTTTAAATCGGTTAAGCCCCGTATCTCTTATATTTATTATATGCAAATTATACAATAAATATACTAAATAATCAAGGGGTGTTTAAGAAAATGTATAAAGATTGTTTGTTTAAAAATAATTACAAGAGTGAACCAAATGACATACAAAAATATTTTATTTTAAGGTGGGGCGAGCTCTTGAATGAAGAACACACCCACTTTCGAAAGCTCACACATCCTTCTTTAAAAATGGTTTTAGATGAAACTCTTCATAGTGTAAGGTTGTTTAAAAAGCGAGTGCTTTATTCGTACCATATTGAAAGCGTGGTAAAAGAGTTAATAGATACTATAGTTCGATACAAACATTTATACTTAACTAGAGATATGGAAATGTTAAAATTTTGGTTGATGGATTTTATTAAAGAATGGAAGCAGCTGAGAGATGAGGAATTCGAATCAAGGAAGATTAGAAAAGTGGAAGAAGTGGAAAGAATTATACAGGTTTTTAATAATAAGTTAGGCAGAAAACCAACAATAGACTGGCATGTTGATGGCTTACAAGAACTTTTAAATAATGAAAAAACACGCTATTCGCAAGTTGATGAATCTCTTGAGTTATTAGTAAGTGAGCTTTTACATATGGGACACTCAAAAAAACATCTTTATAGCTGGGGAGCTGGGGTATTTATATATGAGCAAGATAGTGATTTTGAATCGAGGTTGCTTCGTATAAAAGACCTTGGAAAACATAATAAGAGAGAATTTGAGTGTTGTTTAAAACTTTCTTTACCCTCACATAAAGATTATAATTTTTTAAATTCTAACTCAGAAGAGTCTATAATTAACTTTAAAAACAACAGTTATTTGAAAGAAAAAATCGAGGAATACACTTTAGAAGAAAACAAAATTAATGATTTTCTTTCAGAGGAAGAAGGTCTTTCTTTTGCTATAGTAAAAGTTGAAGCGTTGGATAATTGTGCAGCAGCTAGTAGAGCAAGAGAATTACTAGAAAGTAGGGTGAAATTGTTTAGACTTGACAAAAAGCTGCAAACTTATAACGAGAGTATTAAAAAAGAAGTAATGGTAATTGATATTAGCGGAAAAAGAGTAAACCTATTACCGATTTTACCTGAAGAGCCGAAGTTAGTGGTTGATAATGTTAACAACTATATACAACTTTTAATTACTCAAGAAAGTGAGTATTCAAGTGAAATAATCAGGTTATTAGAATGGATAAGAGTTGTTCAAGAATCTCCGAAAGAAACAGCTTTTATAGCAATATGGAGCTTATTAGAATTTTTATTTAATCATGATTCCTTTACGGGTAAAAGACAAAGCGTTATTGATTATTCTATACCTATTATAGGTAGTTCTTATGCAAAGAAGAGCTTGAATAGGACGTTGCAACGGCTGAAAGTTGGGAGAGAAAACGGAATTTTATTTAAAAAAATGAATAGTCAAATAGAGGACTCATTTGAGGTTAGAAGGAAAAAAATTAAAAAACATGTATATCTAGCTTTTTTCAATGATAAGGGAGACAAAGCAGCTAGTTTTTATACTGGGAAGGTAATTGAGACACGATATATCCGCCTTATGTCTCAAATGTTACAAGTAAAAAAGGTAGGGAAAAAAAGGTGTGTTTTTTTATTAGATTCAATAGAAAGGGTAGAAAAGCAAGTCGAAAACGACCTTTCTAGGATTTACAGGGTCAGGAATATGCTCACCCATGAGGCAAAAGTACCAATTTACTTAATGGAAGAGGTTTATGAAAAGATGGTCTTTTACTGTAAAATTTTGTTAGAAGATATTCTTTATACATGGTTTCAAGAAAGATGCAGTAGTTTGAGCCAAGTGGTGACCATTAAAAGAAAATCGTACATTGAATACAAGAAAAATTTACAAAAAATAAGCTCTAAACAAATAGAAAATACAGACGTAAAGCAATGTTGTGAGGAGATATTATACGGATGCCAATATTTATTTTGACCTTAAGACCAAGTAAAAAATGGGAAATACAGAACCTGAAATCTATTCACTATATAAATCAATAGCAAAAAAATATTAGAGAAACTTTTTGCTAGTGACTTCTTATTGGAAAACGAATATTTATAACAAGGTTGATATGATGGAATCTTTGTGAGCAAATGTAAGTCAACACATATTTAAAGCTCAGCGTATTATATTTAGATATATCTAAATTGGACTATTTGTCAATAAAATGGAGATAAATGTATGTCATAGGGGTGATAAAGTGAGTAGTAAGACTGAAGAGAAAGCAATTAGATGTGTTGAGGATGTAGTAGATAAAAGCAAATTATTAAAGTCTTTACTTGATAAAAACGATAAAACACCATCATGGGATGGTGAAATCTATGTATATAATACTTCTAATCATAGGAAAGACAATCTAAAAGGCAAAGTACCAGTTCAAGTAAAAGGTACAAATGTAAAAAAATTTAGTGCAAAAACGAAATCCTTTCCTATCCAAGTTTCAGACTTACTAAACTACTTTCATGAAGGCGGCATTCTTTTTTTTGTTGTCGAGATAAATAAGAGATTGGAAACAAAAATATTTTATATTTGCTTACTCCCTTTAGATATAAAAACACTTTTAGCCAAAGCAATGGAAGGTCAAAAAAGTATTTCAGGAAAATTAACATATTTAGCAAAAAGCTCTAAGTTGCAAAATATATGCCGTAGTTTTTTACATAACAGGAAACTTCAATATAGTACAGTGAGGCAAGGAGACAAAAATAGGGAACTAGAGGAGTTTAATATTATTGATTTTACAGTGTTTGTTGATGATAAAACAACCATAAGCGACCATGTTTTAAATAATGAAATTTATTTATACGGCCGTGAATGTGAGGAGTCGATACCCACTCCTTTAGGAAAGAGTAAAGCTGAGCAAATATCATATCAGATTGATAGTAATATATCAGTAGATTCAGTGGTTTATTTTGAAAGTTGCAAAATGGTTAAGTCTAAGAACAAAGACTTTATTGTTGTAAATGAAAATATTAATTTCAATATTAACGATAACATTATGCATTTTAATTCTAAGGGAAATTTAAGTACTAGATTAAAAGAGACAGAGTTTATTATAAATGTAATAAAAAATGGATATTTTTGCGTAGAAGAAGCAAGATTTGAAGTGCTTAATATACCGGGAAAAAAGAGGGTTGCAATACAGCAATATTACAGTAATTTACTTAAAACAGAAAAAGTATTAAATCTCTATAATATAAAAGAGGACTTAGAAATGGATAGCCTTACCAACAAAGATTATAAAAACTTAAATATTTTTATCGATATAAATATTAACAAAAGAAAGATTAAATCGAAGTTAAGCAGGTCTAATTTTTCTTTGATAAAGATTGGGAATATACATATTGCGATTTTTATTTTGGTAGATATAAATAGGTATATGAATATTATCAACTTATTTGGCAATAAAGAGAAACTTCCTAAGTGTATCTATACATACAATGAATGTGAATATGAAGGCTGTATATATACTCTTTTAACAACAGATTATATTCTAAAAGCTAACAACTTAAACCTCCAAATCGTAAAAGAATCTATAAAAAGCGCTCCGTTTTCAGAGCAGCACAGGAGAGCAGTTACACAATTAGTTTTAAATTTAATTACAGCATATGATTTAGATAACAACTTTAAAGAGAGCATATCATTGGCACTTGAGATTTGTAGATGGTTAGAGCATCATGACAATATAGATACAGTGACTAAATTAAATAAGTATCAGATACTCAAGAGAATGAGAGGTTTATATACAAGTGAAAAACATGAACTGTTGGGGTTGAGGGAAATAGAAAAGGACAAGCCTGTAGTTTTGTGTGGAATAAATATTTTGTTGGACAACAAAACAGATTTTGAATATTACTTTGATAAGCTTACCACGGAAGAACGTGAGGAATTTAAAAGGTATCCAATAAGTAATATATCTAATCTGCAAAAGTAATGGATATATCTTTAATCAAGCGAAGAGAAAAGCACTAAAGAAAAGCTCAATTCTTAAGAAAGGGGGGAATTGAGCAAGAGTTTGATGATAAGAAAGGATAAAAGTTCAAATAATATAATTAACGGCAAACATAGTAGATATAGCTGTTTTTTATCTACCCCTAACCCCTAACTCCTACACCATGTCTCCCAATAAAAAAGTTTGTTCAAAAATAAAAAAGATTGTTTAAAACTCATAAAAAAGATTGTTCAAAACACAAATCCCTGTCGAATTCTGTAGGATATACACAGAAGACGGCAGGGGTTTATTATTAAAATTTTAGATAAAAGATATTGAAAATCCCTATCGAAAAAAGCTGCTATGCCTTGCTGTTATAGTATTTATACAACTTTAACTTTAATAATAAAAGGAAAATATATCGAAGACCATATCGAAAAAAGCCTATAGAAAAATATGTCGAATTTTGGCGATGACGAACAAACTTTATTAACTTGAAGTAATTTACATTCTTACAGAAATTAGTGGATGAATGGAAGTAATTAGGAAAAATTTTGAACAAACTTTATTTACTTGTAAAAAATGGGAAAAGTGGTGTGAGAGCAGATGTGATAGAGGGTTAGGGGTGGTTGGATTTTGAACAAACTTTATTATAAATAGACACCCATTGTCTCCCAATAAAAAAGTTTGTTCAAAAATAAAAAAGATTGTTTAAAACTCATAAAAAAGATTGTTCAAAACACAAATCCCTGTCGAATTATGTCGGTTATGCACAGAAGACGGCAGGGTTTTTTATTAAAAATATAGAGAAAAGATATTGAAAAGCTCTATCGAGGAAAGCTGGTATGCCTTGTTGTTATAGTATTTATACAACTATAACTTTAATAATAAAAGCAAAAAATATCGAAAACCATATCGAAAAAGCCTATAGAAAAAGATGTCCAATTTTGGCGATGACGAACAAACTTTATTAACTTGAAGTAATTTACATTCTTACAGAAATTAGTGGATGAATGGAAGTAATTAGGAAAAATTTTGAACAAACTTTATTCACTTGTAAAAAATGGGAAAAGTGGTGTGAGAGCAGATGTGATAAAGGGTTAGGGGTGGTTGGATTTTGAACAAACTTTATTATAAATAGACACCTATTGAAAAATATGTCGAATTTTGGCGATGACGAACAAACTTTATTAACTTGAAGTAATTTACATTCTTACAGAAATTAGTGGATAGATGGAAGTAATTAGGACAAATTTTGTACAAACTTTATTCACTTGTAAAAAATGGGAAAAGTGATGTGAGAGCAGATGTGATAGAGGGTTAGGGGTGGTTGGATTTTGAACAAACTTTATTATAAATAGACACCCATTGTCTCCCAATAAAAAAGTTTGTTCAAAGATAAAAAAGATTGTTCAAAACTCATAAAAAAGATTGTTCAAAACACAAATCCCTGTCGAATTCTGTCGGTTATCCACATCTTATCCACAGAAGACGGCAGGGATTTTTATTAAAGTCATAGAGAAAAAGCAACATAAATTAGAAAGAGAAGGTATTCTACCCTTTTCTAATTTATGTTGCTATAATAGGTCGCATTTAAAGTAGCGGAACACTTAGAAGATATAGGCTGCTCTTATACTAGCAGTTAAGGAGTGGGATAAACCCTACTACTCATCTTGAACAAGAATCTAAAAATGGTAAAATATGCTTATGAGTACAAAAATTACTAGGGGCTCATATACAATATATTAAAAGTGGTTTTTGTTTGTTTAAGGAGAATTTGAAGTCCGTAATTTTATTACCCATTTTTTGGGTATTAGGGGTCATTATTGTTGAAGAAGCTTTAATCTACATTTTTGGGGGCAGTTTGTTTAGTACTGTGGTTAAATACATAGGATCTATTTTGATAAACTTGTTTATTATGAGTCTGTGCTTGAGCTTAGTAAAAGGATGTCGTGTATCAGATTATCTTTTAGAATTTTTGGAGAAAATCCTAAAAGGGGTAATAATATTTGGAGTGCCAGCTATTGTTTTTAATTTGCTCTTCGGCTTTTATGGGGAAAAACTATTAGAATTTGAACCCTTAACAATTACAGCCCTTGTTTTATATGCAATAGCAGCATTTTACCTTGCATTTATTTCTTTTCTGTTTTTAGATACTAACTTAAGTTTAACAAAGATAGTGACTAAAAGCATAAGCCTTGTACATCAAAATATAGCAACTATGCTAAAGTTTATCTCAATAAGGATTATAGTAAGTTTTTCACTTCTATTAGGTATATTATTTATTCAGGGTGCTTTACAATTTTTATTAATGATTGTCTATGCCTTTATTGTTGGCCCTATCTTTATATTAGGATTGGCTAGAATATATACTGATTTATCTAACTAACATAACTCCAGTAACAAACAATATTTTTTAAACAAGAGCGGTAGTCGGTGGTTTGGGTTTATATTACCAATACTTTCTTTAACTATAGCAACAATTTTTTCTGTAACAATTTTTTTGGATGATTTTAAACTTTTAGGTATACTTATGTTCTTCGTATTTAACATTAGCACTATAATTTTCTTGTCTATATATTGGTACGTGAGAAAGGATTTGGCCAAAAAATCTGAAATACGTAAAATGAACATCGAAGATTTAGACTAAGGAAATAAACAAAATAGCGCTAGTTCAGGCTGCTGTTCCAAAAGGAAGCAGCCTTTTTCTTTGCCCTTGACCTTGTACGAGCACTATAGTGATCCAACAGAACTTATTCAAAAAACAAAACAAATATGTAAATTCAAAAATACAATGTGACCAAATGTAGGGATAGTTTTGTTCCCTCAAAAGAGCAGATAAAAATATAAACCCCGCGTCGAACTCTGTTGGTTATCCACATTTAATCCACAGAAAACGGCAGGGGTTTTTATTAAAATTATAAATAGAAAAAGTTGAATTTTGGCGATGATGAGTAAAATTATTCGTTTGTAAAAATGGGAAGAGTGGCTGTGTTTTGAAGGTAATTTTTATAAATAGACACTTGATGCAACAAATTTCGGTAATTGTTAAATTAGAGTGTTTATTTGTTAGAAGTAAAGCATTATTGCATATGCTCATTACCCCAGTTACTCATACTCTGTAAAACAGGTAAGAGAGACTTACCTAAGTCTGTTAAAGAATACTCGACCTTTGGAGGGATTTGAGGGTATTCCTTACGGTGTATGAACCCATCAGCCTCCAAATCTTTCAATTGTTGACTTAACATTTTATGAGTAATGCCTGTAAGACTTCTTTTTATTTCACCATATCTCATTATTTCTTTATGAGTAAGATGCCATAATATAATAAGTTTCCATTTTCCCCCTATTAAATCTAATGTATATTGTATAGCACAACTATATTTTAACTTTTTTTCGTTTCTCATGATTTATATCACTATCCTTTTATATAGTATCTTACTAAAAAGTGCATACTTTTATATTTCATAATATGATTTATAATTATAGCATAAGGACATGCAAAAAATAAAGAAGAACTTTTAATAAGGGTGACTTATAGTAGACTATTTTAAAAGAGTAGCATTGAGTTTAAATGAGTTATGTAAATGATATAGGGATTATACTACAGTTAGGGTGTAAAGTAAAAATGCCATGTAGGTTTTGCTTTAAGTGCCATCAAGGCTGTAAAAAAGTTAAGTGAATAATAATGTTACAAACTTAAAGTGTTTTTAAATAAGGAGGAAAATTAAAATGTCAAAAGATTTTTATACTGCTGTCAAAGAAAGAAGATCTATATATGGAATTAGCAAGGAAACAACTATTTCAGATGTAAGAATTCAAGAAGTCGTAAAAGATGCTGTAAAACATACGCCTTCTGCTTTTAACTCTCAAAGTGCAAGAGTTGTTGTCCTATTCGGAGAGAATCATGATAAGTTATGGGATATAACAAAGGAGTCCTTAAGAAAAATTGTTCCAGAAAAACGATTTTCTGCAACTGAAGAAAAAATTAATTCTTTTCAAAACGGATATGGAACTATCTTGTTCTTTGAAGATATGAGTGTAATTGATTCATTGCAAAAACAATTTGCTACTTACAAGGATAATTTTCCAATTTGGTCACAACAATCAAGTGGGATGCTTCAATATGTAGTTTGGACTTCTCTAGAAGTAGAAGGTCTTGGTGCATCTCTACAACATTACAATGAGCTTATCGAAGATGAAGTAAAACAGCAGTGGAATATACCGAAAAATTGGAAAATAATTGCACAGATGCCCTTTGGAAAACCAATTGCTCCCGCTGGGGATAAGGATTTTATGCCATTAGAGGAAAGAGTAAAGATATTTTAATAATATTTACAGCATAACAAAAGAACTTTTTAGTAACAGATGTGATTTTTAACAATTTCATGTCTGTTGTTTATATCAAAAATAATTTATTTATAATGCTAAAAGAGAAAAAATGTATGTAAAAAACTTGAACATATTAGCATTTAACAGCACTTTTTATCACAAATTTTAAACCTGATAAAGATGATTGTTAAAAACACACCCCCCCTGTCGAACTCTGTTGGTTATCCACATTTAATCCACAGAAGACGGTAGGGGTTTTTTATTAAAGTTATAGAGAAAAATCTATTGAATTTAACCCCTTATTTAGCCACGAAGACGTATAAATTAGCTACCTGCTGGGCCGCAGTTCCTTTTCCAAATTAGCTACATGATGAGTCGGTAAGAATATGGGCTAATTATACTTTTTTTAAAAATGCTAGGCAGTAAATCTTTTCCAGACCCAGCATCATCACATCTAATTTCAACTGTCTAAATCTCAGACCAAGCAGAAAAAGCAAATATCGACGTTTTCGTGGCCAATTAATGTTTTGACTTTAGCAGTCAAAACTAAAGAACAAAAAATACACCAAACAAAACACTTTTTAGAATTGGTATGTAAAGTGCTTTGTTTGGTGTATTGAACAAAAATTGAAAAAATAGTAAAATATTCTTATAAGTTTTTATATTTATAGGGGGTTAATATGCAAAATATTTTAAAAGGCAGCAGTATTTTTTAACAAGTTGAGGCTGGGCAATAAAAAATATTCTCGACAATGGAAGTGGGTCATTTTTCTAGAATGTTTTTTATTGTATTATAAAATAAAATGGAGGCGAATTTTTAGTGAAAAATTATGAAACAGTAAGAGTGCATCCTATATTTAAGCGAGCTATGTCTTATGCAGAACACTTTGCAGGGAACCTTAAAAACCTTGGAGATTCACTAGGGAGGGATTGCTTTGTTGAGGCCTTAGATATTTCTGCCACTAGCAGAAAAGGATTTTCAAAGCGGTATAAAAATGATGGTATGAAAAATGAGGATTGGTTTACATTTGGCGCAGAGGTCTTAGCGCCGGTTAGTGGTAAGGTCACCAGTGTGTATGTCAATCCTATAACTAATACTCCAGGTTCATATGAGCAATCCAAGCCATCAAGTATTACTATATGTAGAGAAGATGGGAAAAACATTCTATTGGCGCATATCCAAGACCCATTACTAAAAGAAGGTGAAAAAGTAAAAGAAGGCCAGGTTATAGCATACGGCGGCAACAACGGCCCGTCACGATTGCCTCATGTGCATATTGGGGCCTGGAAAGGTGAAGATTGCTTTCAGATAGAGTTTGATTTGTATAAAATGGGAGAACTGGTAAAAGAAGTAGGAGAAGTCTTTTATGTAACTGGATTCACTGAACAAGAATATAAAGAGTTTATGATGAAGGCTTCTAATAAGGACAATGTAAAAGAGAAGAGTTAAATACGGTTTTAGGAAATACTCCTAAATTAACCAATTACCTTATATAACTCATCTGCGTCAGGGGGATCTAGCCTTAAAGCTTCATTATCCTTTACTACAACTCTATCCTTTTCTGTAATTTTACCTATCACCGTTGCATCTATTTTCTCATTTTTTAAGGAGTCTAATAATAGCTTTACTTTGTCTTCTGAAATAGTCATTATCATTACTCCACTAGAAATTAGCTTAAAAGGATTAATTGAGAAAAACTCGCAAATTGTTTTAGTTTCCTTTTTTAAGGGAATTTGTTCTGAAAAAACTTTAATGCCCAACTGAGAAGCTTCTGCTAACTCCCAGAGGGCTCCTAAAACTCCACCTTCAGTGACATCATGCATACTACTTGTCCCAATATTACCTGCAATGACACCTTCTTTAACAACACTGATATCTTTTGCAAAAGACTGGGCATTTTTAATTTCATCTTGTGTTAAAGTAGACTTTAATTTATCTTCTAGATCATTAGAAATAATAGATGCTCCTTCAAGACCAGCATGTTTTGTCATAATTACGGCGTCCCCTACCTGGGCGCCTTTACTTAAGATTACCTTATCTTTTAATTGCCGCCCAATTGCTGTTCCGCTAATTACCATTTGATTTACAGCAGTTGTTATCTCTGTGTGACCACCTAATATTTCAACATTGATAGACGCCGCAGCTTTGTTAGCATCAGCCATCACCTTTGCTAAATCTTCCTCAGTTGTTTCAGGTGGTGCTAATATAGTTAACATTATTCCCAAAGGTTCTACTCCATTTGATGCAATGTCGTTGCAGTTTATATGGACTGCTAAACTTCCTATATCATTTGTTGTTCCTGTGATTGGATCTGTGCTTATTACAGCTCCGTATTTATCAAAGTCAATAACAGAACAATCCTCACCAATATTAGGTCTAACCATTACTTCTGGCCTGTTATTGGATATATTTGAATAAATAATCCTTTTTAATGCATCACTTGGTATTTTCCCTATCTTCATAACGGTCACTCCTTCTTAACAGTTAACAGTATTATAACATACCCCTACCATGGCTAAAAGAAATGACTTGAAATGAGCAAAATAGAAGCGATGAAACTATTAATAAAGACAGAACCTTTTATTTGTTCAGCGAAATCGAGTAGTGTTAATTAGTAATATGAGATGATTATTGTAAAGAAGTTGGAAAATGAATAAAGAGTTTTAATACTCTTTGTTTACTAAGTTACGCTTAAAAATAGGGAAGTAATTCATAGAAGATGGGGGTAAACCGATGAAA
This sequence comes from Proteinivorax tanatarense, assembly GCF_040267685.1. GTDB lineage: Bacteria > Bacillota > Proteinivoracia > Proteinivoracales > Proteinivoracaceae > Proteinivorax > Proteinivorax tanatarense. The sequence goes on from NZ_CP158367.1 coordinate 245,689, forward strand.
ATAATAGGAATAGATTGTGCGACAAAATCCCAAAAAACAGGATTGGCTTTGGGTCATTACGAAAATGGCACACTAACATTAAAAGATGCGACTTTAGGATTTACTAAAACACCAATAGCACAAACAATATATAAGTGGATAAATCCAGATGATAAAGTTTTGCTAGCAGTTGATGCTCCGTTAGGGTGGCCGCAAAACCTAGGCTCAACCCTAACGGAGCACATAGCGGGAGAACCTTTAGAAAGCGATTCAAATAATCTATTTCGAAGAGAAACAGATAAATTCATAAAAAGAAACGTAAACAAACAGCCGCTAGATGTAGGAGCAGATAGAATAGCTAGAACTGCCCATTCTGCTTTGGCAATCATGATGAGTTAAGAAGTTTAACTAACCAAAATATTGAGCTAGCCTTAAATCATCAAAAACTAGCTCCAATATCAGCGATAGAGGTATACCCTTCAGCTACATTAAGCCAATGGGACATTAAAAGTACAGGCTATAAAGATAAAAAGGGAGAGGGTTTTAGAAAAGCTATTGTTAAAGAACTTTCCAGATATATTGATATCTCCTTAAGTAAAGAACTGCTAATAAAAGAAGATGACGTGCTTGATAGCGCAATATGTCTATTAGCTGCAAAGGACTTTTTAGAAGGTAAAGTGTTTTATCCTGAAGATATAGAACTAGCGAAAAAAGAAGGGTGGATATGGGTTAGAAAATAACATTTCAATTTTTTTAAGCAGTGGTTTTGAGAACTTGGAGAACTAACAAACAAAACATTACAGATAATATCAGCCAGCAAACATAAATCATGAAAAGCTGCACCATCCAAAGTGTCTAAATCCGCAGTAATGAATTACCATTTGAGTAGTGGGAAGTGGGAAGTTAGAAATGGGAGCCATTTGGGTTGCGATGTCCGCAGGCAATGAATTACCTGCTACTAAGCGTTTGAGAAGCTGTTGATTTCAACCGTAGTAGTAGTAGTAGAGGGGAATTCATTCCCCGTGCTTGACAACGTCGCCCCATCCAAAGCCGTAGCCAAATCCGCAGGCAATGAATTACCTGCTACGTGTTGGAGAGGATGCTGGTTTCAACAGTATTAGAGGGAATTCATTCCCCGTGCCTTGGCACCGCTGCACCATCCAAAGCCGTATGCAAAACCGCAGGCAATGAATTACCTGCTACTACGTGTTTGAGAGGATGCTGAATTTACCTGTGGTAGAGGGGAATTCATTCCCCGTGCCTTGACAACGTCGCCCCATCCAAAGCTGTGCCAAATCCGCAGGCAATGAATTACCTGCTACTACGTGTTGGAGAGGATGTTGATTTTAACCGTAGTAGAGGGGAATTCATTCCCCGTGTCTTGGCACCGCTGCACCATCCAAATCCGTATGCAAAACCGCAGGCAATGAATTACCTGCTACGTGTTGGAGAGGATGCTATGCTGATTTCAACCGTAGTAGAGGGTAATTCATTGCTTGTATTTTTGGAATTTATATATAAAGGATGTTCTCGTCATGAGAACATCCTTTATTAATCAACTAACATTTGACTACTATCATTGAAAAAGGTTTTATATCCAAAATGTAGAAACAATATAACGGTTAGCGAAACACTTCCCACTATCCCCAACATAATAGCAATTTGATACTTTATTGACAGTACCGGCGAAACACCTGACAAAATTTGCCCAGTCATCATCCCAGGCAAAAAAACAATACCCATACCCACCATAGAGTTTATCGTTGGTAAGATAGCCGAATCAAAGGCTTTATCCACAATATCTTTAGAAGCCATCTTTGGTGTAGCGCCAAGCATTAAGGCAGATTCCACCATATGCTTTTGTTTGGTCATACCGTCCACAAGCCTTGTTACACCTAAAGAAATACCAGTCATAGAATTTCCTATTAACATTCCTGCAATGGGAATAAAATACTGTGGATCATACCAAGGAGAGATGTTGATTACTATAAATAAAAAATATAATAGACTAGACAAAGTTCCTATTACCATTGAAGCGGCTATAGTTTTTTTGAGAGGGGTGGAAATTTGCTCTTTGGTTCTTTTAAATATGTTATGAATTGCAAATGCCTCCATAATAACTATTACCATTATTGTATAAAAAGGGTTTTTATTATCCAATAAATAAACAAGAATATACCCAACAAGTATGAGCTGTATTGTCATTCTAATTGATGAAACAAGGATTTCTTTTTCCCTTGAAATTCCCCTGGCTCTAACGATAAGCAACAAAATAACAACAAAAACATAAGCAGCTATCATCTGCAAAAATGAAAGCTCTACAACATCACCCATAACTTATACCTCCTCAACACTGGTTACTGTACCATCTTTAATCTTAATAACCTCATTTGCAAATTGACGGGCAATATTTTTTGAGTGGGTAACCATGACTAGAGTTTTGTTATTGCTACAAGAATAATTTACAAGCTTTTCAATAATTAACAGCTCAGTATCCTCATCTAAGGCTGAAGAAGGTTCATCTAGCAAAAGCACCTCTGGATTCATTAGCATAACCCTAGCTAAAGCTAACCTCTGTTTTTCTCCACCAGATAGTTTATCAGCCTCATCATCTAGCATTTTCCTAAGGTAGACAGTTTTCAAAGCTTTTTGTAGTTCACCCTCAGCTGCCTCTTGTTTTTCAGAAAATTTAAGCCCAATCAAAAGATTATCCTTAATGCTACCACTAAAAATAGCAGGTTCTTGTGGCAACATTATTACATTTCTTCTTAATTGGACAGAATCAATTTCATCAATTAATCTATTTCTAAAAAAGATTTCTCCACTGTCACAGCTAATAAGTTTATTTAACATCCGCAAAAGGGTGGTTTTACCGCTACCACTTTCCCCAACTATACAGGTAATTTTTCCCTCCTTTATTTCTAAGTTGTTAATGTCAAGGATTTTTTTGTACTTTATATTGTTAAGTAAAAACATAGACAAACCTCCTACAATGGAATTTGGACCGATAAATACATTAGAATAAATAGCTAATTTAGTTATTGTTTATCCTTTTAAAATTCGTAGCCAAATCTAAAGCCGTTGATTTCAACCGTAGTAGTAGAGGGTAATTCATTCCCCGAGCTTTATCAACGTCGCCCCATCCAAAGCCGTAGCCAAAACCGCAGGCAATAAATTACCTGCTACGCGCTTGAGAAGATGTTGATTTCAACCGTAGTGGTAGAGGGTAATTCATTCCCCGAGCTTTATCAACGTCGCCCCATCCAAAGCCGTAGCCAAAACCGCAGGCAATAAATTACCTGCTATGCGTTTGAGAAGATGTTGATTTCACCCGTAGTAGTAGAGGGGAATTCATTCCCCGAGCCTTGACAACGTCACCCCATCCAAAGCCGTAGCCAAATCCGCAGGAATGAATTACCTGCTACGTGTTGGAGAGGATGCTGGATTTACCCGTAGTAGAGGGGAATTCATTCCCCGTGCTTGACAACGTCGCCCCATCCAAAGCCGTAGCCAAAACCGCAGGCAATAAATTACCTGCTACGAGTTTGAGAAGCTGTTGATTTCAACCGTAGTAGTAGTAGAGGGGAATTCATTCCCCGTGCTTGACAACGTCTCACCATCCAAAGTTGTATCTAAATCCGCAGGCAATGAATTACCTGCTACGCGTTTGAGAAGATGTTGATTTTAACCGTAGTAGTAGAGGGTAATTCATTCCCCGAGCTTTTACAACGTCGCCCCATCCAAAGCCGTAGCCAAAACCGCAGGCAAATTACCTGCTAAGCGTTTGAGAAGCTGTTGATTTCAACCGTAGTAGTAGTAGTAGAGGGGAATTCATTCCCCGTGCTTGACAACGTCGCCCCATCCAAAGCCGTAGCCAAATCCGCAGGCAATAAAATTACCTGCTACTACGGTGTTAATACGAAAAATTTAATTTCATTATATCATATTGGAATTGATTTTAGAGTGTTTTCTATACATAAATAAGCTTAATTTTAACTGCAATTGGCGAAGCTTTCTATTAAGCGTTGACTTAATTAAAAGAAGACAGTAGAATATAATTAAGTAATAACTTAAATAGATAGGGGGATTATATGAGTATTATTGAAGTTGAAAATTTAACAAAAAAGTATGAGCAATTTACAGCTGTTGAGTCAATTAACTTTAAAGTTAAGGAAGGGGAAATATTTGGGCTTTTGGGTCCAAATGGTGCGGGAAAAACAACCACTATTAACATGTTAATAGGTTTAGCTAAAATTACCAAAGGTGATATCAAAATAGTTGGAATTGAATGTGCTAAAAATCTAAGTAAAATCCAAGAAAAGATAGGGATTATTCCAGATGAGAGTAATTTGTACCCTGAGATGACAGGGGTAGAAAACCTAAGTTTTTGTGGCGCCTTATATGGAATGAACAAAAAAGAAAGAGAGGAAAAAGCTTTACAATTGTTGGAGCAAGTAGGATTATCTCATGTTGCTGAGAAGCCTTTTAAAGCGTACTCCAAAGGTATGAAAAGGAGGTTGACAATTGCCGCCGGCATTATCCATGGTCCTGAAATTTTGTTTTTAGATGAACCAACTTCTGGAATTGATGTCGAAAGTGCTAGACAAATAAGAAAGTTATTAACTTTACTTAATAGAAATGGAACAACTATATTTTTAACTACCCATTATATCGAAGAAGCGGAAAGACTATGCGATAGAATTGCGTTTATCGTAGAAGGGAAAATTGTAAAAATTGATTCTACTGTTAACTTGATGGAAAAGGCACAACAAGAAAAAGTAGTGCAGTTTTATGTTGAAAATAGCAAGATAGATCTCCAGAGTGTTTTGGAGAAAAAGTTTCCTAATTACAGGTATAAATTAATAGACAGCAAAACTATAAGGGTTTATTCAAAAGAAAAAATAGACCTTTTACCGTTTATCGAATTATTTAAAAAGCATTCAGCGGTGGTATACGAAGCTAAGCTTGTAAAGCCATCCTTAGAAGAAGTATTTGTTCAAATAACTGGCATAGAAACGAACAAAATGAAAAAGGAGGGTGGTAGGTAATGAACGCAAAAATTGCATTTTGGAATATTTTAATGAAGGACATGAAAAACTACTACTTTAAGCCTCCTAATATTAGCTGGGGCATTATTTTTCCTGTTGCCTGGACACTTATGTTTTTTATTAGGTCAGAAACTAGTATGGGTATTAGAGATATTTTGCCTGGAGTTATATGTATGTCTATTCTTTTTGGTACTACATCGATGTTAGCAGTAACAATAACTTTTGAGAGAAAAAGTCGTTCTTTTGAAAGACTTCTTTTAGCTCCTATAGATTTAAATTTATTAATGTTGGCAAAAACAACTGGAGCTATTCTTTTTGGGATACTAAATGCTATTTTCCCAATTATATTTGCGTCATTTTTAACTGACCTGTCCGACATCAACTGGGTTGCAGCTATGGGTAGTATCTTTTTTATCGCGGTTACCTCAACATTTATGGGGTTATTTATTGCAGTCTCAGTTAGCGAAGTTTTTGAAGCCCAAACATTTTCAAACTTTTTTAGATTTCCTATGCTATTTTTATGTGGGTTATTTATTCCAGTAGAACAATTGCCTATGTTTATTAGGCCGATCTCTTATATATTACCCTTAACCTATGGTGCAGATATTTTAAAAACAGCGATAAACCAGGATGGTCATCTTTTATTATCATTAAACTTTTTAATGCTGCTGTTTTTTAGTGTATTGTTGTTTTTATTTAGCACTAGAAATATTAAAAATAAGTGGATTCACTAGCCAAACTTATTAAAAGGGCTAGCACCTGTTGTGCTAGCCCTTTTATCCTTGTCAACACAGTATCATCGAAATCGGTATGCAAAACCGCAGGCAATGAATTACCATTTGAGTAGTGGGAAGTGTGAAGTTAGAAATGGGAGCCATTTGGGTTGCGATGTCCGCAGGCAATGAATTACCTGCTACGTGTTGGAGAGGATGTAGGCTTCAACAGTAGTAGAGGGGAATTCATTCCCCGTGCCTTGGCACCGCTGGCCATCCAAATCTGTATGCAAAACCGCAGGCAATGAATTACCATTTGAGTAGTGGGAAGTGTGAAGTTAGAAATGGGAGCCACTTGGGTTGCGATGTCCGCAGGCAATGAATTACCTGCTACGTGTTGGAGAAGATGTAGGCTTCAACAGTAGTAGAGGGGAATTCATTCCCCATGCCCTTTGCAACGCTGGACCATCGAAATCCGTATGCAAATGCGCAGGCAATGAATTACCATTTGAGTAGTGGGAAGTGTGAAGTTAGAAATGGGAGCCATTTGGGTTGCATGTCCGCAGGCAATGAATTACCTGCTACGTGTTGGAGAAGATGTTGATTTCAACCGTAGTAGTAGAGGGGAATTCATTCCCCGAGCCTTGACAACGCTGGACCATCCAAATCTGTATGCAAAACCGCAGGCAATGAATTACGTGCTACGTGTTGGAGAAGATGTTGATTTCAACAGTAGTAGAGGGAATTCATTCCCCGTGCCTTGGCACCGCTGGACCATCCAAAGTCGTATCCAAATCCGCAGGCAATGAATTACCTGCTACGTATTGGAGAGGATGTTGGTTTAACTGTTACTTTTAATTTAAATGGGGTTGTAAGGTTCTGCCAATAATTGAGGCTGAGCTCTAAATCGTTCAATCAATAACCAGCGGGAACAAACCCTACCTGCATAAAATGTTATTTTATACTTTGAAATTACGATTTCTATAATTGATACATTTTTATTCTATATATATAATAGAAGGGAAAATAGATAGAAAGAGAAAGGAAATGTCTATGTATAAGGAAATTAGTTTTCTAGAAATCATTATAGTTTTTGCGGTAACTATTACGGGAATAGGGATGGGAATTGTGCTTTTTGAAACTGCATTGATAGGGTTGATTTTGGGGATTTTTGTGTCGGGGGTTATTTGTAGTCGTAACGGTTATCAAATAAGTCAGCTATGGCAGATGATAAAAATGGGAACATCTAACGCAAAAGGAATTCTTATGATAATGTCTCTTATTGGAATGTTGTCTGCTTCTTGGATGTTGAGTGGAACAATCGCTGCTATGATGAACATAGGTTTTGACTACCTTACTCGAATGAACGCCTTGCTAGCATTTTTTATAGTAACTACTATAATATCACTAATCCTGGGGACATCAATTGGTTCGATTAGTGTTATAGGTATTTCTTTTATGGAAATAGGAACTTCTATGGGTATTCCGCCAGCTATGATTGCAGGGGCTGTGGTATCAGGTGCATACATAGGTGATAGGACATCGCCGATATCAAGTAGCGCCAACTTAACCGCTTCTATAACCGGCACAAATATTATGGAAAACATAAAAGTTATGATGACAACTCTTTGGCCGGTTGTTTTGCTTTGCATAGGATTTTATTATTGGTTAGGCAGAGAGTATATACTGACAGAACAATCTATAAATCACATAAACAACGTCCAGCAGCTTTTAAGTGGTTATTACACAATTGGCTGGTATACTTATTTACCTCCCATACTATTAATGGGGGGTGCTATTTTTCGTTTTCCTATACTCTACTGTATTTTAATAGGACTTATATCCAGTATGGGTATTTCTTTTTTTACTACAGATCTAACTATTGCACAAATGTTAGAAACTTTAATTTTAGGATATCAGCCTGAAAATGGTGAGATAAGTAAGATTATTTCTGGAGCGGGCTGGATTTCTATGCTAAATGTTATTTTAATTATTTTATTTTCAACAGCTTTGAATGGTATTTTAGAACATACTAAAATGATAAAACCTTTGATTGATATTTTTTCTAAAAAAATAAAAGATGCAAAAGAACTGGTCTTTAAAACGTCCGTCCTTTGCATAGGAATTAATGCTATAACCTGTAATCAAAGTTTATCGATAATAATCCCTGGTAAATTTCTAAAAGAACAATATCAGGAAAAGGGGCTTACTAAAAATGAACTAGCAAGAACTATCGCTGACAGCGGTGTAGTGACTGTAGCTTTGTTGCCGTGGAATGTTAATGCTTTAGCTATTGTAGCAATACTTGGTGTAAATACCTTAGACTATGCTCCATATGCTTTGATTCCATACCTATTGCCCATAGCAACAGTAATATACCCACACGTACAAAAACCTAGGCTAACTCAAAAAGAAGAGGCAGCATAGGCTTAAGTAATGTTATAGTAGGTCATGGCAAAACTTTTTTCAATTTAGAATCGAAGTATTGTTGGCTTGAATTAGGTGCTAGTGGTTTGAAAATCTCAAAAACTACGTTTTTATGATCTTGTTCAACATAAGCATTATAAGTAACACCTACAGTATTTAGGTTATTTTCTGTTATAAACATATTAATCTTAGAAAAAGCAAAGTCCATAAATTCAGGTTCATCAGAATAACGTAGATAAACACACTTTCCGCAATTTAAAGATTTTCTTGTTTCAAAAAGCGATTTATATTTTAAATAATCATGGGCCTGTATAATAATTTCATAGTTAGCTGTAATCCTTCCATCTTTATGAACATTGGGGCCATAACATTTTGTGATTAAAGGTCCAAATGTTTTTACTCTGTGTTTTTTTAATGAGTGTTTAAAATCTTTTATTTCACCTTCCAGGTCATCTAGATTAAGGCAATGAAGTTTTCTTATTAGTACATTTTTTAATACTAGACTTTTGTTGTTTTTAAGGATAATTTTACTCATAATAATTCCCTCCAATTGAAAATCTTACTTAGTTTTAGTTTTTAGTTAAATAAATAACTAATCATGCCGCAAAAAACAAAAAAAGCCCACAATAAAAGACAAATATCTTTTATTATGGGCTTTTAAATTGCAAACTGTGTTTGGTTTAAAAGTTGTCCATAAAAATATAAGGTTATGTAAAATAATAGAATAAATTTAGCTTATGTAGTAAAACATATCTAAATTTACTTTCCATTAATTACATTATATGACAAATTACGCTCTGCTGTCAACCCAATACTTATCTAATTTCAATTAAAATTCTTTCGATTCGTTCTTTAGGGTATACATCAATTTTTTTTATGCCCACCTTTCTGTCTATTAACAAGCTCACTTTGGTTAAAAAATCGTCAATGGTATCTTCATAAATTGTTCTTCTAATAATTTCTACTAGCTTATAGTTTGAACCAGCGTTTGTATTTAATAAACTTTCTTCTAATCGTGTTAACGGCTGCTTTAAAAGAATTTCAATTTCTTTACCGTTGATAAAAACATTAACCAAATTTGCTCCTTTTCCAGTCACATCTTTTAGATATTTAGAGTATAAATTTCTAATTTTTAACTCTAATTCTGCTTTTTTTGCTTCATCTAAAATGAAATCTTTGTTGACTACAACAATGTTTTCTCTTTTTTCTACAATATCGATGGCTAGGGACTCTAAGGTGTTAATTAAAGAATCAAGGTTTATAGGCTTTATTAAAAACTTTTCAATCTTTAAATCAACGGTTTTTAGAATGGTTTCCGAGTCGGAAAGGGAAGAGGTAATTATTAATGGACAATATACCCCCTCATTTCGTAGATTTTTCATCATTTCAATCCCGTTCATATCCCCCATTATTAAATCAGTAATAATAATATCGGGCTCATGGTGAAAAAAACTTTTGATGCCCTCAAGACCATTGGAAGCGGTAATCAGCTTTCCAACTTGAGGCTTAAGAAACTTACTTACTTCCCTCTGGGTAATCGGTTCATCTTCGATATAAAGAACCTTTATTTTTTGTAATACAGTTAGATTTCTCATATATCTCCTCCTTCCATGTTTTATAGTTTCTATTTTATCCTATAATAATTTAAAGCGCCTCGGTATTTACTTTTTACAACTAAAGAGGAAGTCCTTGTCGCACAATACTATGTTAGTTTGATTGTCTATGAAATGAAGCGTTTTTGTCAATCAGCCAATGGACTCACATCGTATAAACAACTTTTTAACAAAATCTAATGAAAAGACTAAATAATTGTATTGAAAACTAGGACGAAGCAATATTTATAATAAAAAGAGGAAAAAATTTATTTTAGCAGAACTTGTTATGTGACGAAAAAATGCCTAGGAAGGGAGGAGTAATATGCTCTGTCATAATTGCAACGCTGAAATTAATGATAAAGCAGTAATTTGTGTTCATTGTGGTGTTAACACTGAAAAAAAAGAGCCGCAAGTTTCTTATAGCAGTGAGAATAAACAACCTGGTGGTGTGGGGATAGCCGGCTTTGTACTGGCTTTGATTTCTTTATTTTTACCTATACCTATAATTGATATATTTATAGGTTTTATAGCTCTTATCTTGTCGGTTGTTGGCATGAGTAATAATAGAGCTAATAGAGGGCTCGCCATTGCAGGTTTGGTGATTTCAATTATTGCTATAATAGGTAGCTTTTTTCTCTGGATAAATTTATTTAGTTTATTCATGTATTTATAGTGGAGGAGGAATAATAAGTGTTTTGTAGAAATTGTGCTTCTCAGTTGAATGACAAGGCAGAGGTTTGTATGTCTTGTGGATTGAAACCTTTGAATGAAAATAAATACTGTCAAGAATGTGGGGCAGAAACTTCTGATAAACAGGAAATCTGTATTAAATGTGGTTGTCGTTTGCAGAAGCTAAATAATACTAGTTTTAGCATTGATAATAATGAACTAATATATCCATCTGAACCACCCAAAAGTTCTGCCACTGCTACCTTACTAAGCTGCTTTGTACCTGGTGTAGGACAGATATATTTAGGTCAGACCGCAAAAGGATTAGCTTGGCTTGGTGGATCCGTTTTATTAACTACAATGACTGCTGGATTGGCTGCTATTCCCATTTGGATTGCAGTAATGGTAGATGCTAACCTTATTGGTCAAAAGCTACAAAAAGGTCAACCTGTACAGCAATGGGAATTTTTTTAAGGGGGTAAATAAGTGCTTGATTTATGGCCTAGGTCCTTACTAAAAATTATTCCTGTAGATGAGAAAAGGTACTTTTGTTATGTTATGACTGCTATATGTTTAGCTCTGACAGGTATCCTTTATAACTCTCTTTTGTGGCAACAAAGTTATATTCTTTCAAGAGGGCACTTTTTTATTTCTGAACTAAGAGAGATTGTACATTATGGTAGATGCCCCCTTTGTGGTGGAACTAGATCCTTTTTAAGTTTTTTATCAGGGGATATCTTAATGGCATTACATTATAATATGTTTGGCTTATTACTTTTTGCAATTATATATTTTTTATTACCCTTTAGAATTGCTATAGTGTTAGGGGTAGATAATTTATTATTAAAAAAAGTCAGAACAGTAGATGTTTGGGTTGAAAAACACTTTTTATACTTGCTTTTTGTAATATTTTCATTGCAATGGGCATTAGATTATATGGGGATATTGGTTTGGAAAGCTTAATCTAAGCTAAAAGAAACTCAAGGGTAGAGTATCTTTTTTAGTTACAGTCCCAAAAGTATCACATCAAAACTATAATAAAAAATGGAATCCTTAAATATGAAAAAGCGGCTATAAACAAACAACCCCAGCACAATTGTTGGGGTTGTTCTAGCCTGCAGATAGGTTTTCTTCATACTTCTTCACAACTTTATAACTAAGCTTAACTACTTCTCTTCTAATGGTGTTATCTAAACAAACTTCACTATAATCTATAACTTTCTTTTCAAAAAACATTTTACCAGTTATATCTTTAACCCTTGGGGAAGTTGCCAAAAAAATGCCGGTACTTGCTCCTTCTTTTGGGGAGGAACCTTTTTTAGTAATTATAGGTGATAAAAATTTCATCATCAAAGTTTTCCCATTCCAAATTTTAGTTGCTACTCTGCCGGGGCATGCAGCATTTACTGTTACTCCCTTATCTTTTAACCTTTCAGACAAGTCGATAGTATAAAAAATCTGTGCAAGTTTGGAAGCGTAATAGGCCTTAAACCCATAAACATTACTATAAAACATATTATCATCTACTTTTAATTTTCCATAAAAGGCAGACTTCGAAGTTATATTAACTATACGTGCATCTGCAGTTTTGATAATAATAGGCAAAAGTAGTTCAGTAAGAAAAAAAGTGCCTAGATAATTTACCCCCATAGTCATTTCAAACCCATCTTCTGTTTTTTTTGCTGTATCACAAAAAACTCCAGCATTGTTAATTAGGACATGGAGTTTATTATATTTAGTTCTAAACTTTTTTGCAAAGCGTTTAATAGAACTAAAAGATGCCAAATTAATTTCCATAACATCAACATCTACCTTGGCATATAGATTATTAAATTCTTCCTGGACCTTTAAACCCTGATCTAAGTTTCTACAAGCAAGCACAACTTTAAAGCCTTGAGTACACAACTCTTTAGCCATTTCAAACCCAATACCACTGGTTGCACCAGTTATCACAACTACTTTATTATCCAATGCAACACCACCCCTATCTTTAGCTTGTTAAAAATATATGTTCTACATCTGCTATATAATACCTGCTTTTTATTTTCTAGTTGCACAAAAGCCTATCAAAACATTTGACATACCTTATTTTACTATATAAAATAAAAGTAATTAGCATATGCTAACTAATAAAGAGGTGATATTATGAAAATAGCAGTAGCAAGCGAGGAAGGGTATGTGAGCGAAAATTTTAATCAGTGCCAGGAATTTACGATTTTTAAAATACAGGGAGAAAGGGTTGTAAAAAAAATACCTTTCAAAAGCTATGATAATGAAACACAAGAGCTTCCCGAATATTTAATAGGACATGGGATTGAAGTTGTTATCGTTGGCTGTGTAGGGAATACCCCTGTAAAACTATTTCATGAAAACGGCATTAAAATAGTGCTAAACGTTAAAAGTGATATCAATCAAGCAGTAGAAGGTTTCTTAAAAGGTCAGTTAAAACCAGTAAAAACAAACTATATCGATGAAAATTCTTGTTGTAATAAGCAGCAGTGTAAAAAGGGTAGCTGTTATTAGTGAGCTACAAACTATAAATACTTTAAATGGTTACAATGTAATGGTATAATTTATATCATCAAAAACTGCAAATTATTCACAAGATGTTAATTTTGTAAGAGTGGTGAATTTTGCATCCTTGATGACTATGTCGGGAAATGGTAACAGTAAAGTAGTTTGAGTCATTTTTTACTCATTTGCGAACCTAGGTCGGAATGACACACTAGGCAGTTCTTTTTTTAAAATATCTATAAACATACTGTTGTATAGAGAATTGTAAAAATCTAATGCTAGATTCGAAGGGAGGGAGAAAATGCCAAGACCAGTAAAGTGCAGGAAAGTAGAATTTTTTCCGCAAAAAACCTTTTTCAAGCCTTCAGGGAAAAAAGGATGCATAACAGAACAAATAACATTAAAAATAGAAGAACTTGAGGCTATGCGGCTTAAGGATATTGAAAACTTAAACCAAAACCAGTGTGCAGAAAAGATGGGTGTTTCTAGACAAACATTCCAAAATATTATAGATAGTGCAAGAAATAAAGTTGCGCTAGCCTTAACTAAAGGGAAAGCTATAAATATTAATGGTGGACACTATATGACCAGAGATTGTAAGTTTAAGTGCGCAAAGTGTGGAAAAAATGTTGATGAAAAGTATGGCAGTTGCTCTTATTGTAAATCTAAAGAAGTGATATGCCAAAGAAAAAAAAATGATTGTTTTAATAAGCAGCAAGCCTAAATATATGTCACAAAAGTGAAATATATTAAAATAACAAGTACTATATAGTAGAGAAACAGAAAATATGTTAAAATATATAAAAGGGATTGAGTGAAAGTGAAAACTTTAACGTTATCGGCAAAACCTTTGCATCGCAGGCAGCACATCCCTTACTAAATTTTCTGACACTTTAAATAGTGATAAATATGAGGAGGGAGTTAAATGGAAAAATTTATAATAACTATTGATGGTATGAAAGTTCAGTGCCAAAAAGGTGATACTGTATTAACAGCAGCAAAAAGGGCTGACATTCACATTCCTACGTTATGTTATTTAAAAGAAATCAATGAAATAGGCGCCTGTCGACTTTGTATAGTAGATATAGAGGGGCAGAGAAACCTGCAACCGGCGTGTGTGTTTCCAGCATCTAATGACATGGTGGTAAAAACAAATACCAACCAGCTGAGAAAGGCAAGAAAAAATGTGTTGAAGCTTTTATTATCAAACCATGACAGAGAGTGCTTAACATGTACTAGAAGTAAGACTTGCGAGCTTCAAGATCTTGCGGAGGAGTTTAACGTTGATGAAGTTCCTTTTGAAACTAACCGTACTAATCATACAATAGATGATAATTCGCCTTCTATCGTAAGGGATACCAGCAAATGTGTTTTATGTGGAAGATGTATTGCTGTTTGTAGAGATATGCAAAAAGCTGAGATCTTAGATTTTACAAATAGAGGTATAGATACCCAAGTGACTCCAGCATTTAACGACAGCTTGGTAGAAACAGACTGTATTAGTTGTGGACAATGTATTATGGCTTGTCCTGTAGGAGCTTTAAAGGAAAAAGAGGATATAGAAAAGGTATGGGATGCTATTGAAGACGAAGATGTTCATGTGGTTGTCCAAACAGCTCCCGCTATAAGAACAGCTCTTGGTGAAGAATTTGGTTTGCCTATAGGCACAAGAGTAACAGGAAAAATGGTGACAGCCCTTAAAAGAATAGGTTTTTCCAAAGTTTTTGACACAAACTTTGCTGCAGATTTAACAATTATGGAAGAAGGGTATGAGTTGCTGAATCGTTTAGAAACAGGAAAAAACCTGCCACTTATAACTTCGTGTTCTCCGGGTTGGGTTAATTACTGTGAAATTAAGGCGCCAGAGTATATTAGCAATCTTTCTTCTTGTAAATCACCTCATCAAATGTTTGGTGCAATTGTAAAAACTTATTATGCCGAAAAAAATAACATAGATCCAAGCAAGATTTTTGTGGTATCGGTTATGCCTTGTACAGCCAAAAAAGGTGAGGCAGCAAGGGTAGAAAACCAGGTAAATGGCCATAAAGATGTTGACGCTGTAATAACTACAAGAGAATTAGCTAAGATGATAAAACAGGCAGGTATAGATTTTAATAAACTTAATGACAGTGAGTTTGACAATCCTTTAGGAGAATATAGTGGAGCAGCTGCTATTTTTGGAGCTACTGGAGGAGTTATGGAAGCTGCATTAAGAACAGTTGCTGATGTTGTTGAAGGACGTGACATAGAACCGGTAGAATATCAGGAAGTTAGAGGAATAGATGGTGTAAAAGAAGCCACTATAAAATTGGGCGGCAAAGAAATAAATGTAGCTGTTGCCCATGGCACAAAAATGGCTCAAGAACTTTTGGATAAAATTGCTGCTGGAGAAAAGCAGTATCATTTTGTAGAAGTGATGGGTTGTAGCGGTGGATGTGTTACAGGTGGGGGACAGCCTCATGTGTCGTCTACTATAGATACTGACGTTCGAGTGGAAAGGGCTAAAGTTCTTTATAAGGAAGATAACATCCAAAAGGTAAGAAAATCCCATAAAAACCCATTCATCCAAAAATTATACCAAGAGTTTCTACAAGCTCCTAACAGCGAGAAAGCTCATAAACTACTTCATACCCATTATGTTCCTAGAGCGAAAGGTATAAAGAATAGAGCTGATGGTGCACTTCATGAAATAGCAGTTAGCGATGATTAAGGGGGCAAACTGATGCAAAACTCACAGGTTAAAAACCAGCTCAACACAAACTATTTAGTAAAAACAGCGTTATTGCTAGCACTTGCACTAGTTTTTCAAATTGGTTTTAGCCAGTTTGCACAGCCCGCTGTAGGTCCTCTGGTAAACATGACATTATTTTTAGCTGCTATTACAGTGGGAACTATGTCTGGGATACTAGTGGGGAGTCTAACGCCGTTAATAGCCTTCATGCTAGGAATAATGCCGCTATTTCCTTTAGTAGTTTTTATCATTGTTGGAAATATTATTTTAGTAACCTTGTTTAGCATCGTTCAAAAGGCAATTAAAATAGACCGTCATATTATAAAGCAAGCTATAGGGGTGCTTTGTGGAGCGATAGTGAAGTTCGCTTTTTTAGCTATCTCTGTAAGATACTTTGTAACGTTCTTTATTGAAGAAGTTCCTCCTCACTTAATTGAAATGCTTACTTTCCCACAGCTATATACAGCCTTAGTGGGGGGAGCACTAGCATTATTGTTAGCAAAAAGAATCCAACCCTATTTCAAAAACTAAACTTATTTAAAGCTGGCTCAAAAAATGAGTCAGCTTTTTATGTGCGTCCAACATGTGCGTTAACTTGTTAGTAAAGTCTGCTGTGACATGAATCATAAACCTTAATTGGCCACGAAAACGTCGATATTTGCTTATTCTGCTTGGTCTGAGAGCTGGGCTTGAAACTAGATGTGATGCTGGGCCTGGAATGAGTATAATTACTAGTGTTTTTTTAAAAACGATAATTAGTCCATTATTACCAACCCAGCATGTAGCTAATTTGGAAAAGGAACTGCGACCCAGCAGATAGCTAGTTTATACGTTTTCGTGGCCAACAAGGGTTTAAATGTTTAGTTAGTCAATATGACTTTAGGTTTGGGGCACAGCAAGTAGCTAATTTATAGGCCTTTGTGGCTAACTAAGGACTTTAAAAAAGTAATCTTGCTATTTAAATGGATTAGAAGAGCAATAGGGATGTATTTGGACCTATAACAAAAATAAGATGTAGTAGATATATGGGGATAGATTAATCCAAAAGTGATGAGTGATTGGACCTTGTGAAGTGCTTGGGCAAACCTTAATTGGCCACGAAAACGTCGATATTTGCTTATTCTGCTTGGTCTGAGAGCTGGGCTTGAAACTAGATGTGATGCTGGGCCTGGAATGAGTATAATTACTAGTGTTTTTTTAAAAACGATAATTAGTCCATTATTACCAACCCAGCATGTAGCTAATTTGGAAAAGGAACTGCGACCCAGCAGATAGCTAGTTTATACGTTTTCGTGGCCAACAAGGGTTTAAATGTTTAGTTAGTCAATATGACTTTAGGTTTTGGGGCACAGCAAGTAGCTAATTTATAGGCCTTTGTGGCTAACTAAGGATTTTAAAAAAGTAATCTTGCTATTTAAATGGATTAGAAGAGCAATAGGGATGTATTTGGACCTATAACAAAAATAAGATGTAGTAGATATATGGGGATAGATTAATCCAAAAGTGATGAGTGATTGGACCTTGTGAAGTGCTTGGGCAAACCTTAATTGGCCACGAAAACGTCGATATTTGCTTATTCTGCTTGGTCTGAGAGCTGGGCTTGAAACTAGATGTGATGCTGGGACTGGAATGAGTATAATTACTAGTGTTTTTTTAAAAACGATAATTAGTCCATTATTACCAACCCAGCATGTAGCTAATTTGGAAAAGGAACTGCGACCCAGCAGATAGCTAGTTTATACGTTTTCGTGGCCAACAAGGGTTTAAATGTTTAGTTAGTCAATATGACTTTAGGTTTTGGGGCACAGCATGTAGCTAATTTATAGGCCTTCGTGGCAACTAAGGACTTAAAAGTACAATGGATTAGGGGAACATTTAGTATGGCATGCTATGCATTGGGAAAATCAAAAAAGATGGAATCTCAAATCAGTATGTTTGAAATTCCATCTTTTTTGATTTATTGATGCCTAACTTGAGTCAAAATACGTAATTGATTAAAAACTCTTTTTTATGTCAAAAATATAGGATATATGGCTAAGTGCACGACAAAACTAGCTGTATAAACATAACTAGCCGTACGTAGCAAAGGAAAAGCGGCTATAAAAAGGAGTGTAGATTATGGAAAGTATCAAGCGAACTTTCTTTATGGGAGTTGTGACAGTCTTGATATTGTCTATAGCTAATATACAATTTTTTAACCTTATTTATGCACATGAAGTGGCAAGTAATAAAGGTACAGAAAATGCTTTTAAAAAAACTGCAGCTTTAGAAAAGCAAATTGAAAGGCTCATTTACGAGTCCGTTCAACACATTGAATTTTTAGACCAAGTATATGAAGACCAGTATGACAAAAGCTTAAAGCTAGTATATAACCACATAACGTATTCAGATCGATTGAAATCTCAAGGCGAAGCCTTCTTAAAAAATAGTATAGAAGTAACAGCTACCAATCAATCAGCAACAAACCTAGACTTGACTAAACGCTCTGCTATAACTGCCTTTGAAATTGATAACTATATTTTAAAGGGGTCAGCTTTAGAAGGGTTGGGGGAAGCCTTTATTCAGGCTGAAATAGACCATGGAGTAAATGCTTTTTTTCTGTTGGCCCTTGCAGTACATGAAAGTGGGTGGGGAAGATCAGATATAGCAAGAGATAAAAATAATTTGTTTGGATTTGGTGCATATGATAAAAATCCATATAAATATGCCCGCTCTTTTTCCACAAAAGAAGAAGGAATCGACGTAGTAGCAAGCCACATTTCTAACCAGTATTTGACAGAAGGAGGGCGCTTTTACTCTGGTGGTTTTACTTTAAAGCACGTAAATCGTAGATATGCCAGTGACCTCAATTGGCATGTAAAAATCGCAAGATCTATGGAGCGGTTCAATCAAGATATAATTAGCAAGCAAAATATAGAATATCATGAAATTCTATACGGACAAGGAGAGTGAAAACTATGAATGAACATTTGAATATTGTTGTAGTGCCAAGTGCTCATGAAAACACAAAAAGGTTTAAAGTAAGCTATAAAACTATTAAACGCTGTATAACTTTTTTAGTGTTATTCCTTGTAATGTTATCGTTTTTACTAGTTTTATACAGATTTGAACATAAAAACCTACAAGCACAGGCGGAACAAGGAAAAGAATATGCAAGAGCAAATTCACAGCTTCAAGTAGAAATACAAGAATTAAACAAAATAATAGACGATTTAATAGAAAGCACTCAAATCTTAGAGGAAAACCTTAAAGAAATAGAAGACTTAAAGGAAAGAACATCAAAAAAATAAAAGAGAACAATTTTATATGCTCTCTTTAATGATATGCAGCCAGCTAACCTGGATATTTATTTAGTTCTAGTATGGCTTCGATAAGCATTTGGGGTCATGCTTTTTTGTGCACAAAAAACTCTATTAAAATAAGAGGGGTCTGAAAATCCACATTCAGAAGAAATTCTATAAACTGGGTAACTTGTGTTTTCTAGAAGTTTACAAGCATGTTGAACCCTAACTTTAATAACATATTCAGTAAAAGTAACATCCATTTCCTTTTTAAAAGCTTGACTAAAATATTTTGGGCTCATAAACACTTCAGACGCCACCATTTCTAAGGTTAATTTATCTTTGAAATGCTTATCAATAAATTTTAGAGAATCTTCGATAAAACTCTTTTTATCTTCCTTATCTGTACTTAGGGACTCCTCCGCTATAACACTTTGCTTTGGTGCCGAAGCTAAAACTTTTTGGATTACTTTTTTAAAAATTGCTGGTTTGACAGGCTTTAGCAGGTATTCAGAAACTTTGAGGTTTATAGCTTTTTGTGCATACGAGAAGTCTGAATATGCAGAAAGAATAATAATGGATGTATCAGGTAAAAACTTTCTGATGCTTTCTGTGGCAGAAAGTCCATCTAATTCAGAAATCATAATGTCCATTATTATAATGTTTGGTTTGTGTTCTTTTGCTAACTCTATAGCATCTTTTCCACTTTCACAAGTTAGCACTCTATCCTCTGGTGTTAGCTCATTTTTTATTATTGACTTAAGAAATTCTTGCTCAAGCAACTCATCCTCAACAATCAATATTTTGTTCATCACTAGCACCTCTCAATGGTTGGGTGGATATTTTTATCGCTACTGTACTTCCACTATAATCAGACTTAACAATTTCAAGGCCAAAGCACTTTCCATAATACTGTTTTAACCTTTTATCAGTACTTTGAAATCCAAGGCCATTACTATAGTTATTTTCTTTGATTTGGTCTAACACTTTTTTAGGGAAACCATGTCCATTGTCTGCAATGAATATAGTAATTTCATTTGCATTGCTATTTTTAGCATAAATATTAATGCTACCCCCATCGCGGCTTTTACTAACTCCATGAATTATAGCATTTTCTACTACAGGCTGGATCACCATGTTAGGAATTCTATAGGATTTAACTTGTTCAGGAATATCTATATTGTACTCTAACCTGTTTTTAAACCGCACTTTTTGAATATGAAGGTATTTTTCAATGTTATCTATTTCTGATGCGATGGTGTGTAGCTGGTCATCATTTTTTAAGTTATATCTAAGCAAATCCGAAAGGCAGTAAATCAGTTCCTCTGTTGTATGAGATTGTTCAAAATATGCAATTCTAGCAATGGTATTTAAGGTGTTAAACAAAAAATGTGGATTGACCACCAATGACATATTTTTAGCTTCTAAATCTATAATTTTTTTTTCAAGTATTTCCTTTTCAATTGAAAGTCTAGCAACCTGAGGATTAACTTCATTTACACTCTCAGCTAAGTCTAACGATATGTTATTAGCAATATGGTTACATAACTGTTCATGTACAGTTACTTTACTGGACTGTAAAACTTTAAGAGAAGCGATGGATTTAGCGATAAATTCAAAATCTAAATCCTTGTCTTTGTGTAAAGTCTGGATATCAATAGTATGCTTTTTATACTCAGTACCCTCTAAATAAGTTTGCATTCCTCCTACATAACCTAAAGTATTATCCTTAACCTTAATAGGCAAAAGGATATTTTGTAGCCCATGCTTACAAACAAACATACCTTCTTTGGATGTTTCCAATCTGCTTTTGTAATCTAAACAAGCTTTTCCTTTTTCAGGATGACAAACATGGCTGCAAAAATCAGGAGGAGGGATAAGCTCATGCAATATCTCTCCATCTGTATCTACTAAAAATAAAGATATATCTGATAAAGATAAAATACCACTATATCTTGTGTATAGTTTTGATGATATTAACTTCCTAAGGGGATTATCAATATTATTCATAACCTTTTTCACCCCATCTCTAACTGGTATAAGTTTACATAATATATTAAAATAACAATCTTATATTTAATTTTAATATATAATACCTTTAAAGTAAACCGTTGATATAAGACAATAATTAGCTCAAAAATATACGCTGACTCTTAAACTTTTATTAGAGTCAGCGTATATTTCTCAAAACTTAGTATGTTCTTTTTCCTTTATAACATCTTTTTAATATACCCACAAGTTCATCTTTAGTTGGATTTTTTGGATTAGTAGGTGTACAGCGGTCATTAAGTGCTGATGTTGACATTTGTTCTAAAGCTTGTTCAAAATCTTCTTTCTTAATGTCAAAGGAAGAGATGCTATTTTCAATTTTTAGGTTTTTCTTTAATTTGCTTACAGCTGATATAAAGTTGACGGCGCCTTCTCGTTTGGTCCTAGCTGGTAATTGCAACATTTTTGCTAGTTTAGCGTACTTTTCAGTAGCATAATCATTAGCTTTTCCACTTAAATCAGCATTATATTCCATAACCCCTTCTAGCAATAATGCATTTGAACGTCCGTGGGATAGATGGAAGGTTGCACCTAACGCATGAGCAAGACTGTGGTTGATACCCAGTCCAGTGTTAGTAAAAGCCATTCCTGCCATACATGAGGCATTTAATATTCTATCTCTTGCATAGTCATTTTTAGTATCATTGTAAAGGGGTTCAAGAAAATCAAATATAAGCTTGATAGCTTTTTCTGCTAAAGCATCGGTAAAATCCGACGCATTTTTTGAAACATAGGCTTCTATAGAATGAACCAAAACATCTATTCCAGTATCAGCACAAACATGCTGCGGAACATGCTGTATGCAAGTAGAATCTAAAATAGCAAGGTCTGGAGCCAAGGATTCATCAATAAAGCATATTTTTTCTCCTTCGGATGTGATTACTGTAAAGTCAGTAGCTTCCGACCCAGTTCCACTGGTAGAAGGTATTGCAATAAACTGTGGTTTTTTAAAATTTGCTTCATTTAACTTTTCAACCCGCTCGGCAAAGTATACAATTCCTTTGGCGGTATCTATAGCAGAACCTCCCCCTAAAGCAACTATTATATCTGCATTACTTCTTTTATAAAGGCTTAATCCCTCTGTAACTATATCTATACTTGGGTCGGGACGCACTTCTGAAAATACGTCTGATTCGATGTTAGCTTGGCTTAAATAGTCAATAGTTTTTTGCAGATAGCCAAGTTCCTTCATAATACCATCAGCTACTATAAAAGCCTTTTTACCTTTAACATTTGTTAATTCTTGCAAACCTTGGTTGTCAGAAAGAATTTTAGTTTTTAAATAAAACGTGTTATCTATGATAATTACCCCCTTAATAGTAAATGTAAGTAAAAAAAATCACTAGCTATCTTTATAATAACATGGAGACTAATATGGTTATTGAAGGTAGACCATAAGGTTGTGGTACTTTTGTATTTATGTTTGTAGGCGAAACTGTATAAAATCTTTATTATTGTACAATTTCAGTTATATAGAAAAAAATAATGATAGAGTACTGTTTTTATCATATAAGATGGGAGCATTTTATGGATAGGTTATATTGATTATAGGAACCTTTACTGATATAATTAGATTTCAAAGAGTTGTTTAGAAGGGTCATTTAAGAGATATTTATGGGGGAAATTTTTATGAATATAGAAGAAGTTATACAAAACAAACTGCGCAAGATTTTTGACGACGAAAGCATCGTTTTTGATAAATCACGGTTTGCTGGTGGTCTGACAAATTATAACTATATAATGAATATAAAGGGAATAGAATACGTAATCAGAAAGCCCGGTGGTATGACAGACCAAATGATAGATAGAAAAGTAGAAAAGGTTAACAACAACATTGCTTCGAAGTTTGGTATTAATTCTCAATGTATTTACTTTGATGAACATACCGGGATAAAAATAAGCCTGTATATTGAAAACAGCAAAAACATAGCGTTATTAGATCCGAACTGCAATAAAAACATAAAAAATGTTTCTGAGGTAATGAAAAAAATGCACCAAAGCAATAAAACATTTCCTAATACCTTTGACTTTTGGGCGGAATTAAGCAAGTATGAAAGAATTGTCAATGAAATAAACGGGGCTTTATTTTTTGATTATAGCTCATTAAAAAAACAGTTGTATGAAATAATGACAGAGAACATTAAATCTACAACCATGGTTCCATGCCATAACGATACCGTACCGGAGAACTTTTTATTAGAGGAAAGTGGAAGGACGTATCTTATTGATTGGGAATACTCTGGCATGAATGATCCTAGTTGGGATGTTGGTTCATATATCTTAGAATCACAGCTAGCTGAAGATTCCATTGAACACCTGCTGATGACTTATTACAACGAAAAGCCTTCCGTTAACGAAATAACAAAGGTTAAATGTTATATTTTAGCGCAAGATTTACTATGGACTGTATGGGCTTTAATAAGACATTATCATGGCGATGACTTTCTGGACTATTGTAATAATAGGTACGAACGATTCAGAAAAAACATAAAAGCGGTCAAGGAGTCTATCCACTACCCGATTGCTGATATGGTTATAGTTTAGAATTAAAAAAAGGCACTTTTAAAAGTGCCTTTTTTTATGTTCAATTTATGTACCCAAATTGTATTTTTTCAACAGGTGATACTTCTGTGGTGTAATATTGTATAATATCCACTTTAAAGATGGATAACCTTAAGATTTAATGTTTTGAACAGCATAAAATACAAAAAAATGTAGAAAGTGCAACTTTGCACATAAAAATGGTGGACACAATGCAACTGGGAAGTTTGTATTGTACCATAGAAAAATGCTTCAGTCAGTTATAATTAAATTAAACCAAAATTACTTTATTAAAAATTTATTATAATTTCATTTAATAATAAGGCTGGGCCATAATCAAGTATTACTTAAAAAGTAATATAGATAAAAAGCAACCAGGGTGCAAATCAATGCACTGGTTGCAAAACAAAAAAGGGAGGAACTAAAAGGATGACTAAGAAATCGACGGCAGCTGCAATTGCTGCCAAGGACAAGTTGAAAGCAAGTTTCTTTAAAAAAGGTGTTACAATTGGTTTACTTTCAGGGTTAACTTATGGTTTATTTGCTGCATTTATTACACTGGCTATGCAAAGAGGAATTTGGGGTGACTGGTACGGTGATAATACCGCTGGCTTATCAACATTTACAATTGTCTTTATTCTAGGAGCTTTAGGAACAGCACTTAATGACATTTGTAGTGCTGTGTGGGCGCTCATTAATTGTGGTAGAAAAGGCAAACTTCAAGATTTCTTTAGAACGCTATCTACTGCTCCAGGGAAAATGCTTATGGTAGCAGCAATAATGGGTGGACCGATAGCAAATGTTGCATATATTATTGGTATTCAGTTGGCTGGCTCAATAGCTATCCCGATTACTGCTCTTTGCCCAGCGATTGGAGCTATTTTAGGAAGAGTTTTATATAAGCAGGAACTAAACAAGCGTATGGCATTAGGAATTATTATCTGTGTTTCAGCCAGTATTATAATCGGTAGTGTAGGCATTGGTGGAGATACAGGAGATAGCATAGTTCTAGGACTTGTTATAGCCTTTGTAGCTGCTCTTGGTTGGGGGCTTGAAGGTGTTTTGGCAGGGTTTGGATCTTCAATGGTAGATTCAGAAATTAGTATAACTATTCGTCAGGTTACATCTGGAGTTGCAAACTTTTTAATTTTACTTCCGATTTTAGGTCTTTTAGGCGGCGGTATCACATTGCCATTCGAACTTGCTGGACAAGCTTTTGCTAGTGGATCAGCTATGATTTGGTTTGCTGTATCAGGATTTTTCGCTTTTATTTCATTTATGTGGTGGTACCAAGGAAACAGTATGACAGGTGCTGCTATGGGTATGGCAACAAACGGAACTTACTCCTTCTTCGGACCTCTAAGTTGCTGGGTTTTACTAGGGATTATCATGGGTCAAGAAGGCTGGAGTTTAACAGCTATAGAGTGGTTTGCAGCTGTAACAATGGCCATTGGTATCTGGGTAATTGCAATGAATCCGTTGGACTTAATATTTAAGAAAAAGGAGGAAGTGATAGATGAAGCCGCTTAATTATGCTATCTTAAAACATTTTACAAAAGTAGAAGAAGCAAGTGCTAGCCATGTGGTGGAAGCTCTAAAGGATAAATATGGAGATTTTAAAGCTCTTAATGAAAAGGAAGTATTGACTGCTTTGATGACAGCTGAGGCAAACGGGTTATTGGAGGAGTCAAGATATGAACTAAGTGGATCTGGTGATGTGGTAATATACTATCGCGCTCATCAAGAAGGATTAGAAGCTATAAACAAATATATTAAAGACTAATATAATAGGTATTTAAGTTCACATTAAAAAACTATGTCCAAAAGGGGTGAAATACTTTATGAGATATCGTGGAGAAGAAGCTTTAGGTCTTATCGAAACAATTGGAATGGTACCTGCATTAGAAGCTGCTGATAAAATGTTAAAGGCAGCTAACGTAGAGTTAGTAGCATATGAAAATATAGGCTCAACCCTTGTGACTATCATGATAAAAGGTGACATAGCTGCGGTAAAAGCTTCTGTAGAAGCTGGAGCGGAAGCGGCGGCAGCTATCGGGAAGTTAACGGCGCAACACAGTATGCCGCGACCTATTAAAGAAGTTGGCGATATAGTTTCGATATATGATGTTGATAAATATTAAAGTAGAAATGGGGAGGGAAACGGTATGAGTAAATACAACGCATTAGGTTTGATAGAAACCTTTGGTATAGTTTTCGTGTTAGAAGCAGCAGATGCAATGTGCAAATCCTCAGATGTTGAGCTAGTTGGTTTTGAAAATGTGGCTTCTGGTTACATTTCTGTGCTAGTTCAAGGTGACGTGGGGGCATGCAAAGCAGCTGTAGAAGCCGGTGTGAAAGCTGTAGAAAATATGGGTTCAGAAGTTTATAGCTCCGTGGTTATTGCTAGCCCTCATCAAGACCTAGAAAAAATAACAGCCCGTTATTCGCTAGAGAACCTCAACCCTTAAAAGTGGGTAATTCTATAAATTGAAAAGCTAAAAAAGCCTGAGAATTAAAATATGAATGGAGGTATTTGTTTTGGATATTCGTGAATTTTCAACTAAGTTTGCAGAAGCAACAAAACACATGTCCGAAGAAGAGCGAAATGCGCTCATGAAAGTTTTTGAAGGCATATCAAAGGACATTTCTAATAATGAAACAACTAACAACATGCAAGCACAAACCCAAACAGAGCAACAAGGAATTCCTGATGGGATGACTGAACGTTTAAAAAAGTTAAAGGAGAACTATTTTAAGTGGAAGCCAAGTATCAGCATCCATCGTGCTCGTGCAATCACCGAAATTGCTAAAGAAAACCCAGGCATGCCTAAAATTTTACTAAGAGCTAAAAGTTTCCGTCACAGCTGCGAAACAGCACCTTTAGTTATCCAAGATGATGAGTTAATAGTAGGTGCGCCTTGTGGGGCCCCTAGAGCAGGAGCTTTTTCACCAGATATTGCGTGGCGTTGGTTGGAAAACGAGTTAGACACCGTATCTACTCGACCACAAGATCCTTTCTATCTTTCTGAAGAAGATAAAAAAGAGTTGCAAGAAGAAATTTTCCCGTTTTGGAAAGGCCAATCTGTTGATGAGCACTGTGAAGATCAATACCGTGAAGCTGGACTTTGGGAGCTGTCAGGGGAGTCATTTGTTTCAGATTGTTCCTACCATCAATTAAATGGCGGGGGCGACTCTAACCCAGGGTATGACGTAATATTGATGAAAAAAGGCATGATTGACATCCAAAATGAAGCAAAAGCCAAGTTAGAAGAACTAGAATACGAAAACCCTGAAGATATTGAAAAAATCTACTTTTATAAATCCATTATAGATACAACCGAAGGTGTAATGGCTTACGCTAGACGCATGTCAGATTACGCAGCGGAGCTTGCAGCAAAAGAAACCAACCCTAAACGTAAAGCAGAGTTACAGAAAATATCAGAAATTAACAGAAAAGTACCAGCTCACAAACCAGAAACTTTTTGGGAAGCAGTTCAAGCTGTATGGACCATTGAATCTCTACTTGTTGTAGAGGAGAACCAAACAGGTATGTCCATAGGTCGTGTTGACCAATATATGTACCCATTCTTCAAGGCAGATTTAGAAAATGGACGAATGACTGAGCGTGAAGCATTTGAACTAGCTGGTTGTATGCTAATTAAAATGTCTGAGATGATGTGGCTTACCAGTCAGGAAGCTTCAGAGTTTTTTGCAGGCTATCAACCTTTTGTTAATATGTGTGTTGGTGGTGTGACCAGAGAAGGACTTGATGCTACTAACGATTTAACCTATCTTCTAATGGATGCTGTAAGGCATGTTAAAATTTATCAACCTACGCTGGCTACCCGTATCCATAGCCAATCACCTAAAAAATATCTAAAGAAAATTGTAGACGTTGTTCGCTCTGGGATGGGATTCCCCGCTTGTCACTTCGACGATGTTCACATCAAGATGATGTTAGCAAAGGGTGTTTCTATAGAAGATGCTCGTGACTACTGCCTAATGGGCTGTGTTGAGCCACAAAAGTCAGGTCGCTTATACCAATGGACATCTACAGCTTATACTCAATGGCCTATCGCCATAGAACTAACTATGAACAACGGAGTACCACAGTGGTATGGCAAAAAAGTCACCCCAGACTTTGGTGATGTAGACCAGTACAAAACGTATGAAGAGTTTGACAACGCTGTAAAAGAGCAAATCAAATATATTACCAAACTAACCAGCGTGGCAACTGTGATCTCGCAAAGAGTTCATAGAGACCTTGCACCTAAGCCGCTAATGTCGATAATGTACGAAGGTTGTATGGAAAATGGCAAGGATGTATCCTCTGGCGGAGCTATGTACAACTTCGGTCCTGGAGTTGTATGGAGTGGACTAGCCACATACGTAGATTCAATGGCTGCTATTAAAAAGCTTGTATTCGATGACAAAAAATATACTCTAAAACAGTTAAACGAAGCTTTAAAAGCGGATTTTGCAGGCTGCGAACAACTTAGAAACGATTGCTTAAAAGCACCAAAGTATGGTAACGACGAAGACTATGCAGATCTAATCGCTGCTGACCTAGTTAACTTTACAGAGACAGAACATCGTAAATTTAGAACACTATACTCTGTGTTATGTCATGGCACCCTATCTATCTCTAACAATACACCATTTGGCCAATTGACCGGTGCTACTGCAAACGGTAGAAAAGCTTGGGCTCCACTATCTGATGGAATTAGTCCTTCGCAAGGGGCAGACTTTAAAGGACCTACAGCGATAATCAAGTCTGTATCAAAAATGGCATGCGACAACATGAACCTAGGTATGGTTCACAACTTCAAGCTTATGAGTGGTCTTTTAGACACACCAGAAGGCGAACAAGGAATCATCACACTGCTACGTACCGCTAACATGTTAGGTGTTGGAGAAATGCAGTTTAACTATCTAGATAACGAAACTTTACTAGCAGCTCAGAAAAACCCTGAGCAATATAGAGACCTAATAGTTAGGGTTGCTGGATATAGTGCATTCTTTGTGGAACTTTGCAAAGATGTACAGGATGAAATAATCAGTAGAACAGTGCTAAACAAGTTCTAGAAGTAATAAATAATGGTTTGGTTAATCTTTTAGAAGGTTAGCCAAACCAGAATTAAACGGGAGACTAGATATTATGCTTAACTACAACGCTACTACCAATGATGAAAAGGCATGGATTTTTAATATACAAAAGTACAATATGTATGATGGTCCTGGTATTAGGACATTGGTGTTTTTTAAAGGCTGTCCTTTGCGTTGCAAATGGTGCTCCAATCCCGAGGGGTTAGAACAAAAATATCAAATCTTGTACAAAAGAGATTTGTGTAAAAACTGTGGTGCTTGTGTTTCTGCCTGTCCCGTTGGAATTCACTCTATCAATAAAGCAGGAAAACACGAAATAAATCGCAGTATTGAATGCATAGGCTGTCGTAAATGTATGGACAGTTGCATAGAAGAAGCTATCTCTGTAGTGGGAGAAAGAAAGACTGTAAAAGAACTTTTACAAATTGTAGAAGAAGACGAAGCATTTTACACCATTTCTGGGGGAGGCGTCACCTTAGGCGGTGGCGAGGCTCTTATGCAACCAGAACTTGCTTATGAACTTTTAAAGACCTGTAAACAAGAGGGAATCAATACAGCTATTGAAACCTGTGGTCATACAAAACATGAATCAATTATGAAAGTTGCAGAATTTACTGATCTTTTTCTTTATGACCTAAAGCATATTGATTCAGATAAACATTACCAATACACAAATGTAAAAAACGAAGTTATTTTGAAAAATCTAAAATCTCTTTTAGGCAATGGTTACAATGTAAAAATAAGAATGCCACTTTTAAAAGATGTTAATGATAGTGAAGCTGAAATAAAAGAAGTAATAGACTTTCTAATGCCCTACCGTGACTTTAAAAACTTTAAAGGGATAGATCTACTTCCCTATCACAAAATGGGTGTTAATAAATATAAGCAACTGGATAAAGAGTATCAGATAAAAGGGGAGTTAGCGCTGAGTGAAATAGAACTCGAAAAATTAGAGTCTCTAATTAGTAGATATGACTTTCCAGTATCAATAATAAGGCATTAGAATAAATTTTTAACAAAGATTGTGGGGAATTAAGATGGGAACTTATGGTGAAAATTCCATGAAAAGGGTTATTCAAGAATCAGTACCTGGCAAACAAGTAACAATAGCCCATGTAATCGCTTCGCCCATGCAGGATATTTATGAACGCTTGGGGATTGACGACAAAGGAGCTATTGGTGTGCTGACGATAACACCTTATGAAGTGGCAATAATTGCAGCAGATATCGTAACAAAAAGTGCTGATGTACAAATCGGTTTTTTAGATAGATTTACCGGATCTCTAATAATAACTGGGGATGTTCAGTCGGTGGAAACAGCACTTCATTCAGTAAACGATACACTACAAAACCTGCTAGGCTTTACCGTAGCCCCAATTACAAAATCATGAGAAAAAAAAGAATCATGGTAGTAGGTCCTAGGAGAAGTGGCAAAACTACTCTAGTCAATGCCTTAAATAACTATGAAGGACCGCTACGCAGAACTCAAGATGTAATTTATGGAGAAAAAACAATAGATGTCCCCAGCTCTTATATTGAAAATCCAAGAATGTATAAATATATAATCGCCATGTCCCAAGACGCTTCTCATCTCTTGCTGTTAATAGACCAGTCTAAATGTCAAAATATATACTCACCTGGCTTTGCCAAACCTTTTAAATGTCCTGTAATTGGTGTAGTAACAAAAAGTGGTTTGCAGCCTGAAAATGAAAGCCTATGTTACAAGCAGTTTGAGCAGATAGGCGTGGAAAAACCCTATTTTAAAATTAGCTCTCCACAGTGTAAGGGTATTAAAGAGTTGAAAGAACACTTGTGCAAACAAGGAAAGAAAAGGTGACTATTATGAAGTTTATAACGGAAAAAAAACTAAGAGACTTTTATAGCAAGGGTTCCTTCGACACTTTCGAGCTAGGGAGAGAAGAAAGGCTAACACCAGGAGGGCGTCAATTTTTATTGGACCGGGGCATTAAAATAGTTGACCAATTTAGCAGAAAAAGCAAAACCAAAAGACAAAACAAAAAAGAGAAAAACGTCAAAGAAAATAACAAAATTAAAATGTTGCACTACAAAAGCAAATCAATTCAAGCACTTTTTTTTCTAACAGCGCAAGAACTTTTGCAAAAAGATATTATTTTAGCTCAGAAAGTAATTGATTTAAGCAAATGTCTGCCACAGCTAAAAAATGACAACAAACAAAACACCACTATATTTACCGAAAACGAGAATTGTCCAGCGTTAAATAAAGATAATTTTTCTGAACATGTAAGTGACTGTATTGAAATCACTGAGTTTCATATCCAGCTAGAAAAAGGCAGGGAGATTATCGCTCTTCACAGACTACGTTGTGCCGTTAGGGAATTAGAGCAGTATGTTTTTGAGTTGTTTGAAGATGGCGAACAAAAGCAAGGAATTGAACGCAATATAAATCAAATAGCGAATACCCTATCCCAAACTATATGTTCCATTGTAGGAGGTACAAAATGTCAAAAAGAAAACTAAACTATGAACACTGTAACCAGCTGGTGCAAGACTTTGAAAAAGTGGTAGATAGCCCGATAAAAAGCAAAACCTCCGTTTACTATACAGGGGTAGACTTGGGGACAGCATGCGTTGTTTTATCGGTATTAGATGAAAATTATAAACCAGTAGCTGGAGCTTATAGGTACGCAGATGTAGTTAGAGACGGGATGGTCGTT
This sequence comes from Proteinivorax tanatarense, assembly GCF_040267685.1. Taxonomy (GTDB): domain Bacteria; phylum Bacillota; class Proteinivoracia; order Proteinivoracales; family Proteinivoracaceae; genus Proteinivorax; species Proteinivorax tanatarense. The sequence goes on from NZ_CP158367.1 coordinate 277,038, forward strand.
GATTATATCGGGGCGATAAAGATTGTAAAAGATCTTAAAAAGCAGTTAGAAGAAAAGTTAAACACAGAGCTTATCTATGCAGCTGCAGCAATCCCACCAGGCACAGATGCCCTTGACTCAGGAGCAGTTAAAAACGTAGTGATGGGTGCAGGCTTTGAGCTGACAAACGTACTAGACGAACCTACAGCAGCTAATAAGGTTTTAAATATAGAAAATGGAGCGGTAGTCGACATCGGCGGTGGTACAACGGGTATTACCATACTAAAAGATGGCAAGGTGATTTATGTAGCTGACGATTCTACAGGGGGTACCCATTTCTCTTTGGTAATTTCCGGTTCTTATAAAATGACTTTTCAAGAAGCAGAAGTTTACAAAAGAAAATCAGAAAATCACAAAGAATTGCTACCGGTTTTAAGACCAGTAGTGGAGAAGATTGCTTCGATAATAAATGAGCACATCAAAGATTTTGACGTAAATGAAATATATTTGGTAGGTGGAACCTGTCGCCTAAATGGCATCGAAGAAATCATAGAAAAAAAGACAGGGATTTCAACCCATAAACCACAAAACCCAATGTTTGTTACTCCTTTAGGTATAGCACTTAGCTGTACTCAAGAAGTAATAGAGTAGGTGAACGTTATGGAATTTAAAATAATAAAATCACCGTCCAGCGGAACCATAGAAATCTTGACCAAAAGATTAGGTCAAAAAGAAGTGGAACACATAGATAACATAGATGCCATTGGCTTGGTACAAGGCAGAATGATTGATATGATTTGTGCTGCTGACATAGCGGAGAAATCCAATAAAGTTTTGGTTTCAGATGTAAGGGGAAGTTGTCCACAAAATATGATAATGATAGCTATCTTTGGAGATACCGCCTCTGTAGAGTCAGCGGTTTCGGAAATCAAATGTAAAGTAGAAAAGGGGAAAATAATATGTTAACTGCTAAATTAGTTGATAGTATTTGGGCAACTAGAAAGGCAGATTCGCTAAACGGTTTTAAATTCATGCAGGCAGAAGTAATTGGTGGCAGCACAAAGGGACAACGTCTAGTTGTAGTAGATACCATAGGTGCCGGCATTGGAGATAAAGTTATTGTTTGTACAGGCTCAGCAGCTCGAAAATTATTAGGCAACGATGATATTCCAGTAGATGCAGCTGTTGTAGGTATAATCGATGAAGATTGCAATGTGTGATAATTTCAGGGGGTATGTATATGAATCTTCTTGATATGGTGCGAGAAGCTGGTGTCATCGGAGCAGGAGGAGCTGGTTTTCCCACCCATGTAAAGCTTGAAACAAAAGCAGATTACATTCTTTTAAATGCAGCTGAATGTGAACCCTTGCTTCGAGTGGACCAACAATTAATGGAGTTGAACACCGATGAAATTCTAAAAGGATTTGAACTAGCTGCAAGGTTTGTGGATGCAAAAAAAGCCATTATCGGAATAAAAGAAAAGCATAAAAGAGTGATTACAAGATTAGAAGAGCGGGTAAATGCACTTCAACTTCAGGATTATATCGAAATAAAAAAAATGCCAGATTTTTACCCAGCAGGGGACGAGCAGGTGCTAGTATATGAGTTGACAAATAGAATAGTTCCTGAAGGAGGTATCCCCATACAAGTAGGATGTGTCGTGTTAAACTCCGAAACGGCGTTAAATATTTACAACGCTTCTCAAGGCATGTCAGTTACAGAAAAATATATTACAGTGACAGGGGATGTTCCTACTCCTCTAACGGTAAAGGTACTAATAGGCACACCGATATTAGAAGTTTTAAAGCTAAGCGGTATTCATAACTTTGAAGACTATGCAGTAATAGACGGCGGACCTATGATGGGACCTATATTAGAAAACCTCGATGGTTTTGTAACAAAAAAACATAAGGGATTTATAATTTTAAAAAAAGACCATCATTTGATAAAAAAGAAATCCTTAAATACAGAATCTGCAAAGAGAATAAACAAATCTGCTTGCGAACAATGCCGTATGTGTACTGATATGTGTCCTCGCTACTTGCTAGGGCATAGCATCCAACCTCATAAAATGATGAGAGCGATAAACTATTCTGTAACAGATATCGAAGGTCAAAAGTCTGCTCAACTTTGTTGTCAGTGTAATCTATGTGAACTATTTTCCTGCCAAGCAGGATTGTACCCAAAATTAACAAACTTGCACTACAAAGAAATGCTAGCGAAACTTAACTTAAGATATAAAACCACCAAAACTCAGCTTGAAACTCGTTCTATGAGGGAGTATCGCAGATTACCAAGCAAGCGGCTTACCATAAGACTTGGGCTAAACAAATTTGATAACGAAGCTCCTTTTACTAAAACACAACTAACAGCAAAAACTGTTGCAATTTCCACAAGTCAGCATGTAGGAGCGCCAGCGGTGCCAGCTGTTTCTGTAGGAGATAAAGTAGAGGTTGGTCAAACAATAGGTAAAACACCGGAAAACAGCTTAGGGGCTAATATACATGCTAGTATAGCTGGAGAAATTATTAAGATAGAAAAAGACTTGATTGTAATAAGGGGTGAGTAATATGCCAAAAGCCATAGGCATGGTTGAGTTTACAAGCATTGCAAAAGGCATGTATGTAGCAGATCAAATGGTCAAGATCTCCAATGTAGATATAGTTACATCTGGCTCTGCTTGTCCTGGAAAATACAATGCCATTGTTCATGGAGATGTAGCGTCAGTTGAGGATTCAGTAAAACTTGGTGAAGACTTAGCTGAAGAATTTTTAGTTGATTCGATATTAATTCCTAATGTTGACTCCAAGATATTTCCGGCGATAACCGGTGCTACAATGCCTGAAAAAGTTCAAGCAATTGGAATAATAGAGTGTTTCTCTCAAGCGAATATGATATATGCAGCTGATGCCATACTTAAGGTGGCAGATCTTGAACCCATAGAAATTCGTTTAGGGAATGGGTTAGGTGGAAAATCTTACTTTACATTTACCGGCGATGTGGCTGCCGTTCAAACTGGTGTAGAAGCTGGGAAAGCAGCATCAAAAGATCAAGGTCTTCTTTTAAATGTAGAGGTAATACCTTCCCCATCTGAAGCTCTGGTAGCATCGTTATTTTAAAATAGATTGGTGCTAAATCTTCAGAGAAAGGAGTGAAAAGATGAAAAAACTGATTCGCGCTAAAGATGTGGAAGAAGCTGTGGGCAAAGGTGTCAAGGAAATCCCAGTAATGTCTAACACAATAATAACACCTTCCGCTAAAGACATAGCTCAAGCCAGTGGGGTTGAATTTGTGACACAAACACCTCAAACCAACCAAATTGCAAACAGTAAATCATCAAATTCCAGCCAAAATGGATTAGACAGTGAAATGGTGTACAACGTACTCAAGACGCTGATGGAAAAAGGAATGTTAGAGGAGTTAATGAACTCCCTTCCCGTTCCTAGCAAGTTCATCTCAGAAAGTGCCGACGGTCTTAAAGTAATTCGTGGCAACTCAGTAAAATATGATAATGTAAAAACTAATTGTCCCAACTCACAGGTGTATAGCCAGGAGCTAATCAAAAAAGATGATTCTCAGTTAAGAGCAGGTCTTTTAAAGATTGAACAATCCAAGTATGACCCAGAAATAGCACAACAGGAAATTAACTACGTTATCGAAGGAACCGTAACAACAACTATTAACGGCAAATCGCTAGTAGCAAATCCCGGTGATGTAATTTATATCCCATCTAACTCAAAAATTACTAGAGAATCTGATAAAGTAAAGCTACTTTATGTCACCTACCCTGCTAGTAAATACTAGAGTAAAGGAGGGTTGAAGATGCAGGCACTTGGATTTATCGAGACAAAAGGACTTATTATGGCTGTAGAAAGTGCAGATGCCATGGTAAAAGCGGCAAATGTAAACTTAGTAGAAAAAAACTACGTTGGGGGAGGGCTTGTATATATCGCAGTAGCTGGTGATGTTGGCGCAGTTAAGGCTGCCGTTGAAGCCGGAGTTGCAGCTATTGAAAAAATAGATAGAAGCTTACTCATCTCTCATCATGTAATTCCTCGTCACCATCAAGAATTAAGCAATATAATTGCTACAGCAAAGGAAAAACCAAAACCAAAAAGCGTTGAAGAACCTAAAACTGTTAAAATAGAACAAAAAAAGCCGGAAGAAGTGGCAAAGTTTGAAGGGAAAAAAGCAAAGCCAAAGGCTAAAGAGTCTGAGAAAAAATCAGTAACCCCAGAGTTGAAGTTGGACAAATTAAATAAAGCTACAGTAGACAAAGCAGTATCAGACCACGGCAAAGAAAAAACTTTAAAAGCCCTAGCAAAAGTCAAAGTCTCAGAGCTTAGAAAGCTAGCTAGAGAATATAAAGATTTTGGAATTATAGGCAGAAATATATCCAAAGCAAATAAAAATGTTTTGACAAAGGAATTCAAAAAATACTATAGCAAATAGTGGAAATAAAAATAAACAATGGGGGGATAGACTTGGAAAACTTAGACAAAGATTTACGCTCGGTACAAGAAGCAAGGGACCTTGCTAAACGTGGCAAAGTAGCTACAGATCAAATTGCCGATTATACCGAAGAGCAAATAAACAGGATTCTATGTAACATGGTTAAAGTTGCAAAAGAAAACGCAGTTAGATTAGCTCAAATGGCTGTAGAAGAAACTGGTTTTGGTAAAGTTGAAGATAAAACATATAAAAATCACATGGCGTCAGTGTTACTTTACGATGCTATAAAGGACATGAAAACCATCGGAGTAATTAGCGAGGATTCAAGCAAGCAAGTGCTTGATATAGCTGAACCTATGGGGCTTTTAATGGGAATTATTCCTTCAACCAACCCAACTTCAACCGCCATCTATAAATCCATAATAGCAATAAAATCAAGAAACGGAATAGTTTTTTCTCCACACCCTGCAGCTCTTAAGTGCACAAAAGAAGCAGTAGACTTGATGCACAAAGCAGCTGTGGAAGCTGGTGCCCCAAGCAACATAATAAGCACCATAGTGACACCCTCTATTCAAGCGACAAATGAGCTGATGAAGCACGAGCATATTTCCATGATTTTGGCCACTGGTGGTCCAGGGATGGTTAAAGCTTCATATAGCGCGGGGAAACCTGCTCTTGGTGTTGGTGCCGGTAACTCACCAGCATATATCGAAAGAACTGCCAACATCCAAAAAGCAGTTAGCAATATTTTAGCAAGTAAAACCTTTGATTATGGGACAATCTGTTCTTCAGAGCAATCTATAATCGTGGAGGAGTGCAATCAAGCAGCAGTTGTAGCAGAATTTAAAAAACAAGGCGCATACTTTATGACTGAAGAAGAGACAAAAAGAGTTTGTAGTTTATTATTTAAAAACGGTCACACAATGAACGCTAAGTTTGTCGGACGAAGCCCTCAAGTCATAGCTCAAGCTGCAGGCATATCAATTCCTGAAAACACTAAAGTTTTAATTGGTGAGCAACAGGGTGTAGGAGATGAATATCCGCTATCATATGAAAAACTAACCTCAGTGCTAGCTTTTTATACCGTGAAAGATTGGGTAGAAGCTTGCGACTTAAGTATAGAACTTTTACAAAATGGTATAGGACATACAATGAGTATCCATACAGAAGATAGAGACAAAGTGATGAAATTTGCAGCAAAACCTGCATCTCGTATTTTAGTTAATACAGGGGGAACCCAAGGCTCAACAGGAGGAAGTACCGGACTTATACCATCATTTACTTTAGGTTGCGGTACGTGGGGTGGAAGCTCAACTTCCGAAAACGTTAGCCCAACCCATCTTATAAACATTAAAAGAGTTGCATACGGAATAAAAGATTGTAGCACTCTTGCTGTTGAAGATCCTAGCTTTAATTATCCTGAACTCAATGATGTAGCAAATAATAAAGGCGTTGCTTCTGTAGATACTGACAACGAAAAAATTCTTAAACTAGTAAATGAGTTAGTAAGCGCTATGAAGGGAGCTAGTTAAGATGGATAATCAAGAAGCTGTCTTAAAGCTTTTGGAGGCAGTCCAAGCGATGTCCAGTGGCAAAGAAGATAAAAACTTGATTCCAGTAGGAGTTTCTAACCGTCATGTACACCTGAGTCAAACAGATATGGATGCTTTGTTTGGCCAAGGTTACCAACTGACAAAGTTAAAGGATTTATCTCAGCCGGGACAGTATGCCTGTAAAGAAACAGTTACCCTATGCGGACCTAAAGGGGCCATCGAAAAGGTTAGAATCTTAGGGCCTGCCCGCAGCAAAACTCAAGTAGAAGTGCTGGCATCAGACGGTTTTAAGTTGGGAGTTGCCCCACAGATAAGGCTGTCAGGCGATCTGCAAAACACCGATGGCATAACTTTGGTTGGACCTAAAGGTTCAGTTCAAATAAATGAAGGATTAATAGTGGCACAAAGACATATTCACATGAGCTGTCAGGATGCACAAAACCTAGGTGTTCAAGATGGTCAAATAGTTTCAATTGAGATCGAAGGCTTACGAGGTGGAACTTATGATAATGTAGCCATAAGAGCAACTGATAACTCATCACTAGAGTGTCATTTAGACACAGAAGAAGCAAATTCAATGGGCATCAATTCTTTATCTAAAGTTAAAATAAAAAACAAAAATTTAGGAGGAATGTAAAATGAAGTACGATGCATTAGGAATGGTGGAAACTAAAGGTTTAGTAGGAGCAGTTGAGGCAGCAGACGCAATGGTAAAGGCAGCAAATGTATCATTAGTAGGAAAAGAGCAAATTGGAGCTGGACTAGTAACCGTTATGGTAAGAGGAGACGTTGGAGCTGTTAAAGCTGCAACTGATGCTGGAGCTGGAGCTGCAGAAAGAGTTGGAGAACTAATTTCAGTACATGTTATTCCACGCCCACACGGTGAAGTAGAAGCAATCCTTCCAGAACAAAAAATTATTAAAGAATAATTAAGCTAAATAGTTTTGTACTTTGTACAATAAAACGGTAGAGAATGTCTCTCTGCCGTTTTATTGTGAATAGAAATCGTTTAAGGATTTGAGAAATTTAACAAAACCCTTTACATATATTGCTAAAGCTTAAAAAAGTTACAAATCCATAACTCAGGTTATCGTAGAAGGGAAATTGTCTAAAAGTGTCGAAGGGTACATCTAATGAACTATTATAAAATTTTTAATCTGCTTAATTCTAAAAAATTGTAAAGGGAGGATACTATGAAATTAAGAGCCAAGATAATGATAGCTATCTTAGTGTCAGTAGTGCTTATTTTTGTTGCTGTTACCAGTTTCAATATTATTGGATCTAGAGATATTGCCCAGCAACAAGCAATTGAGGTGGCAGAGGCTATCGCTGAAAATAATGCAGCAGAGATTGAGGAAGTGTTAAACACAGCCAACAACAATGCGGAAAATCTTAGCACAACCATAATAACCATGCTAAATAATGGAGTAGATGATAGAGAGTTGGTAATACAACTACTTCAAACAACACTAGAAGAAAATCAACAGCTAGGTGGAGCATGGGCAGCTTTTGAGCCTGATGCTTTTGACGGTAATGATGAAGATTTTGCCGACACTACTTTTCACGACGATAGCGGCAGATTTTTGCCATACTGGTATCGGGACGGAGAGGAAGTAGCTTACCAGCCCATCGCCGATGTAGCTGATGATGAGGTAAATGATTATTATACGATTCCTATGGAATCGGGAGAACCATACATTACAGAACCTACCACATATGAGGTTGGCGGACAAGAGTTAACTATGACATCATTGGTTATTCCAATCATTCCAGAAGATGAACCTATCGGAGTTGTGGGTGTTGACATATATCTAGATTTTTTACATACCATGATTTCTGAGGTGACTATTTTTGAAGAAGGTTTTGGCAGAGTGTTATCCAACCAAGGGGTAGTGGTAGCTCATCCTGATTCAGAAAGGGTAGGTCAGGTGGCCGGTGAGCTTGAGTCTGATGACGAAGAAGAGCGGGAAGCTTATAGCTCAGCTATTACCCAAGGTTTACATCATTCTGACTTTGCCTATTCTGCATCCCTTGGCCAAGAAGTATTTAAATCAGTGGTTCCAATCAATATAGGGCAAACCGATACACCATGGTCTTTTGGCACTGTGGTAACCGAAGATGATATGTACAGAGATGTAAACAGACAAATTCGAATACTAATCTTTGTTATGGTTGCAGGCCTTGTAATATTAGCTGTGGTTATTTTCTTAATTTCTACTTATATCACTAAGCCGATATCTGTAGTTACCGACTATGCAGAAAAAATGTCAAACTTAGACTTAACGGCAACAATGCCGGAAAAATACTTAAAGCATAATGATGAAATAGGTATGCTTTCTAACTCATTTAAAAAGCTAGGTAATAATCTTGAGCAAATTATAAATGAAATAAAGAGATCATCTACCAACTTAGGTAACTCATCTGAAACATTGAATGAAGCTTCTCAACAATCCACTCAAGCATCTATGGAGGTTGCCAAAGCTATCGAAGGTATAGCTAGCAGCACTTCCGACCAAGCTATACAAACTGAAAATGGGTTAAATAAAGCTTTAGAAATAGGAAACTTCATAGAACAAATAGTTAACAACATCGATGAGTTAAAAGATACGTCGTCGGAAGTAAACAATCTTGCAAAAGAGGGCAGTCAGTTAATGAATAACTTAACTGAAAGCACACAAAGCAGCCAAACTTCAACAGAAACCATAAAGGAAAACATAACTTCAACCGACGCTAGTGCAGAAAAGATAGCCAAATCAAATATGATGGTTCAATCCATAGCGGAACAAACCAATCTATTAGCACTAAATGCCGCTATAGAAGCTGCAAGAGCCGGTGAAGCCGGTAAAGGGTTTGCTGTAGTCGCTGATGAGATTAGAAAGCTAGCAGAACAATCCAATGAATTTGCTACAGAAATAAGCAAGGTGATAACAGAACTACAAGAAAAATCCAGCGAAACTGTATCCAATATGGAAATAGTAGTAAATGCAGTAAAAGAACAAACTAGTAGTGCCCAGGAAACAGAACATAAATTTAAAGGGATTGCTAGCTCTATAGACGACATTAGTCAGAAGATTGAAGAGTTAAAAGATGCAGGTCATAGCATCAATGATGAAAAAGACCAGCTGGTTGAATCCCTTAAAAATTTATCCAGTATTGGAGAAAATAACTCAGCGGCATCAGAAGAGGTATCTGCTTCTACTGAAGAGCAATCGGCTACATTCCAAGAAGTTTCAGCTTCCAGTGATAAATTAAAGGAATTAGTAGATAGCTTAAATAAACTGATAGAAAAGTTTAAAGTTTAAAAAACACTTAGGAGCCAAGCTAGAAAACTTGGCTCCTATTTTTTCTTCTGAGCAGGAAAAAAGTCGGAAAAAGTTGAAAGTTATAGTGTTGGAATTTTAAATTTTATTGACTATCTATAAAAAGGAGAGCAGAAAATGACAAAAGATTATTTAAGTAATTATAGTGAACTAGTAGTACAAACAGCAGTCAAACTTTGTGCTATTGCGTGTGCTTTTGTAGCACTTCAATATGGACTTGTTATGGAATATACGATACCTAATTTAATAATGTTAGCGATGAGTATTTTTTTAGTGGGCTTATTTAGCTATTTTAATCTAACTAAAAAATTTAGTTATAAACATGCCCAAATGACGTTAATAGCTTTTTTTATCGGATGGTTGTATAGCGCGTTGATAGGAACTTTAATTGCCATGTTTTTAATAGTACCGGTGCTAATGCTACTAGCTTTATATCCTCAAAAAAAATTCAGATGGAAAGTAATGATAGCTTTATGGACTGGATACATAATCGTAATTATATATAACTTATTAGGGTATTCAGATGTTTTAAGTTTTAGCATAGGATTAGGAGTATTCTTTTTTTACTTAAGTGCTTGTTATGCCCTAAATGCTCTTACATTGTTAATAAATAAGTTGAGTTTAGATGTGGATAAAAATCAACAACAATTGGTAAAAAGCAATGCTCAAGTTGAAAACCACCTAAAAGAAATCGAAAATGTTCAGCAACAAACCACAGACTACATTAACGAGGTAATACCATCTTTAAGAGAAACGGTAAATGTCACTGAAGAAATTGCTAAAAGCATAGAAGAACATACTCAATCAGTGGAAAGCTCGTCAGAAAAAGGTGGGGAATCCATAGAATATGCTGAAAAGCTAGATAATAGCCTAGGAGTACTAGAAACAAAGCTTGAAAATGTAACAGAAGCCAAAGAGGATGGAGAAAAGGGTGTGAACTCTCTATCAAGGACTGCTACAAAAAGTATCAAAGTTAAAGACAATATGCTAAACGTAGCGCAACTAACCGAAGAGCGAGCTAATAAAATAATAGAAGTGTTAGGCAGCATAAAAAGTATAGCTAATCAAACACAAATACTTTCCCTCAATGCTTCCATCGAAGCTGCAAGAGCAGGTGAACATGGCAAAGGTTTTTCTGTGGTAGCAGATGAAGTTGGACAATTAGCTGAACAAACATCAAACTATGTAGTTGACATAGAAAAAATAACCAAAGAGCTAGATGATAGCACTACCGAAGTAAATAAAGCAGCTAAAGCTCTAAACGCTATTGTAAATGGGCAGAACAAACTCATCGGTGAGGTAATAGAGCATTTTACAAACATTGATGCTAGCGTAACAGAATCTTTAAAAGAAATGTCGGTAGTAGGCTCAGACCTAACTAGCGTTAAAAATAATATAGAACACCTAAATACTCAATTAGAATCCATGTCAGCAGTATCGCAACAAATTTCAGCCAGCTCCCAGCAATCGCTAAGTTCTCTTCAAGAACAATTTAACTCAATGGAAAAAATCCAAGAAAAAGTAAACGAGCTAGGTAAGAACGATAGTGAAGCAGTAGTTTAACCATCGCTTAGCCATCGTTTACTAATTGTTCACCAAAGGAGCTAATTCTAATGATAAAACTTGTTGCCATAGATTTAGATGGCACTTTGCTAAACGACAGCGGAGAAATTCATCCAAAAGATAGCGAAAAAATTCAAAACCTAATATCTAACGGGATTTATGTTGTTCTTGCCACCGGCCGCACCTTTAAATCTGCCCAGCATATTGCCAAACAGTTAAACTTAAATGTGCCGATAGTCACATATAACGGAGGGTTGGTAAAGGACGCCATCTCACAGAGAGTAATCCACTGCTCAAAAATTAACCTAGACACAGCAAAAGAAATCTTAAAGCTAGCCGAGCATCAACAGGTTTACGCCCGTGCCTATATAGATGATGTGCTGTGGGAGGAAAAAGAAAATATAAATGCTAAGTTATACGCCCAAAAACATAGAATAAGCTATCAAGTAAAGGGGAGCCTTAGCAAAAATTTAGATAAAGAACCATATATACTGCTATTTAAAGACAAACAAAACCCCTCTAAAATTCATAACCTTACCAATAAACTAAAAGAGCTAAACAAAGTATCAGTTACATCATCAACACCGGACTCAGTAGAGGTAATGAGCAAGGGAACATCTAAAGCCCATGCCCTTAAAATAATATGCCAAAAACTAAATATCCCAAAAGCTAAAACACTGGCCATCGGTAACAGCTTAAATGATTATGATATGTTGGCATTGGCAGGGCAAGGGGTGGCCATGAAAAACTCCGATCAAGCACTGCTGGAGAGATGGAGTAAAGTATCGCAGTATACAAATAATCAAGCTGGAGTATCCAGTATCATAGAAAAATTTGTAAAAACATAGTTATAAAAAAGCACGCTAACAAATGGATAATTGAAGAGGTTTCCTGCTAGTTTAAACTAGAGGCAAATCTAGAGCATAAAAACACCTTTTTTAAAAATAAAAAGGTGTTTTTGTCTGCAAGCGACAAAATTAGACATTTTTCTATGGAGGAATTTGTAAAAAAGTAACGAATAAAGTAACGGTAAAACATATTTAAAGGATGGCCTACTAATCAATAAAATGGAGCCATCTAGAAGAAAAGGATGTGATACAAAGGAGGTCCTCGGTAAAAAGAAGTTAAGGTATTTTTAAGTTAGTACTTTAAAATCTCTTATTATTACAAGGAGGAATAGTTAAATGGAACCATCAACAGGGAAGAAGAAAACCGAAAGAAATTGGGGAGATAAGTTTTTAAACATAGTAGAAAAAACAGGTAACAAACTTCCACACCCCGCTACTTTATTTTGCATATTTGCTGTAGCAGTGTTACTGCTATCAGCTGGATTAGCTGCACTTGATGTGTCAGCGGAGCATCCAGACCCTGATATAGATGAGAAAGTTAAAGTAGTTAATCTTTTATCTAAAGAAGGGATAAGAGATATACTCACAAAAGCGGTTGACAACTTTACTGGATTCGCACCGTTAGGCGTTGTGTTAGTTGCAATGTTGGGAGTAGGTGTGGCAGAAAGATCTGGCCTTATTTCAGCTTTCTTAAAGAAAATTGTAATGGGAGCACCGGACATGCTAATTACCGCAGTTGTTGTTTTTGCAGGTATCATGTCGTCCATGGCATCAGATGCTGGATACGTTGTGCTAGTTCCCCTAGGAGCTGTTATATTTTTATCAAAAGGGCGGCACCCTATCGCAGGATTGGCAGCAGCTTTTGCAGGTGTATCAGGTGGCTTTAGTTCTAACCTAATTATTACTATGATCGACCCTATGCTAGGTGGTTTTACCCAAGAATCAGCCCAAATGATGGATTCTGCATACACGGTTACTCCAGCAGCAAACCTTTTCTTTATGATGGCATCTACTGTGTTAATAACGGTTGTAGGTGTATTAGTAACAGAAAAAGTTGTAGAACCTAGGTTAGGAAGCTATACCGGTTCATATAAACAGGATCTCGATTCACTTAAACCAAAAGAAAATAAAAGTTTAAAAATAGCTTTGTTTGCTTTGATAGCTTATGTTATAGTAGTAGCGCTGATGACAGTTCCCGAAACAGCTATACTAAGAACTGACGAAGGAGCTCTTTTAGCTGATCATGAGTCGCCGTTTATAGGAGCAATGATACCACTTATTGCCCTGTCATTTTTCATTCCTGGGTTGGCTTATGGGATTAGTGTAGGAGATGTCAAAAAGGACAAAACAGTTGTAAAGTATATGGAAGATACCATGTCTACCATGGGTGGATATATCGTACTAGCTTTTGTTGCAGCACAATTTGTTGCATATTTCGAATGGTCCAATATAGGCTTTATTTTAGCCATAAATGGAGCGGAGTTTTTGCAAGCTATTAACTTAACAGGGATACCACTTATTTTAGCTTTTATACTAGTTAGTGGTTTTATCAACATTTTTGTGGGCAGTGCTTCTGCTAAATGGGCTATAATGGCTCCTGTGTTTGTTCCAATGTTAATGAATATGGGTTATTCACCGGAAGTTGCACAGCTTGCCTATCGTATTGGTGACTCTACCACCAATATTATATCCCCTTTGATGCCTTACTTTGCAATTATCGTAGCCTTTGCTCAAAAATATGATAAAAATATTGGAATTGGAACTCTAATTTCTACTATGCTTCCATATTCTATTGCATTTATGATAGCTTGGATGATTATGCTGTCAGCTTGGCTACTATTAGGATTGCCAATTGGGCCTGAAGCACCAATATACTATTAAGAATTTATAAATAGGATTATAAAAGCGGTTAGACCGATAAGTCTAACCGCTTTTTAATGCTATGGCGTTAATGTCAGAACAAGAACCTTATTTTTTTACTTTCACTATCATACCAATAACAGTAGCTAAAACTGCTATAACTAAAATAACCACTAACCAACCTAAACCACTTTCCTCATCTACAGAGATAATTCCAACCTCCGCATCCTCATCATCAGCACTAACTGGTTCATTACTTTTTTCTTGCTCATTATCAGAGCCAACTGGATCATCAGACTGGACCTCGTCAAAATCAGCATCATCAACCTCTCCATTTTCTGAGTCTGACGTAAGAGTCCTTACAATTCCTTTTTCGCCTTCCTTTTCTCGATATCGTTCGATAACTTCTTCATTTACAAACTCAAAAGTCTCAGCATCAATATAAATTCCCTTTATATCCCCATCATCCACAGTAAAAGTTGCTTTATAAAATTTATCTTCAGTAATAGCGGGAAAATCTACGACCCAGGCATCCCTAGTACAACTTCTTCGCCAAACTCTTCCTGTAATATACCAGTGATTCTTTCCATTGTTTCATCATCTACCAGCTCTATAGCAGCAAAAGCGGTAAAACTAAAAATTAAAACCAAAACAAAGCCAATAATAAAACTTCTTTTTAACATGTCATCACCCCTAAAGTTATTTGTTTATCTTTAAGACGACAAAAAGAATAAAAAGTTCCACAAAAAAATAAAAACTTGTATAAACTTTTAACAATTAAACCCCGGTAAGAAGTCCCTCCTTGCAAAGGTAGAGGCCACCAGCCGATGCAAAACAATAAGGAATCCCCCTTGCAAGAGGTAGAGAGCAACCCGCCGATGCAAAAAGCTTAGACCAACTAGACCAACCTTAAACAACACCACCCTAGCAAGAGGTAGGGTGCGACCACTGTGTCGCCCCATCAACAAATGGCAGTCTAAGTGGTGTGCACCCATCATCCAGCTACCATGTCATTCTGAGCGTAAGGCGAAGAATCTATGTTTTTAAGTCTATACAAAACTTGTAGTTGAGCATTCCCTGCTTCATCTGTTAATTGGGTAGCATACTCCTGAAAAATATCTTTATTAAGAGGGATGACGAGATATTCATGGAAAACAGTTTTTTACAGTTGAAAAACCCTTAACCATAGTCATCATACATTATATTTTAAAGGGAGAGAGACAATTATGAAATTAAAAGGAATGATAGCGCTGTTTTCAGCCCTAATCTTAGTTTTAGAAGGCACCTTACTAATAGGATGCGGAAATAACAATATAAGAAACCAGTTACAATGAATAAAATGGAACTGGTTGTTTTCTTACATAAAGGCAAAAGATAGCTTAATAACAGCCGTGCTATGTAGCAGCAGGAAAATTTAAATTATAGCTGGGATATAACTTCAGATTCTCAAGCACAAAAATGCACCTCTCGTTTTAAAAACGTAGGGTGCATTTTTAACGTTTATTTAGAGGAACTAAAACCTAACAAAAGCTTATAATTAAATTGGCTCCACCTAGTAAAAACCTACATTTCATTAGCCATTTGCCTACACTCATTAGCACAAACATGACAAACATCAGCACAGTTTTGACAATGCTGTTCTTCAAACTTAGCACATTCATCGGCGCACATATCACAAATTTTAGCACACAACTCACAGTGCTCTTTAGTAAGCTGACCGTTCATAGCCATTAAAGTTATAGAATTCTGAGCTGTCATAGCACATTCAACCAAAAGCCCTAACATCTTCTTTCTGGAACTGACATCAGGCTCATCCAAACAAGCATCAAAACATTCCATACAAGACTGAGCAGCCCGAGAACAAGCATCAATACAAGCCTGAAAATCCGTCTTTCCATCAGCAATCAAACTCACAAAAAAACCCCCTTTTCAGTTTTTTAAGTATCTTACTTGTATTATCTATAAAAAAGAAAAAAGTTATACACCAAAACTTCATTTATCAAAATAAATGAGCCCATTGTAAACCACTCTAAACAAAAAAGTCTCCCAACCGTTCCTTCCATCCTATGTATTACAATTTTCAAGAGGTAGGGGTGATTACTGTGTCAATATTTAGCAATAGTTTCATACCTATCTAATTTATAGGAACTTCATTGTCCACATGAATAAGTGAGATAATTTAATGGAAAGCTTCATGTTTAAAATGATTGTATAAAAACATTAGAATCATAGTTTTTAAAGTTTTAGAAGCTATTATAAATGTAATTACCTATAAAATAAAGGAAAACAATATGTGTTGGGTAAAAAATATAGAAAAAGTATTTAAGGTTCCTACCTTTTTGTTGATTATACGCCAGCATAAATGGCAAGGCAAAAAGCATTAACCATTGGTAATTATCAAATAAGCTAAAGCCATTAGAACTGTTTGTAAACAACATTGGGTTTATCCCTATGATTGCATATGAAATAAATGTTATTATATCTCCTACAAGACATAGACCTGCCCGGCGAAACAAGCCAATGAATAACGGTACTATCTTAAAAATATCTATTAAGACAAATATTAGGATAAAATTTATATAGTAGATACTTAACTTGACTTTGGTATTTCTTAGACTACTTATCAATAATCCTAGTGTAACAAAAAGTAAACCACCTTCTAAGTTTAATATACTCCCTAGAAGATTGGGTACAGTATAAACTAAAAACTCTTCAGATAAATTAGTGAAATTTAATAATAGGATAATTAATATAATAGTAATTAACTGCCATAGTAAGTAAAGCGATACTAGCTTGCTTCTTTTTTCTATCGGTGAATAGTAAAAAAGATATATAAAAACGCATATTGTAAATAATGTTCTTGGGAAATCTGTGGTTATTTGCCTATATTCTTTTCCAAAAGGATAGTTAACAAAAAGTAGTATTATCCCCATAAAAACACATAAAAAATATAGTCTTAAAAGATAGTCCTTTTTACGCCTACTGTAATTAAAGCCAACAACAGTGCAAAAAATAAAAATTGGAGCTGCTAGTCGACCTATGTAATGAAAAAAAGTAGGAGTAAACGGAATAAATAGAGCCATATGGTCTATTAGCATAAATAGTAAAGCAATTATTTTCAAACTTGTTGTGTTCATAACTATCCTCCCTATACAGGTTTTTTTGATATGTCTCTTTCAAGCTTATGGCCCTATACACTTTTCATTTTAATTATAGATGTGATTTTTATGTCATTTTCGCTCACCCGTAAAGCAAAAACTTAACAAAATCTATCGAATATATCCATCAAAATTTCTATATCCCCCTTGAAATAATAAATAAATTTCTCTATTAGGATTCCCTATCTCTGGGAAAAAGTAGCGAGTATGTCCTGGGCTTACAGTAACCGTATGGTATGTTTTCCAAAATGTTTTTGTTTTAACTGTTAAGCTTTCATGGGAATAATTATTTACAACTACTGCATAAGATGATTTTCCTTTAAATTTATAGTTGCTATATAAATTTTGATGGCGAGCAACTCCTGCAAAATTATATTGCCCCTTTGAAGATATATCCCAAACTTCTCTAGGTATAGATGTACAAGGTGCTATTATTGATTGCTTATGTTGTTCACTATAATGAGCTTTTATTTGTTCTTCTGTCATCTTCACTTCGTAAGTAAATATTGCATTTTCTATATCCTTTGTTTGTGCAAGTAGAGTTGAAGAAGGCAATAAAAAAACGATCAAAAATGTAAAACTTAATAATTTTTTCATAAAAAATTCCTCCCTTTTAAAAATTAAATACCTTTTCTAATCTTACAATATCATAATTTTTAGAATAGTAAACCTGATTATAATCGGGGCCTGTAAAGGGGTTATTTATAAGTTGATAGAAGGGAGCTCGTTCCCTGATTGTAACTAAAACACCAAAACCAAAAAAGAAACCTCAAACAAAGATAAAACAAAAAAAGCCACCAACCAACTACCGTAGCAGGTAATTCATTGCCTGCGGACATCGCAACTCAAATGGTTCCCATTTCTAACTTCACACTTCCCACTACTCAAACGGTAATTCATTGCCTGCGGACATCGCAACTCAAATGGTTCCCATTTCTAACTTCACACTTCCCACTACTCAAACGGTAATTCATTGCCTGCGGACATCGCAACTCAAATGGTTCCCATTTCTAACTTCACACTTCCCACTACTCAAACGGTAATTCATTGCCTGCGGACATCGCAACTCAAATGGTTCCCATTTCTAACTTCACACTTCCCACTACTCAAACGGTAATTCATTGCCTGCGGACATCGCAACTCAAATGGTTCCCATTTCTAACTTCACACTTCCCACTACTCAAACGGTAATTCATTGCCTGCGGACATCGCAACTCAAATGGTTCCCATTTCTAACTTCACACTTCCCACTACTCAAACGGTAATTCATTGCCTGCGGACATCGCAACTCAAATGGTTCCCATTTCTAACTTCACACTTCCCACTACTCAAACGGTAATTCATTGCCTGCGGACATCGCAACTCAAATGGTTCCCATTTCTAACTTCACACTTCCCACTACTCAAACGGTAATTCATTGCCTGCGGACATCGCAACTCAAATGGTTCCCACTTCTAACTTCACACTTTCCACTACTCAAACGGCAATTCATTGCCTGCGAACATAAGCGACCCAATTGAGCTATAAAGCAGTAAATAACACTCCCATACTAATCCATCCACAGATATTACCCAAATTAATCATGTCATTCTGAGCGCAGCCGAAGTAAAATAAACAGCTCAAATACTGTTAAACACATTCATTAAATGTAACAAAAATCCATAAAAGGGGTAAAAAAGTCACCATCCCCATTTGCACATTACCTAGGAGAATATTGAAATATCAAAAGCCTGACCCCGCTCAAATCGACCCCATCTACATCACCCACCGTAGCAGGTAATTCATTGCCTGCGGACATCGCAACTCAAATGGTTCCCATTTCTTATTATTGACTGCTTCTGTTGTTCATTTACTTGTTCACTATAATGAGCTTTTATTTGTTCTTCTGTCATCTTCACTTCGTAAGTAAATATTGCATTTTGTATATCCTTTGTTTGCGCAAGTAGAGTTGAAGAAGGCAATAAAAAAACGATCAAAAATATAAAATTTAATAATTTTTTCATAAAAAATTCCTCCCTTTTAAAAATTAAATACCTTTTCTAATCTTACAATATCATAATTTTTAGAATAGTAAACCTGATTATAATCGGGGTCTGTAAAGGGGTTATTTATAAGTTGATAGAAGGGAACTCGTTCCCTGATTGTAACTAAAACACCAAAACCAAAAAAGAAACCTCAAACAAAGATAAAACAAAAAAAGCCACCAACAACCGTAGCAGGTAATTCATTGCCTGCGGAAATCGAAACCCAAATGGTTCCCACTTCCCACTACTCAAACGGTAATTCATTGCTGCGGACATAAACAACTAAACGTGGTACCAATGTTGTCTGAGCGCCAGGCGAAGAATCTTATCATTTAAGTCCAAACACCTTGTAGCCTCAAAAACGTAGAGGGGAATTCATTCCCCGGAGTAAAATAAACAGCTCAAATACTGTTAAACACATTCATTAAATGTAACAAAAATCCATAAAAGGGGTAAAAAAGTCACCATCCCCATTTGCACATTACCTAGGAGAATATTGAAATATCAAAAGCCTGACCCCACTTAAATCGACCCCATCTACATCACCCACCGTAGCAGGTAATTCATTGCCTGCGAACATAAGCGACCCAATTGAGCTATAAAGCAGTAAATAACACCCCCATACTAATCCATCCACAGATATTACCCAAATTAATCATGTCATTCTGAGCGCAGCCGAAGAATCTTTGGTTTCAGGTTAAAATTGCAATATTGCAGCCTGCCTCTAAGTGCTGCCTTATATAAAAAATTGTAAAAAAACAGCACTTTTATTAATTATCAAATATTCCTGACATATATATTAAACAGTAAAAGAGTTTACTGTAAATTTCAATTTTAAATACCAGATCGCATAAAAAATAGTTAAAATTTAAGAAAAAGTATTTACAAAATAAAAGAATAACTAATCGACACTGTTATAACAGTTAAAAGCGAAAGAGAATAATCACAAAAATGCAATTTTTTTAATAAATTTTAAATACATAGAAGGTTTACTCATCTATGTATCGAAGGGAGTATTAACGGAAGTTGTATTAAAGAAAAGATATAGAAAAAGAAAATTAGATTTAAAGTATGTATAGTTCATAGGATAGTTAGGTTAACAATTTTCCAAAATACTTTAATTGGTTTTGGAAATAAAATAATAAATAATATTTACAAGGAGGATTTTGAATGTGTAAAAAGGTAGGTATTCTTTTTTTAGCTACGGTTGTTACTTTATCACTGGGGCTAGGAGGATGCTCAGAACCTGCAGAAAATGGTGAGGCAGCAAGGGAAAACAACGTTTTGACAAGAGGTATATGGACTTCCCCACCAGGAATACTGCATCCAGGTCTTTACACAGATGCATATGATGCAATGGCTATAGACCTAATTTACAATGGAATGTTAAGTTATGATCCATTTGCAGAAGAGTATGTTCCAGATTTGGCGGAAGAATTTGATATTTCGGACGATGAACTTACAATGACTTTTACTTTAAGAGAGGATCTATATTGGCATGATGGAGAACCAGTAACAACAGAAGATGTTCAATTTACATTTGAGTTCATTGCTGATCCGGACTATACAGGGGTAAGATACTCAAATGTTCAGATAATAGAGGGGATGCCAGATTATAAAGAAGGAGAAGCAGATGAAATTACAGGGATTAATGTAATTGATGACAGAAATATTGAAATAACTCTAAGTGAAACCTACGCTCCCGCGTTAAGTGATGTAGGTGCAAGACAGATCATTCCTAAGCATATATGGGGAGATGTTGATATTGCTACAGCGGAAGAGCAAAACGATATACTTCAAAATCCAGTAGGAACAGGACCATTTAAGATGGATGAGTTTGCGAGGGATCAACATATAAGATTGGTTAAATTTGAAGACTATCATAAGGGTGAGCCCAAATTAGATGGAATTACTCTAAATGTTACAAACCAAGAGACTGCCCAAGCACAACTAGCTGCTGGCGAACTTGATTTTATGGATGTTTCAGAAATGTCAGAGGATACAGTAGCTTTTTTCGAAGAAAATGGAAAGGAAATAGACACAGTCATGAGTGATGGTTATCAACATATGGCTATAAACACTAGAGAAGAAGCATTTGCTGATAAAAGAGTCCGTCAGGGAATAGCGTATGCTCTAGATCGTCAAAGCTTTGTAGATGATGTTTTGGACGGTTACGGACAGGTTTCTAACGTACCCTTACCTTCTTTTAGTGAGTATATGCCTCCAGCGGACAGCATAAATCAGTATGAGCGTGACCTTGATAAAGCTATAGAATTATTCGAAGAAGCTGGATGGGAATATAATGAAGATGAGGAAACTATGTATATAGATGGTGAACCAGCCCAATTTACACTTATTTATCCATCTGGGAATGTTCCAAGAGAAAGATCGGCTACTGTATGGCAGCAAGATTTAGCAGAAGTAGGAATTGAAATAGAGTTAGAAATGATGGATTTTGATACGATGTTCTCTAACCACCTAGACGTGCACGACTTTGATATGGCTTTAACTGGTTGGTCACTTACTCCTGATCCAGATGCTAGAGGTATATGGCACTCAGAGCAAGACTTTGAAGGAGGATTTAACTTTCCAGGTTTTGTAAATGACAGAAATGATGAATTGCTAGAGGAAGGCACACGCCATATGTTGCCAGAAGACAGGGTGCCGATTTACGAAGAATGGGGACAATTAATGAACGAACACTTGCCTTCAATTTTCCTATATAGCATGGAAGAGGGAAGAGCATATACACCTGACTTTAAGGGACATAACTTCCACTCCTTTACGGATTATCACGATGTTCACAAGTGGTATTTAGAAGAATAAAAATTTTATAACACCAAAAAAGTTAATTAATAGCTTATTTTTATAATAGGCTATTAATTAACTTTAAGATACCAAAGTTCAAGAAGTAATAAACAAGGGAGGGAAAGAATAGTTGAAAAAATATCTTATAAGAAGATTACTAATTCTCATACCAGTGTTGTTGGGAGTTTCTATTATAGTTTTTGCTTTAGTGGAAGCGATGCCTGGTAACCCATACTCCGATCAAATAGATCCAACAGTTCCACAGGAAGAATATCAAGAAAGATTAGAGCGGATGGGTTATTATGACCCGTTACCAGTTAGATATGCAAGATGGTTAGGTCGTTCACTAACTTTAGATTTTGGATATTCAACAAATTATGGTGCTCCTGTTACAGAAGTGATTGCAGGCAGGCTTCCTAATACCATTCTTTTAGGTGGGCTAGCCTTAGTTTTTACAATAGTTGTGGCAGTGCCATTGGGAGTTATTTCAGCAACTAATCAGTATTCTATTCTAGATTATGCTGTAACTGTCTTTGCTTTTATAGGGTTATCAATTCCAGCTTTTTTCTTCGGGCTTTTAATGATTAAATTTTTATCATTTGAACTGGGTTTATTTCCAATTTCGGGAACGGGACTAGATGCTGACTATACCGGCATTAGAATGTTACTCCACAGAATTCACCACTTGATATTACCTACTATTGTTTTAGGGTTACTTAGTACTGCGTCTGTAATGAGATATACACGGTCAAGCATGCTTGAAGTTATTCAACAAGATTATATTCGTACAGCAAGGGCAAAAGGTCTTAATGAAAAGATTGTTATCTATAAACATGCTCTAAAAAATGCAATGATACCAGTTGTAACAGTGGTTGCGTTGATGCTACCCACCTTAGTCTCGGGAGCTGTACTGACTGAAACTATTTTTTCATGGCCGGGAGTTGGAACATTAATGATAGATGCCATCAATAATAGGGATTATCCTCTTCTTATGGGGATTACAATGATGCTATCAACTGTTATAGTATTTGCAAACTTATTAGCAGATATACTATACGCTGTAATAGACCCTAGAATAAAGTATGATTAATCTCAAAATAAGGGAGGGGAAAAAGTGGAAAAAGTAACTAGTAAAAACTTAAATAAAAAGCCTATGAATGAACCAAAAGGTCTATCTCCTTGGAAGATTGCTAAGGATAGATTTTTTCAAAATAAGCTTGCGGTAATTGGTCTTGTTGTGTTGACTATTTTAATATTTTCTGCAATTTTTGCTCCTGTGTTGACGCCCCATGATAGGGATTGGCAGGATAGAGCAAGAATAAACGATGGTCCAGATGGTGTAAATTGGTTAGGTTTTGACGATGTTGGTAGAGACATATATACTCGCTTAATATACGGTGGTAGAGTGTCACTGAGTGTAGGTATTATAGCCACTCTAATAGCTACAACAATTGGAGTGACACTAGGATCCATAGCCGGTTATTTTGGAGGATTAGCTGATGGCATAATAATGAGGCTAGTTGATACAATAATGTGTTTCCCCTTTTTCGTTATTGCTGTAGTACTTTCGGCAACTCTTGGAGCCACAGTTTTCAATACCATACTTATAATAGCTGCCGTACGCTGGACTCAAATAGCCAGAGTGGTTAGGGCTGAAATACTGTCTTTAAAGGAAAGGGAATTTGTTGAGGCTGCAAGAGCTTTAGGGTTAGAAAAATATGAAATTATTGTAAGACACCTAATTCCTAACGTAATGGCTCCTATAATTGTGTACTCCACTTTAAGCATAGCTACAGCTATTTTACTGGAAGCGGGTCTCAGCTTCTTAGGATTAGGTGTTTCTCAACCCACTCCTAGTTGGGGGAATATGTTGGAGTCAGCTCAAAGCTTAATAGCTTTAGATAACCGTCCGTGGCAATGGATGCCAGCAGGATTCATGGTGTTTATTACAGTACTTTCAATTAACTTTGTAGGCGATGGATTAAGAGATGCACTAGATCCAAAGTTAAAGCAGTAGGAGGTGTAAGGGTGTCAGATACATTGTTAAAAATTAAAGGATTAAAAACAAGCTTTCAAACATCGGAAGGTAAGGTCGTTGCTGTTAACGATGTTGACCTTACTATTAAAAAAGGAAAAGTGTTAGGAGTTGTTGGAGAATCTGGTTGTGGCAAGAGTGTAACTTCACTTTCCATAATGAGGTTGCTTCCACCAAATGGAAATTTAGATAAAGGTTTAATGGATTTTGGGGGCAAAGATTTGCTGCAATTAAGTGAGGGTGAGATGAGGAAAATAAGGGGCAACGACATTTCCATGATATTTCAAGAGCCTATGACTGCCTTAAACCCTGTTTTTACTGTAGGAAACCAAATGAAAGAAAGCCTTATGTTACACAAAAAAATGTCTGACAAAGAAAGCCAAAAAAGAGCAATTGAGCTTATTGACCTTGTAGGTATACCACGACCGGAAAAGGTGATTAAAGAATATCCTCATCAGTTAAGCGGAGGTATGCGTCAAAGAGTTATGATAGCAATGGCTCTCAGTTGTGATCCTAAGTTTTTAATTGCAGATGAACCAACCACAGCTCTAGATGTTACTATCCAGGCTCAAGTATTAGAGCTTATGAAAAAGCTTCAGAAAGAATATGGAACATCGATCATGTTTATAACTCATGATTTAGGAGTTATAGCAGAAATGGCTGATGATGTGGTTGTGATGTACGCTGGGAAAGTAGTGGAAGAAACCGATATAATTAGTTTATTTGAAAACGCAAAACACCCATATACCACAGGGTTATTAAAATCTAGACCTGATATGGTTGGCGAAGATGAAGAATTACAATGTATAACTGGAATGGTCCCTAGTCTTAAGAATATGCCCAAAGGTTGCTCCTTTAATCCTAGATGTGATAAAAGTATGGATATTTGTAAAGAAAAAATGCCGGAATTAATAGAAGTGACTCCAGGCCATAAAGCAAGATGCTGGCTCTATAGCGAAGGGGGACTATAAAGACATGGCAGAAAATTTATTAGAAATAAAAGATCTAAAAAAATACTTTCCAATTAAAGAGGGAGTGCTATCAAGGACAGTTGGTTATGTTAAAGCGGTGGATGGTATATCTTTTAACATTAAAAAAGGAGAGATAGTTGGATTAGTCGGAGAATCGGGGTGTGGTAAATCAACAGCTGGTCGTACAATACTCAACTTACTTGAGCCAACTGCTGGCGTTGTAAAGTTTGAGGGAGAAACTATTTTTGACGTTGAAAATAAGGTTAAAGTTAAAAAAGCTAAAATGCAGAAACTTAGACGAGATATGCAAATTATTTTTCAGGATCCATATGCTTCGTTAGATCCTAGGATGAATGTGGGAATGATAGTATCTGAAGGGATTAGAAAACATAAACTAGTGAAATCTAAAAGAGAAGCTATGGAAAAAGCTCAAGACCTGTTAGAATTGTGTGGACTTGAGGGAAGTAACATTCAAAAATATCCCCATGAGTTTAGTGGTGGGCAACGACAAAGAATAGGTATAGCTAGAGCTTTGGCTTTGGAACCGAAATTTATTGTTGCTGATGAACCTATAGCAGCGCTAGACGTTTCCATTCAAGCTCAGGTTTTAAGATTAATGCAAGATTTAAAGGAAAGGTTTGGGCTAACTTATTTATTTGTTTCCCATGATTTGAGTGTTGTACAATATTTTTGTACAAAAGTAATGGTGATGTACCTAGGTAGTTTTGTTGAAACAGGTCCAACAAAGAAAATATTTAAAGACCCCTTACATCCGTACACAAAATCTTTGTTGTCAGCAGTACCAAAATCAGATCCGAGAAGTAAAAGAAAAAGAATAGTGCTAAAAGGAGACGTTCCTAGTCCAGCTAATCCACCAACTGGTTGTAAGTTTCACACCAGATGTGAATATGCTGAAAACATCTGTAAAGAAGAACAACCTATACTTAGAGAAATGGAATCGGATCATTTTGTTAGTTGCCATCTTGTAGAAAAGATAAATAAAATTTAAATGAGTGGTGTCTTTAAATGTATATTAACCATAATATAAATAAAAAAAATCAAGATGCTAAAAAGGAAAAGGAAGAGGAAAAGGACAAAAGCAGAATAGGATTCAAAGATTTTATTGCTTTATTTATAGCAATGAATCAAGTGATTTTTCCTATCGTGATAACAAGACTTTTAGGCTTTGTTATAGTGGGCTATATCTTTATCTGGCTTATGAGATTGGTATAAATAAAGCTTGATCTTCAATTACCCCAAAAAAGAGCTGCCTCAATTCTGAGTCAGCTCTTTTTGTATGTCATTAACACAACAACAAACCAATCCTTGTATGCGATGAAAGTGGGATTACCCAAACAACCAATGTGGGACAAAACGAGCAAACCATGGAAAAAATACGAAGAGCCAAATTAAACCCAAATTCACCCCAAATTTTAACAACCAAAACCAAAAAGAAACCTCAAAGAAAGATAAAACAACAAAAATGCCTATCATCTAACGTAGCAGGTAATTCATTGCCTGCGGACATAAACAACTAAACGAGCTACCAATGTTATCTGCGTGCCAGGCGAAGAATCTTATCATTTAAGTCCAAATACCTTGTAACCTCAAAACGTAGAGGGGAATTCATTCCCCAGAGCAAAATAAAACAGCACAAATACTGTTAATACCATTCAACAAATGTAACAAAAATCCCTAAAAAGGGTAAAAAATTCACCGTCCACATTTGCACATTACCTAAAGAGAATATTGAAATATTAAAAGACTGACCCCAATGTTTTGAGAACCATGGCGAATCTGCCCCTACTGAACAGTCCTATCTACATCATCCAACGTAGCAGGTAATTCATTGCCTGCGGTCATCGCAACCCAAATGATTCCCATTTCTAACTTCCCACTACACAAACGGTAATTCATTGCCTGGGGACACAAACAATCAAACGTGGTACTAATGTTATCTGAGCGCCAGGCGAAGAAACTTATCATTTAAGCCCAAGCACCTTGTAGCTTCAAAACGTAGAGGGGAATTCATTCCCTGGAATCAATTTATAAAACAATCACACCCATTTCAGCCCCATCCCTCACAGAGGTAGGGATTGACCAACGTGTCAACCTAGCACTAATTAGCTGTAAGATTACTGGTTTGTTCCAAGCATAAAATATAATCTAACACAAACTTTAATAAAATAATGTACCACTTTTATTTGACAAACCAAAATCGAGATGATATTATAATAGTGCACTAGGGGCATAGCGCACTATTATAATATCATTAGAGGCGATTTGGAGGTGAAAAATTGAACTTCGATAATTCCAAGCCAATTTACTTACAGATTATAGACTATATAAAAATACAGATTATAAAAGGGGAGCTAAAAACAGGCGATAAAATCTTATCGCAGCGAGAATTAGCTCAAAAACTAAAAGTAAATCCCAACACTGTGCAGCGAGCTTATAGAGAGATGGAAAGTAATAATCTTACAGAGACGCTTAGGGGGCAGGGAACGTTTATAGTTCATAATGAACACCTAGTAGAACAGCTTAAAGAAGAGATGGCTGAAAAAATATTAAACAGATTTTTTAAGGAGGTAAAATCTTTAGGATATAAAGATGAAGAAATTTTAGATTTGGTTAAACAAAATCAAAGCAAAAATGGGAGGATATTTTAAAATGATTGAATTACAAGAAGTAACAAAAAAGTTTGGTAAAAAGAAGGCACTAGATGATATAACAACAAAAATCAATAAAGGAAAAATAACCGGGTTGCTAGGCCCTAACGGATCAGGTAAATCCACTATGCTAAAACTTATAACCGACCTAAACAAGCCCACCTCTGGCAATATTTTAATAGATGGAGAGCAAATAAATGTAAAATCCAAAAACAGAATATCTTATTTGCCAGAAATAGACCATTTTTATTCTTGGATGAAAATATCTGATGCTAAAAATTTTGTGAAAACCTTTTATAGCGATTGGCAAGAAGAAAGATACAAAGATCTTTTGGAGTTTTTAGAGCTGGAAGAATCCATGAAAATTGACAAAATATCCAAAGGGATGAGGGCTAAGACTAAACTGCTATTATCTTTCTCAAGAAAGGCAGATATAGTTTTGTTGGATGAACCTTTGTCAGGAATAGACATTTTTACTCGCGAAAAAATCATAGAGACTATAATAAAAGACTACAGAGCTGGAGAACAGTCCATAATTATAACCACCCATGAAATAAAGGAAGTAGAAAATGTAATGGATGAAGCTCTCTTCTTAAAAAATGGGAAAATCGTACTTCAAGGAGAAATAGAAACTTTAAAAGAAGAAAAAAATCTATCGTTGGTGGACCTAATGAGGGAGGTTTACAGTAATGAAAAATAGTAACTTTAAAAAACTAATGATGCTTTTTAAAAAGGATTTAATGAACTTAAAATTTGAAAGTTTAATATTATTAGGTTTGATCGTAGTTGGATATAGCTTAATTATCTTCAGGGTACAAGCGACAGACGATATGATGAAAGCCGCAATCATAGGTAATCTTAGCTTTTTACTATTTTTAGGAACTCTGTTAATAATTTTTATACGCTCGTTTAGCCTTGTTTCAAGTGAATGGAAGAATAATACACTTTATATGATTATGCCGCTACCTGTTAAAGGTAAAAGTATTTTTTTATCAAAAATTTTAGCTATTACCACACAAACTGTAGTAATAAGTGGGGTAAGCTTAGCATTCTTAACAATCGTTTGGACTAGCATTATTGGTTTATCTGAAGTTCAGGAAATGTTAAATGCTTTTATGATAAATAGTAGTGAGTTTTTTAGTGAATACAAAGGGGAAATCACAAAAGTAATAATTACAGGATTTTTCAGTTTTATAAGCTTGATAGTTACTGTTTTTTTCAGCAGTGTAGTGGGAAGAATGTTTAAAAAAATGTCTGGATTTATAACCTTTATTACTTTTTTGCTAACAAACTACGTTATAGCAAAAATCACAAGTATAACTTACAAATTTTCAGGAATTGAATCTAGTATCCAAAACGGCACATCTGTTGAAGCTAGTATAGAAATTTTCTCAACACAACAATTTTGGTTTTATAACATACTCACAATTATTGTAACTTTAGGGCTGTTTTTTGCCACTACTTATCTTTATGATAAAAAAGTTGAACTTTAAAAACTTTACAGCGGGTTAACTGGGCTGTAAGGCCACTGATTGGAGTTTCACTTTATTGCTATTATGTAAAGGGTGATATATATACTATGACAACATGACATATATTACTATTAAAACCTCTTTTCCAAACTAAGCACTAGACAAAAAACATCTTGCTTTTTTAAAAAAGCAAGATGTTTTTTTACACCCTTAATTAAAGCAACCTATCCCTCAAAGAGGTAGGGGTTGACCACTGTGTCAACCCAATCAACAGTTGGTACCAAAAACATCCAACCGGCCCCAAATTAACGTATAGGGGAATTCATTGCAATATTGCAAGCCTGTCTACCTCCAAGTATTTCAAGCTTCTTGAATTGACTTCTCTTCATGCTCAAATAAAAGATCAACAATAACAAGGAAAACAAAATCCTAGCTAGAAGTTATTAAAAGAACCACGATTATCAACCTGAGCATCAGCGGAGGAGCTTATCATTCCACAAAAAGGAGTGTAATTCAAATGAATATAGAAATAATATTCTATGGCGATAAACCAGTTCAAGACAACCAACTAAAATTTGCAGTAATAATGGCTAAATACAAAGGAAAATGGATTCTATCAAAACATAAAGAAAGAACCACATGGGAAATACCAGGAGGGCGTAGAGAAAGGGAAGAATCCATTGACAACACCGCTAAAAGAGAACTAAAAGAAGAAACAGGAGCACAGAAATTTAACATAAAACCTGTATCCGTCTATTCTGTAAAAAGAGAAGAAGAATCCTTTGGCAAGTTATATTATGCCGAAGTGCAAAAGCTAGGCAAATTGCCTGATTTAGAGATAGGTGAAATCAAACTATTTGATCAGCTGCCCAGCAACCTAACCTACCCACAAATACAACCACAGTTATTCAAAAAAGTAGCAAACAATTAAAAACAGCTAATAATACAATTATCAAAACCCCATTTGTATCCAAGTACTTGCTTTGGGTCTATCAATCACCGTAGCAGATAAATTATTGCCTGCGGCACAAATAACCTAACTAGGCTATAAAGCTGTCATCCTGAAACCTAGCCGAAGGATTATATTACTTAAATTAAAACCCATTGTGACTCCAAAAACGCAAAGGAGAATTCAATCCCTAAAGTAAGATGCAACTACAGAAACCGTTCACAGGAGGAAAATACAATGAATGAAATATTTGAAACAACCCAAGCTCAACAAGAAAAAATTATAAAAAACTACTTTGAAGAAAATGAAAAGTTAAAACTAAAACAAATGCCAGCAAAGCAAAAACGAAAAGCAGTAATCCTAAAGCGAATAGCAGAAGAATTCAACCCTGACTCAAAATACACAGAAAAAGAAGTCAACGATCTAATAGAGAACATATATCCAGACTATGTAACCATAAGAAGATATTTAATAGAATTTGGATTTATGGAAAGAACAAAAGACGGAAGCAAATATTGGATAAAACGCTAGACAAAAAAGGGAGCGCAAAAGCGCTCCCTTTTTAAATACATCTAAACCTGATCAAACTGTCTTAACTCCATCGTGCACCATTAAGGTAGCAGGTAATTCATTGCCTGCGGATATAGGATCATCTTATGTAGCTAAAACCTCAAAGAGGTAGGTGTTGACCACTGTGTCAACCCAAGCAATAGTTGGCATCAAAAACCCCTAACCTATAAAATTAACGTAAAGGGGAATTCATTCCCCGGAGAAAGTCAGCTAAATGCTCTCGGTATGGATCTGTTATGCTTAACAGTAACAAATGCACCTATCCTTACCATCCTACACCCAGCATCTCCATAGGGGAATCTATTTACTAAAAAAAGATAATTATTGTTTTGACAAAGAATATATAGTTAACAGCAAGTTTAATAAAGGATTGGATTAATGAGCCAAAAACAAGTATAGAAGTTATTCTTGCTGCAAAAACAATTAGAAGTTAAAGCTAAAGTTAGCTTCGTTAGAGAAAACTGACAAATTGGAAAAACTTATTACCGTTGGTACAGTTCATAGGTTTCAGTGTAGAGAAAGAAAAATAACTATATTGTCCACAGTTTACGGATCCCAAGAAAAATGCCATTTTATAGATGCTAACAAAAGTATGCTAAATGTTGCAGTTTCAAGGGCTAAAGACAGTTATTTAGTCTTTGGAGATATAAACTGTCTAAGCAAAATGAAGAAAAAACCAGTGGATTGCTAAAAAAAGTATTAACTGATAATACTACCCTAGTATTTAAGCTCGAAGTAATACCAAAGCACCCCATCCAAATGACACAATGAAAGGATACCTCCTACAAAAGCAAACGGAGGCAAAACAATGAACCTAAAGCTAGACACCATTTACACCTATCTAACTTAGCAGGTAATTCATTGTCTACGGACACCAATAAAAAAATTAGCTATAAAAGTTGTCAACCTGAGGCCGAGCCGAAGGAGCTTATTACTTGGATTACAAACCTTTTGTAGCTTCAAAAGTGTAGAGGGGAATTCATTCCCCGAACCAAGACACAACTGTTCAACCATCGCTCAACAACCGTTCAATTACCGCTACACCAATCCAATAAATGCAACAAACCCACAAATAGGGTAAAAAAGTCAACGTCAAATTTGCACACTAAGAAATTGCTTAGGTCAAATTCAGGCATCATAACCTCTATCACCGGGCTTGAACGTTCCACGGCTGTAACTCCAATTGCTTGTTTTCCCTGACTTATGGGCACACCGCTAAAGGGGCGTCCATGCCCCTATAGCGCCTTGCTGAGCGTCCATGCATCAGCAGCCCAACGCAGGGAATCCTTCACAAGGAGTTAAAACGCCGCTCCACCATCAAGCCCTATAGGTAGAGGTTATGATGTCTTCAGTTGGTCTAGAGAGTAAAAGTTCTCAGTAACTTTATTAATTGGGACAAAGCAAACCAGATTACCCAATAACATTCCATATGTAGGGGTGGATCAATATATATTTCTAAATCTTATAAATAGAGCAGGACTAGCTTGCGTTATTGTAGAAGATGTATTTATATATTATTGCAAAGAAGGGGATAGTTTTGTTATTTTCAGAAAGATATGGATATAAAAAGGTTACCAAGTCCTTCAGGTTGAAGAGCTAAACTATGAGACAAAAGTGGGGCTATGGAATGTTTTGACTAAATTTTATTGGGACGAAGCTGATAAAGACAAATACTGGGATTCTAGCCCTGAGATGAGTGACTTAATAAGC
The DNA here is from genome assembly GCF_040267685.1 of Proteinivorax tanatarense. Classification (GTDB taxonomy): domain Bacteria; phylum Bacillota; class Proteinivoracia; order Proteinivoracales; family Proteinivoracaceae; genus Proteinivorax; species Proteinivorax tanatarense. The sequence continues at coordinate 308,979 of NZ_CP158367.1, forward strand.
AGCTTGTGGTGTGACTATTTCAAACTTCTTATTGATGAAATAGAAGATGTGTTTTGGGACAATGTACACAAATTAATAAAGAAATTCTATTTTAGTGAAGAGGTTCATTGGTATGAAGTATACGACTTTATAGAGTTTATTGGAAATTGTAAAGCATTTTCTCTATATCTAAGGAGTTTTAAAAAGGAATGCAACAAAGTCTTAGAAAGAGAAAGAGCAGCGTACCGATTTAATGGCAACCACATTACTTCAATTGTTAATGATAATGAAATAAAAGAAGTAGAAACAGCACTTAACAATAATAAGCTCAAACACGTTTCCACCCACTTAGATAATGCATTAGAGTTACTGTCTGATAGAAAAAATCCAGATTATCGTAATTCAATAAAAGAATCTATAAGTGCTGTGGAGGGCGTGGCTAGATTAATATTAGGCAAGAAAAAGCGAGGGTTGAAAGAATACTTAAACGAGCTTGAGAAAAAGTTAGGAATGGAGTTACATAATTCTTTAAGGGAAGGCTTTATAAAAATATATGGATATACAAGTGATGGTGATGGAATAAGGCATGCCCTTACCGATTCCTCCACAGTAAACTTTGAAGATGCGAAATTTATGCTTGTTACTTGTTCAGCTTTTGTTAATTATTTAGTATCAAAGGCTCAACAAGCGGAATTTGATTTAGCTTAACCCCAATAAAACACCCCATCCTTACGACACAAAAGTGTCGTAAGGATGGGGTGTAATTATTTTACACAAATATCCACCCCCCCCCTTGACTATTCACCAAACAACTGGGTATAATAGACCTAATTAAAATGTTAAATAAAATATTTAACAAAAACAGAAGGAGGGGGAATGTGAAGTTATGTGATTTTGCTGAGGTTAAGACTGGGGTTGTGCTTGCTCGTAAGAAGGTTAATGGTAATGGTGATGTTGCTGCTACATATAATTTGCTTACTTTAAATAACATCGGTGATAATGGATTTATTATTGATGGTAGTGGTTTTGAAACGTTTCATAGTAGCGATGCTTTAGGGGCTCATTACTTTACTGAAGTTGGGGATGTTGTTATGCGGCTTAGTCATCCTCATACTGCTGTTTATATTGATGAGAAGCATGCCGGTCTTTTGGTCCCGTCTTACTTTGCCATTATTAAAGCTGATGCCTGTAAGTGTTTGCCCCAATTTATATCTTGGTATTTAAACTCTTCTATGGTAAAAAGAGAGTTAGAGCGATCTCAAAGTGGCTCTCGGATACCTAGCACCAACAAAAATGTGCTAAAGTCCATTCCTATGCAGGAAATAACCTTAGAGAAACAGAAGTGGGTAGTAGATTTATTAAAACTACATCAAAGAGAAAAAAACCTCTATCATAGATTGATAGAGGAAAAAGAAAAAGAGTTTACCGCAATAACACAACAAATCTTAGCTAAAAAATAAGGGGGAGAAAAAATGAGCGAAAAAGTAACCCAAGATCAAATTAACTCTGTCCTATGGCAAGCGGCAGACACATTTAGAGGAAAGATAGATTCCAGTACGTACAAAGATTATATCCTGACTATGCTGTTTGTGAAGTATATCAGCGATTCATATAAAGAAAGCGTAGAGCAATACACAGAAAGATACAATGGAGATGAAAGACGGATAGAGCGTGCCCTATCCAGGGAACGGTTTGTGCTAGAAGAAAACACAACCTTTGACTATCTCTATGAAAGAAGAACCAGCCCAGAAATTGGCGAAACCATCAACAAAGCCCTATCAGGCATAGAGGAAAACAACAGCAGAAAACTTAGAGGAGTATTTAGAAACATAGACTTTAACTCCGAATCGGTGTTAGGAAAAGCCAGAGAAAGAAATGCCATCTTACGTTCATTGCTAGAAGACTTCAATAGATTAAACCTAAGACCCTCGGTACTAGGTGATGAAGATATAATTGGAGATGCATATCAATACATGATTGGCGAGTTTGCTTCAGGTGCCGGTAAAAAAGGTGGAGAGTTTTACACCCCTGGAATGGCATCAGAGCTACTAGCTCGTCTAGTTAAGCCAGAGGAGAACGACCGTATCTACGACCCTACCTGTGGATCTGGCTCGTTACTTATTAAAGTGGCAAACAAGGTGCCAAATAAAAAGGTCGCCATCTACGGTCAAGAGCGAAATGGTGCAACCCATTCCCTAGCTCTTATGAATATGTACCTTCACGGCATTGACGATGCCAAGTTACAGTGGGGCGATACCCTAGCAAATCCTCTACACCTAGAAGATGAAAAGCTAATGAAGTTCCAAGCCATAGTAGCAAATCCGCCATTTTCACTGGACAAATGGGCTATGGGCTTTGCAGGAGAGGGTGCCAACGACAAGAAGTTTAAAATGGACGCCAGCTTAGACCCCCATCGCCGTTTTGAGTGGGGAGTACCACCATCGTCAAAAGGCGATTACGCTTTCGTTCAACACATGCTTTACTCGCTAGCAGAAAATGGCCGCATGGCAACAATCCTACCCCATGGAGTGCTGTTTAGAGGAGCTAGCGAAGGCAAAATCAGAAAGCAAATAATAGACATGAACCTACTAGATGCAGTTATTGGCCTACCGGAAAAACTTTTCTACGGCACAGGGATTCCAGCCTGCATCATGGTATTTAAAAAGAATCGTCAGCGAAAAGATGTGCTATTTATCGATGCATCAGGGGAAGGAAACTACGAAAAAGGTAAAAACCAAAACCGCATGAGAGAACAAGACATAGCAAAAATAGTTGAAACCTACGAAAACTACGAAATAAAAGACAAATACTCCTATGTAGCTACACTAGATGAAATAAAAGAAAACGACTACAACCTTAATATTCCTCGCTACGTAGATACCTTCGAAGAGGAAGAACCGGTGGACATGGAACAGGTGAAAGGAAATATTAAAGACATAAAAAAAGAACTTAGCGAAGTGGAAGAGCAGATGGAAAAATATTTGGAAGAACTAGGATTGTAGAAAATAATTATGATAATAATTAGGCTTAAGCTTAGCTTTCAAACAAACGAGTCTTTTTGACAGTTAAATTTCACATATAAAGCATTAACAACTTTAAATAGAAGGTGAAAATTATGGGAAACAAAAGAAGTAACAATTGGAGGGTAGGTCGATTACAAGAAATAGCATATGTCGTTATGGGGCAGTCACCGCCTGGAAGTTCATATAACACTGAAGGGAAAGGAGTAGGTCTAATAAATGGACCTACAGAGTTTACAAAAAAACATCCTGTTGTTAAACAATGGACAGTAGAACCTAAAAAATATTGTGAAAATAGAGATGTTTTATTATGTGTAAGAGGGAGTTCAACGGGCAGAATTAACATATCAGACAGTAAATATTGTATTGGTAGGGGAGTTGCAGCCATCTCAGCTAGAGAAAATATGGGTGTTACAGACTATATATACTATCTGATTGATCACAAAGTAAATAACCTTTTAAACTGTACAACCGGTTCGACTTTTCCTAATTTAAGTAGTGCAGAAATAAAAGGATTTGAAATAAAAATTCCCTCTCTACCTGAACAACAAAAAATAGCTTCCATCCTATCAACATGGGATAAGGCTATACAGTTAAAAGAAAAGCTAATCCAGCAGAAAAAAGAACAGAAAAAAGGCCTGATGCAAAAGCTTCTAACAGGAGAAAAAAGACTTCCTGGGTTTGAGGGAGAGTGGGAAGAAGTAAAGTTGGGGGAAGTTATTAAAGAAAGCAAGGATAAAACATTAAAACATAACCAATATCCAGTGCTAACTTCATCAAGGAAAGGTATATACTTACAAGATAAGTATTTCTCCAAACAAGTTGCTAGCAGAAATAATACTGGCTACAAAATTATTAAAGAAGGTGAGTTTACTTATCGAACTATGAGTGATGATGGAAAATTTGTTTTTAATAGATTGGCTGATGTTCCAGTGGGCATTGTTAGTCCAGCATATGTTGTTTTTAGAGCTGTAGAAATGGAACCAGTTTTTCTAGAAGAGTTTTTGAATTCTCATCAGTTTAACAGGTATATAAGAGCTAATGTTCAAGGTGGTACACGACTTAGTTATAAATATAAGAGTCTATCAGAAACTATAGTTAAGATACCTTCTAAAGATGAACAAAAAGCAATAGCAGACATTATTTTGCAATCAAATAAAGAAATAAAGCTACTACAACAAGAACTAGAACAACTAAAACAACAAAAGAAAGGCCTAATGCAGCTATTGCTTACGGGAAAAGTCAGAGTAAAGGTTTAACCTTTACTCCTTTTCCCATTTAACAAAGAAATGGAGGTGTAGTTTTGAGATATTCAAGTCAAAGCGAAGAAAATATAAGCCAGCAGCCTGCTATTGAAGTGCTGCAAGGTTTGGGGTATGAGTATATAGCTCCCGAAAAAGCAGAGCAGATGCGAATTAGTATGTATAGCCCTTTTCTCAACTCAGTTCTAGAAGAAAAACTAAAAGAGTTAAATTCCTTTGAGTACAAAGGACAGCAGCACTCTTTTAGCGATGGTAACATTCAAAAAGCTATCAGGGACTTAGACGAGCCCCTTACTGACGGCCTTGTCAAAACCAACGAAAAAATATACGAATCTTTAATGCTGGGTCGCAGTTATACAGAGTACCTGCCCGATGGATCTATCAAATCTTTTACCCTCAAATACATAGACTGGGAAAATATCGAAAACAACTCATTTCATATAGTAGAGGAATTTTCCGTAGAGCGAGAAACAGGGGATGAAATGGCACGGCCGGATATCGTTCTGTTCATTAACGGTATTCCTTTTGCTGTTATTGAGTGCAAAAAGGCAGCTATGGGTGTAGCCCAAGGTGTAGAGCAAACTATCCGTAATCAGCGCAATGACTATATTCCACAACTTTTTAAGTTTGTTCAGCTAGTTATGGCAACAAATAAGAACGAAGTAAAATATGCCACCTGTGGCACCCCAAAAAGATTTTGGTCTGTGTGGAAAGAAGAGCATGAAACGTGGCTCAACGAACATTTACAAACCCTAGTCACCAACCGAATCGCCACCACTCAAGACAAAAACATCATCTCCCTATGTCATCCAAAGCGTTTGTTGGAGCTAACTAAATTTTTTACTGTCTTTGATAAAGACATAAAGAAAATATGTCGCTATCAACAATACTTTGCCATAAAGGAAATTATAGAAACAATAGGAACCTACGACGAAGCGGGCAACCGCCAAAGCGGGGTTATTTGGCATACCCAAGGCTCTGGCAAAAGTTTAACAATGGTAATGCTAGCTAAATATATTTTATCTAACCTTGCTAAACACAGCCCTAAGGTTGTAATTGTTACAGACAGGGTGGAGCTAGACAAGCAAATTCATAACACCTTTAACCACACAAGGCTAAAAGCTAGCCGAGCAAGATCTGGATCACACCTAGTAGATCTTATCGATGATAACAATGCCGACATTATAACCACATTGGTCCACAAGTTTGACACAGCATCCCAAACCAGCGACGCCATAGAATCAAAAGATGTTTTTGTGCTGGTAGATGAAAGTCACAGAACCCAGTATGGAGAGCTGCACACCAAAATGAAAAGGGTATTTCCAAATGCCTGCTATTTAGGTTTTACCGGAACCCCCCTTATGAAAAAAGAAAAAAACACCATGATAAAATTTGGCAAGCTAATCCACACCTACACCATAGCCGATGGGGTCAAAGACAAAGCTATCTTACCGCTGTTATATGAAGGCAAGATGGTGGAGCAAACAATTAACCAAAACGCTGTAGACAGGAAACTAGAAATGATTACCCGACATCTTAACGAAAAGCAAAAAGATGAGGTTATGCAAAAATGGTCCCAGTATGAAAGAATAGCATCGTCGGACCAGCGGATAGAAATGATAGCCTTTGACATTAACAAACACTTCTTTGACAACTACAAAACTCAAGGCTCACAGTTTAAAGCTATGCTAGCTACAAACAGCAAAATCGAAGCCATTCGCTACTTTGATGCCTTTGAAGAGTTAGGAGATTTAAACACTGCTGTGGTAATATCCCCACCGGATAAGCGAGAGGGATACGATGCCGTAGATGAAGAATCCAAAAACAAAGTTATTAACTTTTGGAGCAAAATGATGAACCGCTATGGCAGCGAAGAAGCTTATGAAGATGCCATAAAAGACGAGTTTGTAAATGGCGATGAAATAGATCTGTTAATAGTGGTTGATAAGCTACTAACAGGCTTTGATGCCCCTAAAGCTACAGTGCTATATATCGATAAGCCCCTAAAAGAGCATACACTCCTACAAGCTATAGCAAGAGTAAACCGCCTCCATGAAGGAAAGGATTACGGTTTTATCATAGACTACAGAGGTCTACTTGAAAGGCTGGACACCGCCATGGAGATGTACTCCGGCGCTGGCCTAGAAAACTTTGATCCCGAAGATTTAAAGGGAGCACTACATGATGTAATCAGTGTAATAGGTTCTTTAAGACAATACCACTCAGAGCTTATGGATATATTTGCACCAATAAAGAACAAAGGAGACAGTGAAGAGTATGAAGTGCTGCTAGCTGACGAAGAACTGCGAGAAGATTTTTACGAAGTCCTTAGTAAATTTGGCCGTAACCTAGGTATAGCGTTAGAATCGGAAAAAATTTACGATGCCATAGGACAAAAAGAGCTAAACAAATACAAAAAAGATCTAAAGTTCTTCCAAAGTCTTAGAAAGACCGTAAAACTTCGCTACTCCGACACCGTAGACCACAAAGAATACGAAGCAAAGATGCAAAAAATAATGGACCAGTATATATCCTCAGAAGATATCATGAGGATAACCAATCCAGTAGATATCCTAAACGAAAAAGACTTTGAAGATGAGCTAGACCGTCTAGGTTCAAAAAGGGCTAAAGCAGATGCCATCCAATCAAGGCTTACAAAAAGCATAAACGCCAAATGGGATGAAAACCCCGCCCACTATAAAAAGTTTTCACAAAGACTACAGGATATACTAGACGAGTACAGAGAACGCCGCATATCAGAAAAAGAATACTTTGAAAAAATGAAGGACCTTATGAATGACTACCGCCAAGGCGAGCCCACTGATGACTATCCAGAGACCATAAAGAAAAATAAATCAGCCCAAGCTTTTTACGGAGTAACAAAAGAAGTGGTCCTAGACAATAAAGAAAGTAATATTAACTATGATGCAATAGGAAAGCTGGCACTAGAAGTGGATAAAATTATTCAAAAGTATGCCAAAGTAGACTGGAAAAACAACCCCGAAGTCCATAACCGCATAGAACAAGAAGTAGATGACCTAATATTTGATTTTACTGAAGAACAAGGCATTGATTTAAGCGTAGATGAAATAGATAAACTACTAGAACAAGTTAAAAAAATAGCTCAAAGACGTTACTAGATAGGGTGACTAATATGGAAAAACATCAAGTAAAATACGGAGAAGAAACAATAGAGTTCCAACTGCAAAGAAAAGACGTCAAAAACGTAAACCTTAACATAAAGCCTGACACAACAGTACAAGTGTCCGCCAACCACAAAGTTCCAGATGACTTTATATACAACTTTGTAAAAGGCAAAGGTTCTTGGATAAAAAAGCAGCAGAAAAAATTTGAGAAAGTAGCTCCCCAGCCGCAAAGCGAACGGGAATACGTAAGCGGTGAATCCTTCAAATACCTAGGCAAACAATACCGACTAAAGGTAGAACAAACTGACGAAATCGAGCAAGTAAAATACTTAAGAGGCTTTATCCACCTATATGTAAAAGACAAAACCAACCACAACAAAAAAGCAAAACTACTCCAAAACTGGTACCGCACAAAAGCTAAACAAACCTTTCAAAAATCCCTAGATAAAATGTACCCCAAAGTAGGAAAATACGGCATAAAAAAACCAAACCTAGAAACCCGCCAAATGAAAGCCCGCTGGGGCTCAGCTCTAATAGAAACAAACATAATCCTAATAAACAAAGACCTAATAAAAGCCCCAAAACACTGCATAGACTACGTAATCCTACACGAACTACTACACTTCAAAAACAACAACCACAACCAAGACTTCTACCAAACCCTAAACATTCTAATGCCTGACTGGGAAGAACGGAAGAAGATACTAGATGAGGAAGTAGTGCGGGAGTTGTAGGGATAAATATAATAAGATGACATATTTAGAAAAGACAGCTTGATTTTAGTTAAGCTGTCTTTTTCGTTGAACAAAATAAAGGAATTTTCAAAAGAATGTAGAAAAGGTTTAATTGGAGGTAATATTTACCTGTACTAAATTGATGTATGCAAATTAGTGCTTTAAATTTGGCACAACTTAGGCTATATGGAGGTGTAAGTAATGGAAGAAATAAGTATTAATAGGCTCAGGTCGTTGGTAGATATTCAACAAATTAAAATTAGCCCAATAACCGTTTTAGTGGGAAAAAATAGTTCTGGAAAGAGTACCTTTCTTAGAACATTTCCCTTGTTTAAACAATCAATTGCAAGAAAGACTTCTGAACCTATATTGTGGTTTGACGAATATGGTGTAGATTTTGGTGACTTTGAAACTGCTAAAAACAATGTTGTAAAGAATGACACGATAGAGTTTGGTTTTACTTTTAGCATAAAAAAGAATAAATTAATCTTCAGGAGGTCGGGTTTTGATTTTGATGATAAAGATAGTATAAATGTTGAATTGGGGGTAAAAAAAAATTATTTAGCAGACCTTTTAGTTTGCATGGCAGACCAAAAGATTAAACTAGAGTTTAAAGATAAAGGGCAAATATCTAAATTTACTGTAAATGATGAATCAATGATCACTAATGATTTGAGGTGGGATTCGAACCCTTTTGGTTTGATTCCAGAGATAGCGGATGAAAGGTTTATAACATATAATAGCCAAGAATTTTTCAGGTATAAGAATCAAGGATTTTTACCCTATAAGAGTCAGTTAGTTAAACTCTTTTTAAAAAAAGCTCATAGTTCAACTAAAGAAGAAACTATTAGAAGAGCAATAGCAAACATAGTATTTGGAAATAAAAGAAATATGTATAATGCTATGATTAAAAGTAACTTTCCAAATAAGTTAAAAGAGAATCTGAAATCTCTAGACATAGAGACATCAGAGTTTAAGCAAATTAATAATTTGCTTATTGCACAAGAAATTAACCATATTCTAGATATATGTAATAAGTTGATTTCAAAATCAATTCAGTCAGTGAAATATATGAAGCCTGTAAGAGCAAATGCAGAAAGATATTATAGGATACAAGGTTTATCTGTAGACGAAATCGATCCTAGTGGTGATAATATCCCTATGTTTCTAAATAATTTAACAGATTCAGAAAAAGACAAATTCGAAAAGTGGACACAAGAGCGATTTAATCTTAAGTTTTCAATTTCTAAAAAGCAAGGGCATGTTTCGATGGTCATGAAAGACGAAAATACTAACCAAAGTTATAACTTAGCAGATACTGGTTATGGTTATTCTCAAATATTACCTATTATCGTATTATTATGGCAGGCGCAAAGAGTAAAAAATCGTGTTAGGTCCTATTCTCTCTATAGAACAGTAGATAGCTTAATTGTAATTGAGCAGCCTGAACTTCATTTGCATCCAGCTTTTCAAGCGAAATTAGTTGATCTTTTTGCGAGAATCGTTCAAGAAGCTAGTAGCCATAATAAAGAAATTCGTTTTATAATTGAAACTCATAGCGAGACCATGGTAAATAGATTGGGACACTTAATTGCAAGAGAATTTCTGAGTAAAGATGATGTTAATGTACTCTTATTTGATAAAGTAGAAAATTATAAAACTGAAATAGAGTCAATGGAGTTTACTGAAAATGGGGCGTTAAAAAATTGGCCAATTGGTTTTTTTGAACCAGATGCTCCAAGGAGGTAATTTGTTATAATGCTAATTAGTATAGATGAATCCGTAATTGATTTTATTAGAGAAAATAAGGAAGAGCTTAACTATTGCTCTAAGGTTATAAAAAGTTTAAATACAATTGCACGAGCTTATGCTGATAAAGAACATTTTGTTATAGGCGATGTTTATACACTTGAATATCTTTGTAAATGCGAACTATTAGAAAATACTAGCAAACGCATGTTCACAAGTATAAGCTCACAGTATGTATTTATAGCGGGACTTCAAGATAGATTGAACTGCAAAGTAGTAGCGCATAAGAAAGGTAATAATTTTTTTAAAGAAGGAAATGAGTATTGGGTGCCAATTGATAGATTTGAAAAGTTGAGGGAGTCCTATTTGGTATCTGAGGATTTATCGGACTGTGGGTTTTATGAGTCTCTATGTAAAAAGATGATGAGAGGAAAAAGGAACTTTGATGGTGTAAACCTTAAATTTTTTCCAGATAGTTGTAGTGGCAATCAAGCAGACCGTACAGTAACAAGTTTATTGCAAAGAGGTCATGAGGCTTTTATTTTGCTTATAGTTGATACAGATAAGGATCACCATGAAAGTAGGCCCGGGCCATCATTTGATGAAGCGCTAAAGGTATATAAAAAAACAAAAACATCTAATGTAATAAAGTTACATGAAATGAAATTAAGAGAAAAAGAAAACTTAGTTCCACCATCATTATTCCTTCTTATAGAGAATCCGCCTCATGAGGAAATTTTAAGATTCTTATCTGAATTAGAGCCTTACCCCGAGTATGAAAATGTATTAAGGTATCTTGATATTAAAGATGGATTTAAAGTTGGAACTTATATAGGGCGAGGTTTATATGAAAACGTAATAAAAGGATTAGAAACAGAAAACCTACTTGCTTGCAGCTTAACTAATGATAACAATAAAACAATTTTCAATGGTATTGGTAATAAAGTTTTAGAAAATAAGTTTCAAAAACAGGTTTTAGAAGGTGGGTTACTCTCCATAATAAAAGAAAAAGAAAAATTACTAGAAGAAGGGAAAGAAATCCCCCGCAATGTTTTGGTAGAGCTTAATTACAAGTATAATAAATCAAAGGAGTTGTTTGCTTCATTACCAACTTATATAGAAGAAGACTGGCACCAACTGTGTGAAGATATAGTATCATGGGGATGTTGTCCACAGAATGTGAAAGAGGTTAACTAAGGAAAACCTCTGGGTCATAAAACCAAGCATGAGCCAAGGAGGCAGGATCCTTGGTCCACTTTTATTAGTATAAGTCTTTACTGGAAATTTAGCAGCTTTCAATTTCCTTTCTCGGCTTCTTTCTAATCTTTCTTTATACAGCTCTTCAAGTAAATCCATTAAAAATTGTTCTTTAGATCTAAACTCAAGTCCGTCACATATATCCATTAGCGAATTGGATATACTCAGTTTTTTTTGGTAAAATTTAATTTTATCTATCATCTCTCATTCTTCCCATAAGTGAGTTGTAGGATTCTGCACTGATGTCATAGTCTGGGAGGCGAGGTAAAGCAGGGGGTGAATGATTTTGGTGGTAAACGGAGACATCCTCTGTAAGACGGTAGTAAGTTGTCCATAAAGCAGCAGTTTCTTTAACAGATTTCCTTATGTTTTCAGCTAAAACTTTCTCCGCAAATGCCATATCTTTTTCAAGTAAGCACATTTTTAAAAACTTTAGACTTTGTTTTAAATCCTCACTATCCATTTCATTTGTATATGACTTCCAATTATCCGGAAGTAAAGAGTAAAACCCTGAATATTTTAATGCTCTTGGTCTTGCTACGATAACGTCGATAAAGTCCATCCAATGTGTAGATTTTTTGCCCTTTTCAAAAAGCCTGTTATGCCTTGTTATCTCACGATAGTCTTTATCATAAATCACCAACTCGTTAGCAAGAATTTTTACCCATACATAACTGCCTACATACTTAGGCGAAAGTAGACCTTTTGCTTTTCTTCTTTTACTAAAGTTCGCATTGTCCGCTCAGAAATCAGACACTTACCAGGACGTTCTGCCTTTAATCTCTCATGTATTTTCTTGGCAGTATGTCGGTATTTCTTCTTTTTATCCTTATCTTCTTCTAGTATTTCTCTGACATAAGGTCTGATCAAGTCCGATTTTGTAGGACCGGATTTTTTCTTAGGCTTTACATTAAAATCTTCTTTTTCTAAGTATTTTTTAATTGTGCGATAATTATGACCAGTGCGTCTTTCTATTTCAGAATAACTTAGGCCTTTCTCAAAATACATTTTTCGTATATAATCTAATTGAGTAATTGTCAGCACATCCTTTCCCCCTTTTAAGTTGTGGTCACTTAAAAGGATATATTGATTGGATTGTACTGGCAATTACTTTTTGTATTTTTGACGGCCGTTTATTGTATTTTTACTTTACCATAAACAATTATTATACCAACAGATACAACAAAGGCTAACCACACAAAGTCCCCACATATCAGCCGTTCAAGAGCAGTTCCCACGCTACTACGGCCAAGAACAAACTATAAAACAAGGATAGTGCAAGGGGTATTTAAGGTCCTAATAACTGATGTATACCAAAGAAGATGCAGCATCACAGGGGAAAAACCTTGCCAGTGCTAGAAGCAGCTCACATAAACCATATAGCTTAAAAGGCCCCCATGAAGTAATACCATAGAAGTCAGCAAAAGAAAATTTGTTATAATTTTTCAAGGGGTATTCATCCCTTCTTATTAATCGAATCTATGTTTTGATTACTTTATAAATCGATAAATGCGGGGGTCCTTTTTAAACTAAAAATATAAAGCTTTTATAACAGGCGATGTATAGTTTAAATCGCTTAAAACCAGTATTAATGGGAGGGAGTTTGTATGATTTTTTATTTAGATGAATGTTTTAACACAGGTAATAATTGGAATGACAAAAGTCAACCATACTTTACTTATGGGGGGTGGATAATTTCTGAAGATAATCTAGAAAAAGCTAATTCTATAGTTAAAAGTTTTGCGGAAAAGCATCAAGGTGAGCTGAAGTCTAAAAGTTTTGCATCTCATAAAGGAATAAAAAAAGTGATTAATTTATCAAAAGAGTTAATGTCAAAGAGTAATGCTGTTCCATATTTTGTGTGCTTTGAGAAAAATTACTTGATAGCTTGCAAAGTAGTAGAATTATTTTTTGATTGTCAGACTAATTGTAAAGTGAATGGCTACCTTACTTTTCCTAATGAATTTGAATATTTTAAAATAATAAGTAATACAGAAGGTATTAATGTATCGTATGAAAATGCAAAGAAATATTTACCGCCAATCAAAATGACTAAAAAAGCCTTGGCTGATATAATAAGTACAGATCAAAGATTGTGTACTTACATTGGAGATATTATTAATGATGAAAATATTCATAGTGAATGTATTTACAATATAATAGAGAAGCTTGAATCACTTTTCTATAAACAAGGCTTTGAACAAATATCTAACATTTTTAAAATTGAGAATTTCGACGCGAAAAAAATATACGAAGAATTAATCGGGGAAGAATTGAAAGATACCACGGGAATAAAGGTTTCAAAAAAATCTATTTTGGTACAACCATCCCTGTATGAAATGATACAGAATTTAAGAAATCATTATAGAAATTTAAGACTTGTGGTAGACACATTGGGAATACAAGACAGTCAGTTTGCGGAAATAAGTGAGCGTCTTGAAGTGCCGATAGAAGTTGTAGAGGAATCAGAAAATGAATTCATGATATTGGCTTCAGATTTATTAGTAGGGCATGTTGCTAGATTAGTTAAGAATATTATAGATAATTCCAACTTTGTTGGAGAATCTGATATTGAACTATTGAAAAGTACTATTACAGAAAAAAATAGTGTTTTTGAACATCAATCTTCAATATGGCATTTAAAATTTTCCGAGAAAAGTGGAAAAAAAATTCTTGAAAAGTTAGGGTATCAACTTAATGATAATGGTACTAATCAGATACTTAAAGACAGCTTCCACTTGTTCAGAAAGTAGGATGGATACAAGAATGAGCCAAGGGGACAGGAACCTTGTCCCAAATTTTATAAACATATCCATTAACTTTTATATCTTATATAACAACGCAAAACTTATGATACTTCAAAGCCATATGGACGATCACTATACCAACAAGCACAACAAAGGCTGACTACACAAAGTTCCCACCTATCAGCTGTTCAAGAGCAGTCCCCACGCTACTACGGTAAAGAACAAACTATAAAACTAAGAATAGGGCAAGGAGCATTAAAACAAAACATAGGGGTCTACCATGGAAATAGAAGATAGGCCCCTAAGAATATATATAAATTCTTTGATAAAGGGGTCTGATTCTTTAAAAAATTGAGTCACCCCCCTTTAAATTATAATATAAACTGATATAATGATAACCAAACGAGGGTGTGGCTCGCGGGGTCAGTTGCTCAGAAATGAGTTAACTCAGGCCTGAAATGCCGCCCTCGTTTTTGTTGTGTCCGTAACGTTGACCGGGATGATGCCGTCCTTATGGGAAGTGCAAAATATTGGGGTCAGGCTTTTGATATTTCAATACTTGACCTCCCTTTATTAATTATAATAGACTTTATTGATAAATAGAGGAGTTTAACCCCTAATATCGAAATATGTGCTAGGACGGATTTTCATGAGCGTTGTGGCAAGTTTAGATGAGATTGTGGAAGCTATGGAGTTGCAAAGTGATGATGATAGTCCATATTTAAGTTAAAAACGGGAGAAGTTGTGGTGTTATCTGCTGAAGATATTAGGTATGCAGAAGACGAAGTAGATACTGAAACACTGCCAGATTGGCAAAAAGATAGTGTTGAGATAGCACAAGAAGTTATAAAAGATGAAGAGGAAAACTACATTCCATTGCCGTAGAAGTCAGTTATTAAACTCAATACAGAAAAGAGGAGCCTTCAGAAGATTTAAGGATGATATAATACGGTTTGGTATTGCAGATAAATGGTGTAAATATAAAGAAGAAGCTTTAAAAGATATAGCAATACAGTGGTGTAAAAGCCACAATGTTAAGTATAATTAGTTATTTTGGACAAGTGTTAAAAAAATAATATGCAAAACATTGAGGTCAGGCTTTTGATATTTCAATACTACTAATCCCACCTTAATTTTAGGGTGGGTTTTGTTGATAAAAAAAGGAATCTTCAAACAAATGTTGAAACGTTCACATAGCACTGTATTAAGAGTTAAGGGTGATCTTATGGCAATAAAACCTAGAGTATAACATCCTAGGAGACAATCTCCGGGGCAGGCCTGCAATATTGCAATTCTTCGTTATTATATAGAATGTTGCTGCCCAAGCGGCCATCCCATACCCTCGCTTTTTAAGAAAGTTTTAACTAGTGCTAAATATACAGGATTTCATTAAATATAAGAAGAATATGAAGGATATAATGTCTCATGATTAAAAATCTGGGAGGAAAATCGCATGAGTAAAAAAACTATGTGTTTTATTTTTTTGCTTATATTAGCACTATTTATTTCTGGATGTAACGGGGGCAAAGAAGATGAAATAAATTGGCAGGTGTATGCTAACGAATATTACGAGGTAAAATATCCTGAAGGCTGGGATGTAATCGCCTTCAACAATAGTGTTACTTTTTCCAAAGGCGAAGCTAATGATATATGGGATGTTAGTGTAAAACCAGTTGGTGTTGATGGGAAAGAGGGTTTTCATGAGGATATTAAGAAATCTAAAGAGGAATCTGAAAAAGCAGGCGATGTAATTGAAGAGATTTTGGAAACTGAAATAGGGGGACAGCCTGCGTACAAGGTGAAGGTCACCAATTCTGAATTTGAGGCAAAAGGTTATTTTATATCTATTTATAAAAATAACGTAGCATTTGATTTTGCGTTTACTGCCATGGAAGAGGATTATTATGATGACATTAACTATATAGAAGAAATGGTAGATTCCTTAAAAATAAAAGAATTTGCCACCTATCACGGTGACATTAAGGAATTTATAGCGGAAAATGGTAAAGCAATTGATACTTACAATTTAAATGATTTTTCAGCTTTTAATCTTTTATATGATGATTTAGAAGAAAATACAATATTTCTAACAGGAGAGCACCATGGAGTTGCCGACAACAGTGTGTTGGATTTGAAATTTTTAAATTATTTAGTAAAAGAGGCTGGGGTAAAGTATTACTTGGCAGAGACCTCGTTTAGTAACGCTCAGCTAATCAATAGGTACTTAAAAACAGGGGATGAAAGTTTTTTGGACGAACTATTCGAATCTCAAGTTGGAACTTTTGCAGGAAATGAAAATGAGTTTAATAAATGGAAAGAGCTGTATAAGCTTAACAAAACTTTACCCAAAGAGGACAGAATAAAGGTAGTTGGTGTTGACATAGAGCACCAGTTTGAAAATGGTGTTAGATACATGTACTCTTTGATAGATAAAGAAAATGTGCCAAGTGAGATAGAGTCAGAGATTAATGAGTTAATAGACATATATGAAAGTGAAAGGTATGATTATTGGTCTGTGCACAGAACTATTAGTAATATTAGAGAGAGTTTAAACTCTAAAAAAGATATATATGAAGAATTTTTAGGAGAAGAGTTATTTGAATTTAAACTTGTTAATGAAAACATCTATACTTTGCGTAGATTTAATGACACTGAGGGGGCAAAACCTCCGGGTCAGGCCTGAAATATTGCAATATGTAGTAGGAAGGTTATTAGTGAAAGCTTTAGTCTTATTAATAGCTCGTTGGCTACATCATTTACCTACTTTGACAGAAGTAATTGGATTCCAGTTCCAATAAATTTCCAAAGCATGATTGGGTTGGAAATCAATATTTCCAAGGAATAAGCATATAGGCAACTTAGAGATTTAAGTGCCCAAGGTAAGGACTGGGGCGGCACTAACCTACCAAAGAACTGTCTAAAAAAAACGTGAATTTAGTAAGAAAGTGGGGGATTGTATGAGTAATAAAAAAGTACGCCGGTGGTTTCAGAATGCTCTTGGTTTCCTTTTAGTAATAGGTTTAATAGTTGTTTTCATATACTTATTAGTTTTAATATGGAGTTCTTTTAAGGGTCTTCAGAAAGAAGTGGCTGCAGCAATAGTAGCGGCCGTTGCAACCATTTTAGTTTCAGTTTTCTCTATAGTAATAGCTAAGCTTTTTGAAAGAAAGCGTGCAATCGAACAAGAATTACGTGAAAAGAAAATTCCTATGTATGAAGAGTTTATTAAATTTTGGTTCAAGGTACTGATGTCTGAAAAGACGGAAGCCAAACAGTTATCCGAAAAAAATATGGTAGTTTTTTTTAGTGAATTTACTGAAAAGCTTATGGTTTGGGGCTCAGATGAAGTTGTAAAAAAATGGTCTAATTATAGACGCCTCTATGTCAGTGATAAATTAAAGAGTGATTCAGTTAATGCCATGTTTGAGTTCGAAAGGCTCTTAATGGCAATACGTAAAGATATGGGTCATAAAAATAAAGATATTAAGAAGGGGGAACTGTTAGGCTTGTTCATTAATGATATTGATAAGTATGTTGAAAAACCCCATAAAATAAGACGAGGGAATGAGCAGGGTGTAACTGGCAAGTAGAATTGGATTAACTTTGGCAAATAATTTTCCCTAGAGATTTTTACAGCTACTTTTTAGATTTTTCTCCAAAAAATGAGTCTCTGTGTGCTAATCTATAACTTTTTTCTGACATATGAATAACTCGCATCTATGGTTGATTCTATCCCTCATGTTGAGAACAGACACCATAGGTTCTGATAAATTTACAAGACTACTTTCAAATAGTATAGTTAATAGATTTTAAAATGGGAGGTTGGATATATGGATAAAACAGAAATTGTAAATAAAATAATTCGCAATAAAAATCTATCTTTAGAACAACATCATAAGGAACAGATAGGCAAACTAAAGTGGGAGTATGCGGATGTCTTATACTCATTTCGTGGAGTTTATACATTAGGAATAAATGTATACTATAAAGATAAAGTAGAATGTTGTGGTTTAACAATACGACCCAAAAAAAGAACGAATGACTATCAAAGGGTATACAGCGCAAAATTTATTAAGGAGAATTATTCAGACTTTAGTGAACTTAATAACCTTGGCAAGTTAGAAGATTTTATTAAAGTATATAATGAAATAGGGAATATTATACCTATTTGGCCAGGAGGAAATATGCATAAAGGCATGAGTCAGTGTTATGACATTCCAGATATTTACTTTAATAAGAGCACAATAAAAAGATATTCACTTCACTTTTTTAATTCATTTAAATATAAGAATTCTTTTTTAGAGGAGGTTTTACAAGGTAAATATAGCAAGATAGAAACTAAAGGTTATCTTAATTTTGACAAAGAAGAGTATAAAAGTTTTTTGGTACATATTATTAAGGTGATTAGGTATAGAACTGACTGTATTGAGAAATGGTTAAAGAGGAAATAATAATAAACCTCCGTGTCTAATGGCGCTAACAGTTTAACTGAACTTAATGAACAAGTTTATAAATACAGAAAGACAAGTCGTTTATCTGATCCAGACCCTCATATAGGCGGCATTATTCTATCTAGCCAATTTGCTTTGGCGAAAGTAATTGGATTCCAGTTCCAAAAAACTGGAGTAAAGATATAGTACAAGGTAAAACTTACGACACTTCAGAGCCTCACGGATGATCTCTATACCAACAAGTACAACAAAGACTGACTAGACAAAGTGGTTAAAGATAAAGGGTACATGTTACTAAATGTTAATAACCTAAAGTTTGCCCGTTTTAAAGTGCAAAACATTGGGGTCAGGCTTTTGATATTTCAATACTTGACCTCCCTTTATTTATTATAATAGACTTTATTGATAAATAGAGGAGTTTAACCCCTAATATCGAAATATGTAGGTAATTGCAAAATGCGTTAATTAAAAAAGAATAGAGCAACCGAAAATATGTAAAAATGTATTTTAAGAAGAATCAGGTGCGAAAATAAGCAGTCTATGCTACAAGGTTTTTAATTGACATAGGTGCTGATGTGTTGTTCGCTCTATGCAGAACAGTTAACGCAGTAAGCTGCGTAATAGCCGCTAATAATATATCAGCTTTTAAAGTCTTGGTATTATAAAGCTTAGAGGATCTAAGAGACATAGAGTGTTTAAGCTGGGCAATAGCTCTTTCACATATTGTTCTAACCTTATATAAGTTACTCCATTTCTCAGAGTCTCTGGGGATAGCACAATTAAGTCTATAGTTTTTGTGTATAGGCACATAAGTTACACGACCATAAGAGGAAGAAGTACAAGGGTTTTGACAATCTAAAGTGCTTTTTTGCTTACCATTTACTCTTTTTTTTTTAGATTTAGGACACTTAAATTTAACCCTATCAGCCCTTCCTTTTTCTCTGGCAACACCATCATAATTCATTTTTAATGAACTATCGTGAGGGCATGTAGGGGTGCCATCATCTGTAAAGCCTGAAGATGGCAAGTCAGATTTACGCCTTTGGTTTAAAGGAATAATTGGGATCATATTCTTATCGCAATAAAGATAGCGATAATTATCGTAAGAGTCAAAACCAGCATCTCCAAGAAAGTACTTGTACTTTAAAAGAGGGTGCTTTTTGAAAAAGTTTTCTAAAACGGGAATAAGAGTTTTAGAATCATACTCATCTTTTAATTCAGGAGAAATGGTTTCTAAGTCTAAATCATAAAAATCTATATGTCTAACAATGCCAAGCCCGTTAGTAACAACGTTTGTTTTAAGATAATAGCCAAAGTGTCCGTTTAAATGAGATAGCTTAAACTCGTTATTAGCAGACGCCATTTTAGGCATCTTACTTGCGGCAAGAGAATGAGGGTTAACAGAGTTTTCAATTTTAGCATACTTTTTTGCACTGGTTAGAAGCGTTTCATAAAACTTAGGGTTATTTTCTTTAACAAAGGCCTCAAACCCCGTGGTATCAGAGATTAAGATGTCAGCTAGATCATCATTGATATCATGACATAAAGCCTCAGTATCATCCACTAAATTATGAAACATCTGCTCAATGTGTGGTAGAAAATTCTGTTTAAAACGAGTGAATTGAGCTGGATCAGGCAACTTATCGTCAAACCCACAAAAATCTCTTAACTCTTTGGAAAGAGCTAGAATGTTTAGAAGAGTTTTAGTGTGGGGTAATGAGAGAATCTTTTGCAAGATTAAAGCAGATATCATAGACGACAAAGAATAGTCTCTATTTCTACCTAACGATGAATAGTAAGCATCATAAAACGAAGCCGGGATGATTTCATCCACTTCTAAGAAATCGCTAAATAGCTCAATTAAGGTAGGTTGCTTAGATTTTAACAGCTCATCAAATTCTTGGTTAAAGTTAGCAAAAGAAATTTGTTTGTATTTTTTCATTGGATATTCCTCCTTTCATATAATCAAATGCGTATTTTGATTACTATATAAATTCGATAAAAAGTGGGGGGATTCCTTTGAGATTATTAATATAAAAGCTTTTATATCAGGCATTGTGAAGTTTTGCAATCGCCTAATCGAAATATGTGCTAGGAGGGATTTTCATGAGCGTTGTGGCAAGTTTAGATGAGATTGTGGAAGCTATGGAGTTGCAAAGTGATGATGATAGTCCATATTTAAGTTTGAAAACGGGAGAAGTTGTGGTGTTATCTGCTGAAGATATTAGACATGCAGAAAATGAAGAAGGTATTGCAACACTGCCAGATTGGCAAAAAGATAGTGTTGAGATAGCACAAGAAGTTATAAAAGATGAAGAGGAAAACTACATTCCATTGCCGTCTGAGTTTGTAATACACGAGTATAGCATAATGGAAGCTTTTTGCTATAACCAAGAAGTGAACATAAGAAATCAGTTATTAAACTCAATACAGGGCAGAGGAGCCTTCAGAAGATTTAAGGATGATATAATACGGTTTGGTATTGCAGATAAATGGTATAAATATAAAGAAGAAGCTTTAAAAGATATAGCAATACAGTGGTGTAAAAGCCACAATATAAAGTATAATTAGTTATTTTGGACAAGGTGTTTAAACCTTGTCCATTTTTTTATTATTAATTGCGTTGAAATGTATTTGCTGCTATAAAAGACTTATAGATCCAGGGATAGGGAATAAACCCCAGATCCTTCGCTAAAGCTCAGGATTATAATCCAGAGCGATGATGTTATAACCCAACGAGGTTTGGGTTCTTATGAGAGCATACAAACAATTAAGGTGGAGCCAAATAGACTAAAATAAATCTTTTTTAGTTGTCGCAAGAACAGATGTTTGATAGAATTATACTAAATATAAAATAAAGGGGAGAGGCATATGCCAAATGAAACAAACATGCTAATCTACCAGACAGAAGACGGGAGTACAAAAATTGATGCCAGGTTGGATAATGGCAATGTGTGGATGACTCAAAGAGCAATTGCTCAGCTATATCAAACTACAACTCAAAATATTACTATACATATTATCAAAATATTAGAAATATTAAACGAAAAAACTTGTTCTAAGAAATTTGTTATAGAGAGAGAAGAAGGGGGAAGGGTAGTACAAAGGAATGTGCTTCACTATGATTTAGATGTGATATTTAATATTGCCTTGAAAGGTCAGTACTTTGAAGAATTTAATGGGCTTATGACTTTTATAAATGAAAAAGGGATTAAAAAAGAGTACATAACATATATACCCAAAAAAGAGAGAGAGTTTGGCCAAATGCTAAGAGGGATACTAGAAGGCGTAGTGGAAATTTATGAGCAGTTTAGGGTAGCAAGTAAATATATTATTGATTTTTACGTTCCTGAGGCTCATCTAGCAATTGAGTATGATGAAAGTCACCATTTTAAGCAAGTAGAAGAATAAAATGCAAAACATTGGGGTCAGGCTTTTGATATTTCAATACTTGACCTCCCTTTATTTATTATAATAGACTTTATTGATAAATAGAGGAGTTTAACCCCTAATATCGAAATATGTGCTAGGAGGGATTTTCATGAGCGTTGTGGCAAGTTTAGATGAGATTGTGGAAGCTATGGAGTTGCAAAGTGATGATGATAGTCCATATTTAAGTTTGAAAACGGGAGAAGTTGTGGTGTTATCTGCTGAAGATATTAGACATGCAGAAAATGAAGAAGGTATTGAAACACTGCCAGATTGGCAAAAAGATAGTGTTAAGATAGCAAAAGAAGTTATAGAAGATGAAGAGAAAAACTATATTCCATTGCCGTCTGAGTTTGTAATACACGAGTATAGCATAATGGAAGCTTTTTGTTATAACCAAGAAGTGAACATAAGAAATCAGTTATTAAACTCAATATAGGGCAGAGGAGCCTTCAGAAGATTTAAGGATGATATAATACGGTTTGGTATTGCAGATAAATGGTATAAATATAAAGAAGAAGCTTTAAAAGATATAGCAATACAGTGGTGTAAAAGCCACAATGTTAAGTATAATTAGTTATTTTGCAGATGCTGAATACGATCTTCTAGAAAAATATGTTAGAGCACTTAATACAAATGAGGCAACAGATCCTAAGTATAACAAGACAGTAGAACTTTTAAGAGAAAAGAATTGGATAGAGCGGGGAACAATAATTTTTTCTCAATATTTCGATACAGCTAAATGGGTAGCAGAGAAACTATCTAATGACTTTAGCGGGGAATGTATAGGATTATATGCAGGGGGAGAAAAGTCTGGGCTCTTTGAAGATGGTATCTTTAAAAAAAAAGATAAAGAAGTTTTAAAGGCTATGGTAAAAAATAGAGAACTAAGAATTTTAGTAGGTACAGACTCCGCCAGCGAAGGGCTAAACTTACAAACACTGGGCTGCCCAATTAACCTTGACTTACCCTGGAACCCAACTAGGCTAGAACAAAGAAAAGGGAGAATCCAAAGAATTGGTCAAATGTACGATACAGCACAAATTTTTAATATGAGATATGAAGATTCAGTAGAGGATAGAGTACATAGTCTACTTTCATCTCGACTAAAGAACATCTTCAGTGTGTCCGGACAGCTGCCAGATGTCTTAGAAGATGCTTGGATAAATATAGCAGTTGGAGAAAAAGCTCTAGAGATAATAGACAACGTCCCAGAAAAGCACCCATTTGAAAATAGATACAACAAAGGAGTAAAACACATAGACTGGGAAAGCTGCTCTGAAGTATTGGACAAAAAAGAGAAAAGAAAATACTTGGCTAGAGGTTGGTAGCTATATAAAGTAGTTTAAGAATAATCTTAGACTACTCTTTTTAAAAAAGTTATATCCAGTCACTTGGTATTTAACAGTAGCATTTTAAAATTATCAGAGAAGACTTTTTAGAATATAAAAAAACTTAAGACACAACGAATAGTGGTGTCTTAAGGCTGTTGACATTTTATTAACAGCTAATACATTTTAACTTAAATTTATTTTCCAATGGGTATTGAATCCCATAGTTTTAAGAATTTCACATATATTAACTGATATAAATTTATTCTCATACTTATTGAAAAGGTTTTCTAAGTTCTTTAATAATGACTTATATTCATTTTTTGGGGTTACTAACTTTAAAAAGGCAATAATTGAAAAAAGATTTCCTGTACTAATAGTTTTTTCTCTTAATTTTATGGAACGTGCAATATCGGCATATTTAGAAGGCTTATGTAACTTAAAGTTATATAGACGTTCTTCATGTGCGCATACATTTCTAAACAAGGTTGCAGTTTTTAGGATATTGGTTAGCATACTAGGAGTAAAATGGATTTTCGTTCTATGCTCACGCTGGAAGCAATGTGAAAATTCCTTGGCAATATCGTTTTGTATTTTATCATCAAGACATTCATAAAAATTTTGTATATTTCCTAGTGTTAAATACTTAACCAAGACCCACAATGGAACCCCATCATGGTTATCTAAATAATGTTTAATAGGGTTGTTTTTGCTAGATTGCTTAGAGATGACATTGGTTATAACAGAAATCAATTGTAAAATTTGTTTAAGTTTTTTTGGGTCTCTAGAATAACTTAACATATTTAAGTAGGCGTTCGATTCAGTGTATGTTTTTGAAAAGTGATATGAAAGCTTAGATTTTATGCTGCTTTCGAATTTTAATAACTCTTTAAGTACAATGCTCCTAAGATCTCGATCGAAACAATATAGAGAATAAATCTCCTCGATAGACGCTTTTTCTTTATATGACTCAGGAGTAATAGGGGTGCCATTTTCGTGTTTTTGTAAGAACAGATCTTTATAACCGTTAATAAGCGCATAATAATTTTCTTTTTCTAAAATCCTCATAGCTCTTGAACCATTCTGAACAGTCAAGCCTCTACTTCTAAGAATCCTTAGCTGCTGCCTATAGGTTTTGAAAGGTTTCAAAATAATCACCTCATAAAAAAAGGCCCAGTCCTCGTAAGGAGCATGAGCCGGATCGTTAACTTAATTATAATATATTACATGATGAACGTCAATATGTAGTATAACCCTAAATTTTAAAAAAATCATACTTAAATTTTACAGTCCAATAATAGTCCCTTTTAGTTTACAATCCACTACCCTGTCTTTGATCCATTATTAGAGTAGTTATCTAAGTATGACTGGATTTGTTGACAACAGAGTGTTATCATCTCATTGTTTAAACGTTTTTTGCCTTGGGAGAAAAACCTCCGGGTCAGGCCTGCAATATTGCAATTCTCGCCGCTCCATAGCTTGTGAGCAAAAATTACGACACTTCAAAGCCATATGACGATCACTATACCAACAAATACAACAAAGGCTGACTACACAAAGTCCCCACATATCAGCTGTTCAAGAGTATTCCCCACAAAGCTACTACGGCAAAGAACAAGTTATAAAACCAAGAATAGGGCAAGGGGCATTAAGGTCCTAATAACTGATGCATACCAAAGAAGATGCAGCATCACAGGAGAAAAAACTTTGCCAGTGTAGAAGCAGCTCACATAAGACCATATAAAAGAAGACTTCGGAAACGGCAAAGAATACTACACATACCACGGCCAAAAGCTATCAATACTACCAAAAACAAAAGAACACCAGGAGGTAACTACCTTCAATGGCATAATGAGAATGTTTACTTGGGCTAACAAATGCCCGATGTTTGCAAATGGGGACGGTGACTTTTTTTACTCATTATTTGTATAAAACACCAGTGTTTTAAGTGGTGAGATTTCGGCAAGTAAAAACAAAAGTTAAACATACAACTGAGTAAAAAATATAAGAAGGTTGTGGCAACAGCTATAGGTATACCAGACAGGAATGATTCATAATAATAACTCTATTAAAAGGAAATCAACTTCAAAAGTAGAATGATAAAAGTAAGACCTCGCAACGGCTTTAAATCATCCTAAAACAATTGGAGTGATGTAAAAAATGGGGAAGATATCGGAAAAGCACCTAGACTATTCTTTACAATGTAGCAGAGCTACTTTGGAGATGGAGGAGTTATATCCATCTAAAGAAAATGATGAGGTATGCTATAAGATAGCAGCTGGGGATTTGAATCAGCAACAAGCTATTGATGGGATAGTTAATTCTATGAAATTAGATAAAAGTCAAGGGGTTGAGCAGGAAGTTAGTTCATATTCTAAGTACTGCTATGAAGGATCTTTGGTGCTAATTAACAACTTCAATATTCGCAGTAAAGATAAGCTACTAAAGGCCGAGGGTGAGTTAGCTAGAATACGAGAGTTTGCTTTAAAGCTGGCTCCAAAACCTGGTCAGTTTGACCTTCCACATTTACAAGAAATTCACAAGTTTTTGTTTCAGGATATCTACCCTTTTGCCGGAAAGTTGAGGCAGGAGAATATAAGCAAAGGCAACTCTATATTCCTTCCAGTAGAACAGTTTCAAAATGGGATTCCTTACTTTTTTCAATACCTTAACAAAAGAATTGCCAAACCTGATGGCCTTAAATTAGATGACCTTGCAGCAAAGCTTGCGTACTATATGTCGGAGCTAAACTTTATACACCCCTTTAGAGAGGGCAACGGCCGCACGCAACGAGAATTCATTCGCTGCCTAGCTCTCAAATACGGCTACACAATAAATTGGGCTAGCGTTGGCAAACTCAAATTAAAAGAAGCGACGATAAAAGCTTTTGATGACCCTAATGATCTACTGGATTTAGCTGGGTGTATTAAAGAAGGGATTAATATTTACTCCTTTTTGTAGAAAGAATTGTCTTCTATGATAAATCTAGATTAGAATGGTTATTAATTTTGTTGTATTGAAAGGATTGAAAAAAATAAAGAGTTTATTATATAATATAAAATAAAAAAAAATAATAACTTTGGGCAGGGTGTAGTCGGTAATTCCTAATCGACATTATAAATTTAGGGATAGGTTAAACCATAAACTTGTATGGTTGTTAATTCCTAACACAAGTGTCGCTTGTTCCAATATTAAGCGACTAATAAATGCAGGGACTTATTCATCTTGCCTAAAATCTAGCTAGGCAAACCTGTTTTGTCGGCAATCCCCGGACCGACTAAAAGCCATACTTAAACAACCGTACTTTAACAAATTTGGGGATAGGCTAAACAGTTTAAAACTTGTAACAACTGGTGATGTCTAAAACACAAGTATTGTTGTCCGATTGACAATTAAAAGAAGGCGGACTAAGGTTCGTTTGCCTAGCTTTTTTAAAATGGGGACGTTGACTGACTTTTTTAGGCGATGGGCTACTAAAGAACGCTATTTATCAACTTATGTTAAGCTAGAAACTATCAAAAATGTGTTGGGAAAAAGCAAAAAAGGGTTGGAAATATTGTGGGAGCATTTTTAGGGTCGTTGACTCCGTTTTGCACATGTTCACCCTATACCTGTAATGCTAGGGTTTTATAAAGCAGGAGTGCCTTTTGGTGTAACTATGTCGTTCTTTTTTGCTTCGCCATTGCTACATCCAATTATTGTAGGACTTATGTTAATACAAAACAAAACCTCCGGGTCAGGCTTTTGATATTTCAATATTACTAACCCACCTTAATTTTAGGGTGGGTTTTGTTGATAAAAAAAGGAATCTTCATACAAATGTTGAAACGTTCACATAGCACTGTATTAAGAGTTAAGGGTGATCTTATGGCAATAAAATCTAGAGTATAACATCCTAGTGTTCTCTACCATGTTATATAAACTGGAGTCTGGTAAGACAACTTTATAGGAAATAGTGATATCAGGGATTTTCTTTGGTGTCTGTTTAAAAGCAAGGTGATACACATTAGTAGAATTAAATATTAAATGCAATAAGACTATTTAGAACGTTGATAAATTGCAAAAAAAGGAGTTTGAATAATGAAAACCAAGGATATAGTAACAGAAAGAATGATACTTAAGAGTATGACTTTAGACGATTGTGATTTTGCGGCTAGCTTATGGGGGGATCCTGAGACTGGGAAATACTTGAATAATCCACCATATAAAAATGGTGATGAACTTAGAGAACTAATCTCTGATATTGATGATTGGCAAGAAGAATATCCCTTTATAGCATATGATAAGGTGACAAATAAACCCATAGGAACTTGTAGTATAGCAACAGAGGGGCCAGAAGGAGAATGGGGGGTGGATATGATGTTGTAAAAGGACTATGGGGGAATGGATATGCGACTGAAATGGCAAAAGCAATGATTAAATTTGCCTACTCACTGGGGGTGCGAGATTTTTATTGTACTGTTGCTACAGATAATATAGCATCTTGCCGTATAATGGAGAAATGTGGACTTAAGCCAGATATAACTAGTAGTTTTAAAAACCATCCCAAAAGCAGATGTCACCAAGGAGTTTTTTGCTACTGTACAAAATAAATTAAACTCTTTAAATCGTTGATTTTTATCTAGTATTGGGTTAGAATTAGATTTATATTTTATAACTGAATAACTAATCGTATATTTTTGGAAATATGGTCCATAAGTTTCTACCAGACTACCGTAAATGGTCTGACTACGGACTTTGTTTGCTGCTTATGGCAGTGGATATTTTTGTTATAAAAACCCGTAGATTATTTTCTCCGGGTTTTATATTTACTATGCGACATATCAAATATAAGGGTGATAAGGTAATGGATATTTTAAAAAACAAAATTTTAGAAGAAGGCAGAGTGTTAGATGGAAATATTTTAAAGGTTGATAGCTTTCTAAATCATCAGCTAGACGTTAACTTATTAAATGAAATAGGAAGAGAGTTTAAAAGAATTTTCGCTAAGGATGAAATAACTAGGATACTGACGGCAGAGGTTTCAGGTATTGCTATAGCTGCAATTACTGCTCAGTATTTCAATGTTCCTGTGGTATTTGCTAAAAAAACAGAATCTAAAAATTTAGATGAGGAAACCTTTGAAGGCAATGTCTACTCATACACAAAGGGTAAGCAATACAAGATCCGTGTATCAAAGAGATATATGAGTAAAGATGATAAAGTTTTAATAATCGACGATTTCTTGGTCAATGGACAGGCTCTTTTAGGTCTTAAAGAAATAGTGGATGAAGCTCAGGCTACATTGGTAGGTGCAGGGGTTGTAATAGAGAAGGGTTTCCAAAAAGGGGGGGAACTTGCGAGGGATAATAAAATTAATGTTAAGTCACTTGTAACCATTGATTCTTTGTTTTAATGGCTGTGAGTATTGAACGCAATGGGGGCAAAACCACTGGGTCAGGCCTAAAGTCCAATACTGAACATGCAAATACTTTGCTTTTTATCTTTAGGTATAAGCTATAATACTGCTTATCAGCATATTGAATTGAAAGACTTCAACAGTCGGAGTTTATTTTTGGGGATGATAAAAAAAGAAATAGAATTTTTAGATTCTATGACTTAATGGATATTTTGGAAAGCTAATAGGAAACATCCGGGTCAGCCTTGCAATATTGCAATTGTTGACAGGGGATTTATACCTGTCTAGGTTAATTTTAGAAAAATACAGAGCATACAGCGTATAGTTAAAGCTGTGTGCTCTGTATTTTTTTGTTTTTGAAAGCTCCAGTAAAATATAAAAAGGAATAATCATAAGATTGGCGAAATATCAACATATAAATTAGCTTATGGCTATAATAGAAAGGTGGTATTAGGTCGTAGAAGCCTAGATAGAGTTTTTAATGTGACCTATTTTGGATTTTTTTTATATAAACCTGATCTTTATAGGAAGGGATGATTGTTTTGTATAAAATTGACGGGGTTTTTTTTGACTTTGATAATACTATAGTAGATTACAGAAAAGCTGATAAAAAGGCTTTAAATTCTGTAGTAGATATATTAAAAAGGGATATCGATGCTGATGAGTTTATAGAAGTTTCTGGTGAAAAAATAATGGAATTTCATGGCTTAGTAGATAAAGGGGCTGAAAACCCTATTAACATGCATAAATATAGGCTGCAACACACGTTGCAGCATTTCTCTTTAAAATGGGAGGACCGGTATTTATATACTTACTTAAACCAATATATAGAATCAACTGTGTGCTATCCGAATGTAGATGATGTACTAAAACTTTTATATGGAAATGTTAGGCTAGGAATTGTAACAAATGCTTATGACTCAAAAGAACAGAGACAAAGGATTCGACAAACTGGTTTAGAAGAATACTTTGATGATATAGTTGTATGCTCGGATATAGGTGCTTACAAACCCTCAAAAGAAGCTTTTTTACACTTAGTAAGCAAATATAATTTTGATCCACTATCTTGTCTATATATAGGTGATTCTGAAAAATATGATATAAAAGGGGCAAAGAATGCTGGTTTAAAAACGATAAAAATACTTCATGGTAGGCCCCAAAATAATTCAACAGCAGACTTTATTTGTGAAGATTTCGAGGAATTACTAGGTCTGTTAAAAGTATTAGTGGCAGGCCTGGAATATTGCAATTATCATCGCAAAAGTTAATTACCTACCGTCATGTTGTGAACGTTTCAAGGGAGTTTAACCCCTTTATCTATTCAATGGTACACACTAAAAAGATGTATAATGAAGGAAGTTAGCTTCAGCTCTCACCAGCTATCAGCCATTTAAGAAGAAAGGCAAATCCTGCTTCTTCATTTTTTACACCTAAAAGAAAAAGCAGATAATCCCAATGGGACTATCTGCTTTTTCTTTTAGAAATCCTTGACCTGTAGTCAGGTACAGGTTATATACTAAAGCTAGGAGGTGTTTATTTATGTTAATTGGTGAAGTGTCTCAAAGGTATAGAATTAATATTGAAACTTTGAGGTATTACGAAAGGCTGGGGTTAGTTGTCCCTGGGAGAGTCGGTAATAGAAGACATTATACCGAAAAGGATATTGACGATTTGATCTTTGTTCTGCGTATGAAAGAGATGATGTTTTCACTGTCTGAGATTAAAAAGATTATGGCTATAGACAAAAAAATAGATAAAGTAATCATTACACAGCATATAGATAAGGATGAAATTGATAAATTACAAAAGGAAGTTGCTAAAAAGTATAACGATATATTAAAAAAAGAAAAGGAGTTAGCAAAAGTTAAGGGGCATTTAAACAAGTTGTTTTGCAAAATTGAAGAATTTAAAAAAGGGGAGGAGTCATAAAATGCTTAGAAAAGAGCTGGCGAAACTACCTTTTTCTTCTATAGGGTTTGGGTGCTATGGATTGGGTGGAGCTTACGGGAATAAGATTAATGAAAAACAAGGTATAGACTTAATTCAAACGGCGTTTGATCAGGGGATAAAGGTATTTGATACCGCCAGTAGTTATGAGGGTACTGAAGAAATATTAGGAAAAGCTATTGCACCTTTTAGACACGAGGTTGTAGTAGCATCTAAGGTTGGTCTTGTAGCAGGCAATATACCAGACCTATCCAAGAGCAATGTTATTGCGTCATGCAAGGAGAGTCTAAAAAAGCTTGGCACAGATTATTTAGATATTTATCAAATCCATTATGATGATCCAAAGACAACGGTTGAAGAGACAGTGGAGGGTTTGGAAAGTCTTAAAGAAGCTGGGTTTATAAGAAGCTACGGTATAGGTCATTTAGCTAAAGGAAGGATGTTAGAATATTTAAAGATAGGGGATGTATCTACTGTTTTATCAGAAATTAGTGTAATTAATAACTCTAGTTATACGCAGTTGTATCCACTTCATAAAAAGTATGGCTTTGACATAATGGGTTTTAGTGTAACTGGAAGAGGGATCCTATCGGGGGAAATAAATCATGCTACTAAATTTTTACCCGGTGATATTAGGGCAATCGATCCACAGTTTAAAAGATCTAAGCTTAAGTCAGCTTTACGAAGGTATAAAAAGCTAAAAGAGATTAGCGGAGATTGTGGGGTTACGCCGGTCCAGTTAGCCATTTGTTGGGTAATGCAAAAGGAGGGCATAGAAGTAGCGTTGATAGGGCCAACAAAGAAAGAGCATCTTTTAGAAAATAGCAGGGCAGCAAAATGCAGTATAAAAAAAGATATTATAGATGAAATTGATAGTTTTATAAGAAAGGAAGGTGAATGGCTAAAGGTAGCTATATCTGAAGAGGTGTCTAACATATTAGATAATCAACTGAATAAAGACATTGTCACCGCAATTAAAGATTTAATATATGTGCTAGAGCATTGTCTGGAGAACAACTTGATGGAGCACAAAAGAGGGGCAGCTTTATATAAGCAAATAATAGCAGTACAAAAAAGTGATAAATCTTTAAATCAGATACAGAAAATAAAAGAGGAAATAAAGAGCAGCATTTAAAAATAAGGACCTTCGATTCAGAATTTTGATATCTCGATATTAGACCTCTAGTTATTAGGATAGACTTTTTTGTTACAGGCAAAAGGGGCACTTATTACGTCTGTTAATTGGTTACAATCAAGTGATTTTTATTGTAGAAAAGGATGAAGGGTGGTATGAAAGACAGGATGATAATATTAGATAAACGATATTAGGGAGGATTTTTGGATTAAAAAAAGAAGGGTGTATTAGACAATATTTTAAAGGAGTGTTACCATGTCAAAAAAAGTGGCTTTGCTTTTAGAAGACTTGTACAATGAGCAAGAATTTTGGTATCCATACTATCGTATGATTGAGGCGGGGTATGAAGTGACAGTCATAGGGACCGGTAGAAAAAGTTCATATGAAGGAAAGTCTGGCCTTTCTGCAAAAGAAGATGTAGCTGCTAAAGATGTTGATCCAAAGGATTTTGATGCAGTTATTGTTCCCGGTGGTTTTGCACCTGACTACATGCGCAGAGATAATGATATGGTGAATTTAGTTAAAGTTATATCAGACCAAGGAGGAGTTGTGGCAGCTATTTGCCATGCTTTATGGGTGCTAGCAAGTGCAGATATATTAAAAGGCAAAAAAGCTACCGCTGCGGCTTCAATTAAAGTTGATGTTATTAACGCTGGAGGGACATTTTTAGATGAGGTAGTAGTTGTAGATGGTAATTTAGTTACATCAAGAAAGCCAGATGATCTGCCGGCATTTTGCAAAGAAATTATTGGAAAATTAGAAGAGTAAAAATAAGAAACACGACAAAACCATGTGAAAATGGGGATGGTGACTTTTTAGAGTGGTTAGGCAAAATTGTAAACTGGGACTTTACTTGTTTCAACGCTTGCCTTACAGCGGGATGGGTAAAGTAGACTAAACTACACAATTAGTTCTTGTCTATTAATAACATAGGTGTTATTAATACACTAAATTTAAAGAGGTGCACTATGGGTGAAATTTTTGAATTAGAAATTAATGATATACAGCCTTCACAGTTATTTGTTTCTGAGCAAAAACTTAAAAATGTGTATAAGTGGTTAAATAAAGATATAAACAGCTATGACCCAATCCCAGTGAAAGACTTAAATGGCAAGACAGTTTTTACCGACGGGCATACCAGATCGTTTGCCTTATATAAATTAGGGGCTAAAAAAGTAAAAGTATATTGGGACAAAGACGAGCTTGACTGGGAAGCCTACCAGATATGCGTAAATTGGTGTCTAAAAGAAGGTATTACAAATATCACACACTTAGAGAGTAGAATATTAAATGATGATCAATACAGGTTAATGTGGCATGAGAGGTGCCGTAAGATGCAAGCTAAGGTTAGAAAAAGAAAGAGTCAAGGGTCTTTAAACAAGCCATCTTAAACAACTAGCAACCCACAGGAATTTGCTAGTTGTTTAAAGCAGGATATAAGGGGTTTGAATATCATGTGGAAATAATAATTAAATGATAAATTAAATATAGTGAGGAGTTGTTATAATGAAATTTTGTTGGACTACGATATCAGTAAGCAATATGGAAAAGTCATTGGAGTTTTATTAAGATATAGCAG
The DNA here is from genome assembly GCF_040267685.1 of Proteinivorax tanatarense. Classification (GTDB taxonomy): domain Bacteria; phylum Bacillota; class Proteinivoracia; order Proteinivoracales; family Proteinivoracaceae; genus Proteinivorax; species Proteinivorax tanatarense. The sequence goes on from NZ_CP158367.1 coordinate 342,143, forward strand.
GACTTACCATAGCTGAGCCCATTAACCCCAGTGGAGATATAGATATAGTTTTTTGGGGGGAAGGGGAAACAAAGGTATAGCTAATCTCCAGTCCTGATTATCCTAAGGCGAACAAACCCCAAGGGGTGTTCATGGGGTTTGAAGTAGACTCTTTAGATGCTCAAATGAAATTTATTGAAGATAAAGGAATAGAAACCCGCAGGACCAATTCAGCCAGGGCCAACGGTTAAATTTTTCTACGTAAAAGACCCCGATGGAATAAATATTCAGTTTGTAGAAAAGCCTATCATAACAATTTAATAGGCTGGGACAAAACTTTAATGTATCCTGTAATTTAGCGACTAAAGAAAAGGCAATCTTAGAGGAATGTCAGCCGTGTGCCATTGAGAAAGGAAGAGTAAAACAAACCTTAAATTCGTTAAAACACCACTTTTTTAAAAGGTGGTGTTTTTATTAATAAAAATTAAGAATTTTTAGAAGGCGAAGCCTTAAATTAAAGGATAGTGATAAATATCACAAAATTTTTTGAAAATAATCATTGAAAAAATATAAAACAACCTATATAATGAACATATAAAAACATAATAGAACGTAAATAAACAAAGATAATGTTTGTTTGTGTTTGAAGGAGGTGGTTTTAATGTTGCCAGCAGAGCGACGCAAAGAAATCATTGAAGTGCTTAAAAGAGAAGAAAAGATAGTAGTTGATGAGGTGGCGGAAAAACTCAATGTATCACCTATGACTATAAGAAGGGATTTGCAACAGCTTGAAAAAGAGGAGGTTCTAACAAGAACCCACGGTGGAGCTGTTTTAGGTGAAAAGCTAACTCAAGAAATTCCTTACAATGAAAAAAAACAGGAAAACACAGAAGCTAAGGGAAAAATAGCAGATCAAGCTGCAGCTTTAATAGAGGATGGATATACCATAATTTTAGATGCAGGGACTACTAATATGGCCATTGCAAAAAGACTGGATAAGTTTAAAAATATAAAAGTTGTTACAAATGACCTGTTAATTGCCTCTTATCTTTCCCAACAAGAAGTTGACGTTTATTGTAGTGGTGGGGAGATACAAAAAAACACCGGTGCATGTTTTGGTTCGTCGGCGTTAAAGTTTTTTAGTGAGGTATATGCCGACATAACTTTTGTAGGAACTTCTGCAGTTGATGTTGTAGCTGGGATAACAACTCCAACCTTAGATAAGGCTGAATTGAAGAAGAAAATGCTTTCAGCAGGGGAGAAAAAGGTGTTAGTGGCTGATAGCTCAAAGTTTGGCAAAAAAAGCTTTGCTAAAGTAGTAGATTTAAGGGATTTAGATGTAGTAATAACCGATTCTGACCTTCCAAAAAACTTGATAGACACTCTAAGCTCAGAACAAGAATCAATTAAAGCTACAATTGTTTAATATAGGAGGCGTAAAAGATGTCAAAGGTGGTAATTATAGCTGATGATTTAACAGGTGCCAATGCTACTGGAGTTCTACTGGCTAGGAAGGGATTTAAAACAGGAACCTATCTTAATATTGATAGATACTCTAAAGATAATAACTGCGAAGTAATATCTATAAGCACTGATAGTAGAGCTATTAGCGCAAAAAATGCTTACCAACGTGTGCAAAGCGTTGCTCAGTTTTTTAAAGATGATGATGTTTCATTATTTGCCAATAGGATTGATTCTACGTTGAGAGGGAATATTGGAGCTGAAACTGAGGCCCTTTTGGATATTTTAGAAGATCATATGGCTATCGTGGTTTGTTCTTTTCCTTCATCGGGAAGGACGTCAGTCGGGGGGTACCTAACTGTTGATTCTTTGCCGCTGGAGAAAACTGCGGTGGCCCAGGATCCTAAAACTCCTATTAGTCAATCGTATATTCCGCAGCTAATTCAAGAGCAAACTGATTACCCGTTAGGATTTATTCCCTTAAAAGTGGTGTTAAAAGGTTGTAGCACTATAGCAGTTCAGCTTGCAAAACAAAGGGAATTGGGTAACAGAATTGTTGTGGTGGATGCAACCACTGATGAGGATATAAAAGAGATAGCAAAGGCTACTAGGGAAAGTAAAATTAACGCTATATCGGTGGACCCGGGACCATTTACATCCGCCCTTGCTTCTCAAATCTTAGAGGATAGTAAAGAGAAATTTTTGGGACAAAAAACTATGTTTGTAGTGGGAAGCGTAACCGATGTTACTAGAGGTCAGCTAGAAGAGTTAAAGTTAAAGCATAGGCCGTTAACAGTTAAAGTATCACCTATGGACTTAATTTATGATGATATCAAAGAGAAAGAAATTGAACGAGCAACAAAAAAGTTACTGCAGGATATGGATAGTTACAAAATCATTGGAGTAGCAACCACCAAAAACAAAGAAGGTGTGTTGAATTTGCCCCAAATAGCTAAAGAACTAAAAATTTCAGAAGATGATGTAGCTAACCGGATTTCTAAGGGGCTTGGAGAAATAACCAAAAGAGTTATGAAAGAAAGTAAGGGCAAAATTGGTGGGTTGTATACCAGTGGTGGTGATGTAACTGTTGCTGTGTGTCATAGCCTTCAATCAGCAGGGATAGAGGTTAAAGATGAGGTGTTGCCATTAGCAGCCTATGGAAAGATACTTGGTGGTAGCTATGAAAACACTCCAATTATAACTAAGGGCGGTTTAATAGGTGATTCTAAAGCGATGATTACTGCACTGGAATATCTATTAACTAAAATTTCTACAAATCAATATTCCAATAAGGAGGAGAAGATAGATGAGTAAAGCGTATATTGCTGTTCCCATGGGAGACCCAGCTGGCATAGGACCAGAGATAGTAGTAAAAGCCATAGCAGAAGACAGCTTACATGAAGAAGGGAAGGTGGTAATTATTGGTGATAAAGAAACATTAAAACAAGCTGCTGATATTACCGGATTAAACAATTTAGAAATTAACGAGATTACTAAAGCTAGTGAGGGAAGATACCAACCTGGTGTGTTGAATCTATTTAATTTAGCTAATGTAGATATAAATAAACTAAAGCTAGGAGAAATTCAGGGTGCTGCAGGTAAAGCAGCCTTTGAATATATTAAAAAGTCTGTAGACCTTGCCTTAGATGGAGAGGTTGATGTAGTTGCTACAACTCCAATAAACAAAGAAGCTTTAGCTGCTGGAGGGGTTAACTATATTGGTCATACTGAAATGCTTGCAGACCTCACAGATACAGATGATCCGCTTACGATGTTTGAAGTTAAAAATCTAAGGGTGTTTTTCTTATCTCGCCATGTTTCGTTGCGGCAGGCTTGTGATATGGTAACTGAGGAAAGGGTATATGATTATATTGTTAGATGTTCAAAGGCTTTAGAACGTTTGGGAGTTAAGGAGGGATCTATAGCAGTAGCTGGGCTAAACCCTCATAGCGGAGAAAATGGACTATTTGGCGACGAGGAAGTAGCGCAGATTGCCCCTGCTATAGAACGAGCTCAAAAAGATGGTTATAAGGTAGAAGGGACTATACCAGCTGATTCGGTATTTCATATAGCTTTAAATGGAAAGTATGATGCAGTTTTATCTCTTTACCACGACCAGGGTCATATAGCGACAAAAATGGTGGATTTTGAAAGGACGATAGCCATCACAAACAACCTTCCTTTTTTAAGGACATCAGTAGACCATGGTACCGCCTTTGATATAGCAGGGACCGCCAAGGCAAGTGCTGTTAGCTTAGTAGAAGCTATTAAGCTTGGCGCAAAGTATGGACCTAAATTTAAAAGGTAGCATTGATTTAATATGATTATTTAATAATTTGTCTAATCTAGTAATTAATTTGGTGCCCTGCCAAATGTGGGGCACCAGTAAACATATAATATACTAAGGAGGAATACCATATGTCTACATCTTTTGGAATTTTAGGTCTTTTATTAGGTCTTGTGCTACTATTTGTATTTATTTTAAAGACAAAGATTCATGTGTTTTTGGCTCTAATAATTTCAGCCTCAATTATTGGACTTACTAATGGAGTAGCGCCTGGTGAAGTAGTGGAACATATTCAAGTAGGCTTCGGAACAACCTTAGGTAATATCGGTATTATTATTGGTTTTGGTGTTATGATGGGACAGATATTTGAAATGTCCGGTGCTGCAGAAAGAATGGCAAAAACTTTTACTAAAATGCTTGGTAAGGGTCGAGAGGAAATCGCCATGGCATTGACTGGATTTATTGTTTCTATTCCAATTTTTTGTGATTCAGGGTTTGTTGTTCTTTCGCCGCTAGCCAAAGCTATTTCTAGGAAAATAAAAAAATCAGTTATTTCCCTTGGTATTGCTTTGGCGTTGGGGCTTGTTATAACTCACTCCTTAGTTCCCCCTACTCCAGGTCCTGTAGGTGTTGCTGCAATTTTTGGGGTTGGCATCGGAAGCATTCTGTTATGGGGACTTATATTAGCTGTGCCCATGACCGCTGCGGGGATGGTATATGGCAGTTGGGTAGGCAAAAAGATTTATCAGCTTCCGGGAGACAAGGAAGGGGAATGGATAAGGCCGCAATTTCAGCAGCCTGACTATGGCAATCTAGATATGGATGACAATAAAACATTGCCCTCGTTTTTTATGTCTATATTACCTATTTTAGTACCAATTGTTTTAATTTTAGTTAATACAACAATGACAGCTTACGCAGATATTAACGAGTTAGAAAACTTTGTACATCCGATGATTGAATTTCTAGGAGCCCCTGTTATAGCTGTTGCAATAGGTCTTCTAATTGCAATTTTTGGGTTAGCAAAAGGGTTTACAAGAGAAGTAACACTTGAAAATATGGAAGAAGGTATTAAATCTGCCGGTATTATCATTTTAGTAACCGGTGGTGGTGGAGCGTTAGGTAGAATTATCGGCGAAAGTGGTTTAGGTGAAGAAATAGCACTATGGTTAGCCGGTATTGGAATACCAGGAATTTTAGTGCCCTTTGCTATCGCTTCAATGGTTAGATTGATTCAAGGTAGCGGTACTGTTGCTATGTTAACAGCAGCTAGTATCACTGCCCCAATGGTGGATAGTCTTGGAGTGGACCCTGTGTTTGCCGCATTGGCAGCTTGCGTTGGTTCGTTAGTGTTTTCCTATTTCAACGACAGCTATTTCTGGGTTGTTAACCGCACGCTTGGGATCAAAGACGTAAAAGAGCAAATAAGAGTATGGTCAGTAACAACTACAATTGCATGGGCTGTAGGCTTTGTTTGCTTGCTAGTGCTTAACGGTATTTTTGGATAAAGTTATAAATATAGACAAATGGAAACGTAATCAAAATAGTATTGGAACTTCTAAAAGATGCTACAAAAGTATGATTAGCTTATTTGGAACAAGGCGTTTAAGCCTTGTTCCTTTTTTTGTTATAAGTGATGTGCACTAAAGGCCTTTACCATGGCATCGATTGACAGTGTTATCTGCTTTTTTCTAAAAACAATAGTTTGCCATTTGACAAGGTTGCAATCTATTGATAGAATATCCCTATTAAACATATATGGATTGTATAGAATGGATGGGAGGTTTTTAAAATTTCTAGGTTTAATGAGGTTTTTGATCAATGGGCAGGTAGTTATGATGATACTGTTTATAGCGGTGAAAGTGAGTACTGTAAGGTCTTTGAAAACTATAACGGTATTTTGTCAGAGGTTTGTGCTAATCTAAAGGCTGGACTAACTTTAGAAATAGGTGTGGGAACAGGAAATCTGACCGATAAACTAATAGATAGTGGCGCTAGTGTCATTGGGGTTGAACCTTCAACTGAAATGAGAAAATTGGCTACTAAAAAAAATTCAGATTTAAAAATTTACAACGGCCATTTTCTAAACATCTCCAGTACACTAACTATAAAATTTGATAATATAGTGTCTTCATATGCTTTTCATCATTTGACATTATCAGAGAAAAGGCAAGCGATTCAGTATTTAAAAAGACATCTCAATCCAGGTGGTAGAATTGTCATTGCTGATACTATGTTTGAATCGGCAAAGTACAAAAAAGAGCTATATAGTTCAGTAAAGAAAAATGGACAGTTTAATCTACTTGAAGATTTAAATAGCGAATATTACGAGTTGCTGGAGTCAGTTACGTCAATATTTGAGGATTTTAATTTCCAATTTAACACTAAAAAGATGAATGAGTTTGTTTGGGTAATTACAGCGCAAAGGAGAGATTAACATGAAGGATATTGTAGTGGAAAGCTTTACTATGGATCATACAAAGGTAGAAGCCCCTTTTGTAAGGAAGTGTGGCCAGATTATTACACCAAAAAAGGACATGATTACAAAGTTTGATCTCCGTTTTGTCCAGCCTAATAAAACGGCTATCCCTACAGCAGCTTTACATGGGATGGAGCATTTAATGGCAGGCTTTATAAGGTCAGAAATAGCTGATGTTGTGGACATTTCACCTATGGGTTGTCGTACAGGTTTCTACTTAATCTTAATAGGTGACGTAACGGAAGATGAAGTCGTTAAAGCGCTAATTAATGCGTTAGAGAAAGTTACAATGGCTGAAGAAATTCCAGCAGCCAATCCAGTTCAATGTGGCAACTATAGGGATTTGTCCCTTTTTGGAGCGCAGGAATATGCAAAAGATTTGCTGAAAGCTTTCAAAAATAAGTACCAAGCGTAACTTTTAGCACTTAATAGCTCATAAATTTTAAATTAGAAATGAAAGGATGATAAATATGAAATTTAATTCATTAGTTATACATGGTGGAATAGATGGAGACAAACATACAGGAGCGGTTACTGTACCAATTTACCAGACATCAACCTATACTCAATCGGCCCCTGGGGTACACAAAGGGTTTGAGTATTCCCGTACTGGCAATCCAACAAGGCAAGCTTTAGAAAAGCTAATAGCCGATTTAGAGGAAGGTAGCGATGGATTTGCTTTTAGCTCCGGCATGGCTGCTATATCCTCTGTGTTAATGCTTTTTAACTCCGGTGACCATATTATCTTTGGCGATGATTTATATGGTGGAACCCATAGAGTGATAAATCATGTGTTTAAAAATTTTGGCATTGAAAGCTCTTTCGTCGATTCTAGTAATCTACAGGATGTTAAAGAAGCGATAAAACCTAATACAAAAGCAATCTTTATTGAGACTCCTTCAAATCCAATGATGAAGGTAACTGACATTAGCTCTATTGCTAAGATATCTAAAGAGAGCAACCTACTATTAATTGTAGATAATACCTTTATGACTCCATATCTACAGAAACCTTTGAATTTAGGAGCAGATATAGTACTACACAGTGCAACAAAATACCTAGGAGGACACAGTGACTTAGTAGCTGGTCTGGTAGCTGTTAATAAAAAGTCATTAGCTGAAAAACTTCACTTTATTCAAAACTCTGTTGGTGCTATTTTAGGACCTCAAGACAGCTGGTTGTTAATTAAGGGCATAAAAACTTTGCCTTTGCGAATGGACAGACATATCTATAATACTGAAAGAGTAATCGAACACTTACAGGCTCAAAGCTGGGTTACTAAAATACATCACCCTAAGTTTAAATCACAAGACAACTCCCAGAAGTTTGGCGGTATGGTAGCTTTTGAAGTAAAGGACAAAGAAACCCTAGATAGGTTAATTAAAAAGTTTAAAATTTTTACGTTCGCTGAAAGCTTAGGCGGGGTGGAAAGTTTAATATCTGTGCCAGCACAAATGACCCATGCAGCTGTAGATGAAGATGTAAGGAAAGAGTTAGGAATTACAGATACATTGATGCGGGCTTCTGTAGGTGTTGAGGACATAGACGATATACTAAAAGACTTAACATTGTAGGTGAATGAAAATGAAAGTTATAAATAACATAACTGATTTAATTGGAAATACCCCTATGCTTATGTTAAAGAACTTAGGTTTTCCACCAGAGGTGGAAGTGTATGCGAAACTAGAGTTTCTCAATCCAGGAGGATCTGTTAAAGACCGGATAGGACTTTGGATAATAGAAGAAGGTATTAAAGCAGGTTTAATAAAAGAAGGGACCACCATAGTTGAGGCCACTGCTGGGAATACAGGAATTGCCGTTGCGCTAGCGGCTCAACGTTATAACTTAGATGTTGTTTTTGTGGTGCCAGATAAGTTTTCTGTAGAAAAACAAACTATTATGAGAGCTTTAGGTGCAAAAATCATTAACACCAGCTCATCTAAGGGCTTAAAAGGGGCTTTTGAAAAGATTGAACAATTAAAGGAAGAATTAAAAGACGTTTTTGTTTTTGATCAGTTTAATAACCCCTTAAACCCTAGGGCTCACTTTAATACCACTGCTAGGGAAATAGAAAAGCAGGTTAAAGGAAATATTGATTACTTTCTTGCCGGCGCCGGCTCAGGCGGCACCTTCGGTGGCATTATGTCGCACCTTAAAGAGAAAAGTCCCACCATAAAAGGTGTGCTAGCAGACCCTGAAGGGTCTATAATTGGCGGCGGTGATTGCGGTGACTATAAGATTGAAGGTATAGGGAACGATTTTATCCCTAAGACTATGGACGTTCAATTAATTGATAGTGTAATTAAGGTCAGTGACGATAACGCTTTTAAGTGTGTAAAGGAGTTATCCCTAAAAGAAGGGATAATTGTAGGCTCATCGTCGGGCGCAGCAGTATCTGCAGTTAAAAAGTTAATTGAAAGGGAAAATATTACTCAAGGTAAGATAGTAACTGTTTTGCCGGATAAAGGTGACAGATACCTAAGTCAAGGACTCCTTGATTAAGGGGGCAGGGACAAGGTAGTCTGACCCCAAGATTTAAGACGAGTATCTTCATAGATGCTCGTCTTAAATCTTGGGGTCAGACTTTTGATATTTCAATACTCTATTTCCTCCTAATATTTAGGACAAGGTGTTTAAGCCTCACACTTCTTTTCATGTATTATCTAGCCATAATAAAGTCAAGAAACAAAAAGAAGGAAAACAGCAGTTTGTTGTTAAATAAGTAATACTAAGCATTAAAAAAAGGTTATAAGTTGAACCTATATAGTATCAGTTTGTCCGGTAAATTGCCTATACGCTTACCGAGCTCTTTTTGTCCCAGCACCGTCGCTATAGAAAATACAGTTAACAGGTAGAAAGGATGGTAATATGATATTATCTACACAAGAAAGAATATTATTGCTGTTAAACAAGTTTTTTCAAGATCTAGTAGAGCATAAGCTTAGTGAAAAGCACGGTGAGAAGTGGTTTGAGCAATACTTAGTACCCTATGTAATAGCTTATACACAAGATAGGAGTAATAAGAATAATAAGAACTTCGAGAAGTATAATGCATTTTTAAACAAGAATAATGGAAACTATTCAAAAAAAGATATAGATGTTACTTTTGCTAGTGCACTATTATTGTACGATGATCAGATTGAATTAGAATTTGAAGGCAATGAAAAAAATGCGTTAAATCAACTTAGAATAGCAAGAAATAATTATGGACATGCCACGGATCTGACAGCTCTTCATAGAATCTCCCTTAATAGCAAAACCCTTATAGATTTAAAAAATGCTATTTTAACTTTTGGCAAAGAATCCATTTCACCGGGTATGTTTGAGGAAATAGAAGAGTTAGAACAAGCAGTATTAAATCCTACTGCTGAGACAAATGGGCATACGAGGGAAAAAATAGAAGAGTCCATTTGTGACCAAGAATACAATAGAGCAGAGGATTTGCTCAAAAAGGGTAATTTAGAAGAAGCATATGCTATTCATATTGAATTAGACTCTCAGGGGCATACTCCTTCTACTATACGTTTGGGAGATTTTTATCGTTTGGGTATTTATGTAAGTTCAGATATAGATCGGTCTGTAGATTTGTATGAAAAAGCTAAAGAGCAAGGGGAATTATCTGTATCAGAGGTGATAGAGTCTTTAAAGGAGTTAAAACAAAATAGCAAAGAAGCAGAAGAAGGAAAGTTAAACTCTCAGTTTAAACTAGGAATTGTCTATGAAGAAGGTAAGCTGGTTCCACAAGATAAAGAAAAAGCGTTATATTGGTACCAAAAAGCTCTTAGTCAAAAAAGTCTGCTGGCCCGCAATAGAGTTGTTAGTCTTGCAGAATCAGGATACAAAAATGCCCAATATGTAGTGGCAGAAGCTTATGAACTAGGTCGAGGTGTGGAAAAAGACTTGGATAAAGCGTTAGTAGAATACGAAAAGATTTTATATGGGGACACAGAGGAAATAGCAGCTTTAGAAAAAGTAATTGCTTTAACGGAAAGAGATGCTGAAAGTCAATATAATTTAGGGATTTACTATCATGACAAGAAAAATTATAAAGAAGCATATAAACATATAAAAAGATCAGCAGAAAATGGTTATGCTAATGCTATGAATGCACTGGGATATTTATATGGCTACGGCCAAGGGGTAGAAAAAAATTTAGAAACGTCATTTAAGTGGACTGAAAAAGCAGCTGAACAAGGATTAGTAAAAGCCCAAAGAAATGTTGGATTATTATATAAAAATGGCACAGGTGTCGAAAAAAATCTCAAAGCATCTTTTAATTGGTATAAAAGGGCGGCTGAACATGGGGATGGTAAATCCGAGAGGATATTAGGGCAGTTTTACAAAAGAGGATATGGTGTAAAAAGAGATTATCATATGGCTTTTGAATATTTCCAAAAAGCTGCTAACAAGGGAGAGGCAGTGGCGCAATATGAGCTTGGGTTGTGCTACGGATTTGGACAGGGTACAAAAACAAATCATACAGAAGAAGTAAAGTGGTATAAAAAAGCAGCTAGCCAGAATAATTCTGATGCCCAACATAACTTAGGTGTGTGTTATTGCTATGGGGATGGTGTTGACAAGGATTATAGTATGGCTTATAAGTGGTTTTTTAAAGCAGCAAAAGCAAAAAATCCTAGGGCTCTATATAGTCTTGGAAATTGTTATGAATATGGTTATGGTACATATGTGAACAAAGAAGAAGCGTTTAAATGCTATAAAAAGTCTGCAGATTTAGGATGGAAACGGGCTATAGAAAAGGTATACCCAACGGGAGGGAGTTGATAACATTTCGGGATCTTGATATAAATACCTCTATTTTTTAGCATGGACTGGTATTTTTCCACTGATGCTCGCAAGGAACCCATTTAGCTATAGGGTGCTTTTTGATATAGAGCCTGCAATGAACATTCCCTTTAGATGCAGTGAAACATTATAGAAATTTTAACAAGAGAAGACTTTTCCAAAATTTTTTGATGGAACAGTCCCTTATATGTAGAAAGTAAAAGGGATGTTGACGCTCATGCCAGTTGTTTCCATAATCGATACAGAATAATAAGTCTTGCAACTCCCAGTTGACAAGAAACCAAGTGCGGGTGGTGGTATTGCATCCGTACTTTTTACTATAATGATACTATTAAGAGAAAGGAGTGGTTACTATGGATATGGCAGAAAGAATACAGAATTTAAGAAAAATGCAAGGAATCTCACAAGAGCAACTAGGAGATAAGATTGGCGTTTCTCGTCAAGCGGTTTCTAAATGGGAAAGCAATCAAAGTGTCCCTGACTTGGATAAGGTGATTTTAATGAGTGAGCACTTTAATGTGACAACAGACTATATACTGAAGGGGATAAAAAGCTCAGATAAACTAGATGAGAAGAAAATAAAAACAAATTTTAGCATTATTGTGGCTACGGCCCTTAATTCCATTGGATTAATAGCAGCATTTGCATTATGGTATGAGAGACAGGTAGCAAGGGCACCGGCTATCGGATTGATTTTTATGGTTCTTGGGTGCGTGGTTTATGGCTTGGGTTTTATAAATGCTACAGATAGTACGAAAAAAGAACTAAGATGTAAATTTTGGGAAATTAATATCTGGTTGGTATCATTTATACCTCTTTCGTTAATCTACAATGTTGTAATGTTTGGAGTTGTAGCTCCATACCCGTTATTATGGTATCCGCTAATAGCTTTCCCGATTTTTTGTATGATCTACATTTTTATTTGTTTTTATGTGCGTAAAAGATGCAAAAAAAGAATGAAATAAGAAATGAAAACCTCACTATTTTAAAAAAAGGAAGTTCGGTAATATCAGCTTTAAACTAAACGCCTTTTACTCCATGTGAGGTTTTGTTATAGATTTTATTATTGACATACGGATTGGATCTATAATAATCAAAAATTAATCCGAGATTGAGGGTAACTATTAGAAGCTTGGAGGCAGTGATCCTTATAAAGGTAGGGGAATATGGTTTTAACCTATAAAATAGTTGTGTAAATATAAAACTGCAATGTTGCAGAATTAGAAGGTGGAGATAATTATTAAAAAAATTAATAAGTATTTTCGTGAATGGATTTTACCTATTGGATTAGCATTTGTTATCGCACTAGTATTTCGAGCTAATATAGCTGAGGCAATGTACATCCCATCTAGTTCAATGGAGCCTACACTTAAACCAGGTGATATTGTTGTTATTGAGAAAATTAGTCGAGGTATTGAGCGTGGAGATGTTGTTGTTTTTAAAACACCTAAACTACATAATGGTGAAGAGTACATTATAAAAAGGGTAATCGGTCTTCCAGGTGAAACTCTTCAAGTAAAGAATGGGAGGTTACTAATTAATGGGGATAAGGTTCAGGAATCCTATAATAAAAATTCCTTTAAAGATAATTTCGGGCCTATTACTTTAGCTCAAGAATCTTATTTTGTAATGGGTGATAATAGAAATAACAGTGTAGACAGCAGAAATATCGGTGCGATTTCATTAGAACAAATTAACGGCAGATACATTTTTCGTATACCAATTAGCAAGCTGAACCCTTAAGTTAGATCTACAATAGGATAATAAATACCTCAGTAAAACCTTTGTTTGCTGGGGTATTTATTTTTTTAATTTCAAACTGCTCAAGCAAAAGGTTTTCTGGGTAATCTTTATAATTATATTTAAGCTTTGAAGCTTCCTTTTTATCTCAGGAAATCAAATCCGTAAAAAAATCTAAAAAATTGTTATTTAGTATTGAAATAGGAGTTGAATTATGCTAATATTAAACTAACAAGAACAATTACTAATAAGTAGTTAAATTTATTTCGAAAGGATGAATTTCAAATGAAAGACCACAAAAAATTAAACGAATATTTATCAAACTTAGCAGTTATCAATGTAAAGTTACATAATTTACATTGGAATGTAGTAGGAAAGCAATTTGTTCAAATCCATGAGTTTACTGAGTCTATGTATGATGATGTCTTTGGCAAATTTGATGATGTAGCAGAGCTTATCAAGATCCAAGGAGGAAAGCCTTTGGCGAAACTATCTGACTATCTCCAAAATGCCTCCATTAAAGAACTAGATAAAGACATATTTACAACAGATGAGGTCCTTGATATTTTACAAGATGATTTAAGAAAAATGAAAGATTTAGCAACTGAAATTAGAAATACAGCTGATGAAGAAGGGGATTTTGAGACTGTGGCAGAGTTTGAAGAACATGTTGCAGGTTATAGCAAAAATCTGTGGTTTATTAGATCTATGATGGCTTAGTTGATTGATAAAGATACATGGAAAGAAATTAATTTCCATGTATCTTTTATTTTGTTTATAGATAAAGTTAAGGAGTTAGGCTTAATTAGACCAAATGATTTTTTAATAACAACTCATTTTGATTAAAAAACAAATAATATTACACCTATTATAAAACTAACAATTAATATTTTTGCTAAATGATATGTGACTAAAGTATCTAAACACATGTTGACAATCATATACACTATTAGATTAAAACCTGTTCAAGATTTTAACCTCTTTGTTATAGGGAGTCAGGAGATAAGCATGATATGGAGAAGGAAGAAGAACAAGGGGGGGGAGTGGGAAGATTTTGATAATTTAGAACTTATATCTTGACAGGAAATGGGCCGTAATGTAACATTTGTAATAAGAATAATTCTTAACAAAAAATAATAAAGGAGAGTTGGCTATGGAAGAAGTTAAATGTCCCGTAACAGGGGCGAAGGCTAAGGGGAAAGAAAGAAATGTTGGAACAACTAATAGTGATTGGTGGCCCAATCAGCTGAATTTAAAAGTATTGCAACAACATTCAAATAAGGTTGACCCTATGGGGGAAGATTTTAATTATGCTGAAGAGTTTAAAAAAATTGACTACGAAGCTCTCAAGAAAGATCTCCATGAGCTGATGACGGATTCTCAACCTTGGTGGCCTGCAGATTACGGCCATTACGGTCCATTGTTTATTCGTATGGCATGGCATAGCGCAGGTACATACAGAACAGGTGATGGTCGTGGTGGTGCAGGAACAGGCACTCAACGTTTTGCACCGCTCAATAGCTGGCCAGACAATGCTAACCTTGATAAAGCTCGCAGGCTTTTATGGCCAATAAAGAAAAAATACGGAAAGGGCATATCGTGGGCAGATTTAATGATATTAGCTGGTAATTGTGCGCTAGAGTCTATGGGATTTCAGACCTTAGGATTTGGCGGAGGACGTGAAGATGTGTGGGAGCCTGAAGATGATATCTACTGGGGTGAGGAAACAAAGTGGCTTGAAGATAAGAGGTATAGTGAAGATGGGGAATTAGATGACCCTTTAGCCGCTGTTCAAATGGGTTTAATATATGTAAACCCTGAAGGGCCTAATGGGGTTCCTGATGCTGTGGCGTCTGGCAAGGATGTAAGGGAAACTTTTGCTCGTATGGGGATGAATGATGAAGAAACAGTGGCTTTGATTGCTGGAGGGCACACCTTTGGAAAGTGTCATGGGGCAGCTAGTCCGAGCCACGTAGGTCCGGAACCTGAAGCGGCTGATATACATGAAATGGGGCTTGGTTGGACAAGTAGTTATGGCACTGGAAAAGGTGATGATACCATTACCAGTGGTATTGAAGGTCCATGGAATTCCACGCCCACAAAATGGGATATGGGTTACTTCAAAACATTATTTGGATACGACTGGAATCTTGTTAAGAGTGACGCAGGAGCTTGGCAATGGGTGCCTGCGCAGCCGGAGGGGCACAATATTCCAAAAGCTCATAATCCTTCGGAAAAGCAGCCCCCAATTATGACAACTGCTGATCTTGCTCTTAGGATGGACCCAATATATAAGCCAATAGCGCAAAGGTTCCATGATAATCCTGAAGAGTTTGCTGACGCTTTCGCCCGCGCATGGTTTAAATTGACCCATCGAGATATGGGGCCTATTTCTCGTTATCTAGGACCAGAAGTTCCGAAAGAAGAACTTATTTGGCAGGACCCAGTGCCTAAAGTAGATTTTGACATAGTAGAAAAAGATGATATTAAAGAGTTAAAGAAAATGATTTTAGATACGGAATTAAGTGTGTCCAATCTAGTTGCAACTGCCTGGGCTTCGGCATCGACATTCCGTGGCTCTGATTATCGTGGAGGAGCCAATGGTGCTCGTATTCGACTTGCTCCACAAAAAGATTGGGAGGTCAATGAACCTGAAAAATTAGACAAGATACTCTCTGTTTATACAGATTTACAGTCGCAATTCAATGAAAAGCAGAAAGGTAATAAAAGAGTGTCTTTAGCAGATTTAATTGTACTAGGTGGTTGTGTGGGTATTGAAAAAGCAGCGAAAAATGCGGGTGTTGATGTTGAAGTTCCTTTTGTTCCTGGAAGAACAGATGCGACACAAGAAAATACTGATATTAGTTCATTTTCTGTTCTTGAACCAATTGCTGACGGTTTTAGGAACTATCGAAATAAAAAGTATTCAGTTAAGCCAGAAGAGTTACTGCTTGACAAAGCTCAGTTATTAAACCTTACTCCACCTGAAATGACAGTGCTTATTGGAGGTATGAGAGTACTTGACACAAATTATAAAAGATCTCCATTTGGTGTATTTACTGATCGTCGGGAAGCATTGACCAATGACTTTTTTGTTAATTTGCTAGATATGAAAACCCAATGGAAGCCCACTAGTGAAAATCAAGATATTTATGAAGGTATTGATCACTCCACAGGTGAAAAAAAGTGGATGGCTACCCGTGTTGACTTAATTTTTGGCTCAAATTCACAGCTGAGAGCCTTTGCAGAAGTTTATGGAAGTGACGATGCCCAACTTAAATTTGTGGAAGATTTTATAAAAGCTTGGAATAAGGTTATGAATGCCGATCGTTTTGAGGTCTAAAGATATAACTATTTTCTTGGCTGAGGTCTATAAAAAATACTATGATCAAAAAAAGAATATGTTCTGATAGACAGATAGTAAGAATTATAAAAAGAGGTCAGCCATATAGCTTGGCTGACCTCTTTTTATAAGAAACCCAAGATTTTTCGCTTTAGGCTCAGAATGACATTCATGATAAGTAAGTTGTTTATAAACATTGTTATATCAGCTGTTGAAGATTCTATTCGGGTTTCCAGCTTAGGATTTAATTGTGCTGGTTTATTTTGTTGAGCTTTGCGTACGTTTCCTATACTTAAAAAAGTAGATAAGAAATGTTATATTGCTTAAGTTATACTCTTAGAACGATTAGCACAGTTGACCATAGCTTTTATAACAGATGACCTTAATTCACATGACTCTAATGTTTTTACGGCTTCTATTGTTGCTCCTGCAGGAGAACAAACCATATCTTTTAATTCAGCAGGATGCTTACCAGTTTCAATTAACATCTTAGCACTACCCATAACAGCTTGAGAAGCAAACCTGTAGGCTTGCTTTCTATCCATTCCAAGTAAAACCGCTGCATCTGCCATAGCTTCAATAAACATAAAAACATATGCCGGAGAGCTCCCGCTAGCTGCAACTACAACATCCATTAGGTCTTCAGGCACAATCTCTACTGCGCCAACTGCTTCAAAGAGCTCTTTCACCTTGTTTACTTCGTTATCTTCAACTAAACTATTATAGCAAATAGCTGTCATGCCTTCTCTCACAATTGAAGGTGTGTTTGGCATAGTTCTAATTATCTTTATTTCTTTAGAAAAAGCTTTTTCCAAAGAGGCTAAAGTTATACCAGGTGCTATTGTAACAATAATTGTATCTTTTGATGTTGACGGTGATATTTCTTTGATTATCTCAAAATAACCTTGTGGCTTTATTGCCAAAATAACTATTTCACAGTCTTCTACTATTTTTTTATTGTCAATTGTTGTTTGGATTCCGAGTAACTCTTCTGCTTTATCTAGGCATGGTTCAAAGTTGTCTGAAGCAATAATGTCCTCTTTGGGTAATAACTTAGAATCAATTATACCTTTTATAATGGCTTGTGCCATATTTCCACATCCTATAAACCCTAGTTTCATAGTTTCTCCTCCTTTAGGTATCTTTATTACTAAAATTGCTTATTCAAATGTTTGTTCTGTTCTATCAATAATTTCATTTTGCAGTGTTTTGCTAAGGTTTCTGAAATGGTCACTATACCCAGCTACCCTAACTATTAAGTCTTTATGTTCTTCAGGATTTTTTTGTGCCTCAATCAATGTCTTGCGATCAATTACATTAAATTGAATATGGTGTCCATCCTTATTGAAGTAACTGCGAATAAAGTTAGACATATGCTCTAAACCTTCATCACCAGCAACTATCGAAGGAGTAAACTTTTGATTTAGTAATGTTCCTCCTGTACTTAAATGGTCCATTTTAGATGCAGAATTGATCACCGCTGATGGGCCGTTAATATCTGCTCCCTTTTCTGGAGAAATCCCTTCAGATAATGGCTTGTAAGCATTTCTTCCATTAGGACTTGCTCGCATCACCTCTCCAAAATAAACATGGCATGTTGTAGGTAGCATATTAATTCGATACTGACCACCTTTCATGTTTCTTCGACCATTAACAGATTTTTTAAAAGCATTAAAAGTTTCTACCATGATATCATCTGCATAATTATCATCATTACCATATTTAGGTGTTTTATCTTTAACTCTATTAAGGATAAAATCATGGCCTTCAAAATCATCTTTCAGGGCCTTCATTAACTCTTTTATAGTAAACCTTGAATGATCATAAACATTATATTTGATAGATGCTAGCGAGTCAGTAATGGTACCTATCCCAACTCCTTGAATATAGCTAGTGTTATAACGAGCGCCACCATTATTATAATCCTTTCCTTTTGAAATGCAATCGTTAATTATTACAGAAAGAAATGGCACAGGCATATATTTTGCATAGATCATCTCTATTATATTAGAGCCTTGGACTTTAATATTAATGAAATGTTCAATTTGCTTTTTATAGGCATTAAAGAGTTGAGCATAGTTTTTATAGTCTTCAGCATTTCCAGTCTTAAGGCCTAACTGCTTGTTAGAAACCGGATCTAATCCATTGTGTAAAGTTATTTCTAAAATTTTAGGCAAATTAAAGTACCCTGTGAGTATATATGCTTCATGTCCAAAAACACCGGATTCTACGCAACCACTAGTTCCTCCAAGCCTTGCATCTTCAATTGTCTTTCCAGCATTTAACAACTCTTGGATAATTGCTTCTGTATTGAAAAAAGCAGGCTGTCCCCACCCTTTTCTGGAAACCTCACATGCTTTCTTTAAAAAGTGGTTTGGAGTTTTTTTGCTAATTTGTACATTTGAACTAGGTTGTAGCAGTTTCATTTCATCCATACATTTTAAAATAAGGTAACTAATATCATTGACTCCGTCTCTACCGTCAGGTGTAATACCACCTGAAGTTATAGTCGCAAAATCAGTGTAGGTACTACTTTCTTTTAAAGTGACTCCCACTTTAGGTGGGGCTGGTTGGTTATTAAACTTTATCCATAACGATTCTAAAAGCTCTAAAGCTTTATCTTCATTTAATAAACCATTTTTTATATCATTTTTGTAAAACGGATATAGATGTTGGTCTAACCTACCAGGGCTAAAAGCATCCCACGGGTTAAGCTCAGTTGTGACTCCCAAATGAATAAACCAATACATTTGAATTGCTTGCCAATAAGTTTTAGGTTTATGGGCTGGTACGACATCACAATTATGGGCAATCTGTAGAAGTTCTTTTTTTCGCTTCGAGTCATTTTCTTTTTCAGCTAAATCTCTAGCTAACTTAGCATATCTTTGCCCTAGTGTTATAATTGCATCACATGCAATGTCCATAGCTGTAAGCTGTTCTTTTTTTTGTAATGCTTCGGGGTCGTGTATATAGTCTATTTTGTCTAGAGCATCTTTAATTTCTCTTTTATAGTCTAAAAAACCTTTTTCATAGATAGATGTTGAGCCCACTGTATGCCCCGGCCCTCTTTGTTCCATAAATTCAGTGAAAATACCTGCTGCATAACATTCTTTCCACTCTTTACTCATAGAACTTAATATTTTTTCACGTATCGAGCGTTTTTTCCAATATGGTATAATTTTTTCTTTTTGATTTTGTAAGTCTTCTTCACTTACTTTAAAACAAATAAGTTCTCGGTCATTCATTATTTTCATATCTTCGAGGGTATGACAGCAAAGTTCTGGAAATGTTGGAGTCTTTTGAGGGCCATCTCCCTTTTCACCGACAATTAGTTCGTGATCATTAATACATATAGTTTTATTCTCCATGAAATGTTTAAATGCCAAAGCACGTAATTCAGGTATTGAGACTGAGCCCTCATATTTCATGTAAGCTTCTGTCATTAAGCTAGCTCTTTCCATATATATCCTAGGCTGTGTAGAAACACTTTCATGTCTTAATTTTTTTATTCTTTCATTCATACCTCTTGATTTCATCAGATCATCCTCCAATCTTGATATTAAGAAATCCTTTTAACTTAAAAAGCTTTTCAATCGTTTTTATATCTTTTGTACTTGGGGTTTGTAATAGATTTCCTTGATATTTTTTACCAAGACGCTCATACTTAACAACCCCTTTATTATGGTATTTAAGTAAACTAATAGAACTAACTGGTATACAGTTTTCTATAAGCCAATCTGCTATATTTTCCATTTCTTTTGTATTATTATTAAAGTTATCGATTACAGGTATTCTAATATGAATATCAGCAGGAAACTGGCTAACTAGCTTTAGATTATCTAAAATAATGTTTAGACTATTTCCGATATATTCTTTATGCTTTTCAAAGTTTAATGTTTTTAGATCATATAAGAACGTATCGACATATGGTGCTAAAGTTTTAAAAGATTTTGCAGGAGCTAAACCACATGTATCAATACAAATATTAATACCTCTATTTTTGAGCATTTTACATAGTGACACTAGATAATCTAGGTCTTGAGACATAACTTCTCCACCAGATAATGTTACTCCCCCGCCAGATTCATCATAAAGATTTATATCTTTTTGTAAGATGTCCTTTAGTTTTTCTAATTCATAGTACCTTCCAGCTATTTCAATAGCATCATTTAAGCAGTAATCTACGCATTGTCCACAAGCAATACACAAGTTTTTATTTATAGTTATACTTTGTTCTTCTATAGCGTTTTGAGGACACTTTTCTACACAAATTCCACACTTTTTGCAGCGTTCATCGTACCGCAGAATTTCTTTATGATATTTTTGGCTTTCTGGGTTATGGCACCATTTGCACCATAGGTCACACCCTTTAAAGAATACTGTACTTCTAATTCCAGGGCCATCGTGAATAGAAAAACGTTGTATTTTAAGTATTATTGGTTTGGTAATAGTTAATCACACCCTTTCTGAAATAAGGCAGAGTATCATAGTCGACTTCCATTGGGGAAACCATAGCCAGGTTAAAGTGAAGGAGCAAATTGTATAGAATTTTATCAAATAGCGTGTCAAGTGCTTTTAAAGATTCCTTTAGAGAGGGATTAAAATTATATTTTACTAACAGACTGGTAATAATTAAATTAAAAGCAAGTACAAATAATTTGCTACACAGCCAGCAACTGCACCACCAGCTAAATGACATAAAATTGCTTGCTTAGCAAAATGATTTTGTTTTAATGTATCTAACATACCCATATGAGTGCTCAAAAAACCGCTTAAGCAGATGCCCATTCCAGTAAACGTTGCAACTGTTCTAGCACTGGCAAAGCCTGCATCTATAAATCCACTAGTTAATCCCATAGCACTACCAACTGCACCTAAGGCAGTAAATGGGAAAGCTAGTAGTTCTGGAACATCAAAGCCCCATAACAAATTAGAAATAGGTAAGAAATATTCGCCAATTCTTGGTAAAAGTTGAACTCCTTCATATGCCACACCTAAATACTCACCACTGTCGCCAGCCGGCCCAAAAGTTAGGATCATCACCATCGTACAAATTAATACTGTACCAGAGGCACATGACAAACCTAACTGTACGCCTGATTTAGCTCCATCCATCATTGAACTCATAAGCCTTTCAAACATGGAGCCACGACGAATCTTTCTGATATTAAGTCCTTCCACAGAACTTTCATCTATTCTATATTTGCGATCTTCTTTATAATGTTTTTTTGCAAAATATAACATGAGTCTTACAGACACAATTCCCCCTACAATTGCAGCTATGTTGCCTATTAGAACAGCTGAAAAATACTCTCTTCCGAGACTCAACATATAAGCAGTAACTATTAACCCCATTCCAAATGTTGTTCCTAAATTTGCATAAGTTGCT
Organism: Proteinivorax tanatarense; assembly: GCF_040267685.1. Classification (GTDB taxonomy): domain Bacteria; phylum Bacillota; class Proteinivoracia; order Proteinivoracales; family Proteinivoracaceae; genus Proteinivorax; species Proteinivorax tanatarense. Next base: position 363,624 of record NZ_CP158367.1, read on the forward strand.
TTTTCAGCTTTTGTAAAATACCGGTTAAAACCTTCATCTGCCGCTAGCGACAAAATAGCAGGATTATCAGAAGTATAGGTAGTTACTGCACCTAAAGCAGATGCACCAGGCAACCCAAATAAAGGACGCATAACACGTGAGACTAATTTATTAACTAAGGCAACAACACCAAACTCTGATAGTATTGCTGCTAATGCACCAGCAAGTATAGCAACCGCCATTATATAAAATGATGTATTCATTAACACGTCATGCCCAGTTTTCATCATGACGCTGAAAACAATATCTAGCCCCATAACTTTCCCTAAATATCCGAATAAAAGTAAAACGCAGCCTAGTACAACAAATGTTTCTAATGATATAGCTTTTTTAGTTAGCTGCTTTTCTGTGTTACTTTTCCCAACATTTGTATTCGCTTCAGTTTTGTTGACCTTTTCTGTTTCCATAATCTTCTCCCCTTTGCAGTAATGTTAAAAAAGTCACATAAAAATTTCAAACCCTCTCAAACCCAATATTACTACATTACTGCAAAAGTAGTCAAGCATATTTTCACTAAAATGAAATAAGACTTCTATCAATTCACGTTCGTGAAAATCACTATAATGCGGATGAGTTGCTAATAGCGACTATGAAGCTGTAGGTTAAGCCTAGAAATTGAAGTAGCTAAAATACAATATTATAACTGAATTTCTGGGGAGAAAATATAATATTTATTAAATCGTCACTGTACTTATTAGTAAAGCTAGTCTTGATAAACATCTTTATAAACATTACTGATAACAAATTTAATCGCTGTACCTGTGGTTCTTATAGAAGTAACAAGTTTTTTTTAACCATGTTCTCTGAATACATAAGTCGCAAATAAAAAAGATAAAGAAGAAAAACCTCTTTATCTTTAGCATAACTTGTTTTGTTTAATCTTTAGTAGTGTACTAACCTTCATATTATTAAGCAAAAACTATGCTAATTTACACATTGAAAATTTGTCTGATTACCTTCTATACTTTTTGACCATTTTTACCAAGTTTATTGAATAAATTTGGCGTAGAAACGCATATTATCTTCACATTCATATTGGTATCATTAGCCCAATTATGAGGAGTTGAGGATTGATAATGTGCTGTATCTCCAGGGTAAAGATAGTGTACTTCATCTTTATATAAGAAGGTCAAAATACCTTCTAGAACATAAATAAATTCTTCGCCTTCATGTTGATATGTTTTCAATGTTTCCTTTTTGTAGGAAGGTAAAATTTCGATAATTCTAGGATAAACTGCTAAGTCACTGTGGTTTGTACTTAAATTTGTTATAGCATACTTACTTCCTATAGTATCCAAAACTTCTCTAGCATGTTTTTTTAAGATGACTGAACTTCTTTTAGGTTGATCTGGTAAAAAGTAAGTTAAATTAACATCAAAAATAGCTGCTATTTTAGCCAGTGCATCTATCGATATAGTGTTAACTCCCCTTTCAAATTGTGACAAATATCCCACTGAAAGATTGGTTTTTCCACTTAGCTCCTTAAGAGTTATTTTCTTTTCTTGACGTAATAGCTTTACACGTTTGCCAATTTGAACTTCTAATTTCATTGTACCATCCTTCCAACTGATTATTTAAGATTTAAGGGTAAATCTTTGTTGGCAATTTAAGTAGTTGTTCTCAATTTTTACTATTATAGCAATAAATTTTAAAGTTAAAGACGTTAGTTATAGCTATCCAACCCTAAAGTTGCAGCTAAGCAAATGTTTGAGTCATTTATGCTACGAAGCAAGGGCAGTTCGTATTCCGCACATTGATATAATTATTATAGCACAATATACTTAACGCACGTTTTTTCACAAAATGGGTTATGTAATTAAAAGTTAGACTTTACTTTGAATATGAGCAAAAAAAACAAAAATCCATAAAAACACTAAGGAGCTTTTTTAACGTTGTTCTAAATCGTCAATTAAGATCTACAGAATATTATACATTATAATTTCTAAAAATCATATATTAATTACGGGAGTCTACGATATTGAAATGCGTTAAACATTACTATTGAAGGTGATGGTGCTATCTAAAACAAAATAATAGCTATGAAAAGGTATAACTCCTTAGAAATTAAGGAAATTATACCTTTTTTGCTGTATAATTGTATTATTAATAGAAATAGATGGTTGTAACAATGTTAAAACCAATAATAAGTACACCAATAATAAATAAAAGAATATTAACTAAGGTGAGGAGAGTGTTTATTTGGGCTGATAAATGGCCTGTCTGTGCCATTGGTATAACTAATTATAATATTGCACTATTGCCCCAAGATAACTTGGCATAGCAAATCAACTTATTTTGCTTTTTGTTTTGAGAGGGGTAGTGTTTCACAAAGAGTAACGGCATTTAAATGATAGGTCTAGATAGCTTAGAAAAAAACAAAAAAGGGTTAGTGGATAAAGCGGGCGTCAATAAAATTAAAAAAGGATTTAAGGGAGGTTTTACTTTGTTTACTAGGAAAAAAACAGCCTACAAAATTTTTGTGGTTATTGCTTATTTAGGGGTTATAACAACAAACGCCTTAGCGAATATTATACCTATTGGCGGGGTGACTACTGGGGAAGTTTCGGATAGCTATCCCAATTTTTTTGCTCCAGCAGGCTTTACTTTTGGAATCTGGGCAGTTATATATTTGCTTTTAGGAGCATACGTACTGTACCAGTTTGGTTTATTTCGAAGGCAGCTGATAAATGAGAGGATATTTCAAGAAATAGCTCCCTATTTTATAATTTCTTCTTTGGCAAACATCTTATGGATTTTTGCGTGGCATAATTTTAAAATAGCAGTCAGTTTATTTTTAATGATTGCAATTCTCTTAAGTCTTATTAAAATTCAATACATATTAAAAAGATTTAAATTATATTCTCGAGACAAGTTATTTATTAGAGCTCCTTTTAGCATTTACTTTGGATGGATTACAGTTGCCACTATAGCTAATATAACCACGTATCTAGTTAGCATCAACTGGAGTGGGTTTGGGCTATCTGATGTTACATGGACGGTAATCATACTGATAGTGGGATTGATGATTGGGAGTTTGACTATATTTTTAAATAAAGACTTAGTTTACGGTGGCGTCATTATTTGGGCCTACTTTGGGATTTTGTTCAAGCATACTTCCCCATATGATTTTGGTGGAAAATATGTACCAATAATATTAACAGTTATTTTATCGATAATTATATTGAGTATGGTAATGGCCTACATAGGGAAAAAATTAAGGGCATTTTTTGTTATTCTTATACTACTAGTGGTAGTTTCTACGGTATTTATTAGCTTTAGAACTTATAAAGCAATGGATGAGGCTGTAAAAGCTAAGGAAAGCCCCAATGTAACAGTACAGGATCGGACAATTGTTTTTAACCCAGAAGATGAAGCTATAGCTAACCTGGTATTTTATCAAGGTGGTTTAGTTCAGCCACAAGCTTATGCTGTTTTAGGGCAAATGCTTTCAGAACAGGGGGTGAGGGTTTTTATTCCTAGAATGCCTTTAAATCTTTCAATCTTAAATGCTAGTAGTTTTGACAAAATACATGGGGAATATGAAGATGGTAACGACTGGTATATAGGCGGCCACTCTTTAGGTGGAGCCACTGCGTCTATTTATGCAAAAAATAATTCAGAAAACATAGAAGGCATTTTTTTTCTCGGGGCTTATCCCAGTGATAGAAGTGATCTTTCAGGTTTTGAAATAGATGTATTATCCATAAATGCCAGCTTAGATAGTATTATTGACAGGGACAAATATGAACAAACTAAATCACTTTTACCTCAACATACGGTATATGTAGAAATAGAAGGGGGGAATCACTCAAACTTTGGATATTATGGTTTGCAAAAGGGTGATGAAAAAAGCACTATTACAAGAAAAGAACAACATAAAGTTGTTTCAGAAAAAATAAGCGAAATGATAGAATAAATTTTTTTAATTAAGATTTGAGGACAGTTATTCAAAGGGAGAGGAGTGAAGTAAGTGAGTAGAATTAATAAACCTAACTTTGCTATGGTATGTGATTTTTATGAGCTAACCATGAGTAATGGTTACTTTAAGAAAGGGTTGCATAAAAAAAAGGCATACTTTGACATGTTTTATAGAAGTACACCTGATAACGGAGGTTTTGCTATTGCTGCTGGCCTTGAGCAGTTTATTGATTATATAGAAGCTTTGAGATTTACAAAATATGATATTGAGTTTTTACGTTCTAAAAAAATATTTGACGAGGGTTTTTTAGAGTATCTGGCTAACTTCAAGTTTAGTGGTGATGTTTATGGGGTTCCTGAAGGCACTCCAATTTTTCCAAATGAACCTATTCTTACAATAAGAGCTCCTATAATTGAAGCTCAATTAATAGAAACATTCACCCTTTTAGCTTTAAACCATCAATCCTTGATTGCCACTAAAGCAAATCGAATAGTAAGAGCTGCTAATGGACGAGCTGTTTTTGAATTTGGATCCCGTAGAGCTCAAGGTGCCGACGGAGCTATCTTAGGTGCCAGAGCTGCTTACATCGGTGGATGCAGTGGAACCGCTTGTGCTGTTTCTGAGCAAATTTATGGAGTTCCAGCAGGTGGAACAATGGCACATTCATGGGTTCAAATGTTTGATAGTGAGTATGAAGCTTTTAAGACGTATTGTGAAATATACCCTGAGGATACCACTTTGTTGGTCGATACATACGACACCTTAAGGAGTGGGGTTCCTAATGCTATAAAGGTTTTTAAAGAAGTTCTTATTCCAAAGGGGATAACAAATTTTAATATTCGACTTGACTCAGGGGATATAGCCTACTTATCAAAAAAAGCAAGGAAAATGTTAGATGATGCAGGGCTAAAAAACTGTAAAATAATTGCCTCAAACTCCTTAGATGAACACATTATTCAATCTTTATTGGTACAGGGTGCTAAAGTAGATGCTTTTGGGGTAGGTGAAAGGCTTATCACTTCAAAAAGTTCGCCAGTTTTTGGGGGTGTATATAAACTGGTTGCCATAGAAGATGAAGCTGGGAATATAACGCCAAAAATTAAATTAAGTGATAATGTAACTAAAATCACTAATCCTCATTTTAAAAAGGCATATAGATTATTTGATAAAAACACTAATGAGGCAGTGGCAGATTATATTTGTGTGCATGATGAAACCATTGATGAAAGTAAAAGTTTGAAGCTTTTTGATCCAAATGTAGTGTGGAAAGGAAAGGTTTTACGCAATTATACTGCAAAAGAACTGTTAGTACCCATTTTTAAAGATGGGGTTAAAGTTTATAATTCACCTACTGTTCATGAGATAAAAAGGTATTGTAAAGAGCAGGTCTCTCTATTATGGGATGAGGTAAAGCGTTTTGAAAATCCCCATATATATTATGTTAATTTATCTGAAAAATTATGGGATGTAAAACAAGAGCTTCTTAAACAACAAAAAGGAAACTCAGAAAATAACAACAATGGTATTAATCTAGGTGATAAATAAAAAAGGAGTGTGGTACTATGAAAAAGATACTTTTGGTTATAGATTATCAAAATGATTTTGTAAAGGGGCCTCTTGGATTTAGCAAGGCGGTAGAGCTTGAGGATACTATTGCTGAAAAAATTGACTTGTATAGGAAAAATGGTGATGAAGTAGCCTTTACTTTTGATACCCATAATGAAGATTATTTGACAACCCAAGAAGGAAGAAATCTTCCAATTCCCCACTGTATTAAAGGAAGTGATGGTTGGAACTTATATGGCAAAGTAGCAGAAAGGTATTTAAAAACAGATGTGAGTTTTGAAAAGAATAGTTTTGGTTCTACAGAGCTTTTAAACTATCTTGCTAAAAACAACTACGATAGCGTTGAACTTGTGGGGGTTGTATCTAATATTTGTGTTCTTTCCAATGCAGTACTAGCAAAAACTGCATTGCCTGAGTCACTTGTATTGGTAGATGCATCTTGTACCGCAAGTAATGACGAAAAGCTCAACGAGGAAGCATTAGATATTATGGAAAGTATTCAAGTTAAGGTGATAAATAGAGCTTAAGCCCAGGCTTAGGCTCTATTTATATATATACACTTATAAACGAATTACTTTAAGTAATTTTTTTGTTTAAAGTCTAGGAAAAAGAAATCTGTATTATTTCATGGTTATAAGGTGACCACTATTTATCCAATTTAAAACACATAAATCTCCTTTTTTGGAATAATAGAGTTCCCTTAAGTCCAGATTTTAAAAAGGGACGATTCTTTAAATTTTCATGAAGATTTTAGTTTAAAGTTTAGTAAATATAAAGCCTAAACCTAAAGTTTTTACACTTTACAAAAACAAATGAAATGCTATATTAAGGGTATTAAGTGAGAAAATGTTTGCAAGAAAAAATTATCTTTATACAAAAGGTACATAAAAGATAAATTTTTAAACCGGAGGTGGAGTATGAAAAGTTATTTGATGAATGATAATGTAAAGGTTTATAGATATGGACAGCCCATGGAAACCAATATAGTGCAGGGGAGAAAGGTTGAGAAACAAGGCGTTGATGAAATAATTAAACCTAAGTTTGAAAACGGGAAATGTCGGTTTGACATAAAACTTCAGCCAGATGATATGGTTTATGGTTTGGGAGGAAATTTGGGTGGTATCAACAAGAGGGGTAGAAGGTATGAATCATATTGTACAGATGAGCCCAGCCATACAGATGAGAAAAGAGCACTTTATGGCGCCCATAATTTTTTTATTATTTCTGGTGAAGAAAATCGTGGTTATTTTATTGATTTTCCCTCGCGTATAAAGTATGATGTTGGATTTTCTCAATTAGATAAATTTAGCATCCAAATATCTGGTCGAGATTTTTGTTTATATGTAATAGAGGGAAAGAGCTTAGAAGATATAACCACTAATTTTTTGAAGATTATTGGCAAAGCTTACATTCCTCCCAAGTGGGGGTTTGGATATTTTCAAAGCCGTTGGGGATACAAAAATAAAGAAGAGATTTTAGAGGTTCATAACAGCTTTAAAGAAAAGGGAATCCCTCTAGAGGGGATTTATTTAGATCTTGATTATATGGAAAGGTTCAAGGTTTTTTCTATTTCAACAGAAAGGTTTGAGGGTTTTAAGAATTTAGTGGCAAGCTTAAAAAAGGACGGTACTTATCTAATTCCTATAATAGATGCTGGGGTTAAAGTTGAAAAAGGTTATGATGTTTATGAAGAAGGAATTGAGGGAGAGCATTTTTGTAAGGATGAGGATGGTAAGCCTTATGTAGCTGCTGTCTGGCCGGGAGATGTTCATTTCCCTGATTTTTTTAAGGAAGATACCCAAAGATGGTTTGGATTAAAATATAAGGTTCTTACAGATGCTGGCATCGAAGGTGTATGGAATGATATGAACGAACCATCTATCTTTTATGATGAAAAGTCCATTAAAGATGCTCTAGATTTGGCGGTAGAGTCAAAAGATAAGGATATGGATGCGTTTTCATTTTTTGCAGCTAAAGATAAATTTGAAAACATCGCTAATAAAGATGAGTATTATCAAAGATTCTATCATCAAGTTGGTAATCAAAATATCAGCAATGATGAAGTACACAATCTTTATGGCTACTATATGACAAAGTCCGCTAATTTTGGTTTAAGTAGTTTATTAAAGGACAAGAGGTTTTTGTTAATCTCCAGAGCATCAAGTATAGGGATGCACCGATATGGAGGAATTTGGACTGGAGATAATTACTCTTTTTGGTCTCATTTAGATCAAAACATCAAAAATATGCCTTCTTTAAACATGTGTGGTTTCTTTTACACAGGAGCAGACACCGGAGGGTTTGGCAATGATAGCTATGGGGAGATGCTAGTTAGGTGGTTGCAGTTTAGTGTATTTACTCCACTTTTAAGAAATCATTCGGCTATTGGAACTCAAAACCAAGAGCCTTACGCGTTTGGCGAAAAGGTGACAAAAGAGTGTAAAAAAATAATTGAAGCCAGATATAGGTTGCTTCCCTATATATACTCAGAATATATGAAGTCTGTAAATAATTTTAAGCTAATGTTTAGACCGCTATCTTTTGAGTATGATGAAGATTTGGCTAAAGAGGCGGAGGACCAGCTGTTTTTAGGTGAAGAGCTTATGATAGCACCGGTTTATAAAGCTAACCACAAAGGTAGGTTTGTTTATCTTCCAGAAAAAATGGCAGAAGTAACTTTTGATGAGGGGAATGAAAGGCTAGAGGTAAAAGATAGTGGGATACATTATTTTAACTACAAGCTTTCTGAGTTTAAGTTTTACCTTAGGGAAGACTCTATTCTCCCCCACGTAGCGTCTGCTATGAATGTTAAATCACTAAGTCAACAAAAACTAAAAGTATTGGCTTATGTTAATGCAAGGGCAGAGTATAATTTATACGATGATGATGGAGTTTCCTATGATTATAAAAAGGGCAAGGTATACAATACCAAAATTAAGGTTGCAAAAACTAGCCAGGATTATATGATAGAGGTAAAAAATACAAACCCGTTTATTAAAGAAGCTGAGTTTACCATTGTTAACTCAGATAATAAAGTTATAAAGAAAACAATTAAGTTATAGGATGGTGTTTATCTATTACTTTATTTTGTCTCAGAGATAAAAAAGTAAAGGAGAAAGGACTATTTTAATCTTTGAGAACCATGGATGACCAGCCCTTATTAGCACTAAAGTAGTAAGGTATAAATATAATATTCAACTATCAAAAAACTGATATAACTTTAAATACTTAATTACATAGATTATTTATCCCCCCAAAATACTAACAAGGCTGCCTCAAATTTGCTCTAAAAATTTGAGGCAGCCTTGTTATGGAGTTGTAGTAGTTTTTATTCTATGACTACCTAAATGTTTAACTTTCAAATTATGATAAGGTGAATTTTGGAGACGTGATAATAAAGGTGACAAAGAAATAAAACAAAAGTAGTGGCTATAAGCTTTATAGTCACTACTTTTTGTTTGCAAAGGAGACGTCGCGTTTTAAACCACAGAATTATATTACTCCATTAGGAATATATAGCAGAACAAGTATAGAAAATGAGGAAGATACAAAACTTCTGCCAATAAGTTACTTAGGAGGTTCAGGTTTTAAATTTTTACAGTGCAAGTAATCTGTGAATCCTTAGTTGAAATTTAAAAACAAAGGCACAAAAGGGAAACGTAGGATGAAATTACAATTATTAATTGGTATAGAAGCAGGAAAAAACAAGAAAAAAGTCGAAATTGTCAGGTAATATCCTTTTGGAGTTTTTATTATTACTTTTTTGGCAGTAGTGTTCTGCAATGGTTTTGGAGAGGTTATCATTATCTGGAAGTTGAAGTAACTGAGTCAATAATGGTAGAGTCTTTTGAAATTATTTACTCTACATTATCACAACTTCGTGAAAAAGGGATAAAAGTTGCCATTGATGATTTTGGGATAGGGTACTCATCTTTAAGTTATTTGACGAAGCTTCCTATTGATACAATAAAAATAGATAAATCCTTTGTTGATGGCATAGAAAGCGATAGTAAAAAGAAGCTTATGGTGAGTACTATTATGGAAATGGCCAAAATTATGAGTTTAGAAATAGTAGTAGAAGGAGTGGAGAGTAAAGAGCAGTATGAGTATTTTGCAGATGTAAATAACACTAAAATACAAGGATATTATATCGCAAAACCAATGGCTGAACAGCAGGCGATAAATAAAATTAAAAAAATATTAATGAAAAAGTAGTATGAGATCTGAAGAATTTATACTGTTTTCTTCGATAATATTTGTACAAAGATATTCCCTAAAATGACTATAATATAGTAAAGGATATGATATGGTGGCTATTATTAAAGAAAAACTAGAAATGAGAGGAATGTCAAGGGAAGAACTAGTGAATTATTTTAGTAGTATTTCAAGAAAAAATCACAATAATTGTTTATTTTACGGAGAAGGTTGGAAGGTAAAAGTAACTAATCAAAAAATTACTATGATTTGTTCTTTAAAAATACCGTCTACAGTTGTTGAGTTTTATATACAGGAAGAAGTTTTTGATGATTTTTTAAAGGCCTTTAGACTGAAGTTTCTTTCGGCAGGAGGTTAGGGTACTGGTTTTACCACCTGTTTTATTAAGATAAAGGGAAAATATCTAAAAATGTCGAATAAAGCAATGAAATACATTTTGAAAATTCAGTAATATAATCCTGACTATAATTGAGGTGATAAAGTGAAAATTTTAGTTGTTGATGATCAAAAGCTTAATTTAATGCTAGCAAAAGAAATGCTAACAGAACATTTTTCCGAACATGAAGTTTTATTGTGCAACGATTCTACAAAGGTAAAAGATATGGTTTTTGAGCAAAAAATAGATATCATTCTATTAGATATTGTTATGCCTAAGCTTTCAGGAATTGATATACTAGCTGAACTAAAAGGTTACAAAGAAAAAGAAAATATTCAAATAATAATGCTTACAGCAAAAGATGATGATAAAACATTTAAAACTTGTTTTGAGCTTGGAGCAAATGACTATATTATAAAACCTATTAAAAGTGTTGAGTTTCAAGCAAGGCTAAAGACTGCAATAAAAGATAGAACAAACACGCTAAAAGAAAAAAAATTGCTCAAAGATATAAAAAGACAAAACCAAGAACTTCAAAAAATTAATGATAAATTAAAGGAAACACAATTTTACCTGATTCAATCGGAAAAAATGGCTGCTATTGGAGAGTTGGCAGCGGGGGTGGCTCATGAAATAAATAATCCCATTGGATATATAAGTAGTAACATGGAAACACTGGATGCTTATACAAAAAAGCTACGAGAATATTATTTTTTTGCTAGGCAAAGGCTTGAACAAGCACAACAAATTGATATGTTAGAACAGATAAAGGATAAAGACAATCAGCTAAACATAGAGTATGTATTAAACGACCTGCCAGAGCTTTTACAAGATTCGAAAGAAGGGGTTGACCGAGTATCTGAAATAGTGAGCTCTTTAAGGAACTTTGCAAGAACTGGCCGAGAAGACGAAAAAGGGTATACCTCTGTAGATGAAATCATAGCTCAAGTGTTATTGATTGTTAGAAATGAAGCGAAATTTATTGCTCAAGTGGAATATCAAGGAAACCAGGATGTTGAGATATGGTGTAACAAAGGTCAAATAAGTCAAGTTTTGTTAAATATAATACTCAATGCAATATTTGCTATAAAAAAACAAGAGCGCAAGGACTTAGGAAAGATAAATATCGCAGTGGAAAATGAAAAAAAATATGTAAGTATAAAAGTTTCTGATGATGGACCTGGGATAGAACAAAAGATTATTAACAAGATATTTGATCCGTTTTTTACGACAAAAGATGTGGGGGAGGGAACAGGCTTAGGATTAAGTATTTCCTATGACATAATTATAAATAAGCACAAAGGGAAGATAGATGTAGCAACTGACATTAACAAAGGAACGACTTTCATAGTAAAGCTTCCAAAAGGTAAGTAAGGGAGAGTGTTTTAAACTATTTTAGGGAGTAAATACTTTAGCTGGTTTAACCTATAAAAAGTATAGGGGGTATAGAAATGAAAAGAGTTTTGCTGGTTGACGATGAAAAGCAAATTCTACGAGCTCTTTCTAGAGTTTTTTTAGAGTCTCCTTATAGTATTTATACAGCAGAAAGTGGTGAAGAAGCTTTAGCTATTTTAGACGAGCAAAAGATTGATATGATTGTAAGCGATATGAGGATGCCTTATATGAATGGCTATCAATTGTTAAATAAAGTAAAGGTTAGGCATCCAAATATAATAAGACTTTTATTAAGTGGATATTCAGAAGAAAACACTATTCTTAAAGCGCTAAATGAAAATGTAGCGAAAACTTTTATTTTTAAACCTTGGGAGAATGAACAATTACTTTTATTAGTAGACAAAACTTTTAAAGTTTATGAATCTATGGAGAATAAAGATATAGCACAGTTTGTAAATAACATAGGCACTATACCAGTTCTTGAAGGAAATCATAAAAGCTTGTTACAAGCTTTAGAAGAGAGTAATAATTTAGAAAAAATAAGTTGTATAGTCAAAAAAGATCAGGCGATTAGTGCAAAAATATTGAGAATAGCTCAATCATCATATTACCAAAAAAGGGATAAAACAAAAGCACTGAAAGTGGAAGAGGCTATAGAAGATATAGGTGCCAAAAATTTTAAAATGTTAGTTGACAAAACCTCAACGTGTGATTATTGCCATGAAAAACACAGTGAATATATTAGAGAAATATGGACTCAATCGCTTATCTCAAATAAACTTGTATCACGATTTTATAAGACTATGATGCACAAACAACCTCCCTCTTTGGCTTTAGTTGCAGGGGCACTGCATAATATAGGAATGTTGCTGATGTTTAAAAGGTATAAAATGGAGTACCTAAGTTTGTTTGCGGAAAGCATCAAAAAGCGGAAAACAATAGAGCAAAAAGAAGTAGAGTTATTTGGTATAAGTCATGGGGAAATAGGAAGTTACTTATTAGACTGGTGGGAGTTTCCTCATGGAGTAGTAGAAGCTGCAATGTACCATCATAGCCCTACAGAAAAAGCAGTAGTCAATAAAAAACTGGTACATATAATACATTTAGTTAATTACTATACATTTAAACTTATGGGTATAGAGAATTACTCGAGATTAGACACTGAGGTTTTTACTAAACTAGATGTATCTCAAAGAAAATGGGAAAAAGAATTTGCAAAAATAAAAAAAGAAAGGTGGTATGATTGTGAGCAAAAAATATAATGTGCTTTTTGTAGACGATGAAGTTAATGTGCTAAACTCGATAAAGCGAGGCCTAATTGATGAAGACTATAATTGCTTATTTGCTAGCAGTGGAAAAGAAGCTTTGGAAATCATGGCAGAGAATGAGATTAGTGTAATAGTATCAGATATGCGGATGCCGAAAATGGATGGGCTAAAATTACTCAAAGAAGTTAGTAAGCAATCTCCAGAAACAGTAAAGATTATTTTATCGGGATATACACAATTACAACAAATATTAACTACAATCAATCAAGTAGACGTCTTTAAGTTTATTACTAAACCGTGGAAAATGGAGAGTGAGTTTAAAGTAATTATAAACCAAGCATTGGATTACTATAAAACAATAGAAGAAAATAAAAGGATAAAAGACTCATTAGAAAAGCAAAATGAAGCTTACAGAAATATGTTCAGCTCACTTAGTGGGAAAATAAAACTTCAAAAAAGAAATAATGAAGTATTACAATGGTTCATAGACGCAAATAATGCTTTCGTTGCAAAAAAACTAGGGCATGACAAGGAAGTGTTGGAATCTATCATAGATATCCAAAAAAAGATTTATCAACAATTGATAGAAAATTTTGCTGAAGATGCTGGAGAAATGGAAGTGGGGAAGTTTGTTAGTAATTTAGAAAAAGATTTAGAGGAAAAAACAAAGTTAGTTAAGCATGCTCCTGAAGGTGATAAACTAGGTCAAAAAAAGATAGAAAATCACTTTATAGTTTGGGTGGTGCAAGGAATTCTAACGATAATTACAGAAAAGAGCTATTATAAATCTTATATGACAATAAAACAAGATACAGATAACACATCAAAGATACAAGTTTTGTTTGATGAAAAAGAAAATAACGTGGAACATTCCTTATCATATGAAGTTAGAAAAGAAATGATAGAAGATTTAATACAGGCTATGCCTTTTTTAGAAGGTGTTTTAGTAGATGTTCAAAAACAAGATAAAAAAGTTGTTGTAGAAATATTACTTAAATAGATTCAGGTATTATAGAAAAGATTATATTTTGCAAGCTACAAATATCATTATTTTATGATGTTTGTAGCTTTTTTAAAGGGGTATAAGTAATTTTGCTTTTGCAGTTATCATTCAAAAAAATACAGTAACTTGTAAAAAACAACCCTGTCATTATAACAGTAATTTAATGCGGGTAAAACAGAATAAAAAACCTTATTATTATGGTGCAAAAACATATAACAACCTATTGCATTTTTAGCAAACACATTATATAATGTTAGTAAATAGTAAATAATAAAACTTTTTCAGTAAGTAATTAGTGTGGTTTGCGGAATTTCTTCATTCGAAGAACTTTATGAAAGTTTATTATGTAGGGGAGAATATTTTTTTTGCCGTACAAGTGAAAAAAATCACATCCGTTTACAAGCTGACTATGAATATGTAAAGTAACAAAATCTGTTTTTATATCTTTCCCATTAACATTAGAAGCAAAATAAATGGGGGGAAGTTATATATAAAATTTTTAACAACTGGAGGAATTATTATGACTCAAAAAAGAAAGGATATCTTAGTAGTTGGATTCGCCTTATTTGCAATGTTTTTTGGTGCAGGTAATTTAATTTTCCCCCCAGCATTAGGACAAGCGGCAGGGGAACAGGTGGTGCCAGTAATCTTTGGATTTTTGTTAACAGGAGTTGGTCTTCCACTTTTAGGTATAATTGCAGTTTCAAAGTCTGGTGGAGATTTGGAAAGCTTGGCGTCTAAGGCCAGCAAAAAGTTTGGAAGGATATTGGCTTGCGGGGTAATTTTAACTTTAGGACCACTGGTTGCTATTCCAAGGACAAGTGCAACTACCTATGAAATGGCAATCGCTCCATTTTTCCCTAATTTTAACCCTATTATTTTTTCAGCTATTTACTTTTTTATCGTGCTGGTATTTGTATTAAAGCCCTCTTCTTTAATTGATAATATCGGAAGAGTGCTTACACCAATTCTTTTTGTGACTATGATTACTATTATTGCAAAAGGAATTATTCAGCCTCAAGGGGTGCTAATAGATACAGGAATAAATATTTCTTTTTCAAATGGCTTTTCTGAAGGGTACCAAACCATGGATGCCATGGGTGCTACTATTCTGGGAGGAATTATTATAGCGGCAATACGAGCCAAGGGGTATACAAAAACAAAGGAAGTTTCACAAATTACTGTGCGAGCTGGAATGGTAGCCGCAGCAGGATTGACTATAGTATACGGCGGGCTAGCTTATCTAGGTGCTACCGCTGGAGATATGCCGATGGAGTTATCGAGGCCAGCGTTAATAATTCAGATCACCAATAATCTTTTAGGGACATTTGGTCAAGGTTTACTTGGGGTCGCTGTGGGAATGGCTTGTTTGACTACGGCCATTGGATTAACGGCTACTGCTGGAGATTTTTTTAGCAGGACTTCTAATGGAAAATCAAATTATAAAGTTGTTAGTATTACTACCGCCATGGTAAGTATGGGGATCTCAAATATGGGGGTAGATAGAATTATCAACTTTGCAGAACCAATTCTACTTATTCTCTACCCCATGATTATCGTGTTAGTAGCATTAGCATTTTTAGATAAGCATATAAAAAGTGCATCAGTATACAAAGGTGCTGTGTTTTCTGCTTTATTTATCAGTGTAATGGATGTAATTGGTACTTTTATCTTCCCAATACCTATGATGACGAAAGCTATACAGGGTCTTCCGTTGGCTACTCAGGGTTTTGGATGGCTTGCACCGTCAATTTTCATTGGGTTGGTTTTCTACCTAAAAGATCACTATGTTAATTATACTAGAAAAAAAGTGGGGTATACTCACTAAATATGCACTTATTATAAATGCCCAACAGGAATTTGTTCCCAGTTGGGCATTTATTTGATATGAGGCTGAAACTAGGTGTAACTAATTTCCAAGTACGAGATACACTTAGGCATATATTACCAAATAAAACTTTGGGGGTTTCTTGTTATGGTAAATTGGGACCCTCTAGGAACCAACCATTAGCTTAGAATGACACTAAAGGCCCTTGAAATTTGGTGAATCTTATGGCAACGAAAGTTAAAACTTATTATTTCACGCTAATAAGTAAAGGAAAAAGGTTTTAGAAGATGGAGATCTTTATTAACGAGAATGTATAAAAAATTATAAAAACATAGAATTAAAACTCTTTAGAAGAACCATTTATATGGTCCTTTTGAGTGAGCAGAGACCGTAGCCTTAGGAAGAAAGCTGAACAATATATAAAGTTGTGGGAGTTTGAAAAGGTTACTATGGATAAAAACACGATATTGAGGGGAAGAAAATGTGGTGATATAATAACAATAAATAAAAGTAAAGCCTTTTAGGTTTTGATAGGAGGGAAAATATGAGTATACCTAAACAGGATATTAAAGATATTGTTGAGAAGATTACTGCCTTTGATAAGATGTACCAGATCATGAGGATTGTAGACCCAATAAGAAAAAAAGTGTTGCTTGACCAGGGAGATAATAACTTTATTGAAAAAGAAGAGGTTTGCCATGGTTTTTGGGAAAAAAACACTATATGTGAAAACTGTATTTCAACGAGGGCTTATAACGAAGATGATACATTTATTAAGTTGGAATACAAAGATAATAGAGTTTTCATGATTACAGCTGTGCCAATAAAGGCAGGAGAAACAAAGGTTGTAGTGGAGCTTTTAAAGGATGTCACCAAAAGTATGATTTTAGAGGAAGAAGGACTTAGGGGTAATATAGAGCTGAAGTACTTACTAGACCAAGCTAACCTAGCCGCTGTAACTGATGAGCTTACTAAGATATATAATAAAAGGTATATTATCGAAAGATTGCCGGTAGACTTGCTAACTAACCATTTAAATAATGAACCTTTATCAATTATTATGGGTGATTTAGATCATTTTAAGAATGTTAATGATACATACGGCCATAATGCAGGGGACTATGTTTTGAGAGAGTTTGCTCTGTTACTTAAGAATAATATTAGAGAAGATAGCGGTTGGGTAGCAAGGTTTGGGGGAGAGGAGTTTTTAGTTTGCCTTCCTACAACGGATTTAGAAGAGGCTTTAAAAATAGCAGAGCGAATACGAACAGCAGTAAAGGAAAACAACTTTGTTTATAAGGAACACACAATTAAATTAACATCCAGCTTTGGAGTTTACACAGTTGAAGGCGGAAATATAAAAGTGTATGAAGATGTAATCGAAGTTGCAGATAAAAACCTTTATAAAGCTAAGCAAAGTGGGAGAGATAGGGTGATAGGGTAATACCAAAATAAATTATAGGTAGGAGAAGGAGATGTCTTCAACAGTACTATTGATTACTTATATAACCATAATTATTTTAAGCATAGCCAATGTAATTATTTTATTTTTTACACTTTTTAAGTTTTTTAATGATAAGTTGAAATATAATCGCTATGTTAAGGCTTATCAGGAAATGGAGCCCTCGGTTTTAGCATATGTTCAGAAGAGAAGGAATTTATCTAGAAAATTAAAAGGAAAAATCAAAGATAGTTATTATAAAAAAATTGTGTTGGACATCCTCTTAGATTATAGTCAAGAGAATAATAAAGATATATCCCATGTTTTTGAGGAGTTGGATTATCATACTTACCTTATAAATAAAGGTGAAAAAAAACTTACTTTTTCAATCATAAAAAAACTTGGCATTACAAGGAGTTTTTATGCTTATTCTATTTTAACTACAGGCACACAAGATAAAAATTTTGAAAAATGCTATGCATGTTATTATGCTATTTCACAACTAAACTTAAATCAAGAACAAAAAGAAAAGGTTTTAAATTCTTTGGTCTACTCGAATATACAAAGGGATAGAATTACAGAAATTGTAGAGAATTTAAAATTTACAACTGAACAGCTGGTAGCATTATTAGAAGAGCAGACAACTGAGCTAGGTAAGGTAGTCCTAATTCGAAGCTTGAAAAGTTCATCGAACATAAAAGGATATGTTAAAAACTTTAGGATAGGTAACTATCTTTATGATGAATCTATGGAAGTTAGGATAGCGACAATAAACACTTTAGCCTTTATAGGAGACCCAGTTTTTTTGCCTTCCTTGAGGAGGCTGTATTTTAAAGACAAAGCTTGGCAGGTAAGGGCTGCTATTGCTAAGGTAATGCATAGATTTTCGCATAGTGAAGCTATTGGTATTTCAACAGACATGGTAAATGACAAATGGTGGTGGGTAAAATTTAATGCAATTGAGGGATTATCAAGGATGGGTGTTGAAGGGGTGGAGGCGTTAGTAGATGTTTCCCTAACAAGTTCTGACAAGCAAAGTGCTAACTTAGCATACTATATTCTAAACGCCAATAATGCAGTTTATAAAACTGTGAAAGGTTATTCGGTGAGTGACGATGAATGAAATAATAAAAAACATTATCTACTATTATAGCTTGGGAATGTTTCTTTATTTTTTGATAGTAAACTTATTATATATAATAGTTATAGTAATATCCTTAGATCGATTAAAAAAGACTGTAAAAATTAACAGTGGTGATATAACTGCCGTTAGTGATTACACAAAACCAATTTCCATATTAGTTCCCGCATATAATGAACAAGCAACCATAGTTAATAGTATTCAATCTCTCTTAGCACTTGATTATCCTCAGTTTGAGATCATTGTGGTAAACGATGGATCTAAAGATAGTACATTACATGAAGTTATTTCCTATTATAACCTACGTAGAATTGACGTGGAGTTGAATAATCAAGTTCCTTCTGAACGAATACGTGGTGTTTACTCATCTTTTGATAGGCCTAACCTAGTAGTTGTAGATAAAGAAAACGGGGGTAAGGCAGATGCCTTAAATGCAGGTATTAACGTATCTAGGTTTCCCTTGTTTTGTGCTATTGATGCTGATAGCTTTATAGAAAGAAAAGCGTTGATAAAAGTTGCGAAACCATTTCTAAAATACCCAGAAACTATTGCTAGTGGAGGAATAGTTAGAATTGCTAATGGATGCAATATTGAAAATGGAAGGTTGATAAAAGCAAGCCTGCCTAAAAAAATGGTGGAAAGGTTTCAAGTTATTGAATATTTTAGGGCCTTTTTAACTAGTCGAGTGGGTTGGGAGTCGTTAAATTCACTTTTAATAATTTCTGGAGCTTTCGGACTATTTAGAAAGTCTGCTGTAATAAAAGTTGGTGGTTATAAAAAGACAATCGGTGAAGATATGGAGTTAATTTTAAGGTTGCATAAAGCATATATTAAAGAAAAGATTCCATATAAGATAAGTTTTGCCTCTGACGCTGTTTGTTGGACCCAAGCACCAGACAATTTAAAAGGGCTAAAAAGTCAACGGATACGCTGGCATAGGGGGCTAATTGACAGTATGCTAAGGCACAAAGAGATGCTATTAAACCCTAGGTATGGAAAAGTTGGTATGTTATCCATGTCATACTTTTGCTTTGTTGAAATGCTAGGACCAGTGATAGAAATTTTAGGGTATATTGTATTAGGGATGGCTATTTATTATGGAATTTTGAGCAACGTGGTGATATATATTTTTTTAATGGCATTTTTGTTTGGGGTGTTATTTTCGTATTCTGGAATATTACTTGAGCAGCTTTCTTATAAAAGATATAGAAGTATAGTCGATATATGTTCGCTGTTTTTTTATAGTTTATTTGAACAGGTAGGGTATAGACAAATAACAGTTTGGTGGAGATTTTCAGCTTTTTTAAATTTTAAAGAAGGAAGCAAGCAATGGGGAAGTATTCAAAGAAAATCATTTACAAAGGGGAGTTAGCTTTGGAGCTAAAAGATTGCTTAAAACACTTTATTCAATTGGAATTGAAGGCGGCAAAGTTTTATGAAGAAATTGCAAAGAATAACAAAGGGGAGATAGCACAAGTTGCAAAAAAATTTCAAAAAGAAGAAACTTCCCATGCCCAAAAATTAAAGGAGTTATTGACTACCGCAGAACTTGTTATGGATTCAACCATTAATAAAGAGGTTTTATTAATGTCCCAATATGGAATAGACGTTAACCTATTTGGAAAAGAACTTAAGGTAGATACAAGGAAACAACTTTTTACATTTGCGTTACAAGCTGAAAAAGACTCTATACTAATGTATCAAGAATTAGTTAGTCAAGTCCCTAAGAATTCTAAGCCATACCGTTTGTTTAGTGATTTAATAAAGGAAGAGAGAGGACATATGTTTTTTATATTAAAACAACTTCATGAATTAAGTTAAGTTTTTTATAAAGGTTAAAAATAGGCTTAGTAAGAATCCTTAAGATATAGGGAGACAAGAAGTTATAATATTCATTCTTTATGATAGGTAAGTGAAAAATAAAAACTATTACTATGATGAGATTCATGAAAGCTTCAGTCAAGCTGAGGTTACAAGATTACTCTTACAATTTACTGTAATCATAAAGATAAAGGCTAGTAAAAAACATGATAACAAAACGAAAAATCAGCGGGCCTTTTCCCCGCTGATTTTTCGTTTTGTTTAGAAAGTTTTAATGCCTAGGCTTTACTCCACCGCCAGAGTTATTTCTGTAAAGTTGCAGCATTTTCACCTGCTATTCTGCCATAGACAATAGCATCTAACAAGGAATTTCCCCCCAATCTATTTAAACCATGGATACCTCCAGTCGCCTCTCCAGCAGCAAACAGGCCTGGAATTGGGGAGTCATTATCTCCTATAACTTGTGCCTGTGGGTTAATCATCACCCCTCCCATACAATAATGGACTCCTGGTATGACCTGTATAGCGTAAAAAGGGCCTTCTGATAAAGGGGTATTTAAAGATTGTCTATTGAAATCTTTATCATTATTTCTTTGGATAAAGCTGTTATATCGGTCTAGCGTGTTAGAAAGAGCGGATGGGTCTACTCTTATTTTATTTGCCAGCCCTTCAATGGTATCAGAGGTTAGTATTATGTTCATGTCTATATAGTCGTCGCTGGCAGCGAGAGTTTGGCGGATATTTTCATTAAATATTAAGTATACTTCGCGGTCAGGTTGTGCTAGGAGAACTTCACTAAGATAGTCTCTGTTTTTCATTTCATCTGCAAATCTAACTCCTTGATTATTTACTAATATACCACCATTACCACGTATAGCTTCCGTGATTAACATGCCGTACCTAGGTGAGACAGTAGGATGAGTTTGTATATACTCCATGTCAGTAAGCTGTGCATCTATTTGAGCAGCTAACTCAATGAAATCACCGGTAGCGCTAGGGCTATTAGTGGTATGATACCCTTTTAAGTTTTGGTTATAATAAACAAAAAGTTCACTACTACCCCCGAATCCTCCTGTTGCTATTACAACACTTTTACATCTTATTGTATAAACTCTTCCTGTTTTGTCTATAGCCTTTACTTCCTTTGCTTTACCTTCTCTATCTAATATAATTTCTATTGCTTTATGTTCCAGTTTTAAATCTACATTTGATTTTTTTATGGCACTACTAAGTGTTTTTACTACCTCATTACCTATAGGCTGCCCACCTGAGGGTCTGTGAGTTCTTGGCTTGGTATGACCTGCTAAAATGCCAACATCACTCAAATCTGCTCCTAGGTCACTAAGCCAATTTATGGCATCAGCACTGTGGTCGATTAAAACCTCTATCATTTCAACAGAATTTAACCCATGCCCTGATTCCAAAATATCATTTAAAAAAATCTCCTTGCCATCTTTAATATCTCTATCTTTTTGCTGTGGAGTAAGTACTGCATTCATTCCTGCTGTTGCACGAACAGTATTGCCACCCACATAAGGCATTTTTTCTAATAAAACTACTGAAGCTCCTTGTTTTTCAGCTTCTAGGGCGGCACTCATACCACCAGCCCCTGCACCTATAACTACTACATCAACTTCAGTAACTGGTTCAAATAAAAACCAGTACGCTAAAGAAATGGGTATTAAAAGTAATATTAAAGTAATTATAACAATTTTGGTTTTAGTCATTATTTAATCTTCTCCAATCCACAAGTAAGTTTTTTGTGGTCTACCTACTTTACCATAGTTGAATTCTTCTTTTACGAGATTTTTTTCTGCCATGTGTTCTAAATAACGTCTAACAGTAACTCTAGCTAGTTCGGTGGCATTACTTATTTGTTGAGCGGTCATGGGCCTATCTTGATGTTTTATAAACTTTTTAATGGATTGGTATGTGGAAATATTTATCCCTTTTTCTTGAACCATTTCCTTGTTATCAGTTTTTTGGACCCATAGATCAAGGGTATCTTGAGTTATCTTTTGGCCACTTTTTAATTTTTGTCGTCGACCAATAGCATTAGTTAACGCTTGTTTAAATCTATCAAAATTAAAAGGCTTAATGATATAATCAATAGCCCCTAAGCGTAACACCATTTCTATAGTTTCGGCGCTATTGTCTGCTGTTATTAAAATTACATCAACATTAAAATCATTTTCTCTAACCCATTTTAGCAATGTGGGGCCATTGACATCTCCCAAATATATATCTAATAAGATTATATCTAAATTGTTATTTGCAACTACTTCTTTTGCACTTTCAACATTACTTGTTTCATATACTTCATAACTAGAATTTATTTTTTTTACAAAACCCATATTGATGTTTCTCACCATTGGATCATCTTCAACAATCAAAATCTTCAAGTTAAACTTCCTTTCTTTTCATTGGTAAACTTACTTTTACACATAAGCCTTCCTGACTTTTAAACTCTATATGCCCGTTTAGATATTCTACGATAGTTTTAACTATATATAGTCCATAACCTCGATCTTCTCCTTTTGTGCTAAATCCCTTTTTAAAACAATTTCTTAAGGAGTCATCATTCATTCCAGGGCCATTATCCCAAACAGTTATGGCGAATTGTTCATTATCTTGGTACATATCCAGATAAATCTTACCGCCGTCTTCTTTTGCTAATGCATCCATAGCATTATCGATTAAATTACCAATAATAGAAGTTATATCTTCTTCTAATGCCCCTTCAGGAATTTTACTGATATGGGCTTCTTCATCAATTATTAAATCTATTTTTCGCTCCGCTCCTTTTGAGTGTTTAGCTAAAATAAGTCCTGCTATTGCAGGAACCTTTATACGTTGGTTGAGGGCGTCTACTATTGCTTTTCTGGCTTGTGTTATTTTTTCTATATAATTTAGCGCAGACTGATGTTCATTTAGTTGGATTAAACCAGTTATGGTGTGCAATTTATTCATAAATTCATGGTTTTGTGCCCTAAGTGCTTGGGTCATTTGTTTCATATTAGTTAGCTCTTCAGCCCGTTGACGCACTAAACTCATGTCTTCTATTTTATATAAAAATCCTAGCCGCTCATTGACTTCCCGTAAATCAACTACGTTTACCTTAACTATTTTATTTTCACTAACCCGCCATTCTTCTTCATTTTTGAGGGAAGTTTTTTAAATAGTTTAAAAACAGGCAGGTTAGTTATTTTCATGCCGAGCTTTAAGTTAGGAATTTCTAAAAGAGATTTTGCATTTTCGTTGACTAATAAAATTTCTCCTATATGGTTAGTTGCTACAATGCCTTCACCAATATATTCCAAAACAGTTTCTTGCTGATTTAATAAAAGTGCTATCGCTTCAGGCTCTAAATTGTACATATTCTTTTTGATATTTTTAGACAGACTATAGGCAATAATAACACCTAAAAACACTGCTAAAACAGAAAACATAACTAACCGAAAAGCGTGACCTTTTATAGTTTGTAGAATCCTGCCATTATACATACTGACTATAGCTACCCCACTTTGTATACCATCGGTATATATGGGCACATATGCTTCTACCATTGCATCTTTATATAAGCTATAATGATACATAGGTGCTGTAACTAAGGGGTCTAACTTTGTGTCTCCCTCTTGGTAATAGGTATTTACTTTTTCTGGTATTGGGTGGGCAAAATACCTGCCCCATCATACTTTAACGAAACACTACTAAACAATACATCAAGATTCATTGTTGTTACACTGGGACCTTATGGTATCTTGTGATTTTGTTAGCTATCCAGGCTGTAGTTTTTTATTTTAATCTAAACGGGTACGAAGCTAACTTAGATTTTATGGCTCTTATTAGTCAACCTTCTATGGCTTATATGTTTGTTATAGGAATACTAGTGTTTTTGAACTATTTTGGATATTTTGTAAAGAATGGTGTGACCCGAAGGGATTATTTTATCGGTTCAGCGATAGCAGCAGGGGGAGTAGCCTTTTCTATTAATATTATTGGGGCTATTACAACTGTAATAATCTATATGGTAGGGGCTTTGCTTAATTCATGGGAAATGGATATGATAGATCCTTTTTTAAAAACAAAACAAGTTATATCTCTTAGCTTAATTCTTTATGGGTACTATATAGCTGGCTGGATTGTGGCTGCAGGTTTCTATGGTTTTAGTAGATGGTACAAATCAGCATCTATAGCAATAGCTGTTCTGTATGCTGGGATAATAAATTTAATATGGAAAGGTGAGATGACGATTCAAAACTTATATTTTAGATTAGATTTACCCCCGATGATAGCAATAATTCTGGTTATAATTATGATAGTTTTAGGATTAACTTTAATACGAAAAGCAACTAAACAGATGCCTGTAAAAATTGATTAAAATGTGACAAGGCATATTACAACAAAGTGAAATAAGATGATACATTTTCGCGCTACAAGTCACTATCATAAAAAAAGATAAACATAATAAGTACTTGATGCTTAAGGTTCATGTTAGTGGTCTAAAGACGGTGTCGAGCTAGGGGAAAGCTCAAATTATATAAAAATTTTCTTTATATATGCAGAGTAGGTGTGAACGCCCAAATCCACACACCAAACATATGTTTTGTGAAATATGTCATGATTTAAGTGAGTTATATCCCTATTATATTGTTTAAGTCTTTAGTATGATAATAATGCAGGACTTAATAACTATAATAAATAATCAACGTGAGGTGAAAATGATGAGCAAGAAAAAAATAATTAAAGGGATTTTGATTGGGGTTCCGGTTTTGTTAGTTTTGGGTATAACTTTGATAGTTGTAAGCAGTTATGTCGAACATAGAAGGTTAGTGGAGCAGGAAAAAGCACAATACCCTGCTCCTGGTAATCTTGTGGATGTGAACAATGATGGTAATAAGTTGCATGTGTATACAGAAGGGGAAGGGGATGAAACACTTGTATTTATGTCGGGGCTTGGTACTAGCTCTCCAGTATATGATTTCCAGGTACTTTATAACCAATTATCAACTGACTATCGAATTGCTGTAGTAGAGAGGGCTGGTTACGGTTGGAGCGATATTACAACTAGCCCTAGAGATATTGATACTGTGTTAGAAGAAACTCGTACTGCTTTGCAGCTATCTGGAGAAAGTCCTCCTTATATTCTGTATCCACATTCTTTGTCCGGGCTAGAAGCAATATATTGGGCTAACCTGCATCCAGAAGAAATCAAAGCTATTGTTGGTTTAGATTCTCTTGTGCCAGAGTATTATGAGCAAACTAAGGAAGAACCTTCTCTTTCCCGTGTTATTGGTTTTATGACACGTAGTGGCCTTGTGCGAAATCAGCCAGAAGTTTTTGATAATAGTTTTCCAGCAATGGAAAAAGGACACTTAACGGAAGAGGAAGCTAAGGTTGCTAGAACTATTTTTTATCGTCGAGTACAAACGGAAAATATGTGGGAAGAATCAGATATGTTGCTAACTAACTCTAAAAAAGTTGCTGGCCAAGGGAAACCTGATGTGCCTTTTTATATATTTATTTCTGAAGAAAATGAAGATGCGTACTGGAAGAAAAGTCTAGTTTCGTATGCTGAAACAACTGGTGGAGAACATTTCATATTAGATGGTGGACATTATATTCACCTCGATAGGCCTGAATTCATTGCAGAAAAGAGCAGAGAGATAATTAAAAAAATTAATGAAAATTAAATAAAAGCTTGTTACTTCTTTAGAATAAAAAAAGAAGATTGTATGGATTTTCAGCTAAAGTATTAAGTAAGTGTAAGACATAAACTACACCTACTACAAAATATAGTAATTGAGGCTATAACCAAAATATTATATAAGTATTTAAGGCTACAAATGTTACAAGAATGATGGAATATAGTTGCACCAAAAAACAAAAGTTCTTTTCAATTATCGAATTTTGATGTGAACCTGGCTAGAGTTGTTGTCTAGTTTCGCTCTTAACTCGTATAACGGTATGTTTTAAAAGTTTAAAGAAAAACTTGATTTAGAATAGCTCTTAAGATATAAATTTTTAATTAGGCCAAAATAATTTTAAAAAATTGATATAAATCATCTATTTTTATGTTATTATTTTATTAGGTAAACTGCGATAATGGGAATGAACATTATGAAAACTAAAGGGGGTATGCTAAATGAAAAAGAAGTTTACTTGTATCTTAGTATTGTTAATATTTGCATTTGCTTTAACTGGTTGCGGAGAGTCTTCAGATGAAATTGAAGAAGAAGAGTATGCTAGAAAGGTTAATGGGTTAATTCGTGAATTTGTAACTGTTAAAACAGAATTTGAGAATTTCTTTGATGGCTTTGACCAAAACCTTGTAAATAATTTAAATAATTTACGGGGTAATAAATGGGTGGAAGAAATCGAAGAAACTATGGATGATGTTGCTGAGATAATCAATAAAATCACTAACTTAGAAGCACCTAAAGCAGTTCAGGAGCTACATAATGAACTAGTTTATGTGTTGGAAAATCTCGAAGAAGCTAAAAATGATATTATTAATAGTTACGAAGAAAGGGATATGAGAACATTTGCAAGTTCTTTGCAAAACTATCAAAGGCTGCTTGGTGATTTACTAGAAGTTACAGAAGGCATACAATCACTATTGCCAGAATCTGAAAGAACAGATTTTGAATCAGATCTTGATTCCAAATAATAAAAAATCCCCTTTTTTATAAGGGGATTTTTTATTCCCCAATTTAAGGCGTTTGTAGATTTACCCTTATGTTTAAATCAAAGGGCTGAAAAAAGTGGCTTTAGATGAGTATTAGCTTAAGTATTAACAGCATTATTAGGGAAAACCTATATTAAATAGGATACTTTTAGAAGGGATAATTGCGAAAGATGTCGAAGTGAATACATTAATATAAACTTATGCTCAAAGTTTACAGGGGGAAGTATAGTGAAAAATGATAAATTATTAACTAAAGAAGAAATAGAAGTGTTGGAGAATTTAAGTGACGATATGAGTGAAAAAGAACAAAAAGCTTTAGAAAGGATGGCTCACAAAATACAGGGGCTTACAAAAAAACAGTTTAATGATTTATTAAAAAGAAGCATTGAGGTGGCTGATGGTGTTAAGAATAAAATAGAAATTAGCCCGCCTTATACTTTAGAAAAGTTTTTGTCTACCTTAAAAAAAGAGGAACTTACAGAAATAAGAAGAAGCTTAGACATTAAAGGTCTGAGCAAGTATAACAAAGAGGATTTGATAGAAGCTTTAGTGGTTAAAATTCCATATTCAATAGAAGAGCTAATAAGTTATTTTGACAAAAACCAGTATGAACTTTTGATAAAAATGTCAAAAAAAGAAGTGTTAGTGTCAGAAATAGAGGGCGATTATACTTTTTTTCAGCGGCTTGGGATGGCTTTTGTTTATTTAAAACCA
Source organism: Proteinivorax tanatarense (assembly GCF_040267685.1). Lineage (GTDB taxonomy): Bacteria > Bacillota > Proteinivoracia > Proteinivoracales > Proteinivoracaceae > Proteinivorax > Proteinivorax tanatarense. The sequence goes on from NZ_CP158367.1 coordinate 391,038, forward strand.
GATGGTGAGCCAGTTATGGTTATGCCTGAAGAAATAGCTACAAGATTTAGGGAAATCTCTCGCAAAGAAACTATAAAAAATATGATAAAAAGAAATACTAGGTGGGTTGAAGTAGTTCACGGGATTATGTTTAACTATGGCGCTTTAAAGTCCGAAGATTTTTTCAGACTTGTTCAAGAGTACGGGGAGATTGATGATAAAGATTTTAAAGAGTTAATTAGAATAATTTTAATTGCAGAAGAGTTTTATGGACAGTTTGAGAGCAATGTAATGTCTGAGCTTATATTTTATCATATGTTAGTTTATAAGCCGGAGCATACTCTAAAGCTACAACAATCTAACAACTTTGATTTCTACCCATATACATCCAAAGAAATCACTAATACTGAACTTTTAAATAGTGCGCAATCTCAGACAGTTAAAAGCCTAATAGATTTTTTTGTCAAAAATTATGAAGATTTATATGAAGTACAAGCTAAATATATTGTAGAAGAGATTATTATAAATATTAAAAATTCACAAGATGCTGCAAAGATAGTTAACAATCTTCAATTTGAATTAGAAATTCCTAATTCAGAGATATTTAAAAAATTAACAAGACTAGTAGTTCAGCTTGAATATGATACAAGGCAATGGGGGTTAAAAGGGTATAAGCCAAGTGAAATAAACGAAAAAGAAGAAAGCCAACAAAAAACAGAGATAAAGCCAGGGTTAAGATTAGTAGTGGATAACACCAAAGATGATCCAAAGGTTAGTAGAAATAAACCCTGTCCATGTGGCAGCAACAAAAAATACAAAAACTGTTGTGGAAAGTAAGCGTTTATTATAGGAATGAAGGGTTTAGAAGGTTAATAAATATTAAAGGTTTAAAAGCTGTAGAATACATAAAATTATTATTTAGTTAAAGACAAAGGCGGTAACTGCCTTTGTCTTTAACTTTCTACGGTGGTGTATGGGGGAGCATTTAGTGTAACTGTTTTTCCGGGCTACGATAGTGTGTTGGATAAATTTATGAAGGATAATTCAGTTTCCCGAGATATAAGAAGATATAGAGAAAAATCCCCCGTAGAGGGGAATTCATTCCCCGTTGTGTAAAGAATTTTGAGAGGCTGTAATGTTTAAAGGGGGGCGTCTATGTGCCTCTAATATCCGCAGGCAATGAATTACCTGCTACGGTGGTGTATGGGGGAGCATTTAGTGTAACTGTTTTTCCGGGCTACGATAGTGTGTTGGATAAATTTATGAAGGATAATTCAGTTTCCCGAGATATAAGAGGATATAGAGAAAAATCCCCCGTAGAGGGGAATTCATTCTCCGTTGTGTAAAGAATTTTGAGAGGCTGCCATGTTTAAAGGAGTCGTCTATGTGTCTCTAATATCCGCAGGCAATGAATTACCTGCTACGGTGGTGTATGGGGGAAGCATTTAGTGTAACTGTTTCCCGGCTACAATAGTGTGTTGGATAAATTTATGAAGGATAATTCAGTTTCCCTATAAGAGGATATAAGAAAAAATCCCCCGTAGAGGGGAATTCATTCCCCGTTGTGTAAAGAATTTTGAGAGGCTGCCATGTTTAAAGGGACCGTCTATGTGTCTCTAATATTCGCAGGCAATGAATTACCTGCTACGGTGGTGTATGGGGGAAGCATTTAGTGTAACTGTTTCCCGGCTACAATAGTGTGTTGGATAAATTTATGAAGGATAATTCAGTTTCCCTATAAGAGGATATAAGAAAAAATCCCCCGTAGAGGGGAATTCATTCCCCGTTGTGTAAAGAATTTTGAGAGGGCTGCCATGTTTAAAGGGACCGTCTATGTGTCTCTAATATTCGCAGGCAATGAATTACCTGCTACGACGGTGTAGGGGAAGATTTTAGGGCAACTGTTTGCCGAGCTACGATTGTGTGTTGGACAAACCTATGTAAGTATAATTCAGTTTCCCGAGGTATAAGAGGATATAAGAAAAAATCTTCCGTAGAGGGGAATTCATTCTCCGTTGTGTAAAGAACTCTGTGAGGCTGTCATGTTTAAAGGGGGGCGTCTATGTGCCTCTAATATCCGCAGGCAATGAATTACCTGCTACGACGGTGTATGGGGGAAAGCATTTAAGTGTTAAAACTTCGTCTCATTTTTATTAGGAAGAGTTTTAATTAAGCTGAAGGCTCACCATGTTATTATAGATAAATGAAAAGAGTATAGATAAATTAAATATCTAAAGGAATTTACTAATTGTTGCCGAATTTAGTTAGTGAAGGTTGTATTTTTTGGTTGGAGGTGTATACAATGGGGCAAGATAAGGAATTATTTATGCGAGAAAAAATTATATCGCATTTAAAATCTAGTAAAAAGACTACGGTTAAACTTAATGAACTTCAGGGGTTGTTTAGCGGTGATGTGTCCTACAATGAGTTTACTCATGTTATTCAGTCTTTAGAGCAGAAAGGTTTGTTAAAGCCGGTTAAATCTCACAACACCAACAACAAGAAAATACCCCTTTACAATACATATAGAATTAACAAATTAGCTTTTAAAGACCAGCTTGTAGATGATATTCAAAAATTTAAGCTTTCCAGTCATCCTCTAATTGATTTAAGTTATTACTTTTCTAGCTCTGAAAGTCAGTGGCAAAAGGATCTGCCTTTTATTAAGCTGGTGGATAACTATTTAAGATATAGCGGTGTCCCACACAAGGAGGCATCTGCTGCAGAGCGTTCTTACCAAATAACAGGGGATGAAAAGTGGATTGATTTTAAAGGGGGCAAAAGCTTACTTAACCGGATAGCAGTTTACGATAAATTAAGAATTGCCTACAACGCCGATCCTTTAATGGTTGCTGTAAATCCCAAAAACTTCACCTCACCATATATTCATTTGATTGTTGAAAACAAAGCCACTTTTTATGATTTTCAGCACTTTATGGAAGAAAGCTTTTTAACTTCGCTAATATATGGAAGTGGTTGGAAGATAATAGGTAATATTAACCTTTTACAAAAACAACTATCCCTGCCAGATAAGGGCCATAGGTTTTATTATTTTGGCGATTTAGATTGGGAAGGGCTATCTATATGGAGTGGGGTTTTTGAAAAGCAGAAGGTGCTACCTGCAGCCGGCTTTTACCAGATGCTTTTGACAAAACCAGCTACCAGCGGCAAGAAAAATCAAAAAAGGAACAAAGAGGCTTTAGAAAAATTTACAAAACACTTTAACGAAAATGAAGCTGAAAAGATAAAAAAACTACTAGCAGGCGGCTACTATTACCCTCAAGAGGGGTTAGGTAGGGATGAAATAGCTAAGGTTATGGAGGAAATGCAATGGATTTAGACATAAAAACCATCACCGAAAATTATAGAGAGCGGGTGCAGAGGATTGCTCTTTTTGACTGCCTTTATAAGCTGCAAAGCAAAAAAAGAAAGGATAACTCTCAAAAGGAGATAGACTTTTTTGGTCTAGGGATTTTAACTTTGCTGTTCTTTTTTGAAAACATGCTTATTCGCAATAATAAAACAGGAAGTGATGAGCTTGCTGATTTCTTTTATAAGGTAAATGATGGTGAGATAGATTTAGATAAAGAAGGCTTTGAGAAAATAGCCCGAGAGATTATTGAAATTTTTCGTCCGCCCCGGGGAACAAGAAATAGTAGAAGCTTTTATAATTGGCAGGACAGACAGCAGCAAACGGTGGAATACTCTATTTTGCAGGCGGGCAGATCTGATATAAAGACTAACAAACAATATTATAAATTGGACGATGATGGCTTAGAGCTTATATTTGCTACAAAAGAGTACTTTAGCGAATTTCAGCTGTCTATAAGTCAATTGCTTTTAAGAAAGCAGCTGGAAAAGGGAGAGTTTGTCAGCGCTTTAAGGCAAATTGACGAAATGCGGATAGCGGTGGAAAGTCTGGAGGAGCGTATTGTTAAAATTAAGCAGGAAGTGCAGCGGAACATCCTAGATGAAAAGACCTATAAAAGATACAAAGAGCTTGTTGAGGATATCAACAATAGATTAACTCGGGAAAGTGATGAATTTGAGGAGTTAAAGGGTTTTGTAAAAGAGGCAAGAGATACCTTATTTTATGAAATAAAAAATGAAAAGGATGAAAGGGCCTATAAGTTTATGGTTAAAATTCAGCAGGAGTTAGAGCAAGTTCACTCCTTTCATACGGTACTTTTGCAAAAAAGTGTGGAGCTTAAAACAACCACTTTGCAGTCAGCCCAGGAATCACTGTACTATGTAGGGGTTGACTCATTTAACTTTAAACAGGAATTAGTTTCTCGGATGTTTTCCTCGCCCTTGCCGCTAGAAAGCAGCAAAACCTTGGCCAAACCTTTTTTATATCTTCAGCATAACAAAACGTGGTCCCCTTTGTCTGTTTTTGCGCCCCAGCGGATTACAAATCGAGAGCAGGAAAATAAAAGCTCGGAGTTTATGAACATGAAAGCTGAGGATGAGCGGCAAAAAGAGTTAAAAGCGCAGCAGCAAAACCTCAGATTTATAGGTGAGATAGTGCTAAAGGCTATGGACGGAGAAAATGAAATAACCTTAGCTAAAGTGGTGGATTACATGGATAAAAACAATTATGAAAATATCTTAAGCCAGCCCCTTTTTGCCCACTTTTTTATAATGTTGCACCAAAAGTCGCCGTTAGCTTTAGATAACAATTCATATGAAAAAGAAAAGATGCTTAAAGAGGTAATAGCACTACTTAAAACTCGCTACCAACGCTTAAGTGTACGGGAAATTCCTAAAAAACTAATAATTGTCAGGGATAGATTTAAAATGCAGGATATGGCCATAAGATTGGAGGAGAGAAATTTTGGGTTATGATAACAATCAGGTGACTAAAGCTTTTAAAATATATTCTAAGCTTGCTGCAGGTTCTGTGGCAGATGAAGAGGATTTAAAACAGTACTTGGCAGATGATAACGTCCGGGGGCTGGTGGACCAATTCGTCGATCAGGTTGATTGTGTTTTAGTTGTGGCGGGGGATTTGATTTACATGATTCCCAAGGCAAGTTCTTCGATGTTTCATATAAGCAATGAAACCATAAAAAAGGACTATCTGCCTACGAGCGCTAAAAATTCAGATATTTATTTGATGTATGTAGCAACTATTGTTCTTTTTGGAGAGTTTTATGACGGTTATCAATCTATGAACCCCACCAGAGATTTTATCACTATGGAAGAGTGGCTAAGTCAGTTAAACCAAAGAATTTTTTCCATAAAGGAACATGGTACAGAAAAGCTAAAGGAGCTAGAAAAGAAGTATCAGTATAATTGGATAGATATTATAGAAAAATGGGAAGCGTTAGATGATTTAAAGGAGCATGTAAAAAAGCAGCAGGCTAATGTCGCCAGTAGGCTAAGCTCTTTATACATAACTAAAAGGTTTTTAGAAAAGCAAGAACTAATTAACGACTTAGGAAATGATGAAATAGAGCTTACTCAAAAGGCCAAGATAATTGTGCAAAGGTACTACATGGAATATGATTTTAACAGAGGGATTTTAGATTTTATATATGGTCTTGAGGAAGAAAGGGAGGATGAAGATGCCATCGATATCCAAGATTCGCTTAACTAACGTAGTATATGAAAACGGCGGCAAGCGGTTTAATGATGATATATTTTTATTTGATGGATATAACGGCGCTATCTTACTAGAAAATGGCGGGGGGAAAACTGTGCTAGTGCAAACGGTACTCCAAGCGATTCTGCCACACCATGATTTAGAGGAACGGAAGATAAAGGATACGCTGCTGCTGGAAGGGAACCCCTGCCACATAGCTATCGAATGGATTTTAAATGATTCCCCTCGAACCTATTTGCTAACCGCCGTGACTCTATATTTGCACAATAACAAGCTAGATTCTTATCGCTATACTTATGAGTATGACTACGAGGACAAACATAACATCGAAACCATTCCTTTTGTGCAAGACACCATCGACGGCGGGAAAAGACCTGCTGATAAGGGTGAAATTAGCGATTATCATCAGCAGATGCAAAAGCGAAGCATGAATGCAAAAACCTTTAAAACCATAAAAGAGTATCATGACTATTTAGAGCAAAACTATAAAATTATTCCCCAAGAGTGGCGTAGTATAGCTCGGATTAACAGCGCTGAAGGTGGAGTGGAAGGTTACTTTGAAAATTGTAAAACAACAACCCAGCTTGTAGATCGGCTGCTGATTCCTGTGGTGGAAGATGCTATTTCCACTGGAGGAAGCAAAAGCTTTGTAAAAACCTTTGAGGAGCAGCGAGAAAGGTTTAAAGAACATAGACGGCTAAAGGATAAGATAGAGGAAAGCAAAAAGATACAGTTGAAAATTGAGGATTATGTTCAGGTGTATAAAGGATATGATGATGTTGTAGCTAGCTTAAACGCTGAAAAACAGCATACAAAAGCGTTATTTCAGTACTTAGAAAAGGAAAAAGAGGATATAGGCAAAGACATTGAAGCTGCAATCAAAGAGGCAGAAGAGTTAGAGGAGCTATATAAAGAAGTACAAAGAAAGGAAAAGTCTTATGATTTAGCAAAGTTTGAGCAGGGATTAGACCATGCTCAACAAAAACTTGAGCAGCAGCAAAAAGAGTTTAGTAAAGTAAACGATGAATATCAAAAAGTAGAAAATGAAATTGAAAACTTGGAGATAGCTGACTTAAAAGGCAAAATAAAGTTGCAACAGGAAGTTATAAAAGACACAAGTCAGCAGCTTAAACAGCTAGAGGCAAAAGTAGATATTAAGGAAATCCGAACAAGTCTTGAGGAAAATGGCAAGAAGTTAAAGGGATATTACGTAAATGTAGAAAAGCGCTTAGACCAAGATATAGTAGAGATAAACAGACAGCAAAAGCTTATGGAGAATCGACATAAAAATGAAGAAGAAGTGTGGGAGAATCTAAACGAGCAAAACCAGCAGTTGCTAAAAGAAATAAATGAAAAAAGAGGACAGCTGAGTACAACAAAAAAGGATATTCAGGAAAAAAGAAGCAATCTTCACAACCTCTCACCTAAAGAGGATATTAACAGCAAGTTATATCAGTGGAACAACAAAGTAGGTGAGTTAGAGGAGAAAAATGTAAAGCACAGCAATAATATAAAAAATCTCCAACATGAGAAAAGTCAGCTTGACTTGGATCTGTCCAAGCAGAGAAAAGAAAAAGAAAACTTAAATACCCAAATTGCTACTTTGCAACAAAAACTTGATGATATAGCAAAAGAACAAAAAGCGCTTATGGATCAAATTGTGCAGTATAATGATGGGTGGCACAATATTGACTCTATTTATACCAAAGAAAGCTCTATTTGTAACTTCTTTGAAGATAAGGTAGAGCGGCTTTTAAATGAGAAGGAAGACGCTTTGCTAAAAGAGCGGGTGGTTGGCAGGTCAAAAGACGATTACGGACATAGCAAACACTTTACTCCACAGCCTAAGCTGGAGCAATGGGTGGATAGCTGGAAAAGAGAGTTTGATTATATCGAAACAGGAGTAACCTACATACAACGAGCTGCCAAAGCCTCTGGACAGCAGGAAAGCCAGTTGCTAGAAGACTACCCATATTGGCCTGTTTCCATTGTGGTAGAAGACAAAGAGATGGATATTTTGCAGGAAAAGTTAAAGATAATCGCTGATAAGATAACTTATCCTGTTATAGTGCTAGGTCAAAAAGAGGCATTTAGCCTAATCAAAGGGGAAAAAAGTAACAACGAATTGATTTTTTTGCCTAAGCTGTGGCAGGAAAACGTTAACCAACAAAAATTTGAAAATTGGAAGCATCAAATAGAAAATGAGTTGCAGTTAACAACAAATAAAAGGAAAGAAAAGGAGCAGCAGATAAGCAATTGCAGCGCAATTTTAATGAATTTGCGCAAATTTTTTGATAGCTACTCCTATGACTATTACAAGGAGTTACAAACGAAATTAGTACAGTTTAAGGAATCTATTGCAAAAACAAAGGAGCAGATTGAAAATAGCGAAAGTCGCCTACAACAGATAGACCTAGAAGTAAAAAACTTAACAGATATTATTAGCAGCAACAAAGATGAAATAAATGTGCTAAATAATTGGGTTAAATTAGCGATGGAAATAATCGCTAAGGAAAAAGAAATAAAGGCTATAAAGTCTGCGGTGGAGCAAAAGGAGTTGGCTCAAAAAGAAATTGTAGCTAAGCTAGCGGTGACGAAAAAAAGCATAAAACAGCTGGAAGAAAATATCTGGGATAAAAAGGAGAAGGGCAAAGACCTTCACCGTCGCAAGTTGGAGCTAACCAAAGATAGGTATTATGATGAAGTGCAGCCGCTTTACCCTATCTTAGGAGACTTCAGCAAAGAGGCCTTAGTTAAACAACGGGAAAGTTTGTACGACCAGCTCCATGATAGACAAGGGGAGATAAAACATTATCAGGACAAGATAAATGAAGCGACGAAAATGTTAAAGGGGCATCAAAACGGTTTAAAAAGAAAAAGAGACAAATGCCGTTACCCTATTGATGAAGAGGTGGTTTTTGAGGTATACGGTGAAGAACACTTAGATGCTCTTTATCAAAAAGAAAAAGAGCTTAACCCTATTTTAGAATTTGAGAATAAGAAGCTTACAATTCTCCAAAAAGAATACGAAAAGCTACAAAGTCAGTATGATGTTTATGAAAGGCAATTCTATGAGCTGTATAGCAAGAAGGTAACCTTTACAATGCCACTTTCTGAGGTTAAAGAAAGTATTGATAGAGAAAAGACAGAATTGCATACAAGTAAACAAGATAATAAAGAGGAGATAGACAAGTTAAAAGCTCAAAATCGGCAGTTAGAAAAGCTGATTAGAGATATGGAAATAGAAAATGGCAAATTTCAGTTTTTGGGCAAAACAGTTTCCACTGTAGAGCTAGAGGAGGGTACATTAAGAAACCTGCCTTATAAACGGGAAGAGATAATCAATACCTGCTTAGAAAAACTAAGGGATCTGCAACAAACCTTAACTGCAGCCCAAGAACAGCTAACTAGGAAAAAGCAAAGCTTTCTAAGATTTTGTGCAGAAGAGATTAACGATCCAAAGCGAAGAAAATTGACAGAAGCTGGGGTCTCGCAAAAGGATAGTTTTCCGCTGGTTTTGGATTGGCAAACAAAAATGGAAAAGAGTATTTCAAACAGCATTCGAATATGGGAGGACGACATAAGAGAGCATGACAAAGACTTAAAACAGTTTATTGAATATTTAGCAACCTACTTGCAAACCTTGACAGAGGAGCTTAAAGTTATTCCTAAAAAGACTAGAATTAAAATTGGTGATAAGTGGAAGGAAGTCTTTCAGTTTGTAATACCTCAGTGGACTATTCAAGAAGGAAAAGAAGCGGTTAGAAAACATATAAACTGGATGATTGATCAGCTTGATAGCGATAGGTATAAAGAAGATGATGGAAGTGACAACCACACACTGATTCGCAAAGACATTGAAAAGTGGTTAGATGCCAAGCAGCTGTTATCGGTTATCTTAAAGGATGAAAAAATAAAGGTGAACTGTCGAAAAGTAACCAACGACAATGCTATAAGCTCTAGACTTTCCAGCTGGCAAAGCTCCAACCAATGGTCGGGAGGGGAAAAATGGAGCAAGAACATGACGCTGTTTTTAGGGGTATTAAACTATTTAGCTGAAAAGCGGCAGGGGCTAATCACTAAAAACAAAGCCAATCGCACTGTGATAGTGGATAACCCATTTGGCAAAGCTTCCAGCGACCACGTGTTAGACCCGGTATTTTTTATCGCGGAGAAACTAGGTTTTCAAGTCATAGCGTTAACCGCCCACAGCGAAGGCAGCTTTATTAGAAACTATTTTCCGATAGTATATAGCCTGAGGCTAAGAGAGGCAGAAAGTAATGACAAATTGATTATAGACAAAGAAAAGGAAATACATCACGCCTTTTTCCAAGATAAAGACCCAGACGCTTTAAATAGATTGGAGGAAAAGAAGCAGATTAGCTTGTTTGACCAGTTAATTGACTAGGTCTAGGTTGTTAATAAATGATTTTTCCATAAAAAACAATAATAAAGGATCAACTCTTGCTAACTAAGGAGTTGTTCCTTTATTATTGTTTTAAAATAGTAACAGAATAAATAAAGCATAAAAGGCTTATAAAGATATGGGAAATATTACAAAGGTAGCTAAGATTGAAAACGAAATTAGTGTATGAAAGGATTATAATAGTTGCTATAATAGAAGGAGAAATTATAGCAATTATAATACTAGTTATGAGGAGGACAAGATGGTTACAGGAGACTTAAGAACTAAAGTAGATAAGATATGGGAAATATTTTGGTCAGGGGGGATTACAAACCCTCTGACTGTAATTGAACAATTTACTTACTTATTATTTATGAAAGGTTTAGACGATAAGCAAACAGACTTAGAGCAAAACGCTGAAATTTTAGGCATAGAGCCGGAAAAAATTTTTAATGAAGATCAACAGGGGTTAAGATGGAAAAACTTTAAACAGCTGCCTGCCGACGCTATGTATGAGGTGGTAGTTAAACAGGTATTTCCATTTATTAAGAATATGGATAGTAATAAAAAATCTGCCTTTGCTCAATACATGAATGATGCAATTTTTATGATTCCTACTTCGCAAATGTTAGAAAAAATTGTCACAAACATCGATTCTTTACCTTTAGATGATAGAGATGCTAACGGAGATTTATACGAGTATTTGCTTTCTAAGGTGGCCACAGCAGGTACAAACGGACAATTTAGAACTCCGAGACATATAATTAAAATGATGGTGGAGCTAATGCAGCCTACACCAACAGATATTATTATCGACCCCGCAGCTGGTTCAGCTGGTTTTTTGGTAGCAGCTGGCGAGTATTTACAAGAAAATAATGAAGATCTTTTTTCCGTAAAAGAGCTAAAAGAGCATTATAATAGAACTATGTTCTACGGCAATGACATGGATAGGACGATGTTGAGAATAGGCGCCATGAACATGATGCTACACGGGGTTGAAAAACCAAACATTGAATATAGGGACTCGTTAGCTGAGGTTAATAAAGATAAAGAACAATACACCTTAGTGCTTGCTAATCCGCCATTTAAAGGGTCGTTAGACTATGAAGGTGTATCTAACGAGCTTCTTAAAATAACAAAAACCAAAAAAACAGAACTACTGTTTTTGTCTCTTTTTATTCGAATTTTGAAAAAGGGTGGGCGTTGTGCGTCTATTGTGCCTGATGGTGTTCTCTTTGGAAGTTCAACAGCCCATAAATCCATAAGAAAAGAAATTGTGGAAAACCAACATTTACATGGGGTTATATCTATGCCTAGCGGTGTATTTAAGCCTTATGCTGGAGTGTCTACTGCCATATTACTATTTACTAAGACAGGGGCAGGTGGCACCGATAAAGTTTGGTTTTATGATATGAAAGCAGACGGGTTTTCTCTTGATGATAAAAGACAGCCTATAGAGGAAAGTGATATAAAAGATATCATAGAAAGATTTCACCATAGAGAAGATGAAAAAGACAGAAAAAGAACGGAGCAATCATTTTTAGTTGATAAAGCCGAGATTGCTAAAAATGATTATGACTTGTCTATTAATAGTTATAAAGAAATTGAATACGAAAAAATAGAATATGAAACGCCAAAAGTAATTATAGATAAAATAAGAAAACTAGAGCAGCAGATTCTTGATAGTTTGAGTGATATCGAGAGGATGGTGTGAAAATGGAGTTTAGAAGATTAGGTGATTATGTAAAAATAACTACTGGGAAGCTAAATGCAAACGCTAGCGATGAAGATGGCATATATCCCTTTTTTACATGTTCCGCTGGCACATTAAAAATCAACTCCTATTCTTATGACTGCGAGTGTGTATTAGTTGCAGGAAATGGAGACTTAAATGTTAAGTACTATAACGGGAAATTTGATGCATACCAAAGGACGTATATTATTCAGTCTAAGAATGATGAAATATTAAATGTTAGATTTCTATACTACTTTATGAGCAAATATGTTGATAAGTTAAGAAGTTCATCAATAGGAGGAGTAATAAAGTACATTAAATTGAAGAACTTAACAGAAGCAGAATTTCCTCTGCCCTCCTTGCAAGTGCAACAGAAAATAGTGGAAGTGCTAGATAAAGCTCAAACTGTTATAGATACAAGAAAAGAACAAATAAGCCTCTTAGATGATTTAGTCCAATCTTTTTATCATGACATGTTTAATGACCCGGTTAGTAATCCCATGGGGTGGGATAAAGAAGTTTTAAAAAATCTATGTACAAAAATTGGTTCAGGTGCTACTCCGCGAGGTGGGAAGTCTAGCTATAAAAAAGAAGGTATAAGCTTAATCAGAAGCATGAACGTCCATAACGGTTATTTTAAGTATAATGATTTAGCATTTATCGATGAAAACCAAGCTGAAAAACTAAAAAATGTTATTATTGAGCCGGGAGATGTACTAATAAATATTACAGGGGCCTCAGTAGCTAGATCATGTACTGTACCTATTGAAGTTTTACCAGCTAGAGTTAATCAACATGTAGCCTTGCTTAGACCTGTGTTGAAAAAAATAGACAGTTGCTTTTTAAACTATTCATTAATAAATAGTAGCTACCAGCAGCATTTGTTGAAATTAGCAACCTCTGGTGGGGCTACCAGAGAAGCTATCAATAAAAAGCAATTAGAAGAATTACAGATTCCGGTTCCACCTCTACAACTGCAACATAAATTCGCAGAAATTATTAAAAAAATTGACCTGCAAAGAGAAATGATGAGGAAATCTTTGTTGCATATGGAAAACAATTATAACAGTTTAATAAGCGGAGCCTTTTCAGGTGAACTTCTATCTAATTAATAGCTAAAAAATAGGGGGAGGATGTATGTGCTTTAATTTTGAGTTTCTTAAAAAAGAAGAAAAGTATAGCTCTTTTAGTCAAGCTTGTATAGAGGCGGAAAAAAGTTTGGTAGTTTCTTATGCAACAACAGCTATACTATCAAGGCGGGCGCTAGAACTTTCGGTGAAATGGTTGTATAGTTTTGATGAGGAGTTAACTGTACCCTATGATGATAAGCTTAGTGCCTTAATACATGATTTTAAATTTAAAAGCATCATAGACAGCCAGCTGTTTCCCATGCTTAAATTTATTCAAAAATTGGGTAACAAAGCGGTCCACTCGTCAACACCTATAACTAGGGAGCAGGCAGTGCTATCTCTTCGCAATCTTTTTGAGTTTATATCCTGGATAGATTATTGTTATTCTGATGAGTTTAACGAAGTCTCCTTTGACGAAAGCATTTTAGGAGATAACCAAAATCAGAAAAAGAGCAGAAAAGAGCTTGAGGATTTATATCAACGTCTAGGTGAAAAGGATAAAAAACTTGAAGAGATTATAAAAGAAAACCAACAACTTAGAAAACAAAACGCCGAAAAGCGGGAGAAAAATAGAAGAAATAGAGATTTCAATGTTGATGAAATCTCAGAGTTTAAAACACGCAAGATGTATATTGATTTAGAGCTTGAATTAAACAACTGGGTTTTTGGGAATGACTGTTTAGAGGAAGTTGAAGTTTCCGGCATGCCAAATAGCACGGGAAAAGGCTATATAGATTATGTCCTATATAGTGATGATGGAAAACCCCTAGCTTTGGTGGAAGCTAAAAAAACCAGCGTAGATCCTAAAATTGGACAAGTACAGGCAGAAAACTACGCCAACTGCTTAGAGAAGCAATACGGTGTTAGACCGATTATCTTTTACACCAACGGCTTTGAGTACTACTTATGGGATGATAAAGCCTATCCAGAGCGAATGGTTTCAGGTCTTTATACAAAAGAAGAGCTAGAGTGGATGATTTTTAAGAGGCAGCATAAGCAGTCTTTAAAAAATCCTGAAATTAAAGACGAAATTACCAATAGACCTTATCAAAAAATGGCTATAAATGCTGTCTGTGATGCCGTTGATAGAGGTAATCGAAAGGCGCTGCTGGTAATGGCTACTGGTTCAGGAAAAACTCGTACCGCTATATCTATAGTTGAAATTTTAATCCGTAAAGGATGGGTAAAAAACGCCTTATTTTTAGCAGACAGAACAGCCCTTGTAAAGCAAGCCAAGAAAAACTTTGGTTACTTACTACCGGAACTATCTTTGTGTAACTTATTAGACGGAAAAGATAATCCAGGAAGTAGGATGGTATTTTCTACTTATCCAACCATGATGAATGCCATAGACGATGTCAAAAGTAACAGCGGTGAAAAGCTTTATACAAGAGGCCATTTTGACCTCATTATCATAGATGAAAGCCACCGGAGTATATATAAAAAATATCAGGCTATTTTCAACTATTTTGACGGAATTCTTTTAGGACTTACCGCAACACCTAGGGATGATATAGATAAAAACACATATGAAATATTTGAGCTAGAAAACAATGTGCCCACCTACGCCTACGAACTTGATGAAGCTATAGATGATGAATATTTAGTTCCTTATCATACTATAGAGACCAAAATGAAGTTTATGGAAAAAGGTGTTCATTACGATGATTTATCAGAGAAAGAAAAGGAAGAATTTGAAGAAACCTTTGAAGATGGAGTCCGGGAGATAAGTGGAGAAGAGTTAAACTCCTTTTTATTTAACAGCGATACCCGTTGATAGAGTGCTTCAAGAGTTGATGGAAAAAGGTTTAAAGGTAGAAGGTGGAGATAAATTAGGAAAAACTATTATCTTTGCTAAAAACAAAAAGCATGCCGATTTTATTATAAAGCGGTTTAACATTCTATACCCTGAGTATAACGGCAATTTTACTAAACCTGTATATAACGGTATCAAGTATGTGGACAGTACAATGGACAACTTTGGCACAAAAGATAAGATGCCACAAATAGCAGTATCTGTTGATATGCTAGATACTGGTGTAGATATCCCTGAAATCTTAAAAAGCGGGGAACAGCTAGTTTTCAAACTAATATTCAGCAGCTAAAAAGCCACTGTGATTGATGCAAAATAAAAACCTAACTTGGAAAATAAGCATTGATTTCACGATAGGTTTTTCTTTTAGTTACCCCCTTTGTAAAACTTTAAATAGTTTGAGCTCAAAAAGTGACAAGGTATTTTTTAGATACCTGTCGAATATTGCTAGGGAAATAATTATATGTTTTTGTTTTAAAATTTATTTTGGGAGAAGGGTCATAATGCAAACATATCTTGTTATCTATTTATTTTTGATGAATGTCGTTGGCTTACTAGCTATGAAAATTGATAAAAATAGGGCTATCAAGGGAAAGTGGCGTACAAAAGAAAAAACTTTTTTAGTAATTGCTCTAGCTGGGGGAAGTTTTGGCATTTATATAGGGTTACATGCATTTAGACATAAAACAAAACATATCACATTTAAGTATGGTATACCTTTAATAATTTTGGTGCAGTTTTTTTTATTTGTTTACTTTTAAAGCTTTAACTTGGTTTGGAAAAAATAGATCTTTTTGATAGTATGATAAATAAAAGCATTGCAAAAACACATGGAAAGTCATTTTGCAATCGTCTAAGAAAGATAATCCATAAGGAGGGCTAAGTTTGAATTCATTATTTGAAAGAAGAAGCATTCGAAAGTTCAAAAACAAGCCGGTAGAAAACACCTTAATCAAACAAGTTTTAAAGGCGGGGATGTGTGCACCTTCTGCATGTAACAGTAAACCATGGCACTTTATAGTAATTGATGACAGGCAGATATTAGATCAAATTCCTAAATTTCATAATTACGCACAAATGGTTAAAGAAAGTCCTGTGGCCATTTTGGTTTGCGCACAACCCTCTAATGAAAAAATTAAAGGTTTTTGGCCACAAGATTGTGCCGCAGCCACACAAAACATTTTAGTTGAAGCTGTAGAGAAAGGTTTAGGAACTGTTTGGGTAGGGGTACACCCTAATGAGCAGTTTGAGAAAGATTTTAGGGAGCTTTTAGACATACCAAAAGATATTGTCCCTTTTGCCTTAATTCCTATGGGGTATCCTGACGAGCATAAAGGTATAAACGATAGATATTTAGAGGAACGAGTACATCAGAATAAATGGCAATAAAATAGCTGGCCTTCTGGCCAGCTATTTTTAATGAACTTATTTGCTCCCTTTATCTAAATATGAACACGCAGATAATGCTGCTATATTCCCTTCGCCTGCAGCTTTAATGTATTGATAGGGTTGGCCTACAATATCCCCAGCAGCAAAACAACCATCGAGATTAGTTTTCATATTTTTATCAACTTCAACATGGTTATTTTTTACGCTTAAGCCTGGGACAAGATGAGCTGGTGATATACTATCACGTAGTATAAAAACTCCATCTATATCAAGAGTGGTGTTTTTTAACACTAACTTATCGGCTTTTTTAGTGCCTGTTATTTTTAGCGGGATATCTTTGATTACTTCTATGTCTTTATTTACGGCTATTTCTTCCTTATACATGGGGATGTAATAAACTTTAGAGGCTACAGTGGAAAGAAAATTTGCCTCTGACTCATCCTTTTTATTTTGGGCAATAACCGCCACAACCTTTCCTTTATACAGTGCAGCGTCACAAGTTGCGCAGTAACCCACTCCTTTGCCTAACCACTCCTCTTCGCCTTTAAAGGGCTTGCCAAAGTTAACACCTGAAGCTAGGATAATAGATGATGCTTCATATACCTTATCATTGGCCATTAAAGCATAGTAATCCCCCATAGCGTAGATGTTGTTAATTTTCTCGTTAAAAATACTAATATTCATTTTTTTTAAGTGACTAGAGAAACTATTTTTTAACTCTATCCCACTGACATTTGGGAACCCCAAGTAATTATCTATTTGCTTAGCTTTAATTAACTTATTACTTAAATCATCGGAACCGAAAATAATAAAATTTTTTCCTCTTATTTTAGCATTTAATGCAGCAGATAATCCGGCAGGGCCGCTCCCCACTATAGCAATGTCATACCTAACTGACATAATGACCACACCCCTTTATCCTAAATATTTTTTAATTTAAATTTTCCTTTTCCAAATATACCTTTAGAAAAATCTAGTGTTTTGTTTTGAAAATAAATGCTTTGCTTTTTACTTAATAAAAAAGTAATGTCATGTTTAACTACTTTTTCATCATTTTCTTTTTGAGACTCTTCCAGAGTCACCTGTAATTGGGGGCCACCTCATCCTGGTGCCATAGATAACCTTATATAAACATCCCCAGGGTTTATTTTTTGGCTGTTAAGTTCCTTTATTAAATAGTCAGCAGCTGCCGTTGTAACATTAATCATTTTTCGAACCTCCTATTTTATTAAATTAATACCCTACAGGGGTATATGGATAGTATATATTATTATTTAAATAATTACAACCACTATAATATAAGAGAAGTTTTTTAAAAATATATTATCATTCAAAATTAAGAAATGTAAGCTGTCACTTTGAATAATTTGTGTAAAAGGTGCCACTTTATGTATGGGATTTATTATACTCTTGTTTAGGAATAGAAATTTTTCCTCAAGTGTTTGACATCCTTTTAAATAAGTGTTAACATAGTTTAAACTAAAATAGCTTATCAAGAATAGGGGAGAGAGTTAGCTCGTTGAACCTATGCCAACCTATTTTATAATAAGGTGGTTCTGCTAACATCGATAAGAACGGATTACTTTGTTATAAAAATCCTTCCTACATGATGTTAGGAAGGATTTTTTGTATTTAGAAAAACTTAATATTTCTTATCAAGAGAGGTGGAGGGATCGGCCCTATGAAACCCGGCAACAGCCAGTTAAAACTGGAAATGTGCTAAATCCTACAGCTTTAAAGCTGAAAGATAAGAAGGAAATAGTATCTTAGGATTCTAAAACACTTCTTATCATTGAGAAGTGTTTTTTTATGCTTTAAGCATGTGGATAAGTATTGTAGTAAAAAATTTAAAACAGTCATGATTAATTAATGTCAATTAGCTAACAAGCCTTGGTATTAATGAGTTGATGTAAAAAAATTGAAAGGAGCTGATAAAACAAACATATAGTCAGGTAAAAACAGGTTCACCATGTAGGCAAATAGCTTTACAAAGTTTTAATAGAAACAAAAATTATAAAAACTGTTAAGAAGTTTGGATTAACTTAGCACTCTTGACAAAGAGGACTATTATTGCAATGGGAGATGATTAAATGGGAGAAAATAAGAATCATAAATCTAATGGATGGGCATTGTTACCGTTTTTAATTTTTGTAACAGTATTTTTGGGTGCTGGGATTATTTTAGAAGTTCAAGGTGTGGATATGGCATTTTATGAATTTCCAGCACCTATAGCTGCTTTATGTGGTGTTATATCGGCTTTTATTGTGTTTAAAGGGACTATTAAAGAGAAAATTAACGACTTTGTAAAAGGTTGTGGCAATGAAGATATTATTACTATGTGTATTATTTATCTGCTAGCAGGTGGTTTTGCTGCGGTTACCGAAGCTATGGGAGGCATTGAATCTACTGTAAACTTAGGGTTAACTTATGTGCCGGCACAGTATGTAACTGCGGGGTTATTTATAATTGCTGCTTTTGTTTCTGTGGCAACTGGATCATCTATGGGTTCTATTGCAGCAGTGGGTCCCATTGCAGTGGGAGTTGCTAACGCAGCTGGTACTGACTTAGCCCTTACCTTAGCCGCAGTGCTAGGTGGTTGTATGTGTGGCGATAACTTATCAATAATTTCTGATACAACCATTGCAGCTACACGAACTCAAGGTGTTGCTATGAAGGATAAATTTAGAGTTAACTTGTTGATAGTCATGCCAGCGGCTCTGCTAACAATTGTACTATTAATTTTCTTTGGAAACCCAGAGAGAGTTGTAGAGATGGAAACATATGAGTATAACTTAATAAAAGTAATTCCTTACATCTGGAATGAATGTTTTTGTTGTGTTAACTGGTGGTATTTTTATTTCAGGAGTTATAGGAATTTTTTATAATCAGTTATCTATACTTTCATTTGCGCAGCAAACTTATCAAGGTTTTAGTGGAATGTTTGAGATTTTTTTGCTATCCATGTTTACAGGCGGACTGGCAGCTATGGTAACCAAAGCCGGGGGAGTACAATTTTTGCTGGATAAGATCCAAAAACTTATTAAAGGAACTAAATCTGCAGAGTTAGGAACAGCAGCTTTAGTTTCATTAACAGATGCTGCTGTTGCTAATAACACTGTAGCTATAATAATAAATGGTCCTATTGTTAAAGAAATTAGTAATAAATATAAGGTTGATCCTAGAAGAAGTGCTGCAATGCTAGATATTTTTTCATGCGTCATCCAGGGAGCAATACCTTATGGTGCGCAGATGTTGCTTATTGGCACACTCTCTGGAGGACAGGTTTCTCCATTAAATATTATACCGTTATTATGGTATCAAATGTTTTTAGCGGTAGCAGCTATAATTTCAATTTACATTCCTTATGCAAATGGTTTAATTAACAAAGAACCTTGGGACTGGGATAAAAAAGAAAAAGACGTAGCTTAAAGTATTTTTACAGAAAACCTAAGTTTTGCTTATATCTTAATTGTTCCAGCTTTTAAAAGCGATGCTAAAAAATATATCTCGCTACAAAGTTTTTTTGATGGCCCCGTTTATTTAACCACTTATAAATATGTCACTAGACATTCCCCTCAGGTAGCTTGGGGGGAATGTTGTAGAGTTTTATAACAGCTATAAGCGTTACCCGTTATAATTAAGCAGAGAAACTGTAGAAGCTGAGTTGGGTAAGCTTGTAGGTCAAGAAGATGATCTCCAAGTAAAGGAAGATGAAGGGTATATGACTGACCCCGAGCTTGCAAAAGAATTTGTTAAACTCACTGGTGTAGATTCCTTGGCAGTAGCGATAGGAACGGCACATGGATTATACAAAAAAGAACCCAAACTGGATATAGAGAGATTAAAAGAAATTAACAAGCTTGTTGATGTTCCTTTAGTGCTGCATGGTGCGTCAGGCGTTCCAAGTAACGCAGTTAAGGAATGCATAGCAAATGGGATTACAAAAGTTAATATAGCAACTGAACTTAAAATTCCCTTTTCAGCGGCAATAAAGGGTTATTTTGATAATAATCCGGATGAAAGTGATCCAAGGAAGTATTTATTGCCTGCAAAAGAAGAGATGAAAAAAGTTGTAAAAGAAAAAATTAACATGTGTGAAAGTGCTGGAGTAAACCGATGATAACAACAGTAACATTGAATCCAGCTATAGATAGAATGTATTATATTGACTCCTTAGAATCTAATGATGTGGTGCGATGTAATAATTATAATATCAATGCAGGAGGAAAAGGTCTTAACGTTACGAAAGTTTTAGTTAAGCTTCAAGCAGAGGTGCAGTGTTTTGGATTTATAGGAGGTTCAGCGGGTAACTTTGTAACAAAGGAGCTTGAAAAATTAGGTGCAGTTAATAAGTTTACAAAAATTGATAGAGAAACAAGAACATGTCTTAGCATTATGGATACAACTGGTAAGCAGTTTGAATTAGTAGAAAGTGGACCCCAAATAAAAGCAGATGAAATAGAACGGTTTATTTTAACATTTAACGATATAAATGAAAGTAAAACTTTAGTGATGTCAGGAAGTTTGCCTAAAGGGTTAGAAGACAACTTTTATAGAACGTTGATTTCAAAAGCTAATCAAAAAGGTGTCAAAGTTGTTTTAGATACCAGTGGAAACCCATTGAAAGAGGGGATAAAAGAGAATCCATTTTTAATCAAACCGAACATTGAGGAACTGAGAAAGTTATTGAATAGAGATTTTAACACAGAAGATGATTTGCTAAAGGGAACTTTAGATTGCCTAAAATTAGGTGCGCAAAACGTAGCATTGTCATTAGGTGGGGATGGGATGATTTTTTCTAATCAAGATGCTAGTTATAGGGTGAAAGTTTCAAAAGTAAAAGTAGTTAGCCCAGTTGGTTCTGGCGATAGCACTGTAGCAGGGTTGGCATATGGAATAAACAATGAGCTAGGTATAAGAGAAACCTTAGCTTTAGCAAATGCCTGTGGGGCATCAAATGCTACTATGGCTGGTATTGGGCAAATTAACTTTAAACAAGTTCAAGATTTAAAAGAAAAAATAGAGGTTTCTAAAGTTAGGGGGTAAATAAAATTGTATAACACAGTTATTTTTGACATGGATGGTGTTCTCATTGACTCTGAGCCCATATTTAGAGAAGTGGAAGATGAAATGCTTAGAGAACTGGGAATTGAGTTTACTGATGAAGATTTTGATTATTATGTAGGAAGACCTGGCCAAGAGTTTTGGAAAGAAATTATTGAAAAGTACGATTTAAAGAACTTAACTGTTGAAGAGGTTTTTAAAGACAATGTAAATAGATATATTAGAAGGCTAAAGGAGCGGGAAAATATTACTCTTATCAATGGCGTGGAGTATTGGATTAAAAGGATGAAAGAGGATAGTAAAAATATAATTATTGCCTCATCCTCTCCTCAAATAATAATTGATGTTGTGTTAGACAAGTTTTCTATTAAGAAACATTTCCCAAAGGTGATAGCAGGGGATAGTGTTGAAAAAGGAAAGCCAAATCCAGAAATCTTTCTAAAGGCAGCCTCTGTATTTGATACACCACCAGACAGATGTTTAGTTATTGAAGATTCTGCTAACGGCATAAAAGCAGCAAAAGCAGCTGGCATGTATTGTGTTGCCTATAGAAACGAAAACTCAGGTGTGCAAAATTATGGTGCAGCTGATTATAGTATTAGTGAATTTTCTAAAAAAGAATATGATAATATATTCAAGTAGTATAGTTAACAAGTTATATAGCAAAAGGAATAAGTTCTTGTAGGTCTAGAAGAAGTTAAAGCATAACTCAAACTAACAATGAACGGGAAAAAGTTTCTCAGTTCCTTGTTAGTTTTCTTTTATTGACTTAGGATAATTATAATCATGCTTAAACGACCTAATTTATTATAGTTAACAAAACTATTATTTTATGGATACAATTTATAAATTTCATAAATTTTCACCCTACCAAGCGAATAAAAATCACTTGGGAGGGTGAAAATTATAAAGAACAGTATTAGTAGGAGGGAAAGCATGGATCTAATGAGTATTATACAAAGTATAAATAGTGTTCTTTGGGGACCGATTATGTTAGTTCTTTTGCTGGGTACAGGAGTTTTGTTTACAATTAAACTAAGATTTATTCAAATTAGGAGAATTAAAGATGTATTGAAAGAGCCATTTAAAGGGAATAAAGGAGTTCAGGCAGATGAAGAAGGGATGAGCTCTTTTCAAGCCCTTGCTACTGCAATTGCTGCTCAGGTTGGAACAGGAAACCTTGCAGGAGTGGCAACAGCAATAGCTGCAGGAGGACCAGGTGCTGTATTTTGGATGTGGATAAGTGGCCTTTTTGGAATGGGAACTATTTTTGCTGAAGCTGTAATATCGCAAGTTCATACTGAGAAGGTTAACGGTCAGGTTACCGGTGGGCCAGCCTATTATATAAAAAAAGGGCTAGGCAGCAATTTTTTAGCAGCTTTTTTTGCTGTAGCTATAGTACTAGCCCTTGGGTTTATGGGAAATATGGTACAATCCAATTCTATAGCTCAGGCCATTAACGGGGTTTTTGAGATTTCAACCTTATCTGTGGGCGTATTAATTGCGGTGATAGTAGGGTTGATTATTATAGGAGGAATAAAAAGAATAGCTGTATTTACATCAAATATAGTTCCGGTGATGGCTATATTTTACTTTATCGGAAGTATTGCTATACTTTTTTTAAATTATGAACAAATCATACCAGCTTTTCAAATGATTATACATGCTGCATTTGATCCAGTGGCAGCTACTGGTGGTGTAATAGGTGTTTCTGTCAAAGAAGCTTTTAGGTATGGTATTGCCCGAGGACTATTTTCCAACGAAGCAGGTATGGGTTCTACTCCACACGCACATGCTGTTGCAAAAGTTAAGCATCCAGCACAACAAGGATTAGTGGGAATATTTGGCGTTTTATTTGATACGGGTATCGCTTGTACAATGACTGCTCTTGTTATTATTATAACTGGAGTTTATGAAACTGGTCTTTATGGTATTGAATTGACACAACAGGGTTTTGTAGAAGGATTGGGATCTTTCGGTGGTTACTTTATCGCTATTAGTATGTTTTTCTTTGCATTATCAACTATTATAAGTTGGTACTTTTTTGCGGAAGCTAATGTTAGGTATTTGTTGGGTAGTCGCTTTATCAGAGTATTTCAAGTAATGGTTTTAATTTGTATTGTTTATGGCACAACCATGGATGCAGAGATAGTATGGGAGTTGGCAGATACTTTTAACGGTTTAATGATAATACCTAACTTGATTGCATTAGTGGGGATGTTTTCTTTAGTTATTAAGATACTTAATGATTATGAAAATAAGTTCGAGAAAGATGAACCATCAGAGTTTGAAAAATAAAATTCTCAAACTAAAAGTGAAGTTCGATTACTATCGTTAGAAAAACCATAAAAATAAGAATGAAAATAGCTGAAAATGTCAGTTATTTTCATTCTTTTATAAAAAGTTAATTAAAAATTAAGTGTCGAACAGAAATAGATGATTGGTAAGCGCCTTCAATTATTGATTGCACAACGCTAGTGAAAAGTCTCTTGACTTAGCTTTAATTCAGCGGAATGAATCGTAATTTAAATTAAGAAAGCTCGCTTTTAAAAATTAATTTAAAGCTGCTTTTACGTCTTTTATCATTATATTAGTGCCTTCTAATCCTCCAGCAGCTGTATACCACACTGGAGCATTTAAGTAATATATATCATTACTTTGGTAAGCAGATGTCATTTCAACCAACTCATTATCTAAAATTTGGGCAGCAGTGTTGCTTCCTCCTGTAATTTCTGCTCTGTCTATTACAAACATAATATCTGGGTTGGTTTCTACTATATACTCAAAGGATATGTTATGTCCATGATTTGATACTTCGATATTTTTGTCTGCAGGATCAAACCCAAATTCCTGGTGAATAACGTTAAATCTAGAATCTACACCATAGGCGCTTAACGCACCGTCATTTGCCATTACAATTAAAACTTCTTTATCTAATGCTGATGCTTTATCATTAACTTTGGAAACCACATCTTCAATTTCAACTAATTTTTCTTCAACAAAATCTTGTTTATCAAAGATTTCCCCTAATGTATTTAGGTTTTGACTAAAGGAACCAAGATAATCTTCGTTATCTATGGCAAGATAGATTGTTGGAGCAATATCTTCTAAATCATCGTATACTTCTGCCTGCCTGCCAGAAATTATAATTAAATCAGGATCCATGCTGTAGATTTTTTCAAAATCTGGTTCAAAAAGAGTGCCTATATCTTTGTAGTTTTCACCGTTATATTTTTCAAGGTATTCTGGCATTGTTGATTTTACCACACCATCAACTTCCACTCCCATTTGGTTTAAAGAGTCTAAGGTTGCATAGTCAAACACTACTATAGTATCTGGGTTTTTAGCTACTTGTGTTTTCCCTAACTGGTGTTCAATAGTAACCATTTCTTTTTTCTCACCTTTATCAGTGTCGTTAGCAGTGTTGGAGCAAGCCACCATTGTTGCAGTTAGCACTATTGCTATTATTAACAGTAATGGTTTTTTAAAATTCATTTCAAATCTCTCCCTTTTTTTAGAAATATACACATATTTTTTGTTTATTTATATTTTCAATTTGAAAATCTAGGTCATAGATATTTTTAAGTACTTGTTTATCTATAATTTCTTCTGTTGTACCTTCTTTATAAACTTTTCCATTGTTTAGCGCCACTATATAGTCAGAGTAGCAAGATGCAAAGTTAATATCATGAATAACTAATATGACCGTTTTTCCCAAAGAATTAACGAGCCAGCGTAGAATCTTCATAATTTCTACGGCATGCTTCATATCTAAGTTATTTAGCGGCTCATCTAATAAAATATACTTAGTGTTTTGTGCTATAACCATTGCTATATATGCTCGTTGCTTTTGCCCTCCACTTAGTTGATCTAAAAACTTATGTTGGATGTCTTCTAATTTCATATAAGAAATAGCGGTATCTATATGCTGTTCATCCTGCTTAGTTAAATTTCCTTGAGAATATGGAAATCGCCCAAAGCTGACCAATTCTCTAATAGTTAACCTAATGTCAATATGATTGGACTGCCTTAAAATAGCAATTTTTTTAGAAAGATCGTTGTTTTCCCAGTTTTCCACGTTTTTTCCATCGATTAAAACTTCACCTCCTTCTCGAGCTAATAGTCTACTCATTATAGATAAAACTGTACTTTTCCAGCACCGTTTGGACCTATAAATGAAGTTATTTTATTTTCTGGTATTTTTAATGAAACATCATCCACAACTTTTTTGTCGTTGTACTTTTTAACAAGTTTTTTAACTTCTATCATACTGTTTTCCCCTTTAATAAAAGATAAATAAAATATATTCCTCCTGCAAAGTTAACAATTACGCTGATAGGTACACCTAAATTTAAAATTCTTTCGGAGACTAATTGTCCACCTATTAATGCTAAACCACTGATTATGACAGCCATTGAAATTATATATTTATGCTTGTAAGTAGTTAATATTTCTCTAGCTAGATTGGCTACTAAAATCCCTAAAAAAGTGATGGGACCTACTAAAGCTGTTGATACTGCAACTAAAATAACAATAACAATCAGTAGTCTTTTGATCACTTTATCGTAGTTAACACCTAGGTTTATAGCATGATCTCTTCCCAGCGATAACACATCAAGCTGTTTAATTAAAGGAAAAGTGTAAATGCCGGCTGCTATAAATATAAAAAATGAAATAGTTAAAAGGTCGGTGTTTACATTGTTAAAACTAGCAAACATTCTATCTTGCACTATATGAAATTCATTAGGGTCAATTAACATTTGCATAAAAGAGGCTAAGCTGCTAAATAGAGTGCTAAATATTATACCTATGAGCAATAAATAATATATGTTTTCTCTTTGTTTTTTAAAAAACAATACATATAATATAGTAGAAAATCCCACCATGGCAGATACAGAAACAACAAAGTTCATTTCAGCAGACAAAAGTATAAAAGAGTTACTGCCCAATATGAAAACCACTAAAGTTTGGGTAAACAAATAAAGAGAATCTAGGCCCAACACACTGGGTGTTAGTATCCTGTTGTTAGTAATAGTTTGAAAAACTACAGAAGAAAAAGCTATTCCTCCACCAGTCAACAAGATTGCAAATACCCTGGGAATCCTCCTGGAAAGTGCATATCGCCAGCTATTAGCATTAAGGTCTAAGCAGAGATATAGTAAAGTTATAATTAGCAAAATTGTACCTAATAGCAGAATTTTTTTCTTATGATCCATTATTTATCCCCCCTTAGCACTAAGTACAGAAATACTATACTGCCTATAACTCCCACGGTAAGCCCAATAGAAATTTCGTAGGGATAAATAATTACTCTGCCTAAGATGTCGCAAAATAATAAAAATACCGACCCTAATAAAGCAGTAGTCATGAGGTTTTTCTTTAAATGGTCTCCGCTATAGATAGTGACTATGTTTGGGATTATAAGACCTAAAAAAGGTATTCTTCCCACAATAATTACTACTAGTGCAGTGGATAGAGCCACAATGGTTAGTCCTATATTTACTACTCTGTTGTAATTTAAACCTAAGTTTTTGGAAAAATTCTCTCCCATCCCCGCAACTGTAAACTTATTGGCATAAAAATAAGCTAATGTTAGTAAGGGGATACTGATATACAACAGTTCATATCTACCACTTATAATCATAGAAAAATCTCCTTCTAACCAAGAAGATACATTCTGTATTAGATCATGTCGGTAAGCAAAGAACGTAGTGATAGAGTTAATGATATTACCTAACATTATACCTACCAAAGGGATAATGACTTTGTTTTTGACCTTTACTTTTTTTAGTATTTTTACAAACACAATAGTACCAGCTAAAGCAAATGCAAAAGAAACAATCATTCTAGTAAATATGCTAGAACTTGAAAATAAAAGCAACGAAACTAAAACACCCAGCCTAGCACTGTCCATAGTGGCAGCTGTAGTTGGTGAAACAAACTTGTTGCGAGTTATCTGCTGCATTATCAGTCCGCTTATAGCCATACTAGCTCCAGCAACAATGATACTGATCAACCTTGGCAAACGACTAACCTTCATGATTGTTACCTGATCTTCTGTGAGATTAAAAAGATCTAAAAAACTAATTTCACTAACTCCCACAAAAAGGGATAGAATTGCTAATATTACTAAAATTATAGCTAAATATAAATTCTTCATAGAACCTCCTTTATGATGAAAACCATTATCAGTCATCTTTACACATAACACACCCAATGGATAGTTTTGCAGAAAACCTGTTTAACTGCAGTTTATGAAAGAGGAGAGGTAAAGATTGATTAAAGGTTAATTTTTACAAAAAATAGATGATGAAGATAACGCAGTGAAAATCATTCTCAATCATTACTTTATTATGTTATAATAAAGTTGAAGTTGATGTTTGTAATTTTTTTAGGTTTTTGTCGATTTTTTTTGTTTTTTTCAGTTTGAATGAGAATCATTTTCATATAAAGGTGGTCTTTATGGCAAAACAGTTTTTTGATTTAGAAAGTGCAAGCTATATGTTTGAGAAGGAATTATTGGATTATATTAACAAAGGGGATACTACTAAAGCGGTAGAGATATTTAATGAGTTTGCGATGAGATTCACCGGTTTAACGAAAAACCGACTGCGAGGATTCAAAAATAATTTAATAGGTTTAACTTCGCTAATCTCTTACCAGTTGATAGAACAAGGAGTTCCTGCCCACTGTGCTAAAAATAAAAATCAAACTTATATACAGATGATCGAGGATGCTGATTCAGAAAAAGAGACTATAAAAATAGGTGTAAAATTTATAATAGATTATATTCATATAGTCATATCCCAAAAACAAAATAAGGAATATAGCAGCCATATAAAAAAAGCTGTTGATTTTATGCACTGTCATTTAGAAGATGAATTAAGTTTGGATAAAGTTTCGCAATATGTAAATCTAAATAGGAGTTACTTTTCTAGTCAGTTCAAAAAAGAGATGGGAGTAACCTTTAATCAATACTTAATTAGTTTAAAAATAGAAAAAAGCAAATTTTACTTAGTCCATAGCGACAAATATATAATAGACATAGCAGTTAAGTTAGGATTTAACAGCCAAAGCTATTTTTGCGCTATATTTAAAAAAAACACGGGACTTTCTCCAAAACAATTTAGAAACAGTCATTACTAGATACAACGGTAAGATTTTCTTCGATGACAATAATATTGTGTAATTGTCTTTTTGTTCCGTCGTTTTTATAGGGATTTTTCTCTTAAAAACTTTTTATGATAAGCACTAGCTAAGAGTTTTTTTGTATGTAAAGAATTTAAATTAAAAGTTATAAAAAAGTGGTCGGTTTATTTTTGAAGTTATTTTACCTAGCCAATAATATATATAACATGGTTAATGGCATATGAAATATTGTAAAAAGATGTGAAATCCTCGTTTGGTATAGCTCCATATTTTCTGGGCTACCTCTTTTTTAAACTCCTTACAATTATTTAGGGGTTTTATACAAAAAATTAAAATAGTCTAAAATTTAATTGACTTTCAACTGTATCTAGTGTATAGTTACAGTATAAGGAGGTGGGGGCTTGAATATACTTATTTCTAAGCTTTCTCAAACGCCTATTTACGAACAGATTGAAAAGCAAGTCAAAGAAAATATCTTATCTGGCAAAATAACGGCAGGTGAGCAGCTGCCTTCGATAAGGGGCCTTGCCCGAGAGTTAAAGGTAGGTATAATTACCGTTAAAAGAGCTTATGAAGAACTAGAAAAAGCCGGGATAATAGTTAATATCCAAGGTAGAGGATCGTTTGTTAAGGATATTGATGTTAGTCAAATAAAAGTTATCCATTTAGAAATGTTACGCGAGCGGCTTGTTGATATCAAAGATTTTTGTCAGGCTTCTGATATATCTATGGATGAACTTATGGAGGAAATCAAGTATTTATATGGAGGGGAAAAAGATGAGTGATAATGCGTTGGATGTTAAAGGCTTAAGTGCAACTGTTGGAGGTTTTAAACTGCAAGATATAAATTTATCGGTACAAAAGGGGACTATAATGGGGCTTATCGGTGAAAACGGTGCTGGTAAAACTACTTTAATAAAGTCAATACTTAATAGGATTCAAAGGGAAAAAGGCAAGGTGTTTTTTCATGGTAAAGAATTAGTAGGAAATGAAAAAGCTATTAAAGCCAAGCTAGGTGTCGTTTTTGATGAAAACATCTACCCCGGTAGCTATAAACCTAAAAAAATATATAAAAGCTTTGCTCCTTTTTATAAAGGGAACTATGAAAAAAGGTTTTTCGAGCTGATGGAGCGGTTTAAGCTCGATCCTAATAAAAAGTTCATTGACTACTCGAAAGGAATGCAGGTTAAGTTTTCGATTGTTATGGCGCTGTTTCATGACCCGGACCTAATAATATTAGATGAGCCTACAGCAGGAATTGATCCAGTAGCTAGGACTGACATCTTAGACTTGGTTTTAGATATCATGCAAAACGAGGAAAAGTCAGTGTTATTTTCTACCCATATAACTACTGATCTTGAAAAGATTGCAGATTTTATAACCTTGATTGATAGAGGCAGAATTGTTTTTTCTGAGCAAAAAGATGAACTTTTAGATAGTTTTGCGGTAGTTAATGTTGAAGAATCGGCCATGACAGATACTCTCAGAGATAACCTTATAGGGGTAAAGAAAAGTTTATTCGGCTATACAGGTTTGTCCTCAGACAAAGAAGTGCTTAACGGCTTAAGCGGGATAAAGTTGGCTAGGCCCACTATTGAAGATATAATGGTTTATTCAAATGAAGTAGGTGGTGATATTTATGATTAGAAGGTTTATAGCTTATCAAAGGCTATTGCTTAACTCCAGTTCGACATATAATACCAAGACAATATTTCTTGCGGGGCTATTTATTGGTTTTTTAATAAAATTTTTCGGTTTTGATTCGCTTTTTATGCTACCTTTTATTAGTCTAATAATTATTCACCAAATAGTTGAAGGCCATAGAAAGTTGTATGAGCTGGTGCCAGTAAGTTCTTGGTATGCGGTAGTAAGTTTATTCGCGACAGCCTTGTTTATGGTGCTATTTGTCCACGTTTTTATATTACTTGTTGTTATTATATTTATGGGAGGTTTCATGCTATTAGCGTGGTTTGGAGGAGCTGAAATCGGGATGGACGGACCTACTGGACCGACGTTTGAGGCTACTGCTACTAGCGGGGAGAGTACCTTGTTTATGCTGCTAATGGTTATTCTAATACTCTTTATCGGTACAGCTATAGCTCTAATTAGAAATAAAAAGTGCAAAACTGTGGCTAATATAAGTGCATTTGGATTGCTAATGGGTTTTTTGTATTGGCTAAAGATATCGCTACCTATCAATGGAGACTTTTATGAAAGCTTTACTGTAGCGCCACAAGCAGATTTATTGCTAATAGGTTTTGGAGTGATTACAGTTGTTGCTGTACCGCTGTCAATAATAGCCGGACATAGGTTTTATAGCAGTTACTAGTGATGATAAATTGCCATTGTCATCCTGCTTTTAGGCATACCCGAGGATCTAATACCTATGGGATATCCTGATGAGGATAAAGGTAAAAATGATAGGTATTTAGAAGACCGGGTACATCAGAATAAATGTAACAAAAGAGCTGGCCACTTTAGGCCAGCTCTTTTTGGCTGTTTTATATACTATTATTGATTTAAAGGTATGCGCCTTAGTAATACTGAACTTAAACTTATTTAACTCCCAACTTCCATTGTCGTTTAAGCCTTTTTCATAAAAATTTACATTGCCGGACTTGTTAATTAAAATTACTGTTTTTATCCTCGTCCCATAGTTAGGAGTATCGATATGGATTGGGGAGAGCATGCGCTCTTTGTCAAGCGTAAGGCCTGTATCTGGTAAATTTTCATCTGGTGCAATTTCAGTATCGTCAAGTATTTCAAAAATCTGCGGGACAGAAAAACCTAGCTTTAATAGGAAAGATAGTCGGTTTTTGGCTTTAACATCTTTAGGCCAGTGTGTAATATCATTACTCTGTTTTTTTAGTATCACACTCCGAGTTATTTGACATATGCCAATAATACAACTATAATATGGTTAATGGCATATGATAATAACAGCGAGAGGAGGTGACTGGGATGCCTAATCTGGATGGAACAGGCCCAATATCAAATGTTTCAACAACTAGAAAAGGTTTTGGGATCTGTAATAATGATATTTTTGGCAGGCGGTACCAGAGAGCAGGTTTTGGCCGAAGAAGGAGGGCAAAAAGAGATTTCGGAAATAGCTTTGGTTTTGGCAAGAAAAAAGAAACCAATCTCAAAAGGCAAAAAGAGTTATTAGAAGCAAAACTTGAGTCTATTGATAAGCAGTTAGAAAGTCTATAGTCTTCAGCTGGTCAAGGACATGCCTTGACCAGCTGAAAAAGGAGGAGTTTAGAATGAAGGTAGTTATGCCTATGG
Source organism: Proteinivorax tanatarense (assembly GCF_040267685.1). Taxonomy (GTDB): domain Bacteria; phylum Bacillota; class Proteinivoracia; order Proteinivoracales; family Proteinivoracaceae; genus Proteinivorax; species Proteinivorax tanatarense. The sequence goes on from NZ_CP158367.1 coordinate 422,592, forward strand.
AAGAAAAATCATTAAAGGGCAGTGTTTGTGATTCGTTTGGCAGAGCTCCATATTTTTTGATATACGATACAGAAACAAAAAACGAAGACTTCTTTGAAAGTGTTGCCTCTAGAACACAAGGTGGAGCAGGAGTTATGACTGCACAAATTATTGCAGATAAAAAAGTAGATGCCGTGATTACACCTAGATGTGGAGAAAAGGCAGCAAATGTTTTAAAGGCAGCTAAGATAGAGATTTTTAAATCTAATTCTCCTATAGCTCAAGAAAATATTGAAAGCTTTCAAGAAAAAAAATTAAATAAGCTAGAGGAAGTCCATAAGGGGTTTCACCATCATGGCGGAAGGTAAGACTCAGATAGCTGTACTAAGTGGCAAGGGTGGCACAGGCAAGACAATGTTATCCGTTAACTTAGCTGCGGCGATAGAAAATTCACTTTATGTCGACTGTGATGTTGAAGAACCCAACGGTCATCTTTTTTTAAAGCCTAGCACCGAAAATGAAAAAAATGTATTTGTTCAACATCCTAAAGTTTGTGAACAAAGTTGTAATGGGTGTCGCTTATGCGTAAAATTTTGTAATTTTAATGCCTTAGCATATATTCAGGAAAAACTGATGGTTTTTGAAGATATATGTCACAGTTGTGGTGGTTGTGCTCTTGTATGTCCTCAGAAGGCTATATCAGAAGAAGATAGGACTATTGGCAAAATTAGTGAGGGCAAGTCACAAAATGTTAAAGTTTTAACAGGAGTTCTTAACCCCGGCGAGCAATCAGGGGTTCCGATAATTAGTGAGCTTGTAAAAATGTGTAGAAAAGAGGCTGGTACTACCATCATTGACTGCCCTCCAGGAAGCTCCTGTGTAGTTATGGATAGCATTAAAGATGCCGATTACTGTATTTTAGTAGCAGAGCCTACAATATTTGGGGCTTCTAATTTAGAAATGGTATATGAACTAGTGAAGTTGTTTAACAAACCTTTTGGTGTTGTACTTAATAAATGTTTAAAAGACAAAAATCCTGCAGAAGAATTTTGTAAAGAAAAAGGCATAACAGTAGTAGGAAAAATCCCTTTTGACCATAGACTAGGCAAGTTAAACGGTGATGGTCAGATAGCTGTTAGAGAAAGTAAACTTTATAAAAGGATGTTTTCTGATTTATATGTTAGAGTAGCTAAGGAGGTAAAGCATGAAACAGTTATTAATCCTTAGTGGCAAAGGTGGAACCGGAAAAACAACGGTGGCTAGCGCTTTTATAAAATTGCATAACGCAAAAGTATACGCAGACTGCGATGTTGATGCACCCAATTTACACCTTGTTACAAATCAGGGCATAAAACCTAAAAATAGTGATTATTATGGATTGCCGAAGGCTAAAATTGATAATTTACTATGTGCTAGATGTGGGATATGTATTCAGCATTGCAGATTTGATGCAATTTATAAGGCAGAAGTCTATAAGGTAAATGAATATCAATGCGAGGGCTGTGGCGTTTGTGAACTAGTGTGCCCTAACAAAGCTGTGACCTTACAACCTGATATAGCTGGACAGTTGACTCTTTACGATGATAGCGAGGTTTTTTCCACTGCACAACTAAAGATGGGCAGAGGAACCTCAGGACTGTTGGTTTCGGAGGTTAAAAAGCAGATTACCTCCCCTTCGATTAAAACTGATTTAGCTATTATCGATGGGTCGCCTGGTATTGGGTGTCCAGTTATTGCCTCTATAAAAGGGGTGGACATGGTACTTGTTGTAGCTGAACCTTCGGTTTCCGGTTTATCTGATATAAAACGTATCATCAAAACTGCAGAAAAGTTTCAGGTAAAAACAGCATTGTGTATCAATAAATACGATTTAAACCTAGAAAAAAGTAAAGAGATAGAACGCTACTGTGATAAAAAGCAAATCTTTTTTGCAGGACGAATTCCGTTTGATGGTAAAGCGGCAAAAGTAGTTAATAGCGGTAAAAGCATTGTGGATTGCGATGGTGAAGCAGCAGAAGCAATAAAGGATATTTTTAATAGCGTTTATGGTAGGATAAATGGCTATAAACACACACCAAATGAAGATTAGATTTATAAAAAGTATTTGCAAACGAGGAGGATTTAAATGGATACAAGCTGTAATGTAAAAAGAGAAAATGAAAACCAAACAATAGAAGACTTAAAAGCAGAATTACATCCTAAAAGTAATGTAAAAAAAGTAATCGGTATAGTAAGTGGTAAAGGAGGGGTAGGCAAGTCTTTAGTGACCTCAATGTTAGCTGTCAGCATGAAAAACAAAGGCTATAAAACTGCTATTTTAGACGCTGACATAACAGGTCCGTCTATCCCAAAAATGTTTGGGCTAAAAGGACATGTCGTTGGAAATGAGAAAGAAATAAAACCTGCCAAAAGTAAAGAAGGGATAGACATTATGTCTATAAATTTATTGTTAGAAAAAGATACTGATCCAGTGATTTGGCGGGGGCCGATTATAGGCAATATAGTAAAACAATTTTGGACAGACGTCATATGGGAAGATATTGATTATATGTTTATAGACATGCCACCTGGAACCGGTGACGTGCCTCTTACAGCTTTTCAATCTTTAGATATAGATGGAATCGTTATAGTAACATCACCTCAAGAACTTGTTTCTATGATAGTATCTAAAGCTGTCACTATGGCTGACAAGATGAATATACCTATTTTAGGGTTGGTAGAAAATATGGCATATTTTAAATGCTCTAAATGTGATAACGAGCATAAAATATTTGGTGAAAGCGATATTAAAAAGATTGCGGCAAAGTATAATATCCAATCTATTGCTAGACTACCTATTGAACCTAAAATAGCTTCTGCCTGTGACAACGGTGAGATAGAAACCATAGATCCCTTGTGGCTTAATCCTATCATACCAAGCTTAAAACTAGATAAAAGCAAACAGACAAAAGGAGATGGAAAAATGACACAAAAGATTGCCATAGCTAGTGAAAAAGATCTTGTTTCTGGCCATTTTGGGCATTGTGAAGGTTTTAGTATTTATGATATAAAAGAAGGCAAAATTGACAAAAAAGAATTTGTTCCAAACCCCGGGCATAGACCAGGGTTTTTACCTAACTTTTTGAACGAACAAGGAGTAAACATAATTATTTCAGGTGGAATGGGACAAAGTGCTATTAACATTTTTAATGAGAAAGGGATACAAGTAATTACAGGTGCCACAGGAAATGTTAATAATGTTATAAAAGAGTATTTAGAAGGAAACCTTAGATCCACTGGCTCTGTTTGCCGTGAGCATAATTATGCAGGCGAATGTGAAGAGCATTAAAGTTGGCACAACCTGCTTTTTAAACGGGGCTGTCTCAGTTACTTGAGACAGCCCCGTTTCATTTGACAACGGCTTTATGGTACATTATAATTTACATTACTGACCGACCAGTCGGTCAGTAATGTAAATTATAGAAATGGAGTGAAAATATGCTATCTTTATTTAGTGTTAGAAAGCCACATACAATAGTAGTAGCTGTAATAATAATTGCAATACTGGGTTGGGTATCTTTTACTAACATGACAACTGAGTTGATGCCTAACATAAACTTACCTTTTACTGTTATTACCACATCTTATGCAGGGGCTAGCCCCGAAGAGGTAGAAAGTGTGTTAACAAGACCTATGGAACAGTCCATGGCAACTTTAAGTAATATAAGTGAAATAAGTTCTGTATCGCAAGAAAACTTCTCGTTGATTATTTTAGAGTTTGAAGAATCAGCTAATATGGACACCGCTATGATAGAAATTCGGGAAAACTTAGACATGATTTCCGCTACCATGCCTGATGAAGTGGGTTCTTCTACGATAATGAGGTTAAATCCTGATATGATGCCTGTTATGTCCGTATCTGCATCAGTAGAAGGTCAAAGCATTGCAGAAGCCTCACAGATGATACAGGATAATGTTATTTTAGATCTTGAAAGTGTTGAGGGTGTTGCTTCTGTTACTCCTTCAGGCTTAGGAGAACACCAAATTGAAGTTATTATAAGACAAGAAAAAATTGATAAAGTTAATAAAGAATTACAGCAAGAGATTATGGAGCAAATGACTGTTTCTAATCAAGACCGTTCATATGCTCCACAAGGAGATGATTTAGACACAGGTGATTTTGAACAAACAGAAATAGAAATCACCAAAGATATGATTTCAAGCATATTGAAGGGGCAAAATTTTAGCATGCCCGCTGGCTATATCAGTGAAGATGGTGTTGATTACTTAGTTAGAACAGGGGATGATATTAAAGATATAGAAGAGTTAAAGGGGTTGAAAATCGTTCCAGCGCCTATGGAAGGACTTTCTTCTATAGCGTTAGAAGATGTGGCGGAAGTCAATGTTATAAACAGCTCTGATAGCTCTTATGCCAAGGTAAATGGTGAAGACGCTATAATTTTAGATATCCAAAAACAGACAGATTATTCTACAGCAGGGGTAGCTCAAGATGTGAGAGAGCGTATGGAAGAAATTATGGACAGTTATGAAGGGGTTACCATGAATTCGCTCATGGATCAAGGGGAGTATGTAGATATAGTTATTTCATCTATAACAAACAACTTAGTAGCTGGTGGGGTGCTTGCTATATTAATCTTGTTGTTATTTTTGAGAGATTTTAAGCCGACAATAGCTGTAGGCTTTGCAATTCCAGTTAGTTTAGTGACAGCTTTTGTAATGATGTATTTTAGTAATGTTTCGCTAAATATTATCTCTATGGGGGGATTAGCCTTAGGTGTAGGTATGCTAGTGGATAATTCCATCGTCGTTATTGAAAATATTTACAGGATGAAAAATGAAGGGAAGAGCGCTAAAGATGCGGCAATAGAAGGGGCAAGACAGGTAGCTGGTGCCATTACTGCTTCTACTTTGACTACTGTTTCTGTTTTTGTGCCTATACTGTTTACTCATGGACTAACTAGAGAAATTTTTGGAGACATGGGGCTTACCATAGCATATTCGTTAGTTGCAAGTCTTTTAATTTCTTTAACCTTAGTTCCTATGATAGCGTCTAATGTTATGACTTCTGATAAGCAAAAGGAGCATAGAGTTTTAGAGGCAATAAAAACTAAATACACAAAAGTTCTAATTTTTTGCCTGGGCAGAAAATGGCTTGCAATTATAACTGCTATAGTGTTATTTGTCGGCAGTGTGTACGGAGCTTTTGGTTTAGGGACAGAATTTATGCCTGCTACTGACGCTGGTCAGCTTAACGTTAGAATGGAGTTACAAGAGGATATTTCTTTTGAAGAAGCTACAGAAAAATCTGATGAAATTATGGATCTAATTTATAATATCGAAGGTGTGAAAACTGTCGGAGCCTTTTTAGGTGGAGACATGATGGGTATGGGCGGAAGTAGTGAATCTATTTCTATGTATGTTCTCCTTGATGAAGGTGATCGTAGACCAACAAATGAAGTAACTCAAGAGATTAGGGACATTACAGATCATTTTGATTCTGAAATAACTGTAAATGATGATAATATGGATATGGCCGCTATGGGTGGTGCTGGAGTTTCGCTAAGTATCGTTGGCAGGGATCTAGATATTTTGGAACAAACAGCAAAAGAAGTTGCGGAAATAATTGAAGGTGTTGAAGGGACCATAAATGTTTCTGATGGTTTAGATAGAACGTCCCCTGAGTATAGCATTGTTGTGGACAAAGACAGAAGTATAGCACATGGCCTAACAGTAGCCCAAGTTTTTGGAGAGGTTAATAACTTGCTTAGCGATAGCGAAGCGGCAACCACACTTTCTATAGGGTTAGACGATTACGATATTTTTGTATTGGATGATGATAGTAAAGAAGGAATTGAGTATCAAGATCTTGAAAATCTAACAATAGAATCCTCTCAAGGTGAAGATGTGTTAATTACAGACATATCTTCCATTGAAGAAACCACAGGTTTTTCTTCGATTAACCGCTCAGGTCAACAAAGATACGTGACGATATCTGCAGAAATTGAAGAAGGTTACAATATCGGTTTGGTTAGCAACGAAATTGAAGATGCTCTAACCGATTATGAGCAGCCGGAAGGTTATCGTATCGACATAGGTGGAGAAATGGAAATGATTATGGACGCATTTGCTGACCTTTTCTTAATGCTTGCCTTGGGGATTATATTTATATATCTTATAATGGTAGCACAGTTTCAATCTCTTCTTTCACCTTTTATCGTTATGTTTACTATCCCTCTAGCATTTACTGGTGGTTTTTTAGCGTTGATAATAACTAGAAACCCTGTAAGTATAATTGGATTTGTAGGACTTATAATACTAGCAGGCGTGGTGGTAAATAATGGGATTGTTTTTGTAGATTACATTAACAAACTGAGGAAATCTGGTATGGATAAAAAAGAGGCAATTATTTTAGCTGGTAACACAAGGCTACGCCCCATTGTTATGACTGCTATAACAACGGTAATAGCTCTTTCTACTATGTCTTTAGGAGTGGGGACAGGAATGGAAATGATTCAACCAATGGCTATTACAGCAGTGGGAGGATTAATATATTCTACAGTGTTAACACTTATAATAATTCCCGTGCTTTATGATGCTTTTAATAGAAAAGATCACTTAGGATAGGGAGTGTTTTTTATGCCTACTGAAGAGAAAAAAGAATTCATTTACGAGGCTGCCTTAAGTCTCATAGATGAAAGTGATGACTTAAGTAAAATTAAAGTGATGGACATAGCCCAAAAAGCCAATATTGGAAAAGGAACAGTATATGAATATTTTAACAGCAAAGAGCAACTTATAGCAGAAGCTATCACTTATATGCTTAAAAGGTGGATTAACCACCTAGAAGAGTCATTTGCAGATGAACGCAGTTTTAAAGAAAACTATACTTTAATGTTAGAAAGTGTATTATCTTTATTGGAGAAAAAGCACCGCACTATCTTAGGATTTATATCAATGTCAGAATCGGGCAGTCACTTGTATAAATCAATTAACACCTTAATGCAAGAAAGTTTTGAAGAACTTCAAAAAAGCAATCTGCGTTTTTATGAAAAGATAGTGGATAAAAGTGTAGAAGAAGGAGTAGTTAAGGAAAAACCACCATTATTCGATTGGTACTTTGCTATTTCCTCGTCTATATTGTGCGTTATTATTCATGAAAAACATTTTGAAGGTGACGTAGGATACAGCCATAAACAGATAATAGAAAAGGCTTATAACACATACGTCAAACTATTATCTTAAAGTGTTTACGGTAATGAAATTATAATAAAAAGTAACCTCGATTTTATTTAAAAATAAAACTGAGGTTACTTTTTTAAGTTATACTTTTTGTCACAAACAAAATAAAATTAAGCTAAAATTACTCAACAACATTACAAGTAAAAGTTTTGTGTTATTTATCATAAACCTTTAAAAATGCCTTTTGTAATTCCTTATTGGTTCCCAAATTATTGCATGCACCGCATTGGGTTTTAAGATTAGTTAAAAGGTTAGGATATTTTTCGTTTACTAAACGAAGGGCATGTCCTATCGCTTTTGATTGAACATTACTATCTGAAGATAGTTGCAAGAGGGCATTAAAAGTTTTTCTATTTAGGTAGAAATTACTTGTTTTAGTTGGGTTGTTAACGCCTTCTATTATAGATGTCAAAGATTCTTCTAAAACATTACCGATTGGATAGGCATGATTTCCACAAGTATATACAACTCCATCAAAATCAACAAACAAATCACCATGATATTTTCCATTATCGTAGGCATTTTTTCTTTCTATAAAGTGGGGGCAGCTAATGTTGAAAAGTTGCTCTATTGCTTTATTTTCCAATCTATTAGTATCTAAACTGGCTGCATCCCCAATATCTGCGATTTCCAAATGTTTAAGAAGTATTTTGCCTTTTGTATTACTATATACCTTTGTCTGTTGAGAAGAGCTATATTCAAGTTTCATTTCCAAAGAGTTTATTAGTGTTTGTAGGATTTTATTAGTAGAATTACTCCATGAACCACTAGATGTGGCAGATACCCTGAGTTTATACCCAATAGCGTCCAGCTTATGTTTTTGTCCATATCCTTCGTTTAAAAATTCGCCGATGACGTTAGTAAGCACTTCTACTGGGACAGCATTATAGACTCCCGAGCTTGCTTTGGACAATGTTGAATGATTATTGTCTATGCTAAAATATATTCGGCTTAGCCCAGCATCTTTTAGCCTTTTTATAACTTCATTTGTAGTTAAGTCGTATAAGCCAGCTTTTTCAAGAAAACTTTTGTTGAGATTTTTATATTTATCGAAAGCACCGATCAACCCTCCATTTGTAACAATAGTGGGAAGCATATATTTCTGCCTTGAATACTCAATTAAGTAAAGCAGCTTATGATACTCAACTAAGGGTTCACCGCCACTCCAATACGTTCCTATCATTCCTAGATTTGCCCCTTCGTCGATTAGTTCTTTAATTTTGTTTAGGGATAGTTCTGATTGCTTACCATTTTTAGAGCGGGTAGTGCTGTTAAGACAGATAGGACAATCATTATTACAATCCGGTGTTAGGGCAATTTTAAGTTGAGCCGTTGGTTGAAACATAACCATTATTTAACACTCCAATACTAAGTTATAAAATATATATAAATATTCAGCTTAACATAAGTAATTAAAAAGTCAAACGAATTTTTGGTGAAATTTCAATAAATGTGAAGGTATAAGATAAAAAGACTAGAATAATAAAAAAAAGTAATAATTAGTACTAGTTATATCTCTAGCTTTTTTAAAAACAGCATATTGGAAGGTATGTGACTAGTTTACAAAGGAGGGTAATAACATGAAAATCGGCATAGTGGGAGCAGGCCCCGGTGGATTGGCAGCGGGGATGTTGCTTGCCTCAAAAGGTTTGGACGTAACTATATATGAGAGAGATAATTTAGTGGGAGGACGCTGTGGAAAGATAACCGATAAAAATGGCAGGTATGTTTTTGACATAGGTCCTACTTTTTTAATGATGCCTTTTATTTTAGAAGATATATTTAGCAAGTGCGGCAAAAACCTTCATGATTATGTAGAGCTAAATTTATTGGAGCCATTTTATAGGCTAAGTTATAGAGATGGCACCTCTTTTCATCCGGGACAGAATTACGATAGGGTTAAAAGAGATATCTCTGAACTCTGTCCTGGTGATGAAATTGGCTTTGAAAATTATATGAAGGATAATTGTAAAAAGTTTGAGAAAGCATTCCCGGTTTTGCAAGGAGATTATCAAAAATTCCGTGATATTTTGAACTTTAACACGTTAAAGTTTTTAACTGTGTTGAGACCATGGTCTACTCTTTGGGAGGATTTAAGTAAGCACTTTAAAGATGATCGGATTAAGGTAGGTTTTACATTTCAGCCTAAAAACTTAGGGATGTCACCGATGAGTTGTCCGTCGGTGTTTAGCATACTGTCTTTTATTGAGTACAGTTCGGGGGTATATCATGTCCGCGGTGGATTAAATCAACTTTCGGAGGGAATGGCAAAAGCCTTTAAAGAGATGGGGGGGGAATTGAAATTAGGATGCGATGTAGAGGAAATAATAGTTAAAAATAAACAGGCTAAGGGCATAAAACTTTCTGACGGAACTGAGCAATATTTAGATGAAATAATAATGAATGCAGATTTTGCTTGGGGAATGCAAAACTTGGTTGATAATGAAAAGCGGGTAAAATATAAAGATGAAAAATTGGAGCAAAAAAAATATTCCTGTTCTACTTTTATGTTGTACCTTGGTTTAAACAAAAAATATGGTCATCTGCCCCATCATAGCATTTATATATCACAAGACTATAAAAAGAATTTTGATGACATAGAATCAGGGGAGTTTTCCCAAGACCCTTCTTTTTATATTCAAAATCCCTGTGTAACTGAAGAAAGCTTAGCTCCGGAAAACCACTCTACATTATATGTTTTGGTACCGGTTCCCAATTTAAAGAATTATATAAGCTGGGATTTTCATAAGACCGAAGATTTTAAACGAAAGATATTAAAGCTTATGGAAGAAAGAGCTGGGCTTGAAGGGATTGAAGAGCATATAGAATTTATGGATGTTGTTACTCCTCAGGATTGGGAAAATAGGTTTAGAGTTGGATATGGAGCAACATTTAACCTAGCTCACAACATAAGGCAATTGACGGTATTTAGGCCGAGAAATAAGTTTGAAGAATTTGACAATATGTGGCTAGTGGGAGGGGGGACAAATCCCGGTAGTGGGTTACCAACTATATATGAGTCTGGCCGGATAACAGCTTATGGAATTTTTAAAAAGTATAATATCGAAACACCAGCTGTTATAACTCCCCCAGTTACTTCGGGGATACAAATTAGTAATTAAAAATAAGTAAAATAAGGGGCTGTCTCACGCAGGAATAAACCCTGTAGAGACAGCCCTTTTTGAATAACTTTATACTTCAAATTGTTCTACTTTCTTTTTCATTTCATCGGCAAGCTTTGAAAGTGATTCGCTAGCTTTAAGTATTTCTTCAATGGCTTGAGACTGCGATTCCATGCTAGCCGATACTTCCTCAGTACTGGCGGCATTTTCTTCAGAAATAGCTGCTAGATTATCTATGACATTGATTATTTCTTTGCGCTTTTTATTCATTTCATCGCTGGAGTCGTTTACATACTGGATTACTTGTTCCATTTCCTCCAAGGATGTGGCGATGCTATCAAACTGACTATAGGTGCTTTTAACGCTTTCAGTTTGGTTTTTCATAGTTTCCTCTAATTCTCTTACAGTGTTTACACCCATATCTGTTTCTTCTTTTAGGTTAGAAATAACATTTGTTATTTCTTCGCTAAAGGAATTGGATTGTTCTGCTAATTTTCTAATTTCATCTGCTACTACAGCAAAACCTTTCCCTGCCTCTCCGGCACGAGCGGCTTCTATGCTAGCATTTAGAGCAAGTAAATTAGTTTGCTGTGCTATGCTACCGATATTTTCGATGGCGTCTGTTATTGTGCTGGCGCTATCGTTGGTTTTTGTTATCAATGTGCTAAGATTTTTTGTTGCGTTATCGCTGTTTTCCGCATCTTCCACAAGAGTGTTAACAGTTTTTACTCCTGTATCTTTTAGTGCTGTGATTTTATCTATAAAAGTATTTAAATCTTCCATCTTTTCTCTGTTTACATCCATAGTTTCTCCTAGCTCTTGAACATTTACTGCACCTGTTTGAGTTTCTTCAGCCTGTCCTGTAGCGCCAGTGGCTATTTGTTCTACGGCACCGCTTATTTCGCTTGAAGAGCGGGATGAATTTTCACTTATCTTTTCTAAATTATTAGATGAGTCAGCTAGAGATTTAGAACGATTAGTGATATCTTGGATCATATCTTTGTTATTTTTATGGGTTTGATTTAGCGCTTCGGCGATTTCACCAAACTCACTTTTATCTTTCAGTAGTTCTTCATCAATGCTAGTTTTAAAGTTACCCCTGCCCAACTGTTCAACAAAAGATTTAATTTTGCTTAAAGTTTTAACTGAGCGACTAGTAATTAAAAAGAATGTAGCCCCTAGAATCAAGAAAACAGCTATGGATATTCCAATAATTGTAGTAACCATTGTAAAAATTGTTTCATTTACCCTATCCATAGAATAGCCTATATTTACAGCCCCTAAAACTTCTCCATCTATTTCAACAGGGGAGACAATGTCAAAGACAGGAATGTCATCATCGGTGTATAAAGTCTCCTGTGACGATCTTTCATGTTCTAATATAGCGTTGCTAATTCTTTGGTCATCGGACATATCAGTTCCAATAAAGTCGTCGTTACTATGAGCGATAGCCTCCATATTCTGGTCGTAGAAAATTGCATACTCTATTTCATCATCGTTGGCTAAATCATTAACTAAAGTTTGGTATTCCGCATCTTCTAACAGAGCATGGATAATGTTTGCATTAATTCCTACTTGAACAATGTTATTATTATCCAATCTTAAGTATCCGAACTTGAAAAAATCTCCAGCTACTTCTGTACTTTCTCTTATGTCCTCAATTAAAATATCATCGTCGCTCTCTATAAAATCATGTAATATATGCCCATCTGGGACTTCCAGACCTTCAAAGCCATCTGTGGCAGAATGAGCCACTTCGTAAATTTCTGTATCCCAATAATGGATCCGATGGACATCTAAATCCTCTGCCAATTCCATCAATCGTTCACTTGTGATTGTGTCAACTTCTCTTTGAACCACTGCAGCAGTGTTAATTATCTGTTCTTCTAATAATTGGTCAATAGTTTCAATGGACATCATTGAGCCTTCTAGTCTTTCTATAAAATCTTCCGATCTATTAAAGCCTTCTCTTTCCATATCAGTAAAAATCTGATTTCTTACTATAAATAAAGTTGCACCTGCAATTACAGTGACTCCAACAAAAACAATTAATAAAGGTATAACAACTAAACGAAACTTTAATGAATATAACATTTTCAAAGTAAACCCCTCCTCTTCTAAACACTGCCTTAAATAAATCGAACTAATAAGTAATAAAGCATTAGTGCAAATCTAATATGTTTTTTGTTCACCTCCTTTTTATCTTAATGAGAACAGAAAAACTAGCAAAGACTATAGTCGAATTATATCACATTATGTCGTTTTTCGCAAAAGTCGAATATTTCAAAAAATGATGAGCGGAGTGTAAGAGAAAATCAAATACATAAACCTTGAAAATAAAGTTAAAACTAGGTACAATTCTATATACAGTTAAAATTAACCACAATAAAAAATATTTATTTTAGAAGGAGGAAGTTATAATGTTACCAACGCCACATATTGAATCAAAGAACAAGGATGAAATAGCAAAAACCGTGTTGATGCCGGGGGATCCATTACGAGCAAAATTTATTGCTGACACTTTTTTAGAGGATGTAAAACAATTTAATAAGGTTAGAAATGTTTTGGGATACACCGGTACATATAAAGGAAAAAGAATTTCAGTTATGGCTAGCGGTATGGGGATGCCAAGTATCGGAATTTATTCTTATGAACTGTACAAGTTTTATGGTGTAGAGAATATAATTCGTATAGGCTCATGTGGTGGTTATACTCCAGATGTAAAACTTTATGATGTTATATTGGCAAAAGATGCATGGAGTGAGTCGAGCTTTGCCAAAGTGCAAGGAGGGTATGATAGTGATGTTATCGAGGGTACCCCAGCATTAAACGAGCAGCTTAAAAAGTATGCCGAGGAATTAAATATTCCTATGCATATAGAGAGAATTCACTCATCTGATGTATTTTATAGAGAGAACTTTGGTGAATATAAAGAAATCTATGATAAGCATGGTTGTGTTGCTGTTGAAATGGAGGCTTTTGCATTATTTCATAACGCCAAAGTAACTGGAAAAAAAGCAGCATGTATACTTACTGTGTCAGATAACTTAGCGACAAAAGAAGAAACAACTTCTGAAGAACGACAAAATGCTTTTACAAATATGATGAAAATTGCCTTAGAAATGGCAGAGTAGGGCATAAAAAACCAAGATAACCTTTTAAAGGTATCTTGGTTTTTTACACTTTTTTTATGCCCCTATTTAAGTTTACAAGTGATTTTATTGATTTGGTTGCTTCTTTAAAATATAGGTTTGATCCTGAATGATTAGCATTGACGAAGTATTACTTAACATGAAAGCTTCTGCAAAAAACTGGTCATCATCTAATATGGTAATTACTTCAACTTTTTCTAGGGTGCTAAACCTAGGCCTAAGATGGTATATACCTCGTCGGAAAAGATAGTCATCTACGTTCACTTTTCTAAGTTGATAGGTTGGATTATCAAGTTTGCTATCACCTATATTTATTTGATTTTTTGTAAACTCAACATTGTTAACAGATGTATTTTCTTGTTGGAGCTCTTCAGAAACTGTCCATTGCCCATAAATAGGAGAAGCATTATTTTCCGGGGCATTGATTCTAGATTGATCAATTTGAGTAAATCCGGCACAACCTGACATCATGAAAGCCAATATTAAAATAATAATTAGCCTGATTTTCATTTTTTCACCTCATAAGCGGGGATATAAATGGTTATTTCGGTTCCTATACCTTGCTTGCTTTTTATTTTTAACTCTCCATCCATAGCAGTTATTATTTCTTGACTAATGGAAAGTCCTAATCCGCTACTGGATTTGGAGGATTTGCCTTTGTAAAACCTTTCTTTTACATGGGGCAAATCCTCTGCTGCAATTCCGCTGCCATAATCTTTTATTTTAAAGTGTATTTTTTTGTCCTTTAGTTGGGTGCTTACTTTAATTGTACTTTTGGGTTGTGAAAACTTAAAGGAATTATCCAATAGGTTTATCAGCACTTGCTTAAGTTTATTTTTATCCAAGATTAGAGTGGGGTAACTGTTTGACGTATCTATGGTAAGTTTAATATTTTTTTCTTTACTAATTGGCTCAAACTCCCGTTTTAGTTCTTCAAATAAATTATTTATTTCTAAAGGCTGAGGTTTTAGTGTTATACCCTCCGATATCAACTTAGAGAAATCCAAAAGTTCTTCTACCATTTGCTTTAATCTATCACTCTCGTTTTCAATGGTTTGAAGACCTTCTAAAAGGAGACTACTATCATCATGACCGTTTTTTAAGGTTATTGCCCATCCTTTAATAGAAGTTAGAGGGGTGCGCAATTCATGGGAAACAGAAGAAATAAAGTGATTTTTAAGTTGCTCTCTTTTTTGGATTTCTTCAGCCATAAAATTGAGTGTGTTGGAAAGCTTTCCTATTTCATCATCTGTTTTTTGAGGGCTTTTAGCGTTGAAATTTCCCATCGCCATTTTATGGGCAGCACTTGTCACAGCTTCTAAGGGTTTAACAATTGTATTTGCTAATAGTAAACTAACTAAGCTGGATATAGCTACTACTATAAGGCCTATTATTATAAATAGATTTCTTATAGCTGCGACTTCACTGTTAACCACCTCTAAAGATGTGGTTAGCCTAATGGCGCCGACGATTTCACCTTCAGAGATGAGAGGATACGAAACCGACATTACTGGTTGAAGGTAGTAATCTACATCTCCCATCCACATATCGTAATGGCCATCTAAAGCATTGTCTACATCGGGCATATCTTTTGACATTTCTGGGTCGACACCGATGGAATCCATTAAAATGTTTTTGTTTGAGTCTACTATTTGTACCTGAGCTTCTGTTTGCTCCCAAAAAGTTCCTACGTTATTTAATATATTATCCTGTAAAGTGTTATGAGAAAAGTACTCAGTATATAGTTGTGAAGATACTTTTATTTGGTTTTGTAAATTATCCTCTATGTTTTGGTAGTAGCTTTGTCTTATGATTATAGTTAGCAAAGTACCCAGTGAAAAAACGGTAATCACAATTATTAGAAGAAAACTTAATACCAGTCTTTTTTTAATACTGTTCATATTAGCTTTCACCTTTAAGTCTATAGCCGAAACCCCAGACTGTTTCAATGAGTTCAGGAGCAGATGGGTCTTTTTCTACTTTTTCTCTTAATCTTCTTATGTGCACATCCACAGTTTTAATATCTCCAAAGAAGTTTTCTCCCCATACTCCATTTAATATTTTATCACGGCTAATAGCATTGTTACGGTTTTCTATTAATAACTTTATCAAAGAATATTCTGTAGGAGTAATGTCGATATTTACCCCCTCTAAACTAACCTTTCTGGCGGCTAAATCAAGGGCTATAGGTCCACATGTCAAAATATTAGATTGTTGACTGCTTCTTTTTCCATTGGCAGTTTTTCTGCTATGAGCTCTTATACGAGCTGTTAATTCTAAGGGATTAAACGGTTTTACCATGTAATCATCAGCCCCTAGGTCCAATCCCATTATTTTATCTAAATCTTGACCTTTAGCTGTTAACATAATGATAAGTATATCCGACGATATTTCCCGCACCTTGGTGCATACCTCATAACCATCTATACCTGGCAGCATTAAGTCTAGTACCATAATGCCAGGCTTTTTTTTATTAAAAATATCTAAGGCTTTTTCACCAGTTTCTGCTTCAAATACTGTGTAGCCTTCCCTTTCGAGATTAACTGTAATGAACTTTCTTATGGCTGCCTCGTCTTCCACAACTAGCACTTCACTATTTGTATTCAAATTAAGTCACCTCTAACTTTATCTTAATAATTACTATTTTAACAAAGAAACTTCTTTCGTAGTATCTATCTTTGATTTCTTTACTATTTTTTAACCTTTTTTAAATAGTATGTAAAGCTTTAAATAAAAGGAGATGATAAAATTTAATTAGTCAACGGGGAAAGGGGAGAGGTAAATGGGGAAAAACTTGGGGTATAAATCAAGAGAAAGTCGAAAAGAAATTTATAAAAATAAAAGGAGCAGGGCAAGGAAAAAACAAGTAGGTAGAATATTATTTGTAGGTGTAATAGCTTTATTTCTAATTTTTATTAGCGGAAGTTATTTTTTAGTTGCTGATGAAATCCATCAGGGGGGGTGGAATAAAGAAGAACTAAAAGAGAAAAAGAATGAAACAAAAAACACAGATAACCAAGAGCTAAATGAGCGGAAAGAAGAAAAAGACAAAACTGATGAAAAAAAAGAACAGGTTAATGATGAGAAAGAAGAAGTTGATGCGGAAAAAGAAGCTGATAATAAGGATGAAAAATCTAATCAAGGGGATAAAAATAATAAGGTAGTTTACCTAACTTTTGATGATGGCCCATCTAGAAATGTAACAGAACCTATCTTGGATATTTTAGATGAGTATGATGTAAAAGGTACATTCTTTGTGCTGGGAAGGCAAGTGGAATATTACCCCAACATAACAAAAAGAATCCATGATGAAGGGCATTTGGTAGCTAATCATACTTATTCTCATGACTATGCTTCATTATATGATGAGGGGAATATGATAGCGGAGCTAAAGAAGACAGATGAGATTATAAGAGATGTGTTAGGGAAGTTACCGTCAAATTTAATACGCTTTCCTGGAGGTTCATTTGGCAAAAAACGGGAGCTTTATCGCCAGGAAGTCAAACAAAACGGGTATAACTTTGTAGACTGGAACGTTGTAAATGGGGATGGTGAAGGTAAGAACTACTCAAAGGAAGAACTTGTAGAGAGAGTACATGAAACTCATAACAATCAAAATCATGCTGTAGTTTTAATGCATGATAGTGCGGCTCAACAAAATACTGCTAAGGCGTTGCCAGAAATTATTGAGTTTTATAAAGAAGAAGGGTATTCATTTAAGACTCTTGAGAATTTTGGTTAAATGTAAAGGGTATGGTAAACTAAGAAGAAGTAGGGGGGAAGCATATGAAAAGCAATTTTAAAATTGTAGTGTTTGCTGCTATATTAGCATTAGTAGCTATTTCTGTTTATGCTTTTGGGCCTATGAGTGAAAATGATATGGCAAATGGAAAGGAAAAACCTAATCCAAGTGAAGGACCGAGAAGTTTACAGCAGAAGGAAAGTGTAAAAGAAGATAACGGAGAATTTACAGAGGAGATTGAATTTAGTCAAGGATTTTATAGACCCGATTACTCTAACCTTCCTCAAGAGATAGTTAGTTGGGTTAAGTATTCTCAAAATATCCCAGTAGTGCAGGAAAAGGAGTATAAAGGTTACAGGTTTCTTTTGATAACTGAAGGAAAAAAGCCTACTGGTGGGTATGATATAGAAGTAGAGGGTGTGAAAGAAGCAGAACAAAGGTTAAATATTGAGGTTAATGTAGCAGAACCTGGACCAGGTGAAGGGGCTACAACTGCTCCCACATATCCATTTGATTTAGTCATTTTAGAAAACAATGAATTGCCGTTCTACGTACGGGATAGTGAGGATACTGATAAATACTTTATGAGGTTAGTGGGACTTCAAGAATTGGATAGGCATATTGTAGCTGGCTCCGAGTGGATTAAAATTTTTAGTCCTAGCCCAAATGAAAATGTCAAAGATTCTTTTAATCTAACGGGAATAGCAAGTGTTTTTGAAGGTACTGTAAATTATGAATTAATTTCAGAAGATGGTAAATCTGTATATGAAGGGTTTACAACAGCTGCAATGGGCGATTGGGGATATTTTAAAGAAGAAATTTCTATACCAGCTGAGGTGGAAGATCAACAGCTAACTTTGCAACTATATAGCAGAAGTATGAAAGATGGCTCAAAGATGTTTAAAGTAGAAATTCCATTGCAATAAACTGTTGTTAAGACAAGCCCTGTGCGAGTGAAACATTTTGTCTGTGATGGGGTAAACTATAATTTGTTTTACAGAAAGATAGATTTCTATTGAAAAATATAGGGGTAAGTTTTATTAATAGTTAATAACGCAACGAAGAGGCTACCTAAAACTATAAGGTAGTCTCTTTTACTGTATACTAAGTTTATGACAATATATAAAGGAAGTATGCCAAAGCGGTGAAGAATTAAAATGTATATTATATACAAGCTTATAATATGGTAAAATAATGTTAGAAAATTTTAGAGCGTAAAAAACCTTTTAGCATATTATAGGCTATATAAGGTTTAAGGGAGGTGTTGGCTTGGCAGATAACAATGTATTTTTAGCTGCCCAAAAACAGATTAGGTTAGCTTGTGAAAGACTAGGAATTGATATGGGATATTATGAGATATTGAAGCAGCCGAAACGAGTAATAGAAATTTCTATACCTGTGCGAATGGATGATGGAAGAATTGAGGTTTATACAGGGTATAGATCTCAGCATGATGACACCTTAGGACCTGCTAAGGGAGGTGTTAGGTTCCATCCCTCTGTTACTGTTGATGAAGTTAAAGCATTATCCATGTGGATGACTATCAAATGTGCTATAGTTGGGGTTCCTTTTGGTGGAGGGAAAGGAGGAGTAAACTGTAATCCCAAGAACCTTTCTCAAAGAGAAATTGAAGAAATAACCAGGGAATATATTAGAGGGATATCTCCGATAATAGGCAGTGATAAAGATATACCTGCACCAGATGTTTATACAAATCAGCAGGTTATGGCTTGGATGGTTGATGAATATAGTAAAATAAAAGGCTACACAGATCATGGAATAGTAACAGGGAAGCCTCTATTGCTGGGAGGATCAGTTGGTCGGAACGAGGCAACGGCTATGGGGTGCGTCATTACAACAATGGAGGCGCTAAAAAAGCTAAACATGTCCTTAGATGAAGCAACTGTAGTAATTCAAGGTTTTGGCAACGCTGGATTCAATTTAGCAAAAATTTTATATGAAGCGGGCGCAAAAATCATTGGGGTTAGTGACAGCAAAGGAGCGTTATTCAATCAAGAGGGGTTAGTCCCTAAAGAGTTATTAGAAATTAAAAAAAGCAAGGGATCAGTAATTTATGGTGAAGGCGAGGTTATAACTAACCAAAAGTTGCTGGAAACAAAGTGTGATGTTTTAATTCCAGCAGCTCTAGAAAATCAGATTAATGAAAAAAACGCTTGTAGGATAAAAGCTAAGATAGTTGCTGAAGCGGCAAATGGACCAACCACCGTTGCAGCAAGTAAAATTTTAAATGAAAGAAAAATTTTAGTTGTTCCTGATATTTTAGCCAGTGCTGGCGGTGTTACAGTTTCTTATTTTGAATGGGTGCAAAATAGGATGAACTATTATTGGACTGACCAACAAGTTAATGAAAAACTTGAAAAAATTATGGCCGATGCTTTTCAAAACATATATCAAATGCATGAAGAAAAATCAGTGGACATGAGAGAAGCAGCTTTTATGATTGCTATAAACAGAGTGGTGCAGGGATTGAAGCTACGCGGACTATAGGAAGTGTAAAGGAGCCTAGAACTAGGCTCCTTTTACATTGGCTTATTAGGTTATGGCATTTAGCAGCAAGTAAAACTAATATCCAGCTAAACCTCCACTTTTTTAAGTTTCAGTTATTGTAAAACTAAAATTTGATAATTTCCATTGTTTATTTTTCAAAGCTTTTTCATAGAATTGTACTTTCCTGTTTTTATCAACTAAAATTACTGTTTTTATTCTTGTACCATAATCAGGGCTATCGATATGTATAGGTGAAAGAACTCTTTCTTTTTCAAGGGGTAAACCTGTGTCAGGCAATTTATCATCAGTTGGAATTGCGGTATCGTTTAGAATGTCAAAAAGATGCTGGACTTTAAAATCTTCTCTTATTACAAAAGAGAGTTTATTCTTTGCTTTTTGCACTTTTGGCCAAGGAGTATCTAAAAGCGCGTTGCTAAGTCCATATATCCCTGGCGACAACTGGCGAATTTTGTTTTCAACATTGGAATAATAATGTAAATCATCTATAGTTCCCACCACTAAATTAAAAAAATCATATTTTTTTTCGTTACTCTTAACTTTTTTAAGGTACTCATTGGGCGGTGTGAGATTTATTAAAAAATCTTTTACCAGATATCCTCTGGAATAATAAGGGGTTCTGTTGATTGTGAAATCTCTATAATTTGTTATAAAAGCTATTCGCCCATCTTTAGTTATTCCCGTCCAGGTTCCTCCTTTCAGCAAGTCCATACCAGCTAAAACCCTAGGGTGCTCATTCCAGAAGTGAGAAAACTTTGTGGGGCGGTCTTTAAACTCATCTCTATTTCCTAAAAATATAAAGTCATAATCTGGATGAATTTTATAAGCAAAAAGCAATGTACAAATTGTTATCACCTCATTTTGAAACTTTTAAATTAATTTTAACATAAAATAAAAAAACTTTTCTAATATTGAAGGAATTTAATTAACGATAAAGAATACTATTACTAAGTAATAAATAATTTAATTGAGGAGGATTGGTTTATGGCAAAGGATAAAAAAGTTTTGACAGGGAATCAAGGGATCGCTCAGGGGTTTTATGAAGCCGGGGGCAAAGTCGCTGCTAGCTACCCTGGGTCTCCAACTGTGGAGATCTTGGATACCTTGTCAAGCTATCAAGGGGTGTATTCAGAGTTTTCAACAAATGAAAAAGTTGCACTAGAGGTAGCTATAGGGGGATCATTTGCTGGAGTTAGGTCGATGGCTGTTATGAAGCATGTAGGGGTTAATATTGCTGCAGATCCTCTAATGACATTTACTCAGACAAAAACCTTAGGAGGGTTTGTGCTAGTCAGCGGAGATGATCCAGGGCTAGCCAGCTCTCAAAATGAGCAAGATAATAGGTTTTTTGGAAAATTTGCTAACATGGGAGTTTTAGATCCAGCAGATAGCCAAGAGTCTTTGGATTATACTAAACAGGCCTTTGAAATTAGTGAAGAATTACAAGGACCGATGATGCTTAGAATTACAAGCAGACTGTGTCATGGGAGAAGTATTGTAAATGTAGGTGAAAGAAAAGAAGTGGCACCGAAAGAAACAATTGCAGATAGTGATGACAGCTACTGTATGATACCGCCAGCATCAAAAGAGGCTCAATTTTTTATGAAAGAACGTTTAGATAGGTTGAAGTCCTATGCATATGATACAAATTTAAATAAATTAGAAGAAAATGGATCTGACACCTTAATTATAACTTCAGGGCTTATGTACAATATCTTAAAAGAGGTAAATCCTCATGTAGATGTTTGGAAGCTGGGACTTGTATACCCCATAAATGAGGAAAAGGCTAAAGAAATTACAGCAAATTACAACAAAGTAATTGTAATAGAAGAAATGATGCCTTTTATAGAAGAGCAACTTAAACTTATGGGAATAGAATGTGAAGGCAAGAAATATTTTAGCTTTACCGGCGAGCTGGATTACGGCCATATTGCAAAAGGACTTAAAGAAGCAGGAATTTTAGATGTGGTAAATGAGTTAGATTCAACAACTACTGATACAGTAGAAAGACCACCGCTATTTTGTTCTGGATGTCCCCATAGACCTGTATTTGATATTTTGAAAAAGTCAAAAACAAAGATGGTGATTGGAGACATCGGCTGTTATTCCATGGGGATGCAACATCCTTTTGAGCAATCCCAAAGTATCATAAGTATGGGAGCTTGCATGGGCATTGTAAAAGGCATGAGTAAGGCCTTTGCAATGCAGGAAAAACAGGAGCCTTTAGTGGCATTGATCGGAGATGGAACATTTTTCCACTCAGGCATACCAGGGCTAATAAATCAGCTTCATCAGCAGGGAGATAAAGAAAACATAACTATTGTTGTTTTAGACAATCGAACAACGGCTATGACTGGTGGTCAACCTAATGCCAGCTCGGGATTGTATACTAAAAAAGATGATATGAAAGTAAGCATAAACGAATTAGCTCAGTCCATAGGCTTTGACAGGGTAAAAGAGCTGGATCAATACGACTATGATGAAACTAAGAAAATTTTTAAAGAAGAACTAGCTCATCAAGGTCTGTCAATTATAGTAGCTAATGGCCCTTGTGCACTTAAATTTAAGATGAACAACCCTCATTACTATGTCGACCCTTCTATATGCATCGGCTGTCGTTCATGTATAAAGACTAATTGTCCGCCTTTGAAAATGAAAGAGTACGAAGGAATAGAAAAGAAAAAATCCTTTATAGATAAAGACATGTGTGTCGGATGTAGCATCTGTGCTCAAGTATGCCCAGTAAATGCTATCAAGCAATCTGGCGAAGAAGCAAAAGGAGGTGCGTAAATTGACGACTAATATTTTAATTGGTGGCGTTGGTGGTCAAGGCTTAGTTCTTATGACAAATATTATTTGTCAGGGAGCTATGAAAGCTGGCTATGATGTAAAAAGCAATGATGTAGTGGGGTTATCTCAAAGAGGTGGAAAAGTTTGGGGAAATGTAAGATTTGGTGAAAAAATATATAGCCCTAACATCTCAGCAAAACAAGGGGATGTTTTAATAGCTACCGAGCCTCTGGAAGCACTAAGGTGGAGCGCTTCCTTAAAAGATGGTGGAGTTATCATAGTTAATCCCAAAACCATGTATTCAACTCCAGTTCAGCAAGAAAAGGCTGAATACCCCAAGGAGGAAATTGATGCACTGAAAGATAAATACAAAGTGATAGAAATTGACGCTAATGAAGAAGCAAAAAAATTAGGGAAAATTCAGGTTAGCAACGTTATTATGATAGGTGCCCTTGCAAGGGAGCTAGAAATACCTATAAAAATATGGGAAGAAACAATACTAGAAAATGTTCCGCCAAAATTTAAGGAAATGAATATATCTGCATTTAGGGTAGGGTATAATGGGTAACATTGCTTATTTAGAGCCCCCAAACGCTAGAATTTAAATTCTAGCGTTTGGGGGCTTTGCTATGGTAAAAATGCTTTTACTTAAAAAATAAAAATTAGCTATAAAGGATTCTTAATCACAAAGTAGAATATTAAGAAATAAAGAAAAATTTAAACAGGGACGGGTGGTATATGAAAAAAGCAGATAGAGTATTGCACGCACTTGTGAAACTTGAAGAGAGATACAATAAAGGAATTTCCGCAAGGGAAATAGGTGAGGAAATTGATTTAGATAGGGCAAATGTCAGTAGATATTTAAATAAACTATATAAAGAAAAGAAAATAAGCAAATCTATCGGCAGACCTGTTTTGTACTATTCGATAAAAGAAGAGAGTAGTGTAGAAAACAATAAAAAAAATAGTTTTGATAGGGTCCTTCTTCAACAGCAGAGTTTGCAGGTTCCAATACAAAAAGCCAAAGCTGCTATTTTATACCCTCCCACTGGCTTACACACCTTGATACTAGGTGAAACTGGTGTAGGCAAAACTATGTTTGCGGAGCTAATGCATAACTTTGCAGTAGAAAGTAACGTCCTAAGTTCCGAAGCTCCCTTTATTAGGTTTAATTGTGCAGACTATGCAGACAATCCTCAGTTAGTAATATCCCAGATTTTTGGTGTAAAGAAAGGTGCTTATACAGGGGCAGAGAATGACAGGGAGGGTCTATTAAATAAAGCAGATGGAGGCATTTTATTTTTAGATGAAGTCCACAGGCTCTCTGCACAGGGTCAAGAAATGCTTTTTACATACATAGACAAAGGTCAATTTAGACCGCTGGGAGAAACAGTAAAAACAATCTCAGTAAATGTTCAAATTATAGCAGCAACTACAGAAGAACCCAACTCATACCTGTTAAAAACTTTTACTAGACGAATCCCGATGATTATAACTTTGCCGCCGTTGAGAGAAAAAAGTTTAGCTGAAAGATATTATCTTATAGATTATTTTTTTAAAAAAGAATCAAAACGAATTGGAAAAAGTATATATATAAATAAACAATCCTTTATTTCGCTACTTTTATATCAATGTCCGAATAATATAGGGCAGTTAGCTAGTGATATCCAGTTATGCTGTGCAAAGGCCTTTGTCCATTATAAATCAAAGAAAGAAAATCATATCCTTATCACCACTTCAGACTTGCCTCAACATGTGAAAAAAGGCTTATTACGCTTAAATGAATATAGAGCAGAAGTAGAGGAAATCATGCAAGTTAAAGGTGAGATTTTGCGATTTAGCTTTAAAGAAGATATACAATATCATACTAAAGATGATAATGTGGCAAACGAGGACTTTTATGAGGGAATAGCAAGAAGGTTAGATGACTTAAAATCCTCTGGCTTGACGGAAGGAGAAATAAATCAAACTATAAATATAGATATTGAAGCACATTTTCAAAAATACCTAGGAAATCTGGATAGAAACTTAAAAAAGAAAGATATATCTAAGGTGGTAGATTTAGAAGTTTTGGAGTCAGTTGAGCAAATTTTAAACTTAGCTGAAAAAAGACTTAACACGACATATGACATTAAAATTTACTATGGTTTAGCCCTCCATATACATAACTTTATAGAAAGAATGAAAAAAGGTCTGAAGGTATATCATCCCAAACTGAACTTGATAAGAGCCGATTATCCTGAAGAATTTATGGTTGCTTTGGAAGCAGTAAATATTATTGACAAAAGATTTGAAATTCAAACTCCTTTGGACGAAATAGGGTATATAACGTTATTTTTAATTAAAAATGTGTTAGATCTGGAGTATGGGCAAAAGAGTAAAGTTGGGATTCTTGTAATGATGCATGGCAGGACAACTGCTAGCAGCATGGTAGAAGTGTGCAATACGTTAGTAGGAGAAAATCATGCTGTAGCTTTGGATATGCCTTTAAATATGAAGCCGGAGGAGATATATCTTTTGGCAAAAGAGCGGGTTATTAATTTAAATCAAGGTCAGGGAGTAATGTTGCTGGTTGATATGGGCTCTTTAGTAAGTTACGGTGATATGATTTACGAAGATACTGGAGTTAACGTCAGGACTGTTGACATGGTAAGCACCCCTTTACTTCTTGAAGCTTGCAGAAAAGCTGTTTTAGGATGGGATATGAATGAAATTTATGAAAGCTTAATTGACGTTGGAAAATTCAAACAAAAAAACAGTAGAAAAAAGACTATAAAAGCTAAAAGAGTGATTATAACTGCCTGTTTTACCGGGGAAGGTGCGGCAGAACACCTTCAAAATATCATCGAGACTGAGCTAGCCAAGAAATATAACTTTGCAGTAATTCCTCTTAATATACTAAATAGAAAAGAATTTTTAAACTCAGTAAATAGCTATAAAAAAAAGTATAAAATTTTAGCTATTGTTAGCACTGTTGGAATTGATATGGTGGATATACCATATATCTCTGCAGCGGAACTAATTGATGGCAGTGGAATAAATGCTTTGGAAAGAATATTGGGCACTGATGATAATTACATAAAAATTGGAGATTCTTTACATAAACATCTAAAGCAGGTGGACGGAGCTGAGTTAAGTGAAGAAATAATGCAGGTGATTTCTAATATTGAAGGCAGGCTAGAAATAAAAGTTTGTGATGAAATTGCCATAGGTATGATGATGCATACTTGTTTTCTTATAGAAAAGCTAAAAAAGGGGGAAAAAGGTAAAGTTTTTAAGGAGTTGCAACTTTATAAAAATCAGTACAATAGAGAGATGGGAATAATTAAAGAATGTTTCAAAGTGATAGAAAAGAAATATAATATTAACATTCTAGAAGATGAGATTGGTTACATATGCAAAATACTACTTTTAAACAGCCAGTGGGCAGAAAATTAAAGATACTGTGTAATAGTGTGCAGTTTTACTTTGCACACTATTTTTTTGTTTTTTTGCCGTGGTTATTGCATTTGAGATTTATTTCTGAAAAATATAAATTGGCATGGCTTTTGCAATAATATAAAAATAAATTATTAGGGGGCTTTAGATGGAAAAGCAGACTGTCAGGGTAAGGATAAAAACGGGACTTCATGCTAGACCAGCCACTGTTTTAGTAAGTGCTGCTAAAAGATATGTTTCAGAGTTGACATTGCAAAAGGGTCAGAGCAGTGCTAACAGTAAAAGCATAATCTCAGTTTTAGGATTATGTGTTAAAGGTGGTGAGGTACTAGACATAATAGCTGAGGGACAGGATGAGGTGAAAGCAGTGCAGGCAGTAAAAACATTACTTGAAGATGAAAGCATCGCTTAAAGGAGGTGCAGGTTATTTAGGCTGTTAATTAACAAGGAGGTTTTTATATGGGAAAAATTAAGATTATGTTAGTGTGTGCTGCGGGAATGTCAACTAGTTTGTTGGTAACTAAAATGAATGGTGCAGCAGTAAAAGAAAAGCTTTCAGTGGATATTTTAGCTGTTTCGGAATCAGAGGCTGATGAACATTTGGATTCTATTGATATACTTCTTTTGGGTCCACAAGTTCGGTACCTAAAAAGCAATATGGAAGAAAAATTGCATGGAAAGGATGTGCCTGTTTCTGTGATTGACAGTATTATGTATGGGCGCATGGATGGAGAAGGAGTTTTAAAGCAAGCCTTGGAATTAGTGAACAAATAGGTAATAAATAAAAGCTTTAAAGGAGGAAGAAAATGCAAAGTTTTATAAAGTTTATGGAAAAATATTTTATGCCTTACGCAGCAAAAATAGGGAAGCAACGACATTTGGTGGCAATTCGAGATGGATTTATAGGGATTATGCCGTTAATAATAGCGGGTTCTTTTGCGGTGTTGTTAAACTCTACTTTATTTGAGATAGTACCGGTATTAGAGCCTTTAAAAGGTATAAACGGCAATGTTTGGTGGGGTAGCTTTGCTATTATGACTCTTTTATTAGTCTTTTCTTTAGGGTTTAACCTAGCCAAGGGTTATAAAGTTGATGGATTGGCTGCAGGTTTGATTTCTGTAGGTGCTTTTATAGCAGTAACTCCACCAGCAGGAGAGGCAGGGGGTTATTTAGATGTAGGATACTTAAGCGCCACAGGATTATTTACGGGAATACTGATTGCGATATTGACAACAGAGGTTTTTGTCAGGTTGACAAAAAGAAATATCGTAATAAAAATGCCAGACTCAGTTCCACCAGCTGTTAGTAGAGCATTTGCCGCTGTAATTCCTGGAATCATTGCCATTTACGTAGCAGGAATTATAGGACATATATTTGCTGCTATTGGTGCTATAAGCCTTCAAGACTTTATTTATAATACAATTCAAGCACCACTTGAAGCTTTAGGGCAAGGTGTATTTTCCGCTATGATATTAGCTATGTTGATAAATTTATTCTGGTTTTTCGGTTTGCATGGGGCCAGCATATTAGATCCTATAATGAACTCTGTTTATCTACCAGCTCTTGAAGCAAATGCCAGTGCAGTACAAGCTGGGTTAGCAGCAGAGTATAATATTACAAGAGTATTTTTTGATGCCTATGTTCACTTAGGGGGTTCTGGAGCCACATTAGGCTTAATCATTGCAATATTCATTGTTAGTAAAAGAAGGCAAGAATATAGAACGGTTGCTAAGCTTGGACTTCCTAACGGTATTTTTCAAATCAACGAGCCAATCATTTTTGGCGTACCCATAGTATTAAACCCTATTTTGTTTATCCCATTTATCATAACACCAGCAGTATTGACATTAACAGCTTTTCTTGCAACGGCTAGTGGATTGGTTCCAGCAACATATGTTGCAATTCCATGGATTTCTCCCCCTGGGGTTGGCGCATTTTTAGCCACAGGAGGGAGTATAAAAGCAGCTTTGTTGGCGCTATTTAATCTTTGTTTATCAATAGCGATATATATACCATTTATAGCAATAGCTGATAAACAAGCTGCCAAAGAAAGAAACTTAGAGTAATTAAGGTGAAAATTAAGGTTCAAAGATTTTCCCAAAATAGAGAAGTAAGGTTCTTTTCTAAATGAAAAAAGGTTAATCTTTGAACCTTATAAAGATTTTTTATAACTTTAAAAGGAGGGGGAAGATGAGCAAAAAATTAAAAATTGCAGTAATTGGTGGTGGAAGCAGTTACACACCTGAACTTATCGATGGAATTATTCAAAGAGCTATTGAGTTGCCTGTACATGAAATACAATTAGTTGATATAAAAGAAGGAGAAGATAAGCTAAATATAATATATAGTTTAACAAAGAGAATGATTAAGAAAGCAGGACTTGATATTGAAGTTTACAAAACACTAAACAGAAGAAAAGCTATTGCAAATTCAGATTTTGTGGTTACACAAATTCGTGTTGGTGGTTTAAAAGCTAGAGCTTTAGATGAAAAAATACCTATAAGATATGATGTGATAGGCCAAGAAACAACAGGACCAGGAGGTTTTGCTAAAGCCCTTAGAACTATGCCCGTTATGTTAGAAATATGTAAAGAGATAGAGGAACTTGCACCAAATGCATGGTTGATAAACTTTACTAATCCCGTTAGCATAATTACAGAAATGGTACTAAAGCATACAAACGTTAAAACAATAGGTCTATGCAACGTTCCTGTTGGTATGGTCAATAACATAGCTGAAATTTTAGAATGTGATAAAGCTAATCTAAAGATCGACTTTATCGGACTAAATCATATGGTATATGGCAAAAGGATTTACTTGGAAGGAATAGATATTACAACAAAAGTTATAGATAAGTTGATGGAAGGCAAATCTCCCAACATGAGGAACATACCTGATTTAAATTGGGATCCTGAGCTGATAAAATCTTTAAAAGTTATACCTTGTCCTTACCATAAATATTTTTATATGAAAGACAAAATACTAGAGGAAACAAAACAAGGGTTAACTGAACAAGGCACTAGGGCAGAGCAGGTGATGAAAATAGAAGAAGAATTATTTCAGCTTTATTCACAAAAAGAGGTAGAAGAGAAGCCTAAAAAGTTGGAAGAACGAGGGGGAGCATACTACTCTGAAGCAGCAATATCCCTTATAAGTGCCATTTACAATGACAAAAGTGAGATTCATACAGTGAATATAGGTAATAATGGGGCTATTTCAAGTATGCCTGGTAACGTAGTAGTGGAAGTTAATGCTGTTGTGGGAAAAAACGGAGCAAAACCTATTACAGTAGGTGAACTTCCTACCGAAATAAAAGGACTAGTACAGATGGTTAAAGCTTACGAGCTCTTGACTGTAGAAGCGGGAGTAAACCAATGCTACAGCAGTGGATTAATGGCATTAGTTTCTAATCCCTTAGTTCCCTCAGTAGATGTTGCAAAGCAAATTTTAGATGATATAATTTTAGAAAATAATCGCTATATTACTTTGGATTAGTTGACAAGGAGGAGCATTTAATGGACTATGAATCTATTATATTAAAGATAATCACTCATAGCGGAGAAGCAAAAAGTTTATGTATGGAAGCAATAAAGTATTCTAAACAAGGCGAAATTCAAAAGGGAAGAGATTGCATTGAAGAAGCAAAACAAAAATTAGTGTTAGCCCATGAAGTTCAAACTTCTTTAATTCAATCGGAGGCCCGAGGAGAAAAAATTGAAGTTTCACTACTAGTTGTGCATGCTCAAGATCATCTCATGAATTCAATGACAGTAAAAGACTTAGCTCAAGAGTTTATAGATTTATACAGCAAAGTTCAAAGAATAGAAAGTAAAGTAGAACAATAATAAAAATAGTTATATATTATGTGGCGTTAGCAGTGATACTGTTGATGCCATTTTATTTAGGAGGCTATCATGAAGAAATTGATTATTAACGCAGATGACCTTGGCTTAACAGAAGGCTGCAATAGGGGAATAATAGAATGTATTAAAACCGGTGTTGTTACAAGTACAACTTTGATGGTTAATATGCCCCAAGCGGCAAATGCCATAAAAATGGCTTTGAATAACAACATAAATGAGCTAGGGCTGCACTTGACTTTAACTAGTGGCAGTCCCATCCTTCCCCCTGAAAAAGTTCCTACTTTAGTAGATTCTAGAGGAAAATTTTACCGAAGTATAGACAGACTATTAAAAGTGATGGACATAGAAGATGTAAAAAAAGAACTAGAAGCCCAAACTGCTTTCTACATAAACTATGGCTTAAAATTATCACACATAGATAGTCACCATCATGTTCATACCCATGAAGTAATAAAACAAATAGTTGCACAAATAGCATTAAAAAATAGAGTCCCGGTTAGACAAACAAATGAAGAAATGAAAAACTGGCTAAGGGGGCTAGGAGTAGCAACAACGGATACTTGTATTATGGATTTTTACGGAGAAGATATTTCTGTTGAAAAACTTAAAGAACATATCCTCAGTGCTAAAAATGGCATAATAGAAGTGATGTCTCATCCAGGATATGTTGATTGCAACTTAAAAAAAATAAGCTCATATAATCTACAGCGAGAGCAGGAACTCAGCATTTTAAAGGATAACCAGTTTATGGAATGGCTGTCAGAAAACAAGATAGAATTGGTTTCTTTTACTGATATATAAGGATAAAACCCACTGGAGATATTGTAAAATATTAACTATGTATTATAATTAAGGTAGAATGGCAAAACAATTTTAATAAAATAGAGAAAATAGAATCCCCAATATGCTGACATATCCGCAGGCAATGAATTACCTGCTACGGTGTGTGATTGAGGGTATCGCAGATGTTGGATGATGTCGTAGCGGGGAATTCATTCCCCGTGATATTGTGAGCAGAAATAGGTAGATAGGTTTTGAATTAGAGATATGAATCCCCAATAATGCTGACATATCCGCAGGCAATGAATTACCTGCTACGGGGTGTAATTGAGGATATCGTAAATGTTGGATGATGTCGTAGCGGGGAATTCATTCCCCGTGGTGCTGTGAGCAGAAATAGGTAGATAGGTTATGAATTAGAGATATGAATCCCAAATAATGCTGACATATCCGCAGGCAATGAATTACCTGCTACGGTGTGTGATTGGAGGATATCGCAGATGTTGGAGGGTGTCGTAGCGGGGAATTCATTCCCCGTGGTGCTGTGAGCAGAAATAGGAGATAGGTTTTGAATTAGGGATATGAATCCCAAATAATGCTGACATATCCGCAGGCAATGAATTACCTGCTACGGTGTGTGATTGAGGATATCGTAAATGTTGGATGATGTCGTAGCGGGGAATTCATTCCCCGTGATATTGTGAGCAGAAATAGGTAGATAGGTTTTGAATTAGAGATATGAATCCCAAATAATGCTGACATATCCGCAGGCAATGAATTACCTGCTACGGTGCGTGATTGAGGATATCGTAGATGTTGGATGATGTCGTAGCGGGTAATTCATTCCCCGTGATATTGTGAGCAGAAATTGGTAGATAGGTTTTGAATGAGGATGTGGAATCTCACTTACGCTGACATATCCGCAGGCAATGAATTACCTGCTACGGTGTGTAATTGAGGATATCGTAGATGTTGGAGGGTGTCGTAGCGGGGAGTTCATTCCCCGTGATATTGTGAGCAGAAATTGGTAGATAGGTTTTGAATGAGGATGTGGAATCTCACTTATGCTGACATATCCGCAGGCAATGAATTACCTGCTACGGTGTGTGATTGAGGATATCGTAGATGTTGGAGGGTGTCGTAGCGGGGAATTCATTCCCCGTGGTGCTGGAGCAGAAATAGGTAGATATGTTTTGAATTAGAGATATTGAATCTCACTTATGCTGACATATCCGCAGGCAATGAATTACCTGCTACGGTGTGTGATTGAGGATATCGTAAATGTTGGATGATGTCGTAGCGGGGAATTCATTCCCCGTGATATTGTGAGCAGAAATAGGAGATAGGTTTTGAATTAGGGATATGAATCCCCAATAATGCTGACATATCCGCAGGCAATGAATTACCTGCTACGGGGTGTAATTGAGGATATCGTAAATGTTGGATGATGTCGTAGCGGGGAATTCATTCCCCGTGGTGCTGTGAGCAGAAATAGGTAGATATGTTTCGAATTAGGATATGGAAGACAATGATGCTTTCTTTTAAGAAATAGTATAGCAAAACGTAAGCTCAGAATGACATTTCCACTAGGTAGATGGGGGATTTTAAAACTATCTAAACTGGGGTTATACCAAAAAGTTGTGTTTTTCAGTCGCCTAAAAAAGTTTATAAGGAGGGGCTTTTCTTGAAAACAATTATCAAAAATGCAAAGGTTATAGCACCACATGAAGTTATTGACGGGTCCAGTGTTGTTATTGAGGAAGGGAAAATAGTAGATGTTTTAGATAGCACCAGTAAATTATCTAAAAAGGACCATTCAGTTATAGATGCCCAAGGAAAGTATTTATCTCCAGGATTTATTGATATCCATAATCATGGTAATTCTGGATATGATTTTATGGATAGTACTTTTGAAGCTATAGAAAAAATAGCGGAATTTCATTTAAAAAATGGTGTAACAGGCTTTTTAGCTACCACAATTACAGCGTCTAAGGAAGAAACTATAAACGCGCTAAAAAATGTAAAAGACTATATTAATAATGTCCAAAAAGATAAAGCAAAAATACAAAGTGAGTTACTAGGAGTGTATTTGGAAGGACCATATTTTTCGCAAAAGAAAAAAGGGGCACAACCCCTTAAGCATATAAAAAACCCTGATGTTAATGAATTAAAAGAGCTGGTAACTATCTCGGGAAACAGCATAAAGGTGGTGGCGTTAGCTCCTGAGTTGCAGGGGGCTAGTAAGGTTTTGGGATACCTGGAAAAACAAGGTATAGCACCGTTTGCTGGACATACCGATGGTTCTTTTGAAGAAATCAAAAAGGCTATTTTTCACGGATTGGTAGGTACAACTCACTTGTTTAATGGAATGAGAGGATTTTCCCATCGAGAGCCTGGTGCAGTAGGTGCTGTGTTAATTGATGAGCGTGTTATGTGTGAATTAATATGCGATGGAATCCATGTTCACCCCGGAGCTATGGAGCTAGCATATAAATTAAAGGGTAAAGAAGGACTGATTTTAGTGTCTGATGCTATGATGGCCGCTGGATTGCCAGAAGGTGAATATCAGTTAGGTGGGCAAAAAGTATTTGTTAAAGGTAAAGCGGCAAGGCTAGAAAACGACTCTTTAGCAGGATCCACCCTTACTTTAAATAAAGCTGTTTATAATATGATAAATATGGTTGGTATCCCTGTTTGCGAAGCAGTTCGCATGGCTACATTAAACCCTGCACAAATGATAGGGGTATCTCGAGATAAAGGGAGTATAGAAGCAGGCAAAGATGCGGACTTAATTATTTTTGACGATGAAATAAATGTAACAGATGTAATAATTGGTGGAATTACTAGGAGGTATTAAATTGAAAATATTAGTAGGGAAAAATTATGATAGAGTTAGCGAAATGACAGCAAATATAATTGCTACAAAAGTTAAAGAAAAACCTGATGCCGTTTTAGGACTAGCAACTGGTGGAACCCCCAAGGGTGTTTATAAGCGATTAATAGCTATGTACAATGATAAAAAAATTGACTTTTCCAAAGTTAAAACTTTTAACTTAGATGAATATTATGGCCTAAGTAGTAATCATCCTCAAAGCTATGCTTACTATATGAAGACTAATTTTTTTGACTATATTAACATCAAGGAGGAAAACGCCCATATCCCTGATGGATTAGCACAAGATATTGATGAAGAATGTCACCGGTATGAGCAGGCGATTAAAGATTGCGGTGGCATCGATTTACAACTTTTAGGTATCGGACATAATGGGCATATAGGCTTTAACGAGCCAGATGATGCATTGCATACTTCCACACACTTGGTAAACTTGCATGAAAAAACAATAAGTGCCAACAGTCGTTTTTTTGGAAAGGATGAAGAAGTTCCTCGTCAAGCGATAACTATGGGGATAGGCTCGATATTTGGAGCAGATGAAATTGTGTTGATAGCATCTGGGGAGGATAAAGCAGAAATTATTGCTAAAATGATAAATGGACAGTTATCATCAAAACTACCAGCTTCAATGCTTCAAATTCACAAATCGCTGACAATAATTATAGATGAGCCTATTCAAAAGCATCTTTATGCCGAAGGTGTGTTAAAAGAGCAGTTAAAAGTAGTGTAAAATTAAAAAGGAATAAAAAAATGGAACAAGATAAAATGTTCCATTTTTTTATATGCTACTTTAAAGCTATGTCTATTTCCATCTCTCCAATACTGGTTTGTAATGGAAGAGCTAATGAGGTAGTGTCCTTTGGAATCTCAGGTGCTTTATCTATGTAAACCTTAGGGGTTGAGATATCACAATCATACCTTGATGAAGAAAGGTTTGTGGCTGCATTTCCACTTATTATATTTGTAACTTCCTTCAACGCAGAAGTTACGAAGCTATCTATGGTATCTATGTCCATACCAGACATTATCTTAATCATTTCTATCGGCATTTGTTTAGGAAATCTATAGATAATAACACCTGACAAATCTCCAGTTACATCAATTTTAACAGAGACCGCATTGTCACCTTTGTTAGAGGCGGGTTGAATAATATTATCTTTACTGACATCTAAATCCAGCATCATTTTAAAAACTTCAGTGGTAGCTTGATAAAACGGGTTTACAAATTCAGCATTCACTACTTCTTCCCTCCTTTGATATTCGCATAATCGGCAATTTTTTGGTCATGGGATGCCACATGGTTTATAAGCCATGCCATAAGTTTTCCGGCAAAAGACTGAACCAAGTCTTCCTTAAAACCTTCCTTTTCAAATTTTTCAGCAAACTGATTTACTTCATTTTTGAATTCTTCATGAATTTTTACATGCTCTTTATACTCAGGAAAGTTAATCTCTTTCATATACCTTTCCTCATCGTCAAAATGAACAACAACATATTCCTGCATAAAGCTCATGGTAGATTTCACTTTTTCTAACTTATCTTCCCAATCACCATCTTTACGAACAGTGCTGACAAAATCAGTCACTCTGCTAAATAACTCTTGGTGCTGATTATCGACCTTTTCTACACCTACTTTATACTTATCTTTCCACATAATCTCGCCTCCGTATTTAAAATGGTTATTATTACTGTTAATTTAATTGTACTACAAATAGGAGGTTTTTAAAATACTAGAAAGATAATTTAATATTACTATCTGCCTACTTAAAAAGAAAACTTTCCTGACAGTTAATGGACTTTTACAGAGGGGTTTATTATCATAAAAATTAGGGGTAAGGAGGTGAATTTTATGTAAGAATTAACATTAGGCTGAAAAATAGCTGGGTTTACAATATTATAAGGGAGGTAAAAAAATGTTTAAAAGATTTATTGCACTGTTTTTGAGTTTGACAGTTCTATTAACTTCAAGTAATGTTCTTTTTGCTAATAATAAGAGCGCGGTAAATGCAAACGGAAAGACTGTTTATGTAGATGGGGTTGAATACTTTGTTAGTGTGGATGAAGAATTTAACACAATAGTGGAAACCGTTGGCATAGAAAATCAAGCAAAACTTATTCTAGGAAAAAATGGAAATGGATTTATTACTGTTAATAATAGTGATATAAAGGGATATAGCATTAATAATAATGATAAAATTGGAGAAGTAAAAGTTAATGAGTTAAATGGTCAGAATATAGATGCAAAAATAAAACCCTTAGGCGGTAAAAATGAATCTGTTCATTTAAAAAACATAAACGACTTGAATAGTGCTACATTCAATGAGGTAGGAGTTCAATCGGTTACAGCTGGAACTATAATTATCGGAGGATCCTTATTAAAAGCATTACTAGCAGCTGGGTTAGCGATTACTGTTGCAGGTATTACAGTCTATGCTGTAGAATCAGTTATTGACCAAGTAAGGGAGAATAGACAAAAGTTTTATAAAGCGTACTTACGTCGAAATAATGTTTATATTGCTCCAAAACCAATTCCTAGAACTCAGGCAGTTACTAGGGTTGCAAGTGGTGGCAAAGACTCTGACGTTTACACTTATCAACAGTTTAGAGCCAGATCTCTTGTGGAATCAACTGGGTATGGTGTCTCTCAAGTAGAGAATCATAGACGTTATCGATTACAGCCCGGGACTTTCTTTGATCATTATCATCCTATTCCCAGAAATGGTTCTCATGTGTTTTTTGGCACTCCTAAATAATTTACATTTTATTATAAATGAGGTGATCCATATAGTAATCATAAATATAAAAAATCCCACAAAGCAGGTATATAAAGACTTATTAGCTGTAGCTTTTGAGGTCTGTGATATATTTGTTTTAGTTGTAAGAAAAGACCTGGATAAGAATGATAGCTTAAATACTATTTTGCAAAGGCTTGAACCCTTTCTTATTAAAAGTAGAGAACAATCAAAATGGCCTGGCACAACTACTTATGGCGAAGAACCGGTAGCAAAGGTTCATTATTATAGAACCGATAATGCCGCCAAAGATATACTAATACAAGCCGCTGATTCACTATATAAATGGATCCAGCCCGAGCTTCCAGAAGACTTATCTTTTTTAAAAAGAGAAAAGGAATGGCTTATCAACACTTCACATGAGAAAGACTGTCTTATTATTACAAATGAAAAAGCAGAAATAAATAATATCGTTAATATTGAAGGAATTAAGACAAAGATGGAAAAAATAGAAGGTTAAATATCAACTGTTAGTTATTCATTTAATACTTAAAAGGGAAAGTCACATAAAAAAAACTCATTCATGTGGCTTTCCCTTTATTAAACAAATTAAATGGATGCTACAGGATAAACTTATCTTTTCACTCCTTTTGAAGCATAATAATTATAACCCTTTATCGCAGATGTAACTGGCTGAACCCACTTCATTATATGACGGGACGCTTTAGTCAGGTTGCCGACGGGTTTAATAAACAATCAGCGGAGTAAGGAAACCACACTGATTGAAGTTTTCTTTAAAGGAGTGTTTTAAATGTTGTCGAAAGTAGCAAAGGTTTTTGTAGCCTCTATTTTATCGGTTTTGTTATTGTCGTCCTTTGCTGTAGCGGAAATTAAGGTAAATAATCCTTATGAAAATGTAAAATGGGATAGCTTTGGTCAATATAAAGGAAATTTGCATACTCACACAAACCACAGTGAAAAATACAATCCATCAGCGTTAAAGCCAGAACAACTTATTTTAGAATACAGTAATCGTGACTATGATATATTGGCTATAACAGACCACAACACATTAACTTGGCCATGGGATGATTATACTAAAGAAAATAGCTTAAAGATGTTACCAGTGCAAGGCAATGAAATATCTAACACTCACCATTTATTAAGCTTATTTTCTGATTTTAATACTACAATGAGTAATGAAAAAGAAGTTCTTAAGCAAATAGGAGAGAAAGAGGGGTTAGCTATTATGGCACACCCTGGCAGATATAACGCTTCCTCAAAATGGTATGCTAACTTATTTGTAACATACCCTCACCTTGTTGGCATGGAAGTTATTAATCAAGGTGATAGGTATCAAGATGACAGGGAAATGTGGGATAAAACATTATCTGTATTACCTCCGGACAATCTATGCTGGGGATTTGCCAATGACGACACCCATAAAGTTGAACATATAGGGAGAGATTGGAATATATTTCTACTACCGGAGCTAACTGAGGAAGATTTAAAAGATTCTATGATTACAGGAGCTTTTTACTTTTCCTCTATAAGTACATTAGAAAATGTTGTGGGGTGCCCTCCCATAATAAATGAGATAAATGTTGATGAAAAGCTGAATACAATTTCAATTAGCGCCCAAAATTCTCAAAAAGTAGTTTGGATATCAGAGGGGAATATAATTCATATAGGTGACTCGGTAAACTATAAGAACGCAAAAGGTATGGGGAGCTATGTTAGGGCAGAAATAATTGGAGAGGGAGGGGTGAGTTACACTCAGCCCTTTGGTATAAAAAAATAGATTAAAGAAGAGATAACAGACGTTCCACTTAAAAATAAGACAAGAATAGTCCGTTATTATATTAGATGTTCAAATATAATAACGGACTTTCTTTATCAATTTTCACCAAACCATGCTATTTGATATGTTTTTTTATTTTTAATTTAATGTATAACTTCTCTCCCAAGTATCACTTTTAGTTATCCCAGCAGGGAATCCTGCTATTTCAACCCCAAGCGTAAAATATCCATCTACTTTGAAATTAACTGTATCTCTAGGAACAACATTTGAACTAATGGTGTACGTGGAATTAGTTTGAGTCCAACTTATTCCGATTTGAATTCCTGATAGATAACTATTAATGTTGCGCACAGGGTTAGATGACGTAAATTGTAGGTACTGTGTTTGATATGGGACTCTTTGGTAATCGTATTTAAAAGAGATATTTTTCCAGCAAGCTGCTTTAATTCCCCACCCAGCAAATGGAGAGTACCATCTCAAAGTATCAATATCTGTGGATGAACCAAAAGAAAATGGCGCCACTTGGTTTTGTAATCGTACTTCAGTTTTATCATCCATATCTTTAAAACCAAAATCTGATATAAATTCCTCAAATTCTTCTATGGAATCAAATTTTAAAAAAGATGATATGTCTGAAGTATCTTCATCAAAATTAAAATCATACTCTAATGCTAAATCCTCTAGGCTATCTTTAATTGTTTGTTCATTACTTGATGCTTCTACAGGAATTATAAAAACTAATGTCAAAATCAAACATAAACTCATAACCCTTAAAAATTTTCCCATAAATTCCATTCCCTTCTTTTTTTAAATTTAACATAATGATATCATAACTTCAGAAAAAGTAAATATTTTTTTCTGAATACAGAAAATATTTTTTCATTTGTTTTTAAAAAGCTTTTCTAAAAAACTCTTTTTCCTTCGCTTTTAATAAATACTAATACTTGATTCTCAATCACTTCTAAAATAGGTAAATAGCTATCATTTAACTGCTGCTGCCGTTGTTGCTGTTGTTACTGCGGCTTTTTTCAACATCAAAAGAACTATGTATCTCAGTATCTAGAAGTTCCTGTGTTTCTTCTGCGGTTAGGTTACGTTTACTTGCTAACGTCATGTGCTGTTATCTCTTCTTTTCTTGGGCTATCATTGTTTCTAACCATTTACCCAAATCTGGCAAACCCAGTGGTTGACCATTCATTTTTTTTGATACTTCTCTAAATTGTCTAAGGGTGCCCATAAGAACAACATCTGTTGTTTTGTCTTTGCAATTAACAGTATTAGCGCTAACTGCAGCTTCGCCACCTTTTGAAAGCATCTCCTGCTTTAAAATGTTAGCAGCGGTGGTTGACATTTTGCTAATTTTAATTGTTTTAAAAATACTTTTTTCTGCCATTAGATTAATCGATGGCAAGCTTGCATTAACGGCTTCTACTTCTTTTTTGGCTTCCGAAAATGTTGTTATATTTAATTCTTTTATCTCCATATTAAGCCTCCTGGCAACCTATAATTTATATTTTCTTTAATGGATTTGTTGTGTTTAAATTATTTATCCTTTTACTATAGGGTAAACAATAATTTAACAGGAAAAACATGCTTTTGAACGAGCAAGTCTATAAATAAAATTATATCATCAAAATAATGGAATTTAAATAAAATCAGTTGTAAATCAAAAATATGTAATTGGTATATTACCCTTTAATATTAAAGAAAAATATTGTATAATGTGATAGATTTTAATAATATAATAGGTCATTAGATGGAGGTGGCGACAATGTATAAAATCATTGCTATTGATATTGATGGAACCCTTATAGATTCAGGGGGAAATATACAACCCAATACTGCAAAGGCAATTAAAACTGCCTGTGCTCAAGGGATAGTAGTTACATTATCTACTGGAAGGAGCTATCACTCCGCACTTTACTATGCTAAAAAACTTAATATAAAAGCACCTCTTATCAGCGCCAATGGCAGCATGATTCGCGATCCTTTAAATGGAGAGGTAAAGCAATGCCATAATTTTTCGAATAAAAATCTTAGCAAAATATTAGGTGCGCTTAAAAGCGAAAAAGAGCTATTTATTCAAGGTTACCATTTAGATGGTATAGTTTCCTTTGGCAAAAATAACATAATAAATTTAACTAAGATGTTAAATGGAACTAATAGATTCTCTTTAAAAAATACTTTGCGAATGTTAAAAGATTATAAAGAAAGCAAAGTTCGAATTAAAAGGAACCTAACAGTAGATGACGGGTATCAAATTCATAAATTTTTTATAGTAGGACCTAAAAAAGGGTGTAAATTTTTAGAGGAAAAGTTAGAAAGATTTCAGTGTGTTATTGAGCCCCACTATATAGGAAATCATGGTTATTTAGAGATAATACCCAATAGGGTGTCTAAAGGAGAAGGGTTACGTTGGTTAGCTAAATACTACAATATCCCTATGGAACAAACAATAGCCATAGGTGATAGCGGAAACGATGTTTCCATGTTTAAGAAATCTGGCATGGCAATAGCCATGGCAAATGGAACAAAGGAAGCCAAAAGCAATGCAGATCATATTACATTCAGTAATAATGACAACGGTGTTGCAACAGCGATAAAAGAGTTTGCATTAGTTAGTAAAAAAGATTTTGGTATAGTAAAGCGCATAGTATAAAAACAAGACTTAATCATTAATTGATTAAGTCTTGTTTTTTTATGGCGGTTAACTGGCAGTAAATTTAAATCATCAGGAAAAAAACCAAAAGGTTAGTTTTTTACCAACAATCAATGAGGAATGGAGAAATTATTCAGCTATTGGTCGTTTTTTTATGCAACAAAGAAACGGCGTTGTAACTCAAATGAGATAATTTTGCAAAAAAAGAAAAAGTTTGTTATAGTTGAGATGATAATAGAGAAGATGTAAATACAGGACTAGCTAGCATATCCGCAGGCAATGAATTACCTGAGATAGTGGTAATCAGAGGTAAGAAGTCGGAGGTTGGTAAGTAGCGGGGAATTCATTCCCCGTGGAATGTGAGCAGAAATTGGTAGATATGTTTTGAACTATGATATTAAATTTCAC
The DNA here is from genome assembly GCF_040267685.1 of Proteinivorax tanatarense. Classification (GTDB taxonomy): domain Bacteria; phylum Bacillota; class Proteinivoracia; order Proteinivoracales; family Proteinivoracaceae; genus Proteinivorax; species Proteinivorax tanatarense. Next base: position 463,716 of record NZ_CP158367.1, read on the forward strand.
TGACGCTAGCATATCCGCAGGCAATGAATTACCTGCTACGGGTGTGATTGGAAGATGCCGTAGATGTTGGATGGTGTCGTAGCGGGGAATTTATTCCCCGTGGGAATGTGAGCAGAAATTGGTAGATAGGTTTTGAACTATGATATAGAACGTCACTGACGCTAGCATATCCGCAGGCAATGAATTACCTGAGATAGTGGTAATCAGAGGTAAGAAGTCGGAGGTTGGTAAGTAGCGGGGAATTCATTCCCCGTGGATTGTGAGCATAGATTGGTAGATATGTTTTGAACTATGATATTGAACCTCACTGACGCTAGCATATCCGCAGGCAATGAATTACCTGCTACGGCGTGTGATTAGGAGATGTCGTAGATGTTGGATGGTGTCGTAGCGGGGAATTCATTCCCCGTGGGGTTGCGTGCTGAAAATGGGAGATTTATTCCATGAATGTGGTTGTTTGTAACTTTCTTTTTTTATATTTTGGGATATAAAAATATGAGGAGGTGAACGTAGTGCCTCTTAAACATTATTACCAAGGACACCATTATTATTTCATAACTACAATAACTAAAAATCGAACACCTATATTTGAAGATACTATTGCCTGTGAGTTATTTTTGAATATTTTAACCTACCATAAATTTAACTGTAACTATAACATCATAGCTTTTGTTATCATGCCTGACCATGCTCATATAGTTATACAGCCCACTAATGAAGAAAATAACATCTCTCTAATTATGAAAAAAATAAAAGGTAGCTTTTCAAGGTGTTATAACAAAAAATATCACAGGCATGGTGCAGTTTTCCAACAAGGATTTTATGATAGGATAGTCAAAGATGAAAAAGAACTAGAAAAAACAATAGATTATATCCATCATAATCCAGTGAGATCTAAGTTAGTTTCAGAGGCAGATAAATACAATTATTCAAGTTATAATTTTTATCATAATAATTATAAGAGATTTAGTTTGATATTACATAATGATTTTGATTAAAAACTCTAACTGACGCTAGCATATCCGCAGGCAATGAATTACCTGCTACGGGTGTGATTGGAAGATGCCGTAGATGTTGGATAATGTCGTAGCGGGGAATTCATTCCCCGTGGGAATGTGAGCATAGATTGGCAGATATGTTTTGAACTATGATATTGAACCTTACTGACGCTAGCATATCCGCAGGCAATGAATTACCTGCTACGGGTGTGATTGGAAGATGCCGTAGATGTTGGATAATGTCGTAGCGGGGAATTCATTCCCCGTGGGAATGTGAGCATAGATTGGCAGATATGTTTTGAACTATGATATTGAACCTTACTGACGCTAGCATATCCGCAGGCAATGAATTACCTGCTACGGGTGTGATTGGAAGATGCCGTAGATGTTGGATAATGTCGTAGCGGGGAATTCATTCCCCGTGGGAATGTGAGCATAGATTGGCAGATATGTTTTGAACTATGATATTGAACCTTACTGACGCTAGCATATCCGCAGGCAATGAATTACCTGCTACGGGTGTGATTGGAAGATGCCGTAGATGTTGGATAATGTCGTAGCGGGGAATTCATTCCCCGTGGGAATGTGAGCATAGATTGGCAGATATGTTTTGAACTATGATATTGAACCTTACTGACGCTAGCATATCCGCAGGCAATGAATTACCTGCTACGGGTGTGATTGGAAGATGCCGTAGATGTTGGATAATGTCGTAGCGGGGAATTCATTCCCCGTGGGAATGTGAGCATAGATTGGCAGATATGTTTTGAACTATGATATTGAACCTTACTGACGCTAGCATATCCGCAGGCAATGAATTACCTGCTACGGGTGTGATTGGAAGATGCCGTAGATGTTGGATAATGTCGTAGCGGGGAATTCATTCCCCGTGGGAATGTGAGCATAGATTGGCAGATATGTTTTGAACTATGATATTGAACCTTACTGACGCTAGCATATCCGCAGGCAATGAATTACCTGCTACGGGTGTGATTGGAAGATGCCGTAGATGTTGGATAATGTCGTAGCGGGGAATTCATTCCCCGTGGGAATGTGAGCATAGATTGGCAGATATGTTTTGAACTATGATATTGAACCTTACTGACGCTAGCATATCCGCAGGCAATGAATTACCTGCTACGGGTGTGATTGGAAGATGCCGTAGATGTTGGATAATGTCGTAGCGGGGAATTCATTCCCCGTGGGAATGTGAGCATAGATTGGCAGATATGTTTTGAACTATGATATTGAACCTTACTGACGCTAGCATATCCGCAGGCAATGAATTACCTGCTACGGGTGTGATTGGAAGATGCCGTAGATGTTGGATAATGTCGTAGCGGGGAATTCATTCCCCGTGGGAATGTGAGCATAGATTGGCAGATATGTTTTGAACTATGATATTGAACCTTACTGACGCTAGCATATCCGCAGGCAATGAATTACCTGCTACGGGTGTGATTGGAAGATGCCGTAGATGTTGGATAATGTCGTAGCGGGGAATTCATTCCCCGTGGGAATGTGAGCATAGATTGGCAGATATGTTTTGAACTATGATATTGAACCTTACTGACGCTAGCATATCCGCAGGCAATGAATTACCTGCTACGGGTGTGATTGGAAGATGCCGTAGATGTTGGATAATGTCGTAGCGGGGAATTCATTCCCCGTGGGAATGTGAGCATAGATTGGCAGATATGTTTTGAACTATGATATTGAACCTTACTGACGCTAGCATATCCGCAGGCAATGAATTACCTGCTACGGGTGTGATTGGAAGATGCCGTAGATGTTGGATAATGTCGTAGCGGGGAATTCATTCCCCGTGGAATGTGAGCAGAAATTGGTAGATATGTTTTGAACTATGATATTGAACCTCACTGACGCTAGCATATCCGCAGGCAATGAATTGCCTGCTACGGGTGTGATTGGAAGATGCCGTAGATGTTGGATAATGTCGTAGCGGGGAATTCATTCCCCGTGGAATGTGAGCAGAAATTGGTAGAAATGTTTTGAATTATGATATTGAATTTCACTTATGCTACCATATCCGCAGGCAATGAATTGCCTGCTACGGCGTGTGATTAGGAGATGTCGTAGATGTTGGATGGTGTCGTAGCGGGGAATTTATTCCCCGTGGGAATGTGAGCATAGATTGGTAGATATGTTTTGAACTATGATATTGAACCTCACTGACGCTTCCATATCCGCAGGCAATGAATTACCTGCTACGGCGTGTGAGTGGGGGTGTCGTAGATGTTGGATGGTGTCGTAGCGGGGAATTCATTCCCCGTGGGATTTATAAAATGAAACTGGAGGGATTTTATAATGGCAAAATCATTACCATTAAGAAATGAAATTGACAGAAAATATAAATGGAAAGTAGAGGATATATATGAAAATTGGTCTAAGTGGCAGACCGATTACGATGATGTCAAGAAAAAAATTGAAAGGTTTGAAAAGTATAAAGGAAAATTAAATGACGAAAAAGCCTTGCTAGAATGTCTTTATTTGAGAGACGAACTAGGTGAAAAACTAGGCAAACTATTTACTTTTACTAGCTTAAAGAGAGATGAAGACACTTCCAACTCAACGCATCAAACTTATTACCAAAAAGGTGAAACTTTATATTCACAGGCGATGACCGCCATTTCTTTTATCGTCCCTGAAATACTATCATTGGGTAAAAGCAAAATAGAAAAACTTTTAGAGCAAGAGCCAAAACTTCAATTCTACAGCTTTTATTTAGAGAATATCTTAAGGTTAGAGCCTCATACTTTATCTATGGAAGAGGAAAAACTTTTATCTTTATCCCAAGAACTTAACAACGGGCCAGCATCGGTGTTTGGAATGTTTAACAATGCAGATATTAAATTCCCCACTATTAATGATGAAAATGGACAAAAAGTTGAACTTTCCCATGGTAGATATGTAAAATTTTTAATGTCCAAAGATCGTAGGGTGCGTCAAGAAGCCTTTGAAGCCATGTACTCAACTTATGATAAATTTAAAAATACCTTAGCAGCTAATTACGGAACCAGAATAAAAGGGGATATATTCTATGCTAAAGCTAGAAAGTACAATAACTCTTTAGAAGCGGAGCTATATCCTGATAACATTCCTACCGAAGTGTATTACAACGTAGTAGACACTATTAACAAACACTTAAAATCACTGCATCGGTATGTGGCTCTAAAAAAGAAAATGCTAAAATTAGAAAAACTGCACATGTACGATGTCTATACTCCCTTAGCATCCAACTTCTCTATGGAAATTCCCTACGAAGAAGCAAAAAAAATAGTGCTTAAGGGATGCGAAAAGCTGGGAGAAGAATATATTGGTATAATGGATAAAGGTCTGGAAGAAGGTTGGATTGACGTTTATGAGAACAAAGGAAAAAGAAGTGGAGCATACTCTTCGGGATCTTATGGCACAAAACCGTATATTTTATTAAACTATGATGACACGTTAAACTCAACATTTACATTAGCACATGAGCTGGGACATTCTATTCATAGCTATCTTTCTCAAAAAAATCAGCCGTTTACATACTCTCGGTACAATATATTTGCTGCGGAAGTAGCTTCGACAGTTAATGAAGCTCTTTTAAATGATTATTTAATGGAAACAACTACAGATAAAGAAAAAAGGTTTTATATTATAAACCAATACTTAGAAGCAATAAGAGGCACAGTTTTTCGTCAAGCAATGTTTGCAGAATTTGAGTTAAAAGCCCATGAATTAGTTGAAGAAGGCAACCCAATTACCGCAGACGCATTACAGAATTTGTGGATAAATCTTAACGAAAAGTATTTTGGTCACGATGCTGTCATTGATGAGCCCATTAGTATGGAATGGGCTAGAATTCCACATTTTTATAGAAGTTATTATGTCTTTAAGTATGTAACTGGATTTTCTGCAGCTACATCTATAGCAGAGGATATTCTAAGTAATAAACCTCAAGCTAAAGAAAATTACCTAGCTTTCTTAAAAGGTGGAGGCAGTGATTATGCAATGAACTTGCTAAAAAAAGCAGGGGTAGATATGACTAAACCAGACCCGATAGAAAAAACTATAGCTGTATTTGATAGATTAATGGATGAATTAGAAGAATTGATGTCTTGATGTAAAAAAAGAGCCTTAGGGCTCTTTTTTTACAATTATAAATGATTTTTTATCGCAGTTTATTTAACTGTATGGGGTACTAAAGTCAAAATTAGCTCATTGTCCAATTATCAATCAGCAGAAAGGAGACTGATTGAATTGTCAATTTATCTCATAAAAAAAGAAATAAGATTAAAAAACCTTAATGTTTCATTGTAGTTTGTTGTTATCTGTTATCCGCTGTGATATTTTTAAGTAAATAAAAAAATATAAATACATCTGTTTTTATAAAGCATAGTATATAAAAGATTGATTTTTAGTCGAGCAAAAGTTTACTTTAGAAAGGTGGCTAATTTTAATGAGGGTGCTTTATTTGGAAATGGACTTTAAAATTTATCAGTGTGAGAGTTTAAAGGTTAAACGCAATATTAGCAATAGCTTAGCCGAAAAACTTAGAAATAAGTTTAATGTTTCTGTTGCTCAAAAACACTTCCCCAATCAAAAAAATAAATTTATGTTGGGAATTTGTAGTGTATCGATAAATCTGCAACAATTGGATAAACTAAGACAGAGAATAGTTAACTATATCGATAATTCTGAACATGAAATTGAAGTAGATGCAATTCACCATGAGATTTTGTAAAGAATAAAATGGTATTTTACGCATAAATATTGTATTAAAACACAATAGAAAATTACGTAATGGTCTGGGTAAAGATTGGTGAATTTCTACTATTCACCCGGGTTATTTTGACCCGAGCTATTAAAGAAACAGGATGAATACCCAGATAAAGAAAAGGCGAATTATAAAATTATTTATAAAAAATCCTTTAAACTAGGATGTGTTTTTATAACTATAACAAGATGATAGGTAATTGCAAATGAGAACAGATCACCCCAAGAACTCAGAATAACATATAAGGTAGTTTAGGGGGTTTTAAAAAAATTTATTATATCAAAATATCAAGTGTTTTAGAGTTTGCAATCGCCAATAAAAGAAGAAAATAGGAGGGTACCCATGGGTCACCGAATAAAAGGACTTGGCTATACCGTTTTATATGGTGATAAAGCAAAAGATATGGGGGAGTATGCTTTGCTATCGTTAAAAAGGTTGTCGCCAAAATTAAAAAACCAGTATTTTTCTTGGGACTCAAAATACTGTATCGAAAAAATAAAAGGGCAGTTTGGCCATCCTAGCTATGTTATAGATGGTCTTTATAGTGGCGAGGTAAAGGTATGGGTTTTATTAACTTCAACTGGAAATGTGATTTATATTGAGGGTTGGCCTTCAGTAGAGCCGGCAGCTCTATACGTTCATTGCAAAACTTTTGATGAAACAATCACCACTTTTTGCAAATGGTTAACGGTATCTAATAATGCTAAACACTTAAAGGTATTAGATGGAGGTAAAACAGTTGCATACTCATAAAAAAGAATATTTTCAAGTCGATAGAAACACACTAATAGCATAATATTGTCTAAGGAGGTTGCAAAGTGAAAGAAGTTAGGCTAGGAGATGTCCAATTCACCCCTAGGGTGTCAGAAGAAATCATCGACCAGTTTATTAGAGATTTACCAGAACATAAAAAAGAATCCCTATATGAAATAATGAAACAATTATCAGACCATGACTTAATAGAGCTTCAAGGGTTTAAATATTCCCAAGATGAAGATTGCTAAAACACTGCTCCGAATAATTTCGGTAGCGGTGTTTATTTTTTATGTTATTAGGTAAAACTATGCAATATCACTAAATTTGTTTTTAGGAGGCATTGGGCATGAAAAAAGCATTTAGAAAAATAATACGTAAAGTGTCTCCACCTAAGCTGCTAAACCAACCAATGAATAAAAGCAGCGACGGTAAAAAAGTTCATGCTTCTTTAAAGAAGAATCACGACTACTTACAGAACCTATTTAAAGACTGTGATGATATAGATTTTCGAAAAATAAAAATAGCTGACTCTTCGATAACAGTGCTAATAGTTTATGTAGATGGGCTTTCGGCTCAGGAGACAATTGGCGCCGATATAGTAAGATCTCTCACAATATTGTCGCCAACTTCCAAAGAAATGAAGTTTACCAAAGAGAATATCCACCAACGCTTGCTAAGTGTAGCTCAAGCTGAGGAAAAAAATGAGTTTGATAATGTGGTTGAATCTCTGCTTGGTGGAGAGGTTTTGTTATTTGTCGATGGTATCAATACTTCTTTTTCTATCGATTTGAGAAGTTGGGAAGGAAGAACAGTTGAAGAGCCCAGCAATGAGCAAACGATTAGGGGACCTAGAGAGGGGTTTACAGAGACCCTTAGGTTTAACACAGCGTTAATTAGAAGAAGAATTAAAAATAATGACTTGAAAATGAAGCATTTAAAAGTGGGGCGGCAAAGTAAAACCGATGTAGTTATATCATACTTTGCAAGCATTGCCGATGATGTTGTAGTGAAAGAAGTGGAGGAACGAATAAAAAAAATAGATATAGATGGGGTGCTAGAAAGTAGTTACATAGAAGAGTTGATAGAGGAGAGAAGTATAAGTATTTTCCCCCAAATATTAAACACCGAGCGCCCTGATAGGGTAGTGGGGCATTTATTGGAAGGGAAGGTAGTGATTTTAGTTGATAACACTCCTTTTGCTCTGGTGTTGCCGGTGGCTTTAGCGCAGTTTTTTCACTCTCCAGAAGACCATTACAATCGCTATGTTTACACGTTTGTTACTAGGCTATTTAGGTTACTAGGCTTTTTTTTAGCTACTTGTTTGCCTGCAATATATGTAATTTTGACCAGCTACAGATATGAGATGATACCTATTGATATAATATTTTCTATAGCTGAGACTCGAGAAGAGCTGCCTTTTAGCCCTTTTATGGAAGCTCTTTTACTGGAGCTAGTTGTAGAGTTTTTGCGGGAAGCAACATTGCGACTTCCCGGCCCTATCGGTCAGACTATAGGTATAGTAGGTGCCTTAGTGATCGGGGAAGCGGCTGTTCAAGCAAGGCTGATTAGCCCTATATTAGTAATTTTTACCGCAACCACCATGCTAGGCAGCTTTGCTATACCAAATTATAATATGGCCTCCTCTGTGCGCCTTTTAAGGTTTCCCTTGCTTTTTGCCTCAGGGTTGTTAGGTGGTTTTGGCTTTGTCTTAACTTGGATGGTTATTTTTATTCACTTGTGTAACCTTCATAGTTTTGGAGTTCCTTTTCTACAGCCTTTCTCTCCGCTAAAACTATCTGAGCAAAGAGACAATATTTTTCGCATCCCCATAAGGTGGCTGAGAAAACGGCCAATTCAATCTGCAAAGCCAGAGAATATAAAGCGTCAGAAGGGAGTGGAAGACGACGATGAAAAGGCATGAACAAAGGAAGATTAGCCAGTTTGAATGGTATTCAATTTTACTGGGGGCGTTAATAGGAGTGGGAATAACCACGTTGCCCCGAGAAATTACTGCAACTGCTGGCCGAGATGGCTGGGTAACAGTTACGGTAGCTACGGTTTTAGTGCTGCTATATAGTCAAATATGCATTTATTATGCAAAAATGTTTCCCGACAAAACACTAGCCCAATCCAGTGTTCTAGTGCTAGGAAAATATTTAGGTTCAGCACTTATAGTTTTATATGCTATTTATACCTTTTTCACTGCGGCAATAGTTCTTAGAATGTTTATGGAATTAGTGTATGTTTACTTGCAGATAACTGTTCCTTTGCTTTTCGCCATGTTTATAAATATGGTTGTAATAGTTTATTTAAGCCGGTGCGGATTATCCACAGTTGCCCGCTTTACTATTGTAGTATTATATGCAACAGCCCCATTGTTTTTTTTGTTTTTTCAACCTATTATGTTTCGTGAATATGTTAATCTTTTGCCGGTGTTTGAAAAGGGGATTGCCCCTTCGTTACTTGCTACTCAGGAAGCAGTTCTTGCTTTTTTAGGGGTGGAATTAATTTTAATTTTCTACCCATATATTAACAATAAAAATAGTTTTAGCAAAGTGACAACCTTAGCTATCGGCTCTGTGTGGTTTATTTACACTTCGATAATAGTGGTAATAGTGATGATGATGGGTATCGAACAAGTGGAAATTACATACTGGCCTTTTCTGGAATATATGAAGCTTGTAGAAATGGAGATTTTTGAGAGATTGGACACCTTGTTTATTTATATGTGGACATCTAAGGTTTTGCTTGTAGCAGGCATTCAATATTTTGCTGGTACTTTTTCTTTGGCTCATTTAACCAACAAAGATTATCACGACATTTGGACGTTAGCTTGCTGGCCCATTGTAATTGCTATAACGTGGTACCCTGATAGCACCCCTCAAATTGAAGAATTAGCAGGGTATGTGGGTTTGTATGGTGGAATTTTAGTGGGGGTTATGCCAATTCTTTTAATAACAGTGGCAAAGTTAAGGGGGATTAGAAATGAAAACTAAAATAACGGTAACATTGTTAATTATACTTATGTGTTGTACCGGGTGTTTAAGAGGTGAGATGAACATAATTGACGAGTTGGCTATTATTATCGCTATGGGATTTGAGACCTTTCCTGAAGAAGATCCCGATAAAGTAACAATTACCACAATAAACCCCCTTTTTGGCGAAAGGGCAGAGGATCAGACAAGGCTCATGTCGGTTAGCGGTTTTGGTCTTGCAGGGGCTATGGATAATTGGCAGCGTTTTAGAAATAGAGAAATGGCTATTGGAAAAGTACAGTTAATAGTATTTGGTGAAAACTTAACAAACCAAGGGATTATCGAAAAAACTCAAGATTTGAGGCAGATCCCAGATATCGAAGTAAGAAGCGATGTGGTTTATTTTCCCGGTGATCCTAAAGATATTCTAGCCTTAAAACCTCCGGAGGAACAGCGGATTGGCACATATATAACAGATAACCTTAGAATTATGGACCAAGAAGGATTTAGCCCTCAGGTGACCCTTCATGATTTATGGACAAATATTTTAACAGAAGGTCGGGATCCATTTATGCCAATGGTGGAAATTGAAGAAAATGAAAACACACCTTATTTTAGCGGTATGGCGCTGTTAGATGAGAATGGAAAGCTTGCAACAATATTAGACTTTGCTGAAAGTAAACTGCTATATATGTTGCTGGCTAGGCATTCTAATCCCACAATGACTACAAAAATAAATGGAGGTGAAGAACTTGGCGAAGGATTAGTTATATTCAAAATCAGTTCCAGTGAAAAAGAAATAAAAACAAATTTGAATAATGAAGAGTTGGAGATTACTATAGTTAACAACATAAAAATGAGTATTGAAGAAATAGAAGTGAGGGGGGCGGAAGTGTTAACAGAGGAAAGCTTTGAGATTTTTTCCGATGAAATAGCTGCAGATTTGACGCTAGCAATTACGGCTTTGATAGAAAAACTTCAGAATGCTAATACAGATCCCCTAGGGTTGGGGCATTTTGTTAGAATACAGCAAACGGAGTACTATCATCAGGGTACATGGAGAGAGGATTATCCTAACATTGATATTAAAGTAGAAACTAATATTGAAACTATTAGAGGAACTACCTTTGAAAGAACCTATTAAGGCTTAAATTTCTTTAAAAGGTGATTTTCTTGCTGTGCAGAATATTATTTAAATAAATATTTGCATAGAAGGAACAGCATGAAGGAGTTTTATTTTGTCATAAACCCCAGGTCGGCCCAATGGTAGCACTGAAAAATACTTGCCTCGCATTAAATAACCATTGTACAATAAAGAAGTGTGACTTTGAATATTAAGTTGACTTCCAGCTCCCTATCAAGCTGAATAGCTATGAACCCTATAAGAATGAATTCCCCTCTACGGCAGATTTCACATCTTCATCATGTCGTAACAGGTAATTCATTGCCTGCGGAATGACATCGCAATTGAATGTACGGCTACTCTACCATAGTCCATGAACAACATAATAATCCCCGGGGAATGAATTCCCCTCTACGGCAGATTTCACATCTTCATCATGTCGTAGCAGGTAATTCATTGCCTGCGGAAATGATATCGCAAATTGAATGCGAGGTATATTCTAGCATAGTCCATGAACAACATAATAATCCCCGGGGAATGAATTCCCCTCTACGGTAGATTTCACATCATCATCATGTCGTAGCAGGTAATTCATTGCCTGGGGAAATGACATCGCAATTGAATGTACGGCTACTCTACCATAGTTCATGAACAAGATAATAATCCCCGGGGAATGAATTCCCCTCTACTTACCAACCTCCGACTTCTTACCTCTGATTACCACTATCTCAGGTAATTAATTGCCTGCGGATATGCCAATAGACATGAACAACATAACAATTCTAAACCTAAGCACTTTTAGTAAGCAGGGAGTTCATTGTACTTACCTCAGATTTCTCACTTCTAATTATCACTATCTTCTCATTGCCTGTGGTTGTGAACCATGGTTATCGCAATTGGTTATATTATAAGAAAATCTAATAATCAAAATAAAGGAAGATAATATGGTGTTGTTGAATACATCATATACTGAATAATATCTTTAAATAAAAAAATAGGTAATTGCAATTACTAAAAATTAAACCATGTCACTTAGACAGAAACTAAGATTCTTCACTTAGGCTCAGAATGACAGCTAGGTGGTTTGGAAGAGATTCTTTTATAATCCTTAATATAAAATTTTTTTATATTAAGGATTATAAAGTTTTGCAATCGCCTTAATACTAAAAACAACGGGGGGATAAAATGAAAATTATTGACAATAAAGGGCTTGACTGTCCACAGCCTGTTATAAATACCAAAAAAGCTATTGAAAACGGATTGCCTGTGTTATGTATCGTTGATAATAAAATTGCTCGGGATAACGTTGCTAAACTTTGTAAGAAAATGGGGTTAGAAACTTTGTGTGAAACAAAAGATAATGCATTTCATCTAACTATCGGTGAAAACTTAAAGACATCTGATAAAAAACCGCAGATAGAAACAGCCGGCAAACACTTAATAATAAAAAGTGATAAATTTGGCCAAGGGGATGATGTGTTAGGAAATGCTTTGATGAAGTCCTTCTTTTTCACTTTAACTGAAACAAAGCCTTATCCTAAAAGGATCTCCTTTGTAAATAGTGGAGTACGCTTAGCATGTGAAGGATCTGAAGTGTTAGAGGCTTTAAAAGAACTGCAGCAAAAAGGAACAGAAATAGCAAGCTGCGGTGCATGTTTAGATTTTTATAAGATAAAAGATGAGCTAGCAGAAGGGGAAATAACAAATATGTATGATATCGTGGAAGCTATTAACGATATAGATACTGTTAGCATATAAATAAAGGATAAAACGTTTTTAACAAAACAACATTAACGGCGAAACTGCTTACATTCATACTAAAAATGTAAGCAGTTTTTTAAATAATACTAAAAAAATTTATATTTTAGCAGGAATTTATTTCAACATGTCGAATAAGAATAATAATAGGAAAGATTCCTATTTACTAAAAATTTAAAAAGGAGATGAACTAATGAATCTAAAAGGAAGTAAAACAGAAAAAAATCTATGGGAAGCTTTTTCGGGGGAGTCTCAAGCTAGAAATAAGTATGACTACTGGGCTAAAGTAGCTAAAAAGGAAGGCTATGAGCAAATTGCAGGCCTATTTGAAGAAACAGCCCATAACGAAAAGGCTCACGCCAAACAAATTTTCAAATATTTAAATGGAATTACCACTACAACAGATCATCTAAAGGCAGCAGCGGAGGGTGAAAACTATGAGTGGACCACAATGTATAATGAATTTGAAAAAACAGCTAGGGAAGAAGGGTTTGACAAAATAGCTGACTTCTTTAAAGAAGTAGCGGAAGTTGAAGAAGAACACGAAAAACGCTACAGACACTTATTAAAAATGGTAGAAGAGGGTAAAGTATTTAAAAGAGAAGAAAAAATTGAGTGGAAATGTAGAAATTGTGGATATGTTCACGCAGGCACTACGCCGCCAGAACTTTGTCCAGCATGTTTCCACAGTAAGGCCCATTATGAAGAGCTTTGTAGAAATTACTAAAGGAGGAATTAATATGTATAAATGTACTGTTTGTAATTATCTAAATGCTGAAGGTGAAGCACCACAAAAATGTCCTAAATGTGGAGCCCCTCAAGAGAAGTTTGAAAAGCTAGCAAAGGAGCACGCTGACAAAATAACTAGAAGCCGTCATTCAAACTACTTATTAAAAGATTTAATAACTTCTATGGAAACAATTAATGACATAGCAGAACAAGGAATCGATGACGACCTTGATCCAGGATGTAGAAAATTGTTTACGGAAGCCAAAGAAAGTGCAGAATTTTTGCGTCAAACTGCTTTGGCGGAGATTGAGAATCATATAGGTAAGGGTAAGTGGGGCTAGGATAGCCAGGCTGCTTATAAGCACCTATCTTCGTTGTTACAATTTACGCCCCAGAGCAGTCACGTATTATTTATACGCTCCCGCCCTGTGCCGCAAATTGCGCCTAGAACCTAGGCACTTCTAATCAGCCTGGTTGGGTCTTGTAAGCACCTATCTTCGTTGTTACAATTTACGCCCCAGAGCAGTCACGTATTATTTATACGCTCCCGCCCTGTGCCGCAAATTGCGCCTAGAACCTAGGCACTTCTAATACAGCCTAGGGTTTTAAACCCTAGCCAATGTAAAACACAATAATCCTCGGGGAATGAATTCCCCTCTACGGTAGACATCCATCACCACTCGTAGCAGGTAATTCATTGCCTGCGTAAATGACATCACAAATTGGTTGCCTGGACATACTCTACTTCTAATCAGCCTGGTGGGGGCTTGTAAGCACCTATCTTCGTTGCTGCAAAAAATTCCAGATTTCTCACGTATTTTATACGCTGGGGTCCTGGGATTTTTTTGCGCCTAGAATCTATGCACTTCTAATACAGCCTAGGGTTTTAAATCCCTTACCCTAGCCAATGTAAAACACAATAATCCTCGGGGAATGAATTCCCCTCTACGGTAGCCATCACATCACCACCTTGTCGTAGCAGGTAATTCATTGCCTGCGGAAATAACATCACAAATTGATTGCCTAGACATACTCTAAGCATAGCCATGAATAACATAACAATTCTAACCTAAGCAATTTCTAGTAAGCTAGAGAGTTAATTGTACTTACCTCAGATTTCTCACTTCTAATTACCACTATCTCAGGTAATTCATAGCCTGCGTAAATGACATCGCAAATTGAATGCAAGGTATACTCAAGCATAGTCCATGAACAAGATGATAATCCCCGGGGAATGAATTCCCCTCTACGGTAGACACCTATCACCACCTTGTCGTAGCAGGTAATTCATTGCCTGCGTAAATGACATCACAATTGATTGCCTGGACATACTCTACTTCTAATCAGCCTGGTGGGGGCTTGTAAGCACCTATCTTCGTTGGTGCAAAAAATTCCAGATTCCTCACGTATTTTATACGCTGGGGTCCTGGGATTTTTTTGCGCCTAGAATCTATGCACTTCTAATACAGCCTAGGGTTTTAAATCCCTTACCCTAGCCAATGTAAAACACAATAATCCCCGGGGAATGAATTCCCCTCTACTACGGTAGCCATCACATCACCACCTTGTCGTAGCAGTTAATTCATTGCCTGCGTAAATGACATCACAAATTGATTGCCTGGACATACTCTACCCTAGTCCATGAAAAACACAATAATCCCCGGGGAATGAATTCCCCTCTACTACAGTAGACATCACATTACCACCTTGTCGTAGCAGTTAATTCATTGCCTGCGTAAATGACATCACAAATTGATTGCCTGGACATACTCTAGCATAGCCATGAATAACATAACAATTCTAACCTAAGCAATTTCTAGTAAGCTAGAGAGTTCATTGTACCAACCTCCGACTTCTCACTTCTAATTACCACTATTTCAGGTAATTCATTGCCTGCGTAAATGACATCACAATTGATTGCCTGGACATACTCTAAGCATAGCCATGAACAACATAACAGTTCTAAAACCTAAGCATTTCTAGTGAGCTAGAGAGTTCATTGTACTTACCTCCGACTTCTCACTTCTAATTACCACTATCTCAGGTAATTCATTGCATGCGGAAATGTTATCGCAAGTTAATGTAAAAACTATCTGGGGAAATAGTCCTAGAAAAAAGGCATTATCCCAAAACTAGCTTAATATTTATTGTTAATCCCCTAGTGTTAGGAGGAGAAAGTCGTTTTTGGTCGAATAGTTATATTAATAGGAAAATAAAGACAAAGGAGTGAGATGATGAAGGAAAAGGTTTTGGATATGAAAGATACTATAACCCAATGGCGGCGTTATTTTCATCAATATCCTGGGGTTGGTTTTGACTTGGAAGAAACTGCTGTAAGAATAGAACAAGAATTAGATAAAATGGGAATTACAAACAGGGAGCGCTTTGCCTATACAGGCATTGCAGCTTTAATAGAGGGAAATGGTAGCACTAACAAAACTATAGGTTTAAGAGCTGATACCGATGGATTGCCAATAAAGCAAGGAAACGATGTGCCTTATAAATCAAAGATAGATGGTAAAATGCATGCATGTGGCCATGATGCCCATATAGCCATGGCTTTAGGAGTAGCTAAATACTTTACCGAAAACAAAGAGGAACTAGACGGGAACTTAGTGTTAATTTTTCAGCCGGGGGAAGAAGGGTATGGAGGAGCTCAAGCTATGTTGGATGATGGCCTTTATGAAAAATATCCCTTTGAAGCAGTTTTTGGTTGCCATGTTGGCTCTATTTTTCCTGATGTTAAATATAATCAGGTTGGTTTAAGTGCTAAGCCTACAATGGCTGCAGCGGTAGAATTTTCTTTGGATATTCATGGAAAAGGAGGTCATGGCGCAGTCCCGCAAGAAACTGTTGATCCAGTGGTGGTTTCCGCCCATGTAATAACTGCTTTGCAGACAATTAAAAGTAGAAGATTGGCTCCCACTGATAATGCCATAGTAACTATTGGGGATATAAAGGGTGGGTCAGCTCCTAACATAATTCCAGATAAAGTTACACTAAAGGGAACTGCTAGGTACTTAACCGATGATGTGGGAAAGAACATATACAGTAGTATAGATGAAATTGCAAAGGGAGTAACAGCAGCATTTGGAGGAAGCTACAAGTTGATGTTCAAGGACCCGTATCCACCTGTAAAAAATGATGATGAGTTGGTATCATGGGCTAAACGACAACTAACCGATGATATGGAGCCTGGTGAAATTGTTGAAATTGAAAAACCAAGCATGGGTGGAGAAGATGTGGCTGTGTTTTTAAGAAAAGTCCCTGGAATTTTCTTTTTTCTAGGTACAAACAATAGCACTAAAGAAACTAGTTATCCTCATCACCACTATAAGTTTGATATCGATGATAGTTTGTTGTGGAAGGGAACAAATATATTTGTTACTTTGTGCAAAAATTATTATAGAAGGTGAAACTTTTTTGTAAAATGAGCGTCTATATATAAAAGAGGGTTAGCTGGTTAATTGAAAATTCTTCGGTTTAGATTAAAATGTTATTTTCACTATGTAGTTGGGGGATTTTTAAGAGCTGTTATTTCATGTTGTAGAGTTTAGAGTTCTGAATCGTTTGCAACAATCAACCAGTATGGATAATTTTGCTGATTAAAGATCCATAGATAATGCATTTTATAAAATTATATTAAATAAAAATCATAATAGGGTATAGCTTAAAAGAGAGGGGAGGGGGAAGGCGTGAAGTCTACTCCTATACTTGGGGTAATCTCCATCGCGTTTATATTTATATTATTGGCAACAAGTCTTGGTAATTCAGATGTGGCAGAACCAGAGCTACAGTCTATGCGAGTAGAGTCTTCACTAGATAGATATGGGTCTGAAGAGGTAATCCATGTTAATATTAAAAACATAAGCGACAATAAAATACTCTTCGGGGATAATTTTATGGGGTTGAAAATGTTTGAGAGGCTTTCAGCAGAACGGTGGGAGAGGTATTATCCAGATGTTGATATTAAAAATACAATAACTAGCCTCGAGCCTAAAGAAGAAGTAGACTTAGAGATAAGGTGTGTAGGCATAGAACCTGGTGAATATAAGTTGGTTTTTGAAGGGTGGGAAAAAGGTAACCACAATTCTATTATAAGTCAAGATGTTGATGTAATAATAACACCTTATCCAAAAATAAAAGTTGAAAGCGAAAAAACAGATTATAGGCCTAGGGATACTATAGAACTAACTGTTATAAATGATAGGCTTCAGGATATAACTTTTCCCGATAGCACATTAGGCATGGAACTTTATATTCAAGATGGAGATGAGTGGGTATTGATTCCATCGCCTATGTATAAAGATTACATTGAGCTTGTGTTAAGCCCAGGCCAGATGTATGAACTTTCTATACCACCTTTAAGAGGAACAGGAAGATATAAATTCATGTTTTATGGTGTAGATTCCGAAGACAGGGTTATCACAGCGGAGAAGGAAATATCTATAAAAAGAAGATAAATTAAGGAGCTAAACTTGGCAAAACCAAGTTTAGCTCCTTAATTTATAAACCTGTTTATTATACTGAAAATAAATGCTAAGATACCACTTGCTACTAACGGTCCCACTGCAACTCCTTGAAAAAAGGAGACTCCAATAATGGTGCCACCTATTAAAGCTGGAACTAAGTCTGGGTTGGTATCCATCAGAGTAACTCCTTCTCTGGCCAGGTATGTAGCAAAGCACCCCATCAATAACGCAGAAAATCCTACAGGAGTTTTGACATTATTGTATATTTCTATTATTGAAACTTTGCCTGACGCAAAGGGAGCTAAAATCGCCGCTGTTAAAAAAACAATTGACCATTTAAGACCTTGTTGGTCTAGCCATTCGATGGCAGTATTTAATCGCAACAGTTTAAGCGCCAACAAAATAGCAACAGCATAAGCAACAGACTGGTTTTGAGTAAAAATGGCTAATACTAAGATTGCAATAAGAATAATGATTCCCTCATTAATCATAAAGACTCCTCCCTTGGTATATTAGATTTGATGTATTTATCAAGTTGGGAATTTTAGCATTGAGTTGATTCTATCTACCAATACTTACTGTATTTCTTTAGAATTTGCACAAGGGGAATGCCTAATCCTAGGATTATTATGGTTTGGCTTACAAATATTGATAGTACCGTAGGTAAGAAGGGTACTGTAAAAGCAAAGTATAAAATTAAAGGAATAAAAATGGCATTTAACACTATGGGAAAGGTATATGCAATTTTCGACTTTCTAAAATTGTAGGTTAATATCGCTGCAATCAATGTGATTAAACTTCCGCCCAAAATATCCAGAATATGAGCACCTGCTAATAAATTTGCCAGAAAACAACCTACAAAAAGGCCGATAATGGATTGGGGCATAATTATTGGAAGTACAGTAAGAGCTTCTGCTATTCTAAACTGTATTGGGCCCATAGTAAACTGTGCAAAAGGAGCAGTTAAAACTATGTATATGGCGGCAACCATCCCTCCCATGGCTAACCCTTTTGTAGAAAACATATCTTTCATATTAAAACCTCCAAACATTATTATTCAATAAATTAACACCATTTTTTAAAATGGTGTTAATTATTCCATGCTATGTTATTTTACCACAGATTTAAATCAGTTACACCAAAAGTTAGGTATTTGAGGAAAGCTCAACTACATCTCGGTCTTTAAGCTCATGGTCATGGTTAACCCATTGTCCATCAAATTTAGCAGAACCCCATACTCTAGCTTTCTCTAGATTAGCTGCTATATCTTTATGAATCTGTTCAGCAAGCTCGATAATAGTGCTACCTCTTGGCAATATAAAAGGTTTTGAAAAATCAGGTTCTTTTCCAGGAGCTTTAGTATAAATTCTAATAACTTCAAGCTTTTTAAACAAAGTATTTGCTAGTCCGTCTAGTCCCCAAGACGACTTAACTGAGATCTTATGAAATGTAGGAAAATCATCGACGAGGTCTTGTGCAATTTGATAATTTTCTTCTGCTTCTGAGCAATCAAACTTATTACCAATCCATAGTATATTTGAAGGTTTAAGACCTTGAACACCAGGAGTGTTACTGTGATTTATAATTCTTTTTTCATTTAATAGGTTTTGAATACTAGGAATATGTTCAATGCAGTCGCCATCAGTAAAGTCCACCATAATAATAAGTAAGTTAGAATTTTTTATTCCTGTAGTAAAATCCCCTGAAATACCTTGCGGGTCGATGGGGGGAGTGTCAACTAATTGAATAAAAACATCTTCATAAGGTAACATTCCCACAATAGGAGTAAAGGTGGAAAAGGGGTAAGGTTGTTCTTCTGTTTTTGCTGCCGTTAGTTTTCCCACCAGTGCAGATTTGCCTGAGTTAGGATACCCCAATAAAAAAACTTGGCCTGCACCTTGTTTTTCTATCACAAACGGGCTTATTTTCTTTTTACTACCACCTTTATCCTCACTTTTTTTTAGTTTTGATAACTTTTTCTTAAGCTCTCCTTGGATTTTTTCTGTGCCTTTGTGTTTTGGAATAACAGCAAGCATTTCTTCGAGATGAGCGATTTTTTCATCATTTGTCTTTGCTTTTTTATATGCCTCTTCTGCGGCATAATATTGGGGTGTTAGGTTTGCAGCCATATTTTTACACCTCTCTACCAATAGACTTAATAAAATATATTCCACACTTTTGAAGCTTTTCCTTCCAATTTAGTCATGTTTATTTTCAAGTTACATATAAACATGGTGGGAGGGATAAATATTGATAGAAAAAAAAGAAAAACTAAAAGTAGAGGAGTATTATATTAATAACTTTGTCAACTTAAACTTAAATAGGGTCTTAAAAAAAGAAGTTTTAAGCGACAAGTTTTTGTGTATGTTTGCAAGTCTTTTGCCGTGGGAGGATGTGCTAAAATATCAAGCTCCCAGTCCAAATACCATAAAATATTGTATAAAAGCAAAAAGCGTAATCTTTCCCGTTAAAGATAGAGCTGTAGTTTGCTTAAAAAACAACAAAAAATTGCCTGATTATCAAAAAAGGTATCTAATAAAGCTTATAAAAAGGGAACAACCCTACTAGTATAGAAATAAAACAATAAGGTGGTTGCAATGGAAGGTTTAAATTAGCTAGCGTATTAAATTGTAAAACGTTGTTATAGGGGGTAAAATAAATATTATAGAAATCGGCCAGAGGTGAAATGGGCAAATTCGTGAAGTTATAAAAAGTCACATCAGTAAAATTCCGAATGGTCCAACAATCAGCGAAGAAACTTCGTTGATTGAATCTAATTTTTGTAGATTTCAATCATACTTGAGCGGTTCGAGAATTTCTTTAAAATTATTTATAGAAAAGTTTTTATATCAGGCATTGTGTAGTTTTTGCAATCGCCTAAAATCATATGGAAAGAGGGAGGTTTTGCATGGATTGGTTTATTAGTTGGTCTACTCTTTTTCTTATAATAGTAATATTTTTATCAGTTGTTTTACTTTTACAAAACCGAAAACCCTCGCGGACCTTGGCATGGATTTTAGTTCTTATCTTTTTTCCTGTGGTAGGCGTCTTGTTATATCTTTATCTAGGGCAAACTCACCGAAAGAAAAAGACCTTTCTAAAAAAGCGAAAGTCAGACTATAAGGCAGTTGAAAAGTTGTTAAAAGACAACATACCATTAGTAAAGCATAATGAGTATGTACAAAAGCTTTCCAATTATTCAATAGTAAAAAAAATGATACCTCTTTTTGTAAATAGCAGCCACTCACCTTTAACAACTGACAATAATGCACAGGTTCTGCAAAATGGCTCCACTGCTTTTGATGAAATGCTAAAAAGCATCCACAAAGCTAAAAGTCATGTTCACCTAGAGTTTTTTATCATAAAGGATAGTAAGATTGGTAGGGATTTTCAACAGGCATTAATAAAAAAAGCAAAAGAGGGAGTTAAGGTACGTGTTATTTATGATGCTGTGGGAAGTTGGAAACTAAGGAAATCTTTTTTAAAGCCTTTAAAGGATGCTGGTGTAGAAGTTAAAGCATTCTTGCCTGTTACCTTACCATTTTTTGGTGAAAAATTAAATTACAGGAATCATCGTAAGATATTAGTAGTTGACGGTAAAGAAGGATTTTTAGGTGGATTAAACATAGGGGATGAATATTTAGGAAAAAGCCCAAAGCGAGGGTTTTGGAGAGACACTCATCTTAAAGTGGAAGGTTCGGCAGTTTATGTTCTTCAAACTATTTTTCTCAGGGACTGGCAATTTGTTTCTAAGCAAAACTTTGAGGTTAATACTAAAAAATACTACCCGCCTATAAAAAGCACCGGTCGGGTATCGATGCAAATAGTTTCAAGTGGTCCTGATTCTTACTGGGCAGGTATCCAACAGGGATATTTTACTGCTATAGCTAATGCAAAAGAAAAGGTATATATTACCACTCCATATTTAATACCCGATGAAAGTATTTTAGTTGCTCTTAAAACGGCAGCTTTAGCGGGAGTTGATGTTAGAATATTGGTTCCCAGTAAGCCTGACCATAAAACGGTTTTTTGGGCATCCAAGTCACACTTTCAAGAATTGTTGGAGTCGGGGGTTAGAATATATCAGTATCAAAAAGGGTTTGTTCACGGCAAAGTGATAATAGTGGATGACCAATTTACCTCTATTGGTTCTGCTAATCTAGATATAAGGAGTTTTGAGCTTTCATTTGAAGTTAATGCTTTTATGTATGAAAAGGAAATCTGCAAGCAAACTACTGAGGACTATTTTCAGGATTTGGAAAATAGTAAAGAGGTAAGCTTAAATGAATATCTTAAAAGACCCATTTCTAATAAAATTAAAGAGTCCTTAGCAAAACTATTTTCTCCCTTGATGTAGAAAGATATTACGCAGGTTAATTAGATATAAATTTCATTCAACTAATGTTTAGAGAAAGTATAAAGCTGAAAACTTGACTAGATATATATATTTCCAGTAAACTGTATGTACAATAAAAAATTCTTATCGAGAGCGGTGGAGGGAAGGGCCCGATGAAACCCAGCAACCTTTTTTTTGGTGCTAAATCCCTCAGAGTTTTACTCTGAAAGATAAGAGCCCAGTCTCTTTTAAAGTTAGAGTTTTTTATTGTAAAAACCAGTATAATATGAGGAGGTTTTTACAAATGACAAAAAAATATTTATTTACTTCAGAATCGGTAACAGAAGGACATCCTGATAAGATAGCCGATCAAATTTCCGATTCAATTTTGGACGAGATTCTAGCAAAGGACCCCGATGCTAGAGTAGCAGCTGAAACAACAGTTTCCACCGGATTAGTGCTTGTCTCTGGAGAAATTAGCACTAAATGTTACGTGGACATTCCCAAAATAGTTAGAAAAACCATAGCTGGTATCGGCTATACCAGGGCAAAGTATGGGTTTGATAGTGAGACATGTGCAGTTCTTACTGCTATTGATGAACAGTCCCCAGACATAGCCCAAGGGGTAGATAAAGCATTAGAATTAAGAGAAGGACGGGGAGAAAAAGAAGATGAAATTGGAGCAGGAGACCAGGGAATGATGTTTGGTTTTGCTTGTGATGAAACCCCGGAGCTTATGCCGTTACCTATTTCTTTAGCGCATAAATTATCTGAAAAGCTTACCTTTGAAAGAAAAAAAGGTGAACTGGAATATTTAAGACCCGATGGCAAGACTCAGGTTACCGTTGAGTACAAAGAAGGCGAGCCTGTCAGAGTGGACACTGTTGTTGTTTCAACACAGCATTGTGCAGAAACAACCTTAGACAAACTTAAAGAAGATGTTATCGATAAAATTATAAAACCTACAATCCCAGAAAAATATTTAGATGAAAAAACAAAATACTTTGTTAACCCAACAGGAAAATTTGTTATCGGTGGACCTCAGGGTGACGCAGGCTTAACCGGCAGAAAAATTATTGTAGATACTTACGGTGGTTACTCACGACATGGTGGAGGAGCGTTTTCCGGTAAAGACGCTACAAAAGTTGATCGTTCAGCAGCTTATGCAGCTAGATACGTAGCAAAAAATATTGTGGCAGCTGGACTTGCTAGAAAATGCGAAATACAACTAGCCTATGCAATTGGCGTGGCAAAACCAGTTTCGTTGATGGTGGACACTTTCGGCACCGAAAAAATAGAATCAGAAAAGATTATTGAAGCGGTAAAGAAGGTTTTTGATTTAAGACCAGCGGCAATAATTAAAGAGCTTAAGTTAAACCGTCCAATTTTTAAAAACACCTCTGTATACGGCCACTTTGGTCGGGAGGAAAAAGATTTTACGTGGGAAAAAACAGACAAAGCAGAGTTGCTAAAAAAAGAATTAGGACTATAGACTGATGCCCCAGCAATGCTGGGGCTATTTTTATATCTAAGGTTATGCAGGAAATTGACGATATATGTAGAAAAAGACATAGGGAGTAGAGGTGAGATATTTGGATTTTTGTAACCAAGATTTAAATCAGATAACTGATAGAGTAGTTAAAACCATCGAACAAGGTAAAAGTGATATCTTTGAGATAGCAGAAAAAGCTAGAGGAGAAGAAGCGATAGTAGTTCAACAATTAACTACTATTAAAAAGGAAGTTAATGAAATTATAGACGAAGTGGATAGAACTGAAGTAAAGGAAAAAAAAGCAAGATTACGGCTGATGGAAGTAAGTAAAAGATTTGAACAACACACTCAGGAAAATATTCAGGCCGCTTATGAAGTAGCCCATAACTTAAATATTAAACTATTCAGCCTTAGACAGAAAGAGCAGGCCTTGATTGAAAAACGCAATGAGCTAGAGCAACGTTTAAGCTCGATTAAGGAAATGGTACAGCGAGCAGAAAGGGTTGCCGCCCACGTTTCTTCAGCTTTTGATTATCTGGTAAACAACTTATACAGTGTACGTCATCAACTTGCTAACTTTCAACAAGCTAAAAATGTAGGTTATAAAATTATCGAAGCGCAAGAAATTGAGCGCAAACGTTTGGCGCGAGACATACATGATGGCCCGGCGCAAAGCTTAGCAAATCTAACCTTAGGCGCCGAGATATGGGAACATGAAGTTAACAGAAATCATACCAAAACAAAAGAGTGCTTTGATAACATTAAAAGCGAATCTAGAAAAATTTTAACGGAAATTAGAAGAATAATTTATCAATTAAGGCCTATGACCTTAGATGATTTAGGTTTAGTACCTACTATTAACAGATTTTGTGAAGATTTTAATGAACAGAACAAAGTACAGCTAGAATTTGTGTCTTTTGGAGAAAGAAAGATAGAGAAAAATATTGAAGTGACTTTATATAGAATTGTACAAGAAGCAGTGCAAAACATGTTAAAACATAGTGAAGCCACCCGTGGTATTATTAAATTAGATTTAAGTAATAAAGTAACACTTTTGATTAGAGATAATGGAAAGGGTTTTTGTCCAGAGAATGTGCTAGGAGATTTAAAAGCTGAAAAATTTGGCCTTCTGGGAATGAAAGAGCGGGTTAATCTTTTGGGAGGAGAATTTGAAATTAAGTCTTCTCCTGGAAAAGGAACTTCCATAAATGTTGTTATTGATATAAAAAATCATAGGGAGGAATATTATGAAGAACTTAATAAAAGTAGCAGTGGTTGAAGATCATGGTATGATTAGGGCAGGGATAGTTAACCTTTTGGAAAGAGAAGATGATATCGAAATAGTGGCAGAAGGAGAAAATGGACAAGAGGCAATAGATATTGTTAAAAACTGCAACCCCGATGTTTTGCTAATGGATATAAACATGCCGGTTTTAAGTGGCATAGAAGCTACGGAAAAAATAAAACAGGATTTTCCTGAAATTAAGATTATTATGCTTACGATACATGACGGTGAAGAGTACATATATAAAGCTGTAAATTTAGGAGCAGAAGGTTATGTATTAAAAGATGCTGGGAAAGAGGTATTAATCTCAGGTGTAAGAAACGTATATTCGGGGGATGCATTTATTTCACCTAAAGTTACAAAAAAAATATTTAAAGGATTTAAACAGCTTTACCAAAAACCTAATTGCAGAAAAGATCCTCAACAAGTGTACAATTTTAGCAAGCGAGAATGGGAAGTTTATCAGCTAATGGCTAAGGGAAATAGCAACAAGGAGATAGCGTGGTCCCTTAATATAACTGAAAAAACGGTGAAAAATCATGTAAGTAGTTTATTTAAAAAAATGGGGGTTTATGATAGAACTCAAGCGGTTATAAAAGGAATAAAAGAAGGGTTAGTAGAGGTATAAATTTTTGGTACATAAGCCTAACTTTTGCATATAGTAAAGCAAGAGGTGAGGCTGATGATGGGAAAGATAATTTTACTGCTATTAGCTTTGTATGGATTTTGGTCTATTCTTAATGCAATTTATGAAAAGAAACTATCAACAAAAAAATCAAACGCCAATTTATCAGTGTTATTAATCACCAGTAACTGGGAAGAAAAAGCTGAGAAAGTTATAAGATATTTAGCAAATCAAAACTATTTTAATAGGCATCCTTTAACTCCGGCAGATGTGGTAGTGATTGATAAAGGCTCTAAAGATAATACATTGCAAATACTTAAACAACTAGCTAGAAACTATTCCTTTTTAAAAGTGATCGATGGCAAAAAAAATAATTATTCCAAAATTCTCCAATATGGCAAAGAAAAGTGCCATGGTGAGGTTGTAATACTTTTCGACCAAGATGATTTTAGCAGCTTAGAAGAACTAGAAAAGGCTATCAAATTTTACTTTAGTTATCCTAATTGTAAACTTTCTGGTTCAAATGAAAACTAATAATAAAAGGCATAAAGCTCTTTCCTTTAAGGGAGGAGTTTTTTTATGATTAAAATGTTACAAAATTCGGTAATAATATAGTAATTGTCTAGTAATAAAAATTTCTGTATGGTAAAATAAATTAAGAATTTAGTGGGGGGATTCTATGGACAAGCTCAAAGGATTTAAGTGGTTTATAGCCTTTACAGGAATGGCATGGTTGTTAACTGTTACAGCACTATCGGAGTACTCTTTACGAGATCATTTCTTGGAAGTGGTTCTTTTTACTTTTTTAGCTGTGGTAGTAGAAAGGATTCATATACCATTGCCTAAGGGGCATGTTTCATTTTCACTTATCTTTATTTTATGGGCCTTTTCTGTTTTCGGACATGTTTTTTACGCCTTATGGGCATTGCTTTTAGGCATTTTTATAAATCAGTTTTTCTTAATTGGCAGAAAAATTCACGACGTTTTATTTAACATTGGAATGGTTGCTATTACAATTTTGGCATCTAATCACCTTTTTCACTTGCTCGGGGGAAACTGGGGAGATATCAGCTTTGCAAATACCTGGCCCATTATGGGGATGTTAGCAGCGATGTTTTTGTTAAATCATATATGCTTATTCTTTTTATATAAATTAATGGAGCCTTCATACACAATTTTTAATATAGTAAAAGATGCTAGATGGGACTTGATAACATACCTTATAACAGTCCCTGCAGGAATATTGATGGCTTATTTGCACAGAGAAATAAACTTTTTTGGTGGATTACTATTATTTATACCTATTATAACTTCCTCATATATTTTTAGATTATATAAAAAGTTAGACAACATACATGCCCGTATGAAAGGTCTATCTACTGTTGCAGCGGAAATTAACGGTAATTTAGATGTAAGTAAAACGTTAAGCTCCATAGGAGATGTATGTATTAGAATTTTAAACCTAGATTCTTTTTATATATTTTTAGCAAAGCATAACGATGAACTAACGGCGGTATACAGCAAAGGCGAGATGGATGAGTTTTTACAGGAGCAAAATATTGCATTAGGTCAGGGAATTACAGGAAAAGTAGCACAAAGTAAAAAAAGCATATTAATAAAGGATACCAGTAAAGATAACAGGGTTTTTACCATCCCTGGTCAAGAAAAAGGAGCTATGATATCAGTTCCTTTAACAAGGGGTGGAAAAACAATAGGGGTCATGACAGCTGTTAAGTATCAACCCTTCACATTAGATAATGAGGAACTACAGATTCTTGAGATTATCGCTTCTCAGTCAGCGGTAGCTTTGGATAATGCCAAACTATATGAACAAATGGAAAACTTAACCCAAGTGGATGAATTGACTAAAACATACAATTACAGATATTTTCAAAAGCGTTTGGAATTAGAGGTGCAGAACTCAATGCAGTCCAATCAGCCTGTCAGTTTAATGGTCATTGATTTGGATAATTTTAAGCGAATAAATGATGTTTACGGTCACGAAGTAGGAAATAAAGTTTTGACAGAGCTAGCTGGAGTTCTCAAAGATATTATTAGGAAAAAAGATGTTTTAGCCCGTTATGGCGGTGATGAGTTTGTAATAATCTTTACTAAAACATCTAAAAAATCAGCGGAAAAGGTGGGAAAAAGAGTTTTACAATCCTTGACTAATTATAGGTTTAAATGTAAAGGTAAATTTGAAAAAATAACTTTTAGCGCTGGCATAGCAGAGTATCCAAATGATGCAGACGATAGTTTAGATCTAATGCGAAAGGCTGATCGTACCATGTACACCGGTTCTAAATACAAAGGAAAGTCCAAAGTGGCAGTTTTTAACAAATAAAATGGCAGAGATAAAAAATCTCTGTCATTTATTTTTGTGTCAGAACAGTTAGCACGGGGATTATAATTTAATAATGATTTGTCAAAACATAAGTAAAGTTTTTAAAAACTAATATGAAAGTTATATAAAGCTACAAGATGTTATGGTAAACCCGTCACTATAAAAGGAAATTTGCAGCTTTTTCTTTGCCTACACTTTTAGGCATAATTAAATTACCTAGGAATACACAAACAGCCGGTTGGGATAGGAGAAAAAGTGAAGGACAATAAAGATTTAATTAGCTTGGTGGAAAAAGGAATCTATTACTTTATCAATCATTACAGCATAAATTATCAGGATCAACAGGACGTATATAACAATTGCATAATTAAAATACTTGAAAGTTACCCTGAGTATGATTCAAGCAGAGGTGTCCCCCTCAATTACTATCTGATGGCAAAGATTCGAGGGGAGGTAAAAAAGTGGATAAGAAAAAATAACAGAGAGATACCAACTCAGATAAATATCCAAAAGGAGTCTGACTGGGGAGGACCAGCTGAACAATTTGAAAAAAAATTTAACACCAAAATGTTATTAACTGCCATTGGAAAGCTTTCTGGTAGACAACGGCAAGTTCTAACTTTAAAGTATTTTCATTATTATACTTATAAAGAAATAGCTGATTATCTCAGTATAAACTACCAAACAGTTGTAAAGCACCATAATAGAGGGGTAAGTGCCCTTAGGAAAAAAATAAAGTAATGTGTGGTAAAAAATCACCTGTAATTGCAAATGTATATTGAAGGAGGTGAATGATATGCCAATTACAGTGATGCCCTTAAGCACTAGTATGCGCCTGCGTTATGAAGGTGGCACCGACGAGGAGGGAAATCCCATTTACATCAATAGAAGTTATAGCAGAATAAAAGTAGAGTCTTTAGACGAAGAGTTCTATGATGTAGCGGTGGCCCTTTCATCTTTGCAACAACATCCTTTGGCAAAAGTAAGACGGGTTGATGAGCATGCTCTATCGTAAAAAAATTAAAAGGAGGTATTTAGATGCCAACAGTTAACTTGCAGCTTGTATTTAGAAACGAAGAAGGCAACCAAACCACTTTGTCAGTGAGAGACCCAATTCAACCAGTAGATAGTGAGCAAGTAGAACAAGTTATGGACGAAATAATTCAAAAGAACGTTTTTGACAGTACTGGAGGAGATCTTGTGGGAAAAGTAGCTGCACGGCTAGTTTCCAGAGAAATTGAAGAAATATTGTAGAGTTTAGGCAGGGGATTTCCCCTGCCTTTTTTATTATCTTTTAAAGGAGTGGACCCCATGGAAAGCTTAGGTGATGCTATAGCAAACTTTGGTTTCCCCATAGCTATTACCATTTATTTGTTGGTCAGGATGGAAAAAAGAGTTGAAAGGCTAACCGAAAGTATATATGAACTAGCAAAAACAATTTCAGCCCAAAGGTAAATTTAAACCATAAAAAGTTGACTGCGAACATATGTTCTGGTAAAATATAGTTACGAGGAGGAATAAGTATGCAAAAAATACCGGTTGAGAAGATGTCTAGTAACTTACTAGCTTTACAACCACAGTACCTAGATGGCATAGGAAAAGTTACAAAAGTATATCTAAATGATGAGATTCTAATCTTAAAAAACAAGCCGGATACTTTAGTAACTAACATAGCTGGTTATTTAGGTACTGATTTGGCGGCTCTTAAAAAGTTTTGTAGTCATAGGTTGGCTGCAAAGAATTCACTTCCCCTCCCCTTGACGCCGTCTTTGCTACTTATTCCCCTTAGAATGATAAAACCAAAGTTTGCAAATGATAGAGCAACAGGGTACATAAACTTATTTGCTATAGAGGATATACAAGAAAGAAAAGGCAGTACGGCAATTATTTTAACTGGAAACAATGAAGTTATGTCCACACAAAAATTTAAAACAGTAAAAATTCATTTAGTTTATGCTAGATTAATTTACAGAGAGTGGCAGAGCCATTATATTAATCCTTACGTGAAGGAGGTAGATGAAACCTTATACAATACTGCCAAACTAGATTTGATAAGAAAATTGATGGAAAGCTAATGATGATTTAGTGACAATCCCTCAGGTTATTCATACTGTGTAACATGAAGTGATTTGGGGGGATTGTTTTGGAACAAGGTGGAACAAAATCAATCAAAGTTTTTGTTTTTGCCGGTTTGTTACTGGTTGCGGTACTTTTGGCCATTGAACCTTCAAAAAATACCGATATTTTTGTAGCGCAAAGAGGGGATAGTTCAACAATGAGATTTATAACAGAAGATATGTCTTTTGCAGATTCTAGTGTTTTGGATAAAAGTTTGCAGCCTCAGCCTCAAAAAGCAAATAAGGAAATTTCTTCTGACCGAGGAAACAAAGGTAAGCAACAGGATGTTACTAAAAAACAGAAACAAACTGAAGCTAACTCAGAAAAACAGGATGATGATAGTAAAATAAATTCTAAAAAAATCCCAGTAAACCATATAGATACTACTGAAAAAAAAGTGGCTTTAACTTTTGACGACGGCCCAAATCCACAAACCTTGCCACAGAAACTTGAAATTTTGGAGAAATATGATGTTTCTGCCACTTTTTTTGTTCTTGGCACCAATGCAAAGAACAACAAGCACTTCTTGCAAAAGATACAAAACAATGGGCATCAAGTGGCAAACCATTCCTATGACCATCAAAGGTTTTCAGAATTTAGCTACTCTGAAACTATAGACGATATGTTAAAAACAGAACGAATAATAGACAACTATAGTGCAGGAAGATATTTTAGGCCTCCCTATGGGGTTTATACAGATACAACTCTTAGAGCGGCCTATGATCATGGATTTGAGGTGGTTTTGTGGAGCGTAGATCCCAGGGATTGGGAAGCACAATGTTCTAATCGAGTAAAAGAGAACGTTGTAAACAACACAAAACCTGGGGGAATAATTCTTCTCCATGAAGGGCATCAAGTAACTTTAGAAGCACTTCCTTGGATTATTGAAAAGCTATTATCAGAGGGATATCAATTTGTAACTATTGACGAATTATTTAAACAGCATTAATCGAAACCTTAATCCTAAAGTCATCTAGGCTTGGGATTTTTTATTTAATTCTAGCTTTCACACAAAAACGTCTCTAGTAGGGAAGAGGAAATCCTAATGATTAAAACTTCTGAAGGTAAATATAGGACTTTAGGAATATTATGAAGGAATTTATAAATTTATGTCGAAAGACTATATAATATTGAGGAAAGGTGCTGTCGTTTAATGATTTTAAAGGACAAGCTTTTTTCTGCTTTCTTTCCCAGCATAACTGTTTGTATTGGTTGTAAAACTAAGGTAGAAGATATATCCTTGCCGTTATGTAACAGTTGTCATAAAGAGGTCGATTACTATAACCTAGAAACTATATGTTATCGTTGTGGAAGGGTATATCATGGAGGAAAATGTCCGGCCCCTAATATTGGTAAAGTCATGGCTTTAGCCCCCTATAGAGGGTACTGGAAAGAAGCTTTAAACCTATTTAAGTTTAAAAATAACCGTTATTTAGCAGAGGGATTTAGCAAAAAAGCGGTTAGTTTTCTACCCAATCACATCATGGAAGATATAGATTTAATTACCTTTGTACCTGTGACGGCGCAGGGATTAAAAGAAAGAGGGTTTGACCAAAGCTATCTTTTGGCAAAAAAGCTATCTAAAAAAACCAACATTCCTTATATTAACTCCCTAGTTAAAAATGATACACGTTCACCGCAGCGTTTTTTAGATAGGAGAGAAAGGTTTAAAAACTGGGATGGGGTGATAACGGTTGTAAATAAAGATAAGATAAAAGGGAAAAAACTTTTGATTTTAGATGATGTTTATACAACAGGAAGCACCCTTTTCCACTGTGCTAATGCTTTAAAGGGTGCGGGAGCAATTGAAATAACAGCATTTACACTAGCAAATTAAGGAGGGAAAATCTATGACTGTGTCAAATTGCCCTAGATGCGGGAAAATGTTCAGAAAAATAAAAAAGAGTATTTGTCCTAAGTGTGTTGCCGAAGAGGACAAAGAATATGAAATCGTGCGAGAGTTTCTATATGACAATCCGGGAGCAGGGATTCAAGACATAACAGAATCTACTGGAATCTCTGAAGACCGTATAATTAAGTTTTTGAGAGAGGATAGGTTGGTAAACATCAACAAAGATAGTTTACTGTTAGATTGTGAGAGCTGTGGTACAGCCATAAGCAGTGGAAGGTACTGCGAGCAGTGCAAAGTTCGTTTGGAAAGTGACATTCGCGGTGTGGTTGGAGGCAAAAGAGGGGAAGAAAGGCTTGCTGGTTCATATCACTCAAAGAGGATTAAAAGAGATTAACTAAAAAACTTAAAGGAACTTGCAAAATTCCTTTAAGTTTTTTTTGTTTTTAACGATATATATAATATAATGACAATACCTTGTATTTTTGAGGAGGAAAATTCATGAAGATTGTAGGCGTAAATGGCGTGCAAGCGGCGTATAACAAAAAAGGCACTATAAAAAACGAGAGTGATTTTAAAAATGGAGAGATAAAAAAGGCCGCTTCTTTAAATGTTTCACAAAAAGCAAAAGATTTATCGATTGCTAAAAAGGCTCTAGCCGAAGGTGACGATATTAGAACAAAAAAGGTTAACACTATAAAGGAAAAGTTAGATACAGGAACCTATGAAGTTGATACAAAGGAATTGGCAGCAAAAATGCTATCTAAAAGTTGGGGGAAATAAATATGGTCCAAAAATATTTAGATAAAATGTTGGATAAGCTGGAAGAGCAGATAAGCCTTTATGGGAAATTATTAAAAATAACGGAAAAAAAGAGGGATACCTTAGTTCAAAATGCTATGGAGCAACTGGAGGAAGTTGTGGAAATAGAAACAAAGTTAGTAAAGGAAATAGCTGACGTGGAACAAGAGCGATATAGCCTTCAAAAACAATTGGCGGGGCAAATGAACGTTCCAGTTGAGGAGGTTGATACAGATAAGTTGGTTCCTCTATTAAATCCAGAACAAAAACAGAGGATGGATAAAGCAACCGATGACCTTAGAAAATCTTTGTCAGAGCTATCTATGCTCAATCAAACTAACAAAAAACTTTTGGAGCAGTCTTTACAAATGGTTCAGTATTCAATAAATTATATAGCTGGCGAACAAAATAGTGAGAAAACATATTCTAAAAAGCCGAATAAAAAAAGAAGCGGCGGTAAATTCATGGATATACAAGCATAGGAGGAGAAAAATTATGCGTTCAACTTTTTCAGGATTGGAGTTGTCTCGTAGGGCGTTAATGACCCAACAATCAGCAGTTAATGTGGTAGGTCATAACGTGGCCAATGCAAACACTCCAGGTTATTCACGACAGGAAGTAGTAACTTCTGCGACAGGACCCTATACAAGTCCTTCCAATGTTAGACCTACAGGAGCTGGGCAAATTGGTAGTGGTGTAGAAATAAAGTCCATTGAAAGACAGTTTGACAGTCACATAGCGGCACAGTATCGCTTGGAAAACAGCCTACAATCTCAGTGGGAACAAAAATATAGCTCCATGGATCAAATCGAAGCTATATTTAATGAGCCTTCTGACAGTAGTTTAAGGAAGACGGTGGATGAATTTTGGTCTGCTTTGCAGCAACTTACTACAGAGCCCACTGAGTTATCTTCACGAGCTTTAGTTCGTCAATCTGCCACATCGATGGTCAACACTTTTCAAACTATGGATAGGCAGTTGGAGCAGGTGAGCACTGACTTAGACGAATCTATTAGGGCGGAAGCTAATCAGATAAACTCTACACTAAAGCAGATAGAAGACTTAAACAAACGAATTGTTAAAATAAATGCTATGGGAGATAGTCCTAACGACCTTATGGACCAGCGAGATTTGTTAATAGATGACCTAACTGAAGTGTTAAATGTAAATGTAATAGAACATGCAAACGGTGATTTAACTGTTACTTTTCCCAGTGAAAATGGTGAAGATATTCAGTTGATTGACACTGTAAGCAGTGGGAACTCAGTAGCAGAGTTATCTTATAACACTACTGATAATGATCCAGGGATTTTAACTGTAGTTCCTGCAGGAGAGGAAGAATTTGTAGATATAAGCAGGGAAGAAGTAACCCAAGGTAAAATCAAGGGTATGTTTGATTCCCAAGATGCAGTTGAACGTTATCAAGGTGAACTTCAAACCTATGCCACTAGTTATACAGAGGCCATTAACGAGCAACATCGCCAAGGTTTTGATTTAAATGGAAGTTCAGGTCAGGATTTCTTTGTCGGTACCGATGACATTTCTACGCTGGCGATAAACCCTGAAATTAACGAGGATTTAAGTTTAATTGCAGCAGCTGGTCCTCAAAGTTTAACTCCAATAGATGGCGATGGGAATCCTACTGAACCTTTATCTTACAATGAAGATGGTGAGCTAGTGGATGTGGATGGAAACATTGTAACCGATGTAGAGGGGAAAATTGCATCGGGAGAACTAGTTTTTGCTAAAGGCGATGGTGAAAACGCAAAAGCCATGGCTGAGTTACGCCATGAGCTTGCTATGGAACATCAGGGAACTGAAGTCACTTTTGATGGATACTATCGCTCAGTGATAGCAGAATTAGGAATAGAGACTGACGAATCATTTCAAATGATGGAAAATCAAAAGGCTTTAGCCAACCAGTTTGATATGCGACAAGAGCAGATTAGGGGAGTTTCCTTAGATGAGGAAATGACAAAAATGATTCAATACCAACATAGCTATGTAGCGGCGTCTAGGTTTACAAACACAATTGATGAAATGATAGACACTATAGTAAATCGCTTAGGCATAGTAGGAAGATAGGGGGAAGATAAATGCGAGTAACCAGTAATTATCTTATGAAAAACATGCTTAACAACTTATCCCGTAACAACCGAAGGTTAAATGAGGTAACACAACAGGTGTCTACGGGTAAAAGAATAAACAAGCCTTCAGACGATCCAGGTGATGTGGTTCGTAGTTTGCGTATTCGTACAGAAATTAACGAAATGGAACAGTATAAAAAAAATGTAGATATGGCTCGTTCCCTTTTGGAGTACAGTGATGAAGCGTTGGATAATGTAGGACAAGCACTACATAGGGCCAATGAGCTTGCAATCCAGGGTAAAAATGGCACATATGATCCTCAGCAGAGAGAAATGATGGCAGAAGAAATAAATGGAATATTAAATGATGTATTTGATGCTTCTAACACTCAATTTTCCAACAGATACTTGTTCTCAGGTACAGGCACAGAGCAGCCTTTTGAAGCTGTGTACAGGGACGATGGTAAAATTGAAGAAGTCAATTTTAACGCCAATAGTCAGCCGCGAAACTTTGAACTGGGAGTTGGGCAAAGTATTAACGCAGGGGCCGATGGTGAAATGATTTTTGAACCTATACTAAATGGATTGATTGAAGTAAGGGATGGATTGGAACAGGATTCTTTAGAAGATATAGAAAGTGGTTTTAACACGATGCAGGGTGCCAAGGATAATTTATTAATGCAGCGAGCTGATTTAGGGGCTAGAGTAAACCAACTAGATCTTGTAGAAAGTAGAATGTTGGATGGAGATATTAACCTTAAAAAATTTAAATCCGACATAGAGGATGTGGATATGGCTGAATCAATCATGCACTTATCCAATATAGAAGCATTACATCAAGCTAGCCTAAATGTTACAGCTAGAATAATTCAGCCAAGTCTTGTAGACTTTTTAAGATAGTAATAAATACTTTAAGACGCACTTTGTGCGTCTTACTGTTAACTTTAGCGACTAATAGATGGAGTGATTAAATATGGAAGCTGCTCAAAAAATTAGAGAACAAACAATAATAAATTTCCCTAAAGGACTATTAGGTTTTGAACACCTAAAGGAATATATAATTTTAGAAGAACCGGGTAGCGAAGGGATATTTTATTGGCTGCAATCATGTCAAGAATCTACGGTGGAGTTTTTGGTAACTAGACCCCAGTTGTTTGTTAACTATAAGGTCAATGTCGAGTTAGAACAACTTGAAGATATCGGTGTAACTAAACCAGATCAAGTGGAAACCCTTTCTATAGTCAACCTACCTCAGGATATAACCAAGGCAACAGTTAATTTAAGGGCACCTGTTATCATCAACCATCAAACGTTACAAGGCAAACAACTAGTACTTAATGACGAAAAGCTATCCATAAAATATCCTTTGTATAAAAAGGAGCTTAAGTAATGTTGGTGCTAACTAGGAAGGTGGGACAG
Source organism: Proteinivorax tanatarense (assembly GCF_040267685.1). Classification (GTDB taxonomy): domain Bacteria; phylum Bacillota; class Proteinivoracia; order Proteinivoracales; family Proteinivoracaceae; genus Proteinivorax; species Proteinivorax tanatarense. The sequence continues at coordinate 499,663 of NZ_CP158367.1, forward strand.
AGTATAACAATCGATGATGAAATTGAGGTTGAAATCATCGAAAGCAAAGGTGATAAAATAAAAATAGGAATAAAAGCACCTAAAAGAGTATCGGTACACCGAACAGAGGTTCATAAAGAAATAGAAAGACAAAATCAAGAAGCTCTAGACCATCGAGGAGATATTAAAATGCTGCTAAAAAAATTACGAAAAGACTAAAGTACCAAAAAAATACAGAATAACTCTTAAGTTTTGCTTTAATATTTCGATATATTTAATAACAGAGTGACAAAACTTAGGAGGAGATAATACTATGAAGGTGGAAACAACTAACTCAATATCTGCAATTAAAGATATAAAAAAAGAACAAAATAAAGAACATACACAACAGAATCAATATAGCCAACAAAATCAGAAGATGGAAATTCCCAATATGGTGGAAAATACTGAGCAAGCTGTGGATATGCTAAATGAAACGGTGCAAGTGGTAGATAAGCGCTTGGAATTCGAGGTTCATGAAACCTTAAGCAGAACTATGGTAAGAGTGCTAAACAAAGAAACTGAAGAGATTATACGGGAAATTCCTCCTGAAGAAATATTAGATTTGGTAGGAAATATGCTGGAAATGGTGGGCATAATCGTAGATAAAAAAGTATAGGGGAGAGTGAGTAAAATGCGTATTGGTGGAATGGGTAGTGGTATGGATACCGAATATATGTTGCAACAAATTATGAAAGCAGAAAGAATGCCTCTAGATAGACTTCATCAGCAAAAACAAGTCCTAGAATGGAAGCAAGAAGACTACCGGGAACTTAATTCTCAAATGTTTGCTTTTAGAAATACTGTTAATGACATGACCCGTAGAAGCAATATGATGCAGAGGGCAACATCCTCAACTAACGAGAATGTAGCCACAGCTTCTGCAACTAGAGATGCCCAAGACGGACACTATCGGGTCAAAGCAGATAAACTTGCTGAACGTTCCCATGCTCAAAGTGATGTTATGGGCATAGAGGAAGGGCAGAGCTTGGATGAAGTAAAGCTATCAGAAACCAACTTTATGGAAGAAGGATTTGAGGGTACTGTTACAATAAACGGTGCAGAAATAGAAGTAAGTTCAGAAACCACCGTAGAAGAATTTATAACCGCTGTTAATGAATCAGATGCTAATGTTCAAATGTTTTATGACAGTGGACAGGACAGGCTTTTTTTAAGCTCCAATGATACCGGCGAAGGTGAAATTACAATTAGCCTAGATGGTCAGCCTATTTCAGGGGTAAATGAAGCAGATAAATTTTTTAGTGTTAGACCTGGTAATGATGCTGAGGTACAAATTAATGGATTTACACTTAATCCTTCTGAAAATGAATTTGCCTTTGGAGGGGTTAACTATTCTATAACAGAGACGGGTGAAACTACCGTAAATGTAGGCCTTGATCATGATAATATGTATGAACAAATCGAAAACTTTGTTGAAGAGTATAATAAGTTGCTTTTAAACACTAATGAAAAGCTTAAAGAACCGATACATCGTGATTATCCGCCGCTAACAGACACGCAGAAAGAACAACTTTCTGATAGAGAAATAGAGCAGTGGGAGGAATTGTCTAGAACCGGACATTTAAGAAATGACGCAATTTTAAACCAAAGTGTACACAGCCTAAGAAGAGCAACCTCTGAAAGAATGGAAGGAGAGTTCGATAGTTTATCTGCAATTGGGATAACTACAGGAGACTATCGCGAGGGTGGTATACTTCATATAGATGAAACAAAGTTAAGGGAGGCTATTGAATCAGATCCGGAAGGTGTTTTTGAACTTTTTAGCGGAAATGAAAATAGTGACGGTATCGTAAAAGGAATTAACGATTCTCTAACCAACTCTATGGATAGAATCGGTCATAGAGCAGGTCGGGGTGAAGGAATAGATAGGACTAGTTATATTGGACGGTCTTTAAGGGATATTGATAATAGAATAGACCGTATGGAAGATAGACTAGAACGAGTTGAAGAACGCCATTGGAAACAATTTACTGCTATGGAAAAAGCACTATATGAAATGCACAGTCAAGGGAATTGGCTGCACCAACAATTAGTAGGAATGTAAGATGGTCAACCTAAAAGCCAGAACGCGAACAGCGTTCTGGCTTTTAGGTTGACAAATAAAGCTAGAAAAAACCAAAAGAGAATAAGGCTAATCTCAAAAGAGGCAACAACAAACCTAGTTCACGCCATAACCTACCCCAAAAAATAAACACCGTAACACGCAAGGAAAATAACACCCCCTACCACACACCATGGCAGAAAACACAACATTCCTATCAACCACCGTAGCAGGAGAAACATCACCTAATTAACCGCCGTAGCAGGTAATTCATTGCCTGCGGACATGGCCGCTAAAATGGAATAGGCCTGAGGTTCACCACCACAACCCGGGGAATGAATTCCCCTCTACGCAGGGGGAAAACATATCCACCACACACCATGGCAGAAAACACAACATTCCTATCAACCACCGTAGCAGGAGAAACATCACCTAATTAACCGCCGTAGCAGGTAATTCATTGCCTGCGGACATGCCCGCTAAAATGGAATAGGCCTGAGGTTCACCACCACAACCCGGGGAATGAATTCCCCTCTACGCAGGGGGAAAACATATCCACCACACACCATGGCAGAAAACACAACATTCCTATCAACCACCGTAGCAGGAGAAACATCACCTTAATTAACCGCCGTAGCAGGTAATTCATTGCCTGCGAATATGACCACAGAAATGGGATAGGCCTGAGGTTCACCACCACAACCCGGGGAATGAATTCCCCTCTACGCAGGGGGAAAACATATCCACCACACACCATGGCAGAAAACACAACATTCCTATCAACCACCGTAGCAGGAGAAACATCACCTAATTAACCGCCGTAGCAGGTAATTCATTGCCTGCGGACATGGCCGCTAAAATGGAATAGGCCTGAGGTTCACCACCACAACCCGGGGAATGAATTCCCCTCTACGCAGGGGAAAAACATATCCACCACACACCATGGCAGAAAACACAACATTCCTATCAACCACCGTAGCAGGAGAAACATCACCTTAATTAACCGCCGTAGCAGGTAATTCATTGCCTGCGAATATGACCACAGAAATGGGATAGGCCTGAGGTTCACCACCACAACCCGGGGAATGAATTCCCCTCTACGCAGGGGGAAAACATATCCACCACACACCATGGCAGAAAACACAACATTCCTATCAACCACCGTAGCAGGAGAAACATCACCTTAATTAACCGCCGTAGCAGGTAATTCATTGCCTGCGAATATGACCACAGAAATGGGATAGGCCTGAGGTTCACCACCACAACCCGGGGAATGAATTCCCCTCTACGCAGGGGGAAAACATATCCACCACACACCATGGCAGAAAACACAACATTCCTATCAACCACCGTAGCAGGAGAAACATCACCTAATTAACCGCCGTAGCAGGTAATTCATTGCCTGCGGACATGGCCGCTAAAATGGAATAGGCCTGAGGTTCACCACCACAACCCGGGGAATGAATTCCCCTCTACGCAGGGGAAAAACATATCCACCACACACCATGGCAGAAAACACAACATTCCTATCAACCACCGTAGCAGGAGAAACATCACCTTAATTAACCGCCGTAGCAGGTAATTCATTGCCTGCGAATATGACCACAGAAATGGGATAGGCCTGAGGTTCACCACCACAACCCGGGGAATGAATTCCCCTCTACGCAGGGGGAAAACATATCCACCACACACCATGGCAGAAAACACAACATTCCTATCAACCACCGTAGCAGGAGAAACATCACCTAATTAACCGCCGTAGCAGGTAATTCATTGCCTGCGGACATGCCCGCTAAAATGGAATAGGCCTGAGGTTCACCACCACAATCCAGGGAATGAATTCCTCTCTACTATTATCTTTTCTAAAACATAATAATTATGGTATTATAAATACAACAACTTAAAAACGTAAGTTAACAACCTCTACTCAATAATAAACTAGCGAGAACAAAAAAATTATTAACCATAAAGACATTATCATCAAGGAGGAAAATAAAAATGGAAAAAGTTATTGAAATTTACAACGAACTTCTTAATGAATACCTACAACTAAAAAGCAGCTTTATAGATCAAAAACAACTCAAAGAAGACGAACTAGTCAAAGTAGAAGACATAATTGAAAAAAGAAAGAAACAGATGACAAAGATAGATGACATAACAGAAAAGCTGCAGCAGGCAAAATTAGATATAACCGAAAAGCATAAAATAGAAGAATTTAATTTTATCAACCTTGAGGACAAAGTGCCGAAAGAGCAGCTTTCTCAACTAAAAGAACTAACGGAAAAAATCAAACAACTTTTAAAAGAAATAATGGAACTAAATCAAACAATAACTTCAGACTATGAATCAAGATCAAAAGGCTCACAACACAAACTAAAAACAGTAAAACAAGGAAAAAAAGTCCACAAAGCCTACGCAAAATCCCAACAACCAGCATTTTTTTTAGATAAGAAAAGTTGATTGGAACAGCAGACAGTTGGGCAGGGGGACAGGGAATTCAAGGGATAATTTGTAATTTTACTTTCCATCACCAGCAACCAGCCATCCGCCATCCTAAAACAATAAAAAAACAAAAAACAAAGAAAAAGCTAGAAAAACATAAAAAATGAGATATATACTGATTTAATTAGCATTAAAGCTTAAAAATGGAGTTTAAGCTTTGAGGCAATCCCCCGATAAATATAATAGAAACATAAAAAAGCTAAATTCCAGGTTGCGGCCGGCTTGGGATTTAAGCAACACAAACTACAAGTGGGCAAGGACGCCCGAAAACAAATTCAAGGAGGAATTTTAAAATGAGAATTAACAATAACATGATGGCGCAAAACACCCACCGTCAGCTGGGTAATGCAACACAAGCTGGTGCAAGATCAATGGAGAAACTTTCTTCAGGTATGAGAATCAACCGTGCAGGAGACGATGCAGCTGGTCTATCAATCAGTGAGAAAATGCGTGGTCAAATCCGTGGTCTGAACCAAGCTTCAAGAAATGCACAAGACGGTATTTCTCTAATTCAAACAGCTGAAGGTGCTTTAGACGAGTCCCACAACATTCTACAAAGAATGAGAGAACTAGCTGTTCAAGGGTCAAACGATACTAACCATGATAACGACCGTGAAGCTATTGCAAACGAAATGAATGAACTTATAGAAGAGTTAGACCGCATAGCTGATAACACCGAGTTTAACGAAAAGGAACTTTTAGACGGTAGTCTTGATTCTGATGACGATGGAGACTCTATCAACTTCCAAATAGGTGCAAATGCAAATCAAAAAATGACATTAGAAATCAAGGATATGGGCACTGAAGGTCTTGAAATCCACGAATTAGCTGTTTTAGGAGATGATGCAGACGCTCTATCCCACACAAACTTCGAAAGCGCAATCGAAAATATCCAAGGTGCAATTGAAAAGGTGTCTGCACAACGTTCTGAACTAGGTGCAGCTCAAAACAGATTAGAGCATACTATTTCTAACCTAGATAATGCATCTGAAAACCTACAAGCTGCTGAGTCAAGAATCCGTGATGTAGACATGGCTGCTGAAATGATGGAGCAAACTAAGCAAGGAATTCTTGAGCAAGCTTCTACAGCTATGCTAGCTCAAGCAAACATGGCTCCACAAAACGTACTTCAATTACTTGGATAAATCAAGCGAACCAGTTTTAGTACTTTTCTAAAATTAGGTTAGTAGATTAATCCTATGGCATTAGGATTAGGAGTTTTCTTATAACATTTTGATAACAGGTCAACACATATCCTAAGGAGTTGATCGACCTTCAAAGCATAAAATTAAGCCAGGGGGAATTATTCTCTCTGGCTTTTTGATAAATTTATATAGATAACAGGGAGACAGGAACTTTGTTACATTCATTGAAGGACATTCAATCATTGGTTCTATGTCAAGAAAAAGGACAAGTTAAATTTAGTAAACCTGTAATCTAATTTATATAGCATGTTTTTTTTCAAACTCATGGGGCGACTCCATTTTACAGTGACCGTGAATTCTTTTAGTATTATAAAAAGCATCTATATATTCAAAGACTAACTCATGAGCATGCATAAGGTTTTTAATGACATACCTATTAAGCCATTCCCTTTTTATTAAAGAATGGAATGATTCTATTACAGCATTATCCCAGGGGTTACCTTTCCTTGAATAGCTGTGAATAAACTTTTCAGCTGGAGTTGCTTTTAAATATGCTTTTGAAACATACTGAATCCCTCTGTCACTATGAATAATAACAGGAGTATCTAAAACATTATTTCTCTTAGAATTTTCAATGGCTTTAACAACCCCAGCAGTAGATAAACTATCTGACAGATGCCAACCTACTATAGCTCTTTAATATAGGTCCATTACTGATGTTAAATATACAAATCCTGTAATTGTGGGGATATAAGTAATATCTGTTACCCATACTGTATTAGGGGCTTTGGGGTTGAAGTTTCTATCTAATACATTTTTAAGCTTAGAATCAAAATCTGGGTCTATGTAGTTCGCGTATAAGGACTTACCCAAATTGCTTTAATACCAAGCTCTTTCATATAGTTGCCCACAGTCTTTTCTGATACTGCATGCCCTCTGGATCTTAATATAGAAGTGATCTTAGGTGCTCCATATATTTGATGTGATTCATTATATATCTCGGTAATTTCTGTGCAAAGAGATCTTTTTCTTAACTCTTGATTTGAGGTGGTTCTCTTTTTCCAGCTATAATAACCTGATGATGAAACGCCTAGTTTTTTAAGCACACTGTTAACTGAAATTCGGTGCTTTTCCGAGGCTGCTTTTACCTCTGTGTAGATTGCTTCAGTTAATCTTCGTTCAGTATGCCTATGGCCTTTTTTAAGATATTAAGTGCATCCTCTTTGTCTCTTAATTCTTTTTTTAATTTAGCAATTTCTTTTTCAGCATCGGATGAATAATTTCCCGAGCCACGGTGGTTGACAACCCCTTCATTTGCTTTAGCACTGTTAATCCATCCTGCAAGACCCGAGGAACTAATATTAAGATCTGATGCAGATGCTTTTATTGATTTTCCAGAGGAGTAATAATAATTGACGGCATCCTGTTTAAACTCTTCACTATATCTTTTGTTTTTTTACTCATAATAAATCTCTCCTTATCTGATTTCTATATTATATCAGATACACAGAAATTACTATGTTTAAGTTCTCCTATTTTTATTCTAGCATCACATTGAGTAAATCTTGCTATTATGAGATATTTCCTTTATTGACCTAAAGGATACATAATCTGATATAATTATATTAAGTAGTAGTAGCTATTAAACATTTTATCATTAAAAGAGGGATTACAGTTATCACTGTAGAAAAAAAGTACAAGAACCTGCTAGAGCTTATAGAAAGGAAGTTATTAAATGGATAGTATAAATAAAGTAAAAGATGGAATTCGTAGTTTTATAGATAGGGGACATTATCCGCAAGCCTTGCAAATTTTGGAGCAGTATGAAAAGAAGAGACCTGAAGATCCTGATGTTTTTAGTTTAAAAGCTATGATTTATGTTGGTAAAGGTGATGTAGACACAGCAATTGAGGTTCTAATTTCTGGGATACAAAATAATCCTAAAGATTTTGATATGAGATATAATTTGGCATATTTATATGAACAAAAAGGAAAGCTTATAAAATCATTTGATACATATAATGACAGTAAAGATATCGCCAAATCAACAGAGCAACTAATTAGTGTGGAGAATGCCTTAAAAAAATTAAAACATACCATTAAAATTGCTGTTGAAGGCAATCAAACACATAGTCCTGATGAAAAAAACATACCTTATGGCATAAAAAATGTAAGAAGCAAAACAAAATTGGTGGATGTAGAAATAAACAAGTGCAGCGACATTTTTGCTTTTGGGTTTGGGGATGATGACTGGCACCCCTTTGTAGAGCTTTTAAAGGAGTATAAAGAATGCCCTAATTTAAAATACCAGGAGTCGGTGCTGGGAAGGTTTTATCAACTATTTAGGCCAGAAAACTTGCAGGACGCAATAGGAGGAGAGAACGGTATTAAAGCTCCTGCAAGTCAGGGATGGTCACCTCTCCCTTGGTCTGTACATTCAAACAAATGTTATCTAGAAAACAAAAAGCAGAAAAAGACTGTGGACCAGCAAAACTACTTTTTTGGCCCTAACTCTAATCAAAACGGAAAAATTGAAATGAAAAAGTTGATAGACTATTATAAGCTAATAAATGATACAGGTTATCACCCTGATGTTTTTGCTGCTGATGGTATAAGTGGGTATATGCTAAAAAATAAAAATGAATACAGGTTTGTAGTTACTAGCGGTCACCACTTTGTGGCAACATTAGCTGTATTAGGGTACAAGTCTATAAGGTGTCAGCTACCTATGACAAAAGACCAATCTAAGGTTGTAGATATAAAAGAGATTAACAAATGGCCACAATTACAAAAGAAAATATACAATAAAGAGACTGCTACAAGATTTTTCTACTCTTTCTTTAAAGATATGGGCAGAAAGAAAGCTATAGAATCTGATATATTGTGTAAAGATATCACAGCAAGGGAACAGGAGCAGTTTAGCAAATATGATATTGATATTAAAAACAGGCATAATGTTAAGTTTTATAATGCTGGTTTGTTAAAAGACATTGATGAAGACTACGTACAAGAAGTACAGCAGTATTGGCAAAAGCATTATGGAAAAACAATAGATCCCGGCCAACACATAGCCCATGCTAATTTAACGGGACAAAAGGATCCACGGGTGATTCCTCATAACATAATGTGGGGAGAATTTATTCCTTTTTTTAATGACACCATGATGGGCAAAGTGGGATATAGCGACAAAAATATATATGATAAGCTAATACCTGCTCCTAATCGAGCTGTAAATGTACTAAAAAGGGTAAGAGGGAAGTATTTTGATGCCGATAACAATTATTTGGGGAGCGAAGAAGCTTTTAGATTACTAAAAAGTCAATCTAAAGACCTTATAATAAAGCCTAGCACAACTGATGATGGCAAAGGCATTGCAAAGCTTAACATAAAAGGATCTAATGTGTATCACAAAGGGAAAATAATTGACATCTCAGACATTGAAAAGATTTGGGGAGTAAATTTTTTAGTGCAAGAGTCAATTCAACAGCACTCTGTGCTGGCTGAGCCTCATTCTTCATCAGTTAATACCCTTAGGATGGTTACATTAAGGTGGAAGGGGGAGGTACACAACCTCTTGGCATATGCTAGATTTGGTGTTGCTGGCCAAGTTCAAGATAACTCTGGTGCAGGGGGAGTTTGTTGTGGGATTACAGAAACAGGGGAATTTATGGATTATGCTATAGATAAAAAAGCGAATATCTATACTCATCATCCCACAACTAATTACTGTTTCAAAGACTACGCTAAGGTCCCTAATTATGATAAGTGTAAAAAGCTTGTCAGAGATTTGCATAAAGAAGTACTTCATTGTGATTTGGTTTCATGGGATGTTGTGGTTGGGACCGATTGTGAACCTATATTTTTAGAGTTAAACTTTTGGGGACCAACTTTCTTATACCAAATAAACTGTCAAACACCTTTATTCGGTGACCTTACAGGAGAAGTTCTTAAACACGTAAGAGATAATCGGGGGAAATAGATTATATTGAAGGAGGCATACTATGACAAACGAAGATATTAGGGGAGTAACAGAGGGGCAGGAACTTTGTTACATTTTAAGCTAAAAACGGGTTAGCAAAAGAAAAATTAATGAGTAATACCTCTAAGTCAAAATTATAAAACCTAATTGGCCACGAAAACGTCGAAATAAGCTATATGCTGGGACTAGGATCTAAAGATGTTGAAATAGTGGACTGATGCTGGGTCTGAAACACCATTAGAAGAACCCATTCAAAACCCAGGTGACACAAGAAATTGGCATGCTACACAGGAAGCTTTTACAGTAAAAGATACAGATACATATACAGAAAAAAAGCTCCGCCTTTCGAAGGCACAAAGCAGGTTGTCATTTTGAACGTAGTGAAGAATTTATGAACTTAGAATTTAGAAAAACGTAACAAGGGGACAGGAACCTTGTTACATTTTGTTAAGTTGTTGGCTAAGTTTAGTTAGAAATATGTGCTTTTTGAATTTTTTGTTAGTTTCTGTTTAAAGAATTATTTAACTGATATAATTATATTAGAGCATAATTATATCAGTTTATTTAACACTATATTTATTTCAGAACATGCGTTTTTTTAAAAGGAGGATCATCATGACAAATGAAGATATGAAAGTAATAGAAAATACTTTACTTTAGATTTACTGGAAACTATGGAAGAGGGACTTAATTATGTAAGACAGAAGTAATATGAAGTAACAGGGGGACAGGAACTTTGTTACATTTTAAGCTAAAGACGGGTAGCAAAAAGAAAAAGTTAGAGAGTAATATCTTAACAACAGGGGACAGGAACCTTGTTACATTTTAAGTTAAAGACGGATTAGTAAAAGAAAAAGTTAGAGAGTAATATCTTTAAGTAAAAAATTTAATACCTAAATTGCAAATAACAGGGGGACAGGAACCTTGTTACATTTTAAGCTAGAAACGGGTTAGCAAAAGAAAAATTAGTGAGTAATACCTCTAGGCAAAAATTTTAAAGCCAAATTGGCCACGAAAAAGTCGAAATAAGCTATATGCTGGGACTAGGATCTAACGATGTTGAAATAGTGGACTTGTGCTGGGTCTGAAACACCATTAGAAGAATCCATTCAAAACCCAGGTGACACAAGGGATTGGCATGCTACACAGGAAATTTAACTTTAAAAGATAAATCTATGAACTTAGAATTAGATAAGTACAGATAAGCAATATATCACTGGGGACAGGACTGTTTCTCCACATATTCGCCAGCTTAGGTTTTGAGTCGACGCTGAACAATCGTTTAGCAGTTGTTGGACAACTGTTGAGCCATCGTCAAAATAGGATTTTCCTAAAGCAGCAAATATGGTAGCCAATTTCGTAATAACCGTTTACTGTGGTTAATCAGTTTTCTCCTTAATCTCCTAACCGACAAACAGATGCATTTATTTCAAACTTAAGATTCTTCGCTGATTCAGAACGACATAAGGAGTTCAGCACACAAAGGAGGCGGTGTAACGGGGCAGAGCAATGAGTGAAAAGTGTAATAGAGGGGTGTAACGAAGGACTTTGTTTTATTAAGGATTATCTCACTTTAATAAAGAATTTTCTTAAAATAAGTATTTTTTATTCATGGATTATTAAAGAATAATATAATCTGATATAATTATATTAAATATTATTATGCAGCCGTTATATATTGTTAGAAACGTAATGTTGCAGGTTAGTTGTTGTGAATCATCTACTACCAAAAACTGGTTGAAACTAACAATTGAATGTGGGGAGAAAATTTAGCTGCTGACTAAAGAGGAAATTTTATAAAAGGAGGCGTATCATGACTAATGAAGATTTAAAAGTGGTTGAAAATACTTTAGAATTACTGGAAACTATGGAAGAAGGAATAAACTATGTGATAAAGAATTTTAAGCCTGAGGAAGCCATGGGGATGCTTATGGATATAGTTAATGCTTTTGCCAGCATAGAAGAGGCTGTGGGAAATTTACTGCCCAAACTGCCTGAAAATGAGATAGTTTCTAAGAATACCAAGCTCAAGGATAGCTTGGAAGTAGTGATCGGTGATTATGAGTCAAATAACGGTCAAAAAGCTATAGATTTAATACAAAATAATTTAGCGCCAATGTTTAATGAATGGAAAGAGGAAATAGAAAGTCACTTAAGAAAATACGTTGCCAATTAATCAACTGCTTGCGGGCCTATGTGGATGTGTAGCTGGTGGCTGGTGGCAGGTAGCTGGTGGTTGGTGGCTGGTAGTTAGACAGAATGTTCGGTCAGGACATGGTTAACAAAAATGGTCCAACACATGGTTAACAAATCATATAAAATGTTAGGTGAAAATTCATAAGGAGGTTTCACCTAATGCCATGGGAGGAGAAAAGTAAAGTGGATCAAAGAGAAGAGTTTGTTAACCGTGCACTAACCGAAAAAATATCTTTTACAGACCTATGTGCTGAATATGGCATAAGTAGAAATACAGGTTACAAGTGGAAACACAGGTATGAACAATATGGGCTTCAAGGATTAAGGGACCTAAGTAAAAGGCCCAAGGAGAGCCCCCAAAAGTTATCAGAAGACTGCATTATAAAAATACTAAATATTAAACATGCTCACCCCTCCTGGGGAGCCCGTAAGATACAAAAGATTTTCGAAAAAAATTATCCTTTTGAAAGCGTACCTTCTGAAAGTAGCATAAAAAGAATTTTTGAAAAAGCTGGGTTAGTTAAAAAAAGAAGAGTTAAAAGAGCTGATACTAACCAAGATGCGCTTAGGCAGCTTATCCAGCCTGAAAAACCTAACGATGTTTGGTCGGTCGACTTTAAAGGTTGGTGGTACTCCACTGATAACAAAAAATGTGACCCCTTAACTATCAGAGACGACGATAGTAGATACCTTCTTGCGACACGATTATTGCAAAGACAAGCCACAGAACCTGTAAAAGAAGTGTTTGAAGAGGTATTTAAAAAGTATGGCCTTCCAAAAACCATTAGAAGTGATAACGGCACACCTTTTGCGCATAGAGGGAGTTTATTAGGACTAACTAGGTTATCAGCTTGGTGGATGTCACTGGGAATTATTCCAGATAGGACAGAAGTTGCCAAGCCTCAGCAAAATGGCGGTCACGAAAGAATGCACAGAGATCTAAAAGCTGAGGTCCAAAAAATTAATAACAGTACTTATTCCCACAACCAAAAGATAGTTGAAGAATGGAGAAGAGAGTTTAATCATGTAAGGCCTCATGAGGCACTAGACTATCAAACGCCAAGTGATAGGTACACGCCATCTGAAATTAAATATAATGGCAATGTGGATGAGATTATTTATCCGGTCAGTTTTGAGCGAAGGAAGGTAAATTCAAACGGTGCAGTGAAAATCAAATCCATAGAAATAACATTAAGTTATGCGTTATATGGCTATCACGTTGGCTTGAGTCAAAAAGATGAACATAACAGACTAAATGTTTGGTTTAACAGATTTTTATTAGGTGAAATTGACTTGCAAACCTATAAGTTTTACACTATTCAAAATGAAGAAAATAACAAGAAGTGTTAACCATGTCCTGAACCAAAAGTGTTAATCATGTCTTGAACCTGTACCGAAGATAGTAGAATAGAAAACATAATATGGAGGTCAAGTTCATTATTAGAGCTTAAGATCCTTCGCTAACGCTCAGGAGGACAGTGAGAAGCTTTGTCCACTGTAAACTCGCCCTTGACTAATATCTATTCAACTAAGGTCTTCATTGTCAATTGTCCATTGTAAATTGTAAATTCGCCCTTGACTGCAACCTATCCAACTAAGGTAGTCATTGTCCATTGTAAATTAGCTTTTAAAAGAAATTAGGTGAGACAAAAGTGAAACTTGGAAATTGTAAGAAATGTGGCAAGGTGATATATTCCAGTGGTTATTTTATGTGTAAGGAATGTAAAGGTAAAGAGGTGAGTTCGTATAGGATTGTTAGGGATTATGTGTATGATAATAAAGGGGCAACGGTGATGGAGGTGGCTGAGGCCACTGGGGTTGAACAGTCGATTATCCTACGGTATGTAAAGGACGGCTGGATATCCTTACTAGATGATCGAACAATTTTGCCCCAGTGTAGGCTGTGTGGGGATTTTGTAGATTGTGGAGAGCTTTGTGATAACTGTAAGTAAATGAGGTGATGTTGTGAAGATAAATAATAACTATATCAACTTAGCTACATACAAAAACAAATTACAAAACTTAACTAGCGGTAAAATACCCAAAGTAGCGCCAACACAAATAGATCAAGTTGAAGATATAAGCAATCATGGGCTAAAAGAAAACCATAGAGTTAGTTATACTTATAACAAAGAGCTAAAAAGGAATATAGCCCATGTAATCGATAACTCTACCGGAGAAGTTGTACAGAAGAGAATTTCAGATGCAGAAGTTGATAGAATGATTCGGACTAAAAGGATGCTTGACAAGGGATAGCTAAACCATAATTAAAAACTTTTAAGTCCTGCCAAACCAGTTATTAAAATGTCATTGTAAAATTAGTTGTATTAACATGATGACAAAAATGTTGTGAAAGGGGATGATACCATGGATATAGTGGCATTATCTATAGGTTTAAATCAAATGAAGCTTCAAAATGAAGTGAGTACTTCGGTTATGAAGATGGCAATGGATTCTGCCGAAGGGCAGGCTAATGACATGACCAAAATACTAGAGGCTAACACCAAGATGATGGAGCAGTCTGTTAATTCTAATTTGGGAGCTAATATTGATTTAAAGGTGTAAAGAACTTCCTAGCATGGAGTGACACGTATTAACATCTAATAAATAAGTAAAGGCCTTACTTTGGAAAAATATTATGCAGATGACGAGCTTAACTATAGGTCATTTATTAATGTTGTTGAGTATAGGCTTAAAAGATAATCCTAGGTCTTGCCGAGTATTGAGGGGATTACAGGGAGCTAAACTAGCCTGGAGTTTTTGTAAGAAGAGTATGACATGATATAAATTGTTCTCAATATGGTGAAAAGGATTGATATGTAGAGATGAACATCTGGAAGTCTTTATGGTTTCTTTATAAACTTGCAATAATAAATTAATATTTTTTACATGCTGAAACCATAAAATTTGGTATTCAAGAGAGTTAGGTAATTGCAAATAACTTCGGGGGATTCTTATGAAATTATTAAAATAAGAACTATTATATCAGACTTTGTGAAGTTTTCTAATCGTCTACCAGTCATAAACGAGGAGGAGTTAACATTGAAAAACGAAATATTACTGGAAAGTGGAACCAATGAGTTGGAAATAGTCATTTTTAAAGTTGGAGATTTGTCCTTAGGGGTAAATGTGGCAAAAGTAGAGTCTATAATAACTCACCAGAAAATTACTGGGCTGCCCAATACCCATCCTAACATAAAGGGGGTTATTAATCATCGAGGTAGGGTGTTGCCAGTTTTAGATATGGCAAATACTTTAAATAAAGAATGTGGCAAAAATGAACAAGAAAGACTATTGATTTTGATGTATATAAATAACAGTGATTTTGTCATCGAAATTAGTGAAGTAGTGGGGATAAAAAGACTTTCATGGGACCAAGTTGAAACTCCTTCAGAAATTTTAACAATGGATAACGAAACGCCAGCAACCGGTGTAGTAAAATTAGAAGACGAAGAAGTTGTATTAATACTTGACTTTGAAAAAATATTAGCAGATATGGACCAAAACTTGTCAGTTCAAAAAACATCAATTACTAGTGGGTTAGAAGGTAGAAAATTGGTTGTAGCCGAGGACTCATCTTTTCTGTTAGAAGTGGTAAATGATTCATTTGTAAAGGCAGGCGCGAAAGTAGAAAAGTTCAGCAACGGCAAAGATGCTTTGACTTATCTGGAATCAGTAAATATAGGTGAGATTTATTGTGTAATTACAGATATAGAGATGCCTGTAATGGATGGTCTTACGCTAACTAAAAATATTAAAGAAAACCCAAACTTGAGAGATATACCTGTGATATTGTTTTCTTCCATAGTAAGTGATGGATTAGTCCATAAAGGAAAAAGTGTTGGCGCAGATGCGCAGATTACAAAACCTGAAATTGATAAATTAGTTTCATTGGTAACGAATATAACTAAGAAATCTTAATGTCTATATTAAACGCTACGAAACGGTAACAAGAGAATTGTTACCGTTTGCGGGTGAGCAACGTCTCACCAAATACCGCAGCAGGTAATTCATTGCCTGCGGCTACGGCTGCTCAAAAGTGACAGGTTGTAGACTCGCTACTACAATCCGGGGAATGAATTCCCCTCTACGTGGGAGAGCAACACTCCCACCAAACTCCGTAGCAGGTAATTCATTGCCTGCGGCTACGGCTGCTCAAAAGTGACAGGTTGTAGACTCGCTACTACAATCCGGGGAATGAATTCCCCTCTACGTGGGAGAGCAACACTCCCACCAAACTCCGTAGCAGGTAATTCATTGCCTGCGGCTACGGCTGCTCAAAAGTGACAGGTTGTAGACTCGCTACTACAATCCGGGGAATGAATTCCCCTCTACGTGGGAGAGCAACACTCCCACCAAACTCCGTAGCAGGTAATTCATTGCCTGCGGCTACGGCTGCTCAAAAGTGACAGGTTGTAGACTCGCTACTACAATCCGGGGAATGAATTCCCCTCTACGTGGGAGAGCAACACTCCCACCAAACTCCGTAGCAGGTAATTCATTGCCTGCGGCTACGGCTGCTCAAAAGTGACAGGTTGTAGACTCGCTACTACAATCCGGGGAATGAATTCCCCTCTACGTGGGAGAGCAACACTCCCACCAAACTCCGTAGCAGGTAATTCATTGCCTGCGGCTACGGCTGCTCAAAAGTGACAGGTTGTAGACTCGCTACTACAATCCGGGGAATGAATTCCCCTCTACGTGAGGTAGCAACGTCTCACCAAACGCCGTAGCAGGTAATTCATTGCCTGCGGCTATGGTTGCTTGGCACAGTTTTGATTTGGATAATTTTGTTTTAACTACTAAAAAACATAGAGTTTAAGATTTTTTATCAAAAGAGGCAGGCGATATGATAATATCACCTGCCTCTTTTAATTAAAGAAATAAAGTGTACTTAATTTGTATGGGGTCATAAGCCAGTTAACTAATATACCAGTGTTATTTTTCTTTACTTGATTTTGTGTTATCAAACTTAAACTCTTTAATAGAGTGAGTCATTTCTTTGGCTAGGTCGGACAGATTATCGCTGGAATTAGAGATTTCCTCCATGGCTGCAGTTTGTTCTTCTACAGAAGCCGAAATTTGCTCTGTGCTTGCGGCATTTTGCTGAGCAATGGCAGAAATGTGTTCTACTAAAGTAATGATTTCATCTTTTTTTGTTTCCATGTTATCACCGGATAAATTTAAATCCTCTAGCGCTGCCTTCATTTTTTTCAGCGAGCTTTGAATGTTGTCGAATCCCTCTTTCGTCTGTTGTGCCTGCTGCTCTTGTTTTGATGTTATATTATCTACTAATTCCATATCTTTTACTGCTAAATTTACTTTTATTGTGAGGTCTTCTATTATTTTTATGATATCATCGGTAAATTGGTTAGACTGCTCTGCTAGCTTTCTAATTTCGTCAGCTACTACCGAAAATCCTTTGCCAGCTTCTCCAGCTCTTGCTGCTTCTATTGCAGCATTTAAAGCCAGAAGATTTGTTTGCTCAGCGATATTTTGAATTAGTCCGCTAGCGGTTTCGATTTTTTCAGCGCTTTTTTGGGTTTCCTCAACTACTCCTTTAAAGTTGTTTGTTACTTCTCGGTTTTCTTTAGTGGTGATTAACAAACCTTCCATAGACTTTTGTCCGCTTAATTGATACTTATTTACCTCATCTATACCGCTATTGAGATTTTCTAAACGTTGTTGATTCATATTTATATAATCTCCTAGTTTATTTACAGCGCTAGCGCCTTCAGTTGTTTCTGATGCCTGTTCTGAAGTACTGTTAGCGATTTCTTCAACGGCTCTTGCTACTTCGTCTGCTGCTATAGAAGAGTTTTTGCTGGTAGTTGTTAATTCTTGGGCTGAAGTTGATACGTCCTCACCGGCTTTAGAAATTTTTTGAATTAAAGTTATGATATTGTTTTGCATCTGAGTACTTGAGCGTATCATATCACCGATTTCATCGTTGCGTTTCGCATATTTAATTAGGTCTTTGTCTTCGTTTATTGTGAGATCGTATTGAGAGATACGTTTGAGTTTTTCCGCAACTGATAAAATTGGTTTAGCCGTACGATTAGCTACCCCAAAAGCCGCGCCTCCGCTAATGAGTATTGCTATAAAAAATATTATAAAAAATAAAGTGCGGAAAGTGTTCATGCCTGATAATAATTCATCCCAATGAACTTCCACCATAAGGTTCCAGTCTTGGGTTTTTTGGATAGGAGAGTTTAGCAAAACAGTTTGTTCTCCGTCTAAATCCGTCTCTAATATTCCTGGTTTAGTTTGGCTTATATCCTCAATAGAAACACCGGAGTAATAATTTTCAGTGCCTATTTGTTCACCAACTAGGGAACTATTGGGGTGAGCTAATATAGTACCGTCGCTACCTAAAATCCATCCAAACCCTGCATCACTAATGTTAATATTTTCTAACATAGAGGTAAGTTCACTTAAATAGATAGAGCCGGAGATAGCTCCCACCCTTTCACCTTGATCATTATTAATACCATGAGCAATGACTACTAACATTTCACCATCAATAGAAGACGGAAAGGGGTTGGTTATGTAGAAATCCTCTCCTTGTTGAAAAATGGCATCCATATATTCGCTGCTACTGAAGTCGTAGGTTTGAAGATCAGCATCATATGCTGTCCCATCAGGGTACACTAAAGATAAAGTGCTGAAATCGGTGTTTTCTACAATATTGCCAAGTAACGGTGCAGCAAGCTCTGGTTCCATTTTTTTTACTGCATCGTTTTGAGAAATAATATAAGCTTCTGAAACTTTTCGTTGCAATAGTCCTTCAAGATTTTGAGAGTAAATGTCTATAATTTCTGTATTAAGGTCTTCTGACAAGTTTCCTGTTAAGTTGCTCGCAGAAAAATATAAAATTATACCCATTGCAGAAATTAATATGAGGCATACTGTTAAAAAAGTTGCGGTCATTTTTCCTTGCAAACCTTTCATGGTATCATCCTTTCTTGTTTTATCTTTTTGTTAGATTATCAGCCCACGTAATAAAAAATATAATAAATAAAAAAGGTACTAATTTACCTGTTTTACTTCGCTATATTTTGCAAAAAACCTTTAATTATATCGAAAAATGTCTAAATATAGCATATTTACGTACTAAATTCTAAGTACTTCATTGCCTGCGGCTATGGCTGCTCAAAAGTGACAGGTTATAGACTCGCTACCACAATCCGGGGAATGAATTCCCCTCTACGTGGGAGAGCAACGCTGCTAGCAAATGCCGTAGCAGGTACTTCATTGCCTGCGGCTATGGCTGCTCAAAAGTGACAGGTTATAGACTCGCTACCACAATCCGGGGAATGAATTCCCCTCTACGTGGGAGAGCAACGCTGCTAGCAAATGCCGTAGCAGGTACTTCATTGCCTGCGGCTATGGCTGCTCAAAAGTGACAGGTTATAGACTCGCTACCACAATCCGGGGAATGAATTCCCCTCTACGTGGGAGAGCAACGCTGCTAGCAAATGCCGTAGCAGGTACTTCATTGCCTGCGGCTATGGCTGCTCAAAAGTGACAGGTTATAGACTCGCTACCACAATCCGGGGAATGAATTCCCCTCTACGTGGGAGAGCAACGCTGCTAGCAAATGCCGTAGCAGGTACTTCATTGCCTGCGGCTATGGCTGCTCAAAAGTGACAGGTTATAGACTCGCTACCACAATCCGGGGAATGAATTCCCCTCTACGTGGGAGAGCAACGCTGCTAGCAAATGCCGTAGCAGGTACTTCATTGCCTGCGGCTATGGCTGCTCAAAAGTGACAGGTTATAGACTCGCTACCACAATCCGGGGAATGAATTCCCCTCTACGTGGGAGAGCAACGCTGCTACCAAATGCCGTAGCAGGTAATTCATTGCCTGCGGAGATGGTCGCTCTGTGGCAACATTATTGGTATTGGGCAATTTTGTTTTGATTAATTTATTTTTCATAAAAGTGGCAGGAGATATGATAAAATCTCCTGCCACTTTTATGAAGGACATTATGCGAAATTTGATTAGTATGGGTTTATTAGGTCAGCTTATTTGTAAAAGAAGAGTGTTATTTTTCGTTAATTGATTTTGTGTTATCAAATCTAAACTCTTTAAAAGTGACTCACTTAATTGTAATTTTTCTTACTGATTGATTGTAGGCTGTTTTCATAAGTTTTCATAGGACAGGGTACAACTGGTTAGGGATACTATATATTTAAGAACTTTGATTTTTTTCCGATATATTATGATATGATATATGTAGTATAGTTTATAAACATACCATAAAAAATAGGGATTATGTACCAGTAAAAATAAAATTAAGGAGTGGAGTCTGATGAAAAATGAGAGTTATAAAACAAATGAAGAAATATTGGCTGCTTTTAAGGTTGTTTTGCCATATATCAATAGGATAGCTCATGAAGATATGGCAGTTGGGTTAACTGATTTAGAGAAGTATGTTGGGTACTACAGAGCAGATGAATTTGAACTAGACTTGCCAGAAGGCAAGCCAATTGAGGGAATAAAAAATATACAGCAGTGTATAAAAGAGCAAAAGGATACCATTGACAATGTTCCCCCCGAGGTGTATGGAAGAGCTATTAAAACCATATTTACGCCAATTTATGGAGAGAATAATGAAATTATAGGCACTTTAAGCTCGGGGATAGATTTTGAAAACAATAAGAAGCTTGTGGAAAATGTAGAAGATGTGTCAGAGGTTACTCAACAGGTTACAGATAGTATGAATGAACTGGCTGCTGCATCAGAAAATTTAGCAGATTCAGGGCAAGTGTTGATAAAAAAAGTAGATGACTTAACTAGCAAGCAAAAAGATTCTTTAAATATTCTAGACTTAATAAAATCCATATCAGCTCAAACAAACTTACTAGGTTTAAACGCATCTATTGAAGCTGCTAGGTCAGGAGAACACGGTCGTGGGTTTGCAGTAGTAGCTGAAGAAGTTAGAAAGCTAGCAGAAAAATCGCAAGAGGCTGTTACAAAGATAGAAGGGATTTTAGGTGATATGAATACCAGTGTTTCGGCGATTAACGAAAGTATTGATGCAGTAGGTGCTATTAGTGAGGAACAAGCAGCTACCGCCCAAGAAGTTTTAGCAAATACCGAGCAAATCAATGATACAATTAAAGAGTTATCGGGGTTTGTAGAAAAATATAAATAAGTAGGGTGGTAGGTAGAGGATAGTTAGATAGAAGATAGAAGATAGAGGATAGCTAGATAGTAGAAAGCATCACATGGAGGTCAAGTTCATTATTAGAGCATAAGATCCTTCGTTAAAGCTCAGGATGACAGTGGGTCTTAAATGTAATTTAGCTCTTGAATTTCCCTGACCAACTGACCAACTGTCTGCTGTCCAACTGCCTGCTATCCAACTAAGATTTTAATCATCAATTGTCCATTGTAATTTGTAAATTATATAAAGCGGCAGGAAAATGGCGAATGATGTAGAAAAATATCATTATGGAGAAAGGGGGCGAGTGGGATTTATTATTCTACGTTAAAGCAAAGGGATAAGCAGGCTGTTTTTGAATTTATTGATGAAATCAATGTAAGTTATAACGAAAGACAATCTATTTCTGAAGAGTGGTTTGACGTGATGGTTAAGCAGTATAATCATTGCGTAGCTTTGGCAAAATCTAATAATAAGGTTGTGGGAATGGCTACTTTAATGTCTGGCGAGGCTGAGGGAGTTGGTCAGCTAAATATATTTGTGCTGCCTGAACATGCTCGCCAAAATATTGGATTAAATTTGTATCGTATGTTGATACAACGTACACAAAACAATTATAACGAATTGGTAGCTCACACCAAACGTAGTGTATCCTCAGGCCTTGCTTTTGCAAAGCGCTTGGGTTTTGAAAAAGAAAAACAGGTGTACCAACTTAAGATAAATTTGAATGTTTATAAAAAAAGAAAAAAATGTTGTTTTTTAGAGAGGGTTACTAAAGATAACTTGAATAGATATAATAAAATAATAGAGGAAAACTTTAATTATACTTTAGATGAATACGGTCTTAATCAAATGTTAAAAGATAGTGATGTAGCGATATACTTGGCTTATCTCGGTGAGAATGCCAAGACTCCAGTGGCTACTTTTACTCAGCAGGTTAGAAATGGGAATAGTGCTTATGTTTATGATGTTGCGGTGTGTAAAAAGATGCAGCATAAAGGTTATGGTACCGTTGTCATGAATACCTGTTTTTTAAATCTTTTAAAAGCTAAAGTTAGCACAGTGGAGCTTCTGGTGGATAAAATCAATGTTGCTGCTTTAAACTTTTATAAGAACTTAGGTTTCAAGCAAGAGGATGTATTAGTACAATGGAGAGGAAGAGCTAACTAATGAAGATAAGAAATGTCTTTAATAAAGTACAAACTCAAAAACAAATAGAACAAACTCCCGAAGTTAGTGCATCCACGGCAAAGTTAAAGGAAAAAGCTCAGCAGAACGCTTCGGATAAGCTTTATAGATGGAGAAAGGCAAACTCTAAGCTTCATAGTTTACATAGCCTATGTATTTCTCTAGAGAAAAAATGGCAACAAAAATCTAGACATATGTGGGATGATGTGGATGATTTCTGTCAAAGATACAATTTAGCTATAGAATACTTAGAAGAGCTGGCTCAAAAAGAACCACAGTTTTCTATTGATATGGTAGAGAAAGTGGAAAGCACAATCAAACCTGCCTATCAATCAAATAGAGGTGGTTTGACAAAGTCAGTGAAGGGAATACAGCCTTCCAGCTCTATGCCCGTTGATATTAAAGAAATTTGGCTAGGTGACAAAGGAGTCCTTAAAACTTTAAAGGCAGTTATATACAAAGAGTTTTTGTCGCCCCATAGCGCTGCGGCATACAAAATGGAGAAAATAGGGCAAAAAATTAAGAGTTTAGACGTTAATTTAGACGCCAATTATGGTATAGTTAAAGATAGAATAACAGGTTCTTCTAATTGGCACCAAGGGGCATCTGCTATATACAATCAGATGAGTAACCAACGTAAATGGTTGGACAGGCAGTTAACAGATTTGGCAGAATTTTATGTAGGTGATACTACAACCGATGGCTAATCGTAAAATAAAGCTACTTTAAATAGCTTAGTTAGAAGAAATATTATAAAGACAGACAATCGCCTAATAGAGGATACTAAAAAAGCAGGGGGAATAACAAATGAAAAATAATCCGTATCAGCAGTATAAGCAAACTCAAATTAATACAGCTTCACCGGGGGAACTGGTGTTAATGCTTTATAATGGAGCAATAAAAAATCTCAACCAAAGTATAAATTTTTTAGAGCAGGATAATAAAGAGGAGTTTAGATTAAAAATTGAAAAAACCCAGGATATTGTTGTGGAACTTACGTCTACTTTAAAGCAGGATGAAGAGATTTCAAAAAACTTTGCTAGCTTATATCAGTTTGTAATAAATAGGCTTATCAAAGCCCATGCTAGCTTATCCAAGGAGCCCGTTGAAGAAGCTTTAAAAATTTTGACAGATATGCGGGATACATGGAAGGAGATGCTTACCAAATTAAATGAGGAAAAGTAGTATTTTGGAAGAGCTAGATGCTTTAGAAGATGAGCGGTTAAAGTTATTTAAAAAAAAGTTAGAACTATCTAATCATCAGCTAGAATATGTAAGCAACGGTCAATACGCAGAATTATATAAAAGCATTGAAGAAAAAGGTAAGGTTATAGGAGAAATAGAAAAATTAAATACCGATTGGAAAAAGGCTTGTCGAGCGGGAAAGGTTAATAATTTTGCCGATATTGCTAAAGAATTGAATCAGGATGAAAATAATCGATGGTTAGAGCGGGCTCAGGAGATAGTTATAGCAATCAAAGAGATTGAACATTTGCAGTTAAATATAGAAGATTTGTTTGTCAAAGAGCACAAAGGACAACTAGAAGAAATCGGAAAAGCATATACGGGACAAAAGTTGCTTAAAGGCTATAGCAGAGGGATGGCTGTTCCAGTTAAACCCAGTCCTCGTTTTGTGGATGAAGATAGCTAGGGTGATAGGCGTAAACCTATCACCCTAGCTATCTGTTTAACTATCGTTCCACAACTGCTCTGCAGTTGTGGCCCATTTTTCTGCCGTAACTTCACACTTTTTACTTAAATCCCTAACATCTTCTGGGTCTTTAAAATCAGTAGATGTAGCTCCACTTTCATCTACAATATCTGTCAGCCTACCGGGGTTATCTAGAATTGGACAAGGGCGTAGGTGATTTTTATTAAAGGGTTGGTTTTTTCTATACCCTTTAAAAAGAGGAGACTTTAAAGCTTCTAAAAGTGTTTTGTTTTTAATGTTAGAGTCTGAATAATGTACAAAAGCACAGGGTTCACAATCGCCGTTGGAATTTATGTGTAAATATCTACGACCTCCAGCTACACAGCCTTTAGCATACTGACCATCATTCCAGAAATCCATGGTAAACAATGGTTTTGTTTTGCGAAATTTTCTAATTTGATGATACATAAACTTTCGCTGTTTGTCGGTTGCCATCAGCTCTGGTGCTGCATCTACTCCTACTGGCATATAAGTAAAGAACCATGCAAACTTTGCTCCCCAAGCTATGATTTGGTCGATAAACTCTTCACTTCCGATAGATTCTGTATTTTTGCTAGTGTAGCAACAAGATACACCAAAAGGTAGTTTTTTATTTTTAAGTATTTTCATAGCCTCTAATATTTTAGAGTATGTTCCTTTGCCGCGACGATAGTCTGTTTCCTCTTCGAAGCCCTCGATGCTAAATGCAGGTATAAAATTTTTTACTCTTAACATTTCTTCCGCAAATTCTTCATCTATTAAAGTGCCATTGGTGAAAGCTAAAAAGGCACAATCATTATGTTTTTCGCATAGTTTTATAATATCTTTTTTCCGTACCAAGGGTTCTCCCCCTGAAAAGAGGAAGAAATGTATGCCTAATTCCTTTGCCTGTTCAATAATGCTATCTAAGGTTTCGAAATCTAGGTTTAGCTTGTCGCCGTATTCAGAAGCCCAACACCCTGTACAATCAAGATTACAAGCGGATGTAGGGTCTAGTAGTATGGCCCATGGTATATTGCAATCATGTTTTTCTTCTAGTTTTCTTTGCTTAGGGAAGCCTAAGAGGGTAGCGTTAAGGAAAAAGTTCTCAAACAGTTTTCTGCGCAATTCATCATCAACATCTGTCCACAAACTTTTGATTAACTGGTTCCAATGATTCTCCTCATCTTCTATAATTTCTCTCATTATCTTTCTTTGGGTAACAAATTGATTTTGTTTGTCAATTCTATCTCCCCATTTTACAAGCTTTGGTAAATTTTTATCGGGATTTTTATCCATGTAGCGATAAAGGTTAACTAAAGCGTACCTTTTACATTGGTCAATTACGCTCATTCTTACCCCTCCCATCAATATTTTAAATTAGGCGATTGTAAAGCTACTATGCCTAATTAGATGCTCTTTTCGTAATACCTAAAGTCATGTTTATATAGTGAGTTAAAATTTGCAATTATCTATTATTCTAAATAGGCTGTTATAACTTAAAAGGTCCTATATATCGACATATCGACGTTTATTTTCCCACCTTTTAAAAAAGGTTTATCTTAACGCCAATATGCTTTTACAGCACTTAACTTATGATGAAGATTGGGATTTTTACTATTTTTATAATTATTGATAATTTTTTAGAGTTAATGCTAAAAAAAGGAAGAAATTATACTATTTTCCCTCTTTATTTAATTATATTAAATGATGTAATGGTTATATATAGACAAAAGAAGCCCAGTGTTAAAAAAATTAACACTGGGCTTCTTTTGTCGAAAAATTATACATATTGACGAATTTGTCTAGTTTTTGTCGAATTTTTCCAACGCTCTTGTAACATCGCCTTTTATTAGCTTACTCAATTTATCCACTATTTTTTTAGGGTTTTCCTGTGTTCCTTGCCGTAACCAGTTTAATATAACTCCTAGCAAGGCATAAGTATAAAAGTCTATAATAAAGTTTTTATCCTCATAAGTAACATTAATACCTTCACTTCTTTGTTCGACAACCTCAGCTAACAGTTGCCTTATAACTTTATTGATGTATTTTTCAAAGTGTTCCCGACCAATTGAATTATATGTATTGATTACAAAAGATTTATTGCATTCTATATAGTCGAAAGTTCTTAGCAGGCCTTGCTGCCACGTTTCATTTTTTTTTCTTCTTTGCTCCATTTCCTTTGTAGCTTCAACAATAAAAATCCAATCTAACAAATCATATATATCTTGAAAGTGATAATAGAAGGTTTGTCTGTTTACTCCACAGTCAGAAACAATATCTTTTATAGTTATTTTGTCTAGAGTTTTCTTTTTCAATAAACTCTTTAGTGATTGCCCTAAAGCTTTTTTAGTTAAGTCAGTCATTTATCCCACCCCTTAGAAGGTTATATAATACCATATTCAGATAGTAATAGGTATATATCAATTTTTTTGGAATTTTATCTTTTTTTGATATAAGTTGACCGTACTTAAATATTTCGACTTTAAAGAAATAAATTCCTTTAAAATGTGCTTAGGGGGTTGTCCAAACAAAACTATTACTTACTAGATATTTCATATGTTATAATTAATGTAGGTCAATAACTTATAGATTTAATAATCGATGGGAGAGTGATTAATGAAGTTATGGAGGAGAATAAACAGGCTAAATTGGAGTTAGCCAAGAAACTAAGAAAAGCGGAGGCTGATGCGAGAAAAAAGGCTTTAAAAGAAAGAGAGCCTTTTAAGGGATTGCAAATTAGACCTACAGCATCTTTGTTTTCCGCCGCTGGCAGAAAAGAGCCTGGTGAAGATAATTGGAAGGGTTTTGGTTTTGATATACATCCCCAGGTAACTTTTGTATCTTCTGCTATTTTAGTGGTTTTTATAGTGTTAACTTTAATGTTTCATGAGCAGGCGGCGACTCTTTTTGATCAATCTTTAGATGTGATTACTAAAAATGCTGGTTGGTTTTTTATTTTAGTGGCTAATATTTTTATTTTAGCTGCGCTGTATTTTGCATTTGGAAGGTTTGGTAAAATAAAGATAGGAGGAGCTGATGCCAAACCGGAGTTTAGCACTATTGGTTGGTATGCTATGCTTCTTAGCGCTGGTATGGGTATCGGGCTTTTGTTTTGGAGTGTAGGGGAACCTATTTTGCACTTTGGTCAGCCTTCTCCCATGTTTACCGATGTTGTAGCAGAAAGCCCCGAGGCAGCCCAAGCGGCTATGACTACCACATATTTTCATTGGGGAATTCATCCTTGGGCTATTTATTCTATAGTTGGGTTGGGACTGGCGTTCTTTGCTTTTAATCGTGGGTTACCTTTGACTATTCGGTCTATTTTTTATCCTATTTTGGGAAATAAGATATATGGTTTTTGGGGAAATTTGATTGATGTACTGTCGGTTTTGGCTACCTTAACAGGCTTGGCTACATCCTTAGGATTAGGGGTGGTCCAGGTAAATGCTGGTTTAGATTTTTTATTTGGCATCGGTATAAGTACGAATATTCAGGTGCTTCTTATAGCTGTTATTACTGGCTTTGCCACAATTTCTGTAATGGCGGGATTAGATGGAGGGGTAAAGCGGCTTAGTGAGTTGAATATGGGCTTAGCAGGGGTTTTTATGTTATTTGTACTTATTTTAGGACCCACTGTTTATATTTTAAGTGGATTTACTCAAAATCTCGGTCATTACATAGCCAACTTTGCTCATTTAAGTTTGTGGACTGAAACCTTTAAAGATACCAATTGGCAAGGTGGATGGACAGTGTTTTATTGGGCATGGTGGATATCCTGGTCTCCTTTTGTGGGAATGTTTATTGCAAGGATTTCTAAAGGAAGGACTGTTAGGGAATTTATATTGGGTGTTATGTTATTTCCAACTATTCTTTCGTTTTTGTGGATGTCTGTATTTGGAGGAACCGCTCTTTTTATTCAATCTAATGGTATAGCTGATATAGCAGGAGCTGTAAGTATAGATGAGTCAATTGCACTTTTTGCTATGTTGGAAAATTTGCCGTTAACTAATTTGTTATCGATTGTGGGAATTGTATTGGTAACGGTATTTTTTATAACTTCCTCTGATTCTGGATCTTTGGTTGTAGACCATCTTACTTCGGGAGGGAAGTTGGACTCTCCGGTGCCTCAACGGGTATTTTGGGCGGTGATGGAAGGAGTTATAGCTGCCACACTGTTAATCGGTGGTGGGCTGACAACACTACAAACAGCTTCTGTGGCAACAGGATTGCCTTTTGCAGTAATCTTGGTTATTATGATATATTCTCTAAATGCCGGGTTCGCTGAAGAGTATGAAGTTGAAGAAATTGTTCGTAAAAAGGTAAGGAATATCAAAGAAGAGCATGTTCTTAATGAGGCAATTACCTCCGCTGTACAAGATGAAGCTTTAGTAGATAATGCAGCATCGGAAGGTAAAAAAATAGAAGGATAAAGGTAGGCAGTTAATCTATGGCTAAAGGAAACACCCCCTAAAAAACATCTAGTTTTTTGGGGGTGTTTTAGTTTTAACCCATTTTTCGTAGTCGTTGGGTGTATTTATATTGGAACCAAAGCTTAGATTAGGGTCTATTTTTTTTAGTTTTTCTTGGTTGATATAATAGGTTGGTAAAACTTTCAACATCTTCATAAGCCAATGGTCAGAACCTTGAAGAATATCCTCTGCCAATGAGAGGGCAGGTTTTTTACGATATAATCCGTATAATGGGTTTATTTTATCAAGCTCAGGTATAACTGCATCGGCTTTATTTTTATTTTGACAGATGATATTTATTATCTGTCTATTGACCAATGGTGTGTCACAGCTTATTATAAAACAATACTTACTCTTAGTATAATGCAAAGCGGAATGAAGGCCTAAAAGGCCACTTTTTTTGGGTAAATTTATTTTATCGTGATAATAATTTACATGGGATAGTTTTGTTTTTTGTTGACCATTGTCAATTACGTTGATTGCAGAAAACATATCGCCTATTTCATTTACTATGTGGGTGACAAAATCTTTGTTATTAATTTTCAAATTGCCTTTATGTGAACCCATACGGGACGATTTGCCTCCAGCAAGGATAGAAAGTTCAACATCTAAGTATTTCAAAGTACTCATCCCTTTCAGCTATATTAAAATATATGTTAAATATATCACAAACTGTAAGACAAGGAAATAGCTAACAATTAAAGAGGCAGCCTATTTAGGCTGCCCATAATTTTTAAACATCTTCTGGTTCAATTAATCCGTAGTTTCCGTCTTTCCTTTTGTATACTACACTGGTTTCGTTTGTTTCACCATCTTTAAATACGAAGAAGTCATGACCTAGTAGGTCCATTTGAAGTATTGCTTCATCTAACATCATCGGTTTTAGTGCAAAACGCTTGGTTTTGACTACCTTTCCTTCTTCCTCTTCTTCCTGGTTTGGCTTTTGTCCTAGAACTTCGCTAACATCTTTAATGCTAACTTCTCTAGATTTGCGATTAACCCGCGTTTTATACTTTCTAGTTTGACGCTCTAGTTTTTCAACTACTTTGTCAATAGAGGCATACATATCCCCCGTTTTTTCTTCTGCTCTAAGCAGCAACCCCCCGTTGAGAAACACTGTTACCTCAATGATGTGTTGGTCTTTGATGACAGATAGTGTCACCTGAGCTTCGGTGTTTTCTTGGAAAAATCTTTCAAGCTTTCCAATGCGCTTTTCTACATGTAACTTTAAGGCGTTGGTAACTTCGATGTTTTTACCTCTTACATTAATTTTCATGGTTGACTCAACTCCTTTTAGGGTGTTACTTATATATTATTCTAGATTTATTCTTTAAATCCTTTTTTTTAGAAATGAGCATTTATGGGCAGGGGAATAGTTAAGGGCGAATTTACAATTTACAATGGACAGTTGACAATGAAGACCTTAGTTGGATGGTTGGATAGGTATTAGTTAAGGGCGAATTTACAATTTACAACTCAACTTTCGCAGATGAATTTTAGTCATAAACTACTGGTATAAAAGGATTAATTTAGATTTAAATAGCAAAAACACCCCTATTTTTTGGTATAATGTAATTACCACAAAACACAACCAAAAAAGGAAGGGATGTTTTATGCAATCTATTATACCAGATAAGTATCATTCAGATAAGACTCTTATTAAAAACGTTGATAACTTTTTTAAGAAATACCAAATTTCATCACTACTAAATAGATATAACTTCAATAAAAGCAAAGGGATACCATGTACAAGCGTAATTAAGTATATTTTTATTATGGTGTTTAGCGGCAAAAACCTTTATAGAACCTCGAGTCTGAAAACAACTTTCTGCCGTTTTCTAAAGATGTTGTTTATCTTTAGGTGTTATGACGATTTGGAGGATATAAAATTTGCTACTGCTTTTAACTTGATTATTACCATGCTAAGCAAAATTTTGAAAGAGCAACTTTACGTAGCGGAAGAGGCTATTGAAAAGGTGATGAGCAATATAATCAAACTGCTACCCTTATATGTCAGGGATAGAAAGGTCTTTTTCTCCTGCGAAAGTTGAGTGGACAATTGACAATGAAGACCTTAGTTGGATGATGCTTGGTCAGGGGGACAGTAGATATGCCATTATGATTTTCAACCG
Organism: Proteinivorax tanatarense; assembly: GCF_040267685.1. Taxonomy (GTDB): domain Bacteria; phylum Bacillota; class Proteinivoracia; order Proteinivoracales; family Proteinivoracaceae; genus Proteinivorax; species Proteinivorax tanatarense. The sequence goes on from NZ_CP158367.1 coordinate 530,197, forward strand.
AATTAACTGTCTCACCGCTGGCTCTTACCTAAAGTTCAGTACACTCATCTAACAAACCTTCTGAAGGATTGGCTATATATTGGAGGGTTTGCTTGAAGGCGGCGTCTTTTCTCCCTGTGAGTAAGGATTTGCCTTTGGAACAGCTTTCATCAACATCAGAGGCATAAGCATGTCGACCCATAAGGCAAAGCTGTCGAACATATGGAGAAACAGCTTAGGCTTATCGCAAAACCGGAAATTTATCGCCAATTCTGAACTGACCAGCCTTTTTAGTTGGATGGTTGGACAGCAGACAGTTGGTCAGGAAAATTCAAGAGCTAATTTACAGTGGACAAAGTTTCTCACTGTCCTCCTGAGCGTTAGCGAATGATCTTAAGCTCTAAGAATGAATTTAACATCCATATGATGATTTTCACTATCTTCTATCTAACTATCTTCTATCTAACTGTCCTGTACCTGCCTCCCAAATTGACTTAAGAAATTCTTTAATTTTTAGCTAGAAAACGACTTGTAAAAGCTATTGAGTTTTTAGCTTTAAAATGCTAGAATTATAGGGATAATGGAAATAATTTTAAAAAGGCCTATGGGCCTTAATTTATTAGGCATAGAGAACATCAGTTAAATTATCAAGCGAGGGTTAATTTAAGTGAAGGGGTGATAAGTTTTATGTTAAAATTTATTAATAAAATATTGGGAAATTACAACGAAAAAGAAGTTAAACGACTAATGAAAAAGGTAGCTAATGTCAACAGTTTAGAAGAAGATATTGCAAAGCTAGGTGATGATCAGCTTAGCGCTAAGACCGGAGAATTTAAAGAACGCCTTGAAAGTGGAGAAAACTTAGATGATTTATTGCCTGAGGCATTTGCCGTTGTTCGTGAAGCATCTAAGAGGGTTACTGGAATGCGTCACTTTGATGTGCAGATTCTTGGGGGAATTGTGCTTCATCAAGGGCGAATAGCAGAGATGAAAACCGGTGAAGGTAAAACATTGGTGGCTACGCTTCCAGCTTACTTAAATGGTTTAACTGGTAAAGGAGTACACGTTATCACTGTTAACGATTACTTGGCTACCAGAGATAGCCAGTGGATGGGTGAGATTTTTAAATTTTTAGGTTTAAGTGTAGGTCTAATCGTTCATGGAAAAGATCCTGCTGCAAGAAAAGAAGCATATAACTGTGATATAACCTACGGTACTAATAATGAATTCGGTTTTGATTATCTTCGGGATAATATGGCTATTTATAAAGAAAAACTGGTCCAACGTGAATTAAATTATGCTATTTTAGATGAAGTGGACAGTATTCTTATAGATGAAGCACGTACACCCTTGATAATATCGGGTCAGGTAGAGGAAGATACAAGCCAATATTATAGGTTTGCTAGGCTGGTTCCCCGTTTGAAAGCTGATGAACATTATTCTATAGATGAAGAAAGCAAAAGTGTTACTTTAACGGAAGAAGGTGTTAAGGAAGCGGAAAAACAGCTTAACATCGAAAACTTATTTGATTCGAAACACATGGAAACATCTCATCACTTAAACCAGGCTCTTAAAGCCTACGTTATGATGAAGAGGGATAAGGACTATATTGTAAAAGATAATCAAGTTGTCATCGTAGATGAATTTACCGGGCGCTTAATGCACGGACGTAGATATGGAAACGGTCTTCATCAAGCTATTGAGGCTAAGGAGAATGTAAAAATAGAAAATGAAAGCCAAACATTGGCTTCTATTACCTATCAGAATTATTTTAGAATGTATGATAAACTTTCAGGAATGACCGGTACCGCTCTTACTGAGGAAGATGAGTTTAGGAAAATATATGGCTTAGATGTTGTAGCTATACCTACCAATGAACCTATGATTAGGAAAGACTTGCCTGATGTTGTATATCGGTCTGAAACAGGTAAAATTAACGCTGTTGTAGATAGAATAGTTGAGTGCCACAAAGAAGGGCAGCCTGTGCTAGTAGGGACTATAAGTATCGAGAAATCAGAGGAAATAAGTTCTTATTTAAAGAAAAAAGGGGTCACCCATAAGGTTCTGAACGCAAAGCACCACGAACAGGAGGCAGAAATTATTGCTGATGCCGGCCAGAGGGGAGCGGTAACTATTGCAACCAATATGGCGGGAAGAGGTACAGACATTGTTTTAGGTGATGGTGTAAGAGATTTGGGAGGACTTTCTATAGTTGGAACAGAACGTCATGAAAGTCGTCGTATTGACAATCAGCTTCGTGGTAGAGCTGGACGTCAAGGTGATCCTGGGGTGTCACAGTTTTATATATCGATGGAAGACGATTTAATGCGCTTGTTTGGTTCGGAAAAGATGATGTCAATGGTTGACAAGTTAGGGATGGATGATTCTACACCTATTGAACATGGATTTTTGTCAAAGGCTATTGAAAATGCTCAAAAAAGAGTTGAAGGTAAGAACTTTAACATAAGAAAAAATGTTCTAGAGTTTGATGATGTAATGAATCAGCAACGAAAGATTATTTACAAACAAAGAAGACAGGTCCTAATGGGGGCAGAGCTTAAAGAAGAAATCAAGAAAATGATCCAAAAGGTCATTGAAAGGGCGCTAGACACCTATGCTAGTGATGAGGCACTAGTGGATGACTATGATCTTAAAACACTCCATGACTACGCTCACAGCACATTCCTTTTGCCTGGGAACGTTTCTTTAGAGGAACTAGAGGGGCTTCATCGAGACGAGATTAGAGAACTTATGTTAAAACAAGCAGAGGAAAATTACAGAAAAAGAGAAGAGCAGCTAGGGGATTTTATGGAGGAACTAGAACGGGTTGTTGTTCTAAGAACTGTTGATAGAAAATGGATGAATCACATTGATGATATGGATGACTTAAGGCAAGGTATTGGACTTAGGGCCTTTGGTCAAAAAGATCCTTTAAGGGAATATAAGTTTGAAGCTTTTAATATGTTTGAAGCAATGGTTGAAGGAATTCAAGAAGAAGTAGCAAGATTGATTTATAGAGTGGAGGTTTCACAGCAACCTACTAGGAAGTCAGTAGCTGTTGCAGATGCTAGTCCTCAAATTTCTACTCCGTCCTTGTTAGGCGGCAAGTCTCAGGGAGGCACCCAAGGGCCTGCTAAAAGCACCAAAGTGGGAAGAAATAAACCGTGTCCGTGTGGGAGCGGGAAAAAATACAAACGTTGCTGTGGAAGTTAATTGTTATATTAAGGGGTGAGTATTTTGAAAAATATTGAACTTAAAAATTTTGTTCAAGAAATTGATGATAGGTTAACTGAACTGAGTGAGTTACTTTGATGTAGCTGATAAAAAGCAAAAAATTGAACAGCTTGAAAGGCAAATGACTGAGCCTAAGTTTTGGGATGACAATGAAAAGGCCCAAGGTGTTATAAGTGAAACAAAAGAGCTAAAGGATGTAGTTGATAGCTTTAACCAAATAAATGATGAAAATAGAGACTGTAAAGATATTATAGAGTTATTGGATCTGGAAGATGATCATCAAATGCAACAAGAATTGGAAAGTACAGTCTCTAAATTGCAAAAGAAGTTAGAAAAACTGGAAATGGCTCAGCTACTATCTGATGAATACGATGAAAACAATGCTATTATTTCATTGCACCCCGGAGCCGGTGGTTTAGAATCACAAGATTGGGCGGAAATGTTATATAGAATGTATCAAAGGTGGATTGACAAACAAGGTTTTAAAACAGAAGTGTGGGACTATCTGTCCGATGATGAAGGCGGAATAAAGAGTGTTACCTTGTCGGTACAGGGTAAAAATGCGTATGGGCTTTTAAAAGGAGAGAAAGGGGTACACAGGTTAGTGCGGTTGTCCCCATTTGATTCATCGGGAAGAAGACATACTTCTTTTGCCTCTGTGGACGTAATACCTGAAATGAAAGAGGGGATAGACATAGAGATATCCAGCGATGAAATCAAAATGGACACATACAGAGCTAGCGGAGCGGGAGGTCAGCACATAAATAAAACTGATTCCGCAGTGCGTTTAACTCATCTTCCCACAGGAATTGTGGTTCAATGCCAAAATGAAAGATCGCAGCACACTAATAAGGCAGCAGCCATGAAAATTCTAGCGGCAAAACTTGCTGAAAAAGAGCGCTTAGAGCAACGAGAAAAGTTAGAAGAAATTCGCGGCGATCAACAAGAGATAGCTTGGGGAAGCCAAATAAGGTCATATGTATTTCATCCATATAGTTTGGTAAAGGATCATCGTACCTCTGTAGAAGTGGGCAATGCACAAAGGGTGTTAGACGGGTATTTAGATCAGTTTATCTACGAATATCTGAGGCAGAGGGTAAATGTTTAGGCGCTTGATACCGTGGGTAATGGCAACTTTGCTACTGCTATTTATAGTAGTAGAGTTGACGTTACCTTTAATCGTTGAAAAAACTGTGAGTTTAAGGATAAGAGAGCATAACTATTCCAATAAAAGAGTTGAAATAACATCTCCCCGTCCACACAGCCTTTCTATTTTAAGGAAAGGTTTTAAGGGTACACTAACTCTAAGAAATGTATCTATAGACTATGTTTTGTTGGATTTAATTAAATTGGATTTTTCCACAGGCTTGTTTTCTAGTTTTACTGGCAATTTTAAAGCACAAATTTCACAACAACAGTTGGAAGAAATGCTATATGAAAACTTTGAACAAGATATAAGAGTAGAACTTAGACCAGATATAGCAACTGTATACCTAGAAAAAGAAGTTTTGTTTACAGAGTTATCTTTAGTTCTTCAAGGTGATTTAGAAGTAAGGAATGGGCATCTAAAGTATAATATTCATGAAATAAACTCTAATATCGGTAAGATAACAGGAAGTTATAAAAATGAATTGTTAAATAGTTTACCACTTTACTACCCCCTACCTTATGATGAAAGTCTATCAATGGAAGAAGTAAAAATTATTGATGGTTTTATTATATTAACAGGACAATTAAAGTAATAAAGGGGTGTTTAAAATGAGAACAGTAAAAGAATATGCTATAATAGTTTTAGGTTGTTTAATTACAGCCATTAGTTTGAATGCACTACTAATTCCCAATCAAATTGCTGCTGGTGGAGTCAGTGGTTTTGCTACGGTTTTGTTTTATTTAGTTAATGTGCCAGTAAGTTTGACATTGGTGCTTGTAAATATACCACTGTTTATTACAGGACTTATTTATTTAGGTAAAAAATTTGGGTTAAGAACTCTTGTAGGAACAGCTGTACTAGCTCTTATGGTTGAATTAACAACTAACATGACTACTTGGACCCAGGACCCTTTGCTAGCGGCACTATATGGTGGAGTTTTATCTGGCTTAGGTCTAGGATTGGTTTTTAGACAAAGAGGGACTACAGGAGGAACAGACTTGGCAGCTCAACTTCTTCATAAATTTACTGGTCTTACAGTAGGCCAAGGTCTATTAGGGATTGACTTTTTAGTTATAGCTTTAGCTGCTATAGCTTTTGGGCCGGAGTTAGCTATGTACGGACTAATAGCTTTACTTGCAACTAGCAAGGTTATCGACTTAGTGCAACAAGGGATGCGCTATTCAAAAGTTGCTTTTATCATATCGGAGTATCCCGAGCAGGTATCTCAAGGTATAATGTATAAACTTCAGCGAGGGGTAACTACTTTGTCTGGTAAAGGTGCGTACACGGGTAAAAACAAGGATATAATATTTTGTGTAGTAAACCAAATGGAAGTCTCAAGGGTTAAAGATTTGGTTTATGATATAGATGAACATGCGTTTGTAATAGTTACTGATAGTCAAGATGTTTTAGGCGAAGGTTTTGGAAAAATGATAAAAGATTAATTTAAAGGAGGTTACATAGATGAAGTATGAAAATAGTGAAAATCTAACTCAAATGACGGAAGCTGCTAAGTCTATCCGTCGTCATATTGTCAACATGGTTACTGATGCCAAGTCAGGGCATCCCGGTGGATCTCTTTCAGCGGTGGAAATTATGACTGCGTTGTACTTTCAAACTATGGATGTAGATGTTGATAACCCTCAAAAAGAACTAAGGGATAGATTTGTTCTTAGTAAGGGTCATGCAACCCCGGTGTTGTATGGAACATTGGCAGAAAAAGGTTACTTTCCCAAAGAGGAGCTTACTACGTTTAGAAAAATTAACACCTTACTGCAAGGCCATCCTGATATGAAGGAAATACCAGGTGTAGACATGTCCTCTGGCTCTTTAGGGCAAGGGCTTTCTGTAGCAAATGGTATGGCTTTAGCACAAAAATTAGATAATACTGGTAAAAGAGTTTATACTTTGCTAGGTGATGGTGAGGTTCAAGAAGGTCAGATTTGGGAGGCTGCTATGACTGCAGCCCACTATAAGTTAGGTAATCTAGTTGCGTTTTTAGATTTTAACGGTCTTCAAATTGATGGAGATATAAACAATGTAATGTCACCCTCTCCTTTAAAAGAAAAGTGGGAAGCTTTTAACTGGCATGTACAAGAAATTGATGGCCATTGTTTTGAAGAAATTTTTGACGCTATAGAAAAAGCTAATAAAATAACAGAGAAACCTTCGATAATTATTGCTAAAACAGTTAAAGGTAAAGGGATTTCGTTTATGGAAAACAATGCTGGGTGGCATGGTAGTGCACCTAGTGAAGAGCAAAGACAACAAGCTTTAAAAGAATTAGAATAAGGAGGGAAGTTATATGATTAAAGAAATGGCTACTAGAGAAGCTTATGGAAATGCTTTAGTTGAACTAGGAGAGAAAAACAAGGATATTGTGGTATTAGATGCTGATTTATCCAAATCAACTAAAACAGCTGGCTTTGGAGAAAGATATCCAGATAGATTTTTTAATATAGGCATTGCAGAAGCAGACCTTGTGGGAACAGCTGCTGGATTAGCTGCTGCAGGTAAAATACCTTTTGCATCTACCTTTGCAATTTTTGCAACGGGCAGAGCTTATGATCAAGTTAGAAACTCTGTATGTTATCCTAGACTTAATGTAAAACTTGCAGCCACCCATGCGGGAATCACTGTTGGGGAAGATGGTGCTACTCATCAAGCTTTGGAGGACATTGCTTTAATGAGGGCTATACCCAACATGACTGTTGTGGTTCCAGCTGATGGTATTGAGGCTAAGCAGGCTATCGAGGTAGCTGCTGAATATGATGGACCTATGTATATAAGGTTAGGGAGGTCTAAGGTTCCCGTTCTTAATGAAGATAGTTATAAATTTGAATTGGGAAAAGGAGTTGTACTTAAAGAGGGAAATGATGTTACTATTATTGCTACTGGTATAATGGTAGGCGAAGCATTAAAAGCAGCTAAAGAATTAAAAGCTGATGGGGTCGATGCTGAAGTGATAAATATTCACACTATAAAGCCTTTAGACAAAGAGTTGCTTATTAGTTCCGCTACGAAAACCAAAGCGGTAGTTACCGCTGAAGAACATAATGTTATGGGTGGTTTAGGTTCTGCTGTAAGCGAAGTTCTAAGTCAGAACCAAGCTACTCCAATGGAGATGGTTGGAGTTAATGACACATTTGGAGAGTCTGGAACTCCCCAGAGTTTGTTAGAAAAGTACGGACTAACCGCTGATGTTATTTCCGACAAAGTTCGTAAGGTTATAAAGAAAAAGTAAGTGTTGGTTTGATTGAAAGGGGTGCTGACTGCAACAGTTCAGCATCCCTTTTTAATGTAAAAAACTAATTATGTATAAAATAAATAAATACAGTAAACGTTATGGCAGAGTAACAAATAAAAAATGGAAAATAATGCTTAAAACCTGAAATATTGCCGGGGAAATATGACGAATTAAGCATATGGTCCTATGACAAAATTTAGTCGTTGGAACAACTGGACAAACAGTGTATAATTGAATTAAGTAATTTTACTTATGTTAAAGGATTTTTAATAATTTATGTCGAATAAATTATTGCTGACTTATAATCTAATTTAAAACAAGGGGACCTGATATAAATGCTAATTTTTCAGAATGTAGAGATTCGTTATAAATCTGGTAACGTTGCTGTCTCCAACATTAACTTTAAGGTTGATAAAGGAGAGTTTATATACATAGTAGGGCCTAGCGGTGCTGGTAAATCATCCCTACTAAAAGCGATTTTTAAGGAAGTAGAACCATCAAAAGGTGAGATATTTTTGTTAGATAAAAATATAACCCGAGTTAAAAGAAGGCAAATACCTTACTTGAGGCGTCAAGTTGGGGTTGTGTTTCAAGATTTTCGTCTTTTAGAAGAAAAAAATGTCTATGAAAACGTAGCATTTGCTTTAAGGGTTATTGGAGCAAGTAGGAAAGAAATAAAAACAAAAGTTGTAGATGTTCTTGAAACTGTGGGTTTAAGTAAAAAGTTAAAACGATACCCAAATCAACTTTCTGGTGGTGAACAACAGAGGGTAGCTTTGGCACGAGCTCTTGTCAACAAACCGGAGTTAATAGTTTGCGATGAGCCTACAGGTAACTTAGACCCTAATACCTCTGATGAAATTATGGAGATTTTAAACAAAATAAACTTAAGAGGAACTACAGTTATTATGGCTACACATGCTAAGGAAATTGTTAACAAGTATAAAAAAAGAGTTATCGCTGTACAAGATGGCAGTATTGTAAGAGATGACATAGAGGGAGGGTATAGCGATGTTCTTTAAGAATATAGGATATTTTTTCCTTCAAGGATTAAAAGGTATTGGAAAAAACATGTGGATGACTATGGCTTCTGCCGGCGTAACTTTTATTACGTTATTTGTGTTGGGCGTCTTTATGATAGTAAATTCAAATTTGCAAGTGGTTATGGACGATATAAGAAATCAAGCTGAAATTATAGCTTATGTTGAAGATTTTGAACAAGAACAGGAACATGAAGTTGTAGGAAGTATTGAAAGAGAGTTAGCTAGAATTACCGAGACTAAGGAATATGAATATGTGTCTAAAGATGATGCTTTAGAGAGATTGGAAGATATGTTGGGAGAATATGCCGATATTACCGCTGGAATGGATGAAAGAAATCCATTGCCTGCTAGCTTTGAAGTGAGTGTTGAAGATCCAGAATCAATTCCTGAGGTGGCTAATAGACTTGAAAGGATACAATACATTGAGTCGGTGGACTATGGACAAGAGGTACTTGAACAACTGTTAAGTATAACTGAAATGATACAATGGATTGGTCTTGGGCTTATGGTTATATTGATGGTAATGGCGCTGTTTTTAATTGCTAATACTATAAAGTTAACAGTTTATGCACGTAGAAAAGAAATCAACATTATGAAGTACGTTGGAGCGACAAACTGGTTTATAAGATGGCCATTTGTGATAGAAGGATTTCTTCTTAGTTTGATAGGAACATTGTTGGCTTTATTGGCAATATACTTTGGTTATGACTATGCCTTAGTGTTATTGTACGAAAGTCTGCCACCTGAAACTATTCAGTTCAGCTTTGTGGAACTTTCAGAAATAATGGAGTATTTGGTTAAAAATTTATTGGTTATTGGTGTGGGAATTGGAGTAATAGGAAGCTCTTTATCGTTGAGGAAATTCCTTAACGTATAAAATAAATATAATTAAAAGAAGGGAGGGGAGATTTTTGAGTAAAAGTTTTAGAGTTTTTGTTGCTTTAGTTGTGGCTATATCTCTTACTATTCCTTTGTTAACACCGGCTTTTGCCAATGAAATAGAGGAAAAAGAACAGGAGTTAAATGATATTGAAGAAGGTATAGAAAGACGAAGGTCTGAGACAAACCAATTGGAGAGGGATATAGCTGAAATCTCTGACAAAATAAGTAAGTTGGATGGTCAACTTAAGCAGCAAAGAGATAGAATTAATAAATTAAATTCTGACATTCAAAATACTGAAGCTAAAATAAAAGAGACAGATATTGAGATTGCCGAAACTGAGGAGTTTTTAGAGGAAACTACGGAACACCTAGAAACAAGGTTGGTAACCATGTATCAACAAGGTTCTGTAGGGTACTTAGAGGTTTTACTAAATGCAGCTAGTTTTTCTGATTTTTTGTCTCGCTTTAACGCTTTAAGAACAATAGCAGAAGATGATAGAAGGCTGGTAGAGGAAATTAAAGAAGCGAGAGATTTTCTTGAAGTTGAGAGGCAAAAACAGGTAGAGAGAAAAGAAAGTTTAGTTTCTATGCGCGCTGAAGCACAGGCTGTAGAACAGCGGTTGCAAGCTAATAGAAGAGAACAGGATTCTTTGTCTGCTAAGCTTCATGAAAAGAAAAGTTTTACTCAAGCTAGAATTGCCCAAAAAGAGCAGGCTGCAAAAGATGTAGAAAAGAAGATTGAAAGACTAATTAGGGAAAATCAGCAACAAAACGTAGTAAATGCAACTGGGCAGTTTATATGGCCTGTGCCAGGCTATGGATTTGATTGGGTTACCTCACCTTATGGCTATAGAAACCATCCAATATCAGGTGGACAACGGTTACATACTGGTATAGATATTGGTATCCCTCGTGCACGATGGGCTGGTTCTCCTGGTTTTAATGGTAACCCGGTGGATATTGTAGCTGCTGATGGTGGTGTTGTTGTACATGCAGGTGGTAATAGGAGCGTTGGTTATGGTCTTTATGTAATAATTGACCATGGTGGTGGAAAATCCACTTTATATGCTCATATGCATAATATTTCCGTAAATGTTGGGCAAGAAGTGTCTCAGGGCCAAAGTATTGGACATGTAGGTTCTACAGGAGCATCAACGGGACCACATCTTCACTATGAAATAAGAATAAATGGCCAACACACTAACCCTATGAATTATTATTAATAATTAAAACCATCGTTAACGATGGTTTTAATTTTTGTCGTTAGTTAGCTACTGTAAATTTCTACGTCAATTGGGCATAAGGGAATGTAAGTGGGATAGCTAGCAACGTTGGGCTATTAACAATTGTAGAAAGAGAAACGTTATTAGGGTTATTTCATAAAAAAATTCTTATTTTAATAGTAAAGGGATATCATATATAGTTATAGAATAATATTGTTATGTAAGTATTTAATGACTAAGATAAGGGGTGTAATAATGCAAAAACAATGGAAAATAGCCTTTTTAGTATTAGCTTTGGTTGTAACTCATATAGCTACTTTTTCAATAGGGTACAGTATAACTCAACAAGGGTACTCCGAAACTGATGGTGTAAATGGTGATATATCATTCGATTCGGATTTTAACGAAAAGACCATGGAAATTATTGAAGTTATTGAAAATAACTTTTTTGGTGAGTATGATGTGGATGAGATTGAAGAAGCTGTTTATAGAGAATTAGTTGCAGCTTTAGACGATCCTTATAGTGAGTACATGAGTGTAGATGACATAGATAACTTTGGTAGGAGTTATGGTCAAAGTTATGGTGGAATTGGTGTGGAAGTAACTATGCATGAAGATAGAGTAACTGTTGTAGTTCCTATGGCTGGAAGTCCTGGTGAAGAAGCAGGGCTGTTGCCAGGAGATCAAATAGTTGAAGTTGATAGTAAAAACGTGGAAGGTAAGGGATTGTCGGAAGTTGTTGATAAAATTTTAGGAGAACCAGATACCGAAGTGCAATTAGGAATAGTAAGAGAAGGTGTGGAAGGAATAGTTGATTTTGAGATAACTAGAGGTATAATAGATCAGACCGCAGTGGAGTCAAAAATGCTTGGCGATAGATTAGGATATATAGAATTAACCAGGTTTAGTGAAGGCTCTCATAATGAGTTTTTAGAGCACTTAGATGATTTGAAAAAAGAGAATATGGAACAGCTGATTTTAGATTTAAGGGGAAATCCCGGTGGTGGACTAAATGAAGTGCTAGAAATTGGTCAATATTTAGTGCCGGAAGGAAAAATTGTTTATATAGAAGATAAGCACGGTAATAGAATAGGAACGTATACTTCAGATTTAAAGGAAAGAGACTTCGATATGGTTGTTCTTATTGATGAAAACAGTGCCAGCGCTTCAGAAATTTTGGCAGGTGCTTTAAAGGACCATAATGCTGCTACCATTATTGGAGCTAATACTTATGGTAAAGGATCAGTTCAGAACATCATTGACTTAGATGATGGATCAGCAGTTAAGTTAACAGTTTCTAACTTTTTTACTCCTTCGGGAAATATAATCGATGGTGTTGGAGTTGCTCCAGATATTGAAGTAGAACAAGTAGAGGGAGGTAACTATCCTCCTTTAAGATATACTGGTAGCCTCAGCTTAGAAGAAACTGGTGCTCAAGTTATGGTCTTGCAGAACATATTGGAATTCTTAGGATACCAGTCAGGTGTGTATGGAACTTTTGACTCTGATACTGAAGAGGGTGTTAAGCAATTTCAAAATGACAATGAGTTGGAAGCTACTGGAGTGGTAAATTTAGAAGTTGCTGAAAAATTAAACGAAGTTTTAGAAAAAGAACAAAGGGATAATGATAAGCAATTAAACGAAGCTATTGACTATTTTAAGTAATTGGAAAAGCTTAATTACAACTTTAGTGGAGAAATCACACAACTAGATTTGGGGTGAAAAAGTTGTTAAATTTAAAAGATATATTAACTGATATAGTAAATAGTTCAGTAGTCCAAGTTATTTTTGGAATGTTATCTAACCTATATCATAGTACCATAGGAGGATTAATAAATTTTATGTTTGGTGCTGGACCTTTTCCTCCCTTGCTGGTTGTTCTCCCCTTAGTTTTTTATATTGTTTTTAAACAATATAAAAAACAAACAATAATGGAACGAAAACTTTTTGGTATATCTATTACTAATCCCTATAAAGAAACTGTTATTTCAACAGCATACGGGGTTATCGGAGGGTTAATTGGCAGTTTTGTCCTTATTTTTATCGGAGTGGAATTTGCTAGTGTAGGTATAGTGTTTGTTTGGCCTATTGCTATTTTGTTGATGTTAATTAACCCAAGGTATATGTGCTTTGCATATGCAGGTGGATTTGTAGGAGTTTTGGTGTTATTAACCAGGTTAATTGTGGAAGTTCTTGGTGTTCAGCATTACGGCTCGGAATTTTTGGAGGCCTTTTTGTCCATTAACCTTCCAGGGCTTATGGTTGTTGTTGGAGTGCTACACCTTGTTGAGAGTGGATTGATTTTTTTAAGTGGTGCAAAAGGTATAACACCAATTTATTTTGAAAGAAAAGATAAAAAAGGCTATAAAGAGGTTATAGGTGGTTTTACATTACAAAGATTTTGGCCAGTACCTTTGGTTGTACTCTTTGCTATGGCTATTCCTTCAGGTGAGTTAGTGGTTGAATCTTCATCAATTCAGATGCCATCATGGTGGCCACTAATAGAAATGAGTCAGCAACCACCGCCTGGTCATACAGTTACTATGGTAATGTTTTCGGTCATTGCTGCGGTAGGATATAGCGAGCTCGCTTTTTCAACAACTCCCAAAAAGAAGTCAAGGGATACCGCTAAAAATCTAGGTATATATAGTACAGTGTTAGTGCTACTAGCAATAGTTGCAAATTTTTTTCCATTACTAACTTTTTTGCCAGTTATTTTTGCCCCTTTGGGTCATGAGCTTTTAGTGCTTTATTCTCAACATAAGGAGTTTTCTAAAGAGCCTCTTTTCCCTACCAATGATGGCAATGGGATTGTTGTGCTAGGGATTCTCCCTGGTTCTGTGGGTGAAAAGCTGGGTTTGGAACCAGGGTTTAGAATAAAGAGGATAAATGGTCAGAACATAGAAAGTTACTTTGATTATCAGCATTTAATTGCAGAAAATCCAACTTATCTGAAAATGGAAGTGGAAGATTTGCATGGTAGGTTAAAATTCTTAAAGGCACCACTTTTCCAAAGGAGAAGACAGCTTGGTATTATAACTATGCCAGACGGCACTCCTAAATATATGGCATCTTTCAAATTTAACAGCCCTTTAGAAAAAATAATAAATAAATAAAAGGTAAATGCGAATTTATGTTCGCATTTACCTTTTATTTTTTAATAATAATTGTTATAATTAAGGACAAGACAATTTAAGTGGAGATTGCAAATAATATTCCCACTAGACGAAGGGAATATCCTATTAGGTTTGTACATTTGTGCAATCGCCTAAAGGAGAGTTCTAGATTAGGAGGTGTAGTTTATGTTGCCAGGGGAATTTAGTATTCATTCAAAATTTAAACCCACAGGTGACCAACCCAAAGCTATTGACAAATTGGTAAAGGGAATAGAAAAAGGATATAATGGGCAAACGTTGTTGGGAGTAACAGGCTCCGGAAAAACTTACACCATGGCTAATGTTATAGAGCAAGTGCAAAAACCAACTTTGGTAATAGCTCACAATAAAACTTTGGCTGCGCAGTTGTGCAGTGAGTTTAAGGAATTTTTCCCTGATAATGCAGTGGAGTACTTTGTTTCATATTATGACTACTATCAGCCGGAAGCATATATACCACAGTCTGATACCTATATAGAAAAGGATTCCCAAATAAATGATGAAATTGATAAGCTTAGATATTCAGCAACGTCTTCTTTATTTGAAAGAAGGGATGTAATAATTGTAGCCAGTGTATCCTGTATTTATGGATTGGGCTCTCCTGAAGAATATGGTGATTTAGTAGTATCCTTGCGAGAGGGTATGGAGATAGATCGGGATGAGGTTTTAAAAAGATTGGTGGCAATACAGTACAATAGAAATGACACTGATTTTCGACGAGGAACATTTAGAGTTAGAGGAGATGTGGTGGAGATTTTCCCTATCGGTAATAGTGAGAAGGCGGTAAGGGTAGAATTTTTTGGCGATGAGATTGAAAGAATAACAGAAGTTGACTCTTTAACTGGGGAGATATTAGGGGTTCGCAACCATGTAGCTATTTTTCCAGCTTCTCATTACGTTACGGCTAGGGATAAGGTGATTAAAGCTATAGATTCTATTGAGGAAGAACTGGAACAACAACTTAATTACTTCAAAAAAAATGGAAAGTTATTAGAAGCTCAAAGGCTTGAGCAACGGACCCGTTATGATATAGAGATGATGAAGGAAATTGGTTTTTGTCAAGGGGTGGAAAACTATTCTCTCCATTTAACTGGTCGTCAGCCAGGTGATAAACCATATACCTTGATGGATTTTTTCCCTGATGATTACTTAGTAATTATTGATGAATCCCATGTAACAATTCCACAAGTTGGGGCGATGTATGCTGGAGATTATTCTAGAAAAAAATCTTTAGTTGAACACGGATTTAGGTTGCCCTCTGCCTTTGACAACAGGCCTATGAAGTTTGAAGAATTTGAGGGGATGTTGAATCAGACAGTGTTTGTATCTGCCACTCCTTCTCGATATGAAAAAGAGCATAGCCTTCAAACTGTCGAACAGATAATTAGGCCAACAGGTTTATTGGATCCCACTATTACTGTCAAGCCAATTGCTGGTCAGGTGGACGATTTATTAGGTGAGATCCATAAAACTATTACAAATAATCACAGAGTTTTAGTGACTACCTTAACTAAAAAGATGGCGGAGGATTTGACGGATTACCTAAAAGATGCCGGTATTAAAGTTAAATATCTTCATTCTGACATAGATACTTTGGAAAGAATGAAGATTGTAAGGGGATTACGTCTTGGTGAGTTTGATGTGTTGGTAGGTATAAACCTACTTAGAGAAGGGCTGGACATACCAGAGGTAGAATTGGTAGCTATTTTAGATGCTGATAAAGAAGGCTTTTTGCGCTCAGAACGGTCGCTAATTCAGACCATTGGTAGAGCTGCCAGAAATGATCAAGGTCGGGTGATACTTTATGCTGATGTAGTTACTGGATCTATGGACAGGGCTATTACTGAAACTGAAAGACGTAGAGAAATTCAAAAAGAGTATAACAAAAAATATAATATCACACCTAAGACGATCCAAAAAGATGTCCATGCTGTTATTGAGGCTACTAAAGTGGCAGAAGAAGAAACAGAGTATACGACAAAAGCAGGCAAAAAGATGAGTAAAAAGGATAAAAATCTTTTGGTAGCTAAACTTAAAAAAGAGATGGAGGAAGCGGCTAAAAACCTAGAGTTTGAAAAGGCCGCATATTATAGGGATATGATTGCAGATATTGATGCAAAGTAAATTAAATATGGGATAAATGGAGGAGTAACAGTTGAAAGATATAACAATTAAAGGCGCTAGAGAAAATAATTTAAAAGATATACATTTGACGATACCCAGAGACAAGCTAATTGTTTTTACGGGATTAAGTGGATCTGGCAAGTCATCTTTAGCTTTTGATACTATTTATGCTGAAGGGCAACGAAGGTATGTGGAGTCTTTATCTGCCTATGCCCGTCAGTTTTTAGGACAAATGGAAAAGCCGGATATGGACTCTATAGAAGGGTTGTCGCCAGCTATTTCTATTGACCAAAAAACTACCAGTAAAAATCCCCGTTCTACGGTGGGAACGGTAACAGAAATATATGATTATTTTAGGCTGCTATTTGCTAGAGTGGGGACACCGTATTGCCCTAAATGTGATAAGCCAATTGCTCAACAAACTGTTTCACAAATGGTAGATCAGGCCATGACTTTACCTGAAAGAACAAAAATTCAGGTGCTAGCTCCGGTTGTGCGGGGTAGAAAAGGGCAACACATAAAGCTTTTAGAAAAACTGAAAAAAAGTGGTTATGTAAGAGTAAAAATAGATGATCATGCTTATCAGTTAGATGAAGAAATAAAGTTGGAAAAAAACAAAAAGCATACTATAGAAGTTGTTGTAGATAGAATTGTAATTAAAGATGGTGTTGAGAATCGATTAGCAGATTCTTTAGAAACATCTTTAGCGTTAGGAGAAGGTATTGCTATTTTAGACGTGATCGGCGGGGAAAAGATTTCAGTTAGTGAAAATTTTGCTTGTTTAGATTGTGGTTTTAGCTTTCAGGAAATTAGCCCTAGAATGTTTTCATTTAATAACCCCTATGGAGCGTGTACAGGTTGCTCGGGTTTAGGCAGTCATTTGGAACCTGATCCTGATTTAATTATAAAAGATAAAAATTTATCCATTGCAGAAGGGGCAATTATACCTTGGAGTAGAAGCTCTTCTGGTTATTACGGTGAAGTGCTGAGAGTGCTTTCTGAAAAGCATGGTTTTGATTTAAAAGTGCCCGTTAAAGATTTGTCAAAAGAAGTCATAGATATTTTACTTTATGGAACTGGAGCTGAGCGTTATGATATTCAATACATCGGGGCAAACGGAGAAAAAAATCAACTAAATGTTCCTTTTAGGGGATTGGTCAACTGGGTAAAAGCTCGATATAATGAGACTTCCTCAGATTATATTAGAAATGATTTAGAAGGGTATATGTCAAAAAAGAGTTGCGATGAATGTAAAGGAGCTAGATTAAAGCCTGAGGCACTAGCTGTTAAGGTTGGCGATGTAAATATAGCTGAACTTACAGCTTTGTCTGTAAAGGATACAAAAGCTTTTTTCGTTGGCTTAGAGTTGACTGAAAAGCAGATGATGATTGGCAAAATGATTTTAAAGGAAATAAACGAAAGATTAGGTTTTTTGATGGACGTCGGACTGGATTATTTAACTTTGGATAGAAGTGCCGGGACTTTATCAGGTGGGGAAGCTCAAAGGATAAGATTGGCTACTCAGATAGGGTCATCCCTGATGGGGGTGCTCTATATACTAGACGAGCCTAGTATTGGCTTGCATCAACGGGATAATCAAAGACTTTTGGATACCTTAAAAAAACTAAGGGATTTAGGAAACACTTTGATAGTGGTTGAGCACGATGAAGACACGATAAAGGCTGCTGATCATATTGTGGATATTGGACCATATGCAGGGGAGCATGGTGGTGATGTTGTTGCTCAAGGTGATATTAATCAAATTATGGCGGAGAAAAAGTCGGTTACAGGCCAATATCTGACTGGCGAGAAAGAAATTATAGTCCCAGATAAAAGAAGAAAGCCTAATGGAAAATGGCTTGAGGTAAAAGGAGCAACAGAGAATAACTTAAACAATGTAAGCGTTAAATTTCCTTTGGGAGTTTTTACTTGTGTTACTGGAGTATCGGGATCAGGTAAAAGTACTTTAGTTAATGAAATATTATATAAATCTCTGGCGCAAAAAATAAATAAGGCTCGTTCTAAACCTGGCAGTCATAAAGAGATTAAAGGAATAGAAAATATAGAAAAAATTATTGATATAGATCAATCCCCTATAGGTAGAACCCCTAGGTCAAACCCGGCTACTTATACAGGTGTATTTGATTTTATTAGAGAACTGTTTTCAAAAACACAGGATGCTCAGACAAAAGGTTATAAGCCGGGGAGATTTTCTTTTAATGTAAAAGGAGGGCGCTGTGAAGCTTGCCGTGGCGATGGCATAATTAAAATAGAAATGCATTTTTTACCAGATGTTTATGTGCCATGTGAAGTTTGTAAAGGGGCAAGATATAACAGAGAAACCTTGGAGATCAGATATAAAGGGAAAACTATTTCTGACATACTGGATATGCCTGTATCAGAGGCTCTGATATTTTTTGAGAATATTCCCCGCATAAAAAGAAAGTTAGATACTTTATATGATGTTGGGTTGGGATATATAAAGTTAGGGCAACCAGCTACAACTTTATCAGGTGGAGAGGCTCAAAGGGTTAAGCTAGCCACTCATTTAAGTAAACGAAGTAATGGTAAAACCTTATATATCTTAGATGAGCCTACAACAGGCTTGCATGTTGCAGATATTGATAAGTTATTGAGAGTGTTAAATAGGCTTGTGGAAAATGGTGATAGTGTGTTAGTGATTGAGCATAATTTAGATGTCATTAAAACTGCTGACTATATAATTGATTTAGGACCAGAGGGAGGACATCGAGGTGGTGAAGTGATTGCCAAAGGGACCCCAGAAGAAATATGTAAAGAAGATAAATCTTATACAGGCAAATACTTGAAACCATATGTGATTTCAGATAGTGCGGGATAAGTTGACTGCTTTTAAAAGTAACGTCCCACCAAAAAAGGTGGGACGATTATTTTTATTATGATAGATTGTCTAACTCATATAATAAAATTGAGATATTTTAATGTTGTATTTGAGAGTTTTGGAGGTGTGTTATGATGAATTATTTTGCTTTTCTTGCATTTGTTTTTTCTTTATATACTATTAATGAAGTTTCAGTTATAAATAAGAGGCTTAAGAAAAGTGAAGATAAGGTAGGTAGGTTAAAAAGAAGTATGGGAGTTGATGATAAGGATATGGAAGCTAAACAGGAGTATTTGCTTAATTATTTAGGAAAAAAGTGTTTTATTACTTTTGTAGATGATAATACAGTTACGGGTGAGTTAGAGCAATGCCAAGATGGGTGGATAAAGTTGAGGTTGAAAAATGGTCGGATTAAGTTGTTTAAATTGGTTGATGTTTTTTCTATCGAAGTAAAAGATTGAAGTTTTATTTATTTTTCAGATGTGAGAAAACCAGAGGGAAGTCCATTCAGTGAAACATAATCGCCCTAATGCTCTTTTATCCAACTATCTGCTATCCATCATCCAACTAAGGTCTTCATTGTCAATTGTCCATTGTAAATTGCAAATTCGCCTTTGAACTTAATAACTTCTGGGGCCGATATAAGTTATCATACAGGTCATTGGAATGAACCTTATATGTTTTCCTATCAACTATCCGCTATCCAACCATCCAACCAAGATTTTAATTGTCAATTGTCCATTGTAAACTGTAAATTCGCCTTTTTGAACTATACGAGTTATCATACAGGTCATTTGAATGAACCTTATATGTTTTTCTATCAACTATCCACTATCCAACCATCCAACCAAGATTTTAATTGTCAATTGTCCATTGTAAATTGTAAATTCGCCTTTGAAATGAATTTGAACTTAAAAAAGAAGAGTGGTGATTTGATTGAACGATAAAGTTAAGCAAATGCCAGCTAGTCCTGGAGTATATATTATGAAGGATAAATATGGTGATGTTATTTATGTAGGTAAAGCAGCTTCATTAAAAAACAGAGTTAAATCTTATTTTCAAAATACAGAAAAGAAGGGAGCTAAAGTTACTGCTCTTGTTGCTAACATAGAAGATTTGGATTATATAATTACCGATTCTGAAGTAGAAGCATTGATATTAGAAAGTAATTTAATTAAGAAATATCGTCCTAAATACAACATTTCCTTAAAAGATGATAAACACTATCCCTATATAAAAATAGATGTTACTCAGGATTTTCCTAAAGTAGAAAAAGTACGAAAAATTAGCAAGGATAAAGCTCGGTACTTTGGCCCTTATCCCAGTGCTGGAGCTGTAAATGAAACCTTACAGCTAGTTCATAAAATCTTTCCTCTTAGACGATGTAAAGGAAAGTTGGAGCATAAAGATAGGGCCTGCTTGAACTACCAGATTAATCGTTGCTATGCCCCTTGCCAAAAAAAAGTTACTTCTGAAGAATATCGCAAAGTGGTAAATGAAGTGTTGCAGTTTTTAGAGGGAAAGAGTGCTCATTTAGTAAAAAAGATAGAAGCAGAAATGAAAGAACAGGCTGCTCAATTGAATTTTGAAAAGGCGGCTGAGCTTAGGGATCAATTAAAAGGATTAAAAAGTGTTACTGAAAAACAAAAAGTCATTTTTAGCGACCTTACCGATCGTGATATTTTAGCTGTAGCTGATGGTGGTAACTTAGCCTGTATTCAGGTGTTTAGTATAAGAGGTGGGAAACTATTAGGTAGAGATTCATTTAGATTGGAAAATACAGGTGGGTCAACTGCAGAGGAATTATTGTCTGCATTTATAACACAATTTTATGAGAATGCACCTATAGTTCCAGGGGAAATTTTAGTACCTGTAGATCTATCTGAATACAGTCTAGTTTACGAATTTTTGAGAAGAAAAAGAGGGGCAAAAGTCACTGTAAAGGTGCCGCAAAAAGGGGAGAAAAAAGACCTCCTAATTTTGGCCAAAAAAAATGCTCGGTTACAACTTGAGCAATATGAAAGGCAAGGTGGAGTAGAAAAACACCGTGGCGAAAAAGGGATAGTTGAATTAGCTAAAGAATTAAAATTCCAGGAGCTCCCGTGGCGCATGGAATGTTATGACATTTCAAATATCCAAGGAGAATATTCCGTGGCTTCTATGGTGGTTTTTGAAGGTGGGAGACCGGCAAAAGATAAATATAGAAAGTTTAAAATTAAAACAGTGGAAGGACCTAACGACTTTGCATCAATGGCTGAAGTGCTAACCCGTAGATTAAAAAAATATAGAGATGGCGATGAAAAATTTAGTCCATTACCACACCTTATTGTAATAGATGGAGGTAAGGGTCAGCTTTCTTCAGCTTATAAAATTGTAAAGGATATGGGCTATGACCAAATAAAAATTATAGGGTTAGCTAAAAAGATGGAAGAAGTGTTTTTTCCTCAACAATCTGAACCCCATATCTTGCCAAGAAACAGCGAAGGTCTGTACCTCCTTCAAAGAATTAGAGATGAAGCTCATCGCTTTGCTATAACCTATCACAGGACTCTCAGGAAGAATGAAACTTTTACATCCGAATTGGACAGAATAGAAGGAGTAGGCCCCAACAGAAGAAATGCTTTGCTTAAAGTGTTTAATTCGTTAGAAGAAATTTCCACAAAAGATGTAGGTGAAATAGCTGCGGTGCCAGGTATACCATGGCAGGTGGCGGAGAATGTATATAAGTACTTTAGAAAGACAAAATAAAATGGTCGGCATAAGTCCGGCTATTTTATTTTTTTAGATTAAAAAGATAGATAACTTAAAGAGATTTAGCCCTATTTAGCAGATTGTTAATAAAATAATTAATAATATTAATAAATTAATTAAAATATTTCACAAAAAAGGTTGCATTATTTATAAAGTTGAGTATAATAAAAGTAAGAATAAATATTTAAAAGGTATTAATTAAAAATGTTAACAACTGCGACAAGAAAATTGATATTATTCAGGGGTTTTTAGAAAAAAACTGCCACGTGATGTAAAGTTTTATAATCGCTTAACCCATTATAAAAAAAGGAGGAATTAGTAATGGTAGAAGACGTTAAATTGATGGTTTTAGAGATGGTAAGTTCAAAAAAGATATCAGAAAAACAGGCTGAAAAGTTAATAGATTCCTTTAGGTATAAATAGTTTTGTTGGTTTAGGCTAACTATATGTAGCCTACTTACTTAAAATTGTAATTAGGGCAAAAGTTAGCTTAGTTAGCACCAGTTGGTGGGGAACCCCCTCTGGTTGAAATTATTTAATTAATGATGTTTGCAATAAACTTAATTATGTGTATAATTAAATCAAAGCTTAAAAAAATTAATGCTAATATTGATATAGTTAAGTTGAAAAGTAGGAGGTGCCTAAATGAAAAAGCAGGCAATAGGGAAATGTCCTATTTGCGACTCTCATTTAAATGTGGCTAGGCTGAAATGTAAGAAGTGTGATACTGCTATAGAAGGTGATTTTGATTTATGTAAATTCTGTAGGCTAGATAGGGAACAAAAAGAGTTTGTGGAAGTGTTTATAAAGAGCAGAGGTAACATTAAAGAGGTAGAAAGAGAATTAGGGATTTCTTATCCGACGGTACGAAGTAGGTTAGAAGGGGTAATAGAAGCACTTGGTTACAGACCGGAACCAGTTCCAAAAGTGGATTCCGAAACAGCAAGGAGGCGCAAAAAAGTCCTTGATGCTTTAAATAGTGGTGATATTACAGCTGAAGAAGCTGTAGAATTATTAAAAGAGCATAATTAACAACAAAACTCCATCCTAGCAAAGGGTGGAGTGGTAAAAAATTTTAACTACCTAATTCAGAATATATAAAATAAAAAGAAAAGGGGGAGGAGAAGTGGGGGTTACTGAAAAACAAATGATTTTAGAAATGATGGAGAAAGGGAAAATATCTCAAAAGCAAGCAGATGAACTGCTTGATGCATTAGAAAAGGATAATTCTCAATCCCAGCAATCCGAGAAAGAATCAAGTAGTAAAGATGAGGGTGAGAAAAGCTCCTTTTATGATGATGGTGGTGCTGAATGTAATGAAGGTTTTTCTTTATTTGATAATATTAAAGATGTTTTTGGCATGACAGTGAATAGCAGTTACAAATATGAGTTTTATAGAGAATTTACTCATACATTTGAAAGCTCTGAAATATTCGTGGATCTCAAAACAAAAAAAGGAGATATATTTGTTCAAGGATGGAATAAGCCCCATGGTCTTATCCAAGAGACAGTTGTTGTTCAAGGGGTAAAGGGTAAAGAAAGGGCAAAGGAATATGTCGATAAGTATCATAAGCTTTCTTTAGGTAAAGATTTTATAAAAGGAAACCCAAAAAATAAAAAAAGAAAAATATCTGTTTGTTATAATCTTTTTTTACCACAAGATAAAGTTTATAAGCTGGACCTATCATCTACTAACGATGAAATTTTAGTAGAGAACATTAACACTGACTTATGCGATGTTAGCTTAGTAAATGGTGAGTTTAAAATTAATAACATAGTTGCAAATCTATTGGATATTTCTCTAGTAAACGGAGATGGTGTCGCTCAAGGAAAGTTCAAGAACATTAATGTTTCCACTGTTAATGGTGACCTTGTGATTAAAGAAGAAGCTTTATTGCCAGGAAATGCAGATATTTCCACTGTCAATGGTGACATTAAGTTTTATTTACCTATGTCAGGTGAAGGGGTTAAAGTTGATATGAATTCTGTGAATGGAAGCTTAGAAATTAATCATCAGAATTATGTACTCAAGGGTAAGAAACTTGCATTTACTAAAGATTATGAAGTGCATGGGGCAAGGCGGTCGTATGATATTAACTCCGTTAACGGGGATCTTGTATTTGAAGAATTATAAGAAAGGGTGTTAATAAATGTTAGAAATTTTACAAACGTCTGCGGTGCAAATTGGGATATTTATTTTAATTTTAGTTGCAATTATTTGTAACATGATTGTTAAGTTAACCATGGTAAAGTCTGGTATCTATAAAAATTATTCAAAGAATAAGATAAGTGCTGGGAGAATACAGGGTGGACTTTGGACATTGGGTATCGGTCTTTTAGCAATTGCGTTTATCCAACTGGATAATGTAGGTTTTTGGTTAGGTTTTTGGATTTTAATAGCAATGGCAGGTTTGATACAAATAATATCTGCACTTTTAGGTAGTAGAAGTAAATACTTTTAGAAGAGCTAGGAAGGTGATGTCAATGGCGCACCTTAACAAAGAATTTCAAATTTCTCCACAGCATAAAGTGGCGTTTTCTATGGACAAAGGAGAAATAGATGTTAGGGGCTGGGATGAGGATTTATGTAAAGTCGTTGTGGAAAGCGACCAAGAGGTAGTTTTTACTCATAAAAAAAAAATAAATAGGTTATTTTTAAGCGCTGGCGAAGGTGAAAATAAAAAGGTGCAGATGTACTTGCCAAGGACTTGTAATATCTTTATAAACGGTAGTTATTTAGATCTATCAGTAGCTAACTTCGATTATAAATTAAAGGTTGAAAATGGAAATGGAAAAATATCTGTAACCAACTTTTTAGGAGACATAAGTTTAGAGCAGAGCAAAGGCAGTATCGAGCTTGTTTCAAACTGTGGCAGATTAAAGGCTGATTTAGGAAATGTAAATACAGAAGTTTTTAATCATACAGGAGATCTAACAATAGATGCAGGTAGTGGTGACTTGTATGTTAAGGGTTTAGATGGAGCAGCTAACTTGGTGCTAGCTAAGGGGAACCATACGGTAACAGAAAGTAAAGGGAGCTTGTGTTTTAGCTCAGCGGGAGAGATAGATATAACTTCCTGTAGGTTTACTCAAATTAGAGGAGTAGGTGCTGGAAATACAGTGTTGGAATTGCCTAAAACGTTAATTTTAAATTATGATATCGTTAGAAATGGAGATATGTGCCTGTTCATCCCGCCAAATTCTTCTTTAAATTTAGAAGCATTCTTTGATTCTGTGGATAATAAGGTGGAGTCGTTAAAAACAGAAAAAAACCCGGGGTTCTACAGGATAAATAAAGGTGCTGAATGGATGGCAGAAGTTAAATTGCAAGGGAAGCATTTGGATATTCAAAGTAAAAATGACGAGTGTGCTGATAAATATGAGAGCAATACATCGGGAAGTAAAGAAGCTTTAAGGATTTTAAAGATGGTTGAAGAGGGAGATTTGGACCCTCAAGAAGCGGAAGAGCTTCTGGAAGCTATAGATAAGGAGGTAGAGTGATGAATGAAAAAATGCAAGTTTTAAAAATGATTGAATCAGGCAAGGTTACTGCAGAAGAAGGTATGAAATTACTAGCAGCGGTAGAGAGTAAAGGAGATAATAGTACTTCAAAAAGCAGTGCTAGGCAGCTGAGGATTAAAGTTATAAATAAAGATAGCGGTAGAGTTAAAACTAATATTAAAATTCCTATGTATTTAGTATCCATAGGCATGAAATTCATTCCCCAAGACAGTTCTCTAACTAGAAAAGAGTTAGCAGAAGCAATTCAATTGGCTAAAGATAAAGGAGAAGGTACTGTGTTAGAGGTAGAAGACAAAGATTCTAATTACGATGTTCACATTATGGTGGAGTAGAATAGAGGGGGGGATATTTTGTCACAAAGCAAATTACATGTTTTGCAAATGGTTAAAGAGGGAAAGGTTTCTGCAGAACAGGGGCTTGAACTACTTGATGCACTAGAAAAAGAAGCCCCGCATAGTCAAAGGGAGTTTGTTGATCAATATGATATGGATGACCCACGTCATGTTAGAATTAAGATAGTGAAACAAAATGATTCGAAGTATGTAATAGACATTCCTCTAGGATTAGTAAAGTTCTTAAACTATTTACCTTTAACTAACGCAAAAATAAAAGTAAATAATATGATGATCACTAAAGAGGAGATTTTGTCAAAAGCTGAACAGGGCGAAAAAGGGGTAATAAAAGAGATTGTTGATGGTCAGAAACATATCTTGATCGAACTTATATAGCTTTAGATGGAGTGATTAATATATGAAGCTGTTATTAATAGTATGTATTATATCTTTGTTAGGGGGGTGCAGTGTGGAGGAAACAAACTCAGTTATAGAAACCGATGATTATCCAGAAGCAGTATCGAAACAAAAAGAAGAAGTTAGGATAGCTGGAGGAAGTTTTGTGTATAGCTGTTCTGAAACAAAAAAGCAATACGTATATATTGCTTTAGGAGAAAGGCCCACAGGGGGATATTCTATTAAGGTATCAGTGGAAGAGACAAAAGAGAAAATAATTGTAAAATATCAAGAGTTAAAGCCTGATAAAGATGACATTGTTACTCAAGCAATAACTTACCCAGATAAAATGTTAGTTTTTGAAAGAGGAAAAGATGTTGAAATTATTAACAAAAATAATAAGGAATAGAAACTATAAAGGATGAAGATAATGAGCGATATTATAAAGGGGCTAGATTTAAATAAAGGGGACTTCATAACTTTTGTTGGTGGTGGTGGTAAAACAACTGGTGTTTATTCACTGGGGAAGGTTATGGATGATAGTGTTTTAACCACTACCACTAAAATGTTTCCGCCAAAACAAAAAGGGGTAATAGTAGTAGAGGACTGCCTTCCCAAAGACTATAAATATAAACAGTATTTATTAGTAGAAAAGATTGAAAAGGATATCTTAAAAGGGTTGGATAAAGATAGGTTAGCTGACATATATGATGAAAATAAAGGTACTTTTATCTGTGAAGGTGACGGTGCAAGGATGAAGCCACTAAAATTATGGGCAAGTCATGAGCCAGCTATCCCGGCTAACTCTAACGTTGTTTTGTCAGTCATTGGAGCCTCTGTATTAGGGAAAAAATGGGATAGAAACAATGTTCATAGAGATTCTTTGTTAAACTTGGATGGCGAAGTTATATCGTTTGCTACTATTTTAAAGATCGCAAAAGAAGGTTTTTTTTCTCAAGGGGTTCCATCGGGAGCAAGTTTACATCTTGTTTTTAACCAGTGGGATAAAGTAAAGGGAAAATTTAGTGCCAATGAGCTGTTAGAATTTGCACAGGAAATAAAAAAAATTGAACGGAGGCTCATTTCGGTAGCGTTTATTTCATTTACAAAAGAAAAGTTATATTATGTTTTCTAAAATTAAACACTTTCCAGTATTTCAACTGGAAAGTGTTTAATTTTGGGATGGCAACTGCCATATAAGTGTTATTTTCAAGTTTTTAAACCGGATTTGCTTGCAGGTTTTCCTACTATGTTATTGTTCTTCATCTTTTTATTTTGTTTTTCCAGCATTTTTTTAAGATAGATTTTTTGGGCGGGAGTAGGGTTTTTGACAATTTTACCTCGCTTATTATCTTTATTTGCTTTTGTCATTACACTGTCCTCCTTTTTAAGTTTAACATCTTTCGAAGGCTCCACTATAGTTTTATCTTGACGGGGAGCAATTTCAACAAGGGTTGCTTTACTAGCTGTGTTATCATGGTTAATGATTTTATCGGTGTTTTCTTTAGATTCAGTATTTTGCGTTTCCTGATTTTTTCCCCTATTTTGAGAACTTATGTTTGTTAAAAATATTTCCCAATTAACTTCAGGTATGGAGTTTGTAGTAAACTTTAAAAGTCCGATTAGTATAGATAGGCCTAACTTTATATAACTTTCTTCTTTGCAATCTTTGGAGCGCCAGTTAATGTTAACTACAGGGATTGAGATTTTTTTAAGCGTAGTAAGATGTGTTAAATTTTCTATAGATCTTTTTTGGGGAGGAGATATATAATCAAGTTCAAACATTTTAATAAGAGACCATCGAAAGTTATCTGCAAGCTTTTTACTTCCGTTTAATGATAATCCGTTGTACTCGGTTTTGAAAATTCCTTCCATGTTTGAAAGGCAAAGTAGCAAATCAAAGGTATAAAGTTCTTTATCTTGGTTAGAAGCTATTTTCACATTACAGCCTGAACCTTCAAGTAATCTTTTTGTTTCGGTAAAATAAGACTTTGGGGTGTTATCATTGTTGTAAATTAATCCAATGTTTAAGTCTGCCAGGGGACTATCTAAAAAAAGGACTTTTTCTTTTTCTAGTATAGAAAAATTGCTCCATAAATAATTTAGTGGGAGGTATAGGGTGCCATCATTCTTATAAGCCTCTCCTGGCACTTGGGCATTATATTTAATTATTTTGTAACCCATATCTTAAACCTCCTCTATATTAGGATATTTTATTGTATTCTAATTTGGGCTAAAGGTGAGAAAAATAATTAAGGTTAAGAGCTTAAACATCGTCTTTTACTTTGAAATATTTGATGCTGGGCTTTAACAATAGATTTGTAGGCATCTTTATCAATTTTTTTAAATATATCAATTTTAGGTAGAGAATTTACTTCATATATCCAAGGTGCAAAAAAAGTATCAAGTTTTATGTCTAAGGAAAGTTGAGATATATGGGGAAAATATTTATATAGTTGATTTGCAGAATTTATAGCTAATATCGTAAAAAGTTTTTTAAAGGATATTTGATAATCATTGGAAATATCTAGTTTATCTAGCACATATTTCAAGCTGTATCCCTTTTTTTCATTGGTAGAGGATGATACCGCTATGCCTGTGACTTTCCAATAGGATTTTGGGCGTTGAACTATAGCTTTTATTATAAAGCTGTTATTATCAACTTTGGGTGTATCGGAACCATGTTGAATGATATAAGGTTCTTTTGACATGAAAGGAACAATTTGGGACCAAAGATCTCTGCGGTCTAAATTAGAAATAGTTCGGTACTGAAATTGGAGTTTAAAATTATTTTTTGTTTTTTGAACCATAAAAGATTTTTTTTCTTTAACACCTTTACAAGGTTTGCAAAAAACCATAGGGTAACTAGTTATGAAGTTTTGAAAAGTACTGGATGTAAGAAACGTGGTTTTTGGAAGAAAGTTATTAATTATTGGGTGTTGAGATAAAATTTCATTTTTAATTAGCTTATTATTGATATGTGACTTTTTTAACTCCATAGAAACACCTTCTTCTGTATGTGGCTTTATATTAACCTATGTTAAAGTTTATAAGGCGTGCTTATTACCAAAATTAAAAAGAAAAGGAGCTGTTTCAAAAACAGAATGTGCTCTGTTTTGAATCAGCTCCTTTTGACTTAAAAACCTTGTAGCTGCGAATAGAGTAACTAAATCCCAGCTAGTTTTTGAAGTTATTTAGTAATAAAAATTTGGGTTACATAAACCCCTGATGGATTTTGGTCAACTATACCTATTCCTACATGAGTATAATTAGGGTTTAAAATATTTCTACGATGACCATCTGAAGCCATCAACCTGTGATGGGAAACTATGTAACTTTGAGAAGATGCGATATTTTCTCCAACTCGTCTAAAGCTAATATTTTCGTCACGAAGCATTTGGTTTGCTCTACCATAAACGGGAGACTCGTGAGCAAAGTAATTATTGTCTATAAAGTCTTGGCTTTTCATGTTAGCTAACCTGCTAACTTGTTCGTCAATCTTTAACGGACTAACGCCGGCAGCTTTTCGTTCTTGGTTGATTAAATCGAGCATGTTTAATTCTCTTTGACTAACCTTATATGTTTTTTTATTTTTTTCTTGATTAGAATCAGAGGATTCTCTGCTAGAGGACTGTTCACTTTCAGAATTTGTGTTGGTGTTAGCTCTTCTTCTATTAGCCCAAAAGTCGTCGATTCCATTAGTTTTATCTTGGCTATCAGCAGGGGCGCTTTCTTGCTTATTTTCTTCTTTGTTGTTGACGTTATTCTCAGTGTTGGTATTTGCATTTCTTCTTCTGTTCCAAAAGTTTGCTATAGTGTTACTTTGTTTTTCATTATCAACATTTGTTTCCTCTGGTTGTTGTTCTGTGGTTGTTTGTTGTTGACTTGTTCCATTGACATGTTGTTGTAAGAAATCTCGATAAGACATACTCTCAGCAGGACTAGAAACTAAAATAATTGATGAACTTATAATTCCTAACGTTAAATAAGTAGTAATTTTTTTCATAAGTACCCTCCATTTAATTTTTCATATTATATATTAATAGTAGCTGACTATGTCCCACTGTTCAAAGGTAATTGTTTCAATTAATAGATTATTTAGGAGTGGGCAAAATTCGTAAAAAACTATGCAAACTATATGCACCAAGTACCATGTAAATTCATAGATTATTGTGAAAGGAGGGTACAAAATGAGAGAGAGATTTGATCCCACTTGTAGACAAGAAAATGATGTTGAACCGGAATTGGTGGAATGCATCATCACAACTAAGGTTTATGATGCTTGCCGTCAAACAGAATGTGAATTTTTTGAGTTTCTAGCTGGCGAAGAAATCAATGGTGAAATTAACTTGCCTGAAGATTGGGCTGGGGATATTGAAACTTTGACGGGATTTGCAGAAATTGATAAGACAACAGTTGATTATGAAGTTAAAAAAGTAGAGTTAATAGATGGAGGACCCCTTGCCAGAGTAAAAATAAGAGTGTTTGCAGAATTTGACTTAACAATCATTGATGAAGATACAGAAAACGAAGCACTTAATGAGGGTTTGTTAGCAGAATTTTATAAAGATGTAGTACTATGGTTGCCATGCCCTGATAGAATGGAAGCTATAGCAGAAGCAATATTCTGCGTGCCAGGTGAGCCTATTTTTGAAGAAGCACAAATTAATGAAGAGCCTGCTGTTAGCATTTTAGTTCCAGTTGGAGCTTGGATTATCATTAAGTCAATAGCAGAGGTACAACTTTTAATTCCTGCTTTTGGTTTTTGCCCTACACCTCCAGAGTGTGAAGAATTCCCTGATAAAGATGCATGCGAAGAGTTTGAAGAGCTCCCATTCCCAGATTTTTACCCACCACAGCCAGAACCTAATGATGACTAACAATAATTGCCGGTTTTATCCCGGCAATTATTGCCAACAAGGATGGGGTATTGATGAATGTGTTAGCTATAATTGAGCGAAATTTTGAAAAAGATAATTTTGAGCTGATTAGTCATTTAAAATCTAAACAATCAATTAGGGTAATAGAAGCTACCAACTCTTGCCTAGATAAGACATTAGGGAATTTTAAAGGCCTGGTAATTTGGGCTACAAACGAAATAAACTATAATTCTTCATTATGGCATCATATGGTTGTAAGAAAACAGTCGTGGTTTATGCTGATGGAAAGAATATCTCCCAAAGAAATACTGAAATTAGTTGACCATGGAATTAACTTTATAACTTTAGGAGACCCCAAGAGAGCTTTTGTGTTAAATAATCAGAATTATAAGCTTCTTCGCTTAGCCATTGATATTTTAGCTTGGTCTGCAGAAAAATTATTAATAGAAGAACAAAGTTTAAAGGTTCTTAGTAAGAAAGAAAATGAGGTAGTTAATTTACTTTTAGAAGGCTATGAAGATAAAGAAATTGCCCAGCGACTATATATTAGTGATAAAACTGTGAGAAATCATATTAGCAATATATTAAAGAAAGTATCGTTAAAAAATAGAACTCAGTTGGTGTTGTGGGCATTAAATCAAAAAGGTGAAATTTAATAGCAAACTGGCTTTGATAAAATCCTAGTCTTAATAGGCTGGGATTTTATTAACTAAAACTTTAGCGGAGGTTAACTGGTATTAAGCCATCACTAAACAATAACGTAATTATTAATCATTAAAATCCAGGTTGATCACATTAAAAGGGTACGGAACAATGATGATTTAAGTTTTACTTTATAAATGTGTTAAAATGGGATATCATTATAAGTGAAATTGAAAGGAGTGAAAAAGATGCGAGGACTAATTTGGAGATGGGTGATAAATGCTTTGGCGTTATTTTTTGCCGCCCAAATCTTATCAGGTATGAGTATTGGGGGATTTGGATCTGCGATGATTGCAGCTCTAGTTCTAGGATTAGCTAACGCCATCATAAAACCTATATTGAAAATTTTAACTTTCCCTATAACTATACTTACTTTAGGGATTTTTACTTTAGTTATTAACGGCTTTATTTTGTGGCTAGTAGCAGCTACTGTCCAGAACTTTAGTGTAGAAGGTTTTTTTGCTTCCATTATTGGAGCGATAATACTTAGCATAATTTCTTCCATTCTAAGCTTTTTAGTAGCTGATGACACCATTTAAAATATGGTAGGATAAAATAGTAAAGCTTTCAAAAAGATATTAACCCTTTTATCCACATATCCACAAAAGTGGTTAGCAAAAAAAGTGGAGTTATCCACAGGGTGAGGGGTGAGAGCACATGGGAGCTTATAGCGTTTTGTGATTTTCGCATACTAAATATTAACAGGCTACTAACAAGAAAAATGATTTTATCCACAATTATTCTAATAAGATAGGTGAGACTGATGAAAGAAACGATTGTAATAGGTCATAAAAATCCAGATACAGATTCAATAGCTTCTGCCATTGCTTATAGTGAATTAAAGAATAGGCTAGGTGGAAGTTGTGTTGCTAAAAGATGTGGTGGTTTAAATACAGAAACAGAACATATTTTAAAATTCCTTGACATATCAGCTCCTGAATATATCGAAGATCTAGAGCTTAGGGTAAAAGATATTTTAGTTAACTCTTATCCAGCTTTACCTAAAGAGGAAACTTTAAAAAAAATAGGGACATTGATGGGGGAGAAAGAGATAAAATCCTTACCTTTACTCCACGATAATAGCACCTTAGCAGGAATAATTACACCAGGGGATTTTGCTAAATTATATTTACAAGAGATAGAAAGTGGAGAAATTTTTTATTCAAAAATATTAATAAAAAATGCTGTGGAAAACTTAAAGGCTGAGGTGTTTTATCAGGGAAAAGATATATTTTTAACGGGAAGAATTTTAATTGGAGCGATGGATGTTGAAAAGCTGAAACTTGTGCTGAAACCCAATGATACTTTAATTATTGGAGATAGGTTTGAAGGTCAAAAGGTAGCGATACAAAGGGGAATAAGCACATTAGTTTTAATAGGAGGCTGTAAGCCCAATAAAGAAATAATTGAACTGGCTAAGCAGTACAATGTTAATATTTTAGGATTTGAAGGTGATAGCTTTACAGCAGCTCGCTTACTTGCTTTAGCTAGGAGTGGCAGTGATGTAATGACTACTTCAACTCAAACGGTCGATGAAAGTACAAAGCTTAGTGAGCTAAAAGATCTGTTTTCTTCAACGGGTTTTAGGGCATTCCCTGTTGTGGATGAATCAAATAAATTTCAAGGAATGATAACAAAAAAAGATGTAATTGACATTACATCTCCTAAAGTTATATTGGTTGACCATAGCGAAACTAGTCAAAGCGTGGAAGGGTTGAACTTAAGCGAGATTGTAGAGATTATTGATCATCATCGGTTAGGGGATATTCAAACTCAAAAGCCTATTCCAATAAACTGTAGACCTGTTGGCAGCACCGCTACTTTAGTTGCTGAACAATATTTTATCAACAATATAAATATAAAAACCAAAATGGCGGCATTGCTGCTGTCTGCTATTATATCAGATACAGTGATGTTAAAATCTCCTACTACAACATCCTTTGATGTTAATATGGCAAAAAGATTATCGGAAATAGCTAAAGTTTCTTTAAAAGATTTTGGCAAAGAGGTTTATAGCTGGACAGAGAAGATTGCAGACCTTTCGGCAGAGGAACTTCTTAATCAAGATTTAAAAGAATTTGAGTTTAGCAGCGGGAAAGTTGCTATAGGACAAGTGGAAACAACTTCAGTAGAAAAAATATTGGAAGCAAAAGATGAATTTATAAAAAGTATGGAGGAGCAATCTACACAAAATGATTATCAACTGATGATGTTGATTATAACTGATATTATAAGTGGGGATTCTTATGCTATTTGTTACGGAGGTAAAGGTACTGAGGTAGCAAAAGCTTTTAATCAATCTATATCCGAAAATATATTTTTCATGCCTAAAGTTATGTCAAGAAAACTACAAGTTATACCAGTTTTAGGGAAGATATTTAACAAAAGTGTATAATTTTGTTGGGTATGGACATGAATAATATTGGTTAATGACATTCTCATTAGCCCCCTGTTTTGAAATCTAGGCAGAAGTAGGCCACTGCCTAGATTTTTTTATTTGTTAAAATATATAGTTACATTTTAAAAAAATATGATAAACTTAAAATGTATCTGCATTTAAATATAGATGTAGGCATACTGTTTTAATAAACTAGTTGGGGAGGACTTTAAAATGGTTAAAAATAGTTTATTATTTATTTTATTGGGGTTAATTATTTTTTCACCTATGTCTGCATCTGCTGATGGTAAGGTGATTTTTGAGATGGAAGATCCTGTTGGTGACTCTCATGGCACTGGAGCTTTTACTCATCCCACAGCTGAAGTATATGGAGATAGAGTGCAAGAACAATTAGATCTTACATACTTTAAAGTAATTGATCAAAAAGATAACGTGCAGTTTAGGTTAGAGTTTGCTTTAGAACCTGATGCTGTAAACCCTTGGGAAGGTGAAGGATTTAATTTTCATAGAATTGATATTTATCTTGTTACTGAGCCTGGGGTTACCGGAGCTACTGAAACTTTTAGGCGAGGAGCTAATGTTGAATTTGAGGTGCCATGGAATAAATTAATTAAAATTAAGGATTTCAATAAATCAAAGGTATACGATGTAAGAGAAGACCCAGACGACTTAGATGCTGGACGACAGATAGAAGTTTTTGTGGATGGAAAAGAGATAGTAGCCAATGTCCCCAAAAATTATATAGGTGAGATAGACAAAAGCTCTATGTTTTATGTTTTGGTGGGGCATTATTCAAGCTTAGACAGTGATGGGTTTTTGCAGATCAAGGAAGAAGCAGGAAAGTGGCATGGTGGAGGGGGAGACCCGGAAGGGAAGTATAACCCAAATGTTTATGATATTTTAGCAGAAAGCAAAGAAGAACAATATGCACAGCTTCAATGGGAAGAGGAAAGTGTAGCTGTTCTAAAACCAGTTGGAGGAAAACAGCGGGGCTCTTTTATGAAAAATATTTTAATAGTCGCCGGCATAGTGATTATTGCAGGAGTAGCTTTACTTGTAGTCAAAAATAAAAGAGAAATTATTAGCCGTAGATTTTAAGAGGGTGGATTAAATGAAAATATTTAGGCTTATTGTTTGCTTTTTTTTATTTTTTATATTGACTGGGTGTCAAAATGATTTGCCGGATCCAGTTGAACCTGATACAGAGATAACATTAGAAATATGGGAAACATATAATGAAGATGAACAAGAGGTTTTTTTAGATATAATAGAAGAGTTTAAAAAAGAGAATCCTAACATTTCAATAGAATTAAATAGCATAGGCCATGGTAAAGGGTGGGAAGAACTACAAAAAGGGCTAGCAATGGGAAACCTTCCTGACATAGCTTTTGTGGATATGAAGCACATTTCTGCTCTAGCAGAAGCAGGGGCAATTGTTAACCTAAATTACTTAGGAGCAGATGAACTAGCTGAGCAACTTATTAGTTCGGCAGTGAAATCTAATACCTATGGGGGAGGAATTTTTGGCCTGCCTCAAAAAGTTGAAACTAAAGTTCTATATTACAACAAAACATTGTTTGATGAAGCAAATGTAAGTTATCCCACAGAAGAATGGACATGGGATAATTTGATTAACTTCAGCAAGCCCCTAACTAAAAATAATAATTATGGCTATGGTATGGGAAATAGTTTAGAAGAAACACTCCCTAAATTTTATTCTTATGGTGCTGAATTGACAAATGATTCACAAGGGCAATTTACTCTTGATAGTGAAGCAGGTCTTAAGGCCTTGGAGTTAAAAAACAGTTTATGTAATGAATATCAAGTAGCTGCTGGAGCTTGGAAAGATGACTTTTTTAATCCCAGGGAGGGGTTTGTACAACAAAAATATGGTATGATAATTGACTCTAGCGAAAGATTTTCTTTTTATGATGAAAAGCTAGAACTGGGAGTAGAAATGGTTCCTAAGGGAACTTATGGTTCTGTGTCTAGCATACAGGGTGATAGTATGGTTATATTAAAGGACTCAGATTATCCCCACGAGGCATATGAATTTGTTAAGTTTTTAACTTCTGCTGAAATCCAAACACTATGGTTTGAACAGCTAGGTAGCATACCGGTAAATAAAGAAGCTTTAAATGCAGTTTCAACTGATGACAACTTTGATGTTATTCTAAAGCAGGCTACACAAACACAACCAAGGTTAACTGTTCCACAATATAATGTAATTGAGGATATTGTAAATGAAAAAATAAGCTTAGTTTTGAAGGGGGAAAAAACTCCAGAACAAGCCTTAAAAGAAGCAACGGAAAAAGTTAATAACAAGTTATTTAACTAGGGACGCAGATTTGCGGCCCTATTATTTTTTTGACAGAAAAATATGTTATCATTGTAAATTTGGAAAGTTAGTATAGTTTTCAAATTTACTTTCTGGTAAAATAAATATATGTCGCAAACAATATATTTAGGGAGTGGAAGTAAATGAACCAGTTATTCCATAGTTTTAGCAATGATGTTGCAGGAGTGGGTAGAAACATACATCTGTATTTAACTGCTTCTTTTTTTGCATACCTAGGTATGGGAGCGGGAAATGTTCTTATAAACTTATATTTGATGAATGTTGGTTTTAATGAAGATTTTGTGGGGATTTTTTTATCTGTTAAGCTTATATCTACCGGCCTTTTAGCTATTCCATGTGGTATAATAACAAAAAAAATGGGGTATAAATGGAGTCTTAAACTGGCGCTATTTTTGGTAGGTTCAGGAATTTTGTTGCTTACATATTTCCCTATAAGGCAGCTTGTGTTGATAAGTGCATTATTATGGGGCTTGGGGTTATCTTTTTTTGCAGTTAGTGCCCCGCCGTTTTTACAAGAAAACTGTCCTCCCAGGTTGAGGCAACAAGCTTTTTCTTACAACTTTTCAGTGATGATGATTTCCATGATGTTTGGAAACTTGTTTTCTGGGATTATGGTGGAAAGCCTAGGGTATACTTTAAATATTAACTACACGATTACGTTAACTTTTTTTGCTGTTATAACACTTTTAGGTTTAATTCCTCTTTCTTTTATTAAGGAACAAGTTGTGTTAGAAAAGACTAATTTATATTCGCAACTGAGGGATATAAAAAATGTAGTGACCCAAAATAGTAGTATAGGTAAATTACTTTTTTGTCATGGAATGATTGGATTCGGTGCAGGTCTGATTGTACCTTTATTTAATGTTTTTTTACAAGGGCAGGTAGGGGCTAGCGAGGGTCAGATAGGGACTATTTTAGCTTTATCTCAAACAAGTACAGCTATCGCAGGACTGCTCACTCCTTGGATAGTTCCTAGGCTAGGTAAAATAAAAACAATAACCTATCTTAGAATGGCTTCTATTCCCTTTTTAATATTAATTGCCACTGGCAATAGCTTATACTTTGTAGGTCTAGCTTTTATTTTTAGAGGCAGTTTAATGAATATGACCCATCCTGTAGAGTTAGAATTTTCTATGCAGCTAGTAAATAAGGAACAGCGCCCTTCGCTAAGCGCTTTGTTGAAAACTGTGGAAAGTAGTACCAGAGCTTTTAGTGTAATCTTAGGTGGATTTTTAATGAGTAATGTAAGTTATACAGTTTCTTACTATTTAACTTGTACCTTGTATTTGATTACTGCAGTGTTATTCTATGTGTGGTTTAAAGATAAACAACACACTAAAAAAAATATTGACAATAAAACTATTAACGTGTAAAATATGGTTAAGTACCCCTTAGGGGTATATAGGAGGGCTTAACATGACATATGATGTAATTATAGTGGGGGCAGGACCTGCTGGATTGACAGCGGCTATTTACACTGCCCGAGCGGAGTTAAAGACAATGTTAATTGAAAAAAGTGCACCGGGAGGACAAGCCGCAACAACAGATACTATAGAAAATTATCCCGGAATTGAAACAGTATCGGGTCCTGATTTAGCTATGAACATGTATACTCAAGCTACTAATCTTGGTGTAGAAATATCCATGGATGAAATAGTTGATTTAAAGTTAGACGGAGATATTAAGGTTATCGCAACGGAGTCTGGGGAATTTAAGGCAAGAACTGTTATTTGGGCTACTGGAGTGCAGCCAAGGAAGTTAGAGGTGGAAGGAGAGCAAAAGTTTACTAGTAGGGGCGTGTCATATTGTGCTACCTGTGATGGTGCTCTTTATAAAAATAAAATTGTAGCAGTTGTTGGGGGTGGTGATTCAGCAATCGAAGAGGCAATTTTTTTAACTCGATTTGCAAAAAAAGTTTATGTAATCCATCGTAGAGATAAGTTGAGAGCGACAAAATTTGTTCAAAATAAAGCATTCAAAAATGAAAAAATTGAGTTTTTATATGACAGTATTGTAAAAGAAATAGCTGGTAATAATAAAGTTGGGAATCTAATATACGAAAATGTAAAAACCAAACAACAAGAAGTTTTAGAAGTTGATGGGATATTTGTGTATATAGGTAATATACCAAATACAAGACTATTACATGGTCAGGTCAATCTAACACCAGGTGGATTTGTCGAAGCTAAAAATGGTGTTGAAACAAATATAAATGGTGTGTTTTCTGCTGGAGATGTTAATGATAAATACCTAAGGCAGGTAGTAACAGCTACCGCAGATGGGGCTGTGGCTGCTGTTAAGGCACAGCATTATATAGAATTTTTTAATAAGGAGGCAAAATAATGTCTGTAAAAAATGTTAATAGTTCAAGTTTTGATCAAGAGGTACTTCAAAATGATAAGCCGGTTTTGGTGGATTTTTATGCCGACTGGTGTGGACCTTGTAAAATGCTAGCTCCTGTAATCGATGAGGTGGCAACAGATTATAACGATAAAGTTAAGGTAGTTAAGGTAAATGTTGACGAGAATCAGGATTTGGCTGGGGAATATGGTGTAATGAGCATACCGACATTAATATTCTTCAAAAATGGAGAGGCTGTCGATAATGCCGGTGGGTTTATGCCTAAAAAACAGTTGATTTCAAAGATTGAAGAAAACCTATAATAAATAAAAAGAAGTCGGCCCTGTCCGACTTCTTTTTACTTATTTTAGTAAAGTGCAATAAAAAGGTAGATTTTGGGGAAAATACGTTTAATAAAAAATTTAAATTAAATGACACTTTTTTAGATTATATTGAGTCTTACATATAAAGGCAAGTTTTATATAAATAAAGGAGTGCGGTGATTATGAAGATTAAGTTTGTTGTGGATAGTACATGTGATATACCAGAGGAAACAATAG
Organism: Proteinivorax tanatarense; assembly: GCF_040267685.1. Classification (GTDB taxonomy): domain Bacteria; phylum Bacillota; class Proteinivoracia; order Proteinivoracales; family Proteinivoracaceae; genus Proteinivorax; species Proteinivorax tanatarense. Next base: position 569,334 of record NZ_CP158367.1, read on the forward strand.
AAAAATATGATATTGATGTTCTTCCTTTGGAAATAAATTGGGGAGAACAGGTTTATAAAGATGGAGTTCAATTAACTAAGGAAGAGTTTTTAAAAAAGTTAGCAGAAAGCGACACTATTCCAAAAACTTCGCAGCCTTCTGTAGGGGAATTTGCAAAGGTTTATGAAAAAGCATTTAAAGATGGGTACGAAAAAATTATATCCGTGCACATAACCTCAGGTTTTAGTGGGACATATCAGGGAGCAGAAGCTGCAGCTAAGATGGTGGATTCTAAAAATATTGCAGTAATTGACTCTTTTACTGCAACTATGGGTGCTGGTTGGTTAGTTTTTGAAGCTATTGAACTCATGGAAGCTGGGACTTCATTTGAAGAAATTATAGATAAGCTAGAAGCGAAACGAGAAAATAGCAAAGTTATAATTTATTTAGACACCCTAGAGTATGCTATAAAAGGTGGCAGGATAAGTAAATTAAAAGGGATTGTAGGATCGCTTTTTAATATAAAACCAATTATTTATTTTGAGAATAAAGTGGTAAAAGAATTTTCTAAATCTAGAGGCAAAAACAAAGCTCTTCAATCCATGGTTAATTGCATGGAGGAGTTATTTTCCATAGATTCCCAAAAAGAAGTAAAAGTAGCAATGGCTTATGGCACCGATCGCAAAAATGCAGAAAAAGTAATGGAAAAGATTAAGGAAAAATATAATGTTACTGAATCTATGATTTACCAAATTGGAAGTGCTGTAGCAGTTCATGGAGGACCAGGGTTGCTAGCTATTTCAGTTACATGGTAAAAAAATGAGTAGTTGACATCAAGTCAGCTACTCATTTTTTTATATAAAATAGTCTGTACGCCAAAATTCTTTTACGTCTATATTTTGAGCTCCTTTTAAAAACTTTTGACGAATTTCCGGATATTTTATGCTTAAATCTTTTATAAGTTGTTTTATTTCCTCTCTTTTAGTATTTTTATCAGCGGGACAAGGATTTTTAATAACAGGTATTGATTTTTTATTTATAATATTTTTAATTGTGCTTTCTTCAATTGCAAGAAGAGGTCTTATGACTGTAATATCTTTTTTGTCTAGATAAGTTTTAGGCTTGAATATTCCCATCTTGCTGTTAAAAAGTAAGTTCATGAAAAAAGTTTCTATTCCGTCATCTAAATGGTGACCTAACGCAACCTTATTACATTCGTACTTTTTAGCCACATTATTTAGCGCTCCCCTTCGCAAGTTAGCACATAAAGAGCAGGGGTTTTTTTCTTTTTTTATGTCAAATACGATTTTTGCAATACTTGTCTGTTCTATAACTAAATTATATTCCAATTCGTCAACAAATTTTTTCAAAGGTAATATGTCAACTGTTTCTTCAAAACCCATATCCAGTGTAATTGGAACCAGATCAAAATGAAAAGGGAACTGTTTTTGGAGTATTGTTAATATGTAAAACAAAACTGAACTATCTTTACCTCCCGACATGCCAACCGCTATCTTATCTCCTGATTCTATTAGATTATATTTTTCTACCCATTTTCTAGTGGGTGTAAGATAGCGTTGTTTATCTGCTTTTTTCATTGATAAGTCCATGGTTAAAACTCTCCTTTATCGCAGGCTACTGTAAGCGCCGCAGTTTATGACTTTTAGAGTCCAATAAGCTGTAATAAATATCCACTTACTAAGCTTTCTCTTTATACAATGGCTACTTTTTATTATTATATACATTTTAACTAAAGTAGAAAAGAGAAAATTACACTTGACTAATATACCCCTATGGGGTATATTAGTGTAAGAGAATTTGTGAGGAGGAGAAATTTAATATGGATAAAAGAAAAATTAGTCAAGTAGTGGGAATTGTATTTACGTTAGTATTAATTTTATTAGGTATTTATAATTTTAATTTTATTTTAGTTGCTGCTGGTACGTTAATAGCAATTTTTTATGGAAGATTTTTTTGTGGATGGTTTTGTCCTATGGGAACGTTTGCTGAAAGGTTGCTTTCAAAGATATCAAGAAATAAAAAGCCCCCTAAAATTATGGAAAAAAGATGGTTTCCTTATGCTGTTTTAGTGGTATTTTTTCTTTATTTGGGTGTATTAATTATTAGTAATGTTTCATATGCAGTTTTTATAATGATGGGAACTGTAGCATTAGCATCCATACTGTTAGCAGCATTGTATAGGCCTAGAACATGGTGCGAGTTTTACTGTCCGTGGGGAACGATTATGAGCTTAGCTAGTCTAAAAAGTGGAAAAAAGATATCTATAGAGGATAAATGTAAAGGATGTAAATTATGTGTAAAAAACTGTAATATACCAACGCAGCTATCCCAATCTATTGATGAGAGGAAAAAGGTTAATAAAAAGAAAGTTAAGCTTAGCGACCGTTGCATTAAATGTACAGAATGTATTAAAGCGTGTCCTCATAACGCTATAAATTTTGAAAATAATTAAATGTGGTAATTTTTTTGTATCTTTAATATTTTTTTAGCCTCTAGGGGAAAATAAAAAAAAGAAAAAGGGGGCTAAGGTTTAAAAGATGCAAAAAGTAAAAATATTTAGTTTATGCATGATACTTTCTATGCTTTTTCCTGTATTTGCAGTTGCTGAAGTTGAAACAGAAGATGGAAGTTACTATACTCTTTTTGATGATGAGGAAAATATATTATTAAAAACGGGCATTGTTATTCAAGAAGGGGATAAATTTGTAGACCACAAAAATGTTACTTATGAGGTGTACAAGGTAGATGAGGAGCAAAAAAAAGCATGGGCTAAGAAAAAAGAAGAGCAACAAAATCCTTTAGAATTAGAGGAGGAAGATAATGAACAAAGTGAAGGAGAGGCCCACAGCGAAATAGAAGCTGTGGGTCAATTTGCTCAGATTGAAGAGGCAGATCAAAGAAGAATCGGTTTATATTATACTCATAGCGGCGAAAGTTTCGTTCCAACGGAAGGATATGCTCAAACAGATCAAACCCAAGGTGGAATATATGAAGTTGGAGCAGCTTTAGCTGAAACTATAGAGGAGTTTGAGGTAGAGGTGATAAATGATCAAACTACTCATTTCCCTTACTCGGGTTCATATAGAAGATCTAGGCGAACTGTTTCAGAATTATTGGAGGAAGATTTAGATGCAATATTTGATATTCATAGAGATGCGGCGCCTTGGGACGGTTATTATGCTAATATAGATGGAGAGTCGGTAACACAAGTTCTTATAGTTGTTGGCACCCAAAATCCTTTCTATAGAGCTAATGAGGGATTTGCTTGGTGGTTAAAATCTGTAGCCGACGAACAAACTCCAGGGTTGATGAAAGGGATTTTTTATGCCAGAGGAGATTATAATCAAGACCTGCACCCTAGAGCGTTATTATTAGAGATTGGAGCTCATCAAAACAGGAGAGAGCATGCAGAAGAAGGGGCTCGTCTTTTTGCACCAGCAATTGTTGAAACACTTTATGGAGAACCTGAGGAAGCAGAGGAGGAAAAAGAACGACTTGAGGAAGAAGCAAAGATAAAGCCGGAAGGTGAAGAAGATGATGAGTTAGACCCTAAGGGGATGTCAACGATAGATAGAGGAGGTCCAGGTGGAATTGGAGGGATTTGGCAAGCAATTTTGAGTTTATTTTTGTTGGCTGTGGCGGGAGGTGGAATTTACTTATTAATAAGTGTAGGAGATACACGAGAGATTAAGAGAACCTTGAAAAAGTTTTTTAGCAAAGAGTTTACAAATCAAATTAGAAGAAGTAGTGTTAAAGATAGAGAAAAAGATAACGAGGATAAGCATTGACAGTTTTTCTACAACTGTATATTATTAAATAAAAGGTTCTAGTATGGAAATATTTTATACCACTGTTCAAATAATAAACAGTGGTTCTGTTTTACATAATAAAAATAGTAAATGAGGTGATGTAAAAAATGAAAATAAAAGCGGATTTGCATACCCATACTATTAGTAGTGGTCACGCTTACAGCACCTTAATGGAAATAGTAAAAGCAGCCAGTGACAAGGGGCTGGAAATGGTAGCTATAACCGATCATGGTCCTGCAATGCCTGGAGGACCTCATCCATACCATTTTGGGAATATGCGAGTTGTTCCCAGGGAAATGTTTGGTGTTGAAGTGCTACGGGGAGTGGAATGTAATATAATTGATGAACAAGGTAATGTGGATTTAATAAAACGTTTTAGGAAGCATTTAGATATTGTTATAGGAGGTTTTCATACCGATTGCTTTAACGGAGGCGATTTGGCATATAACACCGAAGTAGCAATAAATGCTATGGAAAAAGGGAGCTTTGATATTATGGTGCATCCAGGTAATCCTGACTTCCCAATAGACAGTGATAAAATAGTAATGGCAGCAAAAGAAAATAATATATTAATAGAAATTAACAATAGCTCATTAAAAAATGATGGAAGTCGGAAGGGGAGTTTTGACAACTGTTATAGCATAGCAAAAGCTATAGTAAAGCATGATTGGAAGGTATCACTAGGAAGTGACTCTCATATATTTGCTGATGTAGGGGTGTTTTCTAAAGCTCTTAAATTAATTTCAGATGCTGGTATTAAAGAAGAGCAAATAATAAACACTGATGTAAACAAGGTTAAAGAGTTTTTAGCACATAAAAATAGGTCGCGTTATACACAGGTTACTCCTGAGGTATAGTTGGTAAAGGAGGAAGAGAGATGGAACTGGCAAAGAAACGAATTGGAATAGACATAGGGGGAACTAATATTGCTTGCGGGTTAGTTGAGGAAGGGCAAATATTGTATAAAACATCTCTGGCAACTAATGCATCAGAAGGTAAAGAGTCAGTATTTAACTCAATTTTTAAGGCTGTACAAATGGTATTAGATAATACTGAAACTACAATAAAGCAAATAGCAGGGATAGGTGTAGGGGTTCCGGGTATGGTAGACATGGATACTGGAGTTGTAAAATTAGCTCCAAATCTGTACTGGGAGTACGTACCTGTAAAAGAAATTTTAGAGAAAAAGTTTAAAGTGCCAGTTGTAGTGGATAATGATGCCAATGCAGCAGCGCTAGGTGAGGTGTTAAGCGGTGCAGGGAAAGGGAATAAAGACGTTGTTTGTATAACAATAGGGACAGGAATCGGAGCTGGCTTAATAATTAATGGGAAAATACACCATGGAAAAAGCGGTGGCGCAGGCGAGTTCGGACATACTATTGTCAATGAGAAAGGTCCTCTTTGTAACTGCGGAAGTCGTGGATGCTTAGAAACCCTAACTTCAGCTACAGCTATTGTTAATAAAGGTAAAGATATTCTACAACAGGAAAGTGACAGTATTTTAAAAGATTGCATTGTTGAAGGGCAGCCTTTAGGAGCAAAGGAGATATTTTTAGCTGCCCAAAAAGGTGATAAGTGGTGCAAAGAAGTTATTGAAGAATCCTGCAAGCATCTTGGAATGGCACTTGCAAATGTTGTAAACTTATTAAACCCAGAACAAATTATTGTTGGAGGCGGTGTTTCCCAGGCAGGAGAGGCCCTTTTTAGACCATTGAAAAAATGGGTGAACTATTATAGTTTAGACATCTTAAACAAAGACCTTTCTGTAGACCCTGCTGAACTTGGTAACGACGCCGGGATAATTGGTGCAGCGGGACTAATTAAGTAATTAAGGCGGCGTAAGCCGCTTTTTTTAAACTATGGGAGTGAATTTAATTGATAGAAGCAAAACAAAAACAAAGGTTTATAGATATACTAAAAAAAGGTGAATCAAAAATTCAGAATATAGGAGTTGAAATAGAACATATAGTCGTTGATAATAATTTTAATACTGTAAATTATTATCAACGTAATGGTATAGAGGATATTCTTAAAAACCTATTGCCGCTTGGGTATCAGGGTGAGTATTACAATAATTATTTAGTTGGACTTAGCAAAGGTGAAAATACTATTACTTTAGAGCCCGGTGGACAACTAGAAATTAGTATTAAGGAAAAAGGTAGTATTAAAAAGATAAAGGATAATTATTTTGAGTTTATTTCTGACCTTGCTCCAATACTTTCGGAAAATAATCAATATTTACTGGCTGTTGGTTACCATCCTAAAACTTCTATAACAGAGATACCTTTTAATCCAAAACCGCGTTATAAACAAATGGCGACCTATTTTGAAAAAAAAGGAAAACTAGCTCATAATATGATGAAGGGAACTGCCTCAATACAGGTTAGTATAGATTATACCGATGAAGAGGATTTTGCAAAGAAGTTTGCAGTGGCGAATTTTTTAACACCGTTAATTGCTATATTGACAGATAACTCCCCTCGTTTTGAAGGTCAAAATTATAAAAGGCACAGCATAAGAACTAAAATATGGCAAAATACTGATAATGATAGAAGCGGGATAGTACCTTATAAAACAGGTGAGTTTTTTGGGTATGATGATTATGCTGAATACCTGATAAATGTTCCTCCTATCTGTGTTTTACAAGATGGAAAGTTAAGCTTTTATAGTGATAAAAAAACTAAAGATATTTTAGACCCTGAAACCTTTACCGATGATGAGGTTGAGCATTTGATGGGAATGGTATTCCCTGACGCTAGAGCTAAAAAATATATTGAGATAAGATCGGCAGACTCCATGCCTTATCCATTAAGCTTTGCTTTTATTGCCTTTATAAAAGGGGTATTTTATAATCAAGATGCTATCGATTATTTTTATAACCTTTCTCAATATACTTCTAGTGAGGATATTGAGAAAATTAAAGCTGAGTTACAATGGCAAGGTTATAAAACAAAGGTTGTGGAAAAGAACTTGGAACAATTAGCAAATGAAGCTTTTGATTTTGCCTTAGATAAATTAGACAAGGAAGAAGTACAATATTTGAATTCTATAAAAATGATGATAAAAAACAAAGAAAATCCCAAGATGTACATGGAAGACTTTTGTAACAAATATGGGCAGGAAGCATTTAAATGCTGTGCTGTAACAGTAGATACCTATAACCAATGTACAAAAATTAAAACGTCAAGCAAGTGCTAGTTCAAAATAATATCGAAAGGTGGCTGGATAATTGGTATACACAAAGGCAATTAGAGAGTTTAGAGATATTATAAAAGGAAATCAAGAAGTATTTATTAAAGAATATCAACAGCTTAAAGAGCAGGTTGCTAAATCCCCTGCGATATATAAAGGGGAACCTATTGATTTTTTATATCATCCAATATACCTATCAGATAAAGATGTAGTTCAATTTACTGTTCTTACAAATAAACTTTTTGGGATTTTATCCAAAGTTATAGAAATGTATCTACAAGAGCCAAGCTTTAGAAAACACTTTCCCTTTGACCCACTTTTAGAAAAATTAATTTTGAAAGATCCTGGATATAGCATAAATGTTCCAATGTCTCGCATAGATGTTTTTTATCATGGCGAAGGAGATTTTCAGTTTTGTGAACTAAATGCAGATGGTTCTTCTGCTATGGTTGAAGCCAGAGAATTGCAGAGAATAATAGGAGAAAGTCTTGCTGTTAAGTCTCATAAAAAAGAATTCAAAATTTCAGGGTTTGAACTTTTTCAAAGTTGGTTTGATGCTCTTATGATAAATTACAAAGAATATGCTAGCAGCGAGAAACTTCCTAACATTGCTATAGTGGACTATATAGAGGGGGAGCCGTCAAAGGAATTTCAGGAATTTAAAAAAACATTCGAGAAAAACGGGTGCTCTACTGTTATAGCTGATGTTAGAGAGTTAGTATATAGGGATGGGGTACTATATTATAAAGATTTTTCTATAGACTGCATTTATAGGCGGGCTGTGACGTGGGAAATAATTGAAAATGTAAAGGAGTCGCGGGCTTTTATTGATGCATATTTGGATGGGAATGTATGTGTAGTGGGACCTTTACGGTCACAACTAATACACAACAAAATAATATTTTCCATACTACACGATGAAAGTATAACTTCCTTTTTGACAGAAGATGAAAGAAGCTTTATAAAAAATCATGTGCCATATACGGCGTATTTTGATAGGGAAGATACTTCGCTTGTAGATGATGTGAAAGAAAACAAAGATCTTTACGTTTTAAAGCCTTTGGATAAATATGCTGCATTAGGTGTTTATGTTGGTAAAGACTGTACATTAAACAAATGGGAAGAAGTTATCAATACAGTTGCAAAACAAGGGTATTTAATACAAAAGTTTTGCCATCTGCCAAATCAATCATTAGCTTTTTTTAAACAAAATGAGGTCGAATTTATAGATTTTAATTACATGATAGGGCTGTTTTGTTACAACCAAAGCTTTGTTGGTCCTTATACAAGATCAGGCAGAAAAAATATTATAGGTGCTGTAGCTGAATCATTTATAGTTCCAAATTTTAAATTAACTGATTAATTTAAAGAAGAGAGGATATAGAAATGAATCTCTATGCAGATTATCACACTCATACTAGTTATAGCCATGCTAAAGGAACTGTGGAAGAAAATATTCAAAGCGCTATCAAAGCCAACTTAAAAGAAATAGGTATTGCTGAACATGGACCCCAAACCCTTTTTGTGGGGGTATCAAACAAAAAATTTGAAAACTTATATGACGAAATTATTAGTTTAAGAGATAAATATCCAGAGATTAAAATACTTTTTAACATAGAAGCTAACTTATTAGATTATGAAGGTAATATTGATCTGCCTCCTTTTGTTGAAAATAAGGTAGATATGTTGCTGTTGGGGTTTCATCCCAACATTGTACCATCCAGTAAAAGCTTTCCCATGGTGACAAATAATTTGTTGTCTAGAAATTTAGGGTTAAGAAAAGAAAGGACTAGATGGTATAACACACAAGGGTTGATAAAAGCTATGAAAAAGTATGATATTAGCTTGATAACTCACCCAGGGCATAAAGTAGATGTTGATACTAAACAGTTAGCTAAAGCTTGTGCTGAAACAAATACGGCGTTAGAAATCAACTGTAAGCACGGCATGAAAATAAAAGATTTTGTAGATATTGCTAAGAGCGAAGGGGTTAAGTTTATAGTAAGCTCTGATGCCCACCACCCAAATGAAGTAGGCGAATTTTCCAAGGGGATAAGTATAATAAAAAAACTCAATATACCTAAAAGTATGATTGTAAATTCGGAAAGGAGTACTTAATATACCATGAAATTTGTAATAATAACTGGAATGTCTGGAGCAGGTAAAACATTAGCTTTACGAAGTTTTGAAGATATGGGGTATTTTTGTATAGATAATTTACCGCCTAAGCTTATTCCAAAGTTTGCAGATATTTGTCAGGAAGTTGATGGAGAAATTGAAAAGGTTGCCATAGTAGTTGATATAAGGGGTGGAAAATTTTTTTCAGGGGTATCAAAGATATTGGACGATTCTAAACTAGAGCCTACCATAGTTTACTTAGAAGCTACAGATGATGTTTTAATAAGGCGGTTTAAGGAAACACGAAGACTGCATCCTTTAGCCTCAGATGGAAGACCTATAGATGGAATTACAAAGGAAAGGGAACAACTAGCCTTGTTAAGAGAAGCGGCTAACCATATTATTGATACGTCAGAATTTACTGGACATCAGCTAAGTAAAGCAATTAAACAAAAGTTTCAAAAAGGCTATCCCTCATTTACTGTTAATATAATGTCTTTTGGGTTTAGGTATGGAATACCCCATGATGCTGATTTGGTTTTTGATGTAAGGTTTCTACCTAATCCGCACTATATTAATGAACTACAACCTAAGACCGGTGATGACACTGATGTACAACAGTATGTTATGAAACATAAAATAGCTCAAGATTTTCTTAAGAAGCTAGAAGATATGGTAAACTTTTTGCTTCCGTTATATAAAGAGGAAGGTAAGGCACAAATAATGATTGGTATCGGTTGTACTGGGGGAAAACACAGGTCAGTAACTTTAGCTAACATTTTGTCAGAAAAATTGGGCGAGACCGAGAAAGTTAATCTTTTTCACAGAGATATAAACAAAGGGAAAAAGTAGATAAAAATCAGGGGGGATAAAATGGGGCGTTTTGGAAAGTGGTTTTACCCGGGGTTATCAATTAAAAGATGGGTTTTTGTATTAGCGCTATCTATTTTGGGGCTGTCTTTTGGAGTTGCACTTATAGCTGTTGGAGTTGAACAGTTACAGAGTAAAACAAGAAGTATATTATCTCATTTTTTTACTTTGCTAGGCGACTATACTCTTTTGTTGGCAGGAGTAGTTATTCTATGCAGCCTTATTTTGTTGGTTATTTCTATTGTGAAAATTAACAAAAATATAACTAAGGTTATTTCTGGAGATGAAAATAAAATTGTAGACACTATGTATAATAAGGCGCAGCTTTCGAGAGGGCCAAACATAGTGGTGTTTGGTGGAGGCACAGGACTTTCAGTGTTACTTAGAGGTTTAAAGGAGTATACTACAAACATTACAGCAGTTGTAACTGTTGCAGATGATGGTGGGAGTTCTGGTAGAATACGAGGAGACATGGGAGTGTTACCTCCTGGTGATATTCGGAATTGTCTTGTGGCATTAGCGGATAAAGAAAGTTATTTAGAGACCATTTTACAACATAGGTTTTCAAACGATGAGTTAAAAGAACATAGTCTAGGTAATTTGATTTTAGCATCATTGAGCCAAAAAATTGGCTTTGTTAATGCAATAAAAGAAGTGGGCAAAGTTCTTGCTGTTAGGGGTAGGGTTTATCCAGCTACTTTGGAGCCGAAAATTTCCTTGCGAGCTAAATTTAAAGATGGTAGTGAGGTTGTTGGCGAGACCAAAATAGCGCAGGAGAATAAGGTTATAAAAAGAATTTCTTTGATCCCAGATACTGCAGAGCCCTTGCCGGAGACTTTGCAGGCTATAAAAAATGCAGATGCTATTATTTTGGGCCCTGGTAGCTTATATACCAGTATAATACCCCATTTCCTTGTAGAGGGAATACCAGAGGCTATAAAAAATGCTAAGGCTCCCGTTTACTATATTTGCAATGTAATGACTCAAAAGGGAGAAACGTTAAACTACAGTGCAGTAGACCATGTTAAGGCACTTGAAAGGCATAGTTTGAAAAATATTGCTGACTATATTGTTTTAAACAACAAAAATATATCAACAGAGCAAGCTGATATATATAAGAAAAAAGATAATGCTGGGCCGGTTCAGGTTAATGAAAAGAAATTGAATAATGGAAAAATTGAGGTCTTACAAGGGGATCTTTTAGAGGATGATAAAGTACAGGTAAGACATAGCTCAAACAAATTAGCTAAATTCGTTTTAAGTCATCTAATTAAACAAGATTATAGAAATAAAAATTTTATCGATCATTATTTATTAGATAAGAAACTTAATGAGATCGACTAGGTAGCAGAACTTGCTGTTTTTTTGATATAATATTAGTATTAAATAATAAAGGGGGACACTAAAATGTCCTTTGCATCCTCCGTTAAAAATGAACTTTGTAGAAATATCTATGATCAATGTTGTATAAAAGCAGAGCTGGCTGCAATTTGTCTTATAAATGGCTCTGTCCAAATTAACTCTAAGCAGGGGATTGTGTTACATGTATCCACAGAAAATGCTACAATTGCAAAAAGAATGTTTAACTTGATAAAGGGAGCTTTTGGTATATCAGGACAAATCTTTGTTAAAAAGAAGAATAAGTTGAAAAAAAATAATAGTTACTTAGTTCAGGTAAGCGGACAAGAAAATGTTGAAAGTTTGTTAAAGGAATTATGTTTATTGGAGAGTAATAAGGGGGTTAAGGAGCGGATACATCAACTCCTGCTAAAAAGGAAGTGTTGTAAAAGAGCCTTTTTAAGGGGGAGTTTCTTGGCTTCTGGGTCTATAAATAATCCTGAAACCTCGTCCTACCATGCTGAAATATCTTTGAATTCTGAAAATCACTGCGATTATTTAATGGAGCTTTGCTCTCAGTTTGGTCTTAAAGTAAAAAAAACAACTAGGAAAAAGAGTTTTTTGCTTTACATTAAAGATAGTGATGTAATAGTGGACTTTTTAAACGTAATAGGTGCCCATAAAGCGTTACTTTCTTTTGAAAATACTAGGGTGTATAAAGAAATGCGTAATAATGTTAACAGAGTTGTAAACTGTGAAACAGCCAATCTGAATAAAACTGTTGATGCTGCTCAAAAGCAGATAGAGAATATTAACCTTATAGATAGATACATAGGCTTAAATAATTTGCCTCAACCTCTTCAAGAAGTAGCACATCAAAGATTAAAAGACTCTTCTTTAAGTCTTAAAGAAATAGGGGAATCTTTAGAGCCTACCGTAGGCAAGTCTGGTATTAACCATAGGTTTAAAAAAATCGAAAAGATAGCAAATGCAATTAAGGATAAACATTCAAAGAAATAAAAATAAAGGGAGCGATAAAATGATTGAAAAGAAAGGGAGAGTAAACTTAAAAACTGGTTTACATGCCAGACCGGCAGCACTTTTTGTTCAACAAGCTTCAAAGTTTGTTAGTGATATTAAGCTTGTAAAGGATGATTCAGAGGTTAATGCAAAAAGTATAATGGGGATTATGGCAATGGCTTTGAGCCAAGGGAGTGAAGTTAGCATCTTAGCTAATGGGCCTGATGAAAAAGAAGCTGTAGATGTTTTAGTAAAATTATTAGAAAAGGATAGCATATAAAAAACTCCCTTGAGGGAGTTTTTTATATGCTATCCTTTTGCTTTTTGTACTTTCTTTGAAACAATTCAATACGTCCTGCACTATCCACTACTTTTTTGACTCCTGTGTAGAATGGGTGGCAATTTGAACAAATTTCTACTTTGAGATTTTGTTTTGTAGATTTAGTGTCGATAGAATGTCCACAGGCACAAGTTATAGTAGATTGTTGATACTTAGGATGAATACCTTTTTTCATCTTTATCCCCCCACAACATTTATCGTAGTATAACTTTGTGTAAGCTCTAACATTGAGTTGCCATTATCAAAATAGTAACACAATTTCGAACAAAGAGCAAATTCTTTGTAACATATGGCTATGAATAAACACTTTTTATTATGATAATTTGCTGTATAATAGTAACTAGAGCATATATTTTTAAAAAGCATAAAACTTTTATAGTTAATGTCAAGGAGGAAAGATGGTTAATCTTATAGAATAATAATATATAAAACTTGTTAGTTTCTTTATAAATGAATATTAGATAATTGCAATTAGTTGCATTTAATAGAAATAATGCCGTCTTAAGGGATACTCTCTAGGTTAAAGTGGGGATTTCTTTGGATTTATTTAGAAGAAGGTCTTATTGATGGTTAGTAAATTTTTGCAATTGTTTAGTTTAAATCAATTTGGGAGGGAGCGCTTATGAGGTTAGATTTTGGTTTAGAGATGCAGCAAACACAAAAGTTAATGATGACTCCCCAACTACAGCAAGCTATTAACATTTTACAAATGTCTTCTTTGGAGTTAAATGAATTTCTTTTAGAAGAAATGGAAAGAAATCCAGTACTTGAGGTTAATAGTGAAACTGAACGACAACCAGAGGGTGCAAAAGAGGAAAATAGAGAAGAATCCTCAAAGGAAAAAGAAGAGGTGGATTGGGAAGAGTACTTTGCTAATGAAAGCCTACCTTATGAAAATAATTTAGCTTATAATAAAGATAATGAAAAGGATTCTTTTGAAACCTATACTAGCAATGATCCTACTTTATTAGATTATTTTGAGGAACACCTTCTTTTCTATAAACTTACAGAGACAGAGAAAAAAATTGGTGAGTATATAATTGGAAGCTTAAATGACAGTGGTTATCTTACAACAACAACTGAAGAAATATCTAAAAACCTTTCTGTTGGATTAACTTCTGTGGAAGAAGTTTTAAATATTATACAACAGTTGGAGCCAGGGATAGCCGCTAGAGACTTAAAAGAATCATTGTTGTTACAGACTCGCTATAGGCAAGACGCTCCTGATTTAACAGATATTGTTATTGAGAATTATCTTGAACTGGTAGCTCAAATGAAAATAAAAAACTTAGCTGAAGAATTAAATGTTTCAGTAGCCCATTGTCAAAGAATAATTGATTATATTAAGGGATTAAACCCCAGACCGGGATTGCTCTTTGCGTCTATGAATGATAATAGATATATTCAGCCAGATGCTACAGTGTTGGACATAGAAGGGGACTATGTAGTTTTAGTTAATGATAATTTGGTACCTTCTTTGCAAATTAATAACTACTATAAGTCTCTGCTTAATAAGGGGTCAGGCAAAGAAAAAGATTTCATAAAAAATTCGTTAAATTCGGCGTCGTACTTGCTAAAAGCAATCGAACAACGAAAAAACACTCTTAGAAATGTAGTAGAGTATATCGTTGATTATCAAAAGCCTTTTTTACAAAATGGCATAAAATATTTAAAACCTTTACGACTTAAGGATGTAGCTGATGAACTGGATATTCATGAATCAACGGTGAGTAGAGCTACTTCATCAAAAACTGTAGAAACTCCAAGGGGTATTTTTCAATTAAAATATTTTTTTAACAACTCATTAAACGGTGGCGCAGAAGGGTTGTCAACGGCGGGTATTAAACAGCAGATTTTGGATATGATTAATAATGAGGATCCTACCAAACCTTTAAGTGATCAGAAGATTTCTGACATGCTAAATTCCCAGGGGATAGACATCTCCCGAAGAACAGTAGCAAAATATAGGGTGGAAAGTAAGATACCTTCATCTTCTAAAAGAAAAAGATATGCTGCAAATTAGGGTGATGTAAAATGGTTTATAGAGTAAAACAGTTCTTTAAAAGTATTACGGCTAAAACAACTGAAGATGAGGAAATGTGGGTTAAAAAAGTTTTAAACGGTCAACAACAAAAGCTTTTTTTTAGTCTCCCTATTTATGAGCAACGGCACAGCATTGATGTGGCAAAATCTATAATGAAAAAAGCAGGGCAGCTAAATAAAGATGAATACAATCTTCTTATAAAAGCTGCCTTGTTACATGATATTGGCAAGGTGAATACCGGCTTAAACCCTATTACCAAATCTATTGCTGTTATTTATGATTGTTTTAATTCAAGGAAAAAAATACCTAGCAAACCTAAATTTTTGCAAGCTTACTATTTACACCCTGATTTAGGGGTTGAGTTTTTGCAAAGGGATGGAGATGCTAACAAAACACTTTTATTTCTAATTTCCAATCATCATCAGCCAATTGACAAAGTTTCGAATGAGTTATTAAAACTTTTGATAGAATGTGATGAAGAAAATTAGACTAATCTATTGATTTTAAATGGTTATCATGGTACTATTTAACTATACAGGGATATTTTTTTAACTACACTGGGACAAATAAGGAACTACATGGACGCAGAATGTCCCTGGTGGGAGGTAGTATATGAAAGAGATTATAGAAATTCAAAAAAAGATTGCTCCTGAATATATAGAAGTAGTAAAAAAAAGGCATAATATACTGAGAAGTATTAGTTATTTGCAGCCAATTGGAAGAAGAAACCTTGCTGTAAAAATAGATGTTGGAGAAAGGGTTCTTCGCTCAGAAGTAAATAAGTTAAAAGAAAGTGGCTTAATTATGATTGAAGCTTCAGGTATGAGTCTAACTGAAAGTGGAGAAAAGTTTTTAAAAGAAAGCGAAGGATATCTCAAAGAGTTACTAGGTCTAACTAGCATAGAGAATCAATTGAAAGAGAAGTTAAAGATTGATAAGGTAATTGTTGTTCCTGGTGATAGTGACGAGAGCCCATTGGTTAAGGACGAAATTGGTAAAGGAGTAGCCAAAGTTCTTGCAAAACTTATAAAGGACCAGGATGTTTTAGCAGTTACAGGTGGGTCAACTGTAGCAGCAATACCTGATCAAATTCCTA
The DNA here is from genome assembly GCF_040267685.1 of Proteinivorax tanatarense. Lineage (GTDB taxonomy): Bacteria > Bacillota > Proteinivoracia > Proteinivoracales > Proteinivoracaceae > Proteinivorax > Proteinivorax tanatarense. The sequence goes on from NZ_CP158367.1 coordinate 585,161, forward strand.
AAATGTCAAGGGATATTACTGTTGTTCCTAGCCGGGGTGCACTAGGTGAAAGGGTGGAGATGCAGTCAAATACAATCGCTGCTGCCTTAGCTAATAAAATGGGTGGCAAATACAAAATGTTGCATGCCCCTGATAACCTTAGTAAAGCCGCATTGACCTCTATTATTGAAGATCCTAAAATAGCTTCAGTGTTAAAAGCTATAAAAGATGCAAACATACTTATCCACGGCATTGGAGATGCTGGTGTTATGGCACAGCGAAGGTCAACCTCGCCTGATGTTTTGGAGAAGTTAAACGAAAATGAAGCTGTTGCTGAAGCCTTTGGATACTATTTTGACTCACAAGGTAATACGGTCCATCAAGAAGAGATAATAGGCTTAAAACTTAAAGATTTACAAGAAATTAGCACTATTATTGCAGTAGCTGGAGGAAGAACAAAAGCTAAAGCTATTGAAGCTGTGGCCTTAAATCATAGGCAACATATTTTAGTGACTGATGAAGGGGCAGCTATGGAAATTTTAAAGTAGGTATTAAAGCCTTGGGGCTATTAATAAACAATTTTAAGGAGGAGATTTTGTATGACACTAAAGATTGGGATTAACGGATTTGGAAGTATAGGTAGAAGGGTGCTTAGAATTGCTCATGGTAACCCAAATTTTCAGATTGTAGCTATAAACGATTTAACAGACGCTAAAACTTTGGCTCATCTACTAAAGTATGATTCAACTTATGGAAAGTTTGAAGCAGAGGTAGAAGCTACTGACAATTCAATTGTGGTAAATGGACATGAGATAGAAATATCAGCTCATAAAAACCCTGCAGATATTCCGTGGGATAATCATGGTGTTGATATCGTTATCGAAGCTACAGGTATTTTTAGAAAAAAAGAGGATGCTCAGGCCCATATCGATGCTGGTGCTAAAAAAGTAATTATTACAGCACCTGCTAAAAACGAAGATATAACTATTGTAATGGGAGTTAACGAAAAAGATTATGACCCTGAAAACCATCATATTGTTTCCAATGCTTCTTGCACAACTAACTGCTTAGCTCCATTTGCAAAAGTACTTAATGATAATTTCGGAATTAAAAGGGGGCTAATGACCACTGTTCACTCTTATACAAATGACCAGCGGCTACTAGATCTTCCCCATAGTGACCTAAGAAGAGCTAGAGCTGCAGCAGAGTCTATTATTCCAACAACTACCGGTGCTGCCCAAGCTGTTTCTCTTGTGTTGCCAGAACTTAAAGGCAAATTTGATGGGTTTGCTATGAGAGTTCCGACATCTGCAGTTTCTGTAGTAGATATGACAGTTGAATTAGAGAAAGATAGCGATGCAGAAACAATCAACAAGGCCTTTAAAGAAGCGTGCGATAACGAGTTAGCAGGCATAATGGATTACACAGATGAGCCTCTAGTATCTAGTGATTATAAAGGTTCTCCATTTTCTTCAGTGATTGATGGACTTTCCACAAAAGTTATGGGAAACAACATGGTTAAGGTTTTAGCATGGTATGATAACGAGTGGGGTTATTCTGCAAGAGTTGTTGACCTAGCATTACACATGGGAAAAACTCTATAATTTTTAAACTAAAGGGGTGGGGCGAATAGCACCCACCCTTAATAGCTACATATTAAAAGGAGGGTAAGACCATGAATAAACTTACGCTAAAAGATGTTAATTTGGAAGGTAAAAAAGTTTTTGTACGTATGGATTTTAACGTTCCTATTAAAGACGGCAAGATTACTGACGAAACTAGAATTAAAGGGGCATTACCTACTATAAAGTATCTACTGGAACATAAGGCGCGGATAATTCTAGCATCTCATTTAGGCAGGCCTAAAGGGGAAGTTAAGCCAGAGCTATCCTTACAAGTTGTAGCTAACCGTATTTCTGAACTAATTGGAAAAGAAGTGCAAATGGCACCAGAAGTAGTTGGAGATAAAGTTTCTGAAATGGCCAGGTCTTTACAAAACGGTGAAATAATGATGTTGGAAAATGTGCGCTTTTTACCTGGTGAGGAGAAAAACGATGACAAATTAGCTAAAGGTTTTGCTTCATTAGCTGATATATTTGTTAATGATGCATTTGGAACTGCTCATAGAGCCCATGCTAGTACAGCTGGTATAGCTAAACATATCCAAGCTGTAGCAGGATTTTTGATTGAAAAGGAATTGAAAATGCTAGGGGAAGCTGTAAATAACCCTAAGCGACCTTTAGTAGCAATTATTGGTGGTGCTAAAGTTAGTGATAAAATTGGGGTTATAGAAAATTTAATAGAAAAAGTAGATACTTTAATAATTGGCGGGGGAATGGCTAACACTTTCTTGGCTGCAAAAGGATTTGAAATGGGAGAATCTTTAGTAGAAAAAGATAAAATTGAACTAGCTAAAACTCTAATTGAACAAGGTATTAATAAAAATGTAGAAATAATGCTGCCATCAGACCTTTTAGTTGCTGAAAAATTTGACAATGATTCCCCAACTCAGGTCGTCCCTAGCAATCAAGTGCCAAAAGGTTGGATGGCTTTAGATATAGGTACTAAGGCAGCCAAAGAGTTTGGAGAAGTTATTCAATCAGCAAAAACAGTAGTATGGAATGGACCAATGGGAGTATTTGAAATGAATAACTTTGCAAAGGGAACATTTGGGATTGCTGAATTGTTAGCACAAAGTAATGGGATTTCTATAGTAGGAGGCGGCGACTCAGCAGCTGCTGTAGAAAAAGCTGGTCTTGCTGAGAAAATGACTCATATTTCTACTGGTGGTGGAGCGTCTTTAGAATTTCTAGAAGGGAAAACATTACCAGGTGTAGAAGCTTTGTCAGATAACTAATTATGGGAGGTATATAATGGTGAAAAAAAGGACTCCAATTATAGCTGGGAACTGGAAAATGAATAAAACAGCCAATGAGAGCAAAGAGTTTTTTGAGCAATTAACAGAAAATTTATCCGTTGATGAAGTGGAAACAGTGGTATGCCCTCCATTTACCAGCTTGCAGATGGCAAAAGAAAAGTTAGCTGGTAGTTCAATTAAATTGGGTGCTCAAAATGTTCACTTTGAAGAAAGTGGGGCTTATACTGGAGAAGTATCCCCTGAGATGTTAAAGGATTTGGGTGTGGAGTATGCTATAGTAGGGCACTCAGAACGTAGGGCCATGTTTGGTGAAGATGATGGTATTATAAATAAAAAAGTGTTGGCCGTGCTGAAAAGTGGTATGAAACCAATTTTGTGTATTGGCGAATCTTTAGAAGACAGAGAAAGTAAAAAAACAGAGAGAATTTGTAGTGTTCAGATAGAAAGAGGCTTGAAAGGTTTAACTGATCAACAGCTTAAAAATATTGTAATAGCTTATGAGCCAGTATGGGCCATAGGTACAGGAAAGTCTGCAACAAAAGAAGATGCAAATGATACAATTGGATTTATCAGAAAAACAATTGAGCAGTTAACATCCAAAGAAATAGCTAACCAAATGAGAATACAATACGGAGGAAGTGTAAAACCAGAAAACATCAGTGATTATATGGCTATGCCAGAAATTGATGGTGCTCTTGTTGGCGGAGCTAGTTTAAAGGTAACTTCTTTTGTTGATATTGTTAAGTTTTAGGAGGAGTATAAAAAATGACAACAACCAAACCACTTGTTTTAGTTGTTATTGATGGCTGGGCGCTAAATCCTACTGCAGAAGGGAATGCTGTTTTAGCAGCTGAAAAACCTTATTATGATTCCCTGATAAGCAAGTTTCCCACTACTGAAATTAAAGCTAGCGGAATTGAAGTTGGGTTGCCCAAAGGGCAGATGGGAAATTCTGAGGTAGGTCACCTTAATATGGGCGCTGGTCGAGTTGTTTATCAGGATTTAACTAGGATAAATAAAGCTATAGAGGATGGTATGTTTTTCGATAATCCAAAACTAAAAGCAAGTATAGATAATTGTATTCAAAACGATTCAACGTTGCATCTTATGGGGCTTTTATCTGACGGAGGTGTTCATAGCCATACCAACCATCTTTTTGCTCTAATCGACATGGCTAAAAAAAGAGGTGTAAAATCATTAAAAATACATTCTATTTTAGATGGCAGGGATGTTCCACCTAAGTCAGCTTTAGGATATATACAAATGCTTGAAGCAAAGATTGAAGATGCTGGTTTAGGGCAGATAGCTACTATAGCAGGACGATACTATACTATGGACAGAGATAAGAGATGGGAAAGAACACAAAAAGCTTATGAAACTATGGTTGAAGGCAAAGGTGACGTAGTAGAAAATGCTTCAAAAGCTGTGGAAGTAGCTTACGAACAACAAAAAACAGATGAATTCATACCACCAGTTTCAATTTCCAAGCCCAGCAAGATTAAAGACAATGACTCTGTAATATTCTATAATTTCAGACCTGATAGAGCCAGACAAATTACAACTGCGCTAACTGATGAAAATTTTAATGAGTTCAATAGGGAAAGTGTTCCAAAAGTTCACTATACATGTCTTACTCAATATGATGAAAACTTTAATCTACCTATAGCCTTTGAACAAAAGCAAATAGTAAATACGTTGGGAGAAGTTTTAAGTAAAGCCGGCAAAAAACAATTGCGGATAACAGAGACAGAGAAATATGCTCATGTTACTTTCTTTTTCAACGGAGGGGTAGAAAAGACTAATGAAGGTGAAAAGAGGATATTAATCCCATCCCCTAAGGTGGCTACCTATGATATGCAACCTGAAATGAGCGCCAAAGAAACAACAGCAAGATTAATTGAGGAGATGGATGAAAATAAATTTGACTTTATATTAATTAACTATGCTAACCCTGATATGGTTGGTCACACTGGTGATTTCAAAGCTGCTGTAAAGGCATGCAATACTGTTGATCAATGTCTTTCAAAGCTAGTGCCTTCAGTTTTGAAAAAAGGTGGTGGTGTAATTGTTACTTCGGACCATGGAAATGCAGAACAAATGGTAGATTTTCGCACTAAAAAACCGCATACTGCCCATACCTCCAATCCAGTTCCTTTAACGTTAGCTGGATTTGGTGATAAAAAGCTTTCAAAAGGTGCGCTATGTGATATAGCGCCGACTGTTTTAGATCTACTGGGTGTAGATATACCCGATGAAATGACAGGCAAATCATTACTAAAATAATAAGGAGGAAATGAAATGACAGAAATTATTGAAGTATATGGTAGAGAAGTATTGGACTCTAGAGGTAATCCTACTGTAGAAGTAGAGGTTGTATTAGATAGCGGTGCACTAGGTAGGGCTATAGTGCCATCTGGAGCTTCTACTGGAGCATATGAAGCTGTAGAGTTAAGAGATGGCAATAAAGGTCGTTATTTAGGCAAGGGAGTGGAAAAAGCTGTAGATAACATTAACAATATTATAGCTCCAGCTCTTGAAGGAGCTGACGCACTTGAACAAACTGCTATTGATAAAAGCTTAATGGAATTAGACGGCACAGACAATAAAGGAAAACTAGGAGCAAATGCTATTTTAGGTGTTTCTATGGCAGTGGCTAAGGCAGCAGCAGAAGCTCTAGGGGTGCCACTTTATAAATACCTTGGTGGAGTAAATGCGTGTGACTTACCAGTTCCTATGATGAATATTTTAAACGGTGGATCCCATGCTGATAATAATGTTGATATTCAAGAATTTATGATTATGCCTGTAGGAGCAAAAACATTTAAGGAAGCATTAAGGATGGGGACTGAAATTTTCCATAACCTAAAAGCGGTTCTTAATGAAAAAGGTTTAGGAACAGGGGTAGGAGATGAAGGTGGATTTGCACCTAATCTTTCATCAAATGAAGAAGCACTTTCGGTTATCATGGATGCCATAGAAAGAGCGGGTTATAAACCAGTGGAGGATATTCGCCTTGCTTTAGATGTTGCAGCTACAGAGATATATAAAGATGGTAAATATCATCTAGATGGTGAAGGAGTTATAAAATCAACATCTGAATTAATCGACTTTTATGAAGATCTGGCAAATAAATATCCAATCATTTCTATTGAAGATGGTTTATCAGAAGATGATTGGGATGGTTGGGTAGAAATGCAAAAAAGGTTAGGAGATAAATTGCAGATAGTAGGAGACGACCTGTTTGTAACTAATACCGAAAGATTAGCAAAAGGCATTGAAATAAAATCTGGAAATTCAATATTGATAAAGTTAAACCAAATTGGCACAATTACAGAAACCTTAGAAGCAATAGAAATGGCTAAGAGAGCAGGATTCACTTGCGTAATATCCCATCGCTCAGGAGAAACAGAAGATTCAACAATTGCTGATTTTGCTGTAGCAACAAACGCAGGGCAAATTAAAACAGGAGCTCCATCTAGAACTGATAGGGTGGCAAAGTATAATCAACTTCTTCGTATTGAGGAAGAACTTGATTTTACAGGCAACTATTTGGGGATAAACACTTTTTATAATATTAAATAGAGTAGTATAGATTATTGGGGTGTCTCAAATAATATTTATGAGAGACCCCTTTTTTTAAAATTATTAGAATTTAATATCCCATTACCTAAAGCTGTGAATATAATATCACTCTTTCCTAACTTACCATCATAACTTATTGTATTTTGGATATAACTATGTTAAAATTGAATTTGGTATAATATTGAGAAATTACCCTAGCGATCAAGGAGGTGGGGAAGGTGGAAGTATTTTTAAAAGTTATACATGCCCTTATAGCAATCGGTGTAATTGCAGGAGTGTTGTTGCAGTCAGGTAAAAGTGCTGGCCTTTCAGGCAGTATAGCTGGAGGAGCTGAGACTTTCTTTGGGAAAAGCAAAGGATTAGATGAAACACTATCTAAGCTGACTACAGTTGCTGCGATATTATTTATTGTCAGCTCTTTGGTTTTAGCTTTTTGGTTAGGACGATAATTTAATCCCCCACCCTGACGTATGTTTGTTAGGGTGCTTCTTTATTTCAAAATACTTTACTTATTTTTAACTTAAAAAGGAGGAAAAAAAAGTGGAAAACTACATATTTTTAGTGCCGATTTTAGGAGTAGTAGCTCTAATTTATGCGTTTATTTTATCTCAACGTGTTACTAAAATGGACGTTGGGACAAGCAAAATGAAAGAGCTGTCAGATGCAATTTTTGATGGAGCTATGGCATTTCTGAACAGAGAGTATAAAACTCTTGTTATTTTTGTCGGGGTAGTAGCGGTTATTTTGGCTTTAGCCCTTAATTGGCAAACAGCTTTTTGTTTCTTAGTGGGAGCTCTATTTTCAGGTTTAGCTGGTAACATCGGTATGCGTATAGCGACTAAAGCTAATGCACGTACTGCCAATGCTGCTCAAAAAGGAATTAACCCTGCTTTAGCTATTGCCTTTAATGGTGGAGCTGTAATGGGAATGTCCGTTGTTGGTCTTGGACTTTTAGGTGTAGGTACACTATATATTATTTTTCAAGATCCAAACATCGTTAATGGCTTTGCCCTAGGAGCTAGTTCAATTGCTTTATTTGCTAGAGTCGGTGGCGGGATATATACAAAAGCCGCTGATGTGGGAGCTGATCTTGTAGGTAAAGTCGAAGCTGGAATACCTGAAGATGATCCAAGAAACCCTGCAGTTATCGCAGATAATGTAGGTGATAATGTTGGTGATGTAGCAGGTATGGGAGCTGATTTATTTGAGTCCTATGTAGGGTCAATTATAGCATCATTGGTGTTAGGTGCTTCTTTCTATGGTGTAGAAGGTATAATGTTACCGCTTCTCCTTGCTGGAGTGGGGATTATCTTTTCTATTGTTGGAACATTCACTGTAAAAGCAAAAGAAGGTGGAAGCTTAAGTGCAGCCCTAGAAAGAGGAACAATAGTAAGTGGAGTACTTACTCTTATTGCAGCTTGGTTCTTAAATAGCTGGCTAATTGGAGAAAGTGGCGTATTTTTTGCTATTGTAGCTGGTCTTGCAGCTGGGATAGCTATTGGTCGAATAACTGAATACTATACTTCTGACCATTATAAACCTGTAAAAAGTATAGCTGAAGCTTCTCAAACTGGACCTGCGACTACTATAATAAGTGGTCTTTCTGTGGGGATGAGAAGTACAGTGTTGCCTATTTTAGTAATTGCAGCGGCAATTTTGATTTCATACTCGTTTGCAGGGCTTTACGGAATTGCTATCGCTGCAGTAGGAATGCTTTCTACGGCAGGAATGACAATTGCTATTGATGCATACGGACCTATAGCTGATAATGCTGGGGGTATTGCAGAGATGGCTAATTTAGATAGTAGTGTTAGAGAAATTACTGATGAATTAGATGCAGTAGGGAACACAACTGCTGCAATTGGAAAAGGATTTGCTATTGGTTCTGCAGCTTTAACTTCACTGGCTTTATTCTCTGCCTTTACTCAGGAAGCGCAATTGGCTGGAATTGACTTGACAAGCGCTACAGTAATTGCAGGACTATTTATAGGTGCTATGCTGCCGTTTTTATTCTCCGCTATTACCATGGATGCTGTAGGAAAAGCTGCATTTCAAATGATAGAAGAGGTTAGACGCCAGTTTAAAGAAATACCTGGTATTATGGAAGAAAAAGCAAAGCCTGACTATGCTCGCTGTGTTGAAATCAGTACAGATGCAGCTATTAAAGAAATGGTTATTCCTGGCCTTTTAGCTGTTGTAGTACCTGTAGCTGTTGGGTTTATACTAGGTGCAGAAGCGTTAGGAGGTCTTTTAGCTGGTGCTTTAGCATCAGGTGTAGTCTTGGCTATCATGATGGCTAATGCTGGTGGAGCTTGGGATAACGCGAAAAAATATGTTGAAGGTGGAGCTTACGGAGGCAAGGGTACAGAAACACATTCTGCTACAGTTGTAGGTGACACTGTAGGTGACCCTTTTAAAGATACTTCAGGGCCTTCAATCAACATCCTTATCAAACTAATGACGATTGTATCATTAGTATTTGCCCCGCTATTTGGAGCAGGAATACTATAGAGAATAATATATAGAAGATAAAAAACGTCGCTCATTTTGAGCGGCGTTTTTTCATATCACCTTGTTCATCAAAGAAAATACGGAGTTGGCAATACATTTTTTGTTACCTATGTCCTGACCGAACACAACTAAGGCCTTCAAAGGTGGTCAGTTCAGGATTGCCAATAAATTTCCGGATTTGCGAGAAGCCTAGGCTGTTTCTCCACATGTTCGACAGCTTTGTCTTATGGGTCGACATGCCTATGTCTCTGATGTTTATGTAAGCCAGCCCAAAGGTAAAGCTTTACTCACAGGGAGAAAAGACGCCGCCTTCAAGCAAACCCTCCAATATATAGCCAATCCTTCAGAAGGTTTGTTAGGTGAGTGTTGTTAAATCATATACTTTAGTTTTGAATAGCGCCGATCAATCTAGAATAATACGAGTGTTTTCCTGACCGAACAAAGTGCTCTTAAAATTGTCAATTGTCCATTGTAAATTGCAAATTCGCCCTTGAATTTGATAACTTACGCTATTTGTCCAACTTCCTAGACCATATGGACTATCATATAGGTCATTGAATAGAATCTTATTATGTTTTCCTATCCAACTAAGGTCTTCAAAGGTGGTCAGTTCAGGATTGCCAATAAATTTCCGGATTTGCGAGAAGCCTAAGCTTTTTCTCCACATGTTCGACAGCTTTTCCTTGTGGGTCGACATGCCTATGTCTCTGATGTTTATGTAAGTCAGCCCAAAGGTAAAGCTTTACTCACAGGGAGAAAAGACGCCGCCTTCAAGCAAACCCTCCAATATATAGCCAATCCTTCAGAAGGTTTGTTAGATGAGTGTACTAAACTTTAGGTTAGAGTCAGCGGTGAGACAGTTAAGTCAGTAGAAAATCATCATGGCATATCTACTGTCCTTCTGACCAACCATCCAATCATCCAACCATCCAACCATCCAACCAGGATTTTAATTGTCAATTGTCCATTGTAAATTGTAAATTCGCCCTTGAATTTGATAACTTATTCTATCTATTCAACCATCCAACTGGTCTTTGAATTTCCTATCCGCTACCTGCTATCTGCTGACCACCAAAACGGACCCATTTATTCCCACGAATATTCTCTTGACCTTCGGTTAAAATGATGTTAAAGTATATAACTGTCGCCGCAAAAGAGCGACAACGAACTTATCGACAACTTCTAAAAAAAATAAAAAAAGTTGTTGACAGCAAAACGAATAAATGGTATAGTATTACTTGTCGCTGAAACACGGCGGCAAACAAATTAGGTCTTTGAAAATTGAACAGCTAATGCAAAAGCCAGAAATGCAGACTAGAATTCCTGCTCTTGGAATTCGTAGTCGAATTTACCCAAAAACTTTTACCAAAAGTTTGTTGGGCTCCGTTTTAATTAGTTTTAAAACATTTAAGTAAGATGAGCTAAATTTTAGCTTTTCATAAATGCAGACTGAATTCTTGTTTTTGAATTCATAGTCGAATTTATCCAGGAGCTGTAGAATTCTTAGTTTTAGCCGACAGGTTAAAACTTTAGAATTCTTAGCTATCGGGCAAAATCTTTTATGGAGAGTTTGATCCTGGCTCAGGACGAACGCTGGCGGCATGCCTCACACATGCAAGTCGAACGATCCGACACTCAACTTAGTTGAGTGTCTGGATAGTGGCGGACGGGTGCGTAACACGTGGGCAACCTGCCCTTTAGATCGGGATACCATCGGGAAACTGATGTTAATACCGGATACCTTCTTTTTGTCACCTGATAAAAAGAAGAAAGATTTATCGCTAAAGGATGGGCCCGCGCTTCATTAGCTAGTTGGTAGGGTAACGGCCTACCAAGGCAACGATGGATAGCTGGTCTGAGAGGACGATCAGCCACACTGGGACTGAGACACGGCCCAGACTCCTACGGGAGGCAGCAGTGGGGGATATTGCGCAATGGGGGCAACCCTGACGCAGCAATGCCGCGTGAAGGATGAAGGTTTTCGGATCGTAAACTTCTGTTATGAGGGATGAATAAAATGACAGTACCTCAAGAGGAAGCCCCGGCTAACTACGTGCCAGCAGCCGCGGTAATACGTAGGGGGCGAGCGTTGTCCGGAATTACTGGGCGTAAAGAGCATGTAGGTGGTTTGATAAGTCAGATGTTAAACTGCGGGGCTCAACCCCGTATTGCATTTGAAACTGTCAAACTTGAGGACAGGAGAGGAAAGTGGAATTCCTAGTGTAGCGGTGAAATGCGTAGATATTAGGAGGAACACCAGTGGCGAAGGCGACTTTCTGGACTGTACCTGACACTGAGATGCGAAAGCGTGGGGAGCGAACAGGATTAGATACCCTGGTAGTCCACGCCGTAAACGCTGGGCACTAGGTGTAGGGGGTTTAGATACCCTCTGTGCCGCAGTTAACGCACTAAGTGCCCCGCCTGGGGAGTACGACCGCAAGGTTGAAACTCAAAGGAATTGACGGGGGCCCGCACAAGCAGCGGAGCATGTGGTTTAATTCGACGCAACGCGAAGAACCTTACCAGGGCTTGACATCCTCTGAAGGCTTTAGAGATAGAGTCGTCCTCTTTTGAGGCAGAGAGACAGGTGGTGCATGGTTGTCGTCAGCTCGTGTCGTGAGATGTTGGGTTAAGTCCCGTAACGAGCGCAACCCTTATTCTTAGTTGCCAGCAGGTTAAGCTGGGCACTCTAAGGAGACTGCCGGTGATAAACCGGGGGAAGGTGGGGATGACGTCAAATCATCATGCCCCTTATGTCCTGGGCTACACACGTGCTACAATGGCCTGAACAACGGGAAGCGAAGGAGCGATCTGGAGCGAATCCTTTAAATCAGGTCTCAGTTCGGATTGCAGGCTGCAACTCGCCTGCATGAAGTCGGAGTTGCTAGTAATCGCGAGTCAGCATATCGCGGTGAATGCGTTCCCGGGCCTTGTACACACCGCCCGTCACACCACGAAAGTTTGCAACACCCGAAGCCGGTGAGCCAACCGGTTGGGAGGTGAGAGGTGAGAAGTTGGAAGTGAGAAAAGATAAAGTCGCAAGTTAGAAGAAGGGTTAAGTAAAAAGGTCTAAAGACTATATTTACAAGCAATAATCCCACCTCTAACATCCCACGACCCAAACTCATTTCAGAATCTCGGTTCTCACATCCCAACTGGAGGCAACCGTCGAAGGTGGGGCGAATGATTGGGGTGAAGTCGTAACAAGGTAGCCGTATCGGAAGGTGCGGCTGGATCACCTCCTTTCTAAGGAGCTTTAACTTATGGTTAGTAGCTTAGCTGTTTAATTTTGAAAGACCTAGTCTTTCAACCGATCTTTGAAATTACCCATAAGGAAAGAAACTAAGAAAGTATCAACCCGAGAAACAAAAGCGTGGTAGATACAATTTCATTATGTTTAAACGAGCAAATTAGGTCAAGTTACAAAGGGCGCACGGCGGATGCCTTGGCGCTGGGAGTCGAAGAAGGACGTAGCGAGCTGCGAAAAGCCGCGATTAGCTGCAAGCAAGCTGTAAGTCGCGGATTTCCCAATGGGGCAACCCACCACAGTTAATACTGTGGTACCACCACCTGAATAAGTAGGGTGGTAGGAGACAACCGGGGGAACTGAAACATCTAAGTACCCCGAGGAAGAGAAAGAAAACTCGATTCCCTAAGTAGTGGCGAGCGAACGGGGAAGAGCCTAAACATTTTTAGTGTAAGCCTGTATGCGTTGCTAAAAGTGGGTTGAGGGAGTTACTTTACAAGTGGATACAGCCACTTGGGATAGTTACAAAATTAAAGTTTAGGCGAATTGGCTGGGAAGCCAAACGATACAAGGTGAAAGTCCTGTAGCCGAAAAGCTTTAAACTATCTAAGTAGCCACCCGAGTATTGCGGGACACGAGAAACCCCGTAAGAATCTAGGAGGACCACCTCCAAAGGCTAAATACTACCCAGCGACCGATAGTGAACAAGTACCGTGAGGGAAAGGTGAAAAGTACCCCAGGCGGGGGATGAAATAGAACCTGAAACCGTGTGCCTACAAACAGTCAGAGCCCCATAAGCGGGTGATGGCGTACCTTTTGTATAATGGATCAGCGAGTTACATTTGCAAGCGAGGTTAAATGGTAAAGCCATGGAGCCGAAGCGAAAGCGAGTCTTAATAGGGCGTTAAGTTTGTATGTGTAGACCCGAACCCGAGTGACCTACCCATGGCCAGGGTGAAGTTTTGGTAACACAAAATGGAGGCCCGAACCCACTAATGTTGAAAAATTAGGGGATGAGCTGTGGGTAGCGGTGAAATGCCAAACGAACTCGGAGATAGCTGGTTCTCCCCGAAATAGCTTTAGGGCTAGCCTCAAGGATGAATAGTGGAGGTAGAGCACTGATTGAGCTAGGGGCCTAACCCAGGTTACCGAACTCAGTCAAACTCCGAATGCCATATATTTAGACCTTGGGAGTCAGACTATGGGTGATAAGGTCCATAGTCGAGAGGGAAACAGCCCAGACCATCTGCTAAGGTCCCCAAGTGTAAGCTAAGTGGAAAAGGATGTGGGATTGCTTAGACAACCAGGATGTTGGCTTAGAAGCAGCCACCATTTAAAGAGTGCGTAATAGCTCACTGGTCAAGTGATCCTGCGCCGAAAATGTCCGGGGCTAAAGCTTACCACCGAAGCAATGGAATTTGAGAGGTGTGAGGTGAGAGGTTAGAAATGGGAATAAAAAGTTATGAAAACCTGAAAGTTTACAAGAAAGGTTATGAATTAGCTTTAAAAGTACACCAGACAACCTTAAATTTTCCTGATTATGAGAAGTATGAACTTGGAAGTCAGCTAAGACGTGCTGCTTTATCAATACCGCTAAACATAGCGGAGGGGTATGGTAGGTCAGGTCAAGACTTCAAGAGGTTTTTAGGCTATTCATTAGGATCTGCTAATGAAGTTATGGTCTTACTTCAGTTCTCACAGGATTTAGGATATACGAAAAGCACTCAACTCATAGACGAGTATGATGTGTTAGGCAAACAATTATATCATTTAAGGAAGAACTGGAACTAATCCCACATCTTACTTCTCACATCACACTTCTCAATTGGTAGGGGAGCGTTCTAAGTGCGGCGAAGCTGTACCGAAAGGAGCAGTGGAGCGCTTAGAAGTGAGAATGCTGATATAAGTAACGAAAAGAGATGTGAGAATCATCTCCGCCGAAAACCTAAGGTTTCCTGAGGAAGGCTTGTCCGCTCAGGGTAAGCCGGGACCTAAGCCGAGGCCGAAAGGCGTAGGCGATGGACAACTGGTAGAGATTCCAGTGCCACCAAGCTTTGTCTAAGTGATGGGGTGACGCAGTAAGGTAGGTTATCGCACTGATGGATATGTGCGTTCAAGCCAGTAGGGATTAGAGGTAGGCAAATCCGCCTCTATCTATTCTGAGAGGTTAAGAGGACCCAATTAAGGGGAACTAACTAATCCTACACTGCCAAGAAAAGCCTCTAGCAAGAAGCGCGGTGCCCGTACCGTAAACCGACACAGGTAGGTGAGGAGAGAATCCTAAGGCGCTCGGGAGAACCTTCGTTAAGGAACTCGGCAAAATGACCCCGTAACTTCGGGAGAAGGGGTGCCTCGATATTGTGAAGTACATTCGTACTGAGCGAGAGGAGGCCGCAGTGAATAGGCCCAAGCGACTGTTTATCAAAAACACAGGTCTCTGCTAAATCGAAAGATGAAGTATAGGGGCTGACGCCTGCCCGGTGCTGGAAGGTTAAGGGAACGTGTTAGCGCAAGCAAAGCATTGAACCGAAGCCCCAGTAAACGGCGGCCGTAACTATAACGGTCCTAAGGTAGCGAAATTCCTTGTCGGGTAAGTTCCGACCCGCACGAAAGGCGCAACGACTTGGGCGCTGTCTCAACGAAGGACCCGGTGAAATTGTAGTACCTGTGAAGATGCAGGTTACCCGCGACAAGACGGAAAGACCCCGTGGAGCTTTACTGTAGCCTGATATTGGATTTTGGCATTTACTGTACAGCATAGGTGGGAGGCTGAGAATAGAGGACGCTAGTTTTCTAGGAGCCTAAAGTGGGATACCACCCTGTGAATGTTGGAATTCTAACTAGAAGCCGTAATCCGGTTTTAGGACAGTGTCAGGTGGGCAGTTTGACTGGGGCGGTCGCCTCCCAAAGAGTAACGGAGGCGCCCCAAGGTCTCCTCAGAATGGTTGGAAATCATTCGTAGAGTGCAAAGGCATAAGGAGGCTTGACTGCGAGACTTACAAGTCGAGCAGGGACGAAAGTCGGGCTTAGTGACCCGGCGGTACCGAGTGGAAGGGCCGTCGCTCAACGGATAAAAGCTACCCCGGGGATAACAGGCTTATCTCCCCCAAGAGTTCACATCGACGGGGAGGTTTGGCACCTCGATGTCGGCTCATCGCATCCTGGGGCTGTAGTAGGTCCCAAGGGTTGGGCTGTTCGCCCATTAAAGCGGTACGCGAGCTGGGTTCAGAACGTCGTGAGACAGTTCGGTCCCTATCTGTCGCGGGCGCAGGAAGTTTGAGAGGATCTGTCCTTAGTACGAGAGGACCGGGATGGACGAACCTCTAGTGTACCAGTTGTCACGCCAGTGGCAGTGCTGGGTAGCTAAGTTCGGCACGGATAAGCGCTGAAAGCATCTAAGCGCGAAGCCACCTTCAAGATAAGACTTCCCAACTTGTAAAAGTGTAAGACTCCAGATAGACTATCTGGTAGATAGGCCGGGGGTGTACAGGTAGTAATACCTTTAGCTGACCGGTACTAATAAGTCGAGGACTTGACCAACTTAGTTTAGATAATGACTTAGTTTTCTTTTCTTATGGTAATTTGAATCCAGTGACCATAGCGAAGAGGTCCCACCGGTTCCCATCTCGAACACCGAAGTTAAGCTCTTCAGCGCCGATGGTACTTGGGGTCTACCCCCTGGAAGAGTAGGACGTCGCTGGGTAAAAATGTTCCTCAGTAGCTCAACGGTGGAGCAACCGGCTGTTAACCGGTAGGTTGTAGGTTCAAATCCTACCTGAGGAGCCATAGTTTTATAAAAGTCTTGTGGATATTTATCCGTAAGACTTTTTTGTTATGCACAACTTTATCAACAGACTGTATATTAACAATAGTTTGACTAAAAATAAGTATAACATCTGTGGATAAAAAAACACTGTCCTATCCAACTGCCATTAACGCTAAGGAGTTGATAAAGCTGTTTACATATAAGGTTGACAACGAAATTCATTTGGAATTACTTCAAGTTTCTCATACCATAGAGCTCTTTGAAGTTATAAATAAAAATAAAATTAACCTACAAAAGTGGATGCCTTGGATAAGTTCCGTTGAAAGTGTGGATAAATTTCAAAAAATTGTTAACAGATTGCTTTCGAGATCTATTAAAGGATTAGATATCCACACTGTGATATTCTATAAGCAAGAACTAGTAGGTGCAGTTTGTTTAACTGAAATTGATTCAGTAAATAAAAAAGCTGACATTGGATATTGGTTAGATAAAAGTTATCGTAAAAGAGGAATAGTTAGTAAAACCTTGTCACATTTTATACATTACTCCTTTGAGAGTTTGAAATTAAACCGACTTACTATTAAATGTTCAACACAAAATGTCGATAGTAACAAAGTGGCACAAAGATTGGGTTTTAAATTGGAAGGATGTTTTAAAGAATGGGAAATAGTGGATGGAAAACCTCAAGATTTCAACATTTATGGAATTACAACTTCTGATTGGGAAAACAGTTATCGAATTAAGGAAGCTTAAAATAACTATTGCCAAAGCAAACAGATGTGATATAATTAATTTAGAAAATATAATAATATGTTATCTTCAGGGCAGGGTGAGATTCCCGACCGGCGGTAAAGCCCGCTACCTCTTGTAAAAGAGCTGATCTGGTTAGATTCCAGAGCCGACAGTAAAGTCTGGATGGAAGAAGATTGAGACACATCTATTTTTTAGATGCAGTTTGTCTATTTTCGACCCTGAAGATTTTGGGGTCTTTTTTAATGCCCCAAAATTTTAATTAAAGGGAGATGAGAAGCATGTCAAGAAGAAATGGTTTAACTTTAAGAAGGATGGTAAGGATTGCGATTTTAGCTGCTATTGCTTTTGTACTAATGTTATTCCCTAGTTTCCCGTTACCATTTATGCCGCCGTTTATGAGCTGGGATGCTAGTGAGATACCGGCGCTTATAGCAGGGTTTTCCATGGGGCCAGTTTCGGGAGTGCTTGTGGTGTTGGTGAAAAACTTGCTTAAGCTAACCCAAACTAGTACTTTTGGAGTTGGGGAGCTATCTAACTTTATTATCGGAGCTTCTTATGTATTTTCAGCATCAATTGTTTATCACTATATTCGCACTAGAAAAGGTGCTCTCTTAGGCTTAACGCTAGGAACCATAGTAATAGCCATCGTCGGGGCACTATCAAATTATTATTTAATTTTACCATTCTATATTAGAGTTATGGGCTTTGATATTGATACTATTGTAGGAATGACATCAGAGGTAAACAGATATGTCACAGACTTTAGGAGTTATATTATATTAGCAGTTGTACCCTTTAATGTTTTTAAAGGTGCAAGTGTTGGGTTAATAACATTTTTTATATACAAATATATAAAACCTTTATTAAAGTTATAGTAGTTTTAAAAAAAGCAATACCCTGATGGGTGTTGTTTTTTTTTGTTACAGCATACCCCCAAACTGGTACCAATTGACCTACTTGTACGAGCGTAGATTAGAATTTATTCTAAAATCACCTTTTGTACTTTAGATTTTGAACTAAACCGCCATTTTACAAAAAAGCTTCACGGTAGATTTCCTAACTAAAAGGAAAAGGGTCCGAAGGGGAGGTACCCATGTACTATGTGGAAAGTAGTCCCCCAGCGATTATTGAGCCGAGAGTGTTTGACTTGGTTCAACAAGAGTTCAAGAAAAGAAAGGATGTAAAAGGTTATAGGACAGGGGGAGAGATTTTTGCGGGTAAGATAACTTGTGGTGAGTGTGGAGCCTTTTATGGACCTAAAGTCTGGTATTCAAACAGTAAATATCGACGAGTAGTATGGCAATTCAAACCATAAGTTTAGGAATGATAAGAAATGCAAAACACCTCATATAAATGAAGAAAAGATTAAAGAGATGTTGTAGAAGTCTTTAATAGTCTTATCGAAAGTAAGGATTAGGTGTTAAAAGGCTATGAAACGATTATCCAAACCCTGACACCACTGCAATTGATAAAGAGCTGGCAAGGCTACATAAGAATGTGAAGTTGTGGAGAGTTAATTAGAAAAAGTGTAGAAGAAAACGCTCTAAATGTTTTAAATCAGGAGGGTGTCAACAGAACTATACTCAGTTAGTTAATAGATACGAATCAGCAAAACAAAGCATTGAAAAGCTTCAGAAGAAAAGGTTACAACAAAAGGTTAAGAATGAAAGTTTAGCAGAGTTTATGAAGAGATTGGAGCAAAGAGATAGGTGTTAATAGACTTTACTAGGTTCTATGGAATGCACAGTGGATAAGGTGAGAGTTCAAAAAGAGGGTAAAGTTACTATAGTATTCAAAGATGGTGTGGAAATGGATGGGGAATATAAGCGGCATTAAAATACTCGTAGGAGTTATGTGATAGCTCTTGCGGGCTATTTTTCGCTATGTTATTGAATGTTTTTCAAAGTCATACTCACACTTTAGAAATTCTCTACAGTTTTTGAGAATTTTTTTCCTTACTTTTTTGTAATCCAATAATTCGCATATAAAAATAGCTTTTTTAACAGAACTAACATATTCAGGATCATCCAGGTAGTGCTCGATTACTCCTTTACCGTAGTATAGAATATGTAATCCTGAAAATTGATTATTTTTCTTGCAATATTTAATGCCTAAATTAGCATACTTTAAAGCCTTTATATAATCATTGTTTCTTTTATATGCTGTAGCAAGGTTATGACAAAGCTTTGGGTATAGCCTATTTTCTAAGTCTACACTATCAAAGCAGAATTGTATTATTTCAAGATAACTGGTAGTATTACCTAAATCATTTGTTACAAAAGCAATATTCATAAGTATTCTTAATTCTATTGAAGAATATATATATGCTTTATACCTTTTCATAGTAAATTCTTGATTGTTAATTTTTAAAGCATTGATCAACTTTGTATAAGCATTTTGAGGATCATTATGTACTTTATATAGCATAGCACCCTCAATGAAACAGTAGATATGTTGAATTTGAATTTTATAATAATCATTATTGACTAAAGGCTTTAACTTATTTAGATCATCTATCACCGTAGATAGGGTTTCATATTCATTTCTATCTAACTTTAACTCTAACAGATGTTTAATATTGTTAAAAAGGGTATAGTCATCCAATCTATATTTGAGCAGCAGTGCTGTAATGTCTTCTTTCAAGGCAATAGAGAGAGCCTCTAATGTATCTAGCCTTGGAATTACTTTGCCATTTTCAATTTTCCTCAGGGTTTCTATGTTGATACATGTTTTCTCCGAAATTATAGACTGACTGTATTCTTGCCTCTTTCTTAACAATCTTACTTGTTCCCCAAAAAGACTTAAATTATAAAGCATTCTCTCACCTCCATAATCATAGAACGGTCTAAATGTCAACCCAATCAAAACAGGGTTTTTTATTATTGTAATTATTATATAATATTGGTAATAGTTATACAAATTAAACTATGGGGGGATTTATGTGAAAAAGAATCTGATAGTAGTTGGTATGATTGTTTTTATTTTAGTTATTCAACTTGCAAGTGCAAAATTCCATTCCTATAGGTATAGGTGCAACAATCTTTCCAGAAAATTTTAATGAAATAGAAGATATTTATAATTTTAGCATTCAAGAAAAAGTTGATTTTCTTCGGATTGTTCCAGGTTTAAAAGTTGGACTCTCTGAAAATATAGATATAGATTATTCAAATCATATTAAAGTAATTGAAAAAATGCAATCAATTATATCAGATAAACTAATTGATTTTGCTTCAGAAGAACATGAGCTATAACAGACAATTATTATGATACATTTACAAGTTCATGTCCAGGTGGTGAATATGCATACCATATGAATTCTACAGGTGAGTTAAGTATATGTCCTTTTATTAGAAAAAAGGATCTGGATTTAAATGAAACTATAGATTATGATCAAGATCAAAATGAATTTATTATTCTTAGAGAAAAAATGAATTCATTTATCGATAGTTTATCCTATGATCTTCAAGGTAACTGTAAATCATGTGATGTATTAAATATTTGTAAAGGTGGATGTTTAGCTACAAAATTACAAGAAAATTTAGATTTAAGTAGTGAACAACCATATTGTATGAAAAAAATATTAAAACAGGTTGAGAATAATAACTCCTCAGATAAAAAATTTAGAAAGACAATGGGGCATTGGATACACAGTTCTATACATCATAAATATAAAAATATACCTTATTGTATTAGGCAGTTACCATTTTGGATGATAAATTTCCATAAATATAAAATGAATTAGTTTCAGGCTTACTTTTTATTCAAAGCTTGATACAAAATAAAGAGCAAAGTAAATTGTCATAATTTAAAAGGAGGATTTACATATGAAGCATATTTTAAGTGTAGAGGATGTAGAAAAAAATTTGGTGATTTCAAAGCTGTTAGTGAATTAAACTTCAAAGTAAATAAAGGTGAAATAATCGGCTTTATAGGACATAATGGAGCTGGAAAAACAACAACTTTGAAAATGTGTGTAGGTTTGCTTCGGCCAACTAAAGGAAGGATTTTAGTAAATGGAGTAGATATAGATAAGAATCCAGAAATTGCTAAGCAAAAAATTGGTTATGTTTCAGATAATCCTCCTCTTTATGATAAGTTAACTGCTAGAGAGTTTGTAGAGTTTATGTATAATTTATATACACAAGAAAAAAAGCATGAGAATTTAAATGAGTTAGAGGAGAGAATGAATGATTTATTTTATGCATTTGAACTAAATGAGAAATATGACGAGTTAATCGAAGGATTTTCCAGGGGAATGAGACAAAAAGTTGCATTAATTGCTGCACTTATCCACGAACCAGAAATATTGATAGTAGACGAACCTACTGCTAATCTTGATCCTATTAGTGCTCGAATTACTAAAGACATTTTTCGAAACTTAGCTAAAAGTGGAGTTACTGTCTTTTTCTCTACTCACATTATGGAAATTGCAGAATCAATTTGCGATAGAGTAGTTATTATTAACAAAGGAAAAATCATGTCTTTAGGTACTCCCAAAGAGTTAATAGAAAAACATAGCGATAACCAACTTACAACTTTAGAAGATGTTTTTATTAATCTAACTGATTCTACTAATAAATACATAGTAAAATCATCCATTTTGAAGGAGGGAGACTAATGATAAAGACACTGTTTGAAAAAGACATAAAGCTTATTAAAAATAGGTATTTTAAAACGACTAAAGGACTAAAATCTCTAATTATAGGCTTTGTTTTTATTAGTGTGGTTATTGCATTAATTACTATTCAGTTTACAAATAGATTAGCTCTATTGACAACTTTAGTTACATCTGATTATTTGATATTTTTAAGCTTAATTTTTTTCAGCGTAGTAGTATTTGCAAGTGTTTTTATTGAAACAAGAAAAAAATTCTATTTTTCCTCGGAGTTAAGCTTATTAATTCCAACTCCCATACCAAGTAAATCTTTTTTTTTATATTATTTTATTAAAAATGCTTGTTTAATGCCACATATATTAGTAATAGGAATACTTCTGCACATTCTACCCATGTTAATTTCAATAGGTATAAATGCTGAGGCTTCATTTTTATATTATATAGCTATATTACCAATAAGCTATAGTATTTTAGTTATTGTTGCATCTATCACTATTTCAATTATGATGTTTATTTCTAGTGTTTTTTCAGTAAAAACACTGAATAAATTTTTAATAAGCATAAATGTTATAATAGCCATTGTATTTATTGGGTTTCTATTTTTCTTTAGAATTCCTTCTATGACTATGTTTTTCAATTCAATAGATCGGATATATGGCCTTTTAGAGGTACTGTTTTTTCCGGTAAAACTAGCGACAGATATAATGTATCTCTTGATTGATAAAAATGATTTATTGATAGCTTTAAAATATTTGTTATACTTGTTGTTAATCAAAATTTTTATTTTCAGGTTGTCAACATTTATATCTTCAAAATTATATTACAAAGGATATGATAGGGTTCAATCTTTAAATACTAAAATTAAAAATAAAGGCAAAGCTAGTAAGTTTAACAAGAAGAAATTTTTAAATATCAAAATATTTAATTATATTGTTATGACGGAATGGAAAAAAGCCTATAGAAATAATGAAATGATTAATGGGAGCTTGAGTTTAATTATTATATTATTTATATATATTTTCTTGGAAGATAGCTTCTCTAATAACTTGGTATGGTCTAATTTGCAGATTATAGCTCACATAGGCGTAATAGGTTTTCTTTGCTCGGGCTCAGTTGCAATGTTATTTATTCCATATAATTTGATATTACAAGGGGCTTTAAAAAATCAATATTGGATATTTAAAGTATCTCCTATTAAAGGATATGAATATATTTTTTATACTTGGTTATCTCAATTTGTTTTACAATATATATTCAGTGGAATTGTATTATCAATAGCCTTCCTAATTTTTAATTATAATCATTTTGCGATATTAACTTCTTTGATTATAATGTTTGTATTAATTGCTACATTTGGAATAATAAAGCTGACCCTTAATTTATTTGTATTTACACAAGAACATACGCCATTTACTATTACTCAAAAAATCATAATAAATATAATGCCATTTATGTATTATTTTTTGGCATTAGGAATTTTAGCTCTATCTCAAATTTACTCAGAAATAAGCTATTTAAGATTTATAGCTAATTTAAACTCTAATTACATAATAGCTATAAGTGGATTATTATTCTTGTCAATTTCCATTTTTTCTATATATTATTCATTTGTGTATAGTGTTAAGTTCTGGGAAAAAATGGAGTTTTAATTAAAATGTAGTTAATAAGCTTCTAAATGTATGTAGTTAGACCTTTAAGGAAAAAGAGGATACAAAAAACTATAACCTATATTAAAAGCACTTGGGATGGGATAAAAGCATCAGTTGAAAATCCTGAGATAGGATGCAATGCAGAAGGACATGTGAGCCATGTTTTATCATCCTGTTTGGGCAGTCGCCCTATGACTTGGAGTCTAAATGGTGCAAACCTAACAAGGGTAGCGCTAAGAGGCCTTAATAACAAAATTAGCATTTAAACTAAATATTTTTGGTGGGCCCCAGAGGTTCTTTTTTCAAACCTACAGTGTCTTGACACTAACTCAAGCTTAAAATAACTATTGCCAAAACTCTTTTGGAGTTGGGGAGCTATCTAACTTTATTATTGGAGCTTCTTATGTATTCTCAGCATCAATTGTTTATCACTATATTCGCACTAGAAAAGGTGCTCTCCTAGGCTTAACACTAGGAACCATAGTAATAGCCATTGTCGGGGCACTATCAAATTATTATTTAATTTTACCATTCTATATTAGAGTTATGGGCTTTGATATTGCTACTATTGTAGGAATGACATCAGAGGTAAACAGATATGTCACAGACTTTAGGAGTTATAAGTTATACCCTTTAATGTTTTTAAAGGTGCAAGTGTTAGGTTAATAACATTTTTTATATACAAATATATAAAACCTCTATTAAAGTTATAGTAGTTTTAAAAAAAGCAATACCCTGATGGGTATTGCTTTTTTTGTTACAGCATATAAACTGGTACCAATTGACCTACTTGTACGAGCGTAGATTAGAATTTATTCTAAAATCACCTTTTGTACTTTAGATTTTGAACTAACTCGTAGCGGGTAATTCATTGCCCGCGGATATGAGTTTGCACTATCTAGGCTTTTCATTTCGGTACAGATAGGGCAGGAACTTGGGTCATTTATTGGCTACCATATAAGTAAGCAACAATCGTCTCACTGAGATACGTGGGACATAATATTCGGGAGGAGGCGCTGCTCCCTACGCCATTTGGGGCGTTGTTTTGGGTCATCATTAAGGTCTAGGTCTTCCTATCCAAGTCTATCCGCTATCCAACATCCAACTAAAAAAGGCTGGTCAGTTCAGGATTGCCAATAAACTTCCGGATTTGCGAGAAGCCTAAGCTTTTTCTCCACATGTTCGACAGCTTTGCCTTATGGGTCGACATGCCTATGTCTCTGATGTTTATGTAAGCCAGCCCAAAGGTAAAGCTTTACTCACAGGGAGAAAAGACGCCGCCTTCAAGCAAACCCTCCAATATATAGCCAATCCTTCAGAAGGTTTGTTAGGTGAGTGTACTAAACTTTAGGTTAGAGTCAGCGGTGAGACAGTCAAGTCAGTAGAAAATCATCATGGCATATCTACTGTCCTTCTGACCAACCATCCAACTAGGATTTTAATTGTCAATTGTCCATTGTAAATTGTAAATTCGCCCTTGAATTTGATAACTTATTCTATCCATTCAACCATCCAACTGGTCTTTGAATTTCCTATCCGCTACCTGCTATCTGCTGACCACCAAAACGGACCCATTTATTCCCACGAATATTCTCTTGACCTTCGGTTAAAATGATGTTAAAGTATATAACTGTCGCTGAAACAAGCGGCGGCAAAAATATTCGACAACTTCTAAAAAAAATAAAAAAAGTTGTTGACAGCAAAACGAATAAATGGTATAGTATTACTTGTCGCTGAAACACGGCGGCAAACAAATTAGGTCTTTGAAAATTGAACAGCTAATGCAAAAGCCAGAAATGCAGACTAGAATTCCTGCTCTTGGAATTCGTAGTCGAATTTACCCAAAAACTTTTACCAAAAGTTTGTTGGGCTCCGTTTTAATTAGTTTTAAAACATTTAAGTAAGATGAGCTAAATTTTAGCTTTTCATAGAATCTTTTATGGAGAGTTTGATCCTGGCTCAGGACGAACGCTGGCGGCATGCCTCACACATGCAAGTCGAACGATCCGACACTCAACCTAGTTGAGTGTCTGGATAGTGGCGGACGGGTGCGTAACACGTGGGCAACCTGCCCTTTAGATCGGGATACCATCGGGAAACTGATGTTAATACCGGATACCTTCTTTTTGTCACCTGATAAAAAGAAGAAAGATTTATCGCTAAAGGATGGGCCCGCGCTTCATTAGCTAGTTGGTAGGGTAACGGCCTACCAAGGCAACGATGGATAGCTGGTCTGAGAGGACGATCAGCCACACTGGGACTGAGACACGGCCCAGACTCCTACGGGAGGCAGCAGTGGGGGATATTGCGCAATGGGGGCAACCCTGACGCAGCAATGCCGCGTGAAGGATGAAGGTTTTCGGATCGTAAACTTCTGTTATGAGGGATGAATAAAATGACAGTACCTCAAGAGGAAGCCCCGGCTAACTACGTGCCAGCAGCCGCGGTAATACGTAGGGGGCGAGCGTTGTCCGGAATTACTGGGCGTAAAGAGCATGTAGGTGGTTTGATAAGTCAGATGTTAAACTGCGGGGCTCAACCCCGTATTGCATTTGAAACTGTCAAACTTGAGGACAGGAGAGGAAAGTGGAATTCCTAGTGTAGCGGTGAAATGCGTAGATATTAGGAGGAACACCAGTGGCGAAGGCGACTTTCTGGACTGTACCTGACACTGAGATGCGAAAGCGTGGGGAGCGAACAGGATTAGATACCCTGGTAGTCCACGCCGTAAACGCTGGGCACTAGGTGTAGGGGGTTTAGATACCCTCTGTGCCGCAGTTAACGCACTAAGTGCCCCGCCTGGGGAGTACGACCGCAAGGTTGAAACTCAAAGGAATTGACGGGGGCCCGCACAAGCAGCGGAGCATGTGGTTTAATTCGACGCAACGCGAAGAACCTTACCAGGGCTTGACATCCTCTGAAGGCTTTAGAGATAGAGTCGTCCTCTTTTGAGGCAGAGAGACAGGTGGTGCATGGTTGTCGTCAGCTCGTGTCGTGAGATGTTGGGTTAAGTCCCGTAACGAGCGCAACCCTTATTCTTAGTTGCCAGCAGGTTAAGCTGGGCACTCTAAGGAGACTGCCGGTGATAAACCGGGGGAAGGTGGGGATGACGTCAAATCATCATGCCCCTTATGTCCTGGGCTACACACGTGCTACAATGGCCTGAACAACGGGAAGCGAAGGAGCGATCTGGAGCGAATCCTTTAAATCAGGTCTCAGTTCGGATTGCAGGCTGCAACTCGCCTGCATGAAGTCGGAGTTGCTAGTAATCGCGAGTCAGCATATCGCGGTGAATGCGTTCCCGGGCCTTGTACACACCGCCCGTCACACCACGAAAGTTTGCAACACCCGAAGCCGGTGAGCCAACCGGTTGGGAGGTGAGAGGTGAGAAGTTGGAAGTGAGAAAAGATAAAGTCGCAAGTTAGAAGAAGGGTTAAGTAAAAAGGTCTAAAGACTATATTTACAAGCAATAATCCCACCTCTAACATCCCACGACCCAAACTCATTTCAGAATCTCGGTTCTCACATCCCAACTGGAGGCAACCGTCGAAGGTGGGGCGAATGATTGGGGTGAAGTCGTAACAAGGTAGCCGTATCGGAAGGTGCGGCTGGATCACCTCCTTTCTAAGGAGCTTTAACTTATGGTTAGTAGCTTAGCTGTTTAATTTTGAAAGACCTAGTCTTTCAACCGATCTTTGAAATTACCCATAAGGAAAGAAACTAAGAAAGTATCAACCCGAGAAACAAAAGCGTGGTAGATACAATTTCATTATGTTTAAACGAGCAAATTAGGTCAAGTTACAAAGGGCGCACGGCGGATGCCTTGGCGCTGGGAGTCGAAGAAGGACGTAGCGAGCTGCGAAAAGCCGCGATTAGCTGCAAGCAAGCTGTAAGTCGCGGATTTCCCAATGGGGCAACCCACCACAGTTAATACTGTGGTACCACCACCTGAATAAGTAGGGTGGTAGGAGACAACCGGGGGAACTGAAACATCTAAGTACCCCGAGGAAGAGAAAGAAAACTCGATTCCCTAAGTAGTGGCGAGCGAACGGGGAAGAGCCTAAACATTTTTAGTGTAAGCCTGTATGCGTTGCTAAAAGTGGGTTGAGGGAGTTACTTTACAAGTGGATACAGCCACTTGGGATAGTTACAAAATTAAAGTTTAGGCGAATTGGCTGGGAAGCCAAACGATACAAGGTGAAAGTCCTGTAGCCGAAAAGCTTTAAACTATCTAAGTAGCCACCCGAGTATTGCGGGACACGAGAAACCCCGTAAGAATCTAGGAGGACCACCTCCAAAGGCTAAATACTACCCAGCGACCGATAGTGAACAAGTACCGTGAGGGAAAGGTGAAAAGTACCCCAGGCGGGGGATGAAATAGAACCTGAAACCGTGTGCCTACAAACAGTCAGAGCCCCATAAGCGGGTGATGGCGTACCTTTTGTATAATGGATCAGCGAGTTACATTTGCAAGCGAGGTTAAATGGTAAAGCCATGGAGCCGAAGCGAAAGCGAGTCTTAATAGGGCGTTAAGTTTGTATGTGTAGACCCGAACCCGAGTGACCTACCCATGGCCAGGGTGAAGTTTTGGTAACACAAAATGGAGGCCCGAACCCACTAATGTTGAAAAATTAGGGGATGAGCTGTGGGTAGCGGTGAAATGCCAAACGAACTCGGAGATAGCTGGTTCTCCCCGAAATAGCTTTAGGGCTAGCCTCAAGGATGAATAGTGGAGGTAGAGCACTGATTGAGCTAGGGGCCTAACCCAGGTTACCGAACTCAGTCAAACTCCGAATGCCATATATTTAGACCTTGGGAGTCAGACTATGGGTGATAAGGTCCATAGTCGAGAGGGAAACAGCCCAGACCATCTGCTAAGGTCCCCAAGTGTAAGCTAAGTGGAAAAGGATGTGGGATTGCTTAGACAACCAGGATGTTGGCTTAGAAGCAGCCACCATTTAAAGAGTGCGTAATAGCTCACTGGTCAAGTGATCCTGCGCCGAAAATGTCCGGGGCTAAAGCTTACCACCGAAGCAATGGAATTTGAGAGGTGTGAGGTGAGAGGTTAGAAATGGGAATAAAAAGTTATGAGAACCTAAAAGTTTACAAAAAAGGTTATGAATTAGCTTTAAAAGTACACCAGACAACCTTAAATTTTCCTGACTATGAGAAGTATGAACTTGGAAGTCAGTTAAGACGTGCTGCTTTATCAATACCGCTAAATATAGCGGAGGGGTATGGTAGGTCAGGTCAAGACTTCAAGAGATTTTTAGGCTATTCATTAGGATCTGCTAATGAAGTTATGGTCTTACTTCAGTTCTCACAGGATTTAGGATATACAAAACCACTCAACTCATAGACGAGTATGATGTGTTAGGTAAACAGTTATATCATCTAAGGAAGAACTGGAACTAATCCCACATCTTACTTCTCACATCACACTTCTCAATTGGTAGGGGAGCGTTCTAAGTGCGGCGAAGCTGTACCGAAAGGAGCAGTGGAGCGCTTAGAAGTGAGAATGCTGATATAAGTAACGAAAAGAGATGTGAGAATCATCTCCGCCGAAAACCTAAGGTTTCCTGAGGAAGGCTTGTCCGCTCAGGGTAAGCCGGGACCTAAGCCGAGGCCGAAAGGCGTAGGCGATGGACAACTGGTAGAGATTCCAGTGCCACCAAGCTTTGTCTAAGTGATGGGGTGACGCAGTAAGGTAGGTTATCGCACTGATGGATATGTGCGTTCAAGCCAGTAGGGATTAGAGGTAGGCAAATCCGCCTCTATCTATTCTGAGAGGTTAAGAGGACCCAATTAAGGGGAACTAACTAATCCTACACTGCCAAGAAAAGCCTCTAGCAAGAAGCGCGGTGCCCGTACCGTAAACCGACACAGGTAGGTGAGGAGAGAATCCTAAGGCGCTCGGGAGAACCTTCGTTAAGGAACTCGGCAAAATGACCCCGTAACTTCGGGAGAAGGGGTGCCTCGATATTGTGAAGTACATTCGTACTGAGCGAGAGGAGGCCGCAGTGAATAGGCCCAAGCGACTGTTTATCAAAAACACAGGTCTCTGCTAAATCGAAAGATGAAGTATAGGGGCTGACGCCTGCCCGGTGCTGGAAGGTTAAGGGAACGTGTTAGCGCAAGCAAAGCATTGAACCGAAGCCCCAGTAAACGGCGGCCGTAACTATAACGGTCCTAAGGTAGCGAAATTCCTTGTCGGGTAAGTTCCGACCCGCACGAAAGGCGCAACGACTTGGGCGCTGTCTCAACGAAGGACCCGGTGAAATTGTAGTACCTGTGAAGATGCAGGTTACCCGCGACAAGACGGAAAGACCCCGTGGAGCTTTACTGTAGCCTGATATTGGATTTTGGCATTTACTGTACAGCATAGGTGGGAGGCTGAGAATAGAGGACGCTAGTTTTCTAGGAGCCTAAAGTGGGATACCACCCTGTGAATGTTGGAATTCTAACTAGAAGCCGTAATCCGGTTTTAGGACAGTGTCAGGTGGGCAGTTTGACTGGGGCGGTCGCCTCCCAAAGAGTAACGGAGGCGCCCCAAGGTCTCCTCAGAATGGTTGGAAATCATTCGTAGAGTGCAAAGGCATAAGGAGGCTTGACTGCGAGACTTACAAGTCGAGCAGGGACGAAAGTCGGGCTTAGTGACCCGGCGGTACCGAGTGGAAGGGCCGTCGCTCAACGGATAAAAGCTACCCCGGGGATAACAGGCTTATCTCCCCCAAGAGTTCACATCGACGGGGAGGTTTGGCACCTCGATGTCGGCTCATCGCATCCTGGGGCTGTAGTAGGTCCCAAGGGTTGGGCTGTTCGCCCATTAAAGCGGTACGCGAGCTGGGTTCAGAACGTCGTGAGACAGTTCGGTCCCTATCTGTCGCGGGCGCAGGAAGTTTGAGAGGATCTGTCCTTAGTACGAGAGGACCGGGATGGACGAACCTCTAGTGTACCAGTTGTCACGCCAGTGGCAGTGCTGGGTAGCTAAGTTCGGCACGGATAAGCGCTGAAAGCATCTAAGCGCGAAGCCACCTTCAAGATAAGACTTCCCTCCGACACTCAACTTAGAATCTAACTAAGACTTGTCACCAAAGTAAGGTGTTAAAAGTCTTATAGATAAAGTATCTATAGTTTAGGTTTTGAGTTGAGTGTCGGATAAGACTCCAGATAGACTATCTGGTAGATAGGCCGGGGGTGTACAGGTAGTAATACCTTTAGCTGACCGGTACTAATAAGTCGAGGACTTGACCAACTTAGTTTAGATAATGACTTAGTTTTCTTTTCTTATGGTAATTTGAATCCAGTGACCATAGCGAAGAGGTCCCACCGGTTCCCATCTCGAACACCGAAGTTAAGCTCTTCAGCGCCGATGGTACTTGGGGTCTACCCCCTGGAAGAGTAGGACGTCGCTGGGTACTTTAAAACACCTAACCATATTATTTGGTTAGGTGTTTTTTGGGTTTATATAGCAAAAATGTGTCTATGGAATTTTTAAAAATTTATATGCATGATTAACAATAGGATTAGGAAAAAACAACGTATTCTCAAATCGCGACAATTATTTTTAACAATTATTTTTAAAATTATTTGACAAATGAAAAACATACATGTTATTATAATAGTGCACTAGTTTAATAATGCACTATTATAATATAAAAATTTCCCATAGGGGGTGATGATTTGGATTTTGATAATAGTAAGCCTATATACTTGCAAATAATAGATCACGTTAAAAAAGAAATTATCAAGGAAGAGTTAAAGGTGGGAGAGAAAATGCCATCGCAGCGGGAAATGGCACAAAAATTAAAAGTAAATCCCAATACTGTGCAGCGGGCATATAGGGAAATGGAGAGTATGAATTTAATTGAAACCTATAGAGGGCAAGGAACTTTTATAATAAGGGAGCAAGGTTTAATAAAAAGGTTAAAAGCTGAAATGGCTGAGGAGATTTTGGACAATTTTTTAAGAGAGATGCTATCCTTAGGGATCAGCAAAGATGAGATTATTGATTTCATTAGTAAAACGGAGGGGGAAAGAAAATGATTGAGTTTAGCAATGTAACCAAAAGGTTTGGAAAAGTAACAGCTTTGGATAACCTATCTGCCACAATTAATAAAGGTAAGATTACAGGTATTATGGGACCCAATGGGGCGGGGAAGTCAACCATGCTAAAGTTAATAATTGATATTAATAAGCCAACCTTTGGTGATGTTATGATAGGGGGCCAACGCGTATCAGTTGAAACAAAAAAGAGAATTTCATATTTGCCAGAGGTGGATTATTTTTACCCATGGATGAGGGTCATCGATGCTAAAGAGTTTATTAAGCCATTTTATTCCGACTGGGATGAAGAGGCATATAAAGAACTTTTAACTTTTCTTGAGCTTGATGAAAGTATGAAGATTAACAAGATTTCTAAGGGGATGAGAGCTAAAGTTAAACTATTACTTTCTTTTTCCCGTCGAGCTGATATAGTTCTATTAGATGAGCCACTTTCCGGTATAGATATTTTTACTAGGGCGAAAATTATAGAAACTATTATTAAAGATTATAGAGTAGGAGAACAATCAATAGTAATAACTACCCACGAAGTAGATGAGATTGAAAACGTCATTGATGAAGCGCTATTTTTAGATAAAGGCCAAATAGCGTTAGCCGGTGAGGTGGAATCGTTAAAGGAGAAAATGAATCTTTCTGTTATTGATATAATGAAGGAGGTATACAACGATGGAAAGTAATAGTTTTGAACGCTTTTTGGTGCTCTATAAAAAAGATATAAAAAACCTAAAACAGGAGAGTATGTTGTTGCTAGGTTTTATATTATTAGCTTATATATTTGTTGTTTATAAGATTACTATCACACAAGATGAACGGTTTTGGGTTCAGGTAGGAGATATCTTGTTTTTAATCGTTGTTTTTATGATATTTATCCGGTCTTTTGTGTTTATAGCTTCTGAGTGGAACAACAATACGGTATTTTTGGTGAAACCTTTGCCAATAAGGGGTAAAGAATTTTTATTAGCAAAAACTATGGCGGTATCAACACAAGCAATTTTTTTGGGAGGAATATGCCTTGGCTTTATGTTTTTAATTTGGCACTTTATAGTTGATATTGAACCTTTTTATGCTGCTTATGAAAGAAAAATTTGGATCATTTTATTTGACTTTATCAAGCTGATCAATCTATTTACTATAGTTTTTTTTAGTAGTGTGGTAGGCCAGCTATTTAAACGGCACTCTCAACTTATAACTATCTTTGTTTTCGTTATTACACTATATTTAATAGTATTGTTGGATAGTGCTTTTGCTCAACTACTTGGATGCGATTACTATAGTCTTTCGTTGCCGAATACTTATCTATTTTTGATACGCACCTCTAATAGTTGGCTATCTTTTTTATTCAATGCTAGCTTTACTTTAATGTATACAATTTTCTTTTTTATGGGTGCTGCTTCACTTTATGATAAAAAAGTTGAGGAGGTAAAAAATGATTAAAAGTAATGCTAAAAAGATAATAACGCTATATAAAAAAGAAGTACGTACAATAAATAATGAGACTGTTTTTGTGTTAGGATTTCTTATCGGGTTCTTTTTACGTGAATTTATAAAGGTTAACGATTCTAGCTATGTCACAGAGGTATTTGGCTCTGTTGATAATGCTTTTATCTACTTATATTGTGCCTTATTTATAATTCTTTTTAGATCTTTTTTCCTGATGACTAATAGATATATTACCATGAGTTTGCCGGTAAAAGGAACAAGTGTTTTGATCTCTAAGATAGCAGGTACACTTACGCAATTGATTATAATTTTTGTAAGTTGGGCACTAATTTTTGGCGGATTGTGGTTTATGATATCTCAGTTGGACGGGGAAGCAATTTTAGAGTTCGATGTAAAGAAAGGTCTATACGGACTTGTATGGTTTAGTTATATTTTAAATATTATTTATTTTAGTTGTACAATAGGAAAAATAGCAAAAAGGTTTGAAAAGATAACTGCTTTTTCTGTTTTTCTATTTACAATCTTTACAATAAACAAGGGATTAGACATAATAGGGGATATATTGAATTTTGAATTTGTGGGGGCAAATCTACTGATTTTTCGAGATTTGAGAGTAATACACAGCTATAACCATATAGCACTAAATCTTTTTGGGTGTGAATACCCAACAGGAGATATTCTCTTTTCTGGATTTATGATGTTGATTTTGAGCTTGGGATTTCTAATAGTAACTGGTCACTTATGGGATAATAAAGTAGATTTTTGATGGGAAAAAATATTTATTTGACATCGATTAGTAAAAAACATATAATATAGTTTAATTGAACAATAAAAAGCAAAGAGTAGGAAAGTAGCAAGAGTTAGTAGTTTACAGAGAGGTGACCATTTGGTGGAAGGTCGCTAGCAAACACTTTTGTGAAGATCACCTATGAGCTGGATAGCTGAACTTTAGTAAGCGTCCCGTGTGGATACGTTACATCCTTAACTAAGTGACAGCATTTGCTGTAACTAGGGTGGTACCGCGGAATTTCGTCCCTAAGTCTTTTGACTTAGGGACTTTTTATTATATTGAAAGGATGAGAGGTATGGAAAAGTTTAAGGAATTGTCTAACAAACCAGTTCAGGAAAAAGAAGGTTATCTATCAAATTTTTGGGATGAAATTGATCTTCTTCAAAAAACCCTAGAAGTTAGAAAAGACGCTGAGCCGTTTGTTTTTTTTGAAGGACCGCCGACAGCTAATGGGAAGCCTGGTATTCACCATGTTATCTCTAGAACGCTAAAAGATTCTGTCTGTAGATATAAGACTATGGAGGGATATAAAGTAAAAAGAAAAGCAGGTTGGGATACCCACGGCCTACCTGTGGAGTTAGAGGTTGAAAAGCAGTTAAATCTTTCTAATAAAACTGAAATAGAGCAGTATGGACTTTCTGCTTTTAATCATAAATGCCGTGAATCAGTATTCACATATGAAAAGTTATGGAGAGATATGACTAGAAGAATGGGTTATTTACTGGATTTAGAAAATCCTTATATCACCCTAGAGAATGACTATATTGAGTCTGTATGGTGGATATTAGATAAGTTTAACAAGGAAGGCTATATCTATGAAGGTCATAAAATCCTTCCATATTGCCCAAGATGTGGTACAGGTCTAGCTTCGCATGAGGTTGCTCAGGGGTACAAAGAAATCAAATCTAACACCGTTACCGTACCTTTTAAGGTGAAAGGAAAAGATGAATATATACTAGTGTGGACTACAACTCCTTGGACACTAGCTGCTAACGTGGCATTAGCTGTCCATCCTGAGGAAACGTATATAAAGGCCCAAAAAGACGAAAAGGTTTACATCGTAGAAAAAACACTTTGCAACAAGGTGTTAGGGGAAGACTTTGAGGTAATTGAGGAGTTTAAGGGTCAAGAACTAGAGCATACTGAGTATGAACAGTTAATGCCTTTTACAAAACCAGATAAAAAAGCTTTCTTTGTGACAATTGCAGATTACGTTACCACCAGCGATGGAACTGGTATTGTTCATATAGCTCCAGCCTTTGGAGAGGATGATTATCAGGTTGGCGTTAAGTACAACCTTCCAGTAATTCAACCGGTAGACGAGTCCGGAAAATATACTACCACCCCATGGCAAGGAAAGTTCGTAATGGACTGTGATGTTGATATAATTAAATGGTTGCATGCTGAGGGCAAGCTTTTCAGCAAAGAAAAAATAGCTCATAACTATCCTCATTGTTGGAGATGTGGTACAGAACTATTATATTATGGTAAACCAAGCTGGTTTATAGAAGTAACTAAAATGAAAGATAGGCTAATAGAAAACAATAACTCGGTAGAATGGTATCCTAGCTATGTCGGTGAAAAGAGATTTGGAAATTGGTTGGAAAACTTAAATGACTGGGCAATTTCTAGAAATAGATATTGGGGAACTCCTTTAAACATTTGGAAATGTAATTGTGGACACAAAGAGTCTATAGGCTCTAGAAAAGAACTTGTGGAAAAAGCTATCGAAGATATTGATGAAAGTATCGAACTGCATAGACCGTTTGTTGATGATGTTCATATAAAGTGTGCTAAATGTGAAGAAACTATGACAAGGGTTACAGAAGTAATAGACTGCTGGTTCGACAGTGGGGCGATGCCTTTTGCACAACACCACTATCCCTTTGAAAACAAGGAAAACTTCGATGAGTTATTCCCTGCTGATTTTATCTGTGAGGGTATAGATCAAACAAGAGGCTGGTTTTATTCACTTCTGGCTATATCTACATTCGTCACAGGTAAGGCACCTTACAAGAAGGTGCTTGTAAATGACTTAATTTTAGATAAAGACGGTCAGAAGATGTCAAAATCCAAAGGTAATACAGTTAACCCTTTTGATCTCTTTGATAAATACGGAGCAGATGTTCTAAGATGGTATTTGCTATATGTATCTCCAGCTTGGACGCCTACACGCTTTGATATCGAAGGTTTAAAAGAGGTACAAAGTAAATTTATTGGAACACTAAAAAATGTTTATACTTTCTTTACCCTATATGCCAATACCGATAATGTTAACCCGAAAGATTTCTTTGTAGAGTATAAAGAGCGACCTGAGCTCGACAAATGGATAATTTCCAAATTCAACAGTTTAGTTCAGGAAGTAAAAAGCGATATGGAAATAATGGAGCTAACTCGTGCTGTAAGAAAAATACAGGAGTTTGTCAATGAAGATCTATCAAATTGGTATATTAGAAGAGCCCGTCGTCGTTTTTGGGCTTCGGAATTAACCCAGGATAAAAAGGCTGTATATAATACAACCTACGAGGTTTTAGTTGGCATATCCAAACTAGTAGCACCTTTTGTCCCATATATTTCCGAGGAAGTCTATAAAAACTTGACAGGCCAAACCTCTGTTCATCTAGAAAATTACCCACAGGTTGATTTAAACCTTATAGATAAACGTGTTGAGGAGCGAATGGATCTTGTGAGGGACTTAGTAGGACTAGGCAGATCTGCTAGAGTACAGTGCAAAATCAAGGTTCGTCAACCAATCCAGAAAATGATTATTGATGGTGACCATCATGACTTGATAAGCGATTTAGTACCGCTAATGAAAGAAGAGCTAAACGTTAAAGAAGTTGAATTTACACAGGATGTAGATAAATTTATGAATTATAGTCTTAAACCAAACTTTAAAGTGGCAGGTCCAAAGCTTGGGCCAAAGATAAAGCTACTAGGCCCAGCTTTAGCGAAAGTTAATGCCGCTGAAGTTATTCCAAAGCTTAGGTCTGGTGAAACTATTTCAATTGATTTAGGTGATGAAAGCATAGAGATAGATGAAGAACTAGTTATGATAAATATCTCAGCAAAAGAAGGCTTTACCGTTGAGATGGAAAATAACTTGTTTACTATCTTGGACACAACACTAACCCAAGAGTTGATTGACGAAGGATATGCCAGGGAGTTTATATCAAAAGTTCAGCAAATGAGAAAGAATAGTGGCTTTGAAGTGACTGACAACATAAATATATATTTTAACGCAGATGATGAAGTTACCTCAGCAATTGAAAGGTTTGAAGAATATATCAAGTCAGAAACACTAGCTGTCTCATTAAACAAAGTTTGTGATGATAGCCTAGAAAAGCAAGATGTTAATGATCACTCTACAGGCATTAAAGTAGAGAAAGTTTAATTATAATAAGCAGTGGTAAAGTACGATAAAAAATAGACGTGATACCTATCTATAAATGGAAAGGTACAACGTCTATTTTTTATGCCAATAAATTTGTATCGATACAATATGAGTAATTTTAAAATTGTATTGAAACTATTTTAGTTAAATGTGACAATTAAACTATAATATAACTTAAAAAGGGGGATATATATGAAAACTAAAGAGAAAACAACAAAAGGTTTTTTAAATGGTGTGATAATGGATGTAACCAATGAAAAGGAGGCTGAAATAGCTGAAACTGCAGGTGCTTGTGCTGTTATGGCATTGGAAAGGGTACCTGCAGATATTAGAAAAGACGGGGGTGTTGCTAGAATGTCTGACCCCGCAATGATAAAGTCAATACAGAAGACAGTTAATATTCCGGTAATGGCAAAAGTTCGTATAGGACACTTTGTAGAAGCACAGATTTTAGAGGCCATCGATGTAGATTTTATAGATGAAAGTGAAGTTTTAACTCCTGCTGATAACGTTCATCATATAGGAAAAGAGAAGTTTAACACTCCATTTGTATGTGGTGCTAAAAACCTTGGTGAAGCTTTAAGAAGAATTGCTGAAGGCGCTTCAATGATTAGAACTAAGGGTGAAGCAGGCACAGGTGATGTAGTAGAAGCAGTTACCCATATGAAACAAATTAACGATGATATAAGAAGAGTATCATTCCTTGGTCAAAATGAGTTAGTGAACGCTGCTAAAGAGCTAGGAGCTCCTTTACACCTACTTGAATATGTTTTTAATCACAAAAAATTACCCGTAGTTAACTTTGCAGCAGGAGGGATTGCTACACCAGCAGATGCTGCACTAATGATGCAACTAGGGTGTGATGGTGTGTTTGTTGGCTCAGGGATATTTAAATCTAATAACCCAGTAAAAAGAGCTGAAGCAATTGTTAGAGCTGTAAAAAATTATGACAATCCTAAAAAGCTAGCTCAAATATCCGAAGACCTAGGTGAAGCCATGAGTGGGATAGCTATTCAAAGTTTGGAAGAAGAAAGTAAGTTATCTAAAAGAGGATGGTAAATATGATTAATAATAGCTACAGCTTTTAGCTGTAGCTATTATTTTTGGTTTTTTCAAGAAAAATTAAGTAAATTCAATCTAGTTACTGTAAATTAGGATAATTATAATAATTGATTACTAATAAGACTTGCAGGAGTTTGAATAATAAAGTATAATAAATATAATAATACTAGGTGAGAATGATTATCAAAGAGAGGAGGTAAATACAATGTGTGTTTATATCGTTGGTGGTGATCGGGTGGAAAGTATTAATAAAAACCTAAAAAGCTTAGGTGCAACAAAGATTATGCATGTTGATGGCAGAAAGACTAGATTTAAGAAAAATTCGCACATACCCACAAAGGCAGATTTAGTTGTAGTGCTTACAGATTTTATTAATCATAACAGTTCTTCTGCCTTTAAAAAAGAAGCTAAAGAACGTTCTATCCCCATAGTGTTTTCAAAAAGGTCTTGGGCTTGTTTGTCATGCAAAGTTCAACCGATATTAAGCAGCAATTAATAATAAAAGAAACTTTCCTAAATTATAGGAGAGTTTCTTTTATTATTATAAACTATTATAGCAACATGCTATCAGTTAGGGAAGCTTCATCAATAATTGTACTATCTTGATACTAGAGTTTGAGAATATAGGGTATATTATTCAATTTCATCAAGGAGATTTGCCATTTCTATTACTGTAGTAGCAGCTTCAAATCCTTTGTTACCAACCTTTGTGCCGGCTCTTTCAATAGCCTGTTCAATAGTATCAGTTGTCAGTACACCAAAAATAATGGGGATATCTAGTTCTAAAGAAGTAGCTGCTACTCCCTTAGTAACCTCATTAGAAACATAATCAAAGTGTGGAGTAGCACCTCTTATTACAGCACCTAAGCAAATTACACCAGCGTATTTTTTAGATTTAGCCATCCTCTTTGCAACTAGCGGAATTTCAAAAGCACCCGGGGCCCATGCAACTTCAATATCTTCTTTTTTGACTCCATGCCTTTTTAACCCATCTAAAGCACCAGAAAGTAGCTTGCTTCCGATGAACTCGTTAAACCTTCCAACTACGATACCAAATTTCTGTCCTTTTGCAACTAAATTACCTTCATAAACTCTCATTATTTTTCCTCCTTTAACATATGTCCCATTTTTTCTTTTTTTGTTTTAAGATAAAACTCGTTTCTTTCGTTGTGATTTGTTTGGATAGGTACTCTGTCAACGACTTCCATGCCATAGCCTGCTAAACCAGAAAGTTTCTTTGGGTTATTTGTCATAAGCTTTATTTTTTTAATACCTAAATCATGAAGAATTTGAGCGCCGATTCCATATTCTCTCATATCCTCTGGAAAACCTAGTTTAACATTTGCTTCTACTGTATCGAATCCTTGATCTTGCAGCTCATATGCTTTTATTTTATT
Source organism: Proteinivorax tanatarense (assembly GCF_040267685.1). Classification (GTDB taxonomy): domain Bacteria; phylum Bacillota; class Proteinivoracia; order Proteinivoracales; family Proteinivoracaceae; genus Proteinivorax; species Proteinivorax tanatarense. The sequence continues at coordinate 624,288 of NZ_CP158367.1, forward strand.
TATTAGTCCAATACCTCTACCTTCTTGGCGCATATAAAGCAAAACGCCTTTACCTTCTTCTTCAATTTTTTTTATAGCTGCTTGATACTGCTCGCCACAGTCACAGCGAAGGGAGCCAAAAGCATCACCAGTCAGACATTCTGAGTGAACTCTTACTAGCACTTCATCATTATCTTTAACATCACCTTTAACTAAAGCAACATGATGTTCGCCATTTAACTTATTAATGTATCCATGCATTTGAAAGTCGCCATATTTAGTAGGCATTTCAGCGCACGCTTTTTGCTCAACTAGCAGTTCATGCTTTCTTCTATATTCTATTAAAGAGGCAATAGTAATGATTTTTAATTTATGTTTTTTCACATAATCCATAAGTTGAGGAACTCGAGACATAGTTCCATCTTCATTCATGATTTCACATATTACACCTGCAGGGCATAATCCAGCGAGTCTTGCCAAATCAGTAGCTGCTTCAGTGTGTCCTGCTCTTTTTAAAACACCACCCTCTTTAGCTATGAGAGGAAAGATGTGGCCAGGTTTAGTAAAGTCCTTTGGCTTTGAAGAAGGATTAACTAATTTAAGTATAGTATCTGCTCTTTCTTTAGCTGAGATTCCCGTTGTAACATCTGCCGAGTCAACTGAAACTGTAAAAGCGGTCTCCTTGGGATCTGTATTGTTGCTAACCATCGGGTAAATGTCTAATTCTTCTAATCTGTCCCTTATCATAGGTGTGCATATTAACCCACGTCCGTATTTAGCCATAAAATTTATAGCCTCTGTGGTAGCCTTTTCTGCTGCCATTAATAAATCCCCTTCATTTTCTCTATCCTCATCATCAACAACTACAATCATTTTTCCCTGCTTAATATCTTCTAATGCTTCTTCGATAGTATTAAATTTAATCATACTGTTACACCCCTTTCTATTTAAGCAAATCCATTTTTTTGTAAAAAACTAATATCAATAGAATTTTTGTTTTGGTATTCCCGTTTGTTAGCACTAACTAACTTTTCTACATATTTTCCCACTAAATCGTATTCCAAATTTACTTCATCGCCAATTTTTTTCTCCAGTAAAGTAGTGCCTTCCTTGGTAAGTGGAATAATTGAAACCTTGAAACTATTATCAGTTACATCAGCAACTGTCAAACTAGCGCCATCAACGGCTATGGACCCTTTTGATATCACATACTTGAGACTAGTATTGATAGGATCTATAGTAACCCAAGTAGCATTTTCATCTTTTTGAAAATTAACTATTGCACCTACATCATCGATATGACCAGAAACCATGTGGCCACCTAACCGATCTCCTAATTGTAAAGCCCGTTCCAAGTTAACTTTACTGCCGACACTTAACTTTCCTAAATTACTCTTAGCCATTGTTTCAGGCATAACATCAGCATCAAAATGATTATTTGAAAAATTTATCACTGTTAAACAGACTCCGTTAGTACTAATACTATCCCCGACTTTTACATCGTCTAAAATTTTTTTTGCACTAATAGTGAGGCTACAAGACTTAGCGCTTTTTTTTATCTTTTCCACCTTTCCAACTTCCTCAATAAGACCGGTAAACATAATCTCACATCCTTTTTTTAACATAACCAGAAATTAATATATCATCTTGAAATCTTTCGATGTCTATATCTGTTAAGTTAACTGCATTATTTATGCACTCAATTCCTTGTCCGGCTACAGGAGTTATGGCTTTTTTACCACCTATAATTTTTGGAGAGATAAAGCTCAAAACTTTGTCCACATTATTTGTGTTAAAGGCACTAAAGTTCAACTGCCCACCTCCTTCAATAAGTAAGCTATCAATTTTCATTTCTCCTAGCTTGCTTAAAAGATATGACAGGTCTACTTTTCCTGTTGTATTAGGAGTTACAATAATTTCGGCACCTTTTGCTTTTAAAGAAGAAATTTTTGAGCTGTCAGTATGTTCGGTGGTTGCAATTATAGTTTTTGCTTTAGAATCTATGTTTAAAACTTTAGCGCTGAGTGGTATTTGAGCTGTTGAGTCCACGACAATTCGATGAGGGTCTGCACCCCTACCATCAGGTAAACGGCTTGTTAAAAAAGGATCATCGTTTAACACTGTGCCTATACCAACCATTATTGCTGCAACTTGATTTCTTAAATCATGGACATAAGCTCTAGATAATTTATTTGTAATCCATTTAGAATCACCAGAGACAGTTGCTATCTTACCGTCTAGCGTCATAGCAGTTTTAACTATAACAAAGGGTTTCTTTTCAAGAATATATTTAATAAAAAATTCATTAAGTTTTTTTGCTTCATTTTCTAAGACACCAGTGATTACTTCAATCCCCTTTTTTTTGAGAATGGTAATACCTTTACCTGCAACTAACGGGTTAGGATCCTTCATAGCCACAACGACTTGCTTGATGCCACTTTCCACAATTGCTTCAGCACAGGGAGGAGTTTTCCCATAGTGGGAACAAGGCTCTAAAGTAACATACATAACAGCATCTTCCAAGTTTTCATGGCAATTTTTTAAAGCATTTATTTCTGCATGGGGACCACCATAGTACTCGTGGTAACCTTCTGCAATTATTCTATTACCTTTAACTATAACTGCGCCTACTAAAGGATTTGGAGATACTTGTCCTCGACCTTCTTTAGCTATATCTAATGCCCTTCTCATAAACTTATACAAACTATCACCTCCAAAAAAGTATAAAAAAGGCTCTGAAGATATACTTCAGAGCCTTAAAAGTTGATAAATGTATAATAGGTTAAGTATAACTTCTTACCTACTATAATTACCTATAGTTCACCTATTTATAGATAAACTTCTTCTCCCATCCAGACTTTAACTGTCGGTCTTGGAATTTCACCAAATCAACCACATTTGTGGCTCGCGGACTATACCGCCGGTAGGGAATTTCACCCTGCCCTGAAGAAATTATTTTTATTTACTTAAAAATATCACAATACAAGCTTACTGTCAATTATAAAAAGACACTTTAATTACTTATAGCTAAAGAAGAGGTAAAATTCCATGGATTCAACTTCTATTGAATTACTTTCTTCCTCCCCAAAACCGTAGATATTTGTAAAAACAAATTTGATAGATATATTTTGATCGTCGTCGGTATAGGTCATTTTAGGTAAAGATAAGACTTCGGATCCTTGATGTTGTTTATAAATGTCTTTAGCTATGCTACCTATATCTTTAACGTAAATTGCTTCTTCATTTTTCAAAATATACAATTCGCTTTTTTCATCACTGGAACTTACTGTAAAGTCGCCAATTTTAAGCTCAGCGCTATTATGATTGTTTAGTGTAAAATGACCAAAGTGCTGATATTGCTTAATGTCTATTAATTCATCTTTTGAAAGGCGGATCCTAAAATATTCTCGCCTTTGTCTAAAGTGGTCATAGGGACCTCTTTGTAGCTCAAAACCAAAGACCTCTTTGGTATCTTTTATGTTGAATCCGTCAGGCAAGTAGTCTAATTTTTTTAAGTCGTGGTTTCTATCAAAGTAAACAATAATACTGCTAAGCTTATACCTATCTTCTACTGATAGTTCATTTTGAGGCTGAATTTCTCCATTTCTAAGCATGTCATGTTCTGTTAGTAACCTTTCAAAACGAGTGTTTTGACTGGAAATGGAGGTGGAATAAGCGCTCCAAGGTCCAATGACTGATAAAATGGCTATTAAAGCTAAGGATATAGGGATTACTATACTTCTTTTGTGTGAAGAAAAAATGTGGTAAAGCATAATCCCTAATAGCCACAGCCCTGCTACTAAAGCAAAATACCTTCTTTCAGTAAATCCATATGCTGATATTCTAATATACATAGAAACTAGCATCATTACTAAAAGAGGAAGTGAAAGCTTGGGGAGGTAAATTTTAAACATGGTAGTCCATCTGCTTGTTTTTTTAAGGGGAGATATCACTAATAAAACTATAGTAGCTAACAATAGATACCAAAGGACTAAATTCGCAACAACACCCTGGGGAAGTTCTCTTGCTAAGAGTATGTTAACGAAATATATATATAAAATTAAGGTATAGGCAGCTATTAGCGGCGTTAAAATATACCTTAGAAGAACGCTAATAACTTTAGGGTAATCCTTAACAGTTAATTTTTGGTGTTTTTTAGGTATATCTGCTAAAAAGAAAACCGGGGCAAATATTCCTACAACAATTAGCCAGATATCTAAATAAGCTTTAGATGAAATGTTGATGGAAAAAAGCAGGTTTATCGTCAATAATAAAGCTGAAACACCCATAAATAATATCATTGAATATAGATAGGTAATAAAAAAGCTTGTAAATAATCGAATAACATATAGCTCATACTTAGGTAATTTAAAAAAGAATGGGATGAATGTAAAAGCAAGGGTAAAAGCAAGAAAAAGGGCTGCATATCTTGTAACAGTTAACATAGTAATATCCTTCAATAAAAAAATTAGAAAAGGTAATAAAAGTAATAGAAGTAAGCTAGAAACAACGGTTTTTACTTTGGGTGTTTTTAATTGTATCTTTTCACAAAGGACTTGTGCAGATAAGGAAATAGGAACCCCTAATCCAAAAGTCATACCTAACCTTATAAACAACTGCTGTTGTTCTATAGTAGGGAAATTTATTCTATTAGCCAAGATAAAAGCTAAAGTAGCCAATATCGAAAATAGTATTGAAATAGGAAAGCGGTTACAGGCAGATAATATTTTTTGAGAAAGTATATATATTCGGTTTTTAAAATACAAAGTAACTCACTCCTTTTAATCTAATAATATCATGAAATCACCTTTTAAAATAGGTCGTGGTAAGAATACTATTTTTGTAATAGCAGTGATATTTTTCTAATAAACGGAGATATTAGAAAAGTGAGGTGATGAATTTGAAACTGTTCAGACTGTTATACTCAATGAAAACAGGAATTGTACTTTTAATTATTTTAGCTTCGGTATCTGTAATTGGCACTTTAATCCCACAAGAGAGGCCTATGGGATGGTACCAAGACAACTATAGTAATAGGGTTTTTACCGCTATAGAGATGTTTAATTTAGATGATATGTACCACAGTAGATGGTTTTTTGGGTTATTTATTTTGTTATCCTTAAATCTTTTTTTATGTAGCATAGTTAGACTTCCAAAGGTATATCAAAGGTTCAAAAAACCGTACATAGTAAATGGGAATAAGTTTAGAATTATTGATGTTGAGGTTAATACCTTAAAGAAAGTAGTTACAGATATGGGGTTCAAAAAAACAGTTGTTGAAGGACCTACATTACATACCAAAAAAGGATTTGCTGGATTTTTTGGTTCGTGGCTAACTCATCTAGGTATGCTGATTATTATAGTTGGGTATGTGGCTGGTATATATCTTGGGTTTAATTATCAACTAGTGGGAGTAGCAGGAGATACTGTTCCGGTTTCTGGTACAGATGTCGAGGTTTATATAGATGACTTTGTGGTTGATTATAGAGAGGATAATACAGTTGATCAATACTATTCCTATGTAACAGTTAGTGATGGGTATGAAAACAAAAGTGGAGAGATCTCTGTTAACAATCCTTTGGCCCATGATAAGTATAACTTTTATCAGTTAGCAACTGGATGGATGTTGGACTTGGAATACACTTCCAGAGGGGAAACTACGACAAAAAGGTTGTATCAACGGGATGAAGCGTTGTTAGAAGACGGCCATTTAGCGGTTAGAGTGCTGGAATTTAGACCAGACGCCATAGACAACACTCCTCACCTAAAACATCCTATGCTACTTTATCAAATAGTCCAGCACGGTAGGGTTTTAGACATGAATGTAACGGAGTTTGATAAGCCAATCACATGGATGGGAAGGACAATTACCTTTACAAATCCGCAGCAATATACTGTGCTAGAGGTTTCTAATGACCCGACTTTAGGTTTTGTAAGCATAGGGGCGACTGCTTTGCTAGTAGGATTATTTTTAAGTTTTTATGTTAATCCATCATCAATACTTTGTGTACCACATCCTCAAGGGGGATATGAAGTAACAGTATACAGTGCAAAATTTGTAGAAGAAACAATAGAAAACTTAAAAAAAGAACTAGAGGGGGTTGAACAAAGTGATAGAAAGAACATTGTTTAACATAGCTTTTTTTGGTTACGCCTTAACCTTAGTTTTGTATATGACTTTTATGTTTAAACAAAACATAAGATTAGCAAGAATTGCTTACTTAACTTTGATAATTTCATGGGCCTTTCATACAGCTTCTATTGCAATAAGATGGTATGTGGCAGGACATCCACCATTAACTAATCAGTTTGAATTTGCTTCAAGTTTTTCATGGGGTATAGCCCTTTGTTATATCTACGTTTATCACAAATACAGGTATCATGGTCTTGGAATATTTATTTCACCGGTTATATTTATGATTGCTGGATATGGCATGAGTCTTTCTAGGGATATTTCACCTTTGATGCCAGCCCTACAAAGTAACTGGTTATTTTTTCATGTTTTTACAGCGGTCCTTAGCTATGGAGCTTTTGGGGTGGCATTTGGATTAGGAATTCTATATATTGTAATGAATAAACTTAAAAGTGGGAAAGATATAACTAAGCACTTACCTGAGCTAGAAAAAGTAGACCTGTTAATTTATAGAACTATAGCTTTTGGATTTTTATTTTTTACGTTGGTTATAGTTACAGGAGCAATTTGGGCTCAAGAAGCTTGGACTCGGTATTGGGCATGGGATCCTAAAGAGACATGGTCACTTATTACTTGGAGTATCTATGCAATCTTTTTACATGCTAGATTAAAAAGAGGAGCTAAAGGACAGAAGCTAGCGATGTTTGCTATCATTGGTTTTGCTAGCGTGCTGTTTACTTATATGGGTGTAAATATGCTTTTGCCTAGTATTCATAGCTATATGTAAAAATAAACTAATTGAGGTGATTGGACGATGAAGAGTTGGCAAAAGGCGGTAATTGGATTAGCAGTGGTTTTAGCTCTAGGAATAGCAGTTTATAGCTATATGGGTGAGCCGGAGGCAACCCCAGAACCTCCAGAGGATCATGATGGAGAGGAAGGTCCAGAGCAAGAAGATAAGATTTTGGATCCGGCTCATTGGGAAGATGAGTACCCTGAAATTTATCAGTCTTATATGCGTAACACTCCTGACGATGATGATAATGTAAAGAGAGGATCTGATCAGCAGGTCGATTATATTGAAAGATATCCACAGATAGAAACTATTTACGAAGGGTTTGGTTTTGCAAAGGAATATTTTTCTACAGTAGGACATCTTTATTCCTTGACTAGTGTAAGAGAAATTGCTAGACCAAAACCAGGTGCTAATTGCTTGGCTTGTAAGACTGCAGACTATGAAGGGTTTCATGAAGAGTATGGAGATGATTTATTTGCAATGGAGTTTAATGAAATGGCAGAAAGAGCTCAGTGGAATATAACCTGCTATAGTTGTCATGGTAACAACCCAGGAGAAGCGTATATATCTGTTCCACAAGCAGAACCAGGATTTGCCCAGGTGGACTTTGATATCCCTGATGGTACAGCTAGTTGTGCACAATGCCATGTGGAATATTACTTTGACGAAGATACTATGGCTGTTGTATTTCCTTGGGAGAATGGTTTAACAGTTGATGATATGGAAGAATATTTTGATGAAAGAGAATTTGCAGATTGGGAGCACCCTAGAACTGGAACTCCTCTTATTAAGATACAGCACCCTGAATTTGAGATGTATACCGGTAGTCCCCATGATCAGTTAGGCATGAGCTGTGCCGATTGTCATATGCCGACAGTGGAAAGTGAAGAGGGAGTAGAGTATGTATCTCACTGGTGGAGCAGCCCGTTACACACTGCAGAAGAATCTTGCTTAGGTTGTCATGCTGACCATGATGCAGAAAGTATCAATGAGTGGGTAAGTGAAGGGCAAGCCGAAGTTGAAGAAAAACAGGTACAAGCTATGGATACACTAGTAGAGTTAATAGAAGAACTAGCTGCAAGAGTGGATAATGATGACCTGGATGATGAAGTATTAGAAGAAGTAAGGAGCTTACACCGACAAGCGCAGATTAGATGGGACTTTGTATTTGCAGAAAATAGTACAGGGAGCCATTACTTCGACAGAGCACATGAGTATTTGGATGAATCTATAGAAATTGCTGAAGAAGCTCTGAGAATTTTGGAAGAAAACTAAATACGATTCTATCCAATTAAGTTTAATGGACTGCCTCGAGGAAATCTTGAGACAGTCCATTATTTTAAAATCTTACTTTTTTTAACTCCACTAGGCTATCTTCGCTTAAACGCTCATTGGTGAAAATATAGAAAACAGGTGGAAGAGTTAATTTATCACCATCAGCTAAGCTACTGCTGCTAACTAGACTAAAAATCATAACATCTTGATTTAAATGGATATTTAATTTATTATCATTACTTATGTCTGAAACTATTTGTAGCTTGTAATCAAAATTTTTGTTGCCAAAAATAAGTGAGGAAAAACAGTTGTCATGTAAGTCAAAAGCAGCTCCTTTTTGATAGAGATTTTGACCTTGGATATTGTCGTATTGCATAAAGCAGTCGCTTAGGTTATTCATCTTTAAAAACCCTTGGGTAATTAAGTTTTTATCAAAATAATGTCCTGTTTTTTGTTCAATAGAGTTTAATTGGCAAACGATAGGAAGACCTCCCATAGTGAGGTAATGCTGATTAATAACTAAACCTTTAAGCTCCTCATGAGCTTTAAGTTTCGTGCTAACTTTTATACCAGTCCAAAAATTACCCATATTGTCTGAAAGCTTTGTAGTACTAAGATTGGGAGCTTCTTCTTTTTCTAAGCAGCTGCTACGTAGTTTAGAAGTTATAAATGTAATTCCACCATACCAAGGATTGAACCAAGACTTTGGCTTAGCTTTAGGGTAGGAGCTATCTAGGAAGTTTTGTCCTAAAAACTCTAAGCTATAAAGATAGGGACCGTACTCAGAAGAGATAGAAAAGCTTAGCTTACCATTTGATACCGTACTGTTGCTACTTACGGAGGTTTCAACTTTCCCATCATTTTTTGGTATTATCAGCCTTTCCCAGTTTGTAGTTCTGGCCTTTGTAGAGTTTTGGCATTGGACTATATCTATGTCTTTTGCACTATTTAGAGAAATATCAATGTTATGTTTATGGCATTTTGAGCTTATGTCAATAGTTTTACTTGACTTATCAAAACCATTTTTCTTAGAGGTTACAGTAAACTCTCCTGACAAATAATTAGTTCTTTGTTCGACAAAAGTGACATCAAAGTTTTTTGGTACAAAAGGATTTCCCCCATTAACTTCAACTTTCAAGGGAGCGGTTAATTGTTGTATAGGTTCATTTTTCCCTATGCTAAAATTTCTAAATTTGCTCCAGTTATCAAAGGTATTAACAGAGAGGAAAATTGATTTAGTTTTTACAGAGCTTTGAGCTGGTATTTTGCCTAAGTTTTTTGAAAGACTTATAAACCAGTCAGTAAAATCGAGAGTAAAGTCTTTGGACCAGCTCACTCCGCAGTTGCCATCTTTTTCGTATCCGAAAAGCCAGTTTTCGCTAACTTTGGCACTTTTCCAATAGTCAAAGGATATTGCAGATGAGTCTTGTAAGTGTATAAATTTATTATCATATGGAATAATGCAAGCTGAAAAGTCAGTAAAAACTGGAGTTCTTAGCCAAACATCTTCCTTAGCTCTTTCTAAGCTATTATTGGTTACCTCAAAGTAATTTTCTAAAAGACCGTTAGCGTGCAAATTGTTATATACAGCAACTTCCATATCGGAAAACTTTTTGGAGTTATAAGTAAGCTTAAGAGTCCCAACCCCGTCATTTTTTGAGAAATGCACCTCGCTTGGTCTGAGTCTAGTGAATTCATCGCAATAGGGCTTTCCTAGCTGTGGAGGCATAAAGGAGACTTCGTTATATTCTAACTCCTTCATATTTCTCCAGCCATCTAATTTTTCGATGTGAACATAATGGCTACCGTTGCATAATACCCAATTATCTTGGTCTTCACCATGAAATATAGAGCTATATCCTTTAAAGGCAAGCGATAAAGGAAGATGGAAGTTAATGGTTTTACCATTTTTTCTTTTAACTATTGCTTCTATTTGTGAGTTATAAAACCCAAACTTAGTTAAAATGTATGGAACTTTTATGGACTTTCTTTCTTTAGGCTTTAAAAAAAAGCTAAAGTCTTTGTTTGGAAATGTTATAAAATCTTTTTTATCCAAGCTAAAGGTAAGCTCTACTTCTTCCTCAAACTTATTTTCTAGGTCTATATAAAAGCAGTGCTTTTGTTCAAGGTGGCACTGATCACCTGGGAGTTTAGCTCTCATTTTTATAGGAAACTGAGGAGCAATCCCAACTCCCAGTTTAGCTTTTTTTCCGTTAATGGTAAAATTAGCAGCAACTAGGGGGTGTGTTTTCCAAATACTTTGCTCTTCTTGGATGGGGTTTACTTTAAAATTTGACTTAATAGTATGTTCACTGTTAACAGAAACATTGGTGCTAAGTCCAAATTCTACATTTTTATCATTTTCACCGTGAATAGAAATTTCCAATGGTTTATCGGTTTTGTTTACAATATGGTATGAAACTTCATATTTAGCTCCAAAAACCAAATTTAAATTTTCTACTGTTGTTGTAATTTTATACTCTGGTGTATCTATGAGCCTTATACACCTACCACGTCCGTCAAACTCAACGTTCAAATAGGTTTCGCTGTTTTTCCAGCTATATCGATAATACTCAAAATTATTTTCTTTGCGGCCATCGGGGATGATATCAGCTTTGCGACAGTTGTCATCATACCAGTCCAAAGTAGTGAAATACTTTTTTAAAGCTTCTGTATTCATTAGCGCTGGAACGAAGTTCATAAGATGAGTAGTATCATTTCGGTCTTCCCAAAAGAAACCAGCTTTTTTGTATAAAGGCACAGCCTTTGTATTTCCAGGCCATGTAAACAAATCTAAACGTGGCTGATTTAGCTCAACCACCCTTTCAATTACTTTTAACAAAAGCTTTTTGCCGATTTTTTTACCATGTTGATCTGTGCGAACATTTAAAAGAGGTATATACATAGTGTTATCATCATAAGCATAATTACTTAAAGAACAATAACCAACTACTTTGTCACCTTCTACTGCCAAATAAACATTAATGTTTTCAGAATTGGCTTCATTTTTTTCCACCTGCTCCGGGGTAAGAACTACATCTGAACCTCCCCAACCTTCATGACTATGATTCCACATTTCTGCTACGCCTGCTGCGTAGCTTTTATTATACTCAACTATTTTTACGTTACTCATGGTAACCTCCTAACGTTATTGCCTGCATGGTTTTAGGCATAAAAAAACCATAGGTAACTTAAACCCATGGCTGAATTCTAAAACGACACTAATTATTTGTAAATAGCTTCCAGACCATGCAGGCAGGGTTTATAATCCATCTTTACTTTTTTAGATAATATAGTAAGCTTAAACATAAATCCCTACCTCCTTTCTGATTTTTCTTATTTTTTTATTATAGCTTGCAAAGAAACAATAGTCAAACAATTTAATAAAAATGATAGTGTCAAGTTACTGTAGGAAAAAAATATATGAAAATCCCTATGTTTTAATAGAACCTATTAACACAGTATTTTAAGCATAATAATCCAAGCCTAAAATGCAACTGATTTTAAGCACTGTCTTTGCCAGTTTTTCCGGCCGATATTTAATGCAGGAACATTGTCCATAGTCTCTTGCATTGGCTTTCTCATTCGTTTTTTTATGACCCTTTTATCTATCTTTAAGTCCTTCTTTTTTTGTCTTTCACGGCTTTTATTATCCTTCATAAACTGATAAACATTTCCCCCATTAGCACGATATACCCTTAGTCTAGCCATTTCATCTGCCCCAGTTATGCTCCAACCTAAGGGCCTAGAACTTAGCCTTGCAGATAGTATATGGCTTATATGACCTTCTGCACTACAGCCTATGTAGTCTTTATCAAAGCTTTTTAAAATACCTTCCCAATTATTCAAAATGTACTTTTTACATTCCCTAACTGCTGCTCTTTTAGTGTCTAAATCAGTTTCATAAATTATTGTATCTAATAGAACTTCCACTGCTTCTTTATCTTTTCTGTGTATATGTTTCCATAAAAGCTTTCTGGCTTCATTCATATGGGCCGTTGCCTTTTTAACATATTTAGATAAGTGGAAGTAATCAAGAACATACTCACTGCCTTTTATCCAGTCTAATCCTTCTTTGATCCATTTTGCTCCGTCACCGGATAAAAAGATCTTTTCCACTTTATCCATGTCATAAGCGCTATCTATATAGTTTGCTACTTCTAACCATAAGTCTTCATTACTGCTATAATTACCAGTAAAGTACCTAAGACCTTGTAGTTCATACCTCCCTTTAGATACCAGCTCTTTACCTTCATGAACATATATTAATTTCATAATTTTATTTGTCCCATCTTGGATTGATACATGGTCTTCATCCGCTTCTATGTATATTATTCTAGGAGTTTCTTTAGGAGGAACTTGGACAGCTTCATTTTCAACTGGCCCTATTTCTCTTATTGCATTCATAACAGTTTGATCACTGATATCTACATTATCTAATAGTTGGTTAGCAGACTTTTGATATGACAAGTCTAAGGACTGCTCAACTAGCTTTGCTTTTGTCGATAAGTCTATCCTTGCATGAGGTTCTAGTCCTACAAAAGCATCTGATAGGTAGCCATATTCACCTGTTTTTTTATTTTTATAGTATGTTCTTTGATAATTAACTTCTCCAAAAAAAGTTATTAAGGTTTTAGGATCATTCCTACGCTGGATATAATGGCTTTCTTTCCTGCTTTTCGAATCTCTAATTACATCATCTGTAATTTCTAAGGCTTCCTTTATCAACGTTACTCCTACATCATCTAAGGTTTTTTTAACTTCTAAAATTAAGTCAGATACATCAGCGTTATTATCTAACATTTTTTCTACACTTTGCGTGTATTCATGGGTGATTTTTTTCATGACTTCCTGTATAATTTTATTCATAAGAATAGCTCCTTTCTTGTTAGGTGTGGGTTTTCTCGATTCTATCTTAACATAAGGAGCTATTCTTTTTTATATTTTTTCCTACAAATATTTTACACTAAGATAAAAATTAATATATTATTTAAAACTCTTGTATGGCTAAACTTATCTTGTATAATATAAATAGGATGGTAAAGGAGGAAGAAATGGTGGAAAAAAATCAAATTCAAAATGGATTTAAATATATAAACGGCAATTCTAAGGCAGTATTGGTTATTCACGGTTTTACTGGATCACCCACAGAAGTTCATCCTTTAGGAGAATTTTTGTCAAATCAAGGTTTCGATGTATATGGACCTTGTCTCCCAGGACATGGAACTTGCATACAAGATATGATTAAAACTACAGACGAAGATTGGATTAAATCAATAGAGAAAACTTTAACCGAAATAATAAACAAATATTCCCAGTGTTATGTTGTTGGGTTTTCTATGGGTGGGGCAATTGCATTACACCTTACCAGAAAATATCAAGAAAACATAAACGCTGTTGTTAGCATATCAGCACCTATTTATATTCCAAAAGCTACCTATTTGGCAACAGTAATCAAACACTTTAAAAAATCAATACCTAAGCCTCCAAAACCAGATTATGGTGTGCCGATCTTTAGTTATGAGGAGACTCCAGTGGAATCTTTGCCTTACATTGTAAAGGTAATTAAAAGGGTAAAAAAAGATGTAGGTAAAATTAGTATTCCTATACTAGTAGCTCAGGGTATGAAAGACAGCACAGTATATCCTAAGAGTGCGGGCTATATATATGGAAATGTAGCTAGTAAGGATAAGTTAATAAGGTACTATGCTAATGCCACCCATATGTTGCCGGTGGAAAAACAATATAGAGAGCAGTTATTTAAAGAAGTAAGTAACTTTTTAAATAAATATTAAAGTGGGGGAAAAAATTGAAGTTTGATGAGCTTTTAGAAAATAATAAAAAATACCTACAAGATAATGGGGAAATATGTAAAAGTAAAATACCTAAATATCCTCGAAAAAGAATGGCTATTTTAACATGCATGGATACAAGGTTAACTTTTCAACTAGAGAAAAGTTTAGGTTTAAAAAGAGGGGATTCAATAATTTTAAAAACAGCTGGAAATAATATGAGAGGGCAAGAGGTTAGAAGCCTAATAGCTGCAATTTATACCTTAAAAGTTGATAAAATTATGGTCATAGGACATCCAGATTGTGGCATGGCTAATTTGGATGTAGAGAATATCAGAGATAGAATGATTTCAAGGGGAGTTAAAAAAGAAGATATAGATAAATTAGGCGATCTAGAGTACTGGTTCGAAACATTTTGTGATACCAAGGATAATGTACTAGATAATGTAAAGATGTTAAAAGAACACCCTTTAATTCCAAATGATGTAAAAATAGGTGGATTTTATTTTAATCAAGACACATCTGAACTATTCAAACTTTGCTAGTTTCTATAAAATAAATGCTACCTTTCGCCTAAACGAAAGGTAGCATTTATTTTATTCAAGAGAACTGATTGTGAGAAGGGGAGGCAAATAGTAAGTGAGTGCTACTTTAAAGTTTCAAAAATAGTTTTTTGCAATTAAAACTATTAAATGATATATTTAAAATAATAGTTCGCAGTTTTATGAATAATAGTAATAGTTAATTAACAAAAACTGATGGTAAATTTCAGGAGGGGTATTATGTCAAGAGAAGACCATTTAAAACTTGTAAAAAAACATGTGCAAAATAAAAACCTTATTAAGCATATGATTGCTACTGAAAAAGTTTTAGAAGAGTTAGCTCATTATTTTAACGAAGATAGAGAGAAATGGGCAGCAGCTGGGTTGTTACATGATATCGATTATGATAGTACAGCCGAAAATCCCCATATGCATGGCCTCATAGGAGCTGATATACTTGAAAAAGAAGGATTTGATGATCAGGTAGTTTACGCAGTAAAAGCACATAACCCAGCACATAAATTACAAAGAAATAGTAATTTAGATAAAGCTTTATATTGTACTGACCCCATAACTGGCCTAATAGTTGCGTCAGCCTTAATTCATCCTGAAAAAAAACTTAATTCTATAGATGATGAATTTGTTCTTAAACGTTTTAAAGAAAAACAGTTTGCTAAAGGGGCGAATAGACATCAGATTTCTGCATGTTCTGAACTAGGACTTTCTTTAGAAAGGTTTATAAGTCTTGCTTTAAATGCAATGCAAAAAAATCACAAGGAATTAGGGCTATAAAAAAATACTTCTAGGTCAATTAACCTAGAAGTATTTTTGTGTTTTAATTTTTTCTTTTAAATGGCTTATTCTGTGGCTGTACCATGCTGTTTGTGGGTAGAGCTGATCTTGAATGTCACTCCAATTTAAACTACGTTGATTTATAACATCTCTAAAAAATTGTTCTGGTGTTAGTTCTAACTTTTCAATTAAAGCTTGAAAGGTTTTATTGCCCGTAGTTAACTTTTGTTCTGAATTTAATTTATTGTAATCATATAATGGGCTAGGTAAACTAGAATCATTATTAATATCCTTTCCATACCGCTTTTTAAAACTATGCATTGAAGCACACAGACATAAGGAATCTATAAGCCAATCTTGATTTGGAGGGACTTCAATTGTTTTAAACCAAAGTTTTGATAGTTTGGGGGCTAAGCTATCAAATAATAACTGTTCTCTTTCAGTTGGTGTTTTGCCTTTTTCTTTTACTTTCTCCAACAGCCATGTGGGTAAAACTGTATTTATTCCGTCGCTAAACGGATGAAAATTTCCGGAGGTAATAATAATATTTAAACTTTTGTCCAACGGACGGGGTAAAAAATCATCCCAGTGCTCTAAAATACATTTTGCAATTAAATTGATTTTTCGCGCTTGATTTAAATAGTTTCTAGGGTATAATATGGTAATATTATAGTTTCTATAGCTATCTCTAGTTTTAAGTAAGTTATCACCTACCATGGACAATCCGTAGCAGCTGTTATTTTTGAATTTAACCAACTGCTTATTCCCCTTTACCCCTTGCTTTATAAGGTTACCGCCGCTGATTAACTTTAGACCTTTATCAGCAGTTAAGCAAACTAGACTGGGGTGGTTATTATTAGAAGGTTTTTGTGGAAAAATAAAGTTACTTGCATTAATAAAGAAACTACCCTTTTTTATAGAAACCCAGTAATTAGGGGAACAATAATATTTGTATGTAAGCTTTACTTTATTTACAAGATTTGGATTTACAGGCAACTTTGTGGTTATAACTTTTACATCGTCATATAAAAACGTATTTTTTTCCTTAAACTTTAGCGGGTAGCCTAGATAAGCTACTTCAGTTACTGAACATTTTTTATTCAACAATATGGAAATAGTTTTGCTTTCATTGGATAAAATAACATTGGATTTAAATTTTACTATACTATCCTTTACATCCGTATAAACTTCAGATTCTAAGCAAGAAACCTCATAAGGAAATTTGCTTTTAAACATATTAAAAAAGAACTGTTGTAATCGAACATTGTTAAACATAGAACCTCCTCCCCTTGGAATCTAACTATTTGAACTATTCTATATTATTATGGAAAAACCTTTATAAAATATACATTTTAAAAGAAAAAAAGGAGTGAAAAAATGATAAAAGAAAAAATCTTAAGCTATATGTTAGAGGAAGCTTATAAACCTTTAACCTTTGATGAGTTAATTAAAAAATTTCAGCTTGAACAACAAGATGTCAATTCCTTCAAAAATATTTTAGATGAAATGGAGAAGCAGGGTGAAATAATACAAACAAGGACTAAGCGTTATGGAGTTCCCGAACGAATGAATCTTGTGGTTGGAAGGCTACAGGGGCATTCTAAAGGGTTTGGCTTTATTTTGTCTACAGATCCAGAAAAAGAAGATGTTTTTGTAAGCCCAGAAGATATGAATGGTGCACTGCATAATGATAAAGTAGTAGCTAGACTGCATAAAGGGGGAGCTCGTCGTAGAGAAGGGGAGATAATAAGAATACTAGAAAGAGCCAACACTACTGTGGTTGGTACTTTTGAAAAAAGTAATAATTTCGGTTTTGTAACCCCTGACGATAAAAGAATTAATTTAGATATATTCGTTCCTAAATCTGAATTTAACAAAGCACAAAATGAAGAAGTTGTCGTGGTTGAGGTCACCAGATGGCCAGATAAAAGACGAAATCCTGAAGGAAGAATCATTCAAAAACTAGGCAATAAACACAACCCTGGCACCGACATTTTAACTATAATGGCCAAATATAAACTTGATCCACAGTTTCCCAAAGATGTTGTAAAGGAAGTAGACACGGTGCCTGAAGTCCTCGAAAATCATGATTTGCAAAACAGAAAAGATTTTAGAGAATGGCCAATAATAACCATAGATGGAGATGATGCCAAGGACTTAGATGATGGGGTATGTGTTAAAGAACTGGAAAATGGAAACTTTGAATTGAGTGTGCATATAGCAGACGTTTCTCACTATGTAAAGCAGGGAACAGCATTGGACAAGGAAGCTTATGAAAGATCTACCAGTGTTTATCTAGTAGACAGGGTTATTCCGATGCTTCCAGAAAAACTTTCTAATGGTCTGTGTAGCTTAAATCCTAAACAAGATAGGTTGACCATGTCGATAGTGATGGAAATTGATAAAAATGGGAAAGTAGTTAACCATGATATAGTTCAAGGTGTTATAAATTCAAAAGAGAGAATGACCTATACTGATGTTAAGAAAATCTTAGTTGATAATGATGAGGAATTGATTTCACGGTATAAAGGGCTAGTTTCTCAATTTAAAAGCATGGAAAAGTTAGCATTAATTCTAAACAAAAGACGTCAAAGAAGAGGAGCCATAGATTTCGAATTTCCTGAGGCTAAAGTTCAGTTAGACAGTGATGGATTTCCTATAGCTATAGTTCCTCGCCAACGCACCATAGCGGAGAGGTTAATAGAAGAGTTTATGCTTGTAGCTAATGAAACGGTGGCAGAACACTTAGCACAGCTTGAAATTCCTGCTATATACCGTATACATGAGCAACCTACTTCAGAGAAAATAACAGCTCTAAATGAGTTTATTCATAACTTTGGCTATCACCTCAAAGGATCTGCTGAAAAAATTCATCCCAAAATATTAGCAGAGTTATTAGATAAAATTAAAGGAGAAGCAGAACAGAGAATTATAAGCACTGTAACCTTAAGATCAATGAAACAAGCAAAATATCATCCAGAGAATAAAGGACATTTTGGGTTGGCAGCTAAGTTCTATACCCACTTTACCTCTCCTATTAGAAGATATCCTGACTTAATGGTTCATAGAATACTTAAATGGATAATAACAGGAAAAATGAACGGAAAAAGAATAAAATATCTAGAAAAAACAATGCCCGACGTAGGGCTGCATACCTCTACTCAAGAACGAAAAGCAGAAGAAGCAGAAAGAGAAACTGTAGACTTAAAGAAAGTGCAATACATGGAGGGACATATTGGGGATGAGTTTGAGGGAATAATAAGTGGTGTAACTAACTTTGGTATGTTTGTAGAGCTTCCCAATACTGTAGAGGGATTAATTCATATCAGCAATATGACCGACGACTATTACCATTATCACGAAAAAACTTACTCACTCCTTGGGGAGAAGAGTAATAAAAAATACAGACTAGGTGACAAAGTAACAGTTAAAGTAGCACAAATCGACAAAAATGAAAAAATTATTGATTTTCTTTTGGTTTAACACTTGCAAAGGGAAAAAACCTGTGATACTATAAAAGTACCCCAAAGTTATACCCATTAACCCTTTACCCGGACACACGGTTACCCGCCGTGTGTCTACCCCTTTATGGGGAATTTTAATCTGGAGGGGAATAATAATGAAATCAATAGCTGTTAATAAAAAAGCGAGACATGAATATTTTATAGAAGAAACCTATGAAGCAGGCATAGAGCTGAAAGGCACAGAGGTAAAGTCAATCCGTGCTGGCAAGGTTAACCTTAAAGATTCTTTTGCAAGAGTTGAAAATAATGAGGTTTTTGTTTATGGAATGCACATTAGTCCATATGAACAAGGAAATAGATTTAACCATGAGCCTACTAGACAACGAAAATTGTTATTGCACAAAGAGGAAATCAAAAAACTGATTGGAGCAACTCAACAAAAGGGTTTATCGTTGATTCCTACAAAATTATACTTTGTGAGAGGACTTGTAAAAATGAAGATAGCGCTAGCTAAAGGGAAAAAACTTCACGATAAACGACAGGATTTGGCTAAAAAGGATGCTCAGCGTCAGATTGAAAAGGCTTTTAGAGAACGGCAAAAGGCTTAAACATAGACGCTGCTTATAAAATATGTTATAATAAAAGTTACACAAATCCCGGGGGCGTACTGGTTTCGACGGGAGTAGTTGCCAATGGGGTAGCGAGCCGAGGGCCAGGGCCTCGTAAAAAACTGGAACCTTTAAATTAAACGCTAACGATAATAATTTAGCATTTGCTGCGTAAATAACGCAGCCATCTCTTTTAGATCTTGTCTGTGGATCTAATATGAGGTGTCAAACTTAGCAGACTACCCACTAAGGTTCGCTTCGCCCTTAGCGGGAAAAACTAGAAGCTAGTCTCTACGGAATTCTGTCTTTGGAAGTCCATAGAGACGAACACCAAAGCAAAGACTTTGCTCGGAGAGACCACGCTGGTAGTACTTCCGGACGGGGGTTCAACTCCCCCCGCCTCCAC
Organism: Proteinivorax tanatarense; assembly: GCF_040267685.1. GTDB lineage: Bacteria > Bacillota > Proteinivoracia > Proteinivoracales > Proteinivoracaceae > Proteinivorax > Proteinivorax tanatarense. Next base: position 644,075 of record NZ_CP158367.1, read on the forward strand.
CAAAATAACCAATATGACAATACATAACTCCTAAGCTGAAAACAGCTTAGGAGTTTTTTGCGTCTACGACCAAGAGACACAAGGGACTGGAATACTTGTAACACGTTCCCCAGTGGGACAAAGTTCCTGTCCCCTGTCTCATTGGGAGTTTAAAGAAGAATTTCATATAAAAAGGCTGGGACATTATGAGCTGTCCCCAGCCTTTGCTGTTTTTTATTTAGTATTATAATATATTAAATAGAAATAGAATGGATACACCTATGATTAGAATTGAGCTAATTATTCCTATTAATCCGCCTATTTTGCGCATTTTGTTATTAACTTCTGATTCCTTTTTGCCAAAGGCCCATGATCCAAAAGTAGTATCACTAGGATTTTGAAATAACCAAAGAAAATACATAAAAAAAGGAACAATAAAAATAATATATATAATCTCCATAAAAGGCCTCCTTTCTTGTAATTTTAACAAAAATTGAAAGAAGAGTCTGTGAAGTTTTAATACTCGATGTGTTGCAAATAATCTAAAAACCAACTAAAAGGCTGTCTCCAAAGAAAAAAATCCTTTTGAGACAGCCCATTTTTTAAAAACTTTTATGTGTCATACCAATGACTATGAGTGCTCATAATCCAAGTAATTTCATATCTTATAGGGGTATTAGTGACTAGATTCCATGTAAAATAGAACACATACGACCCGTGCCATATCAGTACCTGTACACTACTGCTCTGACATCGACAAAACAAAACATAGGGTCTACCATTGAAATATGAGATAGGCTCTTAATATATTACGTATGAATTTATGATGAAAGGGGTCTGATTCTTTAAATATTTAAGTTGCACCTCTTTAAATTATAATATAAACTGATACAATGATAATAAAAAATGAGGGTGCGGCTAGCGGGGTTAGTTGCGAGAAATGAGTTAACTCCGACCTGAAATGCAGCTCTGTATTTGTTGTCAGTAACTTTGAGCGGTGTAAATGCCATAATGACTTGTACATACGGAACGGTACGCTCCGCCTATCCTAATAATAAATTCAATATGAAAATACATAAATCCTAAGCTGAAAACAGCTTAGGATTTTTTTACGACTAAGGGAATAAAAATACTGAAATATTTGTTACTCGACCAGTGGGGAAATGTCCCTGTTACTTGTTCTAAAGTCAGATCAATATACTATCTATTTTATCAATAGTGTATTGTAGTTTATATTGATAAATACTTTTGCAACCTTAGATTACAGTAGATATAATTTAACTGTTGTGGAATAAAAATCAAGCAACTGCTTCATAAAAAAGATATGATAAAGGATGTGTTTTAGACATGAAAAAAAGTATTTTTTTATTAATAGTGTTTGTGATTTTTTCTACATTTTTAGCAGGATGTGACTCTGAAACTTCTAATGCTGATATACCAACTTTAAAAGTAGGGTATATTTTTACAAATCATCAAACCCCTTTGATGGTGGCAGCTAGTAAAGGTGAGGATTTAAAAGAAGAAGGTGTTTACTTAAAAGAAGTTACGAGCAGAGAAAGATATGTGTTAATGGAGGAAGACAATCCTCTTGCAAACATAGAGTTGATTGTAACAAGCAATGGTTCGGAGGCTATGACCATGATGAGTCAAGGGCATATCGATATAGGTTTAGCTTCTGGTGCAGCTTTTTTATCATCTTTAGACCAAGGGGCTAATATAAAGATGCTTTGTCCTGTACATACTGAAGGGATTGGTCTGGTAATGGATAAAGATGCTAAAGAAGAGGATTGGGATGATTTTGAGAAGCTAGCAATGAAAAGCGAAGAGCCAATAAAAGTTGGTTTCCACTCACCAACAAGTGCCCCCCTAATTCTTTTTGAATCGGCATTAACTGAGGTGGGGTTAAGTTATACAAAAGACCCAGATGAATTAAATGCGGACATTTTGTTAGTTGACCTTAGAGGGACAAGCAATTTTCTATCTGCCTTAACTAGCGGTCAAGTTGATGCGTGGGTAGGCCCATCACCGTGGCCAGAGCTTGCAGTTACAGAGGGGGTAGGTAAAATTATCCTAGATATGAGAGAAATGTCTCCCTATGGGCAATGGTTTGAGTTTCCTTGCTGTGTGGCAGGGGCTACTGAAAAATCTTTAGATGAGAATAAAAAAGAGGTAGAAGCATTTTTACAAGTTTTGACAGCAGGGGCTAACTATGCAAATGAACATAGCCAAGAAGCAGCAGAAATAACTTCTGAATTTACCGGTGTTAGTGTAGAAGCGGCAAAAATGTCTTCAATAAAATATACAACAGAACCGACTGATCAGTGGATTAATAATTTTGAGATTATATACAACACACTTCAAAATACTGGAAGTTTTGATAACGATTTTGCTCATAAATCTTTTGAGGATATATTTGATATAATTTTTGACATTGATCCTATAGCAAATGTTTTAGAATAATTAGAGTGCATCAATAGAGTTTAACAGGGAGGCATTGTTGTGAATAATAAAGGCCTAAAATTAATAAATCCATTTATACTTCCTTTTTTGTTTATTCTTTGTTGGCAGTTTTTTGCTATAAAAATAGCTAATCCAATTGTTTTACCTTCAGTTGATAGTGTTTTAAACCTAATTATTAAACCGACTGATAATCTTTTAAGTATAGGTTCTTTACTTAGAAACACTTGGGTAAGCTTAGTTAGAGTAGGGATGGGATACTCTTTAGCTGTGTTGATAGGAATTCCTTTAGGGATGCTAATTGGTTACTCCAAATTTGCAGAAAGTTTTCTTAAACCATTTTTAAGTTTATTCAGACCTATTGCTCCATTAGCATGGGTTCCGCTTGTTTTAGCTTGGTTTGGTGTTACAAGTGTAGCTAATGTACTTAATATACAAGAAGGACAGCTTTATACACTATTAGATAATGTAAAAATATCCATGTTGTTTATAATATTTATTGGGGGATTTTTCCCGATATTAACCAATACTATATACGGTGTAAAAAGCGTTCGAAATACCTTGATTGATTCAGCTATAACTCTAGGGGCAACTAAAAAAGATATATTTTTTAAAATTCTGTTTCCAGCAGCCATGCCTTCCATACTTACTGGACTAAGAGTAGGGCTTGGCGTTGCCTGGATGTGCTTAGTTTCTGCAGAAATGTTACCTGGAAGCATTGCAGGTGTAGGATACCTTATTACCCATGCATATACTTTGGCTCGTACAGATATAGTAATAGCTGGCATGATTTCTATTAGTTTGGTTGGTGGTTTTTTTGAGGTAATGTTTAATGTAATAGAAACTAAGTTCTTTAGCTGGCAGAAGCTAGATAAGTAGGTGATAACAATGAAAACAGTTATAGGTATAAATAATTTAAGCAAAGTTTTTAGCACCAAAAAAAAGAAAAATGTGCACGCATTAAAGAATATAAATCTAAATGTTAAAGAACACGAATTTGTATGTATATTGGGACCTAGTGGCTCAGGGAAGTCTACTCTTTTAAGACTAATGGAAGGACTTATAAAGCCAACTAGTGGTAAAATAACGGTTATGGATAAAGAAATTAGAGAAAGTATTTTAGATACAGGGATGGTTTTTCAGGATTATTCGTTATTACCTTGGAAAAATGTAATTGACAATGTTTCATTTGGGCTAGAGTTGCGAAAGATGTCTAGAAAAGAGAGATATAAAATTTCAATAAAAATATTAGATAAATTTGGGCTAGGAGAATTTACTACTAGTTACCCACATGAGTTATCGGGAGGAATGAAGCAAAGGGTAGCTATTGCTAGGTCAATAGCCACATCGCCCAAAATACTTTATATGGATGAGCCGTTTGGGGCTCTAGATGCCTATACAAGGTTTCATATGCAAAAGGACTTAATTGATTTTTGGATTAAAGAAAAAAGGACGGTAGTTTTTGTAACTCATAGTGTAGAAGAAGCAATCTTTTTAGGAACTCGAGTTATCTTGATGAGCCCACGACCAGGAGAGATTGTGGGAGATTATAAGATTGACTTGCCATACCCTAGGAATCGGTGGAGTGAGAATTTCAAAAACTTATTTCAACAAATAATGTCCCATTTAGATGAAGTTAGTGAGCAATACAAGGTCTTATAACCCCACTCTATTTTTTAGAGTGGAGGTTGCCCATAAATTTCTTTATGCTTATAATTTGAGAAGATTATCTTATAACTCCCAAACTCTATTGATGCCATTGACATTGACGATTCTATTAATTTATCATTTTTGTTTATAATAATAACGAAATCATTTTCATAAGAAGTATTAAAAATCAACCTAAATCGTTTTATTTTGTTCAAGTGTGCTTGCAGTAATTCTTTAGTTACTAAATAGCTAAATCCATAGTTAATAGCCTCCTTTCCTGTGTATATTACTAGGGATTGGAGGCTATTAAACGATTTTATTTTACAAAAAGAGAAGAATGGTATTAAAAAATTAAAATTATTTTTTTTTAAGCTGTCCAAAGATCTTTAGAAAAAATAGATTTCAAATTATTCTAAGAGAAGAATTCAATAATTATGATAAAAAAATAATTGAAAACATAGGGGTCTACCATGGAAATATGTAATAGACCCTATATTTTGTTTTACCAAGGGACGTCAAGACTTAGAGCAAGAAATAAAGCTAAATGTAGTTGAAGCTATTAAAACTGGAAAGATTAAGCCGATAGGATTTTGGAGTTTAAAGAAGAATTTGATAATAGAAAAAACACCTAAAAAACTAGGTGTTTTTTCTATTATCAATAATGTGCATAGCACCAAACGTTAAGGTATGTTTTTTGTAATGTTTTTTTTATATGCTATGAGTTTAGCTTTACGTATGATTAGATAGATAATGGCTGTAAACGCAAATACAAAAAAAGTAAGAAAGATACCGGTCGGTCTAAAACACAAAATTAAACTAGCATAAATTATTGCCATTAATGATACCAAAATAAAAGTGTATAATTGCAATCTATATAAATCTTCTTCTTTCCCAGGGTATATCTCTGCGTACATAAAAAGAGAAGATACTTTGTTTTTATTTACAAAGGAATAAATTATGTTTATAATTGCTGCTAGAACTACCATTATCCATCCAATGTACAATACTGAATCTGTCATGGACAACACCTCTTAAAGATTGAATTTTCTATATAATAGCAAAAAACTAAAGAGGGAGTCAACCCCCTCTTTAGTTTTTTATGATGTCTATCTAATCCAAGCTCCTGTGGTAGTCAAAATACCTTTAACTAGGTAGCTATCCTCATAAACATAGTGTACAGATGAGCCATCGCTTTTGTAGTAAGCTCATAAAGGCTATCAATTAAAGAAGTGTCTTGGTTTTTAATTGTATCTAGGTATTGTGGCAAGTAGCTTTTAATTTTTTCTAACTTTAATGACATGCTCCTTTTTATAGAAACTTTTTGATATATCATAACTAGTTACAAAATCTGTGTTATAATATTATACTAATTATACTGGTAGACTCTATAACCTTAAGCTGTTTACCTATTACCTATGTAATATGTTGGGACAGAGTATTTATTTCCCTTGTAAGTAATCATAGATTCTTTAGATACGTTGTATGCCTTTAGGCGGGTGGTATAACCATCTCTTACTTGATTACTTGGAAGTGGATGTAAATACTCTTTTTCTTTTTTAAGGCGATCAACCGGCTTTTCATTTATAGCTTGAGATCTTTCATTATAAGATCGTTAGTTACTTCTTCTACAATTGATTTAAGTTCATCAGCATCTTCAAACTCATAATTATATACATCTAGTCTATTGGTTAGCTTAGCAAGTGCCTCTACTTTTCCTTTAGTTTGTGGTCTATAAGGTCTGTATGTTACAAGAAAAAATCCATAGCTTTTGCTGAACTGTTTAAACACTTTGTTAATTGCAGCTTGTTAAAACCAGTTTCTTTTCTGCGTTTGTGATTAAAGTAAATGATATATTAACAAGTTGAAACACATGATTATATGACGAAATAAGAAGTTATTTAAAGGACACTTTATCTAAGCTACCCTTCATTTACCTCTATCCTAATTTGTATAATTTTCCATTTATTAATACTACAATAAAATGTAATAGATAATCTTTATTGGTTGATTTCCCGTTAGGCCTCTCTCTTTAATAGGTAATAATAAATTTAGGGGGGAATTTTATGGCTATTAAAGAAAGACGGGTAGATGAATATGTGAAAGAAAACAAAGAATTCTTTTCGCAACCAATTGTCAAGAAGTTTTTTGAGAGTGATCCAGAGCACTCAAAGCTTTTACATGAAGCTTTAAAAGCAGAAGCGTTCGACACTACGTGTAAAGAAAGCATTGAGCTTAATAAGCGTTTTACTAGATTTTTCTTAAAGTATAGACTTGTAAGTTACATAGCCACACTTTCGCATCGTTATAGTCAATACTTTGATAAAGAAAAAAGAAAGTTTAAAAAGCGCTATCAGTTAAGTTTAAACAAGCCTGCCGGAGATAATGAAAAAGATTTGCATGTAATAGACCTAATAGAGAGCGAGAATCTCGACATGCTAGATAAAGTGTTAGATAAGACTGACTGTTTAACAGAATTAATAGCAGATGAAGTATTATTTAATGCTATTTATAAGCTAACACAAAAACAAAGAAAAGTATTATATTTGGTTATAATAGAAAACATGAAAGTAAAAGAAGTAGCTGAACATTTCAACGATAGCCCGTAAAATCTATCTAAGACCAAAAAGTCTGCGCTTTCTAAATTAAAAAAAGAAATGGGGAGAGGGTAGCGATATGTTAGAAGGAGTATTTATGGAAGCTATAGACAATATGGAGCCTAAGATAAAAAAGAGCTTAAACAATACTACGCACCAAGAACGCCAAGATTTAGAGCAAGAAATAAAACTAAAGGCAGTTGAAGCTGTCAAGACTGGGAAGATTAAGCCGATAGGATTTTGGGAGTTTAAAGAAAAGTTTGATAGTAATAAGAATAAATATGAGATAGGGGTGAAAATATCCCCTATCTCATATATTTTTAAAAGGATATAGTTTAACTTAGTAGAACATTGTATATTAACAATAATTAAATTAGAAAGGAAGATAAAATGAGTAAAAACAGGTTAGTCAAAGCTCTTATTCTTTTTATGGCTATAGGAGGTATTATAGCAGTGCGCAATGTGCATGCTGACACTTTTGGAGAGTTAATAGATTTTGAATCTATTGATGAAATAAAAAATATTAGAATTAATATTTTTACTAGTGGGGAAGAGGATGGCAAGTCAAATATTCTTGACACTGAATATAGAGAACACAATAAAGAAGTATTGAAGGATATAGTAAAAAACAATTTAGACCTAAGCATAGACTCTAGAGTGTTATATCCTCCATACCATGAAGGCGAAGAAGTATATTCATTATATATAAATTTTTTAAGAGAAGATGGGGAAAGAATCAGTAAAATTATATATATAACTGAACAAAAAATACAGGTTTTTAGCCAAAGACGTCTAGGGTATTATTTAGTAGATGATAATGAACTATTTTATGAGCTTCAAAAAGGTGATTTAAGATGGGCAAGGTAATATATACCACAGAAAGGCGACTCTATTACTGAGTCGTCTTTCTGTGGTTATCTATAGTTACATAGTAATCCAATTCTGCCCATCTCCGATTGCTACGGGTCTAACATGCGGTGTTTGTCAAGATAGTTGTCATATTAAACTAGATTTCAACCACGTTTTATTTTGTCTTGGTTAGCTCTTCATCTTTAATGGGATTTAAAGCAACATATTCAGGTAGTGACCGATCTCTCGTGTCCTTAGACCACCTTTCAGGGTGTGCATTTCTTGCTTGTTCATATGTTTGTGTTCGTTTGTTAATTATAATGGTGTCAAGGCCATTGTGCCTTTGATATGGAGTGACATACTTTAAGCCGCTGTGCAAATGATCATGGTTATACCAATGTACAAAACGCTTTACCCACTCTCGCGCCTCCTCTAGGGTTTTAAAGCCGTTAAAAGGGTGCTGAGGACGATATTTCATGGTCCTAAATAATGACTCGGAATAAGGATTGTCATTGCTTACTCGTGGCCTGGAAAAAGAGCTTTGAATGCCTAGTTTTTCTAGTGTTACTTGAAATGTTGCTGCTTTCATTGGGCTACCGTTGTCAGAATGTAGTACTAATGGCCGCCCTGCAATCTGTTGCGATAGCATTGACCATCTTCTGACTTGCTTTGATTCGCTTTTAAGCACTGTTCTTTCCAGAGCCTTATATCTTCAAGATACAACCCTTTTCGTCTACATTAGTCAGCTAATTCGGTTTCATTTAAAGCTGACGCTTCTAGCACCATATGAAACTTCTCTTCAGAAGTCCATTTTTCTTTGTGGTTGTGGACTTTTAGGTCTTTATCACTATTATTTATCCATGTATAGATAGTAGATTTAGGAACATCAAAATCCCGTGCTATTTTTGATATTGATTCATTTGACTGTTCTATTTTTTCGATAACAGAGTTAAAGTCTTTTGAATAGGGCCTATGTTTGCCGTTCGTTCTAATTTTAGACATATATTTCTCTCCTTAGATTTATTGTCGTAATTCCATTATTACATTTAATTCTATATACGACAACTAGCCTAACATATAGGGCATGATATATAAGCGAATATCCGTCTAGTGTTCTCACATATTCTTTTAATTGAATGTGCGTATAAGCACCAGAAAGCAGAGGGAGGCACCTTTCATCTATTTCTTTCACTGCCATATCTATCTCACTTGATGCTACCATTTGACCAAGTGTCCTTAGAGCTTCTATTCCAGCACCTGCAATGCCAGCTCCTATAGCAATTTTATAATTTTTAGTTTTTCCCCAGTACGCAACCAAGGCAAAAAATCCTCCTTCTACCAAATCAGAAAACCCTGGTTTTAGATAATTGTAACCGAAACTTTCCAAATCCCTAGCTAAATGTTCCAAATGTTCCTTTGTATAAACTCTTGTTCTAGTACTATGTCCTGCCATACTTGACATAATAAATCTCTCCTTTGTATTTTTTTATTTGATGCGCATCTATATAGGAAAGAGAGATTGAGTATTAAAAATCAACCTAATAAATAATTTTTTTAAAAAAAGACAAGGTTTTTAAAACTACCTTGTCTTTTTTACTGCTATAATTTACTGTTTACTATTTTTTTGTAGACTAACTATAGCTTCTGTTAAAGCATCTAACTTCTTCTCAAACCTCATTAATAGATATAGCGTAATCATAATAGGAAATCCAAAATTTCCTATTATATTTACCATATTGTTAGTGTCTAACTCCATGTAAATCCCTCCTTTTTAAAATATAAAGAGAGGATTCGTATTAAAAAGTTAACATTTTCATTATTTCTTTTTGTAAAAATAAAATCGTTTAATAACCTTCTAGACCTAGTAATATATATACAGGGGAGGGAGCAATTAACTATAGTTAGTCTTTATCATATAGTTCATTTAGTCAAAACCTTAGAACAGCAACTTTTTGCGTTTAATCGTATAGCTTGCTCCCGATTTTTAAGACTTTAATAACAAACAAAAAGTTTCCAAGGTATGTGTAAAGGCATAGGGGTTAGGGATTGTTGATAAAAAAAGGACTTTCCAAGCGACTGTCGAAATATTCATGTAACACTAAAGTTAATCGTGATCCTATGTCAAGGAAATCAATAACGTATAAGTTTTTTTCACGAAAATCTCTTTTTTGAAACTTGTTAAACATTATGTCAATGATATCCTATCCATTTATTGTATTAATTAAGTTTAAAGGTAGATGTGATTGTGCAAATATGATAAATTTTTAGTAATGAAAGCTAGACTATGGGGATAAAGGGGGTATCTTTATGCACTTAATAGATATTATTTTTTTACTCATTGGGATTGGTATTTTTGTACAAATATGCTTAACTTTAACTAAACAGAAGAAGTATGCTAAAGGGACTGATACTATTATTCCTGGAGTTATGCCTTACTATATATCGATGTTTTTCTCAATTGCTGCTTTAGTTGCTATACTGTATTTAGTTCTTTTTCAGCATATGCACTGGACAATGGGTTTATGGTTTGTTGCGTTAATCCTACTAACAATACAGCCTAATAAAATTAACTTTGAAGGCATTTTTGCTAAAGGAAGATTTTATCTTTGGAAAGAAATAGATAGAATAGTTATTTCCAAAAACTCTACAGTATTAAAAGTTAATCTAGTAAAAAAAAGATTTCCAAGTAAAGTAAGTGTATCAGTTAAACCTGAAAAAATTAAAGAAATAGTTTCACATTTAGAAAATAAGCCAGTAAAAATAGAAAAGTTAGATTAAAAGCGTTAATGGTGGTGACTAGGCTCATATTGATTAAAAATAATAAATCCAGTAGAGGTTAGGTTATATAACTCTACTGGATTTATTATTTTAGGTGCTGTACTTAGATATCAAGGATTTTACCGTCTGTTGAAATTGTTACAACCTGCCAAGGAATGAGTTTTCCGCTATTTTTAAGTGCTGTTTTAACGGCATTCTCAATTCCGCCGCAGCAAGGAACTACCATTCTTGCTACGGTTAAAGATTTGATATTATTAGATTTAAGGATAGCAGTAATTTTTTCACTGTAATCTCCTTCATCAAGTTTTGGACAGCCGATTAGTGTTATTTTATTTTTCATCAATTTATTATGAAAATTGCCATACGCAAATGCTGTGCAGTCGGCAGCAATTAAAAGGTTAGCATCCTCAAAGTAAGGAGCGTTTGGTGGAACAAGCTTGATTTGGACTGGCCACTGATTTAGCTGGTTTTTTACGGGTGAAGAATTTTCTTCTTTAGTTTCACTGGTTGTTTCCCGGTTTAGAGCCTTAGAATGAGTGCCTGGGCATCCACATGCTAGGTTTTTTGGTTGTTTGTTATCAGTGCTTTTCTTTGGAGCATCTTTAGTAAAAGTTGGTGCTTCCCTTTCCTCAAAACTTATAGCATTGGTTGGGCAGACCGGTAAGCAGTTTCCTAGCCCATCACAATAATCATCACGAAGCAGTTTGGCTTTTCCGTCTACCATGCCGATTGCCCCTTCTTGACAGGCTGAGACACATTGCTTGCAGCCTATACATTTATCTTCATCTATTTTTATTGTTTGTCTTGTCATTTTAAAATCCTCCCTTGTTTGATATGTTAGTAATAGTATATTATAATAAAAACAATCTTGCTGTTGTATTTGCAACAAAAGGGGGAAGTGATGGAAAAATATATTAAATTACTAGAAAAAAATGATTTGTTCAAAGGATTTAATTCAAAAGATTTGGAAGATATTTTAGGTTACCTATCTGCTAAAGTTGTAATCTATAAAAAAAATGATGTTATATTGCTTCAAGGTGATCCTGTTAGTTTTGTTGGGATAGTTATATCAGGTGCTATTCAAGTTATAAAAGAAGATATTGGAGGTAATATATCTATCTTAGCTCATTTTGGCAGTAATGATATTTTTGCAGAAACATTTGCTTGTGCTTATATTAAGGAAAGTCCTGTAACGGTAGAAGCCAAAGAGGACTGCGAAATAATGTTTATTAATTTTAAAAAACTTATCAAAGATTGTCATAAAAGTTGTACTTTCCATTCAAGGTTGGTAGAAAACATGCTTTCTCTGATTGCAAGAAAAAATATCTTATTGAACCAAAAAAATGAGATATTATCAAAACGAACAACAAGAGAGAAACTGTTAACTTACTTTAGTGGACAAATAAAAAAATCCCATTCAAGAAGGTTTTCAATTCCGTATAGTAGAGAGGGGCTTGCAAATTACCTTTGTGTAGATAGAAGTGCATTGTCTCGTGAACTATCTAAAATGCGGGATGAAGGATTAATCAAATTCAAAAAGAATGAATTTGAAGTTCTTTTCAGCAATTCTTGAACATCTACATGTTTTTACCATTAAAGGAAACAAGTATAGAAGTGAGAGTCAACAGCTAGCAAAGCTCTATTGTTTTAGCTACATTCAGCGCAGAGAAAGGAATAAAAAAGAAACAGAATAATAACTAGTTGTCCCCGAAAGGGGATTTTTTGCATTTAGGGTTAAGAAACCTGAAAAGTAGTATTGATTTGATATAGCGCTATTCACATTTTTTGACAAAAATATCCCCCATGGAGGCTTGTGCAAAAAAAAACTTACTATATACTAATAGAGGAGAAAAAATCAAAAGGTTGACACAACAGGGTTAAAGAGATTTTTCGAAGGTTGGTGTTTTTTTTGGCAGAATACATACTTAAAAGATGCCTACATCTGATTTTTGTACTTTTTGGGGTATCTTTACTGACATTCAGTTTGAGTCATTTAATACCAGGGGATCCAGCTGAAATAATTCTTAAGGATATGGGAGTGGAAGCCACCGAAAAGGAAGTTGAATCTTTAAGAGAAGAACTGGGGCTCAATGAACGCTTTTTAGTTCAATATAAAAACTGGCTGAAAAATGCTTTAAAGGGCGACTTAGGGCAATCTTTCAGAACAGGCGGTGATGTGGCAGAAGAAATACGAGTAAGGCTTCCTGCTACAATTATTCTAACATTGGGTGCTACATTTATAATGATTGTGATATCATTGCCATTGGGAATTTTATCTGCAATTTATAAAAATACATGGATTGATCATCTTAGTCGTGGTATTGCGTTAATAGGTGCTTCTATGCCTTCATTTTGGTTGGCACTAATTTTGATGTATATTTTGGCAGTAAGGCACCCTATTTTCCCAGTGATGGGTAGGGGAAGCTTAAGTCACTTATTTTTGCCTGCTTTTACACTTGGCGCAGGAATGGCTACAACATTTGCTAGGTTAATAAGGGCGAGTATGTTAGAAGTTTTAGGAGAAGATTATATTTTGGCAGCTAGGTCAAGGGGCCTTAAAGAAAACATTGTAATTGTAAATAACGCTTTAAAAAGTGCCTTACTCCCAGTAATAACTAGTTTCGGCATGAGCTTTGGGCATTTATTAGGTGGGACTGTAATTATAGAAAATATCTTTGCTTGGCCAGGTGTAGGAAATTTTTTGGTTGAGTCTATATATGGAAGAGACTATCCAGTGATACAGGGGTATGTACTATGGATGTCTATAATATTTGTTTTTGTGAATCTGATTGTAGATATATCCTATAAGTTTTTGGATCCAAGAGTTTCTTTAGGGAGGAAGAGTTAGATGGCTCATGATATAGAACTAGCTGAAAAGAAGAAAATGATAGTCAAAGATAAGCTAGCAATATTGGGAGCTATAATCTTAGCCTTTGTCGCTATAACTGCCATTATTGGACCATGGATCGTGAACACAGATCCCTATGAAACTGACTTAGGGATAAGGCTGAATCCACCTGACCCAGATTATTTAATGGGCACAGACCATTTGGGACGGTGTATTTTTACCCGGGTATTGTTTGGAGCAAGAGTCTCTATTTCAATATCAATAGCTGTGTTAGCAGTTTCGCTATCAGTTGGAGTTTTTATAGGAGTTTTAGCAGGTTATGCAGGTGGGTTTGTAGATACTATAATTATGCGCATTATAGATATTCTCCTGGCTTTTCCAGGACTAATTTTAGCTATGGCAATAGCAGGGATACTGGGTCCCAGTCTTATAAATACAATGATTGCAGTTGTGGTAGTGAGCTGGGTGGGCTATGCAAGGATTACAAGGGCAATGGTTTTATCGGCGAAAGAAAAAGATTATGTAAAAATGGCTAGGATATGTGGGACACCTCATTTTTTAATAATAGTTAGACATATTATACCAAACATCATATCCCCTATAATTGTCCTGGCTACGTTAGATGTAGGATCAACCATTCTTAGAATTGCAGGATTGTCTTTTTTAGGTTTGGGAGCTCAACCACCTACAGCAGAATGGGGAGCAATGATTAACGATGGTAGAGCTTTTATGCAAACAGCTCCATGGGTGATGTTTTTCCCAGGACTTGCTATTTTATCGGTGGTTGTAGGTTTTAACTTGCTTGGAGATGGTTTGCGTGATTTATACGATCCTAAGGATATATAGGCAAGCTAACTAAAAAGGAGAAAGATATATGGAAACTTTATTAGACATAAAAAACTTATCAATAGCCTTTGGTAACGACCTAAATCAACAGGTGAGAGTGGTTAGTGATGCCAATATTCAGCTTAGATATGGAGAAATTTTAGGGATAGTAGGGGAAAGCGGTTGCGGCAAAACCACACTTGCTAGGTGCATATTGGGGTTATTACCTCCTAGTGGAAAAGTAGTTGGTGGGGAAATTGATTTTTGCGGAAAAGATTTGCTAAAGCTTGACAAAGATTCAAAAAGGGAAATTAGAGGTAAAGAGGTGGGAATGATTTTTCAAGATTCCATGGCAGCCTTAAATCCTGTAAGAAAAATTGGTGTTCAATTTACAGAGACTCTTACCGCACGGATGGGTATAAATAAAGTGCAGGCGAAAGCAATGGCCATAGAACTACTGACAAAAGTAAAATTAAGTAATCCTACGGAAATTATGGGCAGGTATTCATTTCAACTAAGTGGTGGTATGAGGCAAAGAGTGATGATTGCTATGGCATTGGCTTTAAAACCTAGACTTTTGATAGCTGACGAACCAACTACTGCTTTAGATGTAACAGTACAGGCGCAGATTTTAAAGGAAATGTATAGCTTAAAGGAACAATTTGGAACAAGTATCATATTGGTTTCACATAATTTAGGAGTTGTATATCAGGTTGTAGATACAATTGCAGTGATGTATGCAGGAACAGTTGTAGAATATGGGGCAAGTAGTGAAATTTTTAATAAACCAAATCATCCATATACAAAAGCGTTAATAGGTTCTGTACCTTCCCTAAAAGAGAGTCAGGAAGAACTTATATCTATAGCAGGAACACCTCCGATGTTACATAGTTTACCAGATGGTTGTGTTTTCCACCCCAGGTGTAGATTTGCCAGCTCTATTTGTAGGCTTAAAAAACCAAATAACATACAAACAGTTACAGGGGTGCAGGTGGCATGCCATAAAGTAAAACAATCAGCTGCCAAAGAAGGGGAGGGTAATATTGCCTAGCTTTCAATGTAATTGTGAAATTGCAAATAATGAAATATTATTAGAAACAGTTAATTTACAAAAAAAGTTTATAATTAAAGATGCCTTTTTTTGGGGTAAAAATAAAACCTTAATGGCAGTTGATGACGTTTCAATTATTATAAAAAATGGTCAAACTTTAGGGCTAGTAGGTGAAAGTGGGTGTGGCAAGAGCACTTTAGGTAAAATGATTTTAAGGGCTGAGCAACCTACAGAAGGAAAAATAATATTTAATGGCCAGGAAATTACTTATTTAAAAGGGGAAAAATTAAGAAACATCAGGAGAAATATACAAGGTATATTTCAAGATGCAGATGCTTCGTTAAACCCTAGAATGAAGATAGAGCGAATTATACAAGAACCTTTGTTAAATTTTAGAGTTGGTAGCAAAGCACAGCAAAGAAAAAATATTATTGAACTACTTCAGACAGTGGGATTGCCTGAATTTGTTTTAAATAGATATCCTCATCAACTTAGCGGGGGACAAAAACAAAGAGTCGCTATTGCTAGGGCACTTACGTTAAAGCCCAAACTGATTTTGTGTGATGAAGTTACTGCTAGCTTAGATGTGTCAATTCAGGCTCAGGTGCTTAATCTGTTGAAAAAATTTAAAGATGATTTTGGTTTATCATATCTATTTATTTCTCATGATATAGCAGCAGTGAAATATATCAGTGATGAAATAGCTGTAATGTATCTAGGTAAGATTGTTGAAGTTATTAAAAGTGAGAACTTAGTTAAAAAAGCTCAACATCCATATACACAAGCATTACTAAAAGCTATCCCTATAGCAGAGGGTGATAAAGCTTTGTTAAAAAGGCAGCAACTTATGGGAGAACCCCCAAATCCTATGGGCATTGGTAGAGGTTGTAGGTTTAGAACTCGATGCCATTGTGCCGAAAAAATTTGTGATAGTGAAGAACCAAAGTTAAAAAAAATAAGCAGTGACCATCAAGTTGCTTGCCATTTTGTGAAAATGCAAGGGTCATCTGATGACCATAAAAATAATAAATAGAAAAGGGGATACAAAAATGAAGAAGATAAAAGTCAAAAAATGGTTTGCCGTTACAACTGTAATAATGCTTATGGCAGGAATCTTTCTAACAGGCTGTGGTGGAGAAGAAAATACAACACAGCAAAAGGAACAAAAACTGGTTATAGGTGTTGGTCGTGATTTTTACCAAGGCTCAGCTGACCCTACTTATTTGCATGGTAGTACCAATGTATGGGAGTCTTTAACTTATTTAGATGACCAACTAGAGCCAGTAGGACAGTTGGCGGAATCTTGGGATGTTTCAGATGATGGGAAAACATGGATATTTAACCTGCGTCAGGGAGTAGTTTTTCACGATGGAACAGATTTTAATGCTGAAGTTGCCGTTTATAATCTTGAAAGATTAATAAATCATCCTAGAAAAGGAAATACAGCATTGACATATGGGGATATCAGCAATATAGAAGCTATATCAGATTATCAGCTAGAAATAACCCATAACACGCCTGTGCCAGAATTCCCTAGAAGACTGGCTTATCATGAAAGCCCAATGTTTAGCTTAAACTCGTTTGATGAAAATGACGATATAATTGAGCCAATAGCTACAGGACCATTTATTTTTAAAGAGTATGTTACCGATGAGTCTATAACTTTAGAGAAGAACCTAAACTACTGGGGGGAGCAACCGACATTAGAAAAAGTTGTTTTTAAATTTATTGCTGATCCTAATACAAGGGTAGCAGCTTTGCAAAGTGGAGAAGTAGATGCATTATCCGATGTGGGAGCAGTTATGCCAGAGCAGGCATCAATTATAGAAAACAGTGATGATTTGAAATTAAAGTCTAAATTGGTAGGAACCACACACTACTTATTTTTCAATAAAAATAACATTTTCCAAGATGATAACTTGATACAATCTGTAAGCTATTCTTTGGATCGTGAGTTATTAGTAGAAACAGTGCTAGAAGGGTATGGAGTTCCGGCTGAGAGTGTTATAACCCCGGTAGCTGTCAACTGGTTAAACAAAGATGTGGCGCCTGTTTATGATATAGAGAAAGCAAAGGATTTAGCAGCAGAATCATTAGGAGATGAACAAGTAGATGTTAATATACTTCTCAACTCAGGGATATCCAGCAGATGGCCTTATAGAACCATTGCTGAGCTTTTGCAAGATGATTTAAGCGAATTAAACATGAATGTAAACATTGAAATGGTAGATGGAGGAGAATGGGGTAATAGACTAGAGGAAGGTGATTATGATATAACTATAGGTCCTTTTACACTGATGACTGGTGAGCCTAATGTGTTTTTTAGTACCCATATGTATTCTGAAGGAAACCTAAATAAAAGTAGGAGCTATGGTTATAATAGCGTCCATGCTGATAAACTAATAACAAAAGCTGCTGTAGAAACAGACTATGATATAAGGTACGATATGTACTTAGAGTTGCAGGAGATAGCTTCTCAAGAGGGACCATTAGTGCCAATATACCATGATGTAACTTTATATGCAGTTAACGAAAAAGTTCATAATTTTGAGCTAGATGTTAATTTTAAACCAAACCTGAAGGCAGTTGAAATAAAATGATAGAAAATGAGATACTATATGCCAACGAAGCTTGGGCAAAAGCGCTGAAGTCTGCCCCATATTTTAAGATGAGAATACGTACAGAACAAGAAATTAAAGAATATTGGGACAAAATTGCCGACAAGTTTGACAGTAATATGTTGGGGTTAGAAGAAGATAGGGTCAACAGGGTTATGGAGCAATTAATTAAGAATAAGTACATTACTGGGGCATCAAATATTCTCGACTTAGGTAGCGGGACTGGCGCCTATACAATCCCAATGGCAGAGAGAGCAAATAATGTTACTGCTTTGGATAGTTCAAAAGAGATGTGTAATATATTAAGTGATAAGGCTAAAAACAAAAACTTAACAAACATTCAAATAAAATCAGAATCATGGGAAAATGTGGATTTAAAAAAAGAAAATCTTAATAAAAGATTTGACTTGGTTTTTTCTTCACTAAACCCCGGAGTCAAGAATATGGAAACTTTAAAAAAGATGAATGAGGCCTCAACAAAACATTGTTGTTTAATTTCAACTTCTGGTGCTGTAGAAGACAGTACTAGAACTGTAGTTGGCGAATTATTATTGGGGGAAAACTTAAAAAGTGAACGGGCCAATGATGTGATTTATCCCTTTTATATACTTTATAACTTAGGCTATTCACCTAAAATGGAGTATATTGATATAACGTTTGTTAAAGAAAAAGAGCCCAAAGAAGCTATTACATCAATATGCGATTCGTTTTGGCTTTACACCGATATAACAGCACAGGTAAAAAGCACTATCAGTGATTATGTCTATGAAAACTTGATAGATGGCAGATTTAAATCAAAAACTAAAATGAAATTAGGGATGGTTTATTGGACTGTAGGGTAATAGTCGTACTAAAAGTAAACAGCAAAACTCTGGCGATAAGTATCGTCAGAGTTTTGCTGTGAACATGAAAGCAAATATAAAGGAAGCTAATTAGCAGTTATCTACTAATTAGAGCTTGAACTAAATAAAATCGTGATATATAATCTATAAAGGTGTTATATAATGTGCTATTTCATGATAAACCGTTTAAATTTAAGAAGTGTTGTAAGAAAGTTAGGAAAGTAAAATAACATAGCAACGAGAGGAAGAGGACAACTGTGTGCCAAGACAACAAAAGTATTCCACATAAACACAAACACCAAAATACTAAAGCAGTAATAAATAGACTATCTAGAGCTTCAGGGCACCTTGACTCTGTTAAGCGTATGGTTGAGGATGGTCAAGATTGCAGTTATGTGTTGATTCAGTTATCAGCAGTTATTTCAGCGCTAAATAATACAGGAAAAGTAATTTTAAAAGATCACTTAGAACACTGCATTGTTCATGCCGTAGAAACAGGTGATCAAGAAACACTTGACCAGCTATATAATGCAATTGACCAATTCATTAAGTAATATGCTTTAACTTTCTATTTTCCCCTGAAAAATAGCAAGCTAAAGTTAAATAATAATATAGAATATTTTATAACCACCCTAGAAATGGGTGGTTATTTTTGCGTGGAATCATATTTCATTGGCTTTACTACTAAACTGACTGTAAAGGAATCATTTGGAGGTGGAACACAATAATATTCGACAAAAGCTCGGTTGTTTGATAATCAGTGAGAAAGAAAGCTTTACTTTATCTCTTTTAGGTAATTATAGATACTATATCTTGAAACGTTAAGTTTTTCAGAAATTACGGGGATGCTTTTTTGAACAGAAAAAACACCTTTTTGGTCTAGGTATTTTACTACTTGAATTCTATCTTTTTTACTCATTAAAGCCACTGGTTTACCAATCTTTTTTACTGCCTCATCAAAAGCTTCCTCTAGCATCTGATCACTTATGGATTGCTCTTCGATGACCTCATGGATGTTATCTCCCACATTCAGAAAATCTTCTAAATTTAATTTTAAATAGGATAAATTAGTGTAATCGTAGTTGATTCCAATAGCAAAATGATAATTTTCATTTTTTACGTGAAAGGTAGAACTTTTTAAATGTCTGTTGTCTTTGGTGGTAGCGGCACAATTTACTAAATCTGTACCATTAAAAAACTCACTTACATCTTTTTGACCTAAAACTTTAAAAGGATCTCCTACTTTTCTATTTGTAACATGACTATTTTTTATGTAAACGATGGACTGTTCAAAATTTTCCATATCATGGACTACTACTTCACAGTTTTTTCCCATCATTTGAGTTAGACCATCTGCCAATCTTTTTAAAAAGTTTAAGCACTCCTGTTCATCCATACTGCAATTGGCCTCCTTATCTTTTATTCTTATATAATAACACAATATTTTTATATAATACAGTCTATTAAACAATTTATATAAAACTTAAACAAACTGTTGACAAATTAGAAAAATTAAACTAGACTTATATTTAAGAAAACTGCATAGTTTTCAAAATAATGGAGGTGTAGTTATGGGAAAAAGCTATATGGCAGAACCTTATAAGATTAAGGTGGTGGAAAAGATAGGTGTAACCACCAGAGAACAGAGGGAAGAGGCGATAAAAAAAGCTGGCTACAATACCTTTTTACTTGACTCTCAAGATGTTTATATCGATTTATTAACTGATAGTGGCACCAACGCGATGAGTGATGACCAATGGGCTGGGTTAATGAAAGGTGATGAAGCCTATGCTGGCTCTAAAAACTTTAAAACTTTAAAGAATGCTGTTCAGGATTTGATGGGTTTTGAGTATGTAGTGCCAACTCATCAAGGCAGAGGTGCTGAAAATATTCTTTCTCAGATAACTATTAAAGAAGGGGACTATGTTCCTGGAAATATGTACTTTACCACAACTAGAGCGCATCAAGAGATGAACGGGGCAACCTTTAGAGATGTTGTTATAGATGAAGCCCATGATTCTACTTATGAACATCCTTTTAAGGGAAACGTGGATTTAGATAAATATCAAGCACTGATTGATGAAGTGGGGGCAGATAAGATTCCTTATATTTGTCTAGCGGTAACTGTTAACTTAGCAGGTGGTCAGCCTGTGTCCATGGAAAACATCAAGGCGGTTGCAGAAATATCCAGAAAAAATGGTATCTTAGTAATGATGGATTGCACTAGATTTGTTGAAAATGCTGCTTTTATAAAAGAAAGAGAAGAAGGTTATCAAGACAAATCTATAAAAGAGATAGTAAAAGAAATGTTTAGTTATGCAGATGGAGCAACAATGTCAGGGAAAAAAGACGGGCTAGTTAATATAGGAGGATTTTTAGCGTTAAATGATCCAGATCTTTATACAAAAGCAACAGCCCTTGTTGTTGTTTTTGAAGGAATGCCTTCTTATGGCGGAATGACAGGAAGGGATATGGAAGCCATTGCTATTGGGCTTTATGAGTCTTGTGAATACAATTATATTAGCCACCGTCTAGAACAAGTGAGATATTTAGGGAAAAAGCTAGAAGAAGCCGGCGTGCCTATTGTTAAACCGATAGGTGGGCATGCAGTGTTCTTAGACGCGAAGGAATTTTATGACCATATCCCCCAAGATGAGTTTCCAGCTCAGACACTGGCTGCAAACCTGTATGTAGAGTCGGGGGTGCGAAGTATGGAACGTGGAATTGTTTCAGCTGGTAGAAATAAAGAAGGTAACCACTATTATCCGAAATTAGAGCTGGTAAGGTTAACTATTCCAAGAAGGGTTTATACTTATGCTCATTTAGATGTAGTAGCTGATTCTGTGATAGAGCTATATAAAAATCGTAAAAATGCTAAAGGCTTAAAATTTGTTTATGAGCCACCGGTATTGAGATTCTTTACTGCACGATTTGAGCTTTTGAAATAGAAAAGGCAAAAAAGACAAATAACTTATTAAAAAATCCTAAGCTAAAAAGCTTGGGATTTTTTAATTTGTCATAGTAAGTAATAAGGAATTTTGACAGTCCCTAAAGTTGCTGTAGCGGTACAAAAAAACATGGCGTAGAAATAACTTTAAAACCTAAGCTTAGCTTTTAAAGTATATTAATTATAGTTAAAACTAGCGGTTTCATAAAGCAAGGATGAATCTTATTAATGTTATTTAAGGAACTACTTCCAATTGATAACAATTCCCCACTTATGTCTATAAAAGATAAATAATTGATACAAATTACCAACCGCTTGACCTAAATTTCGAAATATAAATATATTTCTAAAAAACATTTTAGCCCTGCCATGCATTAAAGTGCACAAAATAGTTGCAAATTTGCAAGCTATGAAAAAGTTGGCATACTTATTGCACTAATGTTTAGTAGCAAAGTTTACGCTTAACAAATATAAATATACTTTATAGGTCATAAAAGTGTTGTAAATTTGGACCACTCAAGGAGGTGAATGTAAGATTTTTTTATAAGAATAAAGGAAAAAAATATAAAAGGGGGAATATTTTAATGAAAGATAACTTAAAAGGAGAACTAATTTCAGAGTTTATAGGTACTTTTATCTTACTATTTTTTGGTGCTGGTTCTGTAGCTACCTTGGTGCTTTTAGGACAATCATATAACTTATGGGATATAGCTTTGATATGGGGCCTTGCTGTAACTATGGCTATTTATATCACAGGAGCAGTTTCAGGCACACACATTAATCCAGCTGTAACCATTGCTCAGGCAATTTTTAGGGGGTTTCCGTGGAAAAAGGTTATTCCTTATATTATAGCTCAAGTAGCTGGGGCATTTGCAGGTGCAGCTGCAGTTTTCGGGTTGTATAGTAAATCTTTTTTAGAGTTTGAAACTGCTTCAAATATGGTAAGAGGAAGTGCAGAGAGTATATCAACAGCTGGTATCTTCTCAACTTACCCACAACCATATTTATCCAATTTTCACGCATTGTTTGTAGAAATTTTAATTACTGCCATGCTTCTAATGGTTATTTTTGCAGTGACTGATGATAAAAATTCAAATGCACCTAAAGGAAGGTATGCACCATTTGCAGCAGTGTTAATTGGACTAACAATAGCAATAATTGGAGGAGCGTTTGGAGACTTAACAGGTTTTGCTATGAATCCTGCAAGAGATTTTGGCCCTAAGCTGTTTAAATTTATTGCAGGTTGGGGAGAAGTGGCATTACCAGGTCCGAACGGTTATTTTTGGGTTCCTATTGTAGGACCGATAATTGGTGGAATTTTAGGTGGATTTTTATATGAAAATGCTGTTGGTAAATTTATAAAGGGGAGCGAAAAGCAAGAAGAAAGTGTTGTAGAATCTGAAACTAAAGCAATGTAGAAAAATAATTTAAAGAAATAAAATAGGAGGGTAAAGTATGAGTAAAAAGTATATTTTAGCGCTAGATCAGGGAACTACAAGTTCAAGGGCGATTTTATTCAATCATGATGGTAAAATAATTAACGTGGCTCAAAAGGAGTTTACACAAATATACCCAAAAGCTGGTTGGGTTGAGCACGATGCTATGGAAATATGGGGTAGTCAATCAGGTGTAGCAAGAGAAGTTTTAGAAACACAAGGTGTTTCGCCTGAAGATATTGCTGCAATTGGTATAACTAATCAAAGAGAGACTACAGTAGTATGGGATAAAAACACTGGAGAGCCTGTATATAATGCTATTGTATGGCAGTGTCGCAGGACTGCTGACATTTGTGATGGCTTAAAAGAAAAAGGGCTAGAGGAGTATATTAGAAATAACACTGGATTAGTTGTAGATGCTTATTTTTCAGGGACTAAAATAAAATGGATTTTAGACAATGTAGAGGGTGCAAGAGAAAGAGCGGAGAGAGGCGAACTTCTTTTTGGTACTATTGACACGTGGTTGATATGGAACTTAACTAGGGGTCAAGTTCATGTTACTGACTACTCAAATGCATCAAGAACCATGCTATATAACATCAAAGATTTAAAATGGGATGATAAAATTTTAGATGAGCTAGGAATTCCTAAATCAATGTTGCCAGAAGTGAAGCCTTCAAGTGAAGTATATGGAACTACTGATCCTAAAACATTTGGTGGAGCAAAAATTCCTATAGCAGGTGCTGCTGGAGACCAACAATCAGCACTATTTGGGCAGGCTTGTTTTGAGCCTGGGATGGCTAAAAACACTTATGGTACAGGATGTTTTATGTTAATGAACACCGGTGAAAAATTTGTTCCATCTAACAATGGACTTCTTACTACTCTTGCATGGGGAGCCGATGGCAAAGTTGAATATGCTTTAGAAGGTAGTATTTTTGTAGCAGGAGCTTCTGTTCAATGGTTAAGAGATGAGCTTAAAATAATCAGAGATGCTGAAGACAGTGAATACTTAGCAACAAAAGTAGCTGACTCCAATGGTGTATATGTAGTGCCGGCATTTGTGGGAATGGGAGCACCTTACTGGGATATGTATGCCAGGGGCACTATCGTTGGATTAACTCGTGGAGCAAAGGCTGAACATATTGTTAGAGCAACCCTTGAGTCTATTGCCTATCAGACAAGGGATGTTTTAGAAGCTATGGAAGAAGACGCTGGTATGGAGCTAAAAACACTAAAAGTTGACGGAGGAGCAGTTGCTAATAACTTCTTAATGCAGTTCCAATCTGATATATTAGGTGCAACAGTTGATAGACCAGAAGTTACAGAAACCACAGCGCTAGGAGCGGCATATCTAGCTGGTCTTGCCGTTGGGTTCTGGGAAAGCAAAGAAGATATAGCAGCAAAATGGAAAATCGACAACAAGTTTGTGGCAAATATGGGCGAAGACAAAAAAGAAAAATTATACGCTGGATGGAAACGTGCTGTTGATAGATCAATGAAATGGGCTCAAGAAGAATAAATAAATCAAAAAAATGAGACAAAGTAATTTTGTCTCATTTTTTTAACGTAATTAGCAATAGCAAGAGATATTTAGATTTTTATCTGTCGTGTAACAAAAGTACTATAGTATAAATTTCACATAATTTATATAGAACCTGAAAAAACTATTATTACTTTGTAACCTTTATAGCCTAAGGGGAACTTCGAAATATGGGATTTTGTTTTTATCTATTATCTTTAGGTAGTTAGTTGGTATATATTCGTATATTTTTAGGATAATTTATAAAGTCTAAATAAAACTCTCTAATCTTTTATAGAACAAATTTGTAAAGTATTTAAAACAATTCTAAAAATATAAACAGGTAAGTTATAAAAAAAGAAGTATATAAACCAAATAAATGCCAAAGGCTTGACATCGAAACTGATGTTGAGCTTTTATTTTTTCTTCTTTGTTTCCCAAGTGCTAAAAAATAATCAAAAAGTTGATACTTTTTAAATGCAGATACGTCATTATATATGGGAGGTTAAAGGATAAGTGACTATAATAGAGAAGTAAACAATAAGGATGCACTTATTATTAAGAGGAATTTATGTTGTTCTCAAGCTTTGCTGGGTTGGATTTTTTTATGCAGAACAATTAGAAGTAAATCCAAGGTTTTCGTCTTAGGCCCGGGATGCTATTGTTTTTGAATTTTATATCAGGGCGTTATGAAGTTTTGAATGGTCTATAGAGAATTAATTTCAAGGGAGCATCATATTGTAATTGTTATCAGCTAACGGTGGTGTTTTGAAATTACATACAAGCATATTTATTAAAGGGTATTAGCTTCGAAGCACGAAAAATACTATTATACTATTTTAGTAATCCGGAGGGTGGTAAAATGGATATGGAAAAAAGGATAGACTTAATTTTTGCAAAGTGGCAACAGGGGCTTTGCCCTGGCGGGCAGGTTGTTGTAAGAAAAGATGGGCAAACAATTTATAATAAAAACTATGGCTATGCAAGTCTTGAGCATAGTATACCCATTACCAGGCAAACATCTTTCCATGTAGCATCGGTTTCAAAGCAAATAACAGTTATGTGCGTGCTTTTGTTGGAAGAGGATGGAAAATTATCCATAGATGACGATGTTAGGGAGTATGTATCTGAGTATATTGGGTTTGATGAACCAGTAACACTTAGGCAAATGATAAACAATGTAAGTGGTATAAGAGATCAGTGGGAGCTTTTAGGCCTAAGTGGTGTAAGGATAGTTGACACAATAACTCAAAAAGATGCTTTAACTTTAATTAGGAAGCAAAAGAAACTTAACTTTGAGCCTGAGACAAACTGGTTGTACAGCAATTCTAATTTTACTTTGTTAGCAGAAGTTGTAGAGAGGGTGTCTGGAAAAACTCTTAATGAATTTGCAACGGAGAGGATATTTAAACCGTTAGGTATGGGGAACACCTTTTTTAAGGATAATTACTGGGAACTGATTTCAAATAAAGCTAACTCCTACTATGATACAGGTGCAGATGGATTTGTTTGCAGTGTTCTTAACTATGGAACATATGGTGCTACAGCTTTAAACACTACAGCGGATGATTTTGCTTTATGGATGGATAATTTTAAAAAATCAACAATTTGTACTGACAGCACGATCAAAACTATGCTAACGCCAGCAAAACTAAAAAATGGCAAAGAAAGTAACTATGCTGGTGGGCTATTTGTGGGAGAGCACAAGGGGCATAAGTATATCGAGCATGGGGGAGCAGATGCTGCATACCGTAGTGCTATAGTTCGTTTTACAGAGGAAGATGTAGATATAATCGTGTTTTCAAATACACAGAATATAATGATGAAAGATGCTGCTTTTTCGATAGCCAATGTAATCTTTGGAAGTGGCGAAAAACCAAAAAGAAAACAAGGCAATTATTATAAAGAAATTGAAGTAACTGATCCAGATGGTTTTTATTTTCCCACAGAATGTGAACCTATTATGGCACTGAAAATAATTACAAAAAACGGAAAGTTACATTTGGAAAATCCTTATGGGTTATCACCTCTAATTCCAATAGCAGGAAACCAATTTAAAGTTGAGCACCTTAATTCAGAACTATATTTTGGTAAAAATAGTTTCTTAAAAACGAAAGAAAAGACTATACCACTTACACAGCTAAAACCATTTACACCTTTGGATAGTGTTCAATATGAAGGAAAATACCAAAGTGATGAGTTGGACACATTTTACAATATAGTAGAGAAAGACAAGATTTTATACATTTCCCATCCAAGAAATGGTCAGCAAAAATTATATCAGGTTGAGGATAATAAATTTGTGATAAGTTCAACCTTTACATTTATTGTAGAGTTTATAAAGAACGAAGGTAAAATAACTGGCTTAAGATTTAGCGGAAATAGAGCTAAAAAAATCGACTTTGTTAGACATGAAATTTAAAGTAAATGCTTATATTAGTCCATTAACTCTTAGAAAAACAAAACTTTCCTGAGAGTTAATGGACTTTTTTATGATATAAGTGTATCTTAGTAATAAATGGGAAAGGAGTTTGCTTATAACGGGGAACAAATAGTTCCCTCTCAATGGATCACAGACGCAATAACTGCACTTTTATCCACCTTCTAGATATGGTTTCGACTATGGTTATCAGTTTTGGATTGATGATTATTAGGGGTATAAAATTGCTATTGGGTTTGGTTCATTAGGACAAGGCCTTTTTATAGTTCCAGAAAAGAATTTAGTATTGGCTAACAACAGTGTTAATACAGAAGCCGAAATATACGAATTAGCTAAAGATATAATTGACACTGCGCTTGATTAAAGTATCGTGGGGAAAGGGTTGTTTTTATATAGCGAGAGTCTAATATGTTCTGACTCTCGCTATCTTTCTAATAAATTTATCTAAAATATTAAGGTGAAAGAGCATAGTTTTCTTTACATAAATAGTAAATTCTAAATAACATTGATTCAACTACTTAAGGGAGGCTTAATATGAAAAGAGTATTGGTCGGAGGAATGTATCATGAATCTAACTCATTTAATCCAATTATTACTAAAGAAAAGGACTTTAAAGTGATATATGGCAAAGAGATATTTGAAAGTATTAAGGAAAATGATGCTATCTCAGGTATAATAACTACTTTACAAGAGGCTGAATGCGAGGTTGTTCCTACAGTTTATGCCAGAGCAGTTCCTAACGGTGAAGTTGACTATGATTTTTATATTAGGATAAAAGATGAAATAATAGAAAAAGCAAAAAAAGCTGATGCTGAGAAACCGTTGGATGGCATTACTCTTGCTCTTCATGGTTCAATGAGGGTTAAAGAGCTAGGGGAAGCTGAAGGAGATATTCTAAAAGAGCTTAGCAGTTTGTTTCCCAATATCCCAATTTATAGTGCCCTTGATATGCATGCAACAATAACAAGTAAAATGCATAACAACTGCAATGGTTTTGTAGGGTATAAGTGCGCACCTCACACTGATTGTACCGAAACAGGTATTCAGGCAGCTAAAATGACAATTAAGTCGATAAATAATCAATCTACGGTAAAGTCATGTTGGGTAAAGATACCGCTAATAATTGCGGGGGAACAGTCTGCTACTGCTGATGAACCTATGGCAGAACTTATAGAAGGGCTAAAAAGAATGGAAAAAAAAGCAGGGATACTATCAGCATCTTACTTTATGGGGTTTCCTTGGGCGGACAATAAAGATAATTCCGCTGCTGCTTATGTTGTTGCTGAAAATGATGAAAAACTTGCTCAACAAACGGCAGTTCAGCTTGCAGAAAAAATGTGGGAAAAAAGGTATGAGTTTAAGTTCCATACCGAAACATATTCCCAACAAAAAGCCTTAAATAAGGCTTTTGAGGCTGTGTGTCAAGGAGAAACACCAGTGTATATTTCTGATTCTGGAGATAATCCTACAGCTGGTGCATCTTCCGATTGCACAGAATTTCTAAAGATTATTCTAGCCGACAAAAGACTGGATAGTTTAGAACGTCCCATAATATATGGAGGATTTTATGATCCAGAAGCCGTAAAGCAGTGTAAAGGAAAAGTTGGAGAAATAATTGATATTACATTTGGAGCAAAATTTGATGCTACAACCTCCACGCCTATAAATGCAACAGGAACTGTAAAATCGTATATCAGTGGTTGGGGTGGGATAACCTTTCCCCAAAGTGATATAGTGCTGTTTAACACTGGAGGAGTAGATGTTATTTTAGCTGAACAACATATAGGGTATACGGACCCAAAACTTTATATAGATTTAGGGCTTAATCCTAAAGAGGCTCAGATAATAGTTTGTAAATTGGGGTATCTCACACCTCAGCATGAAGCACTAGCTAAAAGAAGTATTTTGGCTTTGACTAAAGGAAACACCAACGAAGAACTTAAATCTATAGAGTTTAAAAAAATAGAAAGGCCAATTTTTCCTTTAGATGAAAAGTTTAATTATAAAGCGGTTGACAATGTGATAAAAAGAGAGAAAGGAAAGAATCAATAACTTAATATCAGCTGTCGAGTTTGGCAGCTTTTGTCTATAAATGAGTTTATAAAAAACTACTATAAATATGGGACATTAGTTTTAATAATAAAAAAAATAAAAATAAAACAAAGGGATTCAGAATATTATGGAGAAAACACCAAATAAATAACTTCTGGGGGGGAGTTAGTTATGGATTTGTGGGATGTAGTTGTTCAAAATGATTTTAATAATTTTTCAAAAAAGGATATTGATGATATAATAGAATTATTAGAAAATAATATGTCGAAAGATTTAGATGAAAGGGCATATTTGTATAAAAACATGCATATGCTAGTTAGGAATGGGCAAATTAGAAATTTATTAAACAAGAGAATTTTGGCAGGGCGTTGTTCCGTGAAATGGTTACAAATTAAAAGAAAGACTACCATAAACGATTTAGTTACAAAACTTGAAAGTAAAGATCTTTTATTCAATAAAAGACTTAAAACTAAAAACTTAGAAATAAAGTCACCAATCATATTTTCCACCATAAAATTAGGGGATTTAAGATACTTGATAAGAACTATTGTTCCAACCGGTGTAAAATCAATAAATAAAGGGGACGAAATAGAGGAAATAACTGCAGTTGATAATATTGTTTCGATAATAGATTTAAGTAAAGATGTTTTAGAAGTTAGATCCAATTTTAAAAATGCAAGAGTACTGCATAATTTCTTTTCTCATTTATTAGAGTTAGATTTCGAAGAAATAGATATATTGAAAAACTTTGGTGGTAAAATGGGAGCTTTTAAGGACTCTTTAGATGGGGGAAAGTTTTTTGATGTAAACTCAAAACCTATTTTAAACTTAGAAATTACTAAAGAAATAAGTAATTTACTTGTAAATACCTTAAAAGCTTTGGATAATTATTTTATTACAAAAGATATGGAAACTCTTATAAGTGAAATGCAATCAACGCAAATTGATGAAAAAGAAATTGGAGATGTTTGTTTTACTCAGTTATTATTGGCTGGATTATGCAAGATGAATATAGGTACAGATGTTGAGTTGGGCAAAGATTTATGCCATCAATCGCTGTATAACTTGATTAAAGAGCATATCGAAGATGAAACTGGTTATATATCGTTTACATTTGGGGGGGAGCAGCATACTATACAAGTAGGTAGAACAACAAATAGTATTAGTTTTAGGACTATGGCAACGGAAGAGTTAATTGAGTATTTTGCATCAAAGGTGTTGTGAGGTATTTTGTAGGAAGGGGGATTGTTATGAATGAGCATTTAAGCAGATATAAAGTGGAAAAATATGTTGAGCAATTGGCATCCCAGCCGATAGTAAAAAGTTTTAATCCATCTGCTGTTTGTAAAAAAACTAACCTACCATTAAAGGTAGTTCTCTCATATTTAAATTCGTTGGTAGACCAAAATAAATTGGTGTTAAGATATGAAATTAGATGCTTGTCTGGTAATTCAGTAGTTAAAAAAACTGATAACTATATGGAGTATTTAGGAAAAGAGCTATACTGTTATTATTGTGATGACTATATTTCGGTGACAACTGGAAACATATTTCCGATATATCATTTTAATCCAGAGTATCGAAAAGTGGTAAATGAGAATTTAACATCTTCATTAAAAAAAAAGCGAAAGTTGCACATTAGCGAGCTTACAGGATGTTATTGATGATTTAACACTTGATGAATCAGAGACTAAAGAACATGCTATAATAGAAATTATTAGAAAGAATCAAGAAACTAAAGATAGTTTTAATCAAGAGGTGCTGGATTTATTAAAAACAGTTATAGATGAAAGAGATGACAAAGTTAAGGAACTGGCAGACAAAGTAAATAATTTAGAAAAAAAACAGGGTATTTCTAAACTACAATTAATAGCAATTATAATACAGATGCTTAATAACGCAAAGGGTTTAGCACCTGGGATAAAAAATTTTATTGAACCAATTATTGAACATCTGAGAAATCTAAATTGATAAATAAGACTTTTTTTATGCCCGTTTATAAAATAGCAATATCAGTTGAATACAGTCAATGAAAAACGCAGAAAAATGCGTTCTTCTTTTTTTGAGTAGTCCTTGCTGGAGTGGAACGACCAACACTTATGCCGGCAGGGGCAAGTTTTTTTCAGCTTAAGAGTTAAAATTTAGCTTATTTGACAGAAGTGCGAAAATATTGTAATTAATTAAGTATGATTGTGCAGATAATAACAGTTATTAAAGCAAAAAATATATAGTTGTGGTACCTAAATTAAAGCAATCCTGAATGGGTTGTTTTTTATTATCTTTTACTATTATTATATGGGGACGGCCGTTAATCATAGGTTAAATGCTAGTAGTATTGCTATATAATTTTTAAACAGTACTCAATAATTTTTTGTAAAATAGTAATAAATACAGTTGACAAAATTAACAGGTGTATATATACTGTGTATATAAAATATGTACAGTATATATACACCTGTTGCTGAGTGCATTACTGTATAAAGATAAAAGAGGGGATTGTATTGGATATTATTATTAGCAATACAAGTTCACAGCCGATATATTTACAAATCGCAGATCAAATTAAACGGCAAATTTTAAAGGGGGAAATAGAACATGGGTTTTATTTGCCATCGATAAGAATGTTAGCAAAGGAATTACAGGTTTCGGTAATTACTACAAAAAACGGATATCAGGTTCTGGAAAAAGAGGGATTAATAAAATCGGTAAAAGGAAGAGGTTTTTACGTTTCTGCACAAAAAGAAGATTTATTACAAGATATAAAGATAAAGTCTGTTGAAAAAAAGTTAGAAGATGTGGTGGAAGAAGCAAAAGAGCTTAATATACCACTAGAAGAGGTTGTAGAAATGTTAAAACTGCTCTACTAAATTGAATATAAAGAGGTGAAGAATAAAATGAGTAAAGTGTTGGAAGTAAATAATGTATCAAAAGATTATAGAGATTTTAGATTAAATGATATAAGTTTTTCCCTTGAAAAAGGATATATTATGGGTCTTATTGGTCCAAATGGGTCCGGTAAAACTACAACTATTAAATTGATTATGAACTTGCTTTCTAAGGATAGTGGGGAAATTAAAGTTTTCAACAAAGACCATGTTTATGATGAAGTAGGGGTTAAAGAAAAAATTGGCTTTGTTTATGATGGAGATATCTATCCATCGGGGATGAAGTTAGGAAAATTAGCTAAATTAATTGCTCCTTTTTATAGAAGTTGGGATGACGAAATTTTTCATGGGTACATAAAGAAATTTAACTTAAATTTGGATAAAAAGTTAGAGGAGTTATCGAAAGGAATGAAAATAAAGTTTTCTATAGCTATGGCGCTTGCTCATAAGCCGGAACTAATTATAATGGATGAACCAACCTCAGGGCTGGATCCGGTATTTCGTCGAGAGTTTTTGGATTTAATCCAGGATATCATTGAAAAAAGACAAGCTTCGGTACTTTTTTCTACCCATATTACCTCTGACTTGGAAAAGGTAGCTGATTATATCACATTTATTAACGACGGCGAAATAGTATTCACTGACACTTTATGTGATCTTGTGGAAAATTATCGCTTAGTTAAAGGTAAAAAAGGAGACTTAACCAATCATAAAGATATTTTAATAGGGATGAGGACAAATAAGTTTGGAATAGAGGGGCTTGCGGAAACAAATGACTGTCAAGCTTTGATAGAAAACGAGGATATACTTTTTGAAAAGCCAAACTTAGAAGATATAATGTACTATGTTTCAAGAAGGGACTGAGAGGAGAGTTTAAAATGCTAGATCTTTTTAAGCTTTACAATATTAGCTTTTATAAAGATATGAAAGATATAATATTAGCCTATGGTTTGCTTTATGGACTTAACATAATGGGGGCTGTGTTGTTATATTTAGACTTGCAGCAAGTTAGTGCAATTTCAGAGTTGTGGTTTAAGACTTTTTTTACTTTTTTGACTTTGCATTTGTTTTGTATGACCTTAGCTCCTTCAAACATTTTAGATTTTGATATAACCAAAAGCAAAACAAATAAGGCAGCATCAGGAGTTTTGGAAAATATTTTACCTGTTGGACGAAAGAATTTTTTGATTAATAGAATATTAGCAACTTTTTGCTCTGCGATTGTTATGGGGGTGCTGCTAGTTTTACCTTTTATATTTGTATCAGCTTTACTTAAAGTAAATGGAATGGGAGTTAGTGTTGAATTTTTAAAAGGATTATTTAGCATGCTTATGTTAATAATTTTTGGAGCACTAATATTTTGCATGCTAACTGTCTTATATCATAAAAAAAGAGGGATGATGGGTTTAGGGTATTCAATATATAGTATTTCTACATTTTTGCTGATACGAGAAGAACTCTTATTAAGTCATGGTATGTGGTTATTAGGACCTTTATTTATGTTATTGATAACATTGGTATTATATAAATATGCAGCTAAAAAAGTTTATCAAATAGACATCTGTCAGTAAGGAGGTGAGTAAGTTGATTAGCCGTTCAAAGCTATATTTCGAGCATATATACTCCATATATATGCCTGCGTGGCTAGGTTTGTTGGGAACAGTGGGGTTGATTTTAGGGATAAGTTCCATTGAGCCAGTCCTTTTTGTGCCATATATAGTTTTTATTACTCTTATGAACATAAAAGAGAGTGAGCTTATATTTTATCTTAGCAAAGACTTGATTAGAGTTTTACCTGTAAACAAAAAAGAAGTTTCCACAACAATTATTAAAACCTTTCTATTTTCGATGTTTTTGGGTGGAGTTGTTAACATTTTTAATTTTCTTATTGCTCTACATAAAGGAGTTATTGAAGATCCAACTGTTATTATGTCATTTATATGTATAGGTTTGCCGCTAATTATTTGTGGAACATTTATTGTTTTACCTAATGCAATATTTAAGGCAAAGAATATATGGAAAAACATTTTTAGTTATGCTATAAGTTTTACAGGATTAGTTTTAGGCACACTTTTAGAGTTGTTTTTACCCTTAGTTGTTATACTTGCTTTGTCTGTTATATGCTATATGTTGGCAGCTTTAACGGTGATAAAAGCTTATAAAAAAATAATTTTACATCTACAAAACGAAAATTTTAAAATCTAGGAGGAAAAATATGAAAAATATACTAAAGACGATTTGGAATGTACTTAAATATATGCTTATACACGTAGGTTTGCAGATTATATACTTTATCCCTGTTTCGTTTATAGTAGGGATAAGATTAGGGATACAGGGTGTTGAAAACTTTGAAGATCAATATGCGGAAGCTATAGCAAAACATATTCCTATTTCTTTGATTTTTGCCGGTGTAGGCGCCTTACTTATTTATAGATGGATGCTTAATAGAAAAGGTATTAGTTTCTCTAAGGCATGCAGGTTTAACAAACTTTCATTAGATAAGATTGTGGTTTCTTTGATGGCAGGAATGTCATGTTTATATGTATCGGCCGCTATCATTTCGTTTTTTTCAGAAAGTAAAGTAGATTCACATGTGGAAAATATGGCTTCTTTGGAACAGGGGGGAATGCTGCTATTTTTTATAACTGTAGGGATTATGGCGCCTATAATAGAAGAAGTTATATTTAGAGGGTTAATATTTGATGAGTTAAGGGGAAAAGTAGGCATGTTTGCAGTAATTATCATACAAGCATTTTTGTTTGGGCTTTATCATCTTAATATTGTTCAAGGAACTTATGCTTTTGTATTAGGGATATTTTTGGGGCTGTCATTACTTTGGACCGGTTCGATATGGGCACCTATATTGATTCATGCAGGGAATAACATTCTTTCTGTAGGTGTAACTATACTTCCTTTCGGTCATTATTTTGAACATGGTGCAGTGATGTTATTTGCGCTATTCATTGTTTTCCCATTTTCTGTATGGTATTTATATAAAAATAGGGTAGGCACTGTAAAGTTTGAAGAGGAAAGCTTGAGAGGATAAAAAAGCTAGACTGTTAAAATAGTGGCAATAATTAAGAGTGTCGAAGGGTTAATGTGCAACTTAGAATTAAAGAGTTTCATATAAATTTTAAAAAACATACTAGAAATGAGGTGTTTGCATGAAATTGCAATTAAATGATGTATATAAGTCTTTTGGAGATACAGAAGTTCTTCATGGTATATCTTTTAATGTTGAAAGCGGAAAAGCTTTGGGGTTTTTAGGAAGAAATGGTGCAGGAAAAACCACTACCATTAGAATCCTCATGAATTTATTTAAAGCTAACAGAGGTGAAATATTATTAGATGGAAAAAAGTTTATAGCTAATGAACATCAAATAGGATATTTGCCGGAGGAGCGAGGTCTGTACCCCAAAAAGAAAGTTTTGGATCAGGTGATGTATTTTGGGCAACTTAGGGGATTGAGTAAAAAACAAGCTAAAGAGAATTCTATGGCTTGGTTAAAGAGGCTTGGCGTGGAAATGTATAGCAACAAAAAGCTTGAAACTCTTTCTAAAGGAAACCAACAAAAAGTGCAATTGGCTCAAACCTTTGTTTGCAATCCAGATATAGTAATTTTAGATGAACCCTTTAGTGGGTTAGATCCAGTAAACTCTCAGGTGCTTAAGGAGATAATAAGAGAACAAATAGAGCAGAAGAAACTTGTGATTTTTTCTAGTCATCAGATGAATTATATTGAAGAGTTTTGTGAAAATATTGCTTTGATTAACGAAGGAGAAATTGTGCTTAAGGGTGATTTAAAGAAGATTAAACGGGACTATGGTATGAATAGGCTAACTGTTAGTGTAATAGGGCAATCTTCTTTGGAGTTAGAAAAGATATTTAATGAGGAAATTAGCGGGATAGCTAAAGTTGTAGATAATAAAGGAAAGTACCTTATTATTGAGCTAGAAACTGGTAAGGCGAAACAGGATTTACTTAATAAAATGTTCCAGTTAGGATTAGATATTGAAAGGTTTTCAATATATGAGCCGACACTAGAAGATATATTTGTTAAAAAGGTAGGTGAAAATTAATGAAAAACTTTTTTACTGTAGTAAATTTTGAGCTTATGAATTTTGTTAAAAACAAGGCTTTTATATTATCTACTGCTATTATTTGTTTATTATTAACTATTGGATTATCAATGCCTACTATAATTGATGCTTTTCCTAGCTTTGATTCATCTACTGATAAAGAAACCCCATCGGTGCAAAGAGACTATGGCTATGTAAATAAAGATGGAGTTGTAAGCAATATAGATGATTTGAAGAATAACTTCAGTGCGGGTAGTCTTGTCGAGTTTGAAAGCAAAGAAGAACTAGAAAAAGCTGTTATTGCAAATGAAGTGGAATCTGGCTATGTTATATATTCACCCACCAGCTATTTGCATATTGTTGAAAACAATGAGTTGTGGAATGAAGATATTATGGCTTTTGAAAGAGCGTTATCTGAATCATATAGAATTAAGGGATTTGAAGAGAAAGGGATAGATTACGAACAAGTTCAGCAACTAGTGTCTGTTAATTTATTTTCAGATACAAAAATTCTAGGGACTGATAGTGCTGCAAATTATATGTATACCTATATTTTGACTTTTGCTTTATATTTTATAATTATAATATATGGTCAATTTGTAGCTACTTCTATAGCTAGCGAAAAGAGTAATAGGGCGATGGAAGTTTTGGTAACTAGTACCGACAGTAGAAATTTAATTTTTGGCAAAGTTATTGGAGGGGCACTAGCTGGAGCAATTCAGTTTAGCCTTGTTGTCGCCACGGCTCTTTCAGTTTATGAACTTAATGCTGGTGCTTGGGAGAATAGATTGGATTTTATTTTTAAAATACCTTATGATGTATTATTATTGTTTTCGGTGTTTGGCATATTAGGGTACTTATTTTACTTATTTATTTTTGGCG
This sequence comes from Proteinivorax tanatarense, assembly GCF_040267685.1. Taxonomy (GTDB): domain Bacteria; phylum Bacillota; class Proteinivoracia; order Proteinivoracales; family Proteinivoracaceae; genus Proteinivorax; species Proteinivorax tanatarense. The sequence goes on from NZ_CP158367.1 coordinate 680,809, forward strand.
CTTTGGGTGCTCTGGTTTCTAGGACAGAGGATGTTAACACCAGCTCTACGCCTATAACTATAATTTTTGTAGCGGTATTTTTTATATCTGTAATGGGGATGCAAGATACTGAGGGGATTTTGATAAAGGTAGCTTCTTTTATTCCTTTTAGTTCGTTTATGGCTATGTTTGTAAGAGTATCTATGGGGTCAGTATCCAATTTAGAAGTTATAATTTCTCTTTCTATATTGCTGATTAGTACAGTAATCGTGGGACTTTTAGCCTCAAAGATTTATCGTTTAGGCACACTCATGTATGGCAACCCAATTAAGTTGACTCGAGCACTAAAATTACTGGCTAAAAAGCAGTAAAATAAAGTATTAATTTAAACAAGCTAAAGGCATTAGTCAGCAAGACTGATGCTTTTAGCTTGTTTTGTGTAATAACAGTTTTATACTTACAGGATGTAATAAAGATGATACAATTAATAAAGAGAGAGTTTTAGGAGGTGTAATAGATTAAGATTATAATGTGTTTGTTGATGTTGACTATACTTTCTGGATGTTTCAACGGTAGTACCGATTATATAGTTGAAGAATGTGAGGGAGAACTAAAACAGGATAATGAGCTTACTGGTAAAAAAGAGGAACATAGCAAGCCTAATCATATAGATTACCCAACTCTTAAAGAAGAGATAGTTAATAAATATGCTGATGTTGAGCCAAAACATTGGGGGGAAAACATTGATGGCGTTATAACAGAAATTAATGCTGATAAAAAAGTAATTGCGTTGACTTTTGATGCTTGTGATGGAGAGCCAAATGGCTATGATAGCGAGTTAATTAATTTTTTGAAAAAGGAGAAAATACCGGCTACCTTATTTGTAAGTGGGGAGTGGATAAAAAAAAATCAAGATACATTTTTACAGTTAGCTGAAAATCCCCTATTTGAAATAGCGAACCATGGCTATAAGCATAGGCCACTGTCTGTTAGCGGTAAGTCTATTTATAACATCTCAGGAACGGAGAGTGTGGAAGAAGTTTTTGAAGAAATCTATAACAACCAAATGTTAATAAAAGAACTGACAGGTGATACACCTAATTATTTTAGATCTGGCACTGCTTATTATGATGATGTTGCAATCAAAATTCTTAATGATCTAGACTTAAAACCAGTAAACTACAATATTCTAGGAGATGCTGGAGGCACTTTTACTAAGGAGCAAATTTTTTATTCATTAAAGAATGCTTCAAAAGGTTCAATAATATTATTTCATATGAACCAGCCTAACTCGCCTATCGCCGAAGGAGTGAAAGAAGGGGTTTTGTACTTAAAAGAACAAGGATTCCAGTTTATAAAGCTTAGTGATTATCATAAATATCTACAGTAAGCTACTAAAAGTTGTTATTTTTTCTTTTTTGAATTTTAGTTTTGAGTTCTTCGATGATATTTTTAAACTTTTTTGATTTAAGTGTAGGGTAGTTTGCTAACCATGTTCTTTGTCTACTATTTATTCTATCTACTAGCTTTGCTTGTAATGAACGCAGTTTTTTGTTTCTTTTTTGCAATTTTTTTATAGCCAGCTTTTTGACTTTTTCATTTTTTACTAGGGCTATATTTTCTTTAAGTTCCTTTGTTGTAGATTGGAACTCTGCCAATATCTTTTTAAAGTGCACCATGTTGTTAATAGTTATAACGGCATCCAGCACCAAAATAAAAGTTATTGCTATAAGTATGAAGTTTGTTAAACCTGCAGAAATGAAACTCCACAGATTTTCCACCAGAGGGTGAGCGAAATTCAGAAAAAAAATCGTCAATATTCCCCAGTATAAAGAAAATTTTAAGCATACATAACCCCATAGATTAAATTTATCTTCTGAATAATCCCACCAGCGAGTGTCAAATAGGTATTCCAACAAAAATCCTGTTATCAGCTCCATAATGGACGCAATGATAAAGCCGCCTATAAATAAGGTGAAAATATTTTCCTTTAATGGAGATAGAAGCATAACTATAAAAACAGCAGAGCTGCCATAAATAGGACATACAGGACCGTGTAAAAAACCTCTGTTTACGAATCGTTTTTGTTTTTTGAAATGATAAATAACTTCTAAGGTCCAACCTATAAACGAATAGACAATAAAATAAAAAAATATTTCTTGTAAAATTTTTATCCCTCCCAGAAAAAATTGGTTATTGCGGAAATTATAAGTTTTAACTAAGCTCTTGTTCTAGCCATGAAGAATAGAATAACTTATTACTTGTGTTACTTATATACTATTCTGCACTAAATTAAGTTATGTGGCAATTAACTTTACTATCAAAAAGTGAAACTTTTTAAACTGTTTTACGTCTATATATGTAAATGGAGTAAAAAGTTATGGAATCTCCAGGGGATTTTAATAAATGAACCAACTTAACTAATGCAAAACGCCCAGATTGTCAACTAATATTCACCTTCGGTGCAAAATGAACTAGGTATTTGGGAGAAAACCTTTGAAATTATACATAAAAACGCTGTTAGTTCAGGTGTTGTACAGCTTTGCAGTCACCTATGATCAAAGTTATAGGGAGGGAAAATTTTGAGAGATTTTCAAAATGTCCTTATTGAGAATAACACGACTAGAACCATTTTAATTTTTTTGCTATTGGTAGCTACCTTTGGACTGGTATATTTAACAAGTAAATTCTATGTAGTTGATGTCTCTGTAGCTGTTGAACCAGAAGGGACAGGTGAGGTGCATGGAACTGGTATATATGAAAAAGGGGAAACAGTTAATTTGAAGGTAATCCCTAAAGATGGTTATGGCCTATATAAATGGACAGAAGAGAATCAAATAGAGCTTAAGGAAGAATTTGTAGATGTAAAGCTAAAAGATTATGAGCGACCGACAATGTACTCTTTGACATCTAATAAAAATAGAGATTTAACTGCACATTTTTCTCCTTTGGTAGATTTGGAGGATAAAGGGCTTTCTAATGACTTAAAAAGAAGTTTTAACAATCAACGTAATATTAATGGTTGGTACTGTACAGAAAACTTAACTTTAGCACATTTGGAGCACTTAGAACATATACAATTGAGTAGACATATAAGAATAGAAGATGAAGATTTTTTTACAAAGGTACCTAATGCTAAAAGTCTAACTTTAGAAGGTACCAATCTTGATTTGAGTATTTTAAAAAGGTATCCTAACATAAAAAGTTTAACTATAATTGGTTGTCCCTACTCAGAGGATGATTTAATTAGTATTGATAAGCTTGAGCAACTAACAGAACTAAGGATTTTAAATGTTACTGTAGATGAGCAACAATTAAAAGATATATCTAAGCTGGGCAACTTAGAGGTTCTTGAAATTACAAAAAGTGAGTTAACCGATATTTCCCCTATTAGTGAACTGACAAACCTTAAAGAATTAAATTTGAATCAAAACTCAATAAGTAACTTAGCACCTCTTAGTAACTTAACCACTATCAAGAAACTACAAATGGATAACAATTATATAGAAGATATAAGTGCTTTGAATACAATGAGCAATCTAGAATATATAAGCCTCAGCAAAAATCAGATAGTAGATATAACTGCCTTAAAAAAGCTAGAAAAAGTAAAAAAAATAAACTTAGAAAATAATGAAATAGAGAGTGTTCAGCCATTAAAAACTCTTACAAATCTAGAAGATCTAAATGTCGGTGAAAATAAGGTTCAAAATGTAACAACCTTGGGAAAATTAGAATCATTAAAGAAGTTGAATTTAACCTCCAACAAAATTTCAGAAATAACAGCCTTAAAGAACCTACAGGTGGATAAGCTATACTTGAGTGATAATTACATTTCACATATTAAAAGCTTAGAAGGTATAGATGATCTAAAGTTTTTAGATGTATCCAACAACTCCATAACTGACAGTAGTCAGATAAAAAACTTATCTAATGTGGAAAAAATTAATATTAGGGGTAATGAAATAGATGGAGTGCTGTCACAAATTAACCAGATAGAAATCTGCCATATAATAATGGAAAAAGAAAATATAGAAGAGGTTATCCCTTTGGATTTGGAACCATGGAACAACTTAACCGGTATAGAGCTTTTGAAATCACCAGATGGTAAGGACACTGTAGTACTTGTTGAAAGCAGAGAATTAATTTACGACATTGTGATTATAAATACTGATATATTTAAAAGTGGTAAAAAAAGATATCATATGAGTTTAGATGAACACTCTAAATCAAGAATGGCAAAGAATGAATACAGCGTAAGGGCGCAGTGGCATCGGAACGGTGTGGATTTGCACTTTGAACGTAATACTTTAGGTGTAGAAAATAGCTTAGTATACAGATTTGACTTAAGACAGAAAAATGTAGATGTTTTTTACAATTATGAGTAAATAAAGTGGATTAAATCAAGTTAAAAGGTAGATGACTACGTAGAATCATTAATTTTTAGGTTAACTTATTTTATTGTATTTGCAATACCTAGTGTGGATAATTACATGATTATCAGGTTTAATTTCTCTATACTTAGGAAGAAAACAAAAATGTTATCTTTAGTCTTAGAGTCACAATTAGCTAGTTTGGGAATTATTGAAATTATTTATAAAAAAATGATATATCTAGATGTTGCAGAGTTGTCGCTCTTAACTAGTAAAAAAGTAAAGGGGAATAGTAATGAAAAATTGGGAAGAGAAATTATTTGATTCGTTAAATGTTAAGGACTTAACTAAAAGAAAAATAATAAAAGTGGGAGTTATAATCCTTACTATGGTAATGATACTTGCCATAGTAAAGGTATCTAGTGGGTACTACGTTTCTGAAGTTTTAATTGAAGTGAATAAAACTGAGGGAGGCGAGGTGGAAGGTGAAGGGGAATATCAAAGAGGGGAGCATACATCTATAAAGATTCATGCAAACCCTGGTTACAAACTGGACAAGCTAGTGATAGATGGTGATGAAATTGAACTAGAAACAGTTGGCTCAACTTTTGAATACCAGTTAGAGATGGAGAGAGATAAAAATATTCAAGTATACTTTGAAAAACTATTAGTTCCTGACATGACTTTAAAAAGAGCTATTCAAAACGAGTTAGGAATAAAAAGAAACCTGACAATAAGTGATATAGCTGCCCTTGAGTATTTAGTTATAGAAGGCAGTGTTTCAGATTTAACGGGATTAGAGCATGCTAAAAACCTTCGAGGAATAACCATGCATAACGTAAAAGATATAGAATTAGATAAAGTGCAAAAAATTGAAAACTTAGATACTTTAAGAATTTTCAACACAGAGCCTTTAAGTTTACAAGGACTAGAACAACTTCAAAATCTTAAAGAGTTGTTGGTGAATACTAATGAAATAGATGATTTAGGCCCATTATGGAGGATGAAAAGTCTTGAACGATTGACAATTGATGGTGGGGATATGGATGACCTGACAAATCTAAGGGATTTAGAAAGCTTAGAGTATTTGGAGATTAGAGGAAGACTAGATAGGTTAGAGGGTATAGAAAAGCTAACAAATCTGGAAATTTTAGAATTAGAAAATATTTCAGATTTGACGGGTATAGAAAAATCTGCCAATCTAAACCAACTTATAATAAGACAAGTTGATGATTTAAGTGGGTTGGCAAATGCTGAAAACGTAACTAAACTGACCCTTTACGATACAGCTAATGTAGATAGTTTACAGGGAATGGATAATGTTAAAGAACTTACTATTTTCGGATTAGAAAATGATAACTTAAACTTTTTATCCCAATTTGATAACTTGCAATTTCTATCGATTCATAACAGTAAAATAGCAAACATGCAAGGAGTTGAAAATTTAGATAGTCTAACGGCAGTTAGTTTATTTGGTTGTAAAATAAAAGATATAAGTGCGTTGGGCGAGGTTAACGCCTTAGAAACACTACATATCCCCTGCTTAGACATAAAAAAACCCTCTTCCTTTGGCAGTCTCACAAATGTATCAAACATTACTGTGGCAAAAGAGCATAGCACCTATATTTTGAATTTGACGCAACTTGAGAGTCTAGAGCTAATAGATAACTCACGGGAAGATGGAGAAGAGGGTATTAATGATTTAACAGCACTAAAGAAATTAGAAAACTTAGCTAGTCTTAGTTTGCAGGTTAGCATTGAATCAATAAATCTAAAAGGTATTGAAGAGTTTGAAGATTTAAGAACTCTATACTTATCAGATGGCGTTGAGGGTTTAAATTATCTAGAAGGTGCAGAAGGGTTGGAGAAAATTTATATACGTAACCATAATATCGATCTTAAAATACTAGAAAACCTTACTCAGTTAAAATTGCTAAGCTTACAGGCGAGCAATATCGTGGACATAGAACCTTTAAAAAAGTTAACAAATCTAAAGGAGTTGAATTTGAGTTATAACGAAGTTGAGGACATAACTCCTTTAGTAGATATGGTGAATTTAAAAAGACTATATTTAAATGGTAACAATATAGATGATGTATCGTCATTAGTACATCTACCAAATCTTAAAAAGCTGGATTTGAAAGACAATAATATACAAGATATGTCTTCATTATTAAAGCTTGAAAACTTGGAAACTTTATGGTTATGCAATAATCCATTAAAAGATAAAACTACCTTAAAATCCAAATTAGAGGAACAATCTGTCGAAGTATTGTCTAATAGACTAAAAATCTATTATTGAGTTAGCCATTTTTAAAAGAACATCTTCACCTCTGTGCTAAGGTGAAGATGTTCTTTTAGATAAATAGATGATATGTAAATATGGTTAGCGCCATATGATGATTACTATACCATACAATATAGCAAAGATAATTGTTGAAATCAGAGCCTCTTTAAAAGCTAAGCTGGTCTCTTTATCTCTTTTCTTGTTAAAAAGAAATATTAGTAAGCCGTAAATAATAACAGCAATTACATAACTAAATATTTCAGGCATATACTGTACCTCCTTTGTAATACAGACAAGCATTAGTCATATTCTATATTGTATATTCTTTAAACTAAAAGTAAAGTCCTGCTAAAATTAAGGATAACTAAATAGATTCCTATGATTTTAAATGTTATAATACCTAATATAATATAATATAAAATGGAGATGAGATATTAGGAAATGTTTGTTGGAATGCGGATTATAAAAACTGCTATGGCAGTTACAGTTTCAGTTTTAGTTGCTAATTTACTTAATTTAGACTCACCTTTTTTTGCAGCAGTTGCAGCAGCTATTACAATGCAGGGTAATATAGTGGATTCCTTTAGTATGGGTAAATATAGGATTTTAGGGACTATAATGGGGGCTATATTTGGTTTTGTTGGTTCTTATTTTGCTCAAGGGAACCCTTTGGTCACAGGTATAGGCATACTTATCATTATCTATGTAGCAAACTATTTGGAATGGAATAAGTCTATAACAATTTCTTCTGTTGTTTTTCTTTCAATTATGCTAAACCAAGATGAGGCGACTAGTGTATATTATAGCTTAAACAGAGTTATTGATACTTTCATGGGTATAACCGTAGCTGTTATTATTAACTTTACCATTAGGCCTCAGTATAGTAGGGATAAGGTGTACGATTATTCCGAAGACTTGATTAAGAAATACAAAGAAATAATTAAAATGTTGATTTTAAATAAAAACAATCTATCTTTAAGTGGTATAACTGAAGAGTTAGATGAATTGGAAAATGAGTTTCCCTCTATTGAAAAAGAGGAACGTATACCGATTCACCCCGGTGAAGAGCATTGTGATGAGGATATAGACTTTGATGATACCAAAAGGCTATTACATAAACTTAATTGGAACGTGGTTTTGTTGGTAGATATGGGTAGCGGTTACAAGCTTGATGAAGATAACGCTAAGATGCTTAGGAAAATCTATAAGATTAATATATGCCCTAAAGAAAAACTTAATACAGATGATATAGTATTTAACTATCACCTTAAAATAGCCCTTGAAATAGTTTCAAAGCTATCTGAAAGGTTTAAGGTAGAAGGTAATTAACACTTAAGGTCTTTTAAAGCATCCTAGGTGTTATTTACTGGTACTTTGTAGGAATGGATAGTCACTAAAGATAACGGGAGTTACTAAAGCTTGGCTTTATCAAAAGGTGTTTTAATTTCAGTAACATTAATCAAATTTTAAAATGTTAGGAGGAGTGTTATGTTAAAATTAATTAAAGCAGCAAAATGCTATGTTCCTGAGCCCGTTAATGATGTAGAGATTTTGATTGCTGGGGGAAAAATTATAGGCGTCGGCAAAAAAATAGAGGATAAGTTAAAGTTAGAAGATGTTGAGGTTTTAGAATGTGGACCTAATTCTATTGTCGCCCCTGGGTTAATTGATCAACATGTTCACTTACTTGGAGGTGGTGGAGAAGGAGGATATCACACTCGAGTTCCAGAAGTGACGATAAGTGATATCACAAAATACGGCGTAACTACCGTTGTTGGAATGCTTGGCACTGATGATATGACTCGCCATCTAGACTCTCTTTTGGCTAAGGCAAGAGGACTTGAAAATGAAGGGATTTCTACATATATTTTAACTGGTTCCTACTCCCTTCCTACTCCTACAATGACTGGCAGCGTAAAGAGGGACTTAGTGTTAATAGACAAAGTACTGGGAGCGGGTGAGATTGCTATATCTGATCATCGCTCTAGTAAAGCAGGGTATCAAGCTCTTAAAGATGTGGCAGTGGGATGTAGGTTAGGCGGTTTAGTAAGTGGTAAAATAGGGTTGTTGCATTTACATGTGGGTAATGACCCTGCTGGCCTTGCTCCTGTTAGACAACTTTTAAAAGATAGAGTAATTCCTGCCCGACAAATTTCTGCAACCCACGTAAATAGAAGTGAGGAGTTATTGAAAGAGGGGCTGGAATTACTTAATAAAGGGGTTAATATTGATTTAACTACTTTTGGTAGAGGAGGCAGAGCTGTTTCTGCTACCGATGCGATATCTTTTTTAATTAAAGAAGAAGTCAATTTAGATAAAGTCACCTTAAGCTCAGATTCTAATGGAAGCATGCCTCAGGTAGATGATGAAGGGCGAATAATAGGGTTAAAGGCTGCTAGTATGAAGTCATTACTTAATGAGGTCCAGACTCTGTACAAAGAGCAAGTGCTATCTTTAGAAGATATAATTGCGTTAGTTACAAAAAACCCGGCTAATGTACTGGGATTAAATCATAAGGGTACCATAGAGGTGGGGGCTGATGCAGATATTACAATCTTTGATAAAAGCTTGAATGTAAAAACTGTTATCGCAAGAGGTCAAACTATGTTGGAAAACGGAAATGTTTTAGTTAAAGGAACCTTTGAATAAATAACAAAAAGCATCTCGATGAAAAGAGGTGCTTTTTTATTATAACAATAGAACACTAGTTTGTTGGCTAACAATAAGCTGAGCAGAAATTTGAAGTTTTACATTATATAATGTAATAAAGTAGTGTCGAGTTAAAAACCTTGGACATTAAAGAGGGTTTTTACAGCTTTTGCTAGAAGATTATGAATAAAGAAATGAGGCGAGAGGGGAGAGTTGGGTTGTGTATGTAGAAAGTCAGCAGATTTGGAAGCTGTGGGTAATATTTGCTGCTTTGCTTATTTTGCTTTTATTGACTCTTTTTCAGTTGCTAACTAAATTTAGAACTTCTGGAAGCTTAAACAAAAGCTTTATTGAAGAAAATATAATGTACATAAGTGCTGGTTTATTTACTGTAGTGGTAGCTTTTTTTTATGGGGGCAGAATAAAAGAAGTGTTATCACTTAACCATTCTTCGTTAGCATATCAAATAGAATATATGAAAGAAACACTAGGGTTAGGGTATTTTGCTACTTTTGGAGGTCTTAGTTTACAATTTAATGCCACCTCAATTGTAATGTTTACTTTTATAATTTTTTTACTTGCTATATTTCATAGGGAATGCAAAAAAGCAGTAAAAGGAGGGGAGAAAAGATGAAGATGGTGGAGGATAAAGGTCAAGACTTAGCAGAAAACAAAAAAGGGAAAGAGGTAATAGAACAAAAAGGAGACAAAAGAAGATCTTTTATCAGTCACAAGTGTGATTTGATGTTTTATGTCTTTATATGTTTTTTAGTGGTAATGACCTTAATAATCCTTGCTGAGGTAAAATATCTTTATGACAATAACTTTTTATCTAGCATGAGAGAAATACCTGAAATAAATCAGCGAGAATTTTTTACAATATACATTAGATTGCTACTCCAGTCCTTTGCAATACCTCTCGCCAATATCGCCTTGATGACAATCTTTTATTTTGAGGTTAGAAAAATACAAGACAGAGCTAAAGCTAAAGGCTATGGTTAAAAAAATAAATAGGAGGCTCAAATATGGATTTAACACATTTGCCAAGAAAAAGGTATACAGAGTTTGTTACACCTATTAAAAATATGGAAAAGTTAACTGAAGTTTTAGGGGGACCTAATTTATACATTAAAAGGGATGACCTATTAGGGCTGACTGCTGGTGGCAATAAAACTAGAAAGCTAGAGTTTTTAATTGCAGATGCCATAGAAAAAGGTTCAGACACAATTATTACCGCTGGGGGAGTTCAGTCGAACCATTGTCGTTTGACGTTAGCGGCAGCTAATAAAGAAAACCTAAAATGCATTTTAGTTCTGGAAGAAAGTGCAGCTGTAAAACATGACACTGAAAGAAGTGGTAACTTCTTTCTTTATCAACTTATGGGGGCAGAGGATGTTAGGATTGTTCCCAATGGAACTGATGTATTTGAAGAAATGGACAAAGTAGCAGAAGAAGTAGCTATTAAAGGTGGGAAGCCTTATAAAATTCCAGTAGGAGGGTCGAATGCTATAGGAGCAACGGGATATGTAGCTTGCGCTCAAGAAATTATACAACAATCTTTTTCTGAAGGCATGATTTTTGACTATGTAGTGTGTACTAGTGGAAGTGGGGGTATGCATGCTGGCTTAGTAACAGGGTTTCAAGCAAACCAAAGTAAAACTAAGGTTTTAGGTATCAGCATAAGTAGAAGTAAAGAACAAATGGAGCCCAAAGTTATGAAATTGATAAAGGATACGTCCAGCCGTTTAAAACTAGAGAAGACCATTAGTTCTGATACAGTTACTTGTTATGATAATTATATAGGGGACGGCTATGCGCTACCCACAAAAGAAATGGTGGGAGCTGTAAAGTTAGTAGCAAAAACCGAAGGGATACTACTGGACCCAGTTTATACAGGTAAAACCATGTCGGGTTTAATTGATTTAATCAAAAAAGGTCGTTTTGATTCCAAGGATAATGTTTTATTTATTCACTCTGGTGGAGCACCAGCTTTATATGCTTATACTTCTGAATTTTTGTAAGTTATGACCTGGAGACTTATCAGCCCCAAATACTTAATTAGTAGGCACACAAATAACTTGACTTTAAATATTACTTAGGGGAATATGTCAGAAGTTTGAATTATGCTATAATCTAGTTAGTAAATTAGGGAGGATGTTGATGTTAAAAGAGATTTTCTCCAATCGGATTTTGTTGTCTTATACCACAGATGAACATTTGCCTATTGTTATAGATATGGAAAAAAAGAACTCAAAATTTGTGTTTTCTTGGACTGAAGAACAACATAAAAAAGAGATTGCTGATCCAGATAAATTACATTTAGTGATAAAAAGTAAATTAAATGATAGATTGCTAGGATATATAATAATTGGTGGACTGAAATCTAAAGATAAATCTATGGAGCTCAAAAGGATAGTAGTAAACGAAAAAGGGTGTGGATATGGCAAAGAATCTATTGGTTTAATAAAAAAATTCTGTTTTGATGTGAAGGGTTTTCATAGATTATGGCTTGACGTTTTTGATGATAATAAAGCTGCCATAAGATTATATCTTAAGGAAGGTTTTGTAAAAGAGGGACTGATGCGAGAGTGTAAAAAAAACGGTGAAGCCTACCGTTCTATGTTTTTAATGTCAATTTTAGAGCACGAATATAACAAAGCTGCCACAATTAAATGAGATAGGTATTAAAAATAGTAATTGGAGCATGATTTTGATATTTTAAAAGAGCTGTACATCTTAATAACTTCTGATAATATAAGTAATCTTGTGGAATTAAAACTCAACTTATAGTAGTTCTTCTAGTGTTTAAACTACAATCATGGGGCATTTAGTTAAAAACTCCAGTAGACAAATTAACCTTACTGTCTACTGGAGTATCAGGTTATTAGTAACTTATTGCATACAAGTATGCTTCATGAGCATCTATTAACCCATTGCCGTACCTTGAGGGATTATTCCACATATCATTTGCTGAGTCGTTGATAATATCTCTAACCTGTTGATTAGTTAGATTTTCATTGGCAGACCAAACAAGGGCTGCTACACCTGCTGCATGAGGACATGCCATAGATGTTCCACTCATTGATCCATAACCGCCATTATAAGTTGTGCTTAGAATATTGCTACCTGGAGCCATTATTTCCAAATCGGGACCGGTGCTAGAAAAACTTGAACGACTATCGCTAGATGTGGTTGAACCAACTGCCATCACAGAAGGGTACTTTGCTGGATAACCAATGTTGTCACCCCAACCGAAAAAATTTCCGCTGTTGCCGGCAGCAGCTACTACCAAAAGGCCAGCATCGGTAGCAGCATTACAAGCATCTTCTAAGGCTACAGAGCCGACGCTACCACCTAAACTCATATTGATTATATCCATATTATTGTTCATTGACCAGTAGATACCTTCAATAATGCCGCTGTATGACCCGCTACCTCTACTGTCCAAGACTTTTACTCCATATAAGTCTACTTGCGGGGATACTCCTATTACCCCATAGTGATTATCCAAGGCAGCTATAGTTCCCGCAACATGAGTTCCGTGTCCATTGTCATCATTATAGCTTCCACCAAAAACACTGTAGCCACCCATGACATTAAGGTCTTCGTGATTTAGCAATATTCCTGTGTCCAAAACAGAAACCCTAATTCCGTCGCCATACTGATTATCGCTATGAACATCAGGTGCGTTAACTCTGTCAATACCCCAAGGTACAGTTTGATTTAAAGCTTTAACTTCGGCATCAGGTTCAACATACTTGACATTGGGATGACTCTCCATAGTTTGCACAGTGTGAGCAGGTAGCTCCATAACCACTGCGTTGATAAAATCAAACTCTTTAACGACCTTTCCTTCAGTGTTTTGAATTACATTTTTATCAATACCTTTTTCAAAACCAACTATAACCCTTTCAAATTCTACAGGTCTAGCCATACTAAACCCTGACGACACCAATATTAACATAAAGGTTAATAATAAACATGCTAACTTCTTAATTGTAATCCACTCCTATTTTTTATTAGTGTAAGCTAGCTAACTTTAACACTGGTATTTATCTATGTAGTTTTTAATAGAAATGTTAACAGAAAATTAATAAACGTATGAGTTTGTATAATCCTATAGTTATTTTTAATAAAAAAATAGGGCTGAGTATTTAGTAGAGTAAAAATATGTTTTTGTTTATAAGCTATAAATCATACTAGTTTAATTATAATATAATCCTATAAATTAGAGGATAAAGGTTATTTTTGATGAATAAAGTATATTATAAGAGTTTGTAAGGGGGAAAAGTGTTTGAAAATAAAAGTTTTGAAAATAGTTGGAGTGGCAACTTTAGCGATTCTACTGGTGCTAACAGTTTTTTGGTTTTCACTGCCCCTAATAAGTCAGCAGCGTTTGGGTAAAGAGTTATCACAGGATTTGGGAGTGCCATCCCCTGCTATAATTGCCCATAGAGGAGCTTCTCATTTGGCTCCAGAATCTACAGCTCCTGCTTATAAGCTGGCCAGGGATATAGGAGCTGACTATTTAGAAGCGGATTTACAACGAACAAAAGATGGGGTTATTGTTGTTTTTCATGATGAAGCATTGAAAAGAACAAGCGACATCGAAACTGTATTTCCAGAAAAGGCTGAGCAACCTCTAAGTGAGTTTACCTATAAGGAGTTAAAACAACTAGATACAGGAGGTTGGTTTAATGAAAAATTCCCTGATCAAGCTAGAGACTCCTATGTGGGTTTAAATATTTTGACTTTAGATGAGCTTATTGACATCGCGGAATCAGGAAATAATAATCCAGGATTATATCTTGAAACAAAATTTGCAGATAAATATCCTGGGATAGAAAAAGATATAATAGAGATATTAGAAAGACGAGGCTGGATTGATGGGAAACCTAAGTTTTCAGATCCTGAAAGAAAGGTTAATGATAAGTTAGGTGTTGCTACAGTAAATGTTATGGAACGAGATTCAAGACTTATATTTCAATCCTTTTATTCGCACAGCATTGAAGAATTTAATAGCTTGGCCCCTTCAGTTCTGAGGGTTACGTTAATAAGTAAAGATATAGAAGAAAAATATGGCTGGGAAAACATTATAGAAGAAACGGTTGCAACATCTGATGGCATAGGACCAGTAGGTAATTTAGCATTACCCTGGCGCGTCAATAAAGTGCATAAAAAGGGCTTGATTGTTCACGCTTATACAATAAACTCACCATTTCAAATGAGAATACTTCATAGGTCTGGTGTGGATGGGATTTTTACAGACAGGCCTGAACTAGCCCTTGAAGTTTACGACCGAACAAATCAAATAGAATTAGATAAAATATTCCACAATATAGGATATTAACTGGAGGTGACAGGGGTGGGGATTATAATTAGTTTAATCGCGGTACTACCTCTGCTACTTATTTTTGTTGCAATAATAGCAGTACTTGAACTAAACAACCAATATGGGTCTTTAACAAGCTATCTAACTAAGGATTGGCGTTATCATTATGATTTGAAAAATAGAAAATTAATAAAAACCATTGATAAAATTAGGGAAAAGAAGGGTATAAACTATTTTATAGTGTTACTAATTATTTTCGTTGTTTTTATTTTAACAAAATAAAAGGATAAGAACCCAACTCAAATATAAAAAGAGTTGGGTTCTTGTTAAATAACAGATGAAAATAAGGTTAAGTAGCTACAAAGCTTTTTAAAACCCTTTTTCAAGCGTCTGTTAGTTATCTCTATTTAAAGTTTCTAGGGCTCTGCTAGCGAGACTTTTAAAATTGTCTCTCCATGATGTTGCACCGGATATGGCATCTAAGTCATCGGGTTGCTGTGTTTGTTGAAAGGTATCTTCCATTTGTTGTACTAATTCCGGAGGGTTAACATCAGGATACTGCTCCTGCCAATTACTTAAATAAGGTTCATCAAATTTTTTATTAACCCCATTTCTATAATCACTAAAGTCCACACTAGTCAATTCTTCTCCAGAAGTAGTCAAAAGCAACTGTGGCCTATCACCTCTAGCGTTCATTTCCCCCATAAATACATAGATTTGGTCATAATTAGCAATATCAGATTGATCAGCTTGGATAAAAGAACCTATGGATAACTTTTTAAGGTTTAACCCCCATGATGTGGCACCAGTTGTGGCATCCACTAAATTTGGGTCTTGAGTGTTTATTACATCTTCTTCCCGTTCTTCTATTATGGAGATAGGGTCAACTTCTGGATAGGCATCTGTCCAGCTTTCCAGATATTCTTGATTTTCTCTTTTAGAGTTGCCGTCTTCATCAATTTCATCATAATAGAAAGAGCGGATATCTCCGTCAATTACCTCAATAAGTAATTGGGGAGTCCAGCCTCTTTCGCTTGGGTTACCATAAACTTCATAATTGCCATCAATTAACTGATAATCTGGTTGGGAGCGTGCTTTACCCAATGCTAAGTTTGATAGCTTGACAAAGTTAGAATAAGAACCGGTAGCTCCTGTGGCCACATCTATATCATTTGGATTTTGTCTCTTTAGAAGTTGATTTTCCATGTTTTCAATTAAAGCAAGTGGATCCACATCAGGATTTTGGTTTTTCCAGTTCTCTATATATTCGGGATTGTCTAATTTACTATTGTTGTCTTCATCATATTCGTTATACTCAACGTTGGTTATTTCTCCGTCAGCTATGTCAAGCCTAAGTTGAGGTTGCCAACCTCTACCATCTCTTGGTCTAACGGTTACATATTCTCCATCTCCTGGGGGGATGTTTTGGTCAGTTATATATACTGAATTTGCAAATATATTTTCATATATAGACCATCCCATAAGAGGAACAATGTCTCTTGATGCAATATAAAAATCATTTTGATATTCAATTATATTTGCAGGAGTTAAATTGGTGTTGTTTAAATACAGCTTTAAGTCATCATTTTCACCAGGTTGTGGATTTTCAAGTTCTTCATCTTCTGTTATCATCAGTAGAAGATTATCTCCTTGTTCAAAAGTTAGTTCAAATGTGTCATTGTACTCAGATAACTCCAATGCAGGTAGATATACCAGACCCTTATCTACTATAGGATAGTTTTCAAGATCTAATTCCTCATCGTTTAAGTATATACTTCCATCAAACTGATCGTACTCTTGTGGCTGTGCCTCTTCCTCCTCAGGTAGCCCAGTATCTCCATCAGGAGTCGGCTCCTGTCCATCAGGTGTTCCAGTGTCTCTGGCCAAAAAGAAAATTAGTAGCAAAGCCACTACCACAATTCCTACGATAAAAGACGTTCTTTTTGACATGAAAAAACCTCCTATTGTTTTTATGTTATATTTTTCTAAGTAACACCGAAAAGACGTCATTATTAGATTGTATTTTGTTGAAATCTGAACCAGCTGTTTGATCATCTATAATATCTATTATTTGACATGTTGAGAGGGTTTATACAGAAAAA
Organism: Proteinivorax tanatarense; assembly: GCF_040267685.1. Taxonomy (GTDB): domain Bacteria; phylum Bacillota; class Proteinivoracia; order Proteinivoracales; family Proteinivoracaceae; genus Proteinivorax; species Proteinivorax tanatarense. The sequence continues at coordinate 697,528 of NZ_CP158367.1, forward strand.
AAGTAAAGGGCTAAATCACTACTATTTTAAGAAGTGATATAGCCCAATGTATTAAATAAAAGTTTTAATAATATTATCTAAAGCTAACTGAACGTACTGGCCTAAGTCTGTATAAAACTCCAGCCAAAAGATAAACAATCCCATGGCTAATGCTGGTATTTTGTTAATTAACGTAGCGTAGATAGCACTTCGTCTATCCATAGCTAGCACTGGGAACAAAGCATCGCCATCTTGAGAAATTGCATTAGCAATAAGAGCTGCAAAGGGTACTAGTCCTTGTGCAAATAAAGCAACAAAAATTATTTGTGGACCACAACCTGGGATTATTCCGACTGCTACAGCTACAAATACAGAGGCTAAACCAGCAGTTAATAGGACACCTTCAATTACCTGTTCGCCGGCGGCGTAATCGCCTCCACCTGCTCCTAACACCAATAACTCAAAAGCCATAAATCCTACTAGCACCCATGTGGTAACGAAAGCTGTTTCTAAGGTACTATGCTTTAAGGTAGCTTTTAGTGATTTAGACTTTGCTTCTTGACTTTCTATACTATCGTCTCTAAGCCATTTTTTCCCTTTAAACATTATGCCAAGGCATAAAAGAGTTCCTGTAATTCCAATAATATCAGCAAACTCACCTAAGAAAGATGAAACCTCACCTATGTCAATCATTAATATTTCCATAGTTCCAAAAACCAAACCTACTGCAATTAAAGCCCAGAATATATAAGTTAATTTTAACCCGTTTTTTTGTTGAACTGGTGTTAAGTTGGGTTTGGGCTTTGTTGTCTTTTTCTGACCTTTTAAAATAGCCATCCTTTCTTTATACTTACCCATAATGAATGTTCCTAAGCTTGTTTTGTCAACTATATAGCCAGTTATAACCGCTGGTATAAAAGATAGAATGCATACAAGAATGTAATGATATGGGCTAGTTGGTATAAGGACGAAAGCGGAATCTCCCATAGTAGCCATTAAAGTAGCTACAACTGTTCCAAAAGTAACGTTCCCCTTGAAGAACAGGGGCATAACAAATACCGCTCCCCCACAGCCTGGGGTTAACCCAAGTAAAGCACCAAGTACAGGCTGAAACCTTTTGGAACTTTCTATGGATTTAATAAACCTCCCAGATTTCCTGTAATTTATATAGCCAAATAGCAGTAATATTGCTCCTACAAAAACGCCGACCTCTAAAAAGGCATCTTCCGCACTTTCAAAAAAAAGTCCTAAAATTTCTAAAAACATTTTTTCAACCTCCGTTAATTTTGTTATAAAAGTTAGTTGTGGGAAACTTTTGTATCTACCCTAACATATGCCTAAACTACTAGATGGGTGCGGAATAATTTTTAGGCATTTATCATAAATTTTAGGATAAAGGAAAAATTAATTAGTTGGGGCTTGAACAATTGAAAAGTAAGTTGTAATGGGGCTATATTCAGTCTTAAAAATCGATGCTTGTGAGTGAAAGTTATTTAACTCAAAATGACAAATGCTTAAGATGAGAATAGAAAAAGATTTTCTTCTCTAGAAATAAAAACCAAGCTTTACTTTTGCCTTGCTGGTAAAGCTCTGGGTATAAGAATTATGCGATTGTAAAAAGGGGGAGCAATAGTGAATGAAAAGTTTCGTACTGTAAGGGGATATAAGTTAACTAATCAAGCCGTTGATAAATTAACTTCAAGTATGGAAGACTATTTAGAGATGATTTACCGTTTTTATCAAACTGAAGGAATGAGAGTTACAGATTTAGCTAAGTATTTGAACGTTAGAGAATCTTCGGTTACAAAAATGATGCAACGATTAGCAGATTTGGGGTTAGTAAGTTATAAAAAGTATGGTACAATAAAATTAACAAAAAAAGGTGAAGAGATTGGTGGCTTTTTACTTAGCAGACATAAAATTGTTGAGCTTTTTTTAAAGAATATCTGCTTAAACTCAGTTAGTATAAAAGATGTAGAACTGATAGAGCACAATTGTTCTTTGGAAACTTTACACTCTTTTCATACATTCAATAGTTTTTTAAGTTGCCACCCGGAATTCAAAACTCAGCTTTTAGATTTTAAAACTGAGTTTACCAAAAGTAACACCTAAAAATAAGCTATAAGAACTAAGGGTGTGGTTGTTTGAAGAAGAGGACTATTGCTAACTTAAAATATATTATATTTACTTTTGTTACGGTATTATTTTTACTATACGTTGCAACTCAAACTAGAGGGAACTTGGAAAATTTAACTGAATTTTTTTATCAGCAGCGAGCTAATCCATGGACTCCTGTTATTTATATTGCAGTATATATATTATTTGTGTTAGTAGCGCTGCCAGCGTCGGCGCTTACCCTATTAGCTGGGCCATTGTTTGGTTTTTTTAGAGGGCTACTTTTTGTTCTAATTGGTTTTAATGTTTCCGCTCACCTATGTTTTGTAATTTCAAGAAAACTAGGCAGGGAAAAAGTAGAAAAACTCATTGATGCTAATGGTAAAATGAAAAAATATTCAGACAAGATTGGCGAACATGGTTTTATGGTCATGTTTTATTTAAGACTAATTCCAATTTTTCCATATGCCCTTCTCAACTATATATCAGGTTTATCGGTTATTAGCTTTAAAGAGTATGCTTTGGCAACTTTTTTAGGCAAGCTACCTTTTTTAGCTGTAATGGTTTATTTTTCTACAACAGTAGCTGATGCTAGAGAAAATCCTATGGGTGTAGTAATTTCTATAGCATTGATGGCTTTGATGTTATTAATTGTAAACTTTGTTAGGAAGAAGATTAAAATTGTCAATTAAAAAAGGTTATTTTACTTATATATTAAGGTGTTCTGATAACAGCTTATATACTGGTTGGACTACTGATATTGAAAATAGGGTGAAGTTCCATAACAAAGGTAAAGGAGCTAAATATACTTTGCCCAGACGCCCCGTTTATTTGGTTTATTTTGAAGAGCATGTGTCCCAAAGTGTAGCGCAAAAACGGGAATGGGAAATTAAGCAGCTTTCGAAAAAAGAAAAGGAAAAGCTGATTATTGCAAGAAAAAAAGTAAAACAGAGTAAAAAAACTACCTAAGAAATTACTTAGGTAGTTTTTTATATCAGATGATATTTCGTTTATATGAAGCGTATAAATTTCGTAGTTCAGCCATGATACAATCCATTTCTTTTTGTAGTTCAGAAGCTTTTTTTAGGTTATTTTCATTAAGGGAATCTCTTAACCTTGTAAATAAAGAGCTTTGTTCTAAGCTATCTTTTACCAGATAATTTTTTAGCTTGGTTATCTTTTCCCACCTGACTACATCTAAATCTGTTGTATCTTCAATATTATGGCTTTTTGTAAAGCTACGTATAATATCCATGTTACTAGGTATAATTCGGTGGAGTAATTCTTCCTTCCATCGATCTAAAGTTGCAGTTTTAAAAGAGGATATTAAAGATTCGGTAAATACATCACCGTTTAACAAAGTAGCGCTCTTTTTTTCATGTTTATCAAAGTGGTTAAAGTTTTCCCACACAGTTTCCGGAGTTTTTCCAAATAAACTGTCTCTCTCATGGACAGAAAAATCTTTAAAGATATCTTGCTCACATCTGTATTGGCGATTTTGTTCTAGATAAACTCCCTCTGTTTGCGCTGATTTAGAAAGCTCGTTTTCTAAGAGTTGTGGATCATATATATGTTTTATAGCCAGTATACCATCTAACATCCCTTGGTAACTTGAAGCCATAACCAAGTAAGTGTTTGAGAGTGGGTTAGGAGAACGGAGTTCAAATCTAGTTGCCATGGGATTGTCTAGATCTCTTATAAGTCCCACTAAAACTGAACGGTTTCTAGATGGGTTTTTAACATCGTTGCCCAAAGAAGCCACAGTACAAACTGGTGCTTCAAAACCTGGTTTAAGTCTATTAAATGCATCAGTGGAGCTGGTAACAAAAGGATTTATAACCTCATAATTATTCAATAAACCAAGCAAACCTCCATAACCGATTAGACTGAGGTAATCCTCTTTTAGATTTTTTGGAGAAAATAAATTTATGGTATTTCCGTTTTTTAGTTTAGCTGCAACACCCATATGAGTATGCTCTCCACTACCAGCCACCTCTTCAATTGGTTTAGCAGCAAAGGTTACTTCTAGGCCAAAAGAAGTAAAAGTATCTTGAACTAGTTCACGTACTAAAATTTCATTATCGCCCGCTTGCAAAGCATCAGAATATTTCCAGTCAATTTCTAACTGCTCTAACACATGATTTTGTTCTCCATTTACTCCTATGGTACTATTTACGCCACCTACCTCTTTGTGGCCCATCTCCGGTTCAATTCCGTACCTGCCCATAATTTCAATGGTTTTTTCTAATGCCGTTCTTACAGTACCTTGGGTTCTTTTCCAATATTGTTCTTTTAAGTTTTGCGAGGTAGAGAGCTGCTCTATATCTTCGCTATCCTCTGGTGTTTTAACCCAAAACTCTAACTCTGTGGCTGCAGTGAAAAGAAAGGACTCTATATCGCTAACTTTTTCTATTCCTAGGTTAGCTAAAAGGTGAGGATTAGATTCCATAACCTCTTTTACCTTTTTTTCAAAAAAAGATAATGCTCTTTTAAGAATAGATCTGGAGTCGACAAATTTACCGTTATGTACTAAAAAAGCAGGAATTCTTAAAGTCCCTACATAGTGTTTACCATCATAAGGATGATCATAATTATAATCAACAATCCAATTGGATTGAGAATCAGGTAATAAATCTACCTTGGCATCACCTAAGGTAGCTATTTCTGGCAAAACAACGGAAGAACCGTCAGTCTGTACACCTTGCCTTAGAAATTCCTCTATGTCCTCTAAAAAAATTTTAATAGGAATTTTGGCATCCGTAGTATTACCACCAAGATCTACGCCCATTAACGAAACAAATTTAATTTGTGGGTTGTCTTTTAAAATACGCTCTATTTCTTCTAAACTTTTTTTACTTGGGTCAATAGAATAAACAGGATTGGACAAAAAACTCATCTCCTTTGTCGAACAAAATTATTATTTATATTTTATGGATTATACCATAAAGTTTGTCAGTTGTCATAATTGATTTGAATTGATGGATTAAATTGGGTTATAATCTAAACAGTGATAAAAGGTAAAGGAGTTTTAATAATGAAAGATTCTAAAAGTGTTATAGTAGTTGGGGGAGGGGCATCTGGATTGATAGCTGCTATTGCTGCTGCTAGAAAAGGGGCAAATGTTGTTGTTTTAGAGCGTTTAAGTAGAGTTGGTAAAAAACTTTTGGCAACAGGAAATGGAAGATGCAACTTAACTAATATAAATACCGATATCGGTTTTTATCATGGAAATAATCCTAAGTTTGCTTTAAGTGCTTTAAATAGCTTTAATTGTAATCAAACAATAGATTTTTTTCAATACTTAGGTATCGATCCTAAAGTAGAAGATAAAGGTAAGGTATATCCATATTCTCTCCAATCTTCAAGTGTTTTAGATGTGCTAAAATATGAAATAAAGACCCTTAATATAAAGGAGATGTGTGAGCAAGAAGTTGTAGATATCAGGGCAACAAAACCTAAATTTACCATTGTAACTACTGCAGGTCAAATGAAGGCGGATTCCATTATACTAGCAACAGGGGGAAAGGCTAGTCCGCAGCTAGGGTCTAATGGAAGTGGGTATGAGTTGGCGGAAAAGTTAGGTCACCGAATCATAACAGTTCATCCATCCCTTGTTCAGTTGAAACTTAAGGAAAAGTATGTAAAGCAAATGAAAGGCGTAAAAGTTGAAGGCAAAGTTTCTGTGGGAGTGGAAGAAAAAAAAATAAGGGAAGAAGAAGGGGAAATACTATTTACTGACTATGGGATATCTGGACCACCAATATTACAAGTTAGCAGAGTAGCTTTAGAGAAACTAAATAAAGACAAAACTACATGGCTTTCTGTTGATATTTTCCCTGAATATAGTTTTAACCAATTAGAAGAACTTATAAGAACAAGATTAGCGTACAGTGGCACAAAACCTTTAGATTTTAGCTTTATTGGTTTATTAAATAAAAATATGATTCCTGTGGTTTTACAATGTGCTGAAGTAAAAAACGTAAAAATAGATGCTTACAAAGCTACTGATAAGGAAATAAAATCAATAGTGCAAGTTCTAAAACATTGGAAGTTTACCGTAAAGGACTTTAATTCGTGGAAGCATGCTCAAACTACAGCTGGGGGTGTGGACACTAGAGATATTTCACCCAAAACATTGGAATCTAAAATCATAAAAGGACTATATATATGTGGCGAACTTTTAGATATTGACGGTGATTGTGGGGGATTTAATTTGCAATGGGCATGGAGTAGTGGTTTTATAGCAGGTGAAAATGCCGCAAAGGAGTAATAAAGATGATAAGAGTAAACAATATTAAAATTGCAGCGAATAGAAAGCAGGATTTGGAAAAGGAAGTTAGTAAAAAACTAAAAATATCAAAGAAAGAAATAAAAGAGATAAAAATTGTTAAAAAGTCGATTGACGCAAGACGGAGGGATATTTTTTATGTTTATAATATAGATGTCCAAATCAATAACAGTAAAAGATTTATAGGAAAAAAAGGAATTACTCAATCACTTGACTATTCATATAAGTTTGTCAAAGCGGGAGATAAAAAAATGACTAAGCCTTTAGTCATAGTAGGTGCAGGGCCGGCAGGGTTATTTTGCGGGTTAATATTAGCTCAAATGGGATATAAACCAATAGTTTTGGAACAAGGAGAATCTGTAGACCAACGGGTAAAAACTGTGGAAAGTTTTTGGCAAGGGCAAAAACCTCTAAAAACTAATAGCAATGTTCAGTTTGGAGAGGGAGGGGCCGGAACTTTCTCTGATGGTAAACTTACCACACAAATAAAAGATAGCCGCTGTCGTAAGGTTATAGACGAAATGTTAAACTTCGGTGCCCCAAAGGATATTATGTACCTTAGCAAACCTCACGTAGGTACAGATAACCTACGGGGGGTAGTTAGAAATATTCGCCAAAGAATTTTTGAGCTTGGAGGACAAGTACTTTTTGATAGTAAAGTAACAAACTTTGATATTGAAAACGGCAAAGTGAATAAGTTACAAATAAATAATGGGAAAAAAATAGCCGTTGAAGCGGTGGTACTAGCGTTGGGGCATAGCGCTAGAGATACCTTTCAATTGTTATATAAAAAAGGTGCTAACTTAAAACAAAAACCTTTTTCAGTGGGTGTTAGAATCGAGCATCCTCAATCGTTGATTAATGATAGTCAGTATGGAAAGGATTATGAAAAATATAATTTACCAGCAGCTGACTATAAATTAAGTGTTCATTTGGAAGGAAAAGCTTCGGTATATACTTTCTGTATGTGCCCCGGTGGAAAGGTTGTAGCCGCAGCATCTGAAAAGGGGCATTTGGTGACTAACGGAATGAGTTATTACAGTAGAGACGACACAAACGCCAACAGTGCGTTGCTAGTAAATATAATGCCAGATAATCTAGAAAGCGACCATCCTTTGGCAGGTGTGCATTTTCAAAGAGAGATAGAAAAGAGAGCCTTTGATTTAGGTGGTGGTGATTATTATGCACCGGTTCAATTAGTTAAAGATTTTCTAAATGATGTTCCTTCTAAAAAACTAGGCTCTGTAAAACCGTCATATCTTCCTGGCATTAAGCTGACAAATTTAAATAATTGTTTGCCCAAGTTTGTAACAGATTCATTAAAGGAAGGGATTTTGGAGTTAGACAAAAAGCTTAAAGGATTTGCATTAAATGATGCTGTTATGACAGCAGTGGAAAGTAGAAGCTCTTCTCCCATAAGGATACTTAGGGATGATAGTTATCAAAGTAACATAGCTGGGATATATCCAGCTGGAGAAGGGGCAGGATATGCCGGTGGGATTATGTCAGCTGCCGTTGATGGCATTAAAGTAGCTGAAAAGATTGCCGCAATATATGCCCCAATAAAAACCGAGGAGGAATTTTAAAAATGGAAAGAAAAAATCCAGTAGTAACATTTGAATTGCAAAATGGTAGAAAGATGAAAGGGGAATTATATCCTAACATAGCACCGAATACAGTTAATAATTTTATCAGTCTTATTCAAAAAGGATTCTATGACGGGCTTATTTTTCATCGGGTTATACCGGGGTTTATGATTCAGGGAGGATGTCCTGAGAAATCTGGAATGGGAGGCCCTGGATATAGTATAAAAGGTGAATTTGCAGAAAATGGTCATAAAAATGACCTAAAACATTCTAAGGGTGTTCTTTCAATGGCTAGGACGATGGAGCCTGACTCTGCTGGCTCTCAGTTTTTTATTATGGTTAATGATTCACCACATCTTGATGGACAATACGCAGCATTTGGTAAAGTGTTTGAAGGAATAGAACTTGCCGACGAAATTGTTGGTTCAAAAAGGGATTTAAGTGATAAGCCACTAGAAGACCAAGTTATGGAAAAAGTAACAGTAGAGACCTTTGGGGTTGAATATCCAGAACCTGAAAGAAACTAGCATAAAAAACAACAACCTTATTGGGTTGTTGTTTGCTTTTGGGGTCTATATAAAACTATGGGAGTTTGTTGATCTTCTTGGCCAGCAGGATTATCTTTGAGCAGTTTTATCATTTCTTCATTTGTATAATTTACACTATAGGATTTTCCTAGAATGTCCACACCCAAATCGTTAGCATCGACAATAACGCTTGCTATTCCCAGCTTATCTTCTATATTTTGACATACTTTTTGCGGGTTTGAGGGGTTTAATATACCCATTTGAGAGTATTCATCAAAAGCTTCTCCATAAAAGCCGTCTATACCTGCTATATCATTACCTGCAACTTTATAGAACACTCCTCTTATTTTAAATAGCTTACCAATGGCGGATAAAAAGGCTGCCAATAAGATTCTAGGTAATCCAGCCAGCTGGATAGCTACCTGCATTTTATACTCATTACCTACGGAATAACCTGCGGGAGTTTTCATAACAAACTTGGATAAAAACCTTGCCCAAAAACCTACCTGGATACTTTCCTTGTCCACAACGTTGTCCTGGCAAATAGCTATTATTTTTTCTGCTATAAAAATTATGTCTTTTTTTTGATGTATGGGAGTAACATAGTTATGGATAATGTCTATGTAACTTTCTCCTCTTGTGATAAAATGGGTTTTAATAGCAAACCTTTGAAAAACTACTCCAGATAAGTTGATGTCTCTTTTGCGTACTATATTTTGTTCATCTCCTAACCTTAGAGCTAATTTTTCGCTCATATATTTGACCTCCTAATAACTTCTTACTTATAATATGGTTAAAAAAACAGCTAATATTATATAATAATGCATATATTTTATTTAAATTACTTTTTTTAAGACTTCTTTATAGTCTAACATAAATTAATTTATAATTGTAGAGAGATGACAAAGGTAAAAAAAGTTTTAAAATATGGAGAGGGGTATATTATGAGAAGAGTTGATTTTTACAGGCTACAAACAAGAAATCCATTTAAAAAAATCTTTGGGATACTTTTAGCGATAGGTATATTAGCGATCATAATTCCTATAGTTGGAGTGGTTGTGGCAGCTTCGCTGGGCATTGCATTTGTTGCAGTGGTCATAGGGGTGTCAATTGTATCTTTAACAATTTTAGCAGTTTTAATATTTTCTATAGTTAGTTGGCCATTTAAAAATGTTATTGATCCAGATGATGATAAAGATGAACCGTGGGACGACTAGAACTTAATAGAGAGCTAATTTTTGCTTGTTTGCAGTAAAAAATGTATATAGGGAGGATTTTTCATGAAAACCTATCAGGACTTACAAACTTTATTAAAGAAAATTGATGGTAAAGGTTATAAAGCCTATAAAGATATTTCTGGTAATTATGAGCTAGATAATCTTAAACTATTTATAGATTATGTACAAGGAGATCCTTTTGCATCTCCATCTAGAATTAGGGTGGCAATGTCACAAAAAATAGCAAAGTTTCCCAAGGAGTATTTTCAGGATAAAAACCGAAGAATAGCCACTGTGGATTTTTTAACAAGGACGTTTCATAATAATATACAAAAACTATATAAGGGTGTAGGAGGAACTGGGAAAAGTGGGCTTCTATCTATCGATAAATGCAGTCAAAAAATATTAGAAAAAACCAGCGTTATCATAGATGATAATAAGGTGGAAGCTAGAATAGAGGTGGGTTTGCCCGCTTCAGGACGTAGAGTTCTTGGGAAAAAAGCAATTTTTTTATTAACGAAGGTAATCCCCGATATCGCCCAAAAATCTTTAATGTATAAAAATATAAATACTGACAAGCTGTGGGAACAAATTCAGTTAGTTGATGATCAACAAGTTTTAAGAAAAGAGGTTATAGAAAATAATTTGATAGCATTTGTCGCTAACAATTCTATTTTACCTAGGGAAAGTGGTATTTCTGATAAACCATTAAGAACTGGGGTGACAAGTTTCCAAGCACCGCCTTCTTTAGAGGTTAGCTTTGACTTGCCTCATAAAGGTAAAGTCAAAGGTATGGGAGTTCCTGAAGGAGTAAACCTTATTGTGGGAGGTGGATATCACGGCAAGTCAACACTTCTTAAAGCTCTAGAAAATGGGGTATATAATCATATTGTAGGTGATGGCAGAGAGTATGTCGTTGCTAGAAAAAATGCTGTAAAAATCCGTGCGGAAGATGGCAGGAGAGTAGAAAAGGTGGATATTTCCCCTTTCATAAACAATTTGCCTAACAAACAGGATACTACAAAATTTCGGTCAGAAAATGCTAGTGGCTCAACATCTCAGGGAACAAATATTGTGGAAGCTTTGGAAATAGGAACGGACTTGCTGTTAATTGATGAAGATACCAGCGCCACAAATTTTATGGTGCGAGACAGTAGAATGCAAGAGTTAGTAGTTAAAGATAAAGAGCCTATAACTCCTTTTATCGATCAAGTGAAAAATTTATATAAAAAACACTCAGTTTCAACGGTTTTAGTTGTAGGTGGATGTGGAGACTATTTTGATGTGGCGGATACTGTAATAATGTTAGATGAATACAAGCCTTTAGATGTTACCGAAGCATCTAAGGAAATTGCTAAAAAATATTGCGCTCAAAGAAAAACAGAAAATAATAATGAGTTTTTAAATAAAAAAAATCAACGTAAAATAAGCAATAGGAGCTTTCCAGTTGAGAGAAGAGGAATTAAAGTAAAGTCCAAAGGTCTTAAGTTAATCCAATATAATAAAACTTTTGTGGATTTAACGTATTTAGAACAACTAGTTGATAGTAGCCAAACTAACACTATAGCCTGTATTTTTGAGTATATAGCAAAAAAAACTGCTAAAAATGAAATGACAGTAGAAGAAACTATTGAAACTATCTATGATGCTATTGAAACTAACGGACTTGAAGTAATATCTCCATATAAAGGTCATCCAGGGAACTTAGCAATGCCAAGAAAGCAAGAGGTAGCAGCAGCGATAAACAGATTTAGATTGTTAAAAATTATGTAGAGTACATTTAAAACAACCCAATAAAACTAAGATGGGGATATAAAACATACTTCTAAAATATATAGTTTAATTAAAAGAAAATTAGACTATATATTTGGAAGTGTTTTTTTATGGGAAGAAAATCGAAGCATAGCAAAGAAGGAAAAACAAGAGGTCATATATAATATAATATAGTAGATTTCATAATAAATGCCGCGAGGAGGCTTATAATGGATAACATAATAGGATTAGTTATATCAGTTGTGTTTATCTTTGCGATTATGGGAATGTCCGCTATATTAATGAAACATGGCGGTTTATCCAATGAGGGTAGTAGAAAATTCATTCATATTGGGGTTAGTCACTGGTGGATAATTGCCATGATTTTTTTTGATAACATATTTTATGCTACAATAATTCCTGTGCTATTTATTGTGTTTAACTACCTTTCTTATAGATTTCAATTTGTGGACAGCATGGAAAGAGATGGGGGTAAAAAGGACTTAGGTACGGTATATTACCCAATATCCTTATTTATATTGATGGTGCTGTCTTTTACAGGATATAGCGAGTTATATATAGGAGCGCTGGGGGTTTTGATTATGGGGTATGGCGATGGCTTTGCTGCCGTAGCTGGAAAAAGGTATGGACGATATACATTTAAAGTGATGGGAAATACCAAAACTGTAGAAGGTTGTATAGCAATGTTTGTTTTTTCCTTTGCCATTGCTTTTGTGATTTTGGGACTGTATTCAAGCGCCCCCATACCTTTAGTAGCCTGGGTTATTGCGGGTTTTGCAACTATAATAGAGGCTATATCTCCATATGGACTAGATAATCTTACAGTCCCATTATTAACATCGGGATTCTACATGTTCTTTTTCTACAACTAGGGGGTTAAAACATGATAAATTTAGTTATAGGATTTGCGCTATCCAACATAGTGTCTATACTTGCATATAAAAAGGAATCCCTAAATTTAAGTGGAGCTATATCTGCAATAATTTTGGGCACGTTGCTGTTTGTTTTTGGAGGAGCTTTTTTATGGATGATAATGATTGGCTTTTTTATTTCATCAAGTGTAATTAGCAAATTGGGCAAGCGCCAAAAAGAATTTACAAAAGATATTAATGAAAAAGGTTCCCGTCGTGATGTAACCCAAGTACTTGCAAACGGAGGGCTAGGGTTAGCTGTAGCTTTTTGTTATTACTTAACTGATGCAGAAGAGTTTTTGCTAGCCTATGTCGTGTTATTTGCTTCGGTTAATGCTGATACATGGTCATCTGAATTAGGTGTGCTAAGCAAAAAAAAACCTGTATCTATACTTACATTTAGAGTTGTTGACAAGGGGACATCAGGTGGGATAAGCAAATTAGGAACTATAGCGGCAATATTAGGTTCCAGCTTTATAGCACTAATTTTTTTTGTAGGCTATTTGTTAACATATGGTTATAATAATATGTTAATGCTAATGACAATGTTATGTTTATTGGGAGGTTTTTTAGGCTCCATTATTGATAGTGTCATGGGAGGAACTGTGCAAGGTAAGTTTTGCTGTCAGGTTTGTAATTGTATAACCGAAAAAAAAATTCACCATAATAAGCCGACAATACATAAAAAAGGATGGAAGGTCTTAAATAATGAAGGTGTTAATTTTTTCAGTGCTGCTATTTCTTCATTGATTATGGTGCTGATTTTTCAGCTATTTTAATAAATATATAATTCTTTATTGTATATTTATTATTCGAGGCATAATATAAGATAAGGAATGTGTTCAGAAATAAGACATGTTTATAAACTAGTACACTTCTGTGTACTAATCCTTTATTTTATACAAATTTTAGTATTGTGTTTGCGTAAGTGTACAAAAAAAATACATTTCTCTCTAAAAAAATAACTTTTCAGATGATAAAAAAGGACTATAAAAAGCTTTCTGAGTGGGGAAAGGGATTATGGATTTTTGTTGGCATATATTTTGCATTAAAGAGTTAATATAATGAAAATGTATGGAGGCGATAACTTTATGGAATTTAACAATCTAATTTATCAAAAGCAAGGGGAAATAGCTGTCTTATCAATCAATAGACCCAAAGCTTTAAATGCACTAAATGAAGAATTGCTTCAAGAACTAAATATTGCTATAGATAAGATTTGTGTTGATAAAGAAATAAATGTATTGATTTTAACAGGAGAAGGTAAAAGTTTTGTGGCAGGTGCAGATATTACACAAATGCAAAAAAAGACCTCAGATGAAGCAAGAAATTTTGCAGAGTTAGGGATGAAGGTGTTTAGAAAAATTGAGTTAATGGACACCCCGGTAATTGCTGCAGTTAATGGATTTGCTTTGGGAGGTGGTTGTGAGCTTGCCTTAGCTTGTGATATTCGCCTAGCTAGTTCTAAAGCTAAATTTGGTCAACCAGAGGTGGGATTAGGGATTACTCCAGGGTTTGGTGGTACTCAGAGGCTGCCTAGGATAATTGGAGAAGCTAAAGCTAAAGAGCTAATATTTACAGGTAGTATGGTTGATGCTGAAACAGCAAAAAATATAGGACTTGTTAATAACGTCTTTGAGCCTGATACATTGCTCGATGAGGCTTTTAAATTAGCTAAAAAAATTGCAGCTAATGGCTCGCTTTCTGTTAAATATTCCAAAGCAGCTATAAATAAAGGGCTTCAAATGGACTTAGACTCAGCTATGGAGTTGGAAAAAGATCTTTTCGCACTATGTTTTGCTTCAGAGCAGCAAAAAGAGGGAATGGCTGCTTTTGTGGAAAAAAGAAAGCCTAATTTTAAATAAGTAGGAGGAATGACAAAATGAAAATTTGCGTATTAGGTGCAGGTACAATGGGAGCAGGAATTGCTCAAGTTTTTGCACAAAAAGGTTATGAAGTTATAATAAGGGATGTTCAACAGGAGTTAGTGGATAAAGGTATAGCTACAATTACAAAAAATTTAGATAGAAGTGTTAAAAAAGAAAGAATCACACTAGAGCAAAAAGAAGATATTTTATCAAAAATCACTGGCACAGTGGACATTAATAATGCCAGTGATGTTGATTTGGTTGTGGAAGCTGCCATAGAAAATATGGAAATAAAGAAGAAAATTTTTTCAGAACTTGATAAAGTATGTCAAGAGAAAACAATCTTTGCGACCAATACATCCTCCCTTTCAATTACTGAAATTGCAATTGCTACAAACAGACCGGAAAAAGTTATCGGCATGCACTTTTTCAACCCAGTTCCAGTTATGAAACTTGTGGAAGTAATTAATGGTATTGCTACCTCAAAAGAAACTACAAAAACTATAATAGAAGTAAGTGAAGCTATTGGTAAAAGTCCGGTAGAAGTAGAAGAGGCTCCAGGTTTTGTTGTAAATAGAATTTTAATTCCAATGATTAATGAAGCTAGTGCTATTTATGCTGAAGGTATAGCAAGTGCTGAAGATATTGACAAAGCAATGCAGTTGGGTGCCAATCATCCAATTGGTCCACTAGCTTTAGGTGACATGATTGGTTTAGATGTTTGCCTTGCTGTTATGGAAGTGTTACACAGCGAGTTAGGTGAGGATAAATACAGGCCACATCCGCTGTTAAAGAAAATGGTTAGAGGCAATCTGTTAGGAAGAAAGACTAAAAAAGGATTTTATGATTATACCAAATAAGGAGGATTTTCTATGTTGAAAGAAGTAGTAATAGCTTCTGCTGCAAGGACACCCATTGGAAATTTCGGAGGTAGTTTAGCTAAGCTTTCTGCAGTTCAATTAGGAGAGGTAGCAGCTAAAGCAGCAATAGAAAGAGCAAATGTAAAACCTGAACACATCGATGATGTTCTAGTTGGTAATATACTGTCCACTGGTCTTGGGCAAAACCCGGCAAGACAGGTTGCTATAAACGCTGGCATTCCAGATACCACTCCTGCCATGACCCTGAATAAGTTATGTGGTTCAGGTTTAAGGGCTGTAAGTATGGCAGCACAGTTCATTATGCTCGGTGATGCAGATGTAGTGTTAGCTGGGGGTGTTGAAAGCATGAGTAATGCTCCATACTATATGCCAAAAGCACGTTTTGGTCAAAAGATGGGACATGGGCAAATTATGGATTCGATGATTCATGACGCCTTAACTGATGCTTTTAATGATTACCATATGGGAATTACTGCTGAAAATATAGCAGAAAGGTGGAACCTCTCTCGAGAAGAGCAAGATCAGTTTGCTGCTGCCAGTCAGCAAAAGGCTGAAAAAGCGCAATCGGAAGGTAAATTCAAAGATGAGATTGCACCAGTTGAAATACCACAGAGAAAAGGCGACCCGGTTGTTGTTGACACAGATGAGTACCCCAAGCCAGGAATTACAGCAGAGAAGTTGGCAAAGTTAAGGCCAGCATTCAAAAAAGATGGTACTGTAACTGCAGGAAATGCATCAGGTATTAATGATGGTGCATCTATGTTGATTGTAATGTCAAAAGAAAAAGCAGATGAGTTGGGTATTGAGCCACTAGCTACTATTAAAGCATATGCTTCCGTCGCTTTAGATCCGGCAATTATGGGTTATGGCCCTGTTCCATCAACAAAAAAAGCTTTAGAAAGAGCAAAGATTACAGCGGAAGACATAGACTTAGTTGAAGCCAATGAAGCTTTTGCTGCCCAATCTTTGGCAGTAGTAAAAGACTTAGGGCTAAACTCTTCTAAAGTCAATGTTAATGGAGGAGCTATAGCTTTAGGTCATCCAGTAGGAGCGTCCGGAGCTAGGATACTTACTACACTATTGTATGAGATGAAAAAGAGAGATGCTAAAACGGGACTTGCCACTCTATGCATCGGTGGAGGACAGGGAACTAGTCTGATAGTGGAAAGATAAAACAGTTCAAAACAGTCTCAAGTAGTTTGTTTGTAACCGAGTTAACTTGCTGTAACTCTCACTCAACAGCTGAGAAAGGCTGAAATTTGTGAGTAGTTGTCAACAGCTAGGCAAAATTCTGATAGGTTAACTATAGTCAGCGGAGGGGTGTCCCCCTTGCTGATAGAAGTTTACTTTAACTGCTTGGGGCTGTAAAAATATATTTTTATTTATAATACCTGTGAAAGAATGAACTTTCACAATTTGAGGAGGTAGTGCAAATGGATTTTAAATTACAAAAAACTCATGAAATGCTTCGTAAGATGTACAGAGATTTTACTATTAACGAAGTTACACCAATTGCAGAAGAGGTTGATGAAAAAGAAGAGTTTCCGGTTAAAACTGTGGAAAAGTTAGCTCGTTATGGTTTTTTAGGCATTCCTTTTCCTAAAGAGTATGGTGGACAAGGTGGAGACAACCTAGCCTATGCTATGGCTGTAGAGGAACTTTCCCGTGGGTGTGCCACTACAGGAGTAATTGTTTCTGCTCATACTTCACTGTGTGCAGCGCCAATATACCAGTTTGGAAATGAAGAGCAAAAACAAAAGTACTTGGTTCCATTAGCTAAGGGAGAGAAGCTTGGAGCTTTTGGACTTACTGAGCCTAATGCTGGCACCGATGCTTCAGCTCAACAAACTACAGCGGTATTGGAGGGAGACCATTACGTTATAAATGGCTCAAAGATTTTTATTACAAACGCTGGATATGCTGATATTTATATAGTTATGGCTATGACTGATCAGTCAGCAGGCACCCGTGGTATTTCAGCTTTTATAATTGATGCTGATACCGAGGGCTTCACTATCGGGAAGAAAGAAAAGAAGTTAGGAATAAAAGGATCATCTACTTGTGAGCTTATTTTTGAAAATTGTAAAATTCCCAAAGAAAACTTATTGGGCAAGGAAGGAAAAGGATTCAAGGTTGCTATGACTACCCTAGATGGGGGCAGGATAGGTATTGGGGCTCAGGCTCTAGGAATTGCTCAGGGAGCATTGGATGAAACAGTTTCCTATACAAAAGAGAGGGTGCAATTTGGAAGATCTATATCTAAGTTTCAGAATACACAGTTTGAATTAGCTGAAATGGACTCTAAAGTTGAAGCTTCTAGGTTGTTAGTTTACAAAGCGGCAAGCTATAAAGATATGGGCAAACCATATGCAAAAGAAGCAGCTATGGCTAAACTATATGCTTCTGAAACTTCCATGGAGGTAACTACAAAAGCAGTACAATTGCACGGAGGTTATGGTTATACAAGAGAGTATCCAGTGGAAAGAATGATGAGGGATGCAAAAATAACTGAAATATATGAAGGGACTTCCGAAGTGCAAAAGATGGTTATTGCAGCTAGTTTACTGAAATAAAAGAAGGAGGAGTAAAACATGAATATAGTTGTTTGTATTAAACAGGTGCCAGACACTACAGAAGTTAAAATAGATCCTAAAACTGGAACAATGATAAGAGCAGGTGTTCCTAGTATTATTAACCCTGACGATAAAAGTGGTTTAGAAGCAGCTTTAACATTAAAAGAAAATTATGGTGGTAATGTAACAGTGATTACAATGGGACCTCCTCAAGCTAAAGAAGTTTTAAAAGAAGCTTTGGCAATGGGGGCTGATCAAGGAGTACTTTTAACCGATAAGGCATTTGCAGGGGCAGATACTTGGGCAACCTCTAGCACCTTAGCGTCAGCTGTTAAAAAAATAGGTTATGATTTAATTATTGCGGGAAGGCAGGCAATAGACGGTGATACTGCACAGGTAGGCCCACAAATGGCAGAGCACTTGAAAATTCCTCATGTGAGTTATGTAAAAGATGTTAAGATTTTAGAGGAAAAAGTAGTAGTTAAAAGGGCTTTTGAAGATGGGTATCACAAAATTGCTGTGCAAACACCTTGCCTAATTACAGCGTTATCTGAGATGAACACGCCTAGATATATGTCCGTTGCAGGGATATATGATGCACAGGACGAAAGCAGAATACAAACTTGGACATTAGATGATATTGATGTTGATAGGGAACACATAGGCTTAAAAGGTTCACCAACCAAAGTTAAAAAATCGTTTACAAAGGGAGCAAAAACAGCAGGTAAAATCCATGAAGTTTCTCCCGAAGAAGGTGCTAAGCTTATCGTGGAAAAATTAAGAGAAAAATTTATCATATAGGGAGGGAAAATTAATGCAGCTTGAAGAATTCAAAAATGTAATGGTTTTTATTGAACAGCGGGAAGGCGAGATTCAAAAAGTTTCTTTTGAGTTATTAGGTAAAGGTAGAGAATTAGCAGATAAATTGGGAGTAAAACTAAAAGGTGTGATAGTTGGTAATAAAGTAAACAAGCTAGCGGAAGATGTGATTGCATATGGTGCTGATGAGGCTATCGTAGTTGATAATGAACTACTTGATATTTATGCAACTAATCCTTATACAAAAGCGCTATCTGAGGTAATTAACGGTGAAAAACCTGAGATATTTTTAATTGGAGCAACAACCATTGGCAGAGATATTGCGCCAAGAGTAGCTGCTAGGGTAGAAACGGGGCTTACTGCTGATTGCACTTCATTAGAAATTGATGATGAAAGCAACGATCTGTTGATGACAAGACCTGCTTTTGGTGGTAACTTAATGGCAACAATCATATGCCCTGAGCACAGGCCGCAAATGTCATCAGTAAGACCTGGGGTTATTCCCATGCCTTCAAGAGTAGATGGCAAAAAGGGAGATATAACACCATGGGAAGTTACATTAACAGATGAAGATATGGATATAGAAATTATTGAAATAGTAAAAGAAGAAAAAGAAAAAGTAAACATCGAGGATGCAAATGTTTTGGTTTCAGGTGGGAGAGGTTTAGGAAGTAAGAAGAATTTTGAGGAACTAGAAAAACTTGCCCAAATATTAGATGGAGAGGTTTCTGCATCTCGTGGGGTAGTGGATGCTGGTTGGGTTGATGCTGCTAGACAAGTTGGTCAAACTGGAAAAACGGTCAGACCTAACCTATATATAGCCTGTGGTATTTCTGGAGCTATTCAACATGTGGCAGGTATGGAAGAATCTGACTTTATTATAGCTATAAATAAAAATCCTAAAGCAGCAATTTTTGAAAGAGCTGATATCGGTATAGTTGGAGATGTAAACAAGATTTTACCAGCCCTAATAAATGAGTTAGATAAATAAATATATATAAATTAATGGCTGTTGATTATTCAATAGCCATTAATTTTTTATCGATAATTACCTTTTCAACAGTTAGAAGAAAGCTTATAAATTGTAATCGGGTACTAATAGTTAAATTTATTAACCCCATTATGTGAAGTATGTTTTTCTTTATTGAATATAGTATTTTACTGACTAACTAAAAGAGGTATAATAAAAATAGTAATAAGTATTAAAAAGGGGTGGAAATATTGAAAGATGATAGAATAAACTTACAAGCTCCCGAATTTCTTCTCACAGATTATTTGGTTTCAACATTAGAAAAGATATTTGACCCTGTGCCTGTACCTATAATTCTTATTGATAAAAAAACTGAAATAAAAATGATTAACAGGGTGTTTGCAAACTATTTAGAATTTACGAAAGAAGAGATAATAGGTAGAAAAGTAAAAGAGGTAGATAAGAACTCCCGCTTTCCTTATGTATTTAAAACTAAGAAAGCTGAGATTGCTTGGAAGCATAAATTTGAAAATGGACATACAGGAATTGTACATAGAATCCCGGTATTGGATGATCAAGGCGAGGTAATTTTCGGTTTTGGCATGGTGCTTTTTGAAGACCTAGAGGAGTTTAAAGATATTATAAACAAAAATAAATTGTTAGAGTCGGAACTACATTTATATAAAAGGCAATTACAGAAAATTCAGGGAGCAAAATACTCTTGGGAAAGCATAGTGGGTCAAAGCGAAAAAATGGTCCAAGCTAAATATATGTCTCGAAGAGCTGCTCAAACAAACTCCAATGTACTGCTTCTCGGTAAAAGTGGAACAGGGAAAGAACTATTTGCTCATGCAATACATAACGGCAGCTCGCGAAAACATGCTCCTTTTGTAAAGGTCAACTGTGCAGCAATACCAGCAGAACTTTTAGAATCTGAATTATTTGGTTATGAAGAGGGGGCTTTTACTGGAGCAAAAAAAGGAGGCAAAGTTGGAAAATTTCAGTTAGCAAATGGTGGTAGTATATTTCTAGATGAAATTGGGGACATGCCTTTAAAAATGCAAGCTAAGCTGTTGAGAGTACTTCAAGAACATGAAATAGAAAAAGTTGGTAGTAACAACACAATAAAAGTTGACGTTAGAGTTATATCTGCAACAAACCAAAAATTATTAGAGTTAGTAAAAGAAGGGAAGTTTAGAGAAGACTTATATTATAGATTAAATGTTATGACTATAGAAATACCTAGCTTAAAAGAACGGGAAGGGGACATTGGACTTTTAACTGAAAAACTTATTAAAAAGGTTTCAAAAGAAATTGGGAAGCATGTAGATAAAATTTCACCAAAAGCTATGGATTTTCTTCAAACCCATGACTGGCCAGGAAATGTTAGAGAACTAGAAAATGTATTAGAACGGGCTATTAACCTTGTTGAAGGAGATACAATAATGCCAGTCCACTTACCTGTGTATATAAATAAAAAAGAAGTAGCGGTTTATAGCTATGAGGGAAATATGCGAACACTTAAAAGCATAATAGAAGAGACGGAAAAAGAGACGATAGTTAGAACGTTAGAATATACAAAAGGAAACAAACTTCAGACTGCTAAACTCTTAAATATAAGCAGATCCAGTTTATATGATAAAATAGAGAGATATTGTTTAGAATAGTGTATGAAAACAAGACACGTGTAAGAAATTAAGACATTACCTTCTCGTTATTTATAATGATTAAACAGCACTTTGTGTACGAACTTTGTACACAAAGTGCTGTTTAATTTGTTTATTGGAGCATAGACCCTGGAGTAGAGGGGTTTTAGAGTTGGCATAGTAATTGCAAACTCTAATGATATATAAGATTTGAAGGGAGTTTTTATAAATGAAAGGCAAAACCATAAAAGAAATAAGTAAAGGGCAAAAAGAGTTTATACAAAAGACTATTTCAGAATCAGATGTATATTTATATGCAGGGATTACCGGAGATCTAAACCCTGCTCATGTTAACCACGAGGTTGCCAAAGATAGTTTGTTTAAAGAAAGAATTGCTCATGGGATGTTAACAGCAGGCTTAATTTCAGCTGTATTAGGGATGCACCTTCCAGGACCTGGAACAATTTATCTGGGGCAAGAATTGAAGTTTACAGCCCCTGTAAAAATAGGAGATACAATAAAAGCAGAAGTTGAAGTTGTTGAAAAAAAAGAAGAAAAAAATATACTTAAGCTTAAAACTACGGGGACTAATCAAGACGGAAAAGTGGTATTGGATGGCATAGCCACAGTAATGCCACCTAAATAGGTAGGCAGACGTCTGGAGAGGTGGAGATAATTAAATGACAACTTTTATACAAAATATTGTAGCAGGAATGGAAACAGGAAGTTTATATGCGTTGGCTGCTTTAGGGGTAGTGCTGATATTTAGAGTTTCTGCGGTTACAAACTTTGCCCAAGGAGAAATGGCTATGTTTAGTACGTTTGTAGCTTGGAGTATTTGGGGAAACCTTGCTGAGGCTGGATTCCCATACCCTTATCCAATTGCCTTTTTAGCAACTATTTTGTTTGCAATTTGCTTTGGATATGTAGTAGAACGTTTCTTTATACGACCTGCCAGCAAGGGATCTATGGTTGGGAAGATGATTGTTACTTTAGGATTGATAATGATTGTTAATGGTGGAGCAGCAGCGATTTTTGGTACAGACTCACATTATATGCCTAGAGCAATCCAAGGTAACTTAAATATCGGGGGAGTGTTGCTGAGGCCCCATGCTATTTTTGTAATGTCTTTGGCCCTTATCTTAATGACAGCACTATTTATTATGATTAAAAAAACTATGTTTGGGGTAGCTATTAGGGCAACAGCCCAAAACGATACTGCGGCTCGTTTAATGGGAGTGCCTACGTCTAAAGTCACTTCGTATTCATGGATTATAGCAACGGTACTCGGTGCTATCGCAGGTATGCTCATCGCTCCAGCTACAAATGTACACACCGGTATGATGGCCGATGTTCATTTGAAATCTTTTATAGCTGCAGTTCTCGGAGGATTTACTTCGTTTATTGGACCTGTCGTGGGAGGTTTGGCTATAGGGATACTGGATAACTTAGTAGGGTACTATATTTCCACTAGCTGGCAAACAGTAATAGTTTATGGGTTTTTAATTTTAGTTCTTATATTTAAACCCTACGGGATATTTGGTAAAACCCGAAGAAAGAAGGTGTAAATTATGGATGAAATAAAACAATCTAAAAATCCAGTAGTTGCCTTTTTTAGAACTACACCTGGACTTTATACATTGATTGCTTTAATTATGATTTTGTTTGTACTTATTGATATGAACTTTTCATTGCTGCGTTCTCGTAATGTTAGTTTGCTGATTAGGGTGACATATTATTCTATAGCAGCTTTAGGTTTTAATATTTTGTTGGGGTACGGAGGACAGATATCATTAGGACATGCAGCATTTATGGGACTGGGTGCCTATATAACAGCGTATATTACGATGCAGTTGGAAATGTCCTTTTTACTAGCGTTGTTAATAGCAGGTATAGTACCCACAATAGTAGGTCTTATTTTAGGCCTTATAGCTCTTAGATTGGAACGCTTATATTTAGCCATTGCCACCCTTGGTTTAGGAGTAACTATACAGTACGTTTTTCAAGAATGGACTGAATTTACCGGTGGTTTTTCAGGCATGAGGGTTAGTTCTCCAGAGCTATTCGGTATTAGGATGTCCTCCCATAATATGTTGATTTTTAGCATAGTTTTATTGCTACTGTTTGCACTGTTTTCTTATAACTTTTTGCGCTCAAAAACAGGAAGGGCACTAGTAGCTATGCGTGATAGTGACCATGCAGCTCAGGCAATGGGAGTGAGCATGTTTAAATACAAGCTAATAGCTTTTGCCGTAAGCTCATTCTATGTTGGTGTTGCCGGTGGTTTATATGCTATTAGCGAACGATTTGTTTATCCTGCAACATGGGGAGCGGAATTATCTTTAGATATCTTGGCTATGGTTGTTATAGGTGGCTTAGCTTCCATTGGTGGAAGTATTGCTGGTGCGGCATTTTTGGTTATAATTCCTCGTTTAACACAAGGCATACCTTTTATAGGGGAAATCATGAATATTAATTTTATTCTTACAGGATTTGCTTTAATTTTGGTAATTAGGTTTTTTCCTGAAGGAATTTTTAGAAGAGGAATTTTTATTATTACAAGCATAAAAAACAAACTGGTTTCAAAATCAGAACAAAGCAAAGAAAAAGTCGACAGTTAGGAGGTCAACTGATGAAAATTTTAAAAGTACAAAATCTATCCATAAGTTTTGGCGGACTAAAGGCTGTTGACAATTTAAGTTTTGAGGTTGAAAATAACTCCATTTATGGACTGATAGGGCCCAATGGGGCTGGAAAAACTACGGTCTTTAACTGTATTAGTAGATTTTATACTCCTGATAGTGGTAAAGTGCTGTTTTCTCCTAATGGAAAAGAAGTAGATCTACTTGATTATCAGGTCCATCAAGTTATAGATAAAGGCCTTGCTAGAACTTTTCAAAATGTAGAGTTGTTCAATAATCTTACTGTTTTAGAAAATTTGATGGTGGGGCACCATGGGAAAACCAAGACTAACTTTTTCGCAGAAGGTTTAAGACTACCCTTTGTAAATAATGAAGAAAAGCGAGTAAAGGATAAGGCTTTAGAAATTTTAGATTTTCTAAACCTTAATGGTATAGAGGGTTTACAGGCATCAGCTCAGCCTTATGGAGTACAAAAAATGTTAGAACTTGGAAGGGTTTTAATGTCTGATGCAAAACTAATAATTCTAGATGAGCCAGCGGCAGGAATGAATGATACTGAAACTGATAAATTGGCAGAAACCATAAAAAGGATAAGAGATCACTATAAAGTTACCATACTACTTGTAGAGCATGACATGGGTCTTGTTATGGATATCTGCGAAAGAATATGTGCTATTAACTTTGGTAAAAAGATTGCAGAAGGAACCCCTAAAGAGATTCAAAATAGTGTTGAGGTACAAGAAGCTTATCTTGGGAAAGGGGATTAATAGTATGTTAAAACTAGATGGAGTACAAGCGTATTATGGATATATACATGCTCTTAAAGACGTGACTTTAGAGGT
The DNA here is from genome assembly GCF_040267685.1 of Proteinivorax tanatarense. Taxonomy (GTDB): domain Bacteria; phylum Bacillota; class Proteinivoracia; order Proteinivoracales; family Proteinivoracaceae; genus Proteinivorax; species Proteinivorax tanatarense. The sequence continues at coordinate 722,165 of NZ_CP158367.1, forward strand.
GCCTGAAGGAAAAATAGTAACATTATTAGGAGCAAATGGGGCAGGAAAAACGACAACTTTAAAGACAATATCCGGACTAATGAAGCCTCAAAAAGGAAAAATAACCCTAGATAATAGCAGTATCATAGGTTTACCTCCAGAAAAAATAGTTGCTAAGGGTATAGTACAATCTCCTGAAGGGAGACAGATATTTCCCGACTTAACTGTTGAGGAGAATCTGAGAATAGGAGCATATACCAGGAAAGATAAAAAAAATATTTCTAAAACTTTTGATGAGGTCTATGAGTACTTTCCTATCTTAAAAGAGAGGAAAAATCAAGAGGGAGGTACCCTTTCAGGAGGAGAACAGCAAATGCTAGCGATTGGTAGAGCGTTAATGGCTAAGCCAAAAATATTATTGCTTGACGAGCCTTCTTTGGGGCTAGCTCCTTTAATTGTGCAAAACATTTTCAAGATTATAAAACAAATTAACGAAGAGGGTACAACTATTTTGCTAGTAGAACAAAATGCAATGAAAGCCTTAGCAGTTGCAGATTATGGATATATTTTAGAAACTGGAAAAGTGGTCCAACATAATTTTGCTTCAAAGCTGATCAATGACGATTCAGTAAAAAAAGCATATTTAGGTGAATAAACTTTAAGCCAAGCAGGCTTAGATTAAAATAATGAAGAAAATTCAAGGGGGCAACATCAATGAAAAAGCTTTTAGTAATTACTTTATGCGTAGTAATGGTAATGTCATTAGCTGCCTGTGGTGGTGGCGAAGCAGAACAAGGTGTTACAGATGACTCCATAAAGATAGGTTCTGTAGGAGTGACATCTGGACCACTAGCATTTATTGGTTCACCTTACTATGAAGGAATGACAGCTTATCTTAACACAATTAACGAGCAAGGTGGAGTAAATGGTAGAGAAATAGAACTAATCGTCGAAGATGATGAGTTTGATCCTGCGTTAGCTATTGATGGGGTTAACAGTCTAATTGAAGATGAAGGTGTATTTGCTATAGTTGGTCAACTTGGTACTCCTGGTGTGCTAGCCACTGCAGATATAGTTGAAGAGCATGGCATACCATCAGTCTATTTTGGTTCAGGAGCAGTCGAGTTAACTACTCTGGGAGAAAATTTTTTTCCAGTTCAGCCAAACTATGTTTATGAAGGTAAGCTTAAAGCCAAATATGCTATAGAGGAGTTTGATGCAGAGAGGATTGGAGTAATTTATTCAAATGATGATGTGGGGTTAGAAGGGATTCAGGGAATTGAAGAAGGGTTAGCAGAAATGGGCAAAGAAGATGCATTAGTTGCTGACGTTTCATTTGCTCCAGGAGAAACTGATTTGACTGCACAAGTTCAACAGCTTCGAGACTCAGATCCAGATGTTATCATTGTTTATACTCTTGCTGCAGGGGCAACTCCTGCTCTTAGACAAATAAACGATTTCCAAATGGTCGATATCCCTATTATAACTTCTTACTCAAATGCAGACGCTTCGTTTATTGCTGCTGTTGAGCCAACAACTATTCAAGATATTATCGATGATATTTATGTAATGGGTTGGTTAGATGTAGATGAAGAGGGTTTAGATCCGTTGGCAACAGCTATGAGTGAGTACTACCCAGAAAGCATGATAAATGCCTATACGATGGCTGGATGGGTAGCGGGTGAAGTTTTTGTGGCAGGTCTTGAAGAAGCTGGTGATGATCTTACATGGGAAGGATATATTGAAGCTATGGAAAATATCCACTTTACAGAAGGGATGGCTCCAGAGGTTTCTTATTCTGGAGGTGTGAGACAAGGAGTTACTCATATGTCTTTGAGTAACATTGTTCAGGACGAAGATGGAAACTGGATATTCCAGCAATATACAGACTTCAACGAATTCTAAAAACAAACATAAAAGCCCGATTAACTTCGGGCTTTTTTTATACAAAGCTATGTAAAGAAGTGTAGGATTTTGTGTACATGTATAAAAATTAGACACTAACAAAGTTAAACAACGTACTGATATTGTATAAAATTAGTACAATTCAAGGGGCATCTTATCTAAAATCCTCAGAAATAGTGTGGTTTATAACTGGCATGAAAATTGCTGTAAAAGTATAATACGAGAGGAGTGATTGTGATGGCTATAGTTAAGGTTAACGATATTAGCATGTATTACGAGGTTCATGGAGAGGGAGAACCTTTAGTGTTAATTGAAGGTTTGGGTTATTCAACTTGGATGTGGTATAAGCAACTGCCGGTAATTTCAAAATATTTTAAAGTTATTATATTTGATAATAGGGGAGTTGGAAAAACAGATAAGCCGGACTGTGAATATACAATAGAAATGATGGCTGATGATTTAGCTGGACTATTACGTTCTTTGAATATAAAAACAACCCATATTCTAGGCGTTTCAATGGGCGGGTTTATTGCTCAACAATTCTCTGCAAATTATCCAGAGATGGTGGATAAGTTAATACTATGTTCCACATCATTTGGAGGTCCTAATAGCATTCCCATACCACAAGAAACATTGGATATAATGATGAAAGGTGGGGGGGAGTACAAAACAATCTTAGATATTAAAAAGGCAATTTCTACTGCTTTTTATAACGGTAAAATTCCTGAAGACAAAGAAGTTTTAGAGAAAATTATGCAAGAAAAAAAGCAAGAACCCCAGCCCAAATATGCTTACCAGAGGCAGCTAATGGCAGGGGCTTCATTTAATGGTGAAGACAATACCCAAAGAATAAAAGCTGATACATTAATAGTGGCTGGGCAAAAAGATGAAGTGGTACCACCTCAAAACGCTTATTTACTCAATGAAAGAATATCTTCTTCAGAAGTAGAGATTATTGAAAAGGGTGGACATGTTTTTTTTATGGAGCAGCCTAATAAAAGTAACGAAGTGTTTTTAAATTTTTTGTTAAAGTAGGTGGTTACTAAATGGAACCCATTATTAAAAGTTTTGTAGATGTGGCACCATTTATCAATAAATTAACAACATCTGACTTTGCCGTATCGGTTTGTGATTTAAATGGTTGTGTATCCTACATTCCTTCTGATAAATTAAACCACGGTTTAAAGCCTGGCCAACCTCATGTAGAAGGTTCTACTGCTCAAAAGTGTTTAAATAAAAAGCAAAGGATAATTCAAAGGGTAAACAAAGATGTATTTGGTTTTCCATATATCGCCATAGCAATTCCTCTTTACAATAACCATCAAAAACTAGTTGGGGTAGTTTCCTTTGCAGAAACTGTGGACAAACAACAGGTTCTTATAGGTGCGGCAGAGAAACTAAAAAAAACTATGGAAAACTTAGGAATATATACAAATGATATTTCCACAACTGTAAATAATACAGCCAAGGTAGGCAGTGACCTAAATGAAGCATTTAAGCAGTCTATTGAGAAAATTCAGCAGACCGATAGGGTGTTAGGGTTTATTAAAGAAATTTCAAACCAGACTAATCTTCTTGGATTAAATGCAGCAATAGAAGCAGCAAGAGTAGGAGAACAGGGTAGAGGATTCGGAGTTGTTGCCGACGAAACTCGAAAACTTTCATCTAAAACAAACGATTATGTATTGACAGTGGAAGCTATTCTAGGAGAAATAAATCAATCTAAATCAGAAATCGAAGGGCAAGTAGAGAAATTGTTAAAAGTCTGTCAGTTACAACAGAAATACATCGAATCTATAACTGAAGTTATGTGCGATGTTACTGACTTATCTGACAGTTTATATAAACAAGCACAAAAACTAAGTGAGAATTAGGTAATTGCAAAATGCGTTAATTAAAAAAGAATAGAGCAACCGAAAATATGTAAAAATGTATTTTTAAGAAGAATCAGGTGCGAAAATAAGCAGTCTATGCTACAAGGTTTTTAATTGACATAGGTGCTGATGTGTTGTTCGCTCTATGCAGAACAGTTAACGCAGTAAGCTGCGTAATAGCCGCTAATAATATATCAGCTTTTAAAGTCTTGGTATTATAAAGCTTAGAGGATCTAAGAGACATAGAGTGTTTAAGCTGGGCAATAGCTCTTTCACATATTGTTCTAACCTTATATAAGTTACTCCATTTCTCAGAGTCTCTGGGGATAGCACAATTAAGTCTATAGTTTTTGTGTATAGGCACATAAGTTACACGACCATAAGAGGAAGAAGTACAAGGGTTTTGACAATCTAAAGTGCTTTTTTGCTTACCATTTACTCTTTTTTTTTTAGATTTAGGACACTTAAATTTAACCCTATCAGCCCTTCCTTTTTCTCTGGCAACACCATCATAATTCATTTTTAATGAACTATCGTGAGGGCATGTAGGGGTGCCATCATCTGTAAAGCCTGAAGATGGCAAGTCAGATTTACGCCTTTGGTTTAAAGGAATAATTGGGATCATATTCTTATCGCAATAAAGATAGCGATAATTATCGTAAGAGTCAAAACCAGCATCTCCAAGAAAGTACTTGTACTTTAAAAGAGGGTGCTTTTTGAAAAAGTTTTCTAAAACGGGAATAAGAGTTTTAGAATCATACTCATCTTTTAATTCAGGAGAAATGGTTTCTAAGTCTAAATCATAAAAATCTATATGTCTAACAATGCCAAGCCCGTTAGTAACAACGTTTGTTTTAAGATAATAGCCAAAGTGTCCGTTTAAATGAGATAGCTTAAACTCGTTATTAGCAGACGCCATTTTAGGCATCTTACTTGCGGCAAGAGAATGAGGGTTAACAGAGTTTTCAATTTTAGCATACTTTTTTGCACTGGTTAGAAGCGTTTCATAAAACTTAGGGTTATTTTCTTTAACAAAGGCCTCAAACCCCGTGGTATCAGAGATTAAGATGTCAGCTAGATCATCATTGATATCATGACATAAAGCCTCAGTATCATCCACTAAATTATGAAACATCTGCTCAATGTGTGGTAGAAAATTCTGTTTAAAACGAGTGAATTGAGCTGGATCAGGCAACTTATCGTCAAACCCACAAAAATCTCTTAACTCTTTGGAAAGAGCTAGAATGTTTAGAAGAGTTTTAGTGTGGGGTAATGAGAGAATCTTTTGCAAGATTAAAGCAGATATCATAGACGACAAAGAATAGTCTCTATTTCTACCTAACGATGAATAGTAAGCATCATAAAACGAAGCCGGGATGATTTCATCCACTTCTAAGAAATCGCTAAATAGCTCAATTAAGGTAGGTTGCTTAGATTTTAACAGCTCATCAAATTCTTGGTTAAAGTTAGCAAAAGAAATTTGTTCGTATTTTTTCATTGGATATTCCTCCTTTCATGTAATCAAATGCGTATTTTGATTACTATATAATTTGATAAAAAGTGGGGGGATTCCTTTGAGATTATTAATATAAAAGCTTTTATATCAGGCATTGTGAAGTTTTGCAATCGCCTATAAGTGAGAATAACTAGGAGGGAGTCTCAAATGGAGAATCATGTAGGAATTGTTGGTACAGGACTTTATATACCGGAAACTTTTATGACAGCAAAGGACATTGCTGAGGAAACGAAAGGATTGTGGACAGAAGAAGCAGTAAAAGAAAAACTAGGTATAAATAGAAAGCCAATTCCAGCTAAAGAAGGTGACGGCACCCAAGAAATGGGAGTTAAGGCTGGTAAAAAGGCTTTAGAAAACACTGGTGTTGATCCTATGGATATAGATTTAATTATATGTATGGGGGAAGAGTGGAAAGAATACCCTCTGACAACCTCTGGTATTTACATTCAAGAACAAATAGGAGCTAAAAATGCGTGGGCGATTGATGTTCAGCAGCGCTGCTGTACAACTGTTGCTGCAATGAAGATAGCCAAAGATATGATGATGGCTGACAGCAACATAAATACAGCTATGATAGTAGGAGGATATAGAAACGGTGACTTTGTTGACTATACTGATAAATCTATGTCTATGATGTATAATTTATCAGCTGGAGGTGGAGCTATTATCCTTAAGAAAAATTACGGGAAAAACGCTTTGCTTAGCTCTCATATTTTGACAGATGGTTCTCTGGCTAGATCGGCTGGTGTGGAGTATGGAGGTACAGAAAAGCCTATAACCTCAGAAAATGCTGAAGAAGCTAACAAGTCTTTACGGTTGTTTCAGCCCCAATTTATGAAAGAGAGACTTAACGAAGTTTCAATGAAAAACTGGGTTAGTTGCATAGATCAAGCTTTTATAAAATCAGGGGTGAAAAAGGAAGAATTAGGGTATCTTGCAGTGCTACATTTTAAAAAATCAATGCACATGTATATGATAGACCTATTAGGATTAACAGAAGAACAATCAATTTACTTAAGTGACTATGGACATATGGGCCAAGTTGACCAGATACTTTCTTTAGAACTAGCCCTAAAAGAGGGGAAAATAGAAAATGGAACTGTTATCTCAATGATAGCTGCAGGCATTGGTTACGCTTGGGCTGCTAATGTGATAAAATGGGGACCTGTTAACAATTAAACTTGAGGAGGAATAAAGAAAGTGAACGTACAAGATAAATACAACAGCAAATTAATCAGTTTAGAAGAAAGCTTAGCAAAAATCAAAAGCGGTGATAACATTATAACTGCTTTAGCGGCTGCAGAACCTCAACAAATACTTTCTAATTTGCATACCATATCGGAAAAGGTAAAAGATGTAAATATATCAAATTGTCTGCCGATGCAAAATTATCCTTTTTTTGCAGATGAAAAATATAAAGATAGCTTTTTTACCGAAGGGTGGTTTTACAGCCCTGGCATTAGAAAAGCTCATAAAAATGGCAACGTTTCTTTTATCCCTAACCATCTACACTTTGCCGGGACAAAAAGAATTCAGCATAGGCCATGTAATGTTTTTTTAGGTACTGCTTCTACTATGGATAAGCACGGGTTTTTATCGTTGTCCCTAAGTGCAACTTATGAAAAGGAAGTTATAGAACAAGCAGACTTGGTTATACTGGAAGTCAATCCTAACTTGCCACGGACATTTGGTGATACCACAATTCATATTAAAGATATTGACTATGTAGTGGACGTGGACTATCCAGTTGCTGAACTGCCAGTAGTGGAGCCAAGTGATAGAGATAAAATAATAGGAAAACATATAGCTGAACTTGTAGAAGATGGTTCAACTATCCAACTGGGAATCGGTGGAATTCCCAACGCAGTTGCATCAGAATTGGTTGATAAAAAGAACCTTGGAATTCATACAGAAATGTTTACTGATGGTATGGTAGACCTTTATAAATCCGGTGCCATTACAGGTACGGAAAAATCATTGCTACCTGGGAAGATGGTAGCAACCTTCGCTTTAGGTAGTAAAAAACTTTATAACTTCTTAGATGACAATCCGTCGGTTTCTATACTTGACGGAAATTGGGTAAACAACCCTGATGTAATCGGTAGAAATTATAAAATGGTTTCGATAAACACCACCTTAGAGATGGACCTAACAGGCCAATGTTGCTCTGAATCTATAGGCCATCGACAGTTTAGCGGAACTGGTGGTCAAACTGACACCGCTGTGGGCGCACAAAAGTCCAAAGAAGGAAAATCTATTATAGCTCTGTATTCAACTGCTAATGTGCGAGTTTCCGGTAGTGATGAGCGTAAGACTATTTCTAAAATTGTGCCACGACTAACCCATGGTGCGGTAGTATCATTATCCCGAAATGATGTTGATTATGTAGTTACAGAGTACGGTGTAGCATCTCTCAGGGGGACTTCAGTGAGAGATAGAGTCCAAAGTTTAATAAATATCGCCCACCCTGATTTTAGAGAACAGCTTAGAAAAGAAGCTGAAGAGCTAGGGATTAGATAAGGAGGGAAGTACATGTTTAATGCAAAAATAATCGGTAGCGGTAAAGCTCATCCATCGGTCTTACTGACTAACGCTGATCTAGAAGAAAAATTTGGTCAGCCACTTAAGCCTTCACTAGAAGCAAAATTAGGCATAAAGCAAAGATATATTACTTCTGAAACCGAAAGCTCGGCAGATATGGCTACAGAAGCAGGCTTTAAAGCTATTGAAGATGCGAAGATTGGTCCAGATGATATAGACCTAGTTATGGTTACAACAGACACTCCAGAATATTTAAGTCCCGCTACTTCTTCTGTTGTACAGGGGAGGTTAAAAGCTACAAATGCAGGAACTTTTGATGTCAACGCATCTTGCTCTGGGTTTGTCGCTTCTATGGATATAGCTTCTCGAATGATTCAGTCTGGAGGTTATAAAAAAATATTACTTATCGGTGTTTATAACATGACTAAATTTGTGGACAAAGAAAACATATCAGTTTTTCCAATCTTTGCTGATGGAGCTGGTGCAGTTATTTTATCAGCTACAGAAGAGGACAGAGGGTTTTTGGCATCTAAGCTGATAGCTGATGGAACTCAATATGATATTTTAGGAATTTATGCTGGTGGTGCAAAAAAACCTATAACAAAAGAGAGAATAGATAACAAAGAACATTTGCTGACATTTTTAAAACCATTACCACCTGATAGAAATATAAAGTTATGGCCTCCTATCATTAAAGACGTCCTTAAACAGGCTAACCTCGAAATTAAAGACATAGACCATGTGTTTTTAACGCAAATAAATAAATGGGTAATCGAAGAAGTAATGAATGTACTAGAACTTCCTATGGAAAAAACAACCTGTATCATGGGTGAATACGGATACACAGGATCAGCGTGCATTCCCATGGCCTTAGATGTTGCCTTAAAACAAGGAAAAGTTAAGCCAGGTGATAATGTTGTATTTGTAGGCTCTGGTGTAGGATTTGCAGTAGCTTGTACAGCGTTTAAATGGTAGGCATATAAAAGTAACGGGGACCTCCCTCCCGTTACTTTTTTTAGAAAAAAATATCCGGAAAGCTAGAGATTTTAAAAATTTTAAAAATTTTATATTGATAGTTTTATTGAAAAGAGATATCATTATAATAACAACTATAAGGGAGGAATGTTTGATGGAAGGAAGATGGAATTTAGACGATTTATACACCTCTTTTGACTCTCCGGAGTTTAAAGATGATATGGCAAAGCTTGACCAAAAAGTAAAAGAAATTAACAGTTGGGCAAAAGACAAGCTAAAAAAAGATAGCAATCCCCAAAAGATTTTAGAGGAGTACATAGCCCAATATACTTCAATTTACAGCCTTGCTGTAAAGCTTATGAACTTTGGAAATTTGAGTTTGAGTACTGATGCGAAGAACCAAAAGGCAGCTAACGCTATCGAAAAACTTCAAATGAAGATGACTGAGTTAACATCAGCCACAGTAACTTTTAAACAGTGGCTAGGTAGTTTAGACAACTTGGATGAAATTTTAGATAGTACAGAAAAGCTTAAAGAGCATAAGTTCTATTTCCAAGAGCTGGACCTACAAAATAAACATACTCTAAGTAAAGAAAAAGAAGAAGTTATTGCAAAAATGAAAAACACAGGTTCCAGTGCTTGGAGCAAGCTTCAAAACAACCTTACTTCTACGTTAACAGTAGAGATAGAGGAAGACGGAGAAAAGAAAAAATATCCTCTTCCCGTTGTTCGTAACATGGCCTTTTCTAAAGATCAAGATTTTAGAAAAAAAGCATATAAAGCTGAGCTTAAATCCTATGAGAAAATAGAGGAGTCATCAGCTGCAGCTTTAAACGCTATAAAAGGTGAGGTTATTACAGTAAGCAAAATGCGTGGGTTTAAATCTCCCCTAGAAGAAACCTTAATTCAATCTAGGATGGACCAAGAAACCTTAGATGCAATGCTTCAAGCTATTGAGGAAAGCCTACCTATTTTCCATAAATATTATAAGAAAAAAGGCGAGCTTTTAGGTCATAAAAAGGGAGTTCCTTTTTATGACATGTTTGCACCTGTAGGTAGTGTGGAAACCACATTTAGCTACAAAGAGGCCCAAGAATTCATATTAGAGCAGTTTGACACCTTTAGTTCAAAGCTTGCAGAATTTGCAAAACATGCTTTTGATAATAACTGGTTAGACATTGAACCTAGAGAAGGAAAAAGAGGAGGAGCTTTTTGTAGCAACCTCCACCCAATAAAACAAAGTAGAATTTTATCAAACTTTACTGGATCTTTAAGCGATGTAGGAACTTTAGCCCATGAGTTAGGTCATGGTTATCACGGACAGTGCTTATATCAAGAATCAATGCTAAATGCTTCTTACCCTATGCCCCTTGCTGAAACTGCTTCGATTTTCTGTGAGACTATAGTTTCTAATGCAGTGCTAAAAGAAGCATCTGACAAAGAAGCGATAGGGATATTAGAAGGCTCTATATCCCAAAGTGGTCAAGTAATAGCTGATATTTACAGCCGCTACTATTTTGAAAGTAAGCTATTTGAAAAGCGTAAGGAAAGCTCCCTATCTGTAGATGAACTAAAAGAAATTATGTTAGAAGCCCAAAGAAAAGCCTATGGCGATGGACTTGACCATGACTATTTGCATCCGTACATGTGGGTATGTAAACCACATTACTACTCTGCAGGTAGAAGCTTCTATAACTTCCCATATTCTTTTGGACTGCTATTTTCTTTGGGTATTTACGCCCAGTATTTAGAAGAAGGTGAAGCCTTTGTAGAAAAGTACGATAAACTTCTATCAGTTACCGGAAAAAACACTATAGCAGACGTAGCCGCTATGGTGGGGATAGATGTTAGGTCTGTAGATTTTTGGAGAAGTTCGCTAAATATCATTGCTAAAGATATAGATAAGTTTTTAGAGCTAGTTGAGTAAGCAAAAAAACAGACTGTTGACTAAGTCAGCAGTCTGTTCTATTAGGAGATAGGAGATAGGAAAGGTTCAATACATGTGTTCGGTCAGGACATGGTTAACAAAAATGGTCCAACACATGGTTAACAAATCATATAAAATGTTAGGTGAAAATATCTTAAGGAAGTTTTACTTTATTGTATTGAAAAAATTATCGAACTAAATATAACATGGCTTTACTCTTGTAAAAATTTGTACTAATATCTTATAACAAAGGACAAGCTAACTAAAAAAGTAAAAAGGAGCGTGTATTAATGAAAGTTCTAATAATTGGTGGTGTCGCTGGAGGAGCAAGCGCAGCTGCTAGGCTTCGTAGGGTTACAGAAGAAGCTGAAATAATAATGTTTGAACGAGGAGAGCACATATCATTTGCCAATTGTGGACTGCCTTATTATATAGGAGGCACAATAAAGGAGCGGGAAAACCTTTTAGTCCAAACGGTAGAGGGTATGGAGGGAAGGTTTGGAATTGATGTTAGGGTAAAAAGTGAAATCACAAAAATTGACCGTGAAAATAAAAAGGTCCACGTAAAAAACTGGGGCACTAACGAGCAGTATGAGGAAAGCTACGACTATTTAATTCTTTCGCCAGGAGCTAAACCTATTAAATTCCCGATACCAGGTATAGATAGCGAACATATTTTTAGCCTTAGAAGCTTAGAGGATACTGATAACATTACTGACTTTATTGAGACAGAAAAACCTAAAAAAGCAGTGGTAGTAGGTGGAGGATTTATTGGGCTTGAGATGGTTGAAAACCTTATAGATAGGGGACTAGACACAAGCCTTGTTGAGGCATTAGATCAGGTTATGCCCCCTTTAGACTATGAGATGGCCGCTATAGTTCAGAAGCATTTAAAAGATAAAGGAGCAAAGCTATATCTTTCCGACAAGGCAATATCTTTTGAGAACCAAAAGGTTACTTTAGATAGCAAAAAAGAGTTAGATGCAGACCTGGTAATTCTATCAATTGGCGTAGCGCCGGAATCAGACTTAGCTAAAGAGACAGGTCTAGGCTTAGGTCAACGAGGGACTATAAAAGTTAATAAATATCTCCAAACTTCCGATCCATCAATTTATGCCGTAGGCGATGTTATTGAGGTAGAAGATTTAGTTAACAAAGCTCCTACCTTTATACCACTAGCAGGCCCAGCAAATAGACAAGGAAGGATTGCAGCAAACAATGTGGGTGGCCAAAGAGAAGTTTATCATGGTAGTCAAGGCACTAGTATAGCTAAAGTATTTGACTATACAGTAGCAGCAACGGGAAATAGTGAAAAGGTATTAAAAAAGCTGGGGATAAAATACTGCACATCCTACACCAACTCTGCCTCCCATGCTGGGTATTTTCCTGGAGCTATACCCATGACCGTAAAGACCATTTGTGATTTGAAAGGTAAGGTGCTAGGGGCACAAATAGTCGGTCAAAAAGGTGTGGATAAAAGAATAGACGTTTTTGCAACCTCCATAAAAGCGGGAATGAATGTTGAAGATTTAGAACAGCTAGAATTAGCTTACGCTCCACCGTATTCTACTGCTAAAGATCCAGTAAATGTCGCAGGGTTTGTGGCAAACAATACCTTAAAGGGAGACATGGATATAATACATTGGCATGAGATAGACTCAATACTAGGAAGCGAAAGGTATTTAATCGTTGATGTAAGAACAAAAGAAGAGTTTGATAATGGACATATTGAAAACTCTGTTCATATTCCTATAGATGAGTTTAGGGATAACTGGCAGCAAATACCCAAAGATAAAGAAATAATTTTAATTTGCCAAACTGGATTGCGCTCGTATTTAGCAGGTAGGCTTCTTGCGCAAAAGGGTTATAGCGATGTAAAGAATCTAAGTGGTGGATATTATATCTATAATATGGCAACAACAGAGAAAAAAGAATTAAGTTCATAGTCAAACAAAAGTAGCTGGCAAAAAAGCCAGCTACTTTGCTATAATAGTAAAAGACAAGTAAAGTAACTAACTGCTTAACTTTAAACATGCCAATGTACGTCAAGGAGATGATACTATGAACGCTATCGCTTTTATCGATATTAATAGCAAAGAAACTGAAAACCTTCGTTATACTATTGATGGAAAGATGGTTATCGAGCATACCATCGAAAAGCTTATGATGATTAGGGAAATAGAGGCTATTATCTTGCCTTTACATAAATGCAAAGAAAATAAAGCATACAAGAAGTTAGAAGAAAAATATCCCATAAAAGTATTTTTTTCTAAGGAACAAAACCTAGGCAAAAAAATGGTGGCAATAGCTAAAGAATTAAAGCCGCAGCACATTATTAGGGTGATGGGAGATCAGATGTTTTTAGATACAGATGTCTGCTCTGCTATGCTACAAGAAATGACTAACAAAACTTTGGATATAAACTATGCCGACCTAAACTGTGGTTTGGCAGCTCAAATTTTTACATATAACGCATTAAAAAAATGCCAAATTGTTTTGGGAAAGTATCATCGCACAAACAACTATATAAATGAAAACCCTGACCAGCTGAAAATATCCACCTATACTCACCCCCATCACAACCCTTATTTTCGCTTTCTAGTTAGAAGTGACAGAGAAAAAAAGATAGCAGAAATACTTTTAAATACTCCTATTGATTTTGATAACTTAGAAAAATATATAGAAATATTATGTGGCGAAACAGGTTTGTACAACAGAGGTTGGTTTGAAACCTTCAAAAACAAAGAAAGCTTAGATAAAAAAGGCAATCCTTTGCCTTGGTTTACCTACCAAGCTGTAACCTTTTTAGAAGAAAGGGTAAAAAGCAAATGGGATGTTTTTGAGTATGGGTGTGGCTATAGCTCCCTTTGGTGGTCAAAAAGAGTAAGCTCAGTAACTTCATGTGAGCATAACCTCCAGTGGCTTAAAATGGTGCAAACAAAAGCAGGAGAGAACGTTAACCTTATATATGCCGACTTTAACAAAGAAAGAAAGTTTGCAGAAAAAATCTTACAAACAAAGAAGAAATACGATGTAATAGTAATCGACTCCAAAGAAAGAATAAAATGTGCAAAATACGCTTTGAGAAAGCTTAAGCCCAGCGGTGTAATAATCTGGGACGACGCAGAAAGAGATCAAGACAAAGAAGGGCAGCAATTTATAGTACAACAAGGCTTCAAAAGAATAACTTTTACAGGAATGAGCCCAATAGTAAAACACGAAAACGAAACAGCAATATTTTACCGGGAAGGTAATTGCTTAGGGATCTAAACATAGAGTTAGTTCCAGCAAATAAGTATTTTACTAATAATTAAAATGGGGTGATAGAAATTAGAATTAAGAAGGCTATGCTCATGGTGGTAATTTTAACATTTTTGATGTTACTAACTGGTTGTATTCCTGGTGATGGGTCATATACGGAAGAGCAGCCAGCTGGTTTTTTCTGGGGAATATGGCATGGCTGGGTAGCGCCGATTTCTCTTATTATAGGGATATTTAATGAAGGAATTAGGATTTATGAGCCTATAAATACAGGGAGTGCTTATGATTTTGGGTTCTACTTAGCAGTAGTAGGTGGTTTTGGAGGAATATCCTTTGCCCGCAAGAACAAATGATTGTTAAATTGAGTTTTAAGTAAAGTAGCAAGAAAATGGTTCCACTCATTGTTAGATGAGTGGAACCATTTTTAGGTATATTAATATGATATATTTTTATCATGCTCCCTTTTTCTTGCTAAACTGTACCGCATCAAGGTGGGCGTACACACCTTTTTTGTTTAACAATTCACTGTGGGTACCACTTTCTACAATTTGACCATTATCTACAACCAAAATTCTGTCAGCATTTTCAATTGTAGATAATCTATGGGCTATTATAAGAGTTGTTTTATTTTGCATAAGGTTATTAATAGCATTTTGAACTAGTTTTTCTGATTCGTTGTCTAAAGAAGATGTTGCTTCATCTAGTAACAAGATTGGAGCATCCTTGATTATAGCCCTAGCAATTGCAACCCTTTGCTTTTGTCCGCCGGATAAAAATATTCCCCTTTCTCCTACCATTGTGTCATAGCCATTTTCAAGGCTTAAAATAAATTTATGGGCGTTAGCCGCTTTTGCTGCAGCAAATATTTCGTAATCTGTAGCATCTTTTTTGCCATAAGCGATATTTTCTTTGATAGTACCGTTAAAAAGATATGGCTCTTGAGGTACATAAGCAGTAAGACTACGTAACCTGTCAATTGAGTAATCATGTGCCATAGTACTAAAATAGGACATGCTTCCATTCTTTGGTTGGTATAGACCAAGTAATAGCTTAAAAATGGTACTTTTTCCTCCACCACTAGGACCTACAATAGCCACTGTTTCCCCATCTTCTACTTCAAAAGAGATATTATTTAGTACAGTATCTTTGCAGTTGTAAGAAAAGTTAACATTTTCAAATGCTATTGCACTATTGATATCTATGGTAGGCATTTTTTCAAAACAAGTAGGTTCTTCTTCTTTGTCTAGCAGTTCATTTACCCTATCAAGTCCAGCAAAGGACTCTTGAACCTGGTTTAAAAATTCTCCAAGAGTTTTAAAGAACATTCCAACACCGTTTTGTAATTGATTTATAGCAAGAACTTGCCCAAAAGAGACATCACCTCTTAATATAAAAACACTAGCTATTGCAATAAAACCTACAAAGGAAAAAATAGTTAAAAAGTTATTTAAGCCTCGCATAACAGAGTTTAGCTTTACCCTTTTTAAAGCAGATTCATACACAAATTTATTTTTTTGCTTAAACTTTTTTGCCATTTTAGTCTTTAGATTAAACAACTTGATTACCGATGAGCCGGCAACTATATCTGAAAGACCTGTGGTTGTGTCACCTAATTTTTTTTGCACCTGATCACTTTTTTCTTTCATAGGTTTAATGAATAAGCTTGTAATACCAAGGTTAATAAAATTCCAAGCTAAGAGCCCTAGGGCAAATTTCCAATTCAGTATAAACATATAAATAATGCAACCAATTCCTCCTATAAATTTTCCTGTGAGTTGAGTAAAATGTTGGGTTAAAGATTTTTCTAGAACTTGAATATCGTTGGTAACCCTTGAGGTGAAGTCTCCGCTATGGTTATTACTATATTCTTGTTGGGGAAGGTTAAGCATTTTATTAAATGCTTTAGCTCTTAATGAGCTTATAGCTTTTATAGATGAGACTTTAATTAGAGTAAAACCAATTAACACAAGAGCAGTAAGAAGGAGAGTTAGAGCTAAAAGTCCATATATAGCATCTAATACCATACCTGTATCTTGAGCTACTATACCATCAAAAAGTACCAAAAAAATAGTAGCTATAAAAATTTGACTTAAGTCTAGAATAGACATACATAAAAGTCCTAGTAAGTATTTAACTCTATTTCCTTTTAATAGGTTATAAAAGCCTTTAAAACCACTCACTATGCAACACCTCCTTTGTTACTATCAAACTGCTTGTGATAAAGGTTATAGTAAAGACCTTTTTTATCCAAAAGCTCTCTATGGCTACCTTCTTCAACTATGTTGCCATTATCTAAGACCAAAATTCTATCAGCATTTACTATAGTGGAAAGTCTGTGAGCAATTACTATGCTAGTTCTTCCTGACATAACATTATCCAAGGCTTTTTGTACAATTGCTTCTGATTCTGTATCTAATGCAGAGGTAGCTTCATCTAGCAGCAAAAGTTCCGGGTTTTTTAAGATAGCTCTAGCGATTGCTAACCTTTGTTTTTGTCCTCCTGAAAAATTGTTTCCTTTTTCTTCC
Source organism: Proteinivorax tanatarense (assembly GCF_040267685.1). Taxonomy (GTDB): domain Bacteria; phylum Bacillota; class Proteinivoracia; order Proteinivoracales; family Proteinivoracaceae; genus Proteinivorax; species Proteinivorax tanatarense. The sequence continues at coordinate 738,668 of NZ_CP158367.1, forward strand.
ACAATAGTATCATATCCGTTGGGCTGCTTTTTTATAAAGTCATGGGCATTTGCTATGTTAGTAGCTTTTATTAGCTGTGTTTCCGAATAATTATCGCAAACTATAGTTAGGTTTTCTCTAATAGTAGCAGGGAAAAGATATGTGTCCTGGCTAACTGTTGAGATGTTGGATCTTAGTTTATCTAGGTTCCAGATTTCAATATCCTTTTCAAACATATTAATTTTACCTTTATAGTCTGCATAAAATCCTGTCAGCAGTTTAAAAATGGTAGATTTTCCGCTGCCGCTAGGACCTACCAACGCCAGTGTTTCACCTTTTTTTACTTTAAAGTTTAAGTTTTTTAAAACAGAGCTATCGCCATAACCAAAAGTTAAGTTTTTTACTTCAACTAATGTAGATGCATTTTCAACATCAAAGGATTCCCCGTTTTTTCTTTCGGCTTCTTCATTTAACAAATCATAAATTCTTTTAAGACCTTGCATGGAAGTTTTATAGCTGCCGTAATGACTGGGGATTTGGGCAAGAGGGAAAGTCAAGTTATTCAATAAATTAATAAAAGCTATTAGTTCTCCAGGAGTTAAAGAGCCGGCAACTGTAAGATAACCTCCTAGTCCAAAGGTTACTATAAAGGGTAAAAAGGATATGCCGACAGTAAGACTTTGCAAAACTGCTCTTTTTTTGGCTAGCTTTACACCTCTATCCATCGAAGTATTCACTTGCTTGCTAAACTTTTCCCTTACAATATTCTGTAAGTTAAAGGTTTTAACTATGGATACTCCACCTAAAATATCTTGAGTGGTATTATTCATATTTGATAGTTCATCTTGATGCTCTTTACTAAATCTAGATATAGGCTTTCCTAAATAGGTAGTAGCAATAAATAATAGAGGTATTACGACTATACTTATTAAGGTAAGCTGCCAGTTTAAAAGAAGAAGATAAACAAGAGAGACAATGGCTATTAGCGGTCTTGAGATTAACATGTAGGCATCGTTATTTAAAAACTGCCCCACTAGTTGAAGGTCGTTTGTAAGCTTTGACATGCTATCTCCGGAATTCATTTCATCAAGTTTATATTCTGGAAGCTCTATTAACTTCTGTGTGCCCTCTTTTCGTAGGGTATAGGTTATAGATTCGCTAATTTTACCAGTAGATAAAGTCTGACCGCTTAAACAAAGAGATAAAACTACAGTAGAAAACATTAAAATTCCAAGATAAACATAAAAGGAATCATGGACCTGTAGTATGGCGCTATCACCTAAAACTCTTAAAGATTGCGCCATTATAAGGGTAAATAACACTTCTCCAACTAAACATAAAACTGCCAACAAATAATATGGCCTCAAATTAGGCAACTTTTTCACTAAATCTACCAACATTTTTAAACAACTCCTTACTATTTTTAATAATAAAATTAACATTGCATCGAATCCTAACCAGTTATTTAATATTTAAACTAAAAGCTTAATGTTTTAAAGGTGTTATCTCAATTATAATAAATTATTTAACAATGTCAATAAATTTATTGATATTTTTAAGCAAATTTATTATAAAATTTAAATTTAGCTTTAAAATAACATTTAAGACATAATCTTATAATTATTAAAAATATTAAAGGATTTTAGATTAAGTTGTCGAATTATTAAAATATAGAAAATTGAAAACTAATTGGTTGTAAATTCCAGCATCGTGAAAAAGAATAACCTAAGAGGTAAGTTGAAGTGCAACAAGGCGTTTTAAAGTTTTACATTTGCCTAGTAGGGGGGGATAAGGTGAAATTTAATAACTATGATGGGTTTACATTATTGGAAGTTTTAATTGTAATATCCCTTTTAGGAGTAATATTAGTGCTAACGATACCCAATATAGCTAGTGGTTCCGAACACGCTCACAAAGAACTTTGTAAAAGCTCCATAATTTTATTAGAAGGAGCAATTGCGCAATATGAAACTGTTAAAAATTCTACAATCGATGATAAAGGTGACATAGCTAACTATTTGTATAAAAATAATTTTCTAGAGTATGAACTAGAATGTCCTTTAGGTGGCACATATAAGTTAAGTAAAGGAAAGGTTTCATGTAATCATTAGTAAAAAGATACTCAGAGTCAGTGATGACCCTGAGTATCTTTTGGCTTTTAAACTGACAAACTTAAAAAAGTATAGAGAGAAGCTTTTTTGTTGAAAATAACTTAAAGGGTTTTGTGATTGAAATCAATGATAACTTAAAAAAGGTAACTTATAATGGAGAAAGAAAAGGAGTGGTACAATATGAGTGCTTTTTTAGGACCTATTCATCACTGGTTATTTAATAAAGTTCTAATCTTTGAAGATTTAGAAACTGTTGTGGTGCGGAAGTTGGAAAAAGAGTTTAAAGAAGATATTAGTAAAATTTATGAGGAACAGAAAAAGAAATATGGAGCTCCTTTTGAAAAAGGGGTAAATCTTGAAACTGCTATACAACATGATAATATTCATGGATGGCTGCAGCAAAGAATAGAGATTGCAGAAACTAGGCAAGCAGCTTTTATCGCTAAGGTAATAGATAAATATAAAGAAGAGGCAAAAGCAGTTTTAAAAGAAATTCATCGTGAGCATGGTCGTAAAATGGGAGAGCAAGCCAAAGAAAAAGAAAGTACAGGCACAGCTGAAGAAGTTTATCAAGTGTTAAATGATAATATTTTGGATGGTATGCCCTGTGATCAAGTAAATAATGTTGTTGAAAACCGACAAGATTATCTTAGGTGGGATGTAACAAATTGCTTACATCGAAGATATTGGGAAGCTGTAAAAGCTGATGTACAGTTTTTTTATGTTTTGAGGGGGCTATGGATTGGCTCTTTTGTTAAAGGATTAAATAAAGGTTTTGATTATAAAATGGAACTTAAAGATGGTAAAATAGTGAATGAAATTATAGCTAAATAAAACAAAAACTCCTAAGCTCAGAGTTTTTTTCAGAGCACTGGAGTTTTTATTTTTATAAAAGTATGATGACAGGAAATTTTAAAAAAATCTGATAAAAAACTTTCGACTAACGAAGGAATTTTATACATAATTGTAGAATAGTATTTGTAACAATTAAAGGGAGGAATGATTTTTTATGATTGCAATTACAAACGGAAAGATTTACACAATGGCTAACAAAACTCTAGAAAATGGGACTATACTTATTAAAGAAGGAAAAATTGAAGATGTGGGAGAAAGCATAGATATCCCTCAAAATGCTAAAGTAATTGATGCAAAAGGCCAGGTTATAATGCCGGGGCTTATTGATGCACACTCACACATCGGTATTTTTGAAGAAGCAATGGGTTTTGAAGGTGCTGATGGCAATGAGATGACTCATCCTTCAACTCCGCACCTTAGAGCTATCGACGCAGTAAACCCTATGGATACTGCTTTAAAAGAAGCTTATGAAGGTGGTATAACCACAGTTGTTTCAGGACCTGGAAGTGCTAACGTAATTGGTGGTCAAGGGATGGCCATGAAAACTTACGGTAAAATAATTGATGAAATGGTGATGTTAGAGCCTACAGGTATGAAGTGTGCTTATGGCGAGAATCCAAAAAGAGTGTACAGCAGTCAAAAGAAAGCGCCATCTACAAGGATGGGGACAGCTGCAGTTATGCGTGAAGAGCTAATTAAAGCACAAGAGTACCTTAAAAAGCTTGAAAAAGCTGAAGAAGATTCAGAAAAAGCGCCAGCTAGAGATCTAAAAATGGAAGGCTTGGTAAAAGTGTTACGTAAAGAAATTCCTCTAAGAGCTCATGCCCATAGAGCAGATGATATTGTTACTGCCTTAAGGATTGCTGAGGAGTTTGATGTAGATATTACCATCGAGCACTGTACAGAAGGGCATTTAGTAGCTGATTATCTTGCTGAAAAGAAGGTTGATGTTGTCATTGGACCGACATTATCCTCTAGACCTAAAGTTGAACTGGCAAACCTTACCTTTGAAACAGGAAGAGTGTTATGGGAGGCAGGGGTTAAATTTGCAATTATGACAGATCACCCTGTTATACCTCAACACTACCTACCTATTTGTGCAGCACTAGCCCATAGAGATGGTTTGCCAAAAGAAGAAGCGTTAAAGGCTATAACTATTAATGCAGCAGAAATTATTGGAGTAGGAGAACGGGTAGGCAGTATAGAAAAAGGAAAAGATGCTGATATTATTGTGTTAGATGGCGATCTTTTTGATTACAAAACTAAAGTGCAAAAAACAATTATAAATGGAGAGGTAATTTATGACCGTAAATAATAAAGTATATACTGCTTTAATTAACGGTAAAGTAAATACAGCAGAAACAAAACAACCGGTTGAAGGTGGAGTGCTGATAGAAGGGGATAAAATCATTGCGATAGGAAAATTTGATATTCCTAAAGGTTGTAATGTTGTTGATTTGAATGGGGACAGTGTTTTCCCAGGATTTATTGATCCACACACCCATATCGGTTTGAATGAACAGGCAAAAGGTCCTGTAGGTGTAGATGTAAATGAGGCAACTAACCCTGTTACTGCAGAAGTATTTGCTTTAGATGGTATTTATCCATCAGATAGTGCTTTTAAGGAAGCTTTGGCTGCAGGTATAACAAGTTCTATGGTGGTTCCTGGAAGTGCAAATATTTTTGGTGGAGTGGGAACTGCCATAAAACATTACAGTAAAGATAATCTAGTTTCATCACTTGTAATAAAAAAATATGCTGGTATGAAAGCAGCATTAGGTGAAAACCCCAAGCGAAATTATGGCTCTAAAAAAACATCTCCTTCTACCCGTATGGGAAGTGCAGCTATTATGAGGCAATGGCTGATAAAAGCAAAAGAATATAGCGATAAAAAGAAGCAGGCTGAAAACGATCCAGAAAAAATGCCAACTACAGATTTGAAGTTAGAAAATTTGAGCAAAGTTATTAACAAAGAAATGCCGTTAAAAATTCATGCTCATAGAGCTGATGATATAGCTACAGCTTTAAGAGTTGCCAAAGAATTTTCTTTAAAAATAACATTGGAACATGGGTCAGAAGCTCATCTGATAGTAGACCATGTAAAAAAATATCCTTTTCCAGTAATAGTTGGACCTTCTCTTGGCGTACCAAGCAAAGTAGAAACAAAAAATAAGAGTCTAAAAGGTGTAAAAATATTAAGTGACGCTGGTTTAAATGTAGCGTTAACAACTGACCATCCTGTTTTACCTATATATAGACTTTTACATGCAGCGGCACTAGTAGTTAAAGAAGGGGTAGATGAATTTACTGCTCTTCAGATGATTACTATAAATAGTGCAAAAATATTAGGTTTGGAGTCAAGGATAGGCAGCATAGCGGTAGGTAAAGATGCTGACTTAACTGTATACAATGGACACCCCTTTGATTTTCTTTCTAAATGTAGATACACATTTGTCAACGGTAAAAAAGTTTATGAAGCTTAAAAAAGGCTACCTCAAAATATCCAAATGATATTTGAGGTAGCCTTTTTTGTTGAAGTGCAAAAGTATAGTAATGAGGTATATCCGTTTGCTATGCAATTAACGAAATTTTATAGGCAAGCTCTACTAGAAAGTTAAAACTTAATTAAATGTAAGATCATTAACTCTCATGTTCAGCAATAATTTATTTAGGTCTGTTTTTAGTACTACTGATAATAATTCTAAAGTTTCTTGTGTGGGCGTAACTTTGCCATGTTTTATTTTTCTAATAGCATCTTCACTTATACCTGATAATTCACTGACATTTTTTTGAGTTAAGTTAAGATCATATCGTATGATGCGCACTCTATTTCCGAATTTTACAACATTGTAATACAACCCCCTTACCCCCTCCCTGCCTATTGTTTTGTGAAAATTTTAAATAGTTATCCCTATTAAATTATATTAAATCATTCACAAATGTCAAGGGGGTGTTGTGTTTTCAGTTGGGGCCTTTTTGCAGTCTTTCTTGCAAATTTTAACAACAGCATATCTTATCAACGAAATATTGGCAGCTATAACCTCGATTCGAATCATGTTTACTTTTTAATTTTGGTTCTTTATTATACAAGATAAGAAATTAATTTCTTTCACTCTTAATCTTAAGCAAGGAGTACTGTAAATGAAAAAATATATTCAAAATCATAAATTGTTATTAACGTCCAGTGTGATATTAGTTATTTTTATCTCTATTACTGAAGCTTTTCAAGCTATATTGTTTCAAACAATTGTAGATACTGCAACAAGGAACTACAACTTAGGAATATCAACATTAGCAATGTATACAATCATATTTCTAATAGCGGTCTTTGTTTTTGAGTCTTTATCAAAAATCAGTAATGCTGCCTTAAATACATCAGTAATGAAGGATTATAAGTACTCAATTATAAATAGTTTTTTAAGTGCTGATAACAAATCTAAGCTGACTAGCTCAGAATTAATATCTATTATGAACAACGACGTTAAGGTAATAGAAGATAGTTATCTAAACAACTTAATTAACATAGCGAAAGATTTATTTTTGTTTGTAATATCATTGTTTCTGTTGTTTAGAATAAATATTTATTTGACTCTATCAATACTTGTGTTCGGCTGGGTGCCAATTATAGTACCTCAGTTATTTACTAAAAAAAACCAATTTTTAAAAGGCAAACATCTAGAGAACCTCGAAAAAAGTGTAAATAAAATTAAAGAAATTGCACAAGGATTTGAAGTAATTAAAGGGTTTAACATAGAGAAAAAAATAGCAAGCATTTTTTCAACAATAAACAAGGAGGCCGAACAAGCAAAATTTAAATCTGATGCTTTTAAAGGAGTTTTAGGTGCTATATCTATAGTATCAGGATTTTTAATGTTTTTTGTAAATGTATTAATCGCCACTTACTTCGTAATCCAAGGTGATATAACAATTGGCCAAATGATGGCAGCTATACAGTTAATGAATTATATAGTTAACCCTCTTATTTCGCTGTCTAGGTATTTTACGGAAATTAAATCTGTTAGTAAGGTTATATCAAATATTCAAGATAAAATTTTAAACAACAACTCCATATCAAGCCTTGGTAAAAACGAATTTAGTTTTAATAACAATATTGAAATAAAAGGATTGACATACTCATATGATAACCGAGATGAGGTAATATCTAATATAAATTATGAATTTGAAAAGGGAAAGAAATATGCGATAGTTGGAGAAAGTGGTTGTGGTAAAACTACCTTTTTAAAAATATTAATGAATCAGATAAATGACTATCAAGGAGAAATTAATATTGACGATATAGAGATAAAAGAAATAGACCCCAAATCATATTACAAAAAGGTAACTCTGGTACAACAAAATGTGTTTATGTTTAAGGATACTTTAAAAAATAATATCTGCTTATATAATGAATGTACAGATGAGGAACTTAGTAAAGCAATAAGGCAATCAGGGTTAGCTAAAACTATTAGACTGCATGAAGCAGGGGTTGAAACTTTAGTAGGTGAAGGAAAAGTTGAATTATCCGGTGGAGAACTAAAAAGAGTTGCTATTGCTAGAGCACTGATAAAAGATGCAGATATTATATTGGTAGACGAGGCTACCTCGGCTTTGGATAAAATAACAGCTCATGAGATTGAAAAGACATTGATAAATTTGGATTCAACAATGATAGCTATAACTCATCAAATGGATGAAACAACGTTAAGTAAATATGATGAAATCCTAGCTATGAAAGACGGTAAAATAGTGGAGCGTGGAAATCTTAAAGAATTATTAGATAATAAAGGCCACTTTTATAATATTTATAACAAAAAAATCAATGATTTAAAAGATGAAATCGACTTTGCCCTTGAAAACCCTAATATGGCGCAAGGAGGGTAATTTAGTTATGGGAGATAACATAAATAGCTCTTTTTACGATATTTTAATCGAAAGAAAGTTGACAATAGAATTATTAAAAATAACTCCTTTTTAGTATTATTCTAATTTTTTGTATCCCTAAATACCTAAATATAATAATAGTGCTAAATAAGGTGGTAGTTTGTACTCTCACTTGAGTTACATTTGAATCGTCATTCTGTGCGCTAGAGAAGAATCTTTTCTAAGCTTGTTTACATATAGCTTTAAGTTCATAGATTTAAAATCTTTAATTCATGATGGAATTAAGAAAATGCCATCTTAAATCTTTTTGTTTTTAAAAAAATAAAAGGGCTGTTTCATCAGGGTAAAACCTGTGCGAGACGGACCTTTTATTTTTTTGCTTATAACTAATGACAAAGACTTTAATTAGCATTATACTTAATAATTGAAATCTTATTTAACAGAGGAGTGTTTAATGTAAATGAAGGGATATTTAAAAGGGGTAGATATAAAATATAAAGATAATGAAATAAACTATGGATTAAATATAGATGATGATTTTTTCTCTATTAATAATAGTATTGGAGATGAAATGAACTTAGTCTATTGTGGTGATAAGAAATGTATATATTGTGGAAGAGAAATAAAAGGTAAGACCTTTAATAATGGTTATTGTTATCCCTGCTTTAGGGATTTACCGCAAAATGATATTTGCATGGTAAGGCCTGAGAGATGTCACTATAGTAAGGGAAGTTGTCGTGATGAAAAATTTGCTGAGAATTATTGTCTTGAAAAGCACTTTATTTACTTAGCATATACCAGCGAAATCAAGGTGGGTATAACACACCATGGTAATATTCCCAGCAGGTGGCTAAATCAAGGTGCTACTAAAGGATGTGTTATAGCAGAGGTGCCTCAAAGAAAAGTTGCTGGAGATGTAGAAAATTTCTTAATGGATTATTTTGCTGACAAAACTAATTGGAGAGGGATGCTTAAAAACAACGAAGTCAAATCCTTAGATCAAGCAATTGAAAAGGCGCAAAGGTTAATTACAGATAAATTTCATGACGTAAATTTAGTTAAAGATGATAAGAGTATAAGGTATCCTTGGGTTTATCCACCGAAAGTGAAATCCATAAACCTTGATAAAATAAACTGTTTTACTTCAAGGCTATTAGGAGCTAAGGGTCAGTACTTAATTTTTGAAGATGGAGTACTTAATTTAAAAAAGTATAGAGGCTATAACATAGAAATAAACTTTAGTAGAAAAATATAAACAATATAGGTATAAAAGTTATCTAGTCAGTTTTTATTTCATATGTTATAATCAAAATCGAAGAGAAAAAGTCTTACTTTTGGTGTTAATACACTAAATTATTTTCTATCAAATAGAGTTGGGGGGTGTCATTAATGGCCTACAAAATTTCTGATGCTTGTATTGAGTGTGGTGCTTGTGAAGGTACCTGTCCTGTAGAAGCTATCAAAGCTGGTGAGGGTCAATACATAATTGAAGCTGATACTTGTATTGACTGTGGGGCTTGTGTAGACTCTTGTCCTGTGGAGGCGATTTCTGAATAACATAAAAAATCCTATCAACAAATAAGTTGATAGGATTTTTTATGTTATATTTCTTTTAGCAAATTTACGATGTCTGTTTGAGTAAATATATAAGTGGAATTGCAGAAGTGACAACTTAGCTCGAATTGTTTTTTTTCTTGAAGCATATTTTCTAATTCATTTTTACCTAAGCTGATCAGACCTTTTGTAAATCTCTGGCGATCACAGCTGCATCTATAATCCAACGGCTGTTTGTCTAACGGTTTAGGAGATAAGTTTACAAGCAGTTTCTCTGCCATTTTTTCAGGGGTGTTATTTTTTTTGATAAAATCCACCACACCATTAATTTCTGCTATATTTTGTTCGACAGCATTTACCTGTTCATCAGTGGCATCTGGCATTATTTGAACTAAAAACCCTCCACTAGATATGATTTTCCCGTTTGTGTCCACTAAAACTCCCAGTCCGAAAGATGATGGCTTTTGTTCAGAAGTAGCATAGTAATAGGTTAAATCTTCTGCTATTTCTCCAGAAATTAGCTGCATTGTTGATACATAGGGCTCTTTTAGCCTTAAATCTTTAATAATAGTAAGTTCGCCGTTTCCTACTCCTTTTTTTACATCTAGCTTACCATGGCTATTTAAAGGTAACTCAATCTGAGGATTGGCGACATAACCACGGGCTTCTCCAATGCCAGCATCTACAAACATCTGGCCTAGCGGTCCATCTCCATTTATTCTTAAGTTCAATCTTTCTTTCCCCTTAAACTCAGAAGAAGCCATAAGTAAGCCGCCTGTCAATAACCTACCTAAGGCTGCTGATGCCACCGGGAAAAGGTGGTGTTTCGCTTGTGCCGATTGGGTTAGGTCCGTAGTTATTGCTGTAAGGCATCGGACATTCCCTTGGGCTGCTGTGCTATATAATAGATAATCCTTCATTTTTGATATGCCTCCAATAAAAATTATATTATGCTAGGATGTCTTCTATTTTAACATTTTCAGTAGTGAGGTCAATATATTGCTCTCCTATTTTAACCACAGGTTTAGTAGGTTCAGAGGGCTTAATATAGATTATTTCACCTACTCGACCATCATTTAATGCAACTTTATTACCAACATAAAAATTTGCAATGTTATCTAGAAAAACTCGACTGATTTTTGGATTTAACATTCCATAACTGTTTTGCGCTATTTGTTCCGCTACAAAAAACGGTGAGAATTTTCTTCTATAAACCTTGTTCGAAGTCATAGCATCATAAACATCAGCAACAGCTAGAATTTTTGCAAAGGTGTGGATTTGAGAACCCACTAACCCTTTAGGGTAACCGCTTCCGTCTTCACGTTCATGGTGCTGTGCTATTGCTGTAAACACATCTCCACTGATATTATGCTTTGTTTTTAATATTTGATAGCCAAATAAACAATGTTTTTGAATTTCAAAAAACTCATCTGGTGTTAGTTTATCAGGTTTGCTTAAAATGGAATCTGGAACTTGAAGTTTACCGATGTCATGCAAAAGCCCAGCATATACCAATCTGCGCACCTCATTTTTTGTAAATCCTAGCCACTTTCCGATTATACCACTTAAAATAGCTACATTAAGCGAGTGTTTATATAGGTACATATGATCCTTGTCTTGTGAAAATAATCTACCTAGAATATTATTGGTTTGATATATTTGTTCTAGCACAATATTTGATATTTCTCTGACTAAGTCCATATTTAGTATTTTACCCTTTTTTTGTGTATCTAATAAATTTACAGTTAAATCAAAGGCTAAATTATATTGGTCTGTGAATTTTTTTATATCTTCTCGCTGTATTTTTTCTTGTGGTTTGCTGGGTTTTTCATCAGATTTTACATATATGTAGTCAATATATAAAGACTTAACCTTTTTAATCATATACTCGTTTAAAGTAGTGCCCTCGGGAATTAGTAGCACCCCAGCATCATTTTCCACATCTTTGGCAACTTTCATTCCTGATAACAGCTCTTCTGATGAGACCAACTTCATAAAATATCTCCTCCTGAAAATTTTACATTTTTGTTTCTATTCGACATTCTACCACATATAACCTTTTTCTAACAACAGACATTAGTCCTTAAAACCTTTTTAAAAATTTATGTACAAAAAAGTAAAAAGGAGGTAAACTATTAAGTGCTAACCAATTTTGATAAGAAGGTGAGATAATTAATGAACAACAGCGTTAGGTATACAACATATAAGTGGACTATATGGGGACTTTTAGCTTTGTCATTTGTTGTCGTTTTTTTTCATAGATATTCAACGGGGGTTGTTGCTGAAGACTTTGCCCGTGACCTAGGACTTAGCCCAGAACGACAGGGAGCCCAGCTGGGTAATTTAGCTGCCATGTATTTTTGGGCTTATGCTTTAATGCAGATACCTGCTGGTGTCATGGCAGATTATATAGGACCTAGAAAAACCACAGCCTACGGCATGCTACTAGCTGGGATAGGATCTACTATTTTGGGCTATGCAGTTAATATTCAAATGGCATACATAGGACGGCTCTTAGTAGGGATCGGTGTGTCAGGTGTTTTTATTTCTATTCTAAAAATACAAGCAGTTTGGTTTAAAAAGGAAGAATTTCCTAGCATTTCAGGTTGGACTTCATTGATTGGAAATATTGGCGGGGTATTGGCTACATATCCTTTTGCATTATTGGTGGGGTTTATTGGATGGCAAATGTCATTTAAAGCCATGGGTGTTGTCTCAGTTTTACTTTTTGTTTTAACACTGTTATTAGTTAAAGACAGCCCACAAGATGTGGGTTTAAAAGGACCAAATGATCAGGAGATTATGGCACGACCACAGGGAAGTGTTGTACATGGAGTTTTAAAGGTATTACTCAATAAGCACACATGGCCGAACTTTATTATTTTGTTTTGCTTAATGGGGACGATAGTATCGTTTTCTGGTTTGTGGGGGATCCCTTATTTAACACAGGTTTATAATATAGGCAGGGAAACGGCCTCCCTTTATGTACTTGTTTTAACCGTCGGCGTAATGGTTGGTTCTTTAATTGTAGGATACCTTGCGAAATATGTAGGTTCGGTAAAAAAGATTATATTAAGCGGGTCTATAATTTTTACAACAATTTGGGGTTACAAAATATTTTTGGCAGGTGGTAAGCCCAGCCTTACAATATTGCCGGTACTTTATTTTCTCATGGGGGTTTCTGCAGTTTCCTTCATTTTATCATTTACAAATGTTAAAAATGTAAATAACCCAGGCTTATCTGGAACTGCTACTTCAATCGCTAACGTAGGAGGTTTTTTAGGTGCAGCGTTGCTAAATAATCTAATTGGGGTGGTGCTGGATATACAGGGGCAGTCTTTAAATGTAGCTGGAACAGACGCTGTCGCTTCTTTTCAATTTGCATTTGCAATATACTTTGTTATGGGGTTAATAGCGATAGTTGCTACAATTTTACAGTCAGAATAAAGAAGATAAATAAGTGTTGCTCCCCTTATGATTGATTGCAAAAAGGGAGCAACACTTATTTTTAAAATAAATAATTCCAGTTTAAAAAACTACTATTCAAGAGGGTGCAAAATTTGATACAATGAGGTAGAGAGAATTAGTCGTGAAAAATTTAACTAGCAGTTGCAGTAGGAGAGGAGATAGGGGAAATATGAAAAAATTATGGAGTTTAGATTATATTAGGGTTAAAGAAAACATAAAAGAATTAGTAACACTATTTTATCTGGTTGCTCTTTTAATAATCGGCATAATTATCCAGCCACCGGCACAATTTTTTGATGGCTTGGCATCAATACTTACCACTGAAGGACTTCTGATAACTGATTATATGGAGGTAGGAGGTGTAGGACCAACCTTAGCAAACGGTGCGATAGTCGGGCTGATCGGCTTTGCCTTGGTTAAGATAAATAGAGTACCTTTTAACGGACCAGTTTTAGCTGCAATTTTTACAATGGTAGGCTTTGGTTTTTTCGGTAAAAACATTTACTCTGTACTTCCAATTATTTTAGGTGTGTTCATTTATAGCAGAATAAGAAAAGAATCATTTAAAACTTTTTTATTACCAGCATTATTTGGAACTGCCTTAGCTCCTTTAGTAACACAAATAATTTTTGGATTTGGCTGGGGGGTGTTGCCAGGATTAATGTTTGGAGTATTGGCTGGGATTATCGTGCCTCCCATGGCATCCCATCTATTAAAAACCCATAATGGATATAATATTTATAATGTAGGTTTCACTGCAGGGTTTGTAGGACTTTTATTTACTTCTATATTTAGGAGTTTTGGTTATGATAGTCAGTCGGTTCTTTACTGGGGAGAAGATTTTAATAGTATATCGATTATTATTTTTGGTACAATGTTTATTTCCATGATAGTTTTGGGTATTATTTTGAATAAAGGGAAGCTTAGGGATTATCTTGAAATAACTAAGCATCCTGGTACACTGGCAACTGATTTTGTAGCTTTAGGTGGTTTTGGTAACTCTCTTATGAATATGGGAATTGTCGGTCTAATTGGGTTGTTATATGTTTTATTGGTTGGTGGTGATTTAAATGGTCCTACATTGGGAGGGCTATTGACTATGGTAGGATTTGCAGCCTTTGGTAAACACCCTAAAAACATAACTCCCATAATGTTAGGTGTATTTTTAGGATGTTTAATGACTACTTTTGAAGCTAATGAACCCGGCCCTCTTTTAGCTGCTTTATTTGGCACTACATTAGCTCCTCTAGCTGGACAATATGGAGCTGCTATAGGTGTTTTAGCTGGCTTTGTGCACCTTTCAATAGTCACCAATGTTGGTGTTTTACATGGTGGATTAAACTTATATAATAATGGTTTTTCTGGAGGATTTGTAGCTATTATTTTTGTTGCTTTACTTGGGGCGTTTAAAAATAACAAATAATTAGAAGGGGGAACAATTTTGAAATCTGAAAAAAGTAAAATTCAAGGAATTGTCAAGGAATTAGTGAGCAATTCTTTAAATGCAGATGCAGAAGAAGTAAATGTTAAAATAAACAATAAAAAAGAATTTACAAAGGTTACTGTAGCCGATGATGGGCAAGGAATGAACGAAGATATTTTAGACAAAGTAAATGGCATTTTAAATCAATCACGAAGAGATGAATTAGAAGAATATTATGGAGACCTTGCAGGCAATACTGGTTCTGCCTCTGGGCTTAATATTGTTAGTATGCTTGTCGATAAGGCTCAAGTAACATCAAAAAGAGGTGTGGGAACTAAGATTATGGTGCTTAGGAAAAAATAATTTTAAGTATTTCTCTAATGCTTGAAGGAAATTTATGTATTAATGTTGAATTAACTTTTAGTATAAGGGAGCCATTAGGAGGTGAAGTCCCTTGCATTTGGATAAATTAGGAAAAAAGCATATAACACAGTTATTTACAGCGATGTTGAAGTTGGAAGATGTTGATGAGTGTTATAGTTTTTTTGAGGATTTGTGTACTGTCAATGAAGTAAAGTCTTTAGCACAACGTTTTGAAGTGGCTAAAATGTTAAAAAAAGGTTATACTTATAATAAGATTGAAGAAGCAACTGGAGCTAGCACCGCCACCATAAGTAGAGTAAAAAGATGCTTAGACTATGGCGAAGGTGGTTATAATTTAATAATAGACAGATTGGAAAAAGAGGAATAAACAGTTCCTCTTTTTTCTTCTAAGCCAAAGGGGGAAATAAAAGTGGATATGAACTTGATAATAGCTATATTTAACTGTATCGCTTTTTTTATTGCAACTGCGACATTTTTATATTTAGCAGTTAATACTACCAATTCCAAGATAAAAATAGTAGATAATCGGTGGACTTTTGTTTTTTTAACTATTTTAATACTTCCTTCAGTTTTAGATGGAGTGCGGCAGTTTGTTGTAGGAGGCTGGGGGAACTTAACTTCTTGGTTAATAGTAATTAGTTTCATTTTTATGCTTTTGATAACAGCAGTTTCTTTTCATCAAAAAGGATTACTAGTGCTAAATGCCGATGATAAAGCTTTGCTTAATTGGGTGAGCAAAAATTTGTCCCATCACAAGCCAAAGCTAACTTCCAAAAAAGAGAAGAGTTTTCTGTTAAAAGAGATTTCTGTTATTTTAAGGTTTAATGTTATATTTAATATCGCTTTTATGGTCATAAAACCAAGTACAGATGAAAGAAATAATAGCGTTATAAATGGAGTTGTTGAAGAGTTAAAGGATAAACTTGAAGGTGATAAGCACTTAGAAAAATCTCCACTTTTTGTAGTTTTTTTAATTTTATTTTTCTTAACCCTTTTAATAACCATATCTTGGGCGATGCAAATTTTTATAGCTTAAAGGAAGGTATATTATGAAAAAATTATTGATTTTTAAAAATATCAAAAGGGGTTTTTCAATTGCAGTAGAAAATATAGGACTACTGATCAGTTGTTTTGTGATAGCCCTTTTAGCATCACTTATTACAGGTGTTGTATATGAGATGTTTGCTTTAGGTTTTGTTTTTAGCATTGTTTTAACCACAGTTTTTGAAGTAGGCCTAATAAATGTCAGCTTAAAAGCAGTTAGATCAAAAGAAAAGCCTGAGTTTAAAGACTTATTTTCTAAAATAGAGCTTATAGGTGCTGTGATAGTTGCAAATATATTTATTTTAGGAATAACACTAGGATTGTTAACTGGCATGCTTGGGTTAGCGGAATTAACAATGACTATAAGCCCAATAATAACACTTGCTTTAGGAGTGTTGATTTTAGGGTTAGTGGTTTATATAGTTATAGGTTTTGTTTTTGCAACTTATGTAATTGTCGACAAGGAAAAAGGACCGATAGATGCAATTAAAAAAAGTTGGAAAATTATATCTAAAGTTAGAATAAGACTATTTGCGTTATTTGCTTTGTTAGTGTTAATTAATTTGCTAGGGTTACTCGCTTTTATCGTTGGAATTTTTATCACAGTACCGGCAACATTTGTAATTTTGGCTTTAACTTACTTAGATTTATATGAGCAAACATACAATTCCGAAGCAATATAAATAAATTAGTGGGGCTGTCTTAATAAGATAAGACAGCCCCACTTTAATTTATACTTATACAAAGCTATAATTAAAATCCAGGATAGAAACTTTCAATTAAAACAGGGGTAATAAACCCTTCTATTAATGCAGCTAAAATTATTAAAGGCGCTACAAGTAACAAATAGCTAAGCAAGGATTGTTTAATTATAGAGCCAATTTTAATTTCTGCCCTTTTAGGAGAAAAAATCTTTTTAAATAAGTTTAAACTCATATATACACCTATTCCCCCAGCTAAATATATGGCAAATAGTTCTATAATACCGTGAGGAAAAATTCCGAAAGCTAACATATGAAGAGGATACATATCGTTAATGCTGAAAAAAGCAGTTACCATGCTTACTGACATAGTAGTTGCCACCCCACTCAATGATGGAAGTACTATTACAGGAATAAATCCTAAAATAATCATAAAAGCGGATACCCTTAAATTATTAAACAATACAATGGTGAATAGCTCACTATGGGTAGTCTGTTCCCCTACACCCATGCTTTCAAAATGTAGCATAAGATCATTAAAAAATTCAAGCATAACAGCTTCATTTTTTATAAAGTAAAAGTATCCAACTAACGCAATTACTAGCGAGGCTAATGTTATTAAGGCAGTTGGTTTTGCATAGTGATGCTTAAAAAGGTCCCAATGTTTTTTGTATAGGTCTAATAGCACACCTTACCCTCCTTAGAAATTATTATTTTAGGCGATTACAAAATCTATAAAACATGATATAAGGGCGTTTTTGTAGATGATTTACAAAGAGTCCTCCCGAACTATATAGTGTGGAATTTGAAGTGCTATATTTGTATAGTGGTTTAAACCTGATCATTTTGTAATTACCTAAATATATTATTTACTTATTAAATCTTACCACATAATACTAAAAAAACAATAAGAAGCTTAGTTTAGTACCTAGGGCAACAATATTTCTGTAAACTTGGTGCCGTAGAAAATTTTTGCTGTTATTAAAAGGTTGTGGCACTAATGAAGTTACCACAACCTTTTTAGGGTTTTATTTAGAGAACTTATTTGCTATTGATGAAGCTGTAGTAGCTTCAGGTTTGATTTCACAATCAAATCCGCAGCCTTTGACCCATCCTACAATTTCGGGAATCATTCTTGAGGTTGGACCATTTTTCCCAATATCTATATGAATGCTTAAATTACAGGGAAGTTCTTCTATCTTTAAATGGGTCATGAGTTTTTGGGCAATCTCCAATGATAAACTAGTTTCAAAATATATCTTTTCTTTGATGTTATTTATTTTTTTTACCCGTCTTATATCATAAAAGAAGATACCGCCTTTTCCAAGCCGACGTATAGCTATGACGATTACAGCTTTTGTAGAACTAGTATTTTGAGAATCTGTACCTATGGTTATTTCATAGTTTTGATCTATATCATCTTGAATATAATTCTTTATAAGTTTACACACTTGACTTAAAGAGACGTCACCGTGGGTTATACTTTTAATTGCTATCACCCCATTTGAATTGAGTTTAATATATGGTATGAATAGCTACTGAATAAAAATTCTATGAATTTTAGACAAGACCTATATTATTTTTTACCTTTTTCATGGTGTCTTCTGCTAGTTCTTTGGCTTTATCAGCCCCTTTTGTATATACTTCTTGTAAATAATCAGGAGCATTCATATATTTATTATAAGTAGTTTGGATAGGATTAAGGCTTTCAACTACTATTTCTGCTAAGTCAGTTTTTAAATGACCATACCCTTTACCTTCATATTTATTTTCAATTTCCTCTATCTGCAATCCTGTAAGTTTAGAATAAATAGTGATCAAGTTTTTAATGCCTGGTTGTTCATCGCTGTATCTTATAACGCCTTCATTGTCAGTTACAGCTCTTTTCATTTTCTTTATAAGGTTTTTTTCATCATCCAGTATTGAGATATATGCATTAGGATTTTCGTCTGACTTTGACATTTTTACATTTGGGTTTTGCAAGCTCATGATTTTTGCGCCTAATTTAGGTGTATAAATTTCTGGAACTACAAAGGTTTCGCCATAATTGTTGTTGAAACGTGTTGCTATATCTCTAGCTAGTTCTAAATGTTGCTTTTGATCTTGGCCAACAGGAACTAAGTTGGTTTTATAAAGTAAAATATCAGCAGCTTGAAGTGCAGGATAAGCAAATAGTCCAGCATTAATGTTATCTTTATGATTAGCAGACTTGTCTTTAAATTGAGTCATTCGGTTTAATTCACCCATATACGTGTTACAATTGAGTATCCATGCTAGCTCACTGTGCTGTGGTACATGTGACTGAAAAAAAACTATGTTTTTGTCTGGGTTAATTCCACAAGCAAGATATTGAGCTAACATAGATAGGCAAGACTCTTTAAACTCTTCTGGATTGGTACGTATAGTAAGCGAATGTAAATCAACTATAGAATATATGCACTGAAAGTCATCTTCAAAGCTTTTCCAATTTTGTATAGCTCCTAAATAATTTCCCAGGGTTAATGTACCAGTTGGCTGAGCGCCGCTAAATATAACTTTTTTATTAGTCATTCCTTCTACCTCCAAATGAATTTTTTATACAAAAAAACCTTCAATCTCATTTTAAGAGACGAAGGTTACAACTCCGCGGTACCACTCTTTTTGACCTAAATCAAAGTCCACTTACCTTATAACGGAGGAGTCCGTCTAAGCGTACTATAATTCAGCTTAGCTTATCATAAGTCCATTCAAATGGCGTTCTCTATCGGCATTCCACCAGCACCGACTCTCTTTAAGAGAAAGAACCACTCTACTAATCTTAATCTAAAATTTTTCTTGTTAATTATTATATTATAAATTAATGCTTTAAAATAGTCAAATTAGGATAATATGTATGGTGTTGACATTAATTAAATGTTTGATTATTATAAATATTATAAAGACAAAAAGGGGAGAGGGAAATGTCAGTTAAAATTATTACAGATAGTGCCAGTGATATTCCTGAGCATATAGCTATTAAACACGACATTGAGGTGATCCCACTAATAGTTAATCTGGATAATAAAGAATATTTAGATGGTGAAACAATCCAGCCAAAAGAAGTATATCAAGCAATTAGGAGTGGAAAAATGCCTTCTTCTACACAAATTCCTCCTAAAGCATTTGAAAAGGTATTTGAAAACTATGCTAAAAAAGACAGGGAATGTATTTATATCGCATTTTCATCTAAGTTATCAGGGACTTGTCAGACGGGGAAAATGGTAGCGGAAAAAATAAATGAAAAATACAAGAAAAAATTAATCTATGTACATGATACCTTTTGTGGTGCAATTGGTCAGGGATTGATAGTAAAAGAGGCGGCTAAGCTTGCCCAAAACGATATAGCTATAAACAAGATACTAGATGTTATTAGCTTTAAATCGAAGCATATGGAACATATCTTTACAATAGATGATTTAAACCACCTACACAAAGGTGGGCGCCTTAGTCAGGGAGAAGCTTTTTTAGGAAGTATTTTAAAAATAAAACCTATTTTACACGTGCAAAAAGGTGAAATGATTCCTTTTGAAAAAGTACGGGGAAAGACAAAAGCTTTAAAAAGAATAGTAGAAATTATGGAAGAAAGAGGGAGCCAAATCAAAGATCAAACCATAGGAATAAGTCATGCCGATGATCTAAAAACGGCTTTAAGACTTAAAGAGATGATTAAAGAGAAATTTGGTTGTGAGAAATTTTTAGTGAATATAGTAGGAGGGGTTTTAAGCTGTCATATAGGTCTGGGAGGGGTGGCTGTTTTCTTTTTAAATGAGAAGCCATCTGGTAATATAGGTGTTTAACAAACAAAACAACTCAAAATCTTATAAAAGATTTTGAGTTGTTTTGTTTGTTTATCCTGTCTTCCTTCACTGATTAAACTTTTATTATTTCATATTTTCTACTTCCCATACCCAGTTGTTCTCCGTATTCTAAAATTACTCTTCCATCTACATCTTTATGTAAAGCTCCGAACTTATCCTCTCCTTTTTCAAGATTTTTAACAAGTTGGCTGTGCTTGTTTCCTACCTGTTGATCAATCAAATCCAACGATGCTTGGTCTATAGCCACAGGATCAAAAGATGCTAGAATTCCAACATCATTGACGATAGGAACATCACTCCAAGGAACACAATCACATAAAGGGGTTACATTCATAACAAAATTAAAATAAACCACCTTATCTTTTTTATTTTCAATAGCTCCATAGGCATACTCCGCCATTTTTTCAACGAAAATACGGGAATCTGTTTCCCATTGCACTTCTATAGCTCGTTTTGGACAAACTGTTGTGCATTCTCCACAGCCGATACATTTTTCATCATCGATTTTGGCTTTTTTGGCTTCTATGCTGATAGTATCAACAGGGCAATTATTGAGGCAAAGTTGGCACCCAACGCAATCTTCATCCATTACCTTTGGTTTAGAATCAGAGTGCTGCATTTGTTTACCGGCAGCTGTTGCACAGCCCATAGCTAAGTTTTTAAGGGTGCCTCCAAACCCTGCTAGTCCATGACCTTTGACATGACTGAGGACAACCATAGAGTTGGCATTATAAATATCACCAGCAATTTTAACATTATCAAAGTGTTTACCCTTTATATTTATATCAACAGAGTTTTTGCTATAGAGTCCGTCGGCAATGATTATCGGTGCGTTTACTACAGAATAAGCAAAACCATTTTCAATGGCACTTTGGATATGGTCATGACTATTAGTTCTACTGCCCGTGTATAATGTGTTGGTATCTGTTAAAAAAGGCTTGGCATTACACTCTCTAATTTTATCCACCACTTGCCTCACAAAAACTGGGTGTATAAAGGTATTAGTTCCTTTTTCTCCAAAATGTAACTTTACTGCAGTTGCATCATTATCCGATAAAATATCTGGAGCTTTGACTTTATCAAAAAGAGCTCTAATTTTATTGGGAATGTTATTTTTCTTGCTGCCAGTTACAAAGTCTGAAAAGTACACCTTACTGCTCATTAGTTAATCCTCCTAATAGATTTTATAGGCGATTGCAAAGTAATATACCATATAATAGATAATTATCAAAGTGGGCCATTTTATAAATTGGGAGCTAAGTTATTTTATATTTTGCATTCACCTAATTTTTGAATTTTTACCATTATATCATTAGCTTTTCTTTAACACAAAATACTGCATTAAACTGTGGTCTTTGTTATAATAAAATGACGTAATAAAAAATCTTAAGGTGTTGCATCGAACAGAAGTTTGCATTACTATAAAGATAGAACTTATAAAAGTGAGGTTTTAAAATGGATATTTTAGATAATTTAAATCCTGAGCAAAGAGAAGGAGTAGAAACTACGGAAGGACCAGTACTTCTTATCGCTGGGGCTGGTAGCGGCAAAACAAGGGTGTTAACTCATCGGATAGCTCATTTGATAGGTACCCAAAAAGCAAAACCATGGCAAATTTTAGCTATAACTTTTACCAATAAGGCAGCAAAGGAAATGAAAGAAAGAGTTTCGGATTTGGTTTATGGTAGTGAAGATATGTGGATATCAACCTTTCATGCAGCCTGTGTCCGAATACTTCGCAGAGAAGCAAAGCATTTAGGATATGATAATAATTTTAATATTTATGACACTTCTGATAAACTAAAAGTCATCAAAGACTGTGCTAAAGAGTTAGACATAGATACCAAAAAAATTACTCCCCGTTCTATTGCCTCAGCAATAAGCAATGCAAAAAATCAGTTGCTATCAGCTAAAGACTACCAAGGTTCAAACCTCTATGAAAAACAAATAGAAAAAATATATAAAATGTATGACAGGCGAGTAAAAGCAAATAATGCTATGGATTTTGACGATTTGATTTTTGAAACAGTAAGGTTGTTTAGGCTTAATCCCGATATTTTAGAACGTTATCAACAACAGTTCAAATACATAATGGTGGATGAATATCAGGATACCAATCATAGTCAATACTTGTTGGTTAATTTTTTAGCAAAAGGTCATAAAAATATATGTGTTGTTGGCGATGATGATCAGTCAATTTACCTGTTTAGAGGAGCAGATGTAGCTAACATCTTAGATTTTGAAAAAGATTATCCAGATGCAAAGGTGATAAAACTAGAGAGAAACTACCGATCTACCCAATGCATCTTGAGCGTTGCAAACGAAGTTATAAAGCATAACGAAGGTAGAAAAGGGAAAAATCTGTGGACGGAAAATTGTGCAGGAGAAAAACCTGTTTTTTTCCATGGGACAGACCATATTGACGAAATTCAGTTTATAGCTGATGAAATCACTAAGGAGCAAGCAAAGGGGAGAAAGCTGTCAGACTTTACTATTTTAATCAGGGCAAATGCCTTGACCCGTTCTATTGAAGACATTTTATTGAAAAGAGATATACCCTATCAAATTTTTGCTGGAACCGAGTTTTTTAACCGCAAGGAAATAAAGGATGTCATGGCTTACTTATCGATTATATCAAATCCCGCTGATGACTTAAGTTTAACAAGAATTATCAATGTTCCTAGAAGAGGTATAGGAAATAAAACAGTAGAACGGTTGGCAGCTGTGGCAGATGAGAAAAACAAGACGTTATTTGAGGTTTTAAAAGAAGATGCCGATGGTATAGTATCTAGAGGTAAAGACAAGATTAAGCAGCTAGTGATGTTGATTGAAAATTTACAGGAAATGTCCCAGTATCTTAATGTCACGGACCTTTTAGATGAGACTGTTAACAGAAGTGGGTATAGAAACATGCTTCAGTCTGATAAAACCGATGAAGCAAAAATTAGGTTAGAGAATATAGAAGAGTTATTTACTGTTACTAAAGAATTTGATAATACACATGGCGGTAATTTAGATGAGTTTTTACAACAGAACTCTTTAGCATCTGATACAGATGAAAGTGAAAGGGAAGATAGTGTTAAAATAATGACACTTCACAGTGCAAAGGGTTTAGAATTCCCAGTTGTATTTATTGCTGGATTTGAAGAAAGGCTTTTCCCCCATATTAGATCCATGGAAGACCCCAAAGAACTACAGGAAGAAAGAAGGCTTTGTTATGTGGGAATTACTAGAGCGAAGGAAAAGCTCTATATAACAGCGGCACAAAGTAGAGCTTTATATGGAAGAGTGGAAAGAAACAAAGTTTCCAGATTTTTAGAAGAAGTACCTAAAAACTTAATAGAAGATAAAAGTATTAAAAAATATTCTATGGATAACCTATACAGTCAAAGCGGTCCACAAAGGGCAAATGTTAACTCTTTTAAGATGCCTCAAAAACAAAATATAGATATGGCATACAAGGTAGGTATGTTAGTGGAGCATAAAAAGTTTGGACAGGGTATAATAACAGAAATAAAATCATTGGGAGAAGACCAAAAAATAACAATAAACTTTGAAAAAGTAGGATCAAAAGCTCTAATGGCAAGCTTTGCACCTTTGACGGTAGTAGAGGGGTAGGTGAGGTAAAAATGGCAAAAAAAAGGATAAAAGAACTGACAGATTTGTTATCTAAATATGACTATCATTACCATGTACTTGACAAACCATTAGTAGATGATCCAACCTATGATGGACTTTTAGCTGAATTAGTTAAACTGGAAAAACAACATCCTGAATATGCTTTATCACATTCTCCAACCCAACGGGTGGGTGGTAAAGTTTTGGAAGGATTTGACACAGTACAGCATAACATACCGATGCTTAGTCTAGGCAACGCATTTAACCTCTCTGACTTGCAGGACTTTGCAAAAAGGGCTCAGAAAAAAATAGGTGATTCAACGCTAACATATGTAGCCGAACTAAAAATAGACGGTCTTGCTGTTACATTAAGATATGAAAATGGGAAACTGGTAAGGGGTGCTACAAGAGGTGACGGTCAAGTAGGAGAAGATATTACCGAAAACCTTAAAAAAATCAAAAGTATTCCTCTGCAATTAACAAGAGCTGTAAACATTGAAGTGCGGGGTGAAGTGTATATGCCTAAAACTTCTTTTGACAGATTGAATGAGCAGAGAAAAAAAGATGACAAGCCTCAGTTTGCAAACCCTAGAAATGCTGCCGCAGGGACATTGAGGCAGTTGGACACCTCTATTGTAGCTAACAGAAACTTATCAGTGTATTTTTACTCTATTGCAAACAGTGATGAATTTGGTAATACTCATAGCGAAAACTTAGAAGCTCTAAAAGAATTGGGCTTTAAAGTGAATTCTAACTACCAACTTTTTAACTCCATCGAAGATGTAGCTTTGTACTGTGAGAGATGGCAACAGAAAAGAGAAGAATTACCATATGAAATTGATGGTATAGTTATAAAAATAGATTCTTTGTCAATCCAAAAGGAGTTAGGATTTACAGCTAAAAGTCCTAGATGGGCAATAGCTTTTAAATTTCCTGCCCAACGTTCTTTTTCTGTGCTTAAAGATGTTACCTTTACAGTGGGAAGGACGGGAACTATAACACCAACAGCTATTTTAGATCCAGTAAAATTAGCTGGGACTACCGTTAGCAGAGCTTCTTTGCACAATGAAGATTATATAGCACAAAAAGATATTAGGATAGGAGATACTGTGGTAGTTCAGAAGGCTGGAGATATTATTCCAGAGATTGTTGAGGTAATAAATGATAACCGCATTGGCAAAGAACAAAAATTAAAAATGCCTACAGAGTGCCCCGCCTGTAAAAAAGAAGCAGTTAGGCTCCCAGAAGAAGCGGCTTTAAGATGTATAAACCCACAGTGTACGGCACAAATCAAAGAGAGAATAATCCATTTTTCTTCAAGGGGAGCTATGGATATTGACGGTCTTGGTCCGGCTGTTGTCGAACAACTTTACGACAATAATTTAGTAAAGAATGTTGCTGATTTATATACTTTAGAGGTCGATGAACTTATTAAACTAGAACGATTTAGAGAAAAGTCAGCCCAAAACCTTGTAAATGCTATTGAAAATTCAAAAAAACAGCCCCTTAGCAAGCTATTATTTGGGTTAGGGATAAGGTTTGTAGGACAGAAGGCAGGAAGAATAATAGCTGAAAGGTTTGAAAGTATAGATCATCTAATAGAAGCTGACAAGGAAGACTTAGAAGAAGTACCTGAAATAGGTGAGAAAATAGCCCAAAGTGTCACTGACTTTTTTTCTCAAGCTCAAGCACGGGATATAGTTAAAAGACTGAAGGAATATGGTGTAAATACAGCACAACCTAAAACACAGACAACTAGTAGTGCTTTATCTGGAAAAACTGTCGTATTAACCGGTTCTTTAACTCAACTAACTCGTAAAGAGGCTAAAGAACAGATAGAAAAGCTAGGTGGCAAAATTACTGGTTCTGTAAGTAAAAAAACAGATGTAGTAATTGCTGGAGAAAATGCTGGAAGCAAGCTGGATAAAGCTAAAGAGCTGGGAATATCAATACAAAATGAAGATTACCTAATTAAAATCATTAAAAGCTAAAAGAAATTTATAACCCCTTTTAAAATGGATATACTATCTATATTCTTTTTTGAAAGGGGTTTGTTATGTTTAAATACTCAAAAGTACAGGCTTTTTTTACAGCTACTGTTACTGTAGCATTGGTTGCTGCTTTTTTTATGCAAATCTTGAATAATCATCGGTATATAACGACGAGCTACTCAGAAGTTTTTAATGAACAGCAGTATTTTAATAAGCTGAGCGATGGCGAACACGATATCTTTTTTTTAGATGAAACCACAGTTAAATCAACTGTCTTTGATAAAAATTTATTAGCGATAGAGCGGGGGAAAGAAGAAGGTGATGTTCCGATATTTACTTCTTTAGAAAATTATATAGAAAATAATTTAGAAATGGGAGATATAATAAACCTAGATGGAGTAGAGGGAGTTCTTTGTGGACTTTACTTTCCCCACCACCCTGCAGGGAAAAATTTTTATACTGTTTTTGCTGAATCAAGCGAAAAAGCTTCGTCGAAAGCTTTTGAAGACTATAGTCCATCAAAACTTCCGCCTAGCTTAGCAGGGATAAATCTACTAACTTTTATGCTAACTTGTGGATTAATTAATTTTTTGTTTGGCTTGATATCGTTGTTTTTTGGTGTTAAGGAAGAATTTTTAGTGGAAAATCTTACAATTTTAAAGTATGTTGTTATTTTTTCCTCTTCATTACTTGTGCTTTTTGGAATAGCTTATCAAATTTCAGTGGGAGTAATTATGTGGTCTATACAAGTGGCTATTGCTTCTAATGCACTTGCTTTTTTGGCACTTATATTACTATGGAATATAAAAAGAATATAAGAGAAATAATAAAATAAATAATTAAAGGTTAACGAGGAGGAATAACATGAGTCAAATTCAAAAAGCTTTAGATAAGATTCCTGTGCCAGTTACATTAGTAGGTGCATATAATGAAGAAGGTCATAATGTAATTACTGTCTCTTGGTTTACCCAAGTTTCACAGGAGCCTAGTTTAATAATGGTCAGTATCTCACCAAGTAGCTCTATAATCCCTGTTATTTCAGAAACTAAAGAGTTTGTAGTATCTCTTTTGCCCCAAGATAACGAACAAGTAGCTAGGATTTGCGGCCATACTCGGGAAAATGTAACTGATAAAATAAAAGAGGCAAAATTAACAGTTAAAGATGGGAATAAACTTAATGTTCCCTTGATTGAACAAGCAATTGTAAACTTTGAGTGTAAAGTAACAAATCAATATACAGCAGGAGATCATAACGTTATAATCGCTAACGTTGTTTCTGCAGATAAAATAAAAGAAGAAAAACCAATGGTGTTTTACGACAGAGACCTTGTAGCAATAGATAACAGTCAATCAACTTAAGACAGGCCTTAGGCCTGTCTTAAGTTTTATTTTTTAAAAGATGATGTTATAATTTGGATAAGATAATACCATCAAGGAGGAGTAAAAATTGAAGGTGTCAAAAGAAGAGTTAAAGGAACTGGCAAGAATAAGCATGCTAGAAATTAGGCCAGAAGAAATGAACGAATATATTAAAGAGTTAGATCAGGTTTTGTCCTATGCTGACAATTTAAAGAAATTGGACCTTGAAGATGTACAGCCAACAGAGCGGGGCTGTGGTCATTGTACAATGAGACATGATAAAGTAGAGCCAAATAAGGGGGAAAATTTATTTAAAAACAATATCACTAGTATAGAGCATGGGTTCGTAAAAGTTGAACAAGTAAATGATAGGGGGAAAAAAGGTGGAGCTGACTAAGTTATCAATTCAACAGCTTATTTCTGGATATAAAAACAAAAATTTTTCAGCTTTAGAGGTTACAGAGCAATATTTAAAAAATATAAAAGAAAAAAACAAAGACTTAGGGGCGTATATAAAGACAACAGATGACATTGCTTTGGCCAAAGCAGAAGAAAGGTTTAATGATAAAGCGATACCAATGGCTGTTAAGGATAACATAAATGTATGTGATGTGGCCACTACTTGTGCCTCAAAAATCTTTAAAAGCTACATCCCCTCCCATAATGCTACAGTAATTGAAAGATTAAATGATCATTGCTTATTACTAGGAAAAACTAATATGGATGAATTTGCTATGGGCTCATCTAATGAGACATCAGCTTTTTTTCCTGTAAAAAATCCTTGGGATCAAAGGAGAGTAAGCGGTGGCTCGAGCGGGGGATCGGCGGCGGCTGTCGCTGCTGACCTTACATGTTTTGCTTTAGGTTCTGATACCGGTGGGTCTATAAGACAACCGTCATCTTTCTGTGGTGTGGTTGGACTTAGGCCAACGTATGGTTTAGTATCCCGACATGGCTTAGTTGCTGTAGCATCTTCGATGGATCAGATAGGAACTATAACTAAGACAGTGGAAGATAGTGCTTACGTACTTTCTAAAATAGCTGGACGAGATAAAAAAGACCCAGTAACAACAAGCAATAAAATCGAAGACTATTCAGCAGCCCTCAAAGGTGAAATGCAAGAAGTTAGAATTGGACTACCAAAGCAATTTTTTACAGACTATACCCATAGTGAAATTAACAAAAAATTAAATAAAGCTATAACAACATTAGAGCAATTAGGAGCAAAACTAGTGGAAGTAAACTTGCCCCATATCCCTTATAGTGTTTCAGCTTATACATTGATTTGTGCGGCAGAAGCGTGGTCTAACTTGGCTAGGATTGATGGTTTAAGACATGGAGAGAAAACTTTTGAAGAAGATTATCTTAAAAACTCAATTCAATCTAGAACTGAAGGTTTTGGTGTGGAAGTAAAAAGACGGATTTTGCTAGGGGCATATATATTAAATTCATCTAATAATAATGATTACTATCTAAAGGCTCAAAAGGTTCGCACTTTAGTCAAAAAAGATTTTCAAAAAGCTTTTCAACAATGTGACGTTATTTTAGGTCCAACTACACCTAGTACAGCATTTAAGCTAGAGGAGAAACATGATCCATTGACTATGTATTTACATGATAGCTATACAACACCCGTTAGCTTGGCAGGGCTACCAGCGATATCTTTACCCTGTGGTCAGGATAGTAAAGGCATGCCTATAGGTCTACAACTTATAGCACCTGCTTTTAGCGAGGGTATTTTATTTAACGTAGGAAATAATTTTCAACAAGCAACTGATTATCATAAAAGGAAGATAGAATAATGATGAAAAATAGCTTTCAGTTATAGGGGTTTATTTATATAAAGAGGTGGTTTTATGTCAAAAAAAATATCAGCAAGTTTTATAAAAGAAGCTTTAGTTGTAGGAGTTGTTTTTGTTGTTTTATCTTCTATCATGCTCTTTTGGGGCGGGGAAGAAGAGCAAGAGCAAAAAATAGCAGATAAAGACATTATTATTTATGAACACAATAATTCTTCTAATGATTCTAGTAGTCTAAATGATAGTTCTTCTAGTGATTCCAGTAGTTCAGGTAGTAGTTCATCAAGTGGTTCTGATGATTCCAGTAGTTCAGGTAGTAGTTCATCAAGTAGTTCTGATGATTCCAGTAGTTCAGGTAGTAGTTCATCAAGCAGTTCTGATGATTCCAGTAGTTCAGGTAGTAGTTCATCAAGCAGTTCTGATGATTCCAGTAGTTCAGGTAGTAGTTCATCAAGCAGTTCTGATGATTCCAGTAGTTCAGGTAGTAGTTCATCAAGTAGTTCTAATGATTCCAGTAGTTCTAATGATTCCAGTAGTTCAGGTAGTAGTTCATCAAGCAGTTCTGATGATTCCAGTAGTTCAGGTAGTAGTTCATCAAGCAGTTCTGATGATTCCAGTAGTTCAGGTAGTAGTTCATCAAGTAGTTCTGATGATTCCAGTAGTTCTAATGATTCCAGTAGTTCAGGTAGTAGTTCATCAAGTGGTTCTAATGATGATTCTAATGATGCTAATTTTGAATATAATGCTGAATTGACTAATGCAGTTAGACAAGAGCAAAAAAATAGAAGAATTAATTTTGATATTTATACAGATAATGATGGCGAACAATTACCATATTTTGATAACATTTTTGAAAAATTCACACAAGATATATATAGCACAACTGATGTAACAAATAAACTATCAATGTATGAATGGGAAGAAGAGACCTATCAAAACAGTAAAAGAGAGTATATCATTCCTCCATCATATCTTCAAGTACGCATAGGCGAAACTACAAGTAATAATCCTGACGAACTTCTTAGATCAGTATATTATTCTAGTAATACAGATTTTAATAGAGTTAAGGTTTATTCAAAAAATGGAGTTAATAAAATTTACTTGTTAGCATTTAATATTCACTAATAAAGGAGGTTTGTTTGTGAAAAAAAATATACAGAAAATATTATCCTATATAATTTTAGTATTTATGTTATTTTCTTTTTTAACTTTTGTACCTCAAAAGGCTTCTGCTATCCCTAATAACCCACGAAATTTTTATTATTGGCTAGATAATCAATCACATTTAGATACTGATTCTATTGTTTTTGATGGTGATAATGCTCTTATGTGGGGGACTAGAACTAGTGCTGCGCCATCTTCTCATATTAGATTTAGAAACCTTGGTTGGCAAATAACAATAGAAATTCCAGAAGTGGGGGACTTATGGAGAATAAAGGAAATAGCATCTACAAAGGGGAAGTAATATG
This sequence comes from Proteinivorax tanatarense, assembly GCF_040267685.1. Taxonomy (GTDB): domain Bacteria; phylum Bacillota; class Proteinivoracia; order Proteinivoracales; family Proteinivoracaceae; genus Proteinivorax; species Proteinivorax tanatarense. The sequence continues at coordinate 769,140 of NZ_CP158367.1, forward strand.
GAGTATTTTGAAACCGTTATTGGAGTAGAGATTCATGCAGAATTAAAAACTGAATCTAAAGTATTTTGCAGTTGCCCAACTCAGTTTGGAGCGCCACCTAACACACAGGTTTGCCCAATTTGCTTAGGTTTTGTTGGCTCACTTCCAATGCTAAATAAAAAAGCTTTAGATCTTGCCCTAAAAGCTGCACTAGCTTTAAATTGTAGTATAGAGCAACAAAGTAACTTTGACAGAAAAAGTTATTTTTCTCCTGATTTACCTAAGGGTTACCAAATAACACAATATTATGAGCCATTAGCATCTAATGGTTATGTAGAATTAGAAATTGGCGGTAAAAAAAAAGTTATTGGTATTCGACAGATACATATCGAAGAAGATGCAGCAAAACAAGTAGTAAAACAGGGGTACAGGCTTTTAGATTTTAATAGAGCTGGGATAGGGCTTATTGAAATTGTCTCTTATCCAGATATTTCTGATGAACAAGAAGCCATGGAATTTGTTAAAAAAGTAAAAACAACTTTGCAACATCTAGAAATTTCTGACTGCAAATTGGAAGAGGGTAGCTTAAGATTTGATGTTAATATTTCTATAAAACCACATAAATCAGGTAGTTTAGGCACAAAAACTGAGATAAAAAACTTAAACTCGATAAAAGCACTAGGCAAAGCTATAGATTATGAAAAGACTAGGCAGCGAGAATTAATGGAAAAAAGAGAGACGGTCAAACAACAAACACTTAGATGGGATGAAGCAAATAATAAATGTCAAATTTTAAGAAATAAGGAATCGGCGAGGGGATATAACTATTTTCCTGAACCAGATGTTTTACCGGTTCAATTGAGCAAAAGCTTTATCCAGCATGCTAAAAGCAAAATAGGTCGACTTCCTGAAGAGAACAAAGAAAAACTTATGAAAATGGGGCTTCCAAAAGGGGATGCTTCGCTAATAACTTCTAATAAAGAAGTGTACGATTTTTGGAACGAAACTATTGTGTACTGTGATGATTTAAACTTAGTTACCAATTGGATAAAAAGCGAGGTGTTTAGGTACGCAAAGGATAAAAGTAAAATACGGGAGCATGTAACACCTAAAAGATTAGCATTGCTGCTAGATCTATTAAAATTGGGAAAGATATCTCACCAAGGAGCTAAAAAGGTTTTCAGACTGATGTGGTATCACGACAAACAGCCGGAGCAAATAGTAAATGAACTTAATTTAAATTTAGAAAACGACCAAACTAAAATGGAGCTAACAATAGACCAAGTGTTAGCACAATATCCAAAATCTATAGAGGATTTTAAACAGGGCAAAGATAGAGCTTTAGATTTTTTAGTAGGACAGGCTATTAAAAAGTCAAAAGGTAAATTAGAGCCTCAAAAGGTAAAACAGTTAATTATAAAAAAGTTAGACTATGTTACAAAGTAAAATGTTATACATCCACTAGATTTTTCAGTGGAGAATTAATTAAAAAGTGCTTGGGAAATAGAACAGGGAACAAAATATTATGAAGTTGGAAATTTATTTTACAAATGAAGTGGCTCAGTATATTAAAGAAACAAAATTGCATTCAAGTCATAATATAATAGATAATGGTAATGATGATGGTAGCACCTGGGCAGTTGGAAATTATAAGCTGGATTATAAAATGCAAAAGTGTTGAAACCTAGATATAATCAGGACGTTATTTCCCAGAAAGCAGCTAAGATGGCTAAAGTAAGTCATTAAGCTCCTACGTGAATAAAAATTCCTCTTGTTGGTGAAGATAAATTAAGAATAATATAACAAGAGGTGAATATATTGGCTAACAAAGATCGTGAACAATGGGGTAGTCGTATAGGATTTATTTTGGCTGCTGCTGGTAGCGCAATAGGACTTGGGAATATATGGAGATTCCCCACTGTGGTAGGACAAAGTGGTGGCGGAGCTTTTTTACTGGTGTACCTAATTATTACATTTTTGGTTGGAATACCTTTAATGATTGCCGAGTTAACAATAGGTAGAAGAGGTCAGACCAACATAGTAGGGTCCTTTAAGAAAGTTGCAGGCGATAACTGGGGAATTATAGGAGCTTTAGGAGTAGCTGCAGGGTTTATTATACTGTCTTTCTATTCTGTAATAGCAGGATGGGGTGTGGCTTATATATTTAAGTTTTTAACAGGTGAACTTGCAAACTTAGGGGCAGAAGAAGTTGGAAATGTGTTTAACGAGTTAACATCAAACCCAATTGTTCCTATATTTTGGCATGGTATTTTTATGTCTATGACAATTGGTATTGTGATATTGGGTATAGATAAAGGAATAGAAAAAGCAAGCAAACTGTTGATGCCTATTTTATTAGTTCTTCTTGTGCTATTAGCAATAAGGAGCGTCACTTTAGATGGAGCAATGGAAGGTGTATCTTGGTATTTGCGCCCAAACTTTGCGGCGATAGATAGACATATAATACTGAGCGCTTTAGGCCAAGCCTTTTTCAGCTTTAGTTTGGGTATGGGAGCTATATTAACTTATGGTAGCTATTTACCTAAAAAAGAAAACATTCCAGGAAGTGCTGTATATATAGCAATATTTGATATATTTATAGCTGTGTTGGCAGGTTTTATAATAATACCAGCTGTGTTTGCTTTTGGATTAGAGCCAGGCTCAGGTCCACCGTTAATTTTTATTACATTGCCCGCTGTATTTGGTGCAATGCCAGCAGGAACTTTTTTTGGTCTTCTGTTTTTTGTATTGCTAACTATCGCCGCAGTGACTTCCGCTATATCACTTTTAGAGGTAGTAGTAGCATACTTTATCGATGAACTAAAGTGGGATAGAAAAAAAGCTTCTCTTTTGGCAGGGTTAGCAATATTTATACTAGGAATTCCATCATCTTTGTCTATGGGTGTAATGAGTGACAATTTAATTTTTGGCATGCCGTTTTTAGACTTTATGGATTATTTTGCATCTAACGTTCTGTTGACCTTAGGGGGACTATTCACCGCTATCGTTATAGGATGGGTGTGGAAGACAAGTAACGCTATTTCAGAGATTGAGAAATCTGGTGACAAATTTTTACTGGCAACTCCTTGGGCATTTTTGATAAAATGGATAATGCCAGTAGTTTTATTGGTAATCATTGTTAATGGTTTGTTTTTCTAAATTTTAAAAGGGAGATGAGAGAAATATGAATGTATATGATTATGCTCATAAACTAGTTAAGGCTTTTAAAGAAAGTGACGATTATCAGCAGTACAAAGAAGTTTCTGAAAAGATTAAATCTGATTCTAGCAGTGTAAAAATGCTTAAAGATTTTAGAAAAAAGAATTTTGAATTGCAAAAGTTACAGATGCAGGGAAAAGAACCTTCACAAGAACAGATGGAACAAATTCAAAAGTTATTTGAAACCATCAGCTTAAACAAAGACATAGAAACATTTTTGATGTTAGAGCAACGTATTGGTCAAACGATGTCAGATATACAAAAAATCATAGGTGATGGAATAAAACTTGAGTTTAATCCTTTGGAAGAGGAAGATGCAAGTAGTCAATAGGAGTTATGCTAAACCTGTAAAATTGTCTTTACCTTACCTTTAAAAGAGTTGTCATATCAATGATGGTGGAAAAGGACGATAATCGACAAAAAATGACAAAAAAAGAATTAAACACGCTTTAAACAGCTTAAATAGGCTTATATTCCTTTTGACTACAACAATATGATAAATTATACTAAAGAAAGAAAAAATAACTAATCTACTATTTATCATAGAAAAAAACAAAACAAACTAATATGCTAAAAATCTTTTTATTATTAAAAAACCTTCCGCCATCTCCCCCCCCCTCTGATGCGGAAGGTTTTTTGTTTTCAATTTCTTGACGAATTAAATACAATAATATAAACTTATCATATAAGCATATATTAAGTTTTACTAAACAATAGTAAAGGAGTTTGTGTTATGCCAAGGCTAACAGCTAGAGAAGAGGAAATTCTTAAAATCTTACATAACGAACCAATGATTAGTCAGGAAGAACTAGCTAACCGATTAGAGTTAACAAGATCAGCAGCTGCAGTTCATATTTCCAATTTAATTAAAAAGGGGTTTATTTTAGGGCGTGGCTATGTATTTAACCAGCAAAAAAAAGTAGTAGTAATTGGTGGGGCGAACTATGATATAAAAGGTATTGTGGTATCAGATAAAGTTGAAATGCTTACGTCAAACGTGGGCAAAATAGTTACTTCAGTTGGTGGAGTGGGTAGAAATATAGCAGAAAACTTAGCAAGATTGAATGTACCCACAAGCTTACTTTCAGCGGTAGGTAGAGACAAGCATGGTAGGGCTATTATAGAATACAGTAAAGAAGCTGGAGTTGATATGTCACAAATATTACAGACCGGCAAGCATAATTCAGGGACATATATGGCGTTTTTAAATGATAAAAATGATCTACAAGTAGGGTTAGCGGATATGAATATCATTGATGTTATAGACACTCAATATATTGAGTCAAACCTATCACTTCTTAAAAATGCTGGCATAATAGTATGTGACACAAATTTAAGAAAGGATACAATTGAGTATATAGCACATCAGGCAAATGAGCTTAACTGTACTTTGGTAGTTGAGCCTGTCTCTGTAGAAAAAGCTAGAAAAGTTAAAGATATTTTAAGCTACATAGATATAATTACTCCTAATAAAGAAGAGTTAGAAGAAATATGTCAGATGCAATTAAACAGTTTTGAAGATTATAAACGTGCTGGAGATATGCTTTTGAGTCAGGGTGTGAGAATTGTGCTGTTAAAGTTAGGAGAGAAAGGCCTATTTTTATATAGCGATGATTCTGCAGAAATGATTCCATCAATGGCTGATGAGATAGTTGACGTAACTGGAGGAGGAGATAGTTTAGTAGGTGGATTTTTGGCGGCTTATTATAAAGGCATCCCTTTACAGCAGTGTGCAAAAATTGCTTCCATTTGCGCTGCTTTAACATTGCAATGCAAAGATACAGTATCACCAAAATTAAGTTGGGAAAAACTAAAAAAAGAACTCAAGGAGGATTTAACAAAATGAATTATATAGAAATATCTACTGAAGTTAAAGAAGCTTTAGCATCTAAAAAAGGGGTAGTAGCATTAGAATCTACAATAATATCTCACGGAATGCCATACCCTCAAAACTTAGAAACAGCTCTGGAGGTTGAACAAGTTATAAGGGAAAATGGTTCAATACCTGCAACTATAGCAATAATGGATGGAAAGGTTAAAGTGGGATTAAGTAAAGATGAAATACAAAGAATGGCTGAAAGTAAAAATGTACGAAAAGTGAGTAGGCGGGATATCGCTTACACTATTTCTCAAAAAGAACTAGGAGCTACAACAGTTTCTGGAACAATGATTGGTGCCCAAATGGCTGGTGTTAAGATATTTGCTACTGGCGGGATAGGCGGTGTTCATAGAGATGGCGAAAACACACTGGATATATCAGCAGACTTGACGGAATTAAGTAAATCTAATGTAGGTGTAGTGTGTGCTGGAGTAAAGTCCATACTAGATATTGGAAGAACTTTAGAGTATCTTGAAACCTTAGGAGTACCTATAATTACATATAAATCATCAGAATTTCCGGCTTTTTTTTGCTCAAAAAGTGGCTTTACATCTCATTTAAAAGCAGACTCAGCAGAAGAAATAGCAAATATGCTACAAACAAAATGGCAAATGGATTTAAAAGGAGGAGCTGTGATTGCAAACCCAATTCCTACAGAATATGATATTAAAGAAGAGATAATTGGAAAAGCTATAGATGATGCCTTAAAAGAATGTAACGATAATGGCATAAAAGGAAAAGATGTAACTCCTTTTTTACTGTCGAAAATAAAAGAGATAACTGGCGGAGATAGTTTAAAATCCAATATAGCTTTGGTAAAAAACAATGCAAGGCTTGCTGCCAATATTGCAAAGCAAATTGCCCAAAAGGAGGACTAACTTTTTGTGAATAACAAATTTAAAAAGACTGAACTAGCACCTGGAATAAATCTGTATCTTTACCCAACGGATAAGTATAAGACTGTATCTATTAGAATGTTTTTGTATACAAACTTAGATGATGAAACTTCAAAAACTGCACTTTTGCCAGAAATAATGAAAAAGGGGACTGATATGTACCCAACCCCCAGAGAACTCTCCCAAGAATTAGCAAAGCTATATGGCACTCGTATGGGTGCTGGTGTAACCAAAAGAGGAGAGACACTTCTTATGGACTTTAGGATGGAAATGGTCAGCCCTAGGTTCTTAGAAGATGACTCATACGTTCAAAAATCCTTAAATATATTTAAAGATATTATTTTTAATCCCGCTATCAAAGATAATAAATTTAACAAAACTTATGTAGAGATTGAAAAACAAAACTTAAAAAATAGAATATCTTCTACAGTTAACGATAAACAAAAATATGCTTTTATCAAAGCTATAGAACATTCCTGCCCAGAAGAACCTTATAGAACATCAAAATATGGTAGCTATGATGACTTAGAGAAAATAAATGAAAACAATCTTTATGAACACTATAACAGAATTATCAATAACAACCCTATTGACTTTTATGTAGTAGGAAATTTTGACGAAAAGTCTTTAAAGGATAAGTTCCTGGATACATTCAAGATAGAAAGAGAAAAAACAGATACAGTTAAAAAGCCGATAAACAGCAAAGCTAACTCATTTAATGAAATTATAGAGGAAATGGACATAAAGCAGGGGCGTTTGGTCATGGTGATGAAAACACCGATAACCATGAATCACGATCGGTATCCTGCGTTGTTGATGTACAACGGTATACTAGGTGGATTTACTCATTCAAAGCTTTTCCAAAACGTTAGGGAAAAAGCTTCTCTGGCATATTATGCGGGATCAAATATCGAAACTTTAAAAGGGATGATATTCGTTTTTGCTGGCATCGATAAACAGACATACAATGAGACCGTTGAAATAATAAAAAAACAAGTCGAAGAAATAAAAATGGGCAATATCTCAGATAAGGAGATTGAATATACTCTGGCAGGATTAGAGAATAGCCTATCAGAGACCATAGATGAAGTAGGTGGCCAAATAGGACTTCAAGTAGATGGTGGGTTAGTAGGGAGAAAGTGGACAGTAGAAGAACTTTTAAGAGAGTTAAAATCAGTAAGCAAAGAGGACATAGTAAATGCAGCAAACACTATCGAGATGGACACAATATTCTTTTTGCGACCTAAGGAGGATTAACTAATGCTCAACTCATATGAATATAGAAAAATTGACGAAAGCTACTTTTCTTTTACAATGCCTAACGGACTCCAAGTGTTTTATATTCCACGACCAAACTACAAAAAATCCTTTGCTGTACTTGCCTCTAACTTTGGTGGAATAGACTTTAAAACAGATTTCATGGAACTAAAGCCCGGCATTGCACATTTCTTAGAGCATAAGTTGTTTGAAAATCCAAATGGTAATGTTGAGGATGAATTTTCAAAATTAGGTATATCTGTAAACGCTTTTACAACTCATAATAATACAAGCTACTACTTTTCTTGTACTTCTAATTTTTACAAAGGTCTTAAACTGTTATTAGATTTTGTACAAACCCCATATTTCACCGAAGAAAATGTTAAAAAAGAACAGGGGATTATTGCCCAAGAAATAGAAATGTATCGAGATGATGCCAATTGGGTAGGGTATTTAAACTTATTAAACGGGTTATACCCTAAACACCCTATTAACCAAGATATCGCTGGCACCAAAGAAGATATATACCAAGTTGACGTAGACATGCTTAATAAATGTTATGAGCAATATTATAATCCTCTTAACATGGCGTTATTTGTTATAGGAGACTTAAAAATAGAAGAATTGTATGACTTTGTAGGGCAAAATCAAAAGCCTAAAAAGTTCAAGGATGTTCCAGAATATAATAGGAACTTTTTACAAGATACTTTTATACCAAAGGAAAAAGAGATAAGTATTGATATGGAAATTTCCCGGAACTCACTAAACTTTGGGTTCAAGGATAAAAAGGTTGAGGAATCAGGAAAAGAGTTGTTTGAAAAAGAAATTACTACCTTGCTAGGGTTAGAAACTTTAGTAGGAAAAAGTTCTAAGCTATACAATGATTTGTATGAAAAAAGAATAATTGATGATTCTTTTAACATAGAATATACAACGGAAACTGGATATGGACATACAATTTTCTCATGTGAAACTGAAGATCCTAACAAAACTTACGAACATTTAAAAAATGAATTTACAAAAGCATTAGAACAAGGTCTTAACGAAGAAGACTTTATAATAAACAAAAAGAAGATACAAGGGATAACATTAATGGAGCTTAACTCTTTAGAAAATGTAGTTCTCGGGTTCATGAGTGAGCATTTTAGGGGAGGGAGTTTTTTCGATAAAAATGAAATTATTGAAGGAATAACCTTTGAGCAAGTAGAAAATAGAATGAAAGAACATATTGATTACAACATGTCTGCTATTTCTGTGGTAAACAAAAAATAGTAGGTTTTGTGCAGGCCAAGAAAACTGTTACCAAAGAAGGAGAGGACATTTTATGAATAGGTGGTTTAAAACAAAAAATCCTACAACTGTGATAGCTGGAGAATCAGTTTTGAAGTTTTTGCCTGAGCAATTAAATCAGTTAAAAGCAGAGAAAGTCCTCATAATAACAGACAAAAAAGAAAATTACCTGCAAAAACTAAATGATTTTTTACCCCATGATAAAAAATATTTGCACTATAGCGAAATCGATAAAGAAACAAGTGTTAATAAAGTAAATGAAGCAGCAAAACTAGCCGTAGAAAATAATATCGATACCATTGTAGCTTTTGGAAGTGGAGATGTTATTGACACTGCTAAAGTAGTAGCTTATAAGGCTAAAAATATGGATAAGTTTGATTGGGGTTCATATACTTTTGCTGAGGGACCAAGGCTAAACTTAGTGACTGCTACCACAACTTTAGCTACTACTTTCAGCAACACTCCTTTTGCTTTTATAAAAGATACTGACAAACAAAAGACTAGAACATTATCAGGGGATGCGTTCTTTCCTCATGTTTCTATTGTTGATAGTAAAATTCCAGTGTTGCTAACACCGAGAGAGATGGCTTCTGGTATCAACCTAACACTTTCTACTATAGTAGAAGGGTATGTTTCAACTTTATCAAGTTTATATAGTGATGCTATTACCATGTCAGCTTTAGAACTTCTTATTTCAGGGATTTATAACTTACATTCCGACTCATCAAATGAGGAAGCTTTTGAAAAAATTCAGGTAGCAGGAATACTAGCATCTTATAGCGTAAACAATAGCATGCTAGGAATGGTTTCAGCCACAGCCAATGCCTTTTATGGTAAATATCAGGTAGACTACGGTGAAATATGTGGGTGTGTGATGTATCCCTATCTACATCTTACCGTTCCTTCAAGACTGGAAAAGTTTTCTAAAATAGCAAATAAGATATTTATGCAACAGCAACAACAGAACTATTTCCCGGAAAAAGAGACTTTAGCAAAAGAAGGGATAGATAAACTAAAACAAATGGTTGATAGTATATCTCCTACCCTAACCTTATCCCAACTCGGAGTGAAAAGGGAAGAACTGTCACATATTGCAGGCATAATTGCAAAAGATGACGGGCTATTAAGTTGTCCTGTAATTCCCGATAAACATGAAATAGAAAATGTATTGGAGCAGGCATATAGCTCAAAAGAGTGATGATGGTAGGGTATTGACAATACTCATAAATGTATGGTAAGATTAAACTTATGAAACAAGCCGAAGTGGCGGAACTGGCAGACGCGCTTGACTCAAAATCAAGTGGGCTTATGCTCGTGTGGGTTCGAGTCCCACCTTCGGCACCATATATGAATATTAAAGGCATTTAGCACATAGCTTGCAGAATGCCTTTTTTTTTGTGTTTAATTTAAAAGCCTAACTTTATATTTAACTTTTACACTTTCGGAAGTTATAACAAAGTTAGTCATAGAATTCTAAGGGGCTAGGAAGGACTTTTACGACTTTCAGCGAATATATTTAGTAAGTCTAAATAATAATAGACGGCACTATTTTTGGTGCTTCTTTTCATTGTCAGGGGGATTACAGTGAAATCTAAAGCAGCAGGAAAATTAAATTACACTAAATTATTAATTATCTCCATGGCTTATATAGCTGTTAGCTTGAGCACTCAGGGGTTTAAAGCTATACTGACTTTGGTGCGGGCAGATTTAGGAATTACCAGCGCTCAAGCCGGGCTTTATTCTACCTTTTTCTTTTTAAGTGCCACTGTTATAGCTGTATTTAGCGGACGGGTTGTGGATTCCCTAGGCTCTAAAAAGAGCCTAGTAATAGGAACATTTATTGTCGGCTCATTGATGGTGTTGCATTCTTTTGCCCCAAGTTTGCTGATTCTTTTGATTTTGGCCTTTTTCACCGGTATTGGCTTTAGCATCATAACACCTGCGGTAAATAAAGGGGTAATGGAAATTGCCCCTCCTCAAAGACGGGCCAGCGCCCTAGGCATTTCCCAGGCTGGTAGCGGTATTGGCGGTGTCTTAGGAGCAAGCCTACTACCTATTCTGGGGCAGCTCTATGGTTGGCAGACAGCTATTTTAATTGCTGGTATTGTTGCCGTCGGTTTTAGTTTGATGTTGATAGTCCTTTATAATCCACCCAAGGTAGATGTTAAATCTAAGGCTGAAGTGAATTTTAAAGAGGATATGAAGTTACTTCTTAAGAATAAGGGGTTACTGTGTGTGGCAATGATGGGTTTTCTTTTTGGATTTACTTTGGCCACTACCACCACCCACCTGGTCATTTTTTTGGATCAAGATATAGGTTTTACTCCTGGCCTTGCCGGTATTGCTCTGGCCATTTTTCAGATGGGAGGGATTTTTGGCAAACCCAGCTGGGGTTATATCAATGATACTATTCTCAATGGCAACAGAAGGAAGGGGTTTTTGATAATAGGATTGTTATCGGCTCTTTGTACATTGATGATGGGTTCTTTGGTCCCCGCAGGGTATATTACTGGATTGGGAGTCTATACTTTAGTATTTTTCTTTGGGGCCACCAGCATGGGAATCCCAGGTCTTTTCTTTACAGCAGTAGGGGATATTGTCTCAGATAAACTGATGGGTACTGCTACGGGAATTTCTCTGGTTTTTATAAGGGTAGGAGTTATTATTGGGCCACCGCTTTTTGGGCTTATTGCAGATATAAATGGGAATTACTCCGTTAGCTGGTTATTCCTTTCGGTGATACTAGTGGCGGTAACCTTATGTTTTTATTACCTTAGTGGAAAATACCTACCTAAATCAACAGTTAACAACATTAATGTATCTTCGTCAGGGTAAAAAGCTTGGAATAGAGCCATTATACTTATTCAGAATATGACAGTTATTACTTTTGTTAAATTTTATCTTTAACAATATAAATATAAAAGGCATTTAGCAAAGAGCGTGCTAAATGCCTTGTTTTTGTTTCAAGACTACTGTATTCAAATTATCTTTTACATAATACTATCTTAATAATCTTTTTTCTGATACGATGAAATAAATTGTATTAAAAAAAGAGGTGAACTGGGTTGGATACTTTGAGGGAAATCCTAAAAAGTAAGAATCTGGATGATTTTTGTGAAGAAATTGGAAAAGATATAAGAAGCTTTTTATTGAGATTTGGGAAAAATTGCAATTAGCGGTAGCGCACTGACTATTTCCAGTGGGTATTTAAAACTTCTTCTATTTTATATGAAACCATTGACAAATTTTTTTAACTGCAATATAATTGTAAGTGAAGTGAAAGTCATTCTCAAATACATAAATTTTGAAAGGGAGTGTTTGGATATGGCTGTTGATGCTAACAGATTGTATAAAGACAAGATGGTTGAAACCGTTTTGCAAAATAAATCTTTAGAACAATTAAATCCCGGCGAACAGGGTGTAATAGTAGATGTTCCAGCTAACTCTTTTTTAGCCTCCTTAGGGTTTAGAGCAAAAAAAACAGTTGAAGTTGTGGCTAGGGAGTTATTCAATGGACCTTTACTTTGTTCTGTTGATGGTAGGAACATAGCAATAGGCGCTGATGTTGCAGAAAAAATTATCGTAGATTCAATTGATAATTAAATGTTTGATTTTTTTATTTAGATTTAATTGATAATTGTTACCATTTAAATGAATATGGCGTCGATTTTATTCAAAGCAAGCATAGTTTAAATTTGATGCTTGCTTTGATGTATTTATTCCTTAAAAAGCACATATCGGAGGCTAGACAATGAAGAGAATTTTTACTTCAGTTGAAAAAATGTGTTGTGAATTTTATCCCGCTTTTTATTTATATCATAGTATCTATAAAAATGTTATGCGTAATGAGATTAAGTTAGCTAATATAACCTCGAATGATGTAGTGCTAAACATTGGTTGTGGGGCTATTCCGTTTACTGCATTGCATATAGTCCAAATGACAGGTGCCAAAGTTATTGCTTTGGATAAGGACAAAGAGGCTGTTGAAAAAGCTAAAAAGTGTTTATCAAAATATAAGTTGCAAAAAAACATAGAGATAGCTTTAGGTGATGGGATTGTAGAAAATCTTCCGGATTTCACTGTAGCTATTATTGCGTTACATGTAAAAGAAAAAGCGACAATGCTGGAGAACCTTAAGTTGACAAAAAGTCCAGGAGCAAGGGTTGTTTTCCGTCAACCTGCTGTTGGTTATGAAAATGAATACGGAAGTTTGCCTGACAAATATGTACCTGACGGTAAAATAAGTCAAAAGATGAAGACTTTTAAGGAATCATATCTTTATCATATCAGCTAATCGCTTGCTTTTAAAAGTGTGGAGGTAAAAGAGTTTGAAAAAATCATTTCTATTATTAGTGGCGATACTTTTTTTTCTTGTGTTAACTGTAGTCTTAGGTTACGATGAGGTTTTAGATGTAATTGGCAGAATGAGTTTTAATCAACTTCTTCTAATGACAGCGTTACAGTTATGTACTTTGTTTTTAACAAGTTTTATTTGGTATTATCTGTTACGACAGAAATCTAGTAAGGTTTCCTTAAGTAATGTTTTTGGAATAAATTTAGCAGGCTCTTTTGTGGAAAGTGTTACTCCGTCAGTAAAAGTTGGTGGAGAGGCTTTGAAAGTATATCTAATGCAAAAAGAAACAGCTCTTAAATATACAGAAATTACTGCAATAACATTGGTAAGTAAATTTATTTCTCTGTTTCCTTTTTTAATTATTAGCTTTTTAACACTTTTTATTGCATTTTTAAGTTTTGATCTACCATTGTTTATATTATTAGCTTTTTTGGGTTTGGTATTATTTTTTTGTTTGTTTTTTGTTATTTTTAATTTTAAAGGTTCATTTTTAGAGCGGCTTTTTTACAAATTTGAGCAAAATAAAAGCCCTGTTTTTAAAAAGATTAAAAATAAAGTTATAAAAGTGCAATTTTTTTTAGAGGAAACTTCGTTAAAATCAAAAACAGTTGTTACTGACTTCCGAAAACGGGTTTTATTGTTTGCAATCGCGTTTGTGGTCTGGAGTTTTTATCCGGTTAAGGTTTATTTAGTAGCTAGGATACTAGGTTTTCAACTTAATCCTGTTATTGTTATAATAGCTACCTTTAGTGCATACTTAGTTAGCATGATTCCACTGCTACCAGGAGGATTAGCTACTTTTGAAGGAACCTTAGCTCTAGTTTTGGCGTATGAGGGTTTAGCTCCCCATGAAGCATTTTCTATAGCTATAATGACTCGTGTAATTACTTTTTGGATTCCTTTATTGATATCTGCAATTCCAGCTATTTACTATATAAATAAAACGAAAGATAAAAACGGAAAGTGAGAGAAGGTGGTTGAAATGGTGAAAAATCAAGAAAAACCAAATATTCTTATGATAGGGCAGCCTAACATAGGAAAAAGTGTAATGTTTAACAATCTTACGGGATTAAACATAAGTGCTGCAAACTATGTTGGGACTACTGTTGAGTTTACTGCTGGAGAAGTTACCCTAGGTGATTTGAAAGCAAATTTGATTGATGTTCCAGGCACATATACACTGGAAGCGACAAATGAAGCTGAACAGGTGGCAGTAGAAATGTTGCAAGGTAGAACAAATCGTTCCAAAACAAAAAACTGCCATGAAGATGGCGGCCTTCAATCTGTAAATTTGGCTAAAAGCCCTGATGCCGTTATTTGTGTACTAGATGCCCATAACCTTGAAAGCAGTCTATATCTTTTATTTCAAGTAATGGAGTATAACATACCTACCATTGCTGTCCTTAACAGGATGGATATTATTGAGGAACGTGGGGAAAAGATTGATGTCCAGTATCTTTCTAAACTTTTAGGAGTTTCTGTGATTCCAACAGTCGCTGTTGAGAAAAAAGGTGTAGATGTATTAAAAGAGTTGTTAAAAGGTGTTTTATCAACCGGGGCTACAAGAGAGAATGAAACAGCTAAAAAACTTGATGACGGTAAGGTCAAAAATGAATTGTGGGAAAAGGCTGAAAAAATTACTAAACAAGTTAAAACTAAGCCTGAAGTTATAAAAAAGACAAGAAGTCAAATATGGGGTGCAGCTTTGGTAAAACCATGGCCAGGAATTCCCCTTGCTATATTAATTTTGGCGGCGGTCTTTGGTGTTGTTGTTGGAGTTGGTATGGGTCTTCGAAAATACTTATTGTTACCTCTTTTTAGAGGATATATAATCCCTGCGATATCATCGGTGGTGGAGCTAATAGTTCCTGAAGGACTTATTCTTAACGTTTTAATAGGAGAATATGGAGTTCTGGTAAAGGGCCTGGAGTGGCCTCTTACTCTTGTGTTGCCTTATGTTCTTTCTTTTTATTTTGCTTTAAGTATAATGGAGGACAGCGGATATCTTCCTAGGTTAGGTGTGCTGTTAGATGGTCTATTAAGTAAGCTAGGTTTACCTGGTTCTAGTATTGTTCCATTGCTTTTAGGATATGGATGTGGAATACCAGCAATTATGGCAACTAGATCTTTGAACTCTAGAAAAGAAAGAATTACAGTTTCTACAATGGTTGCTTTAGGAATACCTTGCGTAGCTCAATCGGGAGCTTTTATAGCGCTTATGGCGGAAAGATCTATTTTAGCATTGCTATTAGTATTTTTATTCTCTTTTGCAGTGGTTTTTTTAGCTGGGTTTACTATAGATAAGATATTACCAGGAAGCCGACCCTACACTATAATGGAAGTACCAGAGTTGCTTTTTCCAAAGGGAGAAGTTATATTAAAAAAGGTTTGGTCGAAGGTTAAGAATTATTTAAAAGAAGGCGTTCTTCCTATGATGGCTATCATAGGCGTTGCAGCTTTTTTATATGAAAGTGGAATAATGGAATGGATTGGTGAAGCTTTAAGTCCTTTAGTGGTAAGCTGGTTAAGATTGCCTGCTGAAGCTTCTGTTCCTTTGATTTTAGGAATATTTAGGCGTGAACTTACCGTTATTCCTCTTATTGAGATGGACTTAACTACCTTGCAGCTTTTTACTGGTGCTATTGTTGGGTTGCTTTATGTTCCTTGTGTAGCAATACTTGCTACTTTGGCTAGAGAGTTTAACATTAAAATGGCATTATTTATTTTAGTACTAACTAGTTCCTTAGCCTTTTTAGTAGGAGGGATTGTAGCTAGAGTTGGTGGTTTGCTATTTTAATTACAACTAAAACTGGCAGGTAATCATTAGATTGCCTGCCAGTTTTGTTTTGTGTCGCTATTTTTTGTGGGGGGTTAAGTACAGCAAAGATAAATCTAACAATAAAAAATATTGTAGCCGCCCAAAAGGGGTTTAATGGCAAAATTTTTTAAACTAGAAAAGTTATGTTGAGCCCAACTAATAGTAATCATAACGTTTTTTATATTAAAAATAACAATCAAAGTTATAACAACAGGAAACAAACCCTGCACTTTAACCCTAAAATTAAAATGTCTTTGCATTTTAATATACCTCCCTTTTATTTATGCTATTAATATTATAACAACATTGTAAATGAAAACTATTATCAATGCATTTTTTTAGAAAAGATTTATAGGGATTAAAAAACACTTGACTATTTGAGAGGAAAAGTGTATTGTTAAAACTAACGGTGAGAACAATTCTCAACGTTAGTTTTTTGAAGTGTCCTGAGAATAATTCTCATTCACTACCGCCGATGCACTCAAGTAAATTTAACAGGCATTAAAGGAATTTATTTACAGCTGTTATTTTAGCCATGTTTCAAAACGTAGTTAAAAGTTATGTTATTTTCATAAGCCAATACTTGTTGCATCAAAAAGTTATTATATGTATAACAGATTAGAGGAGGGAGGGCAGTAAAGCAATAGTTTATAGTTTTGAAAAATTATAATAAGAATATTAGGAGGTTTTCAAATGGAAACAATAAAACAAAATTTTTTAAGCAAAAAAAATATTAGTGTTCTAGGTATAGTGTTGGTTTTAACAATAGTGTTTTTAGTTTTTCCTACTGAAATTGCGGAAGCGTCAAGTGCTGATGTGCTTGAAAGACAGATTGAGTTGCAAGAGGAATTTAGGTTTTGGGAAGTTCGCACCGAGTTACATAGAATACATCATCACTTAGAATATGTTCCATATATGTCTTTTGCAGTTGTAGGGATTTTTCTTGTCCATTTAGCCTTTTTGGTTATTAAAATTATTGAGATGAGACAAAAAAGGGTTAATAAAGCTTAAAGTAAAGGGAATTAGCGCATCATATAAAGACTCACCGTTGAATATGGTGAGTCTTTAATTATTGCATGTTGCACCGTTAAAGTCATATTATGAAGTTTAATTTTATGGTTAGGAGGTTGGAGAATAAACATACTATTTTAGTTGGTAATTATGATATAGTGATAGGTCTAGCAGATTTGGCACAAGAGTTAGGACTGGAAGTCAAATCAATAATTGTAAAGCATAGTATGTGCAAAAAAGCAAAAGAATGTATTCCTCAAAAGTGGAAGTAACTTGAGCGAGCAAGAGATTGAAAAATGTCTAAATGAAGAAGAATTTTATCTACTTTTAGCTGATGGTTCGACTTTACTTCTTCCTAGCAAAAGCAGGCTGAAGTTTCAGATTTCTAATCCTAATTTAGATAAACATAATATTTATCCATATGCCCCATTTGTGGGCTTAAATGGAACTTTATATTTGATACAGAACTTATACGAATTACACAAGAAAGCTTATTTAGACTAGCAAAAGAAGTGGCTTTTTAAAAACAGTATACTGTTTTTAAAAAGCCACTTTATAGTTATTCTAGGTCTAAATTCTCATGCATCTTTTGATATTGGAATAGAATTTATCATTTGTGTTTACACTTTTATCTGCAAGTTTAATAAGAAATTTGTTAAGATTCTAAATTTGCATTGACAGTAGAGTTAGATAACTGTAACATTATTATAACATTCAAAAAATTAACAATGGTGTACAAAGCAAACCAAGTATTGTCTAGGTGTTTTTTTAGAGTATTTAAAAAAAGGTGTTATTAACTGACCCAGAGGAATACTATTATGGAATTTTATAATGTGGCAGTAGAGGTTAAGTTGCGGGGCTTTACAATGTAATGTAAGGAGGAATAAAATGCAAATAAGAGTAGAGCTTTCTATGGTTCAGAAGTTTCAAAAGTTTATTCAGATGGGAGAGTACAAAAATAAAGCAAAGTGTGAACTATTTATTGAAGGTTTAACAGATAACATTGGTTTCCAAAAGATGATGGAGTTTTATAATGGTGCTATTACAAAAAATGAATATATTGAAATAGTTTACTCGGGTTTTAATCAATTAGACTACTATTGTGAAAGTCAGGCTCAAAAACTAATGCATAGTAATTTTATGCTATTGATTCAAAATAAAAAGTTGCTAAACAAGAAAATTGATTTAATTAAGTCATATAACTTCAATAAGTTCCAACAAGCTTTAAAGCCCACTCTACCATCAAATACACCAATAAATGCTGATATTCATTTTGTCGTTGATGGTATAAATGCTGGAAGCATAGTGGATGCTGAAACCATGCTGATGTATATAATGATATGGCCTTCTAAAGAAAAATATCTTGACCTTATTGAAGGAATTATTCTTCATGAATATCATCATCTTGGCTTAAAATATTGGCTAGATAAAGATCCTATTCGTGAATTATTGCTTTCTAGAAAAAATAACCAAAGTGCTTTATTGAAATTAAGTGATGCTTTGATGAGTGAGGGAGCAGCCACATATTTTTTTAATCAGGGACACAATATGTATCCACTGTTAATTGAATCATATGGAAACGATTTTGCAAAAAAATATCAAAATGCAATAAATCAGAGAAACTTATCAAAGGATGCAATGTTAATACAACTAGAGCAGGATTTAAAGACAATTATAGATAATAAAGTAAGCTATAGTGAAATGATAGATATTTTAAATCAGTATACCTTCAACGCAGATGGAGGCGAACCAAAGGACAAAAATCTGGGTTGTCATATGTGTAAGATGATAGATAGAGAATTGGGGAGGGCAAAGTTAATAGAAATATTTTTAAAGCCAACAGAATTTTTGTTAACGTATAATCAAGCTTCAGCGAAAACAGACGCCTTTCAATTCCAACAGTCTACTATTAAAAGTCTGGAAAGGATGCTTGTTTAGTAATTGTATAATCTCTCCTACTTTGACCAGTAATTAGATGATTAGTGTTGAAAACTGAACGTCATAAGACTGAAAGTTTTATGAAATAAGATAAAGGTTTGTAATCGTATAAAATATGTGATATAATTCTATTTTGGGTTAAAGATATTAGCCATAAGTATTAAAATTATATTTGCAATAATTTTATAGAAAGCTTAATTATCTAAAGATGCTTTCATTTTGTATGTTAATCTATTATATCTTAATTTTAGATTTTGAGGATAAATTATAATATCAGTTGGATTTGATTTGTTTTTGAATTTCCCATATAAAAATTATTAAAAAATATATAGTCTTCATTCAAGTTTTTATTTATTTTTGCTTGATGATTTCGATACTGTCTTGGCTAACATAATTTTTTTATGTTAGTTTTTTTATGGGAAAAAACTAAAGTTTAACTTTCTATAGGTAATTGCAAAATGACCAGATTTTAAACCTTTATAAAGAACATATTATTTGGCATTCCCACTAGGTAGTTCGGAGGTGACATGTCAATAAAATGGTTCTATATCAAAAAAACCTGTTATAGCAGGGGTGTAAAGTTTTGCAAATACCTAACAACAATATATATGAAGGAGGTGTTTATGATGGAAATAAATATAATGCTAGCGCTTGTTTCTTTGTTTTTAATTACAGCGACTACCAATATTTTAGCGACTTTAAAGAGCATTTTGTTAGCTAAAAAGATTATGAACCCGGTATATTTTTTAGTTTTTGCCGATGCGATGATTTTTGCCACCGTTGTTGGGCAGGTAGCCAATTCGGACGGAATTCATTTTGCCGTTGCTTATGCATTAGGGAAAACACTTGGTGTATTTATAGGAGGTAAGATTGAAGAAAAGCTTGCCCTTGGAATACTAGAAATAGATGTATTTCTAAATAATAAAAACAAAATGGTAGAAGTAGCTGAAAAACTTAGAAAAGAAGGCTATACCGTGAACAATTACTTAGCTAGAGGTAATAACGGTGGAAGGAGATACAAGGTAGAGGTTGTAATAATGAGAAAAGAATTTAAAGTTTTTGAAGATATTATCAAGAAGTGTGGCCTAAATGATCCTACGTTAAAGATAAAGAATCTTAATAAGGTAGAGGGTAAGATCACCACAACAAGAATAGTAAAACCAGTTTAAGTTGTAGTGAAAATGTAGCCGCTTAGCTAAAATGTAAATTTCTAAGAAGTATATTGATTTTAAAACTAGAAAAGAGGTTAAGATATGAGCTTAATTACTAGAGGAAACTTAGAAAAAGGCAGTAGAGTGAAGGTTGTACAAAAACAAGATCAAAAATCTGGAAAATTGACGGAGGGAATTGTCCAAAAGATACTGACAAAGTCCCATACTCACCCACATGGAATTAAAGTAATGCTTGAAGATGGTGTAGTAGGAAGAGTTAAAGAATTACTGCAGCAATAACAGCACTTAGCTTAAATAGCTAGGTGCTCTTATTTTTATGGTGATAAGTACAGAAAATAACTTTATTCGTTTTGCCCTTGTAAAAATTTATAAAATAATATAATATCGCTTATAGATAGAAATACATGTCAAAACAACTGACCTTAAACAAATTTTTGGTCAATAAAACGAGGTTCTTTTAAAAATCTGTAGCTATGTATCATTTTCATAAATATCTTATGGATGAATAAAAAGGTTATAAACAGGAGGTGATAGGGTGACACATAAAAAAATTGGGTGGATATTCGTTAGTTTACTCTTAATTCTTAACAGTTGTTTTTTTGGGCTGGAACTATATAAAGATGGTATAAGAAACCAGCTGATGGAAAAGGAGCAGTTAAGTCAAGAAACATTTACGGAGCTTAGTCGGTTAGGTAGTTGGACTTATTTTATAGAAGTTTTGTTGCTAATAATAATTGTAACAGTAGCAGTTTGGATTATCATGAAAAAGCATAGAAAACTCTTAAGTTTTTTTATCTATGTTAATATAGCAGCCTGTGTTATATTTTTTGGAATAGGTATATTATTAGCTAATATTTTTGAAGCGGCCCCTGGAAACCTAGTTCAACACTTAATAGGTCCAGCTTTTATCACTGTTATTCTAATTATTTATCAATTGGTTCTTTTATTTATGAAAAGAAGAGAAATCAAAAATTAAGTGAGTTAAATACATGTAAAAATCCCAAAGTTTAGAAAGACTTTGGGATTTTTAACTCCATATCCACATGAGGAATATTATCTTCTAGATATTGCTCCGATACAACTTTAAAGCCCAACTTTTTATATAAGTCAACTATATAAAATTGGGCAGATAAATGTATCTTTGTGTATTTTGTCTTTGTTTTTATAGTTTCGATAGCTTTAGCTAGTATTGTTTGAGAAAGACCTAAACCACGATAAGATTTGTGGGTTACTACTCTGCCTATAGCTGCGCTGCTTTCTTTAAAAAGGATGCGGGCATAGCTAACTATTTTGTCATCTTTTTTTAAGTACAAATGCCATGCTTTTTGGTCATTATTGTCAAGTTCAGGGTATGGGCAATTTTGTTCTACCACAAATATATCTACCCTAAGTTTCATAATTTCGTAAAGATCCTCATTGCTTAGGTCTGAAAAAGTTGCTAAAACAATTTCTTCATTTGTGTTCATAGAATCACTCCTCTCTATATATATTACCTTATTTTACTTGCTTAAACTACATAGTTTGGTAATTTGCTAAAAGAATTTCCCTTTGATAAACTTTAGAATAATAAACAACTATTTTTATTTAATTGTAGACAGCTGCTAAATTGCTTAAAAGATGTTTTAGTAGTGGTATAATAACCTTAACTATACTGTCACTCTAAAAGGTGTTAGATTAATCTGATGCCCAGTAGCCCATGGGAGGTGATTAAAATAGAATGCCCAATTATACATATGGATATGGATTCTTTTTTTGCCGCTGTGGAAAAAAGAGATAGACCACAACTTAAATATAAGCCGGTGATTATAGCTAATGACCCCAAAGCAAATCCGAGGGCGGTTGTTTCCACCGCATGTTACGTAGCTAGAAAGTTTGGAGTAAGATCAGCTATGTCTGCTGTTCATGCGCAGCGCTTATGTCCTGAAGGCGTTTTTATAGCACCTAACAAAAATAAATATGCTGATGAAAGCAAGGTTATTATGGAGATACTTCATAGCTTTACCCCAGCTGTAGAGCCACTGTCTATCGATGAGGCTTTTTTAGATGTTGAAGGCTGTGAAAAACTGTGGGGAAGTTCTCTTGATATAGCGAAAAAAATTCAACATAAAATATTTAAAAAAACAGAGTTAACATGTTCATTGGGGATAGCTCCCAATAAATATTTAGCAAAGCTATGTTCTGAATATAGGAAGCCTAATGGTATTACCTACCTTCATCCAGAAAAGGTTAATGAGTTTCTATTGCCTATGGATGTGGGCAAAATATGGGGAGTTGGTGCAAAGCTAAAATCTGAGTTGAATAAATTGGGGATTTATACGGTGGCAGACTTACAAAAATGCTCTCAAAGTTTTTTAACTAAACGCTTTAATAAAATGGGAACGCAGTTATGGAGTTTAGCAAGAGGAATTGACAATAGAGCTGTAGAAACAGTTCAAAAGGCACAATCCATAAGTAGAGAGTATACCTTTAAAGAGGATATTATAGATGGAGATTATTTAAGAGGTGTGGTTTACTCCACATCTGATGAAATTAGCAGAAAGCTGCGGTCTAAAAATATAAAGGCTAAAACGGTGTATATAAAGGTGAAGTTTAGTTCCCACAAAACGATAACAAGACAGTATGCCATTAGTTCGGGAACTATGCTTTCGTCAGATATATCACAAAATGCCGTTAGACTTCTAAAAGATATAACAAGGTTTGAAAAACAATCAATTAGGCTATTAGGGGTTGGGGTTGCAAATTTAACTTCCCAGCAATCCGCTCAACTAAGCTTTTTCGATTATACAGACAAGAAAGATGAAAAAGAAAAAAAGCTTTTGGAATCTTTAGATGAGGTCTTAACAAAATACGGGGAGAGCTCTGTTTTTAGGGCATCCGCTCCAAACGTAATTATGGAGGAAAAGTTACGTGGAAAAGCTAATAGAGAAGAAAATAATAAAAGGGTTAAAAAATAAAGAAGAATGGGCTGCAGATAAACTATTGGAGTATTACGGGCATAACATTTATGCCCTTGCCTATAAATTTACAAAGAACGAACATGATGCCAAGGATGTTACCCAAGAAATTCTGATAAAAGTGTTAGAAAAGATTCATAGTTTTAAAGGTGAAAGTAAGCTTGGGACTTGGATATATCGTTTGGCATACAATTATTGTTTAGATTTTTTAAAAACTAGCCAAAAGCATAGCGATGCTTTAAAAAATGTTCCTATAAGTACAGAAAAAGTAGTTAATGATCCTCATAGAATAATGGAAAACAAGGATAAGTATTTAAATTTATTTAAAGCTTTAGGGAAACTAGAGGATAAGTATAGAAACATTATTATATTAAAGGAATTTAGAGGGTTGACATATGAGCAAATAGGGCATCATCTAGATATCCCCAAAGGTTCAGTAAAATCTTCTCTTTATAGAGCAAGAAAAAAGCTAGCGGAATTGCACTCAACATTGGAACAATGATAAAAAATATTCGTCTAAGTAGTAAGGACGGTGAAAATTATGAAATGCAATGACATCCAGTTAATTATAGAAAAAAGTTATGACTCTCCATTGAGTAAAAAAGAAAGTAAGCTAGTTTTGCAACATATTAAAAGATGTGCAAGTTGTAAAGGGAAATATGATTTTGCATTAACATATAGGGAGTCGCTTACAGATAATAATCAGATTAAAATGCCGGAAGGTTTGAGGGATGATTTTTTGAAACAAGCTAAAAGCCAACAGTTAATTAGCGATAAGAATAAACATAAACAAAAACAAAAACGTCCCTTAGCTATAGCATACAAAGCTAGTGCAATTGCTGCTGTATTATTGTTATTGTTTATAAGCGTCGATATTTTAGGCCAACTAGGTGCAGAATTACCAGAGCGACCGCAGGGTGAAGAGTTTCAAAAAATGGACATTATTCAAGAGGAAAAAACTGAATTGGATGATGCTGATAACTTGATACAGTTAGTGGTGGATCGAATAATGTATATTGTTATAGCGGTGATACTGTTAGTTCCCTTTGGATGGAATTATCTAAAAACCAAAAAAAGTTGATATAAAATTATCGGATAAGTCCCGGGAATTGCTGCGTAAAAAGCGCCAAGTACTGGTATTTTACAGCTCAAATAACGACAGTGGTAAATACTAGCAAAGGGAGTTTTGAAAAATGCCAAAGGAAATCTCAACTAAAATGGAGTATAATTAAGATATAGTAAATAAGGAGTTGTTTAATTTATGAAAAAATTGATTGTAATTGATGGCAATAGTTTGATTTATCGTGCTTTTTTTGCGTTACCTCTTTTGCAAACTGAAGGTGGTCGTTACACTAATGGGGTATATGGGTTTACCACCATGCTACTAAAAATGTTAGAAGATGAAAAACCAGATTATATGTTAGTGGCATTTGACAAAGGGAAAAAAAACTTTCGACACGATACATACAAGGAATATAAGGGACATCGCCCTAGCACTCCAGATGAGCTTAGAGAGCAATTTAAAACAGTTAAAGAGATGCTAGAGCTTATGAATATAAAGTTTTATGAAGCGGAGAACTATGAAGCAGATGATATAATAGGAACTGTTTGTGAACAAGCTAAAGGGCAAAAGCTTAAAACTACGGTAGTTACTGGAGATAAAGATATTTTACAATTAGTGGATGAGTCTGTTGAAGTAATGTTGACAAGAAAAGGGATTACCAACACAGAAAGATACGATGTGGAAAAGTTTAAGGAAGTTTATGGTATCAACCCCGCACAGTTTATTGATATAAAAGGCTTGATGGGCGACTCTTCTGATAATATTCCCGGTGTGCCAGGAGTCGGTGAAAAAACAGCGCTAAAGTTTATCAAAAAGTATAAAGATATCGAAGGTGTTTACGAAAATGTAGAAGAGTGCGGTGGGCCTAAAATGCGTGAAAAACTAAAGGCCAATAAAGATATAGCATTTATTAGCAAAGACCTAGCTACAATTTTTAAAGAGGTGCCAATTGATTTCAAGTTTGAAGATCTAAACATAGGAATTTTCGATGTAAAGTTAAAAGATATGTTTATGGATTTAGAATTTAACTCATTACTGCCTAAGCTTAATATTGAGACACCTCAGCAACAATTAAAGGAGTTAGAAATAAAAGGTAATACTAACGCTAAAGATTTACAAAATAAAAAGGTTGCTTTTTGGTGGACTGATAGTACTATCTATGTCTGCGACGGTAAACTGGTTTATAAGCTGGAAGATGAAAAACAGATGAATCAGTTTTTGTGTGATGAAAGCATAGATAAAATATGCTATGATAAAAAGAGTGTTTTACACAAAGCAAGTGATATAGGCTGTCAGCCAAAGGAGTTGAAATTTTGTTCGGTTATAGCGGCATACCTTTTAAAACCAGAACAAAAAGAATATACAATGGAGTTTTTGTCCACAAACTATATTGGAAACACTGCTGTGTGTGATGAATTTCCACAAAATTATAGCTATGCCCTTTATAACATAGCTCAAAACCTTAAAAAGGAACTAGAGGAGAAAAAGCTTTGGAAGCTATATTTAGAATTAGAACTTCCTCTTACGGAAGTTTTATATACTATGGAAAGAAATGGAGTAAACATAGACAGAGAACATTTAACTGAACTAAAAGATGAGTTTTCAAAAAGGCTTGCCGATTTGGAGGAGAAAATTTACTCCTATACTGATGAAAAGTTTAATATAAACTCACCAAAACAATTGGGGAAAATTCTTTTTGAAGAATTAAACTTACCGGTGATAAAGAAAACTAAGACAGGATACTCTACAGATGTATCGGTACTGGAAAAGCTTCGCACCGAGCATCCTATTATAGAGCATTTGTTGCAATATCGCATGGTGGCTAAGATAAAATCAACTTATCTAGAAGGGATGGAAGGGTTGATAGGCAAAAATGACGGAAAAATTCACACCCACTTTAACCAGACCATAACAGCTACTGGTCGATTAAGCAGTACTGAGCCTAATCTGCAGAACATACCTATTCGAGTGGAGGAAGGTAGAAAGGTAAGGAAAATATTTGTGCCCCACCAAAAAGATAATATTTTAGTTTCTTTGGACTATTCTCAGATAGAGCTAAGAATAATGGCCCATATGTCCCAAGATTCAGTTATGATAGATGGCTTTAAAAAAGAGCAAGATATTCATACTAGAACAGCGGCGGAAGTTTATGGGGTTGATTTAGAAGAGGTTACTTATGAGCAAAGAAGAAATGCAAAAGCTGTAAACTTTGGCATAGTATATGGAATAAGTGATTACGGATTATCACAAAACTTAGGTATCAGCCGGAAGCAAGCTAAGGAATATATCGATAGATATTTTGAAAGATATGTAGGCGTAAAAAGTTTTATTGAAGAAACAGTTGAGAAAGCAAAGGAGAAAGGGTATGTAACTACACTGTTTAATAGAAGAAGGTATATCCCTGAGATAAACAGTCGTTCATTTCATCGTAGAAGTTTTGCAGAAAGAACAGCAGTAAATACACCTATACAAGGGACAGCAGCTGATATAATCAAAAAAGCCATGGTGGATATCCATAAAGCTAATCTTGCCTGTGATATGTTACTTCAGGTTCATGATGATTTGGTATTTGAAATAGATAAAAGCAAAGCTGACCAAGTTATACCCCAAATTAGAACATTGATGGAAGGAACAATAAAGTTAGATGTAGCGTTAACTGTCGATGTTAACAAAGGTAATAATTGGTATAACATGGAGTAAGAAAAGGAGAATGGTAGATGCCAGAGTTACCGGAAGTGCAAAATGTAGTAGATGGACTTAAAATTTTGCAAGATAGGTATGTGGAGGATGTAAAAGTTTATAACGTTAACACCGTAAAAAATCCTAACACATCAGACGATTTTGAAGATATATTAGAAGGTAAAAAGGTTTTGGATGTGTTTAGAAGAGGGAAATATATAGTTTTTCAGCTGGATGCAGATTATAAACTTATAACCCACCTTCGTATGACAGGTGCACTTGTGGTTGGTGAAAAAGAGGTCACAAAGTACACAAGGGTTGGTTTTTTGTTTAGTAAGAATCTAGCAGTGAACTTTAATGATATTAGAAGGTTTGGCACTATGTCACTTTTGCATCAGGAAGAATTATATAAAGAGAAAGGTTATTTTAACTTAGGGGTAGAACCTTTAAGTAAAGAGTTTAACCACAGATATATGTTAGGCAAATTATCATCTAACAGAGCGATAAAGACTGTTATTTTAGATCAAACTATTATAGCTGGCTTAGGCAATATTTACGCCGATGAATGTTTGTTTTTAGCGGGGATACACCCCAACCGAAAAGGGAGGGAGTTAACCAAACAGGAAGCGTGCATATTAGTTGATAAAATTAAGCTAGTGTTAGAAAAAGCAATTAACTGTGGAGGAACAACTTTTAGAGACTATAAAAATTCAAAAGGGGAAAGTGGGAACTTTCAACAGCATCTACATGTATATGGTAGAAAGGGTCAAAAATGTTTGCTTTGCAATAAAGGGTTAAAAAACAGTAAAATATCTGGTAGGACAACGGTTTTTTGCCCAAATTGCCAGAGGTAGACTCACAGCGTTTGCTCAAACACCATATATTATTACACCTTTAAAATCAAGAGGTGATTATATGGAAGTTTGGGCAATGCTGTTGTTAGGTATGGCTGTTAGTATTGATGGGCTAGGTGCGGGTGTGGCATATGGTATAAACAAGGTTAGGATGAGCACAATTACAATAATTTTAGTTTCAATAGCATCCGGGTTTGCAATCTATCTTAGCTTATTAGGTGGTAGGATTTTTTCTAACTTTGTTACGCCAAATACCTCAGAGTACATCGGAGCGGCTATTTTAATGATTATGGGTCTATTTTTGTTTGGAAATGGATTAAAAACGTTACTTTCTAAGGCAAAGCAAGTTGGTTTTAACCATAGAAAGTGGTATCTTAATATATTAGCAATATTAAAACAGCCTATGGCTGCTGATATCGATAAATCAGGAACCATAAGCTATTATGAGGGTGTATTGCTAGGAGTAGCTTTAGCTATGGATGCTTTTGGCGCTGGTTTTGGAGCAGCCCTCTCTGGAGCAAATCCTGAACTGTTGGCATTAACAGTTGTTCTTTTTAAGGGTATAATGTTGAGTACAGGACTTTATGTTGGAAATTTATTTTCTAACCTTTCATGGCAGGGTATTTTAGTTTTATTGCCGGGGATAATATTTTTTACCCTTGGCGCAATTAATCTGTTATAATATAAAACAGTTAAGCTTTTCGCTTGACTGTTTTATATTATAAAAAAGCTTTATAAGAAAACGATGGCAAGCCATTTAAACCTTTATATATAATTTGGAAACTAGGTTTGTTATAAAAAATGATGCATAAATATATTAGGAGGGAATAATGTGTTAATCATAGGATTGACTGGAGGTATAGCTAGCGGAAAAAGCACTATTTCAAAGCTATTAAAAAGAATGGGCGCTAAAATTATTGATGCAGATATAGAGGCAAAAGCAGTTACAAAACCAGGGACACCTGCATGGGAAAAGCTTGTAGAACGATTTGGGAATGAAATTTTAAGACATGATAATACAATAGATAGAAGAAAGCTTGGTAATATAGTTTTTGGAAATGAAAAAAAATTGTCAGACCTAAATAACATAGTTCATCCTCAGGCTATTAAAAGAATAGAAAACAAAATATCAAAGATGAAAAGTTGGAATAAATATAAAGCGATAGTTTTGGATGCGCCGCTGTTAATTGAAACCAATATGGTAGATTTAGTGGATGAAGTGTGGTTAGTAGCGGTAGATAAACAGACCCAGATTAATAGGTTGATTAATAGGGATAACTTTACTGAAGAACAAGCAAAGGCAAGACTTCAGGCTCAAATGTCTTTAGAAGAAAAGAAAAAGGTGGCAGATGTAATTATTGACAACACAGGAACTAGAAGGCAGACAAGAGAGCAAATTTTATCTCTTTGGGAAAAAAGGGTGAAATAGTGTCAAAGAGTTAGGGGGACAATATATTGAAGACAAGGTTTAAGGTATACGGACTTATAATAATTTTAGTGTTAGCCATATTATTTGTTTTGCAACAAACTGATGTATTATGGAGACATCTGTACCCAACAGAGTATAATGAACTTGTTTATGAGTATAGTGAAAAATATGACTTAGACCCCTATTTGATTTTTTCTATAATTAGGATAGAAAGTAGGTATAATGAAGACGCTGTATCTAGAAGAGGAGCATTAGGTTTAATGCAGTTAATGCCTGATACAGCAAAATGGATTGGAGAAAAGCAAGATATTGAGATTAACAACAACGAAGATATCTTAAACCCTGAAACAAATATTGCTTTAGGATCATGGTACTTAAAACATCTTATAGATTACTATGATGACAAAACTATTGCAATTGCAGCTTACAATGCCGGTCGTGGTAATGTGAGTAGATGGTTAGAAGAAGGTTTATGGGATGGCACCTTAAATTCTGCAGCTGACATTCCTTTTGCAGAAACTAGAGAATATGTATACAAAGTTAATATAGCCCATAAGAAATATAGAGAAATCTATTACGACTAAATATATTTTCACAAAAAATGAGAACTGTGTTCAAACATTATATTATCAATGTTTGAACACGGTTCTCATTTTAAATTAATTAGAGGCTTTATTTTGAAATAAAACTTTATATCCCCCCCACTTTTCTTACTATACTATTACAATTAGATTAAGGGTTTTAGAAATAAAATCGGGTGGGACACCGTTAATCGATAAGGTGTTGCTAAATTATAAAATAAAATATAAAGTTGCATATATATTTACAAAAAGGTACTAGAGAAGTTTTAAGCCGTCACAGAAAGGCAAACAACAACTTTTATCATATAAAAATATAGAAGTAAACCCTATTACTGAACATTTAAAAGGTTTGCCAAAAAATATTACAAAAAATATTTAAACTTTGCAGGAGTATTACAAATAATGTAGAATATAGTAACTGTAAAGTAATGTGATAAAAATATAGGGAGGTAGAAAAAATTGTTAAAGAAAAGTTTGATTTTGGTGTTGAGTTTGATGCTGTTAGTTGGTTTTGCTGTTGGGTGTGGACCAGCAGTTCCTGACGTAGGTGGACAAATAATATATGGCATGGCAGGTGACCCAGATAGTTTTAATCCAATATTGTATCAGGATTCGGCTTCTGGTGATGTTCTTGATTTTATGTTTGATGGTATGATGAGAAGAGATCATGAGTTTGAATTAGTTCCTCATCTTGCTACCGACTGGGATATTAGTGATGACGATTTAGAGATTACCTTTAACCTAAGAGATGATGTTTTATGGCATGATGGTGAACAGTTTACAGCCCATGATGTGGAGTTTACTTTTTCCACCATGATGGACCCAGATTACCCAGGTGTTAGAGGTGGAAACTTTACCGCCATTGAAGAAATTGAAATTATTGATGACTATGAAATCAAATTTTACCTTAGTGAACCCTTTGGTCCTATACTGAATAACCTGGCTTTTAGCATTATTCCTAAACACATATTTATAGACCAAGTTGAAGAGGATGTGTCAGAGCTTGACGCTCATCCAGCAAACAGAGGTCGAACTCAACCAGTAATAGGAACAGGTCCCTTTGTATGGGGAGAATGGGTAGACGGTGAATATGTTAGACTTGGAAGAAATGAAAACTATTGGATGGATGACGAATATCCGTTTGTTTCAGAAGTTTTGTTTATTGATGTACAGGATTCAGAAGCTCAGATGAGGGCGCTAGAGCAAGGTGATATTAATATGGCGGCTCTTACGCCTGAAGAAAGAGAGCATATAATGGATGAAAAAGGTCCTGAAGGAGATAACACTTTAAAATTTGAAATAATTGACGATTTGGGATACACTGCTATTCAATACAACCACAGAGAAGATGCTTTTGGTGAGGGTAAAGTAAATCCGTTTACAGATGTTAAGGTGCGTCAAGCAATTACCCATGCATTTAATCGCCAGCAAATAATTGATCAAATATTAGACGGTCAAGGTTATCTAATGCATAGCCACTTCCCTAGATCTTCTTGGGCGTATTCAGAAGACCATGTAACCAAGTTTGACTATAATCCAGAACGTGCTGAAGAATTATTAGACGAAGCTGGTTGGAAAGAAGTAGATGGATCAGACTATAGACATCTAGATGGTGATATTGACAATCAGAAGCTTGAGTTTACACTGTTGACTCATCCAGAAAATAACATCAGGGTTGATATGCAGGTAATAGCTCAAGAACAGCTAAGAGAAGTAGGAGTAAAGGCAGATCCTGAATTAGTAGAATGGCAAACTTTCCTAAATAATCATATTGATGTAGGTGAGTTTCATGCAGCTATACTAGGATGGAACTTAGGGTCAGATCCTGATCCATATAATATCTTCCATAGCGATAACATCGACACAGGGTTTAATCATATAGGGTATGAAAATGAAGATGTGGATCGTTTAATAGAACAAGGGCGTTATGCTGTAGATCCTGAAGAGCGTGCCGAATACTATGCCGAACTTCAACAGATAATGTCTGAAGATTTGCCCTACACGTTCTTATTTGCTCAAACAAGAACAAGAGCCTTACCAGTTAATTTAGAGGGATATAAAGTTGGAGAAATTGCTTTATACTATCCTGAACAATGGTACTTCGAAGAAATTTCTGATGAATAAAACTTACTAAACTAAGTAGCCTTGACTATCAAGTCAGGGCTACTTTTTTGCTCTTATAGTAAAGCGGTACTTAGTTCGGGGTGTAAAAGGAAAGACAGAGGGATAATTTGGTCTAACAAACAATTTGAAAAGTTACAGATTTATTTCAAGTGAAGTCGCGAAACACCCTCTAAAAACCAAAAAAAATAAAAAAATTAAAATTGTTGCAGGAATATTACAAAATACACCGAATAATATGTAATATGAAAGTAATATTTAAGATTGTTATTAAAAGGAGGTAGAAAAAATTGTTAAAGAAAAGTTTGATTTTGGTGTTGAGTTTGATGCTTTTAGTTGGTTTTGCTGTTGGGTGTGGACCAGCAGTTCCTGACGTAGGTGGACAAATAATATATGGCATGGCAGGTGACCCAGATAGCTTTAATCCAATATTGTATACGGATTCGGCTTCTGCTGATGTTCTTGGTTTTATGTTTGATGGTATGATGAGAAGAGATCATGAGTTTGAATTAGTTCCTCATCTTGCTACCGACTGGGATATTAGTGATGACGATTTAGAGATTACCTTTAACCTAAGAGATGATGTTTTATGGCATGATGGTGAACAGTTTACAGCCCATGATGTGGAGTTTACTTTTTCCACCATGATGCACCCAGATTACCCAGGTGTTAGAGGTGGAAACTTTACCGCCATTGAAGAAATTGAAATTATTGATGACTATGAAATCAAATTTTACCTTAGTGAACCCTTTGGTCCTATACTGAATAACCTGGCTTTTAGCATTATTCCTAAACACATATTTATAGACCAAGTTGAAGAGGATGTGTCAGAGCTTGACGCTCATCCAGCAAACAGAGGTCGAACTCAACCAGTAATAGGAACAGGTCCCTTTGTATGGGGAGAATGGGTAGACGGTGAATATGTTAGACTTGGAAGAAATGAAAACTATTGGATGGATGATAATTATCCATTTATTTCAGAAATTTTGTTTATAGATGTACAGGATTCAGAAGCTCAGATGAGAGCGCTAGAGCAGGGGGACATTAATATGGCGGCTCTTACGCCTGAAGAAAGAGAGCATATAATGGATGAAAAAGGTCCTGAAGGAGATAACACTTTAAAATTTGAAGTAATTGACGATTTGGGATACACTGCGCTTCAGTACAACCACAGAGAAGATGCTTTTGGTGAAGACAAAGTAAATCCGTTTACAGATGTTAAGGTGCGTCAAGCAATTACCCATGCATTTAATCGCCAGCAAATAATTGATCAAATATTAGACGGTCAAGGTTATCTAATGCACAGCCACTTCCCTAGATCTTCTTGGGCGTATTCAGAAGACCATGTAACCAAGTTTGACTATAATCCAGAACGTGCTGAAGAATTATTAGACGAAGCTGGTTGGAAAGAAGTAGATGGATCAGACTATAGACATCTAGATGGTGATATTGACAATCAGAAGCTTGAGTTTACACTGTTGACTCATCCAGAAAATAACATTAGGGTTGATATGCAGGTAATAGCTCAAGAACAGCTAAGAGAAGTAGGAGTAAAGGCAAACCCTGAACTAGTAGAATGGCAAACTTTCCTAAGTAATCATATAGATGTAGGTGAGTTTCATGTAGCGATACTGGGATGGAACTTAGGGTCAGATCCTGATCCATATAATATCTTCCATAGCGATAACATCGACACAGGTTTTAATCATATAGGGTATGAAAATGAAGATGTGGATCGGTTAATAGAGAAGGGGCGCTTTTCTGTAGATCCTGAAGAGCGTGCCGAATACTATGCCGAACTTCAACAGATAATGTCTGAAGATTTGCCCTACACGTTCTTATTTGCTCAAACAAGAACAAGAGCCTTACCAGTTAATTTAGAAGGATATAAAGTTGGGGAAACTGCTTTATACTATTCTGAACAATGGTATTTTGAAGATATTTCTGCGGAATAGAAGTGACATAAAAAATGCTTCTAGATTTATAAAAAAAGCCACATTTATGGTTAGCATAAATGTGGCTTTTTTTATGTTTTTTATGTTAATAAATAGCATTAAAATTAATCAACGCTCCGCCCAAATTTGCAAATTGGAAGATGTTAAGCTTGGAGTATGAAATATTTTACCTTAAGAAACCTACATAACTAGCGTTATATAAGTTACTATTTGTAGGATTCCCCACTTTAAGATATATCAAGATCTAATAGTTGGAAACGGAGAGTATCTGGTGCTGAATAGTAGTTAAACAAAAAAGTTGGCTTTGGTAAAATTACGCAGCAAAAGTTACAAAAGGAATAGACAACAAATGTATTACAATGGTCTATTCTGAATTATTACTGAATTGTTTCTATAAAAAGGAGAGGGTGTTGACAAAAAAGAGGAGAAGAGGTAATATATTTTCATGCAGAAAACGATTAAACACGGGAAGTTAATGCAAAAAAATAAAAAAAAGTAACTTTTGCAGGAGTTTGCTATTTTTTATAGAATACATGTATTAACAAAGTAATATTACAGTTACTTTGTTTCGTTGGAGTGATATTATGTTAATATAATGTTGCTCAAAAAATATAGGGAGGTATGAAAATGTTGAAAAGAAGTTTGGTGTTGATGTTGAGTTTGGTTTTAATTGTAGGATTTGCTGCAGGATGTGCTCCAGCTGCTGTGCCAGACACAGGTGGGCAAATAACAAGGGCTATGGTGGGTAGCCCAGATAACTTCAATCCTATTTTGTATACGGAATCAGCATCTGGGGATATTATACCCTATTTATTCGATGGTATGATGAGAAGAGATCATGAATTCGAGTTGGCTCCTCATATAGCAAAAGATTGGGATATCAGTGAAGATGACACTGAAATCACCTTTTGGTTACATGAAGGAGTAAAATTTCATGATGGTGTAGAACTTACAGCCCATGATGTAGAGTTTACGTTTAGCACCATGATGGATCCCGATTACCCAGGGACTCGAGGAGGTAACTTTCAGCATATTGAAAATATTGAAGTTATAGATGACTATCAAATTAAATTTACTTTAAGTGAGCCTTTTGGTCCTATTATGCAACATTTATCATGGAATATTATTCCCAAACATATATTTGAAGAACAAGCTAAAGAAGATATAAGCGAGCTTGATGCTCACCCTGCAAACAGAGGGCGTAATGTAGATGTTATTGGAGCAGGACCTTATAAGTGGGGTGAGTGGGTTGATGGTGAGTATGTAAGGCTTGAAAGAAATGATAATTATTGGATGGATGAAGAATATCCTTTTATTTCAGAAATTCTATTTATCGATGTACAGGACGTTGATGCTCAAATGAGGGCACTAGAGCAAGGTGATATTAATTATGCCAACGTTCAGGCAAGTGATAGAGAACATATTATTGCAGAAAAAGGCCCTGAAGGAGATAATACCCTTAAGTTTGAAGAGGTTGACCAGCTGGGATATACAGCTATTTGGTATAACCATAGAGAAGAGGCTTTTGGTGATGATAAAATAAATCCTTTTACAGATGTTAAAGTGCGTCAAGCAATAACACATGCTTTTAATCGTGAACAAATTATTGAGCAAATTTTAGAGGGACAAGGTTACCTTATGCACAGTCATTTCCCTAGATCTTCTTGGGCATATTCAGAAGATCATGTAACAAAACTTGACTATAATCCTGACAAAGCTTCTGAACTACTAGATGAAGCTGGATGGAAAGAAGTAGATGGCTCAGATTATAGACACTTAGATGGGGATATTAGCAATCAAAAGTTTGAGTTTACTTTACTGACCCACCCAGAAAATAATACTAGAGTGGATATGCAAGTTATAGCTCAAGAACAGCTAAGAGAAGTTGGGGTTAAAGCTGATCCTGAGCTTGTAGAATGGCAAACTTTTATAAACAATCACGTTGATGTAGGAGACTTTCATGCTGTTATTTTAGGATGGGATTTGGGAGGAGATCCTGACCCCCATAATATTTTCCACAGCGATAGTGCAGATTCAGGATTAAATTATGTTGCGTACGAAAATGAAGATGTTGATCGGTTAATAGAAAAGGGTCGCAATGTAGTAGACCCTGAAGAACGTGCGAAATATTATGCCGAGCTTCAGCAAATAATGTCTGAGGATCTACCATATACCTTTTTATTTGCAACAAAGCAAACTATTGCGGTGCCTATTGGTATGGAGGGGTATAAAGTGGGAGATACTGGTTTATTCTATCCTGAACAATGGCATATAGAGGAAATTAGTGCTGAGTAATAATTAAATATAGGCATTTTACATTGGTTAACAACGAAGATGCCGACGCAATGACGTCGGCATCTTTTAAAACCTAAAAACACAAAAATTTTAAATTTTAATTAACAGTTTTCAAAACAATTGCTTTAATTCTGTGTATATAGTATAAAAGAAGTAAGATTCAAAATGAAAGAATAATTATCAAAAGAGAGAAAAATCTCAACAGTATCAGCACTTAATGAGTTGTAAGACAGATTATAACAGAATTAAGTGCACGGGAAATTGAAAACAGAACCTTTACAAATCTTGGCTATATATAGTAGCAACAAAGAGAAATAGCTATTAATTTTTTAATATAAAGAAGGAATTTTGTTTGTTATTATCGAATATTAAATTTTGTAGCACAAACTATTATACAACAGACTATTTTTCAGGAGCCAAAAATCCTGACTTTTATAAATTTTTGTTAGAAGGGGGGAACAAAGCTTTATAAAGGCCTGGCATCAACGCAAATTATTAAAGGAGGTTTAAATATGTCGACGTATATTTTAAGAAGGCTTTTACAGATGATTCCAGTTTTTATTGGAATAACAATTGTATCATTTTCAATTGTTCATTTAGCACCTGGTTCGCCTATTGATATTATGGCGAGTCCGGAGACTCATCCAGATGATTTAGCGAGACTAGAAGAATTATGGGGGTTGAATGACCCGGTTTATGTGCAATATGGTAGATGGTTTAAATCATTTGTTACCGGTGATTTTGGGAGGAGTTTTAGAACAGGTGAGCCAGTACTAGAAATTCTTCTTGCTAGGTTGCCTAATACTATTCAGCTAAATCTCTTTTCTTTGATTTTTGCTTTGGTTATAGCGATACCTGTAGGGATATTTTCAGCGTTGAGGCAGTACTCAGTTGGTGATTATATAGCTACTTTTTTAACTTTTTTTGGTATAGCGATGCCCAACTTCTGGTTTGCGCTGTTACTATTATATTTATTCTATATAAGGCTAGAGTGGCTGCCAGGAATGCAGATGCGAACGATTGGTGTATCTACAGAAACCCATGGGCTTTTTGTAGTCTTAGTGGATCGAATTCGACACTTGATTCTTCCAACCATAGTTATGGGTACTCATTCTATGGCAAGTTTTACCCGTTATATGAGAGCTAGCATGCTGCAGGTAATTAGAGAAGATTATATTAGAACGGCCCGTGCAAAAGGATTATCAGAAAGAGTGGTAATATATAAGCATGCTTTGAGAAATGGTATGATCCCACTAGTGACCATACTAACCTTTACTATCCCTAGTCTTTTAGCTGGGTCTGTAGTTATTGAACAAATTTTTTCGTGGCCTGGAGTAGGTAGAACAGTATTTCAAGCTATAGGCCAGCGGGATTACAATATTGTTATGGCATTCAACACTGTTATGGCGACACTTACTATGGTGTTTATGTTATTGGCAGATATAGCATATGTTGTTGTAGATCCGAGAATAAGATTCGACTAAAACCGGAAGGGGGTATTTAAATGTCAGATAAAAAAAATAAAAACGTTGATGTTAAAGAACTTAATGCTGAGCAGCTATTGAAAGAGGCCGATAAAAAAGCTGAAGATAGTAGTATGTGGAGAACGTTCATTAGACGATTTAAAAGGAGTAAAACAGCTATTATAGGTTTTATTCTTCTCATTATTATGTTTTCTACTGCTATTTTTGGTCCTATAATATACGCTGGATTTGAATTTTCAATTGGTGATATGGAAATATCATGGGGCGGTACCCATGGACACCATTATAGAAGTCAAAATCTTGATAATAACCTTGCCCCACAAAGCTGGGAGCATCCACTAGGTACCGATCACCTTGGTCGTGATGTTTTGGCTCGTGTGCTATGGGGAGGTAGGGTCTCTTTAGCTGTTGGGTTTGTAGCTATGGGGATTGCTGGAACCATAGGTATTATTTTGGGAGCTAGCGCAGGATATTTTGGCGGCGCTGTAGATATGATTATTATGCGCTTTACGGAGATAATTATGAGCTTCCCACTTTTGTTTTTATTGTTAACTATCTTAGCGTTATTTGATGGCGGGGGCATAATGCTTATAATGGTTGTTATTGGATTAACTGGTTGGACTGGCATATGTCGTTTGGTAAGAGCTGAATTTTTATCTTTGAGGGAGAGGGATTTTACACAAGCAGCACAAGCTCTAGGAGCTAGTGACATAAGAATTATTTTCAAGCATATCCTTCCAAATGCAATGGCCCCTTTAATTGTTTCTATAACTCTAGGTGTTGGTGGTGCGATTTTGACTGAGACGACTTTAAGCTTCTTAGGTATCGGAATAACTCCCCCCGATCCTAGT
Organism: Proteinivorax tanatarense; assembly: GCF_040267685.1. Taxonomy (GTDB): domain Bacteria; phylum Bacillota; class Proteinivoracia; order Proteinivoracales; family Proteinivoracaceae; genus Proteinivorax; species Proteinivorax tanatarense. The sequence goes on from NZ_CP158367.1 coordinate 807,219, forward strand.
TGGGGAAATGTTTTGAATGATGGACAATCTTATTTGAGAGATCATCATCACTTAACAACTTACCCAGGATTATTTATTTTCTTGACTATTTTGGGTTATAACTTCTTAGGTGATGGTTTGAGAGATTCTTTGGATCCAAGACTTAAACAATAATAATATAAAGGAAAGTAGGTGAGCTGATGTCGGAAAAACTTCTTAGCGTAAAAAATCTTAAGACATATTTTTATACTGAAGACGGAGTCGTGCCTGCAATAGATGGTGTGAACTTTGACGTTGAGCCTGGTGAAACCTTAGGGATTGTTGGAGAGTCAGGGTGTGGAAAAAGTGTAACTTCACTTTCGGTTATGAGACTTATCCCAAATCCTCCAGGAAAAATAGAAGATGGTGAAATAACTTTTGATGGCAAAGACTTGCTGAGTTTATCAGAAGCAGAGATGAGAAAACTTAGGGGAAATGAGATGTCAATGATTTTCCAAGAACCTATGACATCACTTAACCCTGTTTATACAGTGGGAGATCAGATTACTGAAGCAATAAAACTACACCAGGGGAAAGCTCATAAAGAGGCAGTTAAACATGCAATTGAGATGCTTACCCTTGTGGGGATACCTCTACCGGAAAAAAGGGTAAATGAATACCCCCATCAATTAAGTGGTGGTATGAGGCAAAGGGTTATGATAGCTATGGCCCTTTCTTGCAATCCTAAGTTGCTATTTGCAGATGAGCCAACCACAGCTTTGGATGTTACTATACAAGCACAGATTTTAGAGTTAATGAAAAAATTAAAAAGAGAGCTGGGAACTTCCATTATTTTAATTACTCATGATTTAGGAGTAATAGCAGAAACTGTTGATCGTGTTATTGTTATGTATGCAGGTCGAGTGGTGGAGGAAGCACCAGTAAAGGAAATTTTCAAGTCTCCTATGCATCCATATACGCAAGGTCTTTTAAATTCGATTCCAAGCTTAGATGAAAGAAAGGAACGTTTGGACTCTATTAAAGGTACTGTTCCTAATCCCTTGGATATGCCAACTGGATGTCGATTCCATCCTCGTTGTCCCCATGTAATGGATAAATGTAAAGAAGAAAAACCACAATTGGAAGATCAAGGGAAAGGACACACTGTAGCTTGTTGGTTGAGAAATTAAAAGGAGGTGGGAAATGTGAGTACTTCACCAGAAAAAGAAGTAAAGAAAAATTTTAAAGCAAATGAAGAACAAGCCCATGAAAACCTGCTAGAGGTTAGAGACTTATATAAACACTTTCCTATTAAAGGTGGTGTGTTTTCAAGGACTATTGGCCATGTAAAGGCAGTTGACGGAGTAAGTTTTTTTGTTAAAAAAGGTGAAACTCTGGGGATAGTAGGTGAGTCAGGCTGTGGGAAATCCACAACTGGAAAGACCTTACTTCGTTTGATAGAGCCTACTAGTGGAGATATAATATTCAAAGGGCAAAATATAGCTGATTTCGATAAAGATAATTTAAGAAAAGTAAGAAGAAATATGCAGTTTGTATTTCAAGACCCTTATTCTTCGTTGAATCCACGTATGACTGTTGGAGATATTGTAGGTGAACCCCTTGATATTCATAATATAAAGAAGGGGGCGGAAAAGTACAAAAAAGTGGCTGAGCTATTAGATGTCGTTGGTCTAAGCCCTTATCATATCCGCCGTTACCCCCATGAGTTTAGTGGAGGACAACGTCAGAGAATTGGAGTAGCTAGGGCTTTAGCTTTAAATCCTGAGTTAATTATATTAGATGAGCCGGTTTCTGCTTTAGATGTTTCAATTCAATCTCAAGTAATAAACCTTCTAGAAGATTTACAAGAAGAATTTGGGTTGACTTATGTTTTTATTGCCCATGATTTAAGTGTAGTTAAGCACATAAGCGATAGAGTGGGAGTAATGTATTTAGGTAAGATGGTAGAAATGGCTGATAAAGATACATTATACGACAATCCACAACATCCTTACACCCAAGCACTTCTATCTGCGGTACCTATTCCAGATCCAGAAATCCGCCAAGAAAAAATTATTTTGACAGGGGATGTTCCAAGTCCTGTCAACCCGCCAAAGGGATGTAGGTTCCATACCCGTTGTCGCTATGCGATGGACAGGTGTAAAGAAGAAGAGCCTGAGTTTAGAGATGTTGGAAATGAACATTATGTAGCTTGTCATTTAATGGATAAATAATTTTAAATCCAGGTGGATTGTCCACCTGGATTTAAATTATTGTGTGGCCATTAGTATTTTTATTATTGTATGAAATGATTGGTTTTGTAAAAAGTAGTTATATAAAGTATAATAATATATGATTAGAAGGCGGTGATAGTATGTACCATAAAGAAAAACCACCTAAAATTAATAAAACTCATGAAGAAAGGGTATATAATGAGCAAAGATTTGATGATGAATTAACAAATACAGATGTAAGCAATAAGGAGGCCCTGGTATTAGTAATAGCAGCTTTCAAGGCATATTTACCCCAACTGTTGTTATTTATGTTACCTCTTATTATAATATGTGTGCTAATATATATTTTTATAGGGCCACCACCTATGGATGATCCTTATTCTGATGTGGTTTTTATTTTAAATAGCTTGACATAGTATGTTGGAAATTATATAATATTTTTGGCGAGCGAGAGTGCTGGAACAGGCAGACAGGCATGTTTGAGGGACATGTGGTTTAATACCGTGCGGGTTCAAGTCCCGCCTCTCGCACCAAAATTTTAAGGTTTACTCTTTTGTGATTTTACAGTTTTCTAAAACACCAAGGATTTTCAAAAAAGATGTTGACAAGAGATTAGATACGAGTTATAATAGGTATTGTTGTTAAGACATGGAGCTGTGGTGTAGTGGTTAACATGCCTGCCTGTCACGCAGGAGATCGCGGGTTCGACTCCCGTCAGCTCCGCCATTTTGTGCCTCGGTAGCTCAGTCGGTAGAGCAGAGGACTGAAAATCCTCGTGTCGGCAGTTCGATTCTGCCCTGAGGCACCATCTTAAATAAATATGCGGAAGTGGCTCAGTGGTAGAGCATCGCCTTGCCAAGGCGAGGGTCGCGGGTTCAAATCCCGTCTTCCGCTCCAGAAAAATTGGCGGCATAGCCAAGTGGTAAGGCAGAGGACTGCAAATCCTTTATTCCCCAGTTCAAATCTGGGTGCCGCCTCCACAAATATGCCGGGGTGGCGGAACAGGCAGACGCAAGGGACTTAAAATCCCTCGGACATTATATGTCCGTACCGGTTCGATTCCGGTCCTCGGCACCAAATTGCCTGTAAACCTGAGTGCATGCACTCAGGTTTTTTTATTTACTTAAAACATTGTATAATATTGATAGCTTTTTTAATAAGTTTTAGGAGTGAATAAAATGGGATTTTTACTAATGATAATATTTTTTGTTGTCGTTTTTTTCGTTATTAAATTTATGCTAATTAAGAATATGAGTGACGAAGTTCAAGGGGGAAGGCAGGAGTTAAAAGATTATATACAAAATATACCCGATTTTGACACTAATGGTACCTATGAAGGATTTGGCAACATAGAAGGAATTATTAATAGGGGTATAGCAATTGATGAAACTAGGGAAAAACTTTGTTTTGTTAAAAAAGAGGATGGTAGTATAACTCATGAGCTAGTTAGCTACAAAGATATCTATATGTGTGAAATAGTTGAAAATGGAACTACTATTTATAAAACTTCAAGAGGCAGCCAAGCTGCAGGAGCAATTTTAGGTGGTGCTGTAGCTGGTACTACTGGGGCAGTTATTGGAGGGCTTTCCAGTGACCAAGTAAAAGAGCAGAACATAACTGAGCTAGGCTTAAAAATTACCACCGATAACATTGCTGAGCCGAACTTTTTTATATATGGGATAAACTCCTTGGTACCCTTTAAAAAAAGCGAACATGGTTATGTTCAAAACTTTAAGGAAGTAGAAAAATGGTATAGCATAGTAAATGTAATTATCAAAAAGTATGAAAGAACGTTATAGATAGCTTTTTAATACCAATTATTTTTTACTTGCTTTACCAGTATAAAAGTGCTATAATATCTCATGTATCAACATTCAGCAGTTTTTTTGCTCGGGTCTGTAACTCAGCGGGAGAGTGCTACCTTGACAGGGTAGAAGTCGCGCGTTCAATCCGCGCCAGACCCACCATAAACAGTTAGCAGTCTTTTTAGGCTGTTTTTTTATGTTTATATGCATTTAATTATTGGTTTTATGCTAACATATACATAAGGTTAGGAAAGTTATATACTTATATGAAGAACATCGCTGGCGCTTTCTAAACGCTACGATGTTTTTGTTTTGTAGGGATTATTTTTAGTATTATTTTTGATTTACTTTTATACTGTATATAACACAACTATCACTCATATAATATTTTTAGAAACCTAAGTAAGGGGGGACAACATGGAAAGCTTAACTATAGGAACTGAACAATTTAAAGAACAGTTTAAGACCTGTCTTGAGCAAAACATGATCATACCACTAAGACAGGAAGGGATAGGAGTAGAGGTAAGTGAGGACAACAATGGACCCACAACTTTTTTAGGATGCTCAGTTTCAGAAAAAAAACTGACGTTATTCCAAAAACAAAAAGTTTTAAAAAGAGTCTCATTAGCGCTAGCAGAGTATATAGTTGAAGTGCTGGAAAAGCCAATAGTTGAAAAACTTGTTAGAGAAAGCTATTCTTCTTTAAAAGAAAGGGAACAAAATAAGGTTTATTTGAAATCTTTAAAGATTTTAAGAGAGTTTGATGAAGTTCACAATCGTAAAGAGGAAGCTAAAGAATATATTTCAAGTCAAGTATTGGAACACTTACTTAATGAATCTCAAATCAATGTGGAAGGTTTTTTGCGATTTAGGTTAAAAGGTTATTTTAGTAAACTAGAAAACTTTGTAGAGCAAGCTGCTGATGATTTGAAGCTGGAAAAAGAGTATAATGACTTTATTAGGCTTTTAAAATACTTTATCAGCGTTCAGCAACCTAAAGAGAAGGAAGTACATTTATTAAAAAAAGATGGGTTCTATCTATTAAAGGACAGCAACAATGAGATTATAACAAAGGAAAGCTGCCTAGAAATATGTGGCGGTGATGGAATTATAAGTTCTTTAGTTACTAACTCACCTTTAAAGGTTTGTGTTCACATAAAAGATTTTTATTCGGGAGAAGAACTTTTGAGAACTGTCAATAGTATATTTGATGACAGAGTAGATATATGTTTAGGTTGCTCAAATTGCAGTCAAGACTATGAAAAAATCGAAGAAAATGGGGAGGAGGGTTGACAAAAACTTAAAAAAAAAATATAATAACCTAAAATGATAAAGGCTATGAAGGGAAAAGTATTTAATTGACTTTTATAGAGAAGGTGGATCAAGGCTGGAAGTCTACTTAAAAGGAAGTTAGGGAAAACCGTCCTGGAGCTGACAGGAAGAACCTGTGCCGGTTGATAACCGTTAAGAAATCTTCTAAGTGAAAAGGTATAAATCTTTTAACTAGGGTGGAACCACGGTACTCATCGTCCCTTTTTTAGGGACGTTTTTTTTGTTATTTTTGAAAAGTGGGAGGTTTATAAGATGGTAAAAGTTACATTAAAGGATGGAAGCGTCAAAGAGTTTGAAGACGAAGTTTCGATTTATGAGATTGCAAAGTCTATTAGTTCTAGGTTGGTGAAAGAAGCTATTGCAGGTAAGGTTGATGGAAAGCTAGTCGATTTAGACAAAACAATTAGTCATGACTGCACAGTCGATATAATAACTTTTGATTCCGAAGAAGGTAAGGAAGTTTTTAGACATAGTGCAGCGCATATTATGGCTCAAGCAGTAACAGAGCTATACCCTGATGTAAAGCTAGGTATAGGTCCAAGTATAAAAGATGGTTTTTATTATGACTTTGACCTAGGTGCTAAGCTGTCGCCAGAGGATTTCGGAAAAATCGAAGACAAAATGCAGGAAATCATAAAAAGAGATATTAAGTTTGAGAGAAATATTCTTTCTAAACAGGAAGCTATAGAGATGTTTAAGAATAAAGGTGAAGATTACAAGGTTGAGCTAATAAGCGATCTTAGTGAAGATGATGAAATATCCTATTATAAACAGCAAGATTTTATTGATCTTTGTGCGGGCCCTCATATACCTTCATCAAAGAGGTTAAAGGCATTTAAATTATTAAGTGTAGCTGGGGCATATTGGCGCGGGGATGAAAAAAATCCTATGTTACAAAGAATTTATGGAACAGCTTTTCCTAAAAAGAAGTTGCTCGATGAACATCTCTATAAGCTGGAAGAGGCCAAAAAGAGGGATCATAGAAAACTAGGCAAGCAATTAGATTTGTTTAGTGTAAATGATGAAGCACCAGGAATGCCATTTTATCATGCAAAAGGAATGGTGCTGAGAAATGAAGTGCTTAACTATTGGCGAGAAAAACATAACGAATATGGTTATAATGAGATTCAAACGCCGATTATGATGAATCAAAGGCTATGGGAGCAGTCGGGGCATTGGGAAAACTATCGCGAAAACATGTATTTTTCTGAAGTTGATGAAGAAAATTTTGCCATAAAACCAATGAATTGTCCTGGGGCTATGTTGATATATCAAAACAAACATTATAGTTACCGTGACTTTCCTATAAGAATGGCAGAGTTGGGATTGGTGCATAGAAGGGAGCTGTCTGGCACTCTTCATGGTTTAATGAGGGTCAGGAGTTTTACACAAGATGATGCCCATATATTTATGCTTCCAGATCAAATTGAAGATGAAATCAGCTCAATAATTCAACTCATAGATGACATATATAGCGTTTTTGGTTTCAAATATAAACTCGAGCTTAGTACAAAACCAGAAAAAGCGATAGGTTCTGATGAAATATGGGACAAGGCTATTGATGCGTTAAAATCAGTTCTTATAAATAAAAAACTGGATTTTGAAGTTAATGAAGGTGATGGAGCATTCTATGGACCGAAAATTGATTTTCACTTAGAGGATTCACTAGGAAGAAGCTGGCAATGTGGAACTATCCAATTAGACTTTATGTTACCAGAAAGATTTAAGTTAACATATGTAGGAGAAGATGGAGAAAAACATAGGCCTGTAGTTGTACACAGGGTAGTTTTAGGAGCTGTGGACAGATTCTTAGGCTTACTAATTGAGCATTATGCTGGAGCGTTTCCTCTATGGATTGCTCCTGAGCAAGTAAGATTAATGCCTATAAGTGATAAACATAATAATTATTGTAGAGCTATAAAGAAACAACTTGAAGTCCATGGAGTTAGGGTAAAACTTGATGATCGGAACGAAAAAGTTGGATATAAGATTAGAGAAGGTCAATTAAATAAAATACCGTTTATGCTTATAGTGGGAGATAAGGAAGTAGAACAGAATGGTGTTAATGTAAGGTCAAGAGATAAAGGTGAGTTGGGTTTAGTTGATAAAAATGATTTCATTCACAAGGTAACTGAAGAAATTAAAAGCAAGAAATAACATTGACTTGACAACTGTTGAAATTAGGTGTAGTATATAAATTGTTACAAGTAGAGGCCATCCGCTTCTCACCTTGCAGCTGCGAGCTCGTAAGGTTAAGGGAATTATTTTTGATATATTTTATGTCTATGTATATCAAAGGGCGGATGCTATCATCCGCCCTTTTTTGTTTATTTGATGGCTTGTACTTAGAAGGTGGTTAACACCTTTTTAGTTAAAATTAGGAGGTGGAAAATTATTCGTAAAGACCTTATGACAAATGAGGATATTCGATTTAAGGAAGTTCGCTTAATAGGTAGTGATGGTGGGCAACAAGGAGTTGTTTCATCAGCAAAAGCTAGAGAAATGGCTGCAGAGCAGGGATTAGACTTGGTTGCCGTAGCTCCACAGGCACGTCCGCCAGTATGCAGAATAATGGATGTGGGCAAGTATAAGTACGAACAAGCAAAGAAGGAAAAAGAAGCGAAAAAGAAACAACATGTAATTAGCGTAAAAGAAGTAAAATTAAGACCTAAAATTGATGAGCATGACTTTCAGACTAAGTTAAGAAACGTTATTAGATTCCTGAAAAAGCAGGACAAAGTCAAAGTTACGATTATGTTTAGGGGTAGGGAAGTTACCCATCCTCAAATTGGGCAAAGACTTTGTGAACGTGTAGCTGAAGAAGTTGCTGATATAGGAACCGTTGAGAAAAAAGCAAAGCTTGAAGGAAGAAACATGATTATGGTCTTAGCCCCTAAAAATAGCTAGAGAGGAGGAAATAGTTATGCCAAAGATGAAAACTCACAGCGGAGCTAAAAAAAGATTTAGAAAAAATAAAAATGGTAAAATCAAAAGAAGTAGCGCTTTTGCAGAGCATATTAAAACTAAGAAAACTTCTAAGCGTAAGCGTCAGCTAAGAAAAGGTGACTTAGTAAGTAAAAGTGATGAAAAAAGAATCGGGAAACTACTGCCGTAATATATTTGAAAAAGGAGGTTGACAAAAATGCCTAGAGTAAAGCCTGGTGTACAAACCAGAAAACGTCATAAAAAAACAATAAAACTGGCTAAAGGTTATTATGGGTCAAAGAGTAAGTTATTTAGAAGAGCAAATGAGCAGGTAATTAAATCTCTTACCTATGCTTATCGTGATAGAAAGAATAAGAAAAGAGAATTTAGAAAGCTATGGATAGCTAGGATTAATGCTGAAGCTAGAAATAATGGCTTAACCTATAGCAAGATGATAAATGGCTTAAAAAATGCAGGTGTAGATGTTAACAGAAAAATGTTGGCAGATATGGCTGTAAATGATAGCAATGGTTTTCAACAGCTAGTAACTGTTGCAAAAGAAAATATTTAATCAAAAGCGCATATAATTGCGCTTTTTTTGTAAAATTAGAGATAGGTGAATAGTACAACCTAAAGAAAGGAAGTAAGGGGATGTTTACAGATAAATTCCAACCCTCTCCTGCTCAAGTTTTGGTTGTGGGGTTTTTAATGTTAATTTTGGTGGGGACGATACTACTATCTCTCCCTATGGCTACTGCCTCGGGAGAACCATTAGGTCCCCTTGATGCGCTATTTACAGCCACATCAGCTGTTTGTGTAACTGGGCTTGTGGTAGTTGATACAGGTACTCACTTTTCAATTTTTGGTCAGGTAGTTATAATGTTGTTGATACAAGCTGGTGGTTTAGGGTTTATGACCATGGCTACTTTGATTTTTCTTGTTTTAGGGAAAAAGATAACTTTAAAAGGAAGACTTGTTATACAAGAAGCGCTAAATCAAATTACTTTGTCAGGTCTGGTGCGGCTCACAAAAAGTATTATTATTTTAACATTGGTCATCGAAGGAGTAGCTGCTCTAATATTAGGAGTAAGGTTTTCACAAAGCGCCGATATATCTTTTGGGCAGGGGATGTATATGGGGGTATTTCATGCAATTTCCGCCTTTTGTAATGCAGGTTTCGATATTATGGGCGGGGGAGTAGGCCTAACTCTATATAGAGATGATTTCGTTGTCAACACTGTTATAATGGGGCTATTTATTTTCGGAGGCCTTGGTTTTACAGTTATAGTTGACATATATACAAGGGGTTCCATTAAAAAAATGGCTTTACATAGTAAATTTGTTTTACTACTTACATCAATTTTATTGTTGGTTGGATTTTTTGGCATTTTTATTCTAGAATATAATAATCCAGCAACCTTGGGTGAGCTTTCGTTTATAGAGAAAATAATGCCGGCTTTTTTTACAGGAGCAACAGTTAGAACTGCAGGTTTTAATACTATAGATACTGGTGCCCTAGAATCGGGAACGTTATTTTTTATGTTGATTTTAATGTTTATAGGAGCATCTCCAGCTTCTACCGGAGGTGGAATAAAAACCACCACATTTGGGGTGCTGTTGATAGCAGTGTATGCTATAATAAAAGGTGGAGATGAAGTTAACTTAATGCGTCGACGTATACCTTATCATATAGTTCTTAAAGCTCTTTCGATAATAGTTATAGGCTTTGTTGTTGTTGGCTTGGTTACCATAATACTTTCACAAACTGAAGAACAAGATTTTATGAACATTTTTTTTGAAGTGGTTTCTGCCTTTGGCACTGTAGGTTTAAGCACAGGAATAACTTCAGAACTTACTGCAGTTGGTAAAGGGATAATTATCGTAGTCATGTTTATGGGGAGAGTGGGACCGCTAACGTTAGCTTTAGCTTTAGGTCGCCGTTATAGTAAATCGAAGATTCGTTATCCTGAGGAACGGGTATTGGTAGGTTAAAGGAGGATTTTGATGAAACAATTTGTAGTAGTAGGACTAGGTCGATTTGGAAACAGCGTAGCTAAAAAACTTTATAACATGGGATATGAGGTTCTAGGGCTGGATAGAAGTGAAGGGCGCACTCAAGAAGCTGTGGAGTTTACTACCCACGTAATTCAAGTTGATGCTACAGACGAGCATGCTCTAAAATCTTTAGGGCTTAGAAATTTTGATGTTGGAATTGTTGGCATAGGACAGGATATTCAAGCTAGTATACTGGCTACATTGTTGTTAAAGGATATGGGTGTGCCATACGTGGTTGCTAAAGCTCAAAATGAATTACATGGAAAAGTTCTTTGGAAGACAGGAGCTGATAGGGTTGTATTCCCTGAAAGAGATATGGGTACCCGTGTAGCAAATAATTTAACTACTACCAATATTTTGGACTATATAGAGTTAGCACCTGACTATAGTATAGCAGAGATTACAGCTCCTGATTTTATGGTGTCCAAAAGTCTGGCTAAGTTAGATTTAAGGGCAAAAATAGGAATTAATGTCATGGCAATTAAAACAGGTGATAACATTAATGTCTCACCCACTGCTGATGCTATAATTAAAGAAGGTGATATTTTGGTGGTTATAGGCAGCAATAAAAGTCTTAATAAAGTTGAGGACCATAAAAAGTGATAACTTCAACAGAAAATCCTTTAATTAAGAAAGTTTTACATAGCAAAAGAAAAGGCAAAAAAAGTAAAGAAATTTTTTATTTAGCAGAAGGTGAGAGGTTTGTAGGTGAGTTGCTGGAAAATTCCCGCAACTATATTGAAAAAATTATCATAAAAGAAGGATTAGAAAGAAAGTTTAATCATTTAACTAAAAGGGTTTCAGAAAGTAAAGTAATGTTAGTAAGTAATAAAGTGTTTCAAGCTATAGCTAGCACAGAAACAACTCAGGGAATTGCGGCATTAGTTGAAAAACCCGACTTTGCGTTAGATGAATTGCAGAAAGGAAACTATCTTATAGTAGATAAAGTCAAAGATCCTGGAAACCTGGGTACTATCATAAGAACTGCTGTTGCCAGTGGTACAGATGGTATTTTGTTGCTTAAAGGAACAGTGGATTTGTTTAATGACAAAGTGTTGAGGTCTTCGATGGGAGCAATTCATAGTATACCAATTGTATATGATATAAAAACTAATGATCTTAAAGAATTTATTTTGTTAAACCAGCTAACATTAATAATAAGTGATCTTGGTGGTGAGTTGTGGCATAATATAAAACTGCCTACTAAAAACTATTGTTTAGCAGTAGGGAATGAAGCCTATGGTGTATGCGATGAGATAAAAGCTATACCAGGTGAAAGGGTTAGGCTACCTATATATGGGGATATTGAATCTTTAAATGTTGCTATAGCAACTGGAATAATGCTATACAAACTTCAGGAGAAATAGTAATGTATTTGTAAAGAATCAGAAAATATGCTATAATTGCTTATATACTATTGCCGGGAGGGAATGTTATATGGGTAATGAAAAGTTTTGGAGGTTGTTTGTTAAGACCGGAGTAGTGACATATTACTTAAAGTATAAAAAAAGTATAAGCATCGTTAAATGATAAAGCGAAAGATAGTAGGTATATGGTTAGCTTTACAGAAAAAAGAGTCTTAAGGCTGAAAGCTCTTGAGGTAACATATATCGAATTCACTTTCAAATCGGCAAGCTGAAAATTTTTAGTAAGTTTGCCCGGCGCACTCCGTTATAGTGATGAGTGGCTTTTATAAGCAACTTGGGTGGTACCGCGGATTAGTCCGTCCCAATTTTTTTGGGGCGGATTTTTTTATATAAAAAATTAAAATGTTTTGGAGGGATTTATAAAATGAGAGATAAGTTAAATTCTATTTTAAAGATTGCAACTAATGAAATAGATGGGGCTAACACTTTAGAACAACTAAATGATTTAAGGGTAAAGTATTTAGGTAAAAAAGGAGAGATAACAGCTGTTTTACGACAAATGGGTTCATTATCCCCAGAAGAGAGGCCTGTCGTTGGTAAATATGCTAACGAAGTTAAAGAACAAATTCAAGAGTTGGTTTGTGATAGAGAAAAAGAGCTAAAACAAAAGGAGATGGAGCAAAAGCTTACCCAGGAAACGATCGATATAACCCTCCCAGGTGTAAAAAGGAATATAGGTGGTCTTAATCCTCTGACTATAGTAAAGAGAAAGATGGAAGAAGTTTTTATGTCCATGGGTTATGAAATTGTGGAAGGACCGGAGATTGAAAATGAATACTTTAATTTTGAGGCGCTGAACTTGCCCTCTACTCATCCCGCTAGGGATATGCAAGATACATTTTATATTACTAAAGAGTTTTTACTAAGGACCCATACCTCTCCAGTTCAGATAAGAACAATGTTAAACAAGCAGGGGAAATTGCCAGTTAAGATTGCCAGTCCTGGGAGGGTATTTAGAAAAGATGATGATCCAACCCATTCACCAATTTTTCAACAAATAGAGGGCCTAGTTATTGATAAAGACATTACTATGGCTGACCTTAAAGGTACATTATTGTTATTTGCACAAAAAATGTTTGGCACAAATAAAAAAATTAGGTTAAGGCCTAGTTACTTTCCTTTTACTGAACCTAGTGCTGAGGTAGATATCAGTTGCATTATGTGTGAAGGCAACGGATGTAGTACTTGTTCTGATACAGGTTGGGTTGAAATTTTAGGGGCTGGAATGGTTCATCCTAATGTTTTGAAAAACGCAGGATATGACCCTTCAGAAGTAAAAGGATTTGCTTTTGGAATTGGAATAGAGCGGGTCGCTATGCTAAAGTATGGAGTTAAAGATATACGAGATTTTTACAGTGGTGACATAAGAGTTTCAAAACAATTTATTGGAGGTTAGGTGTCATGAGAATATCATATAATTGGTTAAAAGAATATGTAAGTATGGATGGATGTCATAAAGAGATAGCAGAAAAACTAACAGATGCAGGCGTAGTAGTAGAACATATATATAAGCCATTTCGTAGTTTAGAAGGTGTTTTGGTAGTAGAAATCAAAGAAATTTCCAGCCATCCAGATGCCGATAAATTATCGATAACAGAAGTTAGCGATGGCAAGGAAACCTATCAAATAGTATGTGGAGCAGATAACATCGAAGTAGGCCAGAAAGTACCTCTTGCTACCGTTGGCACTGTACTACCTGGAAATTTTAAAATAAAAAAATCTAAAATTCGCGGGATAGAGTCTTTCGGAATGCTGTGTTCTGCACAGGAACTTAAACTAGATATTGCTGCAGAAGATGGGATTTTGATTTTACCTTCTCAAACACAAATTGGTACTACTATAGAGGAAGCTTTGGAACTAAAAGACTTTATTTTTGAGTTAGATTTGACACCCAATAGAGGTGATTGTTTAAGTATGTTAGGCGTTGCTAAGGAGATAGCAGCAATAACTGGAGCAAACTTTAAGAAACCTAGTCAATTAGAGGATAAAAAAGAGGTAAAAGATTTAGAAGTGATTTTGCAAACCAATAATTGTAGAAGTTATGTTGCTCAAGCTTTTGATAATATAATTGTAAAACCTTCACCTATTTGGCTTCAAATTAGGTTGCTGAAGGCAGGCGTACGTCCAATTAATAATATAGTTGATATCTCAAACTATGTTATGTTAGAAACTGGGCAGCCCCTTCACTGTTTTGATCAAGAAGCAATATCTACAAGTAAAATTGTAGTGAAAGAAGCAGGTGAAGATTTTAAGCTTGCTACTTTAGACAACGAGCAAAGAGATGTGGGAAGTGGAACTTTACTTATAACAGACTCAGAGAAAGCCTTAGCCATTGCAGGTGTTATTGGTGGTTTGGATAGCGAAGTTAAGGATTACTCTAATAAAGTTGTATTGGAATCTGCTTATTTTGATCCTACTTTAGTGCGTCGAAGTGCAAAGCAACTGGGGGTCAAAACTGATGCATCGGCAAGATTTGAAAAAGGGGTTGACCCACAGCGAGTACAGTTTGCAGCAAATAGAGCAACAAAATTATTAGCTGAAATTTGCGGCGCAACACCACAAGGAAGGATTTTGACAGGAGACTTTTCTGTAGCTCAGCATACTATAAAAGTTGATGTCGCTGAAATAAATGCTAAGTTAGGTCTAAACTTAACTTGTCAAGAAATAGTTGACATATTTAAACGGTTAGAATGTCAAGTAGAGGGAGATGAAGATCTTACAGTTACACCACCAACTTATAGAGTGGATTTACAACAACCTGTGGACTTAGTGGAAGAAGTTGCAAGGATATTTGGATACAACAAAATACCAACATCTTTACCTAGTATGGAAACCACAGTGGGAGCGAAAGATATAGGTAGCAAGCTGGTTGATAAGATTAAAGACACTCTTGCAGGGCTAGGCGTTTTTGAAACAATGACTTATCCATTTATTTCTAAAGAAGACTATAGAAAAACAAATATGGAATGGGAAAGCTCTATAAAAATAGCTAATCCATTAAGCGAGAATGAGAGTTTGATGCGTACGTCTATGTTGCCTTCTATACTGTCTTCTGTTTTGCACAATCAAAAACATAGTATAGAGGGAATCGAAATTTTTGAGGTTGGCAAGGTGTATCAAGCAAAAACTGTTCCCCTAAAAGAGCATCCAAAAGAAGATAACATATTAGCAATAGCCATTTCCTCGGAAACTAACTATCAGCACTGGTATAAAGGTAAGTCGATAAAAAAAGATTTTTACCATGCCAAGGGAATATTAGAAGACCTGTTTAGCAGCTTGAACATTGTCAAGTGGAAGTTAGCTCCAGCAAGTTCATACAGTTACCATCCCAATAAAAGTGGTGACATAATTGTTGATGGGGATATTTTGGGAACGATTGGTGAAATTCATCCAGAAATATCTGATAACTGGGGAGTTAAAGGAGAAGTAATAATAATAGAGCTTAATTTATCTAAACTGGTTTCATATTGGGATGATACTATTACCTACCAAGGCTTAGCAAAACATCCAGCGGTTTATAGAGACTTGGCAGTTATAGTGGATGAAGAAGTTAAAGTCGGGGATATGATGGACGACTTACAAAACACAAATATAAAGTTTATTACAGGCAGTGATGTGTTTGATGTTTATCAAGGTGATAATATAGAAAGTGGCAAAAAAAGTATAGCTTTATCTTTGACAATTCAAGCTGATAGAACTTTAAAAGAAAAAGAGATTAACAAGACGGTTAAGCAAGTCATGAATTTATTAGAGAAAAAATATTCTGCTAAACTTCGTTAAATAGCTAAAATATTTTAAAAACTGTTTATTTTAGTGTATAATGTTAATAATAGTTTTTGAAGTTGTTGTATATGAGGAGGAAAGAATATGGGGGAGTTTAAGGCTGATAACAGGACAACCGTAAAGATATACGGTGAAGACTATATAATTAAGGGTAAAAACCCTCCAGAATATGTGGCTAAGCTGGCCCATATGGTGGATAAACAAATGTGCTTAATAAAGGAAAAAAATCCAAAGCTAAGTTCTTCCAAGGTGGCAATCATGGCAGCAATGCATATAGCAGATAAATACCTTAATCTTCAGCAAGAGCAGCAGGAACTTTTGGAACTGATTGAGCAAGAATATGGAGGAGACTAAATTTGTTTGATATTCTGTTAATAGGTTTTATTTTGCTAAACACATATATCGGAAAAAGTAAAGGTTTTATACACATGGTGCTGGAAATGAGTACTATATTTGTTGCTTATTTTGCAGCGTCTAGGTTTGGGCCTTTTGTTGGGAGCACATTTTTAGCTTTTTTTGGTCTGGAAACCGTAGCAGAATCTATCATCAGCTACCCAAGTTTTAGTAGTGTAAATCCTGTAAATTTGTTTGTGAACTCACTAGGGGCTGCGTTAGTTTTTTTAGTAGTTCGTTATGGACTATCCTTTTTATTAGTTACTACACATATCATTAATAAAATACCTGTTGTGGGCTGGATTAATAGGATAGGTGGAATAGTTATTGGATTTGTTAAGGGGATAGTTTTATCTACTTTGCTTGTTTGGATGTTATCTTTTTTAGCTGTACCTACAATACAAAATCTCCTAGAAACGTCTTTCATGGCCTCGCAATTAGAAGGAGTTTTTCCTCAACTATATACAAAGCTATTGTTTATGATTGGACATGTATAATACACAAAAATCCCCAGAAACGTTTTGCGTTCTGGGTTTTTTATATAAAAGGAAATGTTTTTATTGGGTATAATTAATAATGACAATCAACGTTGGAGGTATGCATGTGGATAACATTGAAGTGTCAACAATATTAAAAGATATAGGTATTTATATACAGCTTACAGGAGAAAACCCTTATAAAGGGAAAAGCTATATTAAAGCTGCACGAACTTTAGCGAGAGCTAATCCTTTGTCAGAGATAATAGCTAAAAATCAGTTAACTGACTTACCTGGAATAGGAGATAGATTAGCTAAAGAGATTATTGATATTACAGAAAGAGGGGAAAGTACAAAATTAATCAAACTAAAAAAAGAGGTGCCATCAGGACTTAAAGCACTAACTTATGTCACCGCCATAACACCTGGTATGGCCTACAAACTTTACCATAATTTAGAAGTAGAAAATATCAGGGATTTATTAGAGGTTATTGAGTCAAGAAAAATTTATAAGGTTGAAGGGGTAGGAGATAGCACAGTTAAAAAAATTAGGCAAAGCTTAGAAGATTATATTTTAAAAGGTCGCCAATTCTTGCTGTCCGATGGTAAAATACTCTATAACAAAGTAATGTTTAAACTACAATTTTCTTTTAATAATGATGCTATTAATAGTGTCGGAGATTTCCGTAGAAATCTAAAGCTTATATCTAAAATTGAGATTTTAGTTACATGCACTAAAAACGTTTTAGAAAAAGCCTTAAGGGAGAGTTTTAATGATGTTAGCGCTAAGGAGAAATATTTCGAAATTAATGATTACGAAATTCCAGTTGTAATTTATTATTGTCAAGGTAAAGACACTGGATATAATCTGTTGATAAAGACTGGTAATGTTAGGCATGTAGAAGAATTAAAAGTTGCTGGTTTAAGCAAAGCTAAAGTTGAGAAAATGAATGAGCAAGAGATATATGAATCACTTTCCATGCAGTTTGTGCCACCGGAATTGAGAGAAGGGAAAAAAGAGGTGTCTTTAGCTAAGGACTTTAAGCTTCCCAAGCTTGTTAGGGTTGAAGATATAAAAGGTGATTTACATGTTCACACTAACTTTAGTGATGGTTTAGGTTCACTAGAGGAAATGGTTGGTAAAGCTAATATGATAGGTTATGACTACCTAGCTATAACTGATCATAGTAAATCATTAAAAATTGCAGGAGGCTTAAATAAAGATAAGTTTTATAAACAATTTAAAGAGATAGAAAACATACAGAAGGATACTGATATTCTCATACTTAAGGGAATTGAAGTTGATGTTTTAAAAGACGGAAGCTTAGATTTCGACGAAGACTTTTTGAAAGAGTTTGATTTAGTGGTAGCATCAATACATTCTAATTTTAAAATGCCAAAAGAACATATGACTAACCGTTTGATAAGTGCTATTAGGAACCCTGCTGTGCATATTATAGGGCATCCTTCGGGGAGGTTACTTCTAAAAAGGGAACCTTATAATATAGACTTAAAAGCAGTAATAGAGGAAGCTTCAAGTTATAATAAGGCAATTGAAATTAACAGTTCCCCTTATAGGTTAGATCTGGATGAAGAGTGGGTTAGATTTGCTAAACAGTCGGGGGTAAAGATATCAGTAAATACAGATAGTCATAGTATAGAAGAGTTATATAATATTGACTTGGGAGTTTCTGTTGCAAAAAGGGGTTGGCTAGAAAGAAAAGATATAATAAACTGTTGGAAGAAGGAGAAACTTTTGGGGTATCTAAGGAGGTAATACTTTTGGATTATAAACATTTAGAGACATTAGAATATGACAAGGTTGTACGCTTGTTAAAGGATAGAGCTATGACGGAATTAGGGCAGAGCTCTTGTCAATTATTAGTGCCTATGAAGTCACAACAACAATTGCTTAAGCAGCTTAATATGACCGCCGAAGCCGTGGAAACTTTAAAGTATGAAGGTGTACCTTTAAAAGAGGTTAGGGATTGTAGTCAATATTTTAAAAGGGTTGAAGTTGGTAGTGTTTTAAAGGGCGAGGAATTAAAAAATATTTTAATTTTATTGGAGTGTCTTAAAGATGTTACTCTTTACCTAAGAGAATATCAGGATATGGCACCCATTATGTTTGAAGAAGTAAAAGAAGTAAATCAATGTGAAGAGTTGAGGAAAAATTTATACTTTTGCATTGATGACGATGGTACAGTTAAGGATGGGGCTTCTAATGACTTAAAGTCTATTAGGAGGTCTATTAATAGAAATCATAATTTACTAAGGGAAAAATTAGAAAATTATATCAGAAATCCTAAAAACCAAAAATATCTGCAAGAAGCTATTATCACCCAAAGAAATGACCGGTACGTAGTTCCAGTAAACAAAGACTACAAAGGGCAGGTGCCAGGGATTGTTCACGACTTATCGTCTACAGGGCAAACACTTTTTGTAGAACCCGGCTTTGCTGTAGAGATTGGTAACAAGTTAATAGAGTTGTACAAAAAAGAGGGGCATGAAATAGAACGTATATTATCAAAGCTATCTGCTGAAGTAGGGTTAGAGGTTCCTAGTTTAGAAATTATAAATCAATTAATTGGGGATATGGACTTTGTTTTCGCTAAGGCGAAACTAGCTAAGATACAGAAGGCTACTCTACCGTTAATAAATAATGAAAATAAAATAAAAATAAATGATGGAAGACATCCTTTAATTGACAGTGAAGAAGTAGTGCCTATGTCTATTGAGATGGGAAATGAATTTAACACTGTAATTGTCACTGGACCTAATACTGGCGGGAAAACAGTAGCTTTAAAAACGGTAGGTTTACTTACTTGTATGGCTTTAAGTGGTTTGTTTGTACCCGCTGCCCACAACTCAAATTTTCCAATTTTAGAGGGTATATACGCAGATATTGGTGATGAGCAAAGTATAGAGCAATCTCTCAGTACTTTTTCTTCTCACATGACTAACATTATTGATATTACAAATAAAGCACATAATAATTCATTAGTACTTTTTGACGAGTTAGGAGCAGGAACAGATCCAATAGAGGGATCTGCTTTGGCGACTAGCTTACTTGATTTATTTAGCAAGAGAAACTTGTTAACAATTGCTACAACCCATTATTCTCAACTGAAAACTTATGCCTATGAAAATAACGGGGTAGAAAATGCATCTGTTGAATTTGATGCAAAAACTCTAAAACCTACATATAAACTGATAGTAGGTATTCCAGGGAAATCTAATGCTTTAGAAATTTCTAGAAGGTTAGGTTTAAGTGAAGATGTTGTACAAAAAGCAAAAGTTATAATGGGAAAAGAAAATACTAAAGTAGATGTTATGATTCAAGACTTGGAGGAAAAAAGAATAGCTTATGAAAATAAGCTGAAAGCTATAGAGTATAAGGAGAGGGAAGCAGAAGCTACTAAATTTGAATTTAATAGTAAAAAAGAGCAGTTGAAAATGAAAGAAAAGAAAATGATGGAAAAGGCAAAAGAAGAAGCTAGAGAAATAATTCGACAAGCTAAAAGGGAGAGTGAGCAAGTAGTAAAAGAAATAAGAAAACTAAAGCAAGAAGGCAATCAAATGCTACAGGGTGACCTTGATAGAAAGTTAACCCGATATAAAGAAAATCTTAAAAAAACGGTAGATAAAGATGTTTATGCAGAAAATAAAGAAAAGAGCGATATTATAGCTGATAATCTTAAAAAAGGTGATGAGGTAAAGTTACTTGATGTTAATCAAAAGGGAACAGTTATTAGTTTGCCTGACTCGGAAGGTCAAGTGCAATGTCAAGTAGGTATTATGAAAGTAAAGACACCCGTTTCCAACTTGCAAATAGTAGAATCAAACAATAATAAAAACAATAACAATATTTATACACCAGGAAAAGGAGCTAATGTAAAAACTAGCGCAAAAAAATCCCTTGATCTTAGGGGAGAGAATGTTGAAGAAGGAATCTTAAGGGTAGATAAATTTTTGGATGAAGCTTTTGTGGCGGGGCTAAAAGAAGTTTCTATAATTCATGGTAAAGGCACTGGTGTTCTTAGAGAAGGAATAACTAACTACTTAAAAAAACATCCTCATGTTGAATCTATAAGACTTGGAGGATATAAAGAAGGAGGACAAGGGGCTAGCATTGTTGAATTAAAATAAAAAAAATTATGAGATATCTATTTTTTATCACCTTGCTGTTAACGTAGCCTGATGTTATAATTAGATTTAGTTTATGTTTTTTGTTTCGTTAAATTAAAATTGATCATTAAGGAGAAAAGAATGAGTGTTAATTTAGAATTTCAACCCGTTGTAATAGGAACAGATTTAAATGCTTATAATGTTGCAAGGGCATTCAATATGGAATATGGAATAAAAAGTCAAATGTTTGGCAGAAAAAAACTCATGATGGTAAACTATTCAAAAATATGTAATGTTACTGAAGTAAGTCGCTTTGCTGAAGATGATATCATGATAGAAACTCTCATAAATTACGCAAAAGCAAACCCTTCTACGAAACTAATATTGTTTGCTGCTAGCGAACAGTATGTGTTTAGAATATTTAAAAACTACGAGAAGTTAAAAGAATACTATTTAATTCCTTATGCAGAACCTGAACTAGGACTTATATTAAGTGATAAAATGAACTTTTATTCTTATTGTGATAAATATAATCTTGATTATCCTAAGGCTGAAGTTATAACAAAAGCATCTTATGATAATATTGATATTAAGATTGATTATCCTGTGGTGTTAAAACCCATCGAAAGTAGCGATTATTTTAATATTAATTTTGAGGGTAAAGAAAAGGTTTATATTCTTCAGAATGAAGAAGAAGTGAAAGTAGTTTTAAGAAATATCTATGAAACTGGATATCAGCACAATATGGTTATTCAAGAATATATTCGAGGAGATGTGACAAACGAATATGTGATGAATGTCTATTCTGATACCAGCGGAAAAGTTAAATTAATGTCACTAGGAAGGGTTTTAATAGAGGATCCTCAGCCAGATATGCGTGGTAACTATGTTGCAATTACAAACCCTATTGACCATAAATCTACTAATAAAATATATCAAGATATTAAAAGGTTTTTAGAATCTATTAATTTTACAGGCCTTTCAAATTTTGATTTAAAATATGATGAAAAAGATGGTCGTTTTAAAGTATTTGAGATTAATATGCGACAGGGAAGAAGCAGCTTTTTTTCTATCCTTGCTGGTGCAAACTATGCAATGCCCATTGTAGAGGATCTTATTAAAGAGAACACTATTTTCCAAACTGTATATGGGGATAGGCCGTTTGTATGGATTAACTGTTCAAAAGATACATTTATGCACATTATTAAAGAATACCGTAAGGATTTTTATGAAGAGATCTGCTCAATAGATAATATTCAAGATACTCTTTATTATAAAAACGACCTATCACTGTTGAGAAAAATAAACTTAAATAAATATTTTAAGATTTGCGATGAAAGACTGTGGACGTATTTCAAAACAAGAAAGGATGTGACCTAGAAAATGCCTATTTTAGAACTTGAAAATGAAGAAGAGGTAAAAAGGTATGAATCCTTTATAGAAAACAGTAACCATGGACATATGATGCAATCAGTTTATTGGTCCTTAGTAAAAAATAACTGGGATAGGGACTATATATTTTTAGAAAACGATGAAGGAGATATCGAAGCAGCCCTTTCTATATTGTCTATAAAAAATGATGGTAAGAATGCCTTTATGTACGCTCCTAGAGGTCCTGTATGTGACTTTAAAGACATTTCATTAGTCAAAAAATTAATTGAAGAAGCAAAAAAAGTAGCGAAAAGAAGGAATGGATTTTTTCTTAGAATGGATCCAGAAGTAAGATATAGTGACAAAATTATTGATGAATATCGCAGTAGAGGTTTTATAATTCGTTCAAGAGAACAAAACAATGAAAAATCTTTTTCTAATCCAAGGAATAATATGGTATTGGATATTACAGATCAATCAATTGATGATGTTATGGCGGGATTTACAAGTAAACAAAGGAATAAAATTAGAAAAACTTATAAACGAGGCCTTTCTACCCAAATGATTTCAACTGATGATGAAAAGTTTGTAACAGCACTAAATACATTTTATAACCTTACAGAAATTATGGCAAAGAGACAAGGTATTAGTTATCGACCACGTGATTACTTTGAAAGATTGTTTAAGGCGTTTAAAACGGCTAAGATATTTGAGACTAAAGATAAAGACAATGAAGTTTTGTCAAGTTGTATCATTATTACTTACAATAAAAAATGTTTTTATATTTATTCGGCAAGCTCTAATAATAAGAGAAATTATAATGCAAGTACTCAAATGAATTATGAGGCTATAAAATATGCTGTGAGCAAAAACATGGAGGAGTATGATTTTGGCGGCGTTTATGGCTTAGATACATCTGATGCTCTATACGCATTTAAATATTCTTTTTGCGGACACTCAGGACATAAAGAGTTAATAGGCGAATTGGATGTTGTCTTTAATCAAAAATTGTATAATGATTTTATCAAAGACTAATGCTTACCTAGAAAAAGGTCTGTCTCAGCAGGTTTTATTCCTGAAGAGACAGACCTTTGTATATTGGTTCTAAATAAATATTGAGGTAGAAAAAGGATAAATAGCTTTTGGTTCGAACACCTTAGTCATCTATTGTATTTTATAAATGGGATACTAACAGAGTTATAACAGTCTACGTTATATTTTTTCTTTATATTTTTATGATTTTAAAGTTTACTTAAAAAGGATAAGTCATTATAAAGTAGATTAAGTCAGGTTATAAAGCATAATATAAGACTATTGTTAGAAAGGTATAATAACTAAAATCAGAATCAAGATAAAGCTGGCTAGCGTGTTGGCTCTAAATAAGAAGAAGTGCTAACAAGTACACATGGCTTTAGAAAACATCTATCTCGTGGAGAAAAATTGTAAAGCTTTTGCTCTGCTTTGGGTTTAATCTAAATAAGCTTAACAGAAAAAGCTTAGAAAAAAGAAAGGCGTAACACTACACGAGTCTAAAAGCGCATAAAAAAGAACATAAGTTATAATCTCAAAGAAGAAAAATATCCTCCTAATTTTGTTATGCTTAAACTTAAGAAAATATGAAAATTATGATACTGAAATTTAATTCTGTATTTTCAATATAATTCACAAAAAGGGGCTGCTCAAAATTACCTTTTAGATAATTTTGAGCAGCCCCTAGCATCTGGCATAGATGATTATGAAACAGACTACTTTTCAGATTAGATTTGTGACTATTCTTTGTATAATAAAACAATTTTCTTTTCCCTATGTGTCATTACTTTCCATATTATCGTCTTCATCGTTGCCATTATCACCATTTTCGGGGGTATCATTGTCATCGTCATTATTAGCTTCTATTTCAACACCACGTGTTGGTGAGGGGTCTGCTTCGTCGTTACCAGACACAGCAATAATATAGTAGTAATAAGTGTTTCCAGGTTCAATTTCTTGGTCAGTAAATGTTTGGGTTTGACCTACATTACCCCTAGCTTTAGCATTTTCTATGCGTTCAAAGCCAGAGTCTGGATTAGTACTGCGGTAAATATGGAAGTTGCTTGCCCCATGAGACTCTTGAAAAGACACCCTAACCCCACCATTTATGCTTTCCACTTCAATACTTTGTACAGGTTGAACGTTATCATGCAGTTCAACTTCAATTATATCAGAAGGTCTAGTTTCTCTGTCATCGTCTCTAACTCTAGTTACATAATAACGGTATGTCACACCTTTTTGAACATCGCTATCTACATAATGGGTTTCACCGATAGGAGAAGTGTTTAATTTTACAAAATCTGAACCATTGCTGGTGGAACGGTAAATATTAAACTCTTGTCTTCTTCTACCAGACCAACTAATTTGTATGCTGTCCTCATGAAGTTCATAGCTAAGGTCTGAAGGAGGCTGAGCATCAGAATCGTGCATGTCACATTCATCATTTGGAGCCATTAATTCTACATCTGCTGGTTTCCTACCTTCCCGACCTCTTTTCCATCTACTGTCCGTTGTAATGTAGTCTCGGTGCTTTAACATTACTTTTGTTTTTACATGATGAGGAGGGCAACTGTCGGTAGCTAGCAAACCGGAATCAGAGCAAATTTCTACCTCTACAAATGCATCACACTCGTCAGTAGGCTCTGAACCTCGAACAAACCAGTGGGATCTGACGGAATTTGAAGGTGTTAGTTCGCTAGGTAACTTTCCTGATTTTGTGCTTATAGGAATAGAAACTAATCCTGATGGTTTGTCAAAAGATGTGTTAGGAAGATCAGAGTGGGTGTCCCTCATAATACGCGCCCATGTCCCTACTACATTTGCACTACCGATATCTCCTTCATTTCGATCCCAACCCATCCAAACACCTAAGGTATAATGTGGTGTGTAACCAACCAGCCATCCATCTGATACTGATGTTGTACCTGTTTTAGCAGCTGCTTCATTGGTAAAGATATTTCTCACTGACCCAGCAGTACCGCGACCAGGTGTGATGGCATCCTTTAAACTGTCGGTGATGAGATATGCCGTCTGAGCAGACATTACTTCTTTCGTTTGAGGTGTATGTTCATATATAACTCTTCCATTTCTGTCCTCAATTTTTTTGATGGCGAAAGTTTCATTTAAAACCCCTTCATTGGCAAAAGCGCCGTACGCTTGAGTTAGCTGCATAGCAGTTGTTTCTTGAGTACCTAGAGCGTAAGATGCATTTGTATCACCAGGATAGTCTAAACCTAAACTTCTTGCAAAATCAACATTAGCACCAGGATTTGTTAAAAAGGCACTAACAGCCGGAACATTCCTAGATCTACTTAAAGCTTCTTTTGATGTCATAAGACCCATAAAGTTTCTATCCACGTTTTCTGGAGTATAATTACTAAAAGCTTTAGGAGCGTCGTCTAAAACTGTTCCTTGTGTTAGATTTCCGCTTTCAAAACCATATCCATAGCTTAAAATAGGTTTGATAGCAGAACCTGGTTGCCTATAGCTCTGCACAGGTCTAACTGTATCTCCAACAGTGTGGTTTCTTCCAGGGAAAAGAGCTACTAACTCTCCAGTATTGTGGTTTATCATTGTAGCACTTCCCTGTGGATGAACTCCGCTATGAGGAGGAAGATATTCGTTGTCGTTATTCATGATATTTTCAACTTTTTGCTGCATTTCTGGATCTAATGTTGTATAGATTTTAAAGCCACCATTAAACATCTCATTTGTTGCATGACTTTCGTCCCAGTCATAGATTTCTTGTAAAACCTTAACTCCTTCTATATCCCTTATATAAGTAACAAAACCAGGATATTTTATGCCACTATAATCACTTGAATCATTGGCTGATGATGCTAGCACAATTTCTTCTTCCATAGCTTCATCTCGTTCTTCTTTAGTGATAAAATCACTTTGATACATTCTATTCAAAACGTGATTTCTACGCTGCAAAGCACCTTCTTTATCACCTTCCACTGGAGTGTAGCGATAGGGTAAGTTCGGCGCTCCAGCTATAATAGCCATTTCACCCAAGGTAAGTTCATCAACAGTTTTGCCAAAAATATCATTGGCAGCTGCTCCAACACCCTGTGTATTTCCACGATAGTGAACAGCTCCATTTAGATAAAACTCAAATAGTTCTTCCTTTGTATAAATTTTTTCAGCTTGCAAAGACAAATAAAGTTCTTGTATTTTTCTTCGTAAGTTTGTTGAGGAATCCCTTAAAACTACCTGTTTAGTTAACTGTTGTGTTATAGTACTACCACCACCAGCCATAGGTCGTCCTCTAGCATGGTTGAGTGCAGCACGCCCCAAGCCAGTAATGTCAAAGCCTGGATGATTATAAAAATTCTGATCTTCAGCTGCTATAAAGGCATTTTTTAAATCTTGAGGTATCTCTTCATAACTTAGATGTATTCTGCTAACATCCCTACTAGTTTCATAAAATTGGTTTCCGTTAGCATCATAGAACGTCGATGGGATGGCCATTACTTCTAATCTGTCTCTATCCATTTCTGGCACATCGTGAAGTGAGGCTACCACCATTCCAAAGGCTACTCCTCCACCTAAAAAGCTCCCCATTATAGCGATAATAAGACAAATTTTAAGTACTTTAAGAATATTTTTCTTAGTTGAGTTAGAATTACTTTTATTTTCATTATTGTTTGTGCTACGTGTTTTTTTATTATTCCCCTTGTTTACCCGCAAAACTATCTCTCCCTTCTTTTTGGGCACTTATTAAGATTTACACAGAAATCTTAATAGAATTATAGCACATTTGATAATAAAAGTTAATAAGCTTGCTTAGCCACATTTTACTATAAGCTTGCTTTAGAAATATTGAAATGATAATATTATATATATGTTATTGTAGGAGGTAGTTGTTTTGAGTATAGAAAATAAAATGAAAATTATTCGGCGAGGTACCGATGAAATAATTTCGGAGAGTTTGCTTGAGGAAAGACTAAAACTAGAAAGGCCGCTTATAGTAAAATACGGAGCTGATCCAACTGCTGCAGATTTACATATAGGACATATGGTTCCTATGAGAAAGCTTCGTGACTTGCAAAAATTAGGTCACCAAATTATTTTTGTAATAGGTGACTTCACAGCATCTATTGGTGATCCAAGCGGCAAGTCAGAAACTAGAAAAATGCTAAGTAAAGAGCAAATTTTAGAAAATGCTAAAACATATCAAGAGCAAGTTTTTAAAGTGTTAGATAAAAGTAAAACAAAGGTTGTTTATAATAGTACTTGGCTTGGAGGTATGAGCTTTGCTGATGTCATTCGTCTGAGTTCTAAGTATACAGTGGCTAGGATGATTGAAAGAGATGATTTTGAAAAGCGTTATAAATCAAACACTCCAATCAGCATCCATGAGTTTTTATACCCTTTAGCGCAAGCCCAAGACTCCGTGCATTTAAAAGCTGATATAGAGATAGGTGGTAGTGATCAAAAGTTTAATTTTTTAGTTGCAAGGGATTTACAAAGAGAGGCTGGTCAAAACCCACAGGTTGTTATAACCCTGCCAATATTAGAGGGGCTAGATGGAAAGCAAAAAATGAGTAAAAGTTTAAATAACTATATAGGAATAACGGATAAACCAAAGGATATGTACGGGAAAATAATGTCTATTCCTGATGAGTTAATAACTAAATATTTCGAGTTATGTACAGACATACCTTTGGAGGAGATTGCTGAAATTAATAACCAATTAAAAGATGGTAAAACCAATCCAAGGGACTTTAAAATGCGGTTAGCAAGAGAGATAGTTTCTATATATTACGATAAAAACCAAGCTAATTTATCAGAAAAAGAATTCAAAAAAGTATTCCAGAAAAGAAATATTCCCTCAGAAATTGAAGAAGTGAAAGTAGAATTAGATGTTGATGAACATGGCTTAATTTGGCTTCCTAAACTTTTAGTTGAAGTTGAGTTAGTTAGCAGTACTTCTGAGGGTAGAAGAATGATTAAACAAAATGCTGTGAAAATAAATCAACAGCAATTTAATGAAGAAAAACTTCCAAAGGCTGACGAAAAGATTCTGATCCAAGTTGGTAAAAGAAGATATAAGTATGTTGTATTTAATTAGGTGGAATATTTTTTATAGAAACCCATTCAACAACTGAGTGGGTAAATAGACAATAAAAGAGGTTGTCTTTTCCAGGAAAATTCTGTTAAAGACAACCTCTTTTTTTTATGGTCTTAATTTATAGTAAAACTTATTACATCACTTGTTTTAGCCTCCTCTATTCTTGAAAGAGGAGTGTACTCAGTGGTTGTAAAAGTAATACTTACTTCTCCGTTAGGGCTACTAGTAGTTTTAAAAACCAAAAATAATCCCTCACTTTTTAGTTGAGAGTTTAGCCCTCTACTTGAATAAAACTTGTTTTGGGAAGTGTTAACATCAAGCTTGCCTGCTGGTGCCACTGACAGTAGCTTAGCATTATTTACTTCTAAGTCTACGATGATTTCTTTAATTTGTGGGGTATAACCTTTTTGGTTATCTTTAGCAAGTCTAAGCACGTAGTAGTTTTCAACTTCTCCTGTATAAATTTCATAATTAATCATATTCTGTTTCCCTGAAACTATTAGACTTTTTTCTTGATTAACCTTACTTGATAACGCGCTTACAGGTTGAGTAGACAACATAAAAAAAACTAGCATTAACACAAAGAGTTTTTTCATTTTTTACATCTCCTTTAGACATATTATCTACTGCGATATTAAATAATATTTCTCAAAGAAAATAAAATATACTTAAAAAGTTTGGGTTGTTTAAGAGCTAAGGTCTACTCAGGTATTAAAAAGTGGTATTTTTTATTTGATAAGAATATATTATTGTAGTAATTTTTTTAGGGGGATTTAAATGCTAAGAAGAAAAAGGTTTGGCAGACGGCGGTCGCTATTTCCCAACTTGATACAAGGAAAGATTATAATAGGGTTAATAATACTTTTTATATGCTATATATTAGTTTCAGCTTTTATATTTATAGAATCGAGCTTAAGACCAACTATTATAGCTATAGCAGAAGCAAGGGCGAGAGTCATTGCAACAGAGGCTATAAATAGTGCCATTGATGTACATATAGCTAAAGAAAGTAGATATGAACATCTTATTTACATACAAAAAGATTATAGTGGCAATATTGCAATGGCGGAAGTTAACAATATGGAGATAGCTAGAATTCAGACCTTAACAACAATGAACGTTCAGGAGGCATTAAAAAGCATAAAATCTGAAACTATAAAAATCCCCTTAGGGCAAGCCTTAGGTAGTGAAATTTTAGCTGATTATGGCCCAAGAATCCCTGTTAATCTAGTGCCTATTGGAACGGTAAGTGCTGGGATAGAACAACAATTTCACCCGACCGGTATCAATATAGTTTCACACGAAGTTGGAATTGAAATAGAAGCAGATGTACAAATTGTAATTCCATTTGTATCATCAACAATTACCGTTGAAACATACACACCAATAGTAACAGCAACATATTTTGGAGATGTACCAGATACCGTTATAAGCTTACCTATAGGCCATCAAGACTTTGATATACCTGTACCACCAGTAGAGTAACCGAGGTTCAATACTAAACTCCATCTTGTAGGAGATAGTTGTATAGTTGGATAGGGAAATAGAGCAACCTAGGCAAGGCATTCCTACCGGCTAACAGCCACCTGCCACCAGCCAAAGAGACAATCAATGTGCTAACATATATGAAAGTTTTTCCCTAGCAGAGGTAGTGGTCGGTCACTGTGCCGACCACTACAGTATATGAATAACCCAAACCAATCGTAGCGGGTAATTTATTGCCCGCGGATATGAGTTTGCACTATCTAGGCTTTTCATTTCGGTACAGATAGGGCAGGCACTTGGGTCATTTATTGGCTACCATATAAGTAAGCAACAATCGTCCCACTGAGATACGTGGGACATAATGTTCGGGAGGAGGCGCTGCTCCCTACGCCATTTGGGGCGTTGTTTTGGGTCATCATTAGGGTCTAGGTCTTCCTATCCAACTAGGATTTTAATTGTCAATTGTCCATTGTAAATTGCAAATTCGCCCTTAACTACAACCAATCCAACCATCCAACTAAGGTCTTCAAAGGCTGGTCAGTTCAGGATTGCCAATAAATTTCCAGGTTTGCGAGAAGCCTAAGCTTTTTCTCCACATGTTCGACAGCTTTTCCTTGTGGGTCGACATGCCTATGTCTCTGATGTTTATGTAAGCCAGCCCAAAGGTAAAGCTTTACTCACAGGGAGAAAAGACGCCGCCTTCAAGCAAACCCTCCAATATATAGCCAATCCTTCAGAAGGTTTGTTAGGTGAGTGTTGTTAAATCATATACTGTAGTTTTGAACAGCGCCGATCAATCTAGAATAATACGAGTGTTTTTCTGACCGAACAAAGTGCTCTTAAAATTGTAAATTCGCCCTTGAATTTGATAACTTGCGCTATTTGTCCAACTTCCTAGACCATATGGTCTATCATATAGGTCATTGAATAGAATCTTATTATGTTTTCCTATCCAACTAAGGTCTTCAAAGGTGGTCAGTTCAGGATTGCCAATAAATTTCCAGGTTTGCGAGAAGCCTAAGCTGTTTCTCCACATGTTCGACAGCTTTTCCTTATGGGTCGACATGCCTATGTCTCTGATGTTTATGTAAGTCAGCCCAAAGGTAAAGCTTTACTCACAGGGAGAAAAGACGCCGCCTTCAAGCAAACCCTCCAATATATTGCCAATCCTTCAGAAGGTTTGTTAGGTGAGTGTTGTTAAATCATATACTGTAGTTTTGAACAGCGCCGATCAATCTAGAATAATACGAGTGTTTTTCTGACCGAACAAAGTGCTCTTAAAATTGTAAATTGTAAATTCGCCCTTGAATTTGATAACTTGCGCTATTTGTCCAACTTCCTAGACCATATGGTCTATCATATAGGTCATTAGAAAGAATCTTATTATGTTTTCCTATCCAACTAAGGTCTTCAAAGGTTGGTCAGTTCAGGATTGCCAATAAATTTCCGGATTTGCGAGAAGCCTAAGCTTTTTCTCCACATGTTTGACAGCTTTTCCTTGTGGGTCGACATGCCTATGTCTCTGATGTTTATGTAAGCCAGCCCAAAGGTAAAGCTTTACTCACAGGGAGAAAAGACGCCGCCTTCAAGCAAACCCTCCAATATATAGCCAATCCTTCAGAAGGTTTGTTAGGTGAGTGTTGTTAAATCATATATTGTAGTTTTGAACAGCGCCGATCAATCTAGAATAATACGAGTGTTTTTCTGACCGAACAAAGTGCTCTTAAAATTGTAAATTCGCCCTTGAATTTGATAACTTATTCTATCTATCCCCCCCAACTGGTTTTTGATTTTCCTATCTGCTATCTGCTGACCACCAAAACGGACCCATTTATTCCCACGAATATTCTCTTGACCTTCGGTTAAAATGATGTTAAAGTATATAACTGTCGCCGCAAAAAAGCGACAACGAACTTATCGACAACTTCTAAAAAAAATAAAAAAAGTTGTTGACACAAAAACGAATAAATGATATAGTATTATTTGTCGCTGAAACACGGCGGCAAACAAATTAGGTCTTTGAAAATTGAACAGCTAATGCAAAAGCCAGAAATGCAGACTAGAATTCCTGCTCTTGGAATTCGTAGTCGAATTTACCCAAAAACTTTTACCAAAAGTTTGTTGGGCTCCGTTTTAATTAGTTTTAAAACATTTAAGTAAGATGAGCTAAATTTTAGCTTTTCATAGAATCTTTTATGGAGAGTTTGATCCTGGCTCAGGACGAACGCTGGCGGCATGCCTCACACATGCAAGTCGAACGATCCGACACTCAACCTAGTTGAGTGTCTGGATAGTGGCGGACGGGTGCGTAACACGTGGGCAACCTGCCCTTTAGATCGGGATACCATCGGGAAACTGATGTTAATACCGGATACCTTCTTTTTGTCACCTGATAAAAAGAAGAAAGATTTATCGCTAAAGGATGGGCCCGCGCTTCATTAGCTAGTTGGTAGGGTAACGGCCTACCAAGGCAACGATGGATAGCTGGTCTGAGAGGACGATCAGCCACACTGGGACTGAGACACGGCCCAGACTCCTACGGGAGGCAGCAGTGGGGGATATTGCGCAATGGGGGCAACCCTGACGCAGCAATGCCGCGTGAAGGATGAAGGTTTTCGGATCGTAAACTTCTGTTATGAGGGATGAATAAAATGACAGTACCTCAAGAGGAAGCCCCGGCTAACTACGTGCCAGCAGCCGCGGTAATACGTAGGGGGCGAGCGTTGTCCGGAATTACTGGGCGTAAAGAGCATGTAGGTGGTTTGATAAGTCAGATGTTAAACTGCGGGGCTCAACCCCGTATTGCATTTGAAACTGTCAAACTTGAGGACAGGAGAGGAAAGTGGAATTCCTAGTGTAGCGGTGAAATGCGTAGATATTAGGAGGAACACCAGTGGCGAAGGCGACTTTCTGGACTGTACCTGACACTGAGATGCGAAAGCGTGGGGAGCGAACAGGATTAGATACCCTGGTAGTCCACGCCGTAAACGCTGGGCACTAGGTGTAGGGGGTTTAGATACCCTCTGTGCCGCAGTTAACGCACTAAGTGCCCCGCCTGGGGAGTACGACCGCAAGGTTGAAACTCAAAGGAATTGACGGGGGCCCGCACAAGCAGCGGAGCATGTGGTTTAATTCGACGCAACGCGAAGAACCTTACCAGGGCTTGACATCCTCTGAAGGCTTTAGAGATAGAGTCGTCCTCTTTTGAGGCAGAGAGACAGGTGGTGCATGGTTGTCGTCAGCTCGTGTCGTGAGATGTTGGGTTAAGTCCCGTAACGAGCGCAACCCTTATTCTTAGTTGCCAGCAGGTTAAGCTGGGCACTCTAAGGAGACTGCCGGTGATAAACCGGGGGAAGGTGGGGATGACGTCAAATCATCATGCCCCTTATGTCCTGGGCTACACACGTGCTACAATGGCCTGAACAACGGGAAGCGAAGGAGCGATCTGGAGCGAATCCTTTAAATCAGGTCTCAGTTCGGATTGCAGGCTGCAACTCGCCTGCATGAAGTCGGAGTTGCTAGTAATCGCGAGTCAGCATATCGCGGTGAATGCGTTCCCGGGCCTTGTACACACCGCCCGTCACACCACGAAAGTTTGCAACACCCGAAGCCGGTGAGCCAACCTTTTAGGAGGCAACCGTCGAAGGTGGGGCGAATGATTGGGGTGAAGTCGTAACAAGGTAGCCGTATCGGAAGGTGCGGCTGGATCACCTCCTTTCTAAGGAGCTTTAACTTATGGTTAGTAGCTTAGCTGTTTAATTTTGAAAGACCTAGTCTTTCAACCGATCTTTGAAATTACCCATAAGGAAAGAAACTAAGAAAGTATCAACCCGAGAAACAAAAGCGTGGTAGATACAATTTCATTATGTTTAAACGAGCAAATTAGGTCAAGTTACAAAGGGCGCACGGCGGATGCCTTGGCGCTGGGAGTCGAAGAAGGACGTAGCGAGCTGCGAAAAGCCGCGATTAGCTGCAAGCAAGCTGTAAGTCGCGGATTTCCCAATGGGGCAACCCACCACAGTTAATACTGTGGTACCACCACCTGAATAAGTAGGGTGGTAGGAGACAACCGGGGGAACTGAAACATCTAAGTACCCCGAGGAAGAGAAAGAAAACTCGATTCCCTAAGTAGTGGCGAGCGAACGGGGAAGAGCCTAAACATTTTTAGTGTAAGCCTGTATGCGTTGCTAAAAGTGGGTTGAGGGAGTTACTTTACAAGTGGATACAGCCACTTGGGATAGTTACAAAATTAAAGTTTAGGCGAATTGGCTGGGAAGCCAAACGATACAAGGTGAAAGTCCTGTAGCCGAAAAGCTTTAAACTATCTAAGTAGCCACCCGAGTATTGCGGGACACGAGAAACCCCGTAAGAATCTAGGAGGACCACCTCCAAAGGCTAAATACTACCCAGCGACCGATAGTGAACAAGTACCGTGAGGGAAAGGTGAAAAGTACCCCAGGCGGGGGATGAAATAGAACCTGAAACCGTGTGCCTACAAACAGTCAGAGCCCCATAAGCGGGTGATGGCGTACCTTTTGTATAATGGATCAGCGAGTTACATTTGCAAGCGAGGTTAAATGGTAAAGCCATGGAGCCGAAGCGAAAGCGAGTCTTAATAGGGCGTTAAGTTTGTATGTGTAGACCCGAACCCGAGTGACCTACCCATGGCCAGGGTGAAGTTTTGGTAACACAAAATGGAGGCCCGAACCCACTAATGTTGAAAAATTAGGGGATGAGCTGTGGGTAGCGGTGAAATGCCAAACGAACTCGGAGATAGCTGGTTCTCCCCGAAATAGCTTTAGGGCTAGCCTCAAGGATGAATAGTGGAGGTAGAGCACTGATTGAGCTAGGGGCCTAACCCAGGTTACCGAACTCAGTCAAACTCCGAATGCCATATATTTAGACCTTGGGAGTCAGACTATGGGTGATAAGGTCCATAGTCGAGAGGGAAACAGCCCAGACCATCTGCTAAGGTCCCCAAGTGTAAGCTAAGTGGAAAAGGATGTGGGATTGCTTAGACAACCAGGATGTTGGCTTAGAAGCAGCCACCATTTAAAGAGTGCGTAATAGCTCACTGGTCAAGTGATCCTGCGCCGAAAATGTCCGGGGCTAAAGCTTACCACCGAAGCAATGGAAGAGTAGTAGTGTGAGGTGAGAGGTTAGAAATAAGTAAAAAATGTACGTTTAAGCAAAGCTTAAACAAAATCATTTGAACTTTACCAACTTCTGATTTCTCACATCATACTACTACTGTTGGTAGGGGAGCGTTCTAAGTGCGGCGAAGCTGTACCGAAAGGAGCAGTGGAGCGCTTAGAAGTGAGAATGCTGATATAAGTAACGAAAAGAGATGTGAGAATCATCTCCGCCGAAAACCTAAGGTTTCCTGAGGAAGGCTTGTCCGCTCAGGGTAAGCCGGGACCTAAGCCGAGGCCGAAAGGCGTAGGCGATGGACAACTGGTAGAGATTCCAGTGCCACCAAGCTTTGTCTAAGTGATGGGGTGACGCAGTAAGGTAGGTTATCGCACTGATGGATATGTGCGTTCAAGCCAGTAGGGATTAGAGGTAGGCAAATCCGCCTCTATCTATTCTGAGAGGTTAAGAGGACCCAATTAAGGGGAACTAACTAATCCTACACTGCCAAGAAAAGCCTCTAGCAAGAAGCGCGGTGCCCGTACCGTAAACCGACACAGGTAGGTGAGGAGAGAATCCTAAGGCGCTCGGGAGAACCTTCGTTAAGGAACTCGGCAAAATGACCCCGTAACTTCGGGAGAAGGGGTGCCTCGATATTGTGAAGTACATTCGTACTGAGCGAGAGGAGGCCGCAGTGAATAGGCCCAAGCGACTGTTTATCAAAAACACAGGTCTCTGCTAAATCGAAAGATGAAGTATAGGGGCTGACGCCTGCCCGGTGCTGGAAGGTTAAGGGGACGTGTTAGCGCAAGCAAAGCATTGAACCGAAGCCCCAGTAAACGGCGGCCGTAACTATAACGGTCCTAAGGTAGCGAAATTCCTTGTCGGGTAAGTTCCGACCCGCACGAAAGGCGCAACGACTTGGGCGCTGTCTCAACGAAGGACCCGGTGAAATTGTAGTACCTGTGAAGATGCAGGTTACCCGCGACAAGACGGAAAGACCCCGTGGAGCTTTACTGTAGCCTGATATTGGATTTTGGCATTTACTGTACAGCATAGGTGGGAGGCTGAGAATAGAGGACGCTAGTTTTCTAGGAGCCTAAAGTGGGATACCACCCTGTGAATGTTGGAATTCTAACTAGAAGCCGTAATCCGGTTTTAGGACAGTGTCAGGTGGGCAGTTTGACTGGGGCGGTCGCCTCCCAAAGAGTAACGGAGGCGCCCCAAGGTCTCCTCAGAATGGTTGGAAATCATTCGTAGAGTGCAAAGGCATAAGGAGGCTTGACTGCGAGACTTACAAGTCGAGCAGGGACGAAAGTCGGGCTTAGTGACCCGGCGGTACCGAGTGGAAGGGCCGTCGCTCAACGGATAAAAGCTACCCCGGGGATAACAGGCTTATCTCCCCCAAGAGTTCACATCGACGGGGAGGTTTGGCACCTCGATGTCGGCTCATCGCATCCTGGGGCTGTAGTAGGTCCCAAGGGTTGGGCTGTTCGCCCATTAAAGCGGTACGCGAGCTGGGTTCAGAACGTCGTGAGACAGTTCGGTCCCTATCTGTCGCGGGCGCAGGAAGTTTGAGAGGATCTGTCCTTAGTACGAGAGGACCGGGATGGACGAACCTCTAGTGTACCAGTTGTCACGCCAGTGGCAGTGCTGGGTAGCTAAGTTCGGCACGGATAAGCGCTGAAAGCATCTAAGCGCGAAGCCACCTTCAAGATAAGACTTCCCAACTTGTAAAAGTGTAAGACTCCAGATAGACTATCTGGTAGATAGGCCGGGGGTGTACAGGTAGTAATACCTTTAGCTGACCGGTACTAATAAGTCGAGGACTTGACCAACTTAGTTTAGATAATGACTTAGTTTTCTTTCCTTATGGTAATTTGAATCCAGTGACCATAGCGAAGAGGTCCCACCGGTTCCCATCTCGAACACCGAAGTTAAGCTCTTCAGCGCCGATGGTACTTGGGGTCTACCCCCTGGAAGAGTAGGACGTCGCTGGGTACTTTAAAAAAATGACTAAATTATCTTTAGATAATTTAGTCATTTTTTTATGTGTTTCTTAAGCACATTTTTTCATAGAACATGTTCTTTGACTTCTTTAAAAAGTAAAAATGTCAATTAGCAGGAAAAAGGGTTGAAAAAATAGAATATAAAAATTTAACTGGTATTTAGACTAAAGTATGAGGTTTTAAGTGTTACTAAAGTATTGCCAAGCATCCCTTTTATAGAAGGATATATAGTAAATTTCGTAGAAATAGTATTATATGTATAATGTAAAGTAAGAAGATACTTATAGAGGAGGGGATGTTGATGGGGACACCGTTATATAGTATAGATTTGGAATGTTTATATTGTAATAGTGCCTTTGAAAGCCTAAAAGTTAAAACCAGTAAGATAATAAAGAAACATCAAGATAGTGATTTTTGTACATATTATAAAGGAGATAATCCTTTTTTTTATGATGCGTATGTCTGCCCTAATTGTGGGTTTGCTTTTACGAAAAATTTTTCTAAGTCTTTAAATAGTGAGCAGAAAAATGCATACCAACCATTAGCTGAAAAATGGTACAAACGCCATAAATTTTCTATGGCAAGAAATATTGGGGCTGCAATTGAAGCCTACAAGCTTGCTTTTTTATCCGCCGTAACTGTAAAAGAGCATAATCTTGTTTTGGCGGGATTGTCTTTGAGGATAGCCTGGTTTAATAGATATAAAAAAAAGATAAATGACGAATATAAATTTTTAAGGATTTCTAGGGAGTACTATAATAATTCTTATGAAGAAGGAGAAATTGTAAATTATGAAAAACCAGAAATTTATCTTATATATTTGCTAGGCGATTTGTCAGCTAGACTAGGAGAATATAACGAAGCTATTAAATGGTTTTCTAGAGTTACAGAACATGAAGAAAGAGGATTACATCAGTCTATTGAAAATATGGCAAGGGATAGATGGAAGGAAGTAAAGGAACAGCTTAAAAAGGAAGATGTTAATGCCGAAAATATTAGTTAGTAGTTGCTTACTTGGTCAGCCTTGTAGATATAATGGTACCCATAGCCTTAATAAAACTGTGGTAGAGTTTTGTAGTGATAAAAATGTGTTGTTAGCTTGTCCTGAGGTTTTAGGAGGGCTACCTACGCCTCGACTTCCAGCTGAAATACATCGAGGGGATGGAAATCGGGTATTGAATGGTGAGGGGGTAGTTTTTAACAAGCTAGGAGTTGATGTAAGTGGTTTTTTTTTGTTAGGAGCTATAAAAACATATAAGTTAACAAAAGTAAACAATATTAGGCTTGCACTACTCAAAAGTAAAAGTCCATCTTGCGGAAGCAGAACTATTTATAGTGGAAAGTTTAACGGAGAACTTAAAACAGGTGATGGAGTAACTGCTGCGTTGCTTAAAGAAAATAAGGTTAAAGTAATAGCTGAGGAGGATATATAATGAGTCGCGATTTAGAGTTAGAGAACAGAGTAGAATTTTTAAAAAATTACACTGAAAAAGCTAAAGCAAATGGATTAATTCTAGGGATAAGTGGGGGAAAAGATAGTGCTGTAGTAGCAGCTCTAGCAAAAAGGGCTTTTCCTGATAATTGCATGGGTTTAATAATGCCATGTCACTCAATGGATGAAGATGTCAGTCATGGGAAAAAATTATGTGAAGAGCTGGAAATGGATTATAATATTATAGACTTATCAAGTACTTATGATTCAATGCTAAACACTCTGGAAGAGCCTTTAGATGAATTAGCAAAGAGTAATATTAAACCTAGACTAAGAATGACAACATTATATGCCGTTGCCCAACAGAAAAACTATCTAGTGTTGGGAACAGGGAATAGAGCTGAAATAGTACTAGGTTATTTCACTAAATATGGTGATGGAGGTAGTGATGTAAATCCAATTTCTGATTTAAAAGTTCAAGAGGTATTTGAGTTAGCTAAAGCTTTAAATATTCCCCAAGAAATAATAAACAAACCTCCCTCTGCTGGTCTATGGGAAGGGCAAACTGATGAACAGGAATTGGGAATACGATATAAGGAAGTTGATGACTTTTTAGATGGAAAAGAAGTAAGCTCTAAGGTAAGAAAAACAATAATACAAAAATATAAAGCTAGTAAGCATAAAAGACAAACATTCGCTGAATATAGAGATCTTGGTCCACTAGATATATAATTTTGTCAAGCCATACTTGTTGTGTTAAAATAACATAGTACCATTTCTAGTGAAAGGGGATGTTATAATGGCTGGACATTCAAAGTGGTCTAATATTAAACATAAAAAATCAAGACAAGATGCCCAGAGAGGAAAGATATTTACAAAAATTTCTAAAGAAATAATGGTAGCGGTACAGCAAGGAGGAGAAGATGCTGACTCAAACTTTAAACTGCGCTTAGCGATACAAAAAGCGAAATCAAATAATATGCCTAATGATAATATAGAGCGGGCAATAAAAAGGGGAACAGGAGATCTTGAAGGTAAGAGGTTTGAAGACATAGTCTATGAGGGCTATGGACCCGGAGGAGTAGCTGTTATGTTAGATATACTAACAGACAACCGTAACAGAACTGCTGGGGAGATAAGACATATTTTCTCTAAAAATGGTGGGAATTTAGGGGAATCAGGTTGTGTTTCCTGGATGTTTAATAGAAAGGGTTTACTTGTAATTGAAAAAAATAAAGAAGTAGATGAGGATGAACTTCTTTTAATTGCCCTAGATGCTGGGGCAGAAGATGTAAAATCAGATTTAGATACATTTCAAGTAACCTGCGAACCTGAAGAGTTTGAATCGGTAAAAAATACTTTAGATAAAGCTGGTTGTAAGCTAGTTTTTCAAGAGGTTTCAATGGTTCCCCAAAATACAGTAGAATTAAATCAAACAGATATGGAGACAATGGAAAAGCTTGAAGAAACATTAGAAGATCATAATGATGTACAAAATGTATATACAAATGTAAGTTAAATAAATGTATATTTTATCACCCCTGGTAAATAATACCGTTGGGGTGATTTTTATGATTCATAAAGGAAAACTTGTAAAGTTTTATGTTGCTATAGTGGGATTGCTGGTTTTACTCACCATTCTAATTGTATCGTTCCTATACTTACTGCCTGCCTCTTCACCTGAGCTTGATACAGAAACTGATAATGTAGCTGCATCTTCTTTTAATAAGGACTTAGATGTAGTAGTTGTACAGCAATGCGAACAATGTGGAGAATATAATGATGAAGAAAAGGAAGAAGATTTAAGAGGGAAGTTTGGTGGTACTAGTTTAAAAGATTTTAATGATGTATTTGAAGAAAAATATCCACATTTAACGGCAAAACAAGTAACTAAGAATAAAATTTTAATTATGAAAGATCAAGATAAAAAAGTTTGTGACAAATGCATGGAGTATAATTATTTGCGAATAGAAAGTAGTAATCTGATTTTTTACAAAGGTCATCCAAAGCTTGGTGAAGAAAAGGAAAGACTAGAAGACATAGTTAACTTTGTTGGGACAAATGAACAATTAGAACAATTATCAAAAGGTATCCCTTTAAACAATAGTCATAAATTGTATATGGGGGTATTTAGAGGGAAGTTAGCACTTTTTTATGACAAACCAGTTCATGACCAACCTTTAATCCAGTTTTTGGATTTAGAAGTTAGGGCTGATGCTATTGACATGCTTGAAAGTGAAGAAAGGGTTGAGTCACTTTATGATTTAATCAATATTTTGGAAAACTATGCATCTTAAGATTTGGTGCCGGATTACTGGTGGAGAGCCTATGAGATAAAATAAGAGATTTGGTGGTTAACAATCAGCGGAGGGAAGGAAACCCCGCTGATTTACTTTTAAAAGGAACTATCGTTACTTTATAAGATAGTTCCTTTTGCTTGTTTAGCATTATTAGGGTAAAATATATAGTTAGAGGGGGGGAAATATGATTATTTTAGGCTTAGATCCTGGCATTGCAATATTAGGGTATGGAGTTGTAAAAAAAGAAAAGCATAAGCTAAAACCTATAGACTTTGGAACTATTCAGACAAGTAAAGAACTAGATGAACCCCAAAGACTTTTAAGTCTAGCTAATTCTTTAGAAAAGCTTTTAGATATATACAATCCTGATGTAGTGGCGGTAGAGGAGTTGTTTTTTAACAAGAATATCAAAACAGCAATTACAGTGGCGCAAGCCAGAGGAGTAATATTAATGGTTATTCTTAAGAAAGGCATAAGTCTTTATGAATATACTCCTTTACAGGTAAAACAAGGGGTAGTAGGATATGGACGAGCAACAAAGTTACAAGTCCAAACTATGGTTAAAACATTGCTGAACTTAGAAAAAATACCAAAACCCGATGATGCTGCTGATGGGTTAGCTATTGCAATTTGTCACAATAACTTTTCTGCAATGAACATAATTTCTCAAAAAGCGGGGTGGAGTAAATGATTTCTTTTATAAAGGGGAAAGTACATACAATAAATGAAGATAATCTTGTTATTGACTGTGGCAGCTTAGGATATAAAGTATATGTTCCTATAATCAAAACTATAGCTCAAGTAGGTCAAGAAATTTTCCTTTTTACCGAACAAATAGTTAAAGAGGACAGTACAACTTTGTATGGCTTTACAAAAAAAGAAGAGTTAGAAGTGTTTAATAAATGTTTATCAGTTTCAGGTGTAGGGCCTAAAGGTGCTTTAGCGATAGTGAACCATTTATCATATACTGAAATAATCTCTGCTCTTAAAAATAACGATTATAAGCCGTTTACTCAAGTTAGCGGTATAGGTAAAAAAACAGCACAACGTATCGTCATAGACTTAAAAGATAAATTGAAGAATGAAGTGGATGAACATGACATAGAAAATGATTCTGGAGAGGTTAACTATAATGCGAACTTATTTAATCAAGCTTTAAATGGGCTAGTTACATTAGGTTACAAAAAAAATGAAATTGATAAAGAAATACAGAGAGTTATTTATGCAGGCGCTAGTGATGTGTCTACTGTTATTAAAGAAGTTTTGAAAGAGGTTGCTAAAGGGAGTGATAGTTAATGGAGGGGAGAATAGTATCTGCCAATAAACAGCAGGAGGATGTCAAAGAGTTAAGTTTGAGACCTCAGAATTTTAATCAATACATAGGACAAAGTAAAGCCAAAGAGAATTTAAATATTTTTATTCAGGCTGCTAAAGAAAGAAATGAGCCATTAGATCATGTCTTACTATATGGCCCCCCAGGGCTTGGGAAAACTACTCTAGCGAATATTATAGCTAATGAAATGGGGGCAGGTTTTAAAGTTACGTCAGGCCCAACTATTGAAAGAGCTGGAGATTTAGCAGCAATTTTGTCTAGTTTGCAACCTTTTGATGTGCTGTTTATAGATGAAATTCATAGATTAAATAGAACAGTAGAAGAAATTCTGTATCCGGCATTGGAAGATTTTTCTCTTGATATAATGCTTGGTAAAGGTCCAGGTGCTCAATCAGTGCGAATCGATATTCCGCCATTTACCCTAGTAGGGGCAACTACTAGGGCTGGTGCATTGTCTTCACCGTTGCGGGATAGATTTGGTATAATTTCTAGATTAGAATTTTACAATGAATATGACCTTATTGATATAATAACTAGAACTGCTGAAATTTTAGAAGTTGATATAGCGTTAGACGGAGCAAAGGAAATTGCCTGTCGGTCAAGGGGAACGCCAAGAATAGCTAATAGGATCCTAAAAAGAATCAGAGACATAGCACAAATAAAGGGCAAGGGTGTTATAGACGTAGGTATTGCAAAAAGTGGACTAGAATTATTAGAAATAGATGAACATGGGCTAGATAATGCAGATAGAATGGTGTTAAAAACTATGGTAGATGTGTATGACGGAGGTCCAGTAGGGTTAGATAGCGTAGCAGCAACTATTAACGAGGAATCTACAACTATTGAAGATGTTATTGAACCGTTTTTGCTACAAATTGGAATGATTAACAGAACCCCTAGAGGGCGAGTGGTGACAGAAAAAGGATATAATCATATCCGTTAACAAGGGGAGATAGAAATGAATTTTGGCAAAGTGTTGATAGTAGCCGGTATTTTGCTAATTGTTTTAGGGGGATTTATTACTTTAGGTGGCAAGCTTCCACCCTTGGGAAGATTACCAGGAGATATAGTATATAGAAGTGGGAATGTAACTTTTTACTTTCCATTAACTACCATGATACTTATTTCTATTACCTTAAGCTTTTTATTACGCTTACTGCGATAATTAAAAATTATTACATATTGCAGGAACTCCTTCTATTTTGTCGAATTAATTTTATATGACATACAGAAGGAGAGGTCAGTATAATGGATAGGATGTTTAGCAAAATAATCATAACATTAATTGTAGTAAGCATTTGTAGTTCTTTTTTCTATGGCGGGGAGAATATTCAGTTTGCTGAAGCAGCTCAACAAGAGATAAGAGTGGGTTTGCATTTTGGCAGTAATGCATTAGATGCTGTAAATTTAACTAGCAACGATAATAATACATTAAAAGCATATCATAATAGCACCGAGCATCCTCTGTATAGCGCTGAGGGGAATTTTAAATTCTCAGTAACCAATGTTGAAGGGGTTTCAACTGTATTTAATGATAGAGATGTGACACAAGTTGTTAAAATTTACGAAGAGTTGAAGAAAAATGATGTTCCAGCCTTTTATGGTTTTAATGGACTTTGGCATGTCCTAGTTCCTACTGAACAAGTAAATCAGGTAACGGAAGTTAATTCTTCATTAAGGCCCAGTAATTTTTCTGTATCAAATTCTGTTATAAAAGTTGAAAATCAAAACACAACAGTGGCTTTATTTGAACAAGTGGATCAAAATACTGTACTAAGACTACATAGCGATGAAGAGTTTGTATCCTTTAATAATGGTTCAAAGTACCGTGGTTTTATGGAAATAGTAAAAGAAAACAACAGTTTTAAGGTAATAAATCAGCTGGATCTGGATCTTTACTTGAGGGGGGTTGTCCCTTATGAGATGTCCCCATCCTGGCCAACCGAAGCTTTAGCAGCACAGGCCGTTGCTGCTAGAACTTACGCTGTTAGAAATTGGAATAAATACAGAAGTAGAGGGTTTAATGTTTGTGCTACCGTTAATAGTCAAGTATATAAAGGCTATAATTCAAGTTATGAGACGCCAAGAATTGTAGATGCTATTACAAAAACAGAAGGAGAAATTATAACCTTTAATGGCAATCCTATTGACGCAGTTTACCACTCTCATAGTGGAGGACATACAGAAGATAGTGAAAATGTATGGGGTGGAACACTTTCATATCTAAGAGGTGTGGAAGATCCCTATTCTACAAGGTCTGGATCTATGCTAGATGATTGGACCTATGAAACGGTTATTGAGGGAATTGATGAACATGGACGAACAGGATTTAAAGACGAATTAGTTTCTAGAGGTCATTTAGATGCAAACTTTGAAATTGCAGATATAGAGGTTGTAGCTTTTGACAGCGGCAGAGTGGATTACCTGCTATTAACTTCTGAGCAAGGTGAGAAAGTTAAAGTTACGGGAAGACAAATTTTTGGAGCCTTCCATAATAACACTTCCCCTGGAGGATCTCAACGTCTATGGAGTAGAGTATTTGATGTAAAGATGGACTCAAACACATATATTAAATCCGGACATGGTGTTGACAAAGTTAGCGTTGATAAATTCTCAGTAGTAGGAGATAATCAAACTTCAGCTATTAGTGGAGAAAATACTTATGTACTTACATCCTCCGGGAAAAACTCACTGCCTACAAGACCTGAAAACATAACATTAGATGGAAGTGGCTGGGGTCACGGAGCAGGTATGAGTCAGTGGGGGGCAAGGCAGATGGCTGTGGAAGGGTATAATTACCGAGAAATTTTGGAATATTATTATAGACAAGTACAGGTTAGATAATATTTATAGAAAGA
The DNA here is from genome assembly GCF_040267685.1 of Proteinivorax tanatarense. Taxonomy (GTDB): domain Bacteria; phylum Bacillota; class Proteinivoracia; order Proteinivoracales; family Proteinivoracaceae; genus Proteinivorax; species Proteinivorax tanatarense. Next base: position 851,759 of record NZ_CP158367.1, read on the forward strand.
GGAAAAGAACTTGAGATTAGAAGATTTTAATTTTAATTTACCGGAAAAGCTTATAGCACAAAAACCATCACAAAGGCGGGATAATTCCCGCCTATTAGTGTTACAAAAAGATAAAGAGGAAGACTTTGTTTCTCACAAAAAATTTAAAGACATAATAGAGTTATTAAATCCAAATGACCTTCTTGTATTCAATAACACTAAGGTTATACCGGCTCGTATTTTTGGGTATAAAGATACAGGAGCGAAAATAGAAGTTTTGCTAGTTAAAAAAGTAGATGAATTTAGTTGGGAATGTTTAGCTAAACCAGGGAAAAAGTTAAAGGTAGGTACAGTAGTAGAATTTTCAAATGAAATAAAAGGTGAAATTATGGGTGATACAGACTTTGGTGGAAAGGTAATTAAATTTAATTTCTCCGATATGGACTTTATGGAAAGGTTGGAAAAAGCAGGGGAGCTACCGTTACCACCCTATATTAAGGAAACACCAAGCGACTACGGACGCTATCAAACTGTATATGCTAAAGAACCTGGGGCTGTGGCTGCTCCTACAGCTGGGCTACACTTTACAGATGACTTACTTGATAAAATAGATAAAAAAGGGATAAATACAGCTTTTGTTACCCTTCATGTGGGTCTGGGAACATTCATGCCAGTCCAAGTTGAAAATGTGTTAGAACATAAGATGCATTCTGAATTTTATTCTATCGATAAAGAAACTATAAATAAGATAGAAGATTGCAAGAAATCAGGTGGTCGTATAATAGCAGTTGGAACAACCGTGGTAAGGACTTTAGAAACTGCTGCTAATAATAGTAATTTAAAAGCTGAAAGTGGATGGACAGATATATTTATCTATCCTGGTTTTGATTTTAAAGTGGTAGATGCATTAATTACAAACTTTCACCTACCAAAGTCAACTCTTATGATGCTAGTTAGTGCATTAGCATCAAAACAAAAAATAGACGCAGCATATAAAGAGGCCGTAGATGAAGAATATAGATTTTTTTCCTTTGGGGACAGCATGTTTATATGTTAAGATATATTAAAACAACTTTTTAGAATAGAACTAGACTTGGAGGAATAAATATATGGCAATAAAATATGAATTGCTAAAGGAGTGTCCAGACACAAATGCGAGAGCTGGGCTATTACATACACCTCATGGAACAATAGAAACACCAATATTTATGCCTGTAGGAACACTAGCGACAGTGAAAACTATGGATCCAAGGGATTTAGAGGAGATCAATGCTCAAATTATTTTAAGTAATACATATCATTTGTATTTGCGTCCCGGTCACGAGATTGTAAAACAAGCGGGTGGTCTTCACAGGTTTATGAATTGGAATCGTCCGATTTTGACAGATAGTGGTGGTTTTCAAGTATTTAGCCTAGGAGATTTGCGGAAAATTACAGAAGAAGGTGTTACATTTCGATCGCATATAGATGGATCAAAGCATTTTTTTAGTCCAGAAAGTGTAATGGATATTGAGAATGCCTTAGGAGCCGATATTATTATGGCCTTTGATGAATGTATACCTTACCCTGCAACTTTTGACTATGCTAAAGACTCTGTAGAAAGAACAACACGCTGGGCTAGACGTTGTAAAGAAGCTCATAAAAACATTGAAAACCAAGCGTTGTTTGGAATAATTCAAGGTGGAATGTATAATGACTTAAGAACACGTAGTGCTGAGGATATTTTAGATATTGACTTTCCTGGTATTGCAGTTGGTGGTCTGAGTGTTGGAGAGCCCAAAGAAGAGATGTATAGAGTGCTAGAACATACAGTTCCATTAATCCCGAAGAATAAACCAAGATATTTGATGGGTGTAGGTTCTGCAGATGCATTACTTGAAGGCGTAGGCAGAGGTATAGATATGTTTGATTGTGTGTTACCTACTAGAATAGCAAGAAATGGGACAGCTATGACAGCCACCGGAAGAGTTGTGATTAGGAATGCCTCATATGCAAAAGATTTTTCCCCAATTGAGGATGGCTGTCAATGTTATGTATGTAGAAATTATACAAGGGCATATTTAAGGCATCTTATAAAGTGTAATGAAATTCTTGGTTTTAAATTAATTACATATCATAATCTGTATTATTTACTTAGTTTAATGAAAGATATGCGTTCCGCAATTTTAGAAGGTAATTTTTTGCATTTTTATAAAAGTGCAATAGATAAAATAAAATTATAATAAGGAGGATTTTTAAATGGAGTTATTGCAAGCTTTAATGCCGTTTATCGTATTAATTGTGGTGTTTTACTTTTTCTTAATTCGACCACAACAAAAGCAACAAAAGGCTAGACAAAATATGTTATCTGAGTTAAAAGAAGGGGATAAGATAATCACAATTGGTGGTATATTTGGCACACTGACTGAAATAAAAGAGGACCAAGTAAAAATTAAAATAGCTGATAAAACAGAAATTAAAGCACAACGTTACGCTGTTGAAAAAGTAGTAGATTAATTAAGAAAAAGCTTCATCCTATTTTTAGGATGAAGCTTTTTGACTAAAGTAGCATAATTTTTCACTTCAAAAAATACTTATAAACATAATATAAACTGGGGTGAAAATATTGTGAAGAGAAGAAAAAAATATAGTGTAAAGCAGCAATCTAGTGGTAAAAGCTTTGCTTACGGACTATTTTCTAGTATAATTCTTTCTGTTATAGTGCTTTTACTGTGGTCAATTATAATGAGTTTTAGCTCAGTTTCTGATTCAACTATAAAGTCAGTTGTAATAGTAACAATAGTTACAAGTATTTTTGCAGGGGGGTTTGTTAGTGCAAAAATGTCAAAACAAAAAGGTTGGATGATAGGGGGATTTGTTGGAGTTACTTATCTAGTGGTACTTCTATTTATGGGGAGTGCTGTATCTACACCAGATATAACCTTAACTGCTCCTATTAATTTAGTGTTTGGTTTTTTGGTTGGAGCCATAGGAGGAGTAATGGCTTTAAACTTATAAATCTAGGTTATCTTTATAAAAGGAACCGTTTGGTTCCTTTTTTATTGCAGTATGTTAAAATTTTTACCAATAGCAGTTTCATCAATAAACAATTATTCCTAAGAAACCAAAACCAATCAAAATAAGGACTGGGTGAATTTTTGTAAACTTTAGTAATGAGAAAGCTGCTATTGCTATAAAAGTAGCTACATAGTCTATTTTAACCCCCTCAGAAAAGTTAACTAACCCAGTACTTAATGCAATTTTAATTGTAGCAAAACCTATTAATGCTACTACTCCAGCTACTATGGATTTTAAAGCTCCTTTAACAGCTTTTAAATGCTGACTTTTCGTTATAACGTAAGCCAGAACAATCATGGCAATAAAAGAAGGAGTAACAACTCCTAAAGTGGCAGCAACAGCTCCTAACAATCCTTCGGTTTGATATCCAATATAAGTTGCTGAATTGACTGCAATGGGACCGGGAGTCATCTCTGCTACGGCGATAATATCTAAAAATTGTGCCTCTGTCAACCAACCTTGGTTTTCAATAATTTCCCGCTCTATTAGAGGAATCATAGCATAGCCACCACCGAAGCTTATAATTCCAATTTTAAAAAAACTTACAAAAAGTTGTATAAGTGCGCTCAATTGCTCTCACTCCTTTGGGGCAAAACACTACTGCTAAAGCAGGCTCCATATAAAGCCGAAAGTAGAATTATGTACACTGGATGAAGATCAAAAGCAGCTAACAAAAGTGCACAGATGCCAAATAAAGCCCATTGACTTTTTGTCTTTAGCTTTTTCATCATTTTTACTGTTACCGACACAAGTAATCCGACAACAGCAGGTCTTATGCCTGAAAAGAAATTTTCACCAACTGGCAAACTTAAAAAAAAGTTTAAAAAAGTTGCAAAAGCTAGAATGATTAAAAAAGAAGGGAGTACAACACCTAAAGCACCTATTATACTACCTGGAACTTTTTTGATTCTATAGCCTAGATAGATTGCAGTGTTAATGGCAACAGCACCAGGACCACTTTGACTTACTGCTAAAACTTCGTAAAACTCATCTTCAGAAACCCAGCCATGTTTTTCTACAACTTCACGCTGGATGATGGGTAACATAGCGTAACCACCACCAAAGGTGAACGCTCCAATTTTAAAAAAAGTAGTAAACATCTTTAAAAGCATATATCTATGCCTCCCTTCATTTAATATTATAACTAAATAATCAGTAACGTCAAAATGTTTTATTGCTTTCTAATGTATGATATAATAAATATACAATTATAATTCATTTACATAAATAAAGGAGGTTTATAATAAATGCAAAAACATATAATTACTATTAACCCTCAGAAGGAAGTTACTCAACAGGGTTGTGGAGAATGTCAAACTTCATGCCAATCAGCTTGTAAAACTAGCTGTACAGTAGGTAATCAGATTTGTGAAAAGTAGCCGGAGGCTGCTTTTATTTCTTTATATAGTAAAGTATGGGGGATGGAGAACTTGAAAGTACAAAACTTTTATAAATTTACAAAAAATAATATAAATATCCTACTAGACATTCCTACGTCGACAGTCCACGTTATTGACGATGTGACAAGTGATGTTATTGATTGTCTAGAACAAAATTCTGCAATATCAGAGAATCAGCTAAGTAAAAAACTAAATTACTATACTAGCGAAGAAGTTAAAAGTGCATATAATGAACTTTTAGGGTTATACCAACAAGGCCATATTTTTAATGATGAAAAACCCAGTGAGCTTCCAAGGCCCAACAAAGATATAGTTAAAGCTATGTGCCTTCATGTTGCTCATGACTGCAATATGAGGTGTAAGTATTGCTTTGCATCTAGCGGAAACTTTGGCGGTAAAAGCGAGCTTATGGATATAAAAACTGCTAAAAAAGCAATTGATTTTTTGGTGGAAAAGTCTAATCCAAGAAAAAACTGTGAAGTTGATTTTTTTGGAGGAGAACCATTGTTAAACATGGGTATGCTAGAAGAGCTAGTAAATTACATTAAGGAACAAGAAGTAATACATGATAAAAATATTCGAATGACCCTGACCACCAATGGACTAGCATTAAATGAAATGGCACAAGAGTTTTTGAACAAAAATGACATAGCAACTGTTTTAAGTTTAGATGGAAGAGAAAATGTAAATAATAATATGCGTAAAACAGACAAAGGACAGGAAACATACTCAACTATTGTGGAAAATTACAAGGCGTTTTTACAGAAAAGAAAACATCAAAATTATTATTTGCGAGGCACTTTTACTAAAGAAAATCTTGATTTCTGTGAAGATGTAAAGCATATAGTAGATTTAGGTTTTAAAGAAGTTTCTATGGAGCCTGTAGTTGAGGAACGTCAAACTAGCTATACGATTACAAATAGAGATCTTAATAAAATTAAAGATGAGTATTGGAATTTGACTGAATACTATCTGAAAAAATACGAAGAAGATTTACCATTTAATTTTTTCCATTTTAACATTAATCTAGAAGGTGGACCTTGTTCAGCTAAACGAGTAAGCGGCTGTGGCGCTGGAGTAGAATATGTAGCTGTATCTCCAAACGGAGATCTATACCCATGTCATCAGTTCGTAGGCGATGAATCCTTTAAAGTAGGAGATGTATATAATAAAGAAATAGATAGTTCTATAGCAGATACTTTCTTTAACACAACTATGTTCTCAAAAGATGCTTGTAGAACATGTTGGAGCCGATATTTTTGTGGAGGGGGATGTCATGCCAATGCTCACCAAATAAATGGGAATATTAACAAACCTTATAATTTGGCATGTGAGTTACAGAAAGTTAGGACGGAATGTAGCTTGTATATAGAGGCAATTAAGGCATTAAAAACTAAATAACGTTAAAGAGACTGTAGTTACAGTCTCTTTTTGAAATGGAATAGCATTATAGAAAATTACTAATAAATTTCATTTTTTTCCTCATGTAATGAACTTGCAAAATACTTTTTTGGGAAGTATAATGTATAATTATAAGAAACAACAGGGGGGGAGCATAAAAAATGGCCAAAAAGAAAAAAAAGAAAATTACAAAAAAAAGTGATTATACACCTAAAAGCAAGAAGATGACTAAAGGGGATTATGTTGCGTTAGGTGTATTTATTGCATTAGCAGTTTTAATAGTAGGATTTACTAGTTATTATTTCTTTTTTTATAAACCATCTGTAGAAACAACAGTTACAGCTAAAGGTGAAGAGTTTATTTACAGATATCGTAATATAGATTACAACGACTACTCAAATGACCCAGTACTGGAATTATTAACCCCGCAACTAGGTTCTCAAGCGCAAGGAGCTTTACAAGAAGAGTTAAGAGAATTTCAGATAGACGAATATATGTCCACAGCACAAGAAATAGAAGCAGAAGTTAAAGATGTAGGTTGGGATAGCGCAAAGGTAAGAGTTAAATACTTTTGGAACGTAAAGTCCTTGACTCAAGAGGAAGCTATTTGGACCTATTTAGACTTAACCTTTGAAAAAGTTGAGGTAGAAAATGAGGATGGAGATCTGGAAACTAGGTGGTTAGTGGGGAGTATCATGCCACCTAATGTTCGTGAATCTAATGAAATAATATCAAAAAAAGAGCAACCCATTAAGGAACTAGTTTTAGAGTACTTTTCAGATGAGCTAGAGGTGAATTTAGAAGATGATGAAATTGAGGTTGTAGAAAGTGGCTTGGATCGCTCTACAGTAAGGGTATTTATCTCAAATGAAGATATAAAAGATGTAATCGTGGTAAATACCGGAGACAATTGGGAAATTGATAGCGTAAATCGAGCACCTGACGAAGTATTTGAGAAAATTGCTTTACGTGAAGAACTTAAAAGTACAAGTATCGACTTTATAGAAAAATATTACAATATTTCAGATTATGAAACATTTTCCTTTTCTCCTGTTGTAGAGCTTTTAACTGATGAAAGAGCTACAGAGTTAAAGGAAGAAAAAGAAGACTTGCTTTTAGAATTTATTGACGCTGAGTTAAAAGCGCAAGTAAGTGACTCAGAAGCTGATATAGTAAAGATAAATGAAGATGAGGCCGTAGTAAAAGTTATATATCAGTATTTTGAGCAGGGTGTAGATGAAACTTTTGAAGACTGGATGGGAAAATATATTGAATTTGTAAATGTTGATGGTGAATGGCTTATAAATGAATTTTATAGTGTACCCACAGATGAGATAATTCAAATACGAGAAGATAAAAACTAAACTATAAATAAAAAAACAAGATGGTGCAAAGAATAAATGCACCATCTTGTTTTTTAACTGTTTTTATGATTTTCTGCCATTTCAAGGTAAACATTTATAGAACTTTTAATCTTTTCTTTCTCTTGATCAGTGGTTTTTCTAACAGCCTTTCCAGGTAGTCCTACTATTAGAGAATTGGCTTCATATTCTTTGCCCGGAGGGATTAGGGAGTTTGCACCAACTATACTAAAGCTTTTTATCACACTATTGTCAAGTACTGTGGCTCCCATACCTATTAAACTAAAGTCTTCAATTACTGCCCCGTGTAAAACAGCATTGTGCCCAACGGTAACTCCTTCACCTATTTTTAAAGGTGTGTCGTGGTCTACATGAAGAACAGATCCGTCTTGTATATTAGTATTTTTACCTATTGTAACTTTATTCATGTCTGCTCTTATTACAACATTTGGCCAAATATTGACTCCTTCTTCAATTTCTACATCGCCGATTATTATGGCGCTGGAGTGAATATAAGTATTAGGATGGATTTTGGGACTGCTGTCTTTATAATTTTTAATCATTTGAACACCTCCTGTCTATATTTTACCAAAAAAAAGGAGAATATAAAGGGTTTTATAAATATTTGCAGAAAACCTTATTACGTGTTTGAAATTTAACAAGGAGGGTTTATTTTGCAGGTTGATATTGCAATAGCAAAAGCCAATAAACATACTATGAGTGTTGGAGGAGATAGTGCAGAAATAGTAGAAAGACCGCTTGGAGGAGTAACAGGGGTGGTTGTTGATGGTCAGGGAAGCGGAAAATCTGCTAAACTTATAAGTAATCTAATTGTGGGTAAAATATCAACATTGTTAGCAGATGGAGCTAGAGATGGTGCAATAGCGAGAGCTGTCCAAGACTACCTCTTTACTATAAAAGGAGGAAAAGTCTCAGCTACTTTGAATATGATATCAGTAGCTTTAGATACTAATTCACTGGTGATTAGTAGAAGTGGTCATTGTCCTGTTTATATGGTTGCACAGGGACAGGAGTGTATTTACGATAAAAAAACAAAACCTCTAGGGTTTTATAAATTCTCCAAACCACAAGTGGTGGAACTGCCATTGATTGAAGGTACTAAACTGATTACCTTTAGTGATGGGCTATTTTCAGCTGGGAAAAAATATGGTAAAACAATTGGTAATAAAGAAATTTTAGATGTATTACAAAAAGATCTATCCGCATATGAGATGGCAAACAGTTTAGTTGATTTAGCCATGGAGTTAGATAAAGGAAGACCAAACGATGACACTACAGTTATGGCTTTCAATATTACAGGGAGTAAAAGAAAGATAAGAAGAGTTTCAGCTAGTTATCCGCTGTAGGGATGGGGTGAAATTTTGGATAAAAACTTAAAAATAGCGGTTGTCGGAAATTGTGCTGCTGGAAAAACAACGTTAGTTAAAAACTTAAAAAAATATGGTTATAAAGATTCTTATAACGTTCCCCAGGAACATTCTATAGTGAAAAAACTATGGAGCAGGTATGAACCAGACATTCTAATATATCTCAGGTGCAGTTTGCCAATAGCTAAAAAAAGACGGCCCACTATAAGCTGGGGTCAGCATAGGCTAGATGAACAAAAGAAAAAACTTGCAAATGCGTATGAGAATATGGATATATTTATAGATACAGATCCGTATAATATTGACGAAGTTCTGGAAATAGCAATTAATAAAATTAAAGAAAGGTCTGATATAAATGGTAACATTAGATGATGTAAAACAGCACCCAACAGCTCAGGAATTTATAAAAAAAGGGAACGAACATTTAGGCGCAATGGGATTTACAGAACATAGTTTTAGGCATACTACTCTAGTTGCAAAAATAGCTTCCAACATTTTAGATAGACTAGATTATACCGAGAGAGAAATTGAACTAGCAGCAATTGCTGGATACTTACATGATATAGGCAACGTAGTTAGCAGATATAACCATGGCCAAAGTGGTGCAGTAATTGCGTATGATATTTTACGATCATTAAAAATGGACGATAGCGAAATAGCTACTATAATTGCGGCTATAGGTAACCACGAAGAGCAATATGGTGAAAGTGTAAACAGTGTGGCAGCTGCTTTAATATTAGCCGACAAGTCTGATGTTCATAGATCAAGGGTGAGAAACCCTGATATTTCAACCTACGATATTCACGATAGAGTTAACTATGGTGCTATTCATTCATTTTTAAACGTAGATCCTGACGAAAGAAAAATAACATTAGAACTTGAAATAGACCAAGAAATAACCACGGTTATGGAATACTTTGAAATTTTTCTAACTAGAATGGTTATGTGCCGTCGGGCAGCTCAATTTTTGGATGCTTCTTTTGGGCTGGTAATCAATGATGCTAAGCTTCTATAATTGACATCATTATCAAGACGGGATATAATTTATTTTGTATATATTGTGACGGTGAAGGGAGAGAAATTTTATGATTCGTTGGAAAAGCATAGTTGCTTTAGCAGTGTTTATTGCTATTGTGGCAGGAGCAGCAGTCTTTGGAATTCCTGTAATTGAAAGAGATATAAACTTGGGGTTAGATCTTCAGGGTGGTGTTTATGTTTTATTGCAAGCTGTAGAAACTGATAGAAGTGAAGTGACTGATGAGTCAATCAGTGGAACTATAGAGGTTTTAAGAAATCGCGTTGACCAGCTAGGTGTAACTGAACCGGTTATCCAACAAGAGGGAAATGATAGAATTAGAGTGGAAATAGCTGATGCTGATCAAGATCCCGAAGCGGTACTTGAGTTAATTGGACAGACAGCACAGCTGGAGTTTTTAGACTCAGAAGGAGAAGTTGCGTTTACAGGTGCAAACCTGCAAGATGCGGGAGTAACTTTTAATGAGTATAATCAACCTGTAGTGTTTTTAGAGCTTGACGATGAAGGATCAAGAAAGTTTGAAGAGTTAACTAGAACTCATTTACAGACAGGGGAAAGCATCCCTATCCAACTTGATGGCGAAGTTATATCATCGCCAGTACCACAAGATGTAATTACAGATGGACAAGCAGTAATTTCAGGGGTAGGCACAGTAGATGAAGCGGCTATTTTGGCAAGCTTGTTAAGGTCTGGTGCTTTACCGCTGGAGTTGGAACAACTAGAGGTTCGCTCTGTTGGACCAGAGTTGGGAAGTCGTGCTTTAGAAGCATCTTTGTACGCAGGAATGATTGGATTGTTCCTAGTTATGTTATTTATGGTAGTGTTTTATAGAGTGCCGGGCTTGATAGCATCTTTTAGTTTGGTTGTTTATTTGTTGTTAGTGATGTTTACTATGGTAGGTATTGGTGTGGTGTTGTCTTTACCAGGAATAGCGGGATTGATACTAACAATAGGCATGGCAGTTGATGCAAATGTAATTATTTTTGAGCGTATAAAAGAAGAAATTAGAAATGGCAAAACATTAAAAAGTGGTTTAGAGTCAGGTTTTAGAAGAGCAAAGACAACTATCTTAGACTCAAATATTACTACTCTAATAGTTGCTTTTGTGCTATTTTCAATGGGAGCTGGACCAACTAGAGGGTTTGCTGTTACTTTATCCATTGGTGTAATCATTAGTATGATGACGGCGTTATTTATAACTCGCATAATTTTAGGTGTCGTTGTAAATTCTAATTTAATAAAAAATCCAAAGTTTTTTGGCGTAAGGCAGGTGAGGTAAATGAAACTCAATATTATGGATAAATGGAACACATGGATTAAGGTATCCGGGGTCATTGCATTGGCAGGTTTGTTAATTGTATTGGTTATGGGCCTAAACTTTGGTATACACTTTACCGGTGGTGTTGCAATCCAAGTAGAACTAGGGCAAGATGTTGTAACTTCTGATGTGCATGAAGTATTGTCTGATATAACAGTTGAAAATATGGATGGCGAAGCTGTGAGTTTGGAAAATAGTTTTGTACAAAGCATAGATGAAAGTGAGTTTTATATAAGGACTATACCTTTGCCTGAAGATAGTCGACTTGAGCTACTAAACTCACTGGAAGAAAATTTTGCAGGTTATTCTAGGGGAGAGGTTGAAGATATAGGTCCTCAAGTTGGAGCTGAACTCATAAGAAATGCCCTGCTATCTTTACTTGTAGCTGCCGTCGCTATAATCTTATATATTAGTTATAGGTTTCAGCTGCAATTTGCTATCTCAGCCTTATGTGCATTATTTTTTGATGTGTTAATGGTACTGTTTATATTTTCTATATTTAATATTGAGTTGAATACTCCCTTTATCGCTGCAATTCTAACTATAGTGGGTTACTCTATAAATGACTCAATAGTTATATTTGATCGGATAAGAGAAAACCTTAAATATAAGGGCAAAGAAAGTGATGTAGAAATTGTAAATACCAGTATTAATCAAACAATAGTAAGGTCAATTAATACTTCCTTTACTACTATTTTAGTGTTAGGTTCTTTACTGTTTTTGGGAGGGGAAACTTTACGACCCTTTGCAATTCCTCTGTTTTTCGGAGTTATTAGTGGAACCTACTCCTCGATTTTTGTAGCCAGTCCTGTTTGGTTGGCTTTAAGAAATAGAAAATTACAAAAATCTGCTTAGTCAAAAAAACTAGGAATATTCCTAGTTTTTTTGTTCTCAAATTTATTTTGTAAAAATCCTTGAAAAAAAAAGTAAATCTAGATAAAATTTATATTGAAAACAAAATTAGAGGTGTAAAATGAAAAAAGGGGATATATGTTTAATTATATTATTAGCTATTATAACTATACTTGTTTTTACAATTTATGAGTTTCAAGAAAAGTCAGAAGTTGTGTCAACTGCAAAAGTTTTTGTAGATGGAAAAGAGATTTTAGTCTTTGACTTAAATCAAGAAGAAAAGATTCAAGAGCATAATTTTAAATTTAGTGATGGTAAATTGGCTACCTTAAAAACTCAAAAAGGAAAAGTTAATCAAATGAGAATAGAGGATTGTCCTCAACAAATTTGTTGTAAATTAACCGGTTGGATTTCTTCGGAAAGTGAGCAGATAGTTTGCTTGCCAAATAAAATATTGGTCAAATTAAGTTAATGGGGAATTTTAGCTTTATTTTTGAATAAAACTTTAAGTAAAAAGCTGGGAGAAAAATTATGGACAAAAAATGGGTGACGTATAACCCTTGTGCTCAACAAGCAAAAACTATATCAGAACAATACGGCATATCTATGTTTTTAGCTAAGTTATTAGTCAATAGAGACGTTAAGAATATTGACGAGTTTTTAAATCCTAAAATAACTAACTTGCATAATCCTAAAATGTTATTAGGGTCGGAAGAATCAGTTAAAAGAATAGTGTCAGCTATAGAAAAGAAAGAAAAGATTTTAATTTTTGGTGACTATGATGTTGACGGAATTACTAGCACCGCTGTACTGTTTTCAGGTTTAAAAGAAGTGGGAGCTGAACTTCTATATCATATCCCAATAAGAACAGAGGGATACGGGTTAAATAAAGATACTTTGCAAAATTATATAGAACAAGGGGTGACTCTTGTAATAACAGTGGATTGTGGGATTTCAGCTTTTCAAGAAGTAGAATTTTTAAAAAACGCTGGTGTTGATTGTATAATAACCGACCATCATACTCCTGGAGAAGTAGTGCCAGATGCTTTTTGCATTGTTAACCCCAAACAAGATAATTGTAATTATCCTTTTAAAGAATTAGCAGGTGTAGGTTTGGCTTTTAAGCTAACTCAGGCTGTATTTCAGTATTATAAAAAAGACAATTGGGATAAGTTTATAGATATAGTTGCATTAGGGACAGTGGCTGATTTGGTGCCCCTTGTGGGTGAAAATAGAACTATAGTTTCTCTCGGGCTTGAGAGAATGAATAGCCATTTAAGGCCTAACTTTAAATGGTTGGCTGAGGTGAGTGGGGTTTCTGCTCCAATTGATAGTTATCATCTGGGATTTGCATTTGGACCAAGGTTAAATGCTGCAGGAAGAGTAAACGATCCAAACCAAGCTTTAAAGCTACTACTTTGTGATAATGAAAAGCAAGGAGTCGAAATAGCAACAAACTTAAATGAGCAAAACAAGTGTAGACAGGAATTAGAAAAAGAAATTTATAAGCAAGCAGTAGAAAAAGTAGAAAAAATGGACATGAATAAAACGAAAGTTATTGTTTTAGGAGATAGTTCATGGCATAAAGGTGTTATCGGAATTGTAGCGTCTAGGTTAGTAGAAAAGTATTACAGGCCTGTAATTATACTGTCTATAGATAAAAAAGAAAAGATAGCTACAGGGTCCAGTAGGAGTGTAGAAGGTTTTCATTTGTATAAAGCTTTACAACAAGCAAGTCATTTACTAGAAAAGTTTGGTGGCCATGCTATGGCTGCAGGGTTATCTATAGAAATAAATAAAATTGAACAATTTCGTAACGAAATAAATTGCTATGCTAAAGCTGTAGAAATAGACAAACACCTTATTCCAAAATTACCCGTTGATTTTACTTTAAACCCCAGTGAACTAGATCTATGTTTGGTTGATGAGGTAGAATTATTGAAACCTTTTGGACAAGAAAATCCTGCACCTGCTTTTGTAGTGGAAAATCTTCCAATAGCAAACTACAAATTAGTGGGGAAGGATAGGAATCATCTAAAAGTTAGTTTTAATTTTAAGGGAAATTGGATTAATTCTATAGGGTTTAAAAAAGATTATCTTCTTGACACCGTGAGCAAACAAGATAAAATTAATGTATTAGGTTATATTGAAAAAAATCATTATAAAGATAAAACCTCATTGCAGCTAAAGATTTTAGACTTAAAGGGCCTAACAACGGATGAAAGTGATAGTTATCCATTAGACCTACGAGGAAGAGATGTGTTAAAATATATACAAGTACAAGAGTCTAATAATCATAACAAAGAATATGGTGTATTAACTAATGAGTATTATAAAACTAATACAGAAAGATATTTTGAGAATTATGCTAATGTCTCAGTAATTGATTATGAGCAAATATTTAAGTATCAATTGCAGCAGAAAGTTATAGTGTTGTTGCATCCCCCTTGTACTCAAATGCAATTTAGAGATATTCTAGCACACTGGGGGGAGGATAAATTAATAATAGGATTTAAAGAAGAAAAAATAAAATTGCTTCCGACAAAACAATTTTTAAGATTCATGTATACTGTAATGAGGAAAGAATCCTCAAGGGTGGGATTGGACTTAAAAGAAGTTACTGTGCTAATGAAACTTGATAAAAGTAGTAGTTATTTAGCCCACAGGGGTTTAAATATATTAGTAGAACATGATTTGCTAAAAGAACATAATGGACGGTTTTACTTTAATGAGAAAGGTCCGTCAAATGTGGATATAGAGCAAGGCAGGATATTTAAAAAATATCAAAAACAGCAGCAAGTATACGAAAAATGGTTTCAGCTAGCCTTGACTACTTCACTAGACAATCTTATAAAAAGTCAGATGTTTATCGACGAGGAGGAAAAAGTATGGATTTAAAAAGTAAAATACGAGTAATCGAAGATTTTCCACATGAAGGCATTAGTTTTAAAGATATTACAACTTTAATGCAAGACGGGGTAGCTTTTAAAGAGGCCATAAAGCAAATGGCAGAGCCTTTTAAGGGACAACATGTTGATGTAGTAGTAGGTCCCGAGGCTAGGGGGTTTCTAATTGGAACTCCTTTAGCATATGAGCTTACCAGTGGTTTTGCACCAGTAAGAAAATCTGGGAAGCTTCCCTATGAAGTAGTAGAGGCAAATTACGAGTTGGAATATGGTAAAGATACTTTGCAGATTCATAAAGATGCTATAAGACCAGGTGATAAAGTTATAGTAGCAGATGATTTATTAGCCACAGGCGGTACAGTAAAGTCTACAGTTGATCTAGTTGAGGAGCTAGGTGGAGAGGTGATAGGTGTAACTTTTTTAATTGAGTTAACCTACCTAAATGGCAAAGATAAATTGACAGGTTATGATATAAATTCATTAATAAAGTATTAATAATTTATAGGCGAAGGTGGGAATACAGTGTCCAATCATCAGGTGACTAAAATCAAGGAAAGAGTTAAAGAGTATGATAAGCGCTCAGATTTGCACATATTAGATAAGGCCTTTGCCTTGGCACAAAAAGCTCATAGTGGACAGAAGAGGGAGTCGGGAGACTCCTTTATTGTTCACCCTTTGGGAGTTGCTGATATACTAACTAGTCTAGAAATGGATGTAGATACCATAGCAGCTGCTTTTCTACATGATGTAGTTGAAGATACTGAGGTAACAATAGAAGAAATACGTGAGCAATTTGGAGCTAATATAGCTCAGTTGGTAGATGGGGTAACTAAATTAAAAAAAATAAATTTTAAATCAAAGGAAGAGCAACAAGCCGAAAGCTTTAGAAAAATGTTTATGGCCATGGCAACTGACATTAGAGTAATAATAATTAAACTGGCGGATCGATTACATAACATGCGAACTCTATCCCATTGCCCAATTGAAAAACAAAAGCGAATGTCAAAAGAGACCATGGATATATATGCACCCCTTGCAAATAGGTTGGGAATTTTTAAAGTAAAATGGGAACTCGAAGATTTAGCTTTTCGTCATACTCTTCCAGAGGACTATTATAAGTTAGTAGAAAAAATATCTCAAAAACGTGAAGAACGAGAGGACTTTATTAAGAAGATTATTGAACAGCTGAATGACGAAGCTGAAAAGGCAGGAATTGACGCAGATATAGGAGGACGACCTAAACATTTACATAGTATCTATCAAAAAATGGTTAAAAAGGGAAAGGAATTTAATGAGATTTATGATCTTACTGCTGTAAGAATTATTGTTAACTCTGTTAAAGAATGTTATGGTATTCTTGGGATAATTCATAGCTTATATAAGCCAATACCGGGTAGATTTAAAGATTATATAGCTATGCCTAAACCTAATATGTACCAATCACTACACACCACCGTTTTGTGTCCTAAAGGAAACCCTTTAGAAATTCAAATACGTACATGGGACATGCATAGAACCGCTGAATACGGTATTGCTGCCCATTGGCGTTATAAAGAAGGTACAAAAATAAATAAACAATTCGAGGAAAAACTTTCTTGGTTTAGACAATTTGTGGAATGGCAAAACGATTTAAATGATGCGAAAGAATATATGGAGTCTTTAAAAATAGACCTGTTTGATGATGAGGTTTTTGTCTTTACACCCAAAGGCGATGTTATCGACCTTCCTAAAGGTGCAGTTCCAGTAGACTTTGCTTATAGAATTCATACAGATATCGGACATAGATTTAAAGGCGCAAAAGTTAATGGGGGACTTGTATCAGCTGATCATAAACTTCAAAATGGGGATATCATTGAAATTATAACTAAAAAAGAAAAAGGACCTAGTAGGGACTGGCTTACCTATGTAAAGACTTCCCATGCAAAAACTAAAATAAGGCAATGGTTTAGGAAAGAGAAGCAAGGTGAAACCATAGAACGCGGTAAAGAGCTTCTTACCAAAGAAATCGAAAAGATAGGATTTACAACAAGTCAATTATTAAAGGATAACTACCTAAAAAAGATTATTGAAAGATATAACTATTCCTCTGAAAACGACTTATTTGCTGCAATAGGTAACAATAGTTTTAGTGCAAATTCTATAGCTAAAAAATTAGAAGGGGAATATAAAAACGAGTTTGATGACAAAGAGTTAAAAATAGACGATTTAAATATGCATAAAGAAAAGAAGGCTCCACAACAGGGTGTTAGTATAAAAGGAGTGGACAACCTACTAATTAGGTTTTCTAAATGTTGCAAACCTGTACCAGGTGACGATATAATTGGATACGTTACCAAAGGTAGAGGTGTTTCAATTCATCGAAGTGATTGTGTTAACGTAGATAAAAACAAGATATCAGACTCGAGGCTTTTAGAAGTTAGTTGGAATGAGCAAACTAGTAAAAGAAATTATCCCGTAAGTTTTTCAGTTTATGCTTGGGATAGACCGGGTTTATTAAAAGAAGTTATGCATGTTGTTACAGAGTCTAAAGCTGACATATTAACTATAAACGGTAAGGGAAACTCTGATG
The DNA here is from genome assembly GCF_040267685.1 of Proteinivorax tanatarense. GTDB lineage: Bacteria > Bacillota > Proteinivoracia > Proteinivoracales > Proteinivoracaceae > Proteinivorax > Proteinivorax tanatarense. The sequence continues at coordinate 869,026 of NZ_CP158367.1, forward strand.
GGAACGCTTTAGTTAGTTTAACTATAGAAGTAGAAGATAAGGACCATTTCCAAAAAATTAGAGAGCGAATTAAATCAATTCAATCAGTCTATAGTATAAAGCGGCAAGGAAGTAGGGGGGATTATTAATGAGAGCTGTGGTTCAAAGGGTTACTAAAGCAAAAGTAACTGTGGAAGATAGAAATATAGGAGAAATAAAACAAGGTATGATGGTATTACTTGGCGTTGAGTCTGATGATAACCAACAAGATTGTGATTATATTGTAGATAAGTTAGAAAACTTAAGGATATTTGAAGATGAACAGCAAAAGATGAACTTATCGCTCAAGGACATAAAAGGACATGTTTTATTGGTCCCTCAGTTCACTTTATGTGGTGACTGTAGAAAGGGAAGGAGACCTTCATTTTCTGGTAGTGCTCCTCCTAACGAAGCTAAGAACCTTTACTTACAAGTAAAAGAACAATTAAAAAAGAAAGGTGTGACAGTGGCTACTGGCCAATTTGGAGCAAATATGGATGTTTCGTTAGTCAATCAAGGTCCTGTTACTTTACTACTTGATAGTAGAAAACTATTTTAAGGGGGATTACATTGAAAGTAGAACAAGTTGTTGTTGAGCCGTTAAGCACTAACTGTTACATTGTATATGATGGCAGAAAGGGCGTTGTTATAGATCCTGGTGGCAATGCCCAAAAGATAATAAAAATTATAAATTCTTTAGGTATAGAGTTAAAATACATTATAAATACTCATGGACATTCTGATCATATCGGAGCAAATACAGCTTTAAAAAAGGAGTTTCCCAAGGCAGAAATTGCTATTCACAAAGAAGACTCAGATATGCTTACAGAACCGCAAAAAAACCTGTCTGCGCTGATGGGAGAAAAAGTAGTTTCGCCAACCGCAGACATTAAGTTAGAAGATGCAGATTTCTTTGAAGTAGGAAATATGAAAATTGAAGTACTTCACACACCAGGTCATACTCCTGGTGGAATAATGTTGTTAGTTGAAGATTTAATTTTTAGTGGTGATACTGTTTTTAAAATGTCAGTGGGAAGAACTGACTTACCAGGGGGAGACACTGCAACCCTGAGAAAGAGTCTTAAAGAATTTAGCAAGCTAATGACTGAAGATCTAACAATTTATCCAGGACATGGTCCTAAAACTAGTGTTTATTTTGAAAAAGAAAACAATCAATATTTTTAGATATGTACTCCCTAGGTTTGTATCCTTCCTCAAAATAAAATTTCTTATGCTGGTTAAACTAAAGGTAAATATATTTGGGGAGGCGATTTTTTGGGTGCAAACAAAAAAAATAGGAAGTCATACCCGCAAACCAAGTTAGATTATTTTGAGTTTGAGGAATCATTAAATCTAGGTTTGAATGATAGGGAGATTGCTGTAAAGCATAATCTATCAGAAAAGGAAGTAGAGAAAATACAGTTTAATTTAAAGAATAACTAATTGGATTATTAATGCTTAAATCCCAGCCAAAAGCCTTACTAGCTTAGGGCTGGGATTTTAAAAAAACTGATGCAGTGGAGAATGCAGTAATGTAGTTAGCGTTAAGAATTATTACTTTTTTATAAACAGTAGCCTCACCTAGCTGGGGGGTCAAGAGGTGGATAATCGAATGGCACCTGCTAAAATATAAAGGAATGAGATAGTATGTTATCAATTTATTGTAATGTAGATGAAAAGCACACAATCGTAGCCAAGAATATCTTAAGTCTTGTAACTACCCTAGACAAAATTGATTGTAATATAAAACAGCAGAAGGATTATGATTTGTATATAAGCATATATAAAAGTGATGCTAAATTTATTATAAATATACAAAAAAATGCACAAAGAGATATAGTTATAATAGAAACAATTGATGTATTGAATGAAAAATTTACTTTGCGCAAAGCACTTTTTAGGGCGCTTTATAAGGCCATCGGTAAAAGGCCAAGTCCTTGGGGGGTACTTACAGGAATCCGACCTATAAAGATGATAGATAGTTACCTTAAGTCTCATTCTAACCCATACGTTTTTTTAAAAAATCAGCTGTTAATATCTCAAGATAAAATAGATTTATCTTTAAAGGTGATACAAAACCAAGAACAAGCAAACATAAATGGTATACATTTATATATAGGCATACCTTTTTGTCCGTCAAAATGTAGCTATTGTTCCTTTACTTCGTATACAATTGATAAAAACAAAGAAATGGTAGTCCCCTATATTAATACTCTTGTCAAAGAAATAAAACTTATTTCCCAAACAATAAAAGAGCATGGATATAAAATATCTTCAATTTATATAGGGGGAGGAACTCCAACTTCCCTCACAAAGCCTCACTTAAAATTGCTTTTATCTACTTTAGCGAAAGAATTTGATTTAGAAAATATTAAGGAATATACTCTTGAAGGAGGACGCCCTGATACATTAACAGAAGATAAAATGGCAATGGCAAAAGAGTACGGTGTAAACAGGATTAGTATAAACTGCCAAACCTTAAATCCCCGAACACTTAGAAGAGTAAACAGAAACCATAATGCTGAGGATTTTGAAGAAGCTATGGTGAAAGCAAAGTCTATAGGTTTTAAGTGGATTAACACAGATCTTATATATGGTTTAGAAGATGAAAGTCTTGAGGACTTTTTTTGCAGTTTAGAAAAGGTAATTGACCTAGAACCCCAAAATATAACAATCCATTCGTTAGCAGTAAAGCGGGCAGCAGCTACTAAAGACTTCAGTAGTCATTATAAAGATGAAATGGAACAAGGCTTAAAACAAGCTTATAAACTTTTAGAAAATGCTCAGTACAGGCCCTACTACTTATATCGACAAAAAGCTATTGCAGGAAACTTAGAAAACACAGGATTTGCAAAAGATGAGTTATATAGTTTATATAACATTGTTAGCATAGAAGAAAATAGCACAATTTTAGCTCTAGGCTGTGGGGCGGTAAGCAAAATAATGACAAACAAAGAATTTACTCCAATACAAAACCCAAAAGACCCTAATCAATATAGCGAAAGAGTGGAAAAGATTGTAAAACAAAAAATAGAGTTGTTGGAGCAAAGCTAATGTTTATTCCTTCTCTCTTGACATCTTTGTGAAAATGCTATAAAATAATTTCAACCATAATAGAAAAGCTGACAGGGGAATAGTAGTTTAGTAAACTTTATACAGAAAGGGTTTTAAAGCTGAGAGAAGCCTTAAAGAGCTAAATGAACGACACCTCTATATTGCTGTCGTGTTAACCTATTGGGGGAAAAGCGACCGGGATAAGGACCGTTATATCTTTTGCTTAAAGTGGCTATTGTACATATAGCAACTAGGGTGGCACCACGGATTTTTGATTCGTCCCTTATTAAGGACGGATTTTTTTTATACCAAATTATATAAGGAGGTTTTAGATTATGAAATATAAGGTACCTCGAGGAACAAGAGATATTTTAGGTAAAGAAATGCTAATTTGGAATAAGGTAAATAATTCTATAGAGAAATTAGCGAAACTTAATAACTATCAAAAAATAGAAACCCCTGTATTTGAACAAACAGAACTATTTAAAAGAGGGGTGGGAGAAACTACTGATATTGTTGAAAAAGAAATGTATACATTTGACGACAAATCACAAAGAAGTTTAACTTTGCGGCCGGAAGGAACGGCATCTGTAGTTCGAGCTTTTGTAGAAAATAAGCTCTATGGGGGAAGACTGCCAGTAAAACTTTTTTACAATGGTCCCATGTTTAGATATGAAAAAGCTCAAAAAGGAAGGTATCGACAATTTTACCAATTTGGAATTGAAGCCTTAGGTTCAGAAGAGCCTAGTTTAGATGCTGAAGTTATTTTTATTGGCTGGAAACTACTTATGGATGTGGGTATCAAAGCAGAAGAGGTCAAGGTTCATATTAACAGTGTTGGCTGCAAAGAATGTCGAACAAAATATAAAGAAAAGCTTGTTGAGTACTATCAGGATAAGCTGAACAATGTTTGCTCAAACTGCCAAACAAGGTTAGATAAAAACCCATTGCGTTTGTTAGATTGTAAAAATGAAAGTTGCGGTAAATTAGCAGAGCAAGCCCCATCTATTTTTGATGTTATTTGCTCAAATTGTAATGAGCATTTTGAACATGTGAAGGTATACTTAGATATATTTAAAGTTCCTTATGTAATAGATAAAAGGCTAGTAAGAGGACTGGATTACTATACTCAAACGGCCTTTGAATATCGAAATCAAAATGCAACTTCAACCCAAGATGCTTTCGGGGGCGGTGGCAGATATAATGGATTAGTGGAAGAATTAGGTGGACCTTTGACTCCTTCAATTGGTCTTGCAATGGGATTAGATAGAATAGTTCTTGCATTGTTAGAAAAAGAGCAGCCTCAGGACAGCTTAGAATTTTTTGTCGCATGTATGGGGGATGATGGCGTAAATAGATATGCAACAGAGATAATGCAACTTGTCCGAGAAAAAGGTTATAGTTGTGATAAAGATTATGGCAAAAGAAGCTTCAAAGCACAGATGAGACTTGCAGACAAATGCAATGCAAAAAGGGCTATTATTGTAGGTGAAGAGGAGTTAAATAATAAAACATTAACGCTGAAAAACTTTAACAAAGGAAAACAAGAAATTATATCGTTGGAACAATTAAAACAACAACTGGAAAGGGGTAGTTTAAGTGTCTAAAAGAACACATTATTGCGGAGAAGTTAATGAAGAACTAATTGACAGCAATGTAATATTGGAAGGTTGGGTAGCAAAAAGAAGGGATTTAGGTGGCCTCATATTTATAGATGTAAGAGATAGAGAGGGCATTGTACAGGTTGTTGTGGGCAATGATTATCCTGAGGCTTTAGAAATTGCGGATTCACTACGCAGTGAGTATGTAGTTAGGGTTAAAGGAGAAGTAAAGCCTCGTAAAGATGTCAATAAAGATCTAAAAACTGGTAAAATTGAAGTGATTGCACAACAAATTGAATGCTTAAACACCTCAAAAACTCCGCCATTTTACATTACAGATGATGCAGACGTAGATGATAATATTAGACTTAAATATCGGTATCTAGATATTCGACGTCCTAAACTTATAAATAACCTAATGCTAAGAAGTAAAACAGCAAAAGTTATTCGCGACTACTTAGATGAAAATGGTTTTTTAGAAATTGAAACTCCTATATTAGCTAAAAGTACTCCGGAAGGCGCAAGGGATTATCTGGTCCCTTCTCGAGTAAATAGCGGAAGCTTCTATGCTTTGCCACAATCACCTCAAATTTTAAAACAGTTATTGATGGTAGGGGGAGCTGATAGGTACTATCAAATAGCACGTTGTTTTAGAGATGAGGACTTGCGTGCTGATAGGCAACCAGAATTTACCCAAGTGGATATCGAAATGTCATTTCCTCAAATGAATTCCTTTATGGAGCTTATGGAAGGGATGGTAAAAGATATCTTTAATAAAGTAAAGAAAGTATCGATTGATACTCCCTTTAGAAAAATTGAGTATAGAGAAGCTATGAACAAGTACGGTTCTGACAAACCAGACTTAAGGTTTGATATGGAAATAATAGACTTAACTAACATTGTAAAAGCTTCGGAGTTCAAGGTTTTTTCACAAGCTGCAAAAACTGGTTCGGTAAGAGCGGTAGCAGCCCCCGCAGCTCATTACAGTCGTAAAGAAATTGATAGATTAACGGAGTTTGTAAAAAAATATAAAGCAAAAGGATTAGCGTGGATTTCCATAAAAGAAGAGGGGATTAAGTCTCCTATAGCTAAGTTTTTAACAGAGGAAGAAATTAACGGTATAATAAAAGAAGCTGGTGCCAAATGTGGCGATACCATCTTTATTGTGGCTGATACTGACAAAGTAGTCCTTCAATCCTTAGGAAATCTAAGACTACAGCTAGCAAAAGAATTGGGAATTATCGATGAAAGTAAGCTAGAATTTGCTTGGGTAGTTAATTTTCCTCTATTTGAATATGATGAAGAAGAAAAACGTTATGTAGCAGCTCATCATCCTTTTACACAGCCTAATGAAGAGGATATAAAGATGCTAACTGAATCCCCTGGTAAGGTTAGGGCACAGGCTTATGACTTGATATTAAATGGCGTGGAGATAGCTGGAGGAAGTATAAGGATTCATAATCAAGAAATACAAAGTAAAATTTTTGATGCCATTTCTTTATCTAAAGATGAGGCTAAAGAAAAGTTCGGATTTCTACTAGATGCTCTGCAATATGGTGCTCCACCCCATGGAGGAATCGCCTTTGGTTTTGATAGACTAGTCATGTTGTTAGCGGCAACTGATTCAATAAGAGAAGTAATAGCCTTTCCTAAAACCACTAGTGCTACTGACTTGATGACAGAGGCACCTGCAGGGGTTTCTCAAAGCCAGTTAGATGAGTTAAAGTTAAAAACTAAATAACATTACTAATGGACTAGCTAGTTGTTTTAGCGTTTAGTTTTTTAATAAGATCATGGACCACATTAGAACCTCTTGAAATAATAAGGCCTGTAAGAAAATAATCAATTATTGGCGTTGTAGTATCGATGTTCAACGCAGCAAGTAGTCCTGTTCTTGTTGTAATGCTAATTGCTACCCCAAAAATAATAGATAAAATCTGAGTCTTATAATCTTTTAGCGAGGGGAATGAGTTTTTTATAATTTCAATTGTAAACTCTACTAATATTGCTAAAATAACTAATGTTGTTAGGGTGTTGACAGTCAATTTGTTCACCACCTTTTTAATTTAACAATAAACTTATATTATCTTTATTAGATTAAATACAACAATATACAACGGAAATAAAAAATCTTACGAGGTGAAACAAAATGCAACATAGATTTTCACGGACGGAAATGCTTATTGGAAAAGAAGGACAACAAAAACTGGCAAATAGTTTTGTAGCTGTTTTTGGGATAGGTGGGGTTGGTTCCTTTACTGTTGAAGCCTTAGCAAGATCAGGGGTAGGAAACATTATGTTGGTGGATTTTGATGAGGTTTGTATAACAAACCTCAATAGACAAATTCATGCTACTAGTAAAACAGTAGGCAAAAAGAAAGTAAAGGTTATGGAAGAAAGATTGAAGTTGATAAACCCTAAAATTAACGTAAAGGCATTAGCAGAATTTTATAATGACAAAAACCATGAAATGTTCTTCGGTGAGAAACTAGACTATGTTGTAGATGCTATTGATACTGTGTCTGGAAAGCTGAATCTTGTTGAACAGTCTTTCGAAAGGAAAATACCTATAATATCAGCTATGGGTGCTGGCAACAAATTAAAACCAGAGCTTTTAGAAATTGAAGATATTTCCAAAACAAGCATTTGTCCTTTAGCTAGGGTGATGCGCAAAGAACTACGCAAAAGAGGTATCATAAAGGGACTAGATGTTGTGTACTCTAAGGAAAAACCCTTGCAACCTTTGCTACCATCAGATTGTAAAAGTAACTGTGTTTGTCCTGGGGGAGATGGTCACTGTACTAAAAAAAGGCAAATACCAGGAAGCACTTCCTTTGTACCATCAGTTGCAGGATTGTTAATGGCAGGTAAAGTAGTGAATAATATTATAAGTTATAAAAGGTAAAATTGACTAAAAATCTATGCTCTGATAAAATAAACGTGTCTAATAAAACATATATTGTTGCTTCTGTTGATATTTTAATAATACGGTGCTATTTAGAAAGGATGTTGGATATGGAAAACGTAGGCACTGTTGTAGAAGTTCAGGGTGATAAAGCTGTAGTTGAAGTACAGCGTCATAGCTCTTGTTCTAAATGTGGGGCATGTAATATGGGCTCTGAAAAATCAAAATTAATTACTGCTGAAAATAAAGTAAAAGCAAATGAAGGCCAAAAAGTTTTGATAGATATGGCTACTGTAGGTGTATTACGTGCCGCTTCCATAGTTTATATAATACCTTTGATAGCCTTGTTTTTTGGTTTTTTAATAACTACAAATCTATTAGATGGTAATGAAGGATATGGAATGCTTGGTGGCATAGTTATTATGATAATAACTTTTCTGATTATCAACAGACTAGAACCTAGGTTTAATAAAAATAAGGGATATAAACCAACAATAACAGAAATAATAGATAACTAACTTTAAAGCCGGCACTGCCGGCTTTTTTAATCAGTATTAACCCCAGACTAGCTGTTTCAAAGAAATGCAATTAATGCAACGGCAAGTTCTAATAATTGATAGAATTGGAAAGGAAAACTTTCCTTATTTAAGTTTTACTTTGGAAAGGAGTTAGCTTATGGATTTGTTTAACTATAATAAAGATAACTCATCTCAACCCTTAGCGGCGAGATTTAGACCTACCACTTTAGATGAGTTTATAGGGCAAACTCATATTGTAGGAAAAGGGAGTTTATTGAGAAGAGCGATAATGGCTGACAAGCTAACATCGATGATTTTTTATGGTCCTCCTGGAACAGGAAAAACAACTTTAGCCGAAGTAATTGCAAATACAACTGATAGCCACTTTATGAAACTTAATGCAGTTACTTCAGGGGTAAAAGATATAAGAGAAGTTATAAATACAGCGAATGATAATCTCAATATGTATGGACAAAAAACTATTTTGTTTATTGATGAAATTCATAGATTTAACAAAAGTCAGCAAGACGCCTTACTTCCTTCAGTTGAAAAAGGAACAATAATTTTGATAGGAGCTACTACTGAAAATCCGTACTTTGAAGTAAATTCAGCGCTGATATCAAGAGCTACTATATTTAAATTAGAACACTTAACCCATGAAGAGCTTGGAGAAATGCTGAATAGGGTGCTTACAGATGGTAAAAAAGGTTATAAAAATTTAGGAGTTAATTTAGACTCTGAAGCTAAAGAGCACCTGATAAATGCTGCAGGAGGTGATGCTAGAGTTTTACTCAATGGCCTTGAACTTGCAGTTTTATCCACACCTACAGAAAGTGACGGAACAGTTAAAATAACCTTAAAAGAAATTGAACAGTCTGTGCAAAAAAAAGGAATAATCTACGATAAAGGTGGAGACAATCATTACGATGTAATTTCTGCTATGATAAAGTCTATTAGAGGTTCTGATCCTGATGGGGCAGTATACTGGCTCGCTAGGCTTATCGAGGGGGGAGAAGACCCTAAATATATAGCAAGAAGATTATTAATACATGCATCGGAAGATGTTGGGAACGCTGATCCCAATGCTTTAAACTTAGCTGTATCAACATTCCATGCCGTTAATTTTGTGGGCATGCCGGAAGGAAGGATAATTTTATCTCAATGTTGTTTATACCTAGCCACTGCTCCAAAAAGTAATAAAAGCTACATAGCAATAGATCAGGCACTGCGAGATGTTGTTAACCACAAAACTGCTACAGTTCCAGCACACCTTAAAGATAGTCACTATAAAGGGGCTGAGAAACTAGGACATGGTGTGGATTATAAATACCCTCATAGTTATTCTAATAACTTTGTGAGTCAGCAGTACCTTCCAGATGAACTACAGGAGAAACGCTATTATAAACCTGGTGAAAGCGGATATGAGCAAAAAATCAAAGAATATATAGATAAAACTAAGGGAAGTTGGGAAGATTAAGTGTAGAATTTTATCGAGGAGACTATATATTGTATGGAGATAATTGATGCGCATATGCATTTTTCAAATGTAAAGCTTTTTAAAGACTGTGCTGATACAAAATCTTTAAATGAATATAACTTTCAAGGATTACAAAAGGAGCTAAAAGAAAACAATATTGTAAGTTGTATAGCCATGGGGGTAACTGAAAGTGTAGATGGAAGATTTCCCGATATTCAATCAGCTAATCCCATGGAAGTAGATATGGAACCAAAACCTTCTAAACTACATGAATGTCTAGGGATTAATCCTTTTAGACTTAATGGTAATCCCGAAATACTTGAAACAATTGAGGAAAAAATTGCAAGTAAAAAAGTAGTTGGCTTTAAACTTTATCCTGGGTACTACTCTGTTACTGTTGACGATGATGTGTATCAATCAATATACGAGCTAGCAGAAAAATACTCTATGCCTATTGTAATTCATATGGGAGATACTTTTTGTCCATATGGTCATATAAAATATTCTCAACCCATGACTTTAAGTGAACTAGTATTACAAAGAAGAAATATTAATTTCGTAGTCGCCCATTTTGGTAATCCGTGGGTATTAGATACTGCTATGCTTGTTGCTAATAATCCCAACGTTTATACCGACCTTTCTGGTATTTTTATAGGCAGCAAAAAAGATATATTTGCTAAAAAAAACGGACATGTATTTAATAACATAAAAACCGGGATAGCATATTGTGAGAATTATGATAAATTATTGTTTGGTTCCGACTGGCCTTTGGTACAATTGGGTCCATATATAAAGTTTATTAAAGATATAATACCCGCTAGATATCACAGAGCTGTGTTTTTTGAAAATGCGTTAAAGGTGTTTAAAGGTTTAACATAACTACATACATTGTTATCTTTGCCTGAAGGCATTTAGATAAAATAAAATTAGTAAAGGAGTGCAAATGATGAAAAAGCCATTAATCATGACCGACTCATGTTGTGATTTACCTATCTCTATAGTTGAAGAATATGATATACCTGTTATATTACTAAACTTTAACTTTAAAGGTGAGAGTTATGAAGATGATTTTGGCCAAACTATTGGGTATGAACTTTTCTATGATGAGGTAAGAAAAGGAGAGATGCCTACCACATCTCAAATTAATTCTTATGAGTTCGAGAAGTTCTTTGCGCCCTACTTAGAAAAAGGAGAAGATGTAATTTATATTGCTTTTTCCTCAGCCCTAAGTGGAACTTGCCAAAGCGCAATGTTAGCAAAAGAAAGCCTTAGTGAAAAATATCCCCAAGGAAGTTTAACTGTAATAGATAGCAAATGTGCTTCTATGGGGCAGGGCTTACTTGTTTATTTAGCTTATAAACAGATGGAACAGGGTAAAAGTAAAGATGAAATCGTAGAGTGGTTAGAAAGTAATAAATTGAAACTAAATCATTGGTTTACTGTTTCTGATTTGAACCACTTAAAAAGAGGGGGCAGAGTTTCTGCTGCCAGTGCAACAGTGGGAACCCTTCTAAACATTAAACCTATCTTACATGTAGATGATGAGGGAAGGTTAATACCAAAAAGTAAGGTTAAAGGAAGAAAAAAATCAATAAAAACCTTATATCAACATTTAAAAGATGAAATTTCTAACGAAAAGCAGACTGTTTTCATTAGTCATGGTGACTGCAAGGAAGAAGCTGAAAAACTAGCTGAATTAATAAAGAAAGATTATAATCCTGAAAAAATTGTCATAAATTACATTGGACCTGTTATTGGATCTCATTCTGGACCAGGGACAATTGCTCTTTTCTTTATGGGCGAGAAAAGATAACACAAATAGGAATAGCACTAATACTTTTATACTTAAAAGCAAGCACATATTTTTGTGCTTGCTTTACTAATTTTATTAAAAGTAAAGAAGCGGCTGAACTTGTTTACAAAGATGTATTTGTAATATACTATAAGTGGGGATATAGGAGGGTTTTAGTTTATGAAGGATAAAGGATACAGGATCAAAAACTATATAATTATAGCCCAAAAGATGATTGATGATGGGAAAATTTTACATGGTTTAAAACACTTATTAAAAGGTTATAGACTACCTGAAGGCAAGAAAAATGAGGAGCTAATTCTAGAACTAGCGCTGTTATATCAAACTATGGGAAAGCTTGAAAAGGCCAAGATTAAGTTTAAGGAATTAGTGAAATTAAATAGTGAAAATTCATCTGCCTTTTATGGTTTAGCAATAATTTTTGATGAACAGGGAAAACACGAAAAAGCTATAAGAAACTACTCAAAAGCGATAGAAATTGACCCCTATTATCATCAGGCTCATTTTTTTTTAGCCAATGTCTATGATAGAATAGGCAATCAAAAAGGTGCAATTAATCACTATAAATCTGCCATAGAACTAAAAGTAGATTATTTTTGGGCGTACGTTAATTTAGGTTCCATATATGAAGAGCTAGACAGAGACAATGATGCCCTTAATATGATGACAAAAGCTTTAAAAATCAATTCTCAAAACTATAAAGTTCTTTTTAACATGGGAGTAATATTAACTAAACTAGGAAACATGGAAGAAGCTATAGATTACTATAAAAGAAGTATTAAACAAAATTCAAATTACCCGTATAGTTATTTAAATTTAGCTGTAATTTACTCAAAACAAAAAAAATATAAAAGTGCCATAACTGTTATTTCTCGAGGAATTACTGAAAATCCTGATGTTGCAGTTCTATATTATAATAGAGGATGCTACTATGCTCAGCTAAATATGCCAGAATATGCTTTAAAGGATGTTATAAAGTCAGTAAGGCTAAACCCTAAACTAAAAAAATCTGTTAAGGAAGATACGGATTTACAAATAATCAAACCATTTAAAGATTATAAATATTTTATCGAAGGTTAAAAAGTGAAGGATTGTCCACTAATTTTCAGCAAAGCAAGAATTAAATGAAAATTAGTGGACAATTTTTATATTATCTGCAAGAATATAGTTAATGAAAGTTTTAGAGGGCTTAATAAAATATATTTTAAGATTACATGACATACATTAAAGTAGTGAAGTTTAACTATGGTTTTACCTGGGTATCAGCAGAGCATGCTAATGCAGGGTTGTGGCCTTGCTAAAAATGTGCTTTAAATAACCCAAATAAATAAAAAGGTGTAAGTCTTGTAACTAAATCAAATAAAGTGTTAGGGTGATTGAATGAAAAAAATAAATTTTCTTCTTGTTATTTTTGGCGCTATTAGTGGAGCAGCTTTATCCATATTTTTTATATTTACAATGATACAATTAGGAGGCCAGTCGGACACTCCTTTTGAGATGAGCGAAGATTATATGGAACTAGTAGTTAGAAACGTTGACCCTCCTGGGTCACCTGATTACTTACAAAATCAAATAAAAGAAACTATATCAGGACGGGAAATGTTGTTAATTATGGAAAATGTTGATGCCATGGGACTTGCTGTTTATGACTCAAAAGGCGCTCTAAAAAAATATCCTCTAAAAAGTGGAACTTATTTAAGTTTCGAAGATTACATAGAAAATAAACCCGTAATTTTAGCAAAAGAAGATTCAATAGTACATACTGTAAGTTCAAATGAAAATCAATATACCCTAAACGATCAGGTTTTTAAAGTACAAGGGATATATGATTCCAGCCATCCGCTATACACACACTATACTGAGTATGTTTACAATTTTTTTCATGCCTCCGACCTTAGGGGAACATATTATATAGATGGTGAGGACTTATCTGTGATAAATGATGTGATAAAAATATTAGAAAATAACGGATACAAAGCTCATGTTGTGAATTCAAAGCAAGAAAATTTTAGCAGTACAATAAGACAACTCAGCAATAATGGATTATATGTAGCAACTTTTCTAGGTACAGTGTTTATTTATCTTAACTACTATTTATTTTATCGATTGTATTTATTAAAAAACTTAAAGGTTTTTAAAATTCATCTTAGATTTGGAGCTACAAAGACAAAATTGTTTTTAAGATGGTCTATAACGGTGTTATCAAGCTTATGTATAGGTTCAGCTTTTAGTTCGATATTTTATCTTCTTGTTATACAAAGAAGTGAAATACAACCTTCTATTTTAGGGCTTATAACTATTATGACAGCTAATTTAGCCGCAAGCTATTTTATGTATTTATTAGCTTTTATAAGTCAAAAAAGATTAGCTTTCGAAAATGGGGAGTAGATTATGAAAAAAATAATTTATTACACTGGGAAAGATGTTAGCAGTAACTTAACATCAATTGTCCTTTTTATCGGTCAGTTAGTTCTTGCAGTAAGTTTTATTTTTATAGGTGCTGGACAATTAATAAGCAACCACCAATACGCAAACTTAGCTGATAACCTTTATGAATATGATGTAATTAACTTTAATGTTTACTATGGTGTTAATCCAGTAAATTTAAATAATGAAATGGAAGAATTAGTAATAGAAAAATTTAAAACTAACAAAGGATTCTCCTTTGTAAATAGCTTACATTTTTCTGAATTTCCTAACGTAAATGTAGTTGTAGGTTTAGGGGAGTTTGGTGAAATCTTTGATTTGTATCCAGATAAAGAAACAAGCAATGATCCACTAGTTTTACTGGGGAGTGGTGTATCAAAAGTTGACGTGGGCGAAAAAATTCCATTTGGTGTCACTGAAAGAGAAGAGCTTGTAGTAAATGAGAGACTTCCACAAAATACCTCATACTTGCAAAAACAGACATATATAAATTTAGATGATAGTATAGTGATATTAACTACATTAGAAAGATTTAATGATAGTTATAAAAAAATCTATAATGAAGAGATTATTACCAACATGGGTTTAATAAACACAGCTGATGATGAATTGCAAAATTTTATAGAGGTAATGTCACAAAATGATACTTTAGATTTAAGCCCTGTTAGACTTAATACAGTAGCTCCTGATTTATATTCTGAAACAAAAGAAAGCGTTATGGTGTTCTTTGTTTTTTTTCTGTTAACCATAATATTTATCGGTATCGGAATTATTTCTTCACTAATTAGATTAGTTGATAATAACCTACAAGAATATGCCATCCATCGTTTGTATGGCGCCACTTTAAAAGAATTGTATTTACGAACGGTTCTATATGTCTTGGCAATTGTTGCTGTTCCTTTTATTTTTTCGTTCAGTTTTAGTAAGGTTGCCAGTCCAGCAGAGATACCTTTAGCTTATTTTATTATAATAACCGGAGCGTGTGTTATGGTATTTTCATATTTTCCTCTGAGAAAATTAAAAAAACAAGAGTTGACATGCTATATAAGGAGGGATTATTAATGGAACCAATTATAAAGGGAACAGAGTTAAAAAAAGAGTTTAGTAGCGGAAAAACTAAAGTCTTAGCAGTAAAAGATGTTTCTATAGAAATTAATAAAGGTGATAAAATAGCTATAACCGGTCCATCGGGGTGTGGCAAAACTACATTATTAAATATATTAGGTTTAGTTGTTAAGCCTACCTCAGGTACTGTTACTATAAATTCAAAAAACACCGAAAATCTTTCAGAAAAAGAATTAGCTACACATAGAAATAAAGTTTTTGGTTATGTTGTACAAGAATTTGCTCTTATCGAAGAATACACTGTATTTGAAAATATTGAGATACCGTTGATGTATTCAAGCGATAAGTATAGCAAAAAAAAGAAAAAAGAAGTTATTACTGATGTGCTAAAAAAAGTGGATTTATCAGTTAAGGTTAATGAAAAAGCTAAAAATCTTTCTGGTGGTCAAAGGCAAAGAGTTGCTATAGCAAGAGCAATTGTAAATGATCCGCAGATAATTTTAGCCGATGAGCCCACCGGATCTTTAGATTCACAAACTGGTGAAGAAATATTAAAAATTTTAAATAGCTTAGTAAAACAAAGGAAAACCCTTGTGCTTGTAACACATGATCATAGCTTAGCACAAAAATGTGATAAACAAATTAAAATGTCTGATGGAGAGATTGTTGGGTAAAAATGAAAGGGGACTAAAGTATGAAAGGGAAAGAAATATCTGTACGGTTAAAGTTTATGTGTGTTTTTGCAGTATTTTATTTAACTTTAATAATCTCAG
This sequence comes from Proteinivorax tanatarense, assembly GCF_040267685.1. Classification (GTDB taxonomy): domain Bacteria; phylum Bacillota; class Proteinivoracia; order Proteinivoracales; family Proteinivoracaceae; genus Proteinivorax; species Proteinivorax tanatarense. The sequence continues at coordinate 884,677 of NZ_CP158367.1, forward strand.
TTATGATTCCTTTTATGGGAGCAGAGGTAGCTAGGGTAAACCCTGAAAAGGTATACTTTTTTTGGCCAACTTTAATATTTATCTGGGTGACATCAATCCCGTTTTATATTGCAAGTTTTCAAGGGTGGTTTATATGTCAAGAAATAGGAGATGATAATTTCTTTAGTAAAAAAAAATGAAAAAAAGTTTGGGATTATAAGTAAACTTGCTTTGTTAGAATGTGTGCTTTATTTTTCAGCGTTAATCTTACTACTTATGGTAGGCTTATTACATCCCAGTGTTTTCATTTTGATAGTATTTATTATTTTCTTATCTTTTGTAGTTTGGATTATTTCTAAACTATTTAGATATATTATTGAAGCCAATGATAAATAGATTTGATTATAACAATGTTGGGGTTGTAACTGGCAAGTAGAATTGGAGAAATTTTGGCAATTAATTTTCCCTATCCTTTTTCCAGTTAAAACCTAGAATTTTCTTCAAAAAATGATTCTCTGTGTGCTAATCTATAACTTTTACCTGACATATTAAATAACTCACATCTATGAGTGATTCTATCTAAAACAGCTGTAGTTAAAGCTGGGTCACCCAATAGTTCAGTCCAGTCTTCTAGACCTTTATTTGAGGTAATAATAAGTGATGCTTGTTCATGAAGTGCCGTTATGAGTTGGAAAAACAGGTTAGACTCTTCCCTAGATATCGGCAAGTAACCTAGTTCATCGATGATTAGTAAGCTAGAGGACAAAACCTTATTTATTTTGCCTTTACTTTTTCTTGATATCTCTTGGGTTTTTAAACAGTGCATAAGGTCGTTCATAGTAACAAAGCTAACCTTGTACCCCATCTCAACAGCCCTGTAGCCTAGTGCTATTGCTAAGTGAGTTTTACCGACCCCAGGAGGGCCCAAAAAAATTAAATTATACATACGGTCTATCCATTCCAATTCCGATAAACTGTTAACTTGTCTTTGAGTTATGGACTTTTGAAAATCTAAATCAAAATCTTCTATAATTTTAAGTGTAGGAAAACCAGCGTTTTTTAGCCTTCTTGCCTGTGCTTTTTCTTCTTTTAGTTTCATTTCTTCCTGAAGTATGTTTAACAAAAATTGCTGATATGAAATGCTTTTTCCATCTGCATCTTGAACGACTTGAGAAGCGTTTGTATTTAAGTAGTCAAGCTTTAATTTTTTAGCATTTTCTTTGATTAGCTCCAATTTCTCCACTGTGACTGTCCCCTTTCAAAGAATTAGTATACTCTTCAATACTTCTTATTTCAGGCTTTAAATCCTGATACTTTGAAGGGGTAGAAATGTCTGCCTTAAAGTACTTTTTATTAAGTTGTCGTTTTTCTTCCTCCTTAAAGTATTGGATTGTATCCTTAAGCATGCCAGCGCTGTAGAGTTTTCTTTCAACGCAGTAATCAATAGCTTTTTGTACAAGTGACGGGTTTTCAGATGTCACTGTTTTAATTATTAGGTTAGATTGATCTTTAAAGTATCTAGATTTTTCAGCCCTAATGATATCAACAAACGTTATTGCCTTATCAGTTTCTCCTAAACTTTTTAAAACTTTCTCACGCATTTCGTCGCAACTGTACTTTCTTGATTTTTGCCTATCTGGGTGGTCTATTGTTACTAGCTGACCTTTTCCTTTAGCAATTTTATGTGTGATAATCAACTCATTAGTATCTTTATCAATTATTTCGATACAATCTTTTTTAACTGATAAATTAACTTCTTTACCTGGTGAATAAGTCCCTATGGGTACTTGATATCTGTTTTGTTTGTAAAATACTGTATTGTTTTTTCTTACTAGATAGGTTAAAATTTTAGTATCAGTTGATTCAGCAAAGAGGGTAGGTATTGGCATTAAGTGTTCCTTTTCCAGAGCAAACACTTCTGCCGGTACCTTCTTTGTTGTTTCATGGACTTTTTTATTGCCGGTTCTTTCTAGCCATTTTAGATTATCATCATTAAAGGATTCAATATCTACAAATTTTCTATGTTTAGCGAAGTTATTCTTGGCATACTTTACTACAGCTTCTACTTTGCCTTTGCTTTCAGGATCAGCCTTTCTGCAAAGGTACACTTTAAACTTAAGAGAGTTAAGATAATTTTGAAATCCTTCGGTATATAATATATCTCCATTGTTTTCAGAAACTACTAGTACTTTATCTTGATCATAAACTATCTCTTTGGGTCTGCCGCCAAAGTACTCAAAAGCTTTGTTGTGGGCTTTGATGAAACTTGATGTTGTAAATGGCTTGTCCGACCACCATACGAACTTGTATCTTGAATGGGATAAAACCATTCCAAAACAATATGCTTTTACTCTTTTATTATCATGTGTCTTAAGCCATATCTCTCCTAGATCAACTTGAGCTTGATACCCCATAGGAAGATTTTCTATTTCTTCATACTGCCTAACTGATGTCACTTTGGGCAAGTCATATTCTTTTCTAAGCTTGTTTACATAGAGCCTTAGAGTTCTTTCCTTAAAATCTAGCTCACCATGTTTTTCTAAAAGCCAATCATAAATCTGAGCGGCTGACATATCTCGGTATTCTTTAATCCATTCTAAAATTTGCTTTTTGTATTTATCCACCTTCTTTCTCCGTGATTGAGCTGTATTATGGAGCTCTGAAAACTCATCAAACTCCATATCCCAGTACTTTGATACGGTCTTGTAGTCAATCTCTAGTAGCCTTGCAACTTGGGATTTATTTAATCCCCTAGACCTATTTTCTTTAATTTTGGCAAACATATCCCACCTCTTCAATTCTCATACCTCCTCTGATAAATTAACTCTTTAATTTTATCAGAAGGGGTATTTTTTTAGTAGATAACTGGAAAAAATTCTCCGTTTCTATTTGCCAAAATCTCTCCATTTTAGTTTACCATTTACAGGGGTGTTAGTTTGCTTTTAAAGTTAACTAACACCCTTATTAATACAAAGTTTTTTTGCTTAACTAGTTGGGAATCCAGGGATTCATGTGGGATAACAGTTAACTAACATTATTTGGACAAGATAACTACTTTTAACTAAAGGTATTTGTTATAATAGAGAGAATAGTATTTGGGGAGGGGGATTAACAATGACAAAAAAGCAAAGTATAAGAGAGTATGGTGTCCAAATAGGCAACTTATCTACTGGACAAAAAAATTCCATTGCTGATGTGGAAGGTGTTAAAGTAGGACATGTGACCTTGAAAAAAGGCAGAATAAATACAGGGGCAACTGCCATCATACCCCATCAAGACAACATTTTTTTACATAAACCCATAGCTGCTAGCTATGTAATAAATGGGTTTGGAAAGTCAATAGGTTTAACTCAAATTAATGAGCTTGGTACATTAGAAACGCCAATTATTTTGACAAATACATTTAATGTTCCCGCTGCCTCTGATGCTTTAATAGAATATTCTTTAGCAAATAATGAAGATATTGGTGTAAAAACAGGAACAGTAAATCCTGTTGTGGGTGAATGTAACGATGCTTACCTCAATGACATTAGAGGACAGCATGTAAACACATCCCATGTTTTAGAGGCTATACATAATGCTAGTTCAGACTTTGAGCAGGGAGATGTTGGAGCGGGAACTGGAATGAGTTGTTATGAATTAAAAGGTGGTATAGGAAGTGCTTCGAGGGTAATAAAGCTAGGATGTCATAAATACACTTTAGGTGTATTAGTTTTATCTAATTTTGGACGAAAAAAAGATCTCATAATTAAAGGGATGTCTGTAGGTGAAGAGTTAGACCATCAAGAAGTTGATTGTTATGGAGAAAAAGGTTCTGTTATAGTTGTTTTAGCAACGGATTTGCCTTGTAGTAGTAGACAGCTTAGACGAATTTGCAAAAGAGTACCTTTGGGTCTTTCCAGAACAGGGGCATATGCGTTCAATGGTAGTGGAGATATAGTACTTGGTTTTTCCACAGCAAATAAAATAGAACATTATCCTAAAGAAGAACTCCAAGAAATTAAGGTAGTTAGCGAGGACAAACTAAATGAATTCTTTAGGGCGGCAGTAGAAGCTACTGAAGAATCAGTGCTAAACTCAATGACTTTTGCAGAAACATTAATAGGGAGAGATGGGCATAAACGTATTTCAATAAATGAGTTTTTACAAAATTTACTTTAGGGGGTGTTATTATGAAGTATGATATTAAAGGTGGCAACTTTCCAGTGGTGGAATTATCTTTAAGTCCCGGTGAAAAAGTTTACTGTGAGACCGGTGCTATGTCTTGGATTACCGATGGTATTGATATGCAAACATCAAACAAAGGTGGAGTTTTTAAAGGTCTAGGGAGAGCATTATCGGGAGAGAGCTTTTTTTTAAATACCTATACCTCAACAAAGGAAGGGGATATTGCAGCCTTTTCTTCTCAAGTCCCTGGAGATATTGTCCCTATAGATGTGGAAAAGACCCCGGTTGTGGCACAAAAAAGTGTTTTTCTAGTTGCTGAAAATAGTGTTCAGCACAAAATCAATTTTCGGAAAAAATTAAGAACTGGTTTTTTTGGTGGCGAAGGATTTATTATGCAAAAATTTTATGGAGAGGGTTTAGCATTTTTTGAAACTGATGGAAGTGTTATACAAAAAGAGCTAGCTCCTGGAGAGAGGCTACGCATAGATACAGGTAATGTTGCTATGTTTGAAACCTCTGTAAAAATGGATACAACTATGGTAAAAGGGTTTAGCAATATGCTTTTTGGTGGCGAGGGACTGTTTTTGACAACCCTTACAGGCCCAGGTAAAGTATGGTTGCAAACAATGCCAATTTCAGGATTAGCATCTAGTATTATACCTTTTATTCCAACTGACAATAGTAAGTAAAGGAGAATCCCATTGTGAAGTGTCCAAACTGTAAACAAAAATTTGATGAAAGTAAAGAGTTTTGTCAACATTGTAATCTAAAGAAAACAGATTTAAAGTTAGTAACTGTATTAAAGACCAGTAATCCAATGACTATTTCCTTTGCAAAATCAATTCTACAAGATAGTAAAATTAAATTTATCACTAAGGGTGAAAGCATCAGAGCGGTTTACCCTCTTACTAACTTGGGCACAGTAGAATTTTTGGTGATGAAAAAAGATGAATCTGAAGCTAAAAACATATTAAAAGAAATAAATGAAACATCTTAGCAGGAGGGGATTTAATGCTATATGATATGCCGTTATATAGGCCGCCCAGCGAAGCAAAGAGTGCAATAATTCAAGTTACTGTTGGTTGCTCACATAATAAATGTTCTTTTTGCAGTATGTACAAAGAGAAAAGATTTACCATAAAATCTGAACAAGAAATACTTTATCATATAAACGATGTGTGGGCTAACAATAAAAAAGCTAAAAGAGTTTTTTTGGCGGACGGTAATGTTTTGACATTAAAAACTAAAAAACTTTTGTTTATTTTGCAAGAAATTAAGAAAAAGTTTTCAAGTATAGAAAGAATAAGCTGCTATGCAGGGCCCAAGGATATACTTAATAAAACGGAAAAAGAACTAGAGTTGCTAAATCACTCAGGGTTAGACATGTTTTACCTCGGCGTAGAAAGTGGCAACGATGAAGTATTAAAAGCCACAAATAAAGGAGTAAATAGCGCTGAAATGATTGAGGCAGGGCAAAAAAGTGTGGAATCGGGGTTTGTTTTGTCTACAATGATTATTTCAGGCCTAGGCGGCAAAGCGATGTTTTATGACCACGCTATAGATAGCGCAAAGGTAATCAGTAAGATAAAGCCCCATTACTTTTCTGTTTTAACGCTAATGATTGAAGAAGGGACAGAGTTAAGTAAAATGGTTGCAGAGGGAAGGTTTGAGGTATTATCACCTAACCAAGTGATTGAAGAGATGAGCATTATTATAAGCAACTTAGACCTTAACCAAACAGTTTTTAGAGCTAACCACCCATCAAATTACTTTTTGTTGGCTGGTGTTCTTAATAAAGACAAGGAAAGGCTAGTTGGCCAGCTTGAACAAATTAAAGACAGCCAATCTTATAGGAAAGAAAGTTGGCGTGGATTATAAAGGTAGTAAAAAGCTGATTTCAATCTGTAAAAAGTTCCTGATAATTTAAAGGAACTTTTTTTAAACTTTTTTCCAATTTTAGCAGGAAAATAAATAGAGACGTCGAATAATAGTTAAAGAGAAACAATAACTATTACTAATAGGGGGATTAAAAATGGGAAACCAAATTAACATGGAGGGCATAGTAAAGAATCTAAGCCAGTGTTGTTTAAGTTGTGCAGAATGTTCTAGTACAACTTGTTTAGTTAGCTATGACAAGAGAGTATTAAACAAAGCCATTTTAGGCGAAGATGAATTTGTTGATGGAGGCTTAGATGGTTTAAACATAATAGATACCAAAGTATATGATGAAGATGAGGTTATTGACACCATAGGCTATTTATTAAATCAATGTAAAAACTGTAAGCTTTACCATGATGAAGATTGTATTATTAATGTTATAAGATCGTCTTTAGAGTTAATTTTACTAGGGGAGTATGTGGATTACGAGGGAAGTGTTTTTATGTATTTAAATAATATTAAAGATTATGATGAAAAAAAGGCTGAAAAAATAAGCCAAGCATATAGCACAAGGAGGATGAAATAATGACTGAAAAATTAGTAATTGAGCAAATTTTAGGAGAAGCAAAGGGAACACCGGTGGAAAGGGATGTAAAGCAAAATTTCAAGGGTGAGACTACAGAAGTTGGTATCTACCTAGCTATGGCAGCTCAAGCTCAACGGCAGGGATATCCAGAGATAGCTGAAGTGTTAAAAACTTTGGCATGGGAAGAAGCTGAACATGCAGGAAGCTTTGCTCAGATGAATGGCATGATTAAAGAAGATATCTTTGACAATTTAAATGAAATGTTAGAAGGAGAAGTCTTCGCAAATCAGAATAAGAGACAATCCTCATTAAAAGCAAGAGAGTTAGGTCTAGAAAGTGTGGCTGATTACTTTAATGAATCTGCAAAAGATGAGGCAAGGCATGCAAAAATGTTAGAAGGTATATTAAAAAGATATAAATAGCTACAAAAAAGAGCTGCTGTAAATTATAAAAATATAATTTGCAGCAGCTCTTTTTTATGAGTTTATTTATTTTCTAGTACTAAAGTGTCCAATTAATTGGTTACCACCCAACAAGCTTTTAAACTTTAATTACTCAATTATTTGGTGCCAAACCAGACTACTTCGCCATATTTCTTGAAGCCTATACTCTCCGAAAGAGCTATGGAAGGAGAGTTATCAGTGACAATATGCACGTATGGTGTATGCCCTAAATCAAAAGCTTTTTTAATTAAGTCTACGCTTACTGAAATAGCAAGTCCTTTACCTCGATGCTCTTTTTTAGTATACATAACTCCTAGAGAACCGTCTTCCCTGACCAAAGCCCAAGAAATTGGATTACCGTTTTCATCTCTTACGACAGAGCTAGGTCTTTGTTGTATACAATTTTTAAGATAGTCAAGGGATTTAGGATGCTCTGAACGATAGGTATAATAATAGTCTACAATCTCAGCATCGTTTAGGGTTAAGGAATCTACTTTGTGTTTAGGCTTTTTAATTTTTAAACTTTCAGGGGTTACGTAATAAAGATAACAAAATTCATTCCATTCAATCTCTGCTTTTTTTTCTATCAGATCATAGTACTTTCTGAGTATACCTGCAAAGTTTTGAGGTTTTTTTAATAATGAATCTAAAAGTTTGTCAGTGGTCTTACTGTCTTGAGAATAAATAACATTCCATTCATCATTTTGTAAAATATATCCTTGGGGATTATTCAGGTTATCCACAAAAAGATTATATTCTTTTTGAAATTTTAACCTGCCAATTGTGTTAATGTTGCCTATCTTGTCTTTTGAAAGTAAATTGATTAAAACTTTACTATCATTTATTTTGTACATTTTATCTCCTCCCTATACTTTTTTGGTTTTCCATTTACCTTTTCGGTACCATAAAACAATGATTATCATCTCCACTAATACGGATAAGCCGATTCCAAGCCATACCCAGTTGGCACCTAATTCTAAATGATTTGCAAAATAGCGAGCAAAAGGGTATTTAAAGCCTAGATTGGCAACTAAAGAAGCGACCATAGGGGGTGCAGTATCTCCAGAACCCATAAAAATACCACCGTATATAGCGGGGAAAATAACTAGGAAAATACATGGATATACTATTCTAAAATAACTAACTCCCTCTGCAATAACCTCAGGGTCATTAGTAAAAACTGACATGGTTTGTTCTGCAAAAATGAAAAATGGAACAAAGAATATAAGCATGTTGACAAAAGCAAACTTTAGACCATCACGGCCATATTTTTCTACAGAATCTATATCGCCGCGGCCTAAGTTTTGACCAGTAAGTACTGACATTGCTTGAGTTAGTCCCATAATTGTTATAAAAACAAGACCAATCATTCTTCCACCAATACCAAATGCTGTTATAGCTACTAAACTTACGTTGTTTGCGATACTGTACATTAGCAGTGCTGTAATTGGGCGGGCTATCCCTTGAACCATGGCAAAAGAACCGATTCTAATTATTGTCCATAAGTCTTTTAAAATAATTTTATACTTTTTGTAAGCCTGCCATAAAGAGGAGTGAAAAAATTTCTTCTCTAACAGAAATACTAGCGAACAAGAGCCGATTAAATTTGCAGCTACAGTACCTAAGGCGGCGCCTTTATATCCAAACTCCGGAATGAACCCTATTCCAAAAATAAAGATGTAATTGAAAAAAATATTTAGTATATTCATTCCACAGAATACAATCATCGGAGTAAAGGTATCTCCTTTAGCCTGGAGTATTCCCCGAGAAGTTAAGTTGAAGAAAATAAAGGGGGTGGCAAAGGCCAAAATCTTAAGATAACTAGCCCCATATTCCAATATCTCTCCTCTAGCTCCAAAAAGGTATAGAAAGGAGTTTCCACGGAAATATAAGAAACTAAGAAAAACTCCACCAGTTAGAAATGCTAATAATATACCTTGACTGGCCATTTTTTCTGCGCCAGTAATATCATTTGCCCCTACTCTTCTTGAAATAGTTGCCAAGCTGCCAATGACAACAAACTGAGCTGCTGCTATAGTTACGTCTAATACCCCATTACCATAGCTTATTGCCGCAAGTAACTCGTTACTTTCAAGCATAGAAATAAAGTATATATCAACAATCCCAAGAATTGTCTGTAAAAACTGACTTAGCATTATTGGCCAAGCTAGCATCAGAATGGTTATGATATTTTGGGATGTATTTTTAGCGGAAATGTCACTGGGCATAGTTAAGGTGTTGGTTTTCATTGGATTCCTCCTAAAAAGATTAGCTACACGAATTTTTTTGCCATCTAAACTATTTCTATTCGCTCCCGGCACTTAAATTACCTTCTTATAGTTGTTAACTTTTTTTAATAAAAAAAGCCCAACACAAAGATACTATGTGCTGGGCATTACGAGTATAATTACCATCCATATATAGCGCCATCAGTACGACTTTCAGTGCCTCCAATTAATACTTTTGTATCTGGTCGTCTCCAGATAATCTGTCCTCTGCCAAAACTTCCAGAGTTATGAGCTAACTGTACTTTGTGTCCTTTAGCAGATAACTGGGAAGCTATATGGTTAGGTACCGATTGTTCTAAGGTTATAGTTTTGTCTTTGATCCATTGCCATCTAGGTGCATCTAAAGCAGCTTGAGGGTTTAAGCCAAAATCAATACAATTCATTATGACTTGCATATGGCCTTGAGGTTGCATAAATCCACCCATTACCCCAAATGGACCGATAGGGCTACTGTCTTTTGAGACAAACCCAGGAATTATAGTATGGAAGGTTTTTTTTCCAGGTTCTAATCGGTTTTCATGATTCTTATTTAAGGAAAAATTATGACCACGGTTTTGTAGGGCGATTCCAGTGCCAGGAACTACTAGGCCAGAACCGAATCCCATATAGTTGCTTTGGATAAAAGAAACCATATTTCCTTCTTCATCTGCAGTTGCTAAGTAAACAGTTCCTCCTTTAGGAGGGTCACCTGCTTCTGGCTGTATGGCTTCCGTACCTATTAGGTTTCTTCTGCTTTTTGCATAGTCACTAGATAATAACTTCTCGATAGGGACACTCATTTTTTTCTCATCAGTGATATATTTTAAACCATCCACAAAAGCTAACTTTAAAGCTTCAATTTGTTTATGATATGTTTCTGCACAGTCTTTTTCAATGAAATTTAAGCCACTGGCTATGTTCAGTGCCAAAAGTGCTATAGCTCCTTGACCATTAGGGGGAATTTCCCAGATATCATATCCCCTATAATTTGTTTTTATGGGCTTTACCCATTGAGGAGTAAACTGCTCTAAATCACTTTTTTGTATAAAACCGTCATATTGTTTAGAAAAAGAATCTATTTGCTCAGCTAACTCTCCCTTATAAAAAGATTCTCCTCTGGTTTTAGCAATTGACTTTAGAGTGTCAGCATGATTTTTAGACTTCCATATATCTCCAGGTTGTAAAGGTTTGTTGTCGGGTGCAAAAGTTTCAAACCAAAATTTAAATTGTTCTCCAACAAGAGATTTTTTGTATGCTTTGTAAGCAGCTTGCCAATAGTATGATAGAGTGGGGGATAGAGGATAGCCATGCTCAGCATAGTCAATGGCTGGTTTTAGCACTTCTTCTAAGGGGAGCTTGCCAAATCTTTTAGAAAGAGCGGACCAAGCAGCGGGAACTCCGGGGACGGTTACTGGGATAAAACCATGCTTAGGCATTTCTGTATATCCTCTCTTTTTTACTGAGTCTATGGAAATTGAACTGGGAGCCTGTCCACTAGAATTTAGGCCATAAATTTTATCTTTAACCCAAACAATGGCAAAAGCATCTCCTCCAATACCGTTTGAGGTTGGTTCTACTACAGTTAAGCAAGCAGCTGTAGCTATGGCTGCATCAATGGCATTTCCACCTTTTTTCATGATTTCTAATCCAGCTTGAGCTGCAAGTGGTTGCGAGGTTGCTACCATACCTTTTTTTGCAAATGTGGCATTGCGCCTAGAAGCGTAAGGGTAGTGCATGGGGTCGTTGTTGTACATAAAGTATTCACTCCTTTTCATATACTTATTGATATTACTTTAATTATAAATGAAAAACCAAAACTTTCATAATATAAATTCACACTTTATGGCATAAACTATTTATTAATTTCGTTTTTTTTGTTAAAATAAATTCATTAGACTTAACAACTTAATTTGTAAAGCGAGGTCTGTTATGAAAAAATTTGTGATAAATGTGTGGGGAAAATTAGACATATATTATGCTAAACTTATGGGTTTGTATAGCATCAAAAAAAATGGTGAGGATTCTATAATACGGGCTCGCTTTGTTAAACACTGGGGATCTGATATAACTTTAAAAGATGGTACCATTATTAAAAAGAATGATCTTTTGCTTAAAATACACATACACAATGTAAAGTTTATCAAGGAACTTTCTACTATTAATTCGCCGATTAGAAAAGGAATGCATGCTTATAAGGAAGTGGAACAAGCTATGCCCGGATTGGCTGATTTTATAGAATCCCATCCCAAATGCGAAACTATAAAAGCCGTTGTAGGTGTGACAATGCTCACAAAGGGAACTTATCGGTTGGGATTTGAAGAAAAAATAATTACAAACGTATGTTATAGGTGGATGAAATACCTTTCTCAAGTGCCTATATACTACTTATCCAATGGATGTATCAACAAAAAAATGTTTCAAAAAAACAGAGTGAAATTTTTATTACAATCAAAAGAATCAATCTTAAACAAAAGTAAACTTGCCTCATAGCTATTGCTTAGCAATAGCTATATTTTATTCAAATTTCCTTTAAATGATAAAGGGGTGTTTGTATGGATATAACTGTATATCAATTGCTAAAAAGTATGATTAATAATGTAGCCATAATTGTTATGTTAGCTTTCATATTAACTAAAATACCTATTTTTAATAGATTGTTATTAAAGCATAGGCAAGTGGGACTAAAAGGCAAACTTATTTTAGCTTTAATATTTGGGTTGTTTGGCATTTTAGCCACATATAATGGCTTTCCGGTAAAAGGAGCGATAGCTAATGCTAGAGTTATTGGGGTAATTGCTGGGGGGCTTGTGGGCGGACCAATAGTTGGTATTGGAGCAGGAATTATTGCTGGAGCACACCGGTATGCAATAGATATCGGTGGATTTACAGCTTTAGCATGTGGGTTGGCTACGGTAGTAGAAGGGTTTATCGGGGGATATGCCCATGACAAAGCAGCTGTTAAGCCTGTTAAAGCATCTTTTGCTTTTAAAGTTGGAGTAGTAGCTGAGCTAACTCAGATGGCGATGATTCTTCTTATAGCTAGGCCTTTTGCTGATAGCCTAGAGCTGGTTAAGATAATTATAATACCAATGACTTTAATGAACTCACTGGGGATAGCTTTATTTGTTATGGTAATACAAAATATTTATGGAGAAAGGGAAAAAACTGCATCAAAACAAGCTCAAATGGTGTTAAAGATTGCCGATCAAACTCTTCCTTTCTTTCGCCACGGTTTAAATAACTACTCAGCAGCTGAAGCAACTAAAATTATTCATAAACACACCCAAGCTGTTGCAGTGGCGATAACTGATAAAGATAAAATTATCGGTTTTGAAGGTGCTGGAAGGGACCATCACAAGCCAGGGATGCCTATTAGAACTCGTATGGCGAAAGAAGTGATTAAAACAGGAACAAGTAAAGTTGCGGGCCGAAAAATGGATATTCACTGTGGGCACAAATCATGTCGCTTGAATTCTGCAATAATGGTTCCTTTAAAAAATAGGGATCGCAGCATAGGGTCTCTTGTTATTTTTAGCGACCAAAGCAATGGTATCTCTTCGATTGAAGTAGAGCTTGCTACCGGGCTTGCTCAGCTATTTTCAACTCAGATAGAGCTAAGCAATATTGAAAAGCAAAAACAAGATTTGGCACGGGCAGAGCTGAACGCTTTACAAGCTCAAATCAATCCACATTTTCTGTTTAATGCTTTAAATACGATAGTTTCTTATATAAGGATAAAACCCGATGTGGCTAGAGAACTTCTTATTCATTTAGGAGATTTTTTTCGGAAAAATTTAGATCAAGCACAGCAAATGGTTACACTTCAAACGGAAATTAAGCATGTTAAGTCCTATATTGCTATAGAAAAGGCTCGTTTTGGCGATAAACTGGACATTCGTTATGATATAAATCAAGCCCAAAGTTATATGGTTCCCTCTTTGATTTTGCAACCACTGGTAGAAAACTCCGTAAAACACGGGCTACTTCCTAAAAAAGCAGGAGGCGAAATTAGAGTTTCCAGTAAAATAAAGGATAATAATCTTTTTATAAAAATATGGGATAACGGTGTGGGAATGGATACCAGTATGCACCAACAAAGAAAAACTGAATCTGGCATAGGACTTGTAAATGTAGATGATAGGCTTAAAAACCTTTACGGAGAAGGCTACAGTTTGAGTATCGATAGCGAAAAAGGAAAGTTTACTGAAATATCAATGTTAATTCCTTTGCAATCAAGTAGGAGGTTAAAGCATGGATAAAATAAAAGTAGCAATCATAGATGATGAACTGCCATCAAGGGAAGAACTGAAATTTCTGTTATCTCATCGTCGAGAGTTGGATATAGCTTACGAAGCTGATAATTTTGAAGATGCTTTTGACTTAGTTAATCATAAAGATATAGATCTGTTATTTTTGGATATTCAGTTAAAGGATAAAAGTGGTGTTGATTTAGCTGAAATTATTGACCATAAAAATATAGAAATAATTTTTGCCACTGCTTATGACATGTATGCGGTAAAGGCCTTTTCGCTAAATGCAGTGGATTATTTGTTAAAGCCTTTTTCACAGTTACGGGTTGAAAAGGCTGTAAATAAAGCTTTAAATAAAATATTAAAAGAACGAGATGTTAAAAAAAGCTATCCTCAGAAATTAACTTTCTGGAAAGGTGAAAAAATGCATGTCATCTCTCCAGAAGAAATAGTTTTTATTACAGTAGATGAAAAACAGGTAAAGATATATACAGACAAAGGGATTTTTTTTGACCATACAACTCTTAAGGATGTACAACAAAAGTTAGAACCTAAAAGTTTTATAAAAACTCATAGAAGCTATGTTATTAATTTAGAAAAAATTTCTGAAATAATTCCTTGGTTTAATAGCACCTTTAATCTAAAAATGGAAAAGTATACACAGATGAAAATACCGGTAAGTCGTAGCTATCTCCAAAACTTTAAGAAAGAATTAGGACTCTCCTGACCCAATACTTGTTAATAAGGTTGAATTTTTGCAAGTAAACCTAAGATTTTTGCAACTTAAGAAATTATCCCCTTTTTTTAAAAATATAGTTTTATAATGTAATTGATAAAATTATAAAATTTTAACAGGGGGCTAAACAATGTATACATTTTTAGGTTCTATTGCATTATTAATTTTAGGATACTTTGTTTATGGAGCATTTGTAGAAAAAGTTTTTGGTGTCAAAGAGGATAATCCCACCCCAGCAAAACAAATGTCTGATGGTGTGGATTACGTTGAAATGGACTGGAAAAAGATATTTTTGATTCAGTTTTTAAATATCGCGGGACTAGGCCCAATATTTGGTGCTGTAGCAGGTGCATTGTGGGGCCCTGCGGCGTTTATCTGGATTGTGTTAGGTTCCATTTTTGCTGGAGCTGTTCATGATTTTTTCTCTGGGATGCTTTCTATAAGGCATAAGGGGTCAAGTGCTTCAGAGATTATAGGTATTTATCTTGGTGACAACGTCAAAAAAATCATGCGAGTTTTTTCTGTAGTATTGCTAGTTTTAGTAGGTACAGTTTTTATGGCAGGTCCCGCAGGGATTTTGGCAGATTTAACTGGCATTGCAGCTCGTACATGGATTATGATAATTTTAGGTTATTACTTTATAGCTACCATACTGCCTGTTGATAAAGTTATAGGTAAAGTTTATCCTTTATTCGGTGCAGCCCTTTTAATAATGGCTGGAGGTATAGCCATTGGTTTATTTGCAAATGGGTATGAAATTCCAGAGCTAGTTTTTGAAAACTTACATCCAGAAGGTGCTCCCATTTGGCCACTTTTATTTATAACGATAGCTTGTGGTGCTATTAGTGGGTTTCATGCAACTCAATCACCAATGATGGCACGCTGTGTTAGTAACGAAAAACATGGCAGAAAAGTTTTTTATGGAACTATGATTGCTGAAGGTATTATAGCTTTAATTTGGGCAGCTGCAGCAATGACTTTCTTTGGAGGAACTGAAGGTTTGGGACTGGCTTTGGGAGAAGCTGGGGGAAACCAAGCTCCTATTGTTAGAGAGATTTCCACTGAACTAATGGGTGTTGTTGGTGGTGTTTTAGCAATGTTAGGAGTGGTAGCAGCGCCAATAACATCAGGTGATACTGCTTTTAGAAGCGCTAGGCTAACCATAGCAGATGCCTTTGGATACAAGCAGGGGCCTATCGCAAAAAGGTTAATAGTGGCACTGCCACTATTTGCAGTTGGGTTTACTTTAACATTTATTGATTTTGATGTTATTTGGAGATACTTTGCTTGGTCAAACCAAACTTTAGCTATGTTTATGCTTTGGGCCTCTGCTGCTTACCTTTATGTCAATGATAAACTTCACTGGGTTGCTTCAGTTCCTGCAACTTTTATGACAGCTGTTTCGGTGACTTATATCCTGCAAGCGGAAGAAGGATTTAAGCTAGCAACTTCTATATCATATCCTGTTGGAATTGTTGCCGCTATAACAGTTTTAACCTTGTTTATATTTACAGGTAAAAAGTGGCCAAAACATAATCAAATTTCTAGCTAATTGCTTATTATAGAGCCTTCTGAATTTAGAAGGCTCTAATAAATATTAAATAAGTTTAATAATTGTTGACAATTGTAAAAAATTGAATTATTATAAAATGGTAACAAAAAATCAAAAGGAGGTAGGGAAGATGAAAATTTTACGTGCTGGTATTTTAATTAATAAAATATTACTGTCTAGCCCTGCCCATTTTAAAGATAGCGATTATTAGTACTCACTGTTAAATAATATGGAGACATGGGCTTAATGTCCATGTTTTTTTATGTTTAAAAAGCCATGGGATACCTATGGCTTTTTTTGTACTTTTATCCTCTTGAAAATGGGTAGAAAGAAAAGGAGGGGCAAACTTGAAGAGAGTTGCAAAATATGTTTTGAAGTATAAAGTGTTATTTTTAATTCCATTGCTAGCTATGCTTACTTTTATAGCACTGGATTTAATTCAACCATACATTATTGGTCGTATAATAGATGATGTTATAGAGGAAGGTAACATGTCAATGCTAAATAGCCTTATTATGGCGTTATTAATCATAACTTTAGGAAAAGCAATTTTTATTTACATTAGTGAATATCTTTTTGAAGTAGCTGGAGCTAAAACTAGCATCGATATTAGAGAAGATTTATTTAATCATATACAGAGGTTACCTTTTAATTATTTTGATGGTATTAGTACCGGTGAAATAATGTCTAGAACAACTGAAGATGTCAATAAAATTTGGATGGGATTAGGATTTATTATAAGATTTATGGTGGAAAATATAGTGTACTTTACTTTAGCGTCGATAATGCTGTTTAGCTATAATTGGCAGTTAGCAATAATAACCCTATCAGTAATGCCGATTATGGCAAAAGTTGCCTTTGCTTTTGAAAAAAAGGTGGGGAATACATTTGAAAAAATAAGCGATCAAAATGCTACGTTAAACACAGCTGCTCAAGAAAACTTAGCTGGAATTAGACTTGTTAAAGCATTTGCTAGAGAAAGATACGAAATTGAAAAATTTCTAAAAGAAAACGACAAATACTACCAATATAATTTAGAAAATGCTCAGATAGTTTCTAAATACAATCCAATACTTGAGTTTTTAAGCAACCTGACTTTAGTTTTAGTAGTAACTGTAGGTGGAAACTTTGTCATTGGTGGCCAAATGAGCACAGGTGATTTGGTAGCATTTAATGGCTATGCGATGATGCTTGTATGGCCTTTGAGACTAATGGGGTGGTTAACTAATGTGCTAGCAGAATGTCAAGCGTCAGCAAAAAAAATCTTTAAAATAATGGATATTAAACCTAACATTAAAAGTCCTGATAATCCTAAGCAACCTAAAAATGTAAACGGTCATGTTGTTTTTGAAAATGTCTCATTTAAACACAAAGGGAAATATATCTTAAAAGATATATCAATAGATGCAAAACCTGGGTCCACAGTTGCTATTATGGGTACAACTGGCTCTGGAAAAAGCTCTATCATAAATTTAATAGGTAGATTTTATGACTGCACCCAAGGAAGCATTAAGGTAGATGGCGTTGATGTTAAAGATAGAGAGCTCAATGAACTAAGGGCAAATTTATCTGTAGTTATGCAGGATACTTTTCTTTTTTCAGATACTTTAAAAAACAATATCAAGTTTGGTGTTGAATCGACAACAGAAAAGGACTTTCAATCAGCTTGTCAAGATTCTATGGTAAGCGATTTCGTAGATGAAATGGAAGTTGGTTATGATACGGTAGTTGGAGAAAGAGGAGTAGGGTTGTCGGGGGGACAGAAACAAAGGGTTTCAATTGCTAGGGCTTTGCTTAAAAAAAGTAAAATACTAATATTAGACGATGCTACATCGGCATTGGATATGGAGACAGAGTTTAATATACAAAGAGCTGTGGATAATAGAAAAGGAATAACTAAGTTTATAATTGCTCATAGGATTTCAGCAGTTAAAAATGCCGATGAAATCTTGTTAATTGAAGATGGAAAAGTTGTGGAGCGAGGAAATCATTCTAGTTTGCTTTACAAAAAAGGGAAATATTATGAAATATATAAAGAGCAGTTTAAGGATATAGAGAACCAGACGCAGGAGGTGATATAAATGAGCAGAAACACCTTTAGAGAAGATGAAAAATTAAAGGAATCGATAAACTTTAAGGTAGTGTTGCGGTTGCTTAGTTATTTATCACCTCATAAGCTAGCAGTCATCAAAACAATGACATTAATGATGGTAGTTGTGCTAGTTGAGGTTATGAACCCTTTTCTTTTAAAGCTTGCTATAGATTTTTTTATTGAGAGGTCTAATTCAATAGGGTTAGTATATCTTGGTGTAGCAGCTGTGAGCGCAAATATCGTAGCTATGGTTTGTTCTAGGTACAGAGTACAAATAATGGCAAAAGTTTCTAATGGGGTATTAAAAAAAATCAGGCAGCAACTGTTTAATCATATCCAGAGATTATCATTTTCGTTTTTTGATAACAGGCCGTTAGGAAAGATACTTTCAAGAATAATTGGTGATGTAAACTCATTAAAGCAGTTGTTTAACCAAAGTATTAATAATTTGATTCCCGATATTATTATGTTGATTGTTGTTATAATAATAATGCTTGCTATGAACATTAAACTAGCAGTTATGTCTTTTGTACTTCTTCCAGCACTTGTGATTTCGATGTTTGTTATTCAAACTATAGCTAGAAAGCGATGGCAAAAGTATAGGCAAAAAAGATCTAATTTAAATGCCTTTATACATGAAGACTACTCTGGTATTCGAGTGGTTCAAAGTTTTGCCAGAGAAAGACATACTAGCAAGACTTTTGATGACTTATCTAGAACATCTGTAAAGTCTTTTTTGTCAGCAATGAAGGTATCGGCATGTTTTTGGCCTTTAGTTGAATTATCATGGGGTGTAGGAACAATTATAATTTTTTGGTATGGCATAAATCTTATTAATGTTGGAGAAATAACTCCAGGTGATTTAGTGGCCTTTAGCGGATATATTGGAATGTTTTGGCGACCGATAAACAATCTAAGTAACTTCTATAACTCGTTAATAACTAATCTTGCAGGGGCTGAACGGATTTTTGAAATTATGGATATTTCACCAGATATAGTGGATTGTCAAAATCCAAAAGTGTTGCCACCCATAAAGGGGAAGGTTGAGTTTAAAGACGTAACTTTTAAATATGATAAAGATGGAGAAACGGTGTTGAAAAAAGTTAATTTTACAGTAGATACCGGAGAAACTATTGCGTTAGTAGGACGTACAGGAGCAGGGAAAACAACTATTGTAAACCTTTTAACAAGGTTTTTTGACACATCAGAGGGTAGGGTGCTGGTGGATGGGTATGACATTAAAGGCGTGACCATTGAATCGTTAAGAAGTCAGATGGGAATAATGACTCAAGATACCTTTTTGTTTTCTGGAAGTATAAAGGAAAATATTAGGTATGGGAAATTAGATGCCACAGATGAAGAAATAATTGGTGCTGCAAAATCTGTTCATGCTCATGACTTTATCTCAAAATTAAAAGATGGTTATGACACTGATGTACATGAGAGGGGAGCAGGTTTATCAATGGGACAAAGGCAGCTTGTGGCCCTTGCAAGAACCTTATTAGCAGATCCTAAGATTTTAATTTTAGATGAAGCCACCTCTTCAATTGATACCTATACAGAAAAAATGGTGCAAGAAGGATTGAAAAAATTGTTAAAAGGGAGAACATCTTTTATAATTGCTCATCGTCTGTCCACTATTAGGGGTGCAGATCGAATTATGGTAATTGATGATGGACAGATAATAGAAACTGGCAAACATAACGAGTTGATGGAGAAAAGAGGAAATTATTTTAAACTAACAATGGCCCAATATAAATTTTTAAAAGATGGAGCATAGAATAAAAGAGATGGTTAACAATCATCTCTTTTATTATTTTTAAAAATTAGTGAAATAATAATAATGAATCCAATAATAAATCAAGTATGATACTTTTAAAAATTTATGTTACAATAGTAAAAACCATAAATTACATAAAAATGGAGGTATGCTATGAGTGAAGAAAATATTCTTAAAAGTCGAGTAGGAAAAACACCGTTGATAAGAGCTAAAAAATTGGAAGAAGAACTGGGGATTTCAAAAATTTACTTAAAATTAGAGGGAGGCAATCCTTCTGGACACCGTGAGGATAGACTTGCATATTTGATTATCAAAGATGCTTTAGATTTTGGGAAAGACACTATTTGCTTTGGAAGTTTTTATGGACTTGGCAATTCTTTAGCTTATTTATGTCAGTACTATGATATAAATTTAGTTTTTGTGCTTCCTAAAAATAGTAAAGCAACAAAAAAGAATATACTTAATCAGCCTAATATCAAGTTGATAGAATATGGTAAAAACATAACAGAAAGTGTAGACCACAGTAACAAATTGGCAGAAGAAAATAATTGGTACAATGCCAACCCTGGAGTGGAAAATAATGTTTTAAACATGTCAGCTTTATCATATATAGCCAGTGAGCTGAGCGCACAGGCAAAAGGGCCAATTACTACAGTGTTTTCACAGATGAGTTATGGATTTTCAGTTTCCGGTTTACATCTAGGTTTTAGACAGCTTTGGATACATGACCACATAAAAAAAATGCCTCAGCTTTATAGTTGCACAACAGATAAAGGTAATGTAATTTTAGAGTCATATCAAAAAGGTAAAGAAAAAATCGTTAGTCAAAATCAAATTAAAGCTAAAGCAAGTAAATACAATAGGCATTTGGTTAACCTAAATAGCTCTGTAGCACAAGATGCTTTAAATGCCATTTATGATACAAATGGTAGAATTATGGGGGTATCCGATGAGGAACTGGTTGAGTATGTTTCTATGTTTAAAAAGCTAGAGCGCATCAAGTTAAATACCACCAATGGATTTCCCATAGCTGGATTTATTAAACAAGCTAAAGAAGGAAAGTTATCAGATGGAGCTCACGTAATTTTGTTGAATGATGGAAAAGCAAATGTAGAGATAGATGCGGTAACAAAAGAGGATAAAGATGTAACAGATGATAAGATAGTGGATTTAATTCACGATTGGTTAATGGAGTACACAGACCCCAAAGAAGAAATTTATGAAGCCCTGGAAAATGCTTCAGATAAAGGGCATCTACTATTTGCATACCATAACAAGGATTTAGCAGGGATAGCAATTATCGTTAACACCGGATTTGAACATTTTTCTGCCAAGTATCATCTTGGATATATTGCTACGAAAAAGACTATTAAAGGTCGGGGTATTGCTACCCAATTACTAGCAAAAGCAGTAGAGGTTACCGACGGCAATCTCTCGCTACACGTAGAAAAAAGCAATAAAAAGGCTATTAAGCTTTATGAAAAAATGGGATTTGACGCTCCATACATCCGTATGCTGCATAAAGCTAAAGGAAAATAACTTATAGTAAAAGTATTTGACATATAAATTTTGAAGTGCTACAATCATAAGTGGAAAAATTAATATAGGCCAAATCGTTAGGTGAGGCTCCTAGAAGAACACAGGCTACTGCCCAGAAATGTCCAGAGACGCCAATGGGTAGAACAGGCACTTCCGAGTTAAGGATTTGCATAATGTAGCTGATTCTGATTAGAATCTACGTCTTCTAGTGTCAAAGCTAGAACGAAGGGTAAGGCAAAGCTGTATTTTTATGTGCGTTTAAACGACCCCTTCGTGGGTCGTTTTTTGTTGGAGGTGGTTATTTTATGGTAGATGAAGATTGTTATTTTACTTATAATTTTAGGATTTGGAAACAATAAAAAAGAAGGAGGAGATAAAAATGAAATTTCAAAAAGTTTTAGAGTTACTGAATAACAATGAAATATCTACATTAAAGGATGTTATTAACAGTTATAACAGCTTAGATATTAACTCTATCATTGACCAGCTTGAAGGAGATAAAAAGGCAGTTGTTTTTCGCTTGCTAAATAAAGATAATGCTATAAGCGCTTTTGAACTAATGGATATTGATAATCAACAACAGATTTTAGCACTTTTGACAGATGAAAGGGCAAATGAGTTCGTAAATGAGCTAGAACCTGATGATAGGGCAAAGTTATTAGATGAGTTGCCGGCAAAGGTTGCCAACCGCTTAATGTCTTCGTTGTCAAAAGAGGAGCGAGATAAAACTGCTAATATTTTGGGGTACGAGCCAGAAACTGCGGGCCGCATAATGAACCCAAATATTTTAAAATTAAATGGTACTATGACAGTGACAGAAGCTGTCAAAAAAATTAAGGAAAGATATAAAGATATTGAAGATTTTCACTTTATTTTTGTAACTGATAAAAAAAGGAAACTTGTTGGTTACGTTTCTTTAATGGATGTTATAGTGGCAGACAAAGAAGATAAAATTGAAGATGTTATGGAACCTAATGTTTATAGCGTTTATACATCTGAAGACCAAGAAAAGGCTTCTCGACTATTACAAAAGGCTGACTTAATAGAACTGCCTGTTGTTGATAAAGAGGGTAGGTTGTTAGGTGTTATTACTGCTGATGATGCTATGGAAGTCCTTGAAAATGAAGCGACTGAGGATATTTTTGAAAAAGCAGGTCTTACTACATCTGATAATGAGGTAGATAGAAGTAAAAGAATGATTAACGGAACTGTACTTCAGATATGGAAGGTTAGACTACCATTTTTAATTATAACACTAATCGGTGGTTTGACAGCAGGTGCCGTAATTGGCAGCTTTGAAGAAACATTAGAGGCAATTGCAGCTGTGGCTATATTTATTCCAGTAGTAATGGATATGGGGGGGAATGTAGGTACCCAATCGTCAACAATTTTTACAAGAGCACTTATTTTAGGTCAGATTGATCGCAAGAGGTTCTCCAAACACTTTGCAAAAGAGGTAGGAATTGGAGCAAGCATGGGAATGTTATTGGGTATTGTCACTGGAGTTATCGCAGAGGTTTGGCAACAAATCCCTGGAATAGGATTTGCAGTTGGAATTGCTTTAGCGTTAACAGTTACCCTAGCAACAGCGTTAGGTTTTGCTATACCGTTCCTTTTAAATAAGTTAGGTTTTGACCAAGCAGCAGGATCGGATCCAATTATCACAACAATTAAGGATATATCAGGGCTTGCAATTTACTTTTTCCTAGTTACCCATTTCTTAGGACATTAAATGTAAAAAAGAGCGGTGATAGACTAGTATGTCTATTACCGCTTATCTATATAATGAGTTAAGGGGGCAAAAAAAGAGTTAAGGAGGCAAAACTATGTTTTTTTTGGAGTTTTTTCAACATAACATTTATATTTTTCATTTTATTATGCGCATCGCTCTAGCCTTTATTTTAGGAGGAATTATTGGCTTTGAAAGACAAAAGAGGCAACGTATGGCAGGAATGAGAACAAACGTATTAGTTTCGTTAGGGGCCTTTTTATTTGTAACATTATCTATGGTAATAGAAAGTGAATCAAGTCCCACAAGAATGGCAGCTCAAGTTGTTTCGGGAATTGGCTTTTTAGGAGCTGGCGTTATAATCAGGGATGGTACTAACATAAGGGGATTGAACACTGCCGCTACTCTCTGGTGTTCTGCTGCAATAGGAGTGTTAACAGGTGCCGGATTCTTATTTGAGGCTATAGTTGGTACAGTGTTTGTGCTGTTAGCAAATGTTTATTTGCGCCATGTTATCCAAAGGTTTGAAGATAAACCTAGATCAATTAGTGATTTTGAAACAGTATATAAACTTAGAGTTATCTGCTTAGAAAAAGAAGAATTTCATGTACGAGCGTTGTTGATTCATATGCTTCAAGGGGAGGATATAACCCTTACCAACCTCGAGAGTGAAGATGTTGATATGACAGAGTCGGCTGAGGTTACAGCTAGGGTTACAAGTATAATGAAATGTCACTCCACAATGGAGAAGATAGCTAGCAGGATAAGTTTAGAATCGGGTATCAGATCAGTTGGGTGGGAGGTTGAAGACTAACGTTGTTTTAATTTAATTATTTCTAAGCTTTACCAACTCTTTAAACTGTTGGTCTAATTGTTGATACTTTACGCTGTCAGGGGGCGAGTCTGATAGCTTACTTAATACTTCTGAGATTTTAGTTTCTACAAGAGCTTTATCCATTTGTTGCTGTGAGTGCTTTGATTGATTTTTCCACGGAGAAAGGTTTTTAATAATCTTATTATCTTTAATTTCTAAAGCAATATCACATGTGTTTTCCACAAGATAGCGGTCATGGGAGACTAAAATAAGAGTTCCTTTAAAGTCTTTTAACGCTTGTTCTAATTGTTCTTTGTTTGCGATATCTAAGTGATTAGTTGGCTCATCTAAAATTAGAAAATCGCAGGAATTTAATATAATGTTCACCAGTTTTACCTTTGTCCGTTCACCCATGCTCAAGTTTTTAATTTGATTTGTTACAGCCGCTGAATCAACACCTAGGTTAGCTAAAGTTGTTTGAGCTATACTTTGTCTGCGGCCGCTTTTAGCGTTGAGATACTCAAGGGGTGTAATATGCTCCTCTAAATCAGCTACATCTTGGGACAGATAACTAAATGTGGCAGAAGGACTAATCCATATCGTACCGTTATCTGGCTGCTCAGTTTGATTAATAAGTTTTAGTAAAGTTGTTTTTCCACAACCGTTAGGGCCGATAAGTGCAACTTTTTCCCCGCGGTTTAAATAAAAAGAGCTATTTTTAAACAAATCATCGCCGCTATATCCTTTTGATAAGTTACTGACCTCTAATATACGCTTGTTTTTTTTGAAATCAGCGGCAAAATCAAACTTTATCTGTCCCTCCTCCCAGGGCTTTTCCACTCCCTCTGAATCAATTTTTTCAAGCTTTTTTATTTTGGACTTTACTTTATCATCTATTTTTCTTGCACTTTTACGATAATGAGCCTTTGTTCCCCGCATATCAGATTGCTTTCCTGCTTTGCTCCACGATGTATTTGACCAGTTTTTTAGTCGATTAATTTCCATATTTATTTCTTTCTTTTTCTTCTCCTGCTTTGAATAGCAATTCCAATTTTCCAAAGTTTGACGCTGCTTTTGATCTTTATAGGCAGAATAATTTCCTTGAAAAACTTTTACCTCGCCACGGTCCACTTCTATAGTTTTATTAGTTACTTTATCAAGAAAAAATCGATCATGGGATATAACTAGCAAAGTGCCGTTATAGGTCTTTAAAGTATCAATCAACCAGTTTATTCCATCAAAATCCAAGTGGTTCGTGGGCTCATCTAAAATTAACAGAGTTGGATTTTTGCAAAGGACTTTTGCCAATGCTATTTTAGTTTTTTCGCCACCGCTAAGCTGTTCAAAATCAACTTTAACCTTTTCTCCGACCTTTATTTCGCTGGTGGTTTGATAAAAGTTAGATATGCTCTCTTGAATTATCTCCGTATCAGTATTTATATTGTTATAATCTGTAATCTGCTTTAAGTACCCAATAATTAACTTATCGGCCATTATGTTTATACTACCAGAAGTAGGTGAGATAGCTGCTAAGATTGCTTTTATCAAGGTAGTTTTGCCGGCGCCATTTTTACCGACAATGCCAATCTTATCGTTTTCAAACACGTCGAAAGTAACGTTTTTTAGTACCGTTTTATCTCCAAACTCTACACCAACGTTTGAAAGTGATATTAATTTATACATAAATAAAACCTCCATTCAAATAAAAAAGCTGTAACGGGACACAGCCCATTACAGCTTAAAGTTAAAGTTGTGCCCAAAGCACAACCTAAATAAGCGTAAGTGATATGTTCATGGCATGTGTTCTTTTATCTATAAACAAAAGGCAAAAAGGACATAGATATCCTGTAGGTAGTTCGCTTTTTTGCCAGTTATTTAATTTGATGAGATATTAAGAACACTTAATGAACATATTTTTTTAAGCAAAGCTCCTTTTTAAAAAGATTATATTATCAATATATACTGGTTTGGCAGAAAAGTCAAACAAAATAAAAATTAAGTTTTTTAACATCAAACAAACTAATGTACAAAAAACAATGAACATATGATAGTTAATGTTAAGTCCCTTTAGAGGGGGACTTAGTTTTTTTCTATGGTAAAGAGTAAACTTGTTGAAATGCTGAAAACTAAAGTAAACTAATGATTGAAAATTAGGCACTGTACTGGTAAAATAATTAATTCATAAAGCATTTGCTTTTCTGTTTTTATGCTTTTTGGTAGGTTGGAGTTGTTTACGGTATTTATTCTTCTAATGCCGGATTTTTGGAGAGATAAATAACAACCGGATGTCGAAGGAACTAGTTGAATCCAAACAATAAGCTCTCAAAAGTTGTTAAAGGCATCTTGAAGAGGTTTAAACAATCAAAAGCTGGCTCCTACATTGTTTAGGAGCCAGCTTTTGCTGCGCAATGAATTATTTATTATTTAGTCTAATAAGTAGCTAGATAGAATTTCACCATAGTACATGATGTGATAGTTTGCTTTAGGATAGTAACGGGGTTTGATGTCCCAATGTACCAAAGCAGGTTCCATGGCCTGTTGGTATACAACTTTACATTCGTAATGGAGATTGCATTGGCCTATAACTGGTACGTTAACTTTTTGTCCGTCTACGGCCTGTAATGATAGGTGTTTAAATTTGTCATAATCTCTTCCAGATTTAGTGCCACAGAATGCAAGTTCATCTTTTAGATTTGAGTTAAGAGGGACACTAATGGTAAACTCACCAGATTTTTCTAACAACTCATAAGTAAAGCGTGAGTAGCGCACCGCTAAGGTAAAGATAGGCTTACCCCAAAAAATTCCTACAGACCCCCAACCAATAGTCATAGTGTTGGTTTGATCACCATATTTAGTGGTGACAAAGGCACCCTTGGGCAGTTGATTAGTCATTTCAGTTAAATATTGGTTAAAATCAACTTCTTTAATCAAAAAAATCAGCTCCTTTAAAAAATGGTATTTATAATAACTATTATAAAATTTTATAAAAATAAACGAAACCCTTAAAAAAATTATTTTTTAGCAAATGTCTAAATTTAGTTAATGTAATTTTAAAGTTTGTGCTATATTGATATAGTTGATATAATGGTAATGTCAATTATTGAGGTGGGATAATATGAAGCTAGGATATGCATGTATTCCTTTTTCTATAGAGGAAAGGACCAACAAAAGTTTTCGCCTTTCCAACTTATCAAAGGAGCGTTTCTATCAAACTACACAGCAAAATATAGAAGGGTTAAAAAATATATTAACTTGGAACATACAGCATGATATTTTTTTGTTTCGCATAAGTTCTGACATAATACCTTTTGGTAGTCATCCAGATAATAAGTTTAATTGGGCAAATGATTTTAAGCCCGATTTAAGAGAAATAGCAGGAATCATAGAGAAAAATAAAATAAGAGTATCATTTCATCCGGGTCAATATACGGTTTTAAATTCCCCCAAAGAAAAAGTGCGGCAACAGGCTATGAATGATCTCGTTTATCATTGCCGTTTTTTGGATGAGATGGAACTGGATTATACCCATAAAGTTGTGCTTCATTGTGGTGGAGTATACAATGATAAGCTAAAATCAATGGCCAGGCTTAAGGATATCTTGTCAGAAGTGCCTAAAAATGTTTTAAGTAGGTTAGTGCTTGAAAATGATGATAAGAGTTATGATATAGCTGATACTTTAGAGGTTGCTAATCATGCAAATATACCAGTGATATTTGATTTATTTCATCATCGTTGCAATAGTCCTACAAAGAAAAATGAATACTATTGGTTTAAAAAATCAGTAAATACATGGTCTAAAAAAGATGGCGTACCTAAGGTCCATTACTCAAATCAAGCAGAAGGTAAAAAGATTGGTTCCCATTCCTTAACTATTAGCAGTGAAGATTTTATTGAGTTTTATAATAAATATAAAAATTATAATGTGGATGTTATGCTGGAGGTTAAAGACAAAGAGTTATCTGTGTTAAAATGTCAAAATCTAGTTAACGATGGCTTGTCAGTTAAACACCGTACAGATATTTGGGCTTTATACAAGTATGCTGTTATGGAAAAAGACTATTCGCTGTATAAAGAGTGTAGTAAAGTAATAAATAGTGATATAAATATTACAGAGTTCTATAAAATAGTGGATAAAGCAATTCTTATGCCCATAAACTACGGTTCTTTTGCCAATGCTGCAGAACATATATGGGGATATTTTAAAAATCAAGCAACACAGTCAGAAAAAAAGCGTTTTTTTGATACTTTAAAGCAAAGAGATGTTAAAAAAGTAAAAAAGATTCTTTGGGCTCTTACAAAGAAGTATAACAACGAATATCTTAAAAAATCTTATTTTTTCTGTTATTAAAAAGGAGGAGCTTTAAAATGAATAAAAATAAAAAAATATATAAGATTATAGGGGCTACCGTAGCTGCAATCATGATAGCAGGTGTTATGGCTCCACCTACAATAGGGATGTTTAGTTCTCAGCCTCAAATGGCGTATAAAGAACATTTAGATGAACTTAAGGTTGCTTTAGAAGAGGATCCTAATGATTATACAAAGATACTTGAATTAGCAAGCTTAAAAGTTGATGCAGCCAGTTATTATATATCACAAGAAGACTATAACAACGCAGAAGACTACCTGCATAAAGCCCTAAGTAACTATCAAACGGCACTGGAAATAAACGACGAAGATAAAATAAATATTTTAATAGAAAAAAGTTTTATTTATCATGAACTAGGTGAAGTGGAAAAAAGTGAAGAAACTATTTCCAATGCATATTCATTACAGCCAGAAAATCCTGAGGTCTTGCATAGCTATGCAATAATTCTCCTCAATATGGGAAAATATGAAAGTGCTCAAAAGCACTTTGTCAAACTAAGTGAGCATGAACAGTTAAGTGAAGAAGAAAGACAAACTTTTTCAGAATATGTAGACATTATAGAAGATGTATTACAAAAATAGTAAGCTTAAATCCACTGAGACAATATTTTCAGTGGATTTTTAACAAATAAAACTAATTGCTAAATGTGCAGAGTGACTTAGAAGTCCCGCAAGATTCTTTGCTTTAGACTCAGGTTACACTAGGTAGTTTGGGGGATTTATAAAAAAGTTGTCATATCAGATATTGTAGAGTTTTGCAATTGCTAATAAAAGGGGGAGTTAGATGTACAAAGGTGAAATAATCAGGCTAAGAGAGTATAGGCAAGATGATTTACATCAGGCTTTAGCTTATGTAAATGAGCCAGAAACCAAAAAAAACCTCAATCCAGGTATACCATACCCTTATACTTTGGAAGATGAAAAAAATTGGCTGGAAATGAACTCAGCAACTAAGGATATCTATAGTTTTGCGATTGAAACTATAGAGGATGATAAATATATTGGAGGATGTGGTGTTAATAGCATAGATTGGAAAAACAGTGTTGCGACAATAGGCATATTTATTGGTAAAGAGCACAGAGGAAAAGGCTATGGGACTGATGCTTTTAGAGTGTTGGTTGACTTTGCTTTTAACCAGGTGAATATCAACAAATTAAGTATAAGGGTGATATCCTTCAATAAAAGGGCGATAGCTTGCTATAAAAAATGTGGTTTTATGGTAGAAGGTACTCTGAGACAAGAAGTGTATAGAGATGGGAAGTACTATGACAATATAGCTATGGGGCTGTTAAAAGAAGAGTATCATAACAATTTATAGCTGGTTAAGTGGGTGTATATTAATTTAAAGTGTATCGAAGCTATATTATTGGCTAAAAAAGCTGCTCATTTTATTTATGAGCAGCTTTTTAGCATTCCATTTTTACTTTTTTAGAAAACTCTTTCTTTAATGTAGTTTTTAACCATATAATCATTACTATAAAAGTTAATAACTCTGAGATTGGAAAAGCAAACCAAACGGTACTTACAGAGCCAGTAAAAGATAGGAGGTAAGCTATAGGGAGTAGCAGGATAATTTGTCTTAGAAAGGATAAGGTCAAAGAAGGGAACCCATGCCCAATAGCTTGAAAGGTTGTAGCTCCGATAATAGCAGGACCTATGATAGGGAAAGCGATACTGATATTTTTAAAAGTAGTTTCAGTGATAAGAAGTAGCTCATGGTTATCCACAAAAGGGGCTGCAATGATATGAGGGAATAATTGGAATAATATAAATCCTGTCCCTGTAAATATAATACTTGCTGCAACACCGTATTTGATGGTTTTCTTTACCCTACCTATGTTTCCGTTGCTAAAGTTATAGCCTACTAATGGTATATAGCCTTGGGAAAGGCCAAAGACTGGCATGAAAACAAAGGACTGTACCCTAAAATATATACCAGTTGCAGATAAGGCGAGTTCATTCATTCCTCCTACAATCATGTTAATACCTGCAATCATTATAGCTCCTAACATCTGCATAACTGTTGCTGGAAGTCCTACAGTATATATTTTTTTGACTATATCTTTGTTAAAGGCAAAACCTTTATGAAATTTTGGCTGAACTTCATTTTTCCCCCTTAAAAGTATATAGATGACAGTTGCTGCTGTAATTATCTTGCTTATAATAGTAGCAATCGCAGCACCTTTTACCTCCATTGCTGGAATGGGGCCAAGACCAAAAATTAAAATTGGATCTAACAATATATTAGTAATTGCACCTGCAATCATTGCTATCATCGGTGTTAGAGTATTGCCTTGCCCCCTTAAAACATCACTTATCAAAAAACCTAAAAACATAGGTAGAGAACCTATTAAAATAATTCGGATATACTGCATTGCATAGGTAGTAGTAAGTGAATCATCGGTAAATAGGCTTATATATCTGTGAGGGAAAAATACACCTAGCAAAAAAATTATACTGCCATATAAAATTGAAATAACAATGACGTGTTCGGAAGTTTTGACAGCACCATCGTTATCCCCTTTTCCTAACATTCGTGAAATTAAAGAGTTAGTTCCTACCCCTGTTCCCACAGCTAAAGCTATAAGCATAATGTGAATAGGGAAAGCGATAGAAAGAGCTGCTATAGCTTCATCTCCCAGCTGTGCTACAAAGAAACTGTCTACTACGTTATATAAAGCTTGAACTCCCATGGCAACGATACCAGGAAGAGAGAGTTTAAATAATAGTGGCAATATAGGCTCTGTTCCCAATTTATTGCTATTTTTTACTTTGATAAGATTACCTCCGTTTAAACTTTATTCAATTGTTTAAATATACCATGTTAAAGGGGTCACTGTCTAGTTTTGGGAGGTTTTAAGTACTACCTTTTTCTTAGAGGCAAGGAGAAACACTGTTGAACCAATATAGCCCCCTAGTAGTCCGCCGACTACAGCTAAAATTAAGGCTGTTACAACAGTAATCGGTGCGTTAAAAGCAAAAGGTGCAAGCATACCAGGTATTGGTGAAGCTGTACCTGGAGCATTAGATACAATACCAAAGTAAACAGCAATAAGGCCACCTATCCCACCACCTAGGAAATTAGTAAAATAAATGGGAAGTGGATTGGTGGTAATTATGTCTGCTTGTGTTAGAGGCTCTAACATTACCGCTACCACATTGCTGTTATCCCCAAATTTTAACCTTTTAAATAAAACGCCATTAGCAAAAGCGCCAGCAAAACTGGCAATTGATGCTATGCCCATGGCTAAACCTTGTAGGCCAAGCATAGCAGTTAACGCCATCGAGCTTAGAGGAGAAGAGCAAATTACTTTAATGATACCTCCTAAAAAGAAACCCATAACGACTGGAGATTGCTCAGAAGCTATAACAATCATATCCCCGATATTTAACAAAGTGGCATCAACTATAGGGATTGTAATAACTGCAACAAACCTGCTAAAAGGTGCTAGCACTAAAGCTCCCACAATGGTGCTTACGCCACTTGGTAGTTTTTCTTCAAGTTTAGGAGCAATGATTCCCACTAAATATCCAGCTACAAAACCAGGGATGATACCAACCTCTAATAGAGCAGCTCCAGCTACAACTGCAAAAACTGGGTTGACGCCCATTTTAATTGGGACTAATATTGCTGCAATGGTTCCACTTAGACTTCCAGCAGAAACTCCAACCTCCTGCAAAAATTCAATGCCAAACAAGTCACCGCTTATAAAGTTGTGTACCGCTTCAACAAGAAAAGTAGCGATGGCAGTGCCTGCTAAAGCAGACATTGCTTCCTTACCCATGGGGGCTTTAAAACTAAAGAGCGAAAATAAAGTAAGTGCAAAAATAAGTAATGATAACCCGATAATAGTCTCCATTTATGAAAACCTCCTTGTAAATGAATTTTTAAGGCATATAAAAAAGAGAGCCATTTATGCATAGTAGTTCTATGCTAAATAGCTCTCTGTCCTTTTGCCTGATAGTTTGCTTGATTGTGAAATCAAGTTGCTTCTTCGGCGCATATAGTCTCTCCAGAGTTGTGTCACGTTACCATCCTTTTGCCTGAAAGTTTCGGATAAAAGTATTAGCTTCCTTTTATCTTTTCTCCTTCGGCGTCTGCAAGCAGATCTTTCAGGTAACAGTCATCCACCTATATATAATTATAATAACTAATTATCGTTTCTATTAATTATAATTATATATTAAACATAAAATATTTTCAACATAATTTTTTAACAAAGTAATTACATTTAATTTAACTTGCTTTTGATAAAGTCTCCCTCAGTAAGCCAATTCCAATATTTTTTGGGTATATGATGTTGAAGTAATTTTAAATTTTTTCTACTGGGGATGTATTGAGATTCATAATATTTTTTCCATACAGACGTAAAATCATCATTTTTGATAAATGGGATATAATTATCTGCTTTTCCGATTATAATTTCATCTACGCTATTTAGTTCCACTGTATCACTACCGACAAGTAACACTAAATGTTCCTTTGGATATCTTTTGCGGAATCTATATAATATCAAATCTGCTGTATTATGTTCAAGGAGTGCTACTCCAGCGAGCTTATGGTTTACAGGAGTAAACCTAATAAGCCCTAGCATTTTATGAACTTCACGTAAACAGCAATTTTTGCGTTTTGTGAGCTTAGTAAAAACTGGGTTATAGTCGCTGCAAAACTTTATTACAGAATTCTCAATAGCATTCTTAAGCCCTTCAATTATTAAACTATGTTTATCATCAGAACTATAACGCAAATTTAATAGAACAAGGGGGATTAGCATACTGTTTTGTATTTCCTTTTTTGCACTTTGAAACCTTGGATTAAGCAGAAAAATATCGCTCCAGCTGATACTATTTACTGGAGTGATATTGATAGAAAATAAAGAATTATCAACTTCGCTACTGTGGAGGGGAAACTGCCCAGTGTGGGAATATATAAAAGCACTTTTTAACATATCGTTTACAGAATCGGAGTAAACATACATTTATCACTCACCCCTTAGTTAGAAATCAAAACTTAATTGTTTAACCTTATTCTGATTTTTATAGAATTTTTCTATGCTGTCAAAGACTTTACCGTTTAAGGAAATAAAAGGCAAAGCTCTTTTAACAACCACTCTAATTGCTTTTAACTGATTGGGATCTAAAATTTTAGTTGTTCTTCGTAGCTTAATAATTCTTTTTGCAGAAACAGGACCTATGCCAGGTACTTTAAGCAATTTATCAAAGTTAGCGGTGTTAACTTCTATGGGATAAAGTGCTAAATTATTTAATGCAAAAGCTAGCTTTGGGTCCATATTGTCCTGTAAGTTGCCATTTATAAAAGTAAGATCATGTACTTTAAAGTTATATAACCTAATTAGAAAATCGCTTTGGTATAGTCGGTTTTCCCTTAAAAGTGGTGTGCTACTTAAACTTTCTAGTGGCGTGCCCATAACTGGTGTAAATGCAGAAAAATAAGCTCTTTTTACTCCAAAGTTGTTATATAGGCTATCTACTCTAGACAAGATATCCTTATCTGTTTCCCCACTGGCACCTACAATAAATTGAGTTGACTGATTACATTTATTTGTGCCTTGGTATTTATCGATAGTTTTAAAGGTGTTAAGTATATCTTTGTTAAAATTTTTTGTTTTGCTTAACTTGTTTAAATGTTTTTGTTGTGGTGCTTCACAATTTATAGAAACTCGGTTGGCAAGGGTACATGCAGCTTCTATTTGCTCTTCTTTTGCTCCCGGTAAGATTTTTAAATGGATGTAACCATTGAAATTGTGTTTGTACCTTATAATTTCAATACACTGCAACATTTCATCCATAGTCTGAAAAGTAGTGTTTTTTACACCAGAGCTTAAAAATAAACCTTCTACATAATTACGACGATAAAATTCTATGAATAATGAAGCTAACTCATTGGCAGTAAAAGAAGTGCGCTTAACATCTCGCTGTCGCCGGTTGGGGCAATAGCAGCAGTCTTTTTGACATACATTTGTCATTAACACTTTTAACAGAGAAATACAACGCCCATCTGGAGTAAAGGAATGACAAACGCCACATGAAGATGTTGTTCCTAATCCCAGTTTTGATCCAGAAAATACTTTTTTATGATTTACAGAGGTAGACGCACAAACATCATACTTGGCTCCCTCACCTAAAATAACTAATTTTTCAAACGAGCTTAAAGTCATGCTTTTCACCTCATGACAATTATATCAAGTATTACAGAAAAACACAAACAGATGTTCGTAAAATCAAATAAAAGCAAATTACCTGCGCAGTTACATCTGTTATGGTAATCACATAACAGGAATAAAGGGTGTTATTATGAAGTTAATAATTGAAATGGAAGTTTACTCAACCTATTTACCAACAGCATAAAGATTGGGTTTTAAAGGTTCAACACAATAAACAAGTTTTTAGATTAAAGGATGTAAAAGGAGAGTGTCCTTGCTTTTGTTTCTAGGTTAACTTCTATAACCTAACTTAAAGGTTACTAGAAAAAGTCAATATTCAGTAAAATTTACTGGTCAACCAATAAAAGGCAAAGCTCCGCTTTATAATATAAATTTTAAAAATAAACTGTTGAAAGGAACAATTTGAAAGAGGAAAAATAAAATTTTTGTTGAATTGTAATAGTTAATGAAAAAAAATAAGTAAGCTTATCTATCTAATATATATAGAAATGGGGGAGATAACTTGAGAGTTGGGATACCGCAGGGGTTATTGCACTGGTACTATTATCCGTTTTGGAAGGTCTATTTTGAAGAATTAGGATTTGAAACTATAACTAGCCTACCTACAACTAAAGAGATAGTAGATCAGGGAGTAAAGCATTCAGTTCCAGAATTATGTGTTCCGATAAAAATTTATATGGGACATGTAATTAATCTTTTGGAACAGCAGGTGGACTATATATTTGTGCCAAGGTTTGAAAGTATAGAAAAAGGAAAGTATTTTTGTCCTAAGTTTATGGGGTTGCCAGATTTAATAAGACATTATTTTGATGGAGTTGAAGATAAGCTTATAATGCCCACTATTAAAGCAAAATCTGATAATATAGCAAAAGCAAAAGCATTTAAAGATGTAGCAAAGCAGTTAGGTGTTTCTCAAAAAAAGAATAAGCAAGCCCTCAAAGCAGCTGAATCCAGTTGGATGGAGTTTAGAGAACTATGTCAAAAAGGTTATTTAGCTACAGAGGCGATGGATATACTTTTCAACAAAAAAGAAAGAGTGCTAAAAGAGCAAAAAAATGTTACTTTGGGTGTCATAGGTTATGTTTATAATTTATATGATCCATATGTTAGCATGGATATTTTGACGAAATTTAGAGATATGGGCGTCAATGTAAAAACTTTTGAGATGGAAGATCCTAAGGTGTTGAACCAAAGGATTAGTGACATGGACAAAAACTTATTTTGGACTTTTAGCAACAGGCTTTATAGCGCTGGTTATAAGTTTTATGAGTATCCCGAGGTGGACGGGATTATACATGTAACAGCTTTTGGTTGTGGTCCGGATGCTATGTTGGGTAAAATATTAGAATATGAATCGGAAAGATATAAAAAGCCTTTTATGACAGTGAGAATCGATGAGCATTCTGGTGAGAACCACTTGCAAACTAGGATTGAGGCATTTGTTGACATGATCATTAGAAAAAAAGACAAAAGAGGTGCTTAAATATGAAAGTAGCTTTTCCCTATATGGGGACTACTGTTATTTATAAAAAGTTACTAGAACTTTTAGGTAATCAGGTGGTTACACCTCCCAAACCAAGTCAAAGGACTATTGATTTAGGAGTTAAATATAGTCCGGAGTTTGCTTGTTTTCCACTTAAAGTTATTACAGGTAGTTATATAGAAGCTATAGAAAAGGGAGCCGACACCTTAGTGACTTCGGGAGGAAATGGACCTTGTAGAGCAGGATTTTATGAAAAGGTTCATAGAAGAATACTTGAAGAAGAAGGGTTTGATGCTGATTTTATAGTTTTCAATTCTCCTTATCTAGATTGGAACAACTTTATTAAAAATGCTAAAAAAATTAAAGGAGACACCTCTGTTTTTAAGGTGGTATCTTCATTAAAGACAGTTTTTTATATGATTAAAAAACTAGATGATTTAGAGAAAAGAGTTCAGAAAATAAGAGCTTATGAGGTTACGAAAGGTCAGACTACAAAAGTTTGGGAAGATATACAGTCTATTTTTGACAAAGCTTATACCAAAAAAGAAGTGCAAAGAGCTTATATTGAATCTATGGTTTTACTGGATAAAATTAAAACAAAAGAAGTTAAAGAAGATAAAAGATTAAGAATAGGTATAGTAGGAGAAATCTATGTTGTAATGGAACCTACTATTAATATAAAAATGGAAGAAATGTTAGGTAATTTGGGGGTGGAAGTAGAGAGGTCACAATATCTTTATGACTGGGTTTGTTATTCTACTTTGTCGAAGA
Source organism: Proteinivorax tanatarense (assembly GCF_040267685.1). Classification (GTDB taxonomy): domain Bacteria; phylum Bacillota; class Proteinivoracia; order Proteinivoracales; family Proteinivoracaceae; genus Proteinivorax; species Proteinivorax tanatarense. The sequence continues at coordinate 921,296 of NZ_CP158367.1, forward strand.
TGCCTCTTATAAACAAAACCCATGAAAAAAAGATAGTGGAACTTGGTGAAGAGTATATTCCAATAAATATTGGAGGACATGCTAGACAATCTGTAGGACATATTGTAGATTATCATAATAGAGGCTTTGATGGAGTAATACATCTGATGCCTTTTGGCTGTCTGCCGGAGCTAGTAACTCAAAGTATCATACCAAAAATATCTAATGAATTAGATATACCTGTGTTAAGTTTATCTTTAGATGAGCAAACAGGAGTAGCGAACACTCTTACCAGAGTAGAGGCTTTTGTTGATTTAATAAAAGGTAAAAAGAGAAAAAAGATTTCATAGGTAATTGCAAAAAGATTAGATTTTAGTTTTCTACACACGAACATGACACTTGACATTCTCCTAGGTAGTTGAGGAGGGATTTGCAAACGCCTAAAAGATCTCATAATTGGAGGGATTTCATGAAAGCTTATATGGGTATAGATATTGGCTCAGTAAGTACTAATATTGTAATTATCGACAACAACAATGAAGTACTACATTCTTTATATGCTCGAACAAATGGTCAACCTATTGAGACAGTAAAAAATGGTTTAAAAGAAATTGCGTCCAAACTTGATAAAGACATAAAAATAAGTGCGGTTGGTACAACAGGTAGTGGTAGACAATTAGTTGGTATAATGGTGGGTGCTGATGTAGTTAAAAACGAAATTACTGCACATGCTACTGCAACAGCAAGTGAAGTGCCCGACGTAAAAACAATTTTTGAAATAGGTGGGCAAGACTCGAAAATCATTGTATTAGAAGATCAGATGGTTACTGATTTCGCTATGAACACAGTGTGTGCTGCAGGAACTGGGTCTTTTTTGGATCATCAAGCGGAACGATTAGGAGTTCCTATCGAGGAGTTTGGCTCGCTAGCTCTTACTGCACAAAGGAATGTTAGGATAGCGGGAAGATGTACAGTGTTTGCAGAGTCGGATATGATAGCCAAACAACAATATGGTTTTTCTAAAGCGGAGATTATAAATGGTTTGTGTCAAGCCTTAGTGAGAAACTATATTAATAATTTGGGGAGAGGTAAAAAACTAAAACCACCCTATGTTTTTCAAGGTGGAGTTGCTGCTAATGAAGGGATTAAAGCAGCTTTTGAAAAAGAAATAAATCATAAAGTTATTGTCCCGAAACATTATGATATAATGGGTGCCATAGGATCTGCTATACTAGCCAAAGATCATATTTCAAGGGAAGGAATTCAAACAAACTTTAGAGGGTTTCAATCTACAGACTTAGATTTCACCCCATCTACCTTCCAGTGTAATGACTGCTCTAACTTTTGCGAAGTTATAAAGGTGGAGCTAGAAGGGCAAATAGTGGCTATGTGGCAGGATAGGTGTGGGAAATATAGTAACACCAAAGAGGTTATTTAAGTACGTTAAAGGCTGGCATAGACAAGGAGGTTTCCTTGTTTATGTCAGCCTTTTTTACCTTTTTTTTCTTTATCCAGTTTTCTACGAATGTTTTTAAAGTGCTTTACATCTCTAATTGATTTTTGCTTTTGATGAGAAACCTGTAAACTTTTTAGTAATGAGATACTCATTATTGTTAATAGTATAGCAAAGGGTAGCCCAGTACTAATAACAGCAGTTTGGAGTGCATTTAATGCTGCTTCTCCACCGATAATAAGTAAGACCGCTGCAACTAATCCTTCCATACAAGCCCAGAAAACCCTTTGAGGAACCGGAGAATCAAGTTTTCCACCTGAAGTGATGTTATCCACCACCAATGAACCAGAGTCACTTGAGGTGACAAAGAAAGAAATTATTAAAATCGTTGCTAATCCAGAAATAAACATTCTTAAAAGTCCTTCTAAGAGCGGCATAGGAAGAAGATTAACCATTTCAAAAAGTGCAACTGGTAAATCGTCTTGAACAGCTTGGAATAGAGCTCCATTGTTGATTTCATTTAAATGTATAGCAGTGCTTCCAAAAGTTGAAAGCCATAAAAAAGAGAGCATAGAAGGCACTATCATAACAGCGAGGACAAATTCCCGAATTGTTCTTCCTCTTGATATTCGAGCTATGAACATTCCTACAAATGGTGACCATGAAATCCACCATGCTAAATAAAATACAGACCAAGACCCTTGCCACTCTTTGTCTCCTACAGAGATGAAAAATGAAGATTGTACAAAGTCATTTAGGTAAAGACCTAAAGAGTTAGCAAACATTCTTATAATAAAGCCGGTAGGTCCTAGTATAAGCACAATTAGCATGACCACAAAGGCTATTTGTATATTTAATTGTGATAAAAATTTAACCCCTTTATCAATTCCTGAAACTACGGAGATTACTGCAATTCCCGTTATGCCAGCTATTAAAAGTACTTGAACTGTAACACTGATTTCAATACCTATTAAGTAATTTAGACCGCTATTTACTTGTTGGGCTCCCAGTCCTAATGAGGTAGCTAAGCCGAATAAGCAAGCTAAAACTGCTAAGGTATCTATTAGATCACCTATTAGACCAAAAACCCTGTCACCTAGCAATGGATAAAAAACCGAACGTAAAGACAAAGGTAGATTCTTGTTGTAAGCAAAAAAAGCTAGTGCTAATGAAATTAAAGCATATATACCCCATGGGTGAAAGCCCCAGTGAAAGAAGGTTGCCGCTAAAGCTGTGGTAGCACTATCAGCCTCGCCAACAAAAATTGGGGGAGTTATTTCAGAATGATATAATGGCTCACCAACTGCCCAAAACATTAAACCTATGCCCATTCCAGCTGATAGTAGCATAGAGAACCAAGCGAAATTGGAAAACTCTGGCTTGCTGTGAACACCACCTATTCTTACATTTCCTAGTTTGGAAAAAGCAAAATACAAAGAAACTACTATAAAAAAGTTGCTTCCTAAGATGAATACCCAATCGGCATTTTGGATTATAGCGTCGTTAATTAAAACGAACATTTCATTTGCATGCTCCAAATTAAATAAGGCATACAAAGCAAAAAGTATGACAAATACTCCTGCACTGATAGATACTACGGGATTTAAATCTAAACCATACTTCACGAAATTTCTGTTAAATAATTTTTCTTCTAGTTCCTCTTTGCTAACATCATCATAAACATCTTTGTTATTTTCTGCCATAATATCACCTTACTTTTTATTTTTGGTTTCTATTAATTTTACCAATTAACCTAAAAACTAATCTTAGTTATGCTATTTGTTAAACATTAACAAATGCAGATAATAATAATGTACTCTAATTTGACAAAGTCAACAGTCTTTAGTAGAATATCGACTAATGATAATTTTAGGAGGGTTTTTGGTGTTTAAGAAAATATCTTTATTTTTAATAGTCGCGCTTTTAGGGGTGTTAGTTGTAGCGTGTAGTAGCAGTGAAGAAGGTTTGCCAGCTGTGCTAGCTACTGTAAATGGAGAAGAGATTAGCAAAGAGGACTTTGAAGTTGAATACGACCAATATCTTGTAAATCTTCAGCAGCAAGGGCATGACCTTGAAGCTTTAGAAGAAGATCCTGAGTTTCAAGAATTTAAACCACAGGTTCAAGAGCAAATTTTAGAACAACTTATTAGTGTGGAATTAGTGAATCAAGGTGCTAAACAACAAGGTATAACTAAAGATTCAGTGGAAAATGAAGTAGATGAATTTATTAATTCTACTATTGACACTGATTTTGCTGGTGATGAAGAAGAGTTTGAAAATATTCTTAAAGAGCAGCTTGGAGTGTCACTAAATGAGTACAGAGAGTTAGTGACTCAAGAGTTGGTTCAAGAAGAGTTTTTAGAAACTAAAATTGACTTTGATGCAATAACTGTGTCAGATGAGAAAATTCAGGAAGTTTATGATCAACAAGTTGAAATGATGGAAGCTCAAGGCATGGACGTTCCTGAATTTGAGGAAATTAAACCAATGATAGAAAATCAATTGATGGAAGAGGAACTTGGTTTGAAAGTGCAGGAAGTAATTGATGATTTAAAAGCTGATAGCGACATAGACGTAAAAGTAGAATTTTAAAAAGTAAGGCTGAAAAGCCTTACTTTTTTAATGCGCTCAGCAGTGGCGGTGAAATTCACTGTGGGCTTGGTAAATAGGATAGGAACCACTAGATGCAAGGAAGTCTATAGTGATGTGGAATCTAAAAGGAAGCTCTAGGAAAAATCTCGGGTTGAGAAATACAAGTGCTGATGGGCAGTTTGCAATTAGAAGATGCATATGTAATTGGGAATGAAAGTCAAAAACTTAGTTGGCCACGAAAACGTCGATACTTGCTCATTCTGCTGGGACAAAGAGCAGGAGTTGAAAATAGATTTGATGCTGGGTCTGTAAGGTATCCATAACCTGGAAGCTAATAAAAGACTTATTAAATTTGTAGATGCTAAACAAATAGCATTGGATATATAGTTAAATATTCATTGCGACCAAGCATGTAGCTTATTTGGAAAGAGAATTATTGTCCCAGCATGTAGCTAGTTTATACGTTTTCGTGGCCAATTAAGGGTTTTAGATCTATTTTGATTTATGTATTGTGAGAAATTAATAAAATTTTCCTTTTGCTTGATGTTTTTTTGTATATTTAAAAGGATATTGTATAAAATTTTAGAATATTAAACCAAGGGGGTGAGATTAAATTGGCGAAAAATTATCAAATATTAAGCACAATTTACGATACGTACTGGGGATCTTTTGCACAGAGGTATTCGGAGCTTGTTCTTAATTTTATACCTGAAAAAGGCCAAATTACTGTTCTTGATTTAGCATGTGGGACGGGAAGTTTAGCTATTAACCTTGCTAGAAACGGCTTTAATGTAAAAGGAATTGATATTTCCACAGAAATGATAGAGGTGGCAAACTTAAAAAAGAACTCCATTAAGGGTGTGGAGTTCAAGGTCGATAACATGCTTAACCCTGATATAAATAGAAAGGTTGACATCATTACCTGCGCCTTCGATTCTGTAAATTATTTACTTAATAGTTCAGATGTGAGAAAAATGTTCAATTCTTCTTTTGAGTTACTACACCCTGGAGGTAGGTTTATATTTGATTTTAATACTGAGAAAGCTTATCGAAAAAATAATAACTTTGAAATTAGAAGAATGGTACCGGGAGGGTATTACGACCATAAAATGACATATAATAGTCATAAAAGATTGGCACAAACTATTTTTGAGTTTTTTGATGGTCAGTGGGAGTTGCATATACAAAAGCCCTATGAATATAAAGAGATTACACAAATTCTTCAACAGGTAGGCTTTGAAATCTTGTTTACTTTTAATAATTTTAAGGGAGAGCCAGTAAAGCAGGATAGCGATAGAGTATTTGTTGTGGCAGAAAAACCTAAATAGTTTAAGTTAAAAAACAATGATACAAATAAACATCAAAACGAGCTTGTCATTTAAATTAGACTCGTTTTGATGTTTATTTTAAAAAATATTTTTTTATATAGTAGTAGATAAAATGTAACCACAAAAAGGCCATTAAGGGTATAATAACTATGACTCCTTTATTGTAATTAAATGCCTGGCTAAAGTTGAAATTAAAAAAGTTAGAAAAAGCCCTTGTAAGACCACAACCCCAGCATTCAACTCCAAATAAATTATTAAACAAACATAGTGACCCAATATCTTCTACTACTCTGGCTGGAATGACCATAAATAGAGCAGGGACTATTAAGAAAAATGCCAATTTGGCATGATCTCTATTTTCGCCCATCAATATTTTTGGGAACATAGTCTTTTACCTCACTTTTGAAGTTATAAAAAGGAAGGTAAATCTTCCTTTTTATAACAAAACATATTTTGCTTGTTCTTTTATAATACTATGAGATATAAGTGCTGGTATTACACAAACAAAGTATGTAATTAGACTAAACAAAAATTAGGATTAGTCTTTAGCTAATGGTTGGCCATGGCTATCAGTAAAACTTCCTGTGGGGACAATAATAAGGTCTATTATCCACCATATGCCACAACCGCCAAAGGTAAATAACATAAGTAATCCTGTACCAACTTTACCAACATAGAATCTGTGGATTCCTAATGTGCCAACAAAAATAACTAAGTAAAGCAACTAGAAAATTTTTTTGCTCCGTTTGCGTTTGCATAGTATTTCCCTTCCATTCATTATTGTATAATATACATTATAACTAAATATTTTAAGTTAGCAATATATACTAAGAAAAAATATAAAGTAACATCAAAATAGACAGCAACATAGCTACCTATTTTGATGTTATTTAATTTTTAGAAATAGTTCTACCCAAGTTATCTGTAAATTTGCCAGTAGCTACTAAAATTATGTCAATAATCCACCAAATACCACAGCCACCAGCTGTTATGAGCATTAACACACCTGTTCCTATTTTGCCGGCATAAAACCTATGAACACCTAATCCCCCTACAAAAATTGCTAACAACAAAGTAACTAAAAAATCCTTTTCAGACTTATTTGAAGCTGTCAAATACTACCCCTCCTTAAAGTTTTACTAGAAAATTGTAAATCTATAATGCCTAAAGGCTTTGCCTTTTATGGCAATACGTAATATACGGAGATCTTACAATTTTCTAAATATATTCTAGTTTAAATATATTTAACTTTTCTCAAAATAGAAGTCTAATTCAAATTTTTTTTGTACCACATAGCTAAAATATATAGCGTCCAAAGCTTTCGAGCGTTGTTAGCTTTGCCTTTTTTGTGGTCTTTATATAATTTATCAGCATAATTTAAGTTGATGTATTTTCCTAGGCCACTGTCTTTTATTACATCAATACAATGTGAGCCACGCTTACCTTTAAGCCAAGTAGCTAATGGCACAGGAAAACCTAGCTTTGGTCGGTCAATAATGTGGTTTGGCACTACTTGTTTTAATGAATCGCGAAGAATAATCTTAGTTGCCTTAGTGTTTATTAAAAATTCAGTGGGAATTTGGCTAGCTACTTTGAAAACCTCTATGTCTAAAAAAGGTACTCGCAACTCAATTGAATTGGCCATAGACATTTTATCGGCCTTGGTTAGTATATTCCCAGGCAACCAGAAGTTTATGTCAATTAATTGCATTTGCTTTACAGGATCTAACTGAGAAACAGAGTTATAAAATGGTGCTGTAAGCTCAAATGGCGACTGAAAATCGGAAGGGAGGTCTAACATAATATTATCAATGTCATCTACAAAAATTTTGGCATTACCTAAAAAGCGTTGGGATAAAGGAGTAGTGCCTCTTAAGATATAGTTTTTACCATAAAAATTGAAGGTAGGTTTTATTAATTTGTTTAAGCCTGTTTTCAAGCTGCCTGGTAACAGAGCAAAATTTTTTAACGCCAACGGTTCTTGGTAAATCCTATAACCAGCAAAAAATTCATCGGCTCCTTCCCCAGATAAAACTACTTTTACATGTTTTGAAGCCAACTTTGAAACTAGATAAAGTGCTATTGCAGAAGGATCAGCCACAGGCTCATCTATATACCTAATATAATCATTGATAGATTGGAAGTATTCCTGTTCAGAAATCATCCATTTATGATGCTGAGTATCTAAAACTTTAGCAGTTTTAGAAGAGTGGATGCACTCATTTTGAGGTCCGTCAAAGCCTACCGAAAAAGTTTTGATTTTTTTTCTATGCCTCATCAATGCTGCTACAGCTGTTGAGTCTACTCCGCTAGATAGGAAGGCGCCCACAGGCACATCACTTTGCATATGAACTTTAACTGACTGTTCCATTACATGTGCGATTTCATCTCTGTATTGTTCTAATGACTTATTCTTTGGAGAAAATTTTGCAGTCCAATACCGTTCTGTTTTCACTTTTCCATTTTCTATGATTAATCTATGCCCGGGCAGAAGCTTAAAAACATCTTTAAGTATGGTCTTATCCAATGGAACGTATTGATAGGTAAGGTAGTAGCAAAGACTTTTTTTATCTATTTGTTTTTCATCTAAAGCAAGCATCAAACTTTTAAGTTCAGACGAACATGCCAATCTATCTTGATTTATGTTATAGTATAAGGGCTTTATTCCAAAATGATCTCTACAAACTAAGACAATATCTTTTTCTAAATCATAAAGAATAAAAGCAAACATACCTCTAAGGTGGTCAACTAAATCTTTCCCATATTCTTCGTATAGATGAACTATGGTTTCTGTATCTCCCTGTGTGGAAAACTTGTGTCCTCTTGTTTCTAGATGTTTTCGTAGTTGCTTATAATTATATATTTCGCCGTTGCAAACCAGCTTAATGTTACCCTTTTCATTAGTTAAAGGTTGGTTAGCTCCTTCGGTGTCAATAATGGATAATCTTCTAAAAGATAGGCCTATTTTTTGATTGAGAAAAATGCCCTCACTGTCTGGGCCGCGATGAATCATTAAATCTGCCATTTTTTTCATGAGTGTTTTAGCCTCATTACCTTTCGAGTTAAAAAAATATAGGCCGTTTATTCCACACATATATAGCTTCCTCCTTTAATAAACTATAAAAGTCCTTTAGTTAATTTCTATATTTTATGTAAAAAGCCCAAAAATGTGTCATTGATACATTATTATATTAAAATTAAAGGAATTTATTTATATTATGGAGAACAATTAACTGAGTAGACATTTTTACACTTTTGAGGAGGACTCTTATGCAAAAAATAAAGTTATTTACTGACAGTACTAGCGATTTATCAGAAAAGATACTAAAAGAACATAACATAGATGTGGTACCATTAAATGTGATATTTGATGACCAAGCTTTTAAAGATGGCAAGGATATTAAAACAGATAAAATGTATAAAATGGTTGAAGAAAAGGATAAACTACCTAAAACTTCTGGCACCCCTCCTAAAGATTTTGTTGATGCATTTAAACCGTATATAGAAGAAGGTTATGAAATTATATATATCGGTCTTTCTTCTGAGCTTTCTGCCACTTATCAAAATGCAAAGTTAGCATCCCAGAGCCTTGATGGGAAAATACACGTTGTTGATTCAAAGAACCTTTGTGTAGGAATAGGAATATTGGTGTTGAAAGCGGCAGATTTTATAAAAGAAGGTTATAGTTCCGAACAAGTAGTGGAGAATGTGGAGAATCTAGTTGAAAAAGTTGAAATGCAATTTGTAATTAATACCCTTGACTATCTTCATAAAGGAGGAAGATGTACAGGAGTTCAAAACTTTGTTGGTACTATGTTAAAAATCCGTCCAGTGGTCAAGGTGGTTGACGGTGGAATGATCTTAGCACAAAAAACCCGTGGAAAGTTTAAGAAAGCACTACAAAACATGTTAAAAAATGCATTAAAAGATAAAGAACAGATAAGGAAAGATAAAATAGTTGTTGCACATTCTATGAATAAAGAGGGAGCAGATTATCTAAAAGAGCAATTAGAGAAGGAATTGGAAGGCGAGATTATCATGACTGAAGCTGAATGTGTAATTTCCAGTCATTGTGGCCCTAAAACTGTCGGATTGGCGTACCTTAAGAAATAATTTACACTTATATAGATTTTTTGGAAATAAACTAGTCGCTTTACAGCTAGTTTATTTTTTTGCATTTTTTAAATTAAATAAGAGAAAATATAAATGATAATATTTTTTAGGGGGAATTACATGAAAAGGCTTAGCTACTTAATGGGTATGCCACTTTTAGCGATAGATAAAGGAGAAAAAGTGGGAGAGTTGTGTGAAGGTTACCTAAATACTCAAGAACACAGTATTGGAGGATTTATTTTAAAGAAAGGAACAATTATTACGCAGCCATTTGGTGTATTTCCCAACCAAGTTAACGTCGGGGAAAGTGCTATAGTCTTGAAAGAAAAAGAACAACCGCAGGTTTTAGATTTACCCCAACACTGCTTTCCTTACACAAAGATAAAAGAAAAACCCATTTACACAAAAAATGGAGAAAACCTTGGCAATATACAGGATATTTTGTTTTTAAAGGAAAATGGAAAAATTCTGGGGTTCGAAGTTTCTGACGGTATTATTAACGATATTTTAAATGGAAGAGGTATAATTCCAGTCCCATCGTCAACAATATATGGAAAAGATACCATTGTGGTACCCAATGAGGTAATAGATATGGCAAATAAACAACTAGCTTTAGAAGATTTAAAAATTCATTTAGAGAATTTAGATAAAAACACTTCTTTGGATAATAATAGCTGGGATACAGTGGAACAATATTAAGGAGGATTGCCTATGAATTGTCCAGTTTGTCAGGGGAGAGATGTGGGACAGATAGCTAACGAACAGTTTTATTGCTGGAACTGCTTTGTAGTTTATCAAAAAACAAATGACAAACTAAAGGTTTATGAGGTGGACGATGAAGGATCATTAATTGCCTTAGATAGTGATGAGTATGACGATGAACTCTAATTAACCGGAGGTGCTTATGAGACGCGGATATATTCAAGGGTTGATTGTAGGAGGATTATTAGGACTGGCAGTAGGAAAGTTAATGAGAAAAGGTAGTTTTAATAAAATAAAAGAAGGATTTTATTCACATGTTGATGATGCTTTTCAGTACCTTGATGATGAAAATGATAATTCATTTGGTTACGCTACTAATGGTAAGTACGAGGATCAGGTTGAGAACTTTATAGATGATTCTGTAGATAAAGCAGAGGATGTGGTAGAGGATATAAAAGATGAGTATAAAGGTAAAAATAGAAAAACTCAGCCTAAACGTCTAATGAGAAGAAAAAGGACATAGAATAAGGCAGATGTGACTTTAAAATCACGTCTGCCTTTTTATTAAAAAAAGGTTTTATTTTGCTAAGTAGGGTGATAGAATGTAGAGAGGAGGTTATGAAAATTGAATATAAAAAAATACTTTGAAAATAAAAGCGTCAGATTAGCAATGAAAATTACTCTAGCAGTGCTACTAGTTGTATTTATTTTTTCATTAGTTACATTTTCTGCAATTTCGTTTATTATGGTTTCTGGTCGAACAGTTATATCTCTTTTAGCTCCACTGTTTATAGCATTGATTATTGCCTATATTCTTAATCCAATAGTGGTTTACTTTCAACAAAAAAAAGTTCCGCGGGGAATTTCGGTATTAGTTATATATATAATAATTTTCACTGCTCTTTATATTTTAGTTGCTAGAATGATACCTATTGTAAGCCATGAAATAACCCGGTTAAATCAGAATTTGCCAAATTATACTGAGGATATAAATCAGTTTATTATAGATTTTAATGAACAAACAGAGCGTATAGAAATGCCAAAAGGGTTAGAAGATAGTATTGAAGAAGGTTTGGATGTATTTCAAGAAGCTCTATTAAACACCTTTGCAAAACTTCCTGAATTTGGTCTTAATTTAGCTATGGGATTATTTCAGTTTTTTATGGTGTTAGTGTTAACCTTCTATTGTTTGCGGGATTACTATCTGTTTCAAAGAGCTTTTTTCAAGTTGGTGCCAGCTAAGAAAAAGGCTAGTTTTGCCAAAGTGGCCCATGAGATTGATGAATCTTTAGGAAACTACATAAGAGGCATCATAATAGTTTGTACTATGATAGGTATAACCACTTATTTAGGACTATTATTTTTAGGAGTAGAGTACTCTTTGACCTTAGGTATTTTTGCAGGTATAACAAACGTGATACCATATTTTGGACCTTGGATTGGAGCTGTGCCAGCTACTATTGTTGCGTTTTTCCAAGAACCCATACTTGCTGTAAAGGTAGTTATCGTTGTAACTATTATACAGCAAATAGAAAGTCAACTAGTAGCACCACAGGTTTTAGGCAAAAAGTTAAACTTACATCCTGTTGCAGTTATCCTATCACTTATAGCAGGGGGAACATTTTTTGGAGTTAAAGGTATGATTTTAGCTGTTCCAGTTGTTGCAGTTTCAAGGATAATATTTAGAAATATAATAGCTTATATAGTGAGTAAGCAAAAATAAATTGACATAAATTAGATAAAACAATATAATAAAAACATAATTAATAATTAAAAACCGTGAAAGGGAATGAGTACACAAAACTGCTTTTTAAAGAGAAAAGGATCCTTGGCTGAAAGATTCTTTATAAGCTATTGTGGAAGCTGTCCTGGAGGTGTTTGGCTAAAGCCAAACCGGTGAGAACCGTTAAAGTGTAAGAGCGATTCTAACTATAGAATAAATTGGGTGGTACCGCGGCCTGTTCGTCCCTGTTGTATTTCAACAGGGACTTTTTTGTCAAATTATTGTTTAAATTGATTGCTAAAAGGAGTGTAATTTATGAAAACCAATGAAATAAGAAGTAATTTTTTAAAGTTTTTTGAAACCAAAGACCATGATATATTAGACAGTGCACCCTTGATTCCTAAAAATGACCCTACTTTGCTATTGATTGGTGCAGGAATGGCACCTTTTAAGGATTATTTTACGGGAAATAAGACTAGAAATAATCCTAAAGTAGTTACGTCGCAAAAATGTATCAGAACTGGCGATATAGAAAATGTAGGCGTTACTGCTAGACATCATACATTTTTTGAAATGTTGGGCAATTTTTCTTTTGGTGATTACTTTAAGGAAGAAGCTATAAAGTGGGCTTGGGAATTTTTAACTAAATGGTTAAAGTTAAACAAAGATAATTTGTATATATCTGTATATCATGAAGATGAAGAAGCTTATAAAATCTGGCAAGAAAAGATAGGTGTCAACAAAGATAGAATAGTAAAATTAGGGAAAGAAGATAATTTTTGGGAAATAGGTGTTGGTCCATGTGGACCATCATCAGAGATTTATTATGATCAAGGGGAGGAACTTGGATGCGATAATCCTGATTGTAAACCAGGATGCGAATGTGATCGGTATCTTGAAATTTGGAATTTGGTATTTACCCAGTTTAACAAAGATGAAAATGGTAACTATACCCCATTAGAATCAAAAAATATAGATACAGGTATGGGCTTAGAAAGAATAGCCGCAGTCATGCAGGGTGTTAAAACCAATTATGAAATTGATGCAATCATGCCCATCATTCAAAAAACTGCCGCTTTAGGCGATGAAAATTATGGTCATAATGCTAAAATAGATACTTCCTTAAAAGTCATTGCAGACCATGTAAGGGCTATTGCCTTTATGATTACTGATGGTGTTATGCCTTCAAATGAAGGCAGGGGATATGTTTTAAGAAGATTGATAAGAAAAGCGGCAAGGCATGGAATAATTTTAGGAATCAAAGGGAACTTTTTGTCTGAGTTAATAGATGTAGTTGAAGAAATAATGGGGCATCATTATTCGGAGTTAACCGATAAAAAAGATTATATTACAAAGGTCGTTTCCATAGAAGAAGAGCGCTTTGCTCAAACCTTAGATCAGGGACTTGAATTGCTAAATGAAGAGTTAGAAAAACAAAATGATGGCAACTTTGATGGTGAAACTGCTTTTAAGTTATATGATACCTATGGGTTTCCACTGGATATGACAAAAGAGATCTTAAAAGAGCAGGGTATAACTGTGGATGAAGAACAGTTTTATAAATCCTTAGAGGAACAACGAAATCGTGCTCGCATGGCAAGGCAGGAGGATGGGAATTTTGGTGTGGATAATTTATCGTTTTTAAAAGAAGTTCCTGCTACAAAATTTGTAGGTTACAATAATCTAAACATAAATACCACTTTAGATGTATTGTTCAATGATATAAGTATCGACACAGCTTATAAGAATGATGAAATAAAGGTTTTAGTATCTGAAACTCCACTTTATCCTGAAGGTGGCGGCCAAGTAGGAGATAAGGGTAAAATAATCACAGAAACAGGAACTGTAAAAATTTTAGATACAATAAAAAAAGGTGACCATATTATTTCTATTGGAAAAGTAGAAAGTGGCAGTGTTAAGGTAGGGCAAAAGGCAAAGGTTCAAGTTACTTCTTCCACTAGGCGGGAAACTGAAATAAACCATACAGCAACTCATGTGCTTCATAAAGTGTTAAAAGAAGTTCTAGGTACTCAGGTTAAGCAAGGGGGATCTTATGTGGACTCCCAAAGACTTAGATTTGATTTTACCCATTTTGAACCTTTGACAGATGAGCAATTACAGATGATTGAAAGTAAAGTAAATGAGATTATAGATTCAGGTAAAGAGGTTATAACAGAGCATAAATCCTTACAAGAAGCACAATCAGAAGGAGCAGAAGCTCTATTTGGAGAAAAATACGAAGAAAATGTGAGGGTTGTATCGGTAGGAGATTATAGCAAAGAACTGTGTGGCGGAACCCATGTTTCTAATACACTGCAAATAAGATTGTTTAAAATTGTTTCAGAAAGTTCTGTTGGATCTGGGCTAAGAAGAATTGAAGCTTTAGCTGGTCAAAATGCTTTAAACTATTTTATGGAAAAAGACAAATTAGTTCAGGACTTGGCTCAACAGTTAAAGTGTAATCCAAATGACTTGCATCAAAAAGTTATGGATTTAAACAATAATATTAAAGAGCTTAAAGATGAATTGAAAACAGCTCAAAGTAAGCTAGCTGGTTCAGCTATCGATGATATACTTGAAAATGGTAAAAAGTGTGGGGAAACTAAAGTTTATACAGCTAAAGTCGATGTTAAAAATCCGGGACAAATGAGAGAAATAACAGATAAAGTTGTGGCCAATCAAGATAATGCAGTTGTTGTGTTAGCAGCTGAAATTGATGGCAAAGTGAACTTTGCCGCAAAAGCAACTAAAAACGCTGTTTCATCTGGTGTTCATTGCGGCAAAATAATAAAAGAAGTAGCTTCAATTTGCTCAGGGGGTGGTGGTGGCAAACCTAATATGGCACAAGCAGGAGGTAAGGAGCCTGAGAAAATTAATGAGGCCCTTAAAGAAGTTTTAAACCTATTGGAAGAATAGTACAGGAATAATTGGGTAAGTTTATTTATATACCCAACTTTTGCAGGAAATTTTGCTAATTGTGTCGAATAAACTTATAACGAAAAAAAATTTAAAGGGGGTTGGAATTATGACTAATTCCCAACATACTATGAAATTTCAAGCTCAAAAAGAGGAAAAGGATGTAAAATCTACTTTAGCAGAGGTTTTTGAAAGTTTAGAAGAAAAAGGATATAGCCCTATCAATCAAATTGTTGGTTATTTGTTATCTGGAGATCCAGCATACATCACCAGTCACAACAATGCTAGGGTTAAGATAAGAAAATTAGAGCGGGATGAAATTTTAGAAGAATTAGTAAAGAATTATATTAATGCTATTAAATAAAAACTACCACAAACTGGGAAACACCGAACTGGAAGTTTCCCCAATATGCTTTGGCACCCTCACTATGGGACCCCTACAGAGAAATCTTACTCCCCTAGAGGGTGCCAAACTTTTGTCCTACGGCTATGAAAAAGGGATTAACTTTATAGACACAGCAGAAATATATGATAACTATGCCCATATTAAAAAAAGTATGGAAATGTCTAGATATCGTCCTATTATAAGCACAAAGTCCTATTGTTTTAACAAAAAAACAGCTCAGGTTAGTGTGGAAAAAGCATTAACAGAGCTTGGTGTGGAATATTTAGATGTATTTTTACTGCATGAGCAGTCATCATATCATTCTATTAGAGGTCATTATGAAGCTGTAGAAACATTGCTAAAGTATAAAGAGAGAGGATTAATAAAGCATGTAGGAGTTTCAACTCACCATATACAATGTGTGCGAGATGTTAATTCTTTTCCAGAGATTGATGTCATCCATCCTATTTTTAATGTAAAGGGACTGGGAATAGTAGATGGTAACTTTACAGATATGGCACAAGCTATTGATACAGCTTTTCAAATGGGAAAAGGGATTTATGTCATGAAGGCTTTGGGTGGAGGACATTTGATTAGAGACAGTAAAATGGCTTTAGAATATGTTTTTTCTAAAAAAGAGGTGGATTCTGTGGCCATTGGTATGCAATCTAGCTTGGAAATTGACTTTAATATACAGCTTTTTAACGGAGTTTACAATCATGGTTTAGCTGAAAAGTTATCCAACAAAAATAGAGAGCTTATCATACATAACTGGTGTCAAAAATGTGGGAAATGTGTTGAAACTTGCCCGCAGAATGCTTTGACTATAGAAGAAAAAAAAGTTAAAGTAATAAGAGGAAAATGTGTTTTCTGTGGGTATTGTAGTAGGGTGTGTTCGGATTTTTGCATTAAGGTAATTTAGTAATAAGAGGTGTATTTATTTGAGAATAATGGGGCTAGACTTAGGAGAAAAAACTATCGGTGTGGCTGTTTCAGATGCTTTAAAGTTAACAGCTCAGGGAATTACAGTTATTTCTAGAGCAGGGAAAAAAAATGACTTTGCTAAACTTAAGCAAATTATAGATGAGTATGAGGTCAGCACTGTTGTAATTGGGCTGCCTAAAAACATGGATAATTCCATAGGTGATAGGGGAGAACTATCCATAAAATTTAAAGATAGAATGGAAAAAAAATTTCCTCATTTAGAATATAAGTTAGAGGACGAGCGCTTGACTACAGCTCAAGCACAAAGGCAGTTAATCGAAGCTGATGTTAGTAGAAAAACAAGAAAAAAAGTGATTGACAAACAAGCAGCGGTGCTAATTTTACAAAATTATTTAGCTAAGCTAAAATAAAAATAAAAGTTTTAATGCCTACAAACTATCATATTAGGAGGTTTACTATAATGGATCAAGAAAAAGAGAACATTCGTATTGCTTTAGTGGATGATGAGGGAAATGAACATCTTTTTAATGAATATGACAGAGTTTCTTATGATGGAGAGGAATATGTTTTTTTGATTCCCGAAGGAACTATAGAACCAGAAACGGCTCATGTATTTAAGGTTGAAGAAAAAGACGGTGAACTTGTCTATAACGTAGTTGAGGATTCAGATCTTTTAGATAAGATTGAAGAGACTTGGCATAACGAGTTAAAAGAAGAGGACTAGGTATTGAGGGAGGGGAGAGAGCTTGAAATTGAATATATGGGACAAGCTAAAAAAAACTAAAGATTATTTATCCCCAACAGTGTTAAAAAAGAAGTTTAAATCTTCTCTGCATAATTGGTCTAAGAAAAAAACAGTAATAACGATACTGAGTACTATAGTGTTGTTTTTTTTAATCGGAGGTTTGGCTATTTTAAATTTAACTGCCCCACCCGGAGATGGAAATCAAGTCATTCATGTTGAAGTTCCTTTGGGGACTTCAACTCAGGAAATTGCTCAAATGCTGAAAAAAGAAGGTGTAATTAAAAATAAGAATCTTTTTTTAGCCTATGCCCACTTAAATAATTTAAACGGTAGCTTCCAAGCAGGGGACTATACTTTAACCGATGGACTTAGTTATGAAGAGTTGGGGGAGTTGCTAACAGAAGGTAGAGTTGCCAGAGAAACTGTTAGGTTTACCATACCTGAAGGCTTTACTGTGGAGCAGATTGCTATTCGATTAGAAGAACAGGGATTAGCTGAGAGGGATAAATTTCTTCAGCTTGTACAAGATGGGGAGTTTGAATATGATTTTATAGAGCGGTTAGAGGATGTGCAACACGATTATAGGTTGGAAGGGTATCTTTTTCCAAATACCTATGAAGTGTATCCAGACATCACAGAATGGCAGTTAATCGATATGATGCTCAGTTCTTTTGATGAAGTGTTAACTGAAAGCAAAATAGACCAGATGGAAGAACTGGACTTAACTGTCCATGAAGCGGTTACCTTAGCGTCGTTAATTGAAAGGGAAGCTAAACATGACAGTGAAAAGACCAAGATAGCTAGCGTGATTTACAACAGGTTGGAAAAGGGGATGTTACTTCAAATAGATGCTACTGTGCTTTATGCCATTGGGCATAGAGAGAGAGTTACTTATGAAGATTTGGAAGTTGACTCACCTTATAATACCTACAAATATAAGGGTATTCCACCGACACCAATCGCCAGTCCAGGTAAAGCATCGATAGATGCAGTTTTGCAACCTAAAGACACAAATTATCTTTACTATGTTGCTGACCGGGAGACAGGTTACCATCACTTTGCCCAGACCTACGAAGAACACCAAGAAAATGCTGATAGATACTGGCACACAGATTAAGTAAAGGGGACGTAAAATTTACGTTCCCATTCTTACGTACATGAGGTGATAAAATGAACAGAAAACCAGAACTTTTGGCGCCAGCTGGAAGTTTAGAAAAACTAAAAATAGCAGTAGAATATGGGGCTGATGCAGTTTATCTTGCAGGAAAAAGCTTTGGACTAAGAGCGAGAGCAACTAATTTTTCTGAAAGTGAACTTTTAGAAGGGTTACATTATGCACATGTAAAAGGTGTAAAGGTTTATGTAACGGTAAATATACTAGCTCATAATTCCGATATAGAAAAGTTGCCTCCGTATTTAAAATGGTTACAGGCGGTTGGTGTTGATGCAGTTATTGTTGCTGATATAGGAGTAATTACTTTAGTTAAAGAGCTTGCTCCAGGTCTGGAAGTTCACGTAAGTACTCAAGCTAATGTCACTAACTATAAGTCAGCTGAGGTTATGAAAAAACTAGGGGCTTCTAGGGTGGTTGTGGCAAGAGAATTATCAATAAATGAAATAGCTCAACTTAAAGAAAAAGCTGATATAGAAGTAGAGTCATTTATCCATGGAGCTATGTGTATGGCATATTCTGGCCGTTGTTTACTAAGCTCCTATATGGCTGGTAGAAGCGCAAATAAAGGCGACTGTGCTCAACCTTGTAGATGGTCATATCATTTGGTAGAAGAACAGCGACCGGGAGAGTACATGCCAGTTGAAATCGACGAAAGAGGGACCTATATTATGAGCTCTAAAGATTTGATGGCTATGGAATTTTTAGATAAGCTTGTTTATGCTGGTATTGATAGTTTGAAAATAGAAGGAAGGATGAAGAGTGTTCATTATATTGCCACAGTTGTCAATGCCTATAGGCAAGCCTTAGATTTAATTGACAATAATGTTAAGTTTGACAGTAGCAAATGGGTAGAAGAATTAAAAAAAGCTTCAAATCGAGAATTTACATCTGGTTTTTATCATCGGCAAGCTGACCAGAGCGCTCAGAATATTTATAGCACTAAAAGTAATACTGAGTTTGACTTTGTGGGGATAGTTCGAAAAAAAGGAGACCAAAATAACATAGCTTTGATAGAACAAAGAAATCATTTTGCAAAAGGTGAGGAAGTTGAAGTTTTAATGCCTGGAGGGGCAGTCAAAAAGGCTAAAATTAATAACATTTGGGATGAGTATGACGTAGAAATGGAAAAAGCCCCTCATCCTCAACAACTTGTTAAAGTGGCCTTAGATATCCAAGTGGTAGATTTTGCAATTCTTAGAAGGGAGAAGTAAAATGACAGTACCAGTAATTATTGGAATAGCAGGAGGAACAGGTTCCGGGAAAACAACTGTAGCACAAAAAGTAGTAGAAAAAATTGATCATAGTAAAATAACGGTTATAGAACACGACTCTTATTATAAAGACCAATCCCACATATCTTTTGAAGAACGGCTAAAGACTAATTATGATCATCCTTTTGCTTTTGATACAGATTTGTTGTTAGACCACTTAACAAAATTAAGGGCAGGTCAATCTATTCAAAGACCTGTTTATTCTTTTAAATCTCACACTAGATTAAAAGAAAGCGTTATAGTAGAATCCAAAAAGATAATTATTTTAGAAGGGATTTTGATTTTAGAGGACAAAAAAATACGAGATCTTATGGACATAAAAGTGTATGTAGACACAGATGCAGACGTAAGAATTATACGAAGAGTTATTAGAGATATAAAAGAAAGAGAAAGAACGTTAGACTCAGTGGTAGACCAATATCTCTCAGTGGTTAGACCTATGCATTTACAGTTTGTAGAGCCCTCAAAGAAACATGCCGATATAATCATACCAGAGGGTGGGGAAAATAAGGTAGCTATAGATATTTTGGCAGCTAAAATAGTTTCGCTTGTAAATAACCATTGAATCATAAAAAACCCTCCTGGAAATAATATTTCCAGGAGGGTTTTTTATGTATAAAAGAATTCATATATTACTTATAATCTTTTTGGCTATTTTTTTAGCTTTAATTTTAAGGGTGGGCTATATATCAATTTTTAAACATGTTGAGTACAGCCAATTAAGTGTAAATCAAAGGGTAAAAGCTTTAGTTTATGATTGTAATAGAGGAGATATTTTAGATCGCAATCTGGAACCTCTTTTAACTAAAGAAAGCAGCCTGGGTTGGTATAGATATTGTGATGAAAAAAATGACATAGTGTTTCAGCAAAGCGAGTGTGAAGGTTCAATTCCGGTAAAGTTTAATGAAAGAAAATCTGATATAGCCCACCATGTAATTGGTTTAACAAACCATCACAAACTTTATAATATTTACGGATATCAAGGTGTTAGCGGTCTAGAGTATCAGTATAATGATAAGCTAAGAGCAGCTCCTTCTAGGATTATTGCTATCACTGATGTTTATGGTAAATTAACTTCTTCTGAACATTTTTATGATATCAATAATTCAACAAATGACACCAGTGTGGTTGTTACGTTGGATAAAAACCTACAAAAAGTAGTAGAAGATACACTAACACATACGCTAGAACAAGGAGCAATTATAATAATGGATCCTAACACTGGCGAAATATTATCGATGGCTAGTCGACCAATTTATAACTTTAATCAAGTTGATGACGGAAGTCACATTAACAAAGCTATAACCACACATAAGCAGACCAGTCCTGCTTCTTTATTTAAGCTTGTCATTACAATTGTGGCCCTAGAAGAAGGATATCAAAAAGAAGATAAGTTTCAGTGCAGTGGAGATAACTGTTTAGTTAATCATGGAAGCTTAACATTGGAAGAGGCATTGGCACATTCCTGTAATGAGGTGTTCCATAAAATAGTTTATGATGTGGGAGCAGATACCATACTCCAACGGGCTTCTGACCTTGGTTTAGGTAACCCAACAAATGTTGGGCTTTTACAGGAGAGTTCCGGAAGATTACCTGATATAGAGACTGTTTCAGGATGCCAAGGAAGTAAGCTTCTTGCCTTAGGACAAGGCCAGTTGGAGACTACGCCTATACAGATAGCAAAGTTAACTTCTGTAATTGCAAATGGAGGATATCAAGTGCAACCGAATATAATTCATTATGTGGGACCAAGGCCTACCAGTCCGATGTCTATAGATCCTTTTAATCAGCGGTTAATAAGTAATGGAGTTGCTAAAGATATCCAAAAAATGATGAATTCTACAATTCTGTACGGAACAGCTCGACAATTATCTTATGGTGGAGGGGTTAAAACTGGGACAAGTGACAACGGTAATCGTTGGATTTCTGGTTTTTTCCCTTATAATAGACCTAAATATGTAATAACAATTATTGTGGAAGAAGGGGATAACCCTGTAGGTATTTTAGAAGAAATATTAAGTAAGATTGATTATGACAAAAGGTGAAAATTGTCGTAATTCCCCCTGGTTACACATATAATGTTTAACACAATTAAAAAAAGGGGGACTTGAATTGTCTATTTTACTAGCTCTTGCTTACGCAATGAAAGAGCTGTCACTTTTAGTTTCATATGTAAAAAACAATACATTTCCACAACCTCTATCTCCTGAAGAAGAAGAAAAATATTTAAAGAAGATGGAAAAGGGCGATAAACAAGCTCGCCAAAAATTAATTGAACACAACCTACGTTTAGTTGCTCATATTGTTAAAAAATATGATAGCACAGCAATTGAACATGATGATCTAATTTCTTTGGGATCATGTGGGTTAATGAAGGCTATAGATAGCTTTGATAGAAACAAAGGTATTAAACTTGCCACTTACGCTGCCCGGTGCATTGAAAATGAGATACTTATGGAGTTAAGAGCTAACAAAAAAAGTAGGGACGATAAATCACTAGAAGAACCGTTAGGAATTGATGGCGAGGGAAATGAACTAACTTTAATGGATATACTAGGTATAGAGAGTGATTTATTTGAAAAGGTAGATACAAAGCTTAATGTAGTTAGACTCAATGAGGTCCTTTATAAACTTACCCAAAAAGAAAGATTTGTTATAGTGAAAAGATTTGGTTTAGGTTCACATGATATTTTAACTCAAAGAGAGATAGCGAAGGAATTGGGAATTTCTAGGTCTTATGTTTCCAGAATTGAAAAAAAAGCGACCACCAAGCTTTTAAAAGAACTAAAAGTTCAAAATTTAATTTAAAATCTTTCAAAAAAATGCTATAATGTTTTTATCTAGGAGGTGGTACTATTTCTATCTTAAAAAAATTAACTCCCAATTTATATTTAGATTCAATATATGAATTAGATTTAGAGAAGTTGAAAAAAAATGATATTGACACAATAATAACCGACTTAGACAATACATTAGTTGGCTGGAATGAACCTTCACCAAACTCAAAGCTTATGAACTGGTTTGAGAACTTAACAAAGCAGGGCTTCAAAGTTGTCATTGTTTCAAATAATAGTGAAAATAGAGTAGCTTCTTTTGCCAAAGAAGTGGGTTTACCTTTTATTTCGAAGGCTAATAAACCAAGAAGAAGTCCATTTTCTAGAGCTATTGAATTGACTGGCAGTAAAAAGACTTCTACTGCGGTAATAGGTGATCAAATTTTCACTGATGTGTTAGGAGGAAATCGGTCAGGGCTATTTACAATATTAGTAATTCCTATAAACGAAAAAGAGTTTATTGGAACTAAAATTGTTAGGCAGGGAGAGAAGATGGTGCTTAGGTCGCTAAGCAAAAAAGGACTTATTTAGAATAAAGGTAAATAGAATGTATAAATTGGCACCTTTTTGAATAGATTATTTTTAGGAGGTGCCAAATATGGAAAGAATTGTAACTGTATTTAAGAAAATAAACTGGGATGAAGTTGATGTGCTTAATATGTTGAAAGACTTAGTAAACGAAGTAAAAGAAGGTAATCCAGAGCTTAAGGATATGTCTCTCGGTGATATAGGTATTAAAAGAATAGGTCAACATATACAAGTTAATTTGAAATTTGTAGACTCTTCGAAGTATGTTAAGGATAATTTAAAAGTTTAAAAGCTATACAGCTATCGTTTCTTTGTGATAGCTGTTGTTTTTTACAAGAGAGGTGATTTCATGGATAAATATTGTGTGATCGGAGATCCGATAGATCACAGTCTATCGCCTAAAATACATAATTGTTTGTTTAAACATTATGGCTTAAATGCTTGTTATACAAAATTTAGAGTATCCACAGATAATTTAAAAGAAAAGGTGGATTGCCTTATAAAGGAAGGGTACAAAGGTTTTAATGTAACTTACCCACTAAAAGCAGCTATAAAAGAACACATAGACCAAATATCATATCATGGAAAAAATATTGCTAGTGTTAATACCGTAGCATTGTCCAATGGAAAATTACTGGGTGATAACACTGACTTTAGAGGGATGCAGCTTGTGTTAGATCCCTTTAGAAGTGAAGAAATTTATATTTTGGGAAGTGGGAATATGGCGCATACAACAATTTATGCCCTTAAGGAATTTACCAACAGAAATATTACTGTTGTTTGCCGTAATAAAAAGGCAGGTGAAAATCTAAAGAAGCAATATCCTTGGATTAACTTAATGTCTATAGAGTTTTTTAAAAAGGAAAATATTAGCGGAGGCGTTACTGTAAATACACTGCCATTAAACTTAGATATTAGCCACTTATTTGAAAACAAAATAGCTCAAGTACTTTTAGATTGTAACTACAATCAAACTGTATCTTTGTCTAATGATTTGCAGTACATTTCTGGTTTGGAGCTACTTTATGCCCAAGCAATAAAATCATTTGAAATTTGGACTGGTTATCAGCCAACATTAGAGACATTAAAAGAACTATTGAAAAAGTATCAGCAAAGCTGATACTTTTTTTATCTGTGCCTAGCATGTGCGTTAAATTGACGGTGAAAGTCCGCTGTGGACTTGGTAGTGGGAATCACTAGCCGAAGGCAAGGGTGTTTAGCGTTAGGTGGATATTTTCCAATGGAAGGAAAAGTCAAAATAATAACTGGCCACGAAAACGTCGATACTTGCTCATTCTGCTGGGACAAAGAGCAGGACTTGAAAGTAGATATGATGCTTGGTCTGGAGGTATTCACGACCTTGTAGGTAATAAAAACTAATTGAAATTTGTAGATGCCCGACAAATAACATTGGATATATAGTTAAATATTTAATTACTGACCAAGCATGTAGCTTATTTGGAAAAAGAATTTTGTCCCAGCATGTAGCTAATTTATACGTTTTCGTGGCCAATCATAGTTTTTATTCTATTTTGATTTATGCAGTGGTTGATAGTATGTGATTAGATGTATATGCCATTGGGAAGGAAAAGTCAAAATAATAACTGGCCACGAAAACGTCGATATTTGCTCATTCTGCTGGGACAAAGAGCAGGGTTTGAAAGTAGAATTGATGCTGGGTCTGTAAGGTGTTCACGACCTTGTAGGTATTAAAAGACTTATTAAATTTGTAGATGCTAAACAATAGCATTGGATATATAGTTAAATATTTAATTACTGACCAAGCATGTAGCTTATTTGGAAAAAGAATTTTGTCCCAGCATGTAGCTAATTTATACGTTTTCGTGGCTAATCAAAGGTTTTAGATCTATTTTGATTTATGTAGCAGTTGACGTATGAAATTATTAGATGTATATGCCATTGGGAAGGAAAAGTCAAAATAATAACTGGCCACGAAAACGTCGATATTTGCTCATTCTGCTGGGACAAAGAGCAGGGTTTGAAAGTAGAATTGATGCTGGGTCTGTAAGGTATTCACAACCTTGAAGGTAATAAAAGACTTACTAAATTTGTAGATGCTAAACAATAGCATTGGATATATAGTTAAATATTTAATTACTGACCAAGCATGTAGCTTATTTGGAAAAAGAATTTTGTCCCAGCATGTAGCTAATTTATACGTTTTCGTGGCTAATCAATGGTTTTAGATCTATTTTGATTTATGTAGCAGTTGACGTATGAAATTATTAGATGTATATGCTATTGAGGAAAGAAAGTGAAAATCTTAATTGGCCACGAAAACGTCGATATTTGCTCATTCTGCTATGGACTTGGATGTTGATGTGGGAGGAGGAAATTAAATAAATTTTGTTTTCTAACCATTTTTTTGATTAATTTAGAGGGATTTAATCAAAAAATATAGAATATTGTCACAAATGAGGGTTGGGGGGATTAGTTTGGATGCTAAAAAGTATTTGGACGAAATATTATTTAGAGGGTTTGAAGCGAAAAGCAGTGATATTCACTTTCATCCATCAGACGAGGGTATAAAGGTCTTTTATCGCATTGATGGGATGCTAAAAAAATATTACAACTTAGCAAAAGAGGATGCGACAAAGATATATTCTAGGATCAAAGTTTTGAGCAACCTAGATATAACTAAAAGCCGACAACCTCAACAAGGAAGTTTTAAAGTTAATAGTACACCGCCTATGGATATAAGGGTGTCAACTATAAATACTGTTTGGGGAGAAAAACTGGTACTTAGATTATTTCCCTACTTGCCAGAGTTTAGCACATTTACCTCGTTGGGTATGGAACCTTTTCAAGTTCAACAGCTAAAAAAATTATTAAACTTAAAGGGAGGACTTATTTTAGTTTGTGGCCCTACAGGGAGCGGTAAAACAACCACTTTGTACACAATGGCTAATTATTTGTATGATGAAAGCGTTAATATAGTTACAATCGAAGACCCTGTGGAGTATAAAATTCCTAATTTTACCCAAATAGAGGTGATAGAAGAGTTGGGCCTAGACTATTCATATCTTTTAACCTCTGTTTTAAGACAAGACCCCAATGTGATTATTATTGGTGAGGTTAGAAGCGAAAAAACTGCTCATATAGCTTTAAGAGCAGCTCTCACAGGTCATACGGTGTTAGCCAGTGTTCATACAGAAAATAGCATTTCATCTATTGATAGATTTATAAACTTAGGAGTCAATCCAGCAATTTTCTCAGAAGCTTTTAAGGGAGCAGTAGCTCAGCGGCTTGTTAGGAAAATAGAGTGCTCTAATAAATATAGTGGAAGAACTGGTATATTTGAAATTCTTTCCAAAGACGATAACTTAAAAAGCTATATTTTACATAGAGGTGCTAAATTTAAAAATATAGTTATTAACAAAATGTTTACATTAAATGATTCAGCAGAGCAAAAGAAGGCCCGTAAAATTACTGATAAAAAAGAACTCAACAGAGTGCTAGGGGAACATTAAATGAAAGAAAAACAAACTATCCAATTTTTAGATAATCTGTTCTATCTGCTTAAGGGCAAGATTTCACTATCACAAGCTTTTGAAATGATGGAAAAAATAGGTGATGAAACGCAAAAGAAAACCGCAATTCACATATCCTCTAACTTAAAGAAAGGGCATAATTTATATTACAGCATGGATGCCACACAAAAGTTTCCTAAATATGTACTAGAATTAATTAAGGTAGGGGAAGAAGGTGAGATGCTTGTAAAAACTCTAGAAGAAATATCTTTGTTTTTAAAGCAGAAAAAAGAACTAAAAGAAAATGTTATTACATCCTTGATTTATCCTTGTATACTTTTGACAATAGTTTTGTTTACAATTATTCTTACATTTGTTTGGTTAATTCCATCAATGGAAGCAGTATACTTAACCCTTGGTATAAACAAAAACATCTTATTAAAAATTATTTTAGCCCTACCTTTTCCCCAGATAATGTTAGCCACCGCCTTAGGATTAACTATAGCAGTTTTGTTAAAAACAAAAAAGAAAGGAATTCGGGGTATTCCGCTTTTGGGTAGAATTCTTTGGGATATAGAAAAAATGACATATTATGAAATTTTATATAACACTTTAAAGCAGGGAATATCTTTATATAAAAGCTTAGATTTAATTCAGCACTATCCATCTAAAGAAATAAAAAAAATAGCACACAAACAACAACAGGAATTACAGGAAGGGAACAGTTTCACTAATGCCTTAAAGTTGCTTGAAAAAAACATAATACCGTTAGGTTTTATTGAAGTAGGTGAAAAATCCTCTAATTTGACCGATGCTGTTAGTAGAGCGAAAGATTTTTATAAAAAAGAATTGCAAATAAAAACTGAAGGATTTGCCAAGGCATTTGAACCTTTAATAATGGTCATTGTTGCAGCAATAGTCTTTTTAATTGTTGTAGTCCTTTTATATCCTATATATAATCTTTTGCAAAATATATAGTATAAAGGCGGTGGTTAAGTTTAAAAACAATAACTCTTTGGGTTTTACTTTGTTGGAACTTTTGGTTGTAGTTTCAATTTTGGGGATGACAATGTTAATAGCGACATCCTTTGTTTTAAATGTTACTGATAACACTTCTTTAAATTTAGAAATTTACGCACAAAAAGCATTAGCGGACCTCCAATACGCTCAACAACAGGCTATGAGCTCCGGAACAGCTGTGTTTATTACTTTTCCTTCAGGATGCTCTGAAAGTTATATAATACATAAGAGGAATAATGTCATACGTACTTTTGAACTCCCCCATAACTTGAAAATGACTAATAATTTTTTTTCAACTATGGTTATCCACAGGACAGGCCTTTCTCAGCAAGGGGGACGAATCGTTATTAGAGATGAATATAATAATCAGGCTATAATTCTTTTCGACGTAATAGGGGGTAGGTTAAGATTGGAGATGAACTATAATGATTAAAAAAGAAGGAACTATACTTTTAAATGTTTTAGTTTCTGCTTTTCTTATAACCTTTGTTGCTACTACATTTGTAGCGGGTATAATTATTATATGGGAGTCGGAAATTTATAGTGAAAACTATGTTCATGCAACCTTGATGGCTAATAGTATATTAGAATATTATTCCAAAGAGCAAAGTAAAAAGCTACCTTATTACCTAAATTTTGCAGGAGATGATGACTTTGATGTAGAAATAGAAATTACGTCATCATCACAATTCTATGTTGTAAATGTTACGGTACTTTGGGAACAAAAACTTGGTAAGCATACTGTTGAAATGCAAGGATATTACTATGAAGAATAAAGGATTTACTCTACTGGAGCTCTTAGTGGCTATTCCTATGCTAGTTTTTATAATGATAATTTTGACACAATTAATTTTTTTTGCAGTAAACCTATCATACAATACCAAAGAATTAACAGAATATCAGTACAACATCAGGACGATACATCAAAGGTTAACACGAGATCTCAACAGAGCCATTCACAAAGATGATGTATTTATAAATAGATTAGGACAGCTAGAAATTCAGTATCAAGACGGAGATAGTATAAAATACTATCATAATGTAAATACCCGAAGTATTATAAGAAATTCTTCTCATGGAATATATCCAATAAGTGAAAATATCACAAATTTTAACTATACAATAACTCCCTGTAAATCTTACCTGGAGGTAGAGGTTGTATGGAACAGAAAGAAGGAGTTTGCATTTATTTTAAAAATTCCTCAAAGGGAAATATAACGCTGTTAGCATTAGTTGTAATATTTAGTTGTTTAACTGTTTTAACTATCCTATTTTCAACTACAGAAAAAATCATGGATAGTAATAAGCTTTATAAAGAAAAAATGCAAGCACGATATATAGCTGTTGGAGTAGCTGATAAAGTTTTAGCAGACGTTGAAAATTTATCAAAAGAAAGTTCTTCAGAAGGAACTTTGGGTTTGGGAACTTATAATTGGAGTTATGTTAATAATCAACTTAAAATAACTGCCCAGTACAAAAATTCTATATATAATTTACAAATTGAAGTGGACAGCTCTGGAACAATATTTAGATGGATTGAATACTAGGGGGGATAACCGATGTCAGTAGCAAACATTATGAGCAAAGAGTTTTCGACTGCTTACAAAGATGAATCAATAAGAAGTGTAGTTAGAAAAATGAAAAAAAACGGACATTCAATTGCTTTTGTTTTAAAGAAAGATCATAAGCTGTATGGAATGGTAACAAACAGTACAATAAAAGAAGTAATAGAGAAGAACATATCTCATGAAGAGCCAATCAGTAAAATAACAATTGATAAAGATAATATAGATGCTTTAGGCACTAACAACACTATAAAAGAAGCAATAAGAACTTTTAAGGAAAAAGATATTCGCTTTATCCCCGTTTTGGACAGAGAAAAGATCATAGGTGTTATAAGCCAGAGAAAAGCTATGAGGCATTTAATCAAAGAACAACTTCAGGTGGAACTTGAAACTAAAAAAGAAGAGAAAGCCCGTTTGATTGTAGAATCTCTTAACGAAGGTTTAATAGTAGTTGATAAAAATCTTATTGTTATTGAGTTTAACCCTGCAGCAGAAAAAATGTTAGGTTTTAAAGCCGAAGATAGGATTGGCAAGAAGTCGGAAAATAGGTCTCAGGAACCTTCGATTGTTGACATGGTATTAAAAGATGGGCGCCCACGTTATAACCAAGAAGTTAAGATGAAAGATGGTAAAACTCTTTTGGTTAACTATGTTCCGCTGAAGCAGAATGGGCATATTGAAGGAGTTGTGCAAAGCTTTAGCGATATCACTGAATATAAAAAACTTCAAGATCAGGTCTCTAAAACCAAAGAGGAGCTAGACAAAGCCTTTGCCCTTACACTCCCCAACTCAAAAGTTGAATATAAGTTAAAGTCGACACCAGAATATATAGATGTTTACGATTCCAGCTCAAATACTATAAGAATAACTGATGTTATCAAATCCGGTGGTTATGTTCATGTGGTAAACTCTCTAAAGGTTGCAGCTGATTTTAATGAAATGGGGTTGATGAAGTTAATTGGCATAGACAAGGATACTTTAGTAGAGTCAATAATTTTTCATGATTTAGGTAAATCTCAGCCTGATTTACAAATTGGAGATGTGGTAACCCCCAGCGAAGCTTTTGAATTCGGTATGATGCACGCAGCACGAAGCGCTGATATGGCGGAAAAATATTATAATAAAAGCAAAGATGTTGTAACTATAATAAGATATCACCATCATCCAGAAGAGAAATTGCCCAATGATTTTCCCACTCACTTGCTGCCGTTACTTAGGCTTTTTAAAATCATCGATGGATTGTCAGCTGCTATAACAAGGCGCAATGCCAAAGTAATATATGAAGTGGACGGATCTAAATTGAGAGTTGTAGAAAAGAATGAACATCCTAAGTATAATAGAGAGCTGTCTATTG
Source organism: Proteinivorax tanatarense (assembly GCF_040267685.1). Taxonomy (GTDB): domain Bacteria; phylum Bacillota; class Proteinivoracia; order Proteinivoracales; family Proteinivoracaceae; genus Proteinivorax; species Proteinivorax tanatarense. The sequence continues at coordinate 951,414 of NZ_CP158367.1, forward strand.
ACCTTTATACTGGCAATGCAGTTGAAACTCCATTAAATCGAGGAGATGAATAACTAGCATGGAAATATTAAATTATAACGAGATTTTAGTTAAAGAAAAACTAAATGAAATGTGGAAAGAGCAAAAATTACTATGTAAATGTAAAAAGTGTAGGCTGGACGTTATGGCTTTGGCACTAAATCAACTTCCCCCCAAATATGTTGTTTCAGAAAAAGGAGAACTTTACCTAAAAGCTAATAGTTTCAACTTACAGGCCAGTACTGATGTAACAAAAGCTATAGTAGACGCTATGGGAAAAGTAGAAAGGAAACCTAATCATTAACAGCATAGCGTTGATAGGCTTTATGGGTGCTGGCAAAACCACTGTAGGAAAGGTTCTATCAAAAAGGACTTCATATGACATTTATTCACTAGATGAAATGATAACTATAAGAGAAAATGCAACTATACCTAGTATATTTAAGCATAAAGGGGAGGCATATTTTCGGCATAAAGAATATGAGGTTGTTAAGGAAGTTGTTTTCAAGCAAAACAAAAAAATTTTAGATTGTGGTGGAGGTATAGTTGAAAAAGAAGATAGTATGAAACTTCTCAAAAAGAGCAGTACGATAATTTGGTTAAATTGTTCGTTGGAAAACATTACAAGCAGGATTAATGGTGACAATAGGCCGTTATTTACACCAAATAAAAACGTGATAACCAATCTTTATAAAAGAAGGTGTACTCTTTACGAAAAATGGGCTGACATTCGGGTAAATGCAGATCAGGACCCACTAAAAGTAGCTTCAGAAATCCTGTTTCAACTACAAATATAGTAATAAAAACATCCAAAAATGGGTGTTTTTTTTGTGTGCTCAAAGTATGTGTTGGCTTAAAGATACAAGGATTAATTTATGGACAGTTTGGATTCGTAGGTGGGTATGCCTTGGGGAGAAAAGTTAAAATCTTAATTGATCGCAAAAATGTCGATACTTGCTTATTCTGCTGGGCCTAAAAACTAGATTGCTGTTGTGTCTAAAAGATCTTCACGACCTTGAAGGTGAAAAGACTAATTTGTAGATGCCAAATAAATAGTAGGGGACAAAATTAGTTAGTTATCGACCAAGCATGTAGCTAACTTATAGGTTTTCGCCGTAAAACGAAAAATTATAAATGAATTTATTCTGTATCATTAACAGAGCTATAACACAAACTAATGGAAGATTTTATCGCAGAATAACAGATAGTAAAAAAACTAACAAGCATACACTGCTGAAAGGGTTTTACTTTACTGGAGGGAAAAAAATGACCATTGGTGATATAGCTGTTAAAAGGCCTATTGCAATGTTTATGCTTATGGCTTTTGTTTTACTATTAGGTTTTGTAGCCTATACAAATTTACAAATGGATTTATTACCTAATTTTTCGCCTCCTGTTTTGGCAGTAATAACAACTATGCCTGATACAGCACCTAAAGAAATGGCTACATTAGTTACTGAATCGTTGGAAAGTGTTATAGGAACAACAGCGGGGTTAAAAAAGATGACTTCTTACTCCTCTCAACAAAACTCTCTTATAATTTTAGAGTTTGACTGGAAAACAAACCTAGACACTGTCAGAGATGAGATTAAAGAAAAGACAGAATTAGCTCCAATTCACCCAGATGCAAGTTCCCCGATAATATTAAAGTTTGATCCCACTAGCATGCCAATAATGGATGTTTCAATAATCGGTGATGATGATATTAATAAAACCCATAAATTTGTACAAAATGAAGTGATACCAAAATTAGAAACCATTGATGGAGTGGCATCTGTTGACGTGACAGGTTTGCCTGATTCACAGGTCCACATTTATCCTAAATTAGAAAAACTTGAAGAACATAATATTTCTTTAAAACAGTTAGGCATAGTAGTAGGGGGCAGTAATGTTAATTTGCCGGCCCATACTGTAGTTAAAGATGATAAACGTCTTCCAGTTAGGGTCTTAAGTGAGGTAAATAGCATAAATCAGCTGGAAGAGTTTGTTGTAGGTATGGACCCAAATGAAGTATTGCATCCCATTTTATTAAAAGATGTTGCTGATATAACTTTATATGCAGATAGATCCCAAGGGATTAGTAGAACTAATTTAAAACCAAGTGTAAACCTTTCCATTCAACAGGAAGGAGACGCTAACATAATATCAGTAAGAAATGGTATCTTAGAGCAGTTAGATGAAATCGATTTTGATTTCTTCGACTATATTATTACTCAAGATCAAGGGGAACTGGTAAAACTTTCGATTAACACTGTAGCTCAAAGTCTGTTAATAGGGGCGGTATTAGCACTTATTGTACTGTATATTTTTTTGCGCAGCCCAATAAGCACTCTAATAATAGCCATATCCATCCCTTTTTCCATAGTCGCTACTTTTGTGTTAATGCACTTTGGTGGGCTTTCTCTTAATTTAATGACATTTGGAGGACTAGCTTTAGGTGTTGGGATGCTAGTAGATAACTCGATAGTAGTAATTGAAAATATATTTCGCCATAGACAACAGGGAGAAAACCCTAAAGAAAGCGCAAAAAAAGGTGTAAATGAAGTGGCTAGCCCAATTGCTTCATCTACCTTTACAACAATGGCAGTTTTTTTACCTGTGGTTTTTGTAGGTGGGTTTACCGGTGAATTATTTAAAGAGTTGGCATGGACTGTAGCTTTTGCATTATTGGCTTCGCTTTTAGTCGCTTTAACTGTTATACCAATGCTGGCATCTAAACTATTATTGGTGCAAAAAAATAATAGCTCCTTTGGTGCCCCTAAGATTTATTCTAAAATCTTAAATAAAGTAATAAACAGACCTATCGTTTTAATTTTAATTACTTTATTTATATTTGTAATATCTGTGCTCCAGTTCAACAGTATAGGTAAAGAGTTTATGCCACCGATAGATGATGGGATGTTATCTGTAGCTATTACAACCCCTGTTGGGACAACTTTAGAAGCAACTGATGAGGTGGTAAAGCAAGGAGAAGAAATAGTTGGGCAAATGGAGAATATAGATGCATTTTCCACAAATGTTGGACAGTCAAGTGGGATGTTTTCAACTGGTGATAAGAACAATAGAGGTAGATTAAACATTAAGTTGGTTCAACGCAATGAAAGGACTCAACCCACAACTGAGATTATCGAAGAGATAGAGCAAAAATTAGCACACCTTGATGCTAATGTTAATGTAAGCAAACAAAATCAGATACAATCTATGACAGGTGGAGATAGCATAGCCTTATCCCTAAAAGGGGCTACCTTTGAAGAAGTAAAGAAATATCAACAAAAAATCATAGGGGCTTTGGAACAACAAGCATTTATTGGGGAAGTGAGATCCAATTTAGATGAAACTAAACCTGAGTTACAGATAGCTATAAAGCAACATGAAAGCACAATGATGGGATTGACGGCATTGAACATAGCTGAGCAAATCAACAATAAGTTACGTGGACAGCAGGTCAGCTTTTTAAGGCAGGATGGAATGCGTATCCCAATTATGCTGACTTTGCCCTCAGAACAAAAAAACTATTCTAGTCTTATAAAAGGTAATGTAACATCTTTTTCTGGAATGGAAATTCCGCTTACATCAGTTGCTGATGTTAATGAGGAAAAAGGCCCTAGACAAATTTACCGAGAGGATCAGAGGCTTACGGCAAGCATAGAAGGGCAAATAATTGATAAAGACTTGGGAACAGTACAAGATCATGTTGTACAAATTATTGAGGACTTGGATTTGCCTTCCACGCTAACTGTAGAGTTTGATAGGGCTGCCCAGCTTATGGAAGAAGGTTTTAGCGAATTAAAGATGGCTCTACTATTGGCTATAGCTTTAGTTTATATAATAATGGCAGCACAACTAGAATCAATTATAAACCCTTTTATTATAATTTTGACGTTACCGTTAGGGTTTATCGGTGTAGTGTGGAGTTTGAAATTAACTTCAACCAACTTTGGAATCACGGCATTTATTGGGATGATAGTTTTAGCAGGCATAGTTGTAAATAACGCTATAGTTTTAGTTGATTATATTAGCTTGTTAAAAAATAAAGGTTTAGATAAAGAAAAAGCAATTTTAGAAGGAGCCCAAACAAGATTTAGACCAATTATAATGACTGCATTAACTACAATGTTAGCGATGGTTCCTTTGGCATTAAAATTAGGAGAAGGGTCGGAACTACAAGCACCAATGGCCATAGCGGTAATGGGGGGATTGGTGACTTCCACAACTTTAACCTTGTTTTTAATACCAGCTCTGTATAAGTTAATTTCAAAATCACTATAAATTTTTAACAATTATATATTGTATAACTTTAACATTTGGAGTATTGATAAAAATCTAAACAATCTATTGGCATGATATTTGCAAGTAATATAGCTAATAAATAGGAAAGGAGTGTTTAGCATTTTTGCTTGGCTAAAAAAACTATTAAATTTTATTGCTAAAGAGAATGAAAAAGAGATGGGCAATAAAGGTTTAGACTGTTGTGAGTTAAATCAAGATAAGAAAAAAAGGAGGAAATAACATGTTTAAAAGCAAAAAATCTATGATATGCTGCTTAATTCCAATCCTACTATTAGTATTATTTTTAGCTCGGGGTGGAACTGAATCCAATGCTAGTTTTATGCCATACCTATTTCTTATAATTTGCCCTTTGATGCATATAGGAATGTTTTTCTTTATGTTTAAAGGAGATAATGGACAAAACAAAACACCGGACACAACTATTGATAAATAATAATAAAAGGTGTATGATATTCCACAGAAACTGTGGGATATCATACACCTACAAAGGAGAATTCTAAATGGATTATATAATTATTGCAATTTTTGTAGCATGGGTAATATTTATGTTTAAAAAAGGGGGATGTTGCGGCGGTAAACACTAATACAAAACGGTTATAGACAAAGGGGTGCTAACATGCCAGTGATACTTTGTATAGTAATGGGCGTTTTTATGTATTTATTATTTCTCATTATTGGTGGGATTGGCAGCGACGATATTAGTAAACAGACGATCTATTGTAAAAACTGTGGTGAACATATAGTCGGTGATAGTTGTTCAATTTGTGAGCAAGCTGAAGTAAGCGAATGTGAATGTTGTAGTAAATCAATAAAAAAGTCATGGCGGTACTGCCCATTCTGTGGTGAGGTGAAAGAAAATAAGAGATAACTTTTATAATAAACCTTTTTATATTATAGCCGTTTTGATGACAGCAATTACAATAATTCATTACTCTTTAATGTATCTAGATCTGGCGTACCACCAGTTGCTTAGGACTTTTTATTATATTCCCCTTTTATATGGTGCATACCATTATAGGCTGAAGGGGGGGCTCATTTTATCATTACTTATAGTAGTACTTTACGCTCCTCATTTGTTATTTTATTTTGGTGATTTTACTGTAGAAATTATTAACCAATCTTTAGAGTTGTTGTTGTTTATCATTATCGGTTTATTTGTAGGATTTTTATCGCAAAAAGAGTTTGACAGACGAAAGGCTTTGGAACATCAAATAATAAAGCTTGCTAATCTTGAAACATATATGCACGATTTAATAGATAGCTTAGATACGGGAATAGTAGCGTTCGACCATTCCAATCAAATATCTTTTAAAAATCAAGGAGTTCAAAGTTTCTTTAAAAAAGATCAAGAAGTATTTGATTTTATCAATGAATACAGACTGAATAACGATTTAAAATCTGCATTAACTGGTCAAATAACAAGTAAGAATCTAAACTATAATTTTTGTCACCTCTATATAAAACTTCAACCTATTAAAAGTTTTGACGGCAGAAACCAAGGGGCTATTTTAATAATTAGAGATAAAACTGCTATAAAAGTTTTGCAGGACCAAATACAAAGAAGTGAAAAACTTGCTTCACTGGGAAATTTATCAGCTGGGGTAGCTCATGAGATAAGAAATCCATTGGGAATAATAAAAACAATAAGTCAGGGGATAAGAGATGAGGTGACTTCTCCAGATGCAATCGAAGGTCTGGGAATAATAGAGCAAGAAACCGATAGAGCAAACGACGTAATCCAGTGGTTATTAGATTTTGCAAAACCACATAAATACCAATTTACAATGGTTAACTTAAAGACAATACTTATAGACTTAGAAAAAATTATTTCCACCTATATAAAAGGAAAGTGCATAACCTTGGATTTAGAAATTTACCCACAGAACCCTACTATTTACGGTGATGCAGAAAAGTTAAAACAGGCATTTCTTAATATTTTGCTAAACGGAATTCAAGCAATGGAGTGCGGGAAACTTACTGTCTATTTAAAGGAAGATAATAACGATTATAAGATTTTTTTGAAGGATGAAGGTGTTGGAATAACCCAGGAAAAACTTAAAAATATATTTACCCCTTTTTATACTACTAAAGATCAAGGAACAGGGTTGGGGCTTGCAATAACTCACCGAATAATAGAGGAACATAATGGTATGATTGACATTAAAAGCAAATGGGGTCAAGGTACTATAGTAACAGTTTCTTTGCCAAAGGAAGTGAAACATGATTAAAAAAGTTTTAATAGCAGATGATGAAAAAAATATGCGTTGGGCTATAAATAAAACATTAAAGAAAGTAGGTTATCAAGTAATAGAAGCATCGAATGGGGAGGAGTGTCTTAAGTTATATAATCAAGTATCGCCAGATCTAATTTTACTGGACTATAAAATGCCTATCGTTGATGGAATGTCTGTGTTAGAAAAAATAAAGAAAACCGATAGCCAAGTACCCGTAATAATGATTACCGCATTTGGAGATACAAAGTCAGCAATAAAAGCTATGAAATTAGGGGCCTTTGATTATATAACCAAACCTTTTGATCTTGAAAAGCTTAAAACCTTAATTAAAAATGCTCTAAATATTGACGATTTAAAAGAACAGGTAAATACCTTAAAAACAGAATTAAAGGAAAAGTCTAATAGTGAAATAATAGGAAAAAGTCCTCAGCTTCAAAAATTACTTACTACAATAAAAAAAGTAGCTCCTACCGTTGCTACAGTATTGATAACTGGGGAAAGTGGTACAGGCAAAGAAGTGTTGGCCAACGCTATACATTATAATAGTGCAAGACAAGATATGCCTTTTATAAAGGTAAACTGTGGAGCTATACCAGAAAACCTTATAGAGAGCGAGCTTTTTGGTCATGAAAAGGGAGCTTTCACTGGAGCAACAACTCGCAAAAAAGGTAAGTTTGAACTGGCTCATGGTGGTACAATTTTTTTAGATGAAATAGGAGAACTCCCTAAAAATTTACAGGTGAAATTATTGAGGGTTATACAACAGCAGGAGATAGAAAGAGTTGGAGGGGAAGAAACAATTGAAATAGATACCCGAATAATAGCAGCCACTAATAAGAATTTAGCGGAACAAATGAGCAAAGGACTTTTTAGAGAAGACCTTTATTACCGTTTAAATGTTGTGCCAATATATCTTCCACCTTTAAGAAAGCGCAAAGAAGATATACCACTACTGATAGGCCATTTCCTAGAGAAAATGTCCAATGAACTAGGAAGGGGCAAGTTGGAAATTGACGAACAAGCCCTTCAGTTGTTACTAAATTATCGGTGGAAAGGCAACATTCGAGAATTACAAAACCTGATAGAGCGGATAGTCATAATGAGTGATAGCAACTTAATAACGGTAAAAGATATTCCTCAAGATCTTACGCAAGATCAAGACCAACAACCAAGAAGGTGGCAGCTACCTTCAGAGGGTATTTCGTTAGAAAAATTGGAAAAGGATTTAATTCAACAGGCATTAAGTAAAGCAAGCAACAATAAAACACAAGCAGCAAAACTGCTAAACATATCCCGCCAGGCCTTGCTTTACAGAATAGAAAAGCATAAATTAACCTAAAAATCCAACGTAAAGGTTGGATTTTTTTAGGTTAACATACCATTAATATCTAGGAAATCCAATTACGCATCTTTTAAAAACCTCACACAAGCTGAAACAATTTCGTTTGTAGAAGTGGTATCAATACAGAGGAATTGTCTCTAAAAAATTAGTCAATTCTTCTATAATCAATTATTATAAAAAAACTAGACTAAAGACCAAAAAAAATGACTACATAGCAGGACTATAGTCCCGCTATGTAGTATTATACTTATTAACCCATTTTAACAATAACAGATTTTATTTTTTAGAAAGGGGGAGTGGTTTTATGAATTCAAAGCTAAGATTGGGGGACCTTTTAGTTGATACGGGAAAAATAACACAAGAGCAACTTACACAAGCATTAACCTATCAAAAGCAAAAAGATGTGCGGTTAGGATCAGCTTTAGTAGAACTAGAAATACTTACGGAAAATGAGCTTATAGAAGTACTGGAGTTTCAACTGGGGATACCTCATATAAGCTTGTATAAATACCCCGTAGATGAAAAAGTGATTAATATTATAAATTCTTCTATGGCTAAAAATTTTTCTGCAATACCGATACGGCTTCAGGACAACAGATTAACTTTAGCCATGGCAGATCCATTAGATGTAGTAGCTATAGACGAAATAAGCGATAGTACAGGGTATGAAGTGGACCCTGTTATAGCGACGCCAGACGAGATTAAACAGGCTATAGATAATCACTATGGCATTAAAGAAACCGTTGACAAAGCCATGGAAAACCTCAAGTCTCAACAACAGAATGTAAGTGATGATATGCTTGAGATAGACACTTTAAAGGACATGGTTGATGATGCTCCTATAGTACGTGCTGTAAACTCCATCTTAGAACAAGCTGTTACAGAAGGAGCAAGTGATATTCATATAGAGCCTAGGGAAGATAATTTACAGGTTAGGTTTCGAATAGATGGAGTACTTCATGATATTATGACTTCAGCTAAAAACACCCAAGCTGTAATAATTTCAAGGCTTAAAATAATGGCCAATATGGATATAGCAGAGCGTAGACTACCCCAAGATAATAGATTTCAAACAGAAATTAAGGGAAAACAGATTGACATTAGAGTGTCAACTTTGCCAACTATTTATGGTGAAAAAATTGCACTTAGAATATTAGATACCGACTCGCTAATTTTAGACATAAATAACTTAGGTATGAGTGCACCAAACTTAAATAAATTTAAAAAAGTACTCAACTATAGCACCGGTATTTTTTTAGTGACAGGACCAACCGGGTGTGGAAAGACCACAACTTTGTATTCTATTTTAAATCAGATTAATTCTAGCGACCAAAATATTATAACTATCGAAGACCCTGTGGAGTATAGACTAGACGGCATAAATCAGGTAAATGTAAACACCAAAATAGGGCTGGATTTCGCTAGAGGACTCCGTTCTGTGCTAAGGCAGGACCCTAATGTAATTATGGTAGGGGAAATAAGAGATAAAGAAACTGGAGAAATAGCTTTGCGAGCTGCTATGACTGGTCACCTTGTACTATCCACATTACATACAAATGATGCTGTATCAACTTTAAACAGGTTGGCAGATATGGGTCTACCTCCGTTTTTAATATCTTCAACTATAAACGGAGTTCTAGCGCAACGTCTAGTGCGAAAGCTTTGCCAACAGTGTGAAGGCATAGGGTGTAAACAATGTAATGAGACAGGGTATAAAGGTAGGGTGGCAATCCAAGAAATGTTGGTGATGGACGACTCCCTAAGAGAGGCACTACAAAATAATGCAAGTACTTCAAAACTTAAGGAAATAGCATTGCAAAATGGATTAATAACTCTATATAACGATGGAATGGATAAAGTATCTCAGGGTCTCACTTCAAAGGAAGAAGTGTTAAGAGTTGCTTATGGGGAGGGAGTAAATTGAAAGAGTTTCATAAGCTTCTTGAGACAGCAGTAGAGAAAGAAGCCTCTGATTTGCATATAAGAGAAGGATTGCCGGCGGTCTATCGTATAGATGGGACAATCAAAAAAAATGGTGATGTCATCAAAAAAGAGCAAATTATTAAATGGTGCCGAAGTTTAACTGGAGACATCAATAATCTTTACCAAAAGGACTTTTCTTACGAAATAGAAAAAGTAGCTCGTTTTCGCATAAATGTGTACAAACAAATGAATAGCTTTAGCATGGCTGTAAGAATTATTCCATCTCAAATCCCACCGCTAAGCACCTTAAATCTCCCTGATACAATGGAGAAGTTATGCAAGCTAAAGCAAGGATTGGTGTTGGTTACAGGAATTACAGGTTCTGGTAAATCTACCACCCTAGCATCTATGGTTAATGAAGTAAACAAAACAGCTAAAAACCATATCATTACCTTAGAAGACCCTATTGAATATATACATGAATGTAACCTCTCCCTTATAAATCAAAGAGAAAAAGGAGCACATTTTCAAAAATTTAGCGAAGGTTTATCAGCTGCAATGCGACAAGATCCCGATGTGATTTTGGTAGGTGAGATGCGAGATTTAGAGACAATCAGTACCGCCTTAACAGCAGCGGAAACAGGGCATTTAGTGTTAGCCACCCTTCATACACAACGGGCTCACCAAAGCATCGATAGGATTATAGACGTCTTTCCGCCACATCAGCAAGGACAGATAAGAATCCAGCTAGCCTCAACCTTAAAAGCGGTGCTAACCCAACAACTAGTTCCTAAAACATATGGAGGAAGAGCAGCGGTTGCAGAGCTTATGGAATGCAACACAGCTATTAAAACACTTATAAGAGAAGGTAAAACACATCAAATCCCCTCAATTATTCAAACAAATAGCACCATGATAACCTACGAAAAATCTCTAGAAAATTTATATAATCAAGGGGAAATAGACGAACAAACCTTCCACATGTTCTCCGTAGGAGGCTAAAAAATGAACTATAGATATATAGGCAAAGACACTTTAGGAAATGTAGTCAAAGGCAATATCGAAGCGGAAAACCAGCAAAGAGCCCTTTGGCTGCTAAAGGAAAAAGAAGTATTTGTAACTAAAATTAAAGAAGTTGAGCAAACCCAAAGCATAGGTCAAAAAGGCCGTATAAAACTAAAAGACATGGCGATATTTTGCAATCAACTTTCCGCTATGGTGGAAAGCGGAGTGCCAGTAGCTAAGGCGTTAAAAAGCCTACAGCAACAAACTGAAAGTAAAGTTCTAAAAAGAAATTTAGTGGAAGTTGTAAAGGATATAGAAGGCGGCAAATCTTTATCAGAAAGTTTAAAGGAGCGAGAAGGTGCTTTTCCACAAATTTTTATAAGCTTAATAGAAGTTGGCGAAATGGGTGGAGTGTTAGATGTAACCCTTAAAAGGTTGGCAGAGTTTTTTGAACGGGAAAAAGAGATTAACGATAAAGTAAAGTCAGCCCTAACCTACCCCGCATTTATTATGGCATTTTCTGGTATTGCAATTATTTTTCTCCTCGTTTTTGTAGTTCCAAACTTTGTACAAATGTTTGTGGATATGGGTGTAGAGGATGAACTGCCAACTATTACTGTGGTTTTAATAAGTATAACCGATCTTTTAAGACAAAACTTTATAACTCTTATAATTATTGTTTTGGCTGCATTTATATTGGCGAAATACCTTTGGGTAAACGAAAAGATTGCAAAATACATCGATGGCAAAAAAATACACCTGCCTATATTTGGAAGTTTATTGCGTAAGGTTGCACTTTCTAAATTTACAAAAACTTTGGCAATAATGGTACAAAGTGGCGTTGATATAGTTACTGCTTTAAGCTTAGTTTCAAAAACCGTTGAAAATAGAGATTTCGAAGAAAGAATACTAGAAGCCCGTGAACACCTTAGGGAGGGAACAGGTTTAGTTGAGCAACTTAAGGCCAACCCTTTTATAGACACGATGGCGATACAGATGATTGAAGTAGGTGAAGAAACAGGAAGCCTAGATAAAATGTTAGATAAAGTTGCAAAGTTTAATGAAGACGAAGTAAAGCATACCACCGATAGGGTGTCATCACTAATCGAGCCAATAATGATAGTGGTACTCGCCGTTATCGTGGCAGTTATTTTGCTGGCAGTGCTTCTGCCGATGTTTGACTTACTTCATGTTATTTAGGAGGGGGAAAAATTGTTCTTTTTATCCCAAAAAAATTTAGTTGGAATAGATATAGGTCAAATGATGACCAAGATTGCTTATAAAAACAAAGAATACGCTGTTGAAACACCGGAAGGTGCAGTCGGAAGGGGAGGAGCTCCTAATCCCTCTATATTAGGGGAGAGGCTAAAGCAGGCAGTTTCAAATAATGGATTAGCTAAAAAGTTTGCTGTGATATCTTATAACGGACAAGGGGTTTTTACAAAATCTATCCAAGTGCCTAAAAATCTAAAATTAGGCGAAATAAACAACTACATCAAGCTACAAAAGGACAATATTTTACCATTTGGTACAGAAGACAGTGTTATGGATTTTATTCAGCTTGGTAGCGACGATAACCATCAAAATATACTTGTGTTAGCACTTAAACAAAAATCTGTATATCCATATTATGAAGCTGCTAAAATAGCAGGGTTAAGACCAAAAGCCGTAGACATTCCCGCCCTTGCCTTAAAAAGAAAATATTTTGACAAAGAAAAGCTAAAAGGATTGCAGTTAATTGTCGATGTGGGTGAGCGTTCAACTAATATTCACATATACAAAGAAAAACAATTTAGATTTTCTAGAAGTATTTCTGTAGGAGGCGGAGATTTTGGAGCGGTGGCTTCTGCAGCAAAAGAGATGACAGCAAAAGAGGGGAAAGATGAAAAAGTTCCGCTAACTTCACCGGCATTAGCCGATGTATTTTATCATTTACAAAGAGAGCTTAACAGGTCTATAGAATATTTTAGATATAGAAATGGAAAACAGGAATTAAGCAGCTTTACACTGGCTTATATAACCGGAGGATATGGCAAAACACCGGGGATAGACAAGGTTTTTGCCCAGTCTTTAGATATTTCGTTAGAAAGTATAATTAGCGATGACTCAAAATATAGCCTTGCACAAGGGTTAACGATGTGGGGTGATGGAAAATGAAACAAAATATAAATTTACTACACACTTCGCTCCAACATCAAAGCTATATCGCAGGCAAAAAAGTCATTAAAACAACTATAGTAGTGATTGCTATGGCGTCAGTTTTGATATCAATAGCAGCTCTGTTTATCAATGTTCAGCGTCAGGAAAGCCTACTAGCTGATACACAGCAAAAACTTGCCGACAAACAGGCCTTAAAAGTAGAAATAGAGGAAGAAATGAATAAACTTTCGGACATTAATAGCCTAAACGATACAGTTAGTACTCTTAAAGAAAACAGGCATAACAAACTTAAGGAAATAGAAAAACTAGAGTCGCTAACTCCTTCAGAAATCGATATTGAAACAATTTCTATAAGTGATCAACGGATAGTTATAGAAGGATCTAGCCCAAATAGAGAAAATGTCTCTGAAATGCTTCAAAATTTATATAGTTGGCAGGGTTACCAATTTACTGTAAGTTATATAGCTCCCCAAGGGCAGAACTATGGTTTTAATATAGAGGGAAGGGGGAGTGGAGATGAATAAGTTTCTCAGCAATATGACAGAGAGAGAAAAAACTATGCTGATTATTTTAGCTCTGCTAATAGCGCTATATGGTTTTTATTCTTTTGTTATCGAATCGCAGATTGTACGACTAAATGAAATAGAAGATAAAATTGTTGATACAGAGCAGCAAATCCAAGAAATTGACATATATTTACAAACGCACGAAACATGGAAAAAAAGATACGATCCAGAAACAATAGAAAAATTAAATAACAGCATACCACCCACCCTCCAAAAGCCTCAGATTATAGTGTGGCTTGAGGAAAATGTAGATGACACTTCCCTCAGCTTTAACATAGATCAAGATGAGCTAGCAAGCTTACAGGTGCAAGTCTCTTTTACAGGAACATATCAACAGGTAAAACAGTTTCTTAATGAGCTTTATGAAAATCAGCGGTTTGTTGATGTTTCAAACCTTAATGTAAGGCAGCATGAAGAAGCATGGCGGGTGGAGATGATGTTAACATATTATGGACAGAACCACTATCCTAATAAGAATAGTGGTGACAATTAATGATGCAGGCGATTGTGTTTATATTCGGTTTAATGGTGGGAAGTTTTTGTAACGTATTGATATACCGTCTGCCTCTTAAAAAATCCATAGTTTTTCCTTCCTCCCACTGCATAAACTGCAAAAAAAGAATAAAAATAATACACTTAATCCCTCTTATAGGCTTTTTGATATGTAAAGGGAAATGCCATAACTGTAACAGCCAAATATCTTTAAGATATCCACTGATAGAAATTATAATTGCAGCTCTTTTTTTACTCACATATAACTTATTAGGACTTAATATCGAAGCATTGTTTTTTCTTAATTTAGCGGTGGTCAGCCTTGTTATAGCATTTATAGATTTAAAACATCTGATAATCCCAGATGAATTAAACATCTGGCTTACACTTACCGGTGCAGTGTACGTGGTTTATACAGCTACTTATCTAAATGTATTTGCTGCTATAGCATTCTTTACTTTCTTTTATGCTGTTGCAATAATCTCAAAAGGTGGAATGGGCGGGGGAGATATAAAATATGTGTTTCCTCTAGGGTTACACCTAGGCATAATAAATGGAGCATTGATGCTGTTACTATCCTTTGTAATAGGTGGAATAGTCGGCATAATACTACTGAGCTTAGGGCGAGGGCGAAAAACAGCAGTGCCCTTTGGACCATTTTTAGCAACAGCCACATTTATAACAATTTTTTGGGGTGAAAGCATAATAGATATTTATTTACGGCTAGTTATAAATGGCGGATAGCCGAAAAAATAATGAAACAATAAAATTTGTGCTTAAATGCCTATAAAGTTATACAGGGGAGATTATGTTGGGGCTAAAGAACTGTTAAAGACAAGCCAACAGGCTTTTACTCTAGCTACATAGCTAGAGTAAAAGGGCAAAACTCAAGTTATAAAAGGGATGTACCCCTTTAATATAAATAATAATTAGGAGGAGATAAAAAATGTTTAAAATGTTAGAAAAAAAAGAAGGCTTCACGTTAATTGAACTGATTGTTGTTATTGCAATTATTGGAATTTTAGCAGCGATAGCTGTACCTAGATTGGGTGGGTTTAGAGATGATGCGCAATCTTCAGCAGACCAAGCAACTGTACGTACTGTTGAAAGTGCCTATGCTACTTACTTAGCACGAGTTGGTGATGACAAAGCTGTTAAGTGGGACAGTAGCAATGACGCTGTATGGGGGGAATATCTTAATGAATGGCCAGAAAGGATTGAGGCTGTAGAGTTAGATTCAGAGGGTAAAATTAAAGTTACTGGTGATGCTGTTCCTGATGATGCATAAAGCGAATCTGATCTTGGTGTTTAGATTGATGGGTTTGAGGCAACTTTATAAACCACCTGAAAACACTACCACAAGAGTCAGCCTAGGCTGACTCTTGGCTATATTGATGGTGTTTTAAAGATGCGGCATTAGTATTACTTGGATTATTTCTACTTCTTAACTTAATACACGGTCAACTAAAATTTAATATGTTTTTTGCGGTTAAAATAAGGGTATTTGTGAATAGCATAACTCAGCGATCTAATACCGTTAGCAAAGTTAACTGATCCATTAGGAAAATTATAAAATTAATATCGAAGCAATATGAAAGCTAATAACTAAAAACGGCTAAAATTGCAATGTGCTTTTAAATTTTTGGCTATGTAAGGTAGAAAGGGTGTTTTTCATGATAAAGGGCGTTGGTGACATAAACAATAAAGGTTTTTCTCTACCAATGGTTTTAATGGTTATTATGGTGCTTTCTATACTTTTAGCTTCAGTATTTTCTTTGACACAATCGAATACAAAGCAAATTGTAGCCCAAGAAAACAATCTCAGAGCTTACTATTTGGCAAGATCGGGTATTGACATTGCATATGCCGCTATGATGGAAGAAGATGAACCCTATGGGCAAAAAATCCATAGGTTAATTAAATATAATGATGAAATTGAGCATATCGGATTGGAGCTTCCTCAAAACGAACCTATAGGAAGTGTAAACCTTAGGGTTTATTATGACGAAGCTGCCAAAGAAGTGATTATTGAATCTAAGGCAAATTTAATCGACGCTTCTGGAGCCTCCAAACTTTCCTTACATATTAAGTATGATGAAAACAATCCTGGAGACTTTACTAAGACCAGATGGGTAAGAAATTAAAGGCTTAGATAGGAGGGCGTTTATGAGAGACGAAAAAGGTGTAACTCTAGTGGAAGTAGTGCTGGCTACAGCAATTGGTTTGGTTTTAATAACAGTAGCGTACAATATGCTCTTTGTGGGAGTGAAAAGTCACTCCACCTCTGTCAAAATCTTTGAAGAACAGTCGGATATGCGATATGCCGCTGAGACAATCAATAACACCTTGCGCTTTGCATCTGTGGTCTTTGCTGTTCCTGAGGAGCAGTTTGCGCCCGACTTAGATCATAGAGGAAGAATTACTGGTTTAGCAAAGCCTTGGAACTATATAGGTCTAAGCCCAGACGGTGATGCGCTAGTGCATTATGAGTATAATGATGATACTGATTCTTATATAATGAATGTTCTCGCCCAACCTGAGGAAGATTTAACATATCAGCTCAACTTTAGCAAGAGTTCAGAGGCACAAGATGATAAGCTTATTAAGTATTTCTTAAGGGGATTTAAAGACGATTTAGAAAAATATGAGATTTCTACAGAGGTAGAAGCCCTTAATGCTTTGCATGTTATCGACTGGGGAGATGAAAGCAATATGTCGGTGGCTCTAGCTTATAGAACAGAAGAGACCCCAGAAATTCATCAAAGGCCAGTGGCTGCAATGACCATGGTCTTAGATACCTCCGGAAGCATGGATTGGAATCTTGATGGTAATAGACCAAGGGGCCAAGAAAAATCGAGGATGCAAATTTTAAAAGAAACCCTGATAAGAATGTTTTCTGTAATGGAGGATAATGGTGGTGAAAACATATATGCAAGGTTAGTCCCTTTTCATAGCAATGCAAACTCACCCCATCCTAATTATGGAGAAGATCCAGAAAAATTTCTCAAAGTACAAAATGATAACGTAGATTGGAATAGCTTGATTAATAGTTTGAGTGCAGATCGTGGTACCAATACTGGTGATGGTATAAGGCGGGGATATCACCATTTGCTGGATTTTAATAACAATTTAGGCAATTATGGATTGACTGATGATACAGAAGTAGAAAACTATATGGTGATTATGGTAGACGGTGTATCAACCATGGCCAGTGCTGATGTTTGGGAACATTGGTGGCATGGCTATGGATATAGTGATTACATTTTAGATGACAAAAATATTAGCTATAACGACAGAAACCATTGGGTGAGATTCCCCTCTCAAGAAAGTAATCCGTCAAATCGGTGGAACTATCAGGGCCGTTGGCATATTGGAGATGGAGGGGATTTGTGCGATTTGGCTACAGATTACGTTAATCAAATTGGAGAAGACTTAATTCAAGCAAAAGACCCCGCAGCTGAAGATTTAGGCCTAGATGGAAATGTTTTTGTTATTGGGTTTTCCAACTTGGATGAAGAGTTAGAAAGCGTAAAAGATATAGCAAAAGCAGTGGGTATCGAAGTGGCGGAAGATGATTCAGATGTAGAAAATGATTTTATTGACAATGACCGAGTATTTATTGCTAGAGATGGCGATAAGCTTGATGAAATTTTTAAAAATATAGCTGGTTACATTTCAGAGGATTTATGGCAAATAGAGGGGCCTAGGATTACAGAGTAGGAAAGAGGGTGTAATTATGCTGAATCGGAAAGGTTTGACCTTAATTGAAGTTATTATCTCCATGGCGTTAATCAGCATTGCTTTAATAACTTTTCTGGGTGCATTCGGTCAAGGAATTTTGCTCATGAGTAGAGGGGCAGAGTTGACAAAAGAAACCTTTAGCCATCAGGGGAACATAGAAAATAAGATACTAAATATAAAGGACGATTTTGCTAATGAAGCTGAAAATTCTGCGCTGGATGATCCTGAAATAACCGTTTTTCAAGGAGAATATCAAAGTGATGTTAGAGTAAGGGAAATCAGTCAGCACATTAGGGGAGATCGATATTTTAAAGTGCTAGTTTCTAACGTACCCATAATGGAAGCAGAGGCACCCAAAGTAGATTTAGAAGTCAGTTTGTATCCAGAAGATCAATTCCCGTGGTATGATAATATCGAAAATATTAGGGGAAAATATAGAATTCATAGCAATCCCGTAGTTTTTCAAAATCGTATTCGCTGGTACAGATCAAAAGAAGAGCCAGAGAATACAAAAACAATGTATACAAACCCTTCTTTTCCTGGCGGCTATGAATATTTCGGTGAAATAGAAGAGGAGCAGCCCAGTGATTTTTTAAGAATTCAAGATTTACCTCAAGGAGACAGTAACCTTATCGGCAATCGTTTTTATTATTTCGAAGTAAGGCCATATACACTTGCTGGAAGACTTGGGCATTTTAGAAATTCTGAACGTATGCTGATACTTAATAGGGCAGGAAGTAAAGAATGGCAAAAATTGATTGAGGATGTTTACTTTGAAAATGGAAAGATTAGTTTTAGAGAAAATGATACTATTTATGCAGAAGTCATGCAAAACCCCAACCACCCTACTCTAAATCTTGACTGGAAAGAAAATAAAGATCCCCAAGGTCCGCTATTAACAACCCCATTACCACAGTATTCCGAAGACGCTTTCTCCCATACTACTAAGGTAAAATGGCAGATTGATCCAGAGGCCCTCTCAGCTGACCTAGAAGAACATGGAATGGGTGTTTTTCTAGGGGAAAATGATAACAAAGGCAGCATGATGACTTTTGATGTTCAAAATGAACAACTGAGAATTGATAGCATTACGAAAAATCAATATAGCGGTAAGATTAAATCTATCGATCTTTTAAGCGATGAGAGGTTTGAACCGCTTAGAGACCAGGGCAAATTTGATTGGCATAAA
The DNA here is from genome assembly GCF_040267685.1 of Proteinivorax tanatarense. Taxonomy (GTDB): domain Bacteria; phylum Bacillota; class Proteinivoracia; order Proteinivoracales; family Proteinivoracaceae; genus Proteinivorax; species Proteinivorax tanatarense. The sequence continues at coordinate 970,374 of NZ_CP158367.1, forward strand.
AAATACCAGCTTGAGCTAATTTCTAGAGAAGTTACTGAAGGTACTGAAATTTTTGCAACGTTATCATATAAAGATGAAAGTGGAAGAGAAGTTAAGAGTGAGCCCATTGAATTTACCGTTGCCCACAAATTTAGCCATGTCGGTTTAAAAGCTTATTCAAGCAAAAACTATATTCCTAATTTCCATTCCGAGGTCCATAATCAATATGACCGAAACTATGCAGCACATTTTTATGATATTAAAGTTCATGCCGAACACTGGGAAGATGGAGGAAGTCATGGATTTTATCAAGGTGAGGGGAAGAGTACGAATATTAGAGATGGGGCTATTGCAGACGATAAGAACATCTTAATGGATAGAGAGAATACTAAAGCGACTGGTAACGTAACGACAATTAAGGCAAATAGCTTACAGTTTTCAAAGAAGACTAATTTGGAAGTTAGCAATAACAACACATTAATAATAAAAGTAAATGAAGGAGTAATATTTGATACAAAAATTACTTTTGGAAACAATAATTCAAAGATTATCATAGAACCAATTGAAGATAACCCTATTTTTGTCGATTTTAAAAGTATGGAGTCGATAAAATTAAAAGTTAATGGAACCTTGATAGAATCAGATGGAATCAGTAGTATTACAATAGAGGATGATGAAACACTGGAGATTATGAAGGAAGGTGACAGTAACTAGGCAATGCGACTTTTTTAACACTAGGGGCCAGTATTTTTAGCTGGCTCCTTAATAATTATTATTAGGAATTTATAGAGTATCAAAATGAACGGAGTTTAGAAACTAAATAGGAGACATATACTGGTGGCAATACATATCACAATAGACTATTTTTTAGCTTTAAGAAGCTTCAAGAGTGGAGGACTAGTATAAAGTAAATAACAAAAGTAACATAGCGATTGAATACCTTAGTAGAGCGTCTTGAGGAAGAGGTTAACAAAATTTTGTTTCTAAAAAGGTTGTCTCAAATTGTTTAAAAGATAATTTGAGGCAGCCTTTTTCTTAGATTCAAAATTAAAATAGACATTTATATTTGTTTTTGGGGGAGTACAAATAACAATTCTAATAGTAAATTAGTCCCATTTAATGATTGTGAAATCCCTATAGTAAGCTAATTTACAGTATTTGTGGATTGACAGGAATTACTTTAATTGGCTAAAATAACACTGCATTTATAATTTCATAAAATTCTAAAGAAAGTTGGTGGTGTATTTGAAGTTATCGATTAAATGGAAGGTAACATTTTTAGTTGTAATTCTAGTTTTAGTATCAGCTACATTACTAGGAGTCACCAATTATTACAACTCTAGACAAGTACTGGAGGAAGAGTTAAGGTCAAGCAGTGAAAATATGGTGGGAGTTGGTGTTACATTGCTTGATAACACTCTGCAAAGTGTTGAAGAGGATTTACAAACCCTTGCAAATTTAGATGACTTTAGATCTGGTCATAATGAGGAGCTTATTCAAGGGATAACCTCCTATGTTGAGGCCACATCCAATATTCCCATGGCCTACTTTGCTTCGTCAGATGGAAAAATAACCTCATATCCACATGTAGATTTAGATGAGGACTTTGACCCTACATCCAGAACATGGTACCAAGGTGCAGAAGATAATACAGAAATATTTTGGACAGAACCTTATATTGATGAAAATGATGGTAACGTAGTTGTTACAGCCTCAACCTCCGTCTATGATGACGGTGGAGATTTTTTAGGAGTAATTGGAGTGGATTTAGATTTTGAAAGACTATCTGACTATATAGCTCAGGTTCAAATAGGAGAACAAGGGTATTTAGCGATAGCAAATACAGAAGGGATGCTTTTAACTCACCCTGACCCTAAGCTCTTGGGGGAGGTTGTCCCAGTGCCCGGGCTTTTAGAAGAGTTATCCAATACTCATGGGGGGTATGACTATGAACATGAGGGAGACCGACGTTTTACTACATTTAATACACTGGATAGAGCAGGGTGGAAGGTTTTGGGAATTGTTTCTCATCAAGAAATTGTTGAAAACACATCCTTTATTTTACTTAACTCTTTTACTTCAGGCGTGATAATTTTAACTATGGCCATAGCCATTGGCATAGGTTTTTCCTTTACTATTACAAAACCGTTGACACAGTTAGTAAAAGATGTTCAAAATTTTGGAGATGGTGACTTTACCGTCCGGTGTAAAGTTAACTCAAAAGATGAGGTAGGGGTGTTATCCTCAACTATAAATGAAACTATCATAAAATTAGGCAACTTAATTAACAGCATTAAAAATGTTAGTGAAGAACTAAACCAATCATCAGAGAATTTAGCTGCTAATAGCGAAGAAACCACAGCATCTTCTCAAGAGGTAACTAAAGCAGTGGAGGAAATCGCCAAAGGGGCTAATGAACAAGCAGCTGACGGTCAACAAAGTGCTTCACTTACTATGGGATTAGCCGAAAAGTTTGGGGATATGCAAAAAGCTAATGAAGAAATGCTGAAACTTACAGAAGACGTTAAGAAGGCAAATAAGCATGAAAACTCAACTTTGGAAGGGCTAAACAAAACCACAGAAGATAGCAAAGTTGTAGTAGATAAAATATCTCATGCAATAGCTTCTTTAAATGAAAAAACAAACTCAATAGGCGATATATTAGAGGTAATTAACTCGATATCACAACAAACTAATCTTTTGGCTTTAAACGCTGCTATAGAAGCTGCTAGAGCGGGAGAGGCTGGCAAAGGTTTTGCTGTAGTGGCAGAGGAGATTAGAAAACTAGCAGATCAAACAGGGCAATCCACCGAAAAAATCCAACAAATTGTGCAGGACATCTCCACAGAAAGCAACAATTCCGTAGAAATCATGGAAGGTTTAAAAGAAGAATCACAACAACAAGCACAGGCAGTTATGGATATGGATGGTTCTGTACGCAGCATAACTACAGCGGTAGACAGCATTTCTTCTAAGATAAATGAAATAGCAAGCTTTGCATCAGAAATGCAAAGTGACAACGAAGAAATCGTAGAAGTAATAGAAAAAATATCCAGCGTATCCCAGCAAACAGCAGCATCAACGGAGGAAGTAAACGCATCAATGGAACAGACCTCTCAAGCAGTTGAAGAAGTAACAAAAGCTGCAGAGGGACTAAACACTCTAGCAGAACGCCTTCAAGGAGAAGTGAAAAAGTTTAGAGTATAGTGCTAGCAAAAAGAGGTTTAGGGCATATTTAGCCAAAACAAATAAAAAAATGGTTCCGATCATCTATGATTGGAACCATTTTTTAATGAACAACTTGATGCTAGAGGTCTTACTGAGTCGATAGTAAGGGGATTCGCCAATGTAGAAAGTGAAAGGCAGAAGGTGGGATGGTTGACACAAAGTTTAACCCAAGTCTATGCAAGAGTGTGGTTCGTGATATGGGGGTTGTGCCCTTGCGGGCTAGAATCTTCGGCGTAGCGCAGGATGACGTTTGGGGATACCTCTAAGGAGATGAGTTTTAACTTAACGCTCAAAAGCAGGAAATTTAATGCAGCAAGAAGAATAATAAATTGATGGAAAAATAAATGTATATATCAGTATTTTCACCTGACTACATAAAACATCAAACACATATACTAATTAGTAGTGATTATACAAGGAGGTTTATTGAATGTTAAACGTTGCAGTTGTTTACGGAGGGCAATCCGGCGAACATGAGGTGTCTATTCAATCAGCTAAGTATGTACTTAAACTATTAAAAAATGGGAAATATAACCCCATTCCAGTAGCTATAGATAAACAGGGGAGATGGTTTGGAGATATAACCCCTGAGAAATTTGAACAAAATGGAAATGGAGGTATACCCTTATTATTTAACCTAACAGACAAGACACTTATAAAAATTGAAGAAGGCAAACAAATATCTTTAGATATTGATGTATTTTTTCCTGTTCTTCATGGGCCATATGGAGAAGATGGCTCAATACAAGGGATGCTAGACATGCTCGACATACCATACGTTGGCAGCGAAGTGCTGGGATCAGCAGTTGCCATGGACAAAGCAGTTAGTAAAAACATTTTAGAAAACAAAGGGTTTCCAGTAGCTCCATACACCACTTTTAAATCTCACACATGGAATAACAAACAACAAATAATAATAGAGGAATGTGAAAAACTTGGATATCCATTATTTATTAAGCCAGCTAACCTGGGTTCCAGTGTAGGCATAACCAAAGCTAAAGATAAAAAACAATTAATAGAATCAATAGAATTTGCCCTTCTTTACGATCACAAAATTGTAGTAGAAAAAGGACTTACTGCAAAAGAAATAGAAGTAAGTATTATAGGTAATGAAGAGCCAATTGCGTCAACAACAGGAGAAATTATTCCTACTGGTGAGTTCTATGATTACGAAGCTAAGTATATTGAAAAATCTTCCACCACCATACCGGCTAACGTAGATGATACGGTTACGAATCAAGCACAAAAGTTAGCAAAAGAGGCTTTTTTGGCGCTAGATCTTAAAGGAATTAGTCGAGTAGATTTTTTTTATGAAGAGAAAGCCGACAAGCTGTGGATTAATGAAATCAACACTATGCCGGGATTTACCCCAATCAGCATGTATCCAAAGCTACTAATAGCTAGTGGCTTTACAGAGGACAAATTGGCTGACACCCTAGTTAAGCTAGCTTTGAAAAGACATAAAAGTAAAAAACAATTAAAAGGTGATAGATGACATGAGACTAATTCTAGTTCGTCATGGTCAAACAGAGTGGAATATTAAAAAGAAAATCCAGGGTTCAACGGACACAGAGCTTAGCCCACAGGGAATAGAAGAGGGAAGGCTGGTGGCTAAACGTCTATCTAATTGGGACATAAACCATATATATTCTAGCGATTTAAAGCGGGCAGCAAAAACTGCACAATTTATTTCTCAGTATCATTCTAAACCTTTGTCAATTGACTATGATATTCGCTTAAGAGAAAGTTGTTTTGGCAAGTGGGAAGGGTTAACCATGGAGCAGGTAAAAGAAAAATATTTTAAACAATATGCAAGCAGAGAGGAAACTCCCTATGTAGATATTCCAGAAGGTGAGAGTTTTAAACACTTTTCTCAACGGTTAGAAGAATTTATAACGGAAAAGCAAACTCAACATATAAACTCTAATGTAGTAGCTGTAGCTCATTCAGCAGTAATAAAAACTATACTTCACAACTGTTTGGAATTAAGCTGGAAAATAACCAAAAATTCCATTTACCTTTCAAATTGTAGTATTTCTGTGCTAAAATTTATGCCTAACAAAGTGGTGCTGGAAAGACACAATGATACAGCCCATTTTGAAAATAAAGAATTAAAGGAAGTACCTAGACATTAAAAGGAGGAGTTATGTATGTTTAAAAATTTAACGGTGCAAGAGTTTGTTGACGAACTATCGTCAAAAAAAGCTACACCAGGAGGCGGTAGCGCCTCAGCAGTGGTTGGCTCAATTGGGGTTGGGCTAATATCAATGTATTGTGAAATCACAGCTAAAAGCAAAAAGTTTGTCGACGTTAAAGAGGATATGGAACAGCAAATTGAATTTTTAACTGCCTTTAAAGAAAAATGTTTAGTCTTAGCAGATAAAGATACTGAAGCATTCAATGAAGTTATGGCAGCATTTAAACTACCTAAAGAAACAGACGATGAAAAAGCAGCAAGAAAGCAAGCCATACAAGATGCAACCAAACAAGCTACAGAAGTGCCATTAGAAATGGTAGCAGCTATGGTACCAGTATTACAACTAGTACCATCACTAATCAAAAAAGGAAATCCAAACGCATTAAGCGACTTACAAGTAGGCATGGAAATGTGCTACACAGCCATGTCCGGCGCAGCTGCCAACGTAGAAATCAACCTGCCATCTATAAAAGACACCCAATTTAAAGAAAGAGTAGAAGAAGAACTTTTACACCATAATGCTGCAGCTCAGAAGGCTATGGATGAAGCGAAGTCCCTCTTCTTTCCAGACAGCTTATAAGCACCTATCTTCGTTGTTGCAAAAAAATTCCCAGACCGGTCACGTATTACATATACGCTCCCGCCCTGGGAATTTTTTGCGCCTCGAATCTGAGCACTTCTAAGCTGTCTGGGCGGGTCGGTAGCATTAAGTGCGAATTTACAATGGACAATGGACAATTGACAATGAAAACCAAGGCTCCACACCCAATCAACTTCACGTCATCCTGAACACCGAAGGATCTAGCCCACAAGGGCGCTAACTTCAAACCCTAATTGGCCACGGTAAACATTACGAAACAAGCTACATGCTTGGTCCAACCCCATTCATAATAGATAATCATATAGGCAAAACCCTGTTTTAAACAGCAAATGAGAAATAGACACTGTTTTTTAAAGTGTATATTATTAGCAAAACTTTCTGCAGTTTAACAAAAACCGTTTATTTGTAGACCAAGCAGAATAAGCAGATTTAAATCCTGCCCTTTGGCCCAGCAGAATAAGCAAATTTATACGTTTTCGCGGCCAATTGCTTTTAGTAATGGTAACCAGTAGTATGAGGTCAGATGTTAGTAAAAGCCACGATAACAAAATAGGGGGAGAGCTATCCCGAAAGTCATCCTGAGGGACACCGAAGGATCTGGCCCACAAGGGCGCAGGACCCACCCAAAACCCAAACCCATGCCTGGGTCAGTTCAGGGTTTGTCATTTGCCTCTGGGCTACGGAGTTCCTCTGCTGCAGACAGCTTATCAGCACCTATCTTCGTTGTTGCAATTGCTAGCCCAGACCAGTCACGTATTAGAAGATACGCTCCCGCCCTGGTCCATCAATTGCGCCTAGAATCTAGGCACTTCTAAGCAGTCTGGCCATTTGGGTCTCCTTATATGGTTACCAAAGTTGAAATCCAACTTCTAACTTCCCACTTCTCACTACTACTACAATACGCCCTGCCAGTAAATGACAAACCCATCAGTAAGTTCAAGCGGTAAAATCTATAGAACCAACTACTGTATCTATGACCAAGCAGAATAAGCAAATTTGGAGTGAGTTTCAGACCCAGCATGTAGCTAATTTATACGTTTTCGCGGCCAATTGCTTTTAGTAATGGTAACCAGTAGTATGAGGTTAGATGTTAGTAAAAACCACCAATCCCGAAAGTCATCCTGAAGAACGCCGAAGGATCTAGCCCACAAGGGCGGCAAAAACGTACCAAGCATTTTACCAACCTCTAACTTCTCACCTCTCACTACCATTACCCCATATTTTATCGGAGTGTTACCTATGTTCTGACTGAACACTGAACACAACCAGGTTTTAATTGTCAATTGTCCATTGTAAATTAGCCCTTGACCTCCTGCCCAAATCATACTTGCTTTCCCACTATCATTTGCGCAAGTTCTTTAATTCACTTTCAAAATCTTGCAGGATTTTTTCCCTACTTATAGAATAATAAATTAAAATAACTGTAATATATATTAAACATATAATAACAGAAAAATTAAGAGTGAATGATCCTGCGGGGAGAGATTTGCGTATTTTATGCAAACGCCGAAGAAGAAAGCTGCCCTTGGCGAAGGGTGGTGAAACTTTCAGGTAAACAGACCCAAGGGGGACACGTCTCTGGAGAGCATAATGCACCAAAGGGGAAAAATCTCTCAGGTATAAGGACAGAGGAAAGCCACCTAGGCTTTCCTCTTTTATGTTGTTGAGAAAAAAATCTCAAGACATTAAGACATATAAATTCATCTAATCCAAAAAATAATAACGGAGGTGCTTTAATGGAACAAGTGAGAAAAACTCCCCTACATCAACAACACATCGATTTAGGGGGGAAGATGGTAAACTTTTTTGGTTGGGAATTGCCAGTCCAATACTCTGGCATTATTGATGAAGTAAAATCTGTGAGAAATACAGCAGGAATCTTTGATGTATCCCATATGGGAGAATTCATGGTAGAAGGAGAAGGTAGCTTAGAGTTTCTTCAGCATATGCTGACAAATAACGTGGCAAAAATTAAAGAAAATGGTGTTCAATACACCATGATGTGCAATGAACAAGGTGGTGTAGTGGATGATCTATTAGTTTATTTATTATCAAAAAATAGATATTTGCTTGTAGTTAACGCCTCAAATTTAGAAAAAGATTTTAATTGGCTAAACAAACATAAACCAGAAAATGTAAAACTTACAAATGTTTCAGATCAAATAGCACAAATTGCCCTACAGGGTCCTAAAGCACAAGAAGTTCTACAAAAACTAACAGACTTTGACTTAGGAGAGATTAAGTTTTTCCGTCATAGAGAAAACTTAAATATAGATGGGCACGAAGTGTTAGTTTCTCGTACAGGTTATACTGGCGAGGACGGTTTTGAAATTTACGGACAGCACAAATCCATAACATCTTTGTGGGACAGAATACTTTCTGTTGGAGAAAAAGAGGTTGTTCCTGCCGGTCTTGGTTCTAGGGATACATTGCGATTTGAGGCAAGATTGCCTTTATACGGTAACGAAATTACCGAAGAAATTTCACCTATCGAGGCAGGTCTAGGTTTTGCTGTGAAATTTAAAAAGCCTGAATACAAGGGTATGAAAGTGCTAGAGGACCACAAACAAAATCCACCAAGAAAGACCGTGGGCTTTAAGATGAAGGGCAAAGGGATACCCCGTTCTCAATATAAGGTTTTAAGTCAAGATGAAGAGGAATTAGGTTTTGTAACCACAGGAGCTTTTTCGCCAACGCTAGATGAAACAATAGGAACCGCCCTCGTGTCAGACAAAGACTTAGATATTGGCGATGAAATTCTAGTAGCAGTACGCAAACGCCGTATACCGGCGGAAATTATATCACTACCATTTTTAAAAAAGGAGGACAAGTAAAATGTCGAAATTAATGTACACAAAAGAACATGAATGGGTAAAAGTAGAGGGAAATAAGGTGACTGTAGGAATCACAAACCACGCTCAAGACCAGCTAGGTGACATCGTATTTGTGGAGCTTCCAGAAGTAGATGAAGAGGTAGAAAAAGGAGATGATTTTGTTGTAATTGAATCAGTAAAAGCAGCTGCTGATGTTTACTCTCCAGTTGAAGGAACAATTGTCGAAGTAAATGAAGAGCTTGAAGATAGTCCGGAACTAATCAATGAAGATGCAGAAGAAAACGCTTGGATTGCAAAATTTGAAATTGAAGATACAGATCAATTTGAAGAAGGTTTTATGACGTTAGAGGAATATCAAGCACTTATCGAGGAGGAGTAAGTTATGAATCATCGCTTCATTCCTAAAACCCACGAAGAGCGCAAAGAAATGCTTTCGGAAATTGGTAAGTCAAGTGTAGAAGAACTTTTTTCTCAAATCCCTAAAAGCTTGAAAATGGAGAAACAACTCGACATAAAAGGTCCAATGTCGGAGCTAGAACTAACTAAACACATAAATACACTGGCTTCAAAAAACAAGATTGATGATAACACTATCAGCTTTTTAGGCGGGGGGAGCTACGATCATTATATTCCGTCTGTGATAAAACACATCACCGGTCGCTCAGAATTCTACACCGCCTACACTCCTTATCAAGCAGAAATTAGTCAGGGAGTGCTTCAATCAATATTTGAATTTCAAACAATGATCAGCCGCTTGACCAACATGGAGGTTTCCAACGCTTCTATGTATGATGGGGCAACAGCTGCTGCAGAAGCTATGCTTATGGCAAAAAACAAAAACAAAAAAGGATCTGTGTTAATATCAAAAGCCATAAATCCTAATTATCGTAAAGTACTGAAAACATATGCAGCGCAGCTAGGCATAGAACTTGAAGAAATTGACTTTGATAGAGAAACAGGGCAGACCAATATAGCCGGGCTAGAATCTAAGTTAGAGAGCAAAATTGCTGGAGTTATTATTCAAAGCCCTAACTATTTTGGAGTTATCGAAGAAATGGAAAAAATAGGTGAAATACTAAAAGATCACAAGGCTCTTTTTATCGCTGTTGTAGATCCAATATCTTTAGCAGTGCTAAAAAGACCTGGAGATTATTATGCCGATATCGCAGTAGGCGAAGGTCAAAGCTTAGGCATTGCTCAGTCCTATGGTGGACCTTATCTTGGTTTTTTCTCCACCACCAAAAAGTTGATGAGAAAAATGCCAGGAAGAGTAGTTGGCAAGACTAGAGACAAAGATGGCGATACAGGATTTGTGTTAACTCTTCAAACGCGGGAACAGCATATACGCAGAGATAAAGCCACATCTAATATCTGTTCTAATCAAGCGCTATGTGCTTTGGCTGCCACAGTTTACATGTCAACCATGGGGAAACAAGGGCTCAAAGAAGTAGCAGCACAATCACTGCAAAAGGCACATTATGCTAAGCAGAAATTTTCTGGTATCGAGGGCGTCACCCCTCTTTTTACAGGGCCAACCTTTAAAGAGTTTGCTCTAAAACTTGAAAAGCCAGAAGTTACTAAAGATCTAGAAAAACACAACATCTATATCGGTGTTTCTTTAGAGAATGACTACCCAGAGCTATCTAATAGTATTATTTCCGCAGTTACAGAAAAAAGAACCAGTACGGAAATAGAAAAAACTGTTAAAAAGTGGGGTGAGATGGCATAATGAATTCAGCTAAAACTATTTTTGAAAAATCCAAACCTGGTCATATAGCATATTCGTTGCCTAAAATAGATGTAGAAGCAAAGTCTGCTGACGAAATTCTTCCTAAGCATTTACTAGCAGATAGCGATGTAAATCTGCCGGAGCTAAGTGAAGGTGAGGTAGTTCGCCATTTTACAGAGCTATCAACTAAAAGTCACGGCGTTGATTCTGGGTTTTACCCATTAGGCTCATGTACCATGAAGTATAACGTTAAAGTTAACGAGGATATAGCCCAGATTTCAAACTTTGCTAACTTACATCCACATATGCCAGAAGGTGCTAGTCAAGGTGCTTTAGAACTTCAGTACAACTTACAACAACAGTTAGCAGAAATAACAGGTATGGATGCCATAACATTGCAGCCAGTGGCAGGTGCCCACGGAGAACTAACAGGTATAATGCTAATTGATGCTTATCACAAAAACAAAGGAAACAACAAAAAGACCATCTTAGTTCCAGACTCTGCTCACGGCACAAACCCAGCTACAGCAAGCATGGTAGGGTATGACGTTGTTCAAGTATCGTCTAACGAGCGAGGTTTAGTAGATATTAATTCCTTAAAAGAGGCTTTAAATGATGATGTTGCTGCACTAATGCTTACTAACCCTAACACACTAGGCCTTTTTGAAGAGGACATCTTGGAAATTGCAGAGCTTGTTCATGAAGTAGGTGGCCTTTTATACTATGATGGTGCCAACACTAATGCAATTATGGGAATTTCAAGACCGGGAGATATGGGGTTTGACGTAGTACATCTTAACCTTCACAAAACTTTCGGAACTCCTCACGGTGGCGGAGGACCTGGTTCAGGACCAGTTGGGGTAAAAGAAGAACTGGTAGAATTTATGCCCACCCCCACCGTAATCAAAGAAAATGGACAATTTAAGCTAGATTACAACAGACCTAAAACAATTGGCAAGGTTCATTCCTTCTATGGTAACTTTGGAGTAAACCTAAGAGCTTACTCATATATTTTAGCCTTAGGAGGAGAAGGACTAAAACAAGTTAGCGAAGACGCAGTTCTTAATGCTAACTATCTTATGGAGAGGCTAAAGAAACACTTTACACTACCATTTGACAGAGTTTGTATGCACGAGTTTGTACTGTCAGGAAAAGATCTTAAAGATTATGGGGTAAAGACACTAGATATTGCCAAAGGACTCCTTGACTATGGGTATCATCCCCCTACAGTGTACTTCCCGTTAATAGTGGAAGAGGCGCTGATGGTAGAACCTACAGAAACCGAAAGCAAACAAACCTTAGATAACTTTGCTGATGCTATGGGGGAGCTAGTAGAAATATCTAAAAATAATAACGAACAGGTGTTAACAGCACCTCACACCACTGTGGTAGGCAGACTAGATGAAGCAAGTGCAGCCCGCAAGCCGGTGGTAGTTCACGAAGAATAAAGGGGGGCTAGACATGTACGATATTTTAGTGCTAGGCGGTGGACCTGGAGGCTACGTTGCAGCTATTAAAGCGGCTCACCTGGGTAAAAAAGTTGCGCTAATCGAAGATAAAGGGTTGGGTGGTACCTGTTTAAATAGAGGTTGTATCCCAACGAAAGCCCTTTATAGAAGTGGATATGTAGCGAAGTTAATTAAAAACGCTAGCGATTTTGGCATCGATGTTACCGACTATACGATAAACTACTCTAAAGTAAAAGAAAGAAAAGACAACATAGTAAGGCAGCTAGTCCAAGGTGTACAAGAGCTAGTAGAAAGCAACAACATAGACTATTATCAAGGAAAAGGACATTGTAAAGATAAAAACACTGTGGTAGTTAATGAACAAGAGCTTAAAACTCAAAAACTTATAATAGCTACGGGATCTGTACCCTTTGTACCTCCTGCATTCGATCCTACAAATCCTAATGTCATAACCTCAGACGAAGCTTTAGAACTTGCAGAGCTACCTAAAAGCATGACAATCATCGGTGGAGGAGTTGTAGGTACAGAGTTTGCCGCTATCTTTGCGGCTCTAGGTGTAGAAGTAACGCTAATAGAAATGTTGGATCGCCTTCTTATGCCTTTTGACAAGGAAATGACGAAAAGACTTACGGTATTTTTAAAAAAATCAGGAGTCAACGTTATGACCAAAGCAAAGGTGACAAACATTGAATTAGACGGCGATAAAGGCATAGTAACAGCGGAGCAAAAAGGCAAAGAAAAGCAAATCGAAACCGATAAAGTCCTTGTATCCTCTGGTAGAAAACCCAACCTTTCAGGAACGGAAGATCTTGGGTTAGAGATTAAAGACAACGGCGGAATTAAAGTTAATGATAAACTAGAAACAAACATCCCCGGCGTTTACGCCATCGGAGATTGCACCGCAAACATCATGCTTGCCCACGTAGCAACCCATGAAGGCCTAGCGGCAGTGTCCAATGCTCTAGGAAAAGAAGCTAAAATGGATTACAAAGCAGTTCCCAACTGTGTATTCACCTACCCAGAGCTATCATCAGTAGGTGTTACAGAGGACCACTGCAAAGAATCAGACTATGACTACAACGTAAGCAAGTTTAACTTTATAGCCAACGGTAAAGCCTTAGCAGAAGGTGACCCAGAAGGCATGGTAAAAATAATAACAGACAAAGACGATGTGGTAATTGGCGCCCACATCCTAGGCCCACACAGCAGCGACCTAATAGCAGAACTGACACTAGCTGTGGAAAATGGCATAACAGCAAGCCAAGTAAGCCACACAATCCACGCCCACCCAACCTTAGCAGAAACAGTAGCAGAAGCGGCAGAGGGGATAATGGGAACCATAATCCACGCTAAGCCTAAGGCCAGCAGAAAAAAGAAAAAGTAGGCCAGACCGCTTATAAGCACTCACCTTCGTTGTTGCAAAAGAAGTCCAGACTACTCCTCACGTATTAATTATACGCTGTGCCTGGGCTTCTTTTACGCCTAGAATCTGAGCACTTTTAAGCAGTCTGGGCGGGTCGGTAATATTAAGGGCGAATTTACAATTTACAATGGACAATTGACAATGGAAATCAAGGCCTCCACACTCCAATCTACAACTTCACGTCGTCCTGAGAGCGATTGAGCGCTTCTAAGCAGTTTGGTGGGGCGGTAATATTAAGGGCGAATTTACAATTTACAATGGACAATTGACAATGGAAATCAAGGCCTCCACACCTCGCCTAGAATCTGAGCACTTTTAAGCAGTCTGGTGGGGTGGTAATATAAGGGCGAATTTACAATTTACAATGGACAATTGACAATGAAAACCAAGTCATCCACACCACAATCTCCAACCGCACGTCATCCTGAGCTCGCCGAAGGATCCAGCCCACAAGGGCGCAGGACCTACGAAACGGACAAAAACGACCCAAGTGCCTGCTCAATCCTCCAACTTCTCATCTCCCATGCTCCCAACTGTAGGGGGGAATCTCTGTGTCCACCCTGACCCAAACAGCAAGAAACAGCAGACAGGAGGCAGAAATTAAAATATTTATACTTACAGTTTTTCCCTCAAAGAGGGTAGGGAGGCTACCTCTGTGTCGCCCCGTCCCATATGGCTAAGCAACTTAAATAAGTTTTCTTTAAATGTGCTTTTCCATTCTAACTAAGGTTTACAGCGATTTTCCGTGAGGTCTATCAAACGCCTTTCAGCGCTTTTCCGTGCGAGATAGCATTTGATCTTTAAACCCTAAGTTTTCCTTAATGTACTTTTCCCATCCAACAATCCAACCATCTTCTATCTAACTAAGGTTTACAGCAGAATGCCTATTACCACCATCCCAAAAAGATGTTATAATAATATTTAGAGCGCAAAAATAAATGAGGTGAATAATATGTCCGCAAATACAATTGCTGGAAAACGTGACCTTACCGTTGGCAGCATACCTAAAAAAATAATAAACCTATCACTACCGATTATGGGTGGTATGTTTCTGCAAACAATATTTAATTTTGTAGACACCCTTTTTGTCAGTAGGCTAGGAGACAATGCCGTTGGTGCTGTAGGTATGAATTTACCTCTTTTATTTGTACTAATAGCTGTAGGCAATGCAGTGGCCGTAGGAGCCAGCTCATATATAGCTAGAAGCATAGGAGCTGAAGATTATGATAGCGCTTCAAAAACAGCATCCCAGGCAATTACTTTGGCCATCATTTTAGGAATTGTAACTACTGTTTTTGGAGTTATTTTCGCCCCTAAGATATTATCTATGCTAGGAGCTTCCGGCGAGCAGTTTTCTATGTCGGTGGAATATACCAGAATTATCTTTTGGGGTAACCTAATATTCTTCTTATTCTTAGCTTTAGACGGTATACTCCGCGGCGAAGGTGACATGAAAACGTCTATGATGAAACAAGTAGTAGCCGTCGGGTTTAATATAATTTTAGACCCCATACTGATATTTGGCGTGGGGCCAATCCCAGCAATGGGGGTTGGAGGAGCTGCTTTAGCCACAGTGCTAAGTAGATTTTTAGGTTTGGTATTTTTGGTATGGCATTTTTACACCGGCAAGTCCACCATTAAATTCAACATGACCAAACTAATATACGACAGCAAAATTGTACGGGAAATTATGAAGGTAGGATTACCTGCTTCAGCATCCCAAGCAATGATGTCGCTGACACTTTTTGTATTTTACTATTTAGCAAATGACTTTGGTGAAGAGGCAGTAACTGCACTGAGTTTGGGTTTTAGAATAGATTCGCTAGCAATCCTACCGGGTATGGCAATAGGAATTAGCACAGTTACCATGATAGGGCAAAACTTTGGTGCAGGGAAATTTGAGCGAGTCAGAAAATCATATTGGACAGCACAAATTATGGCGGTAGGGTTTATGGCGTCTGTCGGTATAATAATTTTTTCCTTCCCAGGCTTTTTTATTAGAATATTCTCCGATAACCCAAAGGTAATAGAATATACCACAAGCTACTTAAGGATATTACCGGTATTTTATCCATTTTTAGCAAGTGGATTTATATCAGCCCATGCATTCCAAGGTCTAGGCAAGGCTGTGCCAGGCTTAGTAATTGGGCTTATAAGGGTGGTTTTTGTGGGAGTCCCCCTATCGTTTTTATTAACAAGACATACAGACCTTGGCCCAACTGGAATATGGCTATCCCTAGGACTATCAGACTTCACCTTCTGCACAGTAGGAATGCTATGGTACAAATCAACCTTTAAAAACATACAATACACCCAACCACAGATTAAAAAAACAGCTTAAAAACAAAGGACTACACTTTCAATGGTGGTCCTTTTTATATATGATATGAATAAAAGGGGAATTTACAATGGACAATTGACAGTTAAAATCAAGGCCTAAAATGCCCCAATCCACCACCGATCGTCAATCCTGAGTTTGCTGAAGGAACCATCTCATAAGGGCGCAGGACCCACAAAACGGACAGAAATGCCAACTACCTGTCCCCACTTTCCAATCTCCCATGCCTAACTGTAGGGGGATCTCTGTGTCCACCCTTGATTGGAGATTAAAATCCACTCCCCAATTAGCATCCATTTACTGATGTGGTCGGCAAAAAGACCGCCCATTACCTCTTCGAGAGGATACCTTTACCAACCTCTGGCCTACTAATACCTATCACCACTACCGCCCAGCAGATAAGCACCAGCCAGTTCCAAAACCGCTCGTTTCACAGTGGCCAATTGCATTTGGACTTTTGGTATTAAATGAGTTTTTCTTTTAGGGCCCATTTATAGCAGATAGGAGAAAGTCCAAAGGCGAATTTACAATTTACAATGAACAATTAAGATATGGTAACGGAATCCAATCTCAGACTTCTTATTACCTATCACTACCGACCCAGCATGTAGCTAATTTCAAAATCCGTGGGCATTACCATTAAAGACTTACGCTTTTCCTATCCAACAACCCAACCATCTTCTATCCAACTAAACCTTTAAAGGTTTCACCCCACAATTACCAAATTTTTAATAAAAAAGAAGGGATATTGTGCCATAGTCTTGAAATAAAATATATAGAAGTGGGTAAATCTTCTTGATTAAGTAAAAAATAAAAGTAAATGGTGGGATTGTATTATGAGATTTTTAGTTATTCACGGCCCAAATCTTAACATGTTAGAAAAACGACCCCAGGAAATTTACGGAAAAAAGTCCCTTGAGGAAATAAACAACATTATAAAAGATTGGTGCATAAAAAATAATATTCAGGTTGATATAATACAATCAAATTATGAGGGAGAAATAATTGATTATTTGCATAAGTTTCAGAGTTATAACGGAATTATCATAAATCCTGGTGCTTATACCCACTATTCTTATGCCATAGCCGATGCGGTGGAGCTGGTCACTGTCCCTGTTATAGAAGTTCACCTATCAGATATTAAAAGTCGTGAAGACTTTAGGCGTAAATCTGTAATTGCTAATCACTGCTATAAACAAATTTCAGGGTTTGGATATCAAAGTTATATTTTGGCTTTGCAAGCAATTATTCATAAAATTGAGGAGGTAGATTCCATGTCTTACTATAGAACTGCGGAACTTAAAAAAGCTATGAAAGAAAAAGATTTAGATTCCATGTTAATAACCCAGCCACAAAATCGTCAATACATAACTGGCTTTACTGGCAGTAGTGGCTATGTTTTGCTTACCCAGCAAAAAGACTACTTTTTTACAGACTTTAGGTATGTAGAGCAGGCTAAAGAGCAAATTGAAAACTTTGAAATCATCAAACATGGTTTTCAGCCATTAGAAGAAATTTTTGAGTATATAAAAAATGCTGATGTCAACAAAATTGGGTTTGAGGAGCAATTTTCTACCTACCATGTGTATCAAAGGTATAAAGAGACTTTTAAAGGTGTTGAATTAGTTCCCTCTGGTCCTTTAGTTGAAGAAATAAGGAAAGTTAAGGATAAGACAGAAATTGAAAAAATGGAAAAATCTATAGATATTGCTGTATCTGCTTTTGAGCATATTCTAGGGTTTTTAAAGCCGGGAATTAAAGAAATTGACGTGGCTTTAGAACTAGAGTTTTTTATGAGGAAAAAAGGAGCTAGTGGCTTAGCTTTTGACACAATAGTTGCATCGGGTCATAGGTCAGCACTACCCCACGGCATAGCTTCTGATAAAGTTTTGGAGCAAGGTGATTTTGTAAAAATGGACTTTGGTTGCGTCTTTAATGGATACTGTTCAGATATAAGTAGAACAGTGGTGTTAGGCAAAGCAACCGATAAACAAAAGAAAATTTATGATACAGCTCTTAAAGCTCAGCTAGCAGCTATAGAAAATATTAAATCAGGAGTAAGTGGAAAAAAAGCAGATGACTTCGCAAGGCATATCATTACTGAAGCTGGTTATGGTGATAAGTTTGGGCATGGACTTGGACATGGAATTGGAATGGTAGTGCACGAAAATCCTAGAGTATCTCCAAATAGCGAAGATATCTTAAAAACAGGTAATGTAGTTACAGTAGAGCCGGGTATTTATATACCTGAGTATGGCGGAGTTAGAATTGAAGATATGCTGGTTATCACTGAAGATGGGAATAAAAACTTAACAAAAGCTACAAAAGAATTTATAGAAATAACTTAACCCTAAGGAGGAACAAAGGAAATGATTTCACCAAACGACTTTAAAACAGGACTGACAATAGAGTATGAAGGATCAATATATACAGTTGTAGATTTTCAGCATGTTAAGCCAGGAAAGGGGGCAGCATTTGTAAGAACAAAACTAAAGAATGTTGAAACTGGTGCTATAATGGAAAAAACGTTTAATCCTAAAGAAAAAGTAGGAAAAGCACATATCGAGCGTACTGAGATGCAGTTCTTATATGCTTCCGATGAAGACTATATTTTCATGGATACCCAAACCTACGAACAATTAACTTTATCTAAGGATTACCTAGGTGATGCAACAAAATATTTAATTGAAAATATGAACATAACAGTGCTAATTTATAAAGATAAACCTATAGGTGTTGATTTACCCAATTTCGTAATTTTAGAGGTGAGGGAGACAGAACCAGGGATTAAAGGTGATACTGCTTCAGGAGGTTCTAAACCTGCTACTATGCAAACTGGCTTGATAGTTAATGTCCCATTTTTCGTAAACGAAGGTGATAAATTAAAAATTGATACTAGAACTGGGGCATATATAGAAAGAGCTTAATTTTTTAAATAAAGTTTATATTTTTGGGTAACTTAATTGGTAGTATATAAAATTTTAAAGGAGGAATGAATAATGACTGACTTAAAAGAAAAAATAGCATATATTAAAGGTTTGGCGGAAGGAATGAAGTTGGATCATAGTTCCAATGAAGGGAAAATACTAGAAAAGGTTTTAGATGTACTAGGGGATATGTCTGAAGATATTGAGGACTTATATATAGGTCAAGGAGAGCTTGAAGAATATGTAGAAGCTGTTGACCATGATTTAGCAGAGCTTGAAGCTGACTTTATCGGTGCAGACGAGATTTATGAAGACGAATTGGTTGATGATTATGATGGAGAAGGAATAGACCAAGTTTCAGAATATGAATTAACCGAAGATGATATAGAAGTAGAATGTCCTAGTTGTGGAGAAGCTTTTCACGTTGATGAAGATGAACTGGCCGATGAAGATTTAGAAATACTTTGTCCAGGATGCCAAGATGTGGTATTTGCAACATCAAATGAAGAAGAGGTAGAAGTATAAGAAGAAAGAGGTCTGCTGACAAAATTGTCAGCAGACCTCTTTTGTATCTAAAGTAAGCTGTGGGAAGTTTCTATGAATATTTTCTTCTGTTAATACTTATTATAATAAAGTATTTAAAAAATAAAGGAGGAGAAATATTGAATAAAAATTTGGTTAGAACTCTGACTTTAATAACAATTTTATCTTTACTTTTACTGGTTTCATGTATTCCAGAAGAAGCATCTAAAGGTTTATTCTATGAAATAGAATCTAAAAATACAACTATGTACTTATTTGGCTCAGTTCACGTAGGAAAAGAAGAAATGTATCCTTTAGATAGTGAAGTGGAAAAAGCTTTTGAACAAGCACAAGTTCTAGGTATGGAACTAAATCCTAAGGAACTAGATGAAAGGGATATTGCAGAGCAAGTTTTGTACTATGCCAAATTTCATGATGGCACCTTAGCAACAGATCTCATTGATGATGAGAAATTTTACAAAGCTTCAGATATAACTGGTGTTCAACCTGAGGTTTTGAATCAATTTAAGCCATGGTACATAAGTATGACTTTATCAAATATCGCAGTAGATGAAGCAGGGTATTCTTCCAACTATGGAGTAGAAGAATATTTCATCAATAAAGGGCAAGATAAAGAAATTATAGGACTAGAAACGGTGGTAGATCAAATAGCTACTTACGAGCTTTTATCTGAAGAATCCCAGGTAATCTATTTTGAAGAAACCCTTGAGAATATAAAAAATACAAAAGATCAGATGGATGAACTTATAACCTTTTGGCGTCAAGGAAATAGCGATGCCTTTACAGAAATGCGAGAAAAAGCATTAGAGCAAGCTCCAACCCCTTCATTAGAAATGCATCACCGAGCTATGTTAGATGAAAGAGATAAAAAAATGGCAGAAACTCTGCACCAAATTCTAGAAGAAGATAGCGGTCAAAACTATTTTATCGTAGTGGGGTCCATGCACCTAGTAGGTGAAAATAGTATAGTTGACCATTTGAGCCAAAAAGGATATAAAGTAAATGAAATTTATTAAAAAAATAACCTCCGCTGAATTTAATCAGCCAAGGAGGTTATTTTTTAGTTTTCTTATAGATTTGTTAATTTATAGGAAATGGTTTTTAGTACCTCCAGCACTGCTCTTGCCGTATCCATAGAAGTTACACAATGAACTCCAGACTCCACAGCAGCTCTACGTATTCTAAAACCATCTCTTTTAGGCTGCTTACCTTTAGCTGGTGTATTTATAACTAAATGGATTTTCTCCTGCTGTATCAAGTCTAAAAGATTAGGGGATTTTTCATTAATTTTCGATACCTGGGTGACTAAAACGCCTGCCCTCTTTAAAGCATTAGCTGTCCCTTCAGTTGCAAAGATAGAATAACCAAGTTCCCATAATTCCCTAATTACAGGAATAGCCTCGTCTTTATCTTTATCGGCAATAGTTACCAGGATGTTGCCGTCGGCAGGAATAGCTAAACCAGAGGAAACTAGTCCCTTATAAAGAGCTTTAGGATAAGATTCATCCAAACCTATAGTCTCCCCTGTAGATTTCATCTCCGGTCCTAGGGATGTTTCTACCTCAATAAGTTTTGAAAAAGAAAACACCGGTACTTTAACTGCATACATATCAGATCTTGGCATGAAATCACACCTAACACCTTGCTCCCATAAAGTTTTGCCCATAGCAGCTTCGGTGGCAATCTGAACCATAGGAGTTTTTGTTACCTTGCTGAGAAAAGGGACAGTACGACTTGATCGAGGATTTACTTCAATTAGGTACACGCAATTGTTCTGGATGACGAACTGAAGGTTAATCATACCTTTTATTTTTAGAGCTTTTGCTAACCTCTTGGTATAACCTAACACCGTTTGCTTCATATGGTTATTTAGATTTATAGGGGGAGTAACTGCAATACTATCTCCGGAATGAACTCCAGCCCGTTCAACATGCTCCATAATCCCAGGAACTAATATTTCAGTTCCATCGGAAATCGCATCAATTTCAACCTCCATCCCCTGCAAGTATTTATCTAATAGTACGGGGTGTTTAGCTGAAATCATAGTGGCATTTGTGATATACTCTTCTAACTCCTCGAAGGAGTTGAGAATCTCCATATCCCGTCCTCCTATTACATAAGAGGGGCGTACAACCAAAGGAAATCCAAGCTCACCTGCTAACGTCAAGGCTTCTTTTTCTGAGCGGGCAGTTTTGCCTAGTGGCATGGGAATCCCCAGCTCTTCAACTAGTTTATTGCACCTGTCTCTATCCTCAGCAGCATCGATGCTATCTACGGAAGTTCCTATAACGTTTACACCCTCAGCTTCTAAACCCTTGGCAAGGTTTATGGCAGTTTGGCCACCAAACTGAACAATGACTCCTTCGGGCTGCTCTATTTCTATGACATTTAATACATCCTCCAAAGTTAGGGGGTCAAAATACAAACGGTCAGAAGTGTTAAAGTCTGTACTAACAGTTTCGGGGTTGTTGTTAATCACAATAGACTCAATTCCCATTTTCTTCAAAGCCCATATAGAATGGACTGTACAATAGTCAAATTCTACTCCCTGTCCTATACGTATAGGGCCAGAACCTAGTATCAACACTTTTCTTCTGCTAGAGGGACTTACCTTATTTGTTCCCTCATAACTTCCATAAAAATAAGGGGCCAACGCCTTAGCATCTCCTGAACATGTATCCACCATATGATAGGCCGGCAGAATTGATTTTTCTTTTCTATAATTTCGAACGTCCTGCTCACTTACGCCTAACAAAACCGCTATTTGAGCATCTGGAATGTTTATCTGTTTTGCTTTTATAAGTAAATCATCGGACAAAGTAGTAATGCTCTTTTTCTTTAACTGATTTTCAATTTGCACGATAGATAATATTTTTGATAGAAAGAACATATCCATACCAGTTAACTCATTGATTCTAGCAGGCTTTACTCCTTTAGCTAAAGCGGTAGCTATATAAAAAATTCGATTGTCGTCTTTAAGCGCAATTTGCTCTATGATTTCATCTTCTGATAGCTTTAGAATATCTTCCATAACTAGGCTGTTTCGGGTTAGCTCCAACGAGCGCACACCCTTCATCAGCGCACCTTCAAAACTTCTATCTAAAGACATAATTTCTCCTGTAGCTTTCATTTGAGTTCCCAAGGTTCGATCGGCTAACCCAAACTTATCAAAAGGCCAGCGAGGTATTTTAATAACCACATAATCCAAGCTAGGCTCCATAGCTGCATGGCCAAAGCCGGTAATAGGGTTTGGTATTTCATCTAAATGAAGTCCAACAGCTATTTTAGAAGATATTCGAGCGATGGGAAATCCTGTAGCTTTAGAAGCTAAGGCGCTAGAACGGCTAACTCTAGGGTTAACCTCAATGACAATATAGTCCATGCTATTAGGATCTAAAGCAAACTGAACATTACACCCACCTTCCACACCAAGGGCGCTGATAATCTTTAGGGAGGAGGAGCGTAACATTTCATATTCTTCTTTTGTTAAAGTCTGATTAGGAGCAGCAACAATACTGTCGCCAGTATGAATGCCAACAGGGTCTACATTTTCCATATCACATATAGCTATGCAAGTATCATTGGCATCACGCATAACTTCAAACTCAATTTCCTTCCAACCAGCCACACTTTTCTCCACCAAAACCTCGTTAACTCGACTGCTTTTTAGACCCATACGGGTAATTTCGCAAAGCTCGTCTTTGTTAGATGCAATGCCACCGCCGGTACCACCCATGGTATAAGCTGGGCGGATAATTAATGGGTAACCAACAGACTCAGCAAAAGAAACCGCATCATCTACCGACCCCACAACCTCACTTTTGGCAATGGGCTCGCCGATACTATTTAGCAACTGGTTAAATAGATCTCGATCTTCTGCCTTTTGGATAGCCTCAACTGATGTCCCCAAAAGCCTTACATCCTCAGCTTGCAAAAAACCTTCCTCTGCAAGTTCCACTGCTAGATTTAGACCTACCTGACCGCCCAAGGTAGGAAGGAGACCATCAGGCTTTTCCTTGCGGATAACCTTTTTAATAAAGTCTGTAGTCAACGGCTCCATATAAATATGATCTGCGATACCTGGGTCGGTCATTATTGTTGCTGGGTTGTTATTTACCAAAACCACCTCGATACCTTCTTCCTTTAGAGCAAGGCAAGCCTGAGTGCCTGCATAGTCAAACTCAGCAGCTTGACCGATAATAATAGGGCCAGACCCTATAACCATAACTTTCTTAAGTGTTTTATTCAGTGGCATAAAAATTCCTCCTTTTTTTAACAAGAGGTCAAAAAGGCGTATAAAAAAATCCTTGCCGTTTTATGACAGCAAGGATTGGCCACCACGACGACACAGATATCCTGTGGTTATGGTGGTGATTTTATGTACAAAATCTATACGCATCCTTACTAGCCTCACGGGACCAGTTTAAAAGACCTTTGCAAATTGTTAATAGAATATCAAAATAAAATAACTTTGTCAATAACGTTTTTCAAAAGAAGTTGATTTTTTATACTGTAAAAATGTTTTTTAAGTTAGTGGGGCAAACTGTTATTGTAAATAAATTATTACAGATCAATGTATTTATTGACAGGTGAACTATTATAAATTATTATATGAGTATAAACGAATATGCGGATAAGGTGGTGGAGAAATGGTAGAGGTTTTTAAAGCTTTAGGAGATGAAACTAGGCTTAGAATGGCTATGCTTTTTAGCCAAGAAAAGCTTTGTGTATGTGAAATAGAAGAGATACTTGAAATAAGCCAGTCAAATGCATCCCGTCACTTAAACAGATTAAAAACCGTAGGAATAATTTCATCTGAGAGAAAAGCTCAGTGGGTCTATTACTACATTAGTAATGATTTTTTGAGCAAATACAATAGCCTTTGGCAAGAGGTATGTAAACAGCTAAACGAAGGTATATATGCAGAAGATAAAAAGCGCTTAGAAGAAGTTAAAAAATCCACCGATTGCTAGGTGGGTTACAAAAAATTTAGGAGGTCTTACTTATGGTAAACGAAAAGCAAACAGGAGGCATGGGTTTTTTCGAAAGAAATCTAACTATATGGGTTGCAGCATGTATAGTTATTGGTGTTGCTATTGGATATTATTTACCACAAGTTCCTGAAACTTTAGATAAATTCACATACTATGAAATTTCACTGCCTATAGCCATACTAATTTGGATGATGATTTATCCGATGATGTTGAAGATTGACTTTACAAGCATTGTTCAGGCACTAAAAATGCCTAAAGGATTAACATTGACATGTACAGTTAACTGGCTTATAAAGCCTTTTACTATGGCTTTTTTCGCATGGTTGTTTTTTTATGTAATATTTAGAAACCTTATAGAACCAGAAATAGCTGAAGCTTATTTTGCAGGAGCAGTTATTTTAGGAGCAGCACCGTGTACTGCTATGGTATTTGTCTGGAGTCATCTAACTAAAGGAAATCCAGCATACACATTAGTTCAAGTTTCCGTCAACAATATTATTTTATTAGTGGCCTTTGCTCCGATTATAGTTCTACTTCTTGGAGTTTCAGATTTGACTGTACCATATGGAACAGTCTTTTTATCGGTATTCTTATTTATCGTCATTCCACTAATTGCAGGTTTTATATCCAGAAACTTAATCATTAAACATAAGGGTGAAGAGTACTTTGAGAATGTTTTTTTAAAGAAATTTGATGGTATAACTATGATAGGGTTGTTACTTACTCTAATTTTAATTTTCACCTTTCAAGGTGATGTAATTATAAACAACCCAATACACATTGTGTTAATTGCTATTCCGTTAATTATACAAACTTTTTTTATCTTTACCATTGCATATGGTTGGGCAAAAGCATGGAAGTTACCACACAATGTAGCTTCGCCAGCTGCAATGATTGGAGCTAGTAACTTCTTTGAACTAGCTGTAGCTGTAGCAATTTCTGTTTTTGGACTTCGGTCACCTGCGGTAACGGCTACTGTAGTTGGAGTTCTAGTGGAAGTTCCGGTCATGCTCGCCTTAGTTAAAATAGCTAACAAAACCCGTCATTGGTTCCCAGCTGAAATCCAAGAGGGATAAACCATATTTAATAAGGAGCTGTTAACTGTGAAAAAATCAATAGGTTTCATCTGTGTAGGTAATTCATGCAGAAGTCAAATGGCAGAAGGTTTTGCAAAAAAACTAGGTAAAAATGTCTTTGAAGTCTACAGTGCTGGCACAGAGCCAGCAGTAGAGGTAAACCCTAATGCAGTGGAAGTAATGAAAGAAGTAGGGGTTGACATAGCAGGTCAAAAACCAAAGCTTCTTAAAGATATACCAAACAAGCTAGACATAATCATCACCATGGGCTGCAACGTACAGTGCCCATTCTTGCCACATGATTACAAAGAAGATTGGGGCTTAGAAGACCCTGTAGGAAAGCCGATAGAAGAATTTAGAAAAACAAGAGACACCATAGAAAAGAAAATGCAAGACCTAATCCGCAGAGTACAGCAAGGAGAGGTTTAGAGCTTAAGAGCAGTTTGACAGTTGGTTAGTTGGACAGCGGACAGGAAAATTCAAAGGCGAATTTACAATTTACAATGGACAATTGACAATTTTAACCCATTTGGACAATTATACATGTTTTTCTCTCAGAGGGTGGTGATCTCTGTGTAGGTGCAAAACCGTAATTGGCTATAGTAAACGCCTCGCAGAAAATCTCCAACGTCACCCTGAGCCTGCCGAAGGGTCTAGCCCACAAGGGCGCAGGACCCACACAACGAACATAAGACACGAAACCATCCCACAAAGAGGGTAGGGGGCGACCTCAGTGTCGCCCCGTCCTACATGGCTAACCAATTTAAATACGTTTTCCTTTAATGTACTTTTCCTATCCAACAATCCAACCATCTTCTATCTAACTAGGTTTACACGCCGTAGCTTAGCATATAGCTAATATCTAAAATAGAGACATATTTTAGTAGGTTTTGCTTCAAAGGCAGTAGACAGGGAAATTCAAAGGCGAATTTACAATTTACAATGGACAATTGACAATTTTAACCCATTTGGACAATTATACATGTTTTTCTCTCAGAGGGTGGTGATCTCTGTGTAGGTGCAAAACCGTAATTGGCTATAGTAAACGCCTCGCAGAAAATCTCCAACGTCACCCTGAGCCTGCCGAAGGGTCTAGCCCACAAGGGCCCAGGACCCACACAACGAACATAAGACACGAATCCACCCATCAAAGAAGCTAGGGGGCGACCTCAGTGTCGCCCCGTGCTACATGGCTACCCAATTTAAATAAGTTTTCCTTTAATGTGCTTTCCCTATCCAACAATCCAACCATCTTCTATCTAACTAGGTTTACACGCCGTAGCTTAGCATATAGCTAATATCTAAAAATAGAGACATATTTTAGTAGGTTTTGCTTCAAATGCAGTAGACAGGGAAATTCAAAGGCGAATTTACAATTTACAATGCACAATTGACAATTTTAACCCGGCTGGTAGTGTTCCCTTTGACTAGACATGGGGCGACTACTGTTTCGTCCCAACAATAGATGTCAACGCATTTGACATGTTAATCTCTATTAATAGAAGTATCTTATTCAATGTCAAATATACAGAGAATTTATTTTTGCTAAGAACTTTGCAGAGTTAGAATACTCAACTAAGCAACAAAGCTTTGTGCTAGTAGAGTAAGGAATGAATATGGGAAATTAAAATAACTCAACTAAAAAGCAGGATTTTTATTATATATCTTGAAAGTAACTATACTAGAACATAAAAAATTACATATATTAGTATAAAGAGGTGAAGCTGGTGGGGGATTTTTCCATAAAAGAAGCTTTTAGTGTTGGGTATAGAAAGACTGTAGAAAATATAGGGCTTTTAATTTCTGCAGTGCTTATAATTTTTCTTATAGAGTTATCCTTGTATATTTTTTTAAACGAATCGGCTATTTTAATCCAATTTTTAATAGGAACAATGCTAACCTTAGGATTTATAAATATATCGCTAAAAATATATAACTCTAATGAAAGTGATGTCAAAATCGCTGAACTGTTTAAAGTTTTTAATTATCTAGGTGTTTATATAATAGCATCATCTGTATATTTGTTATCTACTTTTATTGGCTTTGTTTTTTTATTTGTTCCTGGTTTTGTTGTATTTGTAAAATTTTTTTTCTACTCATATTATATAGTAGACGAAGGTGCTGGAATATTAGAGTCATTATCTAAAAGTTGGAAAGCAACTAACGGGTGTGGTTTTAAACTCTTTGCTTTTATTATAATTTTATTTTTTGTTAATCTTGGGGGGGCGCTGCTTTTAGGTATCGGACTATTTTTTACTATCCCATTGTCAATGATGACAGTAATTCATGTGTACAATGAAATATCTTATAAAAATATTGTGGAGTAGGTGAATAAAAAATAATAAATGGTATGCTCTCTTTATGGTGTACCTCCCTACCTTAGCGAGGGAAATATGTAGCGGCATACTGTGCTCTTAATATTATAAATTCCTTTATGAGCTTCTGATTTACTTATATTGTTAACATTATCGAAAAAAGCAAGCAGTTAATTGAAAAAAATTAACTGCTTGCTTTTTTCGTGACCTATGTCACGGAAATAATCCATAACTTTCTATATAATTGGAATTGTAATCAACAAACAGGAGGTACACAAAATGCTATCAAAACTTAAACAGTTTTTTAGTGATAATCAAAATAAAGGAGGAATTCAAAAAATGAGTCAAAAGATGTTTTGTCACCAATGTCAAGAGGCTGCCAAAGGTACTGGCTGTGATGTAGCTGGCGTTTGTGGTAAGTCAAGCGAAGTTTCAAACCTGCAAGATTTACTAATCCACGTGCTTAAAGGTGTAGCTGAATACAATCAGCAAGCTAGGAAAGCAGGCCTAAACCGTCCAGAAACAGACAGAATAGTAATGGATTCTCTATTTACTACAATTACAAATGCTAACTTCGACGATGAGTCAATCTCTAAAAGAATCGAAAAAGTTATCACGGAAAGAGACGCTATCAAAGAAACTCTACAAAAAGAAGGTAAGCTAGAAGACAAAAACTACAAAGATTTTGCTACATGGATTGGCAGTAGAAGTGAATTTGCACAAAAAGCTGCTCAACCAGAAGTAGGTATTCTAGCTACAGAAAACGAAGACGTAAGAAGCTTAAGATCTCTAATTTTATTTGGTCTTAAAGGTATGGCGGCATACGCTGAGCATGCTGACAATCTAGGTCATCGCAGCGAAGAAATTTCTGCATTCATAGAAAAAGCACTAGTAGCAATTGAAGATGAAACTCTAAGCGCTGACGATTTAATAGCCCTAACTTTAGAAACCGGTAAATACGGTGTAGACGTAATGGCACTACTAGATCAAGCTAACACCTCTAAATATGGTAACCCAGAAATCACAGAGGTTAACATCGGTGTTCGCAATAACCCTGCTATCCTAGTAAGTGGTCACGACCTTAAAGATTTTGAAGAACTTCTAGAGCAAACAGAAGGTACAGGAGTAGACGTATATACTCACTCCGAGATGCTACCTGCTAACTACTACCCAGCATTTAAAAAGTATGATCACTTTGTTGGTAACTACGGAAATGCATGGTGGAAGCAAAAGGAAGAATTCAAAAGCTTCAACGGACCAGTGCTATTTACAACAAACTGTATAGTACCTCCATCTGCAGACTATGCTGACAGAATCTACACTACAGGTGCTACTGGCTACCCAGGATTTAAGCACTTTGAAGATCGTAAAGATGGTAAAACTAAAGACTTCACAGAAATCATCGAGCACGCTAAAAGACTACCAGCTCCAACAGAAATCGAAAACGGTAAAATCGTAGGTGGGTTTGCTCATAACCAAGTTATGCAGCTAGCTGACAAAGTTGTAGACGCTGTAAAATCAGGAGCAATCAAGCAATTCTTTGTAATGGCTGGTTGTGATGGAAGAATGAAAAGCAGAAACTACTACACAGACTTTGCCAAAGAGCTTCCACAAGACACAGTAATCTTAACTGCTGGTTGTGCAAAATACAAATACAACAAGCTAGACCTAGGCGACATCGGCGGCATTCCAAGAGTACTAGATGCTGGTCAATGTAACGACTCTTACTCACTAGCAGTAATCGCCCTAAAACTTAAAGAAGTATTCGAACTAAATGACATCAACGACCTACCAATTTCCTACAACATCGCCTGGTACGAGCAAAAAGCAGTAATCGTACTACTAGCTCTTCTACACCTAGGCGTGAAAAACATCAAACTAGGGCCAACACTACCAGCATTTTTATCACCAAATGTAGCAAACGTTCTAGTAGAGAAATTCGGTATCAATCCTATTTCGACTGTTGAAGAAGATATGGAGCAATTCCTAGGCTAAGAGAGCTAGGCCGCTTATAAGCACCCATCTTCTTCGTTGCAAACAAACGCCCAGACCGGTTACGTATTACTTATACGCGCCCGCCCTGGGCGTTTTTTTGCGCCTCGAATCTAGGCACTTCTAAGCATCCTTGTGGGGTCAAAAAACCCTGTGGGAACAAAAGCTTTAAAGGAATTGTCACCCTGAGCTTGCCGAAGGGTCTAGCCCACAAGGGCGCAAAGGCCCAGGAAACGTACAGAAAAGGACTAAGAATCTAAGCATTCGGTACAGGTTCAAGACATGATTAACACTTTTGGTTCAGGACATGGTTAACACTTCTTGTTATTTTCTTCATTTTGAATAGTGTAAAACTTATAGGTTTGCAAGTCAATTTCACCTAATAAAAATCTGTTAAACCAAACATTTAGTCTGTTATGTTCATCTTTTTGACTCAAGCCAACGTGATAGCCATATAACGCATAACTTAATGTTATTTCTATGGATTTGATTTTCACTGCACCGTTTGAATTTACCTTCCTTCGCTCAAAACTGACCGGATAAATAATCTCATCCACATTGCCATTATATTTAATTTCAGATGGCGTGTACCTATCACTTGGCGTTTGATAGTCTAGTGCCTCATGAGGCCTTACATGATTAAACTCTCTTCTCCATTCTTCAACTATCTTTTGGTTGTGGGAATAAGTACTGTTATTAATTTTTTGGACCTCAGCTTTTAGATCTCTGTGCATTCTTTCGTGACCGCCATTTTGCTGAGGCTTGGCAACTTCTGTCCTATCTGGAATAATTCCCAGTGACATCCACCAAGCTGATAACCTAGTTAGTCCTAATAAACTCCCTCTATGCGCAAAAGGTGTGCCGTTATCACTTCTAATGGTTTTTGGAAGGCCATACTTTTTAAATACCTCTTCAAACACTTCTTTTACAGGTTCTGTGGCTTGTCTTTGCAATAATCGTGTCGCAAGAAGGTATCTACTATCGTCGTCTCTGATAGTTAAGGGGTCACATTTTTTGTTATCAGTGGAGTACCACCAACCTTTAAAGTCGACCGACCAAACATCGTTAGGTTTTTCAGGCTGGATAAGCTGCCTAAGCGCATCTTGGTTAGTATCAGCTCTTTTAACTCTTCTTTTTTTAACTAACCCAGCTTTTTCAAAAATTCTTTTTATGCTACTTTCAGAAGGTACGCTTTCAAAAGGATAATTTTTTTCGAAAATCTTTTGTATCTTACGGGCTCCCCAGGAGGGGTGAGCATGTTTAATATTTAGTATTTTTATAATGCAGTCTTCTGATAACTTTTGGGGGCTCTCCTTGGGCCTTTTACTTAGGTCCCTTAATCCTTGAAGCCCATATTGTTCATACCTGTGTTTCCACTTGTAACCTGTATTTCTACTTATGCCATATTCAGCACATAGGTCTGTAAAAGATATTTTTTCGGTTAGTGCACGGTTAACAAACTCTTCTCTTTGATCCACTTTACTTTTCTCCTCCCATGGCATTAGGTGAAACCTCCTTATGAATTTTCACCTAACATTTTATATGATTTGTTAACCATGTGTTGGACCATTTTTGTTAACCATGTCCTGACCGAACAATTTAGCTTTCTATTTTCACTACTCACATCTTACTTCCCACCTCTCAAACTACTTAAATCCTTCCACTTAGGGTTTACACTTGCAATTAGTTCATTTTTCTTTTGTCGTGTCCAGTTTTTAATTTCTTTTTCCCTTGCTATAGCAGAATTAGCATCGGAAGTAGATTCATAATAAACTAACTTATTCACATTGTACTTTTGTGTAAAGCCTTTTGCCAATTTATTTTTATGCTCATAAATACGACGCTCTAAATTGTTAGTGACACCTGTGTACAAGACTCTATTATTCCAATTAGTAGCCATGTAAACATAATACATACTATCTCCCCTTTTAAATAGTAGCCTAAATAAGCAACTACTTATTCTATAAAATATAAGCCCATAGATTCTTCACTACGTTAAGAATGACAGATTTAAGAAAACTACACCGAATTAAGCAGATTCGACAGTACCCACCGCTAAACATATAGTAACATTATTAAGAACTATTCTAAAACTATACCCTTAGCCAGCTCACACTTACAAAAATCACTACCGAAAATTTTTTTATTATATTCTATACACGAAAACCAAAAATTGCAAATGCTTGACATAAACTGGCTCTGCTTTAAGGTTAGATTTATAGGAATGTAGGACAGGGCGACACAGAGGTCGCCTCCTACCCTCTTTGGGGAGAGCGCCGTTTTTTACTGTCAATATAGATATGTTAATTTCCGCCTCCTGTCTGCTGTTTCTTTCTGTTTGGGTCAGGGTGACACAGAGATCCACCCTTACATTGGGGCGTAGAGACATTGACTTAATTGTAAATTGGAAATTGTAAATTTATTCCCTACCTATGGCTTACCCCAAATACTGTGTTTTTTCCATCGTTATAGTGATAAGGTTTTAGAGGATATTCTTGAGATAAATTAATATAAGTAATCGTCTAATGGGTATCATGACGCTATTTTAGATAACAATTTGTTAAGAAATTGTTATCTATCAGCATGGCAGTTTGGGCAGTCCTTTTTAATTTTTTTATATCCCACGTGACGAAGTTGGCAATTGACCCTGTTGAGAAAAAAAGTTTAAAAATATTTTTAAATTTATAAAAAATAATTCAAAAAGTGAAACCTTTTCAAATATTCTACGTCTATATAAGTGAAATGTAATTTTTTAAAATAAATGGAGGTGGGTTAATGGGAAGTTATATAACATTTGAACTAAAGAGAAAGCTTAAAGACCCTAAGACATGGTTTTTAATGCTAATAATTTTTGTTATATCTTTCCAAATGATTGGAGAATACAGAGCTGATGATGCAAGGAGACCCTATAGATTTATCAATATGCGCAATGTTCCTGAAATACACCTTGATACCTATAGTCAATTTGACTGGGATATTCCGGACGCAGCTATTGATTCTTTGCATACATGGATGAAAACATACGATCAAGCTCAAGCAGCATATTTAGCAGAGGATTATAATGAATATACCCGCCTTTACTCTTTTGCTGAGTTACTTTTAGCCAGATACAGCCCACCATGGGAAGATGATCCTAGATCTGAGTGGTGGGACAAAGAAATTAAAAAAGTATGGGATGACGTAAGCGGAGGTATATCATATGAAGAAATTGAGTTTTATAATCCAAATAGAAGCTCAGCAAGTTATACCTTTCTAATAAGTGGGCAGTTATATCATCACTTGCATATAAATGATATTGAACCTATCGGCAGATATCATGTGGACAGCATGACCTTTTTGTACCACTATTTTAGGGAAATTGTACCGATGCTTTTAGCTTTTGTCATAGTTATTTTAGTATTTGATAGCGTAAACGACCAGTGGAAAAATGGAAACTTAAAACTGATACTTACCCAACCTTTTTCCAGAAAAAAATATCTATTATCTAAACTGACTATCAGTATTTTGCATGTGCTTTTTGTTTTGCTGATACCAGCTCTAGTAATCTCTTTATTTTTGGGGTTATCAGATGGATTTGAAAACTTCAAATACCCGGTAACTTATTTAGAAGGTGGATTTACCTCTGCCGACCCATTACCAAACTATTTAGAAAGAGATGCTGAGAGAATGGGTAATTACCAAGCGTTGGGGATAAGTGGATATTCATTAATACGTGGTAACATTAGCGAAAGGCTAACCTTGATGCCGCTGTATCAGTTTTTGCTTTTGGCTCTAGCTTTGCTAGTGCTGTGCACAGTGTTTTATGTGGCCCTAAATATTTTTATATCCTCTGTAACCAAAAACAAAATAATCGGCTTTAGTGTCGCCGCAGTAATTAGTATCGCTGGAATAGGTATAAGTCAAAGATGGATAGTCGACGAAAAGCTAAACCTAAGTCCTTTTACCATGAACAACCCAGTAAACATCTTAAACGGAAACTACAACACAACTCCACTACTGGCTATCATAGTGCTGGTCACCGCAACAGCCCTGCTTATTTTAGGTAACATATGGTATTTTAAAAAGAAAGATTTATAGGCGTTATTGGACTAAACGTAACTAGAACTTAAATAGTGAAGCTTTTGGATTATACGTATATATAGTAAAGACAAAATTCTCAAATAGGAGGTGAACAAATGAAGAGTTATATAAAATTTGAACTAAAGAGAAAGCTTAAAGACCCTAAGACATGGTTTTTAATGGCCATAATCTTTATCATATCCTTCCAAATGATTGGAGAATACAGAGCTGATGATGCGAGGAGACCTTACCGATATGTTTGTTTCAGAGATTTTCCTGAACTACTTCTTGATAGTTATAGTCAACAAGATACCAATGTACCCGACGATATACTTATAGATTCTTTGCATATATGGATGGAGACCTATGATCAAGCACAAGCAGCATATGTAGCAGAGAATTATAATGAATACACCCGCCTTTATTCTTTTGCTGAGTTACTTATGTCTAGATACAGTCACCCACGGGAAGATGACCCTAGGTCTGAATGGTGGGACCAAGAAATTAAGAAAGTATGGGATGAGGTAAGTGGCGGTTTAGCATATGAAGAGATTGAGCTTTATAATTCTACTAATAGTTCATCACTTTACGGCTTTTTGATAAATGGACAGTTATACCATCATTTGCATATAAATGACATTGAACCTATCGGCAGATATCATATGGACAGCATGACTTTCTTGTATCACTATTTTAGAGAAATTCTGCCGATACTTCTAGTCTTTGTTGTTGTTATTTTAGTATTTGATAGCATCAACGACCAGTGGAAAAGTGGAAATTTAAAACTGATACTAACCCAACCTTTTTCCAGAAAAAAATATCTATTATCTAAACTGACTACCAGTATTTTGCATGTGCTTTTTGTTTTGCTGATACCGGCTCTAGTAATCTCTTTGTTTTTGGGGTTATCAGATGGATTTGAAAACTTTAAATACCCGGTGACCTATTTAGAAGGTGGATTTACCTCTGCCGACCCATTACCAAACTATTTAGAAAGAGATGCTGAGAGAATGGGTAATTACCAAGCTTTGGGGATAAGTGGATATTCGATAATACGTGGTGACATTAGCGAAAGGCTAACCTTGATGCCGCTGTATCAGTTTTTGCTTTTGGCCTTAGCTTTGCTAGTGCTGTGCACAGTGTTTTATGTAGCCCTAAATATACTCATATCCTCTGTCACCAAAAACAAAATAATCGGCTTTAGCGCTGCCGCCGTTATCAGCATTATAGGGATCGCGGTAAGCCAAAGGTGGATAGTTGATGAGAAGCTAAACCTAAGTCCTTTTACCATGAATAACCCAGTAAACATCTTAAACGGAAACTACAACACAACTCCCCTACTAGCTATCATAGTGCTGGTTACCGCTACAGCCATGCTTATTTTAGGTAACATATGGTATTTTAAAAAGAAAGATTTATAAAAACATTAAGGTGGTGTTATAAATGAATAAAAACGTTGTGGTAGTTGTGGAAAAGCTAAACAAAAGCTACGGCAAAAGGCATATCCTAAAGGATGTGTCCTTTGAGGTAAACAAAAATGAAATAGTTGGCTTTATAGGGCCAAACGGTGCAGGAAAATCTACAACCATGAAATGCCTTTGTAACCTGGTAATACCAGAAAGTGGACATATAGAAATATGTGGCGTTGACGTACAAAAAGAAAAAGAAAAGGCCTTGGCACAACAAGCATCGCTAATTGAAAGCCCCGGTCTTTACCAAGACATGACTGGTAGGCAAAATATTCATTTAATAGCAAAAATGAGAAATATATCAAAAACAAGAGTGGAAGAAATTGAAGAATTTACTCAATTAGGGCAAAAGCTGGACATTAAGGTATCGCAATATTCCATGGGAATGAAGCAAAGATTAGGGTTAGCAATAGCCCTTTTGAGCAAGCCTAAATTTCTCATTTTAGATGAGCCAACAAATGGTTTAGACCCAGGTGGCATAATAGGCTTAAGAAACACATTAGAGCAGCTAATAGAAAAAGAAGACATCTCGATACTGTTTTCCTCCCATCAGTTAGGTGAGGTAGAAAAGCTAGCCGATAGAATTATCTGTATAAACAACGGAAAAATCATAGAAACCCCTAAAGCTATTGAAGAACGGTTTAGCTATATATTACAGCTTTCATCTGTGGAAAAAGCCAAGCCCTTTGTAGAATCTGTAGCTGACCCTGAAAAGGTAGAGTATATATCCGACAGCGTAAAAATTGCCTTCAAAGACCAAGATTCTTTATCAGAGCTGCTATGTAAACTAATAAAAAATGACATTTTGGTGCTAGACATACACAGAGCAGAAATGGATATAGAGTCAGTTTATAAAGAGGTATATGGTGAAGAAAATGATTAAACTAATCCTAAGCGAATGGACAAAATTTAGGGGAAACAACAAGAACAAAATAATAGTTGCAATAATTATAGCTTACTTGTTAGGGTTAGTAATATACAACGGAAACTTACATGACAGCTATATGTATGATAAAGAAAGAGATATGGGAGATCAAGCACGTGAAGCAACGGGAAGGCTACAGGTCTTAGACATGTTAGAGGAGATGGGTCTTGAAGGTGTTGATCCTGAAAATCCAGGTTCTGTGGAAATAGAGCAAGATGAATTAGAATCTATCGAAGTAGATTCAGAAGAACTTGACTTGTTAGAGATTGATTTAGAAGAAGTAGAGTTCTTAATAACGGAAGCGTCCACATCAACTCAGTTAGAGAGTTATTATCGTAGTCCTGGTGTAATGTCATGGCAAAGAGTGTTAGAGATTCAAAACCAAAAATATCATAACTTAATTTTTGCTGCGGAAAATAACTATATGGATAATGATGTTTTGAGATATAGAAATCAGCTGCCGGAGCAGCTTAAAGAAAATATAGCGATAAATGAATATATGTTGGAAAATAACATAGAACCTCAACAATCACCATATCAGGTGAATGGTTTTCAGTTTTTGCTTTTTATCCTAAGAGGGTACACACCATTGATATTACTAGCATTGATAGCTATTTTAGCGGTGGATATCTATTTAGGAGAAATAGAAGAGGGAAGCTACAAAACATACTTTACCCAGCCCTTTTCCCGAGCCAAAATCTATTGGTCAAAGCTAATAAGCATAATGATATTTACAACGGCGATATTAGGAGTTTTAATACTAACATTTTTCATAGTAATAACAGCTATATATGGAATAGGAGACCTAGATTATCCACAGGCGATAGCTACATCAGAAATGCTAACATCACTAAGCAGCAACGGAGAAAGATTAGGGCAATATCAAATAGTGTCCACTGGACGATATCTAGCGTTAGGATATTCGTTATTTGTGGTAATGCTGATCATGACCATAGCATCAACAAAAGCAATCTCGATTTTTATCAATTCAACTTCCTCAACACTAGGTCTAGTAACAGGGGTGTTTATGCTAAACTTTGTGTTCGACTCCACTTTATCAAATGCATCTATCTTTAGATTTATTCAGCCCCTTGCATACTCCAACATAGACCTAGTTATTAGAGGCCAAGTGAACGCATCCTATGTAGTTGGGATATTACTGGCACTAACGGTAACTATAGTGATGATAATTCTAAGCGCTATAAAACTTATCAAATCTGACTTGTTAGGGTCTGAAGGGTAGAAAAAAGAAAGTCAACCGTCCGGTTCAAATGTTTTGACGTTATCCCTGATCGAAAGATAAGGATTTAGCCCGCAGGAGAATTTTCATTAAATAAAAACTTAAAGCCTAAGCTGAAAGGAGCTTGGGCTTTAGGTTATATTTTTCTACAATCTTGTTTACTTTAAATCAGCAATAGCTTTTAATCTATTTCTAAAGATGCTGCTGCTTCTGAAGGAGTTAGCAACATAACTGAAAATATAGGAATAGCTGTAAAATATTTACGCTCTAATATCTCCTCCTAATTTTTGTAGTTGAGTTGTACATGTTACTTAAAGTCTAAATAGAAGGTTAGAACTGAGTTAACTATTATGTTCTTTTGAATTTAACTCCATTAGTTTGATTGTTAATATGGCAATTATACTAACAAAAACAAAATTAAAAGTTGTTGTAACAATATTAAACATAAATACCGAGTTACCAGTAAACAGATGTGCAATTGCTTTTATAGGGTCATGATTAAAAATCATTATTGAAAAAATGAAAACTATAAGGATAATAAGAAAGCCAATGCTATTTTTCTGCTGTATTTTAGATTCATTATTTCACCCCCTCTTTCTTTAGACTAAATTTATGTTTGAAAACTTAACAATGCCCTTATATAGCAGGTTAACTGGATTATTCCCACTGATTGAAGCTAAAAAGGTATTGATTAAATTTTAAAAATCCCTCGCTTTTAGTCTAAGATGGTAATAAATATAAACTCGATTTCAACAAATGAGATAAATCAAAGAATGCAAATAAATTTCTTTTGCTGCTTTTAAGATAAAGTTTGACTACTTATTAAAGTCTCAGCAACCAACTTTGATTGAATTGCTATAGATACTTTTTAAGATAAAGTCAATCTATACCTATGAATTTGATGATAATGATATACAAAAATTTTGTACATGTCAGCCATAATGTACACTTATGTCATTTTAAAAATGTACAATTCAGTATGATGTCTCTGTAGTACTGCTTTTTGGATTTTATTCTTGATTTTGTAATAATAACCTTTTACGTTAATATCTTAGAATGATAATACGGCCTAAAATATGGAGTTAGCTAATGTGGTATCACTAAAAACTTCACCCCAATCACTAATAAGTGATTAACATGTTATTTTTTATGAAGTTATCTGTTTCTTAGGCTCCTTTTATTAAAAGCTTTAAGATATTTCATATTAGCTACTAAATCTGTGTTATAAACTGAGTAGAATGTTTCCTCTCTTACAAAAATGTAAGATAAATATTCACTTAGTAGTAAGATTAACTGACTATAATTATAAGTAAGGTTAAAAAATTGTTTAATAAATAACAAGAAGTTCACTCTTACTGGTAAAGGAGTTTAAGTCTTGGCAGAACTGTATAAGAAACTACAAAGAAACGGCTTGTTACTTTTTGGTTTTATGTATATTACTTTAAGTTTGGCTGTGTGTATTTTTAGCTTTTATCAACTTAATCAAATAGAATTGAAGATGCTGACTAACGAGTTGATAGAGTCTGATGCTTATGTATTCACCCTTGATGGAGAATATGATTTAGATTGGAGAGAAGCAGAAATAGCTGAGCCGTTTACTGTTTTTAAAGGAGAAGGACCTTTTAAAGGCGTTTTTTTCAAAAAAGATAAATATACTCCACCCATAATCGAAGGAAGGTATTTTACTGAAGATGATTTTTACACTGGTCAAAAGGTAGCGGTTGTTGGGAAATCCGTTGACCAGAGTTTAATAGAAACTATCGAAGAACAAAATTATGAGATTATAGGGGAAATGGGTGCTTCTTATACCTCCAGAATCGATCACTTGATATTTTTAAATATTGACTCTTTGGACAGCTCTTTTTCAAACCTTTACAAACTTAATGCTAATGAACCCCGAAAAAATACAAAGCACATCCTTTTTGGAGACAACCAAATACTTACCAATGAAATTTTACTAGGGGAAGCTGGGACTTTAAACTTTATAGGGATGGACGACTATAATTATATAATTACCGTTGTATTTTATATGCTTTTTGTTTTCTTTAATATTTTAATAATAGTTGCTCATTTTTCAAAGCAAGTACGTAACTTCGATATTTTGTGGAAAGTGGGTATTCCTGTAAAAGCTTCTTTTTATAATGAAATGAGAAAGTGTTTTTTAGCAGGAACTGCTGTTTATATGTTTGTCGGAATGATTAGCATGGTTTTAGCATCAATAGTATGGAAAAACAACAAAGAAATTATGCTCCATTTATCCAATATAGTAACTGGTTACATTGTGATTTTTACTATTGTAATAGTAACGTCAAGTGTCCTCTATTTTTATACAAAAACTAAAATAGAGAGGTGAATAATATGATAGTTAATGAAGTTAGAGAGAGTTTGAAAAGAAAAAAAGGGTTTACTTTTTCAATTATATTTGTTGTGTTGGTTTTTGCTTTGATGGCATCCACATTATTTATCACTTATGTATATATGCAAGAAAGGCATGCCAGTGTTCAGACTTATGGTGATAAAAATGTATATACATTAATGGACACATTAACTGGCAAAGAAGAACGACAATTTTTTAAGGATCCAGAAAGCGTTTCTAAACTTCAACATATGTACACTTATCTTAATAAACAAATAAATGAAACTTTTATTTCAGCTACTGATCATCCTATTTCCATCGAATTTGGAGACATATCAGACACAGATATTTTTTTACAAGGCTATGAATCGGGAAGACCCTCTGAACCAGTTGAAAAAAATGGTACAAAGTATAATAGCGTCAAAGCAGTAAAGGTTAATCAACAAGCATTAGAAACATTTCCCATAAACAATCTTACCGATGGAAGGCTGTTTGACAAAGCTGATTATGAGAATTTAGATTTTGGTTCAATTCCTGTTCTTTTAGGAGCAGAGTATGAAGATATTTTTGACATAGGAGACAGAATTGAATCGACTTATCTGTTTTATCCTTTTACTTTAGAGGTTATTGGGTTTATTGAATCAAACTCCTTTCTTTCTACTAGAATTGAACCAGAGACTTATGTAGACCGATACATAGTATTGCCGGCACAAAAATTTGGTGAACCAGCAAATGAAGAACAGTTTAATTTTCTTAGGAGATACTATCTGCACAGTATAAATGGAGCGATTTATAGCAGCGAAGACTTAGCATATATTGATGGGTTAATAAAACAGGCAAATGATGTTACCGGATTTAATAATTTAATGATACTAGGTGGGATGGACTCTCAGTTGGGTGCAATATTGGAAACCATGGGAGAGCAGATATCAGCGCTGCTATTTCTAACAGTAACTTTATTTATCATATGTATCTTAATGTTAGTGGTTTTAATATGGAAAAAAGTCCAAGATAATTACAAAAACATCGCCATACATCTGATTTCTGGGGGGACAATGAATCAAATATTTTCTTATATTGCTGGAGAAATTTTATTTATTGTCAGTGTACCAATGATAATTGTATTATTTACTGTGACCTTATTTGTTATAGGTATGCAACCAATTGCCATTTTATATGGTGCTTTAATAACTATCATAGCGCTCTTTCTTATGTTATTATCGCTTTTTATTATTTACATTAAAGGAAAGCGTTTATCTATCAGCACCATTTTAAAAAGGGGAGACTAATATATGATTAAACTAGATAATGTTAGCAAATCTTTTTCTAATAAAGGGCAGAAAATTAAAGTGTTGAGTAATTTTAATTTAAAAATCAAATGCGGTGAGATGATCTCAATAATGGGACGCAGTGGTTCAGGAAAGTCTACATTGTTAAATATTATTGCTGGTCTTGAGAAGATTGATGAGGGGAAATACATTTTTAACAATGAAAAATTATCTTCTAAAGGTCCTGCAGAACTTGCTGTGTTTAGAAGAGAAAAGATAGGTTTTATACTACAAAACTATCCATTGATTGACACGAAAAATGTAATCGAGAACGTTGCTTTGCCCTTACAATATGGGAAAGCATCAAAAAAAGAAGCTCTAAAACAAGCAAAAAAAATGTTAGCAAACCTTGATATTAGTTATCTTGAAAATAAGTCAGTGGATACACTATCTGGTGGTGAAGCACAAAGGGTTGGTATAGCGAGAGCACTAATTAAAGACCCTGAAGTGATACTAGCTGATGAACCAACCGGCTCATTGGATGAAGATACCGAGAAAGAAATCCTTGACTTACTGGTTCACCTAAATAACCAAGGAAAAACAATGGTTATCGTAACCCATGATTCATCAGTGGCAGAAAAATGTAAAAGCAAGTATAAGATTGAAAACGGGCGTTGTATTAAAGGAGAAGCTAATTAGGAGTATATAGACTTTATAGATGCTACAAGGTTCATCTTTGAGCCAAACGAAAGATCTAGCCACAAGGGGGCAAAGCCTCCGAAACGACCAGAAACGAACCTATCACTTGACCAACTATGACTTCTACAAAGACTTGAGTTTTGTCTTAATCATTGCCTTATACAACCTTGCCTCTCTAAATCATTATAATTAGACAGCATAAGCTTTTTTAATTTATCTTGTCCATAGGCTTCACATAAGCATATTGCTAGTTCCACAGAACTTTTGTAGCTTTCATCCTTTAAATAGAACTGACAAACTCCTTTGCTATAATACAAAAGGTTTAAGCCAGCATAAAATCTGTTGTTTTTACACCAATCAACTCCAAGATTTGAATACTTGAGACCATTTATGTAATGGCCTTTTCTAATATATGCACCAGCTAGATTATGACAAATTTTTGGGTATAATTCATCTGTGTCTTTTACTGTTTTAATACTAAACTCCAGTATATTTAAGTACTCTTTATTTCTTCCTAAACTGTTTACAATCATGCCAATGTTCATAAGTATCCTAACTTCTGTAGAGGAATAAACATATGATTGAAAATTATCCAACTGGAACTTAGGTGTAGTCATTTTAATAGCTTTGATTAACATATCTAAAGCTTTAGAAGGTTCATTTTCTTTTTTATACCTAATAATGCCTTTAGCAAAAAGAAGCTGCTGCTGTATTAATTTTTTGTAGTATTTATTTTTTATCATTGGTAGCATTTTATTAATTTTTTCAACTTTCAACTCTAACTTTGAAAAGTCGCTGTTATCAAGCGTTCTTTCCAAATCAGTTATCTTCTCTTGTAACAATGAGTGATCTTGATATCTATGCTTAAAAAAAAGTAGCAACACATCTTTTTTTAACACTGGCGACAGATGCTCTAAAGTTTCAATTTTAGGCACCACTTTTCCCTGCTCTATTCTTCGTAAAGTTTCAACATTTACTCCTGTAGCTTTGAAA
This sequence comes from Proteinivorax tanatarense, assembly GCF_040267685.1. GTDB lineage: Bacteria > Bacillota > Proteinivoracia > Proteinivoracales > Proteinivoracaceae > Proteinivorax > Proteinivorax tanatarense. The sequence continues at coordinate 1,013,028 of NZ_CP158367.1, forward strand.
ACATCAAGCTGCGTAAGAAATCGCTTTTTCCTTAAAGACCTTAATTTCCCCCCAAAGGTAGTTAGACTATATTCCATTTTACCCCCCTCTTTTCCCCTCGTTTTCTGACCCCACTTTAAAGTGGGTTGTGGTTCTAAATTAAATGTTATAATATTTAGTTAAATAAAACAAGGGGGAGAAAGCTTTGAAGAAAATGATGCTAACTTTTATAAGTATTATAGTTATTATAATGTTTATAAGCTCAGGTCAACTTTTAACAGCGGGAGGAGATAAAAAAGATCCTGTGATTGAATGGCATCAATATAACGGCACTAATTCCATATGAGCATGTAGAATTTGAACCAAGTTTCCTACTTCAAACACATATAATTTCCCTGAATTATTATGTGGCGTCTTCCGACAGGGGGGAAGGTATTGGGCAAGTAGGATTATAAAAAATATTAGGAGGGGATTTTCGTTATGAAAAAGTTGAAAACCGTAGCTTTAGGTCTAGCGATGCTTGGGATTTTAGTGACAAGTAGTACAGCCTTTGCATCTAGTAGTATAGCTGCCTCAGGAGTTATTGGTGGTTGGGACGAAGAAAAAGGTTCTTTTTCTATTAACAATGGTGAAATCGGTATACTTAGCGGGCCATCTAGTCATCAAGGTTGGAAAGAAGAGCGTAATGGAGATTGGCGAGCTGTAGCTGTTACTCATTGGGATAGTGAGCATTACTCAAGAGCTCAACTTTACCAAAGAAGACTAATTGGAAGTGATGTTGTTAAAGCTGATAGTGGTCGCATCTGGTGTGGAGGTTCAGGCAGTTCTGAAGCAAGAACACCTTGGGTAGATCGAGAGTATAGTGCCAGAACTTTCTACGGTAATTAATTAAAACTTATAAGCTGCCATATTTATGGCAGCTTCAATCTTATAATAAAAAGCTTAGACTTTGGTAGCAATTGATAAAAAGTTAAAAAGAAACAGTGTGGTACTTCTGTATAGTAAAGGCAATAATTTGAAAATCTTAATGCATTATATATTTAATTAATATTGGTAAAGGAGTTGAAGTCTTGGCAGAACTGTATAAGAAACTAAAAAGAGATGGCTTGTTACTTTTTGGTTTTATGTATATTACTTTAAGTTTGGCTGTGTGTATTTTTAGCTTTTATCAACTTAATCAAATAGAATTGAAGATGCTCACTAACGAGTTGATAGAGTCTGATGCTTATGTATTCACCCTTGATGGCGAATATGATTTAGATTGGAGAGAAGCAGAAATAGCTGAGCCGTTTACTGTTTTTAAAGGAGAAGGACCTTTTAAAGGCGTTTTTTTTAAAAAAGATACATATACTCCACCGATAATTGAAGGAAGGTATTTTACTGAAGATGATTTTTACACTGGTCAAAAGGTAGCGGTTGTTGGGAAATCCGTTGACCAGAGTTTAATAGAAACTATCGAAGAACAAAATTATGAGATTATAGGGGAAATGGGTGCTTCTTATACCTCCAGAATCGATCACTTGATATTTTTAAATATTGACTCTTTGGACAGCTCTTTTTCAAACCTTTACAAACTTAATGCTAATGAACCCCGAAAAAATACAAAGCACATCCTTTTTGGAGACAACCAAATACTTACCAATGAAATTTTACTAGGGGAAGCTGGGACTTTAAACTTTATAGGGATGGACGACTATAATTATATAATTACCGTTGTATTTTATATGCTTTTTGTTTTCTTTAATATTTTAATAATAGTTGCTCATTTTTCAAAGCAAGTACGTAACTTCGATATTTTGTGGAAAGTGGGTATTCCTGTAAAAGCTTCTTTTTATAATGAAATGAGAAAGTGTTTTTTAGCAGGAACTGCTGTTTATATGTTTGTCGGAATGATTAGCATGGTTTTAGCATCAATAGTATGGAAAAACAACAAAGAAATTATGCTCCATTTATCCAATATAGTAACTGGTTACATTGTGATTTTTACTATTGTAATAGTAACGTCAAGTGTCCTCTATTTTTATACAAAAACTAAAATAGAGAGGTGAATAATATGATAGTTAATGAAGTTAGAGAGAGTTTGAAAAGAAAAAAAGGGTTTACTTTTTCAATTATATTTGTTGTGTTGGTTTTTGCTTTGATGGCATCCACATTATTTATCACTTATGTATATATGCAAGAAAGGCATGCCAGTGTTCAGACTTATGGTGATAAAAATGTATATACATTAATGGACACATTAACTGGCAAAGAAGAACGACAATTTTTTAAGGATCCAGAAAGCGTTTCTAAACTTCAACATATGTACACTTATCTTAATAAACAAATAAATGAAACTTTTATTTCAGCTACTGATCATCCTATTTCCATCGAATTTGGAGACATATCAGACACAGATATTTTTTTACAAGGCTATGAATCGGGAAGACCCTCTGAACCAGTTGAAAAAAATGGTACAAAGTATAATAGCGTCAAAGCAGTAAAGGTTAATCAACAAGCATTAGAAACATTTCCCATAAACAATCTTACCGATGGAAGGCTGTTTGACAAAGCTGATTATGAGAATTTAGATTTTGGTTCAATTCCTGTTCTTTTAGGAGCAGAGTATGAAGATATTTTTGACATAGGAGACAGAATTGAATCGACTTATCTGTTTTATCCTTTTACTTTAGAGGTTATTGGGTTTATTGAATCAAACTCCTTTCTTTCTACTAGAATTGAACCAGAGACTTATGTAGACCGATACATAGTATTGCCGGCACAAAAATTTGGTGAACCAGCAAATGAAGAACAGTTTAATTTTCTTAGGAGATACTATCTGCACAGTATAAATGGAGCGATTTATAGCAGCGAAGACTTAGCATATATTGATGGGTTAATAAAACAGGCAAATGATGTTACCGGATTTAATAATTTAATGATACTAGGTGGGATGGACTCTCAGTTGGGTGCAATATTGGAAACCATGGGAGAGCAGATATCAGCGCTGCTATTTCTAACAGTAACTTTATTTATCATATGTATCTTAATGTTAGTGGTTTTAATATGGAAAAAAGTCCAAGATAATTACAAAAACATCGCCATACATCTGATTTCTGGGGGGACAATGAATCAAATATTTTCTTATATTGCTGGAGAAATTTTATTTATTGTCAGTGTACCAATGATAATTGTATTATTTACTGTGACCTTATTTGTTATAGGTATGCAACCAATTGCCATTTTATATGGTGCTTTAATAACTATCATAGCGCTCTTTCTTATGATATTATCGCTTTTTATTATTTACATTAAAGGAAAGCGTTTATCTATCAGCACCGTTTTAAAAAGGGGAGATTAGAATATGATTAAACTAGATAATGTTAGCAAATCTTTTTCTAATAAAGGGCAGAAAATTAAAGTGTTGAGTAATTTTAACTTAAAGATCAAATGCGGTGAGATGATTTCAATAATGGGACGCAGTGGTTCAGGAAAGTCTACATTGTTAAATATTATTGCTGGTCTTGAGAAGATTGATGAGGGACAATATATTTTTAACAATGAAAATTTATCTTCTAAAGGTCCTGCAGAACTTGCTGTGTTTAGAAGAGAAAAGATAGGTTTTATACTACAAAACTATCCATTGATTGACACGAAAAATGTAATCGAGAACGTTGCTTTGCCCTTACAATATGGGAAAGCATCAAAAAAAGAAGCTCTAAAACAAGCAAAAAAAATGTTAGCAAACCTTGATATTAGTTATCTTGAAAATAAGTCAGTGGATACACTATCTGGTGGTGAAGCACAAAGGGTTGGTATAGCGAGAGCACTAATTAAAGACCCTGAAGTGATACTAGCTGATGAACCAACCGGCTCATTGGATGAAGATACCGAGAAAGAAATCCTTGACTTACTGGTTCACCTAAATAACCAAGGAAAAACAATGGTTATCGTAACCCATGATTCATCAGTGGCAGAAAAATGTAAAAGCAAGTATAAGATTGAAAACGGGCGTTGTATTAAAGGAGAAGCTAATTAGACTGGGACGTAAAAAACTAGTTAAATTAAAAATTACCCTTGTTCTAAAGCAAGGGTAATTTTAATAAATACTGTTTATAAAAGCAAACGGGGGGAGAAAATGAGGAAGTTTATTGTATGTATTTTAGTTTTAATGTACATTGTTTTATTCATTGCTTCTAGTTTTGTTTATAGTAATCAACAATTTCAAAACTATGAAAAAGCTGCCTTATCTTATCAATTTGAATTTGTTATACCCAACGACTCTGTTCACTCGAACCCAAAGAATTTAAAGTATTTAATGGAAGCAGCCTCAAAGAACAAAGTAAACTTTGTGAGGACAGTTTCTTATAGAGATGTTTTAAATAACATATCTAAGTATGAAGATTATATTTTTTTATCTGGAAGTCAGACCATCTATTTTGAAAATCTTGAAAAAATTGATGGACGTTTTTTAACAAGTACAGATATGGGGGAAAAAAGGTTTATTTCCACAACTCAGACTAAAAAAGAAGATCAAGTAGGATTAATTAGTAGTTTTGAAGGCAAATATTTCGGGGATAAACATGAATTTTCTGTTTATACAATCGACCAGTTACTTGATGGTTATATGTATCCTGGTAATTATAGAGCAGAATGTACTTCAGAACAGCATTTGAATAGCTTTTTGGAAGATTACGCCAATTTAATAAATACAAATATAGATGGTGTTGAATATCTGGCCTCAGATTTTAAAAAAGAAGCTGAAGTAGATAACTCATACAGTAACAATATCGAGCTTGAAAGTAATATATACTTTTCCGTAATGGTCCTGTTTTTTATACTAATGTTTTTTACCCTAACTTACTATATTATTTATAATACTAAAGAGATATCAATATTAAAGCAAAACGGGTATGGATTTTTTAAAATTTTTGGGAAGCTATTTGTAAATCTCTATGTTTTAACTTTTATCTTTTCAAACTTGTGTATTTTTCTTTTATCAGTTTGGAATTTTGGAATAGAGTTAAATTTTTGGATAAAAGTTTTACAAGTTAATTTTACAGTAGCATTAGGATTGTTGATTTTGCTATCAGTAGTTGCGTATATTTTGATACGATTTGTAAGGATGACTTATTGTATAAAAGGCAGAAAGCCTATTGGGCTTATTATGGTTTTTAATATTATAATGAAGGTTGTCTCCACTGTTGCAATGCTTGGAATAACTATGATTCTTATTAGCAATATCTATTTGATTATAATTCAACAAAATGCACTTTCAGGCTGGGAAGATTTATCTAATTATGGTGTTTTTTATCCAACTATGTTAGTAGGTGAAGATCGGGATGCATATAGAAGAGGTGAGTCTCCACTGGATATGCGTTGCTATGAATTGTATCCTGTACTTAATCAAAAGACGAACGCTATATATGTAAACGCGATGTATTACACAAAAGAAAGTCTTAGACTGGACGGGCATAAAGATATTGTAAAAACTATTGTAGTAAATCCTAATTATTTAAGTAAGTTTAATATATATGACGAAAATGGAGAAATAATTCAAATAGAGGAAACAGAAGCTAGTACTATTTATTTAGTTCCAGAGCAATACAAAGATAAAGAAGAGTATAATTATCAAAAGTTCTATGAAAGACAAAAAATGTCTCATGATAGCTTGCATGTTGATTACTATTCTCAAGATCCTAAGTTGGAAAGCTTGGATATTGAGTTTATATATACAAAATCTAACCAAAATGTTTTTGTGCCAGATATGGAGGTTTTTCCCGCAAATGATAATAAAGTGGTAGATCCAATTATAAGGGTTATGACTGAAGAAAACTCGTTAGTCCCAGATCGCTTGTTTTATACAAGAGACAGTCACCTATTAATGGAGCTTGATGGCGAAGGAAAATATACTGAAATCGAGAGCTTACTTCAAGAATATAACTTAAATAATAGTTTTCCTCATATTATAACTCCAAATGAGTTAGTTATGAGAGAAATCAATGGATTAAAAGTTGCTGTTAGGATTTATATACCTCTACTAATAGGAACTCTTGCATTTTTAGCCATGATATTGTTGCAAAATATATATCTTGTTTTTCAAAAAAATAAGCATATGTTTTTTGTTAAAAAAGTGTTTGGTTATAAGTATTTTAATAGATATAAGAGTATTTTTGGGGTATTTATTATAACAAGCTTAGTAGAGTTTATATTGTTTTCTTTATTTGCTTTTAGTTACTTTTACCTACTGTTTTTGATGAAAACCGTAGTTGAATTAACTATTATTTATATGCTTGTGTTCTATTATGAAAAAAAGAATACAGTAGAAATTTTAAAGAGAGGTGCTTAAGATGTCGATTGTGCAGTTGAAAAATATAAGCAAGGGATATGGTGAAAAAGAAATCTTAAAGGATTTTTCAGTAGATATTAAAAGAGGAGAATTAGTGTGCATTACAGGAGAAAGTGGTGCAGGTAAGTCTACTTTACTATATATTATGGGGCTTTTAGAAAAACCGGATAAAGGGGTAGTTAACATAGGTCAAAAAGAGGATGTTGAAATTAATACAAAAACATCTAGGGTTTTATTGCGAGATAAAATTGGTTTTTTGTTTCAAAACTATGGCTTAATTGATGATAAAACAGTTGATTTTAATTTAAATATAGCTTATATCAATTCTAATAAAACCAGAAAAGAGTGGGAGAAGTGTAAAGCAGATGTAATGGAAAAGCTAAAGTTAAATATTTCAATTAACGAAAAAATATACAAGTTATCAGGAGGAGAGCAGCAAAGAGTAGCACTAGCTAGGGTTTTATTAAAGGATTGTGAATTAATTTTAGCTGACGAACCAACAGGTTCAGTAGATAATAAAAATAGAGAAATTATACTTGAATTATTAATGGATTTAAATAGAAAAGGTAAAACCATTGTAATTGTGTCCCATGATCCTTATATTGTTAACTTCTGTCCAAAGGTTATACAGCTGTAGAGAGTTTGGTTATTACTAGATGAAGGGAGCTATTTATGCTAACCGAGGAGGGGATGAGGAATTTTGATTAAAACGCATGTTATCTACCAGCTACCGTCAACGGCCAAATATGTTGATGCATAATTTTAAATTAAAATCTTCAAAAAATATGTTAAAATAGTTATAAAAGGGATAGCATAAACAAAAATGTTATTTTTAAAATTATTCTATTGGATGAAAAACAAAACATTGGTTGAAGAATCTGTTTAGAATTAAATAGAATGTAATAAAAAGCAATTTGGATTTTAAGAACTGGACATAAATAGATTTTGCTGCACGTCAGGTATTTTGTTTTTAAAATATTCCTCTGGCAATCAACTGAGCTTAAAAGATTAAAAAATATAATAATAAAATAGAAGGAGGATTTTAAATTTGAAAATATCAAAAGTAGATATTTATCCGATAAAACTGCCGCTGATTAAACCTTTTGTTGTAGCTTATGACACTTTTCCAGACATGCCATCTATAATTATAAAAATGGAGACAGACAACGGTATTATTGGATATGGTGAAGCAGTGCCTGATGAGCATGTTACGGGAGAAAGTCTTTATTCTACTATAGCCATATTAAAGCATAGTTTAGTACCTACTATAATTGGTTTAAACCCATTTGATATAGAGAAAATTCATAATAAAATGGATGCAACAGTAAAGAGCGTTCCAGCTGCTAAAGCGGCAATAGATATAGCTTGTTATGATTTAATGGGAAAAGCTACAGATCAACCTTTATACAATCTTATAGGTGGAAGGTATTGGGACTATTTAGAGGTTCCTTATGTGCTAAGTATAGGCGAACCTAAAGAAATGGCATATGAAGCTAAAGAGGCTGTTGAAAAGGGATATACAACTATAAAAATAAAAGTAGGCGATAAAGATTTATGTAAAGACATCGAAAGAATATCTTTTATTCGACAGATTGTTGGAAGAAAAATAAAGCTGAGAGTTGATGCTAACCAAGGGTGGGAAACTACAGCTAGGTCTTTAACTGTTTTAAAGGAAATAGATGATTGTGCCATAGAATGGATTGAACAGCCTCTACTAGCAGACGACATCAAGGGGCATAAAAGAATAAGAAATCAACAGAAGATACCAGTAATGATTGACGAAGGAGTACACCGTGAAAAAGAAATGCTGGAGATAATAAATTCCGAAGCCGCAGATTTTATCAACATTAAGTTAATGAAATCTGGAGGAATATACCCCGCCTTAAGATTAGTTCATCAAGCAAAAATGGCTAATATTAAATGTCAAATTGGCTCCATGGTTGAATCTAGTGTAGGCTCATTGGCAGGAGCTCATTTATCTATTGCTCAAAGCAATATAATATCAAATGAGTTAGGTGGTCCACTAATGATTAGCAATGACTTGGGAAAGATGAACTACAATAAAAATAAACTTTACCTGTCAGAAAAATCAGGGTTGGGCTTGAAAGTAAGTGAACGAACCTTGAAAGAATTGGAGTACACTTTATAATATAAACAAAAAAACTACCCACTGGGTAGTTTTTTTGTGGGAAGCTCAGATGTAGCTAATCTATACGTTTTCGCAGCTAAACGTAAAGACTATAGATGAATTTAATAAACTGATGGATAAGCAAATGCGTTGCTGAGCGGGAAAGGGATATTACTGAAAATTTCCTTCCTACTGGATTATAAAGTGTTTTTTATGCATAAATATGATAAATAAGTGATTAAAAATTAGGGGGAAAAAGAATGGATGTAAATAAAAAAATTATTAAAATTATAGGTCAACTGGAAACAATATATGTTGAGCTGTACTCTTCTTTTAAAGTTGATGATTTTTATGATAAAAAAGAAATTGTTATAGAAAAGAAAAGTGAACTTAAAAGATTAGAACGTATTTTAAAATATTTATATCTTGAAGGTGCAGTAGTAAATGCTAAAGAATCTGAACAAATTGAAGAGAAAATCTATACACTTAAAAAAGAGGGCAAGGGCAGAGCTAAAAACATACTTCTTAAGATTCAATAATTAAAAAGCTATGTTACTGTTTTTTAATTATATTTTAACTTTTCTTATATTTTGAAAAATAACATTGATAAAAAAGACCCCCATCTATATAATTAGGATAACAACAAAAAAGGGGTGAACTAAATGAGTGAAAAATTATTAAACCGTAGCGAAGTTGATGTTGAACTTACATGGGATATATCCCATATTTTTAAAAATGAAGATGAGTATCAAAGAGCATTAAATGAAGTAGTGGAAATGGCTAATGAACTACTAAACTATAAAGGGGAGTTAAACAACTCTGATATTATTCTGAAATGTGTTGAAGAATATGAAAAGCTTTACATAAAAGCTTATCAAGTTGGGACATATGCTTCTTTAGCTGTTTCTGTAGATGAAACAAATCAAGAAAACCAAACTAGAATGATGAAGTATGAAATGACAGCTTCAGAAGTTTTAAGTTCTGTATCATTTGTAGAAAGTGAACTTAAAGAAGTTGAGTACGAAGTGTTAAATAAAGCAATTGAAAAAAGTGAAAAGTACAGAATCTTTTTGGAAGAGATTAAAAGAAGTAAACCCCATGCTTTGCATCCTGAAGTCGAAAAAACTTTAGCAGCGTTATCACCAGTACTAGGAGCGCCAAGTAGAATATATAACCAAGCAAAACTTGTGGACATGGACTTTGCTCCATTTAAAGTAGGGGAAAAAGAATACCCTTTAAGTTTTGTATTATTTGAAAACCAATGGGAAATGGAACCAAATACAGATATAAGACGGACAGCTTTTGAAGCATTTTCTCAAAAGCTGGACCAGTACAAGCATACAATAGGTAGCGCTTATCAAACGCAGCTTCAAAAGGAAAAGACTCTAGCATCGTTGAGAGGGCATAAATCTATTTTTGATTTTCTTCTTTTTGACCAAAATGTTGACAAAGAATTATATGATCGACAAATAGATGTGATTATGGAAAAACTAGCACCACATATGAGAAGATACGCCCAACTTATTAAAAAGCTTTACAATTTGGATAAAGTTACTTTTGCCGACTTAAAAGTTCCAATTGACCCTGAATATAACCCTAAAGTAACTGTCGAAGAAGCAAAGCAGTATTCAATTGATGGACTTAAAGTGATGGGAGAGGATTACCTTAATATAGTTAAGAAAGCATTAAATGAGAGATGGGTTGACTTTGCTCAAAATAAAGGAAAATCAACAGGAGGATTTTGTGCAAGTCCCTATGGTGTGCATTCTTATATTTTGCTATCATGGACCGGTCAAATGGGTGACCTGTTTACCTTAGTTCATGAACTAGGGCATGCTGGACACTTCTATATTGGCCAGAAGCATAACAACATGTTTAGCGAAGAACCATCTCTTTACTTTATAGAAGCACCATCTACAATTAATGAGATGCTTCTTAGCAATCACTTAATAGAGCAAGAAGATGATCCAAGGTTTAAAAGATGGGTGCTATCATCAATGGTTGCCAATACCTACTACCATAACTTTGTAACCCATCTATTAGAAGCGGCCTACCAAAGAGAAGTGTATAAAATAATTGATGCTGGTGGAAGTGTGCATGCCGACAAGCTAAGTGAAATAAAAAGGGAAGTGCTAGAAGAATTTTGGGGAGATGCAGTAGAAATAAATAAAGGGGCAGAGCTTACCTGGATGAGACAACCTCATTATTATATGGGTCTATATCCTTACACTTATAGCGCAGGTTTAACAGTGGCGACAGATGTAAGTCAGAGGATCTTAAAAGAAGGGAAGACAGCTGTAGAAGATTGGATAGAAGTGTTAAAAGCAGGTGGCACAAAATCTCCAGTTGAACTTGCAAAAATGGCCAAAGTTGATATAACAACAGAAGAGCCGCTAAACAGAACTATAGAGTTTATAGGTGGACTTATTGATGAAATTGAAAAGTTAACCAACGAAATCAAATAAAAAAATTGCTGAGCTTTTAGCTCAGCAATTTTTCTTAATAATACATATAACCGAAAACCAACACCACCAAAGATGTAGCGCCCGGTCTCAATGTCGGCAACCAGAAAAAAGGAAAAACAAAATACCCAAACACCCAACAAAACAAATAATCCTATACCCCGCAGCCAACACCATCAATGATGTAGCGATCGGTCTCAGTGCCGGCAACCAGAAAAAATAAAAAAATCAAACATCCAAAGAACAACAGAACAAATAATCCTATACCCCGCAGCCACACTATCAATGGTGTAGTGGCCGGTCTCAGTGCCGGCCATCTTTTAATAGTTACCCTAATCTATATATCCCACTAAAAATATGGTATTATTTTTGACAAATATCATATATTGAATATGTAGGTTGTAATGGATTGCAACAGCTTATATGTGACTAAACTAGGAGGGGGCATAGGATGATATACCATGATAAAAGCGAAGATATCTCAGTAATGCAAGTTAGGAAAAAAAGAGAAGATAGGTGGGAAAAACTAATAAAAAGGTATGAGGGAACAAACAAAAGCTGGAACATAGAAGAGATATTAATTATACTAAAAGATTTACAAGACTATCTATGTGTTGACTTTCCAGAAGAAAAAAACATAACTCAACAACAGCTAAGACAGTCATTTAAAAATGTCTGTCAAGTAGCATTATCTTTAGGAGAAAAACAAAAAAATATAAAAACACCTTTGACCCGTTATGAAACCAACAAACTTTGCTATGCTATTAAAGTTCTAAAATCTCAAAGGGGAAAATAATAGATATGAGTTGTGACATAATGGGACAATTTGACATGTTAATATGTTGGTAGTTTAGTAAAAAAGATAAATAAAAGGAGAGATTTTCAATGAAAAAGTTTTTTATTTTAATGTTATCTTTTGCGTTACTATTTTTTATAGTAGGTTGCGGAGATAGTCAGCCTGAAAAGGTCACTGATACTGAAGCTCAAGTAGAGCAGGAAGATGATGACAAAGAAGAAAGTGAAAAAGCTCAATCAGAAACGTTTGCAATAGGTGATTCCGTTGAAATTGCTGATGTGGTTTTTACTGTACATTCTGCTCGTTGGGATGATGGAGACGATTTTTTTGGTCCAGAAGATGGTGAAAAATGGCTTGTGCTTGATTGCTCTATAGACAATGAAACAGACGAATCAGAGCAGATTTCATCATTATTAATGTTTGAGCTAGTTGATGAAGACAATTATAAAAGGGACTTAGAACTTTTAGCTGATACGAAAGGAAGTTTAGATGGTGAATTGGGAGCTGGCAGAAGCATGCGTGGAGAGATTGCTTTTAGTGTAGATGAAGGGCAGTCCAAATGGGAATTAATTTTTGCTCCTAATGTTTTTGGAACAGGCCAAGCTATTTTTGAAATAGATAAGTCTGACGTTCAATAAATTATAGAAATATAAAAAATGTCCAAGTGTTTAGGAAACCTAAATACCTGGACATTTTTTATATTTCTATTTTATATTCTTTAATTTTCCTATATAACGTAGCCCTTCCGATACCTAAGACCTTTGCTGCTTGACTGGGCTTATAGGTGGTTAAAGCTTTAATGATTTCTTGTTTTTCAAGAGATTTTATAGGTGTTATATCTTTATTATTTGTAATATTTGTAGATGAGTTTAAAAGCCTAGCCGGTAAATGTTCATGGCTGATGATATGTTCATTACACATATTTACCGCATATTCAATAGTGTTTTCAAGCTCCCTTACATTTCCTGGCCAATTATAATTCATGAATATTTCACTTACATTATCATCTATTTGGGTTATGTTTTTTTGTAACCGAAGATTACAATTGATTAGTAAGTGCCTAACTAATGTAAAAATATCTTTTTTTCGCTCTCTAAGGGGAGGAATGAATATAGGAATCACATTAATTCTATAAAACAAATCATCTCTAAACTCATTTTGTGAGACTTTTCTTTCTAAATCTTTATTAGTTGCAGCTATCACTCTTATATCTATGGGAATTAGCGATTTTCCGCCTATCTTTTCTATCATTTTTTCTTGTAGCACTCGCAACAACTTAGCTTGGAGATGCAATGGCATATCCCCTATTTCATCTAAAAAAACTGTACCTCCATTTGCTAACAGGAATTTACCTGTTTTTCCACCTTTCATTGCTCCTGTAAAGGCACCCTCTTCATAGCCAAAAAGCTCACTCTCCAATAGTTGTTCAGGGATTGCTGAACAATTTATAGCTATAAAGGGAGCCCCTTTTCGTTCGCTATTAAAATGGATAGCTCGGGCAAAAAGTTCTTTGCCAGTTCCACTTTCCCCCTGAATAATTACGCTAGAAGAAGATTGACTAGCTTGCTTTGCCGTATCTTTTGTTTTGGTAAAAGCATAGCTGTCACCTATTATATCCTCGAAATTTGTGACGATAGTGCCTGTAGCGACATCATTGACAACCCCTAATACATCCGATAACTTACTAAAGATAAATACAACACCACATCTTTTTTTGTCTACCGTAATAGTATTAGTATCAAAAATTCCTCTGACGAAATTATTGCAGTGCTGATATATAAACTCTTTATTTTTGACTTTAAAATTATTTTTTTTGAGTGCCAGAAAAGCATCGTGTCCTATTATATCTTCGATATTTTTAGTTAATATTTCGTGTTGACTAATGTTGAAAAGTTGTAATGAACTTTTGTTGTAGCTTAAGATATTACCAGTATGATCTGCTAGAATAATTCCTTTATCAACAGAGTTTAAAACTATCTCTAGTTTTTGAGCCAATAGTTCAATTTCTTCAAGATTAGTCTGCTCTGTTAACTTGGAGGAGATAAGCTCCGCCATTTTATTTAAAAAGTTCATAAGACTGCCTTTTTTGTTAACTATTTTTTGCTTTTGTTGTTCATCGAAGGCAATTAAACCAATTACACCAACTATATGCTCATTAACTTTAACAGGGCAACATACTTCCGCATATTCTTCACAATCCTTAACTGACTCGCATTGCTTACATACTTTGTGCTTACCTGCTTCTTCTATTATAAAACTTTCTTTTGTTTTTAAAGCAACACCAAAAGCAGACTGGGATGATACTTTTTCGCCAGAACGGTTATAGTATCTACCAGTACCAGCTATCCTAACTAAATTGTTGTCTACTACAGTAACGTCTACACCCATTACACTTGCAATAGCTTGAGAAATTTTTAAAACGTCAGGAGCAATCTTCATTAACTTCATTAGCAAACTCTCCTTATTTAAGAAGTTATGCTTTTATTATAGCATATTTAAAGCAGAATCACTCTTTAACTTGCGCCGTAGCATAAACAGTCTTAAATTGAGACATATTTAACAAAAAATCTCATATTGAGACATTAGAACCATAAAAATAATCACTAGGATTTTAATGGTTTGAATAAACCCTATTATAAAGGGCTTTTTACAGTTGGCCTAAAAATTGCTATACCTTTAAGTAACATGTTTTTTGGAGGGGAAACTATGAATTTACAGCAAAATATAATAGATAAACTTAAAAGGGAAGTGGCACCGGTAACTGGATGTACAGAGCCAGTGGCAGTTGCATTGGCTTGTGCAAAAGCACGAGAGCTTTTAGATAGTAACCTTATAGAAAAAGTTAGTATTAAATTAAGTCCTAATGTTTATAAAAATGGATTAGCAGTTGGGGTGCCTCATACTGGGGAAGTGGGACTTAACATAGCCGCAGCTTTAGGATTGGTAGCATGTAAAAGTTCCCACAGCTTAGCGCTGCTAAACACAGTGAAAAATAAAGATGTCGTTAGAGCAAAAGAATTTTTGAAAAATAACAATATAAAAATAGCTATCGAAGATATCGATGAAAAAGTATATGTTAAGGTAGAGTTGTCTTCAAAATGCGCCAGTTCAACAGCTATAATTCAAGGGGCTCATGACAATTTTGTTTATTTAGAGCAGAACGGAAATACTTTAAAAGAGCGGTTGTCTCAAAATGAGAATAAAATAAGTAAAAAAGATTGTATTTACAATGAAAAAATAAGCAATATTATAACTGCTATTGAAAGTGTACAGCTAAGTGAGATTCAATTTCTATTAGAAGGGATTTCTATGAATAAAAAAGTAGCTGCATATGGTTTGAAAAATAAATGTGGCATGGGAGTTGGATATACCTTAAACTCATACCTTAAAGATGGTATGTTAAGTGATGATGTTATTGCTCATGCTGAAAGGCTAACAGCTGCCGCTTCTGATGCTCGCATGTCTGGTGTTACCCTGCCTGTTATGACAAGTAATGGAAGTGGAAATAATGGATTAACAGCTATCTTGCCAATTGTGGCCTACCAAGAAAAAATTGATGTTACAGAGGAAAAATTAGCTAAAGCATTGGCCATAAGCCATATTTTAAATAGCTATGTAAAACATTACATCGGTCGACTGTCACCAATATGCGGCTGTGGGGTAGCAGCAGGTCTTGGAGCAGGTGCAGCAATAACTTGGTTGATGGATGGGACTATTAAACAGATAGAAGGAACAATACAAAATATTCTTGGAGATATATGTGGTATGATTTGCGATGGGGCGAAGGTGGGTTGTGCTCTTAAACTATCCACTTCAGCTACAATAGCTGTAAAATCAGCTCTTTTAGCAAGTAAGGATCAAATAATACCAGCAGGTAACGGAATAGTAGGAAAAACTCCAGAACAAACAATTAGAAATTTGCGGGATTTAGCAAACAAGGGGATGGAAGGCGCTGACGCTACTATTATAGCAGCTATGTTACCGAAATAAAGTTTTAACCATTATTGACATAAAAAATCTAAAGTCTTGTTGTGACTTTAGATTTTTTATATTTACTTTTATTTTTCTTTCAACCTTAAAAAACACAAAAAATAGAAGGACAGACTGGTAAATTTACAGAGGTCATTGGTCGATTTTAACCTCCTAAACAAAAATGTCTCAGTAAGCAACCACCCAAAACTCTTCGCCTTTGGTACAGAGCGACATTCTACAATGCAATTGTGGAGTGATTGTTTATATAAAACTGTAATCAGGTTTTATATAGTTTACTTTTCCTTTAGGAAGAACTTTTAAAATATTTCACTTTATCTATATTGATGAATAACAGTATAGAAATTGTTCTTTAAATACATAAAAGTTGTATTTTTTTATTATTATATTGGAAAATATAAACTAAACTCCTCTTAAACAAAGACAAAAAACAATTTTAATGTTATAATTCCTAAAAAGGTTAACGGCAAGGGTGGGCAAATAAAGGAAAGGAGAGGTTTTGTTTTGAAAGAACGAGATAAAAGTATACTTAATTTTATTATAGATAATGGCAGCGCTGGCCTTTATGAAATGCTAAAGCTATTTGAGATTTCAAGAAGAACATTATATTACAGTATTAGCAACATTAATAGGGATATTCAAAGGGCAGGAGAAATTAAAAGAGTGGAAGGGAAGTTTAAATTTATAGGTGATTCAACAAAATTAGAGGAGATTTTAAGCAATGAAGATAAAGATTTTTTAGACTATCAGTCAAGGAGAAATTACATACTAAAAAAAATAATACTAGGAGAAGATCTGACTATAGAAAATGCGGCTAGTTTTATGGCAGTAAGTAAAAACTTGGTTGTTCAAACCCTTACAGACTTGAAAAATGAACTACATCATCAAAAACTGAGCTTGGCCTATGAAGGAAGGTACTTAATTCGTGGTGATGAACTAAAGATTAGAGAGCTTTTTATTCACATAATTAGTGCAGAGGATTTTAATGGAAGATTAGAAAATAACCGCATCAAAGAATTTGACCAAAGACATGATTTGCAGCTTACAGATCCGTCAAAATACCAGCTGCTTCAAGTGTTAAATTTATTAGAATATCGAATTTCAATTAACTCAGAATTAGAAAAATATAAGTTTGAGGAAGAGGCAAAGGTTAAAAGTTATTACAAAGACATACAAAATTTAACTACCACTAATTTGAACTCAAAAGATAGGGCTTTTTTAACTATTTATATTTGCTCTCTATCTAGTCTAAAGCCTCAAGGTGATCCTAGTCAAATAAATAGGCTGGTAAAAAAGATAACTACACATTTTGAGTTTAGAGCAAATATAAAGATAAAAAACAAAGAGCAATTTGAACAGATATTAGAAAGACACTTTTTGTACTCTTTTAACAGAATTAAATATCAAATCCCAGTTTATAACCCGTTGTTGCTAGAAATTAAAAACAAGTATAAAGAAACTTATAACCTAACAGAAGCAATTATAACAGATACAAAAGTATTTCCCGAATTAGAAGGAATCAGAGAGGAAGAAATTGCCTACATAAGCACATATTTTGGATATCATCTAAAAAAGCAGCAAAGAGATCAGCAATCGAAAAAACAAAAGGTTTTGATAGTAGGTAATCAAGGGTCAGCTATTTCTAAAGCATTAGAGTACCAAATAAAAGACAATTTTCCCTTTGTAGATGTAGTAGCTTCGGTTTCTCCAAAAGAAGTAAGCCATTATGCAGAGCAATGTCATCGTATTATATCTACTATTCCGATGACTAAACATGATAATGTTATAGTAGTTAATCCAATACTCACAGATGATGACCTTGAATTGCTGATGGAGGAATTATCGAGGTTTGCATTAAACACTAACTTCAATATAGAAACTTTAATGGATATAATTAAGGAAAATGCTACAGTCCACGATGAAGACAAACTAAAAAAGCAAATAATGGAGAAACTCCTAAGCTAAGAATTATGCAGCTACAAGAAAATATAAGAAAGCCTTAAAACCAAAGCTGATAATATTAAAGCGTAATCATAGACAACAACATAAGTAAAAGTAAAAGAAAAAATACAACTACCTCAAAAAAGTAGTGGCCGACCACAGTGTAGATATACCAATAAGACTTCCAACCCAAAATTAAAAATCATTTAAAGAAACACAAGAAGTAATAGATAAAAACCTTTCCCTCAAAGAGGTAGTGGCCGAACACCGTGTCGGCCAAGGCAACAAATACCCACTCAAGCAAGACTTCCAACCCAAAATAAAAAATCATTTAAAGAAACACAAGAAGTAATAGATAAAAACCTTTCCCTCAAAGAGGTAGTGGCCGAACACCGTGTCGGCCAAAGACAACAAATACCCTCAAAAAATAACTTCCTATCCAACCATCCACCATCTTCTATCCAACTAAAAAAGTCGGCGAAATCGCCGACTTTTTTATTACCCCATTTTATTCTTTTGATCTTGATTACTCTTCATATGCCCATCTTGTTGAACGCTGTTCATCTGTTTATCTTGAGTTTGACCAGAACCTTGTTGTTGGCTATTCTGCTGTTGACTTTGCTGATTTTGTTGCTGGCCCTGTTGCTGTTGCATTAAATTGCCATGCTGGGTATGCTGACCTTCTTGGAAAATCTGAGAACCTTGTTGAGTCTGCCCTTGCTGTTCCATAGCATGAGCAGGTTCCTGAAAACTTGGATGTTCAGGATGCCCAGTTTCAAAGTATTTACCTGGAGTTGATAAGTCAAAGTAAAGCCTAGCTTGCTCATCTACACCAAAGTCCATATTAGAACCAGTTTCTTGAACCTTCTGGAATGCCTGTCTAAACAGAGCGTTATGAGCTTCTTCACGGTTAAGAAGGAAGTCGATGGTGTTTTTGACATGCTTGTCGTCAATTTGACGATAAAGCATCTCATAAACAACCTTAGCCCTCTGCTCAGCTGCTATATTAGATAAAAGATCCGCCGGTAAGTCTCCGGTAACATTTACATAACCAGCAGTCCAAGGGAAACCAGAAGCGTTGGTTAACTGAGGAGCCAGCCCTGTCATAGTATGAGCTTCAATAGAACCTGCACTTACTTGATTAACATCGGGTTTGTCGCCGTTTAAAAGGTTGATAGTTTCTGCAACCATTTCCATATGACTTAACTCTTCAGCACCAATATCCAAAAACAAATCCTTAATTTCAGGATCTTTAATTCTAAAACTTTGACTGATATACTGCATAGCAGCTTTTAGCTCACCTTGTCCTCCACCAAGCTGCTCAAGCATCATAGCAGCGTAAGTTGGGTTTGGCTTTTCCACTTTTACTTCAAAATTATTTAACATGTGTTTTTCATGTTTAAACAAAGAAGAAAACCTCCTTTTAATTTTAAGTTTTCTCCTTAATATTGTTTGCAGTTTTAAGCAAAACTAATAAAATTAAAATTTCCTTTTGTTTGAAAAAAATGAAATGAAATGAAATGAAATGAAATGAAATGAAAGCAGAAAGCAGAAAGCAGAAAGCAGAAAGCAGAAAGCAGAAATGTTACCCTCAAAAATAGTAGTGGCCGCGCCTCTGTGCCGGCCAAGGGCAAAGATGGCTTCACCAAATACACGCCGTCAGAAATGACAAACCCTCAACGCAAATAAGCAGAAAGTAGAAAGTAGAAAGCAGAAATGTTTCCCTCAAAAATAGTAGTGGCCGCGCCTCTGTGCCGGCCAAGGGCAAAGATGGCTTCACCAAATACACGCCGTCAGAAATGACAAACCCTCAACGCAAATAAGCAGAAAGTAGAAAGTAGAAAGTAAAAATGTTTCCCTCAAAAATAGTAGTGGCCGCGCCTCTGTGCCGGCCAAGGCCTAAGATGGCTACCGCGACTAATCCAATTTATAACTTTTAAAATCGAATATTGATAAAAAATTAAAAACATTATAACATATCCCTAGAAGGTGAAACCGAAGCAGAGTTTTTCCCACATTTACGGGACGCTACCCATCATGTAGCTCATTTCGCAATGTTTACCATGGCGAAATCAGTCCCATGCCAGATAACGGTTAGCAAATATTGTTGGCAAACAAATTATAAAGGAGTGTTGCAATTGAAATTAGCTATTTTGGTTCTTATATTAGTAACTACTAACAGGGGGTCAAATAATGAAGCTGAATTCCCTTATACATCGTAGCAGGTAATTCATTGCCTGCGGATATGAAACTCCCAAATGACACCAACTTCATCTAGCTATCATGGCATATATATAGCCTTAAATCTCCCTATACCGATAGATAATGAAATAACTTATCTCATTTTATCAGTAACTACATTAAACCTACGCAAGGTTAAAAAAGTGAATCCATTAGAACAAACATGTTAGCCTAGTTGATACAGGGTAAAACCTATTAAAAAAGTTGCCGCACGCAGACTTGCACCACTACAACATCAAAAAGCTACACTTATGGCTACCATAACTACCCAACTATTTTTTATTCAAAAATACAAAGGAAGGAGACAAACAATGAAACTACAAAAACTAAAAAAACTCATAAAAGAAAGTAACAATATCGTCTTCTTTGGGGGGGCTGGTGTTTCCACCGAAAGTGGCATCCCTGATTTTAGATCGGCTCAAGGCATCCACAATAGTGATTCAGGATTTGGATATTCTCCTGAAGAAATATTAAGCTATTCATTTTTCACAAAACACCCAGATATATTTTATAAGTTTTACAAAGACAAAATAATCCATAGAGATGCTAAACCAAACCCCGCTCACCAGACTCTAGCTAAACTAGAACAACAAGGTAAACTAAAGGCAGTAATCACTCAAAATGTAGATGCCCTTCACCAAAAGGCTGGAAGTAAAAATGTTCTAGAGCTCCACGGATCCATATATAGAAATCATTGCTTAAAATGTGATAAATACCATAGCTTGGACTATATAATAAAAGCAAGAGCAACTCCTGAGTGCCAAAGCTGTCAAGGTATAATCAAGCCAGATGTTACGTTGTACGAAGAAAGCCTTAATATGGATATAATAGAAAAAGCTATCACATATATATCCAAAGCAGACATGCTAATAGTAGGGGGAACATCCTTGACAGTTTATCCAGCAGCTCACTTAATCGAGTATTACCAAGGAAATAAGCTTGTAGTGATAAACAAGCATCACACTCAATATGATTGGAAAGCTTTTTTGTGTATTAACAAAGGGATAGGAGATGTTTTCAAAAAAGTGCTAGATAGCTAGGGTATAAATTTTTACTGTAAGGCCTAGATGGGAAAGCTATACGAATATGCCTAATCATACAGATATGGAATGTAACCTGGACTTATTTTATTCATACTATAAATTAAGTAATATAGGGGAGTTGAATAATATGAGTCCTTCAATAAACTTCAGTACAATTCAGCAAGCAATTGATGCTGCAGATCCTGGTGCTACTCTTGACATTCCTGCTGATACTTATAATGAAAGAATAACAATAGATAAACCTTTAACGTTGCAAGGTCCTCATGTTGGTCAAGCGATTATCGATGGTTCTGGGCTTTCTGACGAACCTTTAGTAATAATTTTGGCCAGCGATGTAACCATCAAAAGACTTACTATACAAAATAGTCCTATACATGGGATACGCGTAGGAAGTGGAGATTTTACTAATATCTCTGGTGTTTTAATTGAGAATAATACAATTAGACTAAATAGTAATGCAGGAATCATCACAAACCACTTTGCTTCTATGAAAATAAGAAATAACCAAATAAATAATAACGGAACTGTAACTGGATTTAATCGCACCGGTATCATGTTAAATCCACATGGTAAATGTAGTATTGTAAAGAATCAAATTAACAATAATTTTATGGAAGGCATATATAGCCAGGGAAGTGACGAGGGGTTAAGAATAGAAAACAATACAATTAAAGAAAATAGACTGGTAGGAATTAACCTTGCTTGGAATCAAAGGAATACCCAGATAGTAAATAACTATATATACCAAAATGGTATCGGGGGGAGTGAGCAGGGTGGAATTGTGATAATCCAAGCATTAGCAGAAAATATTTCTGGTAATAAACTAATAGAAAATAACACAACGGGTATTTTATGGGGGTGGGTTCCCACAGAAGGACCTATTCCTAAAGAAATTTTAGTTTTGAACAATATAGTTAAAAACAATCAGGAAGATGGAATTTTTCTATTTACCCAAGGGGCAGGTGGTTTTACACCTCCAGACTTATTTCCTTTAGAACCTACACTTTTATCTAATATAATATCCGATAATAATAGAGCGGGAGTCTATAATAGCAATGATTTTTTTGATTCTCCTGGAAACTCAAACCCTACCGTTAATTCCAATGACATTGAAGGTAATAATGAATGGGGTGTTTTTAATGGGACTGAATTAGCCTTAGTCGATGCTACAGAAAATTGGTGGGGAGATGGAACAGGACCATTACACCCAGAAGAGAATCCCGGTGGAATGGGCGATAGAGTTAGTGACCGAGTGAATTTTATTCCCTGGCTAACTTCACCAAGTGCTCCTCCAGAGGTACAAGAATGTATAGTAGAGCAGATTATCTTACAAGATTATAAAATTAGACCTCATAAAGATGAGAAAACCTTAGTAGTTTTGTCAATCAATATATCTGGGAAAATATTGTTAAGTTATCCGCAGCAAGAAGTTTGGATTAGCTTTAACCAGACTCTTAAGAGAAAGGTGTTGTTTGATACACCTTACTCGGAGCATTACAAGGGGGCAATTGTTAGCCAAGGCAGGTGTTCTGCTAAAGCTCTGTCTAAAGGAGAACTAGAAGTATCAGTTTGCACTTTAATAATTGTAACTTTATTTGCTAAAGTACAATTACTCATTCCTAGTTATGGATATAGCTCTATACCATCAGAATGTATGAAAGTTCCTGATAAAAGGCCTTTTAACAGCAGAGTAACTCAAGCAAAAGAATTAAAAGGTTCAAAACTTAATTACAAAGATGCTGTTAATGTAAAAAAAGTTTACGGAACATGTACTGTAAAGGGAAAACTTAATTTTCCAGTTTATATATCTTTCTAAAATTAAATGAAATCCCAGCTATAAAAATAGTTGCCGCTTATTCTTATCAACCATTAAATAATGCTCCCTTTATAATATACAGTTTTTTTAAAACTGTATATTATAAAGGGAGCAAAGTTTTATCACAAAAAGTTTACCTTTATTGGATGTCGTTAATTATAGTTTGTATTTCTTCATAAATTATATTATCATTATTTACTAAATAAGTTGGCGCTCCTGGCAATCTACTAAAGGTTAATTCCCCAACTATGATTGGATACTTTTCTTTTTCAGTATGAAAGGTTAAAGTATAATCATCCCTTGGGACATAAGTTCCTTCATGTTTAATTAGATTCATTTCTTCATAGGGTTGAACAAAATTTTCTATTTCCTCTAAATCATCTATTACAGCTATTTCAGCCCCGCCAGAGTCAGCAATTGTTATTTTTTGGACTTCTTTTCCATTAACCAACTTCTGTAGCTTTCTTTCATAACTTAAATCTCGTCCTTGATAAAAAGCAAAAACTGTAGCGAATACTAATAAAATAATTAATAAACCTATCCAATGCCTTTGAGTCACACATATTCCTCCCTATATAATCTTATTTTTTCTTGCATTTACTCTTTTTTCCATAGTTTTTCAATTTTAATTCTTTACTTTTAAAGAAACACCACTAGATAAAAGTCTTCAGAATCAGGTTTTAGTCCTATTTTGGGGTATAGCAAACAAAGCGTCATTATAATTCACTTTATTTCAGCGGTATATACCCACTTCATCCATGGTAGCAAACCTCCCATGTCTAACAGGGTCATGCCCTAAATTCCTTCGTTCCGCTTATCCATGTATGGGTGTCTGTATGCTCCTTTGCCGAGTCATGCTCTAATGGAAGAATTATTGACTACCTGCTGCTTCTTTATTGTTGTAAGGAAATTAACTTCAACTAGGCATTATTTCTAACGGACGCTGTCCTAATTCAAGGTATGGTACAAAGTAACTAAGCTGCTAGCTGAATGCTAGGTCTTTTTATGTCAGCAATAAGGCGTTGTGCACTATACTCTTCATTTTTCGTCAGTATGGCAAACAAGACCCTTATCAGTTTACAGCATATTGCTATTATCGATTGTTTTTTCTTCAGTGGATTGTGCACTCTGGTTGTGTAGTAGTGATGAATAGAGCCAAATTCTTTATTCTTACCTACTAGTGGCATGGTGGCCTGAAACAATATGGCCCTTAACCGTTTCCTGCCACGCTTACTGATTGTTGTTTGCCCTTTATGTTTACCTGAGCTACTTTCTTTAAGTGCAAGGCCAGCTAGTTTTTGTATCTGTTTAGGTGAGTCAAAGCGCCTTATATCACCCACTTCCCCTAGGAAGCTGGATATCGTAACTAGGCCTATCCCTTTAATCTCAAGTATTTTATCAACACCTGGTATTTCTGCACACAACCTTTCTATCATCTCTAATATAATCTCATATTGCTTAGATTTATTATGATAGTCCTCTAATAACATCTTTAGTTCAAACCTAGCTGCTTCAAGGCCTTGTGTGACGCCTATACTACTTTTAGCTGCATTATACAAGCTCGTGGCTCTCTTTATCCCAATAGCTCTTATTTTACGTTGGCGCCATAACTGGTTAATACCCTCTGCCCCAAGTTCTACTAAATCTTTTGGTAAAGGACTAGTTTCTAATATTATTAGACTTGCTACGCCATCAAAAGCTTTAAATACTTTGCTGTATTCTGGAAAACAACACTTTATCCAGCGTTCGATCCTATTTTTAATCATACTTAGCTCTTTGGTAATGCGAATTCTATTTACTGTTGCAGTTCGTAGTTCTGCATATACCCCTTCAGGCATATATGGCTCATTAAATCTTCCTTCTATCACTAGTTTAGCTATTGTTTTAGGATCCTTAGCATCTGTCTTTGATGGATGGTTATCATCAAGCTCTTTGCTTCTTTTTACATGAAACGGATTAACTAAAACTAGTTTAATTTTGTTTTTTTTAAGACTTTCACCAAGGCTAAACCAATAATGGCCAGTAGGTTCAGCACCAACTATAATGTCTGTCTTGTTTGTTCTATCTTTAATCTTTTCTAACCAAGAGTAGAATCTGTAAAATCCTTCTTCACTGTTGTAAAATTTAAATACCTTATCCAGTTCTCGTATAATAAGTTTTAGATAGAAAAACTAGTAGCAAATAACTTCTGAGAAAACAGTGAGCGTTTATGCCGCGAAAGCCTGTTTACGTGGGGTAGCACCCTCTGGTAAAATCTTGATGGCGGAAGCCAAAAAAGTGTTATAATACCAACTTCCGCTTAAAAATGGGAGTCCAGAGGGTGCAGGGGCCCCATGTCAACAGGACCGTGGAATAAATGCGGGTTGCATAAAAAATTGAAAAAGCTTAATCAACTTGGATATTGAGCCCTATCTCCTAGATAATAGTAGTATGGAAGGATCTATCTGGATTAAGGCTAAGTCCAACTGCAGCAAGACTGCTAGGATAGACTGTCTCCCAGCTAATAGTTGTACTGCAAACTCACAAGCTGTATCTCTTGCCTGACATACCGAAATGTAGCGGCTTCGGAGCAGCTTATGAATGGCAAGTTTCGAATACTTATATGCGAGTCTGTTGCCAGACTGTTAGTAACTAGGGATAGGGTTCAGTATCCAAGCCGTTCCAAATAAAAACGAAAGGAGGTCCTATCCATGAATTTATTTGTTGGTATTGATGTTAGTTCTCAAAAGCTTGACACTTGTTTGCTTAACAGCGAAGATGAGGTTTTACTTGAAGTTTCTCTACCTAATAGTTTGGTTGGTGCTAAAAAAATCAAAGAATATATTATCCAATTTGATGAGCACATAAACTATGACCGTATTATCGTTGGTATGGAGGCCACCTCTATTTACAGCTTTCATCCTGCTACTTTTTTAGCGGAAGACTCTGATTTAAAAGCACTGGAAATAGAGGTCGCTGTCATAAACCCAAAACAAATCTCTAAGTTTAAAAAGATGTTTGATGAAGATAAGACGGATACAGTAGATGCATACCGTATCGCAGACTTTCTCCGCTTTGACCGTTTTAACGTTTCCTTGATCAAAGAAGAAAAATATATGGCATTGCAACGGTTGACTCGGTCACGTTACCAGCTAGTTGGACAGCTAGCTGAGATGAAACAACACTTTATAGAAAACCTCTATTACAAATGTAATACCCTCACCAAAGAAGTTGATACATCTATTTTTGGTGCAACTATGATGGATTTACTAACTGACTCTATCACTCTTGATGAAATCGCTGATTTGTCTTTAGAAGATTTAGTGGAAGTTCTTCAACAAAAAGGCAAAGGTCGGTTTAGTGACCCAGAAAAGCTTGCAAAATCAATTTCTAAAGCTATTAAAGACTCTTACCGCCTTGGTGACATGATGCAGGATTCAGTAGATGTTGTTTTAGCTTCATATGCTATGATGATTAAAACCCTGAAAAAACAAATCAAAGAGCTTGATAAAGCAATCGGGCGTTTATTTAAAACAATACCTGAATCTAAGTCTTTACTTAGCATACCTGGTGTTGGCCCAGTTTATGCCGCCGGTATAATCGCAGAATTAGGTCAAATTGAACGCTTTGAAAATGAAGCAAAGGTAGCAAAGTATGCTGGCTTACATTGGAAAAGAAAGCAGTCTGGTGATTTTGAATCCGAAAGAACAAATATCACAAAGACAGGCAATCGTTACCTTCGATATTACTTGATTGAAGCTGCCAATTCAGTGATGCGAAATGAACCTGTCTATAGAGAGTATTATCTTAGAAAGTATGAAGAAGTACCTAAGAATCAACATAAAAGAGCACTCGTCCTTACCGCAAGAAAATTTGTGCGCATGGTGGATGCGCTGCTACGCAATCACCAATTTTATGCACCAGAAAGGAGTGCATAAATATCGAATAATATTCGATGCGTAATCCTTTGTTTATAGCCTAAGATACCTTAGGCTTAGTTAAGTGCGCCTTTTTTAGAAGTTTCACTACATATTTTATTAAAAACATTTTGCTAGATAACTTGACTTATTACCACAAGTCTATCCCTCTCCAGTCAAAAGCTCTAGCATAGTGTATTTCACTAGCTATATCAATACCTATGACAATTGTTTCTTCTTTTACTTGATTAATTTTGTTATTTTGGTTAAAATTCATTAGTAGGACCTCCAATAAAATGATTTTATTACACTGATCAGTGATAATTTCATTTTACTGTGAGGTTTCTTTTTATGCAAAGCTTAAATTTAATTAATAACAGGAATGCTCCTTTTATTGTTACCTCAGCTTAGCTAAAAATAAGAGAACTATTTAACAAATAACGAGAAAAGCCTCTATTAAGCTTACTTTAAGTCTAGCTTATTTAAGCACCATGTCAATATATAAAAACTAGATTATAGTGTGAAGTAATAGCGCTAAAGTAAGTTTGTTTATAGCTTTTTGATGATTAAACCTTAAACAATAATTTCTAGTTTTAAAAATCAATTTAAAGTTTATCTAGTAAAAAAAGGAAACTAAAATTTAACCTAGAATTAAATTATATAGGAAGTTGCAAAACAATTTAAGTTTCGTAACTGCTCACTTCGCAGGAGGGTCAAAGTCATTCAACTAAGCAGTTCGGAATTTTGGAAATAAAAACCCATTTATTCTAGGTGTTGTAGAGTTTTGTAATCGCCAATAGAATAAAAAAACACAAAAGGGGGTATAACATGTTTGAATTTAAGGACCTAGATTATTTGACAGATGGTGAAATTGATTTAATAATTCAGGAAAAAATACCAGCTAATAAGGAAAGGGAATTTCTGCCTGCATATAAATACAGCATTACTTTACATAATTGCAGCGACCCCATAGGTAATATTGATATTCGCATTGGATACAACGAGAATATATATTATGGAGGCAATATAGGCTACGAAATCGATGAAGCTTATAGAGGTAATAGCTATGCTGCAAAAGCGTGCAAAATAATAAAAAGGGTAGCTCTTTCTCATGGCATGAATAAGCTGATAATAACATGTAATCCTGACAACTTCCCATCTAAAAGAACATGCGAAAAAATTGGTCTGAAACTAAAAGAAATAGCAGATTTGCCTAAAGATAACGAGATGTATCAAAGAGGAGAAAAGCAAAAATGTATATTTGAGTGGAATTTAAAAGAATAAAAAAGTAAAATTTGTTTCAAACAAAAATAATTTAATGGAGGTGATACTAAATGAAGGAATTAAAACTGTTTATAATGAAAACATGCCCTTTTTGCCAAAAAGTAGAAAGGTATATGAAGGAAAACAATATATCTATAGAAGTGGCAGACATAAAGGAAGACCCTAAGAGCAAAGAAGAGCTCATAGAGCAAGGTGGTAAAGTTCAAGTGCCAATGCTTCTTATCGATGAAAAACCATTATATGAGTCTAATGATATTATTGATTGGCTTAAAGAGAATAGTTAGAGGGCAGACTGCATATAAGCACCTTCTTCGTTATAATCTAACACCAGAATCTCCTAACGTATTAAAAGTTACGATTCGGGATTCTGAGTGTCTAAGTTAAGAATTATAGCACTTCTAAGTAGTATGAGCGAATTATAAAAACTGATTAGAAAAAACAAGACTCCCGCGTGTTACTTATACGCTGGGAGTCTTGAATTTTTGTGCCTAGAATCTGAGTAAATCTAAGTAGCCTATATATAGGGTATATTTTTTGAAGTCATCCTGAGCTTGCCGAAGGATCTAGCCCACAAGGGCGCAGGACCCACAAAACGGTTAGGGAAGATCCTAGCAGCAAATAACAAAAGTAACAGTTACTTTAGAGCTAGATGAGCTATTGAAAGTAAGACCGATGTAAACGAAGAAATGCTAAATCAAATAAACAAGGATTCTTATAAAATCTCTATAATAACATATGTAAATAACGTAAATCAGATAATAAAGCAAGAAGAGAAAATATATTATGAAATGGAATTGCTAGGTGATTCTGTCAAATTAGAAAACAACATGACTATCAAATACTGGGACTAAACAAAGATATAGACATAAAGCTACCAGATTTTGACGACATCAATACAACAAGGCTAGAAGATGCAATTAATTAAGAAGAAAAGTCCTTTCCTATCCAACATGTAAAAAAAAGTAGAGGGGAATTCATTCCCCGGTATAAAATAGGAGGCAAGTCAAATCTCATCACTTTTGCACCAAAACAACGTAGCAGGCAATTTATTGCCTGCGGACATGGAAACCCAAATGACTACAACTTCCAACCTCACACCTCCCACTACTCAAACGGTAATTCATTGCCTGCGGGCAGGGAATCCCAGATGACTCAAACTTCCAACACTCTAATTAACAGATAATAGACAACCTAAATAACACTTTACTTTCCAACAATCCCACTATCTTCTATCCAACTAGATACCATAGGAAGTAAGTGTATCATTTTAAAATATTTGCTAGGGTAGATTCGAGTTTGCCATTTTACTTATGGGCTAAGATATTCCTCTGCTGTTTCTCCACATGCCCGACACCTTCGGCTTATGAGACGACATATCCATGTCTCTGATGTTAATGAGAGATAGCTCAACGCCAAAGGCTTACTCACAGGGAGAAAAGACGCAGATGACTAATACGCCCTGCCAGCAAAATGGCAAACCCTCAGCAGGTGGAAGCGGGCTTCATTCTTATCCACCTACTATAAGTTGTCTCTTGCCGTGTAGAGGGGAATTAATTCCCCGGAGAAAATAGGAGAGGTCAATCTCATTTAATCACCACCAAGAACGTAGCAGGTAATTTATTGCCTGCGTACATGAAAACCAAAATGGTACCGACTTCTAACATCTTTACACATACAACATAACCTTACAAAATTCAAATGACCCTATAGGCAATATTGATATCCGCATTGGCTACAACGAAAACATATATTATGGCGGCCATATAGGTTATGGAATAGATGAAGCCTATAGAGGCACAGCTACGCTTCAAAAGCTTGACAAAATTTTAAAACAGGTAGCCACTTCCCATGGAATGAATAAAATGATAATAACATGCAACCCTGGCAACTGGCCCTCAAGAAGAACCTGCGAAAAGGCTGGTCTAAAACTAAAAGAAATAGCAGATCTGCGGAAAAGTCCAAGTGCCAATGCTACTAATAGACGGAAAGCCGTTATATGAGTCGGAGGAGATTATTAAGTGGTTTAAAAGTAGGCCAGACAGCTTATAAGCGCCTATCTTCGTTGTTGTGGGACACTCACCACTTAAGCAGACAGCAGTAATTTGTGAGTGTTCCACGCCCGGATCTAAAACATTTAAAAATCCAAGACTCCCACGCGTTACTTATACGCTGGCGTTTTGGATTTTTTTGTGTATCGATCTTAAACAATTCTAAGCAGCTAGTGCGGTCTTACTTTTTGAAGTCATCCTGAGCTTTGCCGAAGGATCTAGCCCATAAGGGCGCAGGACCTATGAAACAATCAGGAAATGGGCCTAACACTCAAACCAACCTTTAATTTCGGTACTGGAGTTTTTCTGTGTTGCGGGTATAAGTACTTCTATTCTGGGTATTTGATGCATGTCAAAAATGACTACCATGAATTACACATGGATGAAGTATAAAAACACTCAGCGCATAGGTGAGTAATTTCTTACAGTTACTGACTTAATTAAGTGTTATGTTAGCCATAGGGAAGAGATTCTCTTAGCAGGACAGTAACTACGTTGCATAGTTGTTTTTAGAAAAACTTGACACGATAAGTTGCTTTTTTTAATCACTTTTTAATGACTATAGTTTAATAATTGAACCGTTACAAGAAGTTATTTTATGTTATAATTATTTAATAATACATATTTTTAAGGAGGCATATCTATGTGGTGTGTAAACTGCGATAAAGAGGTAGCTACAGATACTTGCCCTGATTGTAATATGAAAACGCAGGATGATATACCTGTAGAGGTGTATTTTTGCCCTGAGTGTAATGTTCCAGTTATAAGGGAGCTAAACTCAAAGGTTAAAGAAGTGTGCCCGTTATGTAAAGGAAAAACAAAATACTTAAGTAAGGATCTTAGGCCAGTCTTTCCACAAGAAAGGCTGCTTTTTGAGTTAATGAAATATAAACCGGGAGACCTAATAAACGATTCTGTATGGTGTAACAACGCGATGTATTATATAAATGGAAAATCTAAAAGTTTATCTTCTACAGATATGAAGAAATCTGACCCACAAAAACTAAGAGATCTCCTTCAAAAGCACAAAATAGATAATAGTGTTGAAATATTTAATCAATACAAAAGTAAATTTATACAGGCTAATAAAGAAAGGTTAGAAAAATTAAAAACAGAAGCATATCAATTTATCAATGAAGCTAGAAAAGGCTACACAGACCAACAACTTATAGTATCTTTCTCAGGTGGAAAAGATTCAACAGTAGTTTCTGACTTAGTGATTAAAGCTTTAGGAAATCCACAGGTATATCATATATTTGGAAATACAACCCTTGAGTTTCCACTTACCATCGAATATAAAGATAGGTTTCGAAAAGAAAATCCAATGACCGTAATGCGCGAGGCTAAAAATAGAGAAAAAGATTTTTATGAAGCTTGTCATGAAATAGGGCCACCAAGTAGAGTTATGAGGTGGTGCTGTACTATGTTTAAAACAGGTCCAATTACAAGGACAGTAAACAGCATGGCTAGAAGGAGCAATGTCCTCACCTTTTACGGCATAAGAAAGTCTGAATCTGCTAGTAGAAGTAAGTATGACAGAATTTATGACAGCCCAAAAATTATGAAGCAAAAGGTCGCTTCTCCAATTTTTAACTGGAAAGATATAGATATATGGTTATATTTACTTGGTGAAGATGTTGACTTTAACGATGCCTATAGATTAGGTTTTGACAGGGTGGGATGCTGGTGCTGCCCTAACAATAGCGAACGCTCTCACTTTTTAGCTAAATTGTATATGCCTGATGAATCTAAAAAATGGAGAGATTTTTTAATTGGCTTTGCGAAGGCGATTGGAAAGCCTGATGCAGAAGAGTATGTAGATAGTGGAAACTGGAAAGCTAGGCAGGGTGGTTACGGAGTAGCTGCAGCTAAGGATGTAAAAATTAATAATTCTGCTTGTACTGCTGACGAAAATGCCCAGATATATGAGCTGTTTAGACCATTAGAGGAAGAACAGTTTTATAACCTTTTTGTACCATTTGGCAGGGTTTCTAAGGGTTTAGGTAGAAAATTACTTAAAGAAGTTTTAATTTTGGATAAAAACAATGTGCCGATTATTTCTATACAACCTTACAAAAATAATACATCTGATAACTTAGTAAAGATACAAACGATGAACGTAAAAAACCATGAAGAACTGCAAAGAAAAATATCTTATCAACTACGAAAATATAATGCCTGTAGAAAGTGTTTAGGCTGTGAATCAGTTTGCAAGTTTAGAGCTATAACGGTAAATGAATTAGGTTATAAAATAGATGAAAATAAATGTGTAAAATGCGGAATGTGTATAACCGATAAATATTTACGTGGTGGCTGTTTAATGTCTAAATACTTATTTTCAGCTAACGAGGGGGAAAAGAATGAAGTTTAGAGGTCACGAAACATTTCATATAAGGCAAGGTTGGCTATTTAAAGGCCTAAAGCAAATAGAAAAAAAAGAGGATATTTTTTTAAGCAAGGATCCTAAACCTACAGATGTGTTAGGGATGGGTAATAACATGGTTAAATCCCTAAGATATTGGTTACAGGCAGTAGGATTAACCCAGGAGAAACAAGTAAAAAGAAAGACTGTACAGAAGCTGACGGATTTAGGGGAAATTATCTGGGATAAAGACAAGTATATTGAGGAATTAGGAACTTATTGGATACTTCATTATGAATTAGTTTCCAATAACCAATTAGCTCCTACTTGGAACTGGTTCTTTAATCATTTTAATATTAAAGAGTTTAACAAAGAGGATTTTGTTAATAGTTTACAAAGTTATGTTAAATTTGAGACAGAAACAAAGGTTGCTAAAAGCTCGCTAGATTCAGATTTTAGTTGTCTCGTAAACTTTTATGTGCCAAGGCGGGTTATGCATCCTGATAAAATATCTCCTGAGGATACACTAGATTGCCCCTTTGGCCAACTAGATTTAGTTGGATTGAAAGACCGCAAGGAAAGGGTTTACATCAAAAAAACCCCTAAAGTCTCAAATATTCCGCCCAAAATTGCTTTAGCTATTTTAGTAAAAAATCTTGATGGTAGAAAAGAAGTGAGTATAAATGAAATATTAACCTCCTGTAATAATCTAGGTAAAGTATTTAGTTTAAACATCAATACTCTTAATGCTTTGCTAGATGAACTAAAACAGCTAGGTTATATAACTATAAACAGGACCGCAGGGTTAGATGTTGTTAATCTACCAAACGATTATAAGTATCTTACCTTAATAGAACAATATTATAATGACTTAAACACAGGATTGAGGGGAGAGCATGCATAAAATAGATTTATCAAAGTTTATAAAAGTATCACCTAACTTTCAATATTCTATAAACCTAAAATATGACTTTAACAGCAGAGATAAAGTTAAAAGTTATATACCAACTAGTAGCACCTATGAAATTTTTGAAGACTTTCTATTAAGCATGAATAAAGGAAAATCAAATGGAAGAGCAAAGTTGTTAACCGGGCCATATGGAAAAGGGAAATCACACCTAGTGTTAATGTTACTAGCTTTTTTTTATTATAAAAACAAAAACGTATACCCAAACTTTTTGGAGAAAATGAAAGAGCACAGTCCTAAGCTTTACAAAGCAGCTTTGGAAGAGATGGCAGATAATAAAAAGATGTTACCGGTTATTGTATCTGGTAGCAACATAAACATTAAGCAGTCTTTTTTGCAGGCTATAAAAAACTCTCTTGATAATGAAGGTATAGAGGATATTATGCCGGAGACTTACTTCAATGCAGCAGTTGCTATGATACGTAAATGGTCAACAGAGTATCCTGAAACGTTAAAGAGGTTTACTGAATTAACTGAAATGGACTCTGAGAAGTTTATAAAAGGGTTAGAAAATTACAGTCATGAATATTATCAACAGTTTTTAGACGTATACCCTAAAATAACATCTGGTAGTGAGTTTAACCCACTTCAAGACTTAGATATTGTAGAACTATACGAAGATGTATTGCAGCAAATAAAGCCAATAGGTTATAAAGGGCTATTTATTGTGTATGACGAGTTTAGTAAATACTTAGAAGGAAGTATTGATAGAAATTCAGCTTCTGAAATAAAGTTTTTACAAGACTTAGCAGAAAAATGCAATAAGGGTGGAAAAGAAGATGAGGTTTTCCAGTTGCTGCTAATCACCCATAAAAGTATAAGTTCCTATGTAGATAGATTACCAAAAGAAAAAGTAGATGCATGGAAAGCTGTTGCTGAAAGATTTAAGACTATAGAAATAAGTCATGCCGATAATCAAACGTATGAATTGATGTCAAATACTATAATAAAAGATCATGAGGTTTTTACTAAATTTAAAGACGACAAAAAGGAAGAGTTTAAAAGCCTTTATAAAAAATTAAGAGAAGTTAACAACGGAGAAAACTTAGAAGAGCAAAAAACAATAGTGGAAGGATGCTACCCACTCCATCCACTTTCCTCGATACTTTTGCCGAGTGTTTCAGAAAAAGTTGCACAAAATGAAAGAACTATTTTCACATTTTTATCTGCTGACGATAAAAATACCCTAGGCAATTTTTTAAAAAAGGACTTCTGTGGGTTTACAACACTAACGCCAGACTATATTTATGACTACTTTGAACCCCTGTTTAAAAAAGAGAACTATACGTCGGATACTTATAAAACTTGGAGAGATGCTAAGAGTTCGTTGACAAAGGTATCAACAGAATTAGAAAGGAAGATTATTAAAACTCTATGTTTAATCTATATAGTTGGTAATTTCCGCAAAATACCACCTACTAAGAAAGTTATTATTGAGTCATTAAGTCATTATGGTGACGAAAAAGAAGTCATGGATTGTATTGAGAAACTAATAAGTAGCAAAAACCTCTACTATGTCAAAAGTAAGGGCTATTTAAAATTTATCGAAGCTACCGATATCGACGTTCAGCAGTTGATAAATGATACTAAAGAACTTAGAAAAAATACCTATGACAAGTCTAGCCCGTTAAATATTAATCTATTCAATAACTTTATTTTAGCTACTCGATACAATGTAGAGCGTGAAATCAGAAGGTACTTTAGTATACAGTTTATTGATACTAAGGAGCTGAGCAGTGTAGAAAACTGGGACAAAAAACTAAAAGCTATAGATGGTGACGGGGTTTTATACTGTGTAACTGCTAAAGACTCAGCAGATATCGATAAGGCAAAAGACATGATTAACAATATCGAGCACGATAGGATTGTTTTTGTAACTCCCAAAGACAAATTAGATATTGATAAAGTTTTAGGAGAATACGATGCTATAAAATATTTGATTGATAAAAATGCTTATGAGGATAAAGACCCACTCTTAAATGCTGAATTAGAGGTTTACTTAGAAGATACAGTAGACCAATTATTTACCTATTTAAGTTACTATCTTTATCCGGAGCATAACAAAGCCTCCTACTTTTACAAAGGTGAACAGTTAGAAATAAAAAGAAGAACGACGCTGAACAAACTTGTTTCCGATATTTGTTATGAAGTGTATCATTCAACCCCGGTTATACCAAATGAACTTATAAATGTAAGTAAGCCATCAAATACAGCTCAAAACTATAGAAGAAAAGTATTAGAAGGTCTTTTACAAAACAGGTTACAACCAAGCTTAGGGCTTATAGGTCATGGGCTTGATGTTACAATAATGAGAGCAACTTTAATAAACACTAATATACTCAAAGAAAGTAATGGTCAATGCTACGTAAATATTAATGGGGATGACTTAGACCCAAATATAAAAAATATTCTTAGTAAGATAAGAGAATTTTTCCTTCTTACTACCAAGGAAGGAAAAACTAAGTTCTCAAAGCTATATGAGGTATTAACCGAGCCTAAACATGGTATCGGTTTGAGAAGGGGCTTGATCCCAATATTTTTATCTGTAGTTTTACATGAGTTTAAAAATAATATCGTTATAACTCAAAAGGGAATGGAGCTTGTTTTAGATGGCAAACTAGTTGATAGCATAAACACTAATCCAGAGCTTTATGAGGCATTTCTTGAGGACTTAAGTATAGAAAAAGAAAATTATCTTAAAGATCTAGAGGGATTATTTGAAGGGTATGTTCTACCAGAAGAAAAAGAGTATAATAGCTTTGATTATGTCGTTAAAGGAATTCAAAGATGGTATTTTGACCTGCCTAAGTTTGCTAAAGAGTATAAACAAGAATATCTAGGTAGTGGAGAATTTAACAAACTGCCTAAAAATATTATTAAGATTCGAAACAAGGTTAAACAATTTAATCCAAATGCCAATGAACTGCTATTTACCGACTTTGTTGAAGTAGCAGGTTCTTCAGACTACAAATCTGTTTTTGAAGAAGTGGAAGAATTTAAAAATAAGCTGGACCGTAGCTTAGAAAACCTACTTCAAATTTTATCTGATGAGACTCAAAGAATTTTTGGTGGGAAGTTACAGCAAGAAAGCCTACCTTCTGCATTAAAAAATTGGTATGAAGCTTTAGATGACTTTACTAAAAAACATGTAATAAGTAACAGTGCGAACAGTCTCTTAGAAACTAGTAAAGATCCCAAAACCAATAACCCAAAG
Source organism: Proteinivorax tanatarense (assembly GCF_040267685.1). Taxonomy (GTDB): domain Bacteria; phylum Bacillota; class Proteinivoracia; order Proteinivoracales; family Proteinivoracaceae; genus Proteinivorax; species Proteinivorax tanatarense. The sequence goes on from NZ_CP158367.1 coordinate 1,049,523, forward strand.
GAAATCATAAAAAAACTTAGCATTATAATAACAGGGTTAAGAATAGAAGACTGGAATGAAAACTCAATAATGCTATTTTTAGAAAAATTAACAGAACTAAAAAATAATATAGATGAACTAGACAAAGCAAACATTAATCAATCGGACGCGGCACAAACAGAATCATATGTACTAACTTATATTGATGAAAATGGCGAGAAAAAAGATAGGATATTAAAGAAAAAAGAGCCATCAAACACTGCAAAAATCTTGCTAAATGAACTGACCACAATATTTGAAGAGTATGGTGCTGCTGTAGATGAAAATGATAAGAGACAAATCCTAATGGAGATGTTACAGAAAATGTGCTAGTAATTAAAACCCGTAATTGAAATGACTTTTATTACGGGTTTTTCTACAATGGAGGTATGTATAAAAATGATATACATGGATAACGCTGCTACAACTTTTCCCAAACCGGAGAAAGTATACGAGCAAATGGATAAATTTTATCGTCAATACGGAGTAAATGTAGGGCGTGGTCAACATAATTTAGCCAGCAAGGCTTCTAGGCTTGTACAAGAGACAAGAATTAAGCTGAAGACCCTATTTAACTGTAAACCAGAACACGAAGTGATTTTTACTCCTTCTGCAACTGAGGCTATAAATATAATTTTACAGGGGCTGACTTATAATTATGACGAAACAATATATATAACACACTTTGAGCACAATGGAGTTTTAAGAACCTTAAATCATCTCCAGGAAAAATACAATTTACAAATTGAGTATATACCGATTGATAAAGAAAGCCTTTCATATGATTTAGAAGAAATTAAGTATAAGTTCCAAGAAAAAAGACCAAGTAAAGTGATTTTAAACCATGCAAGTAATGTATGCGGACTTATCACGCCCATAGGAGAAATTACAAAGTTAGCTAAGGCTTATAATGCTGAAATAATCGCCGATTGTGCCCAAACAGCTGGATTGTTAGAAATTGACCTTGTAGCTGATAAAGTCGATTTTCTAATTTTTGCTGGACACAAAACTTTATATGGTCCTTTAGGGGCTTCAGGCTTTATTATGGAACGGAGTAAAGCTTTAAGACCGTTAATGTACGGAGGGACAGGAGTAGAATCCGCAAACCCTAAACTTCCTAAAAAATTACCAGATAAGTTTGAAGTGGGGAGCATAAATATCCATGCTATATCTGGACTTAATGCAGCACTTAGGTTTATTGAAGAAACTGGCATACAGAACATAAGAAAAAAGGAAAAAAAGCTTACCTTAAAGGCAATAGAAACATTAAAAAAGCATAGAGAAATAAAACTCTACACTCCGGATGATATAGAAAACCAAGTAGGAATCATCTCTTTTAACATACCAGGGTACTCTGCTGATATTATAGGCAACTTTTTAAACGAAAATGAAATTGCAGTAAGAACTGGACTTCAATGTGCACCGCAGGCTCATAAATTCTTAGGAACTGATCCTGCTGGAACAGTGAGAATAGGGTTAAGTTATTTTAACAACTTAGCTGACATTGAGCAGTTAGATAATGTATTAGAAGAGCTGCTGTTAGAGATTTAAATTTTTGCGGTTATACTAATTTTCGGAGAAGGGGTGAGATAGTAAGGTTAGTGATTTATTAATTGGATAATGATTAAAACTTATACAACCAAAACAATAAAGAGGTGATTTTGATGGAGAAAAATAGTTTTGTATATTATCTAGATCAGTTTAATGTACTGTCTCCGAACCATTCTAAGATCTATGACGAATACACATCAGGTACAGAATTTTCCGAATATAACTTTACTATAAAAACCAAAGTGCAAAACCAATTAATTTCTTATTTTAAGCAAAACCCACAAAATGTGATCTTGACGGGAAATGCAGGGGATGGAAAAACTAGGTTATGTCGAGTAGTATATGATGAACTAAGTAACAAAAAATTAAATGATTGGCCAGAAAAAGGCATTATAGATATTGACTTCAAGTTTGGTACACTTAGAGTAGTAAAGGATCTTTCTGAATTAAAAGATGATGTGATTTTGCATCAACTAAAAGAGTTGCAGAAATCTATGCTTGATAAAAAGAGGAAGTTATATTTTTTAATTGCAGCAAATGAAGGGAAATTAACAAAATTTATATCAAAATATGATGAGTTAGAAAGTCTCAGAGAGGAAATTATGTTAAGGTTTGAATCTCATTATAATAATAATGAACAACTGAATTTGATTAACCTTTTAGATATTACCTCATCAGTCTATGTTAAGGAAATTTTAAATAATTGGAATAGAGAGGAAAATTGGGAATCTTGCCGTCAGTGTACAAAAATTGAAAGTTGCATTATTTTCTTGAATCATAAGAGGTTGTCTGTTGATCTAATTAAAGATAGAATTTTAGAACAATATCGCATACTAGATTATCTAGATATTCATATTACTATGCGGGAATTGTTAATCCACATGAGTTTTACAATAACAGGCGGCCTGTTATGTAATGATATCCATGAAGCACAGTATAAAGAATTAGCTGAACAATCTAAGAAGGTATACTATGAAAACTTCTATGGAGAAAATGTGAAAGCTAATGCATTTGTAGATATGAAGGCGGTTAAAGCGTTACGAACTATTGATGTTGGGGTCTCCTCCCAGTCAGAGGTTGATGATTTTATAGTTAATGGTGATATCAGTGGGGATGAAAAACTTGAAAAATACCATAAAAAACTTTTTGATGAAGACCTAGATATGTCTTATGGCTATTTTACAAGGAAATTAAAACGATATAGAGACCATAATGGTGTTGCCGATAATGATTTTATAGATGATTGGGTACAGAGGCTGCGGAGGAAATTTTATTTTGAGGCTATAGATGAAATTGAGATAAATCGAAGATTGCTATTGCCTTTTCAACACTTAGGTCAATATGAGAATTTGTTCAATAATCCAAGGGAAAAAGTTACTGTACGACCCAAATTAATTAACGGTCTAAATCGTTCTTTTACAAATAGACTTGTTAAACCATCACAGAGTTTGTTTGCTACAAGTCAGAATTTAATGATTTACGATGAATTTAGAGGAAGAACATTAGAAATTAAAGACCAAGAGGGCAGGGAAGATATTGACTTTATCCCTTCGAAATTTAAGTTAGAGATCAGTCCGGAAGTAAAATTACAAATGAATTTGTATATATTTGAATATTTAATGAGGGTTAATAGTGGGGGAACTCATAATGTTCTTAGTGAAGAAGCTCATATTCTAATTGATACATTTAAAAATGATTTGCTAAGAATAAGTGAACCTGAGGAATATGTATTGAACATTTTAAGACTAGATAGAGAAACAGGTCTTTATGTAGATGACCAAATAGAATTATAAAAAAACGAGGGGGGACTATAATTGAGTCGACCAAGGGGAAACACAAGTTTTTCGTCACAGTTGTCAGAAAGTATTTGGGGACATCGTTTTATGGACGGACAAAGAGGTCCTGAATATATTTTAGAATTTTTAAACGTTATGTCAGGAACAGGGTATCAACTAGGTGCCGAAAGATATGAAAGAAAAAAAATGACAAGTTTTCGTAGATTTATTTTTGAAGGTTCTAAAGAAGGACGAAATAATGAAATTGTTCATTTAGAAGAAGAAGAACGAAAAAAGCTTTATGAAGGTATAGCAGAGAAAGAAAAAATCAACGTTATTAAAGAATTTTTTAGGAATCTAGAAGTTTCAATATATGATGGTAGAGGAAGGCCATCAAATAGATCGTGGTATGCAAAGACCTTATATCCACTTCATGAATCTCTTTTATTTTTCGAGGTGAGAAAAAAGGGGAAGACTGTTTCATTTGAACGTAATTTTTTTGCTAGAGGTGGAGAATTGTATTATCTCATGATTTCTATGGGAGTTGAAAATAACCCGCAATTGAAAGAATCTATAGAGAGTAGGTTACAAGAGCTACTTTCTAAAAATAAACCTATAGAATCAGTAGTTAAGTCAATAACGAAATCTACTAACTACGAGACACAAAGCTCTGAAGAAAAGAAAGCGCCCCTAGTTGCTAGCGAAAAGAACGAATTGCACCCCTATTTACCTAACGATGTTAATGTTGACTTATTCGAAAGGTTTGCAGTTGAGTTTAATAATTTGATACATCTAAATATTGAAATGTATGAAATGTTTAATTTGATGATTAGCCTTGTTACCTTCCAAATAATGCGTTACCTCCTTGAAAGAGTAAATTCAGATGAAAAATCACAGGTATTTGTGGATGTAATGGATGGACAAGTTCAGCAAATAATGAAGCTGTCATCCGAGTCATTTGCGAAGAATGAGTTGTTAATTAAAAGGAAATATGAGAAGGTTTTCCAAGAAATTTTTAATGATAGAATACAAAACAAAAATTTTGTGGAAGAAAATTTGGAGGATTGGAAAAAAGAAGATGGACATGCGTTTTTTAAAATGATTGGTTTAGGAAGCCTTCATAAAAAAACAAAACAAAGGGCAACAAGGGTTTTACAAAGCTGTAAAAATTATGAAGATGTAACGACTAAACTTTATAATGTCGTAAAAGATATAATTGATGATCAGCTTAAAAAACATCAGTTGCCGATTGTTCGTGGGCTGGTGAGAGATGGTGGGTTAGGTGGTTTTAGAGCTGGCACTAAATATCGCTATTTCATGACTGATAGCTTTTTGAAAATCCTTGTTTTTAGTAATGTAAACTCTAAACAACCTATGGAATTTAGCGACTTTATCGAGCAATTGTATAAAAAATATGGAATAATCATTGGGGAAGTGCAAGCTAAAAAATCTGGTTTGTACGAAGAGTCAAAACTTAATATTAGATACTTCCAAAGAAATGAGCAGTCACTACGCGATAAACTCCGTCAAAATGGCTTATTAGTTGAATACTCAGATGCTACTGCTATGATCAAGAATCCATATGAAAATGTTGATAATGGGGTGAATGCATGAAAACGAGAGATAAAATCTTAAGCAAATGGATTACTAAGGTACTATTTAAATATTTTAATGTGCAATCTAAAGAAGGGACACCAAAAATTTTTATTAAAATTAGTGGTTTGTTAGATAGAGAGTTAATGTACTTCTTAGATGCCTTTAAGCAGCAGGAAGACAAGTTGGCTAGTTTTTATAATCCTGTAGTTAGGTTGATTAAACCTATGGATGGATATGAAGATTTTAGCTTAAAGGAGCATGAGACTAGTATATGGTTAAGAAATAATACTCAGGCAAATGAAGCGCTAATTATTCTAGTAAATGAAACGACTCCAGAAGCACAGAGCTTAGAAAATCTTTTCTCAATTGATGAAGCTTTTTTACTATCTCACAAAGGCTTAAAAGAGTTATACGAAGTGTTGTCGGAAGAGTACAGGCTAGTTTCTGAAGAAATAGATGATTTGAAAAAATTTTATAATATTTTTAGTAAAGTCTCAGAACCACAACTACGGACTTTAATTGAGTTTATAGCTTTTTTAATTGAGAGTGAAGAAAATTCAATTGTAAAGAGTATTCAGAAGGGATTGCCGATTTTAGATCTATTTGTTGATGACCATTTAATGATTGAAGACTCAAATGTTAAACGGTTGCGTAGGAATTTTGCGTTAGCTAACCTAATAAGTAAGAATAGCAATATAGAAAAGCTAAAGGATAAAATGTATACTTTTTTAGACAATGAAGAGAGAAATAAGTTTCCACATGATATTTGGAAAGAAACAAGTCCTGAAAATTTTAGGGAAATGGCGTTAAATTTTATTAATAAAGAAGATAAAAGGTTGCTGAAATTTAATTTTGAGGTTATTGAAGAAGTTTTTAATTTTAGGGAAAAAACAAAGCTTAAAGATAGAATAAAGGATGTTTTAGAGTACAATAACCGTTCGACCGATGAGAAAAGTAAAATAGATACTGGAATTGAGACAGTTGAAGAGAATGAAGCAGCCGATGATATTCAAGAATTTTATGAAGAGTTTGAGAATGATTTTGAAAAAGATAAGAATTTAAAAAGGATTATAATACGTCGAATAGAGAAATTAAGACATCCATCTGAATATGATGACATATATGAAGCGCTATTATACGAGGCTTATGGTCTACTTAGTGAGTGTTTAGACGAGCAGGAACTTAAAGATGTATACTATGAACTGTCTACAGCTGAAAGTAGGTTACCAAGCGAAGCAATACAGTTTTTAGATATATATGTGCAAAACATACAAAATCAGGTGCCTTTAGTTCGCTATAAAAGTAAAGAAATAGAAGAGGATAATAGTATAAAATTTAAGGAGATTACGTTTGAATTACGAATATTTAATCAAAACTCTAAAATAAAGGCTAAATCTTTCAAAATCGTTAATTTATCTAATAGTACCTTCTCTATTTTTGTTAATAGTATTAAAAACGCAGAATTACCTAAAATAATCCAATATAAAAACGAAACTATTTCTAAAAGAAATATTGCAGACGATATAGGGGAAAACATTAACAATTATGTAGCCCAACAAGATGAGGAGATGAAAAAACAAAAGGTTTACTTTCAGCAGTTTTGTACATGGTATTCAAATGTTTTAAAGAAAGTATGTACAGATGGGATTTTTTCTATAAGTTCTAAGGAAATAGAGACACAAATAGACGCTTACTTTAAAGGCGTAGAAAAGTCTGTGCATATTAGCCAACAAATTTTCAAACCAATTGTGGAGATAGGCACCTATGATATCTGTGACTATAATCCAGGGAGTACTGGACTAATTTCTGAAAGGACCATTTCAATTTTTAACCCAATAAGACTTATCAGTTATTTAAAACGTTATGAACAGATTCAAAACTTGCTTGAAGACTGGATAAATCGTGGGGTAGAGGATTCTTTATTTATAGAAAAAGAACATGAATACTTAGATTATGTAGCAGATAGCTTTAAACAATTATCACCGAGGTACTTTGCCTTAGACAGCGACTCAAAATTCTTAATTGAGATCAGTGAAGTTTTAGGAGAAGGGAAATTTGTATTAAATAATGAGTTAATGAAAAGTACAGACTATATATCTACTGAGCTTTCAGAAGAACTAGTTAAAACCGCTAAAAATTATTTAGATGTTTACCCTTACTCTAAAGATAGTTTAGATATTTTATTCCTTTACTGTCAAAGTGCAGATATTGTTATAAAATCAATTGAACAACTATTTAAAAAAATAAAGAACATTAAAAAGTTGAGATTAAATGTTCATAGCTTATATGCAGGAGAAATTCATAAAGAAATTAACGATTGGGTTGCAAGGCAGGAGGAGTATTCAAACCCAAATATTGATAGCAAGTTTCCAAGTGTAGAGGTCAAAATCTTATCAGGTAACAGAACAGAGGAGATTTTCGAACAAATAGATGAATATATGGTTGATACAGATATAGTTGTTCTTGCAGACTATTTTGGCCAATCAGATCAAGTGCAATTTTCTTTTGAGAAAATTGCTCCGCAATATTCCGAAAATTGGTTTGAAAAAGTTGAAGTAGAACCATTAAAAGATACTGAAGCAATTAAGCGACTTCCTTACATTAGTGAGAAAATGCCTAATATACTAAAATATTTTTACAAAATGCAATATATGATTCAGAAACATGCTGTACTAGATGATAATGATTTATTTGTTTTGAAAAATACAATAACAATTAATAACATAAGCAGCCACTTGATTGATAAAATACATGAAAAATTTAACTGGATAATGATTATGGATCGCTTTTTAGATAAGTCTTTGCTCCAGAAGACTTCCTCTAAGGCTCAAATAATTCAGTATAGGTCAAAAGCGGGAAAGAATAAAAACTATAAGTTAATTTTATCTTCCTCTAAACATATCAAAAAGCTAAACAAAAACTTAATCGATTATGGATATCATGACCGATTATTAAGAAAAGCTAAAGAGATTATGAAAAATGAAAACGTAAAAAAAGAAGCTGTTTTAGAAGCAGTGAGAACTGTAAAAGAAATTTCGGGAGCATTAGTGCTAAAGGCAGTAGGACCAGGTAAGTATGCTCATGAGATGCTTGCTACTTATTTATCAATTAAAGCAAACCAAAAATCTAAAAATGAAGAAACATTAGAAGTGTGGTCTCTTTGTGACGAACTTCCTTGGTTTAACTCAAGGAATAGAAGGCCGGATCTGGTTGTTACAACGATTACAAATGGTGAAGACTCCTTGAATATACAGTTTTCAATAAAAGAATTGAAATTTGTAAACGATAGGATTTTTGAAAAGGAAAGAATTGACGCAATAAAACAAATATCCTCAGCAGAAACCTTATATAAAAACATCTTTAGCTTTGAATCAGGCAAATTAGATGCTGCATTTTGGAAAGATGAGTTAGTACATTATTTAGTTGAACGTGCTGCATATAATTTAAAAGAAGCAAACCTTATAAAGGCTCTGCAAGATAAGGACTTAGACAACATCAATGTTAGCATTGATACTTCTATTGATGTGTTTTGCTATACGTCAAACATGAAAGAGTTTGAATTTGCACAAGGCAACTGTGAAGTTTATGAAGATATCCTTAAAAATAAGTATAAGAATTATATTTATCCTAGAAATTATATTCTAAAAGCTTTAGGGACTACAGATGAAACAGAGCCTGACTATACAGAATTAAGAAGCAACTTTATTGATGTAGAAAAAGAATTGTTTGAGAAAAAATCTAAGCTTGATAGCGATAATACAAAAGGACCTGTTAGTTACACCTCCACAGAGGATGATTTAACAAAAAAAAGGATGAACAATGAAAAGAATATAGTGGATGGTGAGGAAAAAAGTCAATCTAATATGGCTAGAAAATCTTCGGAAACTCATGAAGGCAATAAAGAGACTCATGAAGAAAGCCATAAAGAAAATGAACGTACTGGTGTCCCTTCTTCCACCAAAAATCATAACCGTAATTTTGACAATATTCCAGAGATAACGGCACTTAAAGGGTTAGAACTTAGCAATGGCACGTCAGAGTTAACTGATTATAGCTACTTAAAGAGAAGATATGCCAATAAACTAACAAGTAATTTTACTAGAAATAATATTGAGATTGATGTTGAAGAGGTTATAATTGGTCCAGGTGTTATTAGAATTGTAGTAAAGATACCAAGTACCGTTTCACAAAACAAGATTACTTCTAGGCGAAAAGATATACAGTTGTGGTTAGAAACTAGTCAAGAACCGAATATAAAAATTGCTAGAGGGAGAATAAATATTGATATTGTAAGGGAGGACCCTGACACTATATACTTTGAACAGTTTATGGCAAAGCTTAGAAACCAAGTAGGAGACCAAGTAAAGAGAACAAATCTTATTGCACCGCTAGGATTCGATCCTTTAAGTAAAGCTATTTTTATAGACCTTTCTGATGCAACTACACCTCACCTTTTAGTAGGTGGGACAACTGGAAGCGGAAAAAGTGTATCGTTAAACTCAATTATTCTAGGAGTGATGTGTCTTTATTCTCCGCAACAAGTACAATTTGTCTTTATCGATCCAAAGCAGGTAGAATTTACCCACTATGAAAATAAACAACATACTTCAAGAGTTATAACAGATATAGAAGAAGCTGTTCAAGCCTTAGATGAGCTGGTTGATGAAATGGAAAAGCGTTATAAGGAGTTTGCTAAGGAATATGTTTCAAATATTGATGAATATGTTGAGCTAACCGATAATAATCTTCCCCACTTAGTAATTGTTTTTGATGAATTTGCAGATTTTATGAATCAAAATAAAGAATTAGCAAAGAGAGTAGAGAATTCAATTATGCGGTTAGGTCAAAAAGCTAGAGCAGCTGGCATACACTTGATTATTTGCACACAACATCCAAAAGCTGACGTTATTAACACCAATATAAGAAATAATTTAGGGGCTCGTCTAGCTTTAAGAACAGCTGATTCAGTTGCTTCACATGTTATCCTTGATCAAGATGGTGCTGAGAGATTAGCTGGAAAAGGAGATTTTTTAGCGAAAGTAAGCTACGGCAACATTGAAAGAGGAAAAAGCCCGTTTTTAACTCCTAAAGTGAAGAGGGCTCTATTAAAATATTTTGAAAGGAGTTAAAAAGGACTGTAAAAGGTATGTTATCAGCTCCCTTCTCTCGTTAGTTGTTAAAGGTGAGGATTTTATTGTTTTTTGTTTTGGCAAACCGGTTTTTGATAATGCCCGGCAACATCATGAACGACTTGATGGAAGTGGATATCCAGATGGATTAACTGATAAAGAAATCTCGAAGAAGGTAAAATCATCGCTATCTGTGATAGTTTTGACGCCATGACAACCGACCGAGTTTATAGAAAAGGCAAAAGCAAACAAGAAGCAATAGATGAACTACAAGAGCTTAAGGGGACTAAGTATGACCCCGAACTAGTGGACTTGTTTATACATAAAGTGTTAACAAAACCGCTAAAGAAAACCGGCAATAATAAAGAAGCAGTAACAAAACTTTGATGCTAGAATAAAAATAGGAGAACTTAAACATAGTAATTTCTGTATCTGATATAATATAGAAGTCAGATAAGGAGAGATTTATTATGAGTAAAAAAAACAAAAGATATAGTGAAGAGTTTAAACAGGATGCCGTCAATTATTATTACTCCTCTGGAAAATCAATAAAAGCATCTGCATCAGATCTTAATATTAGTTCCTCGGGTCTTGCAGGATGGATTAATAGTGCTAAGGCAAATGAAGGGGTTGTCAACCACCGTGGCTCGGGAAATTATTCATCCGATGCTGAAAAAGAAATTGCTAAATTAAAAAAAGAATTAAGAGACAAAGAGGATGCACTTAATATCTTAAAAAAGGCCATAGGCATACTGAACGAAGATTAACTGAAGCAATCTATATAGAGGTAAAAGCAGCCTCGGAAAAGCGCCGAATTTCAGTTAACAGTGTGCTTAAAAAACTAGGCGTTTCATCATCAGGTTATTATAGCTGGAAAAAGAGAACCACCTCAAACCAAGAGTTAAGAAAAAGATCTCTTTGCACAGAAATTACCGAGATATATAATGAATCACATCAAATATATGGAGCACCTAAGATCACTTCTATATTAAAATCCAGAGGGCATGCAGTATCAGAAAAGACTGTGGGCAACTATATGAAAGAGCTTGGTATTAAAGCAATTTGGGTAAGTCCTTATACGAGAACTACAATAGACCCAGATTTTGATTCTAAGCTTAAAAATGTATTAGATAGAAACTTCAACCCCAAAGCCCCTAATACAGTATGGGTAACAGATATTACTTATATCCCCACAATTACGGGATTTGTATATTTAACATCAGTAATGGACCTATATTCAAGAGCTATAGTAGGTTGGCATCTGTCAGATAGTTTATCTACTGCTGGGGTTGTTAAAGGCATAGAAAATTCTAAGAGAAATAATGTTTTAGATACTCCTGTTATTATTCATAGTGACAGAGGGGTTCAATATGTTTCAAAAGCATATTTAAAAGCAACTCCAGCTGCAAAATTTATTCACAGCTATTCAAGGAAGGGTAATCCTTGGGATAATGCTGTAATAGAATCATTCCATTCTTTAATAAAAAGGGAATGGCTTAATAGGTATGTCATTAAAAACCTTATGCATGCTCATGAGTTAGTCTTTGAATATATAGATGCTTTTTATAATACCAAAAGAATTCACGGTCACTGTAAAATGGAGTCGCCCCATGAGTTTGAAAAAAAACATGCTATATAAATTAGATTACAGGTTTACTAAATTTAACTTGTCCTTTTTCTTGACATAGAACCACTTTCAAAATCGCCTCGCGCGGAAAAGCAGTGAAAATCGTTTGGCAGACCTCACGGAAAAGCGCTGTAAAGTGTAAAAAAACAAACCTTATCGCCTACGGTAAACATAACGAAATAAGCTAATTGAGTAGTGTGATGTGAGAAGTTGGCAGTTGGTAAAAGGATGGCTAATACTCAGTGGCCAATGCTCTTAGCTTTTGATCCTATGCTTCTGACCACCTACCACCTGCCAAAACGGTTTCCAATCATCTAAAATTTGATGATCGGAACCGTTTTTTTATTTGCTTTGGCTAGATATCTTCCAGTTTCTTTTATAATTGTTTAAAGGAGAATGTTGTTGTTTATCGAAATTCTATATAGAAGGTGAGGGGATAGTATGAGAAAGATATTGGGGATACTTGGTTATTCACTTTTAATTGTTTTAATCTACGATTTTATTTTAACTGCCATCAACTTAGCTCTAGTCTTTTTTGTAGATGGCGAGGATACTGTTGCATTTTATGAGGCATCTGAAATAAGTTATATTTTAGCGGTAGTGGTTACATTTTTAATTTATACTTGGATTACTCATTTAAAGGGTAGAAAGATAGCTGAGAAATGTAGGTTTAAAAAGATTCCTTGGCACAAACTTGTGCTATGTTTTATAGTTGGGGTGGTTGGGGTTTTTATTAGTAGTGCTGTTTTAGGTTTGCTAGAAAGAGTTAACCCTGGCTCAATAGAATCCCATAGCGAAAACTGGGCTTGGATGAGCGATATACGTTTTGGTCTTGTATTTTTAGCAACAGGTGTAGCTGCACCCTTTATAGAGGAAGTAATGTTTAGGGGACTTATATTTAAAAAAATGGAAGATAAAATGTCGCTAACAGCTATAATAATATTTCAAGCTGCTTTGTTTGGTTTAATTCATGGAAACCTTCCTCAAATATCTTATACATTTTTTGCTGGCATCACCTTTGGGCTATTACTAATTTGGACAGGGTCTATATGGGCGCCTATTTTGGCCCATGTAGGAAATAATGTTCATGCTGTGGTGTTATCTTATTCATCATTTGGTCCAGCCATGTTAGATAGTGATGTATATACATATATTTATTGGTTTGCTTTTCCCGTTGTTTTTGGTTTTATTATGGTTTATTTGTTTAGAACTAGAGTGAAGTTTAAGGCAAGTGATGTTGATGTAGATGTTGCTAACATGAATTCTGCTATTGTTCACTTTCAGACTTTGGACTACTACAATAAAAATGCCGACAAATACACAAAAGATACGATAGATATTAACCTTAGGGAAAGTCGAGACATGTTTGCTAAGCACCTAAATTACGGTGACCATATTTTGGACTTGGGGTGCGGAACGGGAAGAGATAGCAAGGCTTTTATGGAAAAAGGATTTAAGGTTACTGCCGTTGATGGGTCAAAGCAGATGTGTAAAATTGCCAGTGAGAATTTGAAACAAGAAGTTATCTGCAAAAAGTTTTATGAGCTTGATATGGTCAATGAATTTAATGGAATATGGGCAAGTGCGTCACTGTTACATGTGCCATCTTCTGAATTGGAGGATATTTTTAAAAAAATTGCTGCGGCACTTAAGCCTGAAGGATATTTGTACGTATCATTTAAATATGGGGATTTTGAAGGTGTTAGAAAGTGCGGCAGACACTTTACCGACCTGACAGAAGAAAGCCTTAAATCTTTGATAGGTAACAGCTGGGAGATGGTTGAAGTTAAGGTAACACCTGACTTAAAAGAAGGCCGGGAAGATGAAAAATGGTTGAATGCTGTGCTTAAGCGTAATAACATTAAGCCCCAAAAACTCTAGCAAAAAGTTGCTAGAGTTTTTGTTTTTACTTTTTCAGTTTAAGCTGTTTATCTTTTATTTCATAAACGGTGTCAGCTACCCGCTGAACAAATGCCCTATCATGGGATACTAAAAGCACAGTGCCTTTATAACCTTTTAAAAATTTTTCAAGTGCTATAATGCAATCCAAATCTAAAAAGTTTGTAGGTTCATCCAGCACAAGTATATTATACCTGCCTAGGAAAAGCTGACACAAAGTAAGTCTTATGGCTTCTCCTCCACTAAGCTGTTTGACATCTTTTTTTAGGTCATTTCCTTTAAAGTTCATAGAGCTAAGGGCAGCACGGACCTTGCTTTCTTGAAAATCAGTTTTACTTTTTATAAATGAAAGAACAGTCTCCGATTTTTCGAACTGATAACTCATTTGTTGATAGGTGCCGAAAACTACTTTAGGCGAAACATCTAATCTCTCACCCTGGCTTAAAATGTGTTTTAAAAGAGTGGTTTTGCCGGCACCATTATCTCCAAGTATAGCAATAGTTGAGCCTAAAGGGAACTGAAAGGAAGTTTCTTTTAATAGTGTTTTGTCACCTGCCTTTAAAGTTAACCGATCTGCCATAATTGGAAACTTGTTATGCAACCTAAGCTCTGGTGGTTGGTGAAAGTGAAGAGTCTTTTCTTCCTCTGGCGCTTCTACTGCTTTTAGCTTTTCAACACGGTGCTCTAAAGCCTTAGCAGCTCGTTGTATTGATTTTTGACTTGTATCTTTTGATTTAGTCATGTGCATTTTATTTGTTTTTGCTTTAGCATCTTTTTTTGATACTTTTTTGCTGGTCTGAGTTACTTTGTTGGCTTTTTTCATCTTATCTTCTGCTGCTTTTAGCAACCTATTTTTATCTTTTACATACTTTTCATGTTGCTGCTGTTGTTGTTTTCTCTCTAAGTTTTTTTGGTCAATATAATCAGAATAATTACCTGCATATTCCGTTATTATACCATTTTTAATTTCCCAAATTTTCGTTGCCAGTTGATCTAATAGATGACGATCATGGCTTACAATAACAAGAGCGCCGTAATAATATTTTAGCTCCTCTATTAAAAAATCTGTGCCAGAGGCGTCAAGATGGGTTGTTGGCTCATCAATTAGCATCCCTTGATAATATGTTGAAAATAGCTGGGCCAAACGAAGGCGGGTTTGCTCACCGCCGCTTAAGTTTTGAATTTCTGTTTTTGGAACCGATAATTTTCCAAGAAGCTCATAGTCAACTTCTTTTTCCGTTGGTTTTAAAGTCTGGTCAAAGTAGCCAAAATCGACTTGGCGGTTAACATTACCCTTGTTAGGAGATAATGTACCTTCCATTAATTTTAGCAAGGTTGTTTTCCCTTCGCCATTTTTTCCAACGATTCCAATTCGGTCAAATTGGTGCACAGATAACCTAGGTATGTCCAGCACTACACGGTCTAAAAATGATACTTCTATATCTATCAGTTCTAAGCATAGTTGTTCCATATTATTCCTCCTTAAATCCTTTTAATAATAAAAACCACAGGCTGCCTGCCTGTGGTATGGGTAAACGAAAATGAATGCAATTTAATAATCACAAAATCTTCACAAATAAGCCTACCCCTGTTAAACAGGGAGAGGATACTTTAAGATATAAAAAAGAAAGGCAGAAAAATCTGCCTTTCATATATGATACATTTTGATATATATAAAGATTATTAAAAAAGGACAGACTAATCCCGTTTACCCTGCCACAAGCAGAGCCTTTGAACGTATTCGATTACTTGATGTTCAAAGTAGGGAAACGTAATCTGCAAAAACCCATTTTTTAATAATCCTCCTTTAAATTCCAATATTTTCAGTATTATTATAGATTGATTTTCCAGCTAAGTCAATGGAGGAAATGTTAAATTTAATTTAGATGAGAGCATATGAAGATTTCATCGCAATACGGCATGCATTCACAATTTTACAGCGATTATATTAGAAAATGTTCTTTTAAGCTACAGAGATAAGGAACTTGAAAAAATGTTTAAAAGATAATCTTGAAATCATAAAAGGCTAATGATACAGCTAATATCCAAAGGATAGCTAAGTTGCATAGTATGTGAATCTATAGTAATTAAGGCTGAATATTTTAAACTGACCAAAGAATGTAGAAACTTTGTCCCAGCTTTTTACCACTTTCCCCAAGGGTATTTTTATAAAAATTAAAGGAAGAATATAGCTAAAAGCGTTAGATTGTATAAAATAGTAAAGGTGAAGCAGGAGTTTACTAAGTAGTAGAGAAAATAAAATATTAAGAAACATAATAAAGGGCGGGTGAGAAGAATGGATAGGGAAAGTTTGAATCAGCAATTAGAGCTTTTTATTAAGAAAGTTCATAAACAATACCCTATAGATTTTGCATATTTATTTGGATCTTTTGTCACAGATAGATACAATGGGCAGAGTGACATTGATTTAGCATTTAAACTAAAAGAAAAATACAATGATGATGAAGAGGTTTTTATAAAAGGAAATATTATTGACCTAGGTATAAAGTATTTTGATAGGAGAGTGGATGTTGTACTTCTTCACACAGCCCCACCTCAACTTAAATATGAAGTTATTAAGAGCGGATTAGTATTAAAAGATAGTCCTAATAGGGCATCGTTTGAATCGTTGACTTTCAGAGAATATTTCGATTTTCGTTATTACTCTGATATCTATAATAAGGCTTTGATTAAGCGTATACAAGGATAATAAAGAGGGGTGCGGAAATGGTTAACCAGAATTTAATTTTAACTAAAGTGGCTAAATTGAAGGAATACCTTCAATTTTTAGAAAAGGTGAGGGAATATACCAAAGACAAATATCTTGGGGATCCTTTTATATACGGGTCTAGCGAAAGATTTTTGCACTTAGCCATAGAGTGTGTAATAGATATATGTAACCACATTATTTCTGATATGGGATTTAGAAAACCAGAAACTAATAGAGATTCAATACTAATACTTTACGAAAATGGAATCATAAGTAAAGAGTTGTGTGAAAGCCTTTCTGATATGGCATCTTTTAGAAATATACTGGTTCATGATTATGTCAAACTAAATAGAGCAATGGTTTATGATATTATCAATTCGAATCTAAAGGATGTAGAATTGTTTAATAAAGAAGTAGTAAAGTTATTAACCTAGAAAAAATAATAAACTTAGTGTAAAATTTTGTAGGGAAAAATAAAAAAAAGAATACCCCCTTATGATGATACTTCCAAAGTAGACAGTCTAATTAATTAAAATTAGATTATCTACTTGGAGGTATTTTTTGTTTTGGTTTTACAGTTGAAAATCAATCTATAGGTTTGGTAATTGCCATCTATTTTATAGATGGCAATCAATCTAAACTATCGATTAAAACTTTTGAAGATTAGTTTCTTTAGAACTATAATAGAATATAGTGTGAAAAATATAACACATATAAAAGTTTGTTTTCAATAATTTTGCAAGGTTTTTGTTGTAGCCATTACTTGAATGGTAATGTAAGTTCAAACATCTAGTTAGGGCAACACCGCTAAGTCCAATGGTTTAACTAACTATCATTAGGAGAGGGATAAGCTTCACTGTTTGAAGTTTTATTTTATAATTTCTGTAGTTTTTGACAAAATGGAGGAGGCATTAAAATGAAAAAGAGTTTATTAGTTATTCTGGTAGTTTGTATGGTTTTTTCTATTGTTGGTTGTGGTTCAGAGGATGTTGTAAATGAGGGTGACGATGATCTACGAATTATTAGGATAGATGACAGTAACTTAGGTTATCCATCGGTTTACACTGTGTCTCCAAGGGGGAGGGGATATTTGTTAATGAGTTTTATTTTTGATACCTTGACCTGGAAAGATGAGAATGGCGTTGTACCTATGTTGGCTGAAGATTGGTCTGTTTCTGAAGATCAAAAAGTATGGACATTTGAACTGGTGGATAATGCTCAATTTACTGATGGAGAGCCCTTAACAGCTGAAGATGTTAAGTTTTCATACTATTATATGATGGAGCATCCTCATCAATGGGTAAACTTAAACATGATAGAACAAGTAGAAGCTGTAGGTGAGCATACTGTAGAAATTACTTTAAAAGAAATATATGCGCCATTTATTACTGATATTGCTGGTAATGTTCCAATCATGCCAAAGCATATATGGGAAGATATACAAGAGCCAGAGAAGTTTAATAGCGAAGAAGCTGTAATAGGATCTGGCCCTTTTACTCTTAAGCACTATGATAAAAATGTAGGGCATTATATTTTTGAAGCAAACAAAGATTATTTTATGGGTGAACCTGTTATAGACAAGTTGAAGATTTCTGATAATAGTCAACCGAGTTTAGCGCTTCAAAACAATGAGTTAGATGCAGCTCAGCACATAAGATATGGTGAAGCTATGGAGTTAAAAGAAGAGAGTGATTTTGAGGTTTTAGAGGGACCTGGTGGATGGGTATATAGAATGTATTTTAATTTTGATAATGATGTTTTAAACAATAAAAAAGTAAGACAAGCCATATACTATGCTATTGATTTAGATGATTTTGTTGAAAGGTCACTTAGAGGTGGAGGCATGGCTGGTAACCCAGGGCATATACATCCCGAGTCAGCATGGTATTATGACCATGGTATCGATTATGAGCAAGATGTAGAGAAAGCCAAAAAACTGTTAAAAGAATCTGGAGTTATAGAAGAGGGAGAGGAATTGGAGTTTGAGTTGTTAGTAAGAGATTCATACGTAGATGAAGCGGAAATGATTCAAGGGTACTTAGGTGAGATTGGAATTAATTTAAATATAAAGCCTATGGATCAAAATAGCGTAGACTCGTTAATAAATGAAGGAAAGTTTGAAATTGCGTTAAACGGCCATGGAGCTTTTGCAGGTGACCCTGTTTTATTAGCAAGGTTCATTGGTGATGATGTAGATTTAGGTTCCACTCCTGCTGTTACTTCTCAGGGAGGGGAAAGCTGGAATAATCACAAGTTTAACGAAATTTTTGTTGACCAATTACGAGAGCTAGATGAAGAAAAAAGATATGAAAAAGTTGCTGAACTTCAAAAGATAATTGCAGAAGAATTGCCCACTCTAACGCTTTATTACAGAAAGAGTACATTTGCATATAACCCTAATAAGCTAGAGGGGTGGTTTTATACAAAAGATGGTGTAGCTATTTCTGTGCCAACTATTCAAAACAAGTTAATATATATTAATGGAACTTGGATGGGAGAATAAATAGTTAAACAAAATTTTAAAATGAGTGATTAAATATGAAGATTAAAGATAGCAACTTTATTTGGAAGGTTATGAATAATATAGGATTATTTTTGCTGCTGATTGTACTTTCTTTTGTATTGCCTAGGTTATTGCCAGGAAGTCCCATATTGAGTTTTCAAGAGGACATTCATGTCTTAAATAGCACACTTACTGAAGAAACATTTAATAGGTTTGAAGATTATTATGCTCCTAATGAACCTTTGTGGAAGCAGTTTCGAATTTATGTAACAAGCCTTATTAGATTGGATCTTGGTTATTCTTTTTACTATGGATATCCGGTGATGGATATTATTTTAGGTAGAATCGGATGGACGTTATTTCTCTCTTTAACGTCCATTTGTATTTCTTTTATCATTGCAATTCCTATAGGGATTTATTCAGCTATGAACTCAGATAAAAAGGAAGATAGACTCATAATGGGTGGGGCTTTATTTTTACAGTCGATACCTATATTTATAATAGCGCTGATTATACAGAGGATATTTGCCTACAACTTAGGGTGGTTTCCTTCTCAAGGTGCATATGATATAGGTGTTTATTCCAGTTCTATAGAATTTTTGAAGGATGCAGGTTATTATATGATTTTACCTTTAATTGCCAGCACTATAGGGTTGTTTCCCTCTAATTATATTTTGACTCGCAACATAATTATTAAGACAAAGAATGAACCGTATGTACAGATGGCCCATTTCAATAACTTAGATAGGCCAATTATAAAGTATCACTATATTTTTAGAAATGCATTGCCAGAGATTATAAGCAAATTGAATATTAATGTTGTATATGCTATTGGAGGAACTCTTTTTGTTGAGATGATATTTTCTTATCCTGGTCTTGGGATGTTACTAAAGGAAGCAGTAGCTTCAAGAGATTACCCATTAATTCAAGGAATTTTTATTATTACTTCAATTTATGCTATTTTTGTCAATATTTTTTTCGAATGGTTACTATATAAAGTAAGTCCGAGGGTGAGCAAATAATGAGGACTAAAGGAAAAGTATCGTTAACTATTATTTGTATAATGGTTTTTATTGCTATACTTGCACCACAAATCACTCCATACGATCCCAATAATTTTAGTTATCAACCTTTACAGTCTCCCAATAAAGACCACTTATTAGGTACTAATCATCTGGGACAGGATAATTTTTCAGCTCTAATTATAGGATTTAGAGTTAGTATAGGCATATCAATTTTGAGTGCTTTTATTTCTTCCTTGGTGGGTACTTTTTTGGCAGTCGTTTGTGCCTTTTATCGAGGAAGAATTGAAGACGTTATTATGAAAACGACAGAACTTTTTATAATTTTACCAGAAATAATTTTGATAATGATTTTTGCATCTTTTACAAGGCCTAGTGTATTTAATGTTATTTTTGTAATCTCTCTCTTTTCCTGGAGTAGGGTTACTAGGATTGTACGCTCAAAAGCTGTGGTCGCTATGACAAGGGAGTCAATTCAATATGCTCTCTTATTGAAGGGAGGATTTTTTCATATTTTCAAAAAAATATGGCTAGAGATTTACCCTGCAGTGGCTACTATGTTTATTTTACAATGTAGCAAAGCTATGATGTATGAGGCAAACCTTTCTTTTTTAGGGATTGGAGATCCAACTGCCAAATCTTGGGGCAGGACTATTCGTCAAGCCATGGATTTTGAAGGAGTTTTTGATAGCTATTATTTATGGTGGTTGGTTCCTCCTATTGTATGTATTGTAATTTTTATATGGTCTCTTTCTATAATATCCTTTGATATAGATAAAAGTGATTAAATATAAAGGAAGTGGTGCTTATTAGGGTGCTAGAAGTAAAAGGCTTAGAAGCTTCATATGACAATAGCATAACTTATTATAAATATCCAGACTTTACATTGGATAAGGGCAAGTGTTTGGCAATTGTGGGAAGTACAGGGTGTGGGAAAACAACCTTGCTTAATTCACTATTTAATCCATTTTTTGTGGGTAGGGCAAAATATAAGCACTTTTTACTATTAGAGAAAGATATAAGTAGTTACATGAATAATATTTTTAATGTTGTTTCTTTTATACCACAATTTTCTCAAAATGCTTTGAATCCTTGTTTAACTATTAGTGATCATATAAAGCATATGAAAACTAAAGACTATAACATAGATAATTTGTTTAAAAGAAGCATGAAAATGCTAGGTCAATTAAAATTAGAACAAGATGTTATAAAAAAGTATCCCCATCAATTAAGTGGCGGGATGAAGCAAAGATTAATTTTAATGTTAGGCTTTTTAAAACAACCAGAATTAGTTGTTTTAGATGAACCTTCTACTGCGATAGATGGTATAACTTTAAAAGTTATACTAGACTTTTTAAAGACTAAAAAAACAGACGGTATAAGTATGTTAATAGTTACTCATGATTTAGGATTTGTAAAGCTTATAGCTGATGATGTTATGAATCTTGATAGTAGCTTAGACTAATAAAAGTATCAACTGGAGGTGAGCCATTGGCTATGATTCAATTGGTTTATGGTCCCAATAATGAATGATCTGGTGGAAGTTAGATCTGTAAACAAAGCTTTTGGAAAACTAGAGAGAAATGTGTTAGATAATGTAAGTCTTAGCATAAAAGAGAATACAATTTTAGGTTTTCTAGGTGAAACAGGAAGTGGAAAAACTACTTTAGCTAAGATAATTGTTGGTCTGGAAAATCCCGATAGCGGGACAGTATATTTAAAAGGGAGCAAGCTTTTAGGTTTAAAGAAGAGAAGCTTTTCTCAATGTTCTGAGATTCAATATATATTTCAAGATCCCTATAGTGCTATGGAAAGCTATTTTACTGTAGAGGATATTTTGCTTGAACCTTTTATAATCTGCAAAAAAAATAAGCATATCAGCTTATCTCCTAAGCAAGCTTTGAAAATGGTTGGAATTAATGACTATGCAATCTGGAAAAATAAAAAAATTTCTACACTAAGTGGTGGCCAGAGACAAAAGATTTGTATTGCCAGAGCTTTAATACCCAACCCCAAATTGATTATCGCTGATGAAAGCACATCTATGCTAGATAAAGAGTCAACTAACGAGATTTTGAAAATTTTTAAGGAGTTGAAAAAAAACAATAAGTTATCTTTGTTGTTGATTAGTCACCAGTTAAATGTTGTTATGGAAATATGTGATGAAATTTGTGTATTAAAAAATGGAGAGATTATAGAGCACGACAAAAAAGATGACGTAATAAATAGACCTAAAAATAGATATACAAAAAAAATACTCGATAGTATGAATTTTTTTATGGAGGATGAGTACAAATATGAATAAAATAGTTTTTGTTGACTTAAGTAATAAAAAAGTAAGTATTAGATATATAAAAGATCAGGATGTCTTAAGATCTGGAAGAAAGTTTGCTGAGTGCTATATAAACGATAACATAAAACAAAATACTAAATATTTAAGTGAAGAAAATTTTATTGTGATAAGCCCAGGATTACTGACAGGGACCTTAGCTCCTTGTACTGGCAGACTTTCTATTTCTACAAAAACTAATGATGATATAAAAACTATAAACATAGCAGGACCTATTGCACAGAAAATTGCTTCTTTAGATATAAAAGCTATTGTTATCACAGGAAAATGCCTAAAAGGGACGTCAGTCCTTCATGTCAATGAAAATGGTGTTAGTTTAAATAATATATCAGAAACAGAGTATGGTGAAGTTGAAAAAACTATTGATTTTCTGCAAAATAAGTGGGGAAAAGAAACGTCTGTATTGGGGATTGGACCAGCGGGTGAACATATATTGCCTATAGGAAGCCTTTTCAACTCCTATCCCAATGGTACTCCTAAGTATCACTGCACAAGAGGCAAAATAGGTGACTTGTTTGGATATAAAGGCTTAAAAGCTATCGCTGTTACAACTAAAAAGCATTTTGGAGCTGATATATCTGATGAAGATAATTTTAAGCAATTAACAAAAAAAATAAGCAAGGTAATTACTGAGCACCCTGTTTGTGGTAAAGCATTGCCGGCTTTTGGTTCTATAACCTTGATTGAATTAATGAAAGATAAAAATAAGTTTCTTCAAAAATTAAGTAGCAATAATAATAAAGAGACTATAGAGAAAAATATAAACACAAAAATTAATAAAAACTGTGCTCCGAATTGTGTTATCGGCTGCCTTAACAAACATAGTGAAAAAACAGGTTATATATATAGTTCGCCTGCAGAAAGCGAGGCGGTTGCTGCTTGCAAAAATCTTTTTGCTATTGATGATACAAGTTTTGTAAGTGCTATTCACAGAGAATGCTTTGAATTTGGGATGGATACTATTGAGTTCTTATTTAGTTGCAAGATGTTATCTGAGGTTACAGGAGAAAAAAAGATAACTAAAGCAAAAATAAAAGATTACTTAGCTGAGGTTAAAGAGCTAACGCTTGTAGGAAGGGTGTTAGCTAGCACTACTAAAGGAATTCATAATCTTTATGTTGGTAGAAAGGATGTGGTAAAACTAGTAACTCGATCAGCTAAAGTCGAAGAAGAAAATTTTAAAATAAAGATACCAACAAAACCTGATGAGCTAAGTGACATATCAGACTTGCACTACTTGTACGGCTTTATGTTGGTGATGGAGAGCTTGGGTATTTGTTTGTTTACTTCTTTTGCCATATTAGATGATAAAAAAGGGTTAACTTTGATTAATGACTTAGTAAACGCTAAAACCGGTCAAAATTATAAAGAAGCAGAATTAATATATAAAGCTCTCAATACTTATAACAATGATGTACCAGAATTTGTGAAAGTGCTTTACAGATATTATGGAGAAGAAAATGAAAATAGGGTATAAATGTTTTATCAAAGTAGATATAAAGGTGATATGCTAAACATTAGCAGAGTTATCTAAACTATATATAAAAAATTATAAAGTCTTGCTTAATGCTAAAATAGAAAATAACGTTAGTTTATTTACAGGTATTATATTTTGGTCTTCTTGGCAAAAACTATTTGTGGGGGATGCTAGGTAATAAGGAGAGTCGTCAGTAGGATAAAAAGAGCCCATGTGATATGATACTTTCTAATTAATTAAAATTAGATTATCTACTTGGAGGTATTTTTTTATGGGAATGGAGAGAGAACCATTTGCTGAAGTTAATTAAAAGGAGTGTATTATACACAGGATTATGGATTAGTTCTAATTACGGAAGATAGGTCTAGATACCTTATTGTTTTAAGATATTTATCCCATGATAAAAAGTTTTTTAATTTAATAGGTTTACATTTTATACCCTAAGGGGGTATAATTGAGTTGTATAGAATTTAATACTAATACTGAGGAGTGATTTTATGGCTTTTATAGAAGTTAATTTTCCAGGTGGCAAAAAAACAGAAGCTAATGTTAAGGGGTTTACGGTTGAGACTGATCAACCTGTTGCATCAGGAGGAGAAGAAACAGATCCATCTCCCTTTGACCTATTTTTGACTTCTATTGTTACCTGTTCTGGGGTGTATGCTTTAAACTTTTGTCAAAATAAAGGAATTAGTACAAAAGGTTTGAAATTAGAGTTGGGTTTTGAAAAGAACTTTGAAACTGGCTTAATTGAGGAGATAAACCTTAACTTAACATTACCTGAAAAATTTCCCCCAAAATATGAAAAGGCTATAGTGAAGGCGATGAATTTATGTGCTGTTAAGAAGCACATAGAAACGCCTCCTAACTTTAATATTAATACAAAGTGATAATATTTTAGTGCAAGGATAAACTTTATACAGCTTAGTGACATATAAAACTGGGTAGTTATATGTCACTAAGGAAAAATAAATATCTTTGAATTATATATCCTGTATTGTAGAGTTTTGCAATCGACCAACTAAGGAGAACAAAACTTCCAGTTATTGAGTCTTTAAAACTAAAAAAACATAGACACACAAATTCCTCAATGCTACAATAAAATTATAGTAAGAAAATTGTCGAAAAGAGGAGGTGGTTATAATGGTCTATAATGGAAAAGTTATAGAGCGAGACATCTATAATCACTCATCAGACAACGGGAAAATAAAGCTAATTAATAAGTATAAAAACGATATAATGGAAACTAACGTTTACTTTTTTCGCAAAGGGAATAGTGGATTTTTTAGAATACCTACAGAAAATGAAAATAGTGTTAAAACCTACTATATACTTGAAGGAGAGCTCTATAACTTTGATACAGGGCGCTACTACTCAAAAGGTGACATGATAATTCTTGATTATAACAGTGAGCCTTTTAACATTTATCCCAAAACCGATGTTAAAGTTTTAGTACATGCTATATATGATAATAGCTATGAAAAAAGTAACCAATATTTTAAAGAGCTAAATGAAACACTGGATAAAATACAGGCAAAGGATGATTATACTAGCCATCATTGTGACAGGGTATATAAATTAGCTAGGATGCTAGCTTTAGAGCTTGGCTATACAGGTCAAAAACTCAGGAATATACTTCATGCAGCCAAATATCATGATGTTGGAAAAATATACATAGATGATGCCATACTAAACAAACACTCATCCCTTCAAAACATGAGTTTGAAATTATGAAAGGCCATGTTGTTCAAGCTAAAAGTTTTATTGTTTCGTGTTTTGGTAAACCTGTTTTTGATATTGCGTGCCAGCACCACGAACGAATTGATGGAAGCGGGTATCCCTATGGACTGACAGATAGAGAAATATCGCAAGAAGGTAAAATTATAGCTATCTGTGATAGTTATGATGCAATGACCACAGATAGAATTTATAAAAAAGGGAAAAGCAAAAAAGAAGCAATTGATGAATTAAAAGAGCTTAGGGGAGTTAAATATGATTCATGTTTAGTAGACTTATTTATTGATAAAGTTCTTATAAAGCAAGGAAGAAATCGGAAATAGAAAAAGGTTTATTTTGTTAAAAATATTGCTATGGTTTTAAACTATAGCAATATTTTTTGTTTGTTTTAATAATAATGCAAAAGCAGGAAAGTGAATTAAATTATTGAATTTATACAGATAAGGTGATTTTGTAAAATGTTTAACTGAGTATAAAACTTAAGTATCTAAATTAAATAACAAAGGAGATATATTAAGATGAAAACAGATGAAAAGTTATGCAAACTACGGGAGTCAATGAAAAAAAATAAAATCCCAGTCTACATGACTACTATTAGCGATCCCCATCAAAGTGAGTATGTAAGCGACTGCTTTAATAGTCTTAAATGGCTATCAGGCTTTACCGGCTCTCAAGCTACTATGGTAGTAACCTTAAATGAGAGTGGTATATGGGTAGATGGCAGATACCATATCCAGGCGGAAGAACAGCTAGCAGATACTGAGGTAAAGGTTTTTAAAATGGGCAAGGATAAAGTTTTATCTGTAGGTGATTGGCTTAAGGAGAATATAGAATGCGGCAGTACTATTGGATTTAATGGTGAACTTTTTTCTCAGAAGCGCATTGATGATATAAAAGAAAAACTAAAGGGAACCAATTTTACCCTAGATGGTGGTTGCGATTTTTTAGAACAAGTTTGGGAGGACAGACCAAAGATTATATTTAACGAGATCTTTCTTCATGACATAAAATATTGTGGCAAGTCCGCCCAACAAAAGATTAGCGATGTTAGGGATGATATGGATAAAAAGCTTGTGGATTCAACGATAATATCTAGCCTAGATGATATAGCTTGGCTGTTTAATATAAGAAGCAGTGATATACCCAATAATCCAGTTGCTATGGCTTATGCTGTTATAACTGGCAAAGATGCGGTTTTGTTTATAAATAAAGATAGTCTTACAAGTGAAGCAGATGATTATTTAAAAGAGCAAGGTGTGTTAGTTTATGATTATGAATATTTCTTTGAGTATTTAAGCAAGCTGCCTAAGGGATCAAAGGTTTATCTAGATTACAATAGAATCAATTTTAAAATTTATAATGAAGTGGAGAAGTTATGTGAAATTCAAAAAGGTACTAATATCACTACCATACTAAAAGCGATAAAAAATGATGTAGAAATTAAAAACCTAAGAAATTGTCAAATAAGAGATGGAGTAGCCATGGTTAACTTTTTGCATTGGTTAGATCAAAATGTTGCTAACAAAAATGTTACCGAAATAAGTGCGGCACAAAAGCTTAGGGAGTTTAGGGCAGAGCAAGACTACTTTGAAGGATCAAGCTTTGATTCTATATCAGCTTTTGCAGAGCATGCAGCTATGATGCATTATCAAGCAACTAAAGATAGTGATTATACCCTAGAAGGCGACGGGTTTTACCTTATTGACTCGGGAGGTCAGTATTTAGATGGCACCACAGATATAACAAGAACAGTGCCCATAGGGATTTTGTCGGAGCAGCAAAAAAGGGATTACACATTAGTGGTAAAAGGTCATATAGCACTATGCAAAGCTCAGTTTTTGTATGGAGCAACTGGAAGTAATTTGGATGTTTTAGCTAGACAAGCTATGTGGGAACAAGGCATAGATTACAAATGTGGTACCGGACATGGTATAGGATACTTTTTAAATGTTCATGAAGGGCCGCAAGGTTTTAGCTCAGCGTCCCATGTTAAGTTAGAGGAAAATATGGTTACAACAGTAGAGCCGGGAGTTTATCGAGAAAACAGCCATGGGATAAGGATAGAAAACACCGTTGTCGCTAAAAAGGCTGAAAAAACAGAGTTTGGACAGTTTATGACTTTTGAAACCATCTCTTTATGTCTAATATCTAAATTACCTATTAACAAGGATATGCTAACAAGCGAAGAGATTTTATGGTACAACAACTACCATAAAATGGTTTATGATAAACTATCTCCTTATTTAGAAGAAGATGTTAAAAAGTGGCTGAAAGAGGAAACCAGCGCTATATAAACATTTTAAAAAAAAAGAAAAGCAGATGCGAAAGCTAACAAAATCCTCCTTAGACCTGCAGGTCTAAGGAGGATTTTTTATACGCAAATTATTCTTTTTGTTTTGATTCATCTTTTATTAAGATGCCATTAAGAATTATTTCAATTCCGTAAGTGTAATAGTTTTGGAATTGATCTCCTAATGAAGTAATGTTTGTTTTTTGTGGTAACATCAAAACTCCATCAAACATAGCCCAAAGGGAAATAACTAACTCGAAGGTGTCACAAGGTTTTATAATGCCTTCTTCAACACCTTTTATAATAGGTTTCTCTAGTTGCTTTAGGATTTTGATAATTCTATTTTTTAAATAGACATTTTCATTTGCCTTAGCATTTTTTCCAAAAAATCCGCTAAATAGAATACGATATTGATGGTTGTGGTGTTGATAAAAATGAATATAAGATTGTAATAAAAGACATATTCTTGCCTTAGTATCTGTAGCAGGAATAGATGAAGCAACATTAAGAGTACTTTCTAGTAGATCAAGCGCCTCTTCAAAAAGAGCAGTATATATTTCAAGTTTATTATTGAAATAAAGGTATAAAGTGCCTATGGCAACACCGGACTTTTTAGAGATTTGCTGCATAGTTGTGTGTTCATATCCTTGTGTAGCCATGAGTTCTACTGAACTGTCCATAATATGGCGTTTTTTTTGTTCCTTTTCAGCTTCGGTAAGGCAAAGTCTTGCCATGAAATTAATCTCCTTTTATATATCCTTGATTAAACTATCTTATCATATTCTAGAATTAAGCACAAGATTATGAATATAATTAGAATGAACATATATTCATTATTGAGAAATCAGATAAAACCATTGACAAAGGGACAAAGTAAAGTTATAATTTTCACAAATGAACATTGATTCATTTTATTTTAAAATTTTTACTAGGAGGTGGGCAATCTTTAGGCTTAAGTTATTTTTTTTAGTTAAAAATTTTAGAATTATCAAAACAAAGGAGCGTGAAAAAGTTGGAGGTTTCGTTATTTAAGCACTTTAGTGCGATGGCTATTTATGCTTTAGTGTTATATGTAATAGTTGAACTTTTTAGGAAAAACTACAAGCTGGCAACGTATTTCTATGTACTAGTTTTACTTTCATCTCCTCTTTGGTTGCAAAACATAGAGGGCTGGTTTAGGTGGATGAAGTATCTCAGTATTTTTGTCCCTATCATAATATTAGGTTACACCAGAATAGCTTATGTAGATGATAAAAAAGGTTTTGTTTGGAATATATTAAAGAATGCTAAGTTCCTATGGTTCTTTTATGCAATAATGTTTTTAAATATTATAGAAGCTACAATTCAGGATATAGAGTTAGGAAATTATTTTAATGCAGCTGTTGGTTTGATTCTTTGTGCAACCATACCTTATGCGACTAAATATTGGAGATTTAGAAAAAAAGAAAATGCGGTATTAATAGCTTATACTACGATTGCTTGGGCCTTTTTATATACAACTTGGAACGCCTGTTTTGTG
This sequence comes from Proteinivorax tanatarense, assembly GCF_040267685.1. Classification (GTDB taxonomy): domain Bacteria; phylum Bacillota; class Proteinivoracia; order Proteinivoracales; family Proteinivoracaceae; genus Proteinivorax; species Proteinivorax tanatarense. The sequence continues at coordinate 1,078,726 of NZ_CP158367.1, forward strand.
TATTCAGAAAGTCCAATGTACTTTGCTGGTTCATTGACCATACTGTTGGTAGCTTTTTTCTATCCCATTCTAAAGAAAAAGCCTGAGTTATATGTCCATGCTAGGGTATATACTTTGGCCACTCATTTGCTATTAAGAGCAGCTTATGATATTTTTCCAGCAACCATGGATGCGTCTTCTTGGTTTAATACCGAGGTGCTAAAATGGTGGGGAATAATTAATTTAATTATGGCAGTTCCATACCTTATTTGGCATATACAACAATTACGGTCTGGTAATGCAGATGAAAGTTTTGGTTTAAAAATTAGCTCTAAACAAAAAATCATAGCTTAATTAAGAAGTGGGGGAATATAAATGGCAAAAGAAAGAGTGTTAGACTTAGCAAATAAAATTAGTAGAACTAAGAGGGGTTCAAAAGGAGAGATTACTCCAGATCGTCCAGAATATAAGATTTTGGAACCTGTTGTTACAGAAGAGATGGCGGATGTTGCCCTTTGCCTAGAATTGCGCAAACCTCAAACTGCATCCGAAGTAGCTAAGCAATGTGGCAAAAGCGAAAAGGAGACAGCAGAAATTTTATGGCAGCTTGCAGAGTATGGCGTCGTATTTGTAGAAAAGGTTGACGGTGTTGATAAATACTGGATTGAACTGTGGGTTCCGGGACATATGGAACTGATGGTAAATAATAAAGAGATAGTTAAGAAATATCCTCAGATAGGACGTGCCTTTGAAGAGTATGGAAGGGCAAGAGCTCCACTAGCTGTAGGAAACTTTCCAATAGGAAAGGGTCCTATGCGAGTAATTCCTATCGAAACATCCATCGAAGGGGAAACTAGAAGAGCATCATATGAGGAAGTTTCTAAATATTTAAATGATAACACCGTCTTTTCTGTTTCCGACTGTTCTTGTCGTACAGCAAGAGAAGTTATGGGGGAAGGATGTGGCCATTTAAAAGAAGAGATGTGTATTCAGCTGGGTAAAGCCGCTGAGTATTATATACGTACAGGTAGAGGTCGGGAAATTAGCCGGGATGAAGCATTTGAAATAATCAAAAAGGCGGAAGAAAATGGTTTGATGCATAGTATACCAAACTTAGATGGTGTTGGTGAGACCCATGCTATATGCAACTGTTGTGGATGCTCATGCTTAGCTATTAGAAATGCCGGGATGTTTTTGCATAGCGACTTTGTTCGCTCCAATTATATTTCACAAGTGGATGAAGAAAAATGTGTCGCTTGTGGTGAATGTGCTGAAGTTTGCCCTGTCAATGCATTGAAGCTAGGACAAAAGCTATGCAGCAAAAATCCTGTGGAACTCAAAGAAAGAGAGGAGTTGCCTTCTAACTCAGAGTGGGGTCCAGAGAAGTGGAATGAAGACTATCGCATAAATAAAGAAAATGTTGTGGAAACTGGAACAAGCCCATGTAAAACTAATTGCCCAGCTCATATTTCTGTACAAGGCTATATCAAACTAGCTGCTCAAGGTAATTATTTAGAAGCTTTAGAGCTTATAAAACATGAAAATCCTTTCCCAGCAGTATGTGGTCGAATTTGTCCAAAAAAATGTGAATCAGATTGTACTCGAGGAGATGTAGACGACCCAGTAGCTATTGATGATATTAAAAAGTTTATCGCCGAACAAGAGTTAAAATCAGATAGTCGTTTTGTACCAAAAGTCAAAAATCAATATGATAAAAAGATTGCTGTTGTGGGAGCTGGACCATCAGGACTTTCTTGTGCTTATTACTTAGCTGTTGATGGATATGAAGTTACGGTATTTGAAAAAGAAAAGATGCTTGGCGGTATGTTGACACTAGGGATTCCGTCTTATAGACTGGGAAAAAAAGTGATTAACGCTGAAATTGATATTTTACGTGAACTTGGTGTTACTTTTAAAACTGGTGTAGAAGTTGGTAAAGACGTGAGTCTTCAAGAATTAAGGAGTGAAGGGTATGAAGCCTTTTATGTAGCTATTGGTGCTCAGCTAGGAAGAAAGATAGGCCTTGAAGGTGAAGATGCAAAAGGAGTGCTTACAGGCATTGACTTTTTACGTAAGGTTAATTTAGGAGAAGATTTAAAACTAACCGGTAATACCGTTGTCATAGGTGGCGGTAACGTTGCAATTGATGTTGCTAGGACTGCTACTAGAATTGGGGCATCGAAGGTTGATATGTTCTGTCTTGAAGATCGTGAGCAAATGCCAGCACTTAAAGAAGAAATAGATGAAGCTATTTGTGAAGGTATCGAAATTAGCAACTCTTGGGGACCTAAGCGTATTGTTACCGAGAATGGTCGTGTAGTTGGCGTGGAGTTTAAAAAATGCATTTCAGTTATCGATAGTAGCGGGAATTTTAACCCAGTATTCGATGAAAACAAAACAAAAATTGTTAAAGCAGATAATGTGTTGATTTCAGTTGGTCAGGCTATGGATTGGGGCAGTATACTGGAGAACAGTAAAGCGAACCTAAACGCAAATCAAACTATAAAGGCAGACTCTTTTACACTTCAAACAGATGAGCCTGATGTATTTGCAGGTGGTGACTCTATGACTGGTCCTAGTTTTGCTATCGATGCAATTTCAATGGGGAAAGAAGCGGCAATTTCGATACATCGCTTTGTTCACCCAGGACAGAGTTTAGTTATAGGTAGAGATAGAAGGGAGTTTTACTCATTTAACAAAGAAGACTTAATCATAGATGGTTATGACCGTACGCCAAGACAAAGAACAGAGCATGTTGATGCAGCTAAAGCCAAAAAATCATTTGATGATTTGCGTTCTACATTTACAGAAGAACAGGTTAAAAAAGAATCTGAACGTTGTTTAGGGTGTGGTGTTACCACAGTAGACGAATATATGTGCTTAGGATGTGGCGCATGTACAACCAGATGTAAGTTTGATGCAATTGGCCTTGTCAGAAAATATGATGAAGAAAATGTGGAGCTAGAAAAGCTTAAACCTTTAGTTGTTAAACAAGTGATTAAGCGTAAAGGAAAAATTACTGCTAGAAAGGTCAACAAGTTTGTGACTGGAGTTTTCTCTAGCAAGGATAACTAAACAATTTTTTGAGGTGGTAAACTTGCATGAACTAGGTGTTGTAATAGAAGTGGTAAAAACTGTTGAAAATTTTGCAAAGGATAATAACTTAACCCAAATAGATACGTTGGTACTTCAAATTGGAGAGTTATCATCAATGATTCCCAGGTATGTTGAAGCATGCTATCCAGCTGCAGTGGACGGAACTTTATTAGAGAATACAAAGTTGGAGATAGAGATTTTGCCGGCTAATATTCTTTGTAAAGAGTGTAATGAAGTTTTTAAACTCACAGATGGTGGCAATAGTTGTCCTAATTGTAGTAGCGAAAATATAGAGTTGCTATCAGGAAAAGAGTTTATGGTAAAAGAGATTATAGCGTGTTGAAGTTTTAATACTAAACATTGAATTAGGGAGATGTAGTATTAACCAAGTGCTATAGAATACAGAAAACGTAAGAGAAGTCCATTATAGTAACGGACTTCTCTTACTGTTATAGCTAATATAGATGTGGCGATAACGGCAACACTTGATCAATTTTCAGTGAAATCAAATCGGTATCTTCCACTAGCTCTAAGATATCTTCAACCTCGCCATGTACTAGTACACCAAAAACATTCATGCCATTTTCATCAACATAGTCTAAAGCTTGTTGATAATACTCCACTTTATAAGAAACTCTCTCCCTTCACTATATAAACGAAACAAAGTCAAAAAGGTTACACACCATTTAAAGACAATTATATTAGAATATACAATTAATTTGAATATGGATTATAGGAATTTTGCTATTTTATACCAAATTAAAAGCAAGTGAATATTGACACTTTTACCACCATCATATAGACTAAAAAAAAGAAGTGAAAAAATTAAGTAGATAGATTCAAGCTTAACGTGGAGGTGGTTAGCAGTAAGTGTCGACGGGGCAAGGCGGTAATCATAGCACGTTTAATACAAAAAAATATAAAGTTACTAGGGGGATAAAGTATATGGAAGATTATAAAGTAATTAAAGTAGAAAAGAGTATATATGAAAATAATAATGAAGAAGCGGATAAGGTGAGAAAAAAGTTAAAAGAAGAGAAAACTTTTTTATTAAACTTAATGTCCTCTCCTGGATCGGGTAAGACAACCACTGTTATAAGAACTATTGAGGCACTTAAGGATAAGATGGAAGTTGGAGTAATTGAAGCGGATATAGATTCTTATGTAGATGCTGAAAAGGTTCATCAGGCGGGAGCGAAGGCTATTCAGCTACAAACTGCTGGCATGTGTCATATTGACGCTATAATTTCTCGTGATGGCTTAGATAGCATAGGAAGCAAGGATTTAGATTTTGTTATCATAGAAAATATAGGGAATTTAGTTTGCCCAGCTTCTTATGATTTAGGAGCGGTTAAAAATGCAATGATACTAAGCGTGCCAGAAGGGGATGACAAGCCGCTTAAATATCCAAAGATGTTTGCTAATGTGGATGTACTTATAATTAACAAGATTGATACTATGGAGTTTTTTGACTTTGATATAGAAGCAGTTAAAAAGAAAGTAACGGAAATGAATCCTAACATTGTGGTATTTGAAATTTCTGCAAAAACAGGACAGGGTATTGATAAATGGGCAAATTGGTTAAAAGACAATATAAATCAGTGGAATGCTTAAAAATGCTTAAAACATGCTGAGGATGTGTATCCCTCAGCATGTTTTTTATCGAATTAAACTGGCTGTACCCTTATATAAAAGTTTCACTTTATTTGGAATTATAACACAAGGATGGCAACACTTTGCATATTCGAAAAATATAAAATATAATAAAAAGAGAAGTTATTTTTATTTACTATATTAAAGGAGGCTGAACAAAGATGAATTTGCTAACTCCATTAGAAGTTGGAACGTTACTGCTACACAATCGATTAGTTTATCCACCTATGGCTACTGCTAAAGCTGATGACAATGGGTTGGTTACTGATGAAATTTTAAATTATTATGATGAAAAAACTGCAGGTGGTTATATTGGATTGATTGTAACAGAACATGCTTTTGTCAACTCAAAGGGAAAGGCTAGCGAAAGACAGCTGTCTATAGCGGAAGATAGAGATATCGAAGGGTTGAAAAAAATAGCTGATATTATTCGTAAAAATGGCTGCAAATCTGTAGCGCAGATAAGCCATGCTGGTGGAAAAGCGAAAGAGGAGGTTATCGGAGGAACTCCGGTAGCTCCATCTAATAGTAGTTTTTTGGATAAAGGTATTCATCAGCTATCGGAACAAGAAGTAGCTGATGTTATTAAAGATTTTGCCGATGGGGCATCTAGAGCAAAAAAAGCTGGTTTTGATGGCGTACAAATTCATTCTGCTCACGGGTACCTTTTAAATCAGTTTTTTTCTCCTATAACTAATAAACGACAAGATAAATATGGGGGTAAACTAAGCAACAGAATAAAAATACACTTAGAAGTTATTAAAGAGGTGCGCAAAGTTGTAGGCGAAGATTTTCATGTTCAAATAAGGTTGGGGGTTTCGGATTTTGAAGAAGGTGGAGTAGATATTGAAGATAGCAAATTCGCGGCAAAAGAATTTGAAAAAGCAGGAGTTGATGTTATAGATATTTCTGGAGGATTAAACGGCTATAATATAGAGGGGTTAACCGGACAGGGCTTTTTTGCACCTTTGACTGAAAAAATCAAGCAAGAAGTATCGGTGCCAGTTGTGCTAACAGGAGGAATAACTGAAGTCGAAGCGGCAGATAGATTATTGAAAGAGAACAAAGCTGACTTAATTGGAGTTGGTAGAGCTATATACAAAGACTCAAAATGGGCAGAGCACGCAATTACAAAGCTAAGCTAATAATGTTGAGCTTTGTGCGTTAAACCGGATTTTGTAAAGTGCATACTGTGACAGGTTAAAGGGGCTGTTTTAAATCTGAACAGCTTCTTTTTGTGAGTATTTTTTGTACGGTAGTATAATTTGTCTAAAGATAAACCTATTCAAAATTATTGACAGTTCATATTTAGTTCATATTCACTTTTTAAAATGGAAACAATAGCTGGTGTATCTGAAAAAAATGAGTTATTTTTACTTCTTCTTAAAAAAATTGATTCTTTAAGTGTTATAGAGATTTTTTAGTAAAAGTCTAATTTTTAACGTGGAGTAAAAGGAGGGTAAAATATGATAAATATTCTGGTGGTGGAGGATGATAAAAATCTTCAGAGACTTATGGAAACAGTTTTAAAGCAACAAGGTTATAATGTTTTTACTGCAAAAGATGGTGTTGCAGCACTAGAAATACTGGATAAGCATAAACTGGATTTAATAATAAGTGATATAATGATGCCCAATATGGATGGTTATACTTTAACGGAAGAGCTTAGAAAATCAGATTATAACTTACCTATTTTAATGGTTACAGCAAAAGAGACCTCTTATGATAAAAAGAAGGGATTTTTAGTAGGGACTGATGATTATATGGTTAAGCCTATAGATATGGATGAGATGGTGCTGCGGGTAGCGGCCCTGTTGCGACGGTCTAGAATTAGAGATGATTATAAGTTAACTATAGGAGATGTAACATTAAACTATAGAACGTTAACAGTTACAAAGAATGAGCAATCTTTGCTGTTGCCTAAAAAAGAGTTTTATCTTTTGTTTAAACTTTTGAGCTATCCAAAGCAAATTTTTACTAGACAGCAACTCATGGATGAGATTTGGGGGTTTGAATCAAAAGCAGATGAACGCACAGTTGATGTACATGTAAAAAGATTAAGAGAGAAGTTTGCTGGCTATTCTGAGTTCGATATAATAACTGTTAGGGGATTAGGTTATAAGGTAGAGGTAAATAAATGAAAAATATTGCTATAAAGCTGTCGGTATTCTTTATTATAGTTATTTGTATTTCCTCTCTTTTATCTTTTGTGGTAACCACCCTTTACACCAGTGATATTGAAAAAGAAATTAGACAGAATCAACAAGAAATAGCTGTTTCGATAATTGCTTTAAATGAAAAAACAGATATAGAAGTTGCTGATATAGTAGAGTCGATGCCCACATATATGTATGATATCAGCATAATAGATAAATTTGAGCTAGAGAAGCAAACAAGTCCTGAACAGTTAGAAAAAATTCAAAATGACGAAATTGCATTTATCCACCCAACTATGTTTCATGACCCTATTACAATTTTTAAGGTAAATGACAAATATATAGAGATAAGCTTATATCACCATAATACGATATTTAAAATTACTGCATCTAGAACATGGCTATCTACGCTACTTTATGTTGGTATTGGAGCTATTTTAATAAGTTTATTGGCCAATAGAGTAGTTAAACCTGTTCTTAGGTTGACTAATGCGACTCAAGAAGTTGCTAAGGGTAATTTTGATATTCAAGTTAAAAATGAAAGCAACGATGAGGTTGGGCAACTAACAAAAAATTTTAATAAAATGACTAGAGAGCTAAAGCAAATAGAATGTTTGCGTAAAGATTTTATAAATAATGTTTCCCATGAGTTTAAGGCGCCAATTGCTTCTATCCAAGGCTTTGCAAAGCTATTACAGCAAGGGGATCTGACGCAAGAGCAAAAAAAAGAGTATACAGGTATAATTGTTGAAGAAACAGCTAGGCTTTCTAATCTTTCCTCAAATATTTTAAAGCTTTCTAAATTAGAAAACCAAGAAATTGTTGAAAAAAGAGTTTTATTTTCTTTAGATGAACAAATTAGAAAAAGCATTCTTGTTCTGGAACATGAATGGAATAAGAAAGATATAGAATTTGACATAACTTTAGAAAAAGTTGAATTTCTAGGAGACGAAGAGATTCTTCAACATGTTTGGATAAACTTACTTGGTAATGCTATCAAGTTTTCTAATTGCGGTTCCGCTGTTAAAGTATCGCTGGAAAAAATAGATAGTTCAGTTAGGGTTAAAGTAACTGACTACGGTGTTGGGATGGATAAAGAAACGAAAAATAGAATTTTTGAGAAATTTTATCAAGGAGATAAAGCACATTCTTCAGAAGGAAATGGGTTAGGTCTTCCTTTGGTCAAAAGAATTATTGATTTATATGATGGTGAAGTTAGAGTTGAAAGTGAATTAAAAAAAGGTACAACCTTTGTAGTTGAACTGCCGTTAGAATAGTTTAAAATCTTAGGAATCATAAATATATGTTCCTAAGATTTTTTTATTTTATTCCTGTAGTTCACAATAAGTTCATATTAGTTCTTTATAATATAAATTGTTAATAGCAATTAAAAATTTCCACGGCAATAAATTTATAGAAAAAAATTATTTTATCAATAATTCATAATGAGTTCATGTTGATGTTTTAAAATAGAATTAGAATCAAAGGAGTGGTTAAGTTGGAAGCTAAACAATATAATTTTGATGTTAAAGAAATAGAGTTGAAAAAAGATGAGTTAACTAGATTTATGATGTCTTATAAATTTGCATTAGAAAAGGTAAATACCAAAATCGATATATTGATGCAGGAGTTTCAGTATATTCATGATTATAACCCTATTGAGCATGTTAAGTCTCGGCTTAAAACTCCTGAAAGCATAATAAATAAAGTTCAGAGAAAAGGTTATGATCTTTCATTGCTATCTATTCAAGAGAACATACAAGATATTGCAGGGATAAGAATAACTTGTTCATTTATTTCGGATATTTATAAGCTAAAGGAAATGTTGGAAAAACAAGATGATATAAAAATTATCGAAGCAAAGGATTATATTAAAAATCCTAAGCCAAATGGTTATAAAAGCTTACATTTGATTTTAAAGGTTCCAGTTTTTATGTCTGATCGAGTAGAGCAAACATTTGTAGAATTGCAGATAAGAACGATTGCTATGGATTTCTGGGCTAGTTTAGAGCATAAAATTTATTACAAATATAAAAAAGATGTTCCAGAAAGACTTTTAAATGAGCTTAAGGAAGCAGCTAACACAGTTTATGAATTAGATAAAAAAATGGAAGTAATCCACAAAGAAACTAATCAGTTGAAAAAATCACAACAATTAAGCAACTTAAATCTAACTAACTATATTGGGAAAGGGTTAACTTTCCATATGTACTAGGGCTGATTTCTTTAATTAAATATTGGGGGTAAGGGTTAATGTTACTATAGGGGGCGAAGTTTAAATAACTTCGCCCCCCTTGTTTATTGTAGGCTACTGCCTGCTGGTAAAATGTCCATTTTGATTTTACTTTAATGGTATTTGAATCTCGGTTATAAACTCTTCTTTTTTTTCAGTGCCGTGGATGTCTAAACGATAGATTTCCATTGCTTGACCAGTAGTCTTATATCCTTGTTCAGATATATAATTTAATGCTGTGCTAAATAATTTTTGACTTTTACTATAATCTCCTCTATATGTAATGGAAAGGTATTTTCCTGCAGGTAAAATTGCGTTATAAATATCTTCATCTTTTTCCACAATAAAAAAAGCTTTTTCATATAAGGTATAATCTTTGCTTTTCATTCCCTCTTGGGAGATTAGAACACCCATATCTTTATTTCCAAACAGGAATAGCTTTTTATCATTTAAACCTTCCAACTTTCTAAAGGCTAAGTCTACTTCGTAGTCGGTGGAAATATTTTCGTCTATAAACAGAATTTTGCGGCTATTGATGTTTTTAATTTCAATTTGCTCTTCTTTTTGGAGTTTGGTAAATTCTTTTAAATGACCTACTTTCTTTTGAAGGGCTTTTTTTACTTTTAATAATGGTTCAATTTCCTGTTCTATAATATCAATCTTCGTTTCCATTAAATTAATAGTACTTCTTATGTCTCTCGTTTTTAAGTAGTTTTTTATTTGATTTGTAGAAAAATTCAATTTGCGCAGATCTTTAATTATGTTGAGCTTCCATATGTCATTAAGGGTATATACTCTATAGCCATTATCGCTTCTAGCTGGAGATATTAGACCTTTTTTTTCATAATATCGTAGAGAGTCTGGCCCTATGTTGTACAATTCTGCTATTTCACCTATGTTATATGTCTTTTTCATTTTTATCCTTCCTTTTCCTTGACCTTGGCATAATACTAAGGTTTATAGTGTTATATGTCACTATTTTAATATTAACCGGGAGGATATAGCAATGAAAAAAGAAGAAAATTTATTTAAACTATTTTTAAAGTATGCAGTACCATCTATATCGGCGATGTGGTTTTTTTCAATCTACACGATGATAGATGGAATATTTGTAGGTAGAGGAGTAGGATCACAGGCTTTAGCAGCTGTTAATTTATCAATGCCATTTATAAATACAATTTTTGCTGTTGCATTGTTAGTTGCAGTTGGTTCTTCTACACTAATAACTTACTATTTTGGCAAAGGCAAAGACCACTATAGTAACAATATCTTCACCTTAAACTTTATAATACTATCTTTGCTAGGTGTAACTATAACCTTATTTACATTATTATTTTTAGAAGAGGTAGCGCTATTTTTAGGTGCTACTGAAGAGACCTTACCCCTAGTTATGGATTATTTAAAAATAATAACTATTTTTAGCACGTTTTTTATGGTGGCATACTCCTTAGAAGTCCTTGTTAAAGCTGACGGATTTCCTTTTTTATCTATTGTGGTAGTTATAATTGCCGCGATAGTTAATATTTTTTTAGATTACCTGTTAGTAATTCGCTTAGATTTTGGTGTTAAAGGTGCAGCAATTGCAACTGGAGCTTCGCAGTTAATTTCTTTTATGATTTTTTTGAGCTATTTTTTATGGGGGAATTCTCGTCTAAAATTTATTAAACCGGAAATAAATTGGAGTTGTATAAAGGATATTTTTATAATAGGGGGACCGGAATCGCTTACAGAGCTTTCTGCAGGTTTTACGATATTTATTTTTAATTTTAGTATAAGTAGAGTTATAGGGGCCGAAGGATTAGCAGCTTTTGGGGTTATAATGTATTTAAATAACTTGGTTATTATGACCATGATAGGAATAAACCAGGGTATTCAGCCTTTAATCAGTTATTTTAATGGTAAAAATGAAACTGAAAAGATATCAAAGCTACTTTCTCTGGCTTTAAAAACCGGGATGGTTTTTTCTGCATTATTCTTTTTATCTTCACAGTTTTTAACAGAGCAGTTAGTCTCACTTTTTATAGATACAGGAGAAATAGAAGTGTTTACTTTATCTGCTGTTGGGTTAGAAAAATTTAGCTTTGGCTTTTTACTGTGTAGTTTTAACATAATCTTATCTGGATACTTTACTGCTTTAAGAAAAACCAAAAAAGCTATGATAATTTCCTTATCTAGGGGTTATATAGTTGTAGCTTTATCACTTATCATTATGCCAGCCTTTTTAGGAGAGGTAGGAATTTGGATGTCTCCGTTATTGTACGAGAGTTTGACGTTGTTATTAGCTGGAACAATATTTTGGAGATACCAAAAGAAAGATAAAGTGACCAAAAAGAACAAATCAACGGCAACTGCCTATAGGGTATAAAGGTAAATATTATTGACAATATTTAGTTAAAGAAGTATCATAATATAAGAAATATGTCTAAATTTTACTATAAATAGCAAATATTTAAGGTTCAATTAATCTTGAATTAAAAGGGAAAACGGTGCAAGTCCGTTACAGCCCCCGCTACTGTAATTAGTGATATTTACAGCAATACGCCACTGGCAAGAGCTGGGAAGGCCGTTGTAAATAGGTGATCTATAAGTCAGGAGACCTGCCTTAAATATTTTATCTTAGACTATTCCTTCGGAGGGGAGGATTGGATTATTTTTTATACCCAAAAAAAGTTAGTTTAAATAAAGGGATAGTGAGCGAAAAATTTAGGGGATTTCTAATCTAAAAAAGAAGGGTGGGGACTATTTAAAAATACATCCCTGTTGGTTAATAGAAGGATGTTATTTTTATGTCAAAAATGGAGAATAAAAGTATGCTACAAGACTGGATAACAAGTTGGAACAAAGTGAAAAAAAACTCAAACAACATGGAGAAATTCTGGGATTTTAGAGCTGAAAGGTTTAATAATAAAGTTCCTAAGAATCCATGTGGGAGTAGCGAGATTGTAGAAATGCTTAAAAATAAAGGGTATGTAGATAAAAAAATGCGGGTATTGGATATAGGGTGTGGTCCTGGTGCACAAACACTAGCTTTAGCTTGTGAGGTTAAAGAGGTAATTGCTACGGATATATCACAAAATATGTTGGATTATTTAAAGAAAAACTCTGATTCTTTAGGTTATGAAAATATAAAATTATTAAAAGGAAACTGGCGGGACATAAAACTTACTCAAATAGGAGGGCAAGGTAGTTTCGATTTAGTTTTTGCCTCAATGACACCGGGAGTAAACTGCTATGAAACGCTGTTAAAAATGATTAAAGCTAGTAAAAAGTATTGTTATCTTAGTGGGTTTGTTAAAAGGAAGGATTTAATTGCTGATGAAATTAAAGAGGTGTTAAAGGGAAAATACAAAAGAGAAGATATGTGGGATGATAAAATTTACTATGCTTTTAATGTACTGTATTGCTCAGGATATTTTCCGGAAATAAAATATAAGCATCGTAATTGGGAAGATGAGATTGAAATAAAAGAAGCAGAAGAGTTTTATAAACAAAAGTTTTCCAACAGTTATACATTAGATGAAAAAGATATGTTTGTAATTAAGAATATCTTGCAGAAACATGAGACAATGGGAAAGGTTAGAGAAAAAACTGAGGTGACCCAAGGATACTTGACTTGGGAAGTGGGAGGACATAAATAATGATAAAAAGAGTTTTGGCTATGGTATTGACAATTTGTGTTATGCTGTTCGGTTTAGTGGCCTGTGGCGAGGCTGAAGATGTTAAAATAAGCGAAAGTGCTGAAGGTGAGTTGCCTACTATAAAATTAGCTGGGGGGGATTGGGGTTATCCTTCGCCATTTTTACATTACCCTAGAGGGCCTGGTGGTTTTAAAATGCAAATGATATTTGATAGTTTGCTAGAGCGGGGAGAGGACGAAATAATACCTTGGTTAGGAAAAGATTGGGAGATATCAGAAGATGGTAAGGTAATAACTTTTGTTCTTGAAGAGGAAGTTTACTGGCATGATGGAGAAAAATTAGATGCCGATGATGTAAAGTTTTCTTTCGACTACTTTGCTGAACATTCACCTGTGTGGAACCCTGTTAAGATTGGAGGCGAACCGTTTATAAAAGAGGTCAAGGCAGTAGATGAAAATAAAGTGGAATTTCATCTTTTAGAGAAGAACGCAACTGCTTTAAATGTTATTGGTGGGGTCCGCATTATTCCCAAACACATTTGGAAGGATGTAGAAGAACCTAACTCTTTTGAAAGCGAGAAAGCTGTTATCGGATCAGGGCCTTATGTTTTGACAGACTACTCTAAAGAACATGAGACTTATGAGTTTACAGCTTTTGAAAATTTTTGGGGTCCAAAGCAAAAAGTAGAAAGGGTGCAGTTTGTACCAGTAAGTGACGATGTAATGGCTTTTGAAAACAATGATATAGATGTAATCACAATAAGTTCAGATTTGAAAGAAAGATATGAAGGAAAAGAAGAGATTGAAATAGTAGAAAATCCTGGGTTTTGGGGATACCGAATGGTGTTTAATTATGAGCGAATTCCAGAGTTTCAAGATCTAGAAGTGAGGCAGGCTTTTGCCTATGGAATTGATAGAGAAGAAATTTTAGAAAGAGTTGGTCGAGGTGCGGGAGTGGTAGGTAGTATGGGATATCTACCGGTAGACCACGTTATGTATAACGATAATGTAAAGAAATATCAATACGATCCCGATAAGGCCCTTAAATTACTAGATGATAAAAATTTAGAATTGGATTTAGTTATAGGGGACGGAACTCAAGAGGTGCGAATGGCAGAGTTGATTCAATTACAATTAGAAAAAATAGGTGTAGATATAACCGTCAGAAGCATGGATATGAAATCTAGAGATGATGCATTGCGTAGCGGTGACTATGATATCTTGATTACTGGTCACGGTGGGTGGGGCTCAGACCCTGACAGCCTACGGAGCAGAATGGTGATTGATGGGTATTATAATGAAGAAATTAGTGAACTAGGCCAAAAACAGTTAATAGAAATTGATCCTGCTAAAAGAGAAAATATTGTTTTTGAATTACAAGAGCTTATTGCAAAAGATGTTCCCATGATTCCTATCTTTCAAAGAAGGGACTATACAGTATATCGCAAAGATGATTATACAGGTTGGATGCATATGTTTGATCATCATAATATGACCCATGGTAAATTATCGTATTTAAAGTGGGAGTAAGATAATGAATAAAAAGAAATTAAATCTCCAGCAGTACCTCTGGATTTTATTAGCGATTTTGGTATTAAACTTTATGATTCCCAGGCTTATGCCTGGGGATCCTTTTACAGTTTTATCTACTGAAGAGGGTGGTGTACATATAGAGTACTCTGAAAAAGAAATTCAAGAGCTTAAAGCGTACTATGGATTAGACCAACCAATACACCGGCAATTTTACAACTATCTAGCTGGTTTGATTAAAGGAGATCTTGGATATAGCATTTACTATAAGACACCTGTTAGTACCTTGATTATGGATCGAATATTGTGGACACTACTGTTGGTCATTCCAGCAATTTTGATCAGTGGAGTTTTAGGGATGATGCTAGGTGTTTTTTCCGGTTTTTATAGAGAGTCTCCTTTAGATAAAGTTATGTATACAGTGTTTGTCGTTATATCAGAAATTCCTGGTTTCTTGATGGCTTTGGCATTACTGTTTATATTTGGAGCTACTTTGAATTGGTTTCCGCTATCGGGGGGGAAAAGTCAGTTTCTGGAATACAGTAGTTGGTTTGAACACGGCTTAGATATACTTAAACACAGTATATTACCTCTAACTGCGTTAGTTTTTACAAGGATAGGAGACTTTTATTTGCTGACAAGAAACACAACTGTATCTATATTAGATAAAGCATATATAAAAACAGCTCGTGGTAAAGGTTTAACTCAAAAAAGAATTCTTTTTGTTCACTGTTTAAAAAATGTATGGCTTCCGGTACTTACAAGAATGCTGTTGAGTTTTGGGGCGTTGATGGGAGGAGCTATATTAGTAGAAAATGTGTTTGCTTATCCTGGTGTTGGTAGACTTATGAGGCAAGGGGTGCAAGTGCGAGATTATCCTTTAATTCAGGGGGCCTTTTTAACGATGACAATGATGGTTTTGTTTATGAATATGCTAGCAGATATGTTATATGGATTTTTAGATCCTAGGGTGAGAAAAAATGAGCAGTAAAATGTTGTGTTATTTCAAAAAAAGCAGTATGTCGGCGAAAATATCAGCATTAGTAATCCTGATATTTTTATTTTTGGGTCTAATGCCAGAAAACTTATTTAGTCATTGCCCTAATACTCCATCAGGACCGTCGTTGCATCCACCATCCAAAGAATTCTGGATGGGAACCGATGATTTAGGGATAGATCTTTTTGCTCAAATTGCTAGGGGAACAAGAACTAGTTTAATTATAGGGTTTGGGGTTGCTACTGTATCCATTTTTTTCGCTGTAGCTGTTGGTTGTTATAGTGGACTTTATGGCGGCAAAAAAGATCAGTACTTGATGCGATTGGTAGATTTGTTTATGACAGTACCTGAACTTCCAACTATGATTGTTTTAGGAGCGTTTTTTGGGCCAAGTATAATAAATATAATTATTGTTCTTAGTGTATTTTCTTGGGTTAGACCTACCCGGATATTCAGGGCTAGGGTGATATCAATAAAAGAAGAGGGATACATAAAGATGGCTAAAGGATACGGAGGTGGATTTTTTTACATTTTAAAAGAACACTTACTATCTGATATGTATCCTTTAATAGCAATTAATTATATTAGATTGATGAGCAGAGCGGTGGTTGCCGAGGCTAGTCTTTCATTTTTAGGGCTAGGAGATCCAACTTCTAAAAGTTGGGGGTTAATTTTAAACCATGCTATGGGATTTCAAGGGATTTACTTTACGTCATATTGGAAATGGTGGGTTGTCTTTCCTTTAGCATTTATGATTTTGTTTGTGTTATGCTTGTCTATCCTAAGTCGCGAAGTTGAAGAATGGCTATAAGAAAGGGGTGAATCGTTATTTTAAAAATCAAGAACTTATCAATTACATACAAAGATAATGAGGTTAAGGTAAAAGCTGTAGAAGATGTAAATATGGCTTTGAAAAAAGGTGATTGCTTAGGGATTATAGGTGAATCAGGGAGCGGTAAGACATCTCTGGGGCTGAGTATACTGGGACTAGTAGATAAAAAAGGTGTTGTTAAAGGAGAAATTTATTATAATAATGTCGCTCTTCAATCCTTGAGTGAAAAACAGTTGCAGCAGTATAGGTGGAAAGAAATTGCAATGGTATTTCAAAACACATTAGATGTATTGAATCCGGTAATGGATTTAGAAAGTCAGATAGAAGAAGTGCTAAAAAAACATACTTGTTTAAAATCAAGTGAAAGAAAAATTGAAATACTTCGGTGTTTTGATTTGGTTGGTCTTGATAAAAAGTGGATAAAAGCATATCCTCATCAGCTTTCAGGGGGAATGCGACAGCGTTTTTTAATAGCTATGGCAATAATATGTAGTCCTAAATTGTTAATTGTAGATGAGCCGTCAACTGCTTTAGATTCTATAAGTAAAGAAGAAATCTTAAAACTCTTAGAAAGGTTGCAAAGTCAAATTGGGTTTTCACTCATTATAATATCCCATGATTTCCAGGTGATACAGCGGTTAAGTCAAAAGGTTATGGTTACATATAGAGGACAGATAATTGAAACAGGTTTAGTAAAAGAGGTTTTGAGGCAGCCGCAGCATCCTTATACTCAAGGATTTATTAATTCATCACTAGAAGTTAACCCTTATGGAGAGCTTTGGGGGATACCTGAAGGAGAGGTTAAAGGTGGCAACGGTAGCAATAAAAATAGTGCTGGATGCTTGTTTTATGATCGATGCTATCAAAGAAAAGAACTTTGTGAAAATCAACGTCCTACCCTTAATTATAGTGCACTAGAGCGTAGGGTTGCTTGCAACCAAGGAGGGGTGAAAACCCTTTTAGAAGGTAAAAAAATTAGCAAAACTTACTTTACTGCAAAAGAGAAAATTAGAGCATGTCAAGATGTTAGTATAAAGGTCAGAGCTGGTGAAGTTGTTTCTTTAGTTGGCCAGTCCGGTTCCGGGAAAACCACCTTAGCTAATTGTTTAAGTGGATTTTTAACTCCTGATGAAGGAGAAGTATTTTTACAAGGTAATAAGCTGAATACTCCACCTTTTATAAATGAAAAGAACGGAATTCAGATTGTGTTTCAAGACCCTTTTTCTGCTACAAATGGAAAATTTTCAATAACCAAAGCTTTAGCTGAACCACTTTACATACTAGGAGAGAGCGATAGTGAAAAAATACAGGAAGCGATTTATAAGGCGTTAAAAATGGTTCAACTTCCTAGGGAAAAAGACTTTTTAAATAGAAGATGTAGTAGTTTAAGCGGTGGTCAACGGCAGCGGGTAGCTATAGCGAGAGCTCTGATAATGGAGCCCAAAATATTAATAGCAGACGAGATTAGCTCAATGCTAGACCCGTCGACAAAAGCTAATATCTTGAGGTTATTAAAGGGATTACAAAATCAAAAGGGATTTAGCATGCTTTATATAACCCATGATTTAAATTTGGCACGGAAAATAAGTAATTTAATTTATGTAATGAAGGATGGAAGAGTAATAGAATCTGGGACACCTTTTGAGGTAATAGGACAAAGTAAGACTGATTATGGCAAAAGGTTGTTTAGAAATCTAAGTTGCTAATTAAATCAAGAGTTTTAAGATAAATGAGTTGGGGATTTTACCCCAGCTCTTTTGGTTAGATAAAAATCACTTAATAGTAAATTAAAATTTAGGTGAAAGGTTTTTTATTTTTGAAAGAGAATAGTTTAATATACAAAGCGCCCTGATTTAAATCGTTAGCTTGGTAATGAGGGTTGTTGAGAGAAATCCTTGAAGTTATGGTAGGATGGGAAGTTTTAGATTTTTGCAGCAAAGGAGGTGAGTATGTGTTTAGTGTTGGAATCTGTGATGATGAAATATCCATTTGTGATGAAATAGAAAGATCTATAAATAAGTATATAGAGATGAACAATGTCGACATTAAGGTGGAAAAGTTTACTTCTGGCAAAGAATTATATATTGAAATAAAAAAGGGAGCAAAATTTGATTTGATTTATTTGGATATAGAAATGAAACAAATGGATGGCATTATGTTAGGGGAAAGAATTCGTAATGAAATGGATGATTATATAACAAAGATTACTTACATATCTGGGAAAAATGGGTATGAGTGTCGGCTTTTTGATGTACAACCATTACATTTTTTGAAAAAGCCCCTTGAGGAAGATAAAATCATTGATTCCCTTAAACTTGCGTTAAAATTAACGGATTATTTTGGTGGATTTTTTTCTTTTAAAAAAGGGCATGAATTATATAAATTGTCACTAAAAGAAATAATTTATTTTGAAAGCGTTAACCGAGAAATAAAAATTGTAACATCTAGTGGTAAAAAACACTATTACTATGGAACCATGGAAGAAGTATTTTCAAGGGTTATTAAGCATCAATTTATTAGAATTCATCGGTCTTATATAATAAATTATCATCATGCTTCTAAATTAAAGTATGAGAAAGTGGTTATGAGTAACAGGGAAGAGTTGCCTATTAGCCAATCAAGGAGAAAAGAGGTCAGGCAATTACAATTGGATTTTGAAAAGGAGAACTACCATTGGAGTTAATTTTTTCTGACTGGGTATATTTGATAACTAATGTTTTTGGTACTTATGTAATATTTAAGTTTTTTACTATTTTTTATCCTAGAGAGAATATAAACAAATTATTAGAAATTCTCTCTTTTATTTCATATTATGTAATTATATCTGCTTTATATATAATTACAAAAACCCCATTGATAATGATTATTTCAAATCTTATTTTGTTTTTGGCTTTGAGCTATAACTATAAAGCTAGCTTTAAAAAAAGAATATTGAGTACTGCACTAATTTATATTATTTTGTCTAGTGTTGATATAATAGTGGCTATTTTAACAGGTTATGTTGGTTTTTCTATTGTAGAGAGGGTTCAAATGGATTCTTTTAATTTTATTACTGTAAACATTGTCGCCTACGGAGTGGTGTTAATACTTTCACGGCACAAAAATATTAAGGGAAACAAAATAGTTCACAAAAGATACTGGCTACTTATCATAATAATTCCACTGGCTTCTATCTACTTAATATTGATGCTACTATCTAGTAAAAACTTTTCTCCATTAAGTTTATTAACTGGTATTACTACTGTTTTAGCTATTAACTTTATAGTGTTATTTCTCTATGATAATATATCGCAGACATTAACCGAAAGTATTGAACAAATAAAAATAACAGAGCAGAATCATTATTATAAAAATCAACTAGGAATAATGGAGTCATCTTTAAAGGAAACAAATAAGATTAAGCATGATGTTAAAAACCATTTAATGGCTATAAATGGACTAATCAACAGTGGAAAAAATCATGAGGCTCAAACTTACTTAAAAGAAATGTTAGATTTATGGGGAGATGAAGTAGAATTTTCTCAAACAGGAAATGTTGTAGTAGATAGCATTTTAAATTATAAGTTGCGAGAAATGAAGTTATTAGGTGCTGACATCTCTCTGGATGTTAACATACCTTCCAAAATTAGTGTGAATTGTTTAGATATTGCAGCAGTTTTAGGAAATTTGTTGGATAATGTAATTGAAGCTTTTAAAAAAGCAAAAGAAAATTTGTGGGTGTTTGTAAAGATTAGATATACAAAAGGAAGGTTAATCATTGAAATAAGGAACTCCTTTGATGGTGTAGTTAATAAAAACAATAAAAAAATTGACACCAGAAAAAAAAATAAAGAAGAACATGGGGTTGGCTTAAAAAATGTCAGCAACATAGTAAAAAATTACAATGGGATAATAGATATTGGCTATAACAATAAGATATTTTCAGTTGTAGTAATGTTATATGTTGATTAAAAAAACACAGTAAACATGGTAGACTTTATTTTACTACATAAACATTAGTAATTCACAACAAAAAAGGGGCATGTTTTAAAACAAAATGTTAAAATAAGTTTTGTGGTGCTGGTAGCCTAAAAAAAGTTAGTGCGTGAGGTGGTGAAATTTTGAAAACTATTAAAGCAGAAAATATAAGCAAAAAATATGTTATGGGAAGTACTGATGTTTTTGCATTAAGAAATGTAAGTGTTGAAGTAGGCGAGGGTGATTTTACATGCCTATTGGGGCCTTCTGGTTCAGGAAAGTCTACTTTGCTTTATTTGCTTGGGGGGCTGGACTTACCTTCTAAGGGTAAAGTAGTTATAGGTCAGGATGAAATATCAAATTTCTCTCAGAATGAGCTTAATTTTTTCAGAAGAAAGAATGTAGGATTTATATTCCAATCTTTTAATCTTTTGTCTCATTATAATGCATTAGAAAACGTGGAGATTCCATTATTTTTTGCTCGTTGGTCTAAAAAAGAAAGAAGAGAAAAAGCAGCTGAGATGCTAAAGTTAGTTGGCTTAGGAGAGCGCATGAAGCATAAACCCTCCGAGTTAAGTGGGGGTCAGCAGCAGAGGGTGAGTATAGCAAGAGCTTTAATTGCAGATCCAGATATAATTTTAGCTGATGAGCCAACTGGTAACCTTGATAGCAAAACAGGGAAAGAAATTATTGATTTATTAGTTAAGATGAGTGCTGAATATAATAAGACGGTTATTATGGCTACCCATGATATTGAAATAGCAGAGTATGCTGACAATATTATTACGCTAAAAGATGGAGTTATTGAGAGCAATAAAGCAAGGAGGAAATTTTCATGTATGTTTTAGAACTGTTTTTGCTGTCTTGGAATAATTTATGGCGTTCAAAGCTTAGAACTATATTTACTATTATAGGAATAGCCATAGGTTCAGGGGCAATTTTAGCGATGGTTTCTTTTGGAATAGGTTTGCAAAACATGGTTACTGAAGAGGTATCCGCAGGTGCAGATTTTCAGGTCTTAGAAGTTATGCCTGGTTATGATTTTTCTTCCGACCAGCCATTTCAGTTTGGAAGCGATCCAGACTTTCCATTAACTGAAGAAGCTATCCGAGAAATAAAAGCAATTGATGGGGTAGAGGGAGTAACTCCTGTACTCACTATACATGGGGCTAATGTAGTAATTGATAACGAAGAGTATAGTGTGTCGTTAATGGGGATAGACTTTTCTGCTATAGAAGACTTTGGTATGGATTTAGAAAATGAAAATAGTGATGGGGTAAGTGAAGGGTTGATTTTAGGAAATAAATTTAAAGAAAGAATTTCTGAGGAAAGCAAAATCTCAGATAATGAAACAATTAAAATAGGTGCTAGCAGATTTGGTGAGAAGGGTGAAGAAAAAAAGGATTATTCACTTAATTATGCAGGTACACTAGAAGAACAGGGAAGACAGATAGATTATTCGGTTTTAGTGCCTATAGAAAAGGCGGAGGACATCTTTAAATGGACAACAAATGATCCTGACTACAAACTAGAAGGGTATGAACAGGTTCAGGTACAAGTTGAATCATTAGAGGTAGTGGATGATGTCACTGAAAACCTTGAAGAGCAAGGATTTATTGTTTTTTCCCTAAAGCAAGTTATAGGTGTTTTAAATGCTATTTTTCGTGTGATACAAGTTATTTTGGGGGCAATAGGTTCCACTGCATTATTAGTCGCAGCCCTAGGGATAGTTAACACAATGTTTATGTCAATTTATGAAAGAGTACGGGAGGTTGGAATAATAAAGGTAGTGGGAGCGTCGTTTGGTGATATTAGAGCAATGTTTGTAATAGAGTCTGCTACAATAGGTTTTGTAGGAGGAGTTTTAGGAATAATATTTGGTTGGCTATTTGCTAAATTTGTAAACTTTGTTGTAAATATTATCTTAGCTTCTCAGGGCGGGGAAAGCCTTGTTATAGCCGATACACCTGTTGGACTTTTATTATTTATTTTATGTTTTACCACAATTATCGGTACTATTTCAGGGCTTTATCCTGCGACGAAAGCTATGAAAATGAGTCCGTTAGATGCAATTAGACAAGATTAGGAGAGTTGTAAAACTGTACAATAAAAAATAAGTTTAAGTTAGATGATAAAATCCGTACCTTATATAAAGTACGGATTTTATTTATATGAAATTTTTGGAAGGAAATATACATTTACAATATTAAAATTAAATGTTAGAATGTTTTTTGTAAGTATTCAATGATAGACATTTAAAAGCCAGTGGACACTAACTTTCAATATTTTTGAAAAGGCCATCAATTCATAGTCAGTTACTATTCTTTTTTGTTGTTCAATTTTTGATATACTGGCCCGATCTATGTAAACTGCTATGGTTTCAAGTTTTGCAGATAATTGTTCTTGTGTTAGGCCGTTTTGTAATCTGGCTTTCTTAATCTTTGGACCTGCAAGATTCATGGAATTAGACTCACGTATAATTTTCATTAAAAACCACCTTTGCTAATTCATTTAGTATGTTATAATAAAAAAAGTCTCTGTTTAGTGTAACTTATTTTTTTAAATATGCTGTTCTAATAAAGAACGGTAGGATAGAATAAAGAGGAAGTGTATATAATGGAAACGAATAAGAGTGAAAGTAACTGTATAGATGTAGAACATAATAAGGACGAAATTTTGAAAGAAATCAAAGAACTTAGAAAACAGTTACATGATTTAGTTAGAGAAGAGGGAGAAAAATTTGTTGATTCTGAAGTAGTTAAGCTCAGTGAGAAGCTAGATAAAGCTTTGAACTTATATTATAAAAAAGAGTATGGTGATAAATGATTCTGTAGTTAGTATTTGAGGTTAAGCAAATTTTATTAAAACAAGCACATTTTTAGAGTGCTTTTATCTTTTTGAGCAAATTTACCCAAAAAAGACAGACTCAAACTTGTTTTTGAAAGACAAGTTTGAATCTGTCTTTTTTTTATAACTTTTTTATTTTTTAAGTGATTATTTTTTGCATATTTTGTTTTTTCTATAATAAATTTTAATATATCAATTATAGAAAAGGAGGAGAATGGATGGTAGCTAAGCAAAAAAATAAGAAAGGGATAGGAACACGTTTTTTAGACTTCGTAGAAGTTGTAGGTAACAAGCTCCCTCACCCCATGATGTTATTCTTCATACTTGCAGCTCTTGTACTTGTTCTATCTTTGGTTTTAAGTGCAATTAACGTTTCGGTAGAGCACCCTGTTTCTGGTGAAGAAGTTGAGGTAATTAACCTTCTAAACGCCGATGGTATTCGAGATATTTTTACAAAAGCGGTAGATAATTTTGTTAACTTTGCACCTCTAGGAGTTGTGCTAGTAGCAATGTTAGGTGTTGGTGTAGCAGATAAAACTGGCCTTATATCTTCTACTCTGAAAAAGCTTATATTAGGAGCTCCGGATAAACTTGTAACAGTTGTAGTGATATTAGCTGGAATTTTATCTAATGTTGCTGCTGATGCTGGATATGTTGTTGTAATACCTCTTGGTGCTATTGTCTTTGCTGCTAAAGGAAGGCACCCAATAGCTGGGCTTGCTGCTGCCTTTGCTGGTGTTTCTGGGGGCTTCAGTGCTAACTTAGTACCTTCAATGCTTGACCCGATGTTGGCTGGATTTACACAAGATGCTATTTTAAGCTCTGGTTTGGTCGAAGAGTATACGGTTACTGCTACAGCAAACTTATATTTTATGATGGCTTCAACAGTTTTGATTACTATTGTTGGTACTTTAGTAACTGAAAAGATTGTGGAACCTAGACTAGGTAAATATTCAGGAGATCATGAGGAAAAATTCGATCCCCTTACTGAGCAAGAGAATAAAGCATTAAAATCTGCTCTAATTGGATTAGCTATATTTGTTATAGGTTTACTAGTGATGCTAGTTCCACAAAATGGTATTATGCGTGGAGAAGAGGGAGCTATTATTACCGCCATGACACCATTTATGAATTCTATGATACCTTTAATAGCTTTAATGTTTCTACTTCCAGCGCTCTTTTATGGTAGAAAAGCTGGTACAATTAAGAGTAACCATGATGTTGCAAATTATATGGGGCAGTCCATGGCTGATATGGGCGGTTATATCGCACTAGCGTTTGCAGCTTCTCAGTTTGTGGCATACTTTGAATGGAGTCAAATTGGAAGTGTTATTTCTATATCAGGTGCAAACTTCTTACAATGGATAGGACTAGATGCTTGGCCTATCCCGCTGATATTGGCTTTTATACTGGTATGTGCTATTATTAACATCTTTATCGGTAGCGCAACTGCAAAGTGGGGTATTATGGCTCCAGTATTTGTACCGATGTTATATTTACTAGGGACAGATCCAGAAGTTGTGCAGCTAGCATATCGTATTGGTGATTCGACAACCAATATTATTTCTCCATTGCTACCATATTTTGCATTTATAATTGCATTTGCCCAAAAATACGAGAAAAATTTAGGAATTGGAACTCTAGTTTCTACAATGCTTCCATACTCTATTGCATTCACAATTTCTTGGATGATTTTGCTAACAGTGTGGCTGTTACTTGGAATACCGGTAGGATTTTAAGAACAAATTAAAAAAGGTGGGATGAGGTCAAATACCTTATCCCACTTTTTTAGATCTATTTATAGACCTCATATATGGGGTGGTCTCGAAGAGCTTATCATAGGTTAACTGGATGTTTTATTTTTGGATTAATTATAAAATGATCAGATTTGAATCTCTTATACAAAAACGTCATTTAACATTTTTACTAGATATTGGGGGAACTACTTGAAACTATCTATAACAATTTTGTTATATAAGCTGTTATAAATTTGCAATGCCTAGAAGGGCAAGGTGAAAACATAGATGTTTTATCCTATTTTTACCTCGTCCTTTTTCATAGTTAAATTCTTCGTGGCATATTACTTAGCAAAGAGTCAATGGGAGGTAAGACTATGGGCCGCAAAACTATTATAGCTTGCAATATTTTGATACTATTTTTTCTTTATATAATAATTGCTGTTTTTTTTGCCTTTATTTATATATTATTAGATATTGTGGAATTAGGCAAAATAGTTGATCACCATGCTTCTTTATATCATCAACAACAAGCAATTGATCTTTTTACCCGTTCGATATATTTTAGTTTTATCACTCTGTTTGCAGTTGGTTATGGAGATGTATCACCACTGGGTCTAGCAAAGGGAGTTGCCATCGTCCAAGCGCTAGTTGGATATGTGCTTCCTTACGCAATAATATTAAATTACATAGTATTTAAGCCTAAAATTATTAGGTGGCATGTAAAAAAGAAAATTAGGTAAAGGAAGTTGTTTATTAAAGGTCGAATAATTAATGTAAACCTTTATGGGGGTGGATACAATTAATTTAAACTTAGGAGACCTAGATAAACGAAAGGAAGAAATAAGAGAAGAGTATCAAAAAGTAAAGTCAGAAAAGGAAATTCTTTTACTTAAAAGCCTGACAGAGTTCTTAAATTATAAGGCTGAAATGGTTGAGTTAAAAAATAAAACTAACTTTAGTTTTGAAAGGCAAAAAAATTTGGAAAGAGAACTTTTGTTTATGATACTATTTGTGTGTTTATTAGCTATATCTACTGTCAATATCCTTAAATGGGTTATTGTTGGAGTGGGAGTTGTTATGCTCACAGCATCTTGCGTTTTACTGTTTTTAAATCGACAGCAAATGAAAAAGACAAAAGAGGAACAACAGTATATAGAAAAAGTAATAGAAGATGCCAATGCTGTGATAGATGAGTTTCAAGAAGAATTAAGTAATACCGTAAATTATTCTCTGCAAAAAGATGAATAAAATCATCCTAGCACTTAACTATATTATTAAAAACAAGTTGACTTAAAAATAAAGCGGGATATCTATGGTTTTTATCGTAGATATCCCGTTTTACTCATATATTTTAATATAGAAAGCTTTAAAGATTAAAATTAAGTTGTTGCATACAGTAGATTTTATAATTACTTAAAGGGGGTAGAGCATGTGGAAGATAGATTTTGTTTAGCGGCCGAACAGTTAACAAGACATTGTGACATTGAAGAGATTTACTTCGACAATACAGAACAAATAGAACATCTGAGTAGAATTATTGGGCAGGATAGGGCGATAGAGGCGTTAACTTTTGGGCTTAGCATAGAGAGAAAGGGATATAACATTTTCATATCAGGAATTAGTGGCACAGGAAAATCTAGCTATGCTAACTATATAGCTAAATCCTTTGCTGAAAACAGGAAAAAACCTGAGGATTGGCTTTACGTTTTTAACTTTAGTAACCCTGATACTCCTAAGGCTATTAAAACTAGAGGAGGTCAAGGAGAGAACTTTGTTAAAGAGATAGACTATCTAATTAAAAAACTAAAAAAAGAGATACCGAAAGCTTTTCAAAATAATGAATACAAAAACAAAAAAAAAGAAATTTTTAAAGATACTCAACGAAAACAAAAGGTATTTGCCAAAAATTTAAATGAAGTAGCTAGAAAATATGGTTTTATTTTTAAAGATACAGAACAAGGGTTTTGCCATATACCACTTAAGGATGGAAAGCCTATAAGCCAGGAGAATTATAATAATTTATCTCCAGAGGAACTTGAAGAAGTAAAAATTAATTCGCAAAAGTTAGAGATGATAACTGAAGATTGGTTTGATGAGTTAAAAGAGTTACAGGAAGAACTGGAAGAAAAGCTTGACAACTTAGATAAAGAGCAGGGTGAAAAGCTAGTTGCTTATTATGTAAAAAAGATAGCAAACAATTTCGGCGATAACAAAGCTATAGAGGTATTCTTAAAAGATTTAAAGGAAGATCTTATTGTAAACATCAAACGTTTTGCAAGAACACATGAGTCGGAAGGTAAAAGTGAGGCACTGCTGCCTTTTTTACAAAGTCAAACTGGAGAAGAATTTTTTAATAGATATAAAGTCAATCTTCTAGTAAATAACAAAGAAAATAAGTATGCACCCATTGTTAGCGAAAACAATCCAAATTTTCACAACTTAAATGGAACTGTGGAATATAGAAATGAGATGGGAATGTTAAAAACAGATTTTACTCAAATAAAACCGGGGACTTTTCATTTAGCAAATGGAGGGTATCTAATAATACAAGCAAAAGATTTATTAGTTCAACCTTTTGCTTGGGATATTTTAAAGCGAACATTAAAAACTGGTATTATTACTGTAGAGGACTTGGGTAAACAACTGGGGTATATGTATACAACTACTTTAAAACCAGAACCGATACCAGTAGATTTGAAGGTTATTTTGATTGGAGATGAACATTTATACCAATTGCTATATCAATATGATGAAGATTTTAGAAAGCTATTTAAGATAAAGGCTGACTTTGATATGGAAATGGAGAGATCTATACAAAATATAGCCAAGATGGGACAATTTATAGTTAGTCATTGTAAGCAGATATGTTTAAAGACTTTTGATAAAAGTGCGGTGGCTAGAGTTATAGAATATAGCTCACGAATATGTAATAGCCAAGAAAAGTTAAGTTCTCAATTTAGTAAAATAGTGGAGATTTTATATGAGGCCGATGGTTGGGCTGAGATTGAAAAGTCTGAGTGGGTATCTAGAGGTCATGTAGAAAAAGCCATCGAAAAAAAAATATACCGAAATTCTAAATATGAAGAAAAAATTGATGAACGATTTGAAAATGGGGCCATACTGATTGAAGTTAGTGGTAATCAAGTAGGGCAAATAAATGGCCTTACCGTTATGGGCACGGGACAAAGCTTGTTTGGGAAGCCTTGTAGAATAACAGTTAACACATATAAGGGAAAGCCGGGGATAATAAGCATCCAAAGAGAAACTAAAAATAGTGGGAGTATTTATGAAAAAGGTGTGTTAACCTTAAGTGGTTATCTAGGTGGAAAATATGCACAGAATAAACCGATGTCGTTGTCTGTAAGTATAAGCTTTGAACAAAATTATTCTATAATAGACGGGGATAGTGCATCTAGCACTGAACTTTATGGTATTTTATCCAGCATAGCGGAGGTTCCTTTAAAGCAAAATATTGCTGTTACAGGCTCGGTAAATCAAAAGGGAGAGATTCAGCCAGTAGGAGGAGTAAACGAAAAAATAGAAGGCTTTTATGAGATTTGTAAACTTAAAGGTCTAACTGGTGATCAAGGTGTAATAATACCTAAGCAAAATGTGAAAAACTTAATGCTAAAAGAAGAAGTAATAAAAGCAGTAAAAACTAGAAATTTTTTTATATATGCTATAAATCACGTGGATGAAGGAATAGAAATATTAACAGATTTACCAGCAGGGGAAAAAGATAAAAACGGAAACTACCCCAAAGGAACCTTCAATGCTCGGGTTATTGAGAAGTTGGAAAAGTCTGAGTAAAAATCGAAGAAGGAGTGTAAAAAGTAATAAGAGTTTTACAATTTACAATTAAGAGCAGTTTGACACTTCTCTTTTGAATGAGGTTTTTAAAAAGACCCAATGGGTCAGAGTGCTCAAAAGTGCTTAGATTCTAGGCGCAGAAAAAGTCCAGGCCCGCAGCGGTTCTTTTAAATATCTGGGGATAGGATGAAAGAAAAAGGGAATTTACAATTTACAATGGACAACTGTTTTAAAAAGGCAGAGTTCAAAAACGAATTTACAATTTACAATGGACAATTGACAATTAAGGGCACTCTGTTCAGTCAGGACATAGGTAACAAATTTACAACGACCATTGTTTTGAATGAGGTTTTAAAAAAGACTCAAACTGGGTCAGAGTGCTCAAAAGTGTTTAGATTCTAGGCGCAAAAAATAGTCCAGGCCCGCAGCGTATAATTTCATACGTGAGGAGTCTGGACTTTTTTTGCAACAACGAAGGAGGGTGGGGGCTTTTTCAGACCAAAACTGGCCAGATTGCTTAGAAGTGCTCAGATTCTAGGCGCCCGACACTCAGAATACCTGAGCGTATCAACACGTGAGGAGATTCTGAGTGTTGGGCAACAACGAAGGTGAGTGCTTATAAGCTGTCTGGGGTTATTTTCCTACTATGTTGGCGGAAGAGAAGCACACCATTGGTGAATATCCCATGTGATAGAAAATACTTCTCATAACCTCATATTTAGTTCCGACAGCTTCAATATTTTTGAAGAGGTCATAAATGTTTCCGGCAATCATGCTGCCTTTGACTTGACCTACTAATTTACCATCTTCAATTAAATAACCAGAAGATATATTCATTGAAAACTCTCCTTGGTTGATATTACCGGTATGAGCTCCCATTACGCCTGTTATAAACAGGCCTCTTTTTATGCCTTTTATTATTTCTTTGTCGTCTTTGTGGTTTCCTTCTATTACAATGTTTGTGTCAAAAACCGCTGGTTTATCTTCGATTTCTTTAGAGAAAAGTGTACGTTTAAAGGCATTTCCTGTAGGGTCTTTGTCTAGTTTTTTAGACTGGCTTATGCCTACTAGGTAGTTTTTGAGTACACCTTTATCGTATAGCATAGTATTTTGAGAGGGGGTACCTTCATCGTCAAATAGGCATGTGTTAACGCCAAAAGGCATTTTGCCGTCATCTCTTATGGTAATGTTTTTGGAAAAAAGCTGTTGGCCTACTTTATTTTTAAGTGGTGAGATGTCTTTTACAACATTTCCTCCGTTAACACCTCCTAGAACTCTTAGCATAAGAGATCCCATAACTTTTCCTGTAAAAATAACCGGCATTTTTTCGTTATCTAAAGTTATTGGATTGCTACTGAGGCGATGCATTTTAATAAGATCTTGAATATCTTCAGTGTTAACTTGAGGGATTTTTCCAGTGGAAAATTCTTTGGAGGCACCGGCAAAGCCTTTGTCAGTAATTGTACTTAAGGATAGTGAAAGGTTTGTATATTCATAGCATTTATCAAAACCAGAGCTGTTTAAAATATGAACCTTTCTGTAGCTTCTTGTTGCGTTTACTCCAAAATTAATGTCATCCGCAGCATCTTTTAATCTTTTTGATTGTTCAAAAGCAAAGTCTGTAAGCTTTTTTGTGTCCATGTTTTTAATTTCTTCCGACCAAGATATAACATCAGCTGCGTTTTCTTTATTAGGAAAAACTATAGCCTCTGATTTTTGGTTTTTAAGGGCTATGACTGCTCTGTCTATAATAGTTTCATCGTCTAAAGAAGTGGCTACAGCTGTTCCCATATTGCCATCTTTTACAATCCTTAAAGAGATTTCCGTTTTTTTCTTAGAGTTGACTTCTTTAAGCTCATCTAGTTTTATATTAACGGAATTACTGGAGATTTCCCTAACATATACCTCCGCTTGTTCTGCTACTTCTAATGCTTTACTCAATAATTTTTTCATGTTACTTCCCTCCTATCCCCATATTTTTTATTTTGATAGGTGCAGACCCTTTACCTGATTGAATAAGGATTTGCCCAGCTTTTCCGCAACCACCAGATTTGGAAAATTCAACTGTATCACCTATCATTTCAATATTTTTTAAAGTGGTAAACAGATGGCCTGTTAGAGCTATGTCTCTAACCATTCCCTTGATTTTACCCTGTTCTATTTTGTACCCGCCTTGTACTGCAAAGGTAAAGGTTTCTCCACTAGTTTGGCCCCCAGCAGATCCAAACAGATAAAGTCCGTTATCTATAGATTTAATCATGTCGTCAAAGGAATATTTTCCTTTATCTACGTAGATATTACCCATCCGAACAATAGGGGTGAAGCCAAAATTTTTAGCTCTAGCATGACCTGTTGGAACCTCGCCCATTACATTGGCGCTTTCTAAAGAATGTAATCTACCACTAAGTTTACCATTTTTAATCAAGTAGGTAGGTTTCCCTTTAGTTCCTTCATGATCGTATTTATAACTTCCTGGGTGCCCTTTGCGAGTGGGGTCATCTATGACATTAAACTCTGACATGGCAAATTCAGAGCCTAGCGTCATTGTTTTAGCTAAAGTTTCGTTGCCGATAAGGTTATCGGACTCGCTTAAGTGTCCAAAGGCTTCGTGAATAAACAAACCTCCCACATCGCTATCTAGAATAACATCGTAGTTTCCACCCTTGATTGGCTCTGCATCAAGTAGGTCTACTGTTTGCTCAACTTTAGCTAGTACCTCTGTATTTTTGTCTAGCAGCTCAGAGTAGTCCTCAGATCCACCAAAGGATAGTCTTGTTATCTGGGTTAGATCACCTCTTTTTGATGTTAGTCTAAAGGATAAACCGCATATAAGTTCCTCTTGTCTTACTTCTGTACCCTGATTGTTTAAAATCATAGTGTCTGTAAACTGCTCATAATAGCTTGCATCCACATCTATTATATTTTCATGTTTAATTATTAGGTTTATGTAATTTTCAACTAAAGCTGTTTTCTCAGAAATAGAGATGCTACGGGGATCCATTTTGGGGGAAACTTTTACATGGTCGCGGTTTACTTCAACGGTGGTCAATTTTTGTGCTCCTTCTATAAGGTCGCTGGCAACTTTGGCCTCTTTTATAGCAAAATCAATATCTCTTAGGTCTGTAAAAGAAAAAGTTCCAAACCCACCACCAGATAGTACCCGCACATTTCCCCCACTTTTTCTAATAATGGAAGCTTCGTCAATATCTTCCTTGTTACCTTTAATAGAGGTAAGTGAAAAGTCCTGATATCTAACATCACAAAATCCTTCTTTAAGCAATGAATTTTTTAATAAGCTAATATCCATATTATTCCCTCCCTGAAATATTTTCTGAACATTCCTTTTAATTATATCATTTCTATACTCGAAATACTAGGGTCCATTTTTTATGAACAATTGGGGCATAGGGTAAAAAGTATGATTTGGTGTAATAAAGGGAGATATAACAAATGGCGATTATGTTTGCTTTAAATAAGGCGAGGTTGGAGAGGAAAAATAATGTCTTCAACTTTTTATTTATGTAGATAAGAATATTGAGTAATAGTTCATCTTTCTAAAAATTTTGCTGCTAGAGAAGGAAACCATTGGTAGGTTGAGTTTTTGTAATATTGAGTGAAACATTCTTGACCACCTTGGTCTAGATGTGCTAAACTTAACATACAATAAGTAGACCGATGTGGTCAAATAGTGCGGGGTGATTATAATTACTGAAAAATTTGCCAAACTAGACAAAGAAAAACAGCAGAGAATTTTAAGTGCTGCAATGAAAGAGTTTGCTGAGCAGGGGTACGAAAAAGCTTCTACCAACAACATTGTTAAAGAAGCTGGTATAGGAAAGGGAATGCTTTTTTACTATTTTAACAACAAAAAGATGTTGCTATATTATTTGGTTGAATGGGGTGTTGATTTTCTTATAAAAGAATACCTCAATATGATTGATGAAGAGCAACAGGATTTTATTGAAAGATATAGGCAAGCTGCAAAAATAAAAATGGAAATTTATTATAGAAATCCACATGTATTTAATTTTTTAAGTTATTTTATAATTAATGATGATGAAGCACTTTCTGATGATTTAAAAGAACTCATAGCAGAAGCCAGACAGTTAGGATATGAAAAACTTTTTAACAACATCGATGCTTCACTTTTTAGAGATGATCTGCCACAAGAAGGGATTTACAAATTGATAATATGGACTATAGAAGGGTATGAAAAGGATGTTATTAATCGCTTGAAAGGTGACAAGTTGTTGGAAACAGAGGTAAAACCCTTATGGGATGAGTTTTATACTATATTAGATATGTTAAAAAAAGTTTATTACAAATAAAAGAGGAGGGTGAGAGATGGGAGTTTTAAAAGTTACTAATCTAACTAAAAAGTATGGAAATTTTACTGCTTTAAGCAAAGTAAATTTTGAAGTGAAAAAGGGAGAGGTATATGGGTTTATTGGTCCTAATGGTGCTGGAAAAACAACAGCCATTAGAGTTTTGCTGGGGATATTAAAAGCAACTGAGGGAAGCGCCACTATTTTTGGAAAAGATGCTTGGAATGATGCTGTAGAGATCCACAAAAATATTGCCTATGTTCCGGGAGATGTGAACTTGTGGCCCAATTTAACTGGTGGAGAAGTAATTGATCTTTTTGTACGACTTAGAGGTACAAATAATATAAACAGGCGGGAAGAACTTATAAAAAAGTTTGACTTAGACCCAACCAAAAAATGCAGAACTTATTCAAAGGGGAATAGACAGAAGGTAGCACTTATTGCCGCATTTGCCTCTGATGCAGATCTTTACATCTTAGATGAGCCAACATCTGGGTTAGATCCGTTAATGGAAAGAAAGTTTCAAGAATGTGTAATGAAGGCAAAGAAAGCAGGCAAAAGCATATTACTTTCTAGTCATATTTTATCCGAAGTTGAAAAACTATGCGATAAAGTAAGTATTATTAAAGAGGGGCAAATAATTGAATCTGGGACTTTAAGTGAGCTGCGCCATTTAACGCGAATAAATATAGAACTTGAAACAAAAAAGACAGTTTTAAATTTAGAAGGAGTTAAAGGTGTTCACGATCTTGTAAAAAAAGATAATGTTATATACTTTCAGGTAGATTCAGAGAATTTAGGGGAAGTCATAAAATATTTAGGGCAGTTTGATGTGGTTAGACTTAAAAGCGCTCCACCCACTTTAGAAGATTTATTTATGCGTCACTATGAGGGAGCGGGAGGTGTTAATTAATGTCAAATAATATCTTTAGCAATACTTTGAAGTTATCTGCACTAATATTAAAAAGAGATTGCTTTAATATAATAATTTGGTTACTATCTATAACTATATTTACAATAGCTATGGCGCCAGCTTTAACAGAACTTTTTTCTACAGAGCAGGAAATCAAATTAATGGCTGAAACCATGAAAAATCCGGCTATGTCAGCTATGGTGGGTCCAGGTTTTGGTTTGGACGATTATACGTATGGTGCCATGATGGCCCATATGATGTTGTTATTTACAGCTATAGTTGTAGCTATTATGAGTATCATGCTCGTTACACGACATACTCGTGCTGATGAAGAGGAGGGGCGTATAGAGATGATACGCTCTCTACCTGTTGGGAGACTCTCTAATTTAACTTCAGTTTTGATCGTGTTGGTTGTAGTTAATGTAATACTAGCCATTGCTGTTGGCTTGGGATTAACGGTTTTAAATATTGAAAGTATTGATTTGCCAGGTTCATTGTTGTATGGAGCGGTGTTAGGAGTTACAGGGATTTTTTTTGCAGCATCAACAGCATTTTTATCACAACTATCCAATAATACTAGAACTACCATGGGATACTCTTTTAGTTTTTTATTGATAGCTTATCTTATAAGGGCTATTGGAGATGGAGGAAAGGAATCTTTATCTTGGTTTTCACCCCTTGGATGGGTCACGCAAACTCAAGTATTTGTTAATAATTACTGGTGGCCTCTATTTATAACTTTAGGGGCAGCTGTAATTGTTGGCGTTTTAGCTATGTACTTAAACTCTTTAAGGGATCTAGACTCTGGATTTATAGCCGCAAGACCAGGAAAAGGTAATGCTTCACCTTTCCTGCAAACTCCCCTAGGGCTGGCTTTTAGACTTCAACGTACGGGAATTATACTATGGGCAATTGGAATGTTCGTATTGGGAGCTTCTTATGGGTCAGTGCTAGGTGATCTAGAAGCATTTATTGAAGGTAATGAGATGTATAAACAACTTTTACCTTCAGGTGGTGACCACCTATCTTTAACTGAACAATTTCTTACCATGCTTATGTCGATTATTTCTATTATTGGAACTATTCCTGCTTTGATGATAATTTTAAAGATTAAAGGAGAAGAAAAAAAGAATCGTACGGAACAGTTGCTTGCTAGAGCCGTATCAAGAAATAATTTGCTAGGAAGCTACTTGCTTATTTCTGTAGTAATTGCACCTTTGATGGTAATATCTTCTTCATTAGGAATGTGGTTGGTAGGTAAATCTGTAATGGATGTTTCTATATCTTTTAGTACGATATTTAATTCAGCTATGGTTTATGTACCTGCCGTTTGGGTAATGGTAGGGTTAGCAACTTTGCTAATTGGCTATTTGCCAAAAAGTACAATAGTTACATGGGTGTATTTACTTTATTCGTTTTTTGTAGTGTATTTGGGCGGGTTGTTTCAGTTGTCTGAATGGATGGTTAAGTTGACTCCCTTTGGTAATATTCCACAAGTTCCAGTAGAAGATATGAGTTTTGTTAAGGTAACTGCTTTGACTGTGGTAGCAATAGGGATGATGATTGCTGGTTTCATTGGCTATGGACGTAGGGATTTACAAGGCTAATTTATTGCAGCTGGTTTTTTTAAATTATTTAATAATTCATGTATGGTCTGAAAGGGAATATTTCTTCTTATAAAAATAAAAAGAATGCAGGAAAAAATATTACTACAAGCGAAATAAATATACGTACAATCTATTCAAAGGACGTGGCAAATTTT
Source organism: Proteinivorax tanatarense (assembly GCF_040267685.1). Taxonomy (GTDB): domain Bacteria; phylum Bacillota; class Proteinivoracia; order Proteinivoracales; family Proteinivoracaceae; genus Proteinivorax; species Proteinivorax tanatarense. The sequence continues at coordinate 1,114,192 of NZ_CP158367.1, forward strand.
GTTAGACACATTGACAGATACAGTAGTATTACTGATGCTGGCAACAGTGGGGTGGGCGGTATTTAATGTTGCAAAGTTACCGGTACCATCGTTTCTGGGTACATTAACGGTAATAGGAGGGCTAAGAGCTGCAGGTATTAACTTGCCTTATGCTCCCGCTTTTATAGCTCCACTTGCACAAACTTTATTGGGAATTTATATGGGCGCGAAGATAAACAGTGACACTATAAAAGACTTAAAAAATATAGTAGTTCCCGCTGCTATTATTGCAGCTTGGTCAATTGCTACTGTATTTGTATTGGGCTTAACTTTATATAAATTTACCTCTTTAGATTTATATACTGCTATACTTTCATCTAGTATGGGTGGTTTGCCAGAAATGACTATTATAGCAATGGATACAAACTCTGATCTTGGTACTATTATTGTTATGCATATGTTTAAAATAATTGTAACAATAACTTTTTTCCCAATATTTATAAATTATTGCGCAGAAAAAAATGGTGAAGAATTAAATAAAGATATAGGAGAAGGAGAAGAGCAAGAATTATCCTTGTTTAAAAAAGTTACGGAAGTTGTTATGAGTTTTTGTAAAAACTTTTTTTTGCCTAACTATAACCTAATTATAAGATTTTTAGTATCAATATCTATAGCTGGGTTAGGAGGTTATATTCTTACTTATTTTGGGGTTCCAGCTGGGTTTATGGTAGGAGCGATGATTTTTACAGCTATAGCCTCTGTTTCTGGTGTGAAAGTATTAGCTCCTTCAGGATCAGCATTTAATTTTTTGCTTATGGGTGTAGGAATTATGGTGTCAGATAATATAACCGAAGAGACAGTTGAGAGCATAACTTCTGGGGAGATATTATTGCCATTGGTAATTACTGCTATATTTGTATTTGGCACATCGTACCTTATAGCTTTGACTATCCATAGACTTTTTAAGTGGGATTTAACTACCTGCCTTTTAGCGGCAGCTCCAGGTGGATTTACCATCATGACTACTTTAGCTATTAAATATGATAAAAGTCCATTTAGGGTATCTATGCTGCATTTATGTAGGATTATGATTATCAAATTGGTGGTTCCTTTTACTTTTATGGCCTTGTTATAGAAGTAAATGGAAATGTTGAAATACCAGCCCAAGTTTAAGAGGGCTGGTGTTTTGTTGTTTTTGGATTTTTCTAGAGGTTTTTGCCCTAAGTTAATAGAAATAGTTATAATCAGAAGAAATTTCATATGTGTAAAAGAAGGAGAATAGCTATAATATATCCTCAAGCTCTAAAAAACCATGTTGAGAATATAGGGCCTTTTAGGTAATGGTTTACTTTTTTTTATTGCTGTGGGGCTGGCTGCTCCACTTTTTGAAGAGGTTATTTTTAGAGGATTAATTTTTGACGAACTTGAAGGAAAACTTTCTATTAAATCTGCTATAATATTACAAGCGGTTTTATTTGGAGTATATCATATGAATATGGTACAAGGTGTTTACACTACGGTAATGGGAGTTCTTTTAGGGTTATCTATCGTTTGGGCTGGATCCATATGGAATACATGCAGGTAATAATATTTTTAGCATTTTGTTAGAGGATTTTCCGTTTAAACACTTTATAGATCAAGTGACACCGTTAGGAATTGTGTTTGTGCAGATTTCTATTTTTATTATTATGCCTGTTTATTTATGGTGCCTTTACAAACATAGAATAGATTTTAAACCTAAGGATCCAGAATCTGAAATAAAGACTGAAATTGTTCAGAACAGCCCATTAGTATGGATAAGTAGGAGTCTATCACAGTGATAAGTTAGTTAGAAATAATTAAGAGCGCAAGATACTGTGACGGACAGGAAAAAGGGAGGTGCAGAAGATAAAGGTGAAAGTGCGGTAGCTAGTTAAAATTTTGGAAAAAGTACATAAATTTATACTTGAGGTGAAAATGTATGAAATTAATATCGTGGAATGTCAACGGACTAAGGGCGTGTTTAAAGAAAGGATTTTTAGATTCCTTCAAAGAATTAGATGCTGATATCTTCGCTGTACAGGAGACAAAGCTTCAACCAGGTCAGGTCGAACTAGATGTTCAAGGGTACTATGACTATTGGAATTATGCTAAAAATAAGAAAGGTTACTCTGGGACAGTTATTTTTACTAAGGTAAAACCATTAAATGTTCAAAACGGAATAGGTTTAGAAGAACATGACCAGGAAGGAAGGACAATTACTTTAGAGTTTGATGGGTTCTTTTTTGTTAATGTGTATACTCCAAACTCTCAAAGAGGTCTTGCTAGACTAGATTATAGGATGAATTGGGAAGAAAATTTTAGAGAGTATCTAAAGAAGTTAGATGAGAAAAAACCTGTGATTTTATGTGGTGATTTTAACGTCGCTCATAAAGAAATTGATATCAAAAATCCTAAAAGCAACAGAAAGAATGCTGGCTTTACAATAGAGGAGCGGGATAAACTTACTCAGTTACTAAAGGCGGGATTTATCGATACTTATAGAAACTTTTACCCTAAAAGAGAAGAGGCCTATACATGGTGGTCCTATATGCGCCAAGCTAGAGATAGAAATATAGGGTGGAGGTTAGATTATTTTATAGTATCTGAGCGCTTAAAAGATAAATTAAACGATTCCATAATTTATGATGATATAATGGGGAGTGACCATTGTCCAGTTGGGTTAAAACTAGATAATTTAACTTAACATTTTTGTTCAATTTATGTTACCATAAACTTTTGAGATTATCATAAGGAGTGGTTAGACATGTTGGACACAAACTATAGAGTTACTGACAAAGAAACTTGGTATGGAAGAGTAGATAGCAAGGAAAATTATGATGCTTTTAGATGGCATCAATGGGTGCAGCTATTAAATCTAAATGACAAAAATTTATCCCAATATATGGGTGAGCTTGGTTTTGCTTTTATAGGGTTTTGTTGTGATGAGGGTGTAAAAAAAAATAAAGGGCGAGAAGGTGCTGCTAAAGGCCCTTTTGCTATCAGACAAGAGTTAGCTAATCTGCCTTGTAGGTTTTCTCAAGAAGTTAAACTATTTGATGCAGGAGATATTTGGTGTGATGGTGTGTCGTTGGAAAAAAGTCAGGATTTACTTGCTAAAGCAGTGCAAAGGATTTTGGATTTAAACTTATTTCCAATTATTCTAGGAGGTGGGCATGAACTTGCTTTTGGTAGTTTTAACGGTATTAAAAATCATCTAACTTCAAAAAAGCAAAATGCTAACCTTGGAATAATTAATTTCGATGCACATTTTGATTTGCGGCCATACTCTAATGGAGGAAGCTCTGGTACAATGTTTAAACAGATTGCAGATGATTGTATAAAAACAAAAACGGATTTTAATTATCTTTGTCTTGGAATTCAAAATCATAGTAATACAAAGGCTTTATTTAATATAGCAGAAGAACTTGGTGTTAATTATGTGCTAGCAAAAGATATAATTTATAATGATACTTGGGCTGTCTTGGAACAAATTGATACGTTTATTAGGCCAATTGATGAAATATATATTACGATCTGTTCTGATGTATTTTCGTCGGCTTTTGCCCCTGGAGTTAGTTCTACACAGCCACTAGGTTTGAATCCTGAGCAAGTATTGAAGTTTATTAAGTATATTTTAAGGACAAAAAAAGTAGTGGGATTTGATGTAGCTGAAGTTTCCCCAAGATTTGATCAAGATAATACTACAGCTAACTTAGTTTCTGTATTGATATTTGCTTTGGTGACAACTATGGCTACAAACTGTAAATTATCGTGGTAAAAATGTGATGTGTTTCTCTTGTTAAACAAAAGATGTAAAATAGTGGAATAAATGAATACTATTGGGGTTTGACAATCACTTTAGATAGTATATAATGTTGATATTGAAAATAAGATGTAGTATAAGACTTAATTGACGTGGGGTGAGGATGATTTTAAAAAAGATTTTTGGTATGACAGTGGTATTTCTATTGCTGCTAATAGGTATAGGAACGGTTTTTTCTCAGAACTATACAGAAGTAACTATATTTAAAGATAATGAAGTATTTACTGTTAATACTCAAGAAAAAAGAGTGGGGGAAATTTTGAAAGAATCTGAAATGGATATTAATGAATATCATAAAGTTTACCCTGATAAAAGTGAACTATTGGAATCTAAGTATATTTATATTGAAACAGGAAGTAAAGTAACAATCGATGTTGATGGCGAACAAAAAGAGATAATAAGTTGGGAACCAAACATTGAGTCACTTTTATTTTCTCAAAGGATTGAGTTAGGAGATAAAGATATATTAAGTTTGGATAAAGGTACTGAGCTTGAGGATGGTCTAAAAGTAGATATAACAAGAGTAACAAAAGAAACTGTTGTTGAAGAGGAAGAGGTAGGTTTTGAAACTGAACATGTTGACAACTCTAATTTGTTATCGGGGAGTACTGAGGTTAAAAATGAAGGTAACAAAGGAGTTAGAAAGATAACATATGAGCATATTTTTCATGATGGTGAAAAAGTAAGTAGTAAAAAAATAGATGATGAAATAGTCAAAGAACCTAAAAATCAAATAGTTTATGTTGGGACAAAAGAGGAGCAGGTAGCTAGTTCAAATTCATCAAGAGATGATAGAGCACCCCAAGCTTCTCGTGGTAGAACTGAAGAAACATCAGGAGAGGTGTTTACGGGAAAGGCTTCTTATTATGGTAGTGAACTACATGGCCAACTCACAGCTAGTGAAGAAGTATTTGATAAAAACAAATTTACTGCTGCTCATCCTACTTTAGAATTTGGGACTGTTGTAAGGGTAACCTTAAAATCCACAGGTAGAAGTGTTGATGTGCGAATCAATGACCGAGGGCCCCATGTTCCTGGTATAATGATTGACTTATCTAAAGCAGCAGCTTCTGAGATTGGTTTAGTTGGACCAGGTATAGGAGAGGTAAAAGTAGAAGTTATAAAATAAAAAAAGTTTAAAGCGCTGCCAAAAGCAGCGCTTTTTATGTTAGTGCGCTCAGCATGCGTTAACTTGGCGGGGGAAAGTCCGCTGTGGGCTTGGTAGTGGGAATTATTAGGGAAAAGCAGGTCAAAACCTTTATTTAGCCACGAAAACGTCTATATTTGCTTATTCTGCTGGGACTAAGAGCTGGATTAGAAATTAGATTTGATGCCGGGTCTGTAATGGCCATCACGACCTCAAGGTGGTATAAAGTGTTCTCATTGGATTTCTAGGATTATTACACTACTGTATGAGCTTTCTAACAGTAACTTTTATGCCTAGTTTGAATAGCTAGTTTATTTTATTACTGACCTAGCATGTAGCTAGTTTGGAAAAAGAATTTGGTCCCAGCATGTAGCTAATTTATACGTTTTAGTGGCCAACTAAGGACTTAAATGTGATCTTACTATTTTGACCTTTGTAGTGATGGATATTTAGCGTTGGTAGCTAAACATGCTTTGTAAGGCAAGTCAAAACCTTTATTAGCCACGAAAACGTCGATATTTGCTTATTCTGCTGGGACTAAGAGCTGGATTAGAAATTAGATTTGATGCCGGGTCTGTAATGGCCATCACGACTTCCAAGGTGGTATAAAGTGTTCTTGTTGGATTTCTAAGATTATTACACTATTGTATGAGCTTTCAAATAGTAACTTTTATGCCTAGTTTGAATAGCTAGTTTATTTTATTACTGACCCAGCATGTAGCTAATTTATACGTTTTAGTGGCCAACTTAGGGCTTAAATATCATCTATTTTGACCTTCGTAGTGATGGATATTTCTTTGGAAAGCAGGTCAAAACCTTTATTAGCCACGAAAACGTCGATATTTGCTTATTCTGCTGGGACTAAGAGCTGGATTAGAAATTAGATTTGATGCTGGGTCTGTAATGGCCATCGGCGACTTCCAAGGTGGTATAAAGTGTTTTCATTGGATGTTATTACACTACTGTATGAGCCTTTTTAAAACATAGCATGTCAAATGGAGTGAATTTTATGACTAGTTAAATAGCTATTTTAATCAGTAGATGAGATAATTTGAATTGATTAGTTTAGAAGGGTTTTTATATATTATGACGAATTAATAATATTAGCCTAAGTTATTAACGTAGTGTAAAATTTGCAAATGTTAGGATGAAAACAATAATGATTAAGAGAAAAACACCAGATTTTGGTATGCTACTTGTTACTTTTATATTGCTTGGCATTGGCTTGGTGATGGTATATAGTTCCACGGCCGTTTTATCTTTAAACAATTTTGGTACTAGCTTTTATTATTTAAAGAGACAAGTTTTATTTGTAATCCTTGGGCTTATATGTATGTACATATGTATGTGTTTAAATTATTGGAAATGGAAACAGTTACTTAAGATACTTTTTTTGCTAAACTTTGCTTTTCTGTTACTAGTTCTCATCCCTGGTGTTGGACATGAAGTTGGAGGAGCGACTAGATGGATTAACCTAGGCTTTATGCGATTTCAACCTTCAGATTTAACTAAATTTGTTACCGTGTTGTTTACTGCCAATTATTTATCATCTAGAGATGAGAGAGTCAAAAATTTTTTTGGAGGAACGTTACCGTTAATGATAGTTTTGGGGATAACATTTGCCTTGATTATGCAACAACCTGATTTTGGCACTGGTATGACTATTGTAGGTTTTGTGGGTATTATGCTTTTCATCGCAGGAGCACCTTTTAAGCAACTTGTACCATTGGGGGTTGTTGGTGTATCTGGTTTGCTAGTAATTGCTCAATTGGCACCATATAGATTACAAAGAATGACAGTTTTTTGGGATCCATGGGTTGACCCTCTTGGTTCAGGCTATCAAATAATTCAGTCTTTATATGCAGTAGTAGGTGGAGGACTTACGGGAGTTGGACTTGGAGCTAGCAAGCAAAAAATGGATTATTTGCCAGAGGGTCAAACTGATTTTATTTTTTCTATTTTAACTGAAGAGTTAGGATTTTTAGGTGGTACTTTTGTAATAGTATTATTTTGCCTTTTTACTTGGAGAGGCTTCAAAATTGCGGCAGCAGCTCCGGATAGATTTAGCTATCTTTTGGCTGTTGGTCTTACTGTTATGATATCATTCCAAGCTTTTATTAACATAGGCGTGGCTATAGCTATGTTACCTACAACAGGGTTGACCCTACCTTTAATAAGCTTTGGAGGAACTTCTTTGTTAATAACACTGTCAAGTATAGGTGTGATTTTAAATATTTCTAGATTTTCTACAGAATAAAAAAACAGATTGCAGGAATAATATACCTCGGTGTTGAATAAAATATATACTTAAGAGAAATGTGTGTCACTGTATTAATTTTTAAACTACTTAAAAATTGTGGAGGTGCAGGTAAATGGAAGAACAAAATTTGTTGGTAAATGAAGGTTATGGAACAATTAGAATAGCAGATGAAGTTGTAGCAGTAATTTCTGGTATTGCAGCCACAAACATTGAAGGAGTAGCCGGCATGAGTGGAGGGGTAGCTGGTGATTTAGCTGAGATGATTGGTCGCAAAAACCTTTCTAAAGGAATAAAAGTAAATGTCGGCGAGACAGAAACTGCTATCGACATTTTTATTGTTGTGGAATATGGTACAAAAATTCCTGATGTGACAAAGAAAATACAAGACGAAGTTAAGAAAAATGTAGAAAATATGACAGGCTTATCTGTAGTAGAGGTAAATGTTCATGTTACAAGTGTTAAAATTGAAGACGAAAACAAGAAGAAAAAAGAACAGCCTAAGCTTAAATAATCAGCAAAATAGATTGGAAAAGTAGAACGGGTACTTAAAAATACTCGTTCTACTTTTTATTTTATTGTAGAATAATATATTGTATGACATTATAACGTTGTAGAAAAACATTAATAGCTAAAAAAGGATAAATGTGATATACTAATATTCGGGTTATCGTTTAATATGCCTAAAATCTATAATATGAGGTGGTAAATAAATGAAAACTAAAATTGGGATTAACGGTTTTGGCAGAATTGGTAAGGCTGTACTTAAAGCATCTTTTGCGGAAAAACAAGATATTGAAATAGTTGCTATTAACAGCACCTCGGGGCCCGAAAAACATGCTCATATTCTAAAATATGATTCTTTATATGGAGTTATGGATCAAGAAGTTACGGCAACTGAGGACGCTTTGATTATTGATGATAAAATAATTAAATTTACAGCTTATAGAGACCCTGCTGATATACCTTGGTCAGATATGGGAGTTGAAATTGTTATAGAATCAACCGGAATTTTTTTGACAAAGGAAGCGGCTTCAAAACATTTTGAAGGTGGAGCTAAAAAAGTTATACTATCAGCTCCTGCTAAAGGGGGGGAAGATCTAACTGTAGTTATGGGGGTAAATGAAGCCCAATATAATCATAGAAGGCATCATATTTTATCAAATGCTTCATGTACAACTAATTGTTTAGCACCTATTGCTAAAGTTTTGGAAAAAGCCTTTGGAATTGAAAAAGGGTTGATGACCACTATCCATGCCTTTACAAATGATCAACGGGTGCTGGACATGCCTCATAAAGATTTACGTCGGGCTAGGTGTGCAAGTGAGTCTATTATACCCACTACAACAGGAGCTGCAAAAGCTGTTGCTAAGGTAATACCTAGTTTGGAAGGAAGACTTAATGGAATGGCAATGCGTGTTCCAATTCCTGTTGGCTCGGTGGTAGATCTAGTAGTTGAGTTGAAGAAAGACGTAAGTGTAGAGCAAGTAAATTCTAAGTTAAAAGAAATGGCAGAATCTGAGTTAAAAGGTATTTTAGGGTATAGTGAAGCACCACTAGTGTCTATCGATTATAAAAAAGATCCTAGATCTTCTATTGTTGATGGACTTTCTACTATGAAAGTTAGGAACAACATGATTAAGGTAGTTGCATGGTATGATAATGAATGGGGTTATTCATGCAGATTATTAGATCTAGCAAGTTATGTAGCAAAGTCTTTGCAGAGTGTAAACAATCAAGATTTCAAAGCTATTTAATTTCATAAGCAAAGGAAGGCTGGCACTTAAAAAGACAGCCTTCCTTTCCTTTACTAATATAAAAAGTGATTTATTATGTTATAATACCCCCCTTTTAAGCGCTCTGTTAGACTATTTTTCTCCACTACTATTTGTTGTATATATGTTGGACGAATCCATGAAGCCTCTTTTATACCTTTATCACTAACAGCTTTATAGTAATATTCAGATGTAAACTCTTCTTTGGATTTATGTTTATCGTATTTTTCAACTTTTGTCAGAAAAAAATTGTATGTTAACGGGGCTACTTGAATTAACTTTTGATGATTTAAATCAGGTTGAACAAGCATCGTTTTGTCATCAATATAAAAATAGGCGAAAAATTCTGCAAAATATTCTCCTGGACAGTCTGTATAATATTTTCTTTTAAAAACGTTTTCAGCTTCCATTGAGGTTATTGAATAAAATTCGTCTTCGTATGAAATACTGTTATACAAAAGGATATCAACTAAGTGTCCTATTTCATGTAAGCTAACCTTTACAGCCAATGAATAGTCTATGCGGGTTATTGCTAGTTTCTTTGGATAATAAGCAATACCCACAGTTCTTTCAGTTAATTTCGACCCCCATGGCAAAACCATGTTTTTTTCAAATTCAGGTTGATTTCCGATGTGCCCATAAACAAATCTAAACTTAGCACCCATGCAAACTAAATCTTCTAATATTTCAATGGGGATGCTTTGCATTTCTCCTATAGATTTAATTACTAAATCTTTATCAAATATTGAATGAGGCAGTTGGATAAACTGGTACATTAAGCTTTTAAATTGTATGTTATCTGATGATGGCTCGATTACTGACTCCAGAGTTTTAAAATACTCAACTTGTTCTACTGCATCTATAAAAGGAGTTAAAGTTTCCTTTGCTGTTTGAGGAGGGCGAATATTGAGATGTATATAGTAGTTTGATCGTTCACCCTCATTGTTAATGGTGTTTATAAGTGCTTGGCTCATGCTTTTTGAAACTTTTTCTCCATTTTGGTTGTAGAAATCACCTTCTTTTATTTGCCCATATAAAAAACTTCCGTCAAAGAATTTATTACCATTATCTTGGTATATAACTGCATTACCGTGAGGTAATCCATGTTTCCAATATCCCTCATAAATTAACATGTCTTCTGTAAAAAATTTAACATTACCTTTGTAAACGTTTTCTGTCCATTTTCCTTTATAAGTAATAGAGTTATTTTTATCAAGGGAACCATCCCAATAGCCATCATGGTTTACAAGTTGGAAGTTATCTTTTGGAAACATTATTCCATCAATAAAATTTCCTTCAAAAATTAGGTTTTCCTGTGAATTATATAATGACCCTTTACCGTATTTATTTCCATACTTCCAACGCCCTTCATATTTTAAATTGCCGTTACTGTAAAAAAGTTTTCCATGCCTATGGGGGGAGCCGTTTTTCCAAAAGCCCTCGTATCGTAAGGCGCCTCTTTGGTATAATTTACCATTTCCGTTTAACTTACCATCTTTGAAGTCACCTTCTGCTTTAATGTTACCAGTCTGAGTTAACAGTTTGCCTTTTCCGTTTGGAACACCATTTACTACAGAACCTTTATATTTCACAGACCCATTGGAGTAGTAAATATGGTTAGCAGCTCCAAAGCTGTATAGTAAAGTAGTAGCTATAATTATATTAATGGCAAGTAGTGCTATAGCAATTATTCCGCTAATTTTCAACTTTTTAATAGTGGAAGGTGAAGTTAAATTTGTTTTTAATTGATGCAAGACACATCTTATAGACTTTCGTTGTTTAAAAAAATTAAAAATCTTTCTTTCTAGTAAACAGTAAGCAGGGATTAAGAATAACCCCCATAAATAAAACAACAACAAAAGAACAGTGTCGTCAGATATGCGATGCAAAAGAATTGACACAACAATAAAAACAGTAAAAAAAAGTTTTTTAGCTCTTTTTTTCATATTTATCCCCCTTATACTAACAAATGAAATCATTCAATGTTTTACAGTTAATATATAGTTATTTTCGAATTGTCTGTATATTAATTGTAAAACAAAAACATTACGAAAATATTACAGGCTGTTTTTTTATAAATATTAATTTGAGTTTAAATTATAAAGGTTTTCCTGAAGTAGGGAAAACTTTTTTTGTTTTAAAAATAATTCATAAACCTGTCCTTTTATAAATAACTATTTCTAAAGGGGGACAGGCGATGAAAAATAAGTTGAATGAAGTATTGCTGTTTTTTCCTGAACCACTTAGGTCTGTTTTTAAAAAAGCTATAGAAAAAGAAGGTGACAACATAGAAGAAATAAGGGTTAGAGCAGGTCGACCATTAGCTATTGGAATAGATGGTGGTGACTATTATTTATCAAAAGAAGGAGAGGTTGATACTGGTTCCCCTATGATAGTATCTACTGATCAAATTGAAAGCGCTATCCAGCTGATATTTAATTATTCTTACTACTCTGTGGAAGAAGAGCTTAAAAATGGTTTTGTGACCGTAAAAGGTGGACATAGAGTGGGAATAATAGGCAAGGCTGTTATGCAAAAAGGGGAAGTTAAAACGCTAAAGGAGATTAGTGGAATCAACTTCAGGATTGCAAGGCAGGTAACTAAGTTAGCTACTAAGGTGATGCCTTATGTTTTAGAGTCAGGAAGGTTTTTAAATACAATGATTATTTCACCACCTAATTGTGGGAAAACCACCCTTCTGAGAGACATGGTAAGAAGCTTAAGTGATGATTATAGATTTAAGGTTGGGGTAGTTGATGAAAGGTCTGAAATTGCTGCTTCATATCACGGGAAACCTCAACTGGATGTTGGGTGTAGGACTGATGTGCTTGATGGTTGTCCTAAAGATGAAGGTATGAACCTTTTGATTCGCTCGATGTCACCAGACATTATTGCTACTGATGAATTGGGCCGTCGACAAGATATCGATGGTGTTGAACAAGCTATGACTTGTGGAGTTGGGTTATTAACAACGGTACATGGGTTAGATTTAGAAGATTTAAAGAGTAAAAAATGGGTAAATAAAGTGCTGGACTTGAACTATTTTAAGAGGCTTGTTGTGTTATCGCGTAAGGATGGTGTTGGTACTGTAGAGGAGATAGTAGATCTTAAAACAAGCCAAAAAGTGACGGGAGGGATAATAAATGCTAAAGATTATTGGGGCGGTAGTTTTAATAGCAGCAACAACAAGTTACGGATTTCAAAAGGCCCAAAAATTACAACAACGTACTACAGCCCTTAGAGTATTTCAAAACGGCTTATCTATGCTTCAGACGGAAGTTAGCTATGGACACACACCTTTGCCTGAAGCTCTTAAAAATGTGGCATGCGCCCTTCCATCTCCCCAAAAGGAATTTTTTATCAACATTTCTGCTAATTTAGAAAAGTGTGATGGGTTTATGTTACAGCGTTATTGGACAGAAGAGTTAAAAAAGGAAGCTTACCACTTTCTAACGGTAAGGGATAAAGATATTTTACAAACTCTTGGTTTTTCTTTAGGCAAAAGTGGAATAGATGAGCAAATGAAACATATATCTTTAACATTAAACAAGCTTAATGCAGCAGAACGAGAAAGTGAAATTGAATACAAGAAAAACGGTAAGATGTGGAAATATCTTGGTTTTTTTACTGGCTTGGCATTGGTATTAGTGTTGTTATAAAGGGGGAGGTCTTGTGCCGAATGTTGATGTGATTTTTCAAATAGCAGGTATTGGTATTTTAATAGCTATTTTTAGCATTGTGTTAGAACAGGCTCAAAAAAAAGAACAAGGGCAGATGCTTACTTTGGGTGGGGTTGTAGTAATTCTGCTAATCGTATTAAATCTTATAGCAGATTTATTTGAAACAATTAAGACAATTTTCCACTTATAACTGAGGTGATAGCTGTGGAAATAATGAGTGTAGTAGCTTTTGGAATAGTTGCTAGTATAATTATTGTTATCATAAAACAGCAAAAGCCAGAAATAGCAATGCAGCTAGCTCTTGCTGCCGGTGCCCTTATTTTTTTGGCGTTAATTAGTCAAATATATACAGTGGTTAGGACTATAGAGGATATGGCATATAAAGCAGAACTTAATGTGATGTTTTTAGGAACTATGCTTCGTATTATTGGTATTGCTTACATAACGGAGTTTGGTTCACAGGTTTGTAAAGATGCTGGACAAGGGGCGGTTGCTTCTAAGGTTGAGTTTGCGGGTAAGATTATGATGTTACTTTTAGCGCTCCCCATAGTTTCTATGATTCTTCAAACTTTAGTAAGTATATTACCATAGACTTAGGGGGATTAATGATGAAAAAAAAAATGGGGGCCATTTTTTTAACACTAATAATTTTGGTTATGTTTTCCTCCGATGCTTTGGCAGACCAACACCAAGAGTCAGAGGAAATGATTGATCTAGTTGAGCTTGAAGATCAATGGCTTCAGCTAGAGTCTGAGTTTGGAGACTACATGCCTCAGTTAGATTTAAGGGATATGATTACAGGTCAAGGAAGCGGAGCATTTAGTGTAGGAGATTTTTTAAAAAATATCTTAGCTTTTTTATTCAAGGAAGTAGTTACTAATCTTAGGCTTATGAGTCAGCTTATCTTATTGGCAGTGTTAGGTGCCATTTTAGAAAATCTAAAAAGTGCTTTTGGTAGCGAGACAACTACAAAGCTGGCTCAAAGTGTTGTTTTCCTAGTGCTTTTTGGAATAGCGTTAAATAGTTTTACTATGGCGATGCAATGGTCTAGGGACGTAGTAAACTCAATGGTGGATACAATACAAGCTATGATTCCGATTTTACTTACCCTATTAGCCTCTATGGGATCTGTAGCTTCTGTAGCAGTATTTAAACCATTGGTAATTTTCATAGTAAATGTTGCAGCAGTTGTTATAAGGGATATAGTCTTTCCTCTAATTTTTTTATATACAATTTTAAGTTTAGTTAGTACAATTAGCTCTTTTAACATTAATAAACTAGCTGATTTTTTGAAGGAGTGTAGCATGCAGGTTTTAGGATTTACGTTAATAATTTTTGTTTTTATAACTTCGATTCAAGGTGTAGGTGCTGCAGTTGTAGATGGTGTGGGGCTTAAAACAGGAAAATTTACTGCAAAAGCTTTTATCCCAGGAGTTGGAGGGCTCTTTGCAGATGCCTTTGATTCTGTAGCCGGAGCTTCCCTAGTTTTGAAAAATGCAGTGTCAATATATGGGATGTTATTGATCATTTTCATTGCTATTTTTCCACTTTTAAAAATTATAGCTCTTACGATAATATATAGATTAAGTGCGGCAATTTTACAGCCTTTAGGTGATACTCCTGTTGTAAAATCCCTAGAGGTTATGGCTAACTGCTTAATGATGCTGTTTATAGCTGTTTTTGGAGCTTCCATAATGTTTTTTATGGCTATTACAATAATTTTTGGAGCTGGAAACATAACTCAGATGATAAGGTAGGTGGTGGAATGTTAGAGTTTGTAATGAATCCCCTTAACAATGTGGTTCACAACTTGGTTGTGCTGGTCATTTTAGCAACTTTTTTAGAGATGCTACTTCCAGAAAACGATATGCGAAAGTATGCTCGTCTTATCTTTGGACTTATGATTTTAGCTACCATATTACACCCCGTTGCACTCCTTCTTAATCATATGGAACGTTTGCCCAACGATGGGTATCAATATAGTTACATAGAAATTGAAGATGAGCAGTTTGATGAAAATACAGTAAATAGGGTATTAGATCAGTATAAAGAAAACATAGCTCTTCAAACTAAGAGTATTATTGAGCCTTATGCTGACGGATACGAGATAGAAATAAAAGTAGAGGTGATTGAAGATTATAGCGATGAAAAGTTTGGTGAGATATCTAGCATCTATGTTATGTTAAATAAAGAAAATATGGATAAGATTGCAGCGGTAAAGCCAGTAGTTATCGGTGAAGAACCGGAAAAAAAGTTGGTAGAAGACTTTGAGGGAAAAGAAGAAATAGTGGGTGCAATATCCAGTTATTATCATATTTCTGGAAGCAAAATTTCCGTTGCTAAAGTGGAAGAAAATAATTAGTAGAAAAATGAATTGATTTATAAAGTTAATAGCTCAGCAAGGGAGAGGTTAAACCATTAAGTTTATTAAAGTTGTGCAGCCGCTTGGCAAGTAACTTGAAGGAGGGGGTTCTGTGGATAAAAAAATGTTTGAAAACATTAAGGAACAATTTAGTTCCAATAAGCTCCTTGGAGCTTTATGTATTTTGGGGGTAGCGTTATTAGTGCTCAGTAAATTTATAGGAGATGATGATAAAAATACCGCGCAACCTTCCGCTGAGATAGAACAGCAAATAACAGATAGCTATGAAGAAAAAATTCAAAAGGAATTAGAAGAAATTTTAGGAAATATTGCTGGGGTAGGCAAAGCAAAGGTAATGGTCACTTTAGATAAGGGGAACGAGAAAATAGTAGCAAAAAACATCACAGAGAGCGAAAGAACTACTTTAGAAGAAGATACTGAGGGGGGAGTGAGGGAGATAATCGACTACAACTATCAAGGTGAGCTAGTAATTTTAAGGAAAAGTGGTGGAGATGAACCTCTAGTTTTGACAGAGGTAAAACCTAAGGTTAGGGGAGTTGTCGTTGTTTGTCCAGGGGGAAATGATCCTAGCATACAAAAACAGGTAATAAGAGCAGTGCAAGGTGTGTTAGACATCCCTACATATAGAATTTCAGTTATGCCGAAAAAGTAAAGGAGGGAACCGTGATGAAGATAATACAGTGTTTTAAAATTCCTAAAACCGGTATACTTTTAGGAGTATTTGTTTTATTGTTTATATTTGGGGGAGCAACTTATTTTTCAAGTATTAGTCAATCAGCTGGGCAAACACATTTAGATGGTGATGAAAAGATAGAAGAAAAGGACTTAGAAAAAAAAGAGGAAGATACAGATGTATTATTACAAGATGATGATATAAACCAACCTTGGAGCTTTGAAGGTAAAGATGACTTCTTTATAGAATATAGGTTAGAAAGAGAAAGGGTAAGAAGTAAAGAGTTAGATTTACTTCAACAGATGATTGATAATCCTAATGTAAGTGAGGAAGCAAAGGAAAATGCAGAAAAAAAATTATTAAATATTAAAGAAATGATGGAGCTTGAATTAAATGTTGAAAATTCTCTAAAGGCTCTAGGGTATCCTAATGCAATAATTTTTTTACGAAATGATAATGTTAATGTGATAATAAATGCAGAAGCGTTAACTAGGGAAGAGCTAGCAAAGATTTCACAAGTAGTTTCAAATTCCACCGGAGTTCCTAGACATCAAATAACAATTACAGAAAAAGACGGTGCATAATTTTATTTTGTAATTCATTGAGAGTTTGGTATAATATACAATAGCAGGAAAAAGATATTATTATAACTTATTAGTAAATGTTAAAAAATTATGGAGGTGCTTTATGGAACAGAATACGATGCCACAAGAAAATGGAAGCGTTAAAATCGCCGATGAGGTAGTAGCTGTTATAGCTGGTATTGCCGCTACTGATATTGAAGGCGTAGCAGGAATGAGTGGTGGAGTAGCTGGCGGTATTGCTGAGATGCTTGGAAGAAAGAACCTTTCTAAAGGTGTTAAAGTAAGTGTTGGTGAAACAGAAACTACAATTGATATTTATATCATAGTAGATTATGGAGTAAAAATCACAGAGGTTTCTAAAAACATACAAGAGCAGGTAAAGGAAAGTGTTGAAAACATGACCGGCCTAAATGTTTTAGAAGTCAACATTCATGCGCAAGGTGTAAAATTAGAAAATGCTGACTCTAAAGAAAAAGAAGAGTTAAAACTTAATTAATACAAAGTTTATCCCTGGCTTTAGCCAGGGATTGTAAAGGGGTGGATATGGACATGCTTAAGCGCATATTATTACTAGCTTGTGGCTTACTAGTTTTTTTAGGCTCTGCGCTAGTTATTTCTGAAGCTTTTTTAAATATGGGAATATTAAGCCCATACATTGAAATAACTTTTGCCAGATGGGACGTTGCGGTTCTTTTTACTATACTTGCAATTTTAGGTCTATTTGCTATGGTATTAGCTTTTGCTAGCCAAAAAGAGCCTAGCTCTTTATTGATTGCTTCTGACTATGGAGAAGTGAGGGTGTCGTTACAGACTATAGATAGCCTCGTTCATCAAGGAGCAAAAAAAATAAAAGGAATCAAAGACCTAAAAACTCGAATAATAGTTCGTGATGGCAGTTTGTACATATATGTCAAAGCTGTGCTATATGGTGATCGTAATATTCCTGAACTAACTGAGCAAATGCAACAGACAATATCTGAACATGTTTACTCAATTTCTGGGATAAATGTCGATGAAGTCAAAGTTCTTGTTGAAAATGTAGCCACAGATATCAAGACTAAGGTTAGTTAACCGGTGGAGGGATGATTTTAATGTGGCAAGAATTTAAAGAAATAGCGATAAAAAATAAAGGTAAGTTAACAGGGATTTTAACCGGTTTTATAGTGAGTATTATTTATTTGTGGCTAGGGTTTATAAAAGGAACCTTTGTGGTAATATGTATAGGAGTAGGTTTTTTTATAGGGAAAAGATTTGATGATGATAAAGACTTTATGGAATCCCTAAAAAACTTGTTAAAATCAAAAGATTTTTAAAAAAGCCATTGCCTGTGGCTTTTTTTTTGCCAAAACTAGTTAGGAGGAGTTTAGATTGTCAAGAAGATTAACTAGAGAAAAAGCTTTTCAAACTTTATATCAATTAGACATTACAAAAGATAATGCGGAAAGGGTATTAGACAACCTAGCCACTGATGATACTAAATTAGATATGGATTATTTAGAAAAAGTAGTGTTGGGAGTATTGCAGAACAAAGAAAAAATAGATAGCTATATTCAGAAATATAGCAAAAAGTGGCAAGTGACAAGAATGGCAAAAGTAGATAAAGCTATCCTAAGGTTAGGGGTATATGAAATATTATTATTTGATGATGTTCCTGCAAGTGTGTCAATCAACGAAGCTGTTGAGCTAGGAAAACATTTCGGTGGTGATACCTCACCTGCATTTATAAATGGAATTTTAGATTCGATAAGAAAAGAAGAAGGAAAAAAATAGATGGCTATTTTAGGCATTGATACAAGTAATTATACTACATCAATAGCTGTTGTGGATAGAAAAGGAAAGATCCTATGTGATTTAAGGGAGGTCTTAAAAGTTCCAATAGGTCAAAATGGATTAAGACAATCTGAAGCTTTTTTTCAACATAGTCAAAATTTGCCTAAGTTAATAAATAAATTAAAGCAATTGGATATTATACAACAATTAGAAGCAATAGCGGTTTCAAAATCCCCTAGAAACAGCGAAAAATCATATATGCCAGTCTTTATGGCAGGAACAAATATAGCAGCAATTTTATCAGATGCTATGTCATTGCCTATACATTTCTGTTCACATCAAGAAGGACATATTTACGCTGGGATGTTTCCTAGCAATTTACAGCCGCCATTTATTGCATTACATTTATCTGGAGGAACTACCGATTTGTTAAATGTACAAGCTGAAGATGATTTTAGGTTAAAGATAAATCAGTTGGGCTCTTCAAGTGATTTGCATTGTGGTCAATTTATAGATAGGATAGGGGTTAAACTAGGGTTAACTTTTCCTTGTGGTCAGGCAATGGAAAAAATGGCAATGCAATGTAAAAGTCCCCAAAAAGGGTTAATACCATCAGTGGTGAAAGGTGGAGAGGCTAGCTTTTCTGGTCCTTTAACAAAGGCCACTGGTTTATTAAGCGAAGGCTCAGTTTCAGCTAATGAATTATCATATAATGTTTTCCATACAGTAGCAAAAACTGCAGAAAAAATGATTCGATATGGTGTGGGCCAAACAAACTTAAATAAAGTATTGCTAGTAGGTGGAGTAGCTTCTAATAAGCAGATTAGAGCTTGGCTTAAGCACCGTTTAAGGTTAAAGCTTTATTTTGCAAACGCAGAACTATCGAGAGATAATGGGGTGGGGGTTGCATTAATGGGCTTAAAAGCATTAGAATAAAGGTTGAGGACTAAATATAGTCTCCTCAACCTTTTTTAAAAGGTTTTTAAAAGTTGGTGTCGAAATATTTATTCATGCATAAATTTAAAACTGACGGTTATTTTTAGGAGGTAGTCTGGTGAACACAATAATTTCCAAGGATATTCTTTCACCTTCGATAAAAAGATATGTTATTAAAAATTCTAAAATTGCTGCCAAAGCAGAAGCAGGGCAGTTTATAATTTTAAGAGTACATGAAAAAGGGGAGAGGATTCCGCTAACAATTGCTGATTATGATAGAGAGAAAGGAACCGTTGCTATTGTGTTTCAAGAGGTCGGCAATACCACCCAAAAACTAGGTGAGATGGAAGTTGGCGATAAAATTTTAGATTTTGTCGGACCCTTAGGAGTTCCAACTACTCTCCCCCAAGGCGATAATATTGTGTGTATAGGGGGAGGAATGGGGATAGCACCTATATACCCCGAAGTTAAATCGCTATACAATAAAGGAGTTAAAGTTACTGGAGTTTTAGGGGCAAGAACAAAGGATATTTTATTTTTTTCTAATGAAATGGATAAAATTTGCGATAAACTTTATATTGTCACCGATGACGGTAGTCAGGGTCGAAAAGGTTTCGTAACTGATGTTTTAAGGGATATTATAAAAAACGACAATAAAATCGATGGAGTAATTGCTGTGGGGCCATTGCCGATGATGAAAGCGGTATGTGATATCACTAAAGTTCACAATATTCCTACAATTGTAAGTTTAAATTCCCTCATGGTAGATGGCACGGGAATGTGTGGTGGTTGTAGAGTTACTATAGGTGATGAGGTAAAGTTTGCATGTATTGACGGTCCGTCTTTTGATGGCTTAAAAGTTGACTTTGACGAACAAATGAGAAGGTTAAAGATGTATAAAGAAGAGGAAGAAAAGGTTTTGGGTTGTAAGTGCGGAGGTGAATGTTAGTTGGGTAAAAAAAATCCTATGCCATATCAAGATCCTAAAAAGCGGATAAAAAACTTTGACGAGGTATCTTTAGGCTATGATAAAGACCTAGCGATAAAAGAGGCAAAAAGGTGTTTGCAATGTAAAAAACCTTCATGTGTTAAAGGGTGCCCAGTGGGCATCGATATCCCTAGTTTTATAAAAGAAATATCAAATGATAATTATAAAGGCGCATTAGAAAAGCTAAAAGAGAAAAACTTACTACCTGCAATTTGTGGGAGGGTCTGCCCCCAGGAAGACCAATGTGAAAAGTTATGTATTGTAGGGAAAAAAAATGAACCTATTGCTATTGGTAGGTTAGAACGCTTTGTTGCTGACAATCAAAAGATGACTTCAAAATTAAAGCCTGGTTTAGAGGGTGAAAAGGTAGCAGTTGTGGGCTCTGGTCCAGCAGGATTAGCCTGTGCATCTGAGCTTCTCCAGCGCGGTTACCGAGTTACTATATTTGAGGCGCTTCACAAACCTGGTGGAGTGCTTATGTATGGTATTCCAGAGTTTCGCCTTCCCAAAGATGTTGTGGAGCAAGAAATTAATCAGCTTGTGGATATGGGTGTGGAGCTTCAAACTAATATGGTTATTGGGCAAACAATAACGTTGTTGGAACTGTTAGAAAAAGGTTATAAAGCTGTTTTTATTGGTTCGGGAGCTGGACTTCCATTCTTTTTGAATATTCCAGGTGAAAATTTAAATGGTGTATATTCTGCAAATGAGTTTTTAACTAGAGCAAATTTAATGAAGGCATATTTATATCCAAAATGGGAGACACCTCTTAGAGTTGGTAAAAAAGTTGTAGTTGTAGGGGCCGGTAATGTAGCTATGGATTCTGCAAGAACAGCTATGAGACTAGGTGCAAAGGAAGTGTCAATTGTTTACAGAAGATCTGAGGCAGAGATGCCAGCTAGGAAAGAAGAAATTTTTCATGCTAAAGAAGAGGGAATAGAAATGAATTTGCTTACCAATCCCATCTCAATTGAAGGTGACGCTGAAGGGTGGGTAAATAAAATTAGATGTATTAACATGGAACTTGGAGATCCTGATGAATCAGGTAGGCGTAGGCCTAAACCTGTAAAGGGGTCTGAGTTTACAATTGAAGTGGACACAGTTATAATGGCTATTGGTCAGGGAGCAAATCCTGTAATACCTAGGTCAACAAAGAATCTCAATTTAAATGACAAGGGTAATATTGAAGTGGATAGTGAAACTGGGCAGACTTCTATAGAAGGAGTTTTTGCCGGAGGTGATGTAGTTACTGGTGCCGCTACTGTTATCCAGGCTATGGGTGCTGGGAAACAGTGCGCAGAAAGTATAGATAAATACATCAAAAATAACTAGGAGGGGAATCATGGTTGCATCTAAGAAAATTTTAGACGGGAAAAAGTTAGCTAAAAAAATTCGTGGAGATGTTAAAAATGAGATTATGGAGATTAAAGAAAAGAAGGGGATAGTCCCAGGACTTTCGGTGATAATTGTAGGAGATGATCCTGCTTCAAGCACATATGTAGCAAAGAAAGAAAAAGCTGCAGAAAAGCTAGGTATTAATTCAAAAATATATCGCTTGCCGGAAAGTACTACAGAAAGCCATTTACTCTCTATAATTCAGCGTTTAAACAGTGAGGATTCTGTGGATGGAATCTTAGTTCAACTGCCTTTGCCAGATCATATAAGTAAAGAAAAAATTATAAGTGCAATAAGTCCGGAAAAAGATGTAGACGGATTTCATACTACTAACGCTGGAAAAATGTTTCAGAATAAATCAACCTTATTGCCTTGCACTCCATATGGGGTTATAAAACTTTTAGAAAGTAAGAATATAAGTTTAGAGGGTAAACATGTTGTGATAGTAGGTGCAAGTGATATAGTGGGCAAACCAATGGCTATGTTAGCACTAAATCGTATGGCAACTATTACTATCTGTCATATAGCAACTCAGGACCTAGCATATCATACACGGCAAGCAGATGTGCTAATTGTAGCAGTGGGAAAGGTCAACCTAATTACTGCAGATATGGTTAAAGAAGGGGCAATAGTAGTAGATGTTGGAATAAATAGGTCAGAAGACAGGTTGGTAGGAGATGTTGACTTTGAAGATGTAGGTAAAAAAGCTGAACTTATTTCTCCTGTGCCTGGGGGAGTTGGACCTATGACTATAGCTATGCTTATGCACAACACTCTTATGGCGATGAAGGAAAGGAGAGGTTAAGTTTTGAGTTTAAAACCTATTAGCGTATCAGAATTAACAGACATAGTACAGCAAACTATAGTTAATCAACCACTGTTAAGAGATGTTTATGTAGAAGGAGAAATATCAAACTTTAACCATCATATTAGTTCGGGTCACTATTACTTTTCCTTGAAAGACCAAGAAAGTTTAGTGCCTGCTGTAATGTTTCGTTACGCTAATAGAAGTATTAATTTTAGGCCAGAAAATGGTCAAAGAGTGCTGGCGCGGGGTAAAATAGATGTGTATAAAAGAAGTGGCAAATATCAGATGTATGTCCAGCATATGGAAAAATACGGTGCTGGCAATTTGCATTTAGAGTTTGAGAAATTAAAAAAGAATTTAGAAAAGGAAGGGCTCTTTGCTATAGAACGGAAAAGGTCTATCCCTTTATATCCTCAAAAGGTTGGGGTGATAACTGGAGAAGGTTCAGCAGCACAAGAAGATATTATAAAGACCCTAACTAATAGAATGCCTTCAACAGAAGTAGTAGTTTGCCCTTGTTTAGTTCAGGGACAAAATGCAAAATTCCAGATTGTACAAGCCTTAAAAAAAATGGATCAAGAAGTAGATGTTGATACAATAATTCTTGCACGAGGTGGAGGAAGTATTGAGGATTTATGGGCTTTTAATGAAGAGGTTGTTGCGAGGGCAATTTATTCATGCTCTAAACCTATTATAACAGGGGTTGGTCATGAAATTGATTTTACTATAGCTGATTTTGTGGCGGATTTTCGGGCGGTCACTCCTACTGCAGCAGCTCAGAAGGCAGTTTGTTCTAGTGAAGAGCTTGAAGATGACTTAAGTTATTTGAAGCGAAGGCTAGATTCAATAGTAATAAATGTTCTGGAAAAAAAATTAGAGAAAATCAATCAAATCAAGCAAAGAAATATATTGAAACGACCTATAACTATGTTAGATCAGTACTATCAAAATGTTGATATTGTATCTAGACAAATAAGTCAAGAACTTAAATATCTAATTGAAAAGAAAGAAGATAGCACTGAAAATTTGGCAAATAGATTAGAATCTTTGTCACCTAAAAATGTATTTGCTAGAGGTTACTCTGTTATGAAAAAACAGCAAGATTTAGTTAAATCAGTTGATATGGTTAAAGTTGGTGATGAAGTTAGTGTGGAACTAAAAGATGGCAAGTTGAAATGCAATGTAAATGAGGTGATCCCTAGTGAAAAAATTTGAGCAGGCATATTCAGAACTTGAAAAAATTGTGAATAGCTTAGAGGATGGCAACTTAGACTTAGAAGAAGCGTTAGAAAAATACGAACAAGGAATAGAACTATTGAAAGTATGCCAAAGCAAAATTAAGGGCGCGGAGCAAAAAATAAAAAAAATACAGCTAGAGCAATGCAAGGGGGAAGAATAATGGAATTAAAAGAAGTTTTAAATAAATATAAGCAATTAATTGATGAGAATATTGCTAGCTATATTCCTGCCGAATGTCCTACAAAACTTAAAGAATCCATGACATATTCGTTGGAGGCAGGTGGCAAAAGAATAAGGCCAGCGCTATTATTAATGGTTAGCGACCATTATAAGGTGAGTCGAAAAATTTCGCTGCCGGTAGCATGTGCTATCGAATATGTACACACGTATTCTTTAATTCATGATGATTTACCGGCTATGGATGATGACGATTACAGGAGGGGGAAACCAACTAACCATAAAGCTTTTGGAGAGGGCATAGCAATTTTAGCAGGAGATGGCATCTTAAATATTGCGTTTGAAATCTTAGGGAATTTAGAAGGCGTTGACTCCAAATTAAAGGTGAGGTTAATTAAAGAGCTGTCATCAAGTTCTGGGGTTTCTGGAATGATAAAAGGACAGGTACATGATTTAGAGGGAGAAGGCACTAATCTTAATGGAGCTCAACTTGAAGATATTCATAAATATAAGACAGGAAAATTGTTAACCGCTCCTTTAAAAATGGCAGCCTATCTTTCTAACTTAGATGATAAAGCTGTAAATGCTCTAGCTGACTATGGTTATCACTTTGGGATGGCTTTTCAAATTACTGATGATATTTTGGATGTATGCGGGGACTTTGATAGTTTAGGTAAGTCAGTGGGAAGTGACGAGAAGATGGATAAGTCAACGTATGTTTCTCTTTATGGTTTAGAAAAAGCAAAGGAAATGGCCAACAGTCATATACAGAAAGGTGTAAATGAACTTAGTATTAACAACATTTCTGTACCGTATTTACCTGAGTTGTTAACTTATCTTCTAGACCGAAAAGCGTAGGAGGACTTTTTGTGGAACTATTTCAAAATAAATATTTTTTAATACCAGTTTTAGCATGGGCCGTAGCACAAGCTATAAAGGTAATATTAGAAATATTATTAACTAAAAAAATGGATTTGAATAGATTTGTAGGAGCAGGGGGGATGCCTAGTTCTCATTCAGCTTTTGTCATGTCATTGACTACTGTATTGGCAATAGATTTTGGCTGGGATTCTCCTATTGTTGCACTATCTTTAGCATTTGCTTTGGTTATTATGTATGATGCTGCAGGGGTACGGAGAGCGGCAGGAAAACAAGCAAAGATATTAAACAAAATAATTGATGAAATGCAACAAGGGAATACTCTTTCCGATGAAAAAGAAAGACTAAAGGAACTTTTAGGGCATACACCTATTGAAGTTTTAGCGGGTGCTTTACTGGGGCTGATAATCCCATATTTGTTTTAGTTTGATTATTAACTAAAAAAGTGTTAATATATAATAACAAGTGCATATATGGTGGTACAGTATTCTAGTCAAAGCACGTTATCCAAAGGCGGGCCTAAAAATCCGTTAAGGGCACATCGATGAAGTTTCTGGTGTTGGCTGCCGACGCCCCGTTGGGGGCTGATGCTGGAAGTTAAGGATATAGGGGCGATCTACAAGGGCATGTAGGCGTTGACCCCTTTTCCGTGGAGACCTAAAGTGCGTGGTGTTGTGTAAATTATGGGAACACATCAACTACGTCTTAGGAAAGAACCTGTATGCGGTTTCGTCCCGAAAACAGGGGCTGTGTACAGTGTAGCCTGCCTTGAGTGAAGCTGGTGGGATAGTTTTAGAAAAGCTTTTCAAAGTAGGCCTACTTTGAAAAGCTTTTACTTGAAACCAGTGTTGCAAAAGAGGCTAGGATAACGTTTAGCTTTGTTGAGGAAAACTCCTAGACTGTTCTTTATAGAGACAATTAAGGGATTAAAGTGCGGACTAAGTGGTAATCTAGCCCTGTTTTTGGTGACAAAACAGAAAAAGCTTTAATGGGAAACCTCCTTTTTCGGTGACGAGAGGTAGCTTTTTGGGAAAACCTGCTAGACCTAAGCCGCAGCATTTACCTTAGTTGTTACCACCATATATAAAACCTACATAATTTGGGAGTGGAAAATGGTTAAAAATAACCTATGGATAGTTAAACTTTGTTTTTGGACATTTATATTGGCGGTAATTATTTCAATTATTTCCCAGGTGATTTTAGGGAAAGTTGGATTGGTTACGGCTTTTTTGTTGTTATTTAGTATAGTTTTTTTAGGAGTTCTTTTCGATACCATAGGAGTGGCTACTACAGCTGCAAAAACTCCTCCGCTAGCGGCTAAATCAGCAAAAAAAGTAAAAGGAGCTAAACAAGCATTAAGGTTGGTTAAAAATGCAGAGCAAGTTGCAACGTTTTTCAACGATGTAGTTGGCGATATTAGTGGAATTATCAGTGGGGGCGCAGCGACTGTGGTGGTCTTTATACTTGTTAATGGTGGAGAAACTCAGGTTGTTAATGTTATATTAACTTCAATAGTTGCTGCTGTTACTGTAGGGGGAAAAGGTATTGGAAAAACACTGGCGATACATAACTCTACTGAAATTTTGATGTATGTTGGAAAAGTGATATACTATATTGAAAAGATATTTCGGGTAGAGTTTTTTACTAGTAAAAAAAATGAAAAAGGGAAGTGATAACTGTGGGTATAATACTTGATTCAATTAATAGTCCAGAAGATGTAAAAAAATTGCCAAAGCATAAATTGTCTACGCTAACAGAAGAAATACGAGAATTTATAATAGATACAACTTCTAAAACAGGGGGACACTTAGCCCCTAACTTAGGAGTTGTTGAGTTAACTATAGCGTTACATAGAGTTTTTAAAACTCCAGCTGATAAATTTGTATGGGATGTGGGGCATCAAAGTTATATACATAAATTGTTGACAGGAAGACGGGATAGTTTTGATACATTAAGACAGTTAGATGGATTAAGTGGCTTTCCAAAAGTAACAGAAAGCGATCACGACCATTTTAACACAGGACATAGTAGCACTTCTATTTCGGCTGCTTTAGGTATGGCTCTTTCCCGGGACATAAAAAAAGAAAGAAATAAGGTAGTAGCTGTAATCGGTGATGGAGCATTGACAGGTGGGATGGCTTTTGAGGCCTTAAATCATTGCGGTCATAAACAGAACACAGATTTAACAGTTGTTTTAAATGATAATGAGATGTCAATAGGAGAAAATGTGGGAGGTTTGTCCTCTTACTTGAGTAGGGTGCGTACCGACCCTAAATATACAAAGACAAAAGAGGATATAGAATTTATTTTAAAGAAAGTACCTGCTATTGGAGGACCTTTGTTTAGATCTTTAGACAGGGTTAAAGATAGCTTAAAATACATGTTAGTGGCTGGGTTGTTGTTTGAAGAGTTAGGGTTCACCTATTTAGGACCTATTGATGGACACGATTTTAATAAGTTGGAAGAAGTTTTAAAACAAGCTAAAAAAACTTCTGGCCCAGTACTGGTGCACGTAATTACTAAAAAAGGCAAGGGTTTTTCACCTGCAGAAAAAACCCCTGATAAGTTTCATGGAGTATCTCCTTTTGATAAAACCACAGGCATTCCTTTGGCAAAAAAGAAAAAAACTTTTACTGATGGATTTAGTGAAGCCTTGTGTGACTTAGCTAAGTTAGATGAGAAGATAGTTGCTATTTCTGCTGCTATGACTAGCGGAACAGGACTATCTAAGTTCGCAACTAAGTATCCTCAGCGTTTTTTTGATGTGGGAATAGCAGAGCAGCATGCAGTAACAATGGCAGCAGGGCTAGCAGCTGATGGATTAAAACCAGTTTTTGCTGTTTACTCAACGTTTTTACAAAGGGGATATGATCAAGTTCTTCATGACGTTTGTTTGCAAAACTTACCAGTAGTTTTTGCTATTGATCGAGCAGGAATAGTTGGAGCTGACGGTGAAACCCATCAAGGGATATATGATATTTCATTTTTAAGTCACATACCAAATCTAAAAATAATAGCACCCAAAGATGAAAAAGAGCTTAAAGACAGTTTATTTACTGCTTTTGAATTAAAGTGCCCTGTAGCGATACGCTACCCTAAAGATACTCTTCCAGTTACTGATAAAAAAGAAAATAAATACAACAAACTACCTTTAGGGAAAGGTAATGCATTGACTACTGGGGATGATATAATAATAATATCGTCTGGTGCAACAACAAATAATTGTTTAAAAGCAGCTGAAATGCTTAAAAACAAAGAGATTTATGCCACGGTACTGCACTTGCCTTTCATAAAACCGTTAGATGATGATATTTTATGTAAATATATAAAAGAAAATTCAAAGGTGTTAATAGTAGAAGAGCATACAGCAATAGGTGGGTTGACAAGCTTAATCGCAGCTTTGCTAGCTTCAAAGAACATAAAGGCGAATGTAAATTCAATTGCCCTACCTGATGAGTTTATTCCCCAAGGAAGTAGGAGTGAGATTATAGAAAGGTACGGTCTTGGGTGTGATGATATCTACGATAGTGCCAAAAAAATAGTGATAAAGGAAAATAGTTATGAAAACAAAAAAAAGGTTGGATCAATTACTAGTTGAAAGAAAGCTTTTTGACAGTAGAGAAAAAGCTAAAAGAGCGATTATGGCTGGTGTGGTTTATAGTGCTCAAAAATGCTTGGACAAGCCGGGAATTAATGTTAATTCAGATATATCAATTACCGTTAAAGGTACAGATAACCCCTATGTTAGTAGAGGGGGGCTAAAACTTCACAAAGCTATTAACGTATTCGATATAAGCTTTAGAGATAAAATAGTTGTAGATGTTGGAGCCTCGACAGGAGGTTTTACAGATTGTGCTATTAAACATGGAGCGAAGCTAGTATATTCTATAGATGTAGGGTATGGGCAGTTGGCTTGGTCTTTAAGAAATGACTCTAGAGTTATAAATATGGAAAGAACAAATTTTAGACACGTCGAAAAAAAACAGTTTAATCCCAAACCAGAGCTTGCTATTATAGACGCCTCATTTATTTCTCTTAAGCTTTTACTACCTAAAGTTAAAGAAATTTTGTGTAGCAATGGTCAGGTTATGGCGTTAATAAAACCACAGTTTGAGGCAGGCAGAGATAGGGTAGGTAAAAAAGGTGTTGTGAGAGATAGACAAGTTCATATTGATGTTATTGATGAAATTGTTTGTTTTTGCGAAGAAACTGGGCTGTACCCAACAGATATTGATTTTTCCCCTATTAAAGGTCCTGAAGGTAACATAGAATATTTGCTATTATGCAGAAACTCTTATTCTAACTATAAGATAGCTAAAAATGATATAAACCAACTTGTGAATAAAGCTCATTCAAAGATATAAAGCTGCCATGAATTTGGTGGTTTTATATCTTTTTTTAAAAAGTAATTATGAAGTAAAAAAGGAAAAGGATAAAAAAGGGAGAAGTATATAGTATTAAAAATGTCATTTTTTTGGGGTGGGCAATAAATGATGACTAAAAGTGACTTAGCGATGTTGTCTTTTATAATCTTAGCTATTTTGATTTTGCTTGTTAAAAATAAAGTCAAGGAATATAAGTTTAAGATAGTACCTGCTAATAAGGCCCCCAATAATTTGGTGAGACTGTTAGAGGAGAAAGGGTATAAATATTTAGGGTATTGTGGAGCAAAGAAAATTAGTTTTTATAAGGGGAATACAAAAACAGAAGAGTCTATAAAATCCTTACCTGTAGTTAAAAGAGAGGGTAAATACTTTCTAGTTGAGTCAATGCCTAAAAATAGAACCCTATCATTAAAAGATAGCTTTATTAAAGCTAAAATACTAAAAGCAATAACATGTTATAATGACATAGATGGTATAATTTTTGTAGAAACTAAGAATAAATATGTTAAAGAATGTACTGTCGATATAGCAGCAAA
This sequence comes from Proteinivorax tanatarense, assembly GCF_040267685.1. Lineage (GTDB taxonomy): Bacteria > Bacillota > Proteinivoracia > Proteinivoracales > Proteinivoracaceae > Proteinivorax > Proteinivorax tanatarense. Next base: position 1,143,627 of record NZ_CP158367.1, read on the forward strand.
AACTAAAAATTACTTACTTAGATTAGTTTTGCTAGTTTTATTTTTAGCTGTCGGCTTTCTAATAGCTCATCTACTTTTGTGAAAGAGAGGCATAGAATGAAAAACATTGCGATTTTTTTAAATACTAGTAAAGAAAAAAGTCAAGAAGTATCATCTCTTATGGTGGCAAGTTTGCTATCTAGGGGGTATCAAGTTTACTCATGTAAAGAAACTCCTATCATAGAAACCAAAACATTTCCTCGTGGGAAATTGCCTAAAAATATAGAGTTAATATTAGTGTTGGGGGGAGACGGAACATTTTTAAGTATAGCACGTCAATATGCAACAACTAAAATTCCAATGTTAGGTGTTAATATAGGAAATCTAGGTTTTTTAACAGAAGTTGAGGTAAAAGATTTAGAAGAAACTATTTATAAGATTGACAGTGGTAAATATAAAATAGAGAATAGAGATATGGTCTTTGCCCGCGTTTATAGAGATGGAAAAGTAATAGAAACTACAAGAGCTCTGAATGAGATAACTATTGCAAAGGGGCCATTAGCCAGGATAATTCAATGTCATACATATGTTGATGATGTTTTTTTAGATACATACTCGGGTGATGGAGTTATTGTTAGCACTCCAACGGGATCGACAGGATATTCCTTATCGGCAGGGGGACCGATAATTGCACCCAATGTATCATCTATGGTGATTTCACCTATATGTCCTCATTCACTTCATGCTAGGAGTGTTGTGGTTAGCAATAAATCGAATGTTAAAGTTAGGCTTAAAGACTTAAACCAAGAAGTTATGCTAACGGTGGATGGTCAACAATCTATCAAACTGCAAGGACATGATACAGTAGTAATCGGTCTTAGTAAATATGTAATTCCAGTTGTAAAGATACACGGTAAAAATTTCTTTGATATATTACGCTTAAAGTTAAATAGAGGTAGTAGAAACTAATTGGGAGGAGGGGAATCAGATGGTAAATAAGCTGATTATCCATAACTTTGCATTAATCGAAAAGTTAGAGTTGGATTTTGGTATGGGGTTAAATATATTATCGGGAGAGACAGGGGCTGGAAAATCTATTGTTATAGGGGCAATTGGTTTACTTTTAGGAGGAAGAGCCTCTTCAGATTCAATTAGAGCTGGAGCGAAAAAAAGTACAATAACAGGCCTTTTTTCCATAAATAAACAACTTGAAACAGATGTTAATGAATTTTATGGAATAGAAGTCGAGGATGGCCAACTTATTATTGAAAGAGAAATTTATCAACAAGGCAAAAGCTTAGTTCGTGTTAATGGGAAGTTGATTACTGTAGGAATGCTCAAAAGTTTAACGGCAAAAATTGTAGATTTACATGGACAACATCAACACCACACCTTGTTAGATCCTTCTAAACATATTGAAATTTTAGATTTATTTGGGGATTCAAGGTTTGCAAGTGACCAAAACTCATATCAACACTATTATAGGTTAAGAAAAAAGGTAAAAAAAGATTTAAACCAGCTTTACAGCAATATTGATAACAGGGACAGGCAAATAGACTTATATAATTATGAAATAAATGAGATTGAAACATCTAACTTATATATAGGTGAAGATGATCAACTGGAAAAGGACCGGGACAAGCTACATAATGCTCAGAAACTTTTAGATGGTGCCCAAGATGCTTATAATGAAATTTATTCAGGTGTTAATTCAACACCAATAACGGAAACTTTAGGTAAAGTAGTGGATAACTTAAAAACTCTGTCAGAAAAAGATAAGTCACTGTTATCCATGGCTGAAGTTATAGAAGACTCTCTGTTTAATTTAGAAGATGCTGCTAGAGAACTTTTGGATTATAGCGAGGGGCTAGATATGGAACCTCAATCATTAACAAAAGTTGAAGATAGAATAGAAGAAATAAATAGGCTAAAAAGGAAATACGGAAACAGCATTGAGGATATACTAAAGTATAAAGAAAGCAAGGAGAAAGAGCTTAAAGCACTGATAGATAGTGAAGAAATATTTAATAAGCTTAGCATAGAACTAGATAAAATTGAAAAAAAGCTTTTTGAAATAGGAACTAAAATTACAAAAAAAAGAAAAGTTATAGCAAAAAAGATTGCTTCAGAAGTAAAGAAGAACCTCCAAGATATGGATATGAAAAATATTGAATTTATAGTTGACTTTAATTGTAAAGTTGGTGATGCAGATTATATCGAAAAAGATGGTGAAACGATATATTTACATGAAAAAGGTTTTGATGCTGTAGAGTTTTTGATTTCACCTAACCCAGGTGAACCTCTAAAACCTCTTGCCAAAATTGCTTCTGGTGGTGAAATGTCAAGGATAATGTTGGCGATAAAAAACATTTTAGCTGATAAAGAAAAAATTTCTACTTTAATTTTTGATGAAGTTGACACCGGAGTAGGAGGAAGGACAGCACAAAAGGTTGCTGAAAAACTATACTCCTTAAGTATAAATAGACAAGTCATCTGCGTTAGTCATTTACCACAAGTTTGCGCTATGGCTGATACTCACTTTAAAATCGAAAAAAATCAGCAGAAAGGTCGAACATATACTGACATTTTCAAGTTAGATGACACAAAAAAAATAAAAGAGATTGCACGAATGATAAGTGGAACTGAAATGACTCAAGGAACTATTAACAATGCTAGAGAAATTTTGTCACTGGCCGATTGTTTTAAAAGACAATATAGTTAACTTTTTAGGTATAATTAAAATCTTAAAGATTTTAATTATACCTTTTTTTTATTGACTTTTATACCAAATAAAAACACGACATTATGTTAACCTAACGGCATAAAAAGAAAAGCAAAAGGACAATTTAAAAATACAAGTTTATTTAAAAGGAGGTGCTAGTTTGTGTAAATTTGGTCGAAAAAAAGCGTTGGGTGGTCTTTTAGCCTTGATGATAACTATAATGGCTTTTAGCTCTCCAATGCGGACATATTATAGCATTCCAAATGATTTAAGGCTATTTACAGGTCAAGAGCATTACCTTGATTTCGGATTACCTATGGGGGTAAGCGTAAAAGGTGAGGCTTCAGACCTTTATATAAATGGAGAACCTGTTTCTCCAGACTCTTTGTCTTTAGATACGTCAGAAACATTAGCTATTTTGCCTAGTGAAAGTGGTTCTTATGAGTTGAGCTTTAATTTATTAGGCTTGATTCCTTTAAGGAAAGTAAATGTTGAGGTTGTACCTCCAGTAGAAGTAATTCCTGGTGGGGAGTCAATTGGAGTAAAAGTTAGTGACGAAGGAGTTGTTGTAGTAGGTACTGACAAAGTGTATTCTGATAGGGGTTCAATAAAACCTGCTAAGGAGGCTGGAATCCAGCCAGGAGATGTCATTTTAAAAATAAATGAGCAAAAAGTAAACAACATTTCAGAAGCATCGGCAGCTATTAAAAAATCAGCTGGTGAGAAAATTTTATTTACTGTAAGAAGGGAAGATGAAATTTTTGATGCTAAGGTTTCACCTGAAAAGTGTAAAGAAACTAACAGTTATAGAATAGGGCTTTTTATAAAAGATACAACTGCAGGAGTGGGGACACTTACCTTTATTGATCCTAAGACTAAAGCCTATGGGGCGCTAGGACATATAATCATGGATAGAAACAACAACCCTTTAGACTTAGAATATGGTAGTGTTGTTGAAGCCAATATTACAGGCTTAATACAGAGTAAAGCAGGTAATCCAGGTGAAAAAAGGGGGATGTTTAAAGGTTCCGACACCTTTCACGGCAATATTAATACCAACTCCCATTTTGGTATTTTTGGCAAATTAGATGAAATGGGTAATATACAAAGTAAAGAAACAGTAGAAATTGGTCTAAAGCATCAGGTGCAAACAGGTCCAGCTCAAATTATGACCGTAGTAGAAGGAGATAAGGTTGAAACCTTTGATGTAGAAATCGACAAAATAATCAACCAAAGTTCACCGCAAACTAAGGGTATGGTAATTAAAATTACTGATGAAAGGCTACTTGATAAAACAGGTGGAATAATACAGGGGATGAGTGGCAGTCCCATCATCCAAGATGAAAAGTTGGTTGGAGCTGTTACCCATGTTTTTGTAAACGAGCCATCTAAAGGGTATGGGTGTTTTATTGAATGGATGATATTAGAGTCGGATATGTTAAACTAAGGAAGAATGATAATTCCTTAGTTTTATTTTATTCATTTATTAAACATATTAATCAAATATAACAGAGATTAAAATTAATAAATCTTTTTGTCGAATAACCTACTATTATGTTAGATAATGAAAGAAAAATTGTAAAGATAAAACCCCTTAATAACAATGTTTATAGCAGTTATACTTTTAAATCTAAAATATAAACAAAAAATTTAAAAAAAAACAAAAATAAAAAGGAAATATTAACATGATGTCGAAATGGGTTAATGGGAATAATTTCATTAGAGGGGGAAGACAAATGATAAAAGTATTAATTGTAGATGATAATGAGGAATTTTGTGATTTATTGTCAGAATTTTTTGCTCAGGTTGAAGATATTGAAGTGGTGGGCACAGTACATAATGGCATGGAGGCTTTAGATGTTCTACCTAAGCTCAAGCCTGATGTTATGGTTTTAGATATTATAATGCCACACCTTGATGGTTTAGGAGTTTTAGAAAAAATCAATAATGGATCTGATTTGAGAGAAAATTTGAGCATTATTATGTTAACTGCTTTTGGTCAAGAAAAAATAACTAAAGAAGCACTTGAACTAGGAGCTGACTATTATGTACTAAAGCCGTTTGACATGGGTGTGTTAGTAGAGCGTATTCGGGTACTGCACCATAAAAATACATATGGTGAAAGTCAGTCATCAAATAATAGTGGAGACTTTTTAAACAATGAACCTCTTAAAGAGGAAAGGGATTTAGAGGAGATAATAACTACTATCCTTTTAGAGATGGGAGTTCCTTCTCATATTAAAGGGTATGCTTTTCTAAAAGAGGCGATAAATTTAGTTATAGAAGACCCAAGTATGATAAATTCTATTACCAAAGTGTTATACCCTACTGTTGCTGAAAGGTTTGATACCACTCCGTCTAGAGTAGAAAGAGCTATAAGGCATGCTATAGAATCTGCTTGGAATGGTAGAAATAATATTCAAATAGTAAATAAACTTTTTAAATATTCTATCAGAAGTGACAAAGGGAAGCCTACTAATTCTGAGTTTATTGCTAGGATTTCAGATAATATTAGGATAAGTGAAAAGAAGAGAGTGGCTTTATAAGTAAAATTAACTAATTTATTTTTAAAGATGATTTCTGCATAGCAGAAGTCATCTTTTTTGGAGTGCCAGTATGTGAATTGATTTGGTGGAGCAAGTTGCTGTAGGAACAAAACATTAATTTACCACGAAACGTCGAAGCTTGTTTATTCTGCTGGGACTAAAATTTGGATTTGAAATTAGATGTGAAGCTGGGCCTGTAAGGATTTCATGATTCAAGGTTATAAAGTGCTTTAATTTTAATTCTAGAATATTAAAGCAACTACAAAACAGTTGTTTTTAAGAATATTACTCACCTAAGCATTTAGATAACTGTAGCTACTTGGCTATAGGTACTTAAAGCGTTGTCTTGCTATTTTATTCGTGGGCAATTGTCATTTAGATTTATTTCAAGCTATAATCTGTAAATTTAATCTAATGGAAACAAATTACATAAAAGGCTGTTTGTGAGTAGGAGGGGGAATTTTTAAAAGTTTCCGCTCCTACTCAATTTTTTAAAACAGCATTTTAATACATCAAAATAATTAGCAAGGGTGATTATAGCAAGCATAAGTTTTTTTTGTATAAAGTCCTGTAGAATAAGCATAATATCACTTATATGAAAAAAATTCCAATGGGGTGTATTAATGGAAATATATGGGACTATTAAAAAGGGGAAAAGAACAAAGGACCTAATACCAGATTTAGAGCCAGGGGATATTGCATTAATAGATCATAAGGACATTGATGAGATAGCAGCAACTGGTCTTGTGGATAAAAAAGTAAAAGGAGTTATAAACATCAATAAGTCTGTTTCTGGTTTTTATCCTAATAGAGGGCCAGAAGTTTTGGTTGATAAAGGCATAATGCTATGGGACCAAGCTCCTAAAAAACTATGGGACAAGGTTAGATATGGACAAAAAGTAAAGATATTAGATGATGAAGTAATGGGTACAAATGTAAAATTGAGCAAGTCTCTCAGTAAAATTGATTTACGTGAAAAGCTTAATGAAGCGGAAAGAAATTTTGATAAAGTATTAGATTCATTTATAGAAAATACTTTAGACTATGCCAAAAAAGAGAAAAAATTAGTTACTGGAAGACTATCCGTACCTTCAATTAAGACAAAAATTGAGGGAAGACCAGTAGTTGTTGTAGTGCGTGGCAAAAATTATAAAGAAGATTTAGCAGCGATGGAAAACTATATCAATGAAGTGAAACCAGTTTTGATTGCTGTTGATGGTGGTGCAGATGCTCTTATAGGTCATAAGTTTAAGCCTCATGTAATTATAGGTGATATGGACAGTGTTTCTGATAAGGGTCTATTAATGGCTGATGAGATCATCGCCCATGGTTTCCCAGATGGTAGAGTTCCAGCCTCACATAGGTTACAAAAGTTAGGAGTAAACTACAAAACAATATTTGCACCAGGTACCAGTGAAGATATTGCCTTACTTCTTGCTTATCAGCAAAAAGCTGAATTGCTAATTGCTGTGGGCACACATTCTAATATGATAGATTTTCTTGAAAAAGGAAGAAGAGGAATGGCTAGCACTTTTTTAGTTAGATTAAAGGTGGGCCCTAAACTTGTAGATGCAAAAGGTGTTAGCTCTTTATACAATAGACCTGTAAAAGCTAGGAGTATTATAGGTTTGATAGCTGCGTTAGTGTTGCCTTTTTTTGTGCTTATTTTGTATTCATCTACAATGCAGCAAATAATTAGGTTGTTCTTAATGAGGTTTAGGTACACATTTTTTTAGAAAGGAGATTTATATGCCTAGCTTTAAATTTCATATAGTTACAGTTATTTCGATTTTTGTTGCTTTAGCACTTGGAATAATGGTTGGTTCAACCCTAAGTGATGGTATTATTTCAAATAGCCAGATGAATACAATAGATTTGATGCAATCTAGGATTACATTGTTAGAGGAAAAAAATAAGGGACTAGAAACAGATATCCAAGAAATGAAGTTAGCAAAAACCAATCTAAAAGCAAGAGAAAGGGATTATTTTTATAAAACCTTAGAACAAAAGGATTATTCCATGCCTATAACTTTGGTTTATTTTGATGAGCAGGATTTATTGACCCAATGGAACTATTATTTGGAAAATATTAATTTAAGTATAAATGAAATAGCTATAAATCCAGACATGGAGGAGGAGGTGTACAAACAAAAGCTCAGTCAAAATTTAGATGTTGAAGTAGACACTCTTTATACTATATTAGGGAAACAAACTGCAACAGGTATAAAAAGACAAGAGTTTAGCTATCTAACAACGCTGAAAGAACTAAATTTAGCCACTTTTACTGGAGAGGAGCCACCAGGAAGTAGAGAGACATATGTTTTTTTCTTTCAAGGGGATCATTATGATAATTCACTAGCAGAGCTAGCAAATACTTTTGTTGAAGAAGGTTTAAGCGTAATTATTGCTTTAGATGAAGAAGTGGAAGATGATTTTGTGGAAAGCCTAAATTATTCTGCAATTATCGTAGAGAATATAAACCAAAGTACAGGATTATTAGAAGTTCTAAAATCTATTAATTAGGAAGTTAGGGGTAGGTAACATGGTTACTGTATTAGTACCAGCTTATAATGAACAAAATAATATAAAGCAAACAATAATTGGGTTAAAAAGTATATCTGAAGTTAAAAAGATTTGTGTAATTGATGATGGTTCAAAAGATAGTACCTATGACCAAGCAAAAATGGCATCTCCTGATGTGTTAATTTCAAACTCTAAAAATCTAGGTAAAGGCAGTGCTCTTAACAGGCTAATTAAGTATGTCAGTGAAAGTGAACTTGTAGCTTTGGCTGATGGAGATCTAGGGAATAGCTCTAGAGAACTAAAAAAGTTAATTGTACCAGTAAAAAGTGGAAAGTGTGAGATGGCTATTGCATCATTCCCATCGGGAGCAAAAAAAGGAGGTTTAGGCATAACTCAACAGGTTGCTAGAAAAGGCCTTAAGTTAACAACAGGTATGTCACTTTTATTTCCTCTTTCTGGACAGCGTGTTATGACACATAACGTTTTTAGCCTTAGTACTCCTTTTGCGAAAGGGTTTGGCGTAGAAATGGCATTGAATAAAACTGCTGCTAAAAATGAGTTTATTGTTTTAGAAGTAGAGACTAATATGACTCACAACTATACTAAAAATGATTTTAAAGGTTACCTTCACAGGGGAAGGCAGTGTTGTAGCATTATACGACAACTTGTTCGTTGATTTCGGATAAAGTTAATGTATTATAAACTCTTTTAGAGGAGGAAAATCTATGGAGGTTATAAAACTAATACTAGGTTTTGTAGTGTGCATATTATTGGCACAACCTGTATTAGAATTTAATTATAATTTTCAAACTAAAATAACTAACTATAAAAACAAGACCTTAAGTGTTGCTTTGGGTATGCTTCTGATCCTGACATTTTTTATAGTTTTTTTTATTGAAAGTATTTTTTTTGCCGGCATAAACGTCGAAATACTGTTTGTATTTACCACTGTTTTTTTATTAGGCTACATAGATGATGTGAGTAATGATAATCACAATAAGGGGCTAAAAGGGCATATAAGAGCTATATCAAAAGGCGAGCTGACATCTGGCTTTATAAAAGCCGCTGGAGTACCGTTAACATTACTTTTATATATGGGTTTTAGTATATTTAATATAATAGAAGTATTTTTTTTGTCCTTAGTAGTAAATTTATTCAATTTTTTTGATTTAAGGCCAGGTAGGTGTCAAAAGGTTTTTATCTTACTTTTTTTGCCCTTGACACTGCTTGTTGACTCCTCATATAACTATTTAATTTTAGGAGCTGTGATAGTGACACTATATCTTGATCTAGCAGAAATGGCAGTTTTAGGTGATGGAGGAGCAAATCTTTTAGGAGCAGTAATGGCAATAAATGTAATAAAATTGCCAACTGACATAAGAATTGGTTTATATTTTTCAGTGTTAATATTAACCATAGTAGGAGAAAAGTATTCATACACAAATATTATAGAAAAATCAAAGATTCTAACTTTTATTGATGAGATAGGAAGAATTAATTAGGCCTTACTAAAAATACCTCAATAACTGCAAACAGCCAGTGTTGTTTGCTTTTTTTTATTATGATAAAATTTACGTACAAGGTTTTTTCGAAAAGAGGAGGTTGTTTCCTTGTCATATAAAAATATTATGGGGCCTAATGAGATATTGGGGATTTTAGATAGCATAAAAGATGCTATAATGGCTATTGATTTAACGGGTAAAATCATCCTAATGAATAAAGGAGCGGAGAAAATAGTAGAGGTTGAAGCAAATAAAGCAATAGGTAAACATGTTACAGAGGTTGTTCCTACTTCAAAGCTAACTAGAGTAATTCGTGAGGGAAAAGGTGAGCTTAACAAAAGGCAAATAATTGGTAATAGTACTATATTAACTAATAGGATGCCAGTTTATAACCAACAAGGTAACTTAGTTGGAGCAGTTGCTGTTTTTAGAGATATCACTGAAGTTATAGAGTTAGCTGAACAAGCAACAAACTTAAAGGAAATACAAATAATGCTTGAAGCTATAATTAATGCTACTGAAGATGCTATATCTGTTGTTGATAAAAATGGAAAAGGTATGGTAATTAACCCCGCCTATAAAAAGCTTACTGGATATACTGAAAAAGATATAATAGGAAAGCCTGCTACGGTGGATATAAGTCAGGGAGAAAGCGTTCATTTAAAAGTTTTAAAAACTAAAAAACCTATTAAAGGTGTTAAACTCAAAGTTGGTCCTAAAGAAAAAGAGGTTTTAGTTGATGCGGCACCAGTTATTGTAAACGATGAGTTAAAAGGAAGTGTCGCAGTTATTCACGATATTTCTGAAATAAAAAGACTAAATTATGAATTAGACAAAGCGAAAAGAATTATAAGAAAGTTAGAAGCTAAATATACCTTTGATGATATAATAGCTCAAGAAACTAATATGAAAATGGCTATAGCTCAGGCAGAAAATGCTGCTGTAACCCCGGCTACTGTTTTGCTAAGGGGAGAAAGTGGTACTGGCAAGGAGATATTTGCTCATGCAATCCATAATGCTTCAAATCGAAGATTTAATCAATTTATAAGAGTGAATTGCGCTGCTTTACCAGAAAGTCTCTTGGAAAGCGAACTTTTTGGATATGTGGAAGGAGCTTTCACTGGAGCTAAAAGAGGAGGCAAAAAGGGGATTTTTGCTCAGGCTAATGGAGGTACTATCTTTTTAGACGAGATTGGGGAAATTAGCTTAAATATACAAGCCAAGCTTTTGCGTGTGTTGCAGGAACGTGAGATTGTTCCTGTTGGAGAATCAAAATCACAAAATGTAGACGTTAGAATTATCGCTGCAACAAATGTTAATCTTGAGGAAGCAATTAAGAAGGGGACATTTAGAGAAGATCTCTATTACAGAATAAGTGTAGTCCCTATTTTTATTCCACCTTTGCGAGAACGTATTAACGATATAGAACCACTAAGTAAACATATTTTAAAAAAATTTAATCAAGATTATGGACGGAACATAGAAGGAATTTCCAAAGATGCAATAAATGTTTTATCAGATTACAGATTTCGAGGGAATGTGCGAGAATTAGAAAATATAATTGGCAGAGCAATTATTAATATGGATTTTTCTGAAAGGGTTTTAGATGAGAAGCACTTACCTCAGCTAGAAGCTGCTAACCCCACTTCATATGAAAAATTTAATAAAGTGAAAAATGTACTACCTTTAGATGAGGTTGTTGGTGGTATAGAAAAAGATTATATATCTAAAATATTGAAAAGGAATAATAACAATAAAACACAGACTGCAAAAGAACTTAAAGTCTCCATAAGAACACTGTACAATAAGCTAGACAAATACAACCTGCAATAAATTGCAGGAAACAAAGTGCAAACGTGCAATTTATTGCAGGGGGGATGATTAGTTGTTTCATTGTAATAAAAAATAGCGAACTTTTAACACAAATAAAAAAACCCTATAAATCGAGGGTTTTTTTCATCTTTATACATGTAAAATCTATTTTATCAAATAATAGATTTAGGTAGTTTTTGTGGAAAGTAATGTTGGCATGGATATTGCATTTTAAATGTAATGTACAAAAAATGAAGGAGGGTGTTAGGTTATGAAAATCTTTGAGATGATGGAAAAAGAGGGACATGAACAATTGGTTTTTAACCAAGAGAAAATTTCTGGTTTAAAAGCCTTGGTAGCTATTCATGATACAACTTTAGGTCCGGCATTAGGTGGTTGTCGAATGTGGAATTATGACACTGAAGAAGAGGCGATTACCGATGTGCTAAGACTTTCAAAGGGTATGACATATAAGTCTGGAGCTACAGGCACTGATTACGGTGGTGGCAAATCGCTTATATGGGGAGATCCTCAAAAAGATAAAAGTGAAGCGCTATTTAGAGCTTTTGGGCGCTACATAGATGTATTCAAAGGTAGATTCATGACTGGTACTGATGTGGGTACTACATTTCATGACTTCATTATAGCAAGGAAAGAAACTCAGTATGTTGGGGCTTTGCCAGAAGAATATGGTGGTGGAGGAAATTCCTCTATAATAACCGCTTTTGGAACATGGAGGGGTATAAAAGCAGCTTGCAAGGAATCTTTTGGGACAGATGACCTGTCAGGAAGGACAGTTGCGGTACAAGGCCTAGGTAAAGTTGGCTATTTCTTGGTCAAACACCTTATAGAAGAAGGTGCGAAGGTTATAGGGACTGATATAGTTGATGCTCATATCGATAAAGTCAAGTCGGATTTTCCGCAAGTTGAAATTGTTAAGCCTGATGAGATATATTCAGTAGAGTGTGACGTATTCTCCCCAAATGCTTTAGGGGCCATTGTTAATGATGAAAATATTGATAAATTCAAATGCAAGGTAATAGCAGGTGCAGCAAATAATCAGCTAGCAGAATCTCGTCATGGAAAAGTTTTAGCTGATAAAGGGATACTTTTTGCCCCTGATTTCGTAGTTAATGCAGGTGGCCTTATCCAAGTAGCTGATGAATTAGAAGGATATAACAAAGGTAGGGCATATAACAAAGCATCAACTATTTATGATATGCTGATTCAAATTTTTGACATAGCAAGAGAAGAAAACATTATTCCAAATGAAGCAGCTGTTAAATTAGTTGATCAAAGATTAGAAACCATTGGTAGAATTTCTAGAACCTATAAATAAGGGTGGCTATAATTATGAATGATTTAAAAGTTCTAGCAATAAACCCAGGGTCTACTTCCACTAAACTTGCCTATTTTAGTGGGGCAAAAATAATAAAAAAACATTCAGTAGATCATAATGCTAATGTAATTAAAAATTATGATAAGATTGTTGATCAGTTGGATTTTAGACTTGAAGCGATAGAAAACTGGTTAGACTCTGAGGGAATTACTAACTTAGACTGTGTAGTTGGGCGAGGTGGGTTGCTAAAACCTATGCCTAGTGGAACATATACAGTTTCAGAAGAACTTAAAAAAGATTTAAAAATTGGCGTTCAAGGGGAACATGCTTCGAACCTTGGTGGTTTGATAGCTGATAGGATTGCTAAGAAAAATAGTGTGCCTGCTTTCATAGTAGATCCTGTGGCGGTAGATGAGTTTGATGATATCGCAAGGATTTCAGGCATGCCTGAAATAGATAGAAGAAGCTTGTTGCACGCTTTAAACATTAAAGCTGTTGCTCATAGAGCTTCTAAAGATCTTAATAAAGATGTAAAAGACTTAAATGTAATCATAGCTCACCTTGGTGGAGGAATATCCATAGTACCTTTAACTAATGGAAGAATGATTGATGTGAACAATGCTAATGAATATGGACCCTTTTCTCCAGAAAGGAGTGGCGGACTACCAGTAGGTGACCTTGTAAAGCTTGCGTTTAGTGGAAAATATGATCTTGCTACAATAAAGAAAAAGATTACTCGCGAAGGTGGACTGGTTGGCTACTTAGGTACAAATGATGCTAGAGATGTAGAAAAAATGATTGTTGATGGAGATAAGAAAGCAGAGCTTATTTATAAAGCAATGGCTTATCAAATATCAAAAGAAATTGCTGCTATGGCAACAGTCTTGCAAGGAAATGCGGAAAATATAATACTTACAGGTGGGTTAAGTTACTCTGATATGTTGGTTGATATGATTAAGGAACATACAGAGTTTATTGCTCCTATTTTGGTTTACCCTGGAGAAGATGAAATGACAGCGTTATGTGAAGGTGCATTGAGGGTGTTGACAGGAGAAGAAAAAGCTAAAACATATTAATATTTTAAGGAGGTGAAGGTTTTGATAAAAACCATAAAAGGAATAATTGAACAAGCAAAATCTGTAGAAAAACAGACACTTGCAGTTGCTGCAGCGGAAGACAAGGATGTCTTAGGAGCTGTAACTGAGTCTGTAGAAATGGGCATTGTAGAGGCAATTTTAGTAGGTGATAAAAAACAAATTGAAAAAATTGCCACCAGTGAAGGTTATAACTTAGAAAAATTGGAGGTTATTGACGAACCAAATAAAGTTCAAGCAGCTAGAAAGGCTGTTGAACTAGTTTCCTCCCAAAAAGCTGACTTGGTTATGAAAGGTCTTTTAGGAACAGCTGATATACTAAGGGCTGTTTTGGACAAGGAAATAGGGCTTCGTACAGGGAAAATATTAAGTCATGTTGCTGCTTTAGAGGTAAGTGGATTTGAGAAATTGTTTTTATTAACAGATGGAGCAATGAATATTGCACCAGATTTAAAGCAAAAAATGCAAATAACACAAAATGCAGTAGAGGTAGCTAAGGCTCTAGGCATTGAGAAACCCAAAGTTGCACCTTTAGCTGCAGTAGAAGTTGTTAATCCAGATATGCAGCCATGCCTTGATGCGGCAGCATTATCACAAATGGCTCAAAGAGGACAAATCAAAGATGCAACAGTAGATGGGCCATTAGCACTTGACAATGCTGTGTCGGCTGAAGCGGCAAAGCATAAAGGGATTGATAGTCCAGTTGCGGGCAATGCCGATATTTTGTTAGTGCCAAATATCGATGCTGGTAACGTTCTTTATAAATCAATGGTTTACTTTGCTCGCGCTGAAACTGCGGGTGTTATAGCAGGAGCTAAAGCACCAGTAGTTTTAACATCTAGAGCAGACACTCATCAAGCTAAGCTAAATGCAATTGCTTTAGGAGTATTAGTAGCCGCTAACCGCTAGGCAATTAACTTAGCGTTAGTATAAATTTAAAACATTTAAATTAAGGGAGGATTTATTATGAAAATCTTTAAGTACATGGAAACTTATGACTATGAGCAGTTAGTCCTTTGTCATGACAAGACATCTGGTTTAAAAGCTATTATCGCAATTCATGACACTACACTGGGTCCGGCATTAGGTGGTACAAGAATGTGGAACTATGATACAGAGGAAGAAGCTATAGAAGATGCATTAAGATTAGCTAAAGGAATGACATACAAAGCTGCAGCTGCTGGTCTAAACCTAGGTGGCGGTAAAACAGTTATTTGGGGTGATCCTAACGCTGATAAATCTGAAGAACTATGGAGAGCTTTCGGTCGCTATGTTCAAAGTTTAAATGGACGCTACATTACAGCTGCTGATGTAGGAACTGGAGTAGCAGACCTAGATATTGTAAAGGAAGAAACAGACCATGTTACAGGTGTTTCTGAATCTCATGGCTCTAGTGGGGATCCATCTCCCAAAACTGCTTATGGTACGTTTAGAGGTATCCTGGCAAGCGCTAACGAAGCTTGGGGCTCTGACAGCCTAGAAGGTAAGGTTGTTGCTGTACAAGGTGTTGGAAAAGTTGGCTATTATCTATGTCAATACTTACATGAAGCTGGTGCTAAACTAATTGTTTCTGACATTAACCAAGAAGCTATAGATAGAGTAGTAAATGAATTTGGTGCAGAAGTTGTAGAGCCAGATGCGATTTACGGTGTAGAATGTGATATCTATGCTCCTACAGCATTAGGTGCTACTGTTAACGACGACACTATTCCACAATTTAAGTGCAAAATTATTGCTGGTGCAGCTAATAATGTTCTTAAAGAAGAGCGCCACGGAGATGTTATACATGAAAAAGGAATTCTTTACGCTCCAGACTATGTAATCAATGCTGGTGGATTGATGAATGTTGCTGACGAAGTAAAAGGATACAATGAAGAAAGAGCAATGGAGAAGATTGCTACAATTTATGATAATATCAAGAGAGTATATGCAATTGCTAAGAGAGACAACATTCCGTCATATAAAGCTGCTGATAAAATGGCAGAAGAGAGAATTGAAAATCTAGGAAGAGTTAGAAGCACTTTCTTAAACAAATAAACTAGTTAGGAGAGTTGACTAGCTGTCAACTCTCCATTATTAAAAGGAGGTAATGAAAATTGACAGAAGCTTATAGAATATTAACCATAAATCCAGGCTCTACCTCCACCAAAATTGCAGTATTTGAAGGTGATAATCCACTTTTCGAGGAGACTTTGCGTCATAGTGCGGAGGAAATAGCAAAGTATGATTCAATTATTGATCAGTATGAATTTAGAAAAGAAGTTATACTAAATAGTCTCGACAGTCAGGGTATTAACTTAAGCAAACTTTCTGCTGTTGTTGGAAGAGGTGGATTACTTGCGCCTATGGCAGGGGGCACTTATGAAGTTAATGAAAAAATGTTAGAGGATTTAAAAGTGGGTATATTAGGCCAACATGCATCTAACCTAGGTGGAATTATTGCTAATGAAATAGCTAAACAGTTGAATATATCTGCTTACATTGTAGACCCTGTTGTAGTAGATGAGATGGAAGATGTAGCTAGAATTTCAGGTATGCCAGAAATTGAAAGAAAAAGTATTTTGCATGCGTTAAACCAAAAAGCTGTTGCAAGAAGGGCTGCGGAAGAGTTAGGTGGAGATTATAAAGATTTTAACCTAATCGTTGCCCATATGGGTGGTGGTGTTTCTGTGGGAGCCCATAAAAGTGGTAAGGTAGTAGATGTTAACAATGCATTAGATGGAGAAGGACCTTTTTCGCCAGAACGCAGTGGAGGATTGCCGGTTGGTGATTTAGTAAAGCTTTGTTTCTCTGGAAGATTTACCCAAGAAGAAATTAAGAAGAAAATTACTGGAAAAGGTGGCTTAGTTGCCTACTTAGGTTCAAATGATGGCAGAGAAATTCAAGAGATGGTAGATAGTGGAGATAAAAAGGCTGCTTTGGTTTACGAAGCTATGGCTTATCAAATCGCTAAAGAAATAGGTAGTTGTGCGGCCGTTCTAAAAGGTGAAGTAGATGGTGTAGTTCTTACTGGTGGCCTTGCTTATGATAAAGGGCTGGTTAAGTGGATAAGTGATAGAGTTGACTTTATCGGCAAAGTTATGACTTATCCAGGTGAAGATGAAATGTTGGCCTTAGCTGAAGGTGGGCTTCGAGTGTTGCAAGGAAAAGAAAAAGCCCAAACTTACACAGGGTAGTCATGAAAGTATATATTTTTTGTGGGGAGTATGGCAGTGGCAAAACTCAAGTGTCGGTAAACTACAGCATTCATCTTGCCAAAAACTTTGATGTTTCCATAGTGGATTTAGATATTGTTAACCCTTATTTTCGAGCTAGGGATAACACCAAAAAGCTCGAAAATAAGGGTGTAAAGGTTATATTTAATAAGCACCTAGCACAAGCTGACTTGCCAGCCCTTCCACCTGAGGTTGTCTCTTCTTTTAATAAAGAAGATAGTATTTCTGTTTTTGATGTTGGTGGTGATGATGGCTCAGTAGTTTTAGGTAGATATTCAAATAACTTAAAAAACATAGAGTACGAACTTTTTATGGTGGTGAATGGGAATAGACCTTTTACCTCTACTGTTGAAGGTATAACAGAGCTAAAAGAAAGGATAGAAAAGCTTTCTAAGCTCAAAGTTACAGCTTTAATAAACAACACTAATGTAGGTGAGTTAACTGAACCTGAACAAATAATAGAGGGTGAAAAATTAACTTATAAAGCTGCAGAAGAAATTGGTGTGCCAGTGGCTTTTACAGCTGTTAGAGGAGATTTAGTAACTAAAGTTGAGGAAAATCTAAAAGCGGATATTTTCCCGTTAGAGATTGAATACAAACTACCTTGGTTATAACAATAAAAGGAGGTAAGTTAAGTGGCTAAAGGAAAAAGTAGAGTTGTTTTTAATGAAGATTTATGTAAAGGTTGTGAACTTTGTAATACTGTTTGTCCAACAAAAATTGTTATTATGGACAAAGGTAGAATTAACAAAAAAGGTTACACACCAGCAACTGTAAATGAGATGGACAAATGTATTGGCTGTGCTATGTGTGCTAGAATCTGTCCAGACTCAGTTATTGAAGTTGAAAAAGAAAAATAAAATTAATATAGGGAGGTTTTAAAATGGGAAAAACGTTAATGAAGGGTAACGAAGCCATAGGCGAAGCTGCTATTAAGGCAGGTTGTCGTTATTTTTTCGGATATCCAATAACACCACAAAATGAAATACCAGCATATTTAGCGCGTCGTCTACCAAAAGAAAATGGCGTATTTTTACAAGCGGAAAGTGAAGTTTCTGCAATAAACATGGTTTATGGTGCTTCAGGGGCAGGAGCGCGAGTTATGACTTCTTCTTCAAGTCCAGGAATTAGTTTAAAGACCGAGGGCATTTCTTATATAGCAGGTGCACAATTACCTTGTGTAATTGTTAATATTGTAAGAGGTGGTCCAGGTCTAGGTGGTATCCAACCCGCACAGTCAGACTATTTCCAGGCAGTAAAAGGTGGCGGACATGGAGATTATCGCGTAGTTGTTCTAGCTCCTTCTACAGTTCAAGAGTTAGTTGACTTAACAATGGATGCTTTTGAAATTGCTGACTACTATAGAAACCCTGTAATGATTCTGGGTGATGGAATATTAGGTCAGATGATGGAACCTGTTGAGTTTAAACCTCTTAATAAAAGAGATAGCAAAGAGAAGACTTGGGCTACAACTGGCATGAAAGATAGAGAGCAAAATGTTATTAACTCTCTACACATGGACCCTGAAGGTCTAGAAAACCATAACATTGATCTTCAAGAGAAATATGCTGAAATCACAGATAAGGAAGCCAAATCTGAAAGTTATAAAACAGAAGATGCAGACATTGTAATCACAGCTTATGGCACTACTTCTAGAATTTGTAGAACAGCTATAGATCAATTAAGAGAAGAAGGTATAAAAGTAGGTATGATTAGACCTATTACACTGTGGCCATTCCCAGCGGATGCTTTTGAAGATGTAATAGACTCAGCATCTAAGTTTCTAACTGTTGAAATGAGCTTAGGCCAGATGGTGGAAGATGTTAAACTAGCCGTTGATGGAAGAAAGCCTGTAGAGTTTTATGGAAGAACAGGCGGAATGATACCTTCAGTTGAGGAAGTAAAAGAAAAAGTTAAAGAACTAGTGGGGGGTGAAAAATAATGTCTATGGTTAAAGTTTGGGAAAAACCAGAAAGCTTAACTGATAAAGTAATGCACTATTGCCCAGGTTGTACCCACGGTATTATACACAAAATTACCGCTGAGGTCATGGATGAGTTAGGAATAAGAGATAAAACAATTGGAGTTGCCCCAGTAGGGTGTTCTGTATTGGCATACAACTACTTTAATTGTGACATGCAACAAGCTGCCCATGGTAGAGCTCCTGCTGTTGCTACAGGGATAAAGAGAGTTAATCCTGATAACGCAGTATTTACTTATCAAGGTGACGGAGATTTAGCTTCTATCGGAGCGGCGGAGATAGTACATGCTGCTGCTAGAGGCGAGAAAATTACTACGGTTTTTGTAAATAATGCAATTTATGGCATGACCGGAGGTCAAATGGCGCCAACCTCATTGGAAAAACAGGTTACTACAACTTCTCCATATGGTAGAGATCTAGATCATGCTGGTCATCCTATAAAAGTATCTGAGATGCTTTCTACACTGCCAGGTGCTGTTTATATAGAAAGAGTTTCTGTTCATGACGTTCCTCATATCCTTAAAGCTAAAAAAGCAATTAAAAAAGCTTTTGAGTACCAGCTAGAAGGTAAAGGGTTCACATTGGTAGAAGTTTTATCAACTTGTCCTACAAACTGGGGTATCGACCCTGTTGAATCTCTTGATTGGTTAAAAGATAATATGTTACCGTACTATCCGTTAGGTAACTTTAGATCTCCAGAAAAGGAGGGCAAATAATATGTTAGAAATCATTATGGCAGGTTTTGGTGGTCAAGGTGTTATGTCCATGGGTCAGCTTATAACCTATTCTGGAATGATTGAGGATAAAGAGGTATCTTGGATGCCTTCATATGGTCCAGAAATGCGTGGCGGAACAGCAAATTGTACAGTAGTTGTATCAGAAAATCCTATCGGTTCACCGGTGGTAACTGAACCTGATGTGGTTATAGCTATGAATTTACCTTCATTGGACAAATTTGAATCTCAGGTTAAGCCAGGCGGGGTTCTTATTGTAAACTCTTCTCTAATAGAAAGAAAGTGTGAAAGAGATGATATTACGGTTATCGAAGTGCCAGCCAATGACATAGCAAACGAATTAGGAAGCAGTAAAATAGCTAACATGGTAGTTTTAGGATCTCTTATTGCTCAAACTAATGTCGTTAAAAAAGATTCCGTTATAGGAGCACTAAAAAAGGTGCTACCAGAACATCGCCACAACTTAATTCCTCTAAATGAGCAAGCTATAGATAAAGGTTCCGAATACTGTAAATAAAGTTAGAACATCTAGGATGATGAATCCTAGATGTTTTTTTTGGGTGCGCTCAGCGTGTGCGTTAACTCGGGAACCACTAGCCGAAGGCAAAGGTGTTTGCCGGTAGGTGGATATGAACAGCTTCCATTGGGAATGTTATGGATTGGGAAGGAAGGTCAAAATCTTAATTGGCCACGAAAACGTCGATACTTGCTCATTCTGCTGGGCCAAAGGGCTGGACTTGAAACTAGATGTGATGCTGGGTCTTTAAGTCAATTATAAAAGAAAAAGTTGATAGCTGTAGTGAACTTTCATAGCTACCTATGAGTCTATTAAGATGAAAGGGTATACAGGCAAATACGTATTAGTAAGAGATTATGTTAGAGACCTCAAAAAAGAACAAACAAGAAGTGACTATGAGGTTTGAAACCTCTCTAGGGTTACAAGCACAAGTTGACTGCAAGTTAAAAAAAGAAATAGTTTGGGGATTTTAAAGTATTTATTTTTCTTTTAGGGGAAATATATACTCATGTCAGGAGGTCTAATAATGGAAAATGATGTTGTAAACTTATTTAAAGACTTGGTTAATATTGATAGTCCTTCTTTTAAAGAAGGAGAGTTGGCTAAGATACTAACTTCTAAGTTGGAAGAGCTGAATTTTAAAGTAGAACTAGAAGAGCATGAGGGTACAGTAAATATAATAGCAAAAAGGAATGGGGAAGGGGAACCTATATTACTAAGCTCCCATATGGATACTGTTTTATCTAATAAAGGGGTTAAAATCATAGAAGAAAAAGGACAAATAAAAACCGATGGAAATACTATTTTAGGGGCTGATGATAAAGCTGGAATTGCCGCCATATTAACAGGCATTAAACATGCAGTTTCTAAAAATAAGGATTTAATATCTCTAGTAGTAGTGTTTACTTATGGCGAAGAAGTAGGGTTAAATGGAGCCAAAAGAGTTGAAAAAGATAGGATTGGCGCTAAATATGGTTATGTTTTTGATAGCGGGGGGGATGTCGGGATAGCAATAAATAAAGCTCCCTCTGAGATTGACTTTACTGCAGAAATCATTGGCAAAGAAGCCCATAGCGGAGTTAATCCAGAAGATGGTGTTGATGCCATAAAAATAGCTGGTCACATAATATCAGCACTAGACCTAGGAAAGATAGATGAGGAAACCACCGCCAATATTGGAGTGATAAAAGGTGGGGAAATGACTAACGTAATATGTCCATTAGTCGAATTAAAAGGTGAAGTTAGAAGCCATGATTTTAGCAAAACAAAGAAAATAGCACAAGAATTTAAGGAAGTATTTGATAAAAATGCTCAAAAATATGGTGGGAAAGTTGAATTTAAAAAAGAAATAGCTTATAAAGATTTTTACTTAGATAAAGAGCAGGAAGTAGTAAAATATCTTGAAAGAAATCTGAGAGAGTTGGGTAGGAAACTAGAGTTGAAATCTAGGGGAGGGGGAAGTGATGCCAACGTATTTAACGAAAAAGGAATTCCCACATTAAATCTTGCGGTAGGAATGACAAATGGACATACTACAGAAGAATTTGTAACTGTCGAAAACTTAGTCATGGCAAGTAAACTTGTGGAAAAGCTAGTTGAAAAGGAGAGTAGAAGTGGTTAACAAAGAGATAAAGGTAATAAAGGATATTATTCAGGAGAAAGTCAATTTACAGACTGTATTATTTACTTCAGGAGATAAGGGGTACAATTACCCCTTTTTATCGGGAAAAGTAAAGCAAGGGGATGAAGTTTTAGTCAACACAACTGCTGTTGATTTAAAGCTAGGTACTGGAGGGTACCATTTTGTAATAGCTAAATATCCTTTTGAAAAAGAAAAGAAAAAGAGTAAAGGGCATATCATGAAACTTAGATATACCCCATTACAGTTCAAAACATATCCTATAGAAGAACAATTAGGCAAACAATTAGATTATATATCTTTAAAAGGAACAATTGTAATAACAGCAGAACTGCATAGCATGTTAGCTCCAATAGTGTTATCATTAAAAAAGCTAAATGCTAAAGTTAAGGTAGCTTATGTTATGACTGATAGCGGCTCCTTAAGCGCAACCCATAGTAACTCAGTTACCTTACTAAAAAAACATAAGTTAATCGAGGGGGTAATAACTTCTGGTCATAGTTTTGGTGGAGATTTAGAAGCTATAAACCCTATTTCTGGAATACAAGGTGCGAAAATAGCTTATGATGCTGATGTTATTGTTGTTAGCATGGGTCCAGGCATTGTAGGTACAGGCACACAATTCGGATTTACAGGTATAGAGCAGAGTTATTTATCGGACTTGGCACAAAACATAGGTTGCACTGTCTACCCAGCTATACGACTAAGTTTTATAGATTCTCGCAAAAGACATCGTGGGTTAAGCCATCACTATCTAACTAATTTTGGATATTTATGTAATGGCAGATTTGACATTGTGCTACCTAAAATGGCTAGAAAAAAAACTAAATTTGTATTATCTCAAATAAAAAAGCATAATATAAGTAAAAAACACCACTTGAATATCGCAAATGGTGTTAATATAAGTGATATTAGCAAAGAGTTCCAAATACCCCTAAGTAGCATGGGCAAGGGTTATGATGAAAATCGGGATTTCTTTAATGGACTTACATCATTAGGTAGATATGTATCTAGCTTTTATTAGAGTGTGAAAGCCATAATTTCAAAGTTCCTACTTTGTTTTCCAAATTCCTCAAGAAAACACGAAACTCTTTACAATTACCTCGAAAATATATTCCTTTGTTGTCGGAGTGATAATGCATAAAACCTCCTCCTTAACTTATTTAATTTTTACTAATACTTATTACAAACAACAACGAAATATACAAAAAAATAAAAAATAAAAAAATATAAAATGGTTATATTATAAAATGAAATAGCATAGAATTTTGGTATAGTGAGGAGGGGATAACTATGCCGTTAAAATATTTAATAAGCAGGTATATAAAAGAAAATGCTTTTATATATTATTTTTTGACTTTAATTTTAGTACTAGGTATAGCGTTTGGAGCAGTAATGGTTAATCGATTACCTAATGAATTTTCAGAACCATTAGCTGATGAACTACATTTTTACTTTGAAGTGTTAGAAGAAAGACCGGATTTAGAAAGAAGAGAACTTTTATGGCAATCATTTACTTCAAATGCTAAGTTTATACTCATTTGTTGGTTGCTCGGACTTACAATAATTGGAATACCTATAGTTGTTTTTATGGTTTTTAGCAGAGGAATGGTGTTAGGTTTTACAGTAGCATTTCTATTTGAACAAGCCTCCATCAGGGGTATGGTATTTTCGATTTTGGCTATACTTCCTCAAAATATACTTGTTTTACCTGGTATATTGGTTGCTTCTGTGGCTAGTTTATCTTTTTCTTGGGTATTAATTATGAAGGTTGTTAAGAATAAAAATATACATGTCCTTCCCCACCTTAGAAACTATAGTATACTATGCGCAATAACTTTGCTAGTAATGCTAGCGGCAGCGGTTATTGAAGCATATATTACACCATCCATACTGAGACTAATTGTACCGATGATGATTTAAAGGAAAAACAATGCATGCAAAGTTATGCATACTGTGCATAAGGATTCACTATAAGAACCCTGAACGCCCAATTCAACTCAATAAAATTTGGCACAATAATTGCAAATATATTAATATTGAGCAGGCAAAAAAGGTCTGCATGAACTATCACTTATTGAAAGTGGAGTAAATAATACATAAAAGGGGGCATTCCGATGCTTGTAGGTGTACCTAAGGAGATTAAACCAAATGAAAGTAGAATTGCAATTACTCCTGCTGGTGTAGTGAGTATGGTTAAAGCTGGACATGAAGTTATTATTGAAAATAATGGCGGATTGGGAAGTGGTTTTACAAACGAAGATTATGAAAAAGCCGGAGCAAAAATACTTCCAACAGCTAAAGAAGTTTGGACTAAGGCAGAAATGATTATGAAAGTTAAAGAACCTCTTGAGTCTGAATATGAATTATTCCAAGAAAATCAAATTTTATTTACCTACCTTCACTTAGCTGCAGAAAAACCATTAACAGAAGCTTTGATGAAGAAAAAGGTTGTTGCAATTGCTTATGAGACAGTAGAAGAAGCTGATGGATCATTACCGCTACTAACTCCTATGAGTGAAGTGGCGGGCAGAATGGCCACCCAAATGGGATCAAGGTTTTTAGAAAAACCCAATGGTGGCGCTGGAGTACTTATGGGTGGTGTGCCTGGAGTAAGACCAGCTGAAGTAACAGTTATTGGCGGCGGTGTAGTAGGAACTAATGCTGCTAAAATAGCTCATGGGATGGGAGCTAATGTAACTATTTTGGATATAGATGCTGAAAGGTTACGTTATTTAGATGATATTTTCCATGGAAACATTAACACATTAATGTCTAACCCTCTAAATATCGAAGAATGCGCTAAAAGGTCTGATCTATTAATTGGTGGAGTGCTAATTCCGGGAGCAAAAGCCCCTAAGTTGGTAACTAAAGAAATGGTTAGTCAGATGAAAGAGGGTTCTGTTATAGTTGACGTTGCTATAGACCAAGGTGGTTCTATTGAAACCATCGATAGAGTTACAACTCATGCAAATCCAACTTATGTAGTTGATGGTGTTGTTCACTATTCAGTTGCTAATATGCCTGGAGCTGTTCCAAGAACTTCGACAATAGCGCTAACAAATGTTACTATGCCTTATGCTGTTGCTATTGCAAGCAAAGGTTGGAGAAAAGCTATTGATGATGATGCAAGGTTAGTTCCAGGAGTTAATGTTGTTAATGGAAAACTTGTATATAAGCCTGTTGCCGATGGCTTAGACTTACCATATACTTCTTTAGAAGAAGCGATAAACTAATAATTGAAACCACTCCGATAAATATTGGAGTGGTTTTTCATTACATGTGGTGTTTATAATTAGGATTATTATGAGTAACATGAGCCACAAAGAAAAAATACAGTCCTTTATACAAACAAAGAAAGGAGGCCAGCCCTCCTTTCACTTAGTTTCCATATTTTTTGTACTTGTTTTCAGGTGCGCCACAAACTGGACATTTTTCTTTAGGATTGCCAGGATGAGTATGACCGCATACACCGCAAACATAAACTGAAGAATGTTGGTAATCTTTTTTCTCGTCAACCTTGTTTTTAGCTTCTAAAAATAAGTCTGCATGGCCCTTTTCTACTTCCCTTGCCCAATGAAAAGAACGTTTAGCTTCGTTTTCTTTTTGTTGTTCAGCAGTAGGGATAAATGTTGCATACATTTGATCGACCTCCCAAAGTTCTCCTTCCCGTGCAGCTTTAAGGTTTTCTGAAGTGCTAGCTGATCCAAAACCACCCATTGCCGGAACTAGTTGGTCACCGTGTATATTTTTGTGAACATTAAAATGATTTTGAGCATGGATTTTTTCAGAGTTTGCCACTGCTTCAAACAAGGTTGCTACATTTGGGAACCCATCCTTTCCTGCTACTTGGCCCCAGAAACTATATCTCATATAAGCCTGACTTTCACCGGCGAATGCTGAGCGTAAATTGGCGGCAGTCATGTTATCATCTTTTACCATTTGTTAGTCACCTCTTTTACATATTTATTTAATTTTCCCCTTTTAAACGATTACTTATTCAACCTTAGAATGAAAATGTTTTTAAAACATAAATTTTAATAGGATAATATATATTATAGGGGGGATGGTAAAAATGAAAGTTATTTGCGTAAAGGTATCAACAAGAATTTTTTGGAACATGTTAGCTATTTTTTTTATTTGTGTCAACATGATAGTCTATCTTTATAATCCAGTAGCGACACAAAGTGTTATGACTATTGTTGATAACGATAGTTTGATTTTAAGAGTGATTATACACTTGCAAAAATTTTACACAATAGGTTATTAATGTTTCTGTTTAAAGCAGGAAATATCTTTTTGACATTGAATATTATAAAGGTGTATTATGTAGTTAGGGTGTTGAAAGTAAGGAGAGATTTAAGTTGGATACAGACAAAAAAAATAGTGCAGTTATTCTAGGTTCTAATTATTACATAGCATTAAATGCAATGCGGGCTTTAGGAAAAAAAGGAATTAAAGTTATTGGTGTTGATTATAACAAAAAGGATGCCTATGCCTTATCTTCTAAATATTGCTCGGAAGAGTTAATATTACCTCATTATAAATACAAAAAAAATGAATTTATTGAAGGTCTTATAGATTTTGCAAAGGAAGAACATTCTAAACCTGTTCTGATACCATGTGCCGACCCCTATGTGGAAGTTATAGATGAGTTTAGAGATGAACTTCTAAAATATTATTTACTACCACCTATAGAAAAGGGGTTAACTGTCAACCTTTTAAATAAAGATTCATTACATGATATAGCAAGAGAACATGATGTTAAGGTGCCAGAAATAATTTGGCTTAAAGATAATGATATATTAAGAGAAGTTGAAAAAAAGTTTGGGTACCCTTGTTTACTTAAACCTGCAAACTCCCATCAATTTGTTGAAACCTTTAGACAAAAAATGTTTATAGCAAATAATAAAGAAGAACTAGATGAAGCGATTAAAAAAGTTGAAGAAAAAGGGATTGAAGCGTTTGTTCAGAGAATAATTCCAGGTCCTGATAGTAATATGCATACATTCGATTGCTATATAGATACCAGTGGAGAAGTTTCTCACTATACAACATGTCAAAAAAAGAGACAGTATCCCATAAATTATGGGGCTTCTGTTTACACAGGTCAAAAATATTTTCCAGAACTTTACGATATTGGAGCAAGCTTTTTAAAAGAAATTGGCTACAGAGGTTTTGCAGAAATTGAATTTAAAAAAGATGAAGAAAGCAAAGATTTTTATCTAATAGAAGTAAATGTTCGATTAACAAACTTTGACGTATTGCTACAAAAAATTGACTTAAATATGCCTTATATTATGTACAAAGATTTGGTGGGGGAACCACTAAAACCTAAGGCAATAAAAGATGATACAAATGTTCACTTTTGGTATGCATATGAAGATATTTTGGCTATAAGGAATTATCTAAAAACAGGTCAACTATCTTTAAAAGACATATTGGTTTCTTTAAAACACAGGAAAGCCTATGCAATATGGAGTGTTAAAGATCCTATTCCTTTTATAAAGTTTAGTCAGAAGATTTTTAAAAAGGTTATTAACAAAATAAAAAAGTAAATTAGTATAGGGGGGGTATAATGAAAGAACAAGTAGCTGATTATTTAGATTATCTAAAGGTGGAAAGAGGCTTAGCAGACAATACTTTAGAAAGCTATAAAAGGGATTTAAACAAGTTTATGACTTTTTTAAATAAACAAGGTTTCTCATGTTGGAAAGATATAACGAGGCAGCAAATCATAAGTTATCTTTTAGAACTTCAAACCTTGGGGATGGCTTCGTCTACTGTTTCAAGAAACTTAGCTTCAATTAGATCTTTTTTTAGTTATTTGAACTTTGAGAACTTGTTACAAAAAGACCCTGCTTCTGATCTAGATTCACCAAAGATAGATAAAAAACTGCCTAAGGTTATCTCTACAGAAGAAGTTGAAACTCTTCTTAATCAACCAGATTTGAATGATAAATCTGGAATTCGAGATAAGGCAATGCTGGAGCTATTGTATGCCACAGGGTTGAGGGTATCTGAAATGATTGCCCTTGATATAAATGATGTAAATTTAGACTTAGGTTTTTTAAAATGTTTTGGGAAAGGATCTAAAGAGAGAATAGTGCCCCTTGGTAAGCTGTCAATAGAATATTTAAAGATGTACATAGAGAATTCAAGGGGGAAGCTTATAAAGAATATAAACCAACAAGCACTTTTTGTTAACTTTCATGGCAATAGGTTAACACGACAAGGCTTTTGGAAAATATTAAAAAAGTATTCTAAACAAGGGGATATACATGCTGATATAACACCCCATACTTTGCGACATTCTTTTGCAACTCACCTTTTGGAAAATGGTGCAGACCTTCGTTCGGTGCAAGAAATGTTGGGTCATGCAGACATTTCAACAACTCAAGTTTATACCCATGTTACACAAAAGAGACTAAAGCAAGTGCATAAAGAATTTCACCCTAGAGCTTAGTCTCTTTTTTTATAAGAAGATGTAAGACGTCTACAAACCTAAAAGGAGGAAAAAATATGAAGAAAATAAATAGGGCAATATTAATAGTGCTGGATAGCGTTGGTATTGGAGCTTTACCTGACGCTGATCAATACAATGATGAGGGGGCAAATACTCTAGCTAATATTGCGAAAGAAGTTGGAGGTCTAAATGTACCCACGCTAGAGAAACTAGGGCTAGGAAACATCCATCCTATACAAGGAGTTAAAGAACAAAAGCATCCATTAGCATCTTATGGAAAAATGGATGAAAAGTCTCCTGGTAAAGACACAACTACAGGGCATTGGGAGATGGCTGGTGTAGTGTTGAAGCATCCATTCCCTGTGTACCCTGATGGTTTTCCGCAAGAGATTATAGGAGAGTTTGAAGAAAAAATAGGGACAAAGACCTTAGGAAATAAAGTGGCTTCAGGAACAAAAATTATCGAAGAATTAGGGGCTGAGCATCAGAAAACAGGCTATCCTATTGTTTATACTTCCGCAGACAGTGTTTTTCAAATAGCAGCTCATGAAGAGGTTATTCCTTTAGAGAAACTTTATGATATGTGTGCTATTGCTCGTAAAATGCTTCAGGGTAAACATGGCGTTGGGAGGGTTATAGCAAGACCCTTTATCGGGAAAAATGGAGAGTTTCAAAGGACAGCAAATAGAAAGGATTATTCTTTGGTGCCACCTGAAGAGACTGTTTTACAGACCCTTCAAAGTCATGGAAAAGAAGTTATAGGAATAGGTAAGATAAATGACATTTATGCTGGGTTGGGGATAACTAAATCCTATAAATCAAAATCTAATTCTGAAGGATTAGAAATAACCTTAGACAAAATTAAAGAAAACAACAGTGGGCTAATCATGTTAAACTTAGTTGACTTTGATATGTTGTATGGACATAGAAATGATGTGAAAGGATATGCAAAAGCTTTAGAAGAGGCTGATGGAATGATTAATGACCTTATTGCATATCTTAAGGAAGATGATTTGCTAATTTTAACTGCTGATCACGGATGTGATCCCACCCATCAAGGAACAGATCATACAAGGGAATATGCACCGTTGCTGGTATATGGAAAAAATCATGTTCCTAAGGATCTAGGAGTTAGAGAAGGATTTACAGATGTCGCTCAAACGCTATCAGAAATTTTTTCTTTAGAAAAAGATTTCTCTGGAAATAGTATATTAGATTAAGGGAGATGATGTTATGGAGGAAATGGTGAAGTTACAACAAGCAAAACAATTTATAGCTGATAAGATTGATTTTGTTCCTGAAGTCGGGCTGATCTTAGGGTCTGGGCTAGGAGTACTAGCGGAGGAAATAGAGGAATCGGTAAAAATTCCTTACTCAGAAATTCCCAACTTTCCTGTTTCTACAGTTAGTGGACATGCGGGGCAATTAGTTTTAGGTCGGTTAGGAGGAAAAAATGTAATTGCAATGCAGGGAAGGTTCCATTTTTATGAAGGTTACAGACAACAAGAACTTACATTACCTGTTAGAGTTATGCGCCTTTTGGGAACCGAAAAAGTTATAATTACTAATGCAGCTGGTGGGGTTAATAAGGATTTTAAAGTAGGACAACTTATGCTAATTGAAGATCATATTAACCTAACAGGAAGCAACCCGCTAATTGGAAAAAATTTAGATCACCTAGGACCTAGGTTTCCTGATATGTCACAAGCATACAATCCTGAGCTCAAAAAAATAGCTGACGATGCAGCTCAGAAGCTAGATATTAACCTCAGAAAGGGCGTTTATGCAGGCTTTTCAGGTCCAAATTATGAAACGCCTTCAGAAATTAAAATGTGTCGCAAATTAGGTGCAGATGCAGCTGGCATGTCAACAGTTCCTGAAGTAACAGTTGCCGTTCATTGTGGTATGGAGGTTTTGGGCATATCATGCATAACTAATATGGCTGCAGGAATATTAGATGTAAAACTTGATCACAAAGAGGTGATTGAAGTTACTCAAAAAGTAAGAAAAGATTTTATTAAGTTGGTAAAAGAAATTTTAAATCAAATGTAAGGAGGGGTACTATGAATTTATTAGAAAGAATAAGTGAAGCGGGGAGATTTATTAAATCTAAAACCAACTATACTCCTGAAGTGGGACTAATATTAGGATCTGGGTTAGGAAAGTTAGCTGATGAAATTCAAAACTCTGTTAAAATAAAATATACTGATATTCCTTACTTTCCTCAATCAACTGTTGAGGGCCATGCTGGACAGTTAATAATTGGGAAGCTTGAAGGGAAGGTTGTTGTTGCCTTACAAGGAAGATTTCACTACTATGAAGGTTATACAATGCAAGAAGTTACATTTCCTGTTTATGTAATGAAAGAACTTGGGATTCAAGTACTAGTAGCAACTAATGCATGTGGGGGGTTAAGTGAAAAATTTTCTGCTGGAGATTTGATGGTTATCGAAGATCATATTAACACCTATTGGACTAACCCGTTAATAGGTTCTAACTTTGAACAGCTTGGGCCAAGATTCCCGGATATGTCCGAGGCATACAATAAAGATTTTATAAAACTTTTAGAGAAAGTTGCTGATAGCCAAGGAGTTAACATACAAAAAGGTGTTTATGCACCTATAACTGGCCCTAGTTATTCAACGAAGGCAGAGTTAAAAATGTTAATTACTTTAGGGGCTGATACTGTTGGCATGTCAACTGTACCTGAAGTTATAGTTGCCAATTATTTAGGGTTAAAAGTGTTGGGGATATCCTGTATAACAGATATGGCTATACCCGATAATTTACATCCCCCGACCCATGAACAAGTAGTTAAAATAGCAACTGAAACAAGACCAAAATTTATTGATCTTGTTAAAGGTTGGCTAAAGGAGGTGAAGATATAGTGCGTGCTTATGATATAATTTATAAAAAAAGGCAAGGGTTAGAGTTAACCAAGGCTGAGATTGAATTTTTAATATCAGGCTATAATAACGGAGAAATTCCTGACTACCAAATTTCCGCATTCGCTATGGCCGTTTTTTTTCAAGGGATGACCTCTAGAGAAACTGCGGACTTGACTGAAAGTATTATAAACTCTGGCGATAAAATAGATTTTTCTAAAATAGAGGGGATTAAAGTAGATAAGCATTCTACTGGCGGAGTTGGTGATACCGTTAGTTTGATTATTGCTCCTATTATTGCATATTTTGGCGCACCTTTTGCTAAAATGTCTGGTAGGGGGTTAGGTCATACAGGAGGCACTCTAGATAAACTAGAATCTATTGAGGGGTTTAATATTAACCTTACAAGCAAAGAGTTTATAGAAAAGGTAAATAAAAATAAAGTAGCTGTTATGGGTCAAACTGCTAAACTAGCTCCTGCTGATGGTAAACTGTATAGCTTAAGAGATGTGACAGCGACAGTTGATAGCGTCCCTTTAATTGCAAGTTCTATAATGAGCAAAAAGCTGGCCGCTGGAGCTGATGGAATAGTGCTAGATGTTAAAACAGGTGACGGTGCTTTTATGAAGTCAATTGACGACTCATTTAAGTTGGCGGAAGAAATGGTTGACATTGGAAATCACTTGGATAAAGAAACCATTGCTCTAGTGACCAACATGAACCAACCTTTAGGTGAAGCTATTGGAAATTCCCTTGAAGTTATTGAAGCATTTGAAACTTTAAAGGGGAGGGGGCCAAAAGACTTAACTGATCTCTGTATTACTGTAGCAGGGCATATGCTGGTAATTGCAAAGATTTTTGATAACAATAAATTAGCAGAGAATGAAGTAAGAGAAGTTATAGAAAAGGGAAAATCATTAGATAAGATGAAAGAATTTATTGCAGGGCAAGGTGGAAATTCTAGGGTTGTCGATAACTATGACTTGTTACCTGTAGCCCAATATAAGCATCAATTAGAAAGCCCTGCAGAAGGGTATATATCAAAAATTGAAGCAGAAGAACTGGGTAAAATAGCCATGATGTTGGGAGCAGGACGAGCAGTTATAACTGACTCTATTGATCACAGTGTTGGTATAAAAGTTCATAAAAAGCAAGGAGATAGAATTAAAAAAGGTGAACATATAGCTACAATTTATTCTAATGAAGACAAATTAAACTCAAATATTGAAAAAAGAACTATCGATAGCTTTCACGTTACTCCTACCAAAGTGGAAAAAGAGCCATTGATTTATGGAGTTGTAACTAAAGAAGGTATAAAAAAATAGCATAATTCCTCTCTAACGGTATAAGAGTTAGGGGGGATTTTTTTATACATCGCCTCAAAACTCAACAGTTACATATTGGTTGAACTAAAAAACAGCAGGGGAGGGGTGCAAACTTTGACTGATTATGGTCCACTTTATTTAAATAATTTTTCATGGATTTTTTTAAATAAATTGAGGAAATATAATAGTGATATTGAGTATAGGAGGCAAATTTTTTATGAGGAAAATTTTAAGTGGTGTTCTGATAGTTTTTCTTTGTTTTAGTGGAACCCAAGTTGCTTCAAGTCAGGAGTTTGAGTTGGAATGTGAAGCAGCTTTGTTAATGGAGCCTACAACAGGGAAAGTAGTTTTTGAACATGAAGCACATCAGCAGTTTCCCATAGCATCAATTACAAAAGTTATGACTTTATTGTTAGCTATGGAAGCTATTGAAGAGGGTAGGGTTAGTCTTGAAGATACAGTTGTCGCAAGTCAAAGAGCTTCAGAAATGGGTGGCTCTCAAATATTTTTGGAAAAAGGACAAGAGATTTCTTTTGAAGATTTATTAATTGCTGTTGCTGCTGGTTCCGCAAACGATGCTTCAGTAGCAGTCGCAGAACATGTATCTACCAGTGTAGAAGGTTTCGTTGATGACATGAATACAAGAGCTAATCAACTAGGTATGAAAAACACAGAGTTTTTAAATCCATCAGGATTACCCATTGATGAAAAAGAAAATTTAAGCACGGCATATGATGTAGCTCTAATGTCAAGGGAACTATTAAAATATCCCAAAGTACATGAATGGGCAACAGTTCAATGGGATACAGAATTTTTAGGAGATGTTTACCTATCTAATACAAACTTAAAATTTTTGACAAATTATCCCGGGGCTGATGGACTTAAAACAGGGTGGACAACAGAAGCAGGATATTGTATATCGGCAACGGCATTACGTGAAGATACAAGATTTTTGGCTATAATTTTAAAATCTCCTTCACCGGATCAAAGGTTGAAAGAAACTAACCAGTTACTGAATTATGGTTTTGCGAATTATAAAACCCAAAATATCTATGAGCAAGGTGAAGTGATCAAAACAGTTGAGGTAGAAAAAGGAAGTGTTACTGAAGTAGACCTCAAAACAGAAGAAAAAATATCTGTGCTTTTAGACAAAAAGCAAGAAGGTGAAATTACCACCTCAATAAATGTACCTAAGCGGATAGACGCACCTATAGCTAAAGGGGAAAAAGTGGGGGTTATAGAAGTTTTAAGGGATGGCACTGTGATAGAAAAAATTGATCTAACTGTAGAAAAAGAAGTTGATGAAGCTGGCACAATGCAACTGTTTGGAAGATCTTTAAAAGAACTTTTGCGTACTGTTAGATAAGACTTGCTTTTAAAGCAAGTCTTTTTTGTTAAAGAGAATGTTAATTAGCAGGAAAAAAATAGTTTTTGGCGAAATGTATTTTTAACAAGATAACATGGGGGGAGAAAGTTGAATATAAAATTTATTTATGAGAACAACTGTATTATTGCCGTTGTTGATGGAGAATTGGACCATCATACTGGAGGGAAAGTTAGAGAAAAACTGAAAAAAGAAATTGAGAAAGACCTAGCATCTAACTTAATAATTGACTGTGAAAAACTAAAATTTATGGATAGCTCTGGTCTTGGTGTAATCTTAGGTAGGTACAAAGAGTTAAGTGCTAAAGACTGCAATTTAATTCTCAGTGGTTTGCGACCAAACATAAAAAAAGTAATTAACTTGTCAGGAGTGGACAAAATAATAAAGTGCTATCCTGACTTAAACTCAGCTAAAAGTGCAGTAAAGGAGGAATATTAGTTGGAAAACTATATGGAGTTAAAAATACCAAGCTTATCAAAAAATGAGTCTTTTGCAAGGGTAACTATAGCAAGTTTTGCCTCTCAGCTAGACCCAACTGTGGAGGAAATAAATGATATCAAAACCGCAGTTTCTGAAGCGGTGACAAATGCTATTATTCATGGGTATGAAAATGAAATGGGTGAGTTATATATTTCAGCAAAAATAACTGCTAATACAGTAGAAATAAAAGTAAAGGATACTGGGCGGGGTATAGAAGATGTGGAAAAGGCAAGGGAACCTTTATTTACATCTAAACCAGAGTTGGAGAGATCAGGTATGGGGTTTACGATAATTGAAAATTTTATGGATGAGGTAGAAATTTTATCTAAAACCGGATCTGGAACTCAAATCACTATGCGTAAAAAGATTGTTCCCTCAACTACTGAGAAGTAAGGGGTTGTTAATATGCACTGGAATATTAACAGAGCTAACCAGTATCCTCTACTTTCAAAAACAGAAGTAGAGAAGTTATTTGAACGGTATGAAAAAGGAGATGAAGTGGCAAGGGAAAAACTGATAAATCATAACTTAAGACTTGTTGGTAAAGTGGTAGAAAGGTATAGGGGAGTCTATGACACTGATGACTTATTTCAAATTGGCTGTATTGGGTTATTAAAGGCTATTGACTCTTTTGACTTTAAGCAGAATGTTAGTTTTTCCACCTATGCCTTTCCAAAAATTATAGGTGAAATTAAGATGTATTTTAGGGATAACAACCCTATAAAAATTAGCAGGAAGCAAATGAGTCAATCACAACTGGTGAAAAAAACACAAGAAGAACTAACACAAAAACTAAAAAGAACCCCACAGGTCAGTGAAATTGCAAAGCATATGGAGTTATCAGTAGAAGAAGTGGTGGTGGCGTTAGACGCCCTTCAACCTATTCAGTCTTTGGAGCAACCTGTTGGTGAGGAAGAAGGTTTTTTCTTAAAGGATCAACTTAAAGATAATCAGTTTGCTAAAAAGTTTGACAATAAGCTCTTTTTAAAAGAAATTTTAACATCTTTAAATGAGTTAGAAAGAAAAGTAATTATTTTAAGATATTTTAAAGAAAAATCCCAAAGCCAAATAGCACAGACTTTAGATATGACACAAGTTCAAGTATCCAGGCTAGAAAAAAAAATAATAAAAAAACTAAAAGATTTTGCTCAATAGATTAAAGGTATAACCAGCGATTTTTTGCTGATGTTATACCTTTTTTGTTTTTAAGGAATACTAAAAATATTGGGAGGTGAATTAGGTGTTAATAAGTAGATGGTACTGGATAATGATCTCAATTTTTTTAGTTTTAGCTTTAACCTTTTTGTTTTATTTTTATAGAACCAGCCCCTCAGAAGAAGATTTGCCTAATGATGTAAAAAGAGTTAGCCTATATGAAAGTTTGGTGATTTATCGGTGCTAGTATATATACATTACAAGGAAAGAATAACCGTTGTAAAAAATCAGACAGTATACCTTGAAGATATAGCAGATATAGTTATGGCTGAGTCGAAAAAGAAAGAAGAACTTTTAAAGTTTCCAATCGAAATAAACACAAGTACCTCAGGTATAAAAATTATATCTGCTTTAGATATAATACAACAATTAATTGTGGAGTATCCAGATCTGCATTTTGATTTATTAGGAAAAGACGGAATTATTGTAGAGGTGGTTTCTAAAAAAATCAAAGGCCTAAAGGGAAGGCATATAATAGCTTTAGTTGTGGCTTGGTTGATTATATTTATAGGCTCTGGACTTGCAATCATGAGTTTTCATGCTGATGTAAGTATGCCCCTTGTTCATAGACAAATATTTCATTTGTTGACTGGGGAGAATGAGCCCCATCCGTTACTTTTGCAGATACCTTACTCTTTAGGTATAGGTTTAGGTATGGTTATATTTTTTAACCATATTGGGAAGATTAAAAAAAGGCAGGAGCCTAGTCCTTTAGAGGTAGAGATGTTTTTGTACAATCAGAATGTCAATAAGTACCTCACTAAAGAAGCAAGCACAAAAAAAGATGATTAGTATCATAAGTCAGCATTTAATCTTTGGGTTTATTGGTATTTCAAGTGGAGTTATAGTGGGTACTTCTTTAGCAGCTTTCTTAACTGTATTAGATGTAATTCCAAGATTAGCACAGCTTCTAAGAATAAAGCAAAAAGTAGTCTTAGAAACAGCAATAACTTTTGGCGCTGTAATGGGCACCTTAGTAACTGTTTTGGATTTAGAGATGTTCCTGCCTAGCTTTATCGCTATTTTTTTAGGGCTACTTATGGGTGTTTTTGTTGGGATGTTAACTGCTGCTTTAACTGAAGTGCTCAATGTTTTACCAATAATAGCCCTTAGACTAGGGTTAATATCCTATGTTAGAGCCTTATTGGTTGCTCTAATTTTGGGGAAAACAATAGGTTCACTTCTTTATTGGTTGCTACCTCAAATACAATAAATTTAGGAGGATTAAAATGATAGACACAGTTACAAAAGTAATAGAACTTGTAGGCGAATCCCCCAAAAGCTGGGAGGATGCCATTCAAAATGCAGTGGCAAAATCGGCAAAGAGTATAGATGGAATTTCTGGAGTGGAAGTATTAAACCTAACTGCTAGGGTGGAAAATGGTAAATTAGTAGAATATAAAGCAAATGTTAAGGTGGCATTTCCGGTGATCGATAGGTAGGTTATAGCTTAGCGCCAACTTTGCTTTGGCGCTAACTTTCTTTAAATCCGAAATAATAAAGGAGGGC
This sequence comes from Proteinivorax tanatarense, assembly GCF_040267685.1. Lineage (GTDB taxonomy): Bacteria > Bacillota > Proteinivoracia > Proteinivoracales > Proteinivoracaceae > Proteinivorax > Proteinivorax tanatarense. The sequence goes on from NZ_CP158367.1 coordinate 1,180,494, forward strand.
TTATGTCAAAAAACAAAAAAAACAAACAAAAAAAGCAAACCTTTGCTCAATATGCAAAAAGCCAACACCCCAAAACTCCGTTACTAAAAAATAGTGTTAACGCATTTTGGGTTGGAGGACTTATTTGTGCTATAGGTCAAGCTATACAAAATTTTTATGTTAATGTTTTTGGTTTTTCTCAACAAGACGCTGCTAATCCTACTGTTGCAACTATAATTTTTTTGGCAGGCTTACTTACTGCCCTCGGATTTTTTGATAGAATTGCCAAATTTGCTGGAGCTGGTACTGCTGTTCCTGTAACAGGTTTTGCAAACTCTATGGTAAGTTCAGCATTAGAATTTAAGAAAGAAGGTTTTGTGCTTGGTGTTGGGGGAAAAATGTTTTCATTAGCGGGGTCTGTTATTGTTTTTGGTGTAGTTACTGCATTTATTATTGGGCTAATTTCAGCTATTTTATAGGAGGAGACTCTCTATGGCAAAAAAAATAGGCAAATATACTTATAAACTTGATTCTTCGATAAATATCGTATCTTCTGCTACTGTAACTGGACCAAAAGAGAAAAAAGGGCCCTATGGTAAACATTTTGATTTATCATATTCAGAGCTAACATGCGGAGAGAAAAGCTTTGAAAAAGCAGAAAAAAAATTAATGAAAGATGCAATTGAAAAAGCTCTTGATTGTAAAAAGTTTACCAACAATGATGTGGATGTATTTATAGCTGGGGATCTATTGAACCAAATTATTACGTCAAATTTTACTGCTGCTGAATTGAGTATCCCTTTTCTAGGTTTGTTTGGAGCATGCTCCACCTTTGTAGAGGGCCTTATAGTCGGTTCTATTTTCCTAGAGTCGGGATGTGGTGAAAGAGTAGTTACAGCCACTTCCAGTCATTATGCTGCTGTAGAAAGACAATATAGGTTTCCAACAGAATATGGAGGTCAAGTACCTGGGTATGCTCAACACACCGTGACCGGAGCTGGTAGTACAGTGCTGGAAGTTAAGAAAAAAGGACCGTCTATTACTCATTTTACTGTAGGCAAAGTTTATGATAAGGGAATTAAAGACCCATATGATATGGGCAGTGCTATGGCTCCTTCTGCTGCTGATACTTTAAAAAATATTTTTGATGATACAAACCAAAACCCTGAAGATTTTGATTTAATATTAACAGGTGATTTGGGTCAAGTTGGAAGCAAAATTTTAAAGGATTTATTGAATGAAGGAGGATATTTTTTAGGAACTAATTATATGGACTGTGGTGCTGAAATTTATGGAGATGACCCTTCAGCTCTCTCAGGAGGCAGTGGATGCTCTTGTTCAGCATTAATGACTTTAGGATATTATTTAAAACAAAATGAGTATAAGAAAATCATTATAGTGGCAACAGGCTCCCTGCATAGCCCCACCTCCTATCAGCAAGGGAACTCTATTCCAACCATCGCTCATGGTGTAATTATTGAGAAAAAGGAGGACATGTAAATGGAATATTTAATTGCTTTTTTAGTTGGTGGCGCAATATGCGTAATTGGGCAACTATTATTGGATTTAACTCCTTTTACACCTGCGCACATTTTATCTGGATTTGTCGTAGCAGGTGGAATCCTTGGTGGTTTAGGGATATACCCAGCTTTCATTGACTTTGCTGGCGCTGGGGCTAGTATTCCTATATCTTCTTTTGGCAATTCATTAGCACAAGGTGCAATGTCTGAAGCAGCTAGTACAGGCATAGTAGGTGTGTTAACTGGTATGTTTGAGTTAACTAGTACTGGTATCACATCAGCTATTATTTTTGCTTTCTTTTTTGCATTGTTTTTTGATGCAAAGGGATAAAAGGCACCTTTATGGATATAATATCCAATATTATTTATGAGAATTTAAGTTTATATTAGTTGAACTAATTAATTCTATAATGTCTTTATATTTTCGAAATATAAGCAACCAGTTTTATTAAAAATGGAAAATTGCTATTTTATAAAAAATTTAACTTTGCTATTGTTTCAAATAATATTAGGAAATTATAAAAAGTTGTTATGTCAAGTGTTGTAAAGTTTTGCAAACGTATACAGATTATTCAATTTTGGGAGGCAGTTAATTGACAAAAAGAGTGATTTTAGTAACCGATGGTGATACAGTAGCCAAATCCTGTGTAGAATTAGCAGCGCAGAAATTAGAACTAAGATGTATATCAGCTTCAGCTGGCAACCCTACAGAACTCAGGGGTAGTGAAATAAAAGAACTAATAGAACAAAGTAAGGGCTCCACAGTTATAGTTATGGTTGATGATAGAGGCCAAGCTGGGCAGGGAAAGGGTGAGAGAGTCACAGAGTATTTGACAACCCAGGATGGTATAGAAATAATAGGTGCTCTGGCAGTAGCATCCAATAGCCCTGCAGTAGAACCGATAAAGCCTGATAAATCAATTACAATGACTGGTGACTTTGTGTCTTTAGGAGTGGATAAGGAAGGAATAGAGCTTGCAGATGATAAGATTTATGGTGATACAGTAGAAAATTTGGAGAGTTTAGGGATTAAAAACATAATTGGAATAGGTGATATTGGTAAAATGTGTGGCCAGGACTCAATTCACGAAGGGGTCCCTGTAACAATAAAAGCTATCGAGGAAATTATAAAGCTTAATAGTAAAAAAGATTTAGGAGGTAAGTATGAAAAGTAAGTTAATAGGGGTTCCAAGAACTCTCCTGTATTATAATGTAGCAGAAAAACTTGAAAGTTTTTTTGATTTATTAGAGGTAAACTTATTAGTTTCTCCTCCTACAAGTAAAAGTTTAATAAAAAAGGGAAACAGTTTTTCAATTGACGAAGCATGCCTGCCTGTTAAGGCAGGGCTAGGGCATTTAGATTATCTGGCAAATAATGGAGCAGACGCAATATTTATGCCTAGGGTTGTTTCCATTGAAAGAAATAAGTATATTTGTCCTAAATTTTTAGGTTTGCCAGAGTATTGTACAAGCTTAATGCCTCATTTGCCACCGTTGATCTCTCCTACAATAGATTTAAGAACTAAAAATGGTATTAAGAAGTTTTGTATGGATTTAGGTAAGGAGTTGAAAATTCAACCGTTTAAAGTAAAAGAAGCCCTTTTTAAAGTTAAACCTGAAAAAAGAAATAAACCTAAACTAATGGGTAAAGAACTAAATATTGCTGTGCTAGGTCATAGCTATAATATATATGACCCAGGGTTGAATTTGGCAATTTTAGAAAAAACTAAAAAATATGCCAATGTAAAAACTGTTGAGGACTATACAGAAAATGAACTTAACATGGGAAGAGATTTGCTTCCTAAACCGCTTTTTTGGAGCTATGGAGAACAGATAGCGGCAGCAGCAATAAGCTCAATGGAAAAAGGAGAAGTACAAGGGATAATAGTAGTCACGTCTTTTGGATGTGGTCCTCACTCATTTATAACTGAAATAATTGAACAACATTATAAAAAAAGGAAACAAATCCCTATATTATATTTGACATTAGATGAGCACAGCGCTGAAGCTGGGCTTATAACGCGTCTGGAAGCTTTTATGGATCTTTTAACTTTAAGGAGGGAAAAAATATGGGCATAACCTTCCCAAGGTTTGGAACCAGCCATGTAGCTATAGGTAATCTTCTGAAATGGATGGGGCATGATGTTATTAAGCCACCAGATATTACAGAAAAAACTATATCATTAGGCACAAAAAACTCACCTGAGTTAGCCTGTTTTCCCCTTAAAATAACTACAGGAAGTTTTATTGAAGCTTTAGATAGTGGGGCGGATAGTATACTTATGGCAGGAGGAGTTGGGCCGTGCCGGTTTGGTTACTATGGATATTTACAAAAAGGTGCTTTGACACAGATGGGCTACAAGTTTGATTCATTTATTATAGAACCGCCTAGTAGACATCCTAAACAAGCTTATCATACTATCAAAAGTTTAAAAAAGAAAACACCTTGGCACACTGTAATGAAATATGTTTACATAGTTTTGACCAAACAGAAGTACATAGATAAAATGCATAAGTTAGTTTTAGAAACTGCACCAAAAGAAGTAGGAGAGATTAAAAGTTTTAAACTATTTAATGAGTTCGTACAAAAAGTGGAGCCAGTAAGGGAAGTTAAATCATTGAAGGAAATATATCAACATTACGCAGATAAGTTGTATAAATTTCAAAAAGTCACACCTAAGGTGAAAATAAAACTGTTGGGAGAAATATATTTGGTTTGTGAACCGGCAGCTAATTTATATATAGAAAAAAAGTTAGCAGCACTAGGTGTTGAAGTTCAAAGAACTATATACTTAGGTGAATGGTTTGATGGCCATGTAGTTAAGGATATAATACCTATACTTAAAGAAAAAGAAACTGAAAAAACAGCAAAATCTTATTTGAGTCAAATGGTAGGGGGCCATGGTCAAGAAACTGTTGCACAGACTGTACAAGCGAGCCAACAAGGTTTTGATGGGGTGATACAGGTATATCCATTTACTTGTACTCCAGAAATCCTTGCTCAAGGGATAATAACCAAAGTATCAAAAGACAAAAAAATTCCAGTACTAACTCTATCAATGGATGAACACTCAGCTCAAGCTGGTATTGATACAAGGCTAGAAGCTTTTGTTGATTTGATTTATCAAAAGAAATTACAAAACGAAAGAGGTGAAGCCTTATGGGTAATGGGGTCATAATAGGTATAGATGTTGGTTCAGTATCAACCAACATAGTGGTGTTAGATGAAAAGCAGAACCTGTTAGCTAAAGAATATATAAGAACACAAGGAAAGCCTATTCAAGCAGTTAAAAAAGGCTTTGAAGCAGTAGAAAAATATATAAAAAATAATCCTGTTCTTTCGGTTGGCACCACTGGAAGTGGAAGAAAACTAGCTGCAGCTATGGTGGGAGCTGATGTTGTAAAAAATGAGATAACAACCCATGCTGTAGGAGCTTTAAAGCATGATAAAGATGTTAAAACTGTAATTGAGATCGGAGGGCAGGATTCTAAAATAATTATACTCGACGATTCTATAGTAACAGATTTTGCCATGAACAGTGTTTGCGCCGCAGGAACAGGATCATTTTTAGATCAGCAGGCGGCACGTTTAGGAATTTCAATTGAAGATTTTGGGAAAATTGCATTAGAATCAACCACTGAACTAAGGATAGCAGGTCGATGTTCTGTATTTGCTGAATCTGATATGATTCATAAGCAGCAATTGGGAAATAGCATAGCTGATATATTGGCGGGCCTTTGTACTTCTTTAGTGAGAAATTATTTAAACAATTTAGGCAAGGGTAAAGAAATAAAATCTCCCATTATGTTTCAAGGAGGGGTAGCAGCTAACCCAGGAATTGTTTCTGCTTTTGAAAAAGAACTAGAACAAAAGATATTAATTCCCACTCACTATGATGTCATGGGGGCTTTTGGTTCAGCTCATTTAGCTAACATTCAGCGTCCTAGTAAATCTAAGTTTTTTGGGTTAGAAGCTATTGATGATGATTTTACACCATCGTCTTTTAATTGTAGCGACTGTGGTAATAATTGTGAAGTTGTTAACCTAAAAAGAAATGGATTGATAGTAGGGAGTTGGGGTGATAAGTGTCAAAAATATCACCAGCCAACAGAACAACAAAAAATAAGTAGTTAAAAAAGTCTAGCAATGTAATAAAGCATTGCTAGACTTTTGGTTTATCGCAAGTTAATTGGATGATTAATAAACAATCGGCTGAGGAAAAATTCTTGCTGATTAAAGTTCGCTTATTAGAATGCTTTTAAGGCAACTGGCAATGTGTTATAATTTATATGCTAGATGTTACATAAATTTGGAGGTAGTACATGTGAATATAGTAACCACTCATGTAAATACAGACTTTGATGGACTTGCATCAATGATAGCATGCACAAAACTATATCCTAACACGAAAATGGTATTGCCAGGGAAAGTTAAAAGAAATGTTAAAGAATATATCTCTTTACACAAAGATGTTCTTAAATTTGAAGCACCCTCTGATATAAATGACAAAGAAATTGATAAATTAATAATTGTTGATACCGCCTCAGCTAAAAGAATAGGTTCTTTATCTAGACTTATACAAAAAGAAGTTGATATTATGGTGTATGACCATCATCCTATATTAGAAGGGAAGAAGCCACAGTGGAGAGTTGAGGAGGTAGGTGCTACAGTTACTATACTAACAGAAGAGCTTATGGAAAAGGGTGTAGATATATCTTCTTTCGAAGCAACTTCCTTGATACTGGGCATTTATGAAGACACTGGAAATTTATCTTTTGCCCAAACAACTTCTAGGGATTTAAAGGCAGCAGCTTTTTTGCTGGAAAAAGGTGCTAAGCTATCTTTTATAAGTCAATTTATATCTAAGCCATTGACAGAGAACCAAAAAAGTTTATTAGAGACCTTAATGGATAATATGGAGAACTTAGATTTTAATGGTTGGAATGTTGTGGTGTGCACAGCTTCATTAGATGAATTTATTGGAGGAGTTGGAGAGCTAACCCATAAACTAGGTAAAATCGAGGATGTAGATGCAGTATTTACGTTAGTAAAAATGATAGACCGAATACATATAATAGGCAGGAGTTTTAACGAAAACTTACCTATTTCTAAACCTATTGTAGAAATGGGGGGAGGTGGCCATCCCCAATCTGCTGCAGCTACAGTTAAAGATAAGGACTTGGCAGCAATAAGGCAAGAATTTATAGCTTTGTTGAATAAGTTGCCGTCACCATTAACTGCAGCAGATGTAATGGCTCAACCTGTTAAAACTATTGGTCCTGATGTATCTATTTCAGAAGCAAGCCGTATCATGCTAAGATATGGTCATACAGGGTTGCCTGTAGTTGAGAATGATAATTTGTTAGGGATTATATCAAGAACAGATGTTGATAAAGCTATACATCATGAGTTAACCCATGCACCAGTTAAAGGGTTTATGTCAACTAATGTAATAACTACTTCACCCAAAACTAGTCTCAAAACAGTAAGGCAGAAACTTACCCAATATGATATTGGAAGGTTACCGGTATTGGATGATAGCAAAAAGATGATTGGAATAATAACACGGACTGACGTTCTTAAAGTGATACATGGTAGCCAAGCCCCTAGGTGGCATAAACCGTTGTATACTTTTAGCGACTATAGCATGGCAGAGCCAAGTGAGAATTTAATGGAGGTTATAAATACGCGACTTCCTAAAAAGATTCAAGGACTGTTGTGGCTTATAGGTCAAAAAGCTCAAAAAGAGGGCTTTAAAGTTTATGCTGTTGGTGGATTTGTTAGAGATTTACTACTAGGAGTGCCTAACCATGACATAGATATTGTGGTGGAACAAGATGCAATTTCTTTTGCCAGAAAAATAGTTAAATACTTAGGTGGGCAAATAAAAGAGTATCAAAAGTTTGGAACTGCAACAATAACCTTAAAAGATGGAATGAAAATCGACTTTGCTACAGCTAGGATGGAGTTTTATCCCTTTCCGGCAGCAATGCCTGAAGTGGAAGAAACAACAATAAAACACGACCTGTATCGAAGAGATTTTACCATTAATACTTTAGCTTTTAGGTTAAATTCTGATAAATTTGGGGATTTTTTAGACTTTTTTGAAGGAAGTAAAGATTTAGAGCAAGGTAGCATAAAAGTATTATATAATCTAAGTTTTGTGGAGGATCCCACTAGAATTTTTAGAGCTTTTAGGTTTGAAAGTAGATATTCATTTCACATGGATGATTCTACCATGGGATTTTTGCTTAATGCTTTAGAAAATAATGTTATGCAAAAATTAAGCGGGACTAGAATTTTTGAAGAATTTCAAGCTATTGTTTTGGAACCTAATCCATCGGTTATTTTAATCAGAGCATTGGAATTAGGAGTTTTAGATAATATTTTCGGTAAATGTAGTAACCCGCAACAACTAAAGCAAAATTTTAAACATACAATGGATTCAATTGTATGTTTAAAAGAAAAAGGGATTTTAGAAAAAAAAGATTTCATTTTGGTTTATTTATTAGTGATAATTAATAGCTATCCTAAAAAGGTTTTTGAAATTATCCTTAAGGACTTTAATTTAGATAAAGGTAGTAGGATAATTATTAGGAACTTCTTTGATGTAGGATTAGAGAGGATAGAAAAATTAAAATCTAATAAACACCTGGATCCTTCTGAAATTTATGATTCATTAAATGGCCTGAGTGTTCATTCTCTTTGTGCCATGATGGCCATAGCAGACAATGATTTGCTAAAAAATCGAATATTTTTGTATTTAGAAGAGTTACATAAGGTAGATGTTGAAATTACAGGTAATGACTTAAAAGAAATGGGTATAAAACCTGGTCCAGTTTATAGTAAAATTATATCTAGGCTTAGACAACAAAAGTTAAATGGTGAAATACACACAAAAGATGATGAATTGAACTATATAAAAAGCTTGGACCTAAAAGAAAGGGGTAGATAATTTTGGGTTTTTTAGATGGAATACTTTATGTTTTACCGGCAGTTTTATTAGCTATGACAGTACACGAATATGCCCATGCTAGAGTGGCTTATTCATTAGGAGATCCTACGGCAAAGCGAGAGGGAAGGCTTACTTTAAATCCTTTAGACCATGTTGATCCAATTGGTCTTATAATGCTAGTTATAGTTAGGTTTGGTTGGGCTAAACCAGTTCCTATAAATCCCTTTAATTTTAAGGGAAATAGAGATGCTGGAATAATTAAAGTTTCTTTAGCTGGACCTTTAGCAAACCTTACCCTCGCTTTTGTATCACTTGTTTTAGTAAGAATCATAGCAACTATGAGTGGAATTATAGTTTTATCACCTTCAGCAATTTCTGTAATGCAGATATCAGTTAATTTTTTGTTGTTGTTAGCAAGATTGAATTTATTTTTCATGGTATTTAACCTCATACCTTTACCTCCACTAGATGGATCTAAAATTTTATCTAGCATGCTTTCTCCAAAAGCAAGAATGCAATATCAACAGGTGGAAGCGTATGCTCCTTTAATTTTAATACTACTCTTAGTAACAAGGACTTTGCCTATGATTTTAATTCCAATAGCCGATACTATAGAGGGTATATTAAGGTTTATTGTTTTTGGCATTATATAGGAGGAGAGTATATGGAGTTTAAAGTAAAACTAGAACAGTTTGAAGGGCCCTTTGATTTATTACTCCACTTAGTTGAAAAAGCAGAGCTGGATATAAGTGAAATTAATATCTCTAAAATAACCGATGAATATTTGAAATATGTCGAAAGATTAGAAAAGCTTGATTTAGAAGGGGTAAGTGACTTTCTTATTGTAGCAGCAACTTTAATAGAGATAAAAGGACGTTCACTATTGCCAAATCGCAAAAAAAAATTGCCAGATAGTGAAGAAGTAGAAGATCCACGGGAACAATTAGTTCGTCGTTTATTGGAATACAAAAGGTATAAAGAGGTTGCTGAAGTTTTAGAACAGATGGCAGCTAAACAGAATGCTTTTCATACTAGAGCTCCGGAAGTGTTAAAGGATAGTAAAGAACCCCTTAATTTATCGTTAAGTAATTTGTACTCAGCATTTCAAAAAGCTTTAGAAAGGTCTCCCATACCAGACCGACCAAAATCTCACGAAATAAAAAAAGAAAAAATAACTATAGAGCAAAAGATGAGTTTTATAAAGTTGGAACTAACTAAAAATAATAACTTAAGTTTTCAAAGGTTAATGTTAGGTTGTTTGTCTAGGGAAGAGAAAGTTTTAACTTTTCTAGCCATTTTAGAATTAATAAGGATAAAGATGATAAAAGTTACTCAGTACCAGTCATTTGGCGACATAACTATTACTGCAAGAAAAAGAGGGGATGAAAATTGGAACGAAGGGGAAGTATCTACGACTGCTTAGAGGCGTTGTTGTTTGCAGCTGGAGAACCAATTACAATAGACCAGATTGCAGAAGCCTTGGAGTTAACTCAACTTCAGGTAAATAAGTTGATGGACGAGATTATTGAAAAGAAAAACAACAGCGGCGGCATAATGATAAAAGAGGTAGCTGGCGGATATCAAATGTGTTCTAAGCCCCAGTATCATAAGTTTATAAAAAAGTTATTTAAAGAACCTAAGTATAATAACTTAACCAATGCTACATTGGAGACGTTAGCTATAATAGCTTATAAGCAACCAATTACCCGTGCAGAGGTTGAGGAGGTTAGGGGAGTTAAGGTCGAAAGAGCGATTTCTACTTTGTTGTCAAGGGAACTTATAGAAGAAGTTGGGAGAAAAGATTGTGTTGGCCGTCCCATCCTTTACGGAACTACTGAAGCATTTTTAAAGCAGTTTGGGTTAGGGGATCTTGAGGATTTACCAACACCGTCTTGAAAATATTTATAAAGTTTTACATTAAAAAATATTAGAAAGTTCAAATTAAAAGGCTATCCTATGCTATGGATAGCCTTTTTCCCGTTAACTGGTATAGCTTCTTTCGATAAAATTTTATTTTATTACTTGATAAATAATATTTTATTATTTATAGGGAAAGAATAATTTTAATGAATGTAATATGTTTTTTAAGGTGGCTTTTTTATGTCGTGGATAAAGCTAATTTTTTTTTCATTGTTATTTTTATATTTAATAATTATTATCTCACCGGTTAGATTGAATATATTAATAAAACATACCACTAAGCAGAGTGATATAGTAGTTGGTGTTAGATTGTTTTGGGGTCTTATTAGATATAATATAGATATTCCAAAACTATTTATAAAAAATAAAAAATTGCAAATGGAAGCAGAAATGGAGCGATCTCATAAAAAGCCATACTTTGATATGCATAAAAGCTTTGGGTTTAAAAAAGAGATTGTAGCGCTGCTGATAAACGAACTGAAAAACTTAAAAAAAATGTCACGGGTACTTATGAAATTAAGTAAAAGGTGGGTGAAAATAGAAAAATTAAGTTGGCATACAGACTTTGGGACTTCAGATGCAGCAAATACAGGTATTATGTATGGGGTACTTTGGCAGCTAAAAACAGCTGTTTTAGGTTTTGCAGTAAAAGTTGCTAAAATGAATAAGCCTATAATATCAGTTGAGCCGAAATTTAATAAAAGTGATTTTAATACTAAGTTAAACTGTATAATAACTTTTCCATTAGGCTATATTATAACTGTCGGCATATATTTATTGTTTAATTTTATAAAAACTAAAATAAAATACTTAAGGGGTGTTAATTTTGTCAGATCATCCAATTCAAGGGCTAATGAAAACCGCTATGGAAAGCATTAAAGAAATGGTAGATGTAAATACTGTTATAGGAGATGCTGTTGAAACCCCCGATGGCAATGTAATTATACCTATTTCTAAAGTTGGATTTGGGTTTGCTGCAGGGGGAACTGAGTTTGAAAATGACGAAAAAGAAAGTGATGCTTTTCCATTTGGTGGTGGGAGTGGTGGGGGCGTGTCAGTCCAGCCAGTAGGCTTTTTAGTGGTTGGGCATAACCAGGTACGCTTATTGCCGGTTAATAACAATGCAATATTTGACCGTCTCATAGACTTAGCTCCTCAGATTCTTGATAAATTTCAAAGCTTATTTGACGATAACGGGCAGGAAGTGGATAAGAATAAACTTCAAAAGCTTGAGGCTGAGCTTGCCCAACTAAAAGCAGAAGTAGAAAATTAATAGGTAAAAGAAATGATAAAAGGGTAGACATTTACAAGGTGTCTACCCTTTTATCATTTCTTTAAAAGAAGGATTTCACGTAGGAGTGTCGAAATCTGTTAAAAACTAATGGGAGGTGGAATATGAAAAAATCAATTAACAAGACAACTGAGTTTGTGGAAGCTATAATCAATAGTATTCCAATAGCAGCGTTTGTCTTAGATGAAAGAAATGTTGTTTATAGTCTTAATTATGCTGCCCAAGAATTATTCGGGAGCAAACAAAGAGAAACTGAGTTTAAGGCGTTTGGGGATGCATATGACTGTATTGAACTTGATAGATCTGAAGGGTGTGGAGAAGGTCCTAACTGTGATAAGTGCATTGTTAAAAAAGCTGCCATTGAAGCTCTCAGGGGTCAACACATATATAGAATAAAAGGAAAGTTAGTTTTAAATTCTCAAGGAAGGGCTAAAACTTATAAAGTATTAGTGAGTGGTGCACCATTAAACTACGACATGCAAAATTATGCAGTAGTAGTGTTAGAAGATATATCTTTAATTATTGAACTAGAAGGATTTCTTCCGATATGCGCTACATGTAATAAGATAAGGGGAAAAACAGGTAGTTGGCATCGATTGGAGAATTTTATTGAAGAAAACTCAGAAGCGGAATTTACACATGATATATGCCCTGACTGTTTAAATAATGCTTTAAAACGTTAAAATGTTCTTGACTTACATTATATACTGTGTTAGTATTCCTAATATAATACAAGTAAATAGTCGATGCGAATTCGAGGCTGCGATGTGCCAAGAGTACTTTATAAGGAAAGGGGTCGTCGCCGAAATACATTTATGTATTGGGGTTATGTTTTAATAGGCATAGCACTGTCGCCAGAAGGTTGCCCAACTTTTTGGTGGAGAACTTTTCGCGTTGTGGGCAAAAGGCGCTGCTTAATAGACAGTCGTGAACCTTTTGTTCACGGCTGTTTTTTGTTGTTAATTTTATTATTAAGGGGTGTAGGATTATGAAGTTATTTGGTACAATGGAAATAAATAACAAAGGTCAACTGGAAATCGGAGGATGCAACTGTCTTACTTTGGCTAGAAACTATGGAACACCTTTATATGTGGTAGACGAAGCTGAAGTTAGAAATCAATGTAAATTATATAAGAGTTTTTTTAGAAGTGATTCGCTAAGAACAGAAGTAATATATGCCTCAAAAGCATTTTTAAACATAGCAATGTGTAAGCTTGTAGAAGAAGAAGGACTATCTCTAGATGTCGTATCTGGGGGAGAATTATATACAGCTTTAAAAGCTAAATTTCCAAAAAATAGGATATACTTTCATGGTAATAACAAGTCAGAGGCAGAACTTGTAATAGCAGTTAAAAGTGGAGTTGGAAGGATTGTCCTAGATAATAAGAGTGAATTTAGGTTATTACAACAAGTTACAAAGCGATTAGGTAAAAAAGCAAATGTATTGCTAAGGGTAAACCCTGGAATTGTTGCACATACTCATGAATATATTAGTACTACTAGGCATAGCTCTAAATTTGGAGAAAGTATTTTTGCAGAAGATATATATTCATTTATTAAAGAGATTTATGAATCTCCAGATATTTGCTTTAAAGGACTTCATAGTCATATAGGGTCTCAAATCTTTGAAGAAGGCTCTTTTTTAGAGCTTGCAAGTGTAATGCTAGATTTTATCCAAGCCATTAGAAGAAAAGCTTTGGTAAAAACTTTAGAGCTTAACTTAGGGGGAGGTTTTGGTGTTTACTATTCCGATACAGACACTCCTTTAGATTTACCTAATTTTTTCGAAAGATTATTAGATGAAATATATGTAAAATCAAAATCATTAAGTCTAGAGCCTCCCAAAATTTTGATTGAACCAGGTAGGTCAATAGTAGCTAATGCTGGGACTACCCTATATACTGTAGGTGGCATTAAAAAGACATATGATGGTAAACAGTTTATTTTTGTTGATGGAAGTATGGCGGATAATATAAGGCCAGCTTTGTATGATTCTAAACATGAACTTAGCTTAGCGAATAGAATGAATGATAAATGCAAAGAGGAATTTGCAGTTACTGGTAAATGTTGTGAATCAGGGGATATTTTAAGTAAAGGTTTTAAGCTCCCTACTCCCAATATAGGAGATTTGGTTGCTGTATCATCTACAGGAGCATATAACTATAGCATGGCGTCAAATTACAATAGGCTTACTAAACCAGCTGTTATTTTTGCCAAAGAAGGAGAGGCAAAAGTTGTTGTTAAGCGTGAGACATACGAAGACCTAGTAAAAAATGATGTCCATTTAGTAGATTAGGAGGGGACATATATTGACTACAGTAATACAGAAGTATGGTGGGTCTTCGCTTGAGTCTATTAGTAAAATGAGAGCAATAGCAAATAAAATAATAGAAAGTAAAAAAATATATGACAAAATAGTAATTATAGTCTCCGCCATGGGCGACACAACAAATAATCTTATAGGGCTTTCTAATGAAGCTTGTAAATCCCCATCTAAAAGAGAGTTGGATATGCTACTTGCTACTGGAGAACAAATTTCTGCATCATTACTTACAATGATATTAAAAGATACTGGATATGATGCTATAGCTTTAACTGGTCAGCAAGCTGGAGTGCATACCAAAGGAATTTTTTGCAATGCTAAAATATCTGACATTGATATTAGTTTTGTTAATAAACATTTAAATAAAGGTAAAATTGTAATTATAGCTGGTTTTCAGGGCGTTAATGAAAAAGGGGAAACCACTACATTAGGAAGAGGGGGCAGTGATACTACCGCAGTAGCTTTTGCAGCGAGATTAGGTTGTAAATGTGAAATTTATACTGATGTGGAGGGGATATACAGTGTAGATCCTCGGTTATATCGTAAAGCTAAAAAACTTAACTTTATTAGCTATGAAGAAATGAAGGAAATGTCTCATTTAGGTGCAAAAGTAATGGAGTGTAGGTCGGTAGAAATTGGACATAGCTACCAGGTACCTATTTATGTAGCGTCAAGTTTAAATGATGCCACTGGTACCTTAATAAAGGAGTGGGATAAAAAAGTGGAAAAAAGGAGCATAACAGGATTATCAGTAACTGACGATGTGTTAATGGTTACATTAAAAAACATACCATATTCATCAAGTAATGTAGCAGAGGTTTTCACTTTGTTAGCAGAAGCAGGTGTCAGCGTTGACATAATAAGCCAGACATTGCCAAGAGCAGGTTTAGTTAACCTTTCATTTACGGCCTCTGCCCAGGACTATAAATCAGTAAAAGAAGCAATGGAAGTTATTGCTCAAAAGCACTCCAACGTTGAGATTAAAAAAGATAATGAAATTATAAAACTTTCTGTTGTGGGGACAGGTATGAGAACTCAATCTGGTGTAGCTGCTAAGATGTTTAGAATTTTTGCAGATAACCAAATAGAATTTCAGCAAGTTACAACCTCAGAAATTAGCATATCCTATACTTTAGACAAAACCTATAAACAAAAAGCTGTAGATGCTGTGGCAACTGCTTTTAATTTGTAGTAAATGGGGGAGAGTATTTTGCGCTTTGAAAAGTATCAAGGTACAGGTAATGATTTTATAATATTTAATGGATTGGAAAATAGACTTAAAGAAAGAGAAACTTTAGCAAGGAAAGTTTGTCATAGGAGATTTGGTATTGGTGCCGATGGAATGATGATAGTAGAAAATTCAAATATAGCTGATGTTAGAATGGATTTTTTTAACTCTGATGGCTCAGTTGCACCTATGTGTGGAAACGGAATAAGGTGTTTTGCAAAATATGTTTATGATAACAAACTAGTTGACTTCAAAAACTTTACAGTGGAAACTCTTGCAGGGGTAATGGACGTTAACTTAGTTATTAGAGAAGGGTTAACAAGACTTGTTACTATTAACATGGGGAAACCTGAATTTGAAACTTCAAAAGAAGATGTTTTGATATCTAATAGGATAATAAACAAAAAGTTAATTTTTAAAGAAGAGTCTTATTTTATTTCTGTACTTAAAATGGGAACTTTACACAGTGTAGTTTTTGTAGATAATCTTCAATGCATTGATGTCAATCGTCAAGGGAAGAATATAGAAAGTTCTCCAATTTTCACCAAAAAGACTAATGTAAACTTTGCTCAAGTTATAGATAACAAAAACATAAAGGTTGTAACTTATGAAAGAGGAGTTGGCCAGACACTGTCTTGTGGGACTGGTGCTGCAGCGACAGCTGTTGTTTCTACTTTGGTAAAAGGAACAGATAATGACATAACAGCCCATGTTCCTGGAGGCAAGCTTGGAATCAAACAATTACAAAAGGAGGTTTATATGACGGGACCGGCGGAGTTAATCTGTCGAGGAATATATAATTTTTAGGAGGTGCAATAATGAGAGAAGCTAATCTAGCCATAGTAGGTGCTACAGGTATGGTGGGTCAAACCATTAAAAGAGTGTTAGAAGAGAGAGACTTTCCCGTAAATAAAATTTTGTTTTTAGCATCTAAAAGGTCTGTAGGCAAAAAGGTTATGTTTAAAGGCAAAGAACATGTTGTTCAAGAGCTTAACGAAGGTTCTTTTAAGGATATAGACATAGCTTTATTTTCTGCAGGAGGGGCGATAAGCAAAAAATATGCTTTAATTGCAAAAGAAAACGGCACTGTAGTGGTAGATAATAGCAGTGCATGGAGAATGGATGAGGATGTACCTTTAGTGGTACCTGAAGTTAATCCAGAAGATGCCTTTAGTCATAAAGGGATAATATCAAACCCAAACTGTAGCACAATTCAAGCTGTCCTTCCTCTAAAAGTGTTAGACGACCTTTTTAAAGTAAAGAGAGTGGTTTATTCAACATACCAAGCAGTTTCAGGGTCAGGTGTGGCTGGTGTAGATGATCTTAAGGCAGGTATCCAGGGAAAAGAACCTAAAAACTACCCACATCCAATAGCTTTTAATTGCTTACCACATATCGATGTCTTTATGGATGATGGATACACAAAAGAAGAAAGAAAAATGATAGATGAAACGAAGAAAATTCTTAAAAGCAGCAAGATGGGAGTTACCGCTACTACGGTTAGAGTTCCTGTGGAGAATGGACATAGTCTATCAGTTAATGTTGAGCTAGAAAAGCCCTATAATTTACAAAGCGTCTTACAATCTCTAAATGACAAGGAAGGTATAGTCGTATTAGATGATATAAAAAATAATGTGTACCCTATGGCAATTAACGCGCATAACACTGATGATGTATACGTAGGTAGGCTTAGAAGGGACTTTAGCTTAGAAAATGGTTTAAACCTATGGGTTGTTGCAGATAACATTAGAAAAGGGGCGGCAACCAATAC
Source organism: Proteinivorax tanatarense (assembly GCF_040267685.1). GTDB lineage: Bacteria > Bacillota > Proteinivoracia > Proteinivoracales > Proteinivoracaceae > Proteinivorax > Proteinivorax tanatarense. The sequence goes on from NZ_CP158367.1 coordinate 1,197,482, forward strand.
GGTCCAAATAGCAGAACTTTTACTAAAGGAGGATTAATAATGAGTATATTTAAGGGTTCAGGAGTTGCTTTGGTAACACCATTTAAAGAAGGTAAGGTTAATTTTGAAAAGCTAGAGGAGTTAATTAACTGGCATATTTCAAATAGTACAGATGCAATAATAGTTTGTGGAACTACTGGTGAGTCAGCCACACTATCCACTGAGGAAAAAAAGCAGGTAATTACTTTTGCAGTAGAAAAAACAAAAGGCCGTGTGCCGCTAATTGCAGGAACAGGGGGCAACAACACTGAAGAAGTTGTTAAAATGAGTAAGTTTGCTGAAAGCCAAGGGGCAGATGGCTTGCTTATAGTAACCCCTTACTATAACAAAACCACCCAACGAGGTATTGTTAACCATTACTTTACTATTTCTGATGCAGTTGATGTACCAATTATCCTATACAACGTTCCCGGTCGAACAGGTTTAAACATAGAGCCTAAAACTGTTGCATACCTGGCAGAACGTAAAAATATTATTGGAATAAAGGAAGCTAGTGCCGATATAAGTCAGGTAGCGCAAATAGCAAATCTTTGCCCTAAAGGATTTGCAATCTACTCAGGAAATGATGACCAGATAGTACCACTTCTTTCACTAGGAGGCGCAGGAGTGATTTCGGTAGTTGCAAACATATTACCTAAAGAAACTCACGATATGGCACAAAATTACTTAGACGGTGACACCGACAAAGCAAGAGATATCCAACTTAAAATGCTTGATGTTATCGACGCCATGTTTATAGAAACTAATCCTATACCTGTAAAAACAGCTCTAAATATGATGGGCATGGATGTAGGAGAACTTAGGCAGCCCCTTATAGAGATGGAGAAACAAAATAGAGATACCTTAGCGGAGTCTCTTAGGGATATTGGTTTAGAAATTAAGGAGTGATAAATGTGATAAACACTGCAATATATGGAGCAAATGGCAAGATGGGACAAGTGCTGAGTAAAAAAATTGCTCAGAATCCTAATTTTTCTGCAGCTTGCGGCGTGGATAAAAACCCAGAAAAATACCAAAATAACTTCCCAGTCTATGAAAACCCTTACTCCTACAAAGGGGAGCTAGACCTGATAATTGACTTTTCTCATCCTAGTAATTTAGAGCAAATGTTAGAATTTGCAAAGAAAAGAAAAGTTCCTACGGTTATTGCAACTACAGGATATAGTGAACAGCAAATTGCATCAATTAAAGAAGCTTCCAGCGAAATACCAGTGCTTTACTCTCCTAATATGTCTTTAGGTGTAAACATTGTAAACACCATATTAAACCAGTATAGTAAGCTTTTAAATGATGCACATGATATTGAGATTATTGAAAAACACCACAATAAAAAAATAGATGCGCCTAGTGGCACAGCGCTACTTTTTGCTAATACAATAAATGAAGCTCTTGATAATTCAAAAGAGTTTAATTACGGTAGAGAAGGCAAAAACTGTCCAAGAAATGATAAAGAAATAGGTATCCATACCGTAAGAGGTGGTGCTATCTCAGGTGAGCATAATATTATTTTCGCCGGAGATCATGAAGTTATAGAGATAAAACATACAGCTTTATCGAAAGATGTGTTCGCGTTAGATGCACTTAAGGCGGGGCAAACTATAGTTAACATGCCCGTAGGCTTTTATGCCATGCAAGACATATTTAACTTATAAAACTGAAAGGAAGATGAAAATGACTGTAGATAATAACAATTTAACTGATGCTTATGCAATTGCTAGATTTATTAAAGAAACAGAGAAATCAACTCCTGTAAAAGCATACATTAAAGGGGGTTTAAGCGATATAGACTTTGCTAATGTAAAGGCTTTTGGTGAGGGAAATTCTCGCACTGTTTTTGGTGATGTGAAGGATGTTAAAATGCTATTAGACCAGAATCAAGATAAAATCGAAGACTTTGTTTTAGAAAATGATCGTAGAAACTCTGCAATTCCACTTTTAGATTTAACAGAAATAGAGGCACGTATTGAGCCAGGTGCCATGATAAGAGATAGAGTAAGCATTGGTAAAAAAACCGTTATTATGATGGGTGCAGTAATTAACATCGGTGCTGAAATTGGTGAAGGCACTATGATTGACATGAATGCCATTATAGGTGCTAGAGGAACCATTGGGAAAAATGCTCATATAGGTGCTGGCGCTGTAATTGCCGGAGTTCTTGAGCCACCAAGCAAAGCTCCAGTTATTGTAGAAGATGGCGCGTTAATTGGTGCAAATGCTGTAGTTTTAGAAGGGGTAAAAGTCGGAAAAGGTGCCGTTGTTGCAGCTGGCGCCATCGTTACAAAAGATGTTCCAGCTAATACAGTGGTTGCCGGGTCCCCTGCAAGAATAATAAAGGAAATAGATGAAAAAACAGCTGACAAAACTAAGATTTTAGGAGATTTAAGGGACTAGGTGGTATCTGTGAAAAGTATTTTTGAAAAGGATAATGAGTACATCCTTAACTTATATAAAAGAAATAACCTTCATATAACAAAAGCCGAAGGTTGTTACCTTTATGATTCTAATGGTCAGAGTTATTTAGATATGTTTAGTGGTATAGCTGTCAATAGTCTTGGGCAAAGAAATAAAGAAGTAATTAAGGCAATTGAAAAACAGTTGTCTAAGTATAATCATTTATCTAATTATTTTGTTAGTGAGCCAGTTATTGATTTAGCACAATTTTTAGTTGAATTCAGCTCTGCCTCAAAAGTTTTTTTCACAAACTCAGGAGCTGAAGCTAATGAAGCAGCTATTAAGTTAGCGAGAAAGTTTGGAAGAACTATTGATATAGATAAAACAGAGATAGTTACATTCTATAATTCATTTCACGGTAGAACTACAGGTACGATGACTTTAACGGGGCAGGAGAAGTATAAAGACAGCTTTGCCCCTGTTCTCCCACAAATAAAACATGTTAAATTTAACGACATAGATGAATTAAAGAAAGTGGTTTCCGATAGAACCTGCGCCATGTTTTTAGAAATTGTCCAAGGTGAAGGAGGGGTTAGACAGCTCTGCCCAAAATATGTTCAAGAATTAAGTGAACTGGCTAAAAAACATAATTTTTTACTCATAATCGACGAAATTCAGACAGGACTTTGTCGTACAGGAAAGCTTTTTAGCTATCAATCTTTAGATGTAGTTCCAGATGTAATAACCTTGGCTAAGGGTTTAGGAGGGGGACTTCCCTTAGGTGCAATGTTGGTCAGTGAAAAGTTGGATAACATTTTACAACATGGTGACCATGGCAGTACTTTTGGTGGTAATCCTGTTGCCTGTGCAGCGGGAACAGCAGTCTTAAAAACTATAACTAAAGAGGGATTTAGCCAGCAAGTAACTGGCAAGGGGGAATATATTATTAATAAGCTAAAGTCTTTAAAAAAGAGGCATCCTAAAATAATAAAAGAAATTAGAGGCAAAGGTCTTATGATAGGAATCGATGTTGGAGAATTTGCTAACGTAATAAAAGAGAGGGGCATAAAACATTGTTTGCTTTTAAATGTAACTAGCAACAGTGTAATAAGGATATTGCCTCCTTTAAATATTAGCTATGGTGAAATAGATGAGTTTTTAAACAAGTTTGAATTGATACTTAAAGAAACTTAGGGAGTTGGAACTATGATTAGTGGGGATATATTAGATGACTTAACAGAAATACGTAGAAAACTACACTCTATTCCAGAAATTGCTTTTAGCTTGTATAAAACCCATGATGTAGTAAAGGAATATCTTGTATTATTCGGATATAACCCCGAAACTGTAGCTGAAACCGGCCTAGTAGCTGTTAAACAAGGGAAATCAAAAAAAGCTATAGCTTTTAGGGCTGATATGGATGGTTTGAATGTATATGAGAATAACAGCATAGATTATGCTTCTATACATCAAGGCAAAATGCATGCTTGCGGCCATGATGGTCACATGGCAATCCTGTTAGGTTTTGCTAAACTTTTAGCTTCTATGCCACCGCCAGAGAAAACTATTGTGCTAATTTTTCAGCCAGCCGAAGAGGGGCCTGGAGGTGCTAAAAAGGTTATCGATGAAGGTGTACTTGAAAAATATAGTATCGAGAGCATTTTTGGGATTCATATTTTCCCAGGGTTAGATGAAGGCAAGCTTGGAGTAGTAGATGGCCCTCTTATGGCACAAAATGGCGAAGTTGACATCAAAATACAAGGACGTAGCAGTCATGGTGCTCAACCTCAACAGGGTAGCGACGCTATAGTTGCAGCTAGCAACTTAGTTATGAGCTTACAGAACATTCCTAGTCGTAAAATTGATCCATTAGAGCTAGCGGTAATAACCTTAGGTACTATGCGTGGTGGAGAAGCTAGAAATATTATCTCTAAAATGGTTGAGCTGTCAGGAACCATAAGAGCTTTTAATACTGAAGTCTATAAGACTATAAAAGAGCAGCTAAATTCAGTTTGTATCGGTATACAAAAGATATATGATGTTGAAGTACACTTAGATATTAAGGATTTTTATCCCCCTGTAATTAACGATAAAAATTTATATAAAAAGGTGGTATCAGGTTTTGAACCATCAAAGGTTGAAAATGTAAAGCCCTTGATGCTGGCAGAAGACTTTTCTTTTTATCAACAAAAAATCCCTGGGTTTTTTATATTATTAGGTTCTAAAAGTATAAAAAAAGGGTTTATACACCCTTTACACAATGCTAAATTTAACTTTGATGAAAGTATCTTGCTTGATGGAGTGAAGGTGTATTTGGATATAAGTAAATCCTTAAGTTTGCTATAAAGCTATGGTGCCATTGGTATCATAGCTTTTTTAGTTGAAAAGAAATGCTGTATATAAAGAAGATTTATATAGGATAATGTTATGTTAGGGTAAAAGCTTCAACAGGTATGTTATAATTTTAACAAACGTTAAGAAAGATTTAAAACTAGGTAATTGTAAAGTTTACCCCTTAGACGAAAGTCACTTAGAAGAAACCAAGGTTCTTAGTCTTAGGATCAGAATGACATTATTAGGTAGTTTGGGGGATTTTTTTAAATTATTTATAAAAACACTGTTAAAGTGTTGTAGATTTTTCAATTGCCTATTTAAAAACCATTAGGAGGTATTTTAAATGTTCAGATTCGGACCTTTTGAGTTGCTTTTGATATTAGGAATTGCTTTAGTAGTTTTTGGCCCAGCCAAGCTTCCCGAAATTGGAAAAGCTTTAGGAAAGGGAATTAAAGAGTTTAAAAATCAAACGAATACTTTGACTGGCAGTAATGACAAAGCTACAGAAGAAGGTAAAAAGTAAAAATGATATTATAGGGAGGTAGCATTACATGGGAGATAAGAAACTTACTATTGTTGGTCACTTAGCGGAACTAAGATTACGAATAATAATTACGGCCCTCTCTATATTATTTGGTACTATTTTAAGCTACTTTTACATTGAGGAAATAACACACTTACTAATAATTCCCGCTGGATATCAGGACTTTGTTTATTTAAGTCCTCCGGAGTTGTTTCTTTCATATATCAAGATATCTATAATCTGTGGGATATTTTTAGCATTGCCTATTATATTGTTTCAAGTTTGGTTTTTTGTAATGCCAAGCGTAACTATAAGAGATAAAGTTTATATGATTCTTGCTATCTTAATGTCAACTATTTTTTTTGTTGGTGGAGTAGTATTTTCATATTTTATAATTATCCCCTTGACATTGGAGTTCTTTACGGAACTCTCTAGTAATGAAATAACTCCAATGTTTTCTTTTGCCAGTTATCTAAGTTTTATATTATCAATTTTGTTATCATTTGGGTTAGCATTTCAATTACCTTTACTGGTTTTGTTACTTACTAAACTTAATTTAATAACCCCTGAGCTACTTAAAAAGTCCAGAAAGTATACATTCTTACTGATTTTTTTATTTGCTTCAATTTTAACTCCTCCCGATGTAATTTCGCAGGTGCTTCTTGCAGGCCCAATGATCCTGTTGTTTGAGTTAAGTATAATCATATCAAACGTTATAAAATGGAGAAGTAAAAAATAAGGTGAGATAATTCGGTAGCTTATTAATATAGGAATAGTTTAATAGTATTTTAATAACTCATTAGCATTTAATAATTTAATAGTAATCTAATAATTTAATAGTATTTTAATAACTTTTTAATAAGTGCCTTAAGGCACTTATTTTTTTTGAAAAAGGTAAACGTTTATTATAAAAGTATGTTAATATTAAATTAGTAATCTTAAAGGGGATATGGAGATGACTTCAAGTAAAATTGAGCAAATAAAAAATAAAAAACAAATAGAAGTCTATAAAAGGAAAAGCCAAACACCATATGCATTAATTTTAGCAATTATTATAACAGGGATATCGGTTTATTTTTTTAGTGCTAATTCCAGTAAGCTAGGGGTTTTACTTATTTTGGGTACTGCTATGGGTTTTATTATTCAGAGATCAAGGCTTTGTTTTGCAGGAAGTATTAGAAATTCTATAATGCTAGGTAATGTAAAATTATTGAAATCGGTGGTAATAGCTCTTATTGTAGCGTCATTTGGTTTTTTTATTTTGCAATATATTGCTGTAGGCGATAGTATCAATATAATTGTAGAACAGGTCCCCGGTCAAATAAAACCAGTAGGTATTCATACAGTAATTGGAGCTGTTATTTTTGGTATAGGAATGGTGATGGCGGGGGCTTGTGTGTCCGGTAGTCTAATTCGGTCAGGAGAGGGATTTATACTTCAGCTTATGGTAATACTGGGTATCGTAGTGGGAACGGTTTTGTCAGGGGTAGTGCTGTTTGAATTTTTTGATCAAACTCTAAATATTCTAAGTTCACCAACAATATATTTGCCGAAGTTAATTGGCTTTTGGCCCACACTAATTTTACAGTTAGCAGTGTTATTTTTAATATATTTTTTTATGAATTGGTATGAGAAAAAATAAGGTTAAGCAAAAGGAGGTTAGTTATGGCTGAGTTCAAGCTGGATTGTATGCACGAAGTTTGTCCAATCCCGTTATTAAAAGCTGCGAAGAAGCTTAAGGTTATGGAGTTTGGTGATGTATTAATAATGAAAACAGACCATAATTGTTCGATAGCAAATGTAATTGAGTGGGTGGACAAGCAAGGACATGCTATGGACTATGTTGAAGTGGATCAAGGAGAGTGGGAAATTTATATTGAAAAATTGAAGTAAATTTAAGGGGTTTTAAAATGAAGATTAATAAATCGTGGCCTTACTGGTTGGGTATGGTTTTGTTGGCTGTCATAAACATTGCATTGTTAGCATTTATAGGCTCGCCATGGCAAATAACTAGTGTTTTTTTATACTGGGGAATTTTTGTACTGAATTCTTTAGGTTTTGAATCCCTAGGGGAAAGTTATACCATATATTATGGAAATGGATTAAGTTTTGAAGACGCTGAAATAATTTATTATTTAACGATACTAAATATTGGTATAATTGCAGGATCGCTATTATCAGCGTTATTATCTTCGGAGTTTAAAGTGAAGAAAATTAAAAACAAGAAACAATTAGTGCTAGGGATCTTTGGAGGAGTGCTAATGGGGTTTGGAGCAAGAATAGCTTTAGGATGTACCATAGGAGGTTATTTTAGTGCCATCCCTTCTTTCTCGTTACATGGATGGGTATTTGCAATTTTTATGTTTTTAGGTGTTTTAATTGGTTGCAAAATATTATACAAAGATTTGATATAAAAAAGCTATCATCAACCTTGCATGGTTTAATGATAGCTTTTTTAACAAAATCCTCTTTTAGAAGATTTAATAAAGTCTACAAATTGTTTTTCATAGGTGGACAAAGGATTATCCGCTCTATATGCTACATAGAATTCATTGTATACCTCTAGACCTTCTACGGTAATTTCTTTTAGAGTACCCTCTTTTAACTCTCTTTTAATTGTAAGTTCAGGAATAAATGAAATTCCTTTTCCAGATATTACTGAAGTTTTTATTGCTTCCATTGAATTAAAATGATAAATGATATTTAAATCATTTAATGTTACACCCTTAAGTTTTAAATGATTATTTATTGTTTCTCTAGTTCCTGAACCTTCCTCCCTAAAGATTAGAGGTAGCTTTTTAAATTCTTCAATATTAATAGATTTCTGTAGAAAAGGTAATGACGTAACTAATACAAGACGATCACTAGCTATTTTTTCAGTGTTTATATTTTTAGGAGGAGTATTGCCGTGTATAATCCCTATATTAACTGTTCTATCTAACAGGTTTTTAATAACTCCGACAGAATTATTTATATTAAAGTCTATATTAACATCACTATATTTTTGTTTGTATATATAAATACTACAAGGCAATGCATATTCACCTACTGCCTTACATGAACTCAACAAGAGTTCTTTTGTTTGAGTTTGCACGTTTTTAAGATCTCGTTCAATATTGCTGTGCATAGATAAAATGCTATCGGCATAATCGAAAACAATGGCCCCAGCTTCTGTTAATTTCACTCCTTTATTACTACGAATTAAAAGGGAAGAATCTAGCTGCTTTTCTAGTGATTGTATTTGCATACTAAGTCCAGGCTGTGTTAAATGAAGTTCCTTGGCAGCTTTTGAAATACTATTTAGCTTTACTGTTGTGTAAAAAGATTTTAGATGTTGAATGTTCAAGCTGAAGACCTCCTTATAAAAAACCTTATTAACAAGGTAAAAAACTTGTAGCAAATAACATTATAGCATAACAATATGTTACTGATAAGGCCTAAGGACATAAAAGACTACACTTTATGGTAGATAAGTTATTATTATTTACCATAAGTGAAAGTTATAACTATCCGATGGTAAAGTGCGTTATAATTTTAACATGAAAACATAATTTAAGGAGGACTTAAAGTGGAGAAAAAAGAAAAACAAATTTCACGTAAAGATTTTATTAAGGGAGTAGGCACTTCATTAGCTGGAGTTACTGTTCTTGGCGGAATGGGGCTAATGGCTGGATGTTCTGAAGGAGCTGATTCTTCTGCAACAGATAAATCAACTCCTGATTGGCCATTTCCATACGTAACTCTTGATCCAGATAAAGTGGCTGACAGAACTTATAAAGCTTATAAAGAAATGGGTGGCTGAGGTGTTGGTGTAGCCGAAGGGTTCTTCGGCATGTTAGCTGACGAAGTGGGTTATCCATTTAATCAGATACCGGCAATGGCTTTTGTTAATGCTGGTGCCGGTTATGCTGGTCAGTACAGTTTATGTGGTTCCCTTGGTGTAGCAGCTGCCTGTATTGGGACTGTTTGTGAAGCAGATACTCAAAGAAAGCTAGTAAATGAGCTTTGGGATTGGTATAAGGAGCACCCCTTCCCTCAATATCAACCAGCAGAAATGGACTTAGAAAATACCGTAGCAGAATCTGTACTTTGTAGTGATTCTGTAGGTAAATTTATGCAAGCGCAAGGTATAACATTTGGAGATCCAGAGCGTGGAGAGCGTTGTGCTGGTGTTGCGGCAGAAATTGCTAAAAAGACAGTTGAACTGTTAAATGAAACGTTATAATATTACTTAATTATGATAAAAAGCAGTAGGTAGCTACTTTGTAGCTTGCCTACTGTTTTTTAATTGAGGGGAGGATACATAGGATTTTACTTTATATGTAAGTGGCAAGTGTTATTATATTCCATAATATATGGGTTTTATTAAACAAATTGATAGCACGTACCTACTAGATGTACTTTATAGAATTTTTTGTTATGCAAATTAAGTTTAATTAGAGTTTTCTTTTTGTGCATTATAATATAATAGAGGTAGAAAGAACTTTCAAAAATGTAAAATAAAAAGAGGTGTTATAAAATAATGGCTAATAAAATTATAACAAAGCCAAAAGAGATAAGTGAGAATCCAAAGGTGTTGTATACTGGTAATCATTATATTGCTATACCCATTATAGACTGTAAAAGTGGAGGGGTAAAGAGTATAAATCTCTTATCAAGCACAAATAAAGCTCTAGTTGAAGTGGAAGGTAGAAAGGATTTATTTTATCCTAAATTTTATAAAGGGGATAAAGGTCTGAAAATTGAAAAAATAGAAGGAGAAAAAGAACTTTTTTATTCGCCTAGACTCATATTTCACTTGGAATTTAATATTAAGGTAGTGCTTAAACTTTATGCTGATTTATGCGAGAAAGGCTTTGTGTTTCAATTTGAAAGTAATGAAAATATAGAAGTAGTACTTGAATTTAACGTAAGCCAATTAAATCTTTTACGATTCAACTCTCATCCGGTAAAAACAGATATCGAGTTTATGAAAGACAAATGGCTTTCAAACCCTGTAGTTAATTTGTCAAGTGAAAAAATTTCCTTAGCTATGGGTTTTGGTGGAGAAAAGGATTTTACATATAAGTATGACAAAGTTTTAAAGCTTGCAGAATTAAAAGTTAAGTGTAACAGAAAAAATGCCATCTATGTTACAGTAAATAGTGATCCTGATGGTGCATCTACTACTTTAATTCACTTAAAGAGAAAGGGTTATCATAATATATATAACCAGTTAATAAGTTGGTTAAAAGAAAAAATTATTAGTTATTCACCAGATAAACAGTTAGAAAAAGTAATGAATGAAAATTTATTTTTTAATTATTTTTATGCAATAGGCAAAGATATGGATACAGACCAATACATCGCATTAACATCAAGAAGTCCTAGGTATTATGTGTCTGGTGCTTTTTGGGAAAGAGATAGCTTTCTGTGGTCTTTTCCAGCTATTAAACTAATTGATTATGAACTTCATAGGGAACTTTCACGAGAGATGATTATAATGCATAGTAAAAATCCCGGAGATCATGCTCACTATATTGATGGTACCGTGCTATATCCTGGATTTGAATTAGATGAGGCAGCCAGTTATTTTATTTTACTAGGGGAACTAGAGTACAACTATATAGATGATGAAATCATGAGAGCATTTTTAAAGGTATGGAATTCCATCGAAAAAAGGTATGATGAAGAAACAAGACTTTATAGCACGTTTTTACTTCCATCAGATGATCCTGCAGAATACCCTTTTGTAACTATAAACAATGTGATTTTACATCGGGGATTGCTTAATTATAAAAAACTATTAGAATTTAAAGGTGAGTATGAAAAAGGGGAATTCATCTCTAGAAGAATTGAAGGTATTGAGTTAGGAATAAAAAGACACTTATTAAAAAAAGTAAAAGGAAAGAAAATGTTTCTATGGTCAGCAGACGGAAAGGGGAATTTTCGACTTTATAATGACCCGCCTGGAAATCTAGGTTTATTATGTTACTATAACTACGTTGATAAAGATGATAAAGCTTTTGTTAATACAATTAACTATTATTATTCGACAAAATATAAATATTTTTTTGAGGATGCTAAAATACAGGAGCTGGCATGTGATCATCATCCTAATACTCCGTCAGGACTTGGGTTATGCGGAAGCATTTTAAATCCTATAAAAAGAAAAGAGGCGCTCCGGTGGCTAAAACATGCAAGAATGGACAACGGTCTGCTATCAGAAAGCTATGATAAAAATACTGGTGAAGGTAAAACAGGTGTCGGATTTGCAACTGGTTCAGGATATTTAGCCTTTGCACTTTACTATGCACTAATTAAGGAGGGGTTGAGTGAAAGTAGCAGCAGTTCACTGGACCAGTGATGTGTATAAAAAAATAACTGATGAACGAAGCCTATTTACTGCTATGGAAAAGGAGCTTAATAAAGCGCAGCAGCAAAAAGTGCAACTTATTGTTTTCCCTGGCTTTTTAGGGTGTTTATATGCACAAATAACAATGGAAAAATTTAGTGAATACTTAGATATGGTATATAAGTTTTCTAAAGAGTTCAAAGTTGCTATATGTCCGGGTTCTTATTGGGAGAAAACTAATAATGAATGTTATCACTCTACCTCTATAATAAAAAATGGCAAATTGATTGTGAACCAAAGACAGATATATCTAGCTAAATGGGAACAAAGGATAGGTCTAAGCAGAGGAATAAAACTTAACACTTGTCAACTGGGGAAGTTTAATATAGGAATTATGATATCCACTGATAACTTTTATCCTCAAGTTGGTAGGGCGTTGGCTAAAATGGGATGTGATTTAGTATTATCGCCTATAGGTTTAGTTGGAAATTATAATGAAGCATTACAAATAAGTGGGGTTCATCAAAAAGTACAACAAAATTTATTTTTTGCAATAGAATGTGGGTTTAATGGAAATGTTAAGGGAAATAGTTTTTGGTCTAGTTCTAGTATACATGCACCTCTTTTGATGACTGCTGAAGAAAGGGGATATTTGTGTAAATCAAATAGCACCCCCCAGCTATTGACGGCAGAGTTAGTACATAAAGATAGGTTAAAAGCGATTTCTAATTTCAATGTTTTGAATCATTTAAACACTGAATTTTATTGTAAAATGAAAATGTTTAACGGAGGTATAAAATGACAAGTGCAAGAGTTCTCAGATACCTACTTGAAAAAAAACTTAATACAAACCTAATAGATCAATATTATGATAAATTACCTGCCTTAGACGAAATTAGAATTTCAGACCAAACCAACCTAAAGGTATCCTGTATACAAAGGGAAGTTATTCTTGTAAAAGATATTAAGGATTATTTGGATATGGCTAATTCGTTTGTGAAAATAGCGGTAAAAGAAGGTAGCGATCTGGTTGTGTTTCCTGAATATAATTTTTTTGATTTATTTGGTTTAATTCCTGGAACTAAAAAGATCAATAATTACATAAATAAAAAAAATACTTCTTCTGATTTAACTGATAAAAATGGGACTGCAGAGTTTAAAGGACGTAATTATTTAAAAAACATTTTAGCTGTTACAGCAAAACCTATAAGTAAAGCTATTAGGAAAATTTACTCTCAACTTGCAAATCACTATGGTATTTATATTTATACAGGTACATTTATAGAGAATAGAGGGGGGGTTTTATACAACACAGGATCCCTATTTGATAACAAAGGAAACCTTATAGGAAATCAAGATAAAATACACCTAACAGAGTTTGAAGAACAAATAGGTATAACAAGAGCCAATCAGCTTAATATTCATAATTTGCCATGGGGCAAATTAGCTTTCCCTATATGTATGGATGCTACATATTATGAAACTTTTCAAATTGCCAAAGAATATGAGGCAGACTTTGTTATTGTACCCATAGCTAATATGGAAGAGTATAGTATGTGGAGAGCGTTAAGAGGGGTTTGGCCTAGGGTACAAGAAAGTTATGTTTACGGACTTAAGTCTTCTTTAAACGGATGGATTTTCGGGGTTCACTTTACAGGGAAAGCTGGTATTTTTGCTCCCCTATCAATAACGGCTAAAAAGGATGGTGTGATCGCACTTGCTCCCAATTATGAAGGGAATTATGTAGTGACATCGGAACTTGTACTATCAAATTTATATGAGGCTAGGGAAAATGACGAGTATTTTGGTGACAAAAACCATTGTTTTGAGAAGGAATATATTAAAAATACTTACCTTTGAAAAATATAACAGGCAATATTTTGGGAAACATTCTAACTATAATAAAAGAAGATGCAAATAGTCAAAAATGACGTCGATTATCTTATTGTAATTGACGTTTTTTTTTTTTTGACAAAATAAAAGCAGTAAAATTATTAACAGCTTTCATATATTGCTATTCTTTTTAATATATTTGATAAAAAAGCAAGAGAGAAGGGAGTAGTATGAAAAAAGCAACAATTTTTTTATTGATTTTTATAATAGCAATACCGAATGGAGTAATCTATGGTGAAGATGACTTAGATATCTTTGATTTTGATGCAAAGAGTTACATATTGATTAACCAAAGTACTAACCAAGTACTAGCTAGTAGAAACTGTAGTGAAGAACTGCTAATGGCTAGCACCACAAAGGTAATGACTGCTATAGTTGCTTTAGAGTTAATCGAAGATATAAATGGTTATTATAAAGTTCCAGATGAAGCTAGTGGAGTTATTGGTAGTTCTATTTATCTTGAAGAAGGAGAAATAATACCAATTAAGGATTTATTGTATGGGTTAATGATAAGGTCGGGGAATGACTCAGCAGTTGCATTAGCGATAGCTACTGCTGGCAGTGAAAAACATTTTGTTAAATTAATGAATGAAAAAGCAGAAGAGATAGGAGCATTCGATACATCATTTGCCAATCCTCATGGGTTAAATGCAAAAAATCACTACACAACGGCTCATGACTTAGCATTGATAACTGCCTATGCAATGGATAATCCTTTTTTTAGGGAGATTGCATCAACTACATTTTACCGTAGCACCACATTGGAAGGTAAGGTAAGAGCATTTCATTCCAATAATCGTTTTTTACTAAACTATGATAAGGCAACTGCTGCTAAAACTGGTTGGACAACTGAAGCAGGCAGATGTCTTACAGGGGCATCTAGTGAGGGAGCCCATGATTTGGTTGGTGTGCTTCTTTATGCTCCTAATTGGTTCAATGATTTAGAGACAATGATGAACTGGGCCTACGCAGAATATAAAGGGGTACAAGTAATAGAAGAAGGGGTATCCTTAGGATTAGTTGAGGTTAAAAAAGGGGTTGAGCCTTTTGTTGCAGCCAGAGCATCTAAAGATATAGTGGTATCTGCCTCCAAAAACACAGAGCCGGTAATAACAAGTGATGTTGAGTTAAATGACAAAGTTACTGCTCCTGTTTATAAAGGGGATAAAATTGGAGAAAAACATATTTATAAAGATGGAGAGTATATATGCACTTTAGACTTGGTAGCTCATAAAGAAATTGCTAAAGAGTCCAAGCCGTGGTATAGAAGGTTTTTTGCTTGGCGGGGTGAGACTTTAAGGGGGATTTATCAGTGGTTAATAAAATATGGTTTTTCTTTATAGTAACTGGTATATTAGTAGCTGGAATTAGAGGAGAGATTGGTGACATGACAGCAGCATTATTAGATTCGGCTGATAAAGGAGTTACCGTAGCATTTGGTTTGGTATCAATTTTGACTTTTTGGTTAGGTATCATGAAACTAATTGAAAAATCTGGATTACTTAGTATTATTGTCAAGGTTATGCGACCCATAGCTAAATTTCTATTTCCTGACGTACCGGCAGAACATCCAGCTATGTCTTCTATATTAATGAATATGAGTGCCAATATGCTGGGAATGGGTAGTGCAGCAACTCCTTTAGGACTAAAAGCTATGGAACAGTTACAATCGTTAAATAATGACAAAAACACAGCATCTGATGCTATGTGTACTTTTTTAGCGCTAAACACTTCTAGTCTTACGTTAATTCCGACAACAGTTATTGCCCTTAGAGTTGCAACTGGTTCTACAAATCCAACGGCAACTGTAGCGACAACAATAATGGCAACATTTTGTTCTACGGTAGTTGCAATAACTGTAGATAAAATTTGTAGAAAAATTTATCGGGGGAGATAAAAATGAGTCTTGTTTCTAGTGTATCCCAGTGGGCAGTGCCTATGATGGTTTTGTTTGTTGTATCCTATTCTTACTATAAAAAAGTGGATGTGTTTGATACATTTGTTGAAGGAGCTAAGGAAGGTTTTGAAACAGCTGTAAAATTGATACCGTTTTTAGTTGCCATGTTAGTTGCAATAGGTGTGTTTAAAGAGTCTGGTGCTTTTGAAATAATAATAGGTATATTAGAACCTGTACTTAGTTTAGCGGGAATACCAGGCGAAATACTACCGTTAGCTTTTATGAGACCTATCTCTGGGAGTGGTGCTTTGGCAATGACAACGGAAACTCTACAGACTTATGGTCCTGATTCTATGCTTGGTTATATGGCTTCAACTATACAGGGAAGTACAGACACTACTTTTTACATATTAACTGTTTATTTTGGCTCTGTTGGTATCAGAAGAGTAAGGTATTCTATGTCTGTAGGTTTAATAGCAGATATAGCAGGGTTTTTGGCTGCTGTATTTATTTGTAGTATTTTTTTAAGCTAATTCCTCGGAAATATAATTTTTGTTTTAGGAAAAGATATTTATATAATATCTTTGATGGGAGGACTATTAATGAGTAAGGTTGTGGTTATTGGAGGAGGATGGGCAGGTTGTGCAGCAGCAATTAGTGCAAGAAAATTAGGTGCGGAAGTTAAACTGTTAGAGAGGACAGATATGTTACTTGGAACAGGCCTAGTAGGTGGTATAATGAGAAACAATGGGCGATTTACCGCGACGGAGGAAATGATTGCTATGGGTGCTACAGAACTTTTTGAGGTCTGTGACTTAAATTCTCTGCATACTGATATCGAATTTTTTGGACATAAACACGCATCTTTTTATAATGTTTCTGTTGTAGAAGGAAAGGTTCGTAGCTTGCTACATAAGATGGGGATTAAAACCATTTTTAATATGAGAGGTAAAGCAGTAACAAAACGGGGAAACAAAATTATTTCAGTTTCACTGGACGATGGTACAGAAATAAATGGTGATACGTATGTTGATGCCACTGGAACAGCTGGACCGATGAATAATTGTAAAACTTTGGGCAATGGTTGTGTAATGTGTATTTATCGGTGTCCTACCTTTGGGGGGAGAATTTCAATTAGTGAAAAAGCTGGAGTGTCTGAATATTTTACACAGCGGGAAGATGGGACTAATGGAGCTTTTAGTGGCTCTTGTAAAATAGTAAAAGAATCCCTCGCTGTTGATATACAGGAAAAATTAGAACAAGCAGGGCTTTGCATCATTCCTGTTACACCTGAGCTTCAAAAAGAAAATGTTCTTTCGATGAAAGCTTGTCAACAATATGCTAGAAAGGAGTATCAGGAAAATATAGTTCTGATAAATTGTGGACATGCAAAAATGATGTCACCTTACTATCCTTTATCTGTTTTGAGAATGGTGCCAGGATTTGAGAGTGCTCGTTATGCTGACCCATTAGCAGGTGGAGTAGGAAACTCTATAAGGCTTTCACAAATTGCTGAAATTGAACCCACAATGTTAGCAAAAGGAGTGGAGAACTTATTTTGTGCCGGTGAAAAAGCAGGCCCTTTTGTTGGTCATACAGAGGCTATAGTAACAGGGACACTAGCAGGATTTAATGGAGTAAAGTTATCTGAAAAAGAAAAACTATTGACTTTTCCAACATCATTAGCAGTAGGCGAGGGCATATCTTACACTTTAAATGAAGGAAAGTCCGAAGGTAAAAAGTGTACTTTTTCTGGGTCTTCTTTATTTGAGAACTTGCAGGAGAAAAATCTTTACACTACAGAAAAAGATAAGATAGTACAAAGGGTTAAAAAAGAAAAATTAGATAATGTTTTTAATCATAAAATTATGATGACATAGTCAAAGCCCAGCTATTACATCGTGATATACACGTTGTTTGGCTGGGCTTTTTAATAAAATATAAACTTTGTCTTTAATAAAGAGTAAAGTTAACTTAAAATGTTAGATAGATCTATAAAATATCGACCAGGATTTTGGGAAGCGATAGGTATAAGATTTTTAGCGTTAGCCAAAGAAAACCTCTCTTTGTTAACCTCTATTACTAAGTTGTCTTGTAAATTAGCTTGATTTAAAAATAGGTTAGTTTTGATAAAAAGTGTAACATCATTAGTGGGTGGAATTGATATATCAGCTGATTTAGTATTTTTTTGATTTATAGCGCCTTCAGGGATTTGGATTATTTTGCAGGTTCCAATAGTTAAGATTATTTGTTGAGGAGTTATCCAAGTGGGAATATGAAAATCTAAAGAAGAGAAGGTTTTTTTCAGTGGATGCCCATTACATAAGATTTGACCTTCGATAAAGCTACCTAGGTTTGCCCATTTTTTCTTTTTACAAACAAGGTTAATTTTATATCCCACTATATACAACCTCCTCAAAGAATTAAAAACTTAATTGTTTTTACTATAATTTATTATAAATATATAAAATTGTTACTGAATTTTGTTAGGGGGATTAAAATGGAAAGATTACAAAAAATAATGGCCAACTATGGTATCGCATCACGAAGAAAATGCGAAGATATCATTAAAGAAGGTAGAGTCAAAGTTAACGGTATTAAAGTTACAGAAATGGGAGTCAAAGTGACTTCTAATGATAAAATAGAAGTAGATGGCCGCCCAATAATGAAAAAACCGAAGTTAGAATATTATTTATTGAATAAACCAGTGGGCTATGTAACCACTGTAGATGATCCTCAAGATAGAAAAACTGTTTTAGATTTGATTCCAATAAAACAGCGGGTTTTTCCTGTAGGCAGGTTAGATATAATGACTAGCGGATTATTATTGATAACTAATGATGGTCAATTGACCTATAAACTAACCCATCCAAAGTTTACTGTAAAAAAAACGTATAAAGTTTTAATCGATAAAAATATTAAAGATGAGGAGATTAAAAAATTAAAAAATGGTATTAATTTAGAGGATGGGATTACTGCCCCCGCAATGGCAAAAAGGTTAAAAGAAGGCAAATCAGGTTGTGAAATAGAGCTAACTATTCACGAAGGGAAAAACAGGCAAGTTCGCAGGATGATAAATAGCCTTGGCTACAAGGTTTTAAAGTTAGAAAGAATAAAGTATGGCTTTTTAACTTTAGAAGGGGTAAAAAGAGGTGGCTATAGAGAATTAAAAGCAGAAGAAGTAACTAAACTTTACAATCTTATATAGTTTCCACATAATTAGTGTGAAACATATAGACAAAAAAAGAAAAATAGTATAACATATTAGATATAATTACATAAAGCTTATTTTGAGGTGGTGATATATAAATAATGGAGCTTAATGCGAGGCAAAAAAGAATTGTTGAGATTGTTAAAGAAAATCAACCGATAACGGGAGAAGAAATTGCAAAAAAACTGGGTTTAACCCGTGCAACTTTGAGGCCAGACCTTTCAGTTTTGACTATGTCAAAAATACTTGATGCTAGGCCTCGGGTTGGTTACTTTTATGTTGGCACTAAAACAAATGAGGGGATTTTAAAATTTTTAAAAGAGTCCCCAGTAAAAGATGTAGGGTCATTACCAATTGTTATCGCAGAGGGAAAATCAGTATATGAGGCTATAGTAACTTTATTTTTAGAGGATGTTGGTACAATATATGTTGTAAAGGATGCTTTTTTATCGGGAGTAATATCCAGAAAAGATTTACTAAAAGCTGCTATAGGAAATAAAGACTTAGATACAATTCCTGTGGAAATGGTGATGACTCGGCTTTCTCATATTATTTATGTAGATAGTAATGAGAGTATATATGAGGCCTTAACTAAAATACTTACCTACGAAGTAGATTCTTTACCTATTGTGAATATGCATGAAGGTAATAAACTAGAAGTAATAGGTAGATTTA
Organism: Proteinivorax tanatarense; assembly: GCF_040267685.1. Taxonomy (GTDB): domain Bacteria; phylum Bacillota; class Proteinivoracia; order Proteinivoracales; family Proteinivoracaceae; genus Proteinivorax; species Proteinivorax tanatarense. The sequence continues at coordinate 1,216,779 of NZ_CP158367.1, forward strand.
CTAAAACCAATGTATCTAGGTTACTTATGGAATTTGTGAATGGGAATTAGGAGGGAAAAGTATGACTAATAAAAATGGAACGGTTTATGTTATGTCGGACTCTTTAGGTGAAACCGCTGAGCAAGTGATTAAAGCGGCTGCTAGTCAATTTAACTCTGGGACCACTTCAATAAATAGATACCCTTATATAAGCGATAAAGTAGGGGTTGAAGAAGTTATTAAAGAAGCAATCAAGGAGAATGCTATGGTTGCATATACTTTTGTTTGCCCTGACCTCAGAGAGTTTAGTGAGAGAATGTGCAAACAGTTTCAACTACCATATGTAGATATTTTGGGTCCCGTTATGGAACAATTCTCAAAAATAACATCAGTAAAGCCCAAATTAGAGCCTGGTGTATATAGAAAACTAGATGAGCAATACTTTAAACGAATAGAAGCCATCGAGTTTGCTGTAAAATATGATGATGGTAAAGATCCAAGAGGAATTTTAAGAGCAGATGTTGTATTATTAGGGGTATCTAGAACTTCTAAAACACCCCTTAGTATGTATTTAGCTCATAAACAAATAAAGGCTGCCAACGTTCCGCTAGTTCCTGAAATAAAACCACCTAGGGAATTATATGAAATAAATCCTAAAAAAATTATAGGACTTACAATTTCACCATCGCAGCTGAATGAAATACGTAGGGAAAGATTACTGGCATTAGGACTTGGTGATCATAGTTCCTATGCTTCAATGGAAAGAATTTTGTCAGAATTGGATTACGCAGAAGAGATAATGAAAGGTTTAAATTGTCCTGTTTTAGAAGTAACCAACAAGGCGGTAGAAGAAACAGCTAGCAAGTTATTAGAAATTATAAGGGAGGAAAATGATAATGACTAAACTAGTGTACTCTTTTAATGATGGCAATAGAGAAATGAGAGAAACTTTAGGAGGAAAGGGAGCAAATTTGTCTGACATGACTAATTTAGGGCTACCTGTTCCTCCTGGATTTACAGTAAGTACAAAAGCTTGTAATAAGTATTTTGAAGAAGGCCAAACCTTAACTGAAACTTTAATACAAGATATAAGGGATGAACTCGCTAAGGTAGAAAAATCTCTTGGTAAAAAACTAGGCGGAGATGAAAATCCTCTTTTAGTTTCAGTTAGGTCAGGAGCTCCTGTTTCTATGCCAGGAATGATGGATACTATCTTAAACTTAGGATTAAATGATAAAACTGTAGAAGCTGTGGCGATGGAGACAAAAAATAAAAGGTTCGCATTTGATTGTTATAGACGCTTTATTCAAATGTATGGGGATGTAGTTTTAGGTGTACCTCATTACAGATTTGAGAGAAAGTTAGAAATTTTAAAACAAAATGCCGGAGTGTCTGAAGATACTAAGCTTGATGCTGAAAGTTTAAAGGAGTTATCTGAAGACTATAAGCAAATAATTAAAAAAGAAACTGGCGAAGATTTTCCACAGAATCCTGAGGAGCAGCTACTAAAAGCGGTTGAGGCTGTTTTTGCATCATGGAATAATCAACGAGCTAAACTCTATCGACAAATAAATAAAATTCCAGGTCACTATGGAACTGCAGTTAATGTTCAGGCGATGGTATATGGGAATATGGGTGACACCAGTGGCACAGGAGTATTATTTACTAGAAATCCTTCAACAGGTGAAAACAAACTTTATGGAGAATTTCTACTAAATGCCCAAGGCGAAGATGTGGTTGCTGGCATAAGGACTCCAAAACCCATATCTCAACTAAAGCAAGTTATGCCTGAAGTTTACAAGGAATTAAACGATATTAGTTATAAGTTGGAAGAACATTATAGGGATGTTCAAGATATTGAATTTACAATAGAACAGGGCAGACTTTTTATGCTTCAAACTAGAAATGCTAAAAGGACTGCAGCGGCAGCTGTTAGAATAGCTGTAGAGATGGTAAATGATAAAATATTGACAAAAGAAGAAGCACTATTAAGGGTTGACGCTTCGCAACTTGATAAATTATTACATCGTCAGATTGATGAAGGAAGTCATGTTGATCATATCGCAACAGGACTTCCAGCTTCGCCAGGAGCAGCAACAGGGGCGTTAGTATTTAGCGCAGATGAGGCTGATAAGTTAACAGAAAAAGGCGAAAAAGTAATCCTTATTAGACCTGAAACAACACCAGATGATATTCATGGAATCGTAGCAGCAGAAGGAATTTTAACGCAAAGGGGAGGCATGACCAGCCATGCAGCTGTAGTTGCTAGAGGTATGGGGAAACCATGCGTTTGTGGATGTGAAGCTTTGAACATTGATTTGATAGATAAAACTGTAAAAATAGGGGATAAAGTATTTAAAGAAAAAGAAGTTTTCACTATTGATGGAGCTACAGGTAATGTTATTAGTGGCACAGTAGACCTAATAGACCCTGAATTAAGTAAAGAGTTAATGACTTTTTTAGGTTGGGCAGATGATATAAGACAATTAAACATAAGAACTAATGCTGATACTCCCAAGGATGCAAAAAAAGCAAGAGAATATGGAGCCCAAGGAATTGGACTTTGTAGAACAGAGCATATGTTTATGGCTCAAGACAGACTACCTATTGTACAAGAAATGATATTATCAGATAGTAAGAAAAAACAACAAGAGGCTTTAGACAAACTATTACCATTTCAGAAAGAAGATTTTTATGGTATTTTTAAGGCAATGGCAGGACTTCCAGTGACAATTAGATTATTAGATCCTCCGTTGCATGAGTTTTTACCTAATGCTGAAGAATTAAGTAAGGAAATTACTAAAATGAAAGAAGAAGGCTCACCTATCTATAAAATAAAAGAAAAGGAACAAACGTTAAAACGGATAAAGAGTTTACACGAGTCCAATCCAATGCTAGGACATCGTGGTTGTCGATTGGCTATAGTTCATCCAGAAATTTATGAGATGCAAGTTGAAGCTATATTTTCCGCATTAAAAGAGTTGCACAAAGAAAAAATAGAAGTGGTACCAGAAATCATGATTCCTCTAGTAGGTGAGGCAAGGGAACTAAAATTGGTAAAAGATATTGTGCTAAAGGTAGCTGATTCTTACAGCGATTTGGGGATAGAGTATAAAATTGGTACAATGATAGAGTTGCCAAGGGCTTGTGTTACTGCAGATGAAATTGCTGAACATGCGGACTTTTTCTCATTTGGAACAAATGATTTGACTCAAACAACTTTTGGCTATAGCAGAGATGATGCAGAAGGTAAATTTTTACCTGCATATATAGATAAAAAAATATTACCTGAAAACCCATTTGTGTCCATTGACGAAAAGGGTGTGGGAGTTTTAATAGATTTAGGAGTTTCAAAAGGAAGAAATGTCAAAAAAGATCTTAAAGTGGGAATTTGTGGTGAACATGGAGGAGATCCTAAATCCATTGAGTTTTGTCAAAAGGTAGGTTTAAACTATGTAAGTTGCTCACCATTTAGAGTTCCTATTGCTAGGTTAGCGGCTGCACAAAGTTTTGTTTTGCAAAAAAAATAACAATAAAATGCTGGCCATCTAGGCCAGCATTTTATTGTTAAGTTAATTAACACTCAGAGGAAGGAAACCAACTCCACTGCTTTATCCCCAAGTTAAAATAAGTTAATAATCCAACTAAAGCTATTACTTATAGAATCAATTATTCCCCAGAACCCCCTAGCAATAAAGTTAGCTCTAGGAACATCTTCTAGGGCGTGTAAGGGGCTTTCTAAAGCAACTTGTCCATTAACCTTATACTTTATACTACCCACAACATCTCCTTTTTCAAGAGGAGCAGATATACTTTTGTCTATATTAATATGCGGTGATAAAAAAGTGTGCTCTCTAGGCGTAACCACCTCTAAATCATTTATAGACCCTACGGCATACTTGCCTCTTTTTGCTGAAGATATGGTAATGCTTTTAACTTCTTCTTTAGCATTGAGGACTTTCCTAGATTCGAATTCAGAAGCGATATAATCATACATTATTTCCTCCACTAAACTGTCACGATTTGATATTGTTTCTCGATGTGTATTTCCTTCCACATCCATCAAAACAATAATATAGCGACGGTGATTAATAGTTGACGTAACTGATATACAACGTCCTGCATTTCCAGTGTACCCTGTCTTAAGCCCATCAATGTTTTGATGGTTAACTAACAAATTTTTAAAAGTGGAAACAAATGATGTGGAAGAGTCACTCATGGTATATGAGGTGATACTAGAGTATTCTAGGGCTTGCGGAAAGTCACTTATTAGTATTTGTGAAAGTTTTGCAACATCGTAGGCACTCATTGTATGATTATCTTGGTCAAGGCCGTGGGAGTTTTTAAAATTAGTGTGCTCTAATCCAATTTCTTCTGCTGTTTTGTTCATTCTTTGAACAAACATCTTTTCGCTCCCAGAAATTTCTTCTGCTATTGCAATGCCGGCATCGTTAGCAGATAAAACAGAAATGGCAATTAGAAGTTCTTCTACAGAAACTTCGCTGCCTGGAACTGCCCAAATTCTAGATGCACCTGGCACTAGAGTTGTAGCTTCTTTACTTATGGTTACCTTATCCTCTAAGGAAATTTCACCATTTTCTAATGCATCAAAGATTACATACATTGTCATAATTTTTGTTAAGCTGGCAGGAGCAACTGCTTCCCTTGCATTTTTTTCGTATAGAACATGACCGGTTTCATAATCCATTATCAATATGTGGTTTGCTTTTATTTCAAAAGGGTATCTTTGATCAGCATTGGCTATGGTTGTAGGAAGAAATAAAAGAATAGATAAAATAACAATTATTATAGATTTTGATTTGAACACAAGCTTATCTCCTTTCTAAATTTTAAATAATATAATATATTAGATAAACTAGCATAATAAATTTATAACAGATTTTAAACAGGAAAAAATAAAAAAATGTGGAATATAATAAGTATGATTTGAGGTGAAAAAGATGAAAATAAGACAGAAGCTAGAAGATAAAGAAAAGTCGACACTAAGCAAATTTGCCTGTCTTAGTATAAATTCTCAAGGGCGGGGTAGTGATGATATACCTTGTGATATAAGAACTTGTTTTCAAGTAGACAGAGACAGAATATTACATTCTAAAGCTTTTAGACGTTTAAAACATAAAACACAAGTTTTTATTTCTCCAGAAAGTGATCACTTTAGAACTAGATTAACTCACACACTTGAAGTTGCTCAAATTGCTAGGACAATGGCTAAAGCCTTAGATCTTAATGAGGATTTGGCAGAAGCAATAGCTTTAGGACATGATCTAGGTCATACCCCATTTGGCCATGCTGGTGAGCAAGCTTTAAATAGTGTAACTCCTTTTGGATTTAAACATAACATCCAAAGCATACGTGTAGTCAGTAAGCTAGAAGGAGAGAAAGGGTTAAATCTCACTAAAGAGGTTTTGGATGGAATCAAAAATCATACTGGAGAGAAAGTGCCTTTTACTTTAGAGGGGCAACTAGTAAAGATAGCTGATAGAATTGCCTATATTAATCATGATATTGAAGATGCAATAACAGCAAAAATTATAAATGAAAGTGATTTGCCTTTTAGACCGATAAAGATATTAGGTTATAGCAAAAGTTCACGGATAGATACCCTAGTTAAAGATATAATTATCTGCAGCAGAGACCAAGTAGAAATTCAACAAACACTAGAAATCAAAAAATCGATGAATGAGTTGAGAGAATTTTTATTTAATAAAGTTTATTTAAATTCACCAGCCAAAACTCAAGAACACAAAGCAAAAAACATGATAACTCAATTATATCATTTATTTTTGCAAAATCCACAAAAAATGGAGAGCAAAATCCATAAAAATCTTTTTGACACCGATAACATGGAACGTAAAGTATGTGATTATATTGCTGGGATGACTGACCGATATATAGTGACTGTTTATAAGCAACATTTTATTCCCAGTGGATGGTCAGTTAACTTGTAATCTTTGGAATAAATTTTAAGATTCCGTCAATAATAAAACAGACAAATATTTTTACAAACGAAATAAAAAAATATATATTAAAATGCAGGAAAAGATATGTCAAAAAGCGAATATAATAATCGACAAATCCTTATCGTGAATCGTTACGACTATTATATATAAAAATGCTTCTAAGGTTTCCCATACCCATTATATCAGGGTTTATAATGTGTGTGTGTGATAAAATCTTAAAATAAATTTTTTAAAAAAAGAAGGTATTTTTGTTACTATGTCGAATAATGACCATTTGTCACCGTATAGTATATTTTATTTTTTAATACCAACTCCGAAAGGGGGGGAGATAATTGACAAAAAAAGATGCAAACCTTTCACAAATTAAACAGGAGTTACTGGAACGAGGGAAAAAGAGAGGTATTCTAACCTATAAGGATATTATGGATTATCTTCAAGGATTTGATTTGACCTCTGAGCAAATTGACGAATACTATGAAAAAATTATAGCGATGGGGATAGAAATAGTTGACGATGTAGACGAAGATGACATTTCTGAGTTGGCCATGCAAGCTGCCGAAAAAGGTACAGAAACTGAAAAAGAGGCAGAAGAAATGGATTTAGATGTGTCGCTCCCTGAAGGAATCAGCGTAAGTGACCCTGTACGTATGTATCTAAAGGAAATTGGAAGGGTTCCACTCTTATCAGGTAAAGAGGAAATTGAGCTGGCAAAGAGGATGGAACAAAATGATGAAGAAGCTAAGAGATTGCTTGTTGAAGCTAACCTCAGGTTAGTTGTTAGTATAGCTAAGCGCTATGTAGGTAGAGGTATGCTATTTTTAGATCTTATTCAAGAAGGAAATTTAGGTCTTATAAAAGCGGTAGAAAAATTTGACTATCGTAAAGGATATAAATTTAGTACCTATGCTACATGGTGGATAAGACAAGCAATAACTAGGGCTATTGCTGATCAAGCTAGAACTATACGCATACCTGTTCACATGGTTGAAACTATCAACAAATTAATTCGAGTCTCTAGACAGTTAGTTCAGGACAAGGGGAAAGATCCTACACCAGAAGAAATCGGTGAAGAAATGGGATTAGAACCAGAAAGAGTGAGGGAAATACTAAAAATTGCTCAAGAGCCTGTTTCTTTAGAAACACCAATTGGAGAAGAGGATGATAGCCACTTAGGTGACTTTATCGAAGACCAAGATGCAAAGGCTCCTGCTGATGTAGCTGCCTTTGAACTTCTAAAAGGTCAGCTTGAAGATGTGTTAGATACTCTTACTGATCGAGAAGAAAGTGTACTGAGATTAAGGTTTGGAATTGACGATGGAAAGCCCAGGACCCTTGAAGAAGTAGGCCAAGTTTTTGGCGTAACTCGAGAAAGAATAAGGCAAATAGAAGCAAAAGCATTAAGGAAACTAAGGCACCCGAGTCGTAGTAAAAGATTAAAGGATTACTTAGAGTAAGAATAATCCTTTAATCTTACTCTTTTTATTTTGGTTAATATCATTAAGGTGTAGAGTTAAAAAAGTTTATAAAAAAAACAAAAAAACTGTTGACTTATCAACTAAAAACATTTATAATTTATATTGTTGCTGAAACACGTTCCTCAGTAGCTCAATGGTGGAGCAACCGGCTGTTAACCGGTAGGCTGTAGGTTCAAATCCTACCTGAGGAGCCATTAGGGCCCATAGCTCAGTTGGTCAGAGCAACCGGCTCATAACCGGTTGGTCCCTGGTTCGAGTCCAGGTGGGCCCACCATTATTATCTGGCCCCTTGGTCAAGTGGTTAAGACACCGCCCTTTCACGGCGGTAACAGGGGTTCGAGTCCCCTAGGGGTCACCACTTCGACACAAAGCACACTAAATAGTGTGCTTTTTTTTATATCTTTAAAGTAATATTAGATATTTGTGATATATTAGTAAGAAGGGGATGATAGATTTTGAAAATAACATCAAGACTAAAAGCGGTGGCCAACCTCGTTGGTGAATGTAAAATTTTAGCTGACATAGGAACAGATCATTGTTATATTCCTATTTATCTGTTAAAAAAAGGAAAAACTAATAATGCTATAGCTTCTGACATAAATGAGGGCCCTCTACAAGCTGCTGAAGAAACTGTAAAAAAAAATAACTTAAATGAAAAAGTGTCCATAAGGCTAGGCAATGGGTTGGCACCTCTCAAAGAAAATGATTTTATAGACGTTATTGTAATAGCGGGTATGGGGGGAGAGACTATAGTTAATATTTTGGAGAATATCCCCTGTCATTTAACAAAGTGCCGCTATATACTACAGCCAATGACTGATATTTCATTAGTTAGAAAATGGCTAGATGAAAAAAGTTATAAAATTACAAACGAAGAAATTGCTAAGGAAGTTAACAGGTACTATACTGTTATAGAGGCACAACATCAGTCTAATGCACCAAAATTAAGTGAAATTGAAACACAGTTTGGGCCTGTACTTTTGAAAAAAAAACATCCATTATTAAAGGAATACATAGTTAAAAGGCGAAATAAAAATATAGAAGTATTTTCTCAAATTCAAAAAATAGAGTGTGAAACTCTCAAACGAGACAAAAACAGAACACTTAGACGGGAAAAAGATTTACTAGAGGAGGTATTAAGATGGCTGTAGTTTTAGCAGAAGTTGTCAAAGAAATTGAAAATATAGCACCGAAAAGATTAGCATATTTCTCAAAAGATAACAATGGCTTGTTAGTTGGAGATTATAACCAGAATGTGGAAAAGCTATTAGTGACATTGGACGTAACAGAGGAAATAGTAGATGAAGCTATAAACAATCAATGTCAGCTAATTATAAGTCATCATCCAGTGATTTTTGGTGGTATTAACGCTGTAAATTCCCAGTCAAAGGAAGGGAGAATAATAATAAAAGCAATTCAAAACGGGATTGCTATTTACAGTGCTCATACTAACCTTGATGTAGCTTGGGGAGGAGTTAATGATAGCTTGGCAAAGAAATTAGGTTTAAAAGTAACAGGAGTTTTAGATTCTATTGAAGTATCTAAACATTATAAAGTTGTTGTATTTGTTCCTAGCGAATTTAAAGAAAAAGTGTTGAACTCTATGGCAACACAAGGAGCAGGACAAATAGGGAATTACAGTCATTGTACTTTTACAACTTTAGGTGAAGGAACTTTTAAACCGTTGCAAGGTTCTAACCCCTTTATAGGTGATAAAAATCAGTTAGAAAAGGTTTCAGAAGTTAAAGTTGAGTCTATAGTTCCTTCCAACAAATTAGGAGGGGTTCTTTCTGAAATGAAAAAAGCTCATTCGTATGAAGAAGTTGCTTATGATGTTTTTCCTCTAAAAAATAATCCTGATAATTATGGTTTGGGAAGAATTTCAAAACTGGATAACCAAACAACTGTAATGGAATTAGCTGAAAAAGTAAAAAAAGAGTTAAATTGTGATGCTGTTAAGGTCTATGGCGCTAAAAATAAGAAGATATCAAAAATAGCTATTTTAGGTGGGAGTGGTGGGTCACTTATCAAACAAGCCAAAAAATTAAAGTGTCAAGCCATTATTACATCTGATGTTGATTATCATCAAGGGCAACTAGCAGATGAACTAGGCGTATCTGTCATTGATGCTGGTCATTATCATACAGAAGTAGTTGTTATAGATCACTTAGTGGAAAGGTTAAATGAAGTTTTAGTAGGAAAAGTGAAATGCTTAGCTATTACCAATAGTTGTCCTTATAGTTATATTTAAAGATAGTCTCTAATGAGCCTATCTTTTTTATATTAAAAAAAGAGGTGATGTAATGTTAGAAAAATTGAATTTATTACAAAGTTTAGAGATAAAACATGTTAATCTTTTAAAGGAAATACAAATGTTGGAAAGGGAGGCTAAAAACTTAAATATAGATACTACCGCTACTGAAGAATTAGACAAATTATTACTAAGGTTAGAGAGCTTGAATAAAGACCTAAAGAAGATGTCGCACGAAAGCGGCCAGTTAAATGAGGAGCTTAAAACTGTAGAGCAGAAGTATGAAGAGAATGTAAATCCTAAAGAAATAGAATCAGTTTATGATAAAGCTAATATAATAAAAGAGCAGATTTTTAAAGCGGAAGATAAAGAGTTATCAATAATGGAAAAAATGGAGGTGCTAGAGAAAGAAGTAAATTTTCTCAAAAGTAGCATTGAGTCAAAAACAATAAACTATAAAAAGCAGAAAGATTTTTTTGCAGAAAACTTAAAAGCACTTACAGTAAAATTGCAAGACAATGACGATGAAATAAAGGTTATTAGAGAGCAAATGAAACAGGAAATTTTGGCACAGTATGATCTTTTAAAGTCAAAGTTAAGCCTTCCGGTGATAGTTGCTTTAAATAATGGCTATTGTAGTGTTTGTGGGATGGAACAACCTTCCTATATAGGAAATGAAAACTTAGTGACTTGTGTAAATTGTAGCAGGATTTTTGATGGTTCACATCGAAGTTAATTAATTCAAAGAAATAAAAAGGAAGAGGGGAAAAGGGGATGCTAAAACAGAAAAAAAAGAAGTTGTCATTATTACCGATTTTGGGGTTTTTTATGATGGTGATTGTGGGATTTCTGCTAATTCTAACTTATAATGATTTGATTGGTTATAGAGAGGAGTTATCAGAGTATGCAAACGAACATCATCAGATAGTAATCAGACGGCATGAGTTATATGTAGATTTGTTAAATGATGTAACACCGGGTATTGACCATAGTGCAAACAGATCTATAAAAAACATGATAAATGCAATAGGTGAACATGATAAATATGATGCAACATATTTTAATATGCTGCAACAGCTAGAAGATACTATGGATGAATTTAGGGAAGAAAATTTTAGCAAGCTAAATAATCAAAATTTACTAGATGAGTTTAAAGAAAATGATGAAGAATATAAACAATTTATAGATGGGTATAATTCCATGGTAAAAGAATATAACAGAAGCTTAGAGGGAGTTTTACCTGGATTTATATCAAAAATGGCTGGTTATAATAAAATGCCACAGATAAACTAAAAGTTTAAGTAAAAGGCACTTCATTTTAGTGAAGTGTCTTTTACTATAATAAAATATCAATCAAGAAGGATTTTTTCTTTTCCATGGGGGCAGGGTGTATAGTCTAGGTTTCCGATAACTAAAAAAAGATAGTAATCCATTTAACTGGATTACTATCTTGTATATCTTATTAAGTTCGAGTAGATTTATAAGCCGAGTTCTGTACTTTCTTGTGAAAGTGATAGTCATCTATCTTGGATGTTAGTTGCCTAACACCTCCAGCGACCATACCCGAGGACGCAACGGGCAATTGCATATATCCTCCTACTTGGTCTTGCTCCTAGTGGGGTTTACCTAGCCAACTAGTCGCCTAGTTGCTGGTGCGCTCTTACCGCACCTTTCCACCCTTACCAGCATAGCTGGCGGTTTATTTCTGTGGCACTATCCTTGAGGTCACCCTCACTGGACGTTATCCAGCACTATGCCCTACGGAGCTCGGACTTTCCTCAGATACTAAAGTATCCGCAACTATCCCATCTACTCAAACAAATCAGCTTGGAATATTAATATTATCATCCAAGCTGAACGATGTCAATATATATAGTCTGGTAAATTATTCTTGTTACTCTGCTGGTGGCGTAAAAGTTCTTTTGGCCAGTTCTTCATCTAGCATATAAATTCCGTGGCTATTTTCACCAATTCTCTTTACTTTTGAAAGCAGAGAATCCATCGAAGCTTCTTCCTCTACTTGTTCGTCAACAAACCATTGTAAAAAGCTAATGGATGGATAGTGCTTTTCTTCATTGGCGATATCCATTAACTTATGTATTAGCTTAGTGACAAATCGCTCGTGCTCAAGAGCATCTTGAAAGACTTCTTCTAAGGAGTTAAAGTTGGTTTTTGGGTTGTCAAAGCCGGTAATTTTTATAGTGCCACCTAACTCGTTAATGAAATCATAAAACTTCATAGCATGGAAGCGCTCTTCCTCAGCTTGAATTTTAAAAAAGTGTGCAAACCCATCAAGATCTTCACTTTCGCAGTATGCTGCCATAGCAAGATAATAATGAGCTGAGAAGAACTCATGTTTAATTTGCTCGTTAAACTCTTTTTGCAGTTTATCAGATAACATTTTGCAACCTCCTTTAGTAGTATTAATTACTATTATATAGAGACTGAATTAAAAAGTCAAATTAATCCAGAGCAAATAATTAGGGAATAAAAATACTAGTTTACAAAAATTATCACTTTAAAAAACAAAATTATGCTATAATATATAACAGGGTAGATAATTGGAGAATGACGTTTTAGGTAATTTACGGTGATTCTTATAAATAATCAATAAACAAGGTTATACCAGGTGTTGTAGAGTTTTCAATCTCCTAACAAATTGGGGATATAGGAGGGATAGAATGGATAAAAACAAGAATCGTGATAAGATTTTAAATGGTGATATAAAAAAGGTGTTGTCAAGCTTAGCACTTCCAATTATATTAGGAAACGCCATACAAACTATATATCAAGTGGTGGATATGTACTGGGTTAGTAGGTTAGTGGATGGAGACAATGCTGTAGCAGCTATTAACTTTGTGTGGCCTATGATTTTTGTTGCAATGGCTTTTGGAATTGGGATGAATATTGCTGGAACAAGCATTATTTCTCAGTTTATTGGTCTAGGTAAAGAAAAAGAGGCAAAAAAGGTAGCTGGACAGTTAGTTTCATTTTCTTTTTTATTTTCGTTAGTGTTAGCGATATTTGGAGTTGTTTTTGGCCGACAAATTTTGGTGTTAATGGGAGCAGAAGGTGCAGTTTTAGAACTGGGTTGGAACTTTGTTAGTATAATTTTTGCTGGAATGCCAACCATGTTTGTCTTTTTTGCCTTCCAGTCAATAAAGCAGGGGCAAGGTGATACTGTTACTCCTATGGTTTTAGCAGGAGGGTCTGTTATGCTCAACATTATTTTAGATCCCATTTTTATGTTTACTTTTGATATGGGTGTTGCAGGTGCAGCTTGGGCTACAGTAGTATCAAGGGCATTAAACAGTGTAGCAGGGTTATATCTTTTGTTTTTTACTGACAATGGCCTAAGACTACAGTTTTCAGATCTTAAGTTTAATAAAAAAGTTTTGCAAAAAATTGTAAAAGTTGGCTTGCCGTCGGCGGTAGGACATTCTATAGAAGGATTTGGGTTTATGATTTTGAATATTTTTGTTCTTAGTTTTGGAGCTAGCACCATAGCAGCATTTGGAATAGGAAATAAAATTAATTCATTGATTTTAATGCCAGCTATGGGCATTGGTCAAGCATTAGCTGCAGTAGTGGGACAAAATCTAGGTGCTAATCAAATAGACAGAGCATCTCAGGCTGTTAAAGAAAGTATTAAATTATCTGTGGCTATTTTAACAGTAGGAGGAATTATACTTTTTCTTTTAGCTCCTCAAGTTGTTGGTATTTTTACTTCTGATGAAGTGGTTCTTGAACAAGGTATATTCTACTTACGGCTTATAACATTGACTATTCCACTGATGGGCATTTTCCAATCTTTTGTGGGTGTTTTTCAAGGGTCGGGTCATACTGTTACAGCTATGATGATAACTACAGGAAGGCTGTGGGCTCTTAGGATTCCCTTGATTTTGTTTTTAAGAACATTTCCTAGCTTAGGTGAGAGAGCCGTTTGGTATGCAATGGTAGGTAGCAACTTTATTATTTGTATTATCGCATTTGGATTATACCTTTTAGGTCATTGGAAGGAAAAAATAGTTGATGAAGAAGATGACTATACAGAGGATTTACAGCTGAAGGTAGCTGAATAAACTTCAAAACTGCAACCTTTAAGGCAGTTTTTTGAATATCTCTTGATATTTTTTAATATCCTTTTTATAAATATTAAATTATGTTTATGAAAGGATAGAGTATGTTCATATTTAATGGGTTACTAGGAATGTGGCAATTAATGATGGCGACGGGGTTTTGGTTTATACTGGGATTGATTATAGCAGGTTTTATATATGTTCTGTTACCAGAGAATACATTACAAGCCCTACTGGGAGGAAGCGGGGTAAAACCTATTTTATTAGCTGCATTTATGGGTTTTTTATTGCCAGTATGTAGTTGTGGGATAATACCTATAGGTGTTGTATTATATAAAAGAGGCGTTAAAATTGGTCCTGTTCTTACTTTATGTGTGTTAGGACCTGCAATTAACCCAGCTGCTTTAGGACTTGCATTTTCTAGTTTTGGTGCATATATGACCTTAGCCTATATCAGCACAGTTGCGATGGCAGCAATTTGTTTAGGTTTAGTTTCTAATTTAGCAGTTGATGTCACTATAATTGGAGGTAAAAGACAAGAAAGATGTGGCCGCTGTGGGCACTCTCATAAAGGCAGCATAAAAGAAGGGGTAAAGTGGGCTTTTGATGAATTAGCTGTAGACTTAGCACCAGCTTTTGTTTATGGTCTGCTAATGGCTGGTTTAATAATGGCTACAGTACCCGATAACCTTGTATCATCATTATTAGGAGATAGTAAATCAATAGCCTATCCTGTCTCGGCAGCGCTTGGTTCATCTATTTTTATTTGCAATGTAGGTAGCATACCATTTGTTGCAAGTTTATTGGGGCAAGGGGCATTACCGGGTATTGGTATTATTTTACTAATAATGGGCCCGGCAACAAATTTAAGCCAACTTTTTTTACTACATAGAGCCTTTGGAAAACTAAGTGTTATTTTATATGTGTCAATTCTTTCAATAGTTTCAATATTAGGTGCGTGGTTTTGGGATTTGAGATTAGAGAGTGTACAACAATTGAACGTAATAGCACATACAGAGCATGGAAGTAAGATATGGGGTTATGCTTTAATCTTTATCCTAATAAGGGCTCTTATGAAAGTTGGACATAAACATTGAATAAAGAGAACTGTTATATGTACAACGGATGCGGGGAAGGGCAGTTGCATTTTATTCTTTTATTCGGGTTAGTAAAGATAGTAAAAAGAAGGAAATAACCTTTTTAAAGTAGAATAATAATTTATAGTTATAGAAAAAAGACATTAAAGTAAAGGGAGTTTTATTTTATGGAAATGCTATGGTTAGTTTTAATATTGGTTGCAGTTAGTTTTATGATCAACATTTTGACTGTATTTATGCAAAAAATAATTGATGTAAACTGTGATGAACACCAAAAGGGGTTAGCAAAAGAAATAACCACATCGGTTTTGAAATTTCAACGGTTTAATAGTACATTATTGCCTTTAGCTGCATTGTTTTATGTGTTTATGGACAGGTACTATGTTGGGATAATATTGATGGGCCTAGTAGTAACGATGCAAGTAATTTCATTGATTAGAATAATTATTAAAGCAAAGCAAAATAACATTCCTTTAAAAATAGTAAACTCTAAAAAAGATTAAAAAAGTTATAAAAAGGGCAGTTTAATAGCAGGAATTTTCCTGTTATTAAACTGCCCTTTAGTTTTAGTGATGGGTACACCCGCATCCGCATCCATGGTTATTTTTTTTACGTTTACTTACTTTAACTTCGTTGCCATTCTCATCAACGAATTTGGTGTTCTTTATGGTATCATTAACTCTACCTTTCACAGCAGCTATGTACTCAGCTCGTAACTTTTGTTGTTCTTTTGCCTCTTTTGCTGTAAGACCATCAGTTTTCTTTTTTTTCGCTAACTGGTTAATTCTTAAAATTTTTTCTCTTGATAACATTGAACAACCTCCTCTTACCTATTATATCCTTCAAAGACTCAAAAATCAAAAAAACCGTCCTTTTGGACGGTTAATACTCAGTGGAGCCGACGATGGGACTCGAACCCGCAACCTGCTCATTACAAGTGAGCTGCTCTGCCAATTGAGCTACGTCGGCATATTAAGTGGCGGAGCTGACGGGAGTCGAACCCGCGATCTCCTGCGTGACAGGCAGGCATGTTAACCACTACACCACAGCTCCAAAATGGTCGGGGCGGAGGGATTTGAACCCCCGACCCTCTGGTCCCAAACCAGATGCGCTACCAAACTGCGCTACGCCCCGTTAACCACAAGTATTATTTTACGATAATATAATAAATAAGTCAAGTCTTTTAAATATCTTTTCAGAAAAACTTGTCTTTTTCATGTTTAATATGGTGCAGATTACGATATTCATGTAAAAATTGCTTAACAGTATTTCCCAATACTTTAGTTCCCTTTTCTATTTCCTGCTCAGTGACAGATGTAAAGCTTAACCTAAAGCTATTATGCTGATTGTTGTTTAGGTAAAAGCGGTTGCCGGGCAGAATTGCAACCCCTTTTTTTAGTGCTTCAAAGTAGAGGGTTTGACTATCGTATTGCTGTGGAAGAGTGACCCAGATACATAAGCCTCCCGATGGGTGGGTAAAAGGTACTTCCCATGGTAGAGTTCTTTCCAGCATTTTTAGGGCAGTTGAAAAGCGGCGTGCGTAAATGTGTTTTGTACTTTTGATATGCTCCTCCCACAATCCCTCTCTTAAAAAAAGGTCAAAAGCCCTTTGCACTAGACCAGAAGTCGATATATCGGTATGCTTTTTGACATCATTTAACTGCCTATACAAAGAGGAAGGAGGGAGCATAAGCGCCAATCTAAGTCCTGGCATAAAAACTTTTGAAAAACTTTTAATAAAGATCACTTTATCTTTATTATCTAAAGACTTAAGTGGTGGTAGTGGGGTGGAGGTATAGTTCAAATCACTAAAATGATCATCTTCCACAATAAAAGTGTTATATTTATTGGCCAGCTCTACAACTTTTTTACGACAGTTAAGGTCATAGCGATAGCCAGTTGGACTTTGGAAGTCAGGCATTAAATACATTAACTTTGGATTGTATTGAGCTAAAGTTTTCTCAAGTTGAATTAAATCAATGCCACTTTTGCGGATAGGCACTTCTATAATGTTAGCACCACGGGAGTTGAATGAAGCTACTGCACCAGGGTAAGAAGGACTTTCGATTATTACATAATCATCTTTTTCTAAAAGAGCTGTTGCTACTATATCAATACCCTGTTGACCGCCGGTGATAATACTTATTTCTTGTGAAGTTGCATATATTTTATAGTTTGAAAGCATAGATGACAGACTTTGCCTTAATGGAAGGTATCCGCCTTCTTCTTGGTAGTTAAAAGCGTAACCACCGTCTCTATCAAGAACTTGGTTTATTAACTCTTTAAAAGTTTTTACAGGAAAAAACACAGGCGAGGGAGTTGCAGATGCCAAATCAAAGGGGACACTATTCTCTAATGAAATATCGGAAAACTCCTCTTTTAAAGAAGTAATGTTATTATCGCCAATTACATATGTGCCACCGCCTGTTTTTTTATATAAAAAGCCGTCTTGTTCCAAGTTATTGTAGCATTGAACTACAGTGCTGGTACTAACTTTCAAATGTGACGCAAGTTTTCTAATGGATGGGAGCTTATAATGATTTGTTAGCTTTCCAGATGTAATTAAACCTTTAATGTGTTCAGATAGCTGAAGATACTTTGGGCTGGAACTATTAAAAACTAGGTTGTATTTATCCATTTTGCCCACCTTTCTTAGAGTGATAACTACTATTATATTACCTAAAAAAGGGACATCTTGCAACATGGCAAGATGTCCACTATATCTATGATGCTACTATATTAACTATTCTACCCTTGATTACTATAACTTTTCTAACAGTTTTTCCTGCTATGTTATCAGAAATTTTCTGATCTGACAAAGCTATTTTTTCAATTTCCTCATTTGTTGCACCTGAGTCAACTTCAATTTTACCACGGACTTTTCCGTTAATCTGAACTGCCAACTCTTGTGTTTCCATAATCAAGGCCTTTTCATCATAGCTGGGAAATGACTGGTTAAAAACTGAGTATTCATTACCCATTTGTTGCCACATCTCTTCGGAAAAATGAGGGGCATGAGGGGCTAGAATTATGATGAAATCCTCTAAAACATTTTTAATTAAGTCTAAATTTAAACTGTCGTTTTCCATATATTTGAACAAACCGTTTAAGAGCTCCATCATTCGAGCAATAGAAGTATTAAATTGGAACTTATCAGTGTCACTATCTACGCTCTTTATAGTATTATGTCTCAGGTAATTAAGCTCCTTTTCTGCTTTATCCATCTTTGTATTGGTTGGTTCATCTTTTCTATCTAGATAAGTTAAAATTATTCTTTCTACTCTGTCGACAAAACGCTTTATAGGTTTGATACCATTTTCATCCCAAGGGCCACCTTCAGTGTATGCAAAACCAAACATAAGGTATAATCTAAATACATCAGAGCCATATTCATGGATATATTTATCAGGAGAGATAACATTTCCTTTAGATTTACTCATTTTATTACCGTCGGGACCTAAAATAATACCTTGGTGTATTAAGGACTTAAATGGTTCTGATGAGTTAATATATCCCATATCCCTCAACGCCTTATGAATAAACCTTGCGTAGAGTAAGTGCATACAAGCGTGCTCAGGTCCACCGACATATTTATCAACAGGAAGCATTTTATCTATCCATTTCTTGTCAAATGGTTGACTGTTATTTTTATTGTCAGGATATCTTAAAAAGTACCAACTAGAGTCCACAAAGGTATCTAAAGTATCCGTTTCACGTTTTGCTTTTTTGTTACACTTAGGACAGTTGGTATTGATAAAACCTTCATGTTTTTTCAACGGAGATATACCATCAGGTGTGAAATCAACATCATATGGAAGCTTTACTGGCAAGTCTTTTTCGGGAACAGGAACAACACCGCAATCATCACAATAAATAATTGGAATTGGAGCACCCCAATAGCGCTGGCGGGAAACTAGCCAGTCTCTAAGTTTGTATTGTACTTTATCTTGTCCTAAGTTATTTTGTCTAAGCTTGTTTATAATAGCTTTTTTTCCATCTTGCCAATGGAGGCCATCAAACTCACCGCTATTTGTTAGTTTGCCTTCACCGGTAAATGGAAGAGAGTCATCAGTTTCTGAATTTTCTATAACTTTTCTTATAGGAAGGTCGTACTTTGTAGCAAACTGGAAATCCCTTTCATCATGACCGGGAACTGCCATCACAGCCCCTGTGCCATAAGAGTATAGTACATAGTCAGCCACCCATATAGGGATTTTTTCGCCGTTAATGGGATTGGTTGCATAACTTCCAGTAAAGACTCCTGTTTTTTCATCGTTTGATGCCTGACGCTCTACTTCACTACGTTTTTTTGTTTCTTCTATATATCTATCAACATCAGTTTTAAACTCTTTAGTTGTTAATTTTTCTACCAGTGGGTTTTCAGGAGCCAATACTGCATAGGTAACTCCAAAAAGAGTGTCTGGTCTAGTGGTAAAGGCTGTGAAATTGACATTTTTATCTTTAACTTTAAATACAACTTCTGAGCCAACGGATTTTCCTATCCAATTTCTTTGCATTGCTTTTGTTTTATCAGGCCAATCGATATCTTTATGGCCTGATAATAGCTCTTCAGCATATTCTGTTATTTTAAAAAACCACTGAGTTAATTTTTTCTTAGTAACCTCATTTTCACATCTTTCACAAAAGCCTTCTACAACTTGCTCGTTAGCAAGAACCGTGTTACATTCAGGACACCAGTTTACATGGGCATTTTTACGAAAAGCCAGGTTATTTTCATACAACTTAAGAAATAACCATTGAGTCCATTTATAATAGTCGGGCTCACAAGTTACAACATTATAATTCCAATCAAACATAGCGCCCATGTCTTTGAGTTGTTTTTCCATGGTTTGAATATTTTTCATAGTTGAATCTTTTGGATGTACACCGGTTTTTATTGCATAGTTTTCTGCAGGCAAGCCAAAAGCATCAAATCCCATGGGCTGAAATACTTCATACCCTTTAAGACGTTTGTATCGAGCCCAAGAGTCGGTTAAGCCATAATTATACCAGTGACCTGCATGTAAGTTACTCCCAGAAGGGTAGGAAAACATTTCAAGACAATAAAGCTTGTTATCAACATTGTCTTCATTAAATTCGTAAAGATTTGTTTCTTCCCATTTTTTTTGCCACTTTTCATCGATTTTAGTAGAATAGCTACTCATAATACTTTCACACTCCTTTTAAATTCTATAAAAAAACCTTTCGTCTTTAAATAAAGAGACGAAAGGTTTGGTTCCGTGGTACCACTCTTGTTGAGCATAGCCTGTATGCTCCACTTAAATACAAATAACGGTGTTAGCCGTAGCAGGCTATCTATTTACCTGCTATCCTCAAAGGTGAGTTCAAAGCAAAGCCTACCTTTTTACACCAACCAAAGGCTCTCTGTAAGGCTAAAAACTTTTACTACTCCTTGTCAAAGGAAATAAATATTAAATTTAATTTAGTATTATAGACTAGTTTATCCAAAATGTCAAATTTTATTTTTATTGCCTGTAAGGACATTAAAGTGGAGCAAAATTATTGATTTAAATAGGAGATGGGGAGAGGCTGCCTTTACATTTCCCACATCTATACTTTTTTACATTAACTTTTCGCATTCTGAGAAACTCTGTATTGCACTTTGAGCATTTATAACGATATTTCGGTGATTGCATTTGGTGACAAAACCTAGGGGCATCTACTATTTTACATAATTGTTTAAAATCTTTATCTTTATGCTTAAAACCTAAGTTTAGACGATATAAGTGGTAGTGGACGAGCTCGTGTTTAATTACATCATGTAAAGATTGTTGTCCGTACCTTGCATAGTATTTTGGATTAACTTCAATGTTACAAGAAGGTATTAAAAATCGACCAGCCGTGGTACGTAACCTGTTATTGTTAGTGCAATTATGTTCAAAATTAGTGGAAATATAGGGGAGGTGTTCGAAAAATTTAGTAGATATAGTAGCAGCTAGCTCTGTTAACTTTTCATTTGTTATTTCCCTTGCTTGCTTTTCCATTCTCTAATCCTTTTTTTACTATCTAACTGGACTTTTCGTATTCTTAAGTTCTGAGGTGTAACTTCTAGCAATTCATCATCGCCAATAAACTCCAAAGACTGTTCTAAGCTTAGAATAGTGGGGGGAGTTAAAATAATATTTTCATCTGAGCCACTAGCTCTCATGTTTGTAACCTGCTTCTTTTTGCAAACATTAACGTCTATATCTACATTTCTAGTACTTTGTCCTACAACCATACCTGTGTAAACTTTTGTATGAGGACCAATAAAAAGTGTTCCGCGCTCTTGGCAATGGTACAAGCCGTAATTTGACGTTTCGCCGGTATCCGATGCAACTAATGAACCTTTATTTTTTGTTGGAATGTCGCCCTTATATGGTTGAAAATCTTCAAAGGTATGGTTGATAATTCCATTCCCTTTTGTGTCTGTTAATAGCTCTGACCTAAAGCCAATAAGACTTCTGGCTGGACATAAAAACTCTAACCTGGTTTGGTCAGGATTGGGGCTTTCCATTTTTACAAGTTCTGCTTTTTTTGCACCAAGCTTTTCGATAATGGTTCCACTAAACTCTGATGGAACTTCGATAAATACCCGTTCAATGGGTTCATGTAAAACTCCATCTATTTCCTTAAAGATAACTTTTGGTCTAGAAACCTCAAACTCAAATCCTTCTCGACGCATAGTTTCAATGAGGATTGATAAATGCAATTCTCCTCGACCGGCTACTAAAAATTTGTCCTTGGACTCTGTTTGGGATACATGTAAGCTGACATTAGTTTCAAGCTCTTTTTCCAATCTGCTTTTTAAATGTCTTGATGTGACATAATCACCTTCCAACCCAGCAAAGGGACTGGTGTTAGCGGAAAAAGTCATGGTAATAGTGGGCTCATCAATTTTAATAGAGGGAAGGGGGTGAGGGTTTTCTGCAGAGGAAATTGTTTCACCTATATTAATAGGATGGAGGCCGCTTATAGCAACTATTTCACCGTAATCAACTTTTGGAACTTCTTTTCTATTAAGTCCTTCAAAGGTATAGATTTTATTTATGTTTTGCTTGTTAATTTCCCCTTGTGGTGTGATAATAGAAACGCTTTGACCTGTTTCTAAACTGCCATTTTGCAACTTTCCTATTGCAATCCTACCGATAAACTCATTGTACTCGATGTTCGTTACCATTATTTGAGTTTTTTCATTATTTCCTGAGGGTGGTAAACAAACGTTTTTAATCATTTCAAAAAGAGGTACAAGGTTTTCCCCTTTTTTATTAGCTTCTGTGCTGGCCCATCCTTGTATTGCGCTTGTGTAAATTACTGGAAATTCTAATTGTTCATCGTCAGCATCTAAAGATATAAAGAGGTCTAAAACTTCGTCTATAACTTCAATAGGACGCGCATTAGGGCGGTCAGCTTTATTGACAACAACTATAGGCTTTAACTTAAGCTCTAAAGCTTTTTTTAGTACGAATCTAGTTTGGGGCATAGGACCTTCAAAAGCGTCAACAACCAACAATACATTATCTACCATAGAAAGAGTTCTTTCAACTTCTCCACCAAAATCAGCGTGACCAGGTGTATCAACAATGTTAATTTTTATATCGTTATACATTACCGCTGTATTTTTGGCTAAAATCGTTATTCCTCTTTCTCTTTCTAGAGCATTAGAATCCATCACTCTTTCTTCCACTTGCTGTTTTTCGTGGTAAATGCCACTTTGTTTTAAAAGCTCATCAACTAAAGTTGTTTTTCCATGATCAACATGTGCTACAATTGCCACATTGCGAATATTATCTTGTTTTATATTCATAAAAGTTCACTCCATTCTGAACAAAAGGGTCTGATACTGCAAAAATAATTCCGTGATTATACAGCATTGTTATATTATATAACAAATCATACATAAAAGAAAAGTTATTTTTTATTAATATATTCAAAAGCTTTATATAATGCCAAGCAAGTTAGTGAATGGGAAATACATTCATTTGCTAACATGTCTTGTACAGTCTTTTTATTTAAATGTATAATTTCAATATCTTCCGTTAAATCTAGGTTTTGTGTGGCTAACATTTGACAATCTAACATTAGGTATAAATAACAGAAGTTATTCAAAAAAGCAGGATTTACTTCCACTTTACCTAAATAAACGGGATTTCCTATATACCCTGTTTCTTCTTGTAATTCACGTATGGCAGCTTCTTTAGGTGTTTCCCCATTATCAATTGCGCCAGCTGGAACTTCATAGGTGACTTTTTTAGTTCCATGCCTAAATTGTTTAACTAAAATAAAAGCATCATTTTTATCGATAGCAACAACATTAACCCAGTTTGCCATCTCCACCCTATAAAACTGATGTACTCCCAATTTAGGGTGGCTTGCAGTGTCTATTTTTACATTCATAAAACCACTTTTATGTATGAAATTCTCGTCTATAGTTTTCCACTTCATGTTGCACCTCCATTTTCAATATAAAAACAGATGGCCTTATACCTTGGTCATCTGTAGTCAAATAGCTATTTTTTATGTTTAATTTCATCATCGTCATGGATTTCACATTCCCCTTGTAGGCAATTTACAGTATGACTTATCTCCCAATGAATCAATACACTTAGAGATGCTCTTATGATTATTATAGCACCTAAAATAAATATTTCTTCTAATTCGCGGATTAAAATAGTTCGTAGTATTTCACCAGCTAATGCAAACTCGAGTCCCAATGCCAAACCACGGGCTAAACTTAACCTTAACTTTTCAGCAGGTTTAAACAAGGAAAAAATATAGCCTGTTAATACAATAATTGAAACAGCAACTATTACCAGAGCAGCAAACCATTCCAGCAATATAGCTAGAAAGTATATGATGTTATGAGTTAAATCTACAAACCACTCTATTCTAATCCCCTCCTTTTATTATATGTTGTGAAAAAAGAGGGGATTTTAAACTGATTTCTAAAAGTTTTTATAACGCTTTTGAAAAGCACTACCACCTGTATAATTAAACAGCCTTCCTTGGTAGGTCTTACGCTGTTCCATTTCCCACTCTATAGCTTCCTTAACCTTCCACCAGCTAGTACTCCAGTTTGAGTTAGGTGCTATTTCTTTAGGTGCTCTTCCAATTAATCGTTGTAAAGTTATTTCTGGGTCTAAATGTTCTAAAAAAGCGATAACTCTTTGGATATATTCTTGCATACTTATTAACTGGAATTCACCCTGGTTAAATTGTTTTTCCATAACAGTATCTTTAACTATAAAAAGAGAGTGGAGTTTTACTTGATGAGTTTTAAGAGCGGAAACTATCTTGGCAGCTTCAATGGAATCTCTCATGTTATCCCATGGCAGGTTTAAAATTAAGTGAGTACAGATTTCAAAGGGGTACTTTTTTATAAGATTTACACAATCAATATATTCAGCTAATGAATGTCCACGATGAACTTTTTTTAAAGTATGATAGTTAACTGACTGTAATCCCAACTCGATTGACACATTAATTTTAAATTTTTGAGAAATCTTTAATAAAAAGTCTAGATGTTCCTTTGTCACAGAATCAGGACGGGTGGAGATGGCGATTTCTACTACTCCAAATTTAGCACCTTGTAAAATATACTTTTGAAAATCTTCCATAGGCAAATATGTATTTGAGTAATTTTGGTAGTAAGCTATAAACTTTTTTGCATTATACTTTTTTGCTATACGCTTTTTCACATCTACTAACTGCTCTTGGACAGAGGCTTCTTTAAACTTAGTATCATATCCAGCGCCACCTTCATCACAGAAGGTGCACCCACCAGTGCCTAAAAATCCATCTCTATTTGGGCAAGTAAGAGGAAGGTTAATAGCCAGCTTGTAAACCTTTTCTCCGTACTTTTGTTTTAAATACTCAGAATATTTATTGTATAATACCATTTTTACCTCCTACATATAGAACATTTTTGTCTGTTAATAGGCATAATACCTACTATAGATTTCGTGGAGAATTTAAGAATGTAAATGGGAAAAAACTAATAATAGCCAATTAGTTTTTTCTAAAATCAGTATAGAGGGACTAAAATGCTGATTGAAGTTTAAATTCAATCTTACTAATATTATGGCATATTTCTGGCTGGGAATCAAAAGAAGCTATGCAAAAATGTATTTGCATAGCTTCTGTACTAGCTATAAAGTTTTCTCTATAAGTCAGTTTTTGACAAATTAGGTATCAGGCTATATAGTTGAGACTCAATACCTTTATAACCTAACTTTAAGTCTTCTACTTCTTCAGTTAATAAGTAATAACTATCTTGAAAAGAAGTTATAAAAGCCATTACAGCTTTGTATTCTTGTTCCCAATAGTTCCAACTCTGCTCTATTAACCTAAGGTCACTTTCGTTAATATCATCATTTGTATGGGTTAGTCGATATGTAATATTAACAGGTGTTATGGAATATAAAGCAGATTTATACAGGCTATCTTGTTGGTCATCTGTCATATATGGAAAAGAAGTTTCCGAAAGTTCATCTATAAACGTTATATATTCTTCCTTGTTGTTTGACCACTTATCAAGTAGATTTGAAGCTTGAGTAGTTTCAATATTATAAATATCGTCTTTTAATGTTTGTTCAGACAGTTCATAAATTAAATAAAGTTCCTCCATTTTCTCAAAAGTAGGGTTAAACACTTCGTCCTTTGCTTGTTCCACTTCTTCTAGTAAAGATTTTTTTTGTGTATATTCTTTTTCAGCATTAACTAACCTTCTAAGTACTAGTATTAACTGCTCTTTCTTGCTTTCCAAGGATTCATTATCATAATCATTGGTTTGGTAAAAAGTTAAAGCTTTTTGGTACTGGGTATTTTCTATATATTGGTATCCATTGTAAAAATCCATTTTTTCATAAAGATAACTTTGTTGAAATACAGGATCACTGGAATTATTGTTGGTATAGAAGATAAATGAGCCCAAGCCCAAAGTTGCTAAAATAATAATAGATGCCAATACTTGTACTAATTTAGTCAAGTGCTTTCCTCCTTTTTCCCTCTTTTTTTAATTTTAGTACAAAAAAAGCCAAATTTCAACAACTAAAATTTATTTTGTTAAAGGATGTTCTACTCCAATAATCAGCGTTTAAAAAACTTCACTTAGTCAACTTGACTTATGTCACATATTATTTTATACAGGGGAGGTATAATGATAATTAAGAAATGAAATAATGACGGAATCAGTTTTAAAGATTTGAGAAACTGAATAAAAAATGGAGGAGGGTTAATAATGAAAGTAACAGTAGAGGAATCTTGCATTGGATGTGGTTTATGTGAAAGTATTTGTCCTAAGGTTTTTAAGTTAAACGAGGATAACTTTGCAGAAGTGGTTGTAAACCATGTAGAAAGCGGTGATGAAAAAATAGTAAACGAAGCGGAAGAGAACTGTCCAGTGTCCGCAATAAAAGTCAGAGGTTAGGAGTGGAGTATATGAAGTTTTACAAAGAAATAGCTATACATTATGATGATATTTTTCCAGTTAAAAGTTCTGTAATTGAATTTATAGCAAACAGGACTCCCCCAAAAGGAAATGTTTTGGATGTAGGTTGTGCAACTGGAAGCCACGGGATAGAACTGTCTAAACTTGGATATCAAGTCAAGGGTGTAGACATTTCAAAAGAAATGATAGAAATAGCTAAAGATAAGTCAGTGGGACTAAGCAATATATCCTTTGCTACGCAAGATATTTTTGCTTTAGACGAAGAAAGTTGTTACGACACAATTATATGTATAGGTAATACTCTACCTCACTTTACTAGTTTAGAAGAAATTAAAGATGTACTTACAAAGTTTAAAAAGATGTTAAAGCATGGGGGCAAAGTTATTGTTCAAACTGTAAACTATGATAGGGTGTTAAAACAAAAAACTGACTCTTTGCCGACGATTACAAATAAAAATTTGAAATTTATCCGAGAATATTCTTTTAATGGTGGACTAATCGATTTTAATACGATACTAAAGGTAGGTAGGGGTAATTTTAAAAATAGCGTTAAGTTATACCCATTAACATCGAAAAATATCGAAGAGTTATTGGCAAAATTAAAATATAGTACATTAGAATTTTACGGTGGATTTGATGAAAGTAATTTTAACATTGCCAGTTTTCATATGGTATTGGACTGCACATTATAGCGGTATAACCTTACAGTAGTTAGGGAAAGATAATTTTAAATACTGTAAAGGTGGGAAGGTATGCTTAGTAGCTTAAAAAATGAACTAAACTTAGAGAGCATGTTGGCTGAGGTGGAACTGCGATTATTAGATTACACAAAGAGTGATAGTGAAAAATCCCAGTACTTATCTCAGTATTTAATAAAAAAAGGAGGTAAAAGGTTAAGGCCTCTTCTTGTAATTTTGTGCGCAGAAGGAAGAAATGAAAAAGACGTAATAGATGTAGCGGTAGCAGCAGAACTTATTCATACTGCTTCACTTGTACATGATGATATAGTAGATGATTCCCCCAAAAGAAGAGGTGTAGATACAATAAATAGTCTTTTGTCAAATTCCTATGCCGTATTAACTGGAGATTTTTTGTTTGCTAAGGCTTTTGAAATACTATCAAAATTTCAAGAAAAAAAGGTTTTAGAAACATTTACAAAAGCTATTACTGCTATGAGCATAGCTGAAATAGAGCAACTGAGCAATAAGAATAACTTAAAAAAGACCTATAAACAGTACTACAGTGAAATATATGGTAAAACTGGAGCTTTGTTATCGGCGTGTTGTAAAAGCGGAGGAATGATAGCAGGTTATAGAGAACGGGAAATTATTGCCTTAGAAACATATGGCAAGGAATTAGGCTTTTCTTTTCAGATTACAGATGATTTGTTAGATGTTGCGGGAAATGGTGACGAGTTGGGTAAACCTAAGTTTCAAGACCTAAAAGAGGGCCATATTACTTTGCCTATTATAAACCTGTTAGCAAAAGATGGGCAGTTAGACGTTGCCGAAACCCTAAAAGAATCAAGCAACATTGATTTCTCCGTGGTAAGCAAACTAATAAAAGAAGGAGAAGTAGATGAATATTGTTATAACTTAGCAGTTGCTCATGTAGATAATGCTTTGAAAAGCATTGAGTGTTTTGGCAATGAAAGTCAAAGAGATGCTTTGAACAAACTAGCAAAGCTTACATTAAATAGAAGTCAATAATTGAGCTGAGAATAAAATAAATCAAAAGAGAGCAAGTTTTAATAAAAAACTTGCTCTCTTTTGATTATTATTGTAGATTAACTGGTTACTTTAACAAGCGGGGCCACAGCCAGTATAATTTCGTGTGGTTTACTTAACAATAAGTGGGAAAATACATCCGAAGACTTATCGAAGAAATATCTTACAAAGTTCTTTTTTCTCTTAATTTAAGGCAGTAATTATATAAAAGTGTAGTGTCGGACCCAGCCAAAGACAAAAGATCTTTTGCAAATGGGTCTAGATTTTGTTTTTTTACTTTTGGATCTGATAAGTACATGGCTAATAGACCACGAACAATTAAAACATGAAAGCTGCTATTTTTAAGTTTTGCAGCTGATTCTAAACTTTTTTCTACAAAGAACTTTAGCCTATCATTAAGCACTTCTTTTTTAGGATAGTAGCTAATAAAGTTTAACTCTCCTTGCTCTTTGTCTTCATGCTGATCTACTAAGTAGTCTAGCAATATATGTAATCCTGTTATCCACGGAAAGTAAGCCTCTTTTATAGATTCCACATCATTTTCTGAAAGATTCTTAGACGAAGCTTCTAGTGCTAATGCAAAAGTCGTTAAGGTAGAGCCAGTAGCCGCGGCAAATTCCCACCAAAACAAGTCATTGGCATCTTTTTGATTTTCATGCCATGTTATCAAACGATGTTCTCTATCATTAATTTCCAGATGCTTTAATGACTGTAAGTCAACATATAATGAAGTTAAATGATAGCAATCCTTTTTTATCTTTGAAAAAGATGGCAAACTACTGCCAGTCTTAACACATTCATCAACTAAAAAATCTAAATAACCCCCATCGTTTTTTTGAGGATAGTGCTCATAGAAATGATGAGATGTTTCTTTGTCAAAAACTTCTAACATAGAATTGTGTAGATTTCTAAAAGCCTTCTCACTGTTAACGTCATTGTTATCACATAAATTATCCAAATAATCTGAAATGGTTTGAAAGGCGGTTATAAAGGGGATGAGATTGTAATTTTTAACGCTATAAATATTTCCACCTAGACAGTGAAACTTTTTATGCTTAATACTTTCTAAAGCCTGCACTTTAAGCTCTGGCGAAGGGCAATCTTCAAGAAATTCTTTGTAAATAGCTAGTTGGTTTTTAACTTTAGGAAAAACATTATATATAAATTTACTTAATGTTATGTAAGGTAGCATTAAAAAACTCCTTTGCCTTTTTAATAATGATATTATTACCATTAAATTATGGTTTTACTATAAATTATATAGTTAAATCAAAAGAAGCCTCTCTATTTTGGTAGCTGAACACCCTACATTTAAGAATAAATTCCATCGAAAGTATTTATATCTCTAAAGACAAGAGATTATGAGGGAATGTAAACATAAGCTTTATGACTCTAATCAACAACATCAGTCAAATTTCTAGCAAAAGAACAACTAATTATGTAGTAATTTGACAAACATCTGTTCCCCGGGAAATAATATCTTTGTTTTAAAAAACTATTAAAGCACTTTATAGTCGTTTAGCATGTAGGTTCACTTAATGAAAAACGTTGTAGCTGGTATTAGAGAGGCAGAGGTGACTTTTGTGTTAACTCTGCCTATAAAAATTGGAGCGAAGAAGGAGTTCAACAAATTTAGTAGAATTAAAAATTTAAGAAAGATAACAAAATTTTGACACTACACTCTTCAGATGTAGGAAAGAGGAGGAAACACTTTTTCATTTGGATTATGCCCTGGCGCATACATAGAGGAACAAATCGGGGTTGTTTTTGGGGTCTGTTTAATAAAACTATATAAAGAGAGGTAAGTAAAGATGAAGATAGGGTTAGTTTCCTGTTTAATGAAAGATAATGATATAGCACATCAGCTGGCACAAATGGAGCATTATGTTTCCAATAATCATAACTGTGATTTAATATGTTTTGGAGAAAGCTTTCTTCAAGGGTTTGAAGGATTAACGTGGAAATATGATGAGGACATCAAAAGAGCCTTAGCTCAAGACGATCCCATCATTTTTCACATTAGGGAATTGGCTAACAGCTATAACTGTGGCATCTCCTTTGGTTTTATTGAAAAAGAGAATAATACTCTTTATAGTAGCAATATGGTTGTTGATCTAAATGGGAAAATTATAGATGTATTTAGAAGAGTTTCTATCGGATGGAAGGAACCAATTGCAAGTTCAATGTATAAGGAAGGTCAAGGCTTTCATACCTTTACTTATATGGATAAAGTATTAGGGGTAGCCATATGTGGTGATGTTTGGCATGACTGTTTTCTAAAAGAATTAGAACAAATGAATATGGATGCGCTTCTATGGCCACTCTACGTGGATTTTTCCATTGAACAATGGAATGAATCATTCCAGAAGGAATATGTTGAAAGAACACAGAAATTACCTTACCCTGCTTTGATGATAAATAGTTTCGTTGAAAATTCTCAGCGTGCAAAAGGTGGATGATATGTGTTTCATAAAAATGAAATAGTTTCAGCCCTGTCAGTTGGTAATATAGGAATTTTAGAGTTTGATTTAAATTAATATTAGTTATGATTAAAATGTACTAACCAGAGTAGAATAAAAATCACGAAAAGGACCTAACCCTATATGTATCAGGGGATAGAGCCTATGGTCAGATGCATTAGGTGGTAGGAGATAGATGATAGAAGATAGAAGGTTGAAGATAGAAAAAGCGCAGAGCGTTTATACGCTGCTGCGCTTTTTTCTATTGATGAAGATTGGACGTATCTTATACTAGATCTTCCTCAAAGAGGTAGGGGTTGATCCCTGTGTCAACCCTGCCCATAAGGTATTAACATTATATGGTTAAAAATTGTATTGTTAAATTTTACATTTTAAAGAAGGTATTTCACAATTTTTGTAAAATTACATAATTATAGATAAAAAGAATTTGTAACTTTGGGAGGTATATATTTAATATGGCTATATTGATAAAAGCAATAAATAGCTGTGAGCCAATAAATGATATGGTAATTGAAAAAATGGCAATGGTTTATTGCTATGAAGAACCTGGTCAAATCGAAAGTGTAAAAGAATATTGGTCTAACTGGCTAACAGGTGAAAATGAAGGTGATAAGCTAACAGTTGTTGCGGAAGATATTAAGGAACAATGTTTAGCTGGAGTTGTCCGTTTTTGGAAAACACCTCACTGTGGCAACAAATGGTTGATTGAAGGTCTTGAAGTAATTAAACCTAAAAGGAAAAGTGGATTAGGAAAAAGTATGGTTGAGTACGGCCTTAACTTTCTTAAAAGTAAAGGAGTG
Source organism: Proteinivorax tanatarense (assembly GCF_040267685.1). GTDB lineage: Bacteria > Bacillota > Proteinivoracia > Proteinivoracales > Proteinivoracaceae > Proteinivorax > Proteinivorax tanatarense. Next base: position 1,248,097 of record NZ_CP158367.1, read on the forward strand.
GACAAAATATCTGCTAACATTTCTAGTAAAAACGTTGCATCTATTAAACTACACGAAAGTCTTGGATTTAAGAAGATATCCTCAGGAGCAATCAATAGTTATGGAGATTTTAGACCGTACATGGATGAGTATCAGCTAGTTTTAGCTAGTTTGTGGGATAATGAAGTATCCTAATAAATAGCTGAATAACTTCTACAATGTTTATGAAGTAAGAAGTCAAACTTTTTATCTATAGTCCGAATACCCAAACTAATTTGGGTTGTTAAAATTAGATAATCACCATAAAATAGAAGTTATTATAAGTATTCTAATAGGTGTCGGTAAAAAAGTTATTACTTTTGTTTTCCAAGAAATGTATTTTAAATCTGCTCTAACCTTGCAAAAGTTTCTCCATTACCCCACACTAAAAACCTTCTAAACAGTTTTATGAGACGATTCTAACTAGTAGTTTGCTTATAGTTTAGCAGCTCATCAAACTCATGGTTAAAGTTAGCAAAAGAAATTTGTTTATATTTTTTATTGGATTCTCCTCCCTTCAGGTAATCAAAAGTTAATTCTATTATTTTCGATAAAAGAGGGGGATTCCTTTAAAATTATTTCAAACACTTTTGCTTATTGGATCGTTATATTAGTGAATGGCTTTTGAAGGAGAATTTAAATGAGTGGGGGATTAGAATGGTACTTGATACGCTTTATCTTCAATACAGTAAAGAGTTGAGATCTTATGCTAAAAATTTATCTGGTGTGTCTGAAGCTGAGGATTTAGTACAAGAAACCTTTATTAAGGCTATGGCAAACCTTGATGTTTTAAAAACGATACCGGAAAACAAAAAAAGGGCTTGGCTTTATCAGGTGCTGAAAAACAGTTTTATAGACAGAAAAAGAAAAGATAAATCTAACGTTTCTCTAGAAACTTGTCATGAGCCTAGTTATGAAGAAGATATTTTTTCTAAGCTTGAAGTACAGCAGCTAATGTCCCATCTATCCCCAGAGCTTCAGGACATTGTCTTTAAGAAGTATTGGATGGGAATGACCAGTGTTGAAATTGCTAAAAGCCTATCTATTCCCCCTGGAACAGTTAGATATCGCCTTCATAACGCCATAAAAATTATGAGAAATAAAAAGAGGAGGAGAAAGTATGTCTAAAATAATTGATAACGTGGTCATCTTAGATGTTACAGATATCAGCGAAAAAGCTGTTGAAGAAATTGAAGGAATTGGTAACGTAGTTATGATGTTTTATAGCCAAGAAACAAAGGAAATTGCATCGCAGCTTAACATAACAAACTTAGTAAGATCATATATGGTGCCGAAAGGGGCAGAAATAAAGACGGTAAACGATACTTTTGAGATAACAGAAAATTACCTTAGAGAAGTCACTACTGAGCCATATATAGTTGTAAATGGTACTGTTATTATAAAGGGTGATGTTTCTGCTGAGCAGCTTAAAAGTAAAATTAGCGGATTGATTGTTAACGGAACGTTGTTGACTCCTAATAGATTAGAAGGTGCGGCAAAAGAAAAGCTTATAGATCTAAATGGTGAGACTATAGAGTATGATGAGACGGCAAGAATCATAAAAAGAGATGGACGTATTGACAACGCTCTTCTAATGTCACTAGATGACGGCAGTAATGTTTGTTTTATCGAGCCTGTGAAGCTACTGGATAATATTGATTTAAAGATAGTGGAAGAAAAATTAGGCAAGGTAGAGTTTGCAGAAAAGGTGATAATTAAAGAAGAATTTTTCAATGTATTAAAGGATAAAATTAGCAACTTAGATACGGCGAGAATTGAGATTGTCCCTTCTGATCATTTATTTATTGACGAAAATTTGAATATAGATGAATTAAATATCAAAAGGTTTAATAAAGCTAAAGTTATGGTTAAAGGAAATGTAACGTTTAGAGGTGATGTAAGCTCTGAGCAAGTTCAAGAGCATATTGATAGCCTAGTGGTGGACGGCATAATTGCCTGTCCTAACAAAATAGTAGAGTGTATATTTGATATCTGCCAAGATCCACAAACAGAAATTATAACGTATGAAGGTGAAATGATAACAAATAATTCCAAACTTAACATATCAGAATCAATGCTAAAATATAAAACTGAAAGTGTAGCAATAATTAACTTTGGAAAGATAGAGGTAGATGATGATGTGAGTGAGGAGTTGCTAAATGAAAAAATTGAAAAATTTTATAACTATGGAAAAATATTAGCTGACGAGAAACATCTAGGAATTATCCACGGAAAAGCTAAAACAAATGCAGGTTTAATCATAGATAAAAAAGATGTTAAATTAAACGAAAAGCAGCAAAAACAAGGCACCAACGCAGTATATTTAAAGCTTTAAACTAGATATGCTAAAAGAGAAGAGAGAGTTAAAAATAACTCTCTTTTTTTTTGCAAACCTCCAACCTCCAACTTTTCCAACAAAATATCTTTCTTTTAAAATTATTTCAAACACTTTTGCTTTTTGAATCGTTATATTAGTGAATGGCTTGAAGTATAGGGAGTTTTAAATTATAAGGAGGGATCTTAAATGCCTTTTAAGTATCTAAAAAGTATGGTTTGCAAACGAGACTTTACCTTTATAACAATATGTCTAGTAAGTGAAATAGCTCTGACATTACTAATTGCACAAAAATTTAGGTTGTTGGTGGATAGTGCTATAGATGGTAATTATCAGCTTTTTTACACAAACCTTATTGCGTTAATATTGTTTACAGTTTTAATTGCGGTATGTATCTCATTTAGAACCTTTACTATAGGCAAGATAAGTGAAAAAATTACTTATTATTTGAGAAAGCAAGGCACTGAAAAGCTAGTTGACCTTCCTCAATCTAAGTTAGACAAAATGCACTCTGGTGACGCTATGTCCAGGCTTAGTAATGATTTGCAACTAGTAAAACAATTTGTAGAAAATGATGGATACTTTTTATTACTTAGACCGTTAATGGCTGTTGCAGTTTTTACCTACTTATTTTATTTAAATTGGCAGTTAACTTTAATTAGTTCTGCGGTGTTGCCGGTACTTTACATAATAATGATACAACTAGGCAAGCCCTTAGGAAATTACAGCAAAGAGTTGCAAAGTGAATTAGCTAATATTAACAAAACCACCCAAGACACTTTAGGCGGGGTTTCGGTAGTTAAGTCCTTTAATTTACAATCTATAATTGATAAAAAATATAGGAAACAAGTAAAAGCTTCTATTGATAGTGGAATAAAGTTAGATAAAAGAAAGACGGTATTGGAAAGTTTGATGATAGGGCTCTCTTTTCTTCCTCAATTAGTGACCTTTGGAGTTGGTGGATACTTAGCGGTAATTGGATATTTAAGTGCCGGAAAACTGTTGGCTTTTATTAACTTGTTAAACTATTTGACTTTTCCTATGAAATTGCTGCCAGGGCATTATGCTAGCTATAAATCAGCTTTGGAAGGACTAAAAAGAATTCAGAAACTTTTAGATGAAGAAAATGAAAGAGATACAGGAAAAGCCTTTGAAAAAGAGAATGTCGAAACTTTAGTGGAAGTAGAGAACTTAACGTTTGGTTATAATGATAGCCCTGTTTTAAAAAACTTGACATTTTCAGTAAAAAAGGGTGAGACTGTTGCATTAGTGGGTCCCAGCGGCAGTGGCAAGTCTACAGTCTTTAAGCTGCTTACAGGATTTTATTCAGGCTATTATGGCACTATAAAGATGTTTGAAAAAGATATACAAAGTTGGAAGCTGGATAGTTTAAGGGAACAAATTGCTACGGTAAGTCAAGACACCTATTTATTCCCGGAAACTATTGAATATAACTTAAAGGTGGGTAATGAAGATTGTTCAGAGGAGGAGATGGTAAAGGCTGCAATTAATGCCAATGCTCATGAATTTATCAAAAATGAACCCTATTGGTATAAAACTATGATAAAGGAAAGAGGCGAGAATTTTTCCGGAGGTCAAAAGCAACGGTTGGCATTAACTAGAGCTATTGTCAAGAACCCAAAACTTATGTTGCTTGATGAAGCTACATCAGCTTTAGATACTGAATCAGAAGCTATAGTACAAAACGCCATAAGTAAAGCGATGACAGGTAGAACATGTATAGTAATAGCCCATAGGCTATCAACTATTGTACAGGCAGATAGAATTTTAGTGCTAAACGAAGGATGCATAATAGAGGAAGGAACACACCAAGATTTATTAGAACAAAAAGGACTTTATTATGATCTTTACTACAAACAGTTCAAGAAGAAGGGAGGCGTGGCATAATGAAAAGATTGATAAATTTTTTCAGTTTGCTAAAGAGGCACAAAGCAAGGTACTCTTTAGGGGTGCTATTCTCTTCAGTTATTGAATTTAACCAAATATTAATAGCAACAATGTTCATAGTGCTATTTGATGGAATAGTAAAGCAAGAAATGAGCATGGTTTTAAATGCTATATATTTGTTTTTAGCTGTGGTTTTAATAACTATAGTTTTTGAGTTAATAGCTGTTACTTTAGTTAGGGTAACTACTAGAAAAATAATTGGTTCACTAAGGTTAAAGATCTTTGGCAAAATGCTTAGCCTTCCTCAGCGTGAATATAGCACAAACCACAGCGGAGACTTCATTTCTAGAGCTACAAACGACATACAAACTTTGGAGCAAACATTAACAGGGCATTTATTAAACTTAAGTAGCTCCCTCTTACCATGCATAGCATGTATAATATATATGTTTATTATAAATTGGAAGTTTGCCCTGGGATTGTTGGTTTTGAATTTTGTCAACTTATCTATAATTAGTTTGTTTATTAAACCTATGAAACAAAAAAGTCAAGACATTCAAAAACAAACAGGTTCTGCAACTGAGGGGATTTCTGATGTGGTAGCTGGAGCTTCGGTTATTAAGCTATATAATATAAAAATAAAGATGAAAGATAAGTTTGATTTAAAAAATAATAAAGTGTTTCAAAAGTCGATGCAAAGAACTAAAATTGTAGCGTTAATGGAAGGACTAAATAACTTTTTGAGTCGCTTGGGCTCTATCGGTGTGATTTCAGTAGGAAGTATTTTTGTAATTAAAGGGGATATTTCATTTGGGGAAGTCTTAGCCATGCACCAATTAAATACTGCAGTAGGATATTCTTTTGAGACTTTAGGAAGTTTTTTAAATCAAGTTCAACACTCTTTAGCCGGTTTAGATAGGATTAATGAGTTGCTGGATAAAGAAGATGAACCCCAACGATTTGACAAGATGCCCCAGATAAATACTAATAGTGCGTTAGCCTTAAAGAACTTAAGCTTTTCTTATAATGGCGAAGAGAATGTTTTAAACGATATTTCCTTTGAAGTAGGACAAGGGCAAAGTGTTGCTATTGTAGGTCCTAGTGGGGGAGGCAAGAGTACCATTTTTAAAATTATTCTTGGTTTACATCAGTCACAAAAAGGTAGCATGGCCTATATGGGTAAGATGGCTCACGAATATTCAGTTGAAGGTCTCCGAGACCTAACATCTTATGTGCCACAGGAACCGTACCTTTTTAGCGGAACTATAAAAGAGAATATTTCCTATGGCAAAAGCCAAGCTACAGACTTTGAAATTTATGCAGCAGCTAAAGCAGCTAACGCCCATGATTTTATTTTAGATTTAGAAAATGGGTACGATACTATAGTTGGCGAACGGGGAGCCTTTTTATCCGGAGGACAAAAACAGCGTATTGCAATAGCTAGAGCGATTGTAAAAAATGCTCCAATTTTACTACTCGATGAAGCGACATCTTCGCTGGACAATGAGTCTGAAGTATTAGTACAGGCAGCGATAGAAGAAATTATGAAAGAAAAAACCACAATAGTAATAGCTCATAGGCTTTCAACCATAAAAAATGCCGACCGTATATTAGTAGTTGATGACGGTAAAATCGTAGAAAGTGGCACCCATGAGGAGTTATTAAAAAAAGGTGGCCTATATTCTGGGCTACACAAAGCACAGTTTGAAAATCAACAAGGGGCTTAGTGGGGTATTAGGTGTTAGAATATAGAATAAAGAAAAAATCGCAGAGCGTTTATACGCTGCTGCGCTTTTTTCTATTGATAAAGTCATGATGTGCCTGTAACAACTGTTCCTCAAAGAGGTAGGGGTTGACCCCTGTGTCAACCCTGCCCACATGGTAGCAAATTTGGATAGACATACTCAGAAAGAGGTATGATTAAGTGCATTAGGTGATAGACTCAGGTGGCAGAAGTATGAAAAAATTAAAAACATTTACAATAGACAATTCTTTAACTTAATAAGATAATGATGAATAAGAGAGTCATAAAACTTTAAAAAAGGAAGTGATTGTTTATGTTGTTATCAAATAGAAATCAGGTGGAAAAGCTGAATCAATGGATTGAAGTAAAATTGACTAAGTTATTACCTAGGCTTATGAAAAAACATAACCTGGATATGTGGATTGTCACTACTGAGGAGTATAACGAGGATCCGGTATTTCCCTTTTTGGTTCCCCAGCCTTTTTTAAGGGGGGACTTGGGGTGTATTTTTCCTCCTAGCTGCCCAATTAGTATTTTAGTATTTGCCTTAGAAAATGACAGTCTCAAAAAGTACTGTATATCTCCACTAGGCTATACCGGCTACCAGCAAATTTTTAACGGTACAAATAAGGTTTGGAATGATGTAGCTACTTTGATTAAAAAGCATGAGCCAAAGCAAGTGGCATTAAACATTTCTGCAGATATGAATCATGGAAATGGATTAAGCTATAGTCATTATTGTCATTTGATTAAAGATAACGACCAACTGAAAGGCAAAATAACAAGTTCAGATAAACTGGTGGCAGCTTACCTTAGCACCAGGCTATCAGAAGAGATAGACCACTATAAACAGGTCTGTGAGTTAGCTCAATCGGTAATTGAGGATTCTCTAAAAGAAATTAAGGTAAATGAAACCACTGCGCAAGATTTAAGTTGGAACGTAAGAGAAAAATTTGAACAAATGAACCTAAGGTCGTGGTTTCACCCAGCTGTTATGGTGCAGCGCAAAGGAACTAAAAGGGTTTCCATTGACGCTCCATTAAAGTATGGAGACCTTGTTCATTTAGATGCAGGTGTTCAATATATGGGGTTGTGCACCGACCATCAACGTCTTTCCTATATAGGGGGTGTAAAAGACCCAGCGTTTTTAGAACTAACTGATAAGATGGAAAAAACAACTCAGCTTCAAGATATAGTAATTGAGCAAATAGAAAGCGAAAAGACAGGCAATGAAATTTTGCAAAAAGCTAAAAGGCAAGCTGAACTCCTCAAAATAGACACAAGAATTTACTGCCATCCTATAGGAGGACATGGTCATGGAGCAGGTCCACTAATAGGGACATGGAACCAACAGGAGTACACAGATAAAGGCAAGTATGAAATAGCAGAAAACAGCTGCATGGCTTTAGAGTTAGCAACTGTACAACAACTAAAGGCGTGGGATGGAAAAATAGTTGCAATACCCTTAGAAGAAAACATATTTATAAATAAAACTGAAGTAATTATAATGGGCAAAAGGCAAACTGAGCTTCTAATTGTTGAATAACATTAAAAATGACGAAGCCACACTGGCTCCGTCATTTTTTAGGTATATGAACTTTTACCACAATATCTTAAGGTATTAATCTCTGACATATACCCCCCTCTGTTTAGACCATCTTTTTTAGCTGAGCGAACTTTATTTGCCATAATAGTTGCTGATGTAACTAGCCATAGGTGAATTCATTCTTCGGACTAAGTGCAATACTTAGCAGGTTTAGATAGAATTTACCAGTTGTTGGATACTAGCTCACAACTTTAAGCTATAAAAACTGTCTACAGTATATTAGCAGTTGATGACGGTAAAATTGTAGAGAATGGTAGTCATAAATTGGTTGTTAAAATTAAATTATTACTATAAAATAGAAATAATTAGAATTATTCTAATAAATAGGAGATTTGAAAAAGCTATTTTCGGTTGTTAAATTCAACTTTGCTTTATTAAAGCTTTCTTCTTTCTGTGGCTTTCTTTATCAAAAAATAAATTAATTAAAGAGGTGGTAGTAAGTGAATAAAAGAGAAAAAATTTCAAAAATGCTTATGACATTAATAATTTGCTTTTTTATTTTTTCTATTATTTATCTAGGAACACTTAGATTAGTTGATGTAAAATTAGCAGAACAATTCGCCGAAGGCTTAAAAAATGAAAGGGAGATTATTAATACTAATTTTTTGGGTTTAAAAATGCAAACTATGGAAGTTGAGTACAAAAATGAGGAAAAAAAAATGGATATAATCCTCACTGCACATCGTGCCTACTACATTGTTTCAGCTGTTATCGCAGGGTTACTGAGCGCTGCAGTGATTTTTCTTGTGCATTTTGTTAGTGGTGCTTTATGTAAGCAAGAAATATAGGGGAGGAAGGTCATGAAAGAAATTATTAGGTTCAAGCAGTTTTCTTTTGGGTATGTTTCAACGGCTAAAGTTTTAAAGAAAATAAATCTTGAAGTTAAACAAGGAGAATGCCTTGGTCTTTTAGGGGCTAATGGAAGCGGGAAAACAACTCTTATAAAGTGCCTTCTGGGTGAGCTAAAAGGTATTGGTAGGGTAGAAGTATTTGGAATGGTTCCTAATATAAGTTCGCCTAAATTTAAAAATGGTATAGGAGTTGTATTTGATCACGACTTACTTATTGATTATTTAACGTTAGAAGAATACTTGTTTTTTGTTGGAAACACATACAAGCTAAAACAGGTAGAAATAAAAGAAAAAATAGATTATTATCTAGAATATTTTAAGCTACAACAGAGTAAAAAGCGAATAATAAAATTTTTCTCTCATGGTATGAGAAAAAAAACTCAAATTATTGCAGCTTTAATTCATAGCCCTAATTTGTTAATAGTTGATGAGCCTACTTTGGATTAGATATAGAAATGATATACTATTTAAAAAAATTACTTCTTAAACTTAAAGATGAATGTAATATGACTACTCTAGTTTCAACCCATAACATGTCTTTTGTGGAAGAGGTATGTGGTAGTATTGCTATAGTTAATGATGGGGAGATAGTAAATCGCTTAAGCAGTGATGAGAAAAGTAGTTTTAACCTGGAGAAGGTATTTATGAATAGTGTTAATGAAGGAAATAATCAAAATGTGGATATATAAACTAATTATTAAGGAGAAACTCTATTCTTTTAAAAACGTAATTCGGATTTTGTTAGTTAGATATCCCTTCCAACTCACTTTAGGTTTAGTAGCACTTGCTTTTGTATTCTATGCAACATATCAAATAATAAATAATTTTTATGGAGGATTGATGGCAACAGACGATTCTAGCATAATTTTATTTATTTATTTTCTAAAGCGTGAGTTTATATTATTATTTGGAATAAGCTCCTTATCAATATTAATCTTGACAGATAAAAGTGTTAAAATCTATTGGCAGATAAATAAGCAACTTCCTATTAGGCCGGATACAGTGTATTTTGCTCACTTAACTTTATATTTTACTTTACTGTCTTTACCATCGCTATTGTTAATAACAATTTGTGCATCGATATTAAAAGTAAGTGTAATTAAGACACTTGTTCTATTATTATTTTATGTTGCGATTACTCTTGGATATATTTTCTTATGTTTTAGCATTTCTAAGCTTATTAGTTCAAAAACTACAGATAAACAATGTTATTTTATTGCATGTGTTATAACAGTAGTTACTTTGTCTATAGGCTTTTATTATTATCTTGACAACTTATCATTAAACTCAATATTAAAGGGTAATAATTTCTTGAGTTACATAATATTGTTGTCCCCTAATATATTAGGGATACTATTAATGTATACGTTAAGAAAAGCAGATATTAGCTTGGTAGAGAATAAGCGGTATTTATATCAGTATGCAGGTGCGCCTAAAATATTAAAGAAGATTGAAAATATATATTTACGTATTTTAGTATTAGAAGTTAAGCGTAATTGGAAAGTATATGGTGCTTTTATATCAATACCTGTTACTTTAGGGGCAATCAATACTTTTTTCTTACAGCATCCTGATTATTCACTCGTTTTTTTTACGCTAGCTTCAACGGGAACTGTTTCAATAGGATTCTATAATAGTTACATAGAATCTTTTAAAATTCTTCCACTAAAAGAAGAGGTGAATTTGCTGCTAAGGTGGGTATTTATGGTATTTCTTATTAGCCTTCTTTACATTTTATTATCCTTGACTTTTGCAAACTATATGCTTATTTCAGATTACATAGAAATAATATTGTTGTCGACAATATTTTTTATAATATGTTATTTAACTAAGATACCATTAATAAAGAATGGTAAGGAAAACGACAAATTTTGTTCGCTTGGAGTGTTTGGGCCATTGGTGTATAAGTTTTTTTTTGAGTCACTTAATATGATCTATAGCATGATTTTTAGTTCCGAAATTAATTATATCTATTTTTGTTCTTTAGTGACTTCGGGGTTAGTTGTATTAGTTTTTTTTGAGTTAAAAGACAAAAATGATACAAAATATTTAAGCTCTTGATAGGAATATTATTTATTCAAATAAACAGCTTTCAAGGTAAAACTTTTTTCAGTATAACTTTAACACATCCTGGGCATCCCCTACCTATATGAATAATACCTAGTTAGGCTAAATCGAACAAGCACAATAACGTATAAACGCTTTGTGCTTGCTTTTTCTATACCTCCTACCAGCTAATGCATCTTAATTATGCTGAGAAGCGTTATCGGCCTTATGATTATCCATTCCACCTTGGTCGTCAAGCTTGATGTGTATTATGGGTAGCAACTCTTGAAGTCTTATACAAGCTGAGAGATAGGGGATAGATGATAGAAAAAGCACAGAGCGTATTACGCTGCTGCGCTTTTTTTCATTTAACTAAGACACGATGTGTCCTATTCTAGATTTCTTCACAGATGTAGGGGTTGGACCTCTGCGCTCGACTATTTAAATTTTATCGTGCTAATTTGTCATCCAGAACGAAGTGAAAGATCTATGGACTTTAAAAACGCATTCAACTATACTAGACAATTAATTAACCTGTCTACTGTTATAGCCTGTTTTAGGGTTAATCATTCTTTAACGTATAAACCTCTATTTAGTCCATCCTGTATAGCAGAACGAATTTTGTTTGCTCGCAGAGTGGCGGCGGTGAAACCGTCGATATCTTCTGCAAGATTGACAGGGTCATACAATTCCTCTAAAGCCTCGGTTATATTTGTTCCTTGTATAGACTCTAGCACTTGTTCATGCTGACTAGTTAGTGACTCTATTGTTTCATCTTCAGTTTCTAAATAATCTTGTCCGTTGTAGTATAAATGTCTAAAACTTATACTTTCGATGTTATTGTCATTTAACGAAAATTGCACATTTACTTGGATTTCATCGCCATCGATAAATACACCTCTATATGTTCCATCCTCATAGTTTCCCACAGCAGGTGTTTGGTTTTCATCAACTCCCTGCTGTGGAGCACCAGGCTGACAACCAATTAATAGAAACGTAATAGCGAATAGTGATGTTAATATTTTTAAGTTTTTCATGGTCTACACTCCTTTTGGGCAAATGGTATTTTTATGGTGTCCTTACTTACAGAATTTATTCAAGCATGTTCTTGTTTAAAGTATTAAGAGCAGTTTAGGATAGTGTTTTAGTTACCTAAAATATTTAATATTAAATGTGAGGTTGAAGGTGATGCAAAACTTTAACATAGTGTTAATATTAAAAAAAAGGTTTTAATGTAAAAATAACGAACAAAATTAAATAGGGTGTAACTGGCAAGTAGAATTGGAGAAATTTTGGCAATTAATTTTCCCTAACCTTTTTCCAGTTAAAACCTAGAATTTTCTTCAAAAAATGATTCTCTGTGTGCTAATCTATAACTTTTACCTGACATATTAAATAACTCACATCTATGAGTGATTCTATCTAAAACAGCTGTAGTTAAAGCTGGGTCACCCAATAGTTCAGTCCAGTCTTCTAGACCTTTATTTGAGGTAATAATAAGTGATGCTTGTTCATGAAGTGCCGTTATGAGTTGGAAAAACAGGTTAGACTCTTCCCTAGATATCGGCAAGTAACCTAGTTCATCGATGATTAGTAAGCTAGAGGACAAAACCTTATTTATTTTGCCTTTACTTTTTCTTGATATCTCTTGGGTTTTTAAACAGTGCATAAGGTCGTTCATAGTAACAAAGCTAACCTTGTACCCCATCTCAACAGCCCTGTAGCCTAGTGCTATTGCTAAGTGAGTTTTACCGACCCCAGGAGGGCCCAAAAAAATTAAATTATACATACGGTCTATCCATTCCAATTCCGATAAACTGTTAACTTGTCTTTGAGTTATGGACTTTTGAAAATCTAAATCAAAATCTTCTATAATTTTAAGTGTAGGAAAACCAGCGTTTTTTAGCCTTCTTGCCTGTGCTTTTTCTTCTTTTAGTTTCATTTCTTCCTGAAGTATGTTTAACAAAAATTGCTGATATGAAATGCTTTTTCCATCTGCATCTTGAACGACTTGAGAAGCGTTTGTATTTAAGTAGTCAAGCTTTAATTTTTTAGCATTTTCTTTGATTAGCTCCAATTTCTCCACTGTGACTGTCCCCTTTCAAAGAATTAGTATACTCTTCAATACTTCTTATTTCAGGCTTTAAATCCTGATACTTTGAAGGGGTAGAAATGTCTGCCTTAAAGTACTTTTTATTAAGTTGTCGTTTTTCTTCCTCCTTAAAGTATTGGATTGTATCCTTAAGCATGCCAGCGCTGTAGAGTTTTCTTTCAACGCAGTAATCAATAGCTTTTTGTACAAGTGACGGGTTTTCAGATGTCACTGTTTTAATTATTAGGTTAGATTGATCTTTAAAGTATCTAGATTTTTCAGCCCTAATGATATCAACAAACGTTATTGCCTTATCAGTTTCTCCTAAACTTTTTAAAACTTTCTCACGCATTTCGTCGCAACTGTACTTTCTTGATTTTTGCCTATCTGGGTGGTCTATTGTTACTAGCTGACCTTTTCCTTTAGCAATTTTATGTGTGATAATCAACTCATTAGTATCTTTATCAATTATTTCGATACAATCTTTTTTAACTGATAAATTAACTTCTTTACCTGGTGAATAAGTCCCTATGGGTACTTGATATCTGTTTTGTTTGTAAAATACTGTATTGTTTTTTCTTACTAGATAGGTTAAAATTTTAGTATCAGTTGATTCAGCAAAGAGGGTAGGTATTGGCATTAAGTGTTCCTTTTCCAGAGCAAACACTTCTGCCGGTACCTTCTTTGTTGTTTCATGGACTTTTTTATTGCCGGTTCTTTCTAGCCATTTTAGATTATCATCATTAAAGGATTCAATATCTACAAATTTTCTATGTTTAGCGAAGTTATTCTTGGCATACTTTACTACAGCTTCTACTTTGCCTTTGCTTTCAGGATCAGCCTTTCTGCAAAGGTACACTTTAAACTTAAGAGAGTTAAGATAATTTTGAAATCCTTCGGTATATAATATATCTCCATTGTTTTCAGAAACTACTAGTACTTTATCTTGATCATAAACTATCTCTTTGGGTCTGCCGCCAAAGTACTCAAAAGCTTTGTTGTGGGCTTTGATGAAACTTGATGTTGTAAATGGCTTGTCCGACCACCATACGAACTTGTATCTTGAATGGGATAAAACCATTCCAAAACAATATGCTTTTACTCTTTTATTATCATGTGTCTTAAGCCATATCTCTCCTAGATCAACTTGAGCTTGATACCCCATAGGAAGATTTTCTATTTCTTCATACTGCCTAACTGATGTCACTTTGGGCAAGTCATATTCTTTTCTAAGCTTGTTTACATAGAGCCTTAGAGTTCTTTCCTTAAAATCTAGCTCACCATGTTTTTCTAAAAGCCAATCATAAATCTGAGCGGCTGACATATCTCGGTATTCTTTAATCCATTCTAAAATTTGCTTTTTGTATTTATCCACCTTCTTTCTCCGTGATTGAGCTGTATTATGGAGCTCTGAAAACTCATCAAACTCCATATCCCAGTACTTTGATACGGTCTTGTAGTCAATCTCTAGTAGCCTTGCAACTTGGGATTTATTTAATCCCCTAGACCTATTTTCTTTAATTTTGGCAAACATATCCCACCTCTTCAATTCTCATACCTCCTCTGATAAATTAACTCTTTAATTTTATCAGAAGGGGTATTTTTTTAGTAGATAACTGGAAAAAATTCTCCGTTTCTATTTGCCAAAATCTCTCCATTTTAGTTTACCATTTACATAGGGAGGTGTTGACTTGAAAAATAAGGGGATTTATGTAGCAGTATCTTTAATTTTTGCAGTTTTTATTTTGGGGGTGATTTTCATAGGACTATGGCCTGGGGATACTGACCAAGAAAACGCAGAAGACGAATATAGGTCTACTGATGAACCAGTAAAAACTACTGAATTAGATCAGAAGGATAGTCAATCTTCTGATACTGATAATCAAGACGTTGATGAGGAAGTTAATGAGGAAGGTGAGAAAAGTGTAAAAACAACTAATGAATCTGATGTAGCTAAAAGTTCTGATAAAAGCGCTAACCCTGATAGTTTAGGGGAGCTACTTGGTGTTAAAAGTTCAGATATAGAGTTTTACGATAATGCATTAAGTGTAGTAAAAGGAAAAGATTTGACTTTGGATGTTACCTATTCAGAACATAATCAAAGAACTTTAAAACAGTTGATTGAAGATAGTTTAAATATGCAGGCGGAATATATAGATGGAACTATAACAGAAGAAGGTCCATATTATAATTTACTTGTATTTTATGAAGATAGAGCTTATACAGTTATAATTTATGAGAAATATCTACTTATAATCCATCCTAATTCTTACTTTGGTATTGATATATATTCAATGAAAGAAAAAGATCTACATCAAATAATTAATACATATGATTTTAAATGGATGAGTAGAGGCTAATTCTGAGCTATTTTTTGTAATATGTAAACCAGAGCCTTATTGTACTTAGTATAGGGAGAAAACTTTCTATGATAATTATAAAAAAACTAAACTTATGAACTGATATTTGCTTTGTTTATTACCCTAGATACAAAAAATGTTACTATTCAAATTCAGTAGTAACACTTATGTATAGGTGAAAACAAACTGAGTATTTTTTGGATAAAAAAAATAATTACTCACGTTAGAGCTAACTAAAAAACTGTTCAGTGACGTTTACTGACCTTAACTTTGAACAACCCTACTTATAAAAAATTAAGGGTTGTTTTTTGATTCAGTCATTGTATAGGTTAAAATAGTTTATTTTTAGGAAGCATTTTTTAGTTGCCATAAAAAAATCATAGTTAATTAGCATTATTGTAGAGTTTTAAGCTTTAGATAAATTTATAAAGAAGGGTAAATCCTAGAGAGGATGAGCTTATATCTCGAAGCAAGTTTAAAGAGTTAGCCTTTGACTTTAAAGGCAGTATTTGAAAATACAGAACTAAGTTTTTACATATAATATTATCCAATTAGGTTTCTATTTGATTTTATAGCAAAAGAATTTAATATAAAATTTAAAATCAAATGAAGGGTTTAAAAATTCTGTGTAGAAATAGTTATTTAACATAAATGGAAAATTAAGGGGGAGAAGGGGTTCTATGGATAGAGAAAAAATTTTTAACTTAACTGGAGTTGCAGTCACTTTTTACTTTTTATTTAAAGGGTGGCACTTAACGTTTCATCCATTATTAATAGTATCCATTTTATTAATAAGAGAATTCATGATTGGAGATACAAAAAAGCTACTGTATGGTTTGCTATTTAGCTATATTTTTATTCTTTATAGTTTTTACTTTTCATCAATTATATTACTTATAGCTTATATAACTTATAATATATACTTAGTAGTAAAAAAAGAAATAACAATGGCGGATACAAGAAGACTGCAAACTTTGCTACTTGCTTGTTTGCTTTTTTTAGGAGATATACTACAGCATCAATATTTTATCATAGATTATTTTGAATACATGATGCTATTATTTTTTACAACTTTTTTAACTTATAACGTGTATTCAAGTTCTGCTACTTATAAATCTAGAAATATTGCGTTGTTGTTGTCAGGTATAGTTATATTGACGTCAGCCCATGTTTATACAATAAATAGCCGAGTCATAAAGGATGCTACATTAAATAGAAATGTGCATGATTTATACGATTCTCGTTTTATTAGCGCAGAAACAGAGATAGTTGAGGAAAGCCCTGATTTAGAAAGACTTGATTATGTAATTATTAATAGAAGCTTATTAAATAGTGTAAACAGTTTACAAGGAATTGAAAACTTCCCTAATATCTGGGAAGTGCAGTTATATGGACAGGATAAATTAACCAGTTATAATGAACTGGCAGCTTTAGATAACTTAACAAGCCTAAGGATATCTAATCCTAATCCACAATTCCAGATAGAACACTTGCCGACTTTGGCCAATTTAGAGGAATTTTGGTATAGCAATGAATTAACTAATGTTGAAGTTAAGTTTTGCAATTTCCCCAATTTAAAAAAACTAAATCTTAGTGAAAGTCTTGGTTTCGAAAATAGGGCGAGAGACGGCTCTTTAACTGTAGATATTAGGCAAAATCCACTTATCGAAACTATCAGCATAAGATCAATCACAAGTAACCAGATTGAGATTATTGGGCTTGAAGAAGCGGAGAATTTAAAGGAGATTTCGATATCGTATTCTAATTATAAGGATGACAATAAGGCAAAGCAGGTTGAACAGTATAAGGATGAGATTAGAAAAATAAGGCCTGATATAGAGGTGAGATAGTAAACTGCTTACTGAAAAATATCAAACAAGGAGTGTTTGTTTGTGGAGTTAAAGGAAAAAATTCTATATTTATTTGGGGTACTGATAGTGTTGGTTTTGTTTATAAATCACCAATTGATGACTATTTTTAGTCCAGTTTTTATATTGGGGTTTATATTTATTAGAGAAGCTATTTTAAAGCAAAGTGGTAAAATACAAGCCATACTTTTTGTCACTCTATTAGCCATAGGTAGAATTATTGCTGAATATCATTTCCAAGCAGTTTATTATTTTGATAATATTTTGATAGCATTTTTTGTGGGATGTTTAATTTATAATATTTATAAGAGCTCATCAGCTAAAAAACTTAGGAATGCTACAGCGTTAGTAGTAATAGTAGCGTTACTTATAACTTCTAATATCTATGTTAGCGCTTATATGGAAAGTCAAAGAGTATTTAAAGATGCAAATCTTCAAAGGATAGTCTCTGATGCTTATGAAGCTAGATTTATTGGGGCAGATATTGAGTTAAAGGAAGGAAGTTCTGACTTAGAAAGGTTTGATCATCTAAGCATAGGGGGAAGAAGAACGGTAACAAGCTTAGAAGGAATCGAAAACCTCCCTAACTTAGAGAGTTTGTATATTGGGCAAAATATGTTAATTGATTATAGTGAGCTTGCAGAACTTGAAAATTTAAAAAGGTTGAAGATAACTGATCCACATCCAGGTTTTAAGCTTTCAGATCTACCAAAGCTAGAGAATTTAGAATTCCTTACGATACAGAATCATTGCTTTGGTAATCAAGGTGATATTATAGAACTTACAAACTTCCCAAATCTAACCAAATTAAGTTTATATGATTTGTTTGATGAAGGGAAGTTACTAACGATTGACATAACAGAGGCGCCGTATCTTGAAGATTTAAGTGTTAGCAACTTAGGTAAAGTAGTAGGCTTAAAAGAAGCGGGAAATTTAAAGAATATAACGATCATGAGTATTATTAACTACACCGAAGTAAAAAATTATAAGGATGAAATTAGGAAAGCAAGGCCGGATATAGAGGTGAGATAGTAAACTGCTTACTGAAAAATATCAAACAAGGAGTGTTTGTTCGTGGAGCTAAAGGAAAAAATTTTATATTTATTTGGGGTACTGATAGTGTTGGTTTTGATTATAAGTCAGCAATGGATGACTATTTTTAGTCCAGTTTTTATATTGGGGTTTATATTTATTAGAGAAGCTATTTTAAAGAAAAGTGGTAAAATACAAGCCATACTTTTTGTCACTCTATTAGCCATAGGTAGAATTATTGCTGAATATCATTTCCAAGCAGTTTATTATTTTGATAATATTTTGATAGCATTTTTTGCGGGATGTTTAATTTATAATATTTATAAGAGCTCATCAGCTAAAAAACTTAGGAATGCTACAGTCTTAGTAGTAATAGTAGCGTTACTTATAACTTCTAATATCTATATTAGCGCTTATATGGAAAGTCAAAGAGTATTTAAAGATGCAAATCTTCAAAGGATAGTCTCTGATGCTTATGAAGCTAGGTTTATTGGTGCAGATATTGAGTTAGAGGAAGGAAGTTCTGACTTAGAAAGGCTTGATCATTTAAAAATAGAGGGGCGAACGGTGAGAAGCATAGAAGGAATTGAAAATTTTCCCAACATTTGGGATTTAAAGATTTATGGACAAGATAGGTTACTTGATTATAGCAAGCTTGCAAAACTTGAGAATTTGAAAAGGTTGAGGATAACTGACCCGCATCCAGATTTTAACCTTTCAGATCTTCCAAAGCTAGAGAACCTAGAGTCGTTTTCAGTATGGCAACATTCCTTTGGTAATCAAGAAAATGAAATCATAGAACTTTCAAACTTTCCTAATTTAACAAGATTAGACATATATGAAGATTTGCTTGCTGAAGGTGAGCCGTTAACGATAGACATAACAGAGGCGCCCCATCTTGAAGATTTAAGTGTTACTAATCTAGACAAAATAGTAGGGTTAGAAGAAGCGGAGAACTTGGAGAGTATAACGATCAGGAATCCTCATGATTACACAGAAGTAGAAAATTATAAGGATGAAATTAAAAAAATAAGACCGGATATAGATATAGATGTGTGGTAAAGCAGGGTTAGATTAAAAACTTACTGTTATGGTGGGAAAGTATTATACCGGCATAGTATAATCTTTTTCGCTTTAATTAATGGCGGATAAACTTGGTGGAGGTAAGTTAATAAATATTATATGACTATTTATGTAAGGAAAAAAGAGATGTTGAGTTGTTAGTCTGAGTTATGATTAATACTTAATGTTGATTTTCGCGCATGCAGATTTGTGTTTATAATCGGATATGTTTTGATAGTCTTATAGTACCTTCCAGCTGGGACTTAGCATTTGATGCACTAAAAAAAAGGTTTTTAGATAAGCTTAACAAGAAATGATATGACTTTTGTCATATCATTTTGTTTATATAGGCACTACCGGTAGTGGCAAAGCTGGTATAAAATGAATATAACTAAGAGGAGAAAGAGGAGGGAGACAGTATTATGGTTTTGCAATGTCAGGACGTTGTTAAAAGGTATAAGGAAAGTTTAGCCTTAGATAATGTAAGCTTAAATATTAAAGAGGGTAGCATATTCGGTTTGTTAGGACCCAATGGTGCAGGAAAAACATCGTTAATTAACTGTATTGTCGGGCTTATTCAAAAAGATAAGGGGTCCATTTATGTGTTTGGCAGTGACTTGAGCAAAAATGGAATTGGCATAAAAAAGAAAATTGGTATCGTGCCCCAAGAAATCGCTGTTTACCGTGACCTAACAGCTTATGAAAATGTAGCTTTTTTTGCAAAGTTATATGAAGTAGATAAAAGAGAGATTAAGGCAAGGGTAGAGGAAGCTTTAGAGTTTGTAGGCCTTTTAGACAAAAAAGATCAATTTAGCAAGACCTTTTCCGGTGGGATGATGAGAAGGCTTAACATAGCTTGTGCTATAGCTCATAGCCCTAGACTTATCATAATGGATGAACCTACAGTGGGTATAGATCCCCAATCTAGGGAGCTGATTTTACAGTCGGTTAAAACATTAAATAAAAGAGGATCTACGGTAATTTACACATCACACTATATGGAAGAGGTAGAAAAAATATGTGATGACATCGCTATTATGGATCATGGTAGAGTGATAGCTAGAGGCAGTAAAGAGGAGCTTATTGCATCCATTGAATTTCAACAAGTGGTAGAAATTAAGGTAGATAAAGTCACCGAGGAGTTGTTGACCAATCTAAGAGATGTTCAAGGGGTTCTAGAAGCTAATGAGGAAAAGGGCAAAATTACTGTAACATGTTCAAAAAATAACGATCTGGTTAGCAAAATCATTGAAGCAGTTACTAACAGCGGTGGAAAGGTAACTGCACTAAGTGTTGAAAAACCAAACCTTGAAGGGGTATTTTTAACTCTAACCGGTCGATCTCTTCGGGATTAGAGGTGGTGTCTAATTATGAAGATATTTACAATTGCTTACTATACATGTTTGCGAAATTTAAGAGATATAAGCTCTTCAATGTATATGGTGGCATATCCTATTTTGTTGATCTTAATTTTAGGAAATGCCTTACAAAACGACTTTGAAGTACGCCAAATAGATACAGTTAAGGTTTCTGTATTAAATGAAGAAAAAACTTATTTAGGGGAGGCATTTGAGCAGTTTATAAGCACGGTTGAAAAGGAAGAGTTGATAAGTGTCGATGTAGTATACAGTTATGATGAGGGAATAAACAAAATAGAAAGCGGAGATAAATTTGCATTTATACACTTGCCAGCCCAATTAGAAGAGGGTAGGATTAACACATATTCAAAGCATGAACAAGGTCTTAACTATACTATATTTACCAATATAATGAATTCCTTTATAAAAGGTGCAATACAACTTATGCTATGAATGTAATAGATGATGGTCAGCTTCAACATTACCAGCATTTTGAGGGAGACATTGATTCTGTTTATCTCGGTGATGATTTTAAGCCGCCGTCTGCCATGGATTACTATGGTATAACGATGCTTATAATGACGTTAATGTGGGGCTCTTTATATGCTAATGAAAATATGCAGGAGATTAAAAATGAAACTATGGGCTCTAGGTTAAGGACCTCTCCTATAAAAGATATTGAAATTATATCAGGGAAACTCCTAGCTACACTACTGACATTGATGGTTCAGGGCACTATTATAATTATTTTTACAAAATTTTCTTTTGGAGTGAACTGGGGTGATAACCTCCATATGATTTTTGTAACTATGCTGTTTTTTAGCATCATGACAATAAGCTTGGGTATTTTAAACTTTTTTATGGCAGCTAAAGACGGCGGGGCAAGTCCGGTGACATTTTTAAATTTATTTGTTATTGTTTCGACTTCCTTAAGTGGGGGATTTATACCAATTCAAAACCCTGGCGGCATTTTAAGCTTTATGAGAGTTTTATCACCTAACTATTATGGACAAAACTTATTGTTTGAAAGTATTTACAGTCCAAACCCTTATTATTTACGCTCCTTTGTTGGATTGTTAATTATAACAGCGGTGTTTATTACGCTGGCACTTATAGCTAAAAAAAGGAGGGAGCTTAAGTGAGTATCTTTATATCTAACTTTAAAAGACTAAAAAGAAAAGGTAAATCATTTATTTATATGTTGCTCTTTCCTATTATTTGGCTAACTGTCATCTCGTTAATTTTTTCGGGATCCTTCCAAGGAATTAACATTGCAGTTGTTGATTATGATAATACGCAGCTTAGTAAGGCTTTAATAGCTAGCTTGGAAGAAGAAAACAATGTTATGTTAGTTAATGAACGGGAAATACAAAGCCATCTTGTAAGACGGGAGGCTGATTACGGCATTGTAATACCAAAAGGCTATAAAAATAGCATTTTAGCAGAAGAGGATATGAGCTTAACAGCTTATAAAGGTATAGAGCCTTATGTAGCTATGACGGCTGAAATGACAATCCAAAATTTTATATCAGGTGCTAAAAATATAGCAAAGTCTGCAGAGGACTGGCAGCAGTTTAACAAAGGTATGGAGGAGCTGGGATCCGGAAACTACAGTTATACCATAACAAGGCCTGAGCAATCTGAGGAAATACCACTTTGGGGGATTTTCTCTGCCATAGGTTTTTTAGTTATGGGGATGCTTTTCCTAGCAACTAGTACAACTTCACTTATTATGGAGGATAGAAAAATCCTTACCTTTAATAGGATAGCGATTTCACCTTTATCGATAAAAAGTTATATGCTGCAAAATTTATTAAGTTTTTGGGTTATTTCTTTGTTTCAGGTGCTTCTAACTTTTGTGATATTATCGCAAATTTTTAACATAAACTTAGGCCAGTCGCCTTTTATGTTATATGCATTTTTCGCTTTATTTTCTGTGGTTTCTTTAGCCTTTGGTATAGCTATAACCAGTGTTTCAAAAAATGTAGCGCAAACCGATGTGCTAGCAAACTTTTTAATTGTTCCAATGGCAATGCTTGGAGGAGCGTTATGGCCTTATGAAATGATGCCCCAGGTTTTGCAACAAATAGGCCTTTTTCTACCAACTTACTGGGCAATAGACGGAGCTAATCAAATTGTTATTGGGGCCACTTTTATGGAAATACTGCCTAATATTATAGTGCTGACACTATTTGCTATAGTATTTTTCTTAATTGGAGCAAAGAAAAAAGGCTTAAGCAATATAGAGGAATAAAGCAAAGGTCTAGTTGAGTTTTAGCCAACTAGACCTTTATTAATAACTGATGTACGACGCGATATAGTAAAGATAAGCTTGAGGGCTTTACCAGTTTGAAATTTAATGATAAATTATAAATAAAAGGTTGCGAAAGTAGTGTTGTAAAATGAAAAGTTTATACCTAAAACTTATTTATTTAATATTTGTGATAGTTAATTTAATCACCTATCAGAAATTAAGCTACCTAGATGTTATAATAACTTTGTTGTTACTAATTATAATCCTTTATCGCGACAAATTTTCCAAATATAACAAGGCTGCTTTGGTGGGCCAAGTTATTATCATAATTTTTGCAAGCATTTTAAACCCTGTCTATAGCCCGTTGTTGGCCTTGGGGTTGTATGAAGTTTTTTTCAATAGGCTAGAAATCTTTGCTTTACCAATTTTAGCTGTCACCTTAACTTTAGAATTAGAGTTTCTGGTGTGGTCAGTGTTTTTATTACTAATAAGCTGGTATTTTGGCAAAACATCTAGAGCCCTTTATGACAGCAAGGTCAGTCTTAAGGAAGCCTATGATAAAGAAAGAAAATTAAGATACAGCTTAGAGAAAGCAAAACAAAATTTACTAGAATCTAATAATCAAACTGTGTACTTAGCTGGGCTTAAAGAGCGAAACAGAATAGCTGTTCGACTCCATGATGAGCTAGGCCATTGTATAGCAGGGCAGCTTTTTCAACTACAGGCTATAAAAAAAGTGTTTAAACGAGAAGAAGACAAAGCGGAAAAAATGTTGGAAGACTGTATAGAAAAAATGAGGTCAAGTTTAGAATTGCTGCGAACTACAGTACATGATTTAAAGCCTAAAGAGGATATAAATATTGGGTTTGTTGACAACTTAATAAACAACTTTAATTTTTGTAAGATTCGGTATAATAAACAAGGAGATTTTAATCAAATATCCTCTTCGCACTTAGGAATTATTTACTTTAACATTAAGGAAGCTCTTACAAATGTAGTTAAACACTCTAACGCAACAGAGGTGGAAATTTCTATAAACAGCAATCAAAAGTTTACTAGAGTTTTTGTTAAAGATAATGGACGAGGGTGTCAAGGCAATATAAAGGAGAATTTAGGATTATCTTCTATTAAGGAGAGAGTGAAATATGCTGGTGGTACTATATCTATAAGCTCTGAAAAAGGGTTTTTAATGGTTTTTTTACTACCTCAAAATAGCAAGGAAGGGGATGTGCTATTTGAAAGTGTTAATAGTTGATGATGATGGGCTTATAAGGGACTCTTTAAAAATGATTCTAGATTTAGAGGAAGATATAGAAGTTATAGCTACAGCAAAAAACGGAAAAGAATCGATTGATTTAGCCTTGAAGCTGTGTCCTGATGTTATTCTTATGGATATAAGGATGCCTGAAATGGACGGAGTAGAAGCTACAAAGGTTATTAAAGATAAATATCAGCATGCTAAGATTCTAATTTTAACAACTTTTAAAGAACAAAGCTATATAGCAAAGGCGATAAAAAGTGGTGCTAACGGTTATATTTTAAAAAGTCAAAGGTCTGAAGATATAGTTGATGCTGTTCGCTCTATATATAAGGGTGGTAATTCAATTTTAGATAGTGATGTAATAGATAATTTAAAAGGCATGCTTAAGGAAGAAAAAAGCGATTTCACCTTAGATCAAAATTTAAGTCATAGAGAAATAGAGATACTAGAGCTTGTAGCTGAGGGACTTTCCAACAAGGAAATCGCCGATATCTTGCATCTAAGTCCGGGTACGGTAAGAAATTATATAACCAGCTTGTTAGACAAACTCAGCTTAAGAGATAGAACCCAGTTGGCAATATATTACTTAAAAAACTAAAAGATTACCTTTTATCACCCTTCTTATAGCTACATCAGTAAAATAGTGAGCATAAAGAAAGGCAACTTCGCTAGATTGCAAAGTTGCCTTTCTTTTTATCGTAGGATAACTGGTTGTAAGCCTCCCCACTGATTGAAGTCTCACTTTATAATTTTATCCTTTTTAAGCTAGTAGTTTCCTCGCAGTAGGAGCATATATATCCGTCTTCTCTGTTGTTTAACGTAAACTCAGGTGATACATCCTTTTGCTCAAAACTTATACACCTTGGGTTTTTACATTTTACTATGCCTTTAATTTTCAAAGGTAAAGATACGCTCTTTTTGTCAATTATTTTTTCATCTTTGATATAGTTAATTGTTATGTTGCTATCTAAAATTCCAAGGTATTCAAGAGGAAGGTCATAGAAATTTTCAATTTTGACCACATCTTTTTTACCAGCTTTTGAACTGTCTGCATTTCTTAGCAAAATAACAGGCTCGTCGATATCTTTTAAGTTTAGTTTTGAAAAGATTTTTAATCCGTTTCCTGGAGTAATATGGTCAATTACAACACCATTTTTTATAGATGCTACCTTAAGCATTGGTTTGTCCCCCTTTAATTAGTGTATGAATTAATGCCATGCGAATATAGACTCCCAGCTTTGCTTGGCGGAAAAAGCCAGCCCGTGGGTCGCTATCCACTTCTATTGAAATCTCATTAACTCTAGGTAAGGGGTGAAGGACAAGCATATCTTCTTTGCCGTGTGATAACACACAGTTGTTGATGATGTAGTTATCCTTTAGTTTTAGATAGTCTTCTTCATTGAAAAAGCGTTCTTTTTGAATTCTCGTCGAATATAGCACATCGGCATCAGAAATTGCTGATTTTAAGTCTGTGCTTTCTTCAAACTCTGCGCCCATTTTAGTAAGTTGTTCTCTTAGGTAAGCAGGAATTTTAAGCTCTGAAGGAGAGATAAGTGTAAACTTGTTTCCTTTATATCTAGCTAAAGCAAGCAGTGTAGAATGAACAGTTCGCCCATGCTTTAAGTCTCCTACAAAAGCAAAGTTTTTGTTTTCTAAACTACCTTTTTCAGTAACTATTGTAAATAAGTCGGTAAGAGTTTGAGTGGGATGTTGATGTCCTCCGTCACCACCGTTTATAACAGGCACCTGTGAGTACTCTGACGCTAATAATGAGGAACCCTCTTTTGGATGGCGGATAACCATAATATCGCAATACCCGTCCATAACTCTTACGGTGTCCCAAAGGCCTTCCCCTTTTTTTGCAGAACTTTGATCGGAATCAGAAAAACCCAACACTTGACCACCCAACCTAAGCATTGCAGATTCAAAGCTAAGTCGGGTTCGAGTACTGGGTTCAAAAAACAACGTTCCTAAAATATGTCCTGCTAGTGAGTTGCTATACTTAGCAGGATTTTTTTTCATTTCTTTTGCTAAATTAAAAAGATAGTCTAACTCCTCCAAAGATAAATCTAAAGAATGACATAAATGTTTACAGTTTAATTTCATTGTTGTTGACCTCCTTATGGCCTCTCTGGACCGAATTAAAGAAAGTGAATATTTCTTGTCAAAAACTATAGCATATCTTAAAAAAAAATGCAAATTTTTTTAGCTTTTGATTTAACTATCTTTAAAATTTACTCTTGACAAATAAATAGGCAGGGTGTAAGCTTGAAGTCAAGCAATAAATGAGTAAATACAAATTTTAATTTTGCCCGAGAGGCAAAAAAATTTTGTCTAAATTTAAGTAACCTTTTTTAAAGTTAGTCCCGAGAGACTAAAAAGGAGGGAATATTATGATAAAACAAATTAAAACAGCAGAACCTAATCTTAGGGGTGCTGTCTTTTTTTATGTAAAAAAGGGGGAAAAAAGATGATTTTAAAAAATGGACAGGTTTTTATAAACGGGAAGCTTATTAAAGAAGATATTTTAGTAAAAGAGAACAAAATAGTAAAAGTTTCTAAACAGATAGAAGGAGAGTTACCAATTGTAGATATTACAGGAAAAATCGTGTTGCCGGGTTTTATAGATATCCATACTCATCTACGTACCCCCGGGCAAGAATATAAAGAAAATATAGAGTCGGGGACAAAGGCAGCAGTGGCAGGTGGGTTTACGGCGGTTTGTGCCATGCCAAACACCAACCCAGTATTAGATAACAAAAAAGAAATTGCTAGATTTCTTGAAAGGGGAAAAAAAGAGGGTGTATGTAAAGTGTTTGCTTTTTCTAGCAAAACTTTTCAGCAGCAAGGTAGAGAATTAGTAGATTTTGAGGCTGTATCTGATATGGTGATTGGATTTTCAGATGACGGTCAGCCGGTAGTAGAAAAAGATATGATGGAAAAAGCGCTATTAAAAGGTAGTAGTTTGAATAAGACTATTGTTTCTCACTGTGAAGTAAAAGAAGACGGACATATAAATAAAGGTGAAGTAAGCGAAAAATTAGGGATAAAAGGCATTTCCAACAAATCTGAGTGGCAGATGGTCAAAAGGGAGATAGGGCTTGCTAAAAGGCATAATACACCTGTGCATATAGCTCATGTTAGTACTAAAGAAAGTGTAAATCTTATAGCAGAAGCTAAAAGAAATGGAGCGCCTGTTACAGCGGAGGCTTGCCCCCATCACTTTTTATTAACCGACAAAGCTGTTGAAGAAATGGGGGCAATTGCAAAGGTTAACCCTCCTCTTAGAAGCGAAGCAGATAGGCTAGCTGTTTTAGATGCAATAAAAACTGGAGTAATAGATGCAGTAGCTACAGATCATGCACCTCATAGTCCTGAGGAGAAAATGGAGGTTGAAAAATCTCCATTTGGAATTGTAGGGTTAGAGACTACAGCAAAGCTTATGTTGGATTTAGTCAACAAAGGGGAGCTTACACTAGCTAAAGTTGTGGAGTTATTAAGCGAAAAACCCCATAAAATATTAGGGCTTACAGGCGGAGAAATTAAACAAGGTGTACCAGCTGACCTTACCATAGTTGATATGGATAAAGAGTATATCATAGAAGAAAAACCTAGATTTTCTAAGGGACAAAAGACACCCTTTGCCTTTAAAGCAGGAAAGGGTGATGTTCACATGACTATAGTCGATGGGAACATAGCTTATAAAAATAATGAGAAGGAGGGGTAATATGTTTGCAGCAAAGCTTTCTAAAGCAATAAAAGAAAAAAACAACCCATGTGTGGTGGGGTTAGATCCTACCATGGAAATGATGCCTGAGTTTTTACAAAAAAAGTATAATGTATCTGTGCAAAAGGAAAACATCCCTCAGATGTTTTTGGAGTTCAACAAAAATATAATAGACAGTGTGGCTGATTTAACGCCTGCCATAAAGGTTCAGGTGGCATTTTATGAGCGCTACGGGTTGGCAGGGATTGAAGCCTTTTATGAAACCTTAAAGTATTGTAAAGAAAAAGATGTTCTAACCATAGCTGATGTGAAAAGGGGGGATATAGGTAGCACAGCTTTAGCATACGCAGAAGGTCTTCTTCAGGAGCCTTCCATAGATAGCATCACAGTAAACCCCTTGTTTGGAACAGATGGGTTAACGCCTTTTGTAGATGTAGCTAAAAAAGAGGGAAAAGGTCTTTTCATTTTGCTAAAAACATCTAACCCTTCGTCCGCAGAACTACAGGATCTAGAGGTTGAAGGAGGTCAAAAGGTTTACCATAAAATTAGCGACATTATAGCTACTTTAGATGAAGATTGTAAGGGAGAATACTCTGATATGGGTGTAGTGGTGGGTGCTACTCATCCAGCCCAGCTAGCTGAGCTAAGAAAGAAACAAAAAGGTTTTATGCTAGTTCCAGGCTATGGCGCCCAAGGAGGTAGCGGTAAAGATATCGTAGATGCCTTTGATGATGAAGGGCTAGGGGCCGTTGTAAATTCATCAAGAGGTATTACTTCCTACTATAAAAAAGTTAAAGCAGATGAAAAAGATTATGCAAAGTTTGCTAAAAAGAGCTTAGAAAACATGATAAAAGATATAAACTCTGCTTTAGCTCAAAAAAGGGGCAAATAATATGCTTACAGGTAAGGTAGAAAAAAATCAATTTTTAGCTGATGATATATTTGAAATGGAAATTAAGTACTCAAATCTTTCTGCAAAGCCAGGACAGTTTATCAATGTAGTATGTGATGGCAAGTTGTTACCACGACCTATAAGCGTTTGCCAAAGTAAAAAAGAAAGTTTTGTGCTAGTTTATAAAGTGGTGGGTGAAGGAACTAAATGGCTTAGCAAAAGGATTAAAGGTAGTGAAATAAGGTTTTCGCCACCTTTAGGGAGAGGTTTTAATCTAGATATCAAAAACAAAAAGATTGCTATATTAGGAGGGGGAATGGGGATAGCTCCAATTCTTTCAGTAGCTCAAGCACTAGATAAAGCAGATGTTTTTTTAGGGTATAACAACGATGAATTTTTGCATGATAAATTCCCAAACAAGATATACAAAAGTTTCGCATCCGAAGGGGAGACAGTAATAGATAGGTTTGTAAATTCAAAGGTGGGCAAATCTTATGACTATGTAATAGCCTGTGGTCCTGAAGGAATGCTTAAAGCGCTGCAACAGGTTTGCAAAGAGAAAAATATACCCGGTCAAATCTCTATTGAGCAGCATATGGCTTGTGGAGTTGGGGCTTGCCTTGTTTGCAACTGTCAAACTAAACATGGATATAAGCTAGTGTGTAGCGATGGTCCGGTTTTTCCTATAGAGGAGGTTGTTTTTAATGACTAATTTAGCTACAAACTTTGCGGGACTTAAATTGAAAAATCCAGTAACTGTAGGATCAGGGACTTATGGGTTTGGCTCAGAGTATAAAAGGTTTTATAACCCTAATATTTTAGGGGCTATCACTTCAAAGGGTATGACGCTAAATGAGAAGGAGGGCAATCCTCCTGGACGCAGCATAGAAACCCCTAGCGGCATGCTAAACTGTGTAGGTCTGCAAAATCCTGGGGTGGAGTTTTTTGCTAAAGAGCACCTGCCTAAGTTGAAAGAAGATGGATGTACAGTTTTTGCCAATGTGGCTGGCAAAGATGTTGATGAGTATGTGGAGATTGTAAGATTTTTAGACAGTACTGAAGTTGATGCCGTAGAGGTAAATCTAAGCTGTCCTAATGTCGCAGAAGGGGGTATTGCCTTTGGAACAGATCCTAAGGTTGTAGAAGAGGTTACACGCAAAACAGTGGCAGTAACTTCAAAACCGATTATCATCAAGTTAACCCCTAATGTTGCAGATATAGTATCCATTGCACAAGCTGCCCAAAATGGAGGAGCCCACGGGATTTCTTTAATCAATACTTTGTTAGGTATGTCTATAGATACAAAGAAGAGAAGGCCGGTGCTAAGTAACACCTTTGGAGGACTTTCAGGTCCTGCAATAAAGCCTGTAGCTTTAAGAATGGTTTATCAGGTTTATCCTCATATCGATATACCTATTATAGGTATGGGAGGAATAGTTAACTCGCAGGACGCATTGGAATTTATCATGGCGGGGGCCCAAATGGTTGCTGTAGGGACTGGAAATTTTGTCAATCCATTGGCTTGTCAAGAAATCATTGAAGGGTTAGAGATGTACCTAGAGGAAAATGATATTGAAGATATAAACCAACTGGTAGGAATCGCCCATAAATAAAGGAGGAGTTATAAATGGATAAAAAGATATTAGAGGCTTTTGAAAAAAGTAACGCTCTACAAACTGGACACTTTGTGCTAACGTCTGGAAGGCACAGCGATAAATACATGCAATGTGCTCAGGTTTTTCAATATCCTAAGTACAGCAACTTGCTATCGGAAGCTTTGGTAGATAAAATTAAACACCTTGAAATAGATGTGGTAGTAGGGCCAGCTATGGGAGGTCTTATCTTTGGTTTTAACGTAGCACAAAAGCTTGGAGTAAAAAGCATATTTGCCGAAAGAGTGGAAAAAAAGATGACTTTTAAAAGAGGGTTTACCATAAAACCCGGTGAAAAGGTGCTAATTGTAGAAGATGTTATTACAACCGGTGGTTCTGTAAAAGAAGTTATGGAGGTTGTAGAAGGCCTAGGTGGAGAGGTAGTCGCAGTAGGTTGTGCCGTTGATAGAACAGCAGGCAAGGATGTGGGGTACGAATTTTACAGCTTATATGAAATGGATATAAAAAGTTACGAACCTCATAACTGCCCGATGTGCAAGGAAAAAATGCCAACTACAAAGCCTGGGAGTACCGGGAAGAAATAAATGAATCCTATTATAATAAAAAGGAGCTGGCCTGCTAAAACAGGCCAGCTCCCTTTTTGTTGAAGAAGTCATCCTGAGCTTGCCGAAGGATCTAGCCCAAAGGGCGCAGGACCACACAAATGTCAAACCCACGTAGGTCAGTTCAGGGTTTGTCATTTACCTCTGGGCTACGGAGTTCCTCTGCTGCAGACAGCTTATCAGCACCTATCTTCGGTGTTGCAATTGCTAGCCCAGACCAGTCACGTATTAGAAGATACGCTCCCGGCCCTGTTCCATCAACTGCGCCTAGAATCTAGGCACTCCTAAGCAGTCTGGCCATTTGGGTATCCTTATATGGTTACCAAAGTTGATTCCAACTTCTAACTTCCCACTTCACACTACTCACAAGCATTAATTTCTGGCCATTTGTCCAACCTCTTACTTCTCACCTCATACTACTAGTACTAATCCGCCCTGCCAGTAAATGACAAACCCTTCAGTAAGCACAAGCGGTAAAATCTATAGAACCAACTACTGTATCTACGGCCAAGCAGAATAAGCAAATTTGGAGTGAGTTTCAGACCCAGCATGTAGCTAATTTATACGTTTTCGCGGCTAATTTTTTTGTTAATGGTAATCAGTAGTATAAGGTCTGATGTTAGTAAAAACCACCATAACAAAATAGGGGACCCGTTATCCCAACAATTGTAAATTCGCTTTTATAAGCTTTCGTCTCTCATACTCAAACTACCTATTGTTTCCACATCCGAAATTCCTTATAATAGAACTATGGCTGAAAAATTGTACGGATATGGGGGAGAGACATGGAAAACAATGTAGTATTAAATCAAAAAGATAAATTGGCAAGCAAAGTGCCTTTTTTTTATGGGTGGATTATTGTTGTTGTAGGTATTTTCGGGGTGTTTTTTTCCGGTCCTGGACAGACATACTCCGTTTCTGTTTTTATAGAGTCATATATTGAAGAGTTTAGTTGGTCTAGATCTTATGTATCCAGCTTATATTCAATAGGAACACTCTGTGCTGGGCTTTTGATTTCTTTTGTTGGCAAGCTTTTAGATGTTAAGGGGCATAGGAGGGTAATGCCTGTTATTATTTCGCTTTTTGCCATAGCATGCTTTTGGATGGTATTTGTATCTGCTCCATGGATGCTGCTTTTAGGGTTTTTCTCTGTAAGGCTTTTAGGGCAGGGGTCGATGACTCTTATGTCATCGACTTTGATACCACAATGGTTTTACAAGCATAGAGGGAAAGCGCTCAGCCTTATGGCTATTGGAGCAGTTTCAAGTTCATTTATCTTACCTCCTTTAAACACCTGGATAATTCAAAATATTGGATGGCAGGTAGGCTGGTTGGTCTGGGGGACTCTTTTATTAGTTATTATGCTTCCTATCGCTATAATTTTTGTAAAGAACAGGCCGGAGGATATTGGTGAAGCACCAGATGGTCATAATCAAAATCTAGATTTAACTAAAGCCGATGTAAAACTGGCTAACAACGAAACTTCATGGACGCTAAAAGAAGCTATGAAGACTAGGGCATTTTGGCTGCTGTTGTTTTGTGTAACAGTTCCTGCTGCTCTTAATACAGGACTGACTTTCCACTTGGCTTCGATTATGGATTATTTAGGATTTTCTGGCGATAACGCCCCTATGCTTGCAGCATCGGTGCTAAGTATCTATGCTGTTTCTCAGTTTGTAAATAATTTTATAGCCGGTGTTGTTGGTGATAAATATAAAGATAACCTCATAATGGCTTTTACCTTTGTTGGTTTCTTCTTAATTGTGGCGATGTTTTTGACAGTTAAATACTTTAATTTGACATCAACAATAATGGTTGTTATTTTAGGAGTTATATGGGGAGGAGTAAATGGCTATTTTGCCATTACTAACAATATGATTTGGCCTAATTATTTTGGCAGAAAACACTTAGGAAGTATCAAAGGTTTTACGATGACTGGCATGGTAATAGGGTCGGCGGCAGGTCCGCTACCATTTGGGTTTGCTTATGATATTTTTGGAGGATACACAGAGATTTTAATTATAACAGCAGTATTTCCAGCCCTAGCAATTATAGCTTCAGCCATATCACCAAAACCTGTATCTAAAAAGGGATAGTCCATAGATTAAATTAGTTAAATTTGGAGGTGGAATTATCTTTAAAATTAACAAAAGCATTATGTTTGCAGTTTTTTTTATAATCGCTTTATTTATCTTTGTCAGCGTTACATCTATGGAAGCTTTAGCACTTGATTCTGCATCAAGCTCATCGCCAGACGGGCAACTAATTTTTATCAGGATAATTTTGTTTTTCACATCTATTTTAGTTATAGGGATGGAGCTTTTTGCTATATACGATCCTGAAGAGGCCTATATGTTGTTTCGCAGAGGACTAAAATATGAGAGAGATGTTGAACTTACAGATATGTACAAGGATTTTATTAGGTATGGCTCTGTTTTTGGATTAGCCATATACTCACTATTTTTTGTTTTAGCCGGTGAGCATATAGTGCTGCTTTTAGCTTATCTTACTGTATGTTACTTTTATTATCGCTCTACTAGGTAGTTGTGGATTTATTTAAAAGGTCAGGCAGGTTTAAACCTGCCTGACCTTTTTTCTATTCTAACCCCAGTTCCTTTCTCTTGCCTTCGATGTGGTCAACATAGGTTTGAATTGCTTTTTCAGCATCTAATTCTACCATAAGCTTTCCAAGACCTAAGGTTTCAGTAGTTTTAGTCAGTGTTTCTACTACAACCTCACTTCCAGTAACAGAAGGCACAGGAGCTACATGAACTAGCCAACCTAAAGCAACAGCTGTACAAGCGTCTGCTACTGCTTTTTGCTCAAGGTATTCGGGAGCTCCAATTACTAACGGAAGTTTGTTGGTATCAACATCTAGTTCATCAGCAATTTCCATGGCGGTATGGGTCATTTTGCCTATATCAACACAAGCGCCATACGATAGTACAGGTGGTATCCCTAGCTGCTTACAAACTGCTTTAAGTCCGTCGCCAGCTTCCTCAGCAGCTTCTGGGTTAGTTAAGTTTGTGTACTCCATAACTGCAGATGTACAACCGCCTGAAAGCACTAGTATATTATTTTCAATTAACCCTTTAGTAATCTTAAATATGTTGCTACCACCTTGACCATATTGTGCGGTGGTACAACCAACTATTGTAGCAATCCCACGAATATTTCCGTTGGCTATCTGTTCAATTAGTGGTTTAAGTGAGCCTCCTAAAGCTTCTTTTACCGATTCAGTGCTAAACCCAACGGTACAGTCAGAGGTGTGCTGTGGAATATATACTTCTCTATTTTCCTCTTTACGTTTTTTATAAGCCTCTAGTGCCATATCCAGCACCTTTTCAGCTTGCTCTTCCATTTTTTCTGGAACAAAATCAATAGTTTCTGTTCCCTGAAGTTTAATTACTGGATGGGTGCTGACAAGTTTTGTGCCAAAACGTTTAGCATATATAGGAAGAGTAGGAACAGTACAGTTATAGTCAAACATAAATAAATCTACAACTCCTGTGGCTAATAGATACTCTTCTGATAGCCATTCTCCTTCTTGGCCTACATAAGCACTCATTTGTTGCGAACCCTCATAGTTTAACAACTGTTGACCTTCACAGACGTGTCCGAGAACCTGTATACCTTCAGCTCCTGCTTCTTTTGCTTTTTGTTGCCACTTTTCAGTAGATGCCATTTCTATAGCAACGTGGGCGAGAAGGGGCATGTGACCATTTGTTATAATATTTATCTTTTCTTCTTTTAAAAGCCCCATATTTTGTTTGCGTTCAGTTATTTTTTGAGTTCCTATTAAAATTTCTTGTAAAATATCTAAGGCAAAGAGACCTTGGTATTCATTGGCTATACCCATACGTACCCCATTAAGTAAAAATGTTACAGGTTCAGATGTAAAGTTTGTCATGCACATAGTTTGGGCATAGGCAACTTCGCTATAACCGCCACCAGGGAAGATACCCAGTTTTCTCCATAATTCCTTCCTTTTTGTTGGGGCAAAGGCGTTAACAAGCTTTGACTCTATATGGTAAGGACTGTGGATATCATCCATTACTAAGGTGGCTAACTCCACTGCAACCTTGTTTATGTCGTTGTCTGTATCAATACCTAGCATTTCAGCGTATCGCTTAAGCTTACCCTCATCTCTAATTTTCAATCCACTTTCTGGACTGGTAGCAGCAGCTTTAAGTGTTCGAGCCGCTTGGTGAGCATGAAAAATATTGGCAGAAGTTCCTATAGTCACATGTCTATAGGTAAAGTTACGAGCTACCATGGTGTGAGCATCTACTCCACATACACCTCTAGGGGCCTTTTTAGAAATTCTACACGGACCATTGGCACATAGCTGGCAGGACAAACCTTCGATACAGAACTTACATTGAGGTTGTTGCTCAGAGAAGCGATCGAACACATTTGTCATATTAGATTTGTGAACTACTTGATACATTTCTCTCATGGCAGGATCTATAATGACATTCAGTGGGTAGCCATCCTTGGATTGATCAGATGTTTTAATATGTTCACGCTGCCATTGATATAATTTTTCACCTTCCGGGGATTTTTCTAAATTTTGATAATCAACTTTAACTTTTGTATGCAAATCACTGTGATCTTTTGGATCGTTTGTACCAGCTAAAAGAGAATCATCAGCTTTGTCAGATACCTTGCCTGGTTTTATCGTTTTTTTAAATTTTTCAAACATGCTAATACCTCCTGTTCTTTTTTATAGCTTTTGTATAATGTATAATAAACATTCTAGTTTCTGAGTAAGTAGATTATTTATTAAGTAGAATTCCCTTATAAATCAATTTACATCCCATAAGATAAATAAAAGCAATTCCCGTAAATGTCGTAATTGTAGCCATACTATATGGAATTATAGTTTTATATAAAATTATAATTAAAGAAAGTGTCAACAAAAGGTAGATACAAAATATAACTAGAGATATTTTTTTAGACTGCAAGTTAAAATTGTATGCATTATAAAAAAACACGGGAATAGTTGTTCCAAACATAGCTCCTGTAAGTGTTCTTAATAAATTGCTTGATTCAGTGATATTTAAATATGATAGAACACCATCAAAAATCATTGACAGAAAAAAGAATATAAAAACAAATTTTTGTGATAAAGTTGGAGTAGGTCTTTGATTGTAGAAATAAATAGAAAATAAAAGATATGAGAAAAATATCCCTGAATACATACCAGTGCAGCGTGAACAGAGCCAAAATTGGTTAGAAGTCCAAAAAAGGCTTCTGGAACTAGCCCTGTGACAAAAAAAATCAGCTATTATTGACATGATATCTTCCATAACATACCACCCTTTAAAAGGTATTTATATAATCCTATACAAAATGTATAAAAAGTATTGACATATATCGGAAGTGTGCCTATAATTTAGTTGAGAATAGTTTTCAAGTAAAGGTACCCCGTTTAGTAAAGTTACACAAGTTAATCAGCTGTGAGGACAATTAAATGGCGGAAATCCAAGAGTTGTAAATGATAAGGCTAAGTGACTTAGTTAACAATCAGCTATAGAGTAAAGTTCTACTGATGAAATGTTGCTTTATAAGTGTTGGACTTTGTTAGTTGTAGGACAAAAACATGTTTAACATTCCATGCATTATTTATGCATTTTGTTATAATGACAACTGTTAATAACAACCTTTTTTTAACATGAAGGACTGTTCTTAAAACAGCAAATATTTAGGTTATTTAGGGGGATTTAGGTATGTGGATTTCTCGTTTTACTCAGTGGTGCGAATGTAAAATGTGCTCAATAAAGCCAGTGCGGGAATTATATAGTTATGCATATAAAAAGGTGGTTATGGAGGAAATTGACTTAGCAGAATTAAATAAAGCTGATAATGTTTTGTTTATAGGTGGCGGAGCTATACCATATTCAGCCATGTATATATCAGAGTATTGCTCTAAAGTGACTGTGCTAGACTGTGATAAATGTTGTGCAACTAAAGCTCAGCAACTAA
Organism: Proteinivorax tanatarense; assembly: GCF_040267685.1. Lineage (GTDB taxonomy): Bacteria > Bacillota > Proteinivoracia > Proteinivoracales > Proteinivoracaceae > Proteinivorax > Proteinivorax tanatarense. The sequence goes on from NZ_CP158367.1 coordinate 1,284,714, forward strand.
TTAAAAGCTTGGATTTAAAAAATATTGATGTTAAATATATAAATGGTAAACATTTTGACTTTAGTTCTTATAGTATAATTTTTGTACCTCTTCAGGCGGAGCCGAAAGGTGAAATTCTGAAATCAATAGCGGAAACTGCTCCTAAAGATGCAAAGATATTAATAAGGTCACCAAAGCCTAGCTCTAAATGTTATACAACTTTAGATAATGCTCCTATAAAATTAAAAAAGTTTAGAAGTTTAAATCAACTAACTTTTGATAAAACTTTTTTATGTAGTGTAAAGGATATTACTTTATGAAAAAAATTGCTAAAATTTTCGGATGGTTAGTTATTGTTATACTATTTGCTTATGGAATAACTAATTTAGAGAGGGAGGCATTTAGTCAAGCTTTTAATATGCCTTGGCATACAGTACTTTGTCTAATTATTTTGCAAGGAATTTCTTTTTCACTTGTTACACTACAATATAAATGGCTTATATCAAACTGTAGTTATAAGATTTCTTATTTTAATATGTTTAGTATAAATTTAGCAGGAAAATTTATGGAGTCTATAACCCCTTCGATTAAAGCAGGGGGAGAAAGTGTAAAAATCTTGCTCTTAAAGAAAGAGTTAAAAATTGAATATCCCCAAATCTTTGCGATCTCGGTAGCTCAAAAGACTTGTAGTATTATTATATACTTGTTATTAGTTGCCGGCGCTTTTATTTATGTTGATTTTACCTTTGAGTTATCTTTAAATGGTCCTATCATTTTTTTTGTCATATTATTAACCGCATTAGTGGTATTTAAGTTTTTATTAAACAAATATTATGCAATTGTTGTAAGTAAAATTTTTCTAGTTATAAGTCATTTAAAAAAATTTGATGTAAAGTTGATAGTTGCTGTATTGGTAAGCAATTTAGTTGTTTGGGGATTGTACCCTTTGAAATTTTTGCTGATAGCTAATTTTTTTGGGTTTTCTTTAGATATTTGGCAGATTATGATGGTAGTCTATCTTGCAGATGGAATAGCTATGCTGCCAACTACTCCAGGAAGTGTAGGAACTTTTGAAGGAGGAATGGGGGTTATGCTTTCTGCTCAAGGAGTTGATTTTGGTGCTGCCTTTGCCTCAGCTGTAATATTTAGGTTTTTCACTTTTTGGGCTCTAATGTTATTTTCTGCAGGTTTTATATCGGTAACAAAATTGTTTGGTTACAATAAAAATATATCACTTTAGTTAAACGTGTGTCCCATAGTATCTAAAAGGTTCTTTTAGTGACTCCACTTTAACTTGTACTATTTTATAAAAAAAGCCACTAATGCAGATAGATGCACTAGTGGCTTAAAGCTATTCTATATAAGTTTAAAATAATATTTCTCTTAAACTGTCCCATATACCACTTGCTAAAATGTAAAATAATATTATAGGCAAAATCCATTTAACTAGAAAAGCCCAATATTTTCCCATAGAAAAAGTATTTCCTTCTTCTTCTATGTGCTTAAGAGCGTTTTCAGGCTTCCAAACCCAACCAACAAAAGTAACTGTTAATAGACCTACAAGAGGTAGTATATACACCGCAGTAAGACTATCCGCAAAATCTAAGAAGGTATTTCCTAGGATAGTAAAGCTAGACCAAACACCTTCACCTAAAGCTGATGGTATTCCCAAAATAAAGATTGCAATTCCAGCTAAGATAGACGCTTTTTTTCGGCTCCATTTTAGCTCATCTATAAAATAGGAAACAGTAACTTCTAAAAGTGAAATAGCAGATGTTACAGCTGCTATAGAAAATAGAACAAAAAATAAAGTTCCAAAGAAATTTCCAAAAGGCATTTCTCCAAACACAGCTGGTAAAGTTATAAAGATAAGCCCAGGGCCAGAATCAGGGTCTAAACCAAAAGCAAATACTGCAGGGATAATAATGATTCCAGCTAACACGGCAATGCCTAAGTCAGCTATAGAAATCATAACTGCGCTTTTAGGTAAGTTTTCTTTTTTAGATAAATAAGTACCGTAAGTCATAATAGCTCCCATACCTAAACTTAAGGTAAAGAAAACTTGACCTAGAGCACTTAGTACCGTTCCAATGGTGATTTGAGAAAAGTCAGGAGTTAAAAACCATGCCAAGCCTTCCATTGCTCCATCAAGGGTTATTGATCTTATAGCTAATGCAACTAGCAGAAAAAATAGTATTGGCATCAGTGTTTTACTTACTTTTTCAATCCCATTTTTGATGCCGCCGATGACAACTGAAACCGTTATAGTCATAAAGATAAAGTGCCATGCAATTGCCCAAAAGGGGTTAGTTACTAAATCTGTAAAAACATTGGCTATAGCATCATTATCAAGACCAGCAAAGCTACCTGTAAGAAACTTAAAAATATATGCCAGACCCCATCCAGCAATTACCGAATAAAAACTAAGAATTATAAAGCCGGCGATAGTTCCGAGAATGCCAGTTATTCTAAATTTAGTTCCTGGTATAATTTCTGAAAAGGCACCTACTATACTTCTTTGACCTTTTCGTCCCACAGATAATTCTGCAATCATTATCGGAACTCCTATTGCTAGTATGATAAGCAAATAAAGCATAACAAATGCTCCGCCACCACTTTGCCCAACTACTGTGGGGAAACGCCAAATGTTACCTAAACCAATAGCAGAACCTGCTGCCGCCATAATAAAACCTAAATTAGAACCAAATTGATCTCTTTTGTTAGACATTTAAATCACCTCTGCTTTTTTTTAGGTACTAATTTATTTGCTTTGTATTCACCTCCATAACTTTGTAAATATAAAACAAGATAGTATAATATAAAACTTCGATAAACAAGCAAATTTTCCTGCAGAATTTAGAAAAATTCAAAAAGTTATTATTTTCACATAAATGCGTGAAAGATTTCACTTTCGACAAAAAATAAACTGCACTTGTAAAAGTGCAATTTATTTTTTGAAGTTTAAAATTTGAAATAAAGGTTTAATTTCTTTAATAGTTATTGTTCCAGTAAATAACAATGAAATGCCAAAAAGAACTGAAGTGATAATTAAATTGAAAATCAGGCACTTTAATTCAAACGTATGAGTCTGTAAAAATACCTGTGAAGCTTTGTATGAAAACAGAGCACAAATTGATGGTTTAATAAACCAGTTTAGAATATCGAATTTAAAATAAAAAATTTTTTTTATGGTAAGATAATCTAAAAAAAATGCAAAAGTGTTAACTAATGTAAATGTCCAAACAGCTCCTATAATTCCCAGTTTGCTTACGAGAATTGAGAGTAGGGTTAAATTTAAAGTGGTAAAAATAACAAGATTTCTTAAGGCAAGAGAGGGTCGACCTAATCCATGAAGTACAGAAGTAAAAATATGATGGGGGTATAAAAAAATGCAGGATATAGCTAAAATACTTAGATAAGAACCAACTTGTTTATATCCAAAGATTATGTAAGGAATCTGTTCATTATATAAGCTAAGAATCAACGCTACTGAGAAACCTAGTAGAATAGTAAATTTACAAGCGATTTGTATTCTAAATTGAGCTATTTTTTCTTGTTTTTGGGCTATAGCTTCAGAGATTCCTGGAATTAGGCTAACTGCTATAGGAAAACTAAAGACGGTGGGGAAAAAAATGAGGGGTAATGCCATACCGCTAAAATAACCTAAGGCTTCAACTGCCAACTCTTGTGAGTAACCGGCAACTCTGAGGGCTCTAGGAATAATAAGATTGCCTAATGAATGATTAGTTGTGGCTACTAAGCTACCTAGTCCTATGGGAATAGCTAGCACAAACAGGTTTTTAAGTAATTGCTGAGCTGCTTTTTCCTCATGATATGACACTTTTTTTGGTTTTTTAGATGCAAAGAAATAAAAAATCGCCAACACTAAAAAACCGAAAATTTCGGCTATCCCCATACCTAACACAGTACCTGAGGCGGCAGCTACAGTCCCCCTTTTTAATAGAGGGATTATAATCAAAGGTATTGAGATGAGTCTAAATATCTGTTCAGTAATTTGAGAGACAGAAGAAGGAACCATGTTTTTCTGTCCTTGAAAATAGCCTTGAAAAACTTGAGAAAGTGCTACAAAAAAAATAGAAATGCTAATAAATCTTAGCGGTAAAGTCAGCCTTGGATCATCGTATAGAAGTAAAGCAATTTTAGGGGCAAAAATTAGTACAAATAAAGATATAGAGAAGGATGTAATGGTAACTATAAGCATAGTTAAACGGAAATTTTTATGGGTGTTTTTATAGTCGCCGCGGGCGATAAACTCAGATGTTGTTTTTGATAAACTTTGATTCATACCTATGGTAGCTAACGTTAGACCCACTAGGTAGACGGTAAAAGTCATTTGATAAAGCCCCAGTCCTTGTGGTCCTATTGTTCTAGACAAGACTGTTTGATAAATCATACCCAAAAACCTAGCAACTAAAGAAGCGCACATTAACAAGAAGGTCTGTCTTAATAGTGATTTTTTCAATTTTATCCTCTCCCTAGATAAAAGATATTTAAGAAAGAATAAATATATTCTTTTTGAAGGATAAAAACAAGAAATGTTGAATTTCTAAGTAATAGATATTAGGGAGTGATAGCATTGTTACAGGTATTTGATTATTATGATAATAGCTTGGGTATGGTTGTAGGAGAATATGAAGGAGCTTTGTTAGTTGCATTGGGAAATCACAACTTAGACAAATATGGAGAAGACTTTGTTAATTTTACTGAAATGGAACATAGATGTGCTAGAAAACTACATGGTATTCAGAGCGAGAACAAAATAAACAAAAGAAAACTGTCCAAATCTCTTCAGTTATGGTGGGAGAAAAAATATTCACACCCTTTTAAGTATCATAAAGGTGTAATTTTGTTTAACTTGTATAAAAGGGATTGGACGGGGTTTAATGTTGTAAATGGTGTTAAAGCATCTCACTATATTTTGTTATCCTATAAATGGTTAGCCCCTCAGATAAAAACTGAATTGGATAAAAGTAAGTTATTTTTAGATGATTTGGGGTTCCCTGGAATTTGTTGTACAGTGGATAATCACCCCAAAGTATCTTTTGGTGAGAAAGGATCGTGGATAAATAAAAAAAGAGATGGGCAGGTTAAAACCGTGCTATCTCTTAAGTCTGGTGATGTACAGTTTAGCAAAAAGTATCCTTTTTTAATTAATACCCAAAAAGGTGACAAGGCTTTAGTTGGTATAAGCACTGATTATCCTATAGAACTATTTTGTGGGGGGACTTATTTTGAATTTAACGGCTAGCTTGCTATATCCTTTGTTAAATCTGACTTATCACTAATATTTACTAGCCTGTATGAAGCCCAGTTGCCGTGTTTGTAGTATAGCCAGTTTATCAATGCCCGAGTCCATTCATCAAGAATGACAGCAGCCCATAAACCGTAGATACCTAAATTAAAAATAATTCCTAAAGTAAAGCCCAAACCGACACAAATAAAAGCTGTGCCGATTAATGTAACCCACATTACCCATTTAGTGTTTCCAGCTCCTCGAAAAGTACCATTTAAAGACATATTGATTGCTTTGGCAGGCTGAGCTAATGCTATCATATAAAGAATGGTAGTGCCGGTTGCAATAGTATTTTCATTTGAAGTAAAGATCTTTAATAAATAAGGGCCAAATAAAATAAACACAGAACTTGCTGCTACCATAAAGATTATGGATATCTTTACAGAAAAATTAGTAATTTCTTTTGCTTTTATAAAATCGTTATTACCGACTGTTTGTCCTACTAATATAGAAGTAGCCATACTTAGCCCAAAAATTGGAACAAAAGATATTGCTTCTATCTTACTAGAGTATGAAGCTGCTGCTTGCACACTGGAGCCTAGTGACATGATTATTAGGTTAAGCAGAAACATACTACCTCTATAGAAGATCTGCTCGAAACCAGCAGGCGTACCAACATAGGCTATTTCCTTTAATAGATGAAAATTTGACTTAAAGATTTTTTTGAGTTTTAAGGAAAGTAGAAAATCCTTTTGGCTAATGATGATAATCAAAAATAGCAGTCCAATACTTCGAGAAATGCCGCTTGCTAAAGCAGGACCTTGAATATGTAAATTTTCACCAACCTTATATAGGAAAATATAATTTAGAGCGGTGTTTGATAAGTTAACAAAAACCATAGCAAGCATCGGTCTTTTTGTGTCTCCAGTACTTTTGATTACACCGCTTAATAGCATCATTACACCTTGGATTGGTAAAAATACTACTATAATTTTCATATATATATTAGCTTGTTGGATGATTTCCTGGTTTTCTACAGGCATAAAATTTAGTAGTTTAGGCCCGAATAATGTTAGTAAAAAAGTAATAACAATGCTAGTTGTTATCATGAAAAACAAGGATTGGTGTACAATTTCACTAGCTTTTTTGGGGTTTTTGGCTCCAATATATTGAGCTATTAAAATATTGCTCCCAGTAACTAATACCATTAAAACGAGAGTAATTAACCCTAAAAGGGAGTTGGCTGTATTAACACCATTGAACGCAATTTCTCCTAGCTTTCTGCTAATCATTATTGTATCTACCCAACCTATTAATAACTGTAGTGAAGTTTCAACGATTATTGGCCAAGCATAACTTATTATCATTAAAGCTGATTCTTTTTTTAGCCCAAGTTTTGGCAGCATAAACTTATTCCTTTCTGATTCAATAATAAAATATATTATCACTGTGATTGTATTTGAGCAATACTATAATTAAATAAAAAGTAAAAAAATATTATTATAATAGATTAACTTTTGATCATAAGTGAAATAATAATATAGAAACCCCATCTTTTATGGAGGTGTAAATATGTCAAAATTTGAATGTTTAGATTGTGGGCATAAGCATAAAGGAGAGCAAAGGCCAAGAAAATGTCCTCAGTGCAACTGCAAAACTTTTGATAGGTGCAAGTAATATTTTGGGATGTCCTACAGGGCATCCCTTATTATACAAAGAAGGGGATAAAACAACATGTATGATGTAGCTATAATAGGCGGGGGTCCAGCAGGACTTTCAGCAGCTTTAAATTGCAGAATAAGAAATAAAAGTGTTATTCTTTTTGCTCAAGATCCTAAAACTACTGATTTACATAAAGCGGCTCATATGGATAACTATTTGGGATTCCCTAATTCTAATGGAGCATATTTATTAGATAAGTTTTGTCAGCATGTAAATAATTATGATGTTGAGATCAAACAAGAAAAAATTATAGAGATATTTCAAATGGAGCCAGGATTTACTTTAGCTGCTAAAGACGATGTTTATAATTGTAAATCATTGATTCTAGCTACTGGAATTCCAAAGTTTAAAGCAATAAAAGGAGAAGAAAAATATTTGGGTAAGGGTGTAGGGTATTGTGCTACCTGTGATGGGCCGCTATATAAAAACAAAAAAGTTGCGATTGTATCAAAAATAGCAGAGGGTGAGAAAGAAGCAAATTTTTTAGCGGAACTAGCAGATATTGTTTATTATATACCCTTATATAAAAGTAAATTAAGCTTAGCGAAAAATGTTAAAGTATTATATCAAAAACCTAAAGAGGTAAAAGGAAAGCTTAAAGCAGAAGAATTAGTACTAGAAAAAGATGTTTTACATGTGGACGGGGTATTCTTTCTTAGAGAATCGATTCAACCTTCTCAGCTTATAGCAGGGTTAGAGTTTAACAATAAAGCTATAAAAGTAGGTAAAAATATGGCTACCAATATCGAGGGCGTATTTGCAGCTGGTGATTGTACAGGCAAACCATTACAAGTCGCTAAAGCCGTAGGAGAGGGGCAGATAGCAGGTCTATCAGCTGTTTCCTACATTGATGGTCTAAAAACAATCTAAAGTAAAAAACCAGGTGCTAAAGCACCTGGTTTTGCTTATGAGGAGTTGTTTATCTTCTTTTTAACATTTTTCCGACCATAAGCGCAGCTAATGGGACCGCCATGAGCATCCACTTTTTATTGTTAGTTTTTTTTCTACGAAATAGCATCATAGGAATATCCCTCCTCATAATTATAGTGTTTATAAAAAAAGGGATTTATATTCTATAGCTACCTTGTCAAATAATGGTATAGAAGATTATAAGTAGCCATGAGTCCATCAACATGAGTTCTTTCATAACTATGAGAATTATCAACGCCAGGACCAATTAAAGCTACTCGTATATTATTACCCGCTGCTAAAGCGGCACTAGCATCTGAACCGTAGAAAGGAAAAATATCTACTTTATAAGGAATCTTTTTCTCAAGGCAAATTTTTACTAGAGATTTGCGCATATCTAGATCATAAGGTCCTGATGAATCTTTTGCACATATTGATACACAATTCTCACTTCCTTGCTGTCCATCACCAACTACTCCCATGTCGACGGCAACCAGTTCATGGGTATTTTGAGGAATAAAACTAGAGCCATGCCCCACTTCTTCATAGTTACTGATGAAAAAGTTAATAGTATTAACGGGAGTTATATTTTGTTTTTTTAAAGTTTTAATTGTCTGCAAGATTATTGCTACCCCTGCTTTGTCATCTAAATGACGGGATTTTATATAACCGGATTTAGTTTTAAAAACTCTTGCATCAAAGGAAACAAAATCTCCAACAGCTATGCCTAATTTTTCTGCATCTTCTTTAGTATTTATATTTTCATCTACTCTGATTTCAATGCTATTTTTATCTCTGGTTTGTTTAGCTGTATCCCCACCATGTACATGGACCGATCCCTTAGTTAGCACAAAACTACCAGTGTAGTCGCCTTTACAACTATGTATTGTACAATTTTCAGTTTCTATACTGTTAAAGTCAAATCCTCCAATTAAGCTGATTGCTAACCTGCCATTTCCCTTGATTTCTTTTACCATAGCTCCTAGGGTATCAATGTGGGCAGAAACAGTTATCGCAGATTCTTTTTCACCGGGTATAGTAGCGATAAGTCCTCCTTTTTCATTTGCATAAACTTCAACACCCAGGTCCTTAATTTCCTTCTTTATTTTCCGTTGGATATTAGCAGTATTTCCAGTAACTGATGGCGTATTACATAGTTCAGTTAGTTTTTCAACTATATAATTTTTTTCAAAGTCCATTTGATTTCCCCCTTTAGTGATTTTTCTTAATAATATCATAATATCTACTATTTATGAACTAAAATATGGTATGATATCTTTAAAAAGAGATTAAGGATGGTGTTTATGTATACCTATAGAGGTAATATCCATGTACACTCCAAGCTTTCTGATGGAACAAGAAGTGTAGAGGATATAGCACAGATAGCAAAAAAGGCGGGACTTGATTTTGTCTGCATAACTGACCATAACTGCTTTGCATTTGAAAAAACTGGTTACTACGATGGACTCCTGTTAATAATGGGTAGTGAGCTAAATAAGAAAAAACATCATTATTTAGCTTTAGGAATTTCCAATGAAATTAAAACAAATTGTGATAATCCACAAGTAGTTATAAATGAAGTTAAAGCTCAGGAGGGTATAGGTATAATTGCTCACCCTTGCGAAAAAGGCTCAAATGTAATGTTTAATGGTGCTAGTTTTCCGTGGACTAATTGGGATGTGTATGGGTATGATGGAATTGAGGTATGGAACTTTTGCTCACAGTGGAAAGACCAAACAAAAAATAAAAGAGAAGCTTTAAAAAATTTAATTTTCTCTCCATATAAACCCATAACAGGCCCATGTAAAGAAAGCATGGCTATATTTGACAAAGTTAGTCAAAATAGAAAAGTGTTTGCAATAGCGGGGACTGACATACATAGTCCCCAAATTGGTCCATGGGAGATTTTATCCTATAAACAGTTATTCAATGCACTCAATAATTATGTACTCACTGATAAGAGGTTACCTAAAGATGCCCTAGAAGCTGAAACAGTAATTTTAGATAGTTTAAGAAAGGGTCAGAGTTATTTTGCATTTGAAGTTAAGCATTTAGCAAAGGGGTTTAACTTTTGGATTTCAGATAATAAAGATACATTTGGTATCGGAAGCGATCTATGTTTTAAAAAGAACTTAAAGGCAGTTATTAGATTACCTAGGAACTTAATAGCGGAGATTTATTTAAAAAAAGATGGAAAGACCATTTACAAAGCAAAAGAATCTAAAGCGGAAGTTAAAGTTAATGAAAGGGGGATTTATAGAGTGGAGGTTTGGGAAGGATCAAGCCCATGGATATTTTCTAATAATATTTATGTTAACTGACTTTGGATAAAAAAGCCACATGTATATGCTTTAGCAAAAAAAGAGGGCTGCTATAAACAGCCCGAGTATTATGCTAACTATAAAAATCGCTAGGATAAGTGTTTAATTTAGTTTTTGCACTCCGTCTTTTATGACTATACGTAGAACTGTTAATGTTTCTAAACTTTTTCGTATGGTTTATGGGAATGTCTAACTCGTGGCTAAATTCTGTGCTACTGTAGCTATCATGCCCCAAGTCTTTTGTTGAACAAAACCTACTTCTGTAATTATCTTTTTTTGGCAAGACAAGGCCTCCTTTTTGGTTGGCTACTATTACTTTGTGCTAATTTTTGTGAAATTATACACTAAAAAAACAAGGTATATCGGTTAATTGTTCAGGAGAAACTAATTAAGGAGAAGTTAAACTGGAGGTATTTAATAATGCCTGAAGCATTAAATGTTTTCTTAAGAGCAGCTTTACTTTACTCCATAGTGCTATTGATGATGAGGCTTATGGGAAAAAGAGAGATAGGCCAACTCTCTCTTTTTGACTTAGTTGTTGCTATTATGATTGCTGAGCTTGCTGCGATACCAATGGAAGATACAACTGTTCCTTTACACATTGGTATTATACCTATAGCAACGTTAGTAGGGGCTGAAATGTTATTGTCTTACATTACGCTAAAGAGTGAAAAATTAAGAAAAGCAATCGAAGGTACTCCAAGTATCATTGTAGAAGAGGGTAAGATATTAGGAAAAGAAATAGAGCGTTTGCGTTACAGTGTTACAGATTTGGTTTCGCAACTAAGGGAAAAGGATATTAGTAATATTTCTGATGTTCAGTATGCAATACTTGAAAATAACGGTGAACTAAGTGTGATTTTAAAGCCTGAAAAGCGACCTCTTACTCCTGGTGATGTTGGAATTAACCCTCCTGCTGGTGGCCTGCCACTACCTTTGATTTTAGATGGGCAGATTCAAAGCGAGAATTTAAAGAGAGCCAACAAAGATATTAAGTGGTTGGAGAACATAGTTAAAAAGGAAGGATATAAAATCGAAGAAGTTATTTATGCTCATGTCGATGCTCAAGAAAACACTTATGTCTGTAGAAAGGATATTGAAAGGGAAGTTCCATAAAAAAAGCCACCTAAAAAGGTGGCTTAATGTATATGCAGTATAGGTTTGATGGTGCGCCTACCAGGATTTGAACCTGGGCTCCCGGTTCCGGAGACCGGTGCTCTATCCCCTGAGCTATAGGCGCTGATTGTCAACTTATAGTATACCATAAAGTCATAAAAAAGCAAGGTAGTTACTTTACTAACAGCCTTGCTCCAACAATCATAAGAATAGTCCCTATAACCCTAGTGGCTCCTATGGGAATTCGTTCTAAGGTAAAAATGCCAAAATGGTCTAATATCACAGCGGTAACAAGTTGTGCAATTAATATAACTGATATTCCTAGGGCTGCTCCAGTTCTTGCTATAGTAAATGCCACAGCAACAATTATTACTACGCCCAAAATGCCGCCTAAAAAGAAGTAATGAGGGTGGGTTTTAGCTAAAGTAAATTTAGGCATTGTTCCGAAAAAAATAACTGCAATTATACTAGCTGCTAAACCAATAGCATGAACGACTAAAGACATTTCAATAACGCCGATTTTTTTTCCTAAAGCTGAATTAACTGTCCCTTGAAATGTCATGGCAGCACCGCTTATAGCTGCAACAAGCAATGGTAAAATAGTTTTAATCAAGTTTAAGCACTCCTTGTTGTTATTTTTAATGAGGGTACTTTTGTAGTATTATCATTACATAACAAAAATATAAATGGAGGTTATAAAATGGAGAGCAAAGTTGAAACTATAGTTAAATGGAACGGTGATACCAAGTTTGAAGGACAGAATAGTCAAGGGAATACTATAGATATGAATCCTAATCAGCAGGATGGTTTAAGGCCAACTCAATTGGTTTTGATGGCAATTGGCGGTTGTACAGGAATAGATGTGGTGCAAATGTTAGAAAAAATGAAACAACCACTTAAAGGGTTGTCAATAAAAGTAGATGGGGTTAGAAGGGAGGAACACCCAAAAACTTATGAAATAATCACAATAAAATATTCTTTTGAAGGGGAATTAGATGAAAAAAAAGTACATAGAGCTGTGGAGCTATCGCAACAAAAGTACTGTGGCGTCTCTAATATGTTTGTTCCTACAGCAAAGATAGAGTATATATTGGAAATAATTAAATAAGAGGGTATAATTTTAAATAGATATTAAAAAATAAAAGGTATTGACTGGTAATTAACAACCATATATAATGTAAGTATACAAACCATGTATAGATTATAGAGAAGGTGATGGGATGAAGATTTCTGCAAAAGGAGATTATGCTTGTAAGGCGGTTTTAGAACTAGCTCTAAAATACTCCCAAGGTAAACCGGTGCAAATCGGAGAAATTGCAAAGAATCAAAAAATACCATTAAAGTATTTGGAGCAAATTTTAGTTGTTTTAAAAAAAGGTGGACTGGCCAAAAGTAAAAGAGGAGCAGAGGGAGGGTATCTGCTAGCAAAAGAACCTCAAAATATAACTGTGGCAGATGTTATAACTCTAACCGATGGACCATTTGTAACGACTCCCTGCTCAGATGACAAGTGTGAAACTTATGATGATTGTTGTTTTTTACCTATATGGAGCAGATTGGAAAAAGAAATACACAAGGTATTATCTGAAACAGACTTTGCACAATTATGCGATAATGCTAATAAAAGGCGACAGCTAATGTATTATATATAAGCAATGAAAGGTAATCTAATTATGTAAGGAGATGGTTTAAATGATATATAATAATATTAATGAGTTAATTGGCAAGACTCCTCTAGTAGAGGTTCTAGATCCTAGCTTTCATGGGCGGTTAATTTTAAAATTAGAATTTTTTAATCCAGGAGGCAGTGTAAAGGATAGGATTGCACTGGCAATGTTTGAAAAAGCTGAACAAGAAGGGACGATCACTCCCGGTGAAACTACTATTATTGAAGCAACCTCTGGCAATACAGGAATAGGGTTGGCGATGGTAGCAGCATCTAAAGGATATGAACTTATTCTGACTATGCCTGATACTATGAGTATTGAAAGAAGAAAACTATTAAAGTCCTTTGGTGCAAATCTAGAACTTACAGAAGGTAAAAAAGGAATGGCTGGAGCAATTGATAGGGCAAAAGAATTAGCTGAGGCAAACAGTAAGTCATTTATCCCTAGTCAGTTTTTTAATGATGCAAACCCTGAGATTCATAAAGAAACAACTGCTATAGAAATTTTAAAAGACACAAATGAAAATGTGGACTATTTTGTAGCCGGTGTGGGTACAGGCGGAACTATAACAGGAGTGGGGCAAGTATTAAAAGAAAAAATAAAAAACATAAAAATAATAGCTGTTGAACCAGAAGATTCTCCTATATTATCTGGAGGAAAACCAGGACCCCATAAAATTCAAGGTATAGGCGCAGGATTCGTTCCAGAAATCCTTAGAAAAGAAGTAATTGATGACATAGCGACCGTTGGGCATGAGGAATCCTATGATGCTAGTCGATGGTTGGCAAAAAAACATGGTGTTTTAACTGGGATATCTTCAGGTGCAGTTTTAAATGTTGCTATAAAAATAGCAAGGGATGTCAACAATAAAGATAAAACGATAGTTGCTATAATGCCTGATAACGGTGAGAGATATTTGTCTACTCCCTTATATGAAGAAGTTTAAATAAAAATAAATGAAAATTTAAAGGTGGTATAAAATGGATCCAGTGGCATTTAACATAGGTCCTATTACCGTGTATTGGTATGGGATAATAATAGGAGTAGGAGCTTTAACAGCATTATTTTTAATAAAAACTCTAGGTAAAAAAGAAGGGGTTGACCCTGAGATTTTCGATGAATTTTTACTTATTGCTTTGCCTATCGGTATTATCGGTGCGAGATTATACTATGTGCTTTTTAATCTTGATGCATATAGAGGTGATTGGGCAAGAATATTTTCTATATGGGAAGGTGGATTGGCTATACATGGTGGTGTGTTAGCTGGTACTGTAGTTGCTTATTTTTTTGCAAAAGTAAAAAAAATAGATTTTTGGCAGTTAGGGGATTTGGTTGCACCTGGACTAATATTAGCACAAGGTATTGGTAGATGGGGAAATTATGTTAATCAAGAGGCTTATGGTTATGAGACTGATTTACCATGGGCTATGTATATTGATGGGGCGTATAGACACCCAACTTTTCTTTATGAATTTATTTGGAACTTGATTGTATTTGGTATACTCCTAGTTTTAAGAAAGAAAAAACTAGCTAGGGGTTCAATATTTGCTTTTTATTTAATTGGATATTCAGTTGGAAGGTTTTTTATAGAAGGATTTCGGACCGACAGTTTAATGATAGGATCTATCCGTACAGCCCAGCTAATTAGCGTAATACTTATATTAGTGGGTTTAGGATTATATTATTACTTAAATAAATATAAAGCTAAATCTTAAATTTAAAGTCCAGTGTCTCTATAGAATTGATGAGGCGTTGGGCTTTTTGATACAGAACCAGTTGAATATTGACAATAGAAGGTATAAACTATAAAATTATAACATATACCTATACGGTTAGGGGGTAATAATGTGGGCTGTGAAAAACAAAAGTTGTTAGATCGGTTAAAGAGGATAGAAGGTCAAGTTCGTGGAATCCAAAAAATGGTTGATGATGAAAGGTATTGTGTAGATGTCCTTACGCAACTAGCTGCTGTTAGAGCAGGTGTAAATAAGGTAGGTTTAATGGTTTTAGAGGGACACACAAAAGGGTGTGTGGCTCAAGCTTTTGAGAATGATAATGAGGAAAAGGCTATTGAAGAGCTTTTAGAAGTTATGGGCAAATTTTTAAAATAAGGAGTGATTATAAATGGTTAAAGTTATTTTTAGTGTATCCGGAATGTCATGTGAACACTGTAAAAATGCAGTTGAAAAAGCATTAAATAAACTAGAAGGAGTACAAACTGTTCAAGTTGACTTACAGCTAGGTGAGGTAGCTATAAGTTATGATGAAAATATAGTGACAAGAGAAAAATTAATTAATACTATAACAGAAACTGGATATAGTGTGATATAAAAAAGGACCTTGTTGAGGTCCTTTTTTTAATGGAGTGCTAAAGGTAAATATATAGATCTAGGATAAATTGGCCAAGGTTAATTTTCACTCAATATCTTACTAAAGCCTAACAAGAAATCAGAATATACGATTAGGTTAATGAATTTCCTATATCCATAGATTTTCCTCCTACTTTTTTTAAGAAATAAACACTGTCAAGGGTTGTAAAATTATCTCTTGCATCAAAATATCTGAGATTTTCAAGTTTTAGAAATAAAAAGATACGATGTTAAGCATCTTTTAAATGGCTTATTTGGTTCTAGTTTTAAAATATAGCCAATAAATATTAGGTAAATATTTATTGGGGGTGAAGGAATGAAAGGACAATATTTTGCAGTTATTAATCTTAAGGGTAACAGTAGGCTACTTTACGGTCTTGGAATTTTAGCTTTGCTAGTATTTTTAATGTTTTTAATTGTGTCATTTACCAATGTTTTAATTTCAGATTCCCGTGATTTTGAGCAGCTACCATACAAAGAAGTATTAAAAGAGCAATGGTATGGAGAATATAGTAGCGATAGCAAATATCCAAGGTTCTTTATTGCTGGAGGACATAATTATGATCAAAATATTTTAGCTCAACATGGAATAGACAATTTAGAGCTCGCAAGTGTTAATCATTTTAATGATATAGGTGTTTATGTAGTTGGTGCAGGTATAAGCAGAATTGATTATTTTGCTGAAGAAAGGGAGGTTTTTATTGAGGTCAAAAACGATGAACCAAATTATCAATTAGTCACTTTGGATAAATTTTTGTTAGGAGAAGGACCTATAACTTATATTTTCGTAGATAAATCTAAAGGTGATATATTAAATAGTGAAGAGGACTACATATATTCTACTCCGGTACAGTTTACTCTTCTAGAAGAGGGAAAAGACGATATAAAAGTAGATGGTTTAGAAAAATTTGTGGTTGCGGATTCTAACACTGTACCGATTTTAGCTGAGAATGATATGTATTCAAATGATTTGCACTCAGATGATCAGTTGTGTATGTACGTTTTTGGGGGAGAAGTTGTGACTATACAACAAAGGGAAAATTTAACAAGAGTTTATTTCAATGAATCAGAAGGGTATCAGATTTTTTCGGTAAAAAAAGAATATTTTCAAGAAGGTGAAAATGTAATTAAATTTATAAGGGAATCTGATTTAAGAGAATTTGATCAACATTCTTTAATACTGGAATAAAATAGCACACATTTGGATAAAATATAATAAATTATAATATATAAAAAGTTCTGAAAAAAGAAGGGATTTTAGTTTGTGGTTTAGAATGTACTAATAAAGGTGTTTAATATAAAAATGGGAGGCGATATACTTTGTCAAAAGTGGAGGTTATGGAGTTTTTGTGTTTAAGCTGTGGGTTACAAGGTATGGTGCAGCATAATAACGGCTTCAACTGCCCCAAATGTGGTGAAAGTGTAATTAGTTCCACATCAAATGATGAAACCTCCGAAGTATTTAACTAATATTGTCTTACCTTTCTAGTCCTAATGGACTAGATTTTTTTTTGTAAAAATACCTTTCAAAAAAAGGGTTTTAGACTGTGTGGGTAGAAGATACATAAAAGTGGTTTGATGTGGGTAAAAGTGGAGTGAAAGTGGTGATGATGTGTTCCTAGGCGAATTTTTTCATAACTTAGATGGAAAAGGAAGGGTTATAATTCCAGCCAAGTTTCGAGAAGGACTTGGTAGTGGGTTTATTATGACTCGAGGACTAGACAACTGTCTTTTTGTATATCCTAAAAAAGAATGGGCCCACATGGAAGAAAAGCTTAAATCACTCCCTTTTACCCAAGGAGATGCACGGGCGTTTGTAAGATTTCTTTTTTCGGGAGCTACTGAGTGTGAAATAGATAAACAAGGTAGGGTTCTTGTACCACAAACCCTAAGAAAATATGCACAGATAGAAAAAGAAGCTGTTATTATAGGTGTTTCGAACAGAGTTGAAGTTTGGAGTAAAGAAAAATGGGATGAATATAGTGAAAAAGCAGAACAATCCTTTGATCAAATTGCTGAAGAGATTGTTAAGTTTGATATTTAGGAGGAGTAACTAGTGAGTTTTGAGCATGAAACAGTTTTGCGAGATGAACTTGTAGAAAATTTAAAGATAAAAAAAGATGGAGTGTATGTAGACTGTACTTTAGGTGGTGGAGGTCATACTTACGAAATTCTAAAATGTCTTGATTCTAATGGTGTAGTTATCGGCATTGATCAAGACCAAAAAGCGATAGAATATAATTTAGCACAATTCAAAGAGTTTAAAAATAAATTTCTTCCAGTAAAAAGTAATTTTGAGTTTGTCAAAGACAAAATACAGGAATTAGGTATAGATAAGGTAGATGGCATATGTTATGACCTTGGAGTATCTTCACCTCAGCTAGACGATGGGGAAAGAGGGTTTAGTTACAATTATGACGCACCTTTAGACATGCGAATGGACAAAGCGAATTCTTTCAATGCTTTAGATGTTGTGAATAATTACCCGGAAAAAGAGTTGGCTAGCTTGATAAGAGATTATGGAGAAGAAAAATGGGCAAAGCGAATTGCTAACTTTATTATCAAAGAGAGGCCATTAGAAACAACATTTCAGTTGGTCGAAGTAATTAAAAAAGCTATACCTGCTGCTGCTAGAAGAGAGGGGCCACATCCTGCAAAAAGGACTTTTCAAGCTATAAGAATTGAAGTAAATGATGAGTTGGGTGTAATAAAAAGAGGAATAGAAAATGGTCTGAAATGTTTAAAGCCAGGTGGAAGAATGGCTGTGATAACGTTTCATTCGTTAGAAGATAGAATTGTAAAAAAAATATTTAAAAAGAAAGCCCAAGGTTGTATTTGTCCTAAAGACTTGCCTATTTGTGCTTGTCAAAACTCACCTAGTATTAGGATAATAAATAAAAAGCCAATCCTACCAAGTAATGTAGAAATACAAAAAAATCATAGGGCAAGAAGTGCAAAACTTAGGGTAGTGGAACTAATTTAGGTTGTTGTTCTAAAAGTTGAAGGGAGTGAATAAAAATGATGGTAGCTGAAAGAAAAAAGCAAGTACATAACTGGGGAAATGAATATCAAAACAATTCGACTTATACCCAAAAAGGTCGGGGGCCGATTCATCCATTTTTTAAGAATGCATTACTAATAATGATAATGGTTGGAATATCTGTTGGCGTCGTTTATAGGCATGCCAATCTTGTAGCAATGTCTAGAGAGGTTAACAGTTTAGCAGTTCAAAAAAACCAATTAGCTGATGAAAAAAATAGTTTACAAGTTGAGGTTGCTAAAGCTAGTTCACTATCTAGGGTAGAAACTGTTGCCACAGAGGAGTTGGGTTTGGTTGAGCCTCGTCCAGAAGAGTATAAAGTTGTTCGTACTTCCCCAGAACAAAGTGACTAAAAGTGAGGATGATGGTACGTGAAAGAACAACTTTCTAATGTGACCATAAGGAAAAGAGTAATGGTCACATTTGCCGTGTTTTTAACTCTATTTAGTTTTCTAATTGCTAGGTTGTTTTGGGTACAGTTTGTCCGTGGAGATTATTATTTAGAAAAAGCTGAGAACCAATGGAATCGACAATTGATTATAAGGCCGCAAAGAGGACAGATTTACGATAGAAATGGAGAGTTATTAGCTGGCAGTGCAACAGCTGAAACAATAGTAGCGATACCTTCAGAAATAGAAAATCCAAAAGAGGTATCTGAAAAATTAGCAGAAATACTAGACATGGAACAAGAGACTGTATATGAGCGTATTACAAAGCATTCGTCTGAGGTTTATGTTCAAAGGCGGGTGAGTGATGAGATTGCACAAGAAGTAAAAAGGTTAAATATGCGTGGTATAAGGACTACAATGGAAAGTAAAAGGTTTTATCCCAATGGGAAATTGGCTAGCCATGTTCTAGGATTTGCTGGAATTGATGAAGGCCTTGAGGGATTAGAACAGTATTACGAGGATGAACTAGGGGGGAAACCCGGCCACATAGTTTATGAATCTGATGTTAGAGGAAGAGAATTACCAGATGGTGTTCAACGTTACATACCACCAGAAGATGGATTAGACATGGTTACAACCATTGATAAAAATATTCAACATATAGTAGAGGCAGAGATGGCTAAGGCGATGCTAAAATATGAACCAAAGGGGATTTCTGTTATAGCGATAGATCCTAATACTGGAGAGGTATTAGCTTTAGCAAATAAGCCTGATTACAATCCTGAAAATTATGCTGAGTACCCACATGAATCGTGGAGAAATGCTTTGCTTTCTAACAGTTTTGAACCTGGGTCAACATTTAAAATAGTTACCTTAGCTGCAGGACTGGAAGAAGATATAATTACTCCTACATCGGGATTTTCCTGCTCAGGCAGCAAGCTGGTGGGTGGGAGAAGTATAAGGTGCTGGAGATCAAGGGGGCATGGGTCTCAAACTTATACAGAAGTTGCAGAAAACTCATGCAATCCAGGTCTTATGAATCTAGGATTAAAATTAGGAGAAGACAGGCTTTTTCATTATATACATGGCTTAGGTTTTGGACAAAAAACAGGAATTGATCTGCCAGGGGAAGCAACAGGTATTTTGTTTAACCCAGAAACAATGAGTCAGGTGGATCTAGCAGTTAGTTCTTTTGGTCAAGGAAATTCTGTGACTCCTATACAGCAAGTCATGGGTGTTGCTGCCGTTGCAAACGGAGGCAAGTTAATGCAGCCTCACATAGCCAAAGAATTTAAAGATGTCAATGGAAATGTTGTTCGCTCCGTTGAACCTACTGCAGTAAGAACAGCATTCTCTGAAGAAACAGCCCACGAAATGAGAGGTATATTGGCTAGTGTCGTTGAAAACGGTAGTGGTAGGTTTGCTGCAATAGAAGGATATAACATTGCAGGTAAAACAGGAACAGCTCAAAAAATTGCAGAAGATGGTGGATATAGAGATGATGCTATAATAGGTTCTTTTGTGGGGTTTGCACCAGTGGAAGACCCGCAAATAGTAATGTATGTAATGGTAGATGAACCAACTCATGGGCCACAATGGGGTTCTCAAATAGCTGCACCATTATTTAAAGATATTATGGAAGGTGTATTGGAGTACATGGAAATCCCCCCTAACTTAGAAGAAGGACAACAAGAACCGCCTGAAATGGCTGTAGTTCCTGACTTAATAAATCTGACTTTAGAGGAAGCGCGAGGAACTTTGGAGCAAGTAGGATTTAATTTGAAACATCAAGGAGAGGGTGAGTACATTATAGACCAAACTCCTAAAGCTGGCGTTGAAATTCCAATAGACAGCACTTTAGTAGTACAGACTGGGGATGAGCAATCAAAAAGGGATAGCATCGTTTCTATGCCTAACCTAATAGGTAAGTCGTTGTCTGAGGTAGAAGTAATACTAGAAATGCTTAGATTAGATATTGACGCAAAAGGAGATGGAGTGGTAATTGAGCAACGTCCTCTTCCGGGGGAAGATATAGAAGTAAACTCTACTGTGTCAGTAAACTTAGAATCACCTTAATATGTGGTATATTAAGACAGGTAAATCCTGTCTTTTTGTTCAACTTTTTTCAGCTTAACTAAATTCAAGCATTATAAGAGTAATCAATAGTTAGTAAGTCGTAAGTCCCTACTGTTTAGAATGCTTAGTAACTGGCTGTAATAGAAGCTTCACTTTAACGTTATAAACTGGAATAAAAATGCCACATAAGAGCATATTATATATTTTAAAATGTATAATATGGGGTGATGAGATGAAACTAAAAGAATTAATTTCTGACTTGCATTGTAAGGTGAAAGGTGAAGTTGAGTTAGATGTTTCTGGTATTACGAAAGATTCTAGAGAAATAAGAAAAGGGTGGATTTATGTAGCTATTGAGGGTTATGATGTAGATGGTCATCAATTTATATCTGATGCTATTAAAAGAGGGGCTATAGCGGTAGTTGTTAAATGGAACTATTTAGATAAGAGTCTTCCAATAACTACCCTCTATGTTAAGGATGGAAGAAAAGCACTAGCTAAGCTGGCTATGAAATTCTACCGATTTCCTACAGATAATTTGAGGGTGATTGGAGTTACCGGCACAAATGGTAAAACTACAGTGAGTTATTTAATTAATGAAGTGTTGGCCCAAAAAGGGTATGCCTTAGGATTTTTCGGTACAAATGGTTATAAAATTTTAGATGATACTAGACAATGTAATACCACAACCCCTGAATCTTACCAAATTCAGAGGATGGCATCAGAGGTTTTGGAGGGAGGAGGAAGTCATTTAATAATGGAAGTTTCTTCTCACTCTATAGTTACAAAAAGAATATATGGTACCAATTTTGATATAGCAGTATTTACAAATTTTAGTCAAGATCATTTAGACTTTCATAAGAATTTAGAAGAATATAAGCAAGTAAAAGGTAGATTTTTGACTTCGTTAGGAACAGGTTTTACGAAAAACAAAAAATTTAAAGTGGCAGTAATTAATGGGGATGACCCATACTCAAACTTTTTTCAAAGTGTAACCATATCTGATATAATAACTTATGGAATATATGATCAAAGTTGTGATGTAGTAGCAAATGACATTATGGCAACTGATAGAGGAAGTATCTTTAGTTTAAAAACATGGAAAGGCAGTACGAAAATTTTCACTCCGTTAATAGGAGAATTTAACATTTATAATTGTTTAGCAGCTATATCAGTATCATTACTTGAAGGTATTACCTTAGATGAAATAGCACAGTATTTTGAGCAGATAAAAAGCATAAACGGAAGGTTTGAACCAGTTTATAATGAACTTGGTTTAACAATTATTGTAGACTATGCTCATACACCTGATGGTTTAGATAACGTACTAAAAACAGCAAATCAGATTACAAAAGGGAAAATAACTACTGTTTTTGGCTGTGGGGGGGAAAGGGATAAAGAGAAAAGATCACAGATGGCAAAAGTTGCTGAAAAATATAGTGATTCTGTAATCTTAACTGATGACAATCCGAGGAAAGAACCTCCTGAAGATATTATCAGAGATATAATTAACGGATTTAGCAGTAAAGATAATGTTGAGATAATATCTGATAGGAAAGAAGCAATTAAAAGTGCAATTTATAATGCTAAGTCTAATGATACTGTGTTGATACTTGGTAAGGGTCATGAAAATTATCAAATTTTATCTGATAAAACAGTGGACTTTAATGATAAAAAAGTTGTTGAAGATATTTTAAGGAGTATGAAGAAAAATGAAAATTACAGTAGAAGAATTGTTAAATCTTAGTGGTGGAGTCTTATTGACAGAAAATTGCAACAGAAAAATAAAGTCAGTAATAATTGACAGCCGAATACCATCCAGTAATAGTTTATTTGTGCCTCTAAAAGGAGAAAACCATGATGGGCATGATTTTATCGAAAGTGCTGTAAAAAATGGCAGTAAATGTGTTTTTGTCGAAAATGAAAAATATATAGATAAAAATTTAGATTGTGAATTTATTTTACAAAAAGACAATCTCAAAGCACTACAACAGTTAGCTACCAACTATAGAAAATGCTTAAACATTGAAGTTATAGCTATAACTGGTAGTAATGGGAAAACGACAACAAAGGATTTAATTTATTCTATATTTGCTAAAAAATACAACACATTTAAAACACAAGGCAACTTTAATAATGAAATAGGTCTTCCAATTATGCTTACGAGATTGGAGTCAAGTCATGAAGTTGCTGTCTTGGAGTTGGGTATGAGCAATTTTGGGGAAATCGATTTTTTGGCTAATATATCAAAGCCAGATGTTGGGATTATAACTAATATTGGAGAATCTCATATTGAATTTTTAAAAACAAGAGAAGGAATTGCTAAGGCCAAAGGAGAGTTGCTATATAATGTAGACGTTGAGGGGAAAGCCATATTAAATGGAGATGACCCCTACTTGCAAAAGATGAAAAATATTCACTCTAACTCTTGGTTATATGGATTTGGAAAGCATAATCACCTGTATGCATATGATTTAAAACAAACAAATGAAGGAGTAGAATTTACTGTAAATGGATTAGGGAAGAATTTCTCGGTTTGGTTACCAATGCTTGGTAAACACAATGTATCTAATGCTTTAGCAGCTATTTTATGTGCCCTTTTACATGGTCTTACAGAACATGAAATTAAGTTAGGACTTAACAGACTTGATATGACAGGTATGCGCACAGAGATTATTCAAAGTAAAAATAAAAAGGTTAAAATTATCAGTGACTGCTATAATTCTTCTTTAACCTCCACAATAGCAGCTATAAATGTATTAAATGATTTTAAACACTCAGGACGGAAAATTGCCGTAGTTGGTGATATGCTAGAGTTAGGAGATATCTCAAAGAAAGCTCACATTGAAGCGGGGGAAAAGGTTGGGGAAAGTAAAGTAGATATGTTAATAGCTATAGGTCGGTACGCAGAAGATTTAGCCCAAGGATTTAATAATAAAAGGGGAGAAAAGACTTTAGTCTTTAATGAAACTGATTATCTATTAACTAAAATAAAAAAATATTTAAGAGAAGGTGACTTAATCCTTGTAAAAGGGTCTAGAGGTCTAAAGCTAGAAAGGGTAGTCAACTTTTTACGAGAGGAGTTTTAGTAGTATGAGTGAAAATTTTCTAATCTATGTTGCAATAACAAGTTTCTTCTCAGGTATTATTATTACACCAGCTATCTTACCACTTCTTAGACGATTAAAAGTTGGTCAAAATATTAGAGAAGAGGGACCGGAATCCCATTTAAAGAAATCAGGAACCCCTACCATGGGTGGAGTAGTATTTATTTTAGCTGCATCACTGACAACTATTTTATTTGCACCTAAAGATCCATTAGTTTTGATGGCGATGTTTGCAACGGTAAGCTATGGTCTTATAGGTTTTGTTGATGATTACATTAAAGTGGTCTTACGACGCTCTCTTGGACTAAAAGCTAGGGAAAAACTGATTTTTCAAACTTTAGTTGCTCTTATAATGTATGTAACAATTGTTTATTTAGGTTTAAGTACTGAAGTGCTGATACCATTTTTCGGGAATGTAGAGCTTGGATATCTATACTTTCCCTTTATACTAGTGATATTTTTAGGAGCCAGCAATGCCACTAACATGACCGATGGTTTAGATGGATTGCTAGCTGGAACATTTAGTTTTAGTATATTGGGGATGATTTATATAACATTTAGTCAAGACGAGATTGGTTTAGGTATATTTGCATTAAGTCTTTTGGGTGGGACATTAGCATTTTTGGTTTATAACGCTCACCCTGCAAAATTATTTATGGGAGATACAGGTTCGCTAGCACTTGGGGGTGGACTAGCATCTCTTGCAATTTTAACTAAAACTGAACTGCTTTTAATTCCATTAGGAGCTGTTTTTGTAGTAGAGACTTTATCTATAATTATTCAAGTAACTTCGTTTAAATTGACAGGTAAAAGGGTGTTTTTGATGAGCCCAATACATCATCACTTTGAATTAAAAGGCTGGTCTGAATGGAAAATTGTGCTTGTCTTTTGGTTTGTACAATTATTATTTACATTACTTGCTATAGTGTTATGGAACTTGTATTACTAAAGAGGTGAAAGAGTTGGAAATTAAAAACAAAAGAATTTTAGTTTTAGGCGCAGGTAGAACAGGAGTGGGTATAGCAAAAGTTTTAAAGCTTGAAGGTGCAGAGGTTATTGTGAATGATGGGGCAAGCGCCGAATCACTAAAAAATGATCTAGAGAAACTAAGTCAGTTGGATATTGAGGCTGTGGTTGGTGGTCATCCTAAAAGTCTTTTGGATCCCAAGCCGGATTTTATAGTTAAAAATCCTGGAATTCCAATGGATATTCCCTTTTTGGAAAGTGCAAGCTCAAAAAATATCCAGGTAGTTTCGGACGTTGAATTAATAGCTAGTTTTACTGATGCTCCAATTATAGCTGTAACCGGTACTAATGGTAAAACAACAGTAACTTCTTTAATAGGTCATATATTAACGGGAGCGCAAAGACGGGTTTCTATAGGAGGCAATATTGGGTATTCTATTGCGGATGCCGTTTATGAAAGCGATTCTGAGTTTGTAGTTTGTGAAGTTAGTTCATTTCAACTAGAATCAACTCAAAGGTTTACACCAAAAATTGCAGTTGTTACAAACATTTCGCCTGACCATCTAGATAGACATAAAAATATGAACAATTATATAGAATCAAAGCTGAACGTATGCATTAATCAAAATGAAAGTGATTTTGTAGTTTTAAACAAGCAAGACTTATATGCAAAAAGGTTTGCTGATGCTACTAGAGGTAATGTTTACTGGTTTAGTCGCTTTGATGAAGTTAGAGATGGTGCTTATCTGCAAGATGGGAAAATATATTTTGCAGAAGGTGGCAAAAGTAAAGTTGTTATGAATCTAGATAGCGTGCAGCTAAAAGGAGAACATAACTTTGATAATGTTTTAGCAGCGCTTGTTGCATCAAGGTTAGCTGGGGTGAGCTTTCAGCAAATCTCCGAAACAATAGCTAGCTTTAAAGGGGTTGAACATAGGTTAGAGTATGTAACGGAAATTGATGGGGTGCAATTTTATAATGACTCTAAAGCTACTAACTCAAATAGCACTATACAGGCTATAAACGCATTTGAGAGGCCGCTAATTTTGCTGCTAGGTGGATACGATAAGGGTGAGGAATTTGATGAGTTAGCAACTGCTTTGCATGGTGGGGTAAGGGAGATTATTACTTTTGGGCAATGTAAAGATAAAATAAAGGAGACTCTTTCTAAAAAAAATAAAAATATTACTTCAATTAGTAATATAGAAGAGGCAATTAAAATAGCAATAATAAAGGCACAAGAGGGAGATGTTGTGTTATTTTCTCCAGCATGTGCTAGTTGGGACACTTTTGAAAATTTTGAGCAAAGGGGTAAAAAGTTTAAAGAATTAGTTTTATCAGCTCAGTAGGGGTGTGGTAAATGAAGAGAAAGCAATCTCCTGATATTTTATTATTGATAGTTACAATGGCTCTCCTTGGCTTCGGCCTTGTTATGGTTTATAGTGCTAGCGCTATAATGGCGATGGCTAGGTATGGTGATAGCTTTTATTTTTTGAAACGGCAAACGATATATGCACTGTTAGGTTTAGGTGCAATGTATATTTGCATTAACTTAAATTATTGGAAATGGAAAAAATTTATCAAACTTTTTTTCGTGCTAAATTTTGTGTTTTTAGTAGCGGTTATAATTCCTGGTGTAGGAGTGACGATCAACGATGCTACCAGATGGATCAATTTAGGGTTTATGAGGTTTCAACCATCTGATTTTACAAAGTTTGCTTTAATTTTATTTACAGCTAATTATTTAGCAGCACAAAAAGAAAGAATTTTAGATTTTTTTTATGGCATAGTGCCGTTGTTGGTAATCCTAGGTATTTCCTTCGGTCTGATTATGTTACAGCCAGACCTTGGTACTGCTATTTCGTTGGCAGGAACTATAGGCATTATGTTATTCGCTGCTGGGGCAAAGTATAGACATTTATTATATATAGCGGTACCTGGTACTGCCCTAATGACATGGTTTGCTACTTCTGAGGAATATCGCCTGAGACGATTAACTACCTTTAGAGATCCATGGTCTGATGTAAGTGGGGCGGGTTGGCAAATTATTCAATCCCTTTATGGTATAGCTGGTGGTGGGTTGGTAGGTGTGGGGTTAGGAGCTAGCCGTCAGAAAAGTGGGTACCTTCCAGAAGCACAGACAGATTTTATTTATGCTATTATAGTTGAAGAGCTAGGGTTTATTGGAGGTGCTTTAGTAATTATTTTATTTGGTATTTTGGTTTGGAGAGGGTTAAGAACTGCAATTAAAGCTCCTGATAGTTTTGGTTGTTATTTAGCTATGGGAATGACTGTAATGATAGCCTTGCAAGTTATTATTAATATTGGAGTTGTTACATCAAGCATGCCTACTACAGGAATTACTTTGCCACTTATTAGTTTTGGAGGAACGTCTTTAATCGTAACTTTAGCTAGTATTGGCATAGTGTTGAATGTCTCGAGATATTCGTACTGACAGATGTTGATTTTTTTTTCACCTTATTGGGCCTATGACATAGAATATAAATGTAAGGCGGCAATAATTTTGCCATTTGACTTTTCAAAGGGGAGGCTTATAAGGTGGAAAAAATTGTTATAAAAGGTAAAAAACCGTTGATAGGAGAAGTTTCTATACCAGGGGCAAAAAATTCAGCTTTGCCTATTTTAGCTGCATCTATTCTAGCGGAAAAAGAATGTATCATTTCAAATGTTCCATATTTAAAAGATGTATCTATGATGATAAAAATATTAGAGAGCTTAGGGATTAACTATAAAAGGGAAGCTGATAATGTATACCTAGACTGTACAAAGTTGAACAACTGGGACGTCCCTGGGGAATTGGTAAGGACAATGAGATCTTCAATATTTCTAATGGGGCCCTTATTGGCTAAATTTAAAAAAGTGAGAATTGCCTATCCTGGAGGCTGTGCTATAGGAACTAGGGCGATAGATTTACATTTAAAAGGGCTGACTAGTTTGGGCGCAGATATTAATGAAAGGTTCGGGTATATTGAAGTAAAAGCCGATAAACTTAATGGGAATGAAATTTATCTTGACTACCCATCAGTAGGAGCTACAGAAAATATAATGATGGCTTCTACAAGAGCAGAAGGAACTACTATAATTAAAAACCCTGCTCGCGAACCAGAGATTATTGACTTACAAAATTTTCTTAACAAGTTAGGAGCAAATGTCAAAGGGGCAGGAACAGAAGAAATTAAGATAATTGGGTCTAAAGATGTCTTTACTAATCAGTGTCAACACTTTATAATCCCTGATAGAATCGTTGCAGGAACAGTAATGGTCGGGGCTGCAATGACGGGAGGAAATGTAAAAATCTACAATGTGATACCTTCCCATTTAGAATCCATAATAATAAAGCTTAAGGAAATGGGAGCAAAAATTACTAAAGATGTTAATAGTATACATGTGGAAGGTAAATTGCCTCTTAAAGCAGTAGAATTGATACGTACTGCTCCATACCCGGGGTTCCCAACTGATATGCAACCGCAGATGATGATAGCTCTGGCTATGGCTCAAGGTACGAGTTTGATAAGCGAAAATGTTTTTGATGGAAGATTTAAGCATGTAGGGGAATACAGACGTATGGGTGCTCAAATCAATACAGACAATAGAACAGCAGTAGTAAAAGGAGTGGATACTTTAAGAGGCGCATTAGTTGAAAGCTCTGATTTGAGAGCGGGAGCTGCCCTTGTTTTAGGAGGTTTAGCTGCTGAAAATACTACTATAATAACTAATATTCATCATATCGACAGGGGATATGAACAAATTGAAGCACTTTTTAGCAGTTTAGGAGGAGAAATTAAAAGAGTTATGAGCTAATCTTAGGGGGGAGAAAATGCTAAACAAGAAAACTAACAAGCGAAATGTTGTTGAATTAACCCATAAACATAGTTTTAGAAAGTTAGAATTGGAAAAAAAGAAAGCAAGACGTCTAAAAATTTTTAAGAGTTCGGTTTCAATAATAGCAATTATATTATTAATTTCATTAAGTATTTATGCATTTTTAAACTCCCCACTGGCCCTTATTACTGACATAGAAGTGCAGGGGAATTTCTTGTTGGATAAACAGGAAATTCTCGACACACTACCTAAAGTAGGACAAGCCAATTTTTATGCTAAAAGAAATGGATATTATGAAGAAATATTAAATGATGAAGTATTTATAAAAGAATTTACTGTTGATAGAAATATTTTCCACAGAACGGTTATAATAGATATTACAGAAAGAACCCCTTTATTTAAAACCGTTTATAATGATGAGGTGCACTTAGTATGTATTGAAGGTGTAATACTGCCAAATATTAAAGAACATCCTGTTCCTTATATAACTGGGATAGAAAACAGCGAACAGATTCCAGGCTTGGTAGAGGCTTTGTCAGAACTTGATGAAGAATTTGTTGAGACAATTTCAGAAATTAACATAACTAAGCCGAACAAAGTTCAGATGCAAACAGTGGATAATTTTACTATAACTGTAGGTACATTAGACAGATTAACTAATAAACGAGCTTTAGAAGCTTCTCAATTAATGGATTTAAAAAAGAATAAAGGTAAGGAAGGGGTTATAGATATAAGGGGAAGGGAAGTGACATATTCCCCATCAGGAGGAGAATAACTTGAAAATTAAAGGTACATCTACAGTTATGTTGACATCAATTTGTGTGGTGTTAGGCTTTATGATAGCAGTTAACTTAAGAACTCAAAAAGATGTTAACTTTGCCTATGGTATGCGTGAAATGGAGATGCGTTCTAAGTTTTTTGAGCTTATAGATAATAAAGAGACTTTAAAAAAAGAGAATAAACTTCTCTCTCAGCAAATTAGATTGTATGAGCAAAAAGCAGCCAAAGGCGAAGACAGTGTTGACATTTTGGTAGATGAACTAAATAAGGCAAGGGTGTTGGCAGGATTAACTGATGTAAAAGGTCCTGGTGTAAAAGTGGAGATTAACGACAATAAAAAAGGTTATAATTATCAAGGGGATCCAAATTCAAATATTGTCCATGACGAGGATTTATTAATGACTGTTAACACTCTGTTGGCGGCAGGTGCTGAAGCAGTAGCTGTTAATGGTCAACGAATTACATCCTTTTCAGAAATAAGCTGTGCAGGACCAGTTATCTTAGTTAATCAAACTCGCTTAGCACCACCTTATGTTATAACTGCTATAGGAGATTCCAGTTCTCTTAAGACTTCTTTGCTTATGCCAGGAGGGATAGCAGATAACCTGGCCTTTTGGGGTATAGATGTCAAAGTAAACACCAAAGAAGAAGTGAGTGTTCCTGCTTTTAAGGGAAATATTGAAATAGAACATGCTGAGTACTCAACTGAGGAGGAAGAATGATGTTTCCAATATTAGGACTTTTCTTTGGGTTTTTAGTAGGTTGGGTTTCTAGTATAACTATACCTGTAGAATATGCCCATTATCTTTCTATTGCACTTTTAGCGGGACTAGATTCGATATTTGGTGGAGTTCGCTCACATTTAGTTGGGGATTTTGATATGCAGGTTTTTTTTACGGGTTTTTTTGGGAACATCCTTCTAGCATCAGCTATAACTGTGATGGGGCAATGGTTGGGAGTGGAATTATATTTAGCAGTAGTTATTGTATTTATGTTCAGGTTGTTTAAGAATCTAGCTATTATAAGACGAATTACATTAAAAAATTACATTAAGTCAAAAAAAAACTATTAAATTAAAAGGGAAATATGTATTATGTGTTGAATTAATTATGTGTGAGAAATAACCTGGGGAGGTGAAGTAATTGTCTAGAAAAACTAAGTCGATAGTTGCCAGTTTAGATATTGGCACTTCAAATACACGAATCATTGTAGGAGAAATAAGTGAAGATAGAAATGTAAACATCATAGGTATTGGACGTAGTGAGTCCCTAGGTTTGCGAAAAGGAACTATAGTTGACTTAGATAATACGGTTCGTTCAATTAAAGAAGCTGTTGATCAAGCTGAAAGAATGGTAGGGATCAATATAGATTCTGTCTATGTAGGCGTTTCTAGTGCACATGTCCAAGTAATGAAAAACCGTGGTGTTGTAGCTGTTTCAAACGATGATAAAGAAATTACTAGACAAGATTATGATAGGGCTTTAGATGGTGCAGGGGTAGTAGCTATTCCCCCTGAAATGGAAATAATAGAAATAGTTCCAACAAACTTTATAGTTGATGGGTATGATGGAATAAAAGACCCTATTGGTATGATAGGAGTAAGGTTGGAAGTAGATGCATTGATAATGTTAGCAAAATCTACAGTAATGAAAAATTTAACTAAATGTGTACAAAGGGCTGAGCTAGGGATAAGTGGATATGTAGTAAGCAATTTAGCTTCTTCTGATGTAGCATTAAATGATGATGAGAAAGAACTAGGTGCTGTACTTATTGACATTGGTGGAGGTACAACAGAAATATCTGTTTTTCAAAACGGGTCTTTAGCCAAAAAGAGTGTTATCCCTATAGGGGGAGGACATATATCTAGTGATATTTCTCAAGGGTTAAAAGTGCCATTAGCAGAAGGCGAAAAAATAAAGTTAAAGTATGGCACAACTATATATCCAGGAGAAGGACAAAATCCTTCTTTTGAAGTAACCACTGTGGGAAAGAAAACTGAAGAAATTAGCGTGGAAACTCTAGTGGGAGTTATCGAACCAAGAGTTCAAGAAATATTTTACATGGTTAATAAAGAGCTTTCTGAAATGGGATATAATGATGAACTGCCTGGTGGTGTCGTATTAACTGGAGGGGTTGCTTCTTTAGAAGGGATAGATAGTATAGCTCAAGTTCAACTTGGTAACTCAGTGCGAATTTATCAGCCTGAGTTTATTGGTGTTGCTGATCCAACCTATACTACTGGAGTAGGTATTATTAAACAAGCAGTTGGTAATGTAGATGAATCCGTTCCAGTGATAAAAGAAAAGAAGTCAGTTAGTATTATAGACAAAATAAAAGACCTATTTAATGATTTTTTCGGCTAATAGGGAGGAGGACTTGCTATGTTAGAGTTTGATATGGACATGGAACAATTTGCTCAAATTAAAGTTATAGGAGTAGGCGGTGGAGGTAGCAACGCTGTTAATAGAATGATTAGCTCTGGGTTAAAAGGTGTTGACTTCGTAGTTGTTAATACAGATGCACAAGCCTTACATAATTCTCAAGCAGATGAAAAACTTCAGATTGGTGAGAAGGTTACAAAAGGGCTTGGAGCTGGTGCCAATCCAGATATTGGAAGGCAATCTGCTGAAGAAAACAGAGAAGAAATTGCTAATGCACTAAAAGGTGCTGATATGGTTTTTGTGACCGCTGGTATGGGTGGCGGTACTGGTACTGGTGCAGCTCCAATAGTTGCAGAGGTTGCAAAAGAGATGGGAGCTTTAACAGTAGGTGTGGCGACAAAACCTTTTCTTTTTGAAGGAAGAAAAAGACAAAAATTTGCCCAAAAAGGGATAGAAAACCTTAAAGAAAAGGTGGATACTTTAATTGTTATCCCTAATGATAGGCTATTACAAGTGATTGAAAAGAAAACACCAATTACTGAGGCCTTTAAAATAGCAGATGATGTTTTATTACAAGGTGTTCAAGGTATTTCTGATTTGATAGCTGTACCAGGTTTGATAAACTTAGACTTTGCTGATGTTAAAACAATTATGCAAAATACAGGTTCTGCTTTGATGGGGATTGGAATGGCCAGTGGCGAAAAGAGAGCAGAAGATGCTGCTAATCAAGCTGTTTCATCACCTCTTCTTGAAACTTCTATAGATGGGGCAAAGGGAGTATTATTGAACATAACTGGTGGAGATAATCTTGGCTTACATGAGGTACAAGAAGCTGCCAGTGCTGTTGAGCAATATGTAGATGATGATGCTAATATCATTTTTGGTGCTGTTATTGATGAATCTTTAAAGGATGAAATAAAGGTAACTGTTATTGCCACAGGTTTTGATGAAGAAAAAAGGAGTCAACCAGATAAACCTAAGGATTGGGATGTAAAAACATTCCAAGAAGATGACTTTGATGTGCCGGCATATCTAAGGAAAAAAGCTACAAAATAATTGACATGAAAGTTAAAAGAGCTTAGCCATATTATATTTGGCTAAGCTCTTTTTTTGAGCACAAGTAGTTGTCGAATATTAGTTATTATTAGTCAACTTTCTATGTTATTTTTACCCCTCAAAAAACATGTAATGACAATTTTCTTAGTAAAGATATGTTAGCATATGCTTATACCAAAGGGGGGAAGTATAATGACCCTTTACCTAGATTTAACACTAATTTTAAATGGCATAGTTTGTTGGATTGCCTTTAGCATAACAGAATTTGTTTTAAATTTTCCAGCTAATAAAGGTAGAAAATTGCTAGCATGTGTATTAGGAAGCTTCTATGTAATTTTATACCTTGCGTGGTATAGTTTAGCAGACATCCTTTTATTGAAGCTTAGTTTTGTTATGCTAACGGTACTTGTTTGTTTTGGATACTATTCATTTAAAAGGTTGTTAGAACAAACAGCTTGCGTTATAGTTTTTACAGCATCTTTTTCGGGTCTCTTGTTTATGGTAATGACTAGTTTAAGCAACGGCAAAATGGCGATGCCCAATCCATATATTGATTTAAAAAACTTTTTATATTTAACGATTTTTTTAGCCTCTTTTGTAATAATTCCTCCCTTTTTTAGAGTATTTATATTAAATATAAAGAGATTAACTACTAGTGAAAAAATGACATATGAATTGGAGGTGTGGTTAAATAACAAAACAATTAAAATAAATGGGTTCGTTGATACAGGAAATAGTTTAGTCGATCCGATAAGTAATTTACCGGTAATAATAGTTGATAGACAAGTTTTAAAAGGGAAATTGTCATCAAAATGGGACAATTGGCTAGAAAGTGGGAAAAGTTGGAATGTGCCAGATTGTGATCTAAAGATTAGGTATGTTCCCGTAAATACTATAGCTGGCACATCTCTCATGATAATATTTAAACCACAAAAGGTGTTTCTAGTGGTAGGGGATAAAAAAAGAAAAGTTAAAGCTTTGGTGGGAGTAAATCCTCAAAATGACAAAATGGTGCCAGGTTTTGAAGCATTGATACATCCAAGCATTTTATGCAATATAGATAACTTATAGGCGCTTTAAAATTATAGAGGAGGGTTATAATGTCAAAGATTTATAGAATTTTTAAGTTGAGATGGAGGCTATTTCTTACTGGTATATATGCCAAGCTTGGGCTATTAAAGAATTATGTCCACTTTGTAGGAAGTACAGAAGCTTTACCTCCACCTCTTTCAAAAGATGAAGAAAGTTATTTAATGGAGAAGTTGAAAAAAGGTGATGAAGCTGTTAAACAACTATTAATTGAACATAATCTAAGATTAGTTGTATACATAGGGAGAAAATTTGAAAACACAGGCATAAATATAGAAGATTTAGTATCTATTGGAACCATTGGACTAATAAAAGCGGTAAACACTTTTGATCCTGAAAAGAAAATTAAGTTAGCTACTTATGCATCAAAGTGTATCGAAAATGAAATTTTAATGTATTTAAGAAGGAACAATAAAATAAAGTCTGAAGTTTCTTTTGATGAACCATTAAATATAGATTGGGATGGGAATGAATTGCTATTGTCCGATGTTCTAGGAACAGAAGCAGATTTAGTTCATAAAGATTTAGAGCAAGAAGTAAACCGTGAACTGCTCTCCAAAGCACTAGTCAAGTTAAACAAAAGAGAACAAAAAATAATGATTTTAAGGTTTGGTTTAGCTGACGGGCTAATTAGAACACAGAAAGATGTAGCCCAGATTTTAGGGATATCTCAATCTTATATTTCTAGGCTAGAAAAAAAGATTATATCAAGATTACAAAAAGAAATAAAAAAAATGGAATGAGGCGAATTATGTTCGTCTCTTTTTTTTTTTAGCAAAAAAAGGAATGGAAACCTAGGTTTAGAATTTGGAAAACGAGGAAACATAAAAACATATTAAATTTATTACCAAAAATGTAAATTGCATATTTGAAAGAGGTAGGGTAATAAATAAATATATCAACTAACTTAGGAGGACTTGACCGTGATAAATAAAGTAGAGATTTGTGGAGTAAATACAGCTAAATTGCCAGTGCTAAAAAGTGCAGAAATGAAAGAGTTATTTATCCGGTTAAAGGGAGGGGAAAAAGAAGCCCGTGAGCAGTTAGTAAACTGCAACTTACGGCTTGTGTTAAGTGTTATACAGCGCTTCAACAATAGAGGGGAAAGTGTGGATGATCTATTTCAAGTCGGATGTATTGGGCTAATGAAAGCTATCGATAATTTTGATTTAAGTCAAAATGTGAAGTTTTCTACTTATGCTGTTCCTATGATTATTGGGGAGATAAGAAGGTATCTTAGAGATAATAATCCTATTAGAGTAAGCCGTTCCCTTAGGGACATTGCGTATAAAGCTTTACAAGTAAGAGATAAGTTAACTAATGAAAACGATAGAGAGCCTACAGTTAGTGAAATAGCTCTAGAGTTAGACATTAAAAGAGAGGAAGTTGTTTTTGCGTTAGATGCTATTCAAGAACCAGTTTCACTTTTTGAGCCAATTTATCATGATGGTGGTGAGCCAATCTTTGTTATGGATCAAATAAAAGATGATGGGGAGAAAGATAGCAGTTGGTTGCAAGGAATTGCAGTGAGCGAAGCTTTAACTCGGCTTAATGAAAGAGAAAAAACAATTTTGACTTTAAGGTTTTTTGAAGGCAAAACTCAAATGGAGGTTGCTGATGAGATTGGAATCTCACAGGCTCAAGTATCACGGCTGGAAAAGGTTGCATTAGGTCATCTTGAAAAATATGTTAAGGAGGATTAAAATTGAAGCACAAGTTGAGTTATTATGCAATTATTTTAGCAAGTATTCCCACTTTGATAAATAACATAGATGTAGTTTATGCATACAATTGTGATAACTTCTTTACTGAAATTACTCAAGTTGTAATCAAAGGTTTTTAACCTCAAAGTTCATGCTTTGAGGTATTTTTTGTTTTAATAATCATTTTGAGGAATATAATTTATAATAAGTATATAGTAGAAAAAAGGGGGAGGAGTAATTGCGTATATCAGATTTAAGAGATAGAGAAATAGTAAATTTAGGCGATGGCAAGGTATTAGGGCATTTTGATGATTTAGAAATTAATCCTGATACAGGGAAAATCAAAGCGTTAATTGTAACAGGTCAAAATGGTTTTTTAGGCCTAATGGCTACAGGAAATGATTATATTATTCCATGGGAAAGAATTAAAAAAATTGGCCATGATGTTATAATAATAGATACTAGGACAGAGTAGGGTTAAATAAGGAGGCGAATAATGGTATAATTTAATATGATCTAAAATTAGGAGGTAATTAAAATGAAATGCCCTTATTGTGCTTCCATAGAAAGCAAAGTTTTGGACTCTCGTCCCACAGAGGATAGAAGTGCAACCAGAAGAAGAAGAGAATGTAATCACTGTTTAAAGAGGTTTACAACCTATGAAAAGGCAGAAGAACCTCCTGTATTAGTTATTAAACGTGATGGTACAAAAGAGTTATTCCAGCGTCAAAAAGTTTTAAGAGGTCTAACAAGAGCATTTGAGAAAAGAGCTGTTGATATTAAAGAATTACAAAATATAGTTTTAGATATAGAAAAAGAAATGGCTAATAAACTAATAACTGAAATCAACAGTAAAGACTTAGGTGATTTGGTTATGGAAAAAATCAAACACATAGATGAGGTTGCTTATGTTAGATTTGCATCAGTTTATAAAGATTTTAAAGATATCAAAACTTTTAAGCAAGAACTTGATAAACTTATAAAGTAAATAAAGAGGTGAGTCAATGAAGAAAAAAGAATGGAATAACAAAAGGTTTTCTGTTGTTTCTGGTGGCAAAGACAGGATAAAACCTGCTTCATTTTCACTATTAAAGGTGACTATCCTAGTTATAGCTGCAGCATTTTTTTTGTTTTTGTTAAGCCATAGTTTTTTATGGATACGAGACTTTGCAGTAAGCAGAATGATAATTACTGAATACATAGAAGTTACATCTATGCAACAGGGCGTCTATGGTGATGGGCTGTTTATATGGGATGAAGAGGTTGTTTATAGCCCTAGAAATGGTAGTTTTCAAACTGACTTTGAACAATTCCAAAGGGCTAGAAAAGACCAAACTATTGGAAGTATAGGAGATTTAGAGATTACATCACCTAAAGCAGGGCTAATTGTTTTTCATAAAGATGGTTTTGAGTATTTAGAGGCAGGGTTAGATAATCCTGAAATAATAAAAGCATTTGAACAACAAGACTATTACACTAAAGAAACTACTGCTAGTAGCGGGTCTGGGAAGCCTTTATTTAAAGTGGTAGATAACTTTAATAGCCAACTGATTGTGAAAATGGGCAAAGAAAAATTTGAAAGTATGCAGGAATTATCAAAGGTAAGGGTGAATTTAAGAAGTGGAAGTGTTAACCAGATGGTTGTAGCTGATATAGTTGACTATACTATTTCTGGTGAAAATGCTTTGGTTCATGTAAAACCTCACAATGTAAACGAGAACTTTTTTAACGAAAGATTTGCTAAAGTATTTTTTATCCTTGATACTGTAGAAGGAATTAAACTTCCCTCCCATGCATTAATTGACCATAAAGGGCAGGAAGGAGTATATGTAATTAACAGAAATAAGGTTGAGTTTCGAGACGTTGTAATCGTTGATAAAGATGCTGAGTATGTTTGGGTTTATGGCTTAGATAAAAATTCAGAGGTTATATTTAATCCCAAACTGGTTAAAGATGGGCAAAAGATTAGGTAGAGGTGATAAAATATATGTCTATATTAAATAATTACCAAAAGATTTTACAAGAAACTGCTAAACTTACCAGTAGAAAAGTTAAGATTGTTCCAGTTACCAAATATGCCGATGTTGAACAAATGAATGAATTATATACAAAAGGGATAGCAACTTTTGGTGAAAGTAGGACAGAGAGTTTGAAAATAAAAGAAAACACTTTTCCCAACGCAAGGTGGCACTTTATTGGACATTTACAGTCAAGAAAAGTAAAAGATTGTATAGGAAAAGTGCAGCTTATTCATTCGATTGATCGTTGGAAAATAGCTAAAGAAATTGATAAAAGGTCTTATAGACAAGGGATTATAACAGAAGGGTTGGTTCAAGTTAACGTAGCTAAAGAAGAAAGTAAACACGGTTTATATGTTGAGGAAGTAAGGGAGTTTATTGAAAGTTGTAGTGAACTTTCTAATTTAAAGCTAACTGGGCTTATGACAATGGCTCCAATTTGTGATAATCCAGAAGATGTTAGATATGTTTTTAGAAATTTGCATGATCTTAAACAGCAATTGAACAAATATGGTTTTACAAACATAGTAGATCTTTCGATGGGAATGACTAAGGATTATCAAGTCGCTTTAGAAGAGGGAGCTACTATTATAAGAATAGGAAGTAAAATATTTAATTAGGAGGTTTTAAAAATGCCGCAACAACTAATATTAGCATTAGATGCTATACTGCATTTGTTTTGGATTTTATTATTAGTTAGGGTAATAACAAGCTGGTTTCCCATTCCGATGCATAATAAAACTGTTAGGGATATAATGGAAGTTATTTGGTCTATTACAAATGTAGTTATAAAGCCAATACGGAAAATAGTTCCCCCACTACAAACTGGTGGTGGTTATTTAGATTTATCGCCAATCTTAGCTTTTATATTGGTTAGAGTTTTAAGAAATGTTTTAATGATGATGCTATTTTAAATGGAGGTAAAGTATATTGATAGATCGTGAAAAAGTTTTTAAATTACTTGATAAAGATATAGATAAAGTGACAATTGGCAAGGCATTAGATGCTGCAGAGTTAGCTCAACAAAAAAATTTGATTAAAGATACGGATTTTTTAGATCCCTATTATAGAGATACATTGATAAAAGTAACAAAAGGTTTGTTTGGTATTAAGTATCATATAAACGGCGGCTACCCTGGAGCTGAAAGAGCAAAAGTAACGTTTTATCCTGATTTTTTGCATAAAGATGATATTGAAGATGCCATTAGTTGTATCCAAGTTACCGGCACCTTTCCTCAAAAATACAGCCATAGAGATTTTCTAGGAAGTATTTTAGGGTTAGGAATAAGTAGAGAAAAAGTAGGAGATATAATCACTTTTGAAAGTGGTTGCCAGGTGGTACTAGACAATAGGTTAGTTGATTTTATCAAGTTGAATTTAACTAAAGTGGGAAATATTAATGTTAAAGCTAAAGAGATTTATCCTCATCAATTAGAAGTGCGAGATATTAAAGTAAAAAAAATTAAAGGGACTGTAGCATCTTTAAGATTAGATGCTGTAGGTGGATTAGGATTTAGTCTTTCTAGAACTAAGTTAGCTAGTCTTATAAAAGGTGAGAGAGTAAAAGTTAATTGGAAAACCATAAAGAACCCTGCTTATATGGTTGAAGAAGGGGATGTTATTTCACTTAAAGGGAAAGGTAGGATTTCAGTTGCAAATGAAGGTAAAGAGACAAGAAAAGGAAGAAAACACTTGGAAATAAACAGATTTGTATAAAAATAAAAAGGATTTGGAAGTAAAATGTAGAATTATATTTTTATAGAAGGCAATCACTCAAAATCGGAGGTGCTAAACAATGCCATTAACCCCTTTAGATATCCATAATAAAGAGTTTAGTAAGTCTTTTAGAGGATTTAACGAAGATGAAGTTAATGAGTTCTTAGATCAAATAGTTGATGACTATGAACGAGCAATAAAAGAGAAACAGGATTTAGAAAAGGAAACAAAAGATCTTTCAGAAAAATTAGAGCATTATTCTAAAATTGAAGATACGCTACATAATGCTATAGTTGTTGCCCAGGAAACTGCAGAAGAAGTTAAACAAAATGCTAGCAGAGAAGGCGAGCTAATACGTAGGGAAGCTGAAAGAGAAGCAAAGAAAATAGTAGAAGAAGCTATAACTAAGGCAAGGAAAATTCACTCAGATGTGGAAGAAATGGCCAAACAGTCACATGTGTTTAGAACTAGGTTTAGAACTCTTTTAGAAGCTCAACTAGAAATGATTAATTCTGACGACTGGAATGAACTGGAGAACGAGTTAAGTGAAACTACTTAAGATAGTTAAAAATGGCTCCAAAAATGGGCTATTTGTAGTTTGGGAGTTAGCCAAGGTAATGATCCCTATTATTACCTTGGTTAATTTTTTGGAGTATTTGGGCTTTTTGGAAAACCTAGCTAATTTGTTAATGCCTGTTATGTCAGTTTTTTCGCTTCCTGGCGAAGGAGCAATAGTGCTTATTGTAGGTAATTTAACTAGCGTTTATGGAGCGGTGGCTGCCATGCTTAGTTTAGATTTTAATGCTGTTGAACTAACTATTTTATCAACTATGGTGGCAATTAGCCACAGTGCCCTTACTGAGACAGTGATTGCACAAAAAACAGGAGCAAACGCTTTGTTAGTAGTAGGTACTAGGTTTGCTATGTCAATAATAGCAGGATTTATTTTAGGTCAAATTTTATAGAGGGTGTATATATAAATGGCTATATTTTTGTTGGAAAGTTTAAAAGCA
The DNA here is from genome assembly GCF_040267685.1 of Proteinivorax tanatarense. Taxonomy (GTDB): domain Bacteria; phylum Bacillota; class Proteinivoracia; order Proteinivoracales; family Proteinivoracaceae; genus Proteinivorax; species Proteinivorax tanatarense. The sequence goes on from NZ_CP158367.1 coordinate 1,325,228, forward strand.
GCAATACTAGACATTATCAATTTAGCAGTAATCATTATTCCTCTACTTATTTTTATAGAGTTTTTAAAAGAGTATAGAGCTTTAGAGAAAATTGGGAATATTTTTTGTCCCGTAACAAAAGTATTGGGTCTACCAAGGCAATCGGCTGTTCCTCTCAGTATAGGGCTTTTTGTAGGCTTAACATATGGAGCGGGAGTTATTATGACCCTTGCGAAAGAACAAAATTTTTCTAAAAAAGAATTAACAGGCCTGCTAATCTTTGTGGGAATTTGTCATGCAATATTAGAGGAAACAATAATATTTGCACGAATAGGTGCTTCGTGGCATTGGATTTTATTTTTTAGGATTTTATCAGCAGTTTTGGCCACATTATTATATAAAAAGTGGGCAAAGGAGGATGTATATGAGGTTTCTGACAGCAGGAGAGTCTCACAATAAAGGGCTTATGGCGATTATTGAAGGTTTGCCAGCTGGTGTAAAAATAGACGTCGAAAAGATTAACACCAGCCTAAGATTGAGGCAAGGTGGATATGGTCGAGGGAAAAGAATGCAAATAGAAAAAGACAAAGCAAATATTTACTCAGGTGTCCGCAATGGACATTCAACGGGGGGGCCTATCGGCCTAATAATCGAAAATAAGGATTGGGCAAACTATAAAGAGAATTACAATGATGATAAAAAAATGAAGTATTGTACTCCAAGACCTGGTCACGCTGATTTGGCTGGTATGTATAAGTATGATTTTGACAACTGTAGAGATGTATTAGAAAGAGCCAGTGCTAGAGAAACAGCGATTCGAGTAGCTGTAGGTTCAGTGGCAGAACAGTTTCTCGAAAAATTTGGAATATTAGTGTTATCATACGTCTATAGTATAGGAACTATAAAGTCAAATATAAAAAAAAGTATTTCTAAAGCTGAAATATATAAATCACCTGTTTATTGCCCCTTCCCACAACAAAGAGAGATGATTGAAGAAATTGAAAAAGCTAAAAAAGAAAAAGAAACTTTAGGAGGGAAAGTTTATACTGAAGTTTTAAACCTACCACCAGGAATTGGAAGCTATACTCAATGGGATCGTAGGCTAGATAGTAGATTGGCTGGGCATATTATGTCTATCCCTTCGGTAAAAGGAGTAGAATTTGGTCTTGGTTTTAAAGGCACTGAATATAGAGGTGGCCAGTTTCATGATGAAATATTCTTAGACAAAAGCGGAAAGCTTTATAGAGAAACTAATCATGCTGGCGGTATTGAAGGTGGAATGTCTAACGGGCAACCAATTTATTTTTTCACTGCAATAAAACCTATACCAACTGTTTTAAAAGGACTTAAAACCTATCATACAGAAACTAAAAAACAGATAAAAACAGAATATCAAAGGAGTGATACAGCAATTCTTCCTGCAGCATCGGTTGTAATTAGCTCAATTACTGCCGTTGAAATAGCAAAAACTTTTTTGGAGAAGTTTGGTGGAGATACTTTAAGTGAAGTTAAAAACAACTATGATTATTATACTCAAAAGATTGGAAGGATAGGAGCAAATGAATAAAAGCAAATGTTTTTTTGGAGTTAATAGCTGGAGAGATTGCGGCTTTCAATTGCAGGGTACAAAGGGGCTTATTGTTATCGATAAAAAAGTAAGAGATTTACACAAGCATAGGGTAGATAAGCTCCTTGGGGTTTTTAGCTCTGTAAAAGAAGTTATTGTAGATGAGGTAGAAAAACATAAAACTTTAAAATATGCTGAACTCATAACACAAAAAGCATTGGACTTTAATTTAAACAGGAATGACTGGGTAATTGGAGTTGGAGGAGGTGCAACACTAGACTTAGCGGGTTTTTTTGCATCTATATATAAAAGGGGGGCTAACCTATGTTATCTACCCACTACAATTATTGCTCAAGTTGATAGTTCTTATGGTGGAAAAACTGCTGTGAATTTTCAAGGCTATAAAAACCAACTGGGAAGTTTTTATCCAGCTAACATTATTGGAATAGATACCTCTCTTTTATCTACATTAAATAATAGGGAAGTATATAATGGTTTGGGCGAGATAATAAAATACATAATGTTGGAACCTAAAACATTTAAAGATGCTGATATTGATATCACTCCGCTGGTTAATGATGAAAGTTTAGATTTTGAAAAGATTATACCTTTTTGCTATCAAATCAAGATTAAATATGTAAATGATGACTATTATGATAAAGAAGGTAAAAGAATAGCACTAAACTTAGGTCATACTATCGGCCATGCTATAGAAAAACAAAGTGAATATCCCCTTGGACATGGGCAGGCCGTTGCTATAGGCTTGCATTTTTCTGTTTATGTTGCTTATAGTAAAGGGAAACTAGAGCTTGATAAGGTGAAGTATTACTATAAGCTTCTAAAAAGGATAATTCCTAATGTACCATATAAAAATTTAACAGAATACGTAACTATAAATTTAAAACAAGATAAAAAAGTTGAAAGAGAAAAAGTGTTATTTATTTATCCTGTAGAGTTAGGTTGGGAAAAAGAATGGATTAAAAATGAATCTTTAGTCCATTATTGGACTAAGTTTGCGGAGGTTAATGGAAATGTTGACTATTTCTAAAGGTTATGATGTTAAAAACGCAGAGTATATACCAGCTGGAGATAAATCTATAAGTCATAGAATTGCTATGTTGGCAGCTATGAGTAAAGGTTCAGTTATGATCAGGAATTTTTCTCAAGCTAAAGATTGTGAAAGCACATTGAAATGTATTGAAGCATTGGGGTGTAGGATAGAACAGAAAAATGGATTAGTGGAGATATCTCAGGGTAAAACACCTGAAGGAAAAGTACTTTTAGATTGCGGCAATTCAGGAACTACTGCGAGGTTAATAGGGGTTGTTGCTTCTTTTTTAGGTATTGAATCAACTATTGTTGGAGATAATTCTTTGTCACAACGGCCAATGAATAGGGTTGTGGATCCATTACAAAAATTTGGTATTAACATTAAATCTAGGAAAGGTAAGCTTCCTATAGAGGTAATACCTTGTAATAACTTATCAGCAAACTTTAATTTTGATATGGAAATAGCCAGTGCTCAAGTTAAGTCTGCTATGCTCTTGGCAGGACTTTTTAATAAAGGGCGTCTAACTATAACCCAGCCCGCTCAATCAAGAGATCATACAGAAGTTATGCTAAAGAACTATGGAGTGGATTTAGACGTTCAGAATTCATATATTATTATGGAAGGGGTCCAAATTCCAGAAGTTAGTGGCGAATATGAAGTTTGTGGTGATTTTTCTTCAGCAGCTTTTATGATTGCTGCCGCATTAGTTAGAGGGTTTGAGTTAACCATTAAAAGAGTAGGCCTAAATCCAACTAGAGTGGGTTTTTTAGATATTTTAACAAAGATGGGCGCAAAAATTGAGCGGTATAATGTAAAAAAGGTTGATGGTGAATTAACTGGAAATATTAAAGTTTTTCCTTCAAAATTAGTGGGAGTTACAGTTTCTAAAGAACTAGTAGCTAACGCTATAGATGAGCTTCCACTGGTTGCAGTATTAGGAGCATTTGCTGAAGGTACTACAAAAGTCATTGATGCAAAAGAGTTGAGGTATAAAGAAAGTGATAGGATTAAAAGCACTGTAACTAACCTATCTAAGCTAGGTGCAGATATTGAGGAGATAGGTGATGGATTTACTGTAAAGGGCATAACACAGTTAAAGGGAACTACACTGAACTGCCATAAAGACCATAGAATTATCATGTCAATGGCTGTGGCGGCGCTGGGAAGTCTGGGGGAAACTAAAATAGAAGATTCTAAATGGGTAAATATATCAAACTCACAGTTTTTTGAGGAGCTTAAAAAGATGGTGCCAGGTTCTGTAACAAAAGCTTAAACACCTTAATTTATTTTTTGGTAGTCTGTATATTAAACAGCTTATCATTAAATAATAAAACTAAGGTGGTGCTCTTTACATGAAAAAGTTACAACTACAAAAGAAGCTTTTACAAAAGGGTGAAGAAATTTCCCACCAAATGGAGAAATATAATATTGCGGAGTATATAAGTATTTTAAACAATCCCAAAAGATATTTAATGATAAATTTTTTAGCTGGACTAGCCAGAGGCTTTGGGATAGCAGTGGGCTTCACGATATTAGGAGCAGTGGTTGTTTACTTTTTACAAAGAGTTATGTTGCTAAATTTGCCAGTAATTGGTGATTTTATAGCAGAAATCGTAAAACTAGTCCAGCAAAACATGTAGGAGGAAAATATGAAAGATCAAAGGGATAGTCATTTGAAAAAAAAGTTGTTAAAGTTAAAGCGGGATTTAGAGACAAGCTATATACAACAAAATAGTTCTTTGCGTGAGCAAACCCAAGATCTATCAACATATGATAATCATCCTGGTGAGTTAGCTTCTGAGCTATATGAAAAAGAAAAGGACTTAGGTCTAAAGGATAATAGCGACGCAGAAATAAAAAAAATAGATGATGCTTTGGAAAAAATTGACCTAGGTAAGTATGGGGTATGTGATATATGTGGTAGTACTATAGAGAACCAAAGATTAGACGCCATACCATATACTACTGTTTGTGCTCATTGTAGTAAAGCAAAGTCAAAAAAGCATTTAGATTCTTCGCGATACTAGTCACCTGTGTGAGGTGACTTTTTGTTTTATAGACAAACCCCCTTCATTTTGGTAAAATGTCTTTGTTACATAATTTTAAATTAGGGGGAAATATGATGCTTTATCCAGCAATTATTTTAATAATCATAGCCATTGACCAAATAACTAAGTTGTTAGCTTATAATTTAATGGATATGAGACAGAGTATCCCTATAATAGAAAATTTTTTGCATTTGACTTTGTGGACTAACCCAGGAGCAGCTTTTGGGATCCTAGCACATCAAAGGTTATTTTTTATAGTGGTTACTATTCTCGTTACAGTTGTGTTGGGTTACTATATATACAAGCTTCCTCAAGAGAAATGGTTCCTAAAACTGGCCTTCTCTTTGCAAATTGGTGGGGCGATAGGTAACTTAATAGATAGAATTTATTTAGGCGAGGTTATAGACTTTATAGACTTTAAAATATGGTCTCCAATTTTTAATGTGGCAGATATAGCGATAGTAGTTGGGGTTGCACTGTTTGCATTAGATGTTATAGTTTTTGATACTATTAACGATAAGAAAGAAGAGGACTGATTTTTTGCAAAAGGAAAAACATTTTACTTGTCAACAATGTGGAATTAGAGTGGATGTTTTTTTGGTTGAAAAAACAGGCTTGTCTCGATCTCAAATAAAAAAACTAATCCAAGATGGAAACTTAATAGTGGATGGAAAAAAAGTGATGAAATCTAGTTTAAAGTTAAAAGAAGAACAAAAAATTACTCTTCTAATACCAGAGCCTAAACAAACTAGCATAGAACCAGAAAACATTCCTTTAAACATAATTTATGAAGATACAGATATTTGTGTTGTTAATAAACCACAAGATATGGTAGTGCACCCGGCCCCAGGACATTATTCTGGGACCTTAGTAAATGGATTACTGTATCACTTAGGTGACTTATCATCAATTGGTGGTGTAAAAAGACCAGGAGTGGTACATAGGTTAGATAAAGACACTTCCGGCTTGCTCGTGGTGGCAAAAAATGATAATGCCCATGAAGATTTATCAAACCAGATGGCAGAAAGACTAACAAAAAAAATATATTGGGCAATTGTAGAGGGGGTTGTAAAAAGAGAGGAAGGAGTGATTAGCGCACCAGTAGGTCGCAATCCTAAAGACCGAAAGCAAATGGTTGTGATTCGGAACTCAACTAGTAGAGAAGCAACTACATATTATAAAGTTGTAAAAAGATTTAAAGAGCACACTCTTTTAGAATTTGATTTAATAACTGGAAGAACACATCAAATTAGAGTCCATTCAAAATTTATCGGTCATCCTATAGTGGGTGATTTAACTTATGGTTTTAAAAGACAAAAATTTAATACTTCAGGACAGATTCTCCATGCGAAAAAATTGGGCTTTTATCATCCTGTCACCAAAAAGTGGATGAACTTTACAAGCCCTATACCTGCACAATTCACAAATGTGTTAAAGAAACTTATTGTCATGAATTAAAACTTGTGTTATTATCTATTAGAAGCCTTTAAACTAATCCGAGAGATTAGTAAGGAGTAACCTCAAAATAACGGTAAAACTTCTTGCTAATTTTGCGTGCGCAAAATGGACAAGAAGTTTTTTTATACCATTGAAGTTTCAATTTATAAGGTTACTTCTTTAAACTGAGACGGAGAGCTCAGAAAAGGAGGGTATCCTCCACACCTACTTAAGGGCTAAAACAAATTTGAGGAGGACAACAATGAAAAATCATAATTTATCGGCTTGGCAGATGCTGCCACTATCAATTCAGCATATTTTTGCTATGTTTGGTGCAACGATTTTAGTTCCAGCTTTGACTGGGCTTGATATGGGAGTCGCTCTTTTTACTTCAGCTTTGGGAACTTTACTATTTCATTTTATTACCAAGGGGCAGGTGCCCGCATATTTAGGGTCTTCTTTTGCATTTATTTATCCTATACAGCAACTATCTTCTGCATATTCTCCGGCAGTTGCTTTAGGAGGAACGGCGGTAGCGGGTGTTATGTATTTAGCTGTTTCCACTTTAATAAAAATTATAGGTACAGATTTTTTAAAAAAAATTTTACCACCTGTTGTTGTAGGACCTGTTATAATGACGATAGGGCTATCGTTGGCACCAGTTGCAAAAGATATGGCGACATCACATACACCTACCGCAGTTTTTACATTGCTTATAGCCATAATGTTAACATCTTTTGGCAAAGGGTTCTTGAAGGTTATTCCATTATTGTTAGCAATAATAGGGGGGTATCTTTTTGCCATAGGATATCAGTGGCTGGCACCTATTGAACTGTTTGGGGTAACATTATTATCATCAACTAACATAATAGATTTTTCAGCCGTAGCTTCTAGTAGCTGGGTTCCTACCTTACCTAACTTTACCACCCCAAAATTTGAATTTAGTGCAATGATTTATATGATTCCTTTTGTACTCGTTACTTTGGTAGAACACCTAGGGGATATATTGGCTATAGGTAAAACAATAGATAAGGACTTAGTTAAAGAGCCTGGTTTACCTAGAACTTTAGCCGGTGATGGAGTAGCAACCTTGTTTGCATCCTTTTTGGGAGGACCACCAAATACCACATATGGGGAAAATATTGGCGTTTTAGCTATAACAAAGGTTAAAGACCCAAAAGTAATTCAAGTCGCCGCCATGATAGTTATTTTTTTAAGTGTAAACCCTAAGTTTGTAGCTCTATTGGGTACAATTCCAGAAGCGGTAATGGGCGGGATTGTAATACTACTTTTTGGAATGATAGCGTCGGTTGGAATTAGAACTCTAGTAGAAAACAAAGTAGATTTAGCAAATACAAGGAATCTTGTGATAGTTTCAACTATTTTAATACTAGGAATTAGTGGTATAAGTGTCTGGAATTTTGAAGGAATGGGACTAGCTGCATTAGTTGGTATTGCTTTAAACGTATTGTTGCCAGATTTTAATTAAAAAATGGGATGTCTCAAATTTATCATTTGGGACATCCCATTTATGTTTATGATTGCCATGTTACTTTGGTTGTAGATTTTTAATTGTGTTTGCCTCAGGAGTTACAAATACAGTTGTATAATTATCATATATAACCATACCAGGCTTTGCTTTTTTGGGTTTTCTTACATTTTTGATTTCTGTATAATCTACCTCTACATTCCCTGAGTGCTTTGCTTTGCTGTAGTAAGCAGCTAGCATTGCAGCTTCTTCAATAGTTTTTTGAGGTATTATTTTTTCATTTCGCACAACCACATGGCTTCCAGCAATATTTTTTGTGTGAAACCATAAGTCGTTAGGGTTAGCCATTTTTAAGGTGAGGGTATCATTTTGTTTATTGTTTTTACCTACATAAATGCTGATATTGTCCGACGACACAAATTTCATTGGTTTACTGCTTTCAGTTTCTTTTTTAGCGCTTTTTCCCTTATCTTTACTTGATAGATACCCCATTTTATTTAGCTCTTGTTTAATCTCCATCAATTCACTTAGTCCAGAAATATCTATACTATATTTTACGGAATTCAAGTAGTTTAAATCATTTTCACACTCTTGAATATTTGATTTTATTATTTCAATTCCCCGCTTTGCTTTGGCATATTTTTTAAAGTATCTTTGACTATTTTCGTTAGGTGTTAGGCTTGCCTTTAGAGGGATTTTTATATAAGTATTGTCATAATAGTTGTATAGGGTTACTGTTTTTAACCCCTTTTTCAATGTGTGCATATTAGCAGTTATTAGTTCGCCGTAAAGTTTGTATTTTTCCCCTTTTTCATTCTTAACTAAGTCTTTTTTTAAACTCTTTAACTTTTTATTTAACTTTTTAATTTGAGAACTTATGCTTTTTGATAGTGTAAAGTGAAGTTTTTGCACTTCTTCTTGTTTACTTTTATGTGTATAAAAAGTATCTATAGCTTCATTAAGGGTAGGTTTGGTTTTAGTTTTGAGGTTAAGGTGTTCTAAATTAAAAAGATAAAAATCAACTAAATTATCTTCATCGTAAAAAATTGATGGATTACACTGTGGAGTGTAGATTAAAGAATACAGTAAGTTATATATTTTTTCCCAAGTATGGTCGCTAACTTCCCCTACTTTAGCGTTAACATCTTTAAAAACTTTGTATACTACTTCTTTTGCTAGTTTCGGACTAACCATGTTAACATTTTGAAAGAGAAACTTATCCAGAAAATGATTTGAACTACTTACGGCTATTAGTTTCAAATCAGAAATATTATCACCTTGGAGGGTGATTTTATTTTGTCTTGGTGGAGGGGTGTATGGGATATTAGGTGCTATTTCTCTTTGGCTATTTGAACTAGAGTTTAAAATTTTTAGCGCTCCCAAAATGATATTTGTATCTTTATCGTAAAACAATAGATTGCTATGCTTTCCCATTATTTCCAACGACAATACCCAGTTGCTTAGATGTCCATTGGGATGCCTACCCTGAATATTAAAGTTGATGATTCGTTCATTTTCTATTGCTTCAACAGATACTATCCTAGCTGAAGCTAAATACTTTCTTAATAGCATGCAGAACTTTGGAGGTGTTATGGGGTTTATAAAACTTTGGTTAGAAATTCTTGTATGGCAAGAATCAGGCGAAGCATCCAGCAAAATACTATGGTTTTTTCCTGGTTTACGTACTGTCACGATAACAGTGTGTTTTTTAGGTTGGGTAATTTTATCAATCCGAGCATTATAAAGTGTTTTATTATACTCCCATGCTAAAGCATGGGTACATAGTGAGTCAAACATAATTCTAGCCTCCTTTAACCTTAGTTTAGCTTATACTATATTTGTAGTCAAAACCTAACAGTCATTTTTTATAAATTAAAACATAAAATTCTATAGTAGATAATTGATTACATTATTGAAGGAGGTGTGGGTTTGAATAACGTCACAAATCTTGACTTGAAAAAATTAAAACAGCGTCTAGCTTCAGATTTTGACAACGGGCTCTCACAAGTAACGGCAAAAAATAGGTTGCGAAAAGATGGGTATAACGTCATTAAACAACAAAAGAGCATCAGCCCTATTGGATTGTTTATAGATCAATTCAAAGATGCTATGGTAATAGTGTTAATCTTTGCTACTTTGATTTCAGGGTTATTAGGGGAGTACTATGATGGTATAACTATTATTATAATTATTATTCTTAATGCAATTTTAGGTTTTGTTCAAGAATTTAAAGCTGAAAAGTCGTTGCAAGCTTTAGCAAAAATGACTTCCCCTAAAGCTACTGTTGTGCGAGAAGGAAAAGAGATAAAAATTGATAGTAGCGAGCTTATTGTTGGTGATTTAGTAGTGCTATTAAGTGGTGACAAGGTCCCTGCTGACATACGCTTAGTGGAGTCACAAAACTTAGAAATTGATGAATCTGCTTTGACTGGAGAATCTGTGCCAGTTATAAAAAATGCAAATAAGCTAGTGGAAAGTTCGGTAGTTTCTGATGCAGTAAACTGTTGTTTTATGGGAACATCGGTTACTAAAGGAAAAGCTAAAGGGGTAGTTTTTGCCACAGGAATGAAAAGTGCTATGGGTCAAGTAGCTCATATGATTGATAGTGAAGGAAATGACGCTACACCTTTACAGAATAGGTTAAATCAGTTAGGTAAAGTTTTAGTTTCTTTATGTTTATTGGTTAGTTTTTTAGTAGTTCTACTAGGAATCTATCGCGGAGAAGATATATATAAGATGTTTTTAGCTGGTGTGAGTTTAGCGGTAGCCGCAATACCAGAGGGACTGCCAGCCATTGTTACTATCTGTCTTGCCTTAGGTGTACAAAGAATGTTAAAGCGAAGAGCAATAGTTAGAAAGCTCCCTGCTGTGGAAACATTAGGATGTGCTACCGTTATATGCTCAGATAAGACCGGAACTTTGACACAAAATAAGATGACTGTAGAAAAAATATATGTGGATGGAAAGTACATAGATGTGACCGGGGAAGGATATATTCCCAGTGGACAGTTTCTATATAAAAATTCGCTAATAAAAAACTTTAGCAAAATAAGTAGCTTAAAAACTCTTTTAGAAATAGGGGCTATTTGTAATAACAGTAAATTATTAAAAAGAGGGATGGGTTCGTTAAAGTATGATTTGAGCGGAGATCCCACAGATGGAGCTTTGAACGTTTGTAGCCAAAAAGCTAAAATTACAAAAGAAAAAATTCTAGAAGAACATAACATATATACTGAACTACCTTTTGACTCTGATAGAAAAATGATGTCAGTTATACTTCAAAAAAATAATAACTTAAGAAGTTACACCAAAGGAGCTCCTGATATTATTTTGTCTAGATGTAGTAAAATTTTATCATCTGGTTCACAAATAATGTTGACCGATGAAAAAAAAGAGGAAATAGAGAAAGCTATTTCTCGCTTAGCTTCTCAAGGCTACAGGACTCTAGCCTTAAGTTATAAAAGTAGTGTTGTAAGTAGTCAACAAAAACATGTAGAATCTAACATGGTTTTTGTTGGATTGGCAGCTATTTTTGACCCGCCACGACCAGAAGTTTTTTCGGCGGTAGCAAAGTGTAAAAGTGCTGGCATAAAAACTGTTATGATTACTGGAGATCATAAAGCAACAGCTGTAAGTATAGCAAAACAATTAAAAATTTTACCGCCTTATGGCAAGGTTTTAACTGGTTCAGAGCTAAATCAATATTCTTTTTCTCAGTTAATGGATGTTATAGATGATGTTTATGTCTTTGCTAGAGTATCACCAGAACATAAACTTAAAATAGTGAAGGCTCTAAAGCAAAAAGGGCACACAGTTGCTATGACAGGTGATGGAGTGAATGATGGGCCAGCTATTAAGGCAGCGGATATAGGGATAGCTATGGGGATAACTGGTACAGAGGTGACTAAAGAAGCTGCTTCTTTAATTTTAAGTGATGATAACTTTGCTACTATAGTAGAAGCAGTAGAAGAAGGTAGGAGTATATATGACAATATACGCAAGTTTATTAGGTTTTTGTTGTCTTGCAATGTAGGGGAGATAATGACGATGTTTTTAGCTATGCTGATGGGCCTACCCCTGCCATTGAAACCTATACAAATTTTATGGATTAATCTAGTGACTGATGGATTTCCTGCACTTGCACTGGGAGTTGAAAAACCTGAAGGAGAAATAATGAAAAGAAAACCTAGGCGGAAGAACCAAAGTGTATTTAGTGATGGACTAGATTTTAAAATTTTTAGTAGAGGTATAATGATTAGTATTATTACTTTAAGTTTATTTATAATTGGTTACAGGACTTCAGAGGGGAATTTGGAAGTTGCACGAACTATGGCCTTTGTAAGCTTAATAGTAACACAATTGGTGCATGTATTTGATTGTAGGTCAGAACGAAAATCAATTTTCGAAATGAATATATTTAGCAATATTTACTTAGTGATAGCTGTGTTATTTTCAACTATGTTGATGTTAGCGGTTATATATGTTGGTCCACTTCAAGCTGTTTTTAGTACTGTTCCTTTAAGTTTAGAACAATGGCTTATGATAACAGGTGTTGTAGCTTTTCCATACTTAATACAGTTTGTTGTTGTTATTTATAGGATTGTGACTAAAAAAGCTCAACTTAGTTATACTGAATAATGAATAAAGGGCCTGTGTAGGCTCTTTATTTTTTTAAAAGCTAGCACAAGAATTTGCACAAAAAAAGGAGCTTTTTTGGGAGAAAAAGACGTATTTTTAAGCTAAGCTTGAAATTTTACAATTTATTGGTTAAAATAGTTTAAGAGGTGGTTCAACAATGACAAAAAGTATGACTAGTTATGCTAGAGAGTCAGTCAATTTAGAAACCCTTAATTTAGTTATAGAAATGAGAGGGTTAAATAATAAATACTTAGATGTTATATGCAAAGTTCCTGAAAGTTTTGCTTTTTTAGAAGAAGACATAATTAAGTTGATTAGCACTAAGGTGGGAAGGGGTAGGATAGAGTGTAGGCTAAGTTACAAGCATTCTTCTACAGAAAAAAACTATAAGATTGACCAAGACACTTTACATAGTTTAATTGTTCAAGCGAAGCAGTTAGCAAAAAAATTTGATATAGCTACGCCGGATAACCTGCAATATTTTTTACAGCTTCCAGGTGTGATAGTGGAAGAAAGAGTGGAGAGAGAGGAAGATGTAATAAAAGAAGTTATTATTCCTAAAATAGACAACGTTTTAGAGCAATTTGTGAAAATGAGGCAAGGGGAAGGAATGAGACTACAAGAAGATATAATAAAGAGGTTGAACCTAGTAGAGGAATATATAGATGATATTGAAGCTTTGTCAGAGGTTGTAATAGTTGAGTATAGAGATAAACTTAGAAAACGGATAGAAAAGCTTGGATTAGAAGGAGATCTAGAAGAAAATAGACTAATGATGGAAGTTGCGATTTTTGCAGAGAAATCTAGCATAACTGAAGAGCTTGTTAGACTTAATAGTCATTTAAAGGAATTTCAAAAGACTTTGAATTCATCAGAGGGGACGATAGGTAGAAAGCTTGATTTCATTGTTCAAGAAATAAATCGTGAGACTAACACAATAGGCTCAAAATCACATAATTATGATATAAATAAATTAGTGGTAAATATAAAAAGTGAAATTGAAAAGATTAGAGAGCAAATTCAAAATATAGAATAAAGTTATCTACTAGAAAGGAGAATATTAATGGAAATAAAACTAATCAACATAGGTTTTGGGAATATAGTTTCAGCTAATAGGATAATTGCTATTGTAAGTCCTGAATCAGCACCAATTAAAAGGATTGTTCAAGAAGCTAGAGATAATGGCACTCTAATTGATGCTACATATGGTAGGAGAACAAGAGCAGTTGTAGTAACTGATAGTGAGCATATTATTTTATCAGCTGTGCAGCCAGAAACTGTGGCGCAAAGATTGAATGGAAAATCTCAAACAATAGAAGAGGAGTAGGAGAGCTATATGTCAACACAAGGGTTGTTAATCGTGTTATCTGGACCTTCTGGGGCAGGGAAAGGTACAGTTTGTAAAGCACTACTTAAAGAATGTCCTCAAATTCAGTATTCTATATCTGCTACAACTAGGGAGCCAAGAACGGGAGAAAAAGAAGGAAAAAGTTACTTTTTTACGGAAAAAAAACAATTCGAAAGTAAGATCGAAAGTAACCAGTTCTTGGAATGGGCAAAAGTATACGACAATTATTATGGAACGCCAAAAGATTTTGTAATAAAGAATTTAAAAAAAGGGAAAGATGTAATTTTAGAAATTGACGTAAATGGAGCTAAGCAAGTATTGAAAAATTTTCCTGATGGAACTTTCATTTTTCTATTACCCCCCTCTTTAGAGGAGTTGTCTAATAGGATAAATAAGAGAGGTACTGATTCTCAAGAAGTTATAAAAAAAAGGTTGGCTTCTGCTGAAGGTGAAATTTCAGAAATGAAAAACTATAACTATGCTGTGCTAAATGATCAGGTAGAAAATGCTGTAGAAAAAATAAAGGCTATTATTATTGCAGAGAAGTGTAAGATTGATAAAATAGATGTTATTAAGGAGGATTTCAAAAATGATTTACCCATCGATTGATGATCTTTTAAAAAAAGTAGATAATAAGTATGCATTAGTAGTAGGGGCAGCTAAACGCTCTAGAGATTTACTTATGGATGAACAAGAAGAAGTAGAGGAGAATAACAAAAAGACTGTAACTATCGCATTGGAAGAAGTACTTGATGATAGAATAATCATTGATTAAGAATTAAGGGGAGTTTCTATGTCAAAGACTATAGTGTTAGGTGTAACAGGAGGAATAGCTGCTTATAAATCAGTAGATATAGTTAGTAGGTTAAAGAAACAAGGTTATGACGTTTTTGTTATATTAACTCAACATGGGCAAAAATTTATTACCGAGACAACATTTCAGTCTATATCGCAAAATCAAGTATATACAGATATGTTTGAAATATCTCAACATGATACTGAGCATATTTCGCTAGCTAAAAGAGCAGATTTATTTGTAGTAGCTCCAGCTACAGCAAATATTTTGGGGAAAGTGGCAGGTGGTATAGCAGACGATTTGCTATCTACAACTTTAATGGCAGCTAAATCTCCTGTCCTTTTTGCACCTGCTATGAATACAGCTATGTATGAAAATGAAATTGTGCAGCAAAACATCACTAAGCTTGAAAAGTTAGGCTATCTTTTTGAGGAACCACAACAAGGAAGACTAGCTTGTGGAGATATTGGGAAAGGTAAAATGGCAGAGCCTGAGTGTATAGTCAAGAGAATTAACAAAGAGCTATGCAAAAAACAGCAGTTGAAAGGTAAAAAAGTTCTAGTAACTGCAGGTCCGACTATTGAACCTATTGATCCATTTAGATATATAACAAACCATTCCAGTGGGAAAATGGGATATGCTATCGCTGAAGTGGCTGCTTCGCTAGGTGCAAATGTTACTTTAATCAGTGGACCAACAAACTTGAAAAAACCGGATAGCGTTGAATTTGTACAAACTTTAACTGCAGTTGAAATGTTTGATGCTATTAAAGAACACGTTGACTCAAGTGACGCTATAGTTATGTCTGCAGCAGTGTCAGATTATGCACCAAAAACTTATAAAACTAATAAGATAAAAAAGAAAGATGATAATATAACTTTAGAACTTAAGAAAAACCCTGACATTTTAAAAAGCCTTGATAAAATAAACCCTCGGCTTGTAAAGGTTGGTTTTGCAGCTGAAACTAACCATACAAATCAATATGCTAAGGAAAAACTAGAAAACAAAAAACTTGACTTAATCGTAGCTAATGATATATCAAACTCAAATTCTGGTTTTAAAAGTGATAACAATAAAATAACAATAATTAACCATCAAAAAACCATATCATATGATATAATGAGTAAGGTAGAATGTGCTGAAATAATAATGGAGCATGTAATTCCTTTATTGAGTAAAACAAACTAGCCCTATGGGGTTAGTTTGTTTTATATACACCGTAAATATGATATAATTATTATATTATTGAACTTTAGGGGGACATGGTATATGATTGCTGAAGTAGCTGTAGATTGCCCTATGAAAAAACTAAATAAAGTATTTCACTATTTAATCCCCCCTCACTTAAAGCAATTTATTTCCCCGGGGTCAAGAGTTATTGTACCCTTTGGCAGACAAAGAGTGTTAGGGTATGTATTAGATATTAAAGAACATAGTGATATAACACAGTTAAAATATATTCATGACATTTTAGATGGGCAGCCACTTTTGGATGAGAATATGATAAAGCTTGGGAAATGGATGGCTCATCGGTATATCACTAGCTTAGCATGTTGTTTTAATGCAATGCTTCCTTCTGCTCTTAAAACAAATGCTGTAGAAAAATATACAGTAGGGGATAATTGTTATGACGAGAAATTAAAAACGTTTCTGTCGACACCCAAAGCTTTGGGTGAACTTATAAAAGCATTTGGTTTGTCCTCCCAAGATATTAGTTTATACATTAAAAGAGGAGTACTTGTTAAACAAAAACATTATGAACATAAAAGTTCTCAAAAATATATAGATATATTGCAACTAACCAAAGGGGTAACTAAGGAGGATATTAGCAAGAGAGCCTACAGGCAGCATCAGCTTTTTGAGGTGCTTAAAAATCAAAAGGAAGTAGTTTTTCAAAAACTGCCTGTGGAGCTTAAAAGAGCTGCTAATAGTTTGGTTGAAAAAGGTGTAGTGCTAAAAAAACAAAAACAAGTATTTAGAGAGCCTAACAATATTAATATTCAAGAGAAATGTGTTATTTCTTTAACCTCTTATCAAAAACAGGTTTTTGAAACCGTAAGCGAATCATTGAGCAATTTAAAAAGAGATAGTTTTCTTTTATGGGGAGTAACTGGTAGTGGGAAAACAGAAATTTACCTTCGGCTTGCGGAAAAAGCTATATCTCAAAATAACGATGTAATTGTTCTAGTTCCAGAGATAGCTCTTACTCCTCTGATGGTAAATCGATTTAAAAATAAGTTCAACGATAATGTAGCAGTACTGCACTCGGGATTATCCCAGGGAGAAAAGTTAGATCAATGGCAAAAAATAAAGGAAGGCAAAGTAAAAATAGTAGTAGGAGCTAGAAGTGCCGTTTTTGCACCATTTAAAA
This sequence comes from Proteinivorax tanatarense, assembly GCF_040267685.1. Classification (GTDB taxonomy): domain Bacteria; phylum Bacillota; class Proteinivoracia; order Proteinivoracales; family Proteinivoracaceae; genus Proteinivorax; species Proteinivorax tanatarense. The sequence goes on from NZ_CP158367.1 coordinate 1,341,952, forward strand.
ATGTTGGCCTAATAATAATAGATGAGGAGCACGAGAATACTTATAAACAAGAAGAAAACCCAAAATATCATACTATAGAAATTGCACAGAAAAGATTAGAGTTATCACAAGGGGTTTTATTACTGGGGTCTGCTACCCCATCTATTGAAAGCTTGTATAGAACAGAACATGGTGAATACAAGCTTTTAAACCTGCCCAAACGAGCTACCGCAAATGAAATGCCTTTAATTGATGTTGTCGACATGAAAAGTGAGTTGGAAAATGGAAACCGTAGCATTTTTAGTAAAAAGTTATTTAAAAGTATAAAAAAGTCCCTAGATAACAACGAGCAAGTAGTTTTATTTCTTAATCGAAGGGGGTTTTCAACTACTACACTGTGCAGGAAATGTGGCTTTACATTTAAATGCCCTAGTTGTGATTTGACGTTAACAAGTCATGATAACGGCAATTTCTTGATATGTCACTACTGTCACTATCAGTTAAGCAAACCTAATTCGTGTCCATCATGCAAAAGTATTCATTTATCATTCAATGGGATTGGCACGGAAAAATTACAAAAAGAAGTTCAAAAGGTTTTTCCAAAAAGTAAAATATTGCGAATGGATGTAGACACTATGTCATCAAAAGATAGTTATAATAAAGTTTATCAACAATTTGCTGATAAACAGGGAGATATTCTTATTGGAACTCAAATGATAGCTAAGGGTTTTGATTTCCCAGATGTGACAACTGTAGGGATTATTATTGCGGATATGGGTTTAAATATCCCTGACTTTAGAAGTGCAGAAAAGACTTTTCAGTTAGTTACCCAAGTAGCAGGAAGAGCAGGTAGGGGGGATAAAGCAGGGGTAGTTATTTTACAGACATATTCACCTGAACATTATAGTATTGAGCATAGTTCTAAGTACCAGTATAAGCAATTTTACTTAAAAGAAATTAAAATTAGAGAAGCGTTAAACTACCCTCCTTTCGTAAAAATTATAAAGTTTGATATAGTAGCAAACCAAGAAGAAAGAGTAAAAAAAGAAGCTATTGAAGTAGCTGAAATGCTAAAAGAACTACAAAAAAAGCATCAAATACAAAAAAGTGAGATATTAGGACCGGTAATGAGTGCTAGATACAAGTTAAGAAATAACTATAGATGGCAGGTTATGCTTAAGACCAATAATATGAAACAATGGTTAGACATTCTAAATAAATATAATTTCCCTCATAAATTTTCTAAAGGTATTAGAGTCTCTATAGATGTAGAACCAACAACAACCACATAAGGAGGATATTTTGATGGCAATTAGACAAGTTTTACAGGATGAGAATCCAATTTTAAGAAAAAAATCAATTCCCGTAAAAGAGATTAACCAAGAAACAATAAGATTATTAGATGATATGCATGATACTATGGTTGATTATGAGGGGATAGGTTTAGCTGCGCCACAAGTTGGGGTGTTAAAAAGGGTTATAGTAGTGCAATTGGGGGAGGAACTACCTAAGATCGAGTTAGTTAATCCGAAAATAGAAAAGACTATAGGAGAAAAATCAGATTTGGAAGGGTGCTTAAGTGTACCAGGAGTTTTTGGTGAAGTTAAACGGGCTGAAGAAATTGTTGTATCTGGGCTGAATCGTACAGGTAAAAAAATAAAATTTAATGCGCAAGGAATGCTTTCTAGGGCTTTGCAGCATGAAATAGATCATTTAGATGGTATTATATTTACAGATAAAGTAGACAAACTGGTGGAAGGTTAGGTGATAAATATGAGAGTTGTATTTATGGGAACACCTGATTTTGCAGTTCCTACCTTAAGAGTTCTTAATGAAAACTATGATCTTGTCTCCGTAGTGACTCAACCAGATAGAAAAAAAGGGAGAGGGCAAAAAAAACTTTTTTCACCAGTTAAAACATTTGCAAATGAACATGAATTACCAATACTACAGCCAAATACAGTAAAAAGCAAGGATTTTATAGCAAAAGTAGAAAGCTTATCTCCAGATGTCATTGTTGTAGTAGCTTATGGGCAAATTATACCAAAACAGATTTTAGAATTGCCTCCTTTAGGCTGTATAAATGTTCATGGCTCATTGCTGCCTGCGTATAGAGGGGCGGCTCCTATTCACTGGGCATTACTTAAAGGTGAAAAAACTACAGGTGTAACAACTATGTTGATGGATGAAGGTATGGATACAGGTGACATATTAATAAAAAGGACAGTAACGATAAGTGACCAAGACAATGTAGCAACTTTACACGAAAGATTATCAAAAGTTGGTGCTACTACCTTAATAGAAACCTTGGATAAACTTAAATCTCAAGAGATAGTACCTCAACCACAGAACTCTAAATTAGCTACTTATGCACCAAAGCTAACAAAAGATTTATGTAAGATAAATTGGTCTGAAGATAATATCAAGGTTTTTAATAGAATTAGAGGTCTTAACCCGTGGCCTGGTGCCTATACCTACTTTAGGGGGGCGAGAGTTAAAGTGTTTGAAAGTGAAATTTCAAATAAAGACTATAAAAAAACATGTGGTGAAGTTATTTCGGTTGATCATAAAGGGTTGTTAGTTCAATCGAAAAATAGTTCAATTTACTTAAAAGTCTTGCAACCTGAAAACAAGAAGAAAATGGATGCTATCTCTTTTGTAAATGGATACAATATTAAAGAAGGAGAGAACTTTGAGGAAAAGAGAAGGGGATAAAAATGACACATAAAGTAGAGGGGTATCAAAAACGGCTTTTTTTATCATTATTAATAGTGGCACTTCTGTTATTAGGTGGCTTCACTTTATTGTTGTTTAGCGGTATTATAGGAGATTCTATAATTGTAAAAATTTTAATAAATATTCTCTTAATAACTTTTATTGTGTTTTTAATTGTTATAAGCTTAGGAATCTTGGTTTTACTTGAAAGTATTGCATTTAAAAAAGTACCAAAATCTCTTCAAAAACTAGGTTGGTTAAGCATAAAAGTATTATATCCTGTTGTGTTTTTTTTAGCCAAACTATTTAAACTAGATAAAGAAAAAATTAAAGGTTCATTTATAGCAATTAACAATGAAATGATGAGAGAGGTTTACGGAAAAATCAAAGGTGATGACTTGCTGGTACTGTTGCCACATTGTATACAAAAGGCAAGCTGTAAAGTAAAGGTAACCCACGATATTAATAACTGTAAGCGATGTAACAAATGTGATCTTTCTGCTATCCTAGATTTAAAGGACCAGTATAATTTTAATCTTTATGTTGCAACTGGAGGTACAGCTGCTAGAGAAGTTGTTAAAAAATGCAAACCTAAAGGAATACTAGCGGTGGCATGTGAAAGAGACCTTTTCAGCGGAATAATTGATTGCAAACCTCTTCCGGTTGTAGGGTTATTGAACCAACGACCAAATGGCCCTTGTTATAATACTATTATCGATCAGCAGGAGTTGAATGATAAATTGAAAAATATGTTAAGGGAGGAATGTTAAAATGTTTTTTGGTACAGGGATTTTTTTCTTTGATTCAGGTTTGATATTTTTTGTCTTGCCGGCAGGACTTTTTGCTATGTATGCTCAAGGAAAGGTAAAGTCAGCATATGCAAGGTATTCAAAGGTTATGTCTAACAAAAATATGACAGGTGCTCAAGTTGCACGTACTCTATTAGATAAAAAAGGTTTGCATGACGTTGATGTAGAGTTAACAGGAGGTCATCTTTCTGATCATTATGATCCAAAGGCCAGAAAAGTAAGGTTATCTAGGGAAGTTCATAATGGTAGCTCTTTAGCTTCTTTGGCAATTGCAGCCCACGAAACTGGTCATGCTAATCAACATGATGAAGGGTATTTTTTTCTAACCTTTAGAAACAATTTCGTGCCTATAGCTCAATTTGGAAGTTCTTTAGCTATGCCATTGTTTTTGATTGGTTTTATATTTACTACCGGTCAAGGGGATGGACCTACTTATTTAATGGATTTAGGTATTGCTTTTTTCTCATTGGCTTTGATTTTTCAATTAGTAACGTTACCTGTCGAGTTTAACGCATCAAGTAGAGCGATGAGTTCTTTAACAAATATGGGGATTATAGATGAGCAGGAGAGGAAAGGGACAAAAGAGGTTCTTAATGCAGCAGCTTTAACTTATGTTGCAGCTACAGCAGTTGCCTTAGCACAACTATTGAGGCTGATTTTGTTGAGGAATAGTCGGAAATAATGGGAGATAAATCAAATGCAAGAGCTCAAAGCATTAGGGCTTTAATGCAAATTGAGCGAAACAATAGTTATTCTAATTTAGTTGTCAATGAGTTTTTAAAAAAACATGATTTTAGCAAAGAGGACAAGGGGTTATTTACTAAAATAGTGTATGGTGTAATAGCCAATAAAAGCTTTTTACTTTGGGTTCTTAAAAAATATGTAAAAAGGCCACATAAGCAGCAAGCTTGGTTAAAGTATACTTTAATGACATCCCTTTATCAGATTGCCTTTTTAGATAATGTACCAGATTATGCTGTGGTTAATGAAGGTGTTAATTTTGTAAAACGCTATAACTATAAAAAGGTATCATTTGTAAATGCCGTTCTTAGAAATATAGTTAGAGAAAAAGATGAGTTTTTTAAAGTTCCAACAGATGATTTTCTCCAGTATCTTTCAATAAGGTATTCTTATCCTATTTGGATTGTTGAAGAATTTTCGAAAGTTGTTAGTACAAATGAACAGTTAGAAAGTCTTTTAGTGGCGATGAATTCTTCACATAAGACAACTATTCGAGTTAATACATTAAAAAATAGTAAGCAGGACTTACTAACTAATTTGCGTGAAAAAGGAATAGATGTAGCTACTGTTGATAAATGCGAGGATGCTTTGGTGTTTAACACAAGTACTCCTTTGCAGCGTATTGAAGAGTTAAAAAGTGGTAAGTGTTTTGTGCAAAGCTTAGGTTCTATTTTGGTTGGAGAGATAGCAAATCCTAAACCAAAAGACGTAGTCTTAGATATGTGTGCAGCTCCAGGCACTAAAACAACCCACTTAGCTCAGCTAATGAATAATGTGGGAAAGATTTACGCTTGTGATGTTCATAAACACAGGGTTAATTTAATTAAAGAGTCCTGTATACAAGCTGATGCACAGATAGTGGAGGCAATTCATTTAGACAGTACGAAAGCTAACAGTTATTTTACTAAAAAATTTGATCTGGTTCTTTTAGATGCTCCTTGTAGTGGGTTAGGAGTTATTGCAAATAAACCAGATATAAAGTGGAATAAAAAAAAGGATGATCTTAAGAGTATTACAAAACTTCAAACGGACCTTATTAGCAATGGTATCAAATTATTAAAATCAAAAGGAACTTTGATTTATTCTACATGTACGTTAACTAAATCAGAGAATGAAGATATTGTAAATGCGGCAATAAAAAAGGACAATTCGATTTCGTTGAAATCTGAAAGGCGTATTTTGCCGGACAAGGAAAATACTGATGGTTTTTATATAGCAGAAATTCAAAAAAAGTAAAAAGGGTGAAGTTTAGTTGTGGTAAATTTAGTAGGATTAGACATTAAAACTATGGAAGAAAAATTAGCTTCATATGTAAAACAAAAATTTAGGGTTAAGCAAATACATGAGTGGATTTATCATAAGCAGGTATCTTCTTTTATGGAGATGTCCAATTTGCCTTTAAAACTTAGGCAAGAGCTGACAGATAATTTTGTTATTGGCGATATTCGTGTTAAGGATAAGCAAATTTCAGCAGATGGAACAAAGAAGTTTTTGCTTAAATTTCCTGATGGAGCGTTAACTGAAGCAGTTTTAATGAAATATGAGCATGGTGTAAGTATTTGCTTGTCTACTCAAGTTGGGTGTAAAATGGGTTGTGTATTTTGTTCCTCGGGGGAAGATGGCTTTGTTAGAAATCTTTCTAAAGCAGAAATAATTGAGCAATTTTGGGCAATCCAGAGAATTACTAAGGAGCGTATAAAAAACGTCGTAATTATGGGTATGGGGGAACCTTTAGACAATTATGATAATGTTTTGGATTTTATACGGTTTGTGAATGATGAACAGACGTATAATATCGGGATTAGAAATATTACCCTTTCCACTTCCGGCTTAGCGCCCCAAATATATAAACTGGCAGAGGAAGAGCTAGGCATTACCTTGGCTTTATCTTTGCATGCTTCGAACCAAGGGAAAAGACAAAAAATTATGCCTATTTCAAAAAGCTATCCAATCAAAGAAGTGATTGATGCATGCCGCTACTATTGTGATAAAACAAAAAGAAGGATTACTATTGAGTATGCGTTAATTAACAATTTTAATGATAGTGATAAAGATGCTTTTGAATTGGCTAATCTTTTATCAGGGTTATTATGTCATATTAACTTAATACCTTTGAATGATTCTTTAAGTGAGCATGGTTTTGTAAAAAGTTCAGATGAAAGGGTTAAGAGTTTTCAAAAGGTATTACAGAAAATTGGGTTTAAGACGACAATTAGGCGAGAGTTAGGAAGCGATATTGATGCGGCGTGTGGTCAATTAAAGAAAAGAAATATTTAGAATGAAGGTGAGGCCAAGTGAAAATTGGTGGCAAAACTCATTGTGGTTACCAAAGAGAAGTGAATCAGGATTACTTTACTTATGGAGAAAATAGTAATTTTTCTTATATGATTGTGGCAGATGGTATGGGGGGACACCTAGCTGGAGAAATTGCCAGTAAAAAGGCGGTTGATTTTTTAAAGAATAAGCTAGATAGCACTGATGATGTAGTTCAGTTAAAAACGTTGATCGAGCAGGTAAATCAAGACGTATATAAAATATCTAAAGAAAATAAGGATTTAAATGGGATGGGTACTACTTTAACGGTAGTAATTATATCAGGTAGTTATCTTAATGTAGGTCATGTCGGTGATAGTCGTGTATATCTTTTTAGGGATGATAAACTATCCCAACTAACTACAGATCATTCTTTAGTTGCGGACTTAGTTAGGCATGGGCAACTATCAGAAAAAGAAGCAGAAAAACACCCACAACGTAATATTTTGACTCAAGCGGTTGGAACTGATCGCGTTGTAAAAGTCCAATCTACTAGCCATAGATTAAAGTCTTATGATAAGGTATTGTTATGTACTGATGGTTTAACAAAGTTTTTAAAACATAAAGAAATTTCAGATATAATGTCGCAAAAAGAAGTAAATGAAATTTGTGACAGGTTAATAAAAGCGGCTTTAAAAAAAGGTGGAGCTGACAATGTTACTGTAGCTGTGGCAGATGTCGGAGAGGTTAAGGAGGTGAATTAGGATGGTAGGGCAAAAATTAGCAAATAGATATCATATAATTGAAAAAATAGGCAGTGGAGGGATGGCTGTTGTTTATAAAGCACGGTGCACTTTACTTAATAGAATCGTTGCAGTTAAAGTGTTAAAAAATCAGTTTATTCATGACCAAGAGCTTGTACGTAGGTTTCGGCGAGAAGCTCAGGCTTCAGCAGGCCTTTCTCATCCTAATATAGTAGGTATTTATGATGTAGGTCAAGATAAGGATAATTACTTTATAGTTATGGAATATGTTGCAGGGCAAACTTTAAAAGATTATATTAAAGACAGTAAATTAAACCCAAATGAAGCCTTAAACTTTGCTAAAAATATATGCAAGGCTTTAAAGCATGCCCATGACAATTCAATTATTCATAGAGATATTAAACCACAAAATATTTTGTTGACAAAAGAAAAGCATGTTAAAGTTACAGATTTTGGCATAGCTAAGGCTGTTAATAATGATCAAACATTAACTATGCAAAACACTAATACTGTTCTTGGTTCTGTCCACTATTTTAGTCCAGAACAAGCTAAGGGCAATTATGCAGGCGTCCAGTCTGACATTTATTCTCTTGGTATAGTGATGTATGAGATGCTTACAGGAAACTTACCATTTGAAGGAGATAGCCCCATATCTATAGCTATAAAGCATATACAAGAACCGATAAAACCAATTATTGAACTAGATAATGATATGCCTATGGGAGTTTCCAACATAGTTAAAAAGGCCGTAACTAAAAACAAAGATTTGCGATACAAGTCAGCTGAGGAGCTTTTAAATGACATAAGAAGTTGGTTAAATTATGGGGAAGTTGATATAGAAACTACTGAAGAGGTAGATCAAACTCAACGCTTTTCTATGGGGGAGATAGATAATAAATCTTTGGATGAGAAAAATGAAGAACCAAAACAAAAAAAGAAAAAATCGCTTACAAAAGGAAAAAAAATACTTATCTCTTTACTGGTTCTTGTGGTATTTATAGGAGGAGGATATGCACTCACTAGAAGGGCATTATATGTTCCAGAAGTAACAGTTCCTAATGTTGAGGGATTATCATTATCAGAGGCTATATATGAATTAGAAGAGTTAGGATTAGAGTATATTATAGAAGGTGAAGAACATAATAATATGCCAACAAATCATGTTTTATATCAAAGCCCGTCAGCTGGTGCAGCTCGCCGAGAAGGTAGAGAGGTATCTTTAGTTTTAAGTCTTGGACCACAGTATATTGATGTTCCAGATGTTGTAGGAGAGTCAGAAAGAGGAGCTATAAATACTTTATCTGAATCTGGCTTTGAAGTTGAAGTGAATCGCGAGTATGATAATACGGTTGAAAGTGGTAAAGTTATAAGTCAGTCTCCACGAGGAGGCAGTTTGCAAAGAGAGGAAACGGTATCCATCCTTATAAGTGAAGGGCCTAAACCCGTAGATATGCCTAGCTTAACTAGCAAAGATTTAAATGAAGCTACTGACTTGCTAGAACAGCTTGGCTTAGAGTACACTACAAGATGGATTCAGCCTCAAGGCGATAGCCCTGGAGGTATTGTTATTGAGCAATATCCTTCTTCAGATGGTGAAATTTTGCCTGGACAGACAATTGTAGAGCTTGATGTAAGACCTTATGAACGGGTAGAAGAAGTTGTTCAAGTTGATGCTGATTTTTTTGGTACTCATGTGAGGATTGTGGTTGAAGATATAGAAGGGGTTAATACTGTAGTTGATGAAAGGGTTTTTGTTGGTGGTAGAAATGAAGAATTTGTTATTACTTATTGGGAAGGTGGAGAAGTAAGAGTGTTTGTTGATGGTGAACTACAGTAAACATAGACTGCCTAGAAAGGTTGTGAGAGAAGAATTAAGGGAATAATATATAAGGCTTTGAGCGGATTCTATTATGTAAAAGCTGAGAATAATAGTTGCTTTCAATGCAAGGCGCGAGGTAAGCTGAAAAAGGAAAAGATTAAGCCATTTGTAGGAGACAAAGTTGAAATTTCTACTATAAGTACTACAGAGGGAGTAATAGAAGAAGTTTTGCCTAGAAAAAATTTGTTTCATAGACCAACTGTTTCTAATATAGACCAACTTGTTATAATGATAGCGAGTGAACAACCGAAGCCTGATTTTTTATTGGTGGATACTTTGCTTGCTCTAGCAGAATCTCATCAAGTAGAAAGTTTGATTTGTGTAACAAAGGTTGATTTAAACAATGATATTGTAGACTTTGTAAAAAGTCGTTTTTCCAACTCTAAATACCCAGTGTTAGGGATATCAAACAAAAGTTTAGTTGGAATCGAAAATCTAAGGAAATATTTAAGTGGAAAAATTTCTTGTTTAAGTGGTCAAAGTGGAGTTGGTAAATCATCACTAATTAACACTATAAATAAAGATGTAAATTTTAAGGTTGGAGATATTTCAAGAAAAATAAAGAGGGGTAAACATACTACAACTCATAGTTCGCTGGTAGAGATTTTTGATAATAGTTTTATAGTAGATACTCCAGGGTTTTCTAATATTTCGCTGGAACAAATTGATATTCAAGACTTACCTAGACTTTTTAATGAGTTTGAATTGTATAGCTGTAAGTTTAGCACATGTTCCCATACAGAGGAAAACAACTGTGGTGTTATAGAAGCAGTTAAAACAGGAGATATACACCTACAAAGGTATAATAATTACCTTATGTTGAGAAAAAAAATAAAGCAGATAAAGGAGAGATATTAAGGTGGTTAAAATTGCACCATCCCTATTAGCGGCGGATTTGTTAAATTTACAAAAAGACATTGAAGATGTTGAAGAAAGTGGAGCTCACTGGCTACATATAGATGTTATGGATGGTCACTTTGTTCCTAATATTACTTTTGGTGCTGATTACGTTAAAGCTATTAAAAACTTTACGAGTTTAACCTGTGATGTTCACCTTATGATAAAGCAACCTGAAAAATATATACCTAGTTTTGCGCAAAGTGGTGCTGATATAATAACGGTTCACTATGAAGCGGTTACCCATCTACATAGAGTTGTACAAATGATTAAAGATCACGGGGCAAAAGCGGGTGTAGCTATAAACCCAGCAACTAATGTAGAGAGTTTAAGGTATATATTAGAAGAAGTAGATTTAGTGCTAGTAATGTCTGTAAATCCAGGGTTTGGTGGGCAAAAATTCATCACAAATTCTATTGAAAAAATTAGACATCTTAAAAGTATTATGCCAGATAAAAGAGGTGTGGAAATTCAGGTTGATGGAGGAGTTAATGGTGATATTGCTAAGAAGCTTATTCATGCGGGAGCTACATCGTTGGTAGCGGGTTCCCACATTTTTAATAACAAGGATAGAAAGAAAGCTATTAAGAGCTTGCAAAATTAAATAGATATGACTAGGGGTGTTACATTAGTAACTGAGAGAGCAATTTGTTCGACCCTTTGAACCTGAACTGGTTAAAGCCAGCGGAGGGAAGTCGGTGGCCATATAAAAAGGTTAAGCCGTTCCCTTAGGAACCGCTTAACCTTTTATTTATTTTATAAAGGAGGATGCTGTATGAGAAATGAAAAAACAAAAATTTTAGTTGAAGCAGGAGTTATGTTAGCCCTGGCTATTATTTTAAGCTATTTAAGACTTGGCAGAATGCCCCAAGGTGGTTCTGTTTCTTTACAAATGCTTCCTATTTTTATAATAGCGTTGCGCTGGGGTGTCGTTCCAGGTGTTTTGACTGGGGCAGCATTTGGTTTAATGCAGATTTTATTAGGAGAAGCATGGATAGCTACGCCGTTACAGGCATTTATTGATTATCCATTAGCTTTTGGAGTTGTTGGTATTGCAGGATTTTTTAGAAACAAAAAAGTTGTTGGTATTGCATTAGGGGGAATGCTGAGGTTTTTGTGTCACTTTTTTGCTGGTGTTGTATTTTTCGCTGAATATGCGGGAGAACAGAATGTGTATATTTATTCGGGGGTATACAATATTACTTATATTCTCCCAGAAATCATAATAGCGGCTTTGATCACTCCAATGTTACTTTCTAAAATTAAAGGAGTGTCAAATAATCAGCAACAGGAGCAGGAGTACCACACCTTTAAGCTACTTATATCAGTAGCCTTACCTCTTCTTTTGACAGTATTTTTAATGGATGAATTTAAGCTAGAATTTATAAATGAATTTTTATTTAAGGGGGTAATAGGTTTAGCTTGGCTAATAACCTTAGTCGCAAACATTAGAGATTACTTAAAAAACAACTTTAAAACTCCTTTAATAGTTTTTATATATACTCAATTGGTGACATTAGCGGCATATATTGCGATAGCAGTTTTTACTTTATTTTCTAGTTAATAGGTGGTAAAATATTATTTGAGGGTGGTTTAGCAGTGATTTATTTATTCTTAAATGGTGATGTCCCAGCAAAAAGTGATTATTATAAAGCTCAACCTCATAAGGTAATAGCAGTTGATGGTGGGTTCAATAAAATTCCCAAAACATTACAAGCAGACATTTTAATTGGTGATATGGATTCAGTTAAAAAAGTACCAATAGTAAAAACAATTAAACACCCAGTTGAAAAAAACCAAAGTGATTTAGAGTTGGCCTTGGAGTATATTTTTAATAATCACTCTATAAAAGAAAAGATTGTTGTTTTTGGTTTAACTGGAGGAAGAGTTGACCATCAACTTTTTAATTTATTTGTTTTAAGAGAGTATGCTAAAAAGATAGATTTTATCTGTGAGACAGAAAAAGAAAAAATACTTGTTACCAAAGGAGATAGCTTGATTAAAAACTTTAAGGGAAAAACTTTTTCAATTTTTCCTTTAGAGGATTATCAAAAAATTACCATAAGAGGCGCAAAGTACCCATTGAAAGAAAAAAAAATAAATATGGGGGATTCATTAACTTTGAGTAATGTTTGCATTGACGAAGAACTCTTTGTTTACTCTAAAGGAGTAGTGGCAATAATTATAAATAAGTAGTATTATCACGATTGTAGGAGGTGCACCTATGAAAGTAGGAATAATAAGTGATACCCATGGTGTAGTGGATAGCTGGGAAAAAGTGTATTCAAAATATCTAACTTTTTCTGATCTTATTATTCACTGTGGAGATGTTCTATATCATGGACCTAGAAACCCAATTGTTACAGGATATAACCCAAAGGCTTTAGCTGAAAAATTAAATGATGTTAAAGTACCGATTGTTTTTGCAAAAGGCAATTGTGATGCAGAGGTAGACCAAATGGTGTTAAATCACCCTTTACAAAGCCCTTATACAATCATGATAATTTCAGGGAGAAAAATTTTAGCGACTCATGGTCACGATATTGATTATTGTGAGAGGCTAAAGTTAGCACAAAAATTTAATTTAGATGTTATGATTACTGGGCACACACATATACCTGAAATTTATAAGGAAAAAGGGACCGTGTTTTTAAACCCAGGATCCATAGCTTTACCTAAGAACGAATTTCCTTCTTTTTCTTTGCTTTATAAAGAAAAAATTGAAATTATAAATTTACAAACTCACAAAATTATAGAGACATTTAATTTATAGCAAATTAAAAACACACCTTATAGAAACTTGACTTAACTATAAGGTGTGTTTTTTTATTACAGTTTACTTAGAATATTTGTTTTCAAGAGTTTCTATTAGATCTTTAGCGTATTCCTTTGCTCCAAAAAGAGATAAATCTTTATAGTTTCCACATTGAATAGGGTTAGATGCGGGAATCTCTTTAGCGGTAACTACTTTTTTTAATGAGTTAACTAATGCAAGTAGAATAGCTTTTTCATCTTTTTTATCCATCAAAATTAAATAAAAACCGGTACGGCACCCCATAGGTGAAATGTCAATAACATTATCTAATTCTTCCCTAAAAAAGCCTGCAAGAAGGTGTTCAAGGCCATGAAGAGCAGCAGTGGGAATGGCCGTTTCGTTTGGCTGTACAAATCTTAGATCAAATTTTGTGATTTGGTCACCCTTAGGGGTATAAATTTCCCCACACTTTCTGACAAAAGGTGCCTTAACTTTTGTGTGATCCATTGTGAAGCTTTCTACCACAGTTTTTGTCATTTTTATCTCTCCCTTTAATTTATTTAAAACTTTCTCTGTTAATTTATGATATCATAGCATTGTTACTTATAAAACATTAGTGAAGTATTAAAAGTTAAAGTGTAGCATAATCTATGTAATTAGAATTTTTGATTAATCTATTCATAGGATAGTAGTATGAGGTTTGCTTTAAATAAAAGTTTTATAGAGAATATATATTTTGAGAATTTAGCACAAATTTATATTTACTTGAATATATATTAGTAAAGGATAAAAAACATAGTTAGGGAGGTGTTTGTTATGAAAATAGTTGCCATAAAACTTCCCAAGTTCTTAAGTAAAATATTGAAATCATTTATGAAAGAAAAAGAGAAAAAATAAAAAGCGACCTACAGGGCGCTTTTTATTGCTTAAGTATTTTTTATTATAAGGCTCTTTTAACTTTACCTGCTTTTAAGCAACGGGTACAAACGTTTACTCTTTGAATAGAGCCGTTAATATCCGCTTTGATTTTTTGTAGATTTGGAGACCATCTGCGTTTGGTTTTAACGTTAGAGTGGCTTACTCTATGACCAGTACTGGACGCTTTTTCACAAACTATACATTTTTTAGCCATATGCCCACCTCCTTTTACAACAAAATATATTTTACCATAACTTTAAAATATTATCAAGGGAATTTGCTATACTAACAGGCAGAATTATTTATTATTATGTATCTTTATTAAGTTAACACTTTGTTATTTTATTTAATTCCATGTTTTGATTTTTTAAGCAAATGTAGTAAAATAGTAGATAGCACTATAAAAATACCTTTATAAGTTAAATATAAAATATTTGAGGGAGGAAAGAACATGAATTTAAAAACTGAACTAGGTAATGTAAGTGTGTCAAATGAGGTTATTGCTACTATTGCGGGGGCAAGCGCTACAGAGTGCTTTGGGCTTGTTGGAATGCAATCTAGAAAACAAGTCAGGGATGGAATATCAGACTTGTTAGGTAGAGAAAACCTAGGAAAAGGTGTTGAAATAACAGAAGAAGACGGACAGTTATACATTGAGTTGTTTATTGTTGTTAGTTTTGGTACTAAAATTCATCAAGTTGCGCAAAATGTAATTGATACAGTAAAATACTCCGTTCAAAAACTAACTGGTTTAGAGGTTCGTCATGTTAAAGTAAATGTTCAAGGAGTAAAAGTCGATAACAGCTAGTAAGAGGAGGAAATACTAAATGTACCTTAAGCAATTAGATGGAAATATTTTAAGTGAAATGCTTGTTTTGGGCGCAGAATCTTTGTCAGCTAATAAAGAAAAGATAGACAGTTTAAATGTTTTTCCTGTCCCTGATGGAGATACTGGTACCAATATGAATTTAACAATGGCTTCTGCCATTAGAGAAATAGAAAAGCAAAAAGGTGAAAGCGTAAAAGATGTTGCTAAAGCTTTATCCAACGGGTCTTTAATGGGGGCTAGAGGCAACTCAGGGGTTATTCTATCTCAGCTTTTTAGAGGGTTTTCTAAAGCTATAGAAGATAAGAAAGTAGTTACTCCAGTTGATTTTGCTTTAGGTTTAAACGAAGGTGTTAAAACTGCTTATAAAGCAGTCCTAAAACCTGTTGAAGGAACAATCCTTACTGTATCAAAATTTGCAGCGAAAGGTGCTCTTCTTAAGGCAAGAGATGGTGGTGATTTTTTAGAAGTTATGGAAGCTTGCCTATCAGAAGGACAGAAAACCTTAGACAAAACCCCTGAGATGCTAGATGTTTTAAAACAAGCTAATGTTGTGGATGCTGGAGGTAAGGGATTACTTGTAATTTATGAAGGTTGGCTAAAAGCATTAAAAGGCGAAAAGCTGGAAGTTGTAGCATCACCTACAGATATAGTGGAAAAAGTTGATCATAAAGATGAACATCCACAGGATGTAGATGAAATTGAGTTTGGATATTGCACAGAGTTTTTAGTGCAAGGAAACAATATTGATATTGAAAAAATGAGAAAAGATTTAGAATATCTAGGAGACTCACTTCTTGTTGTAGGAGATGAGGATGTTGTAAAAGTACATTTACATACTAATAATCCAGGAAAGGCCTTGGAAACGGCTATTGTAAATGGCGAGCTACAAGGTATAAAGATTGATAACATGAGAGCACAAGCTAGAGATATAATGGTAGCCAAAGAAAAAGATCGCAATAAGCCGTCTAAAGATATAGGTGTTATAACTGTAGCTAGCGGAGAAGGACTGTCAGATATATTTACAAGTATGGGCGTAGACTACGTAATTGAAGGCGGCCAAACCATGAATCCCTCTACAGAGGATTTTGTAAATGCTATTGAAAAAATAAATGCTAAATCTGTTATATTACTACCAAACAACAGTAACATTATTTTGGCAGCACAGCAGGCTGAAAAAATTTCACCAATCCCTACTAGGGTAATACCAACTAAGACAGTTCCACAAGGGGTTTCTGCTCTTCTAAATTATCAATCTGAGGGAGCTGAATTAGACGAAGTTTTTGAGCAAATGAAAGATGCAATAGTTGATGTTAAGTCAGGTCAAATAACTTATGCAGTTAGGAGCTCTAACTACAATGGTATGGAAATAAATGAGGGTGATATTCTTGGCATTGCAGAGGGTGAGATTAAGGTACTAGGCAAAGGTATAAATAAGATAACTTTGGATTTGCTAGAGAGTTTGGTTGATGATGAAACTGAAATTATTACACTGTTTTATGGTAAGGATATGACAGAAGAAGAAAGCAATGAAGTAGTTGAAGCTATAGAAGAGAAGTTTGACGATCTGGAAATTGAACTTCATTATGGAGGACAGCCTTTGTACTACTTTTTGATTTCGGTGGAATAACCTAAAGGTGGTGATGATATGACCTCCACGGTGGTTGTAACAGATAGTAGCGCTGATTTACCAGACGGTGTTTTAAAGGAATTAGATATAATTGTTATACCCTTAAAAATAAAGATAAATAGTAATGTATATAAAGATAATATAGGTATCTCTGCAGATGAAATATTTAAGAATGTAAAAGAAGATACCCCTAAAATTACTGTAAACGAACCTGATGTAAATGAAATTCAGGACATATATATAAATTTGTTGTCCAAATATCAAAATATTATTTCGATACACAGCGATACTGTCTTTTGTGGTGTGGCAAATAAGGTTAAGGGTGCAAAAGAATCTTTCGCTAATAACAAGGTTAGTGTAGTTGAAACTAATCTTTTCTCCATGGCTCTAGGCTGTTTAGCTATGGAAGTAGGTAAAGTGGCAAAAAGTTGTAACAAAAAGACAAAACTCGTTAGCTTGGCTAACAACTTAAAAAATAATATGTTGACATATTTTTTAGTAGAAGGGTCTGATACTTTAAATAGTAAGTTATACAAAGAACTTGAAGAACATAATGAAGACGTAGTAAATACCAATTATATTATTATAATAAAAAATGGAAAAATTGAGGTGGTTGATTGCTATAAAAACAGGCCTAAGGCATTGGCAGGCCTTGCGAAGTTAGCACAAGAAAGATTTTTAGGCAGCACAAAGTATAAAGTAGCTATTTCATATGGTGAGTGTTTAGGAGATGCCCTCCAATTGCGGGAGAGCTTAGAAAAGGAAAAGGAATATAACGAGCTAATACTTTCTCAAATGGGGGCTACCAATGGTGCACATCTAGGTCCTAAAGCTGTGGTATTGACTACTTATCCCGTATAAAGGAGGCCCTAATAATGAGTGTTTTTGATATTATAGGCCCGATTATGATCGGGCCTTCAAGTTCTCATACAGCTGGCGCAGCAAGGCTTGGAAGAATGGCAAAAATTATTGCTGGCGAGTCTATAAAGTCAGTAACTATAAACCTTTACGGTTCATTTGCAAAAACTTATAAAGGACACGGAACGGATATTGCTATAGTAGCAGGACTACTAGGGTTAACAGAAGAAAATAACGATTTGAAAGACTCCTTTGAAATTGCTAAAGAAGCTGGTTTAAACTTTAAAATTTGTGAAATGGCTAAAGGGGCTAGTCATCCTAATACTGCATCTTTTGATATTATTACTGAATCTAAAAATATATTTATTGAAGGGTGTTCTATAGGTGGAGGGAACATCGTTATAACTAGAATTGATGACTTTGCATTGAATTTAACTGGAAAGTTTAATACTTTAATTATTCCTCATAGAGATATGTATGGAACTATAACAAAAGTTACACAAAGATTAGCAGAAGACAAAGTAAATATAGCAAATATGAGTGTGGTAAGAAAGGAAAAGGGAGTAAGCGCTTTAATGGTAGTGGAAACTGATCAAAAAGTTTCTAATACTTGTATAAAGAAAATAGAAACTATTAATGAAGTAAACTCTGTTTCCTTTATTCCGCCACTATAGGAGGTTAGTGATATGGGCTTTCCTAAAAGCTTTTCTCAGTTTAGAGAATATGTGGGTAAAAGTAATAATAAACAACTTTGGGAACAGATAGTAAACTGGGAAATGGAAGAATCCGAACTGTCCAAAGAAGTAGTCATAGATAAAATGGATAAATACTGGGAAGTAATGCAAAAAGGAATAAAGGAAGGATTGAATCCGGAGATTAAGTCTGTTTCAGGTTTGACAGGAGGAGATGGGTACAAGCTATTAAACAGTGAACAAGTTCTTTCAGGACAATTATCTAAAAAATCTATGGCTTATGCTATGGCAATGGCTGAGCTTAACGCATCTATGGGGAAGATTGTTGCTACTCCAACGGCGGGTTCATGCGGAATACTGCCAGGGGTATTATTGGCTGTTCAAGAGGAGTATAGTATCAAGCAAAGAGAAATTGTAGAGAGTATTTTTGTAGCATCGGTGGTAGGGAAAATTATCGCCCATAAAGGAACGGTTGCGGGAGCAGAAGGAGGTTGTCAAGCAGAGTGTGGTAGTGCATCAGCTATGGCAGCTGCAGCTGTTACTTATCTATTAGGCGGAAACATAGAGCATATTGAAAACTCAGTTGCTATTTCTATAAAAAATGTGATGGGTTTGGTATGTGACCCAGTTGCTGGTCTAGTAGAAGTGCCTTGTATAAAAAGGAATGGTTATTATGCCTCAACTTCTTTAATAGCTGCCCAAATGGCTTTAGCCGATGTTTCAAGCGTGATTAACGTCGATGAAGTTATAGATGCTATGGCTGAGGTTGGGAAGATGCTACCAGAAGAGTTAAAGGAAACATCCATGGGAGGGCTGGCTAATACTCCGACTGCTAAAAGGATTGAAAAGGAGCTAGGGGGGCAATAAATCATGGAAAGGGATATACAGTATTTAAAAGGGGTTGGGCCTAAAAGGGCCCGGCTTTTTAGAACCTTGGGAGTAAATACTATTAAAGATTTAATTTTTTATATGCCAAGGGAATTAGAAACTGTACAAGATGTTTCGGCCATGAGAAACGAGGTTGAAGATAAAGCAAAAGTATCCCTCAATGGTGTAATAGTTACATCACCTTTTTTAAGAAAAACTAGAGGTAATTTAAGTATATTGTCTGCAGAGGTAGCTGGAAACTTAGGTAGATTTAAGTTAGTTTGGTTTAATCAGCCCTTTTTAAAAAACAAAATTATTGTAGGAAAGTCTATTAGTGTCAAGGGTGTGTATAATAAACAATATAGACAGATAACAGTAAATGAATATAAATTTAACAACGCTCTAGTTAAAAATGACACAAAAAAACAAACTCAATATTTCAGACCTATTTATCCAGTCACTGATGGCTTAACTCAAAGCCAAATTCAACAATGCATTTCTATTGCTATAAAAAAGTATGAACATCAATTAGTTGAATATCTCCCTAAAGAAATTATGGAAATGTTTAATCTATGTGAAATAAAAAAATGTATTATATCTGTTCATAACCCAAAATCTAAGGATGAATGGATAGAAGCAAAAAAACGTTTTATTTTTGAAGAAATATTGACTTTTAAATCGGCACTACTTCTTGGAAAAGAAAATATAAGCAGACAATCTGGCATTAAACACCGTTTAGGTCAATCTTTAATAGACCAGTTTTCAAAAAAGCTAAAGTTTAAATTAACAGAGGATCAACAAAAGGTTATTACAGAAATTATCGCTGATATGACCTCTTTAAAACCAATGAATAGATTACTCCAAGGAGATGTTGGCAGCGGAAAAACTGTAGTAGCTGCCTACTCGCTTTTTCTAACCGTATGCAATGGTTATCAAGGAGCGATGATGGTTCCTACAGAAATTTTAGCAGAGCAACATTATTACAATCTTAAAGATTTTTTTGCATTTTTTGATATAAACATAGAGTTATTAACATCAAGTACTAAAGGTAAAAGTGAATCATATAAAAGAATAAAAAATGGGGAAGTTGACATTATTGTTGGTACTCACGCCATATTACAGGAAAAAGTAGAATTTAAAAAACTAGCTTTAATAGTTACAGATGAGCAACATCGATTTGGAGTTGAACAGCGTTCTTCATTAAGAAATAAAGGTGAGCATCCTCATGTTTTGGTCATGTCTGCTACACCGATACCAAGGACAATGTCACAAATTATTTATGGTGATTTAGACATATCTTATATTAAACAATTGCCAAAAGGAAGGAAACCTATAAAAACCTATTCTACTACGCCTAATAACAGAAATAGGGTATTTGACTTTATAAAAAAAGAAATATCTAAAGGACAACAGTGTTATATTGTATGTCCATTAGTTGAAGAATCAGATAAAGTTTCAGGTCTTGCAGTGACGCAATATTACGATATGGTAAAGAATTACTTTGATAATGTAAAGGTAGGTCTTTTACATGGCAAAATGAACTCCCGCCAAAAGGAAGAAGTAATGAATGGATTTAAAAAAGGAGAAACTTCCATTTTAGTGTCAACGACTGTTATTGAAGTTGGTGTCGATGTAAGCAATGCAAATATTATCGTTATCGAAAATTCTGAAAAGTTTGGATTATCACAATTACATCAATTAAGAGGCAGGGTAGGTAGAGGTTCCATTCAAAGTTACTGTATATTAGTTTGTCATACAAACAGTTCTACTGCTAAACAAAGAATGAAGATAATGACTAAAACTGTAGATGGTTTTGATATATCAGAAGAGGACCTTAAGCTCCGAGGGCCGGGGGAATTCTTTGGAACAAGGCAGCATGGCATTCCAGAGTTTAAACATTTTGACATGTTAAAACACCAAGATTATATACAACCTGCTACCGAAGCGGCAGAAGTTATATTAAAAAACAAAGAAACAGAATCTTATAGACTTTTTTTTGATAAAATAAAAGAATTTGCAAAAAATTATCTAGATTAAAAAAGCGCCCTTTATAAGGCGCTTTTTTATGCATATAAATAATATGTAAATATTATAAACGGTTGAAATTCTTTTCACCTTAGGAAAACACTTCTAGCATACTAAAAACAAAACCGTGCAAACTAGAAATGAACACAAAAAAAGGAGGTGAAATAAATGGCTCGTAACTCTAGACGTAGAAGACGCTCAGTAGTTCCAGGTGCGGAACAAATGTTAGATCAATATAAATATGAAGTAGCCTCTGAACTAGGATTAAATCAAAAGATACAAAGTGGTGGATGGAACAGTATGACAACTAGAGAGGTTGGACAGATTGGTGGTCAAATGGTTAAAAGAATGATTCAAGAAGCAGAACAACAACTAAACGGTGGTAATGGAAACCGATAAAATAAATATAATTTAGGAGGTGTATCTTAATGAAAACAGAAAGACAACAAGGTTTTGAAAGCCAAAAAGTTCTTGTTCCACAAGCAGAGCAAGCTTTGGATAATCTCAAGAACGAAGTTGCGACGGAGCTAGGATTAAATCAAAAAATTCAACAACAAGGTTATGCAAATATGTCACCATATGAGGTTGGTCAAATAGGTGGACAAATGGTTAAAAGACTAATAGAAATGGCTGAAAATAACATGTCTAATAGTAGTTCAACACCAAAACCAGCTACTATGCAAGAATCGCCATCAACACAGCAAATAACAGCTCAAAACCAACAATCAGGGCAAACTCAGCAAATGGGACAAACTCAGCAAATGGGGCAAACCCAGCAAACAGGACAACAAAATCAAATGAGTTAGTTATAACAAAGGGATGCTCCATAAAGGAGCATCCCTTTTAAATACCGGCGGTGGGGGCCGCCGGCCTGGGAGAGGAGAAACCGGAGGAAGAGTTATGGGGAAATGGTTATGATGCTGCAAAGATTTTGGGGAAAATATCTTTGCGGCAACTCTCCGGTTCAATATATATACTTTCCCTACAATACATGTTTTATACAAAAAAAATAAATTTTGGTAAAAGGATAGAATTTGAAGGTAGGAAGCAACTGTGGTAAAATCAAAAAGCGAGGTGATTAAAATGCGAGTGATAGCAGGTGAAAAAAAAGGATTTCCTATAAAAAATATTAAAGGCCATAAAACACGACCAACCTCAGATAAAGTAAAAGGTTCAATATTTAATATGATTGCTCCATACATAGATGAAAATTCTATGGCCCTGGATTGTTTTGCAGGAAGTGGTAGTTTAGGTATAGAATTTCTTAGTAGGGGTGGAACATATTGTCGGTTTATAGAAAAAAATTTTCAATCTTATAGATGCATTAAAGAAAATTTAACTCGATTAGGTTTTGACAAAAATAAATTTGATGTTGTTAAAGGTGATGTTTTTAAAGTTACTTTAAAAATTGAAAAGTTCAATTGTATCTTTATTGATCCTCCATATAATCAAGGTTTAGCACAAAAAATGTTAGAAACTGTGTTCCAAAAGCAATTACTATGTACTGGAGGAATAGCAATAGTGGAGCACAGTAAAGAAGAACCTGTTTTACATAACCAACTAATGCTTATTAAACAAAAAGGGTATGGAGATACATCTATATCAATTTATACTACTGAATCTTATGAATAAAAAGGGAGTGTTCCAGTGATGACTAAAGCAGTTTACCCAGGGAGTTTTGATCCTGTGACTAACGGGCATTTAGATATTATAAAAAGAGGGACTAAAACATTTGATAGTGTTATAGTAGCAGTAGCGCACAACTCAAATAAAACTCCGTTGTTTAGTAATGAAGAGCGGGTAAATATGCTAATTAAGGCAACAAAGGATTTTGATAATGTTATTGTTGATACTTTTGATGGCCTTTTAGTAAATTATTGTGCAAAATATAAGGCAGGAGTTATTATAAAAGGGTTAAGAGCAGTTTCAGACTTTGAATATGAGTTACAGATGGCTTCAATCAATAAAAAATTAGAAAAAAATGTTGAAACACTTTTCATGATGACTAATAATAAATATTCTTTTTTGAGTTCAAGTTTAGTAAAGGAAATAGCTAAATGGGATGGGTGCATTGAAGGGTTAGTGCCTAAGGATGTCGAAATAAAATTAAAAGAGAAATTTGGGTATAAATAATATTATTTTACCTTAAATGAAATAAATTTTGTAGTCCTGTAGAGCAAAATTAATATAACAAGCAGCCCTATAAGCAGTATTGGAATACTAAAGAAGATAAATCTATATAATAAAAAGTTAATCGAAAAACTAGGAGCTTGGGACATAAAGGCGGGAACTGCTGTAGGGAAAAGTTTGAATGCTCCAAACTTTACTAAGAGAAAAGTATAAAATCCAGCTAAAGTACCGTGTATAATCCTTGAAACAATAAAAGGTTTTATGCTAATATCTGTATCTCCCAGCATACTTGCTACCTGTGCAATTACAGAGATACCACTAAATGCTATTAAGAAGCTCAAAGTAATCACTTGGGCCATGGGAGAAACCATTGCTTCTGCTGCTTTTTGACACCCTAAAGTAACTTCAAAAATGCCACTTATGTAGGCAACAATAAGGTCAAAATTCACACCTAATGGTTCTAAGGGAATTAAAAGAATATTGGCTAAAAAATGTATGACACCAACATTAAGGAGGATTTCGATCATAACAGAAAATACTACAATAAATCCACCTATAACTAGAAGTGTGTTTATTGATTTTTTTACAGAGTCTCCTAACAATTTACCAAAAGATCTGTTATCTTCTTCTCTTCCTTTTTTTAACTCTATCAAAGCCCGGAGTAAAATGTTTTGCTTAGATGACAAATTAGATGGAGTTATAGGAGCATTTTTTTTATAGAAACGCATCAATATTCCTACAGATATTGAAGAAAGGTAATGGGCAACGGCTATCAGCACACCAATTTCAACTTTACCCAGCATGCCTACCGCTACTGCACCAAACATGAAAAGGGGATCAGCTGTATTTGTAAATGAGACCAACCTCTCTCCCTCTGTTTTGTTAACTAAATTCTTTTTTCTTACATCTGCTGTCAAAATAGAGCCTAATGGAAAACCAGATGCGAGCCCGACTGCCATTACAAAACCACCGGAACCTGGCACATTAAATACTGGCCTCATAAAAGGCTCTAATAAAACACCCATAAAATGTACAGCTCCAAGCCCTATCAATAATTGGGCAACTATGAAAAACGGTAATAAGGCAGGAAACACTACATTCCACCATAAGTTTAAACCTTCAGAGGCGCTTTCAAAAGTGCTTTCAGGAAATAAGATCATAGAAATTGCCATAAATGTTGCAAATAATGCAGCACCATATACTTTTATTTTTTTTACATACATAATCAGCAGTCCTTTCTTTACATACTTTAAAACATTTTATTCAAGAAAAGGGCTTGGTATGATTTTTATGTTATATTATATATTTTAAAACCATAATGATAGGTAGGTGAGTTAAATGGAAAATAGCAAAAGACCTAAAGTTGGTTTGGCATTGGGTGCAGGATCTGCAAGAGGTCTAGCTCACATTGGAGTGTTAAAGGAGCTTGAAGCTCTTAACGTTCCTATTGATTACATAGCAGGCACCAGTATGGGAGCCTTAGTAGGAAGTTTCTATTCCGTTGGAATTAAACCAGAGATGATTTCTAAATTAGCTTTAAACCTTAGTTCTGGCTCTTGGACTGATTGGTCTATACCTAAAAAAGGATTAATAGCAGGCGATAAGATCCAAGAAATGTTGAAAATTTTAACTAAATCTAAGACTTTTGAGCAGACTGATATTCCATTTAAAGCTGTGGCTACAGATATAAATAACGGTGACTGTGTTGTTATTGATAAGGGACCTATACATCAAGGAGTGCGTGCTAGTATAAGCATACCTGGAATATTCAACCCAGTTGAATATCAAGGTCGTCTTTTAGTAGATGGAGCAGTGGTTGAAAGGGTTCCAATTTCTGTAGTTAAGCAAATGGGAGCCGATATAGTTATAGCGGTAGATGTTACCAGCTATAAAAAAGATGCCAAGGTGAATAATATTCTTAGTGTCTTGATGCAAACTTTTGATATAATGGAAAATCAGTTATTAAAGTATAAAATAATCGACTATGATATCATTATTAAACCTAATGTTGCAGATATTGAAGGTATGCAGTTTGATAGAGTAGAGGAGGGTGTGTTAGCTGGGCAAAAAGCAGTACAAGATAAAAAAGATGAAATTCTCAAAGTACTTAAAGGAGGGGGCATAGTTTGAACTTTAACGCAAAAAAAGTAAAGGCCATAATAATTGCATTTGCTGTTTTAATTATGGTCCTGTTTTTTATTGGGTACGATACAGGATACTTATTAATGCGTCCTGGTGAAGCAGTATTAATTGGTGAATTGGTTGAGGTAGAGGATTCTTATAACCACGAATCTGAGATATACCTTTTAACAGTAAGTCAAATGGCAGCATCACCTTTTACTTATATGTTTGGTGCTCTAAGTCCTAGAGTTGACATTGTTCATCAATCTAATGTAATTCCACCAGATATGGACTTAGATGAGTACTATAAATTAAACAGAGAGAGAATGCAGGAAAGTCAGGATAATGCAAAGGTAGTGGCAATGGAGATGGCGGGATATGAAGTTCCTATGAAATCTGATGGTGTTGAAGTTATAGAGATAATCCCAACTAGCTCAGTTAAAGGCGTATTGCAACCAGGAGATGTTTTTATAGAAGTTGATGGTAACGAAGTAATGTTGTCTGATCAGTTGATTTCCGTTGTTCAAAGTAACGATGTTGGTGATAAAATACCTATAACTATTTTGCGGGAAGAAGTAGAAAAAAAATTTGAAGTAGAGCTTGGTTCTAGTGAGGCTGATCCTGAAGTCCCTGCGTTAGGAGTTTTTATCAGAACATTAAACTGGCAACCTGAATACCCTCTAGATATTGAATTTGACACAGGACAAATTGGTGGGCCATCAGCTGGTATGATGTTTGTGCTTGAAATTTATAATCAATTAACAGAAGAAGATATTATTGGAGATAGAGTTGTAGCAGGAACAGGAACTATAAGCTTTGATGGTACAATTGGAACAATAGGTGGAATGAAGCAAAAGGTATATGCAGCGGAAGAAAAACAAGCAGATGTGCTTTTTTGCCCCGTTGATAATTATGAAGAAGCGATAGCACATGCCACGGAGGTAAAGGTAGTGCAAGTTGAACATTTTGATGATGTTGTCAACTATCTTACAGAAAATTAGAGCCACATTATATTTGAGTGATGAAACTTAAAGCAATGAAAAAAGGCGTGATACCCACGGTATTACGCCTTTTTTCATTGATGGACATAAAAAAGTATAAGTGCTTATTTCACTATAATCGGTTTATGTCTAAATTCCAAATTATATTTTTTGTGAATAAAACTTTGTTGTATATAAAGGTTGGAATAAATATTTTCACTAGCTAACAGTTGATATCCTAAGCCTTTTTTAGGTAAGGAATCTAATAAGTTTTTATAGTTTAAAGAATAGGGTACTGCTGATTTTTTTTTCAACTTGTGTAATAATTTTAGACCTTTTTCAGAGCAACCTAATATTTTTAGATAAGGGGTTTCAATGTTAGCTTTAATTACAGTTTCTTTTTCAACGCCAAGCATAAAGTGCAATAATAAACGATTAATGCGACTTCTTGAATACCGCTTTGAGTTAACTTGGGATACTAAGGTTTCAATATCTTTAGGCTTTCCATCAAACAAGGCTTGCATAATCCTATTTTCCAGTCCTTTTTCATAGCCCTGTGTTTTGGGAATTAGTTTATAACCATCTTTTATTAACAAAGGAAATAAATAATCAGTAAATGAGTTAATTTCAATAAATTGTTGTTTTTTTTGGGTATACTTTAAAGTAGACAGAGCTTTAGGTGGAATATAATTACTCAGTTCTTTGGATTGGTTTTTGATCATAGACCTCAAAGAAGTTGCGCTTGTAAAAAAATCATTGTTGGGAGTTGCTTCGTTATAAGTAGAGTTTTTTCTTTTTATAGTTTCAACTTTTAAAGGACTTCCCAGCTTAATGTTCTGTTTTATATACTCTATACCTAAGATGTTATTAGACCCGGAAAGAAAATTATTGTTAGCAGTTAACTTCTGTAGAGTTTTAGAATAACTAATACCTTCTTTAAGTTTATTAGTTATAAGTTTTGGAGTTCTTTCTATTTCTAAAATTTCCTGAGCAACTTTTTTCAAAGGGGATATAACTCCTGCTTCTGAGCCAAATATTATACCGTCAATAATTCCACTGCTAGCAAGAGTCGATATAGAACCTTTAGCAAATCCTTCTGCACTTTGGGTAGAATAAATGGTAGGGAGTTCTATAACCATATCAACACCATGGTTCAAGGCTATTTTTGTTCTATCCCATTTATTGATGATAGCCGGCTCACCTCGTTGGACGTAATTCCCACTCATTATACCAACTACAAACTCAGCATCGCTTTTTACTTTTGCTTGTTTGATATGATAGTTATGGCCATTGTGAAATGGGTTGTATTCAATGATTATACCAATTGTGTTCATTATAATCACCGTCTTTCAGCTTTTTAATCAGTATACCACATGTATAATAAAATAAAAAAGATTGTTAAATATTTATCGATTTATGCTATAAATGGATTTTAGCTATTGAAAATATGTTAAGAAACTTATAAAATAGTATAGAATGTAATTTACATAAACATAAAGGAGGATTTACTAGATGAAAGTTTTAGTTGTAAATTGTGGAAGTTCTTCTTTGAAATATCAGTTATTTGATATGAAAAACGAAGATGTTTTGGCAAAAGGATTAGTAGAGAGAATTGGATTGGAGGGTGCTCAGCTTGTACACCAACCAGGTAAGGAAGATAAGGTGAAGCTTCCTGCTGACATTAGTGACCACAAAGTTGCTATTAAGATGGTTATTGATACATTGGTAGATAACAAGATTGGTGTAATTAGTAGCATGGAAGAAATTGAAGCGGTAGGCCATCGAGTAGTTCACGGGGGAGAAGAGTTTTCTGAGTCTGTATTAATAAATGATAAGGTTATGGATGCTATAAGCAAGTGCATAGATTTGGCGCCTTTACATAATCCACCAAACATTATGGGGATTGAAGCGTGCTCTGAAGTATTACCTGCGGTTGAACAAGTAGCTGTTTTCGATACGGCATTCCATCAAACAATGCCAGAGAAATCCTTTATTTATGGATTGCCATACGAGGCATATGAAGAACACGCTATTAGACGGTACGGGTTTCATGGAACTTCTCATAAGTTTGTAACTCAGCAAGCTGCAGAACTGTTAGGCAAAGAAATTAAAGACCTAAAATTAATTACTTGTCATCTGGGCAATGGGGCAAGTGTAGCAGCAATAGATGGCGGTAAAGTAATGGATACTTCAATGGGCTTAACTCCATTAGAAGGCTTAGTTATGGGAACCCGCTGTGGAGATATCGATCCTGCAATTGTCCCGTTTTTAATGAAAAAAATGGGTCTTGATGCAAATGACTTAAATAATTACATGAACAAAAAATCAGGCGTTATGGGCATATCAGGTGTAAGCAGTGACTTTAGAGACCTAGAGGAAGCTAGCGAAAAAGGTAATAAACGTGCAGCTTTAGCTTTAGATATTTTTGCTCATAGAGTACAAAAGTATATTGGGAGTTATGCAGCCGTACTAAATGGTGTAGATGCTATAATCTTCACAGCTGGTTTAGGTGAGAACTCGCCAGAGACACGAGAGCAAATTCTCAATAACTTTAATTACCTTGGCTTGAAAATAGATAAGGACAAAAATAAAGTAAGAGGAAAAGCAACTGATTTTTCAGCAGAAGGAAGTAAAGTAAAAGCATTAGTTATACCAACTAATGAAGAGTTAATGATTGCTAGAGACACCAAAAATCTAGTAAAATAGATCTGTTTGACAAACAAGTCCTATTAATATATAATTGAGGATGGTTTATCGTGGTAAATAATCTTTTAACAATTAACTTATTGGAATTGGAAACTGAAAAAAATCTAATGAAAGAGTATAGTTATACTATACCTAAAAAAAATTCAGTCATAATAGTGCCGAATGGTGGTTTTATAGAGCCGATTAAAGTATCGGCAACAGTTTCTAAAAAACAAGAGCAAACATACTTAATAGAAGGTCTAGTAGAAACTCAGCTGAAACTCCCTTGTGATAGGTGTTTAAGCTTAAACACTTTAGAAGTAAAAGAGTTGTTTAAAAAACAGGTGCTTGTAACTAACCAAGAAATTGACCTAAAAGAGGAAGACTCTGAAGGGTTTTATCGGATACCAATTGGAAGGCTTCCTTTAAAGGAACTATTACAGGAAGCAATCGAGTTTTCTATACCTTCGAAATTTTTGTGCCAAAAAAATTGTTTGGGGTTATGCTATAACTGCGGTACAAATCTTAATGATGGTCAGTGTGGGTGTGACAAAAATGATGTTGACCCTAGACTAGCTGTTCTTAAAAAGTACTATGATAAGAAGAAATAGTGGTTCCAGTAAGAGGAGGTGGAAGTTATGGCAGTACCAAAGCGTAGACATTCAAAAGCTCGTCAAGCAAAAAGGAGAGCTAACTGGAAATTAAATATACCAGGCAGTGTAAGCTGTCCTCAGTGTCATGAACCAAAATTGCCTCATAGAGTTTGCCAAGAGTGTGGTTTCTATAAAGGTAAGCAAGTTATAGAAGTAGAAAAATAAATTTAAGGGGTGGCCATTTTAAGAGGCTACCCTTTTAATTTGCTTTTTTATAAATTCTTGACTATAATTATAAATATGTCGGAGTATGTACATATTATTATATGACCTTGTATAAGGGGGGAGTTCGTTGATAAAAATAGCACTGGATGTAATGGGAGGAGACAATGCTCCTTACTCTACCGTAGAAGGTGGTGTGGATGCTCTTAAAGAGAGTGATGGTTTATTTATTTATTTTGTCGGACCTAGTTCGCAAATTAAAGAAAAGCTTGATGCTATTGATGTTGAAAAATATAAAGAGCGTTTTGAAATAGTGGATGCACCACAAGTCATCACAAATGATGAGAAGCCCGTTGAGGCTATACGTAAAAAGAAAGATTCTTCTCTAGTAAAAGCTGTATCATTAGTTAAAGATAAAAAAGCAGATACTGTGGTTACTGCTGGTAGCACTGGTGCGTTTATGGCGGCCGGATATTTTATATTAAGGAGAATAAAGGGTATTGATAGGCCTGCCTTAGCACCAATTTTTCCCTCTGCTGGTGGTTACACTATAGTTCTTGATGTAGGTTCTAATATGGATGCTAAACCAGAGCACCTTCTACAATATGCCAAAATGGGTTCAATATATGCAAAAGGAGTTTTTGGAATAAGCGAACCTTCGGTTGGATTATTAAATGTTGGAACCGAAGAGGGAAAAGGTAATGAACTTACAAAAAAAGCCTATGAATTGATAAAAGAATGTGATGAAATTAACTTTATGGGGAATATAGAAGCAAGAGACGTTCCAGGAGGAAAGGTCGATGTTGTAGTTTGTGATGGATTTGTTGGCAATGTAATGCTTAAGTTTATGGAAGGAGCCGCTTCCTTTATTTTTAGTTCCTTGAAAGAAGAAATTACTAAAAATTTTAGTAGAAAAATAGGAGCAGTTATGTTAAAATCTGCTTTCACTGATTTTGCAAAACAAATGGATTATACTGAGCATGGTGGGGCACCACTTTTAGGAGTGAAAGGCGCTCTAATCAAAAGTCATGGTTCATCAGATGCAAAAGCTATTAAAAATGCTATTTTGAAACAAGGAAAAGGGTTAATAGAATCTAAGGTTTTAGATCAATTTAGTGATGGTATTTAATGCTTAGCTCGTGGCCGCTTCATAAAAAGCTGTGTCTATTAGGATATCTTAGATATTTATTGAATAGGTATAATCATTAGTATGTTGATATAAAGAAAGTAAATGCTTGGTAATAATGGAAAGGGGGTGCGTTTTGTGGAATTATTTGATAAAGTTAAAGGCATCATAGCTTCAACTATTGGAACAAGTGAAGAAGACATAAAACCAGAAACTAGATTTCAGGAGGATCTAGAACTGGATTCATTAGATATCATGGATCTATTAATGGTGTTGGAAGAGGAGTTTGATTTACAAATTCCCGATGAGCAACTGCAAACGATGAATACTGTAGGAGATATTGTAAATTTCATAGAAGAAAATTCTTAAGAACGAGACCCCGCCTGCAGGTAGTGCGGGGTCTTATTAAAATTTTAATAGAGGTGAAATTAGTGAAAAAAATAGAGTTTTTTCTAGAAAAATTTAATTTGTCATATAAAGAAATCTATGTAAAAGCTTTTACTCATTCTTCATATGCTTTTGAAAATGATTTAGGAATAAAAGCGCACAATCAAAGGCTAGAGTTTTTAGGTGATGCTGTTTTAGAGTTAATAATTAGTGAATATTTATATACCTTTACTAAGAATATTACCGAAGGTGAGATGACAAGATTAAGGGCACAGATAGTGTGTGAAAAATCATTAGCTGCTTCTGCCAGAAGGTTGGACTTTGGTGAAATGCTCTGGCTTGGAAAGGGTGAAGAAAAAACAGGTGGAAGGCAGAAAAACTCTATTTTAGCAGATACTTTTGAAGCCTTTGTAGGAGCTATGTATATGGATTTGGGGTTTGACAAAAGTTACGATATTGTTTTGGACATACTTAAACCGGAAATAAATCAATCTTTAATAGGTGAAGAAAGTGATTTTAAAACCCAGTTACAAGAGTATGTACAAAAAAATGGCGTAAACGATTTAACTTATAAAATTATCGAAGAAAAGGGACCAGACCATGATAAAAGATTTAGGTCTGCCGTTTTCCTAAATGGTAAAAAGCTTGGGGTTGGAGAGGGAAAGACCAAAAAACAGTCTGAACAAGAGGCAGCAAGGCACGGCCTTATGCACTTTTATGAGCAATAATAAAGGTTAGTTAAGCTGTTAATATGCATAAAGGGGGAGCTTAATGCTATTAAAAAAAATAGAGTTACAAGGATTTAAGTCTTTTGCAAATAAAACTCAGTTAGAAATAGATAGAGGAGTAACTGCAATAGTAGGCCCTAATGGAAGTGGTAAAAGCAATATAATAGATGCCATAAAATGGGTTTTAGGTGAGCAAAGTGTTAAAAGCCTTAGAGGTTCTAAAATGGAGGATGTTATTTTTTCTGGCTCTTCTGATAGTAGGCAAAAAAATTATGCGCAGGTAACCTTAACTTTAGATAATAAACAAAAGCTTTTAGATATAGAGTATTCAGAAGTTAATATATCAAGACGTTACTTTAGAGATGGTCAAAGTCAATACTTTATAAACAAAACTGAGTGTCGACTAAAGGATATTCATGAACTTTTTATGGATACAGGACTAGGAAAAGAGGCTTATTCAGTTATAGGTCAGGGGCAAGTAGATGAAATCTTAACTAGTAGACCAGAAGAAAGGCGAATAATCTTTGAAGAAGCTTCTGGAATTGTAAAATATAAAAGTAAAAAATTGCAATCAATTCAAAAACTTGAACAAACTCAACAAAATTTACAACGAGTTGAAGATATTATTATAGAGGTGGAAAGTGAGATACCTACTATTAAAGAGCAAGCGTTTAAAGCTGAAAAATATAAGTCTTTAAAAGAAAAATTAAAAAACACTGAAGTGGGAATAATCTTACACCGATTAGATGAGCTAGACATTTCTTATAAAGGGACAACAGGCAAAATAGAGAGTCTAAGTCAAAGGTTGCAGGAAAAGGAATCTGAGTTAGATGCTTTATTTGAACAGCTACAAAAAGATGAAAACTATCTAAAGAAATTGGAACAGTCTTCAAAGTCAGTTATTGAAGCTCAACTTGACAATAAAGGTAAGATGGATAATATAAAATATAAGCTAGAATATCTGCGAGAAAAGGTTGAGGACTTAAGGTCAAAAATAGAAGAAAAAAAATTCCAAAATGAGAAAATTAAAAGCGAGATTACCAACTTTAAAATCGCGAAAAATAAGTCCATTGAAGAAAAAAAAGAAAATGAAAAGTTATTACAGGATTACTCTATAAAAATTGAAGATTTTAAAGAAAAGACTTCATCATTAAATGTAAAGTTAGCGAATAAAAAACAAGATCTTGAACATAAAAAAGAAAGTTTAATAAAACTACTTAATGATTTGGCTACCGATAAAAATGATATAAAAAACATAGATAGTTATATAAATAGACTAGAAAGTGACTACACTAGGAAGAAAAACGAGCTAAAAGAGTATGAAAACAAGTTAAAAGACAGCCTATCTAGGTATGATCTGATAAATCAAAAGAAAGAATTAACATGGAAAAAATATAGAGAACTAGATGAACAATATAGCAATTTATATACGAAGTATAATGAAATTGAAAAGAAAAAAGAAAAGAAGCAAAATATAGTTACAGAAGCAGAAAAAAAGCTAAATGTATTACAAACACAGTTACAGGGAATAAAGCAATTAGAAAATAATTATTCAGGGTACAATATGGGCCCTAAGGAAATTTTAAAAAAATTTTCTACAAACAAAGATATTTATGGAGCAGTTGCTCAAATTTTTAATGTTGAGAAAGCATATAGTACTGCAATTGAAACTGTTTTGGGTGGGTCTTTACAAAACATAGTAGTTGCTAATGCAAAAACTGCAGAAGAATGTATTAAGTATTTAAAAAACAATCACGCCGGAAGAGCAACTTTTCTTCCTTTGGATATAGTAAAAGGCAAGAAAATAAATTATGACAAACAGCAGCCTGGGGTTATAGGAATTGCTTCAGAGCTAGTAAATTGTGCAAGTGAATTGGATGGAATAAAAGACTATTTACTAGGACGTATATTTGTTGTAGATAACTTAAACAATGGGCTACTATTGGCAAAATCCCAAGGTTATAGATACAGAATTGTAACGTTAGATGGTGAACTGATTAATGCAGGGGGTTCAATGTCTGGTGGGCGTTATAAAGGTAAAAGCACCGGTCTTTTAAAAAGAAATGCTCAAATAAAAGAAACTATGGATATGTTAGAAAAACAACAAGAGTTTTTTGTAGAAAAACAAAAAGAGTTAAAGGTTCAAATAGAGCATTTAAATGAGATAGAAATAAAGTTAGAACAGGTAGAAGAACAAAAGCAAACTAACAAGCTAGAAATAAACGAGCTTGAACAACAAATTATGCTGATTGAGCAAAAAATCACATCAGTTCGGGAAAATGTTGAACTTCTTCAAGAGGAGATAAATAGTTTAATAGCTGATAAAAACAAGTATCAATCTAGAGTACTTCAAAAAGAAGAAAGTATTCAAGCAATGGAAAGAAATGAGAAGCAACTTAATGAAGAAGTTAAAGAGTATCAAACTGAGATAGAAAACATTGAAGAGTCTTTAGGTGAAGCTCAATCTAAACAAGTTAGTCAAAAAATAACCATAGCTTCATTAAAAGAAAAACTTTCTGCCCTTAAGCGTGATTTGAAAGGAATAGACGAAAGGATTCTACAAAATGAAAATAATTTCGATGAGAATTTGGCAGACCTTAACAAAATGGAAGAACAAGAAAACAAAGGTAAAGCTGAAATAGAGAATTTAGTTAATGAATCCTTCAAATTGCAAGAAAGAAATGATGCGTTAGAGAAAGAGAAGTTAATTTATAGCGGGAAAATCCAGTCGATAAAACTTAAAATTCAGACAAAAAAACAACAACATCAAGATATTACAAGCACTTTAGAAAAAGATAAAGAATCGATAAATAATTTAAATTTAAAGAAATCTAGAGTTTTGATGGAGATTGAACAGCAAACAGAAAAATTACTAGGGGAATATTACTTAACTGTTAATGAAGCATTAAAGGATGGATATGAACCTTTCAATTCTAGAAGTGGTCAAAAGGAGGTAAAAAGGTTAAGGGAAGATATTAAGGGGATGGGAACGGTTAACTTAGGGGCTTTAGATGAGTACCAAAGACTAAGTCATAGATTAGACTTTTTACAAGAACAAAAAAGTGATTTAAATAAAAGTAGAATGGATCTACAAAAGATAATAACGGAAATGGATAAACAAATGGCTGAACAGTTCGAACTAACATTTAAAACGATTAATAAAAACTTCAATGAAGTATTTAAGAAATTATTTGGTGGTGGTCAAGGGTATTTAAAACTTTCTAACCCAAATCAAATGTTGGAAAGTGGAGTGGAGATTTTTGTTCAACCTCCTGGTAAAAAAATGCAGTCTATGTCGTTACTTTCAGGTGGCGAGAAAGCTCTTACGGCAATAACTTTGTTGTTTTCTATACTAATGACTCGACCTTCTCCTTTCTGTGTTCTTGATGAAATTGAAGCTTCTTTAGATGAAGCTAATGTTAATAGGTTTGCTTCATTTTTAAAGGAGCTATCACAAAAGTCTCAATTTTTAGTGGTAACCCATAGACAAGGAACTATGAGCTATGCTGATATGCTTTATGGAATTACTATGGAGGATTCAGGTGTGTCTAAACTAATATCTGTAAAATTTGATGATGAAAAGGTGGGATAATGATATGTCAATATTAAATAAATTTAAAAGTGGCTTAAATAAAACTCGCAAAAATTTATTAGGTGGAATAGAAAAAGTTTTTAGCGGCTTTTCTAGTGTTGATGATGAATTTTTTGAAGAGCTTGAAGAAGTTTTGTTAGAAGCTGATGTAGGTGTTAAAACAACTATGGATTTAATAGAAGAGTTGCGAGATTATTGTGAGGAAGAAAATGTAAAGGAAAGTGCAGAACTTCAAAAGTTTTTTGAAGATCGTTTAATAGAACAGTTTGGTGAAGGAAGTACTAAATTAAACAGTTCAGATGTAAAGCCAACAGTTATATTTGTCTGTGGTGTTAATGGAGTCGGCAAAACAACCTTTATAGGGAAACTAACTAATAAATTACAAAAAGAGGGCAATAAAGTGATGTTAGTTGCTGCTGACACATTTAGAGCAGCGGCGATAGAGCAACTTAAGGTATGGGGAGATAGAAATAATGTAGATGTAATTAGTCATCAAATGGGCAGCGATCCAGGGGCCGTTATATATGACGGACTTCAAGCAGCAAAAGCAAGGAAAGTAGATTATGTAATTTGCGATACTGCTGGAAGACTTCATTCAAAAACCAACTTGATGGAAGAATTAAAAAAAGTGAATAGAGTAATAAAAAGAGAAATACCTGACGGACCTCATGAAAGCCTTTTAGTGTTAGATGCAACCACCGGACAAAATGCTATAAATCAAGCTAAAGCCTTTGGAGAGGCTACAGAATTATCGGGTATAGTTCTCAACAAGATAGATGGCACTGCTAAGGGGGGAGTAGTTATAGCAATAAATAAGGAGTTAAAAGTACCAATAAAGTATGTAGGTCTTGGAGAAAAGATTGATGATTTACAAGAGTTTGATGGTAAGCAGTTTATAAAAGCACTCTTTGACAGGGGGTAATCTAATGGACTCCTTAGTTCTAAAAGCACAATCAGGGGATATTCAAGCCTTTGAACAGCTGGTTAATGAGTATCGGAATATAGCTTTAAAAATGGCTTATCAGTTAACGGGAAGTTTAGCTGAGGCTGAAGATTTAATTCAGGAAGCTTTTATAAGGGTATTTAAGTTTTTGAAAACCTATAAAGGCCAATGTTCTTTCACTTCTTGGCTGTATCAAATAATTTTAAATTTATATAAAGATCAAAATATAAGATATAATAAACTTAAGACTGTCCCTTTAGATCAAATAAGTGGTTTGTTAAAAGATATGAGTAATAATATAGGTAGTATAGATTTAAAGGATACACAATTAGTGGTAAAAGAACAGTTAGAAAAGCTGCCTACCCTTACAAGAAACGCGATGCTATTAAAAGAGTATTATGGATATTCCTACACAGAAATTTCTGACATTTTAAAGGTATCAGTTGACTCAGTTAGAACAAGATTGTATAGAGGTAGAAAGTTAATTAAAGAAAATCTCAGCTTATAAAACAACTCACTGTTGTGAGCTGTTTTATATTTTATATTTGACAAATCCAAATAACCGTGGTAAAGTTTCTATGTAAAGTAAAATTACTTAACAGAAGAGGGTGTGTTAATTGTTAGAAAAAATCACACATCTCAATGATTTGTTTGATTGTTATGAACCTTTATTAACAAATAAGCAAAGGGAATTATTTAAACTGTATTATCAGCATGATTACTCTCTAGGTGAGATAGCAGAACAAAGTGATGTAAGTCGCCAAGCTGTATATGATACATTAAAAAGGGTAACTTCTCTTCTATATGATTATGAGAGTAAATTAAAGCTACTAGCCAAAGAACAGCTGATCGAAAAGACTATTAATGACATGGAAGATATATTAACTACCGATGATGATATTAGACTAAGAGAAATATACAAAAACCTTATAAAAAGTTAGAGGTGAAATTATGCTTCAAGGTTTATCAGAAAAACTTCAAGGTGTCTTTGCAAATCTTAAAAAGAAAGGCAAGTTATCGGAAAAAGACGTTAAAGAGGCAATGAGAGAAGTTAGAGTTGCTCTTTTAGAAGCCGATGTCAATTTTCAAGTAGTAAAAAAGTTTATAAAAACTGTACGAGAAAAGAGTACTGGGCAAGAGATATTAAACAGCTTAACACCAGGTCAACAGGTAATAAAAATTGTCAGAGACGAACTACAAGAGTTAATGGGTGGCCAAAATGAGGGGCTAAATTTAAATACACACCCAGCTCCCATAATGCTTGTAGGATTGCAAGGTGCCGGTAAAACTACTATGTCTGTTAAATTGGCGAAAAAATTGAGCCAGGATAATAAGAAGGTTTTATTAGTTGCAGCTGACATTTATAGGCCGGCAGCTATTAAACAATTAGAGTCTATGGCAGAACAACAAGAGATAGACTTATTTCAATTAGGAACAAATAATTCTCCAGTTGATATATGTAAAGCAGCCATGGAACATGCAAAAAAGTATGGACATGATATTTTAATTTTTGACACTGCAGGTCGACTTCATGTGGATGATAAGTTAATGGATGAGTTAGATGATATACAACAAGCTACATCGCCGTGTGAAACTCTTTTGGTTGTGGATGCTATGACTGGACAGGATGCCGTAAATGTCGCTCAAAACTTTAATGACAAATTAGGTATTTCAGGAGTTGTATTGACTAAACTAGATGGTGATACTCGTGGTGGAGCTGCTATTTCAATAAAAGCAGTTACAGGAGCTCCAATCAAATATATTGGTACTGGTGAAAAAGTAGAAAATTTAGAGGTTTTTCATCCTGATAGAATGGCTTCACGAATTTTAGGTATGGGTGATGTACTTTCGTTGATAGAAAAAGCTGAACAATCTATAGATGCTGATAAAGCAAAAGAACTGCAGGAAAAGATGAAAAATCAACAATTTACATTTGATGATTTTAT
This sequence comes from Proteinivorax tanatarense, assembly GCF_040267685.1. Lineage (GTDB taxonomy): Bacteria > Bacillota > Proteinivoracia > Proteinivoracales > Proteinivoracaceae > Proteinivorax > Proteinivorax tanatarense. The sequence goes on from NZ_CP158367.1 coordinate 1,380,013, forward strand.
CGAGCAACTTCAGCAAATAAAAAAAATGGGATCACTAGATCAAATATTAGGCATGATACCAGGTTTGCCTTCCAAAAAGTTAAAAGGATTATCTGCAGATGAAGGTGATTTAGTTAAAATTGAAGCTATTATTAAGTCTATGACAAAAGAAGAACGAGTTAATCCTTCTATTATAAACGGAAGTAGGCGAAAGAGAATTGCTTTAGGTAGTGGGACGAAAGTCCAAGATGTAAACAGACTTTTAAAGCAGTTTGAACAGATGAAAAAGATGATGAAACAATTTGGTTCTATGGAAAAAAATCTTAGCAATAAGAAAGGTGGATTTCCTTTCTTTTAAAAGTATCTACTTTAAGTTATGTAAAGGAGGTGAAAGTATGGCAGTAAAAATGCGACTAAAAAGAATGGGTTCTAAAAAGAAACCTTTTTATAGAGTGGTAGTTGCTGACTCAAGAGCGCCTAGAGATGGTCGTTTTATCGAAGAGTTAGGTTACTACAACCCTAGAACTGAACCGGTTGAAGTGAAGATTGACGCTGATAAAGCAAAGGATTGGATAAACAAGGGAGCTCAGCCATCCGACACTGTTAAGACCTTACTTAAAAAAGCTGAGATAATTGGCTAGTTAATCGTTAGGAGGTCTTTTATTATGAGGGAACTTGTAGAGTTTGTTGCTAAGTCTTTAGTTACTAACGTTGAAGAAGTAGAAGTAAGTGAAAATACACGGGGAAATGACTCGGTTATTTCTCTTAAGGTAGCTAAAGAGGATATGGGCAAGGTTATAGGCAAGAAAGGTAAAATTGCTAAGGCCTTGCGTACTGTGGTTAATGCTGCAGCATCACGTAATGATAAAAAAGTTATTGTGGATATTGTCGATAAATAGGGTTAGATTAATTTCTGACCCTATTTTTAGATATGAAATAGTAAAAGTGGTGATATTTTGAATAAGGAAAGAATAAAAGTAGGTAAAATTGTGACCACCCATGGAATTAAAGGTGAGGTTAAAGTAGTTCCTCTAACAGATTTTGAGGAAAGGTTTAACAGGGGAGAAAAACTATATATAAATAATAAACTATATATTATTGAAAAAAGCAGATTCCATAAGCAGCAGTTTTGTATAAAATTTACTGGTTATGATGACATAAACAAGGTTTCCCATTTAGTAAATCAATTTTTGGAAATAAATAAGTCAGATATTAAAAATCTACCTAAAGATAGGTTTTACTTTTTTCAGCTTGAAGGATGTAATGTCTATACAAGCACCGGTGAATTTTTAGGCGTTTTAACTTCAGTGAAAAGAACTGGAAGTAATGATGTTTATATCGTAAAGGGAGAAAGAGAATTTTTAATTCCTGCTCTTAAAAAAGTGGTTACAAAAGTAGATGTTGATAATAAAAGGATTGTTATAACACCAATGGAGGGAATGTTAGATTGAAAATAGATGTAATTACAATCTTTCCGGAAATGTTTAAGTCTCCTTTTTCCCAAAGTATAATTAAGCGAGCTATAGAAGAAAACTATGTGGAACTAATAATTCACGACTTGAGGGATTACTCTTTAGATAAACATAACAAAGTGGATGATTACCCATACGGTGGTGGGGCTGGGATGGTTATGAAGCCAGAACCTTTTTTTCGCTGTATAGAAGATATTGGTTTTGATGATAACACGGAAATCATATTTATGACCCCAACTGGTCAACAGTTTAATCAGCAGGTTTGTCATGAGTTTACTCAAAAAAACCATATGATTCTTTTATGTGGACACTATGAAGGAGTAGATCAGCGTGTTATTGATAGGTTTGTAACTAAAGAACTATCAATAGGTGATTATGTCCTTACTGGTGGGGAGTTACCTGCAATGGTAGTCGTTGATGCTGTAGCTCGGGTTATTCCTGGTGTTCTTAGAAAGGAGGAGTCTTATTTAAAAGACTCTTTTCAAGATGGTTTATTAGAGCACCCACATTACACAAGGCCAATGGAGTATTGTGGCATGAAAGTTCCAGATGTTCTTTTATCTGGCAATCATGGCGAGATAAGAAAGTGGAGAGAAAATAAATCTGTAGAAATTACCCAAAAAAAGCGTCCTGACCTAGTTAGAACTAAAAAGGATTTGTAAAAGTAAAGATATTATGCTATAATTTAGTGGGATTACGGGCGGTCCTCTGTCTTAAGACAAGAACGGCTATGAAGGAAGGAGGCAATTAAATATGGAAATTATAAGAGAGTTAGAAAAAGAGCAGATGAAAAATGACATACCTAACTTTAAAGCTGGAGATACTGTCAGAGTTCACGTTAAGGTAGTTGAGGGTGACAGAGAGAGAATCCAGGTATTTGAAGGAGTTGTTATTAAAAGGCAAGGTGGCTCTGCAAGAGAAACTTTTACTGTACGTAGAGTTTCTTATGGAGTGGGGATGGAGAGAACATTCCCTGTGCATTCTCCAAGAATTGATAAAATTGAAGTTAAACGTCGCGGAAAAGTCAGAAGAGCTAAGCTGTACTACTTGCGCAACCTTACAGGAAAAGCAGCAAGAATTAAAGATGCCGTTAGACGATAAAAAAAGAGGGCTGTTAATCAGCCCCTTTTTTATATAAAATTTCTATAGGGGAGAGGCCATTGATGAAAAAATGGATAGAATTTATAGAAATAGTTATAATTGTACTTGTTTTAACTACAATACTTAATAGTTACTTTTTAGATTTTTATAAAGTGTATGGAGATTCTATGAATCCGTTATTTAATAATGGGGATGTAGTTTTGGCATATAAAAGAAGTGATCCTTCATCAGGAGATATAATAGCTTTTTATGATGGAAATGATATAATAAATATTAAAAAGGTTATAGCTGGGCCTAACGATTTAGTTTCCTCCGATGGTGAAAAACTATATGTTAATACTAAGAAAGCTGGGTATAATCAACAAGGAGAGTTTTCTTTTGAGTTAGCTGATGATGAGTTTTTTGTATTGGGCAAAAATAACTCTGTAAGTATAGATAGTAGGCATACTGGACCAATAAAAAAAGATAAAATAATAGGGAAAATAATTTTTAAAATGTGGCCATTACTTTAAATGTAAAGCTGAGGTGTGATTATATTGATTAAAGAGCTGAAAGAGTGGGGTAAATCTATTGGAATAGCTATTATTTTAGCATTGATAGTAAGAGCTTTTTTTATGGAAAGCTTTATAGTAGATGGTAGATCGATGGAACCTACTTTTTATAATCAAGAAAGAGTTTTAGTTAACAAGTTCATTTATAATTTTAGAGAACCTGGTTTCGGTGATATTATTGTATTTCCTTACCCTGTCGAAGAAGAGAGGATATTAATTAAACGAGTTGTAGGCACTGAGAATGATCAAGTAGAAATTAAAAATGGTACACTTATTATCAACGGTCAAAAAGTAGATGAAAACTATATTTTACAAGGATATTCTGGTCAAAATTTTGGGCCTGTTAAAGTGCCTGAAGGCTCAGTTTTTGTATTAGGGGATAATAGAAATAATAGCATTGATAGTAGAAATAATGAAGTGGGCTTCATTCCAGTAGATGAAGTAAGGGGAAAGACCTTTTTTAGATACTGGCCTATCTCAAATATAAATTACTTTACAATAAATACACTTGAGGGGTGATAACTAATGCATTATCAGTGGTACCCTGGCCATATGGTTAAAACAAAAGCTTTAATTAAAGAAAACTTAAAGCTATGTGATGTTGTAGTTGAGTTATTGGATGGCAGGATTCCCATAAGTAGTAGAAATCCTGATATAAACAACATCTTGGGTGATAAGCAAAAAGTCGTTGTTTTAACTAAATCTGACCTAGCAGATCCTATTAAAACAAAAGCTTGGGTGGAGCACCTCAAAGACAGTAATACAGAAGCAATTGCAATTAATCTAAATTCAGCAAATCAGTGGAAAAGGGTTGTTGAAAAAGTAAAGCAGAGCTCCACTTTAAAAAGTAAATATAAACGTTTAAATATAAAAGTAAATAAACCTACTAGAGTGATGGTGTTAGGAGTTCCAAATGTAGGAAAATCTACTTTTATTAATAAAGTTGCCAGTAGAACAGCTGCTAAGACTGGTGATAGGCCTGGGGTAACTAAACAGAAACAATGGATAAGAACTAAAGAAAAAATAGAACTTATGGACACACCAGGTGTTTTGTGGCCTAAGTTTGATGACCAAGAAATTGGTTTTCGTTTAGCAGTAACTGGAGCAATAAAAGATGAGATTGTTAATATAGAGGATATGGCAAACAGATTAGTTAGTTTTCTTATAAAAGAATATCCTTGTAATTTGCAAAAAAGATATGACATAAATCTGGACCGGATAGTAGGGCCTAATGAATTTATTCAGCAAGTTGCAGGAAATCGTAAGATTTTACAATCTCAAGGTAATCTAGATATTGAAAAGGCAAGTGAAATTATAGTTAGGGAATTTAGAAAAGGCTTACTTGGAAATGTCACTTTGGAAGATATCGATAAAATAACCACTTAGTTCAAAAGTGGTTATTTTATTGTCCGCCCAGTAGCTAATGCTACTTGACATGGAATAAATGTGGCACAAATATGAGATAAAAATTAGATGCATTGAGTGATGTGTGGTGAATATCGGGAAGTTAACAGAAGTAACAGTATTAAGGCAGGTATATAAAGGACTAGGACAGCGTACAGCATATTAGTTGGTCACCAAACGTTAACTTGCTCATTCGGCGGGAATGAGAGCTGGACATTTGTAACAAAATGTTTGGTGGGGGACTTGTAATGGCTATAGAATTAAATAAGTTTGGGAATAAAATAAAAAGACTATAAGGGTTTGTATATGGGTGTTGTTATGTTGAAGTGGATTTAAGAAGTAATAATAATGCAAATAAAGGCAAAGTATAAATTCATATAGTTTTAAGAAGGTTTTTTGTAAAAAAGGTCGAAATTTTATATTATGAAAGAGGTGACCTTTATTAATTTACAAAAAACATCAATAACCAAGATTAGAGAAATTATCAACGAGAGCACGATGGAAGAATTGCAGTTCTTGATACCTAGTTTAAAAAATGATAGTCGCAAAGGTGTACAGAAAATATTGACAACCTTAAACAGCAAGATTGCTAAATATAATAATTACTTAAGTTTGTGGGAGCTAGAAGAATCTAATAATTATAATGTTATTGGTTGTGATGAAGTTGGAAGGGGGCCGATTGCAGGTCCTGTTGTAGCAGCAGCTGTAACCTTTGATAAAAGACCTAGTTTGTTTGGTTTAAGGGATTCTAAGCGTTTAAATGAAAGGCAAAGAGAGGAATTTGCATTTAAAATTAAAAAACAAGCATTAAAATTTGAAGTGGAATTTGTAGACAATAGAATAATTGATGAAATGAATATATTAAATGCTACTAAACTTGCTATGTTTAATAGTGTTGAAAGTATAGCTAATGATGATAGTTTAATATTGTTAGATGGAAACTTTTCTATACAAACTCAAAATCCACAAAGGTCAATAGTTAAAGGAGACGATAGATGTGGCAGCATAGCAGCTGCTTCTGTTTTAGCAAAAGTATATAGAGATAACTATATGAGAGAAATGGATAAACTGTACCCTGAGTATGGCTTTATTCAAAATAAAGGTTATCCCACTAAAGAACACTTAACCGCTATAAAAGACCACGGTCTAACACCAATTCATAGAGTGACTTTTAAAGGAGTAAAGTGAGGTGTGTTAAAAAGATGCGTAAAATATTTATTGATTTAGTAAAGGATGATGATGTTTTAGCATTGCCAGTTGAAGATGCTAATGGAAATATCTTATTGGCTAAGGGAAGTAAGATAAAGCAATCTACAAAAGATAAACTTTCTAAACATGGAATTACAACTGTATATATAAAAGAAGGGAATAATGGAGATAACATAGAACCCCTTGAGGGCAATCGTGATGAAGCATTAAAAATGTTAAAACGACAACCGCTAGAAGAAATATTAATTAGTAGAATAAACAATTATAGCAGAAATGATAATGCTAGTCCCATTGTAAAAAAAGTTGTCGAAGATATTATTTTTACACTAAAAAATAAAAACACTCTACTTGTTCACTTTGCTCACTTGCGTTTAATAGATAATTATACTTATGAGCATTCCTTAGATGTTTGCGCTCTTTCTCTTGTTATCGGAGAACGGTTAAGGTTAACGCGCACTTCTCTTTATCAGTTAGGTCTTGGAGCTTTGCTACATGATGTCGGTAAAACAAAAGTTTCCATAAGCATTACTTCAAAACAAGGGAAGTTAACTGACAAGGAGTTTGAACGGGTAAAAGAACACCCTTTATTAGGGTTTCAACTATTAAAAGACTTTGATAATAATATTCCACTTCCTAGTTGTCAGGTAGTTTTACAACACCATGAAAGGTACTCAGGAACCGGTTATCCCAGAGGTTTAAAGGGTGAGAAAATCAGTAAACTCTCATATATAGTTGGGATTTGTGACATGTATACAGCTATAACGGCTAAGCGCAGTTATAGAGAGGCCTTTTCTCCTAAGGAAGCAATTGAACTTTTTATGGGGACATGCAATTATTTATTTCCTACACAGGTTGTTGAAGCTTTTTTAGAAGGAGTTGCTGCATACCCTAATGGTTCTGTTGTAAAACTAAGCAATGGTTTAATAGCAAAAGTTATAATGCAAGATACTTTAGCGTTAAAACCCATAGTAAAACCATTGAAATATAATTCAGAAACTGAGATACGTTTAGTTGGCAATGAGTCATTGGATATAGAGTGTTTATATGAATAATCAGCAATTAGCAAGATATGGTGAAAAATTAGCTGTTGAATTTTTGATGAGTAATGGTCTTAAAATTATAGAAGTGAATTATAGATGCAAATTAGGAGAAATTGATATTATAGCTAGAGAAAAGGGAGTTATAGTTTTTTGTGAGGTTAAGACTAGAAAAAATAAAAATATTGTCCACCCTTTTTCTTCGATAACGACAAAAAAATTATATACTATCTCAAAAGTAGCTCACTTTTTTATTCTTACTAATCATTTGGAAAATAGAGATTATAGGATAGATGCTATAGCTGTATACTTCGAGAAAGAAAATCCTCGTATTAAATGGATTAAAAACTGTACCTATTAACAGCATTTTTGTCTGAAAATAAAGGAAAATAACAATTTTTATAGAATTATCCCTTAATGAGATATAAATATGGAGGGGTAAAGATGTTATCTACTGTCAAAAGCTTGGGGTTGGTTGGATTAAAAGGTCATTTAATTGAAGTAGAAGTCCATTTGACTAGTGCTTTGCCGAGTATTGAAATAGTTGGCCTTCCTGATACAGCAGTAAAAGAGGCAAAAGAAAGAGTAAAAGCTGCTATCCATAACAGTGGCTTTAAATTACCAACAAAAAAAATTATAGTTAATTTAGCTCCTGCTGATATTAAAAAAGAAGGTCCAATTTATGATCTTCCTATAGCCATTGCAGTTTTGGCGGCAAGCTATAAATGGTCCCCTAGTCTACTCGAAAAATATGTTTTTTGCGGTGAACTAGCTTTAGATGGTAGAGTTAGGCCAATTAACGGTCTACTTCCAATGGCTGTATTTGCCAAAGAAAGTAATGAAAAGGCACTTTTTGTTCCTAGCACTAATAAAGAGGAAGCAGCGCTAGTGCAAGGAATTGAAGTATTGCCTGTAAAAAGCTTAAAAGAGGTTGTAAATCATATACATCAGAAACAGGCAATTAATCCATATAAGAATAGTAATAAAGACGTAGTTAAAGTAGAAAATGAATATGATTTTAGTGAAGTTAAAGGTCAAAGGGCAGTAAAAAGAGCTTTAGAAGTTGCTGCAGCTGGAGGTCATAATATATTGTTAATTGGCCCCCCAGGAACTGGCAAATCTATGTTAGCAAAACGCTTTACCTCTATATTGCCAGGTTTAACTTATGAGGAGATTTTAGAGGTTTCAAAAATTTACTCGGTTTCTGGGCTGCTAAAAAACGATGGGCTACTAGAATCAAGGCCTTTTAGAAGTCCGCATCACACCATATCAAACGGTGGTTTAGTTGGGGGTGGGAGAAAACCAAAACCAGGGGAAATAAGCCTTGCTCACAAAGGGATTTTATTTTTGGATGAGCTGCTAGAATTTAAAAGGGATGTATTAGAAGTTTTGAGGCAACCTTTAGAAGATGAAAAAGTTGTAATTTCTAGGGTTGAGGGCACCATTTCCTATCCGGCTGATTTCTTGCTTATAGCAACAATGAATCCTTGCCCGTGTGGCTACTATGGAACAGACTCAAACAAATGCAGCTGTACACCCCAAAAAGTAGAAAAATATCGGACAAAGATATCTGGCCCCTTGCTAGATAGAATGGATATACACATAGAGGTTCCTGCTGTGTGTTTTGAAGATTTAATAAGTAAAGATACAGTTGAAGAAAAGTCTGACAATATTAAGGATAGGGTTGTGTTGGCCAGGAAAACCCAAAAACAAAGATTTACGAAAGGTGCTGCTAGCACCTTAAACAGCAAGTTGACAGCTAGTGATCTAAAAAGGTATTGTCAACTTGATATAGCTTCTGAGAATTTACTGAGAACAGCTTTTGATAACTTAGGTTTAAGTGCTAGAGCATACGATAAGATTTTAAAAGTTGCAAGAACAATCGCTGATCTAGAGAACCAAAAATATATTCAAAAACATCATATAGCTGAAGCAATTCAATATAGAAGTTTAGATGTAAATTTAGCATAAATAAATCGGGCCAGGAGGAAATGATATTGAATATAGCAGAGCATATTTATAATTTTAGAGGTACTATTTCTATCATAGACTATTTTTTTTATGTACTTGCTGAGTATTCATCAATGTTTTTTATAATTTCTTTTGCAATAATTGTATTTTTGGAGATACTTAAAAGTAAAAAAATCTTGTATGTTTCTAAGTATCTTTCTATAATTTTTATTACTTATACTGTAAATCAATTGTTACGTAGGTTAGTGGAGAGAGAGAGGCCCTTTGTGGTAAATGATTTTAGTTCAATGATTGAGCATTCAGCAAGCTATTCTTTCCCAAGCAACCATGCTGCCATGAGCTTTATAGTAGCATTAACTATTTACCGGTTAAACCGTAAACTGGGGAGATGTTTCTTGGTTTTAGCTGGACTAGTTTCCCTATCTAGAGTATATGTTGGAGTACATTATCCATCTGACATAATTGCAGGAGCAGTACTAGCTATACTTATTTTTAAGATAATGGAATTATTTTTTGATAAAAACAAATTTCACCTTTTTAGGGGGGAGTTAAGTGATTGAGTATGGTTTGCAATTTTCCAAGCAAGTTTTAAGACAATCTATACAAAAGGGAGATTGGGTGGTTGATTGTACTGCAGGAAATGGACATGATACAGTTTTCCTGGCTGAATGTGTTGGAGACCAAGGACGAGTTTTATCTTTTGATATACAAAAAAAAGCGCTTGACAGCACTTTTTCTCAATTAAAAGAAAGGAATTTAGAACAAAGAGTTAAGCTAATAGAGTCAAGTCACGCCTATTTAACTGAATATACAAATAAGGAATTGGCAGCTATTATGTTTAATTTAGGGTATTTACCAGGTGGAAATCATAAGGTAGTTACAAAATTAGAGAGTACGTTACCTGCAGTTGATGGAGGACTGGGGTTGTTAAAAAAAGGTGGAGTAATGAGTATGATGCTTTATCCAGGCCATTATGGCGGAAAGTCAGAATCAGAAACTTTGATTAGATATGCGAAGATGTTGCCTTCAAAATACTACACGTCATTGCATTATCATTTTCTGAATAAAAATAGTAATTCTCCACAACTTTTACTCATACAAAAGAAGTAATATAATGTGGGGAGGAATTAATAAAGATGAATATACCAAATTCAATAACTGTATTTCGATTGATGCTCATTCCATGTTATATTATATTTTTTTTAGTTTACGAAGGTGATAATCATTGGCTTGTGGCTCTTTACTTTTTAATAGGAGGAGGGCTATTAGATATATTAGATGGTTATATAGCAAGAAAGTATAACATGGTAACAAATGCGGGGGCTATGTTGGACCCTTTAGCGGACAAACTTCTGTTATTAACTGTAGCAATGGGAATGAATCTGAAGGGTTATTTACCAACTTGGCTTATTATTATCTTAATCGGTCGAGAAACATTGATGATTATAGGAGGGGTTATTAATTACCTATATACCCAAATAGCCATTAGCGCGAACTATTTTGGCAAAATTAATACATGTTTTGTTTATTTATTAATAATCACCTATGCTTTTGATTGGAATTATGCATCTGTTTTAGCAAAGATATTTGTAGTATATTTACTTTTTGTTACTTTTATGTATTTAAATATTTTTATGCGCAAAATTAATTGTAAAAAAGTATATAAGGAGTAAAAATTAAACATCAGAAACAGCTATTAAAACAACTTATTAACCTATTAAAGAGGAGGGGATAATAATGGAGACCAAAGAAATTTTAAAAGAATTAACTGAGACCACTGGGATTTCCGGATACGAATTAGATGTGGCTATAAAAGTAGATAAACATCTTAAGGATCTTTGTGACAACGTCACCATGGACAGATTAGGAAATGTTATAGGAAAAAAAAGTGGTTGTGGTGATAGAAAGGTTAAAATAATGTTAGCGGCTCATATGGATGAAATTGGGTTAATGGTAACAGATGTGGATGATGAGGGGTTTCTACGATTTACTGCAGTGGGAGGGGTTGATCCAAGAACTTTACCTTCTCAAGAAGTGACGATTTATGGAGCAAGAGAGGTTTACGGGATTATTGGATCTAAACCTCCTCATTTAACTCATCCCTCAGAAAGAGCAAAGGCTATAGACATGTATGACCTGTTTATAGATACTGGACTTTCAAAGAAGGAAGTGACAGAACTTGTAAAAGTTGGAGATATTATTGTTGTAAACAGAAATCTTTTGGAACTACAAGGAGATAGAGTAGCGGGGAAGGCTATTGATGACAGGGCTGGTGTATGTGTAATGATTGAATGTTTAAAGGAATTACAAAGAATTAAGCATAGTTGTGATGTATACCCTGTAGCTACGGTGCAAGAAGAAGTTGGTATTAGAGGTGCAGTAGTAAGTACATATGGAATTGTGCCGGATGTTGGGGTTGCAATTGATGTAAGCTTTGGTGACATGCCGGGAGTAGAACAACAGAATAGTTCTAAAATTGGCGGTGGTCCTGCTTTGGCTATAGGCCCTAATATTCATCCTAAAATTTTAAATAAACTTAAAAAAGTGGCAAATGAATGGGAAATTGACTTTCAGATAGAGACAGAACCAATGCAATCTGGAACTGACGCATCAGCAATGCAAATTACTAGAGGGGGTATTGCAACTGCCTTAGTTTCCTTACCCCAGCGGTATATGCACACATCTGTAGAAACAATATCACTTAATGATATAAAAAAAGCGGGGAAACTATTAGCTCTTTTTATTTCTTCATTCGATTATAATGACTTGGAGGGTTTAAAATGTTTTTAAAATCTCTTTCAGAATGTCATGGTGTTGCAGGTAATGAAGTATCGGTTTCTAAATTAATTAAAGAGCATTTACAAGACTATGTTGATGAATTCCAATATGACTACTTAGGAAACTTAGTAGCTATTAAGGGTAAAGATAAAAAGGGACCCAAAATAATGTTGGCGGCTCATATGGATGAAGTTGGATTAATGGTTACTTCAATTGAACCTAACGGATTACTAAGGTTTAAGCCTGTTGGGGGACTAGATGTTAGAGTGTTGGTATCTAAACCTGTTGTAATAGGTTCCAAAATGATAAAGGGCGTAATTGGAGCAAAACCGATTCACTTACAGCAATCGTCTGAACGAAAAAATGCCTTAGGTTACTCACAACTATATATAGACATTGGAGCTTCGTCTAAGGAAGAAGCAAGTAAAGTTGTGGAGATAGGGGATTATGTAAGTTTTGACACACAGTTTTCTAAGATTAGTGATTGCTTAGTCAAAGGTAAAGCTTTTGATGATAGGGTGGGGTGTTATATATTGGCTGAAATATTAAAGAAAGATTATCCTTTCCCTATTTATGGCGCTTTTACAGTACAAGAAGAAGTAGGACTTAGGGGTGCAACGGTAGCAGCATATAATGTTCAACCAGATCTTGCTATTGTGCTGGAGGGAACGTCTGCATCAGATGTACCTGAAAGTGATAAACATCGTTTTTCAACAACAATGGGAAAAGGACCAGCATTATCAGTCATGGATGCGTCTATTATTGTTGATAAGAATTTATTAAAAGAAATTGTAAAAGTGGCAGATGATTTTGATATTAAATATCAATTTAGACAAACTGCTGTGGGGGGAAATGATGCAGGGAAAATCAAACTGACCAGGGATGGAATCGATACTTTTACCATTTCTATGCCTTGTAGGTATATACATTCACCTGTTTCGTTTTTGAATTTAAACGACTTAGAAAGTGGAATAAATCTGGTAGATAAAATACTGGGAAAAATAGCTCAAGGAGGGGTTGTACGTGGATAAGTTATTAATGGAGTTATCTGATAGTTTTGGTCCATCTGGTCATGAGCAAGAAATTACAGAGCTTATAAAAGATAAAATTATGGATTATTGTGATGAAGTTAAAAAGGATAAACTAGGTAACCTTATTGCAATTAAAAAAGGTAAAACTGATAAAAAAATTATGTACGCTGCACATGCCGATGAGATCGGAGTGCTAGTGACATATATTGATGAGAATGGGTTTATAAGGTTCACAAATATAGGAGGGCTATCACCGTATTTATTGCTGGGTCATAAAGTAAAGCTTCAATCTAATGTTACTGGCGTCATTGGTTGTGAAAGAATAACAGATATAACAAAATTATCTTTAGAAAAAATGTATATTGATATTGGTGCTAATACTAAAGAAGAAGCAGAGGAACTTGTAAATATAGGAGATGTAGGAACTTTTTATCCTTATTTTGAAGTTAAGCCTAATCATTATATTGGCAAGGCTTTAGATGATAGGGCAGGATGTGCAGTTTTAATTAGTGCTATAAAAGAAATAGAAGATCCAGAACATAACCTTTATTTTGTATTTACTACTCAGGAAGAAGTCGGGCTAAGAGGGGCAATTACTGCGAGTTATTCTATTAATCCAGATATGGGAATAGCTGTAGATGTAACAGGTGTAGGAGACACTCCTAAGGCAAGGAGAATGGCAGTTAGTTTAGGAAAAGGTCCAGCTATAAAAGTAAAAGATAATTCAATAATGGTTAATCCTATGGTAAAAGATATGTTGGTTAAAAAGGCAAAGGACAACGGTATACCGTACCAACTTGAAGTGCTAGAGTTTGGTGGTACTGATTCTGGTGCTATCCATCTGTCTCGAGAAGGAGCATGGGCAGGAGTAATTTCGTTGCCATGTCGTTATATCCATACAAATAATGAAATGATAAGTAAAAACGATATTGAAAACGCGGTAAAACTATTAAAGCTTACAGTAGACTTCGATTTTTAACTCCTAAGTTAATTGACTTGGACTAACCTTGCAACGTATGCATTAACATATGAGTGCAAGGTTTTCTATTTATCTTATGTTAATACGTATAAAACCCCACTTCAATTGATTAGGGTTAGTCAAATATTGTAAGTGGTTAACAGCAATCAAAGTTTAGTTTTTTGTTGATAATCGGATAGGGAAGAACTACTGATGGTAATTTCACTATAATTAAGAAGCCTAAAAATAACCTTAGCACAAGTTAATACCCTATGATAGTTAGGGACTTTAAGTGAAATAATAAATACTGAGTGTTGTTTTCTACCCTTTTATATGTTAGCTCAAAAGTATTTTCTTTTTTTGTTTTAGTATGCTTCTCTTGAGGCACCATTATAATACCGTGATCTATTATAGGAGATTCTAATTGCTTATATAAAGCAAGCCATACTTTAGTGTATAAGTTACTTTTTTCTATTTCAATAGCAGTTTTTGTTGTAGGATTATAAAAATCAACTTCAAATAAGCTATTGTTTTTAAAAATACCTAAATCTTTATTTGTTACGGAGTGAAGATACCCATACTTTTTTAAATCGGGTTTAATTAACAATTCAATTTTTTTGCTCTTTTCGTGCTTTGTATCTCTAAGCCTTTTTATTTCATTTTTATGCTTTGCCAAAACATTGGATAATTGATATAATTTACTTTTAGAAGTAGTTTCTCCTTTTATTTGGTATACTTTTGGGTACATTACATCACCTAACTTTGGAGGTTTTAACATGAACATTGCTTTGATTGCACATGATAGAAAAAAAGAAATGCTCACTAACTTTTGTGTTGCGTATAAAAATGTATTTGAAAATCATAAACTTTATGCTACAGGTACAACAGGTAAAGTAGTTTCTGAAGCGACGGGCCTTAAAACTAATAGATTTTTGTCAGGTCCGTTAGGTGGAGATCAGCAGATAGGCGCACTTATAGCTGAAGATAAAATGGATTTAGTATTATTTTTTAGAGATCCACTTTTAGCTCAACCCCATGAGCCTGATATTACAGCTTTACTTAGGCTCTGCGATGTGCATAATATTCCTGTTGCCACCAATATTGCAACTGCAGAGGTTTTGATTACTGGGTTAAAAGAAGGACTTATAGATTGGAGAAAGTTAAGCAAAAAGTAAGTGTTTGATAAAATTCAATATTAGTATTATCAAGAAGGAGGCTTTTCATGTGAGTAACGTATTGATTAAAAATTGTAGATTGCTAGGAGAAAATAATGACTGTTATTTACATATAAAAGATGGTTTAATACATAAAATAAACAACCTTTACCAACCTATGAGTTATGATAAAATAATTGATGCCGATAGTAATACTGTTTTGCCAGGACTTAATGACTCACATATTCATTTGCTGTCTTTATCTTTGAATAACAGGTTGTTAAATATCAGAGGAGAAATAACGGAAAATCAGCTGGCAGAAATTTGCAAAAACGCTAATCCTAATTATGGCGACTGGATAGTAGGAAAGGGATATGATGAAAATAAATTTGGGTCGAATTTCAGTTTAGATAAAACTTTTCTTGATCAATATTGCAAAGATACTCCAACCATATTTTACAGAGTTTGTGGGCATGTAGCAGTGTTAAACACTGTAGCTTTAAAAAAACTAGGAATTACCGTTGATACAGAGGTTTCTGGAGGGGAAATTTTAAAGGATAGTTCAGGGGAGTTAACTGGAGTTATTACAGAGAAGGCTCTAGGTCTTATTAAATTACCTAAGTTAGACGATGAGGAATTAGTTAATATTTTAACATCTGGTATTAAAAGTATTAAAGAAATGGGTTTAACATCTGTTCAAACAGACGACCTTTCTCTTGTAAATGATTATAAAACGTTATGGAATATTTATCTTAGGGCTGTAGGGAAAGAGCCTCTAAGAGTATATTTACACTATAATGCAAACAGTATAAATGATATCAAGAAGGCAGCTAAAGTTTTTACCGAAATTGAAAACACAACCCATGTTAAAAAAGGTTCAATTAAAATATTTTTAGATGGATCTTTAGGAGCTAGAACAGCGGCTTTAAAAGATGAATATACAGATAGACCAAACTATAGAGGAGTTTTAACTTATTCTGATTGTGAGTTGGAAAAGATGGTAGAGGAGGCTACAAAAAATCATATGCAATTAGCTCTCCATGCGATTGGCGACAAAGCAATGGAGCAAGGGATTAACGTTATAAAGAAAAGTAAAAACCAAAAGTTAAGGCATAGAATTATTCACTGTCAAGTGACAGATAATAAAATAATTAGAGATATGGCAGACTTGAATATAATAGCCGAGGTGCAACCAGCTTTTCTTATAACTGATATGGATTGGGCAGAAAATAGACTTGGAGAAAGAATTAACGGCTGTTATGCATTTAAAACAATGACTAAAAAAGGAGTCACTGTTTCTGGAGGTTCTGATTGTCCAGTTGAGCCTGCTAATCCATTTTTAGGTATTTATAGTGCTGTTACAAGAACAAACTTATCACATCAACCTGAAGGTGGATGGTTGCCTAATGAAAAACTTAGCTTGAAAGAAGCAATTAAAATTTATACTCAAGGGTCCGCCTATGCATCCTTTGATGAAAATAAAAAAGGATTAATAAAAGAGGGATATTACGGTGACCTAATTATACTTGATCGAAATATTGAAAAAGCGGATAAGACGAGACTAAAAGATATAAAGGTAACCAAGACACTGATTGCACCAATGAATTAATAATAGGAAGGAATGAAAGTTAGCATGGATAGTTATAAAAAGAAAATGGCACTTATATTAAGTAAATATTTGGATTTAGAGGTAGAAAAATTATTTGCAACCATTGAGACTCCTAATAAAAAAGGCTTTGGAGATTTAGCATTTCCTACTTTTATCCTAGCAAAAGAACTTAAAAAAGCTCCCCCCCTGATTGCTAAGGAAATTGTTGAATCTATAAAAGAATTACCAGATGAATTTTTAAAAGTAGAAAACATAGGCCCCTATGTCAACTTTTATCTTAATAATACTTACTTAATAAAAAGGACGGTGGAAGATGTAATTTCCAAGGGAGAGGACTATGGTAGTGAGGATGTGGGAAAAGGAAAGACTGTTGTAATTGACTTTTCAGCCCCTAATATTGCTAAACCATTTGGCATAGGCCATCTGCGCTCTACAGTTATAGGTAATAGTATATATAAGATTCATGAGTTTTTTGGGTATGAAGTTGTTGGTATAAATCATATAGGGGACTGGGGGACTCAGTTTGGAAAGGTTATAGTAGCTTATGACAAATGGGGGGATTCTGATAAGCTAGAGAAAGACCCAGTTAAATACTTATATAATCTATATGTAAAGTTTCATGAAGAAGCTGATAAGGAGCCTCAATTGGAAGAAGAGGCTAGGGTAGTTTTTAAAGAATTGGAAGATGGCAATGAAGACAGGGTTGAAAAGTGGAAGCTTTTTAAAGAGCTGAGCCTTACAGAGTATAATAGAATTTATGATAAATTAAATGTGAAATTTGATAGTTTTAAAGGCGAACAGTTTTATAATGATAAAATGACTGAAACGATAGAAACACTAATTAGTAAAGGCATTACAGAAATAAGTAAAGGTGCTTTAATTATTAATTTGGATATGTTTGATATTCCGCCGGTTTTGCTTAGAAAAAAAGATGGTGCCACCTTATATGCAACTAGAGATCTATGTGCTGCTATCTATCGCAAAGAAACATATGACTTTGATAAAATGCTTTATGTAGTCGGTGCAGAGCAGTCTCTTCACTTTAAACAGCTTTTTAAAGCGTTAGCGATTGCTGGGTTTGATTGGCACAAAGATTGTGAACACGTACCTTTTGGGTTGTTTAGATTTAAGGAAAATAAAATGTCTACAAGAAAAGGTAACCTAATTTTTTTAGACGAAGTTTTGACTAAAGCTGAACAACTTACAAAAAAGATTATCGAGGAGAAAAATCCTGCCCTTAATAATAAAGAAGAAGTAGCTAGACAAGTTGGGATAGGAGCTATAATTTTTGGTGATCTAAGTAATGATCGAGTAAAAGATATAGTCTTTGATTGGGATAAAATACTGGATTTCAATGGAGAAACAGCACCATATGTTCAGTATTCACATGCTAGGATTTGTAGCATATTAAGAAAATATTGTGGAAACCTTGAAGATGATGATTGGAATCCTTCTTTAATGAAATCAGAGTATGAGTTTGATTTAGCAAAACGCATAGCAAATTTTAATGGAGTTATAAATGATGCTTTAGCAGAGTATAAACCTTCTACTATAGCCAGGTACTTACTTGATTTAGCAAAAGAGTTTAATAGATTTTACCATAATTGTCCTGTGCTAAAAGAAGAAAATGGTTCTTTAAAAATTGCTCGTTTAAAACTTATACAAGCAACTGGACAGGTGTTAAGAAATGGACTAGCCCTTATGGGAATAGAGGCACCAGAGGAAATGTAATCTTTAGTAACCTCATTGTTTATGATATACTATTTATGGAGGTGCATAATATGTCAGAAAAGAAAAACTTGACAAGAGAAGAAAGAAAAGCTATAGCTCATGAGCGTGCGGAGGAGCTTAAATCAAAAATTGAGCCTTATTTGGAGGCTAGAGAATCGATCCCTACAGGTTTTAAAATAACTGAACATTACTCAGCTCAAAAAAAGAAGATACTAGACGTGTTAGGCGGGACTGTGGAAGATTGGGATGATTGGAAGTGGCAGATAAGAAATAGAATTTCAGATGTAGAAACACTTAGCAGAATAATAAACTTAACAGATAAAGAAAAAAAAGAAATCAAAGAAGCTGGCAAATCCAACAGATGGTCGGTATCACCTTATTATTGTGCCCTTATGTCAGAAGAAGACTATAACTGTCCAGTGAGGCTGCATTCCTTACCCCAAATGGCTGAAGTTACAGCAGTAGAAGGTGACGCCGATCCTATGGGCGAAGAGTTTACTTCTCCAGCCGAAGGAATTACCAGACGATATCCTGATAGATTAATTATTAACGTTACAAATCAGTGTGCTATGTACTGTAGACATTGTCAAAGAAGAAGGAATATAGGAGAAGTAGATAAAAATAGAACAGAAGAAGAATTAAAAGAAGCAATTGACTATATTGCATCAAATCCTGAAATAAGAGATGTCCTGATTACTGGCGGAGATGCGTTAATGTTAACAGATAGCACTTTAGATTGGTTAATAGGGGAAATTCGTAAGATAGAGCATGTGGAAATAATCAGGTTAGGGACTAGAGCATTAGTGACAGTGCCACAGCGTATCACCGATGAACTTTGTAGAATTTTAGACAAGTATCATCCAATATACTTAAATACTCAGTTCAATCACCCTAAAGAAGTTACTCCACAGGTTAAAGAAGCTACAGATAAACTAGCAAAAGCTGGTGTTGTAATGGGTAATCAAGCAGTTTTATTAAACACAATCAATAATGATCCCCACGTAATGAAAAAGTTAAATCACGAACTATTAAAAGTTAGAATTAGACCGTACTATATTTTCCATACAAAAAGTGTTGCGGGAACAGGCCATTTTAAAACTACAGTAAAAGAAGGTTTAGATATTATGGAATACCTCCGTGGTTATACTAGCGGCTTAGCTATTCCTACTTATATAGTTAATGCTCCTAAAGGATACGGCAAGACACCTATGTTACCAAATTATTTGCTTGATATTAAAGATGACCATATCAAGCTAAGAACTTGGGAAAACAGAGAAATGAAGTATGAATACTAGAAATAACACCAATGTCTTTAATTAAAAAGGCATTGGTGTTATTTTATGGAAATTATAAAAATTACATACAAAGTAACATTATGTAATTTTTGTAACATTTTAAAGGGGTTAGAATGATTTTTATAGAAAAGTAATTGGTATATATGAAAAGAAAGGAGGGAGTTTAATGGCTAAAAAGGAATTAACCCTCTTTTTAGCCCATTGCCCCCAAATGGGTTTTAAAAGGAGTATGTTTATACTTAAAAACTGCTCTTCGTTGATAGACTTAAAAAACAATTTAGAAAGGGTTTTTATTGAATCAGGATTAAAAGGAAAACATAATCTAGAAGCAACGGTAAAAAAATTCTTGAATAATTTTTGTGTGGAGGATACTATAAATAAGTATAAACAAAAAAATATTGAAATAGTGAGCATTTATGATGATGATTATCCTAGTCTTTTAAGACAAACATATGACTTTCCCCCTTTAATTTTTTGTAAAGGGGACATCGCATTGTTACGCAACAGTAACAGTGTTGGGATAGTTGGGGCAAGGTTAGCTTCTTGGTATGGAAAAACAATAGCTAGAGACTTTGGGGAAAAATTAAGCAAAAGAGGGATTGTGATTGTTAGTGGTATGGCAAAAGGGATAGACGCCTGTGCGCATGAAGGTGCATTGCAAGGGAGAGCCAAATCTATAGGCGTTTTAGGTTGTGGTCTTGATATAGTTTATCCTAAAGAGAATAAAAAGTTGTTTAATAAAATGGAGGAAAATGGCTTGCTTGTAAGTACTTATCCTTTAGGCACTAAACCAATCGCTAGAAATTTTCCCGCTAGAAACAGAATAATAAGTGGTCTTTCAAAAGGGGTAGTTATTGTTGAAGCTAAGAGAAAAAGTGGAGCGTTAATCACAACAGACTTTGCATTAGAGCAAGGCAGGGATGTTTTTAGTGTGCCGGGCAATATTAATAGCCCTTTGAGTATGGGAACAAATCATTTAATTAAAGAAGGAGCGATTGTTGCTACTAATGTTGATGCTATATTAGCTGAATATATAAAAAATAATGATTTGGATATTGTTGACACAGACAAAATAAATAGTGTAAAGTTAGACAAAGTTGAACAAAAAATATTGGAAATAGCTAAAGGACAGAGAATATCTTTTGAACAGTTGGTACAAGAGGGAAACTTTAGCACTGATTCACTTTTAGCGGGATTATTAACTTTAGAAATTAAAGGACTTGTAAAGAAAGATGGCAATCAGATGTACATACCTGTAGTAACTAATATTGACACATCGGGTAAAATTACATAAAATTAACGGTAGTTTAATAGGAGGGTTAAAAATGAACTTAGTCATAGTTGAATCGCCATCAAAGGCAAAGACTATAAATAAATTTTTAGGTAAAAAATATAAAGTAAAGGCATCAATGGGCCATGTTATTGATCTTCCTAAGAGTCAGATGGGGATTGATTTAGAAAGCTTTGATGTTAAGTACATAACAATAAGAGGAAAGGGGAAGGTCCTACAAGAGCTTAAAAAAGAAGCAAAAAAAGCTGACAAGGTATACTTGGCTACCGACCCTGATAGAGAAGGTGAAGCTATTTCTTGGCATTTAGCAAATGCGTTAAAAGTCAATAAAGATAGTTGTAGAGTTGTTTTTAATGAAATAACTAAAACTGCGGTGAAAGATGCTTTTAAAAGTCCTCAAAATATTAATAAAGACGTTGTTGATGCTCAACAAGCTCGAAGGATTTTAGACAGAATTGTAGGTTATAAAATCAGTCCAATTTTATGGGATAAAGTAAAGAGAGGGCTTAGTGCTGGTAGAGTCCAATCGGTGGCAGTTAGGTTAATTGTTGATAGAGAAAGAGAAATTCAAAACTTTGAACCTAAGGAATATTGGTCTTTAGAGGTAGAATTAAATGCAAAAGGTAATAAAGTTTTGTTAAGTAAGTTAATGAAGTATAAGAATAAGAAAGTAGAAGTTGAAAATAAAAAACAGATGGATGAGATAATTGCTGCTTTAAAGCCAGACAACTTTATTGTATCAAAAATTAAAAAAAGTGAACGAAAACGTAATCCTTCTCCGCCTTTTACTACTTCGAGTCTTCAGCAGGAAGCAGCACGAAAGCTCAACTTTACTTCCAAAAAAACTATGATGATTGCTCAGCAATTATATGAAGGTGTTAAGCTTGGTAAGAAAGGGACTATTGGTTTAATAACTTATATTAGAACTGATTCTACTAAACTTTCAGAAGGATTTGTTGAAAGTTTGAGAGAAACCATAGAAAATAAATATGGAAAAAAGTATATACCATCTAAACCTAGAAGATACAATAATAAAAAAGGGGCACAAGAGGCTCATGAAGCAATTCGACCAACTGGGTTAGAAAACATTCCCTTAGATATAAAAGAGTATCTTTCTAAAGACCAATATAAACTTTATAGGTTAATATGGAATAGAACCTTGGCAAGTCAAATGCAATCAGCAGTTTATGATGTTTTAACTATTGATATAAACAATGGCGATTACTCATTTAGACAAACAGGATCCGAACTTAAATTTGCTGGATTTATGGAAATTTATATAGAAGGTAAAGACGTGGAAGAAAAAGAAGAAAAAATGTTTATAGGTAATGTTAAAGAGGGGGAACAGTTAACTTTAAAAGAATATCATCCCAAACAACATTTTACTCAACCTCCCCCCCGTTTTTCAGAGGCTATGCTAGTAAAATTATTAGAAGAAAAAGGGATTGGAAGACCCAGTACCTATGCGCCAATAATTGATACTATTCAGAAGCGGGGTTATATCCTTAAGGACAAAAAAACTTTTATGCCGTCGGAATTGGGTTATGTAGTTAATGACCTTATGGTGGAACATTTCCCTAAAGTTGTTGATATTTCATTTACCGCTCAGATGGAAGAAGAACTTGATCAGATTGAAGAAGGACAAAAGCATTGGGATCAGCTGGTAAAAAACTTTTATTCAGATTTTAAGGATGAACTTGAAAAGGCAGAAGAAAATATTCAAGATATTGAAATTAAAGATGTAGAAAGTGATGTGGAATGTGAAAAGTGTGGTCGTTTAATGGTTTATAAACTCGGGAAATTTGGTAAATTTCTTGCTTGTCCTGGTTTTCCTGAGTGCAGAAACACCAAGGCTATTAATAAAGAGATTGATGTTGATTGTCCAAAGTGTGGCAAAGCAAAGGTGGTAGAGAGAAAAACTAAAAAAGGTCGCAAGTTTTTTGGTTGCGCTACATATCCTGATTGCGATTTTCAGTCTTGGGATAAGCCTACTGAAAAAAAATGTGATGTATGCGGAAGCTTTGCAGTTGAAAAAGGAAAGAAAAAAGTTGTTTGTAGCGATCCTCAATGCAAAAAAGAGATTAATTAGGAGATGAAGAAATGGAAAAAGTAAGTATAATAGGTGCAGGTTTAGCTGGTTGTGAATGTGCATGGCAGCTTGCAAATATGGGTTTTAAAGTAGAGCTATATGAGATGAGACCAAAGAACACAACTCCGGCCCACAAAACAGCATATTTTGCTGAATTAGTTTGTAGCAACTCGCTTAGAGCAAATGCTACTACCAATGCCGTTGGATTACTCAAACAAGAATTAAGAGAACTAAACTCTTTAGTAATGGAATGCGCTGATGATACCAAAGTGCCTGCCGGCGGAGCCTTAGCTGTTGATAGAGAAAAGTTTAGTGAAATGGTTACAGAAAAAATTAAGAATCATTCGAACATAACTGTTATAAATCAAGAGGTCAAAAATATACAATATACAAACCCTGTTATAATCGCTAGTGGCCCGCTTACGTCCAGTTGTTTAGCTGAAGAAATAAAAAATATTACAGGTGATGAATATTTATATTTTTTCGATGCAGCAGCTCCAATAATAACAAAAGACTCCATTGATTTTGGTAAAGCTTTCATTGGCTCAAGGTACAATAAAGGAGATGGCAACTATATTAACTGCCCCATGTCAGAAACAGAATACAAACAATTTTATAATAATTTAATAGAGGCAGAGCGAGCACCTCTTAAAGAATTTGAAAAAGAGATATATTTTGAGGGTTGTATGCCTGTAGAGGAGATGGCTAAAAGGGGAGAAAAAACTTTATTATTTGGACCACTAAAACCTGTGGGATTAGAGAATCCTAACACTAAAGAGAGATACCATGCTGTCGTGCAGTTAAGACAGGATAACCTTGAAGGAACGTTGTATAATATGGTGGGTTTTCAAACCAATTTAAAATGGGGGGAGCAAAAAAGGGTACTTAGAATGATTCCTGGATTAGAGAATGCGGAATTTGTAAGGTATGGAGTAATGCATAAAAACACCTTTATTAATTCTCCTAAATTGTTGGATAATAAATTAAATTTAACCCAGCAAAAAAACGTCTTCTTTGCTGGCCAGATTACTGGTTCTGAAGGTTATGTAGAAGCAGTGGCAACTGGAATTGCAGCAGCATACGGATTAGCTAAAGATGTTACTTTTCCTAAA
This sequence comes from Proteinivorax tanatarense, assembly GCF_040267685.1. Classification (GTDB taxonomy): domain Bacteria; phylum Bacillota; class Proteinivoracia; order Proteinivoracales; family Proteinivoracaceae; genus Proteinivorax; species Proteinivorax tanatarense. Next base: position 1,403,785 of record NZ_CP158367.1, read on the forward strand.
GAGACTGCTATAGGGGCGTTGATAAGCTATATTACTACTACATCAACAAAAAATTTTCAGCCTATGAATGTTAACTTCGGTATTTTTGAGCCTCTAGCTAAAAGGGAGAAAAATAAAAAAGAGAGATATCAAAAGTATGCAAAGAGAGCGCTAAAATCGTTAGAAGAGTTTAAAAAAAACGATAATTAGTATTGCTAATTCTAAATACCTTTGATATTATTAGTAAGGTGGTTTAGATGGTGAAATGGTTAAATGAATTTTTACAGTCCTTAAAAGTGGAAAAAAACTATTCTGATCATACCTTAAGAAGTTATGAAAGTGATTTAAGGTCTTATTGTGAATTTGTTTTTAAAGATAGTAATAATATAACACTACTTGAGAACCATCTTATAATAAGAAAATATCTCGCCGTGCTACAAAAAAATGGCTATTCAAGAAGAAGTATTTCTAGAAAACTATCTGCAATACGTTCTTTCTACAAGTTTTTACATAAACACGAAATCATTGAAAAAAACCCTGTTAGTAGAATTTACACACCCAAACAAGAAAAAAAATTACCAAGCTTTTTAGCTATAGAAGCCATAGAAAGCTTAATTGAAAGTCCTGATATAAGCACTTTTCTAGGGTTAAGAGATAGAGCAATGATGGAGACACTTTACTCATCTGGAATAAGAGTAGCAGAACTTGTTTCGATAAACACTGACGATTTACAGCTGGGACGTGGCTTAATAAAGGTTATCGGAAAAGGAAGACGAGAACGGATTTGCCCCATTGGTGAGCAAGCAAAGAAATACTTGCATAACTACTTAATTGAACGTAAAAAGGTCGTTAAAAGTAATCACTTAAAAACAGTTTTTTTAAATAGGTATGGACAACCTATAACCGATAGAAGTGTTAGAAGAATTATCGACAAGTATGTTAAAAAAGAAGCTATTAAAATGGGAGTATCTCCGCATACCTTTAGACATTCCTTTGCTACTCACCTTTTAGATAGGGGAGCGGATTTGCGTGAGGTACAAGAGTTGTTAGGTCATATAAATGTAACGACAACACAGATATACACACATGTAACTAAGGAAAAATTAAAAAGAGTTTATGATAATTTTCATCCAAGGGCTTAATTACTTTGACATTTGCAAAGTGTTGTTGTAAAATTTAGATAAGTTAATATTAGAAAAATAAGCAAGATTAAATCAAAAACTAGTTGCAAAAAATTAGTTACAAAATTACAATTTAGGAGGAAATAAAAAATGCAGGAATTATTAACTAAAACAAGAAGAATTAACAAATTACTACAAAAATCGAGTGGACAAGCGGTAGACTTTAATGAAATGGCTGAAGTTTTAAGAGATGTTATTTCAGCAAATGTGTATGTTGCTAGCAGAAAAGGTAAAATTTTAGGTTCTGCTGTTGTTAAGGATTATGAGTGCAATATCATGAAAGAAGAAGTTATACCTCAAGGAGTATTCCCTGAGGAATATAATCAAAATTTACTTAGAGTGCTTGAGACTTCTTCAAACATTCAATCAAAGGATTTATGTGTCTTTAGCGATGAAGAAAAATGTCTTTTTGAAAACAACCTTACTACAATAGTACCTATTGTTGGGGGAGGAGACAGGTTAGGAACTTTAGTGTTAGCAAGATTTGGTCAGGAATTCAGTGACGAAGATTTACTGTTAGGAGAATATGGCTCTACAGTTGTTGGCATGGAGATTATTAGGGCTAAAACAACAGAAGTTGAAGAACAAGCTAGGAATGAAGCTATTGTTCAGTTAGCGGTGGCTACCCTTTCATATTCAGAGTTGGAAGCGATTGAACACATATTTGAAGAGCTAGATGGTACAGAAGGATTGTTAGTTGCAAGTAAAATAGCTGATAGAGTTGGCATTACAAGATCTGTAATAGTAAACGCCTTAAGAAAATTTGAAAGTGCAGGAGTTATAGAGTCTAGGTCTTTAGGTATGAAAGGTACTTATATTAAGATTAAAAATGAAAACCTTCTTGAAGAACTTAAGAAAATAAAAACTAAATAAACATGCCGGGGCTGGTGTATAATCCAGCCCCCTTTTTTTGTCAAAAATAGTTATAGTTAGCATTTATAACCAAAGTCCTAGGGACTTTCCTGTTATTTCTTGCAGGAAAATAGCGTAATATGACGAATTAAAGTATAAGTCGAGAATTGCTAAAAATTGATATAATAAAGCTAAAGGAGAGATATATGTGAGTGGAATATTTTCTCAGCCAACATTTAAAGTGTTGGAAAAAGGTATAGAAGGTTCAACAAAAAGACAACAGGTGCTAACTAATAACATTGCTAATGTAGATACTCCAGGGTTTAAAAGAAGTGATGTTACTTTTCAAGGGGAGCTATATAAGGCGCTAAATGAAAAAGGTCTCCAGGGGCAGACATCTCATAGAAATCATATCCCGATTGGTAGAAGAGATTTGGGGGATGTACATCCTAACAAACAAAGGGATTATTCAACTTCAATGCGAGAAGATGGTAACAATGTAGATATTGAACTGGAAAGTTCAGCAATGGCCAAAAATGGTATATATCATTCGACAATGACTCAATCTTTAAATAATAAATTTGGTCTTCTTAAAACTGTAATTAGTGAAGGGAGGAGATAAAAGTGTCAATATTTAAAACTATCAACACAAGTGCTTCAGGTTTGACTGCTCAAAGAATGCGCCTTGACGTAATTTCTGATAATATTGCTAATGTTAATACTACTAGAACCGAAGATGGTGGACCATATAGAAGAAAAGAAGCAGTACTTCAATCTAAAGAGGATGATTCTTTTCAAAGGTTTTTAAGAAACAGTATGAATAAACAAAAAACACATCAACCTGGAGTTAGAGTTTCACATATTGATGAGGATCAGTCACCTTTTTTAGAAAAATATCAACCAGATCATCCTGATGCTGATGAAAATGGGATTGTTCAAAAACCAAATGTAAATATTGTAACAGAGATGACTAATATGATTTCTGCGAATAGAGCTTACGAGGCAAATATTACAAGCATAAATACTGCGAAATCAATGGCAATGAGATCATTAGAAATTGGCAGATAAGGAATTTTTAAATTTTTAGGGAGGTGGGAATATGGATGTAACTAGAGTTGACTTAGCATCTATACAAGGTCAAGAAGCAAACCAAAAAAGTGGGAATGTAGATTCAACTTTCAGTACTTATCTAGGTGATGCTATTGGAAAAGTGAATAACTTGGAAAAACAAGCTGATGATTTAACAAATAAGTTTGCTTCTGGTGAAGATGTGGACATACATAATGTAATGATAGCTGCTGAAAAAGCAAATATAGCAATGCAGTTAACTGTGCAGATACAAAATAAACTTGTAGAAGCTTATAATGAACTTATGCGAATGCAGATTTAGGTAAGGGGTGCTCTAATGAATGAAGTAAAGGATAATATTACGAATCAATTCAATAATCTTTGGTCTGAACGACCAAAAAACGAAAAAATTAAAATACTTGCAGTTGTTTTTTTTCTTTTAGTAACTGTTACTTCGCTTACAGTTTTATTTTTAAGCTCTGATATGGAAATAGTGTATTCGGAATTATCATCACAGGATGTTTCCCAAATGACTATAAAACTTGGAGAAATGGGTGTCGACTATGAAGTCGTAGAAGAAGGAACCGCTATAGCTGTGCCTCAAGGGGAAGCTGATGAAGTTAGGGTTGTTATGTCAACTAATCAGCTGCCAAGAAGTAGTGGAATGATAGGATACGAACGCTTGGAAAATGTAAGTAGGTTTGCTCCTGAATCTGAGAGACAGGTATTACATTTGCAGGCCCTGCAAGAGGAGATAACGAGGAATATTGAGCTTTTTCCAGAAGTAACCAGGGCTCAAGTAAATATTACACCTGCAACTGAGTCTATTTATACAAGTGAAAGAGAGCAAGCTAAAGCTGCTGTCACTCTATTTTTAGATGGTGTCTCTCTTTCTTCTAATCAAGTTAGTGGTATTAAGCATTTAGTAGCTAATAGTGTGGAAGGGTTAAATCCCGAGGACGTATTTATAACAGATCAAGATATGACTCCTCTCGATGACAATGATTTAGGAACGGGTACTCAGGTAGGAGATATTAGAGAGAACCTGGCCATTCAAAATGATTTTGAACGAGACCTTCAAAATAGTTTAGAGTCATTGCTAGGGCTGTATTTTGACTATGATAATGTGGCAGTTAATGTTAACGCGGAGTTAAACTTCGATCATCTAGTTAGAGAATCAGAACTTTTTGATCCTTTAACTGATGGTGATAGAATTATAAGATCCATGGAAGTCATGGAAGAACATTTTACTGGTCCTGGAGCCGATGCTGTGGGTGAAGAGGATATACCTACTTATCCAGGAGTTGACGGTGGAGCTACAGAATCAGAAAGAAGACATGAGATAGTCAACCATGAGATAAACAAAGTACAAGAGCATTTAGTTGTAGCCCCAGGCTCTGTAGATAGATTATCCGTAGCTGTGTTGGTTAATGGCGATTTGGATGCTCAAGAAAGCGAGGCAATAAGTGACTTTGTAGCAACAGCAGCGGGCCTTGATGTAGAAGGACGAGCTGACCAGATAAGTGTTATGGGACGTGAGTTTGCAGAAGTAGATGATGCGACAGATGGCGTAGTTATTAGCGAACCATGGTTTACTAGAGATGTAGCTCTAATTATTTTAGCTTCAATTGCGCTGATAATAGCTGCAATTTTTGGTGTAATGATAATGAAAAAGAAAGATGAACAACCAGTCTACCAAGAGGTGGCTGCAGCTGATGATGATGGAGAAGATATGGATATAAAAGAAAATAGCCAAGAAGAAAAGATTAAGCGTTTAGCAAGTAAAGATCCCAAAGGTGTGTCAAAACTCATCAAATCTTGGATGTCAGAAGAGTAGTTAGGTGGTGTAATTATGTCGAATTTATCAGGAAAAAAGAAAGCAGCAGTTTTGTTGATTACTTTGGGGCCGGAGATCTCAGCTGAAATATTTAAGCATCTCAGTGAAGAAGAAATAGAAGAGCTAACTTTAGAAATTGCAAATGCAAGAAAAATTTCTAGTGAGGAAAGAGAAAAAATTATAGATGAATTCGGAGAAATGTGCTTAGCCCAAGAATATATCTCTTCTGGTGGAATTGATTATGCTAAACAAATACTAGAAAGAGCTTTGGGTTCACAGAAGGCAGTAGATATAATTGGAAGGTTAACTGCTTCCTTGCAGGTTAAGCCATTTGATTTTGTTCGAAAAGCTGATCCACATCAAATTTTAAACTTTCTTTCTAACGAACATCCCCAGACTATTGCGCTAGTGTTATCATTTTTGGAGCCGGAACAAGCTTCGATTGTTCTATCCGGACTTCCCCCTGAAAAACAAAGTGAGATAACAAAAAGAATTGCTACAATGGACAGGACTTCTCCTGAAGTTATTAGGGAAATAGAAGAAATCTTAGAACAAAAACTATCTTCTATGAGCAATGAGGATTATACTAATGCTGGTGGCATTGATGTAATTGTGGATATAATTAATAAGGTTGATAGAGGAACAGAAAAATCGATATTTGAAAGTTTAGAGGTAGACGATCCTGAATTAACAGAGGAAATAAGAAGAAAAATGTTTGTGTTTGAAGATGTAATAAACCTAGATAACCAATCCATACAAAGAATTATTAGAGAAGTAACTAATCAGGAACTGTCTATGGCTCTTAAGGTCGCAAGTGAAGAAGTAAGCGAGAAAATATTTAAAAATATGTCTAAGCGTCAGGCCGATTTAATTAAAGAAGAAATGGAATTTATGGGTCCAGTACGTCTTCGTGATATTGAGGAAGCGCAGCAGAAGATAGTAAACTTAATTAGAAAGTTAGAAGAAACTGGCGAAATTATTATTGCCCGCGGCGGTGGGGGTGATGAGATAGTTGTCTAATGTAATTAAATCTTTTAATGTAAAGGAAAATAGCATAAAAAAAGTGAAAATATTGGACATTGCTTCTAATACCAATGAAGAGAAAAAAATAAATACAAAAGAAGATGAAAAAACGGAAAGTAGCAATGAAAGAGGGTTAGAGCAAGCTAAGCATGAAGCAGAACTTATAATAAAAACTGCTTTAAAAGAAAAAGAAGAAATTATTGAGAAAGCGAAAAGTGATGGATTTAAATCCGGTTTTGAAAAAGGGACTATAGAAGGCAAAAAACAGGGCTTATCTGAGGGACAGCGTGAAGCTAAAAAGCTTATTGAAAAAAGTACTAACCTGCTGAAACAAGCTGAAGATTATAAAAATCAAATGCTTGATCAAACAGAAAAAGATGTGTTAGTACTAACCAGCTATATTATAGAAAAAGTTGTGGGAGAAGCTACTAGCAAAGATAAAGACCTTGTTATTTATTTGTACAATAAGCTGTCTCCATTGGTTAAGCAGAGGAATCCCAAAGAGGTGATAGTTTCACCTAGTAATAAAGAGATACTTTCAGATTATCTTGAGGAGAAAGGTGAAACAAACTTAAAAGTTACTATAGATGACCAAATGCAAAACGATGAAATTAAAGTGCTGACAGACCAAGGATTTATACCATACCACATTTCATCCTTAGTTTCGGAAATAAAAAAACAGTTGGTGAAATAACATGACTCAATCAGTTCTAAATCTTGATTATTTAAAAACAGAAGCAAACAAGATACTGACTCCAAAGTCTTACGGAACTTTACAGGAGGTAATTGGCTTGACATTAAAGTGCAAAGGACCTTGGGGTAACATCGGAGACTTATGTACAATAAAAACGTCAACTGGAAGTGAGATAAGCGCTGAAATTGTAGGTTTTAAAGATGATAGTAGTTTATTAATGCCCCTTGGTGATATTAAGAACATTGGACCTGGTTGTGTGGTCAAAAATTATGGTCAACCTTTAGCAGTTAAAGTTTCGGAAAAGTTATTAGGGAGAGTTCTAGATGGACTTGGAAACCCCATCGATGGAAAAGGCCCTATATGCTGTGAAACCGAATATTCAACCACCAATGAGCCTCCAAGCCCTCTTGCTAGGCCTAGAATAAAAGAACCTCTTAGTGTGGGTGTAAAGGCTATAGATGGATTGTTGACTATGGGCAAAGGACAGAGGATGGGGATATTTGCAGGAAGTGGGGTGGGAAAGAGTACCCTTTTGGGTATGGTCTCCCGTAACACAAAAGCAGATGTAAATGTAATAGCTTTAATTGGTGAGAGAGGCAGGGAAGTAATGGATTTCATCGAAAGGGATTTAGGTGAGGAGGGTTTAAAACGAAGTGTAGTTGTAGTAGCTACATCTGATCAGCCGCCCCTTGTCAGATTGAAAGGTGCCTTTGTTGCCACTAGCATATCAGAATTTTTTAGAGATCAAGGTAATGACGTTATGCTACTTATGGATTCTGTTACCAGATTTGCTATGGCTCAACGAGAAATAGGTTTATCTTTAGGTGAACCTCCTACAACTCGTGGATATACTCCTTCGGTTTTTACACTGCTACCAAAATTATTTGAGCGAAGTGGCACCAGCACCTTTGGTAGCATAACAGGGATATATACAGTATTAGTAGATGGAGATGACTTTAATGAACCAGTTACTGATGCTGTAAGGGGGATTTTAGACGGGCATATTATATTATCACGAGATATAGCAAGTCAAAACCATTATCCTGCTATTGATATTTTAAACAGTGTTTCAAGGGTTATGGCTGAAGTTGTAGATGATAGCCACAAAGAGGCAGCTGCGAACTTAAGAAAGGTTTTAGGAAATTATAAAAAGGCTGAAGATCTTATTAATATAGGAGCTTATAAAAGAGGTAGCAATCCTAATATAGATGAAGCTATAGAAAAACAGCCTAAAATAATGGACTTTTTGCAACAAAGAGTTAATGATGGATTTACACTATCCGAAAGTGTTGAACAATTAAAAAATGTGTAAGGTGGGGTGTTTATGAAGGGATTTAAATTTGGTTTACAAAAAGTACTGGATTATAAGGAGACACTTTTAAATGAGGAGATTACAAAGATACAACAGACGTTAACTAATATCCAGAAGACTCAAAAGGATATAGAAAATATAAACTTTAGAAAAGGTCAACTTATAAAAAAGAAAACTAATAAAATCAATCAGGGAATAAGCGTAGAAAACTATTCTCAATTCAGTCGGTATTCCACCTTTTTACATAATACTGAAAAGCAGTTGAAGTCACTGCAAACTAAGCAGAATGAACAGTTGGATAACTTAAGAAGGGTTGCTCAACTTAGGCAACAAGAGAAAAAAACATTGGAAAAATTGAAAAAGAAAAACTTAGAAAGTTTTACTTATAACGTAAGAAAGCAGGAACAAAATTTTATAGATGACATTGTTTCTGCACGGCATTAGCAAGGAGGCATCCGAATGTCAACAGCAGCCCAAAAATTAAAATTATATGGATATATAGTATTTATACCTTTAATATTAGCTTTTATAATTTTTGTGATTATTTCTAATGCTCTTGGCTTAGATATTATTCCAATACCTTTTTTAAACATTCAAAACCAGGAAGTTTCGGACGAGGAAATTGAAGAAATAATCGAACAAAAAGATGCAGAGATTGATTCTTTAGAGCAAACTATTTTACAATTAAATGAATATATTGATGATTTAGAAGCAGGTCAAAATTCCAAGCAGAAAGATTTAGAGGCTAGGGAACAAGAGCTTAAAGAGTTAGAGAATTCTCTTGTTGAAAGAGAGGAGTTGCTGGAAGAAAAAGAAGTTAGGATGGAATCTATAGCAGATAAATACACAAACATGCGGCCCAGGGATGCTGCTGCAATTTTGCAAGAAATGGATGATGAAGAGATTATAGAGATATTTAATTATATGAACTCCGATACCGTATCTGAAATACTTTCGTCATTTGAACCATCTAGAGCTGCTGTCTTAACTCAAAAAATGATGTAATGATATAATTTCATTTGAAAGGAGGTGAAAAGAATGAAGATTGATTTGATGACTATGTTATTTCCTACTTTAAAGTCAAGTTCTGGCCTTAACTTAGAAGACGATTTTGAGGAGACTTTTGGTAAGGCATTGGAAACAGAGGAAATAGAGTTATTGGAAAATATGCTTTCTAGTATTAAAGATGAAGAAGTTGAATTTCTGGAGTTGGTATTTTTAGCTATAGCAACAGATACACAATTTATTGAACAACTAAACATGGATGATGAAGGTGCTAATTCTTTAAAAAAATTGGTGAAAAGTATAGAAGATAATAACCTTAGCAAGGAACAGATTGCTAACTTAAAATCTGTTTTTGATAAGCATGAACAAGTTAAATCTATGCTTGAAAAAAATGACCTAAGTATTGAACAAAAACCTAAGTTAGGTGAGGTTAAACTTAGGTTAAATGAAAAAAATGATGCACAAAAGTTTTCAAAGATAGCAAAACAAATCGAGGATACTTTAACTGCTTTGAATGCAAAACCAAATAGCGAATCTGTAAGTGTGGCTAGAGAAAAATTGATGCAAACTAAAAGTCATTTAAAAATTAACAACCCCAAAAATGGCTATAAACCTGAAGGTGAACAAAAGATATCGTTGTATAGCCGAGATATGTATATTAATGATAAACTAACTGACTCTAGTCACTATAATCCAGAAAATATTGACTCTAAAGATGAACAAAAAATAACGCTGTATAGTCGTGAAAAGTTTAAAGTTGATAAAAAAACAGATTTTACAGCTGACAAAGTAAAAGTTAATCACAGTGCTGTAAATGAAACAGAGCAACTATCAAAAACAGCCGCACAGATCCAAGAAAGAATCACCCCTATACTAAGCAGACCCAATTATTCATTACCTGCAGCAGCTACCTCAGAGGTTTTAAAGCTTGTAAGTAAAAATTTGCCTCTTGTTAAGAAAAACGGGCAAGCCTCAGCAAGCATTAAACTTATTCCAGAGTCTTTGGGGGAAATTAACATAAGCATGTCCTATGAAAAAGGTAGTTTAACGGTGAGGATGTTGGCTCAAAATGAGCAAACCTATAACAATTTACAGCAGCAGTCACAACAACTGTTTGAAAAATTGGAACAGGAAGGTTTTGAAGGGGCTGATGTTGATATAGCTTTTGATTTTGGGCAACAAGATGAAAATCAAAAAAACACTAAGTTTATAGCAAAAAATGAACTGGAAGCTAACGAATTAGAGGAGTCGGAATTAAGTGAACTTCCTAATGTGTCCATTTAATTTTAAGGAGGTGTAGCAAGATGAAAATTTCAAATGATACTGGACAAATGGGTCCAAAGAATGATTTTAATGCAGCCTTAGGTAAAGACGATTTTTTGAAAATATTGGTTGCTCAACTTAAATATCAAGACCCCTTAGATCCACAGGATGATAGTGAATTTATTAGTCAAATGACCCAATTTAGTTCATTAGAGCAAGTAATGAATATTAGCAATAAAATGGACAAGATGGTTGAGAAAGTCAACAGCAATGGAATTGCAGCAACTAATGCCTTTTCTCTGGTAGGAAAAAGTGTGGAAATTAAGACGGGTGAAGGTACAGTAGTAGGAATAGTTGATAAAGTAGTTAGAAATGATAACTCTTTTTCAGTTGAAGTAGATAACAAACTTTACGACTTAGATAAGGTAGAAGCGGTTATGAAACTAGAAAAGGATGAGGATGATGCCTAAAATAGTTAATCCAGTTTTTACACATTCTCATAAAGAAAACAAAAGTGGGCAAAAAATAAATCAAAATAATAAAAACTTTAATGAAATACTGCGTCAACAGTTAAAGTCTGATTTAAACATAACTAGACATGCTCAAAATCGTATCGAAAACAGAGGGATAAATATAGACACTGCGACAGCTCACCGACTTGATAAGGCTATGGATGCACTAAAACAAAAAGGTGGTAAAGGGTCTTTATTACTTTCTGACGACGTAGCTTATGTTGTCAATCCCCAAACTAAAACTGTAATAACGGCTGTTGACAAAAGTAGCTTAAAAGAAAAAGTTTTTACTAATATCGATAGTGCAATGCTGATATAATAGCTGGACCTCAATGAGGAAGCTACAAGGTGTTGAGTGATAGATACACCTACTCAGCAATTAAAAGGAGGAAATATATAAATGTTAAGATCTATGTATTCTGGAGTTAGCGGTTTGCAAAATCATCAAATCAAGATGGATGTTGTAGGAAATAATATCGCCAACGTAAATACAATGTCTTATAAGACAAGTGATGTACACTTTAAGGATATATATAGTCAAACCCTAAGCGGAGCATCAGCTCCTATGGGGACAAGAGGTGGAGTTAACCCAATGCAAGTTGGACTTGGAATGGATGTGGCTAATATTGCTATTAACCATGAACAAGGAGCTAGTCAGGTGACTGGTAAAACTACCGATCTTATGATAGACGGAGACGGTTACTTTATGGTTGGAAGTTTAGATGAAGATGGAGAAGTAAATGAAGTATTTTATACCAGAGCTGGCAACTTTGAAGTTGATGAAGCTGGAAATATAGTTTCAGGCACCAATGGTTACTATTTACTTGGAGCAGGTGTTGAGGAAGATGGAGATGGTAATCGAGAAATAACTGATGAGAATCTTGATAGTTCAGAAACCTTGCAACCCATTAACGTAAATGAGTTTTCTGATGGTGGGAATGTGATTTTTGATATCAGTCAAGACGGATCTGTTGTGGAAATTGAAGAAGATGGTACAGTTAATCCGTTGGGACGGGTTGGAGTTTCTTATTTTAATAACCCAGCTGGTTTATTAAGAACAGGGGACAATTTGTACACACCTTCAGCAAACTCAGGTGAAGCTAATATTGGAATCCCAGGATCTGAAAATCTTGGAGTTATATATTCTGGAGCTATTGAGATGTCAAATGTAGACTTATCTAAAGAGTTCACTGATATGATAATTACTCAGAGAGGTTTTCAAGCTAATTCAAGAATAATTACAACCTCCGACGAGTTGTTGAACGAGTTGATTAACTTAAAACGATAAAGTCAATCCCCTCCCTTAATGGGAGGGGTAACAAAGGTGGGAAGGTAGCATGATAGAAGTAACTAAGCTCAACAAAAAAGTTACATACATAAATAATAATTTAATTGAATTTATTGAGAGCACCCCAGACACTATTATTACTTTTGTAACAGGCCGAAAAATAGTTGTTAAAGAGTCGCCGGAAGAAATAGTAGATAAAATAGTTGTTTATCAAAACAAAGTTCATGATTTAGTAAAGTTTCCAACAATTAAACAAGAGGGCGAGGTGTAAAGATGGATTTATCCACAATACTAGGAATTATCATTGGGTTTATACTTTTTATAACAGCGATTTTTTTACAAGGATCTATAGAAGCTTTTTTGAGCATCGATGGTGCATTAATTGTTTTAGGAGGTACTTTAGCAGCTACAACTGTTAGCTATCCCGTTAGCCAATTAAAGTTAATGTTTAAAACAATAAGAATTGCGTTTAGCAAACAAAATATGTCTTCTAGTGGAGTTATCAAGCTTATAGTATCATTTGCTGATAAAGCTAGAAGAGAAGGTCTTCTTTCGCTGGAAGATGATTTAAATGAGGTAGACGATAACTTTTTAAAAAAGGGAGTTCAATTGGTAGTTGATGGTACAGATCCTGAACTAGTTAGAAATATTTTAGAAACAGAACTTTCTTTTTTAGAAGATAGACATAGAGCGGGGAGAGGGATCTTTGAAACTATGGGAACTTTTTCTCCAGCATTTGGTATGGCAGGAACGCTTGTAGGATTGATTAGTATGCTAGGGAGCCTTGATAACCCTGATGCAATAGGACCTGGTTTGGCTACTGCACTAATTACCACTTTTTACGGTGTACTGCTTGCTAATTTGATATTTTTACCGATAGCAGGAAAATTAAAGGTTAAAAGTAATGAAGAGATTTTATTAAAAGAAGTTGTTATTGAAGGGTTACTTTCTATTCAGGCTGGTGAGAATCCCAGGATTGTAGAAGAAAAACTTAAGGCATTTTTATCTCCTGAAGATAGAGAAAAACTAAACGAAGAACAGCCTGACGGAGTTGAAGACGATGAGGCGGCGTAGGCGACAAGATGATTCAGGAGGTAATCAGCAAAATTGGCTTTTAACCTATAGTGATGTGATTACGTTAGTGCTATGTATGTTTGTGATGCTTTACTCTTTTTCTACAATTGATGCTCAGAAATTTGAGCAATTAGTAGAATCCTTAAGTCAATCTTTTTCAGGAGTATTAGATGGTGGGAAAGTTGTTGATCCAGAAGAAAATTTAGACAACTTATTGCCGCCTGATCAAGATGATGGTGAAGAAGATGATGAATTAAGAGATGTTTTTGAACAGGTTCAAGAACTTATAGAGCAGCAAGGACTTGAAGATGAAGTTGCTATAGGCTTTACTCCTATAGGTGTTGAAATAACCTTTGACAATGCTACTTTGTTTGACTCTGGAAGTGCTGATTTAAGGGGAGAGTCATTTGATATTTTAGCAAGCATTGGAGAGGTGATAGCAGAAATTGATAACTACATCACTGTTGAAGGTCACACTGACAATGTTCCTCAGAGCTCGATAGAATTTCCATCAAATTGGGAACTTTCTGCTTCAAGAGCTATATCAGTGGTGAGATATTTAAAACAAAACAACGACATTCAGCCCCATAGGTTAAGTGCAACTGGTTATGGAGAATACAATCCAATTGCTAGTAACGATACTGAGCGAGGTAGGCAAAAAAATAGGAGAGTTAATGTAGTTATTTTAAAAAGTGAGGCACAGTAAAGGAGCGATTTAAATGGAAAAAGAAAATACGTTAATAAGTGTGAGTTTTTTGGTAATAGTTGGCTTGATATTAATAATTCTAGCCGCCTCAATAGCATATATAGTTGCTCGTTGGCAAATAGCTCCTCCTGAACCTGCTGATAGTGATGGCGGAGAGGTAACTGGACAACTTGTAGACTTAGGTGAATTTATAACAGACCTAGCTGATTCAAATAGAGTTGTTCGCACAGAAATGTATATAGAAATAGAAGAAGAATATATTGAAGAAATTGATAGGCACAACGTGCAAATACGTGATAAAATAAATACTATAATTCGTTCTCACAAAACTGAGGATTTGAAATCTGATGAATGGGAACAAAAACTTAAAGAAGATATTTCTGAAGGTGTTGAACACTTTATTACAGGAGAGGTAGTAAATATCTATTTCAAGAGTTTTATAGTGCAATAGATAATGACTTAAAGGGGGTGAGCTAGTGTCTGAAATTTTATCACAATCAGAAATTGATTCGCTTTTGTCTGCTATATCTACAGGAGAAATTGATGCAGAAGAAGCAAAACAGAAAGAAAAAGAAGAAAAGGTAAAGGTTTATGATTTTAGGAGACCAGATAAGTTTTCTAAGGATCAAACTAGTACTCTGCAAATGATCCATGAAAATTTTGCTCGCCTTATAACTTCTTATTTGTCTGCAAACCTTAGGACGGTAGTTGATATATCTGTGGCCTCTGTTGATCAGGCTACATACGAGGAATTTATCCGTTCCGTACCAAACCCAACCGTCATGAACTTATTTCAGATTGGAGCGACTGATGGACAGGCTCTTATGGAAATAAACCCAACGATAACTTTTTCTATTATAGATCGTTTGATGGGAGGAGTTGGAGAAACACTTAAAGAGGGAAGAGCCCTTACAGAAATAGAGCAAAGGGTAATGAGAAGGACAACAGATAACATGTTGTCTGCATTAAATGATGCTTGGGTCAATGTCTGCGATTTAAAGCCCAAAAATATAAAAGTAGAAACTAATCCTCAGTTTTTACAAATTGTCTCTCCTAATGAAACAGTAGTTGTTATTGCTTTAAAAGTTGTAATTGGAGAGAGTGAGGGGTTTTTGAACCTTTGCCTTCCATATATATCACTAGAAAATTTGGTTGATCGGCTAAGTTCTAGATACTGGTTTTCGCAAACCGACACAACTAACTATGATAATAAAACTGATATTACAAAAAAACTCAGCCAAACAAGTTTAGAGGTGAAAGCACAGCTAGGCTCAACAGATATTACTGTTAGCGAATTTATTGGTTTACAGGAAGGGGATGTAATTACTCTAGACAAACCAATTACAGAACCTATTTCTCTAATAGTACAAGGAAAAGAAAAATATAAAGGAAAGCCTGGCAAACAAAAAAATAGACTAGCTGTACAAGTTACGGAAGTGGTCGAAGGAGAGGAGCTGGAAATACATGAGTGATGCATTATCACAAGAAGAAATAGACGCACTATTGTCCTCAGGTACGGAAGATGACGGAACAGTTGAAATTAAGCCATGGGAAAGAGATGCTATAGGAGAAATTGGTAATATTTCTCTTGGAGCGGCAGCTACTAGCCTATCTTCATTGATTAATCAAAAGGTTCAAATTACAACTCCATATGTTGAGTTAACAACTAAAAAGAAAATAGCCGAAGACCATCCAAAGCCTTGTATTACAACTGAGGTTAACTACACCGAGGGGTTAGAGGGAGTGAATGTATTAATAATTGAACAAAGAGATGCTTCAATTATTGCTGACTTAATGTTAGGTGGGGATGGTCAAAACATTAAAGATGAAATTTCAGAGATGGAACTAAGTGCAGTCTCTGAAGCGATGAACCAAATGATGGGTGGTTCCGCTACTTCAATGTCAACGATGTTTGGTAAAACCATCAATATTTCACCGCCGAAAACAGAAAAATTAGACTTGTCAGAAGAAAACATTAACGGCGCTCTTTCATCAGAAGATAAGGTGGTAAAAGTTGCTTTTAGAATGGTTATCGGAGATTTAATCGATAGCGTAATAATGCAGTTGATCCCTTTAGATTTTTTTGATGAATTAATTTCTAACTTATCATCAGAAGAACAAGACGATCAACAGTCTGATGATACACAAACCAGTACTCCCCCTCAAACTGAAGAGAATAAAGAAGAGGAGGTAGAAGATACAATGAAACCCAAAAAAGATAGTGAGTTTGCTTTACCTGAAGATAAGCCACAAAAGACTGTAGATTATCAGAAAGTAGATTTTTCAGATTTAGAGTCTCAGCAGCCTAGTTCCAAAGAAGCTAAAAATATTGATTTGATAATGGATGTTCCTTTAGAAATAACCGTAGAACTTGGAAGAACAAAAAAGAAAATAAAAGACATTTTATCATTAGGCTCCGGATCAATTATCGAACTGGAAAAAATGGCTGGAGAAGATGTGGATATTCTAGCAAACGGAAAGGTAATTGCCACTGGGGAAGTGGTTGTTATAAATGAAAACTTTGGAGTTAGAGTAACAAATATAATTACACCTATGGAAAGAGTAAAAAAATTACAATAATTTTGGAGGTATGAAAAATGAGTAAATCAGTACTTATTGTAGATGATGCAGCTTTTATGAGAATGATGATTAAAGATATTCTATCAAAAAATGGATTTGAAGTTGTGGGAGAGGCAGCTAACGGGAAAGAAGCTGTTGAAAAATACAAAGAGCTTACACCTGATTTGGTTACTATGGATATTACAATGCCGGAAATGGATGGTGTCCAAGCGTTGCAAGAAATTAAAAAAATAGACGACAGCGCAAAAGTTGTAATGTGTTCAGCTATGGGGCAGCAGGCTATGGTTATAGAAGCAATTCAAAATGGAGCTAAGGATTTTATTGTTAAACCTTTTCAAGGTGAGAGAGTACTAGAGGCAATTCAAAAAGCGTTAAGTTAGGAGATTAAATTATGAGTTACTGGGCCTATCTTGGTCAAATAATGCTAGTTATTATTATTTTAATTGCGTTAATAGTAGGTGCTGTAGTTTTAATAAAGTTTATAAATAAAAAGATGTCCGTTACCTCTAATAATACTATGGAGATTATAGACGGCATATCTATAGCTCCAAATAAAGGGCTGTATTTAGTGAGGGTTGTGTCAAAATACTATTTATTAGGTGTAGGTGAATCTGTGAGATTAATCAAAGAAATAGATGATCCCTCAGAGGTTGACCTAATTAAAGAAATTAGCCATTCAACACAAGGAGCTAGTTTTGGGGATGGATTTTCTGAAACTTTAATGCAGCAGATCAATAAGATGAAATCAAATTCTAAGGGAGAGTAAGGGGAATGACAAAAAAGCACTTGTTAATAATAGCTGTATTTTTAATGGCACTTTTTTTTATTAACTTGATTTTACCTTCACAAACAGCCCACGCTTTCCCATCTATTAACATCGATGTTGGTGAGGCAGAAGATCCTGAAGATATCTCCACATCATTACAAATACTTTTTTTGTTGACCATATTATCTTTGGCACCTGCAATATTAATTTTGATGACATCTTTTACTAGAACAGTTATAGTACTATCCTTTGTTAGGAATGGATTAGCGACACAGCAGATGCCACCAAACCAGGTGTTAGTAGGATTAGCTTTATTTTTAACTTTTTTTGTTATGGCTCCGGTTTGGGGAGAGGTAAATGAAAATGCATTGCAACCTTATTTAGAAGGGGAATTAGAGCAAAACGAAGCCTTGGAAATTGCAATGGACCCTATACGTAGCTTTATGTTTAATCAAACAGGAGAAAAGGAAATAGCCCTATTTATTAATTTTTCAGATATAGAGGAAGTAAATGATCAAAGTGAGGTTCCCACATATGTCTTAATACCAGCTTTTGCAATAAGTGAGCTTAAAACAGCCTTTACCATAGGGTTTATAATCTATATACCTTTTTTGGTTATTGACATGGTTGTTGCCAGTACACTTATGTCAATGGGTATGATGATGCTTCCGCCAGTAATGATTTCTTTACCTTTTAAGATATTATTGTTTGTTTTAGCTGATGGGTGGAACCTTGTTATAAGTTCTTTACTTCAAAGTTTTTAAAGGAGATGAAATAATTGGGTCCAGAACTAGTCATTGATTTGGGTCGTGAAGCACTTATTATGATATTGCTTATAGCAGCTCCAATGCTAGGTCTAGCCCTAGCGGTGGGTCTTTCTGTGAGTATTTTTCAAGCTACTACACAAATACAAGAACAAACGTTGGCATTTATACCTAAAATTGTAGCAGTTTTGCTTGCGGTTTTGATATTTGGTCCCTGGATGTTAACTCTATTAGTTGAATATGCAGTAGAGATGTTTAGCATGATTCCTACAATAGTGGGGCAGTAAATATGGAAATTTTACAACTTATTGATGAAAAATTCATTACTTTTCTTCTACTATTAGTACGCTTTAGTGGTTTGTTTTTAGGGACACCGATATTTGGTGCAAGAAACACTCCCAATATTTTAAAAGTTGGTTTTGCTTTCTTTTGTTCAATAATAGTTTTGCCAAGTCAAAATGCTGGTATTCATCTTGATGAGGTAGGACTTGCTCTTTTTATACTGGTGATAAAAGAGCTGTTAATAGGGCTAGTTATTGGATATATAAGTATACTGATATTTTCTTGTTTACAATTTGCAGGGCAATTTATAGACGTTCAAATGGGGTTTGGTATTGCTAATGTAATTGATCCTCAAAACGGGAATCCCATACCCTTAATTGGTAATTTCAAGTATACGCTAGCGTTGTTACTTTTTTTGCAGATTGATGGACATCATATGCTTATTGCAGGCCTATTCAAAAGTTTAGAGGTAATGCCCTTAGGACAAGTTGAGTTGCCCCAAGGGTTATACCCTTTTATTTTTAGTTTGTTTATTGAAATGTTTTGGATTAGTCTTCATATAGGACTTCCTATTATCGGCACTTTATTTTGCGTTAATATAGGTCTGGGTTTAGTTGCTAGGACAGTTCCTCAAATAAATGTATTTGTTGTTGGAATACCTCTGAAAATAATTGTAGGACTCGCAACATTGATACTTGTATTTCCTTTTTATATTAACGTAGTTATAAATTTGTTTCAGAATTTGCTGGAAAATATCACACAATTTTTAATTATTTTAGGCGGTTAAAAGAAATGGATAACTTTAAGTTTAATTTGCAGTTATTTTCGCAAGAGAAGACTGAAAAGGCTACTCCTAAAAAGCGTAAAGATGCTAGAAAAAAAGGACAGGTACTTAAAAGTCCTGAGGTTAGCTCCGCGTTTATTTTGCTAGTCTCCTTTTCAATTTTACACTTTTGGACTCCAATTATGTTTGGGCGAATAGTGGGAATTATGGAACTGAGTTTAACTGAGTATTTTCATACTACACTTGAACCGATTTTTGCCTATCAGATAATTGCAAACATGATTATCGAAGGAATAATAATGTTTGCTCCTATAGCAATAGGGATTATTATTGTGGGTATTTTAACAAATTATTTGCAAGTAGGCTTCTTACTGACTGCAGAGCCGCTTAAGATGAAGCTGTCTAAGCTAAACCCTATAGAAGGTGCCAAAAAAATATTTTCTAAAAAAGCAATAATCCAGCTAGTTAAATCTTTATTGAAAGTTGGATTTATTGGTTCAATAGTTTATTTGTTATTAAAAAGATTTTTTGATCAGATATATGTATTGTGGGAAGTAGATTTTTTAGTGGGTGTTTCTCATATTGGCAGTACTACTACAAAGATAGCTCTCTTTTCGGGGGCAGCGATGATATTAATAGCTATAATAGATTATATATCTCAATGGTTTGAGTTTGAGAAAAATTTAAAAATGAGTAAACAAGAAGTAAAAGATGAACACAAGCAAGTAGAAGGTGATCCTCAAGTTAAGGGGAAGATAAAAGAACAACAAAGATCTATGGCTATGAGTAGGATGATGCAAGATGTTCCTAAGGCAGATGTTGTTATTACAAATCCGACCCACTTTGCCATAGCTATAAAATATGATCAAAACTCAAAAGGAGCTCCAAAAGTTGTAGCCAAAGGCAAAAACCATGTTGCCCAAAAAATTAAGGAAATAGCTGAAAAAGAAGATATAGTTATGTATGAGGATGTAAAACTTGCAAGAGCCCTTTATAAGTCTGTGGATATAGGTGAGCAGATACCTTATGAATTTTATAAAGCAGTAGCAGAAGTGTTAGCTTTTGTATACAGATTAAAAGGGAATGTTGGTAATTTCTAAGAGCTTGAGGAGTGGAAAATATATGAAAATAGCTGAATATGGTTTTGTCATTATTATAATAATGATAATTATGATGATGATAATACCCGTACACCCAACCTTATTAAGTATTTTAATAGTCATAAATATATCACTAGCTTTGACTATTTTATTGACAACGATGCAAATAAAAGAGCCTCTTGAATTTGCTATATTTCCTTCTGTTTTGCTGATAACAACCTTGTTTAGATTGGCTTTAAATGTTTCTTCCACAAGGCTAATATTAAATGAAGCAGATGCTGGACAGGTTATAGAAGCTTTTGGTGATTTTGTTGTTGGTGGTAATGCAATAGTAGGATTTATTGTTTTTGTTATTTTAGTAATAATACAGTTTATTGTAATTACAAAAGGTGCAGAACGGGTAGCGGAAGTTGGGGCTAGGTTTACGTTAGATGCCATGCCTGGGAAACAAATGGCTATAGATGCTGATTTAAATGCAGGACTAATTACAGAACAGGAAGCAAAAAAGAGAAGAAAAGACATCCAGAGGGAAGCGGATTTTTACGGTGCAATGGATGGAGCTAGTAAGTTCGTTAAAGGAGATGCCATAGCAGGAATTATAATTACACTGATTAACATAGGAGCTGGCTTTGTTATAGGTATGGTTAGTCATGGTTTAGATTTTCAAGAATCTATGAATACCTTTATGTTACTTTCCGTAGGAGACGGATTGGTAAGTCAAATCCCTGCTCTTTTAATTTCTGCAGCAACCGGTATAACAGTTACAAGAGCAGCATCAGAAGATACTTTAGGCAATGACTTTATTGGTCAAATATTCTCTAACTCTAAAGTTACATATATAATTGCAGCGCTGTTATTGGTTTTTGCCATAACACCGGGATTACCTGCTGTCCCTTTTTTAATAATCTCTATTTTATTTTTTGTAGCAGGTTTCCTATCACGACGATCACAAGCAAAGCAAGAAGAACAGCTTCTAGCTCAGGAGCAGTCTGCTGCGGCCAGTGATGATTTAGAAGAGGCAAAACCAGAATCTGTGCTGAACCTTCTTCAAGTTGATCCGTTAGAGTTAGAATTTGGATATGGCTTAATTTCAATTTTTGATGCTGAGCAGGGAGGGGATTTACTTGATAGGGTGGTAATGATTAGAAGACAGTGTGCTATGGATTTAGGGCTTGTAGTACCTATTGTCAGAATAAGGGATAATATACAATTGCCATCTAATGAGTATGTTATTAAAATTAAAGGTGCTGAAGTAGCTAGGGCCGAGATTCAACCTGAGAAGTTGATGGCTATGGATCCTGGAACAGCAACTGAAGCAATAGATGGTAAAGAGACTGTAGAACCATCTTTCGGTCTTTCTGCACTTTGGATTGATACCGACGATAGAGAAAAAGCGGAAACTTTGGGCTATACAGTTGTTGATCCTCCCTCAATAATTGCAACCCACTTAACCGAAGTAATAAAGCAGCACGGTCATGAATTGTTAGGACGCCAAGAAGTTAAAACTCTTTTAGATAATGTTAAAAAGACTAATAGTGCAGTTGTCGATGAACTAGTTCCCAATCAGCTAAGTATAGGTGATGTTCAAAAGGTATTATGTAACTTACTAAATGAAGGAATTAGTATTAAAGATTTAATCACGATTTTAGAGCAGTTAGCAGACTATGCTCCAATAACAAAGGATCCTGATATGTTGACAGAATATGCAAGACAGGGTCTTCAGCGACAAATATCAAACTTAGTAAAAGAGCTAGGCTCACCAATTCCAGTTATCACCTTGGACCCGCAATTGGAACAACTTATTAATGATTCTATTCAGCAAACTGATCAGGGTAATTAC
The DNA here is from genome assembly GCF_040267685.1 of Proteinivorax tanatarense. Classification (GTDB taxonomy): domain Bacteria; phylum Bacillota; class Proteinivoracia; order Proteinivoracales; family Proteinivoracaceae; genus Proteinivorax; species Proteinivorax tanatarense. Next base: position 1,425,695 of record NZ_CP158367.1, read on the forward strand.
CTTTCAATAGACCCCGATAATACGCAAAGTATCGTTAATAATTTTTCCACCACTTATGAGGATTTACTAGCCAAAGGTTACCAACCTGTTGTGTTAACTGCACCATTGATTAGACTTTATTTTAGAAAAATTATAGAAAGTAACTACCCTCATGTCTCTGTTTTTTCATTTAATGAACTGGACAATAAACTTGATATCCAGGCTGTAGGAGTGGTAAAACTATGAAAATTCGCAAATACAATGTAAGTAGTTTATCAGAAGCAAAATCGATGATTCTTCGTGATTTAGGTAAGGATGCTATTATTGTACAAACTAACAAAGTAAAAGCTCCTGGACTTAAAGGTTTTTTTGGCAAAAAAAACTTTGAAGTTCTAGCCGCTTTAGACGGCAAAACAAAGTATCAACCTAAACAACCACAGCAACCACAGTTAAAAGTTCAGCATAAAAATTCAAAATCAGTAGATTATGAAGAAATAAAAAGAGAATTGCAGGAAAATAACGAGTTGATTGCGAAATTAATAAGTGAAAACAAAAATACTTCTAATGATCAGTTCTTTGGTGAGTATAATCAATTATTTAATTTTTTAGTTGGAAATGGTGTTCAAAAACAAATTGCCTATGATTTAATAGTGGAGTTAACAGAAATAAATAAAAGCTCATCCTGCAACTTAAAGGATGAACTAAAAATTTTAATGGAGAATAAAATTAAGGCAACCCAAAACAAAGTGTCATCAGTTTTTGATAAAAGCACCATAGCTTTAGTAGGACCAACAGGTGTGGGCAAAACAACTTCTATTGCAAAATTAGCAGCAAATGCAGTAGTTGCTGAAGGTAATGAAATAGGCTTAATCACCTTAGATACTTATCGCATTGCAGCTACCGAACAACTAAAAACTTATGGGGATATAATTGATGTGCCTGTTACAGTAGCATATAATCATTCACAGTTTAAAGAAAAAATGCGAGAGTTGGCTAATAAAGATAATGTTTTTATCGATACAGCGGGGCGTAGCCATAAAAATCAAGAGCAGCTTGAAGAGCAAAAATCGTATTTTGACTATCATAATGTAGATCTTACATTACTAGTTGTAAGCCTTAATGTATCTTTTGAGCAACAAAAAAAGATTTTTGAAGCATATAGCTTTTTTAAACCCCAAGGGTTCATTGTAACCAAAACAGATGAAGCTGACTTTTATGGAAATTTATATAACTTAATTTGTGAATTTAAATTACCTATTTATTATCTAACCACTGGTCAAAGTGTACCCGATGATATAACAAAATGTTGCTGTGAACATGTTGTTGAACAAGTTTTAGAAGGTGACAAATAGATGGACCAAGCCCAAAAACTTCGCGAATTAGTTCGAGGTAAACCCTTTAATACAGTACAAAATAGCAACAAAAAAAGCGAAACTGAGATAATTACCATAACTAGTGGAAAAGGTGGAGTTGGCAAAAGTAATACCTCTGTTAATCTGGCATGTTCGTTGGCAGAGAATGAAAAAAAAGTTTTGATTATTGATGTAGATATAGGGTTAGGGAATACAGATCTACTCCTAGGAGTATACCCTAAGTTCTCATTGATGCAGTTTTTAAAAGGAGATTGTTCTCTAGACCAAGCGATTATGAATATTTATGATAATGTAGATTTAATAGCGGGAGGAGAACTATCAACAGATGATTCATTATTAAGCAAAGGCGATAAAAACTTAATTACTACTAACCTGGAAAAACTAAGAGTTTATGATTATGTAATTTTTGATACTGGAGCTGGTATTTCTTCTAATGTTACGTACTTTTGTTTAGCTGCTGATAGAGTGTTAGTTTTAACTACACCGGAACCCACCGCGATAACAGATGCTTATGCCTTGATTAAATCGTTATATAATCAATCAAACGAAGTTCAAATAGAGATTGTTGTAAATAAAGCATCTACAGAGCATGAAGGTAAATTGACTGGAAAAAAGCTAATAACAGTTTCTAAGAAGTTTTTATCTCAACAGCCAATATATTTAGGATTTATTTTAGAAGATAAAGCTGTTACAAATGCGGTTAGAAAACAAGTGCCTTATGTCAAAGAGTATCCTTCTAGCCCTGCTAGTAAATCTGTTTGCAAATTGGCTGCCAATTTAACTGGTAACCAAAATATAAATCCCAAAAAGCGGGTAGGGTTTCTTGCATCATTATTTAAAAGATAAAGGTGGTCATGATGGAAAAGAGAGGTTTTTATAGAATAAGCTTGGCTCATAAAATTGAGTATGTAAAGTTAGACCCTACTACACTTAATGTTACTTCAAGCTCGCAAGAGGGATTGTTATATGATATCAGTGGGGGAGGAGCATCTTTTTATTCTACTTTTATTTTAGATATTAACGAGTTAATAGAACTTGCTCTTGAAACCCAGGATGGACAATTAGTAATTTTAGCAAAGGTTTTAAGAAAAGTAAAAAAGGATGAGTCTAATTATTATGCAATTAAGTTTTTACACATAAACCAGGATACTGAAAAACAGTTAATTAAGTTTATCAATTATTTGCAAAACAAAAGCAGTTAAAAAGCTAATTGGGGGTGTACCAATGGAAATGGATAACTATTTACCTATTTTTTTAGAAGAATCAGAAGAAAACTTGCAGATTATCAGTGACAACCTTTTGAAACTTGAAAACAACAGAGATGACAAACAAGCAGTTAACGAAATATTTAGAGCCGCTCATACGCTAAAAGGAATGGCTGCGACAATGGGTTTTCAAACCATAGCAGACTTAACACATGGGATTGAAAACTTGTTAGACGAAATAAGAACAGGTTCAAGACAATTAACGGAAGAAATTTCAGATTTCTTGTTTTTAGCATTTGACACTCTTCAAGATGGATTGACTAAGTTATCTAACGGTGAAGAACCAGAGTTAGACTTAAGTGTTTTAGAAAAAATCGACGGAGATAATAATAAACAATCAAGTTCTAACCAAACGGAAACTGCCTCTGACATTAATCAATATCATCAAACAGTTATAAAAAATGCGCAACAAGATGGATTTAATACTTATAAATTAGACATTGTTTTGGATGATAACTGTCTATTAAAATCAGCAAGGGCATTTATGATTTATAAGGACTTAGATGAGTTTGGTGAAATAATTAAATCTCAACCTTCAATAGAAGAACTTGAGGAGGAAAAGTTCGAAAATCACTTTACTTTTTGGTTTTTAACCAAATCTGAGAAATCTGAAATATTGAAACTAGAAGAAACACCAGAAATTAAAAGTATTAAAATAACTGATTTAGAAAAGGATTCAAAACCGGAAAGAGAAAGCACAGGGCCTTCTAAAAGTGAAGAAAGTGTACAAGCAAAGAAGGATAAGAATTCAAAAGAGGTAAAGAAACCTACACAAGTAAAAGCTGTATCAACCATCAGAGTTGACACTACAAGGTTAGACTCTTTAATGAACTTGGTTTCTGAACTTGTCATAACTAAAACAAGTTTAAATGAAAGTACTGAGAACGAAAATAAACAACTTATAAATGAAGGTCTGGAAGGGTTACATCGAGTAACCACTGAACTACAAAATGTTGTAATGAGTCTAAGGATGGTACCGGTTGAAAGAGTATTTAATCGGTTCCCAAGAATGGTTAGAGATACAGCGAAGGAATTAGATAAAAAAGTGTCATTAACAATAACTGGTAAGGAAACTGAATTGGATAGGACAATAATTGATGAAATAGGGGATCCTTTAGTCCATCTAATTAGAAATGCTATAGATCACGGTTTGGAAAGTACGGAGGGAAGGCAAGCGGCTAATAAGACAATAGAAGGCAATATTCTACTAAAGGCATATCAAAGTGGAAATGAAGTTTTTATAGAGGTTCGGGATGATGGTAAAGGAATAGATGTTGAAAAAATTAAAACGACAGCTATCAAAAAAGGTGTCATAACCGAAGAAGCAGCAGAACAGCTTGATGAACATCAAATTCTACAGCTGATTTTTGAAGCAGGATTTAGCACATCTGAGGCGGTAACAGATTTATCTGGCAGAGGTGTGGGTTTGGATGTTGTAAAAACTTCTATAGAGTCTTTAGGTGGAGGTATAGAGTTATCCACTCAAAAAGGACAAGGAAGCACATTTATTATTCATCTTCCTTTAACTCTAGCAATCATTCAGGGATTACTAATAAAAGTTGGTAAAGAATCATATGCTATTCCATTAAGCTCCGTAGTGGAGACAGCTGCTATAAATAGAAAAGAGATACAAAAAGTTGGACGACAGGAAGTTTTCATGTTTAGAGGTAATGTACTGCCTATAGTTAATCTGTCATCAGTGCTAGATATAAAAGCTACCAAAGATTCAGAACAAGTTTCTTTAGTCATTGTAAAAAAAGGAGACAAGCAATTAGGATTGTTAGTTGATGATTTAATTGGTCAACAAGAAATTGTAATTAAGTCTTTAGGACAACTTCTTAGTGATGTCACTGGATTCTCAGGAGCAACAATTTCAGGTGATGGAAAAGTAATGTTAATCTTAGATACAAATACTCTATTTAATTAAAGGAGGTAGCACAGTATGTCAACACAACAAGAACAAAAATTTGTAATATTTAAATTAGGTGAGGAAAGTTATGGTATCGATATTCTAAGAGTTCAGGGAATAGAAAGAATGCTCGAAATTACTAATGTTCCTAAGACAGCTGATTTTGTGGAAGGGGTTTGTAACTTAAGGGGAAGCATAGTTCCCGTTATTGACTTGAGAAGAAGATTTAGTTTAGAACAAAAAGATTATAGTGATGACACAAGAATTATAGTTGTAAGTATTGATGAGGTTAAAGTTGGGTTAATTGTTGACTCCGCTAATGATGTTATTTCCATAAATGAAGAAGAAATTGAGCCAGCACCTTCTGTAATTGATTCAATAGACAATAGATTCATCAAAGGAGTTGGAAAAGTAGATGAAAGACTAATAATTTTACTTGACTTGCAAGAGATTCTAAAAAAAGAAGAAATTGTAAAGTTGCAGGAAATTACTGACTAGAGGTGGACAATAGTGTTTAATAATTCAATAAAACCCCTACAAAAAGATCTACTAAAAGAGCTTGGAAATATTGGTGCTGGTAATGCAGCTACAGCATTTTCAAAATTAATTTCTAACCGAGTGGAGTTAAATGTACCGGAAGTTGAGTTAGTTGGTTTTGAAAATGCAATTGAATTTGTAGGTGAAGATTCAGCAGTTGCTGCTATGTACTTTAGAGTAGAGGGAGCGTTGCCAGGAAATATGCTGTTGATGCTTCCCTTAGAAACTGTAGACTTTATCTTACAAAGTTTGGGCAATGATGAAACAGCTAGCTGGGAAGAATTAGATTCATACAGCCAATCAATGTTGATGGAGATTGGTAATATATTATGTGGTGCGTACATTTCTGCTATATCTGACTTTACTCAAAAGAAAATGATCCCTTCAGTGCCAGCTTTTGCAATTGATATGGCAGGTGCAATTATTAATATTCCTTTAGCACAGTTAGGTGACATGGGTGAAAAAGCTCTCCTTATTAAAACCACATTTAATAGGGATGGAATTGACTTTTCGGGAAACTTTTTATTCTTACCTGAACCTGATGCTTTAGATGAACTGTTGCGTCATTTTGGTGTTAAGCAATGAAAGAAGTTTTAAAAGTAGGAATGTCAGAAGTAAAAATTACTCATCCACCTACATTGTTAAAAACAACTGGATTAGGATCATGTGTTGGAGTATGCATGTACGACAAAAAATTAAAAATAGGTGGGATGGCACATGTTATGTTACCAAGTAGTGCCAACACAAAAGTAAAAGAATTTAATGTAGGGAAATACGCAGATACCGCAATAGAGTTTTTAGTTAAATCTCTCAAAGAAAAAGGCTGTAATGATCTTAAAGCTAAGATAGCTGGTGGGGCTCAAATGTTTACCTTTAGTAACAGCAGCGATATTATGAACGTAGGGGCGCGCAATGTAAAGGCTGTTAAAGACTTGTTAGCAAAACAAGGAATTAAGGTTATATCTGAAGACACAGGTGGAAATAAAGGAAGAACAATTACATTTGAAATAGACAGCTGCAACCTTATTGTTAGAGCTATAGGTAGTGAAGAAAAGATAATCTAAGGGTTGGTGCTCTAGATGGACAATAATCAATTATGGATTAATTTTAATAAAGGTTCTTCAGAAGCGAAGGAAGAGTTGATAAAAGCCTACTCGCATATTGTTAAGTTTGTTGTGGATAGAATTTGGACTGGTTATAAAATTGGTAGTTATGACAAAGAAGACTTAATTAGTTTGGGGATTGTAGGACTTTTGGAAGCAATGGATAAATATAATCCAAAGTTAGGTGTGAAATTTGAGACATATGCTACGCCAAGAGTTAAAGGACAAATTATAGATGCTATTCGTAAGGAGCAATGGTTGCCCAAAGATATTCTAAAAGGAATAAACGAGTTAGAAATGGCTTGTGAGCAGCTGGCAACTTCAAAAGAGGCTCCTACCGAGGAAAAACTTGCTTCTGCTTTGGGAGTATCAGTTGATAAAGTTAAAAAACTTATTCGCTATGCTGGTCAAAAGGTTGTGCTCAGACTAGATGCTCCTATTGCGACAGAGGAAGGTACCCTTACTATAAAAGATACAATAGAAGACGAAAAACAGCTATCCCCCCATCAGGCTTTTCTTCTAGACCAACAGCACAAGACTTTAGCAGAGCTTTTAAATAAGCTATCTAATAGAGAAAAATTAGTGCTAAATCTGTACTATAATGAAGAATTGACGCTAAAAGAGATATCGAAGCTTTTAGAGTTAAGTGAAGCAAGGATTTCTCAAATTCATACTAAGGCAGTTCTTAGACTGAGGCGATTATATAGCAAAGCCCAAAAGTCATTTTAGAAAAATATGGGAGGTATTAGCATGGAGGAAGCTGTGAAATACAAATTAAATGTTTCTCCTGATAAGTTAAAAGCTTATCTGGAACTAAAAAATCCAGGAATAGATTTAGCTGAAGAGGAGCTTAACGAAATAATTGATGAGATAAAAGGTCAAAAGTTTTATAATTTCGATGAAGTTAAAGTGAAAGAGGAGATATCTGTAGCTACAGGTTTGGAAAAAATCCTGATTGGACAGGGTAAACCTCCTGAAAACGGGAAAAATGGCTATCTCAAATTTCTAATTGAGGAAAAAAAAGATAAAAATCCTGCTGTTTTAGAAGATGGTAGCGTAGACTTTTACAATTTGAATTTAATAACAAATATTGAAAAAGATACACCAATTGCAGAAGTTATACCCGCTACAGAAGGTGTCGTAGGATACAATGTTTTTGGAGAGGAAATTCCACCAGTTCATGGTAAAGAAGCCAAGATACCTAATGGTAAAAACATTTCATATAATCCTGATGATAGATTAATTTACTCGCAAGTTGATGGACGGTTATCTTTAGTTGATGGGAATATTAACGTTTTTGAAGTTTTAGAAATAAATGGAGATGTAGACTTTTCATCAGGTAATATTGATTTTATAGGTACAGTTGTAGTAAATGGTAGTGTTAGGGATGGTTTTGAGGTAAAAGCTCAGGGAGATATAACTGTAAATGGTATAGTTGATAGCTCTAAAGTCTTTTGCGAAGGGAATCTAACAGTTAGTGGTGGGATACAGGGAAGAAACAAAGGAATAATTGAAGCAAAGGGAATCGTAGCAACCAGGTATATTGAAAACTGTACAGTTTCTTCTAAAAGTATAATCGTTAAAGATGCTATAATGCACAGTAATGTATATGCCAAGGAAAAAGTCACAGTTTTAGAAGGAAAGGGATTGATAGTAGGCGGTGTTATTAGGGCTGGGAAGCAAATATCATCAAAAGTTATAGGATCTAATTTAGCAACTAAGACCTCTATTGAAGTTGGAGTTGATCCAAAGTTGCGGGAAAAATGCACAGAATTGACAGATACTTTACAAGAAAAGAAAAGTAGTTTGAAAAAATCTCAACAAGCATTAAAGTTATTAAATGCAAAACAGCAAACACCAGATGGTCTAAGTAATGAACAGGAACAATTATATAAGAAATTTCAATCAACTGTAACTTTTTTAAGACGTGAAGTTGATGAATTAACAGAAAAGTATAATGAAGTGGCTACTAAGTTAAAAGCGTCAAAGGGCGTCGTTGAGGCTAAAGAAAAGGTTTTCCCTGGTGTGAAAATAATAATAGGTTCTAAATCAAGAACGGTTTCTGATACATCCAGCAGCTCTACCTTTTACTTAGGACATGATGGAGAAGTATCAGTAAAATAGTGATAGGGGGTAATGCTGTGAGTTTTAAACCGATTGACCTTCAGGTGCTACTTCCTAAAAGTGGAAAAGTAGCGAAAATTTTTAATAACCATGGAGAACAGTTAAATCAATTAGGGTTACAGCAGCAAACAGTTCAGCTATCACAAATGAAATTAAAAACAGTTCAAAAACAGGAGAATGCCCAAGGAGCATCAATAAGTTCTAAAGATAAAAAAAGCAAAAAATACAGGAATAAAGATCATAACAAAAAGTCAAGAGATGCAGAAGAAGATACTTTTAAAGACCCAAATAAAGGTAAGTATGTAGATATTAACATTTAAAATAAAAAGGGTGTAGTGTTTATGTCAGAACCAGTTATCCTCCTTGTAGGAGTTTTAATTATCATTTTAGCTGTACTGTATGCCTATATCAGAAAAAAACAAAGCTCTGAAAGTTTTGAATTGGAATTACATCAAAACAACTATGAAGTTGATGAGCTTGAAAAAACTTATCAAAGGCTTTTAATGGAAATTGAAAGAAATAAAAAGGACGCTATAAACCAAATTTTCTATGCAAAACAAAATGCGTTAAAAGAGATTAAATTGTCACATGAAAGCCAGTTAAAAGCTTTAAAGCAAAAAAATATTGAAAAAACAGAGGAAAATGCAGAAATTAGCAAACTTGAAGCAAAACATAGTAAAGTTATAAAGCTTTTAGATAAAGGGAAGTCAGCTACTGAGGTCGCTGAAGAATTAGATAGAGGGGTAGGAGAAATTAATATTATTGCTAGTTTATTAAAAAAGGAGCGTAATGCTAAAAATGGATAAGTTTTTACTAGGAGTAGGAGTGGGTATTTTATCAGTATACTTGATTCTGACTCTTACTTCTAAGCCCTTGTTTGTCAACGAAAATGATATTTTAACTATAGCTAAATCCCAGGGAATGTTAAGTAAAGAAGAAGCTAGACAAGATTTATATGATGAAATTTTTATCGAAATTCAAGAAGATTTTGAAAAACAATTAAACAATACCTATCATAAAATAAAAATCCAAGAGGGCAGCTCATTATCGACAATTACAGAAAGTCTTGTAAATAACAAAGTTATTTCTGACTCTAATGAATTTGAGGAAACTGTCAAAGATTTAGATCAAACCCATAACATTAAGTATGGAACATTTTACTTACAAAATGGATTAGAATATGAAAAAATTATCGAAATTCTAACAAACTAATTTTCTTTTAGCATATTTTCCTCTTCTAAAGTTATAATAGTAATTGATGGGGGGATTTAAATATGACAAAGAAGATTAGTTTTTTGAATTTAGGTTTAGTTTTCTTAGGTGGAATCATAGTTACCTTAGCTTGCTTATCAATGTACATATATTTTTCCTATGGTTCTGGGCTATATGTCAGAGTGGACATGGAACAATTTTTGCCACAAATTAACCAAATTGTTGTTGATGTGACAAAGGAACAGTTGCCGAATCATATAGATAAGGCAAAGGATGATATTCCAATTATTATAGATGAACATATGAGTGGTCAAATTAGCGAAGCATTTGTGACTGTAGGTGATATAAAAGTTGACTTACCAGAGGAAATGATTGACTCTATGGAACAAAATTTTAAAGACAATGTTGAGTACGCCATGTTGCAACTACTTTTAAATATTGACGAAGATGAGTTGGCAAAAAGCATTTCTAGTGATATAGAAGCGACCGCAGAACTAATGCTAACCCAGCATTTTAAAGAACACAAGATTCATCTTAAACCAAATTCATTTTTTACCATTCCAGTCACTTTAATGTTTGAAGAGGATGAAGATTTGGTTCCTGCTATGAATTTAGATTTTGACTAATCTTTTTATTGTATAAAAACAAATAATATGTTATACTACTAATGTTGTAAAACGCACGCTCGTTAGTGATACTGGTGACCTTATGGTTTATATCACTTACAGAAGAGCGGAGGCAAACCAGGAAGGAGGAATTATAATGGCAATTATTTCAATGAAACAACTTTTAGAAGCAGGTGTACATTTCGGGCATCAAACCCGTCGTTGGAATCCAAAGATGGCTGAATATATTTTTACAGAAAGAAATGGAATCTATGTAATTGACCTGCAAAAAACAGTAACAAAAATGGAAGCTGCCTATAATTATGTAAAAGAGGTGGCTGCAAATGGAGGTACCGTACTTTTTGTTGGTACTAAAAAGCAGGCTCAAGAGGCTGTCGAAGAACAAGCCAAAAGGGCAGGCATGTATTACGTGAGTCAAAGATGGCTAGGTGGGATGTTAACCAACTTTGACACAATCAGTAAAAGAATTGGAAGGTTAAAAGAACTTGAAAAGATGGAAGAGGATGGAACTTTTGATTTGCTTCCTAAAAAAGAAGTTATTAACCTTAAAAAAGAAAGAGACAAGCTAGAAAAAAACCTTGGTGGAATAAAGGAAATGAAAAAAGTTCCTGATGCAATTTTTGTAGTTGATCCAAGAAAAGAAAGAATAGCTATCGCTGAAGCCCGTAATCTGGATATTCCTGTAATTTCGATTGTGGACACTAACTGTGATCCAGATGAAGTAGATTATGTGATACCAGGTAACGACGATGCTATCCGGGCAGTTACCCTTATAACAACTAAAATTGCTGATGCAATTATAGAAGGAAGACAAGGGGAACAAGAATAATAGACTTTGAGGTAAGGAGATGCCACGGTTAGTATTAAGTGGCCCTTACCTTTTTTTAAAATTTAGTAAAAAAAGGGAGGATATATTATATTATGATTACTGCAAAACTTGTAAAAGAGTTAAGAGAAAAAACCGGTGCTGGGATGATGGATTGTAAAAAGGCCTTAACTAAAACTGAAGGCGATATGGATAAAGCTGTTGATTACTTAAGAGAAAAAGGGTTGTCTGCCGCTGCTAAAAAATCTGGCCGAGTTGCAGCTGAAGGAGTAGTAGAGTCATACATACATGGAGATGGAAGAATTGGAGTTTTAGTAGAAGTAAATGCAGAAACAGATTTTGTTGCCAAAAATGAAGAGTTTAAACAATTTGTTAGTGATATTGCAATGCAAATCGCCGCTGCTAACCCAACCTATGTTACCAGAGAAGAAGTTCCCCAAGAAGAGCTTGAGCGAGAAAAAGAGGTTCTTAAAAATCAAGCTCTAAATGAAGGAAAACCAGAACATATTGTAGAAAAGATGGTTGAAGGTCGTATGGATAAATATTTTAGCGAAGTTTGTCTTTTAGAGCAAGAGTTTGTTAAAGATGGCGATAAAACTGTTCAAGAACTGTTGACAGAAAAAATTGCAAAGATCGGCGAAAATATCTCAATCCGCCGCTTTGTTAGATACGAAGTTGGCGAAGGTCTAGAAAAGAAAGATGAAGACTTTGTAGAAGAAGTAAAAAAGGCAGCTCAGGTTTAATAAAATATCACATCATTAAAAAGAGCACCTTTTAGTGCTCTTTTTTAAAAAATTAAAGGATTTTATCTGCAATATATAGAAACAAAAAGGGGGATATTTTTTAAAAATGCCTAAGTATAACCGTATAATTTTAAAGCTAAGTGGAGAAGCCCTTGCTTGTCAAGAGGGGTCAAGTATTGATAGTACAGTTTTAAAGTCAATTGCAAAGCAAATAAAGGAAGTCAAAGATATCGGTACAGAAGTAGCTATAGTAGTAGGCGGAGGCAATATTTGGCGAGGTGCTACTGCCAGCCATAAGGGCATGGAAAGGGCTACTGCTGACTATATGGGTATGCTAGCGACTACTATAAATAGCTTAGCTCTGCAAGATGCATTAGAATCGATAGGAGTTGTAACCCGTGTACAGACTGCAATTGAAATGAGGCAGATAGCAGAGCCATATATAAGGCGAAGAGCTATAAACCACTTAGCAAAAGGTAGAGTAGTGATTTTTGCTGCCGGCACTGGAAATCCATATTTTTCTACAGACACTACTGCAGCCCTAAGAGCTGCAGAAATTGGTGCAGAGACAATTCTTTTAGCTAAAGGGAAGGTAGATGGAGTTTACGATAGCGATCCCCTTACAAACCCTGATGCAAAGAAATTTAAAGAATTGACTTATATTGATGTATTAAATAAAAACTTAGGAGTGATGGACTCTACTGCTTCATCGCTGTGTATGGATAATAATATTCCCCTTATTGTCTTTGCTTTAAATCAAGAAGGCAATATTAAAAAGGCAGTGATGGGAGAAAAAATAGGAACAATAGTAAAGGGGGAGAATAATGATTAACGATGTTTATTCAGATGTTAAAACAAGAATGAAGAAGGCTATTGAATCATTGCAAACAGACATGAACTCTGTAAGAGCAGGTAGAGCGACACCTAGTTTGTTAGACAGAATAATGGTGGAATATTATGGGGCTCAAACACCGCTAAACCAATTAGCAAACATATCTGCTCCTGAACCACGCTTGTTAGTTGTTCAGCCGTGGGACAAGTCAGTGATACCAGAAGTTGAAAAAGCAATTTTAAAATCTGACCTAGGTTTAACTCCTAATAATGATGGTACAGTTATTCGCTTGGCAATACCGGCGCTTACCCAAGAAAGAAGAAATGAGTTGGTTAGATATGTTAAGCAAAAAGGTGAAGAAGGAAAGGTTGCTATACGAAATATACGAAGAGACGGCAATGACACTGTAAAATCACTGGAAAAAAATAACGAAATTTCTGAAGATGAAAGTCGAAAGGCACAAGAGGAAATTCAAAAAATAACTGATGAATTTATTAAAGAGGCTGATATTGTTATTGAAAATAAGGAACAAGAAATTTTAGAGGTGTAATATATTGAACTTACTTGCTTTGAACCTAGAAGAAGCAAAACGTATGTTAGTACATAAAGAAAAAGAATATGAACTAATAAGCTTAGAAGAAGAACAAGTGGTTGATCCTTTTAAGTGGCGGGTTATAAAGCAAAAAGAAGGACACAATAAACTATTGCTTTATATAGTTAAGCAAAGATAAGATTAGCCCTCCTTTTCTTAGGGAGGGCTAATCTATATTACTCTTTGCGTTGAGGAGGTTTAAAATTGTCATTTTTTAGCAAAGAATATAATAAAGAAAACGTGCCAGAAACTGTAGCGATCATTATGGATGGTAATGGCAGATGGGCTAAAAAAAGAGGTTTGCCAAGAAGTATGGGGCATAAAAAAGGTGTAGAAGCGTTGAAAAGAATAATTGAAGTTAGCGCTAAAATTGGTATTGGAAATTTAATTTTATATGCATTTTCTACAGAAAACTGGAAAAGGCCAGAAAAAGAAGTCAACTATCTTATGAAACTACCCGTTGAATTTTTAGGTAAAGAGTTAGAAAATATACATAAAAATAACGTTAAAATATCCACTATTGGAGAAATAGACAAGTTGCCTAACAAAACCCAGGAGGCTATAATAAAAGGTAAAAACCAGACATCTCAAAATACAGGACTTAATTTAGTTTTTGCTATAAACTATGGAGCAAGAAGTGAAATTGTTAATGCCGCTAAGGAAATTGCTAGAAAAGTTGATAAGGGTGATATTGAAATAGAAAACATCAATGAAAAGTTATTGGCTTCACATCTAGAAACAAAGGATATTAAAGATCCTGATTTATTAATAAGGCCTGGAGGAGAAGCGAGAGTAAGTAACTACCTACTATGGCAAATTGCGTACAGCGAGCTATACTTTTGCGAAACACTTTGGCCTGAGTTTGGTGAAGATGAATATTTAAAGGCCATTAAAAGCTATCAAAATAGAAATAGGAGATTTGGTGGTATTTTAGGGAGGAAAAAGTAAATGTTTAAAAGGATTGGCACGGCAATACTAGGTATACCCCTAATATTAATTATTATATGGTTAGGAGGGCTACCGTTAAGTGCTTCACTTCTATTATTAGGGATGATTGCAACATCAGAATATACTAAAATGTTGAATCTACCTAAATTTAAAGTGGGAATTCCAATAGCATTTTTTGGGTTTTGTTTATTTTTTTCTTCAATACCTTTTCATATAATATTTTTTGTTTACTTTTTTATTATTGCTGTTTATTTATTAATAGTTAATTTTCACAGTGAAGAGATTAATACATTGGCTTACTCGTTAATCCCAATTCCTTACATATTTTTACCGTTTTGGTTATTGGGGGCTATTAGACAGCAGGAAAATGGATTTATTTTTTTATTGATAATTCTTGTCATACCGTGGATTACCGATACTGGTGCATATTTTGTAGGTTTATCAGTAGGAAAAAACAAACTGTTACCTTCTGTTTCTCCTAAGAAAACTATTGAAGGTGCTTTAGGGGGCTTATTCCTCTGCATTTTATTTTTGGTATCGGCAAACTATTATCTAGATATATTAGCTTTTCATGAAGCCTTTCTTTTTGCCTTTGTTGGAAGTATATTAGCACAAATAGGGGACCTTTTTGAGTCAGCTTTAAAGAGAAAGTGTAATATAAAGGATTCTGGAGATATTCTTCCAGGTCATGGTGGGATTTTAGATAGATTTGATAGTCTATTGTTTATAGCTCCATTTGGATATATATTTTTTAAGTATTTTATATAATGAATTAAGGGGGAAGCTTATATGAATATAGCAATACTAGGGTCTACCGGCTCTGTTGGTAAACAGGCCCTAGAAGTAATAGAGCAGGCTCCTAACTTGTCTGTATATAGTTTAGTTGCCAACAGAAGCATAGATTTAGTAGAAATTCAGGCTAGAAAATTTAAGCCGGAGGTAGTGGCTGTATATAATGAAAAAAAGGCGATGGAGCTTAAAGGTAGATTGGCAGACACTAGGATAAAGGTGCTTGGTGGAGAATCAGGTGTTATTGAGGCAGCATCCTGTGAAGAAGTTGATACTGTTTTGTCGGCAATTGTGGGAACGGCTGGTTTATTACCAACCTATAATGCTGTAAAAAACAATAAAAAAGTAGCTTTAGCTAATAAGGAAACACTAGTAACTGCTGGTCATATTATAATGGAGTTAGTTAAAAACAACAATAATCCTTTATTACCGGTAGATAGTGAACACTCTGCCATATTCCAAGCAATACAAGGTAACTCTTCTAAATTTATTGAAAATATCTATTTAACAGCATCAGGTGGACCGTTTCGCGGTAAAAAATCTGCTGAACTTGAAAAAATAACTCCTCAAGATGCGTTGAAACATCCTAACTGGGATATGGGTAGTAAAATTTCTATAGATTCAGCAACTATGATAAATAAAGGTCTGGAAATAATTGAAGCTAAATGGCTCTTTGATCTGAGTTTAGATCAAATTGAAGTTGTAATTCATCCTCAAAGTATAATACACTCTGCAGTCTGTTTTAGCGACGGAAACATTATTGCTCAGATGGGGCCATCGGATATGAGAATGGCAATAAGTTATGCCTTTTCTTATCCCGAAAGATTCATGAATAATTTCAAAAGGCTTGATATTTTTGATCAAAACTTGACGTTTGAGCGGCCGGACTATGAAACATTTAATGGTTTGTCTTTATGTATTGAAGCAATAAAGACAGGTGGTAGTAATCCAGCTGTGCTAAATGCGGTAAATGAAGTATGTGTGGAATCGTTTTTATGTGGTAGAATAAACTTTAATGACATATCTAAAATCATTGAAAAAGTTCTTTCTATGCATAGGAATATTCAGCATCCTACTTTAAGTGAGGTATTAGACATAGACAATTGGGCAAGAGAAAGTACATTGGGATTGATTAAGGGGTGATTAGATGTCAATTATTGTAGCTGTTATTGTTTTAGGTGTACTAATAACAGTACATGAGCTTGGACATTTTTTAGTGGCAAAAGCTGTTGGAATGCATGTTAAAGATTTTGCTATCGGTTTTGGTCCTGCAATAGCAAAATTTCAAAAAGCTGAGACATTATACGCCATAAGATTATTTCCCCTAGGTGGCTATGTAAGAGTACTTGGGGAAGATGAGGATGAGCGTTCAAAAGAAGGTAGCATGCAATCTAAGACTGTTGGCGAAAGATTTTTATTTGTTTTAGCTGGTCCACTTATGAACTTTCTGCTGGCTATTTTACTTTTTATGTTAGTAGCTTTTGCATTTGGATTAGCTACTAATGCTGGTGAAATAGGAAGAGTTGTTAAAGGGGATGTAGCTGACCAAGCAGGTTTAGAATCTGGTGATGTAATAATAAGCATTGACCAACAAGAGGTAAACTCATGGGAAGACATTGTAGAAGAAATTAGTGCTGCTCCGGAGCAAAGCTTAAATATTGAAATTATGCGAAATGATAAGATTCAAAATGTTACGGTAGTTCCACAGTATGATGAAACAGGACAGCGGGGAGTAATCGGAATAATGCCACCATTAGAAAGATTGGGGCTTGTTGACTCAATTAAATATGGATTATCACAAACTGCAGTAGTTGGCAGAATGATTTTTCACGGTTTAAGGGATTTATTCTTTGGTGATGAAGGATCTATTGATGATTTAGCTGGACCTGTAGGTATAGTATCATTAGTAGGAGAAACTGTGAGGTTTGGTTTAGCAAACGTGATATTATTTGCTGCAGCTTTAAGTGTAAACTTGGGTGTTTTGAATTTACTACCTATTCCAGCTTTAGATGGCAGTAGACTAGTATTTCTTATTATTGAGGGAGTTAGAGGTAAACCAATTGATCCGGAAAAAGAAGGTTTTGTTCACATTATCGGTGTCCTATTTCTTTTACTGCTATTTGTTATAGTTATGTATAACGATATTATGAGGATACTATCTTGAGGTGAAATATGATTAAACGAAAAGAAAAAAAAGTAATACAAGTAGGAAAGTTAAAAATAGGGGGGGATAACCCCATAGTAATTCAATCAATGACCAACACAAAAACTTGTGATATTGAAAGTACTGTTAATCAAATTAAGCAACTTACTGAAGTTGGTTGTCAAGTGGTGAGATTGGCTATACCGGACTTAAAAAGTGCAATGGCTATTGCAGATATTAAAAAGCATGTTGAAATTCCTTTGGTTGCAGATATCCATTTTGATTATAAACTAGCTTTGGCAGCTATTGAAAATGGAATAGACAAAGTTCGTATAAACCCAGGTAATATAGGGAGAAGGGACAGTGTTGTAAGGGTTATTGAAAAAGCTAAAAAAAATTCAGTTCCTATACGAATCGGGGTCAACAGCGGCTCTTTGTCTAAAGACTTAGTAGATAGAAAAGATATTAGTACTTCCGAAAAAATGGTGATTGCTGCTCAAAGAGAAGTGGAGGTTTTGGAAAGCTTAGACTTTATAGATATTTGCATTTCTTTAAAATCATCAGACGTAATTACTACTATAGAAGCATATACAAAATTATCACAGAAGTTACCATACCCGTTACACTTAGGTGTTACAGAAGCTGGTTTGTATAAATCAGGTACAGTTAAATCTGCCATTGGGATAGGCACTCTATTATATAATGGTATAGGGGATACCATTAGAGTATCTTTAACGGGAGATCCAGTTCAGGAAGTAGAGGTTGCCTATGAAATTATTCATAGTTTAAATTTATCTACATCCAAAACAAAAACTGAAGTTATTTCTTGTCCTACATGTGGTCGTTGTGATGTAGATATAGAAAATCTATCTAAAAAAGTTATGGAAAAGCTCAAACACAATAAAAACAACATAAAAGTTGCTGTTATGGGTTGTGTTGTTAACGGCCCTGGCGAAGCTAAAGAAGCTGACTTAGGCATAGCAGGAGGAAAGGAAAAGGGAATAATATTTTCTAAAGGTAAAGTTATAAAAACAGTACCTAATGCGGCATTACTTGATGAGCTTTGTGTGGAAATTGACAAATTGGAAAATAAATGATATAATATTTCCAAATATTTAGGTGACGAAATTAGAAAATAGTAAATAGTCTATGCAGTACAGGGAATGGAGATTGATTGAGAACTTCATCTGCTAATCTATTGAACCAAATTCTAAAGTCCATGGTGGTGCTTTATAGCCGTAAAAGAGGATACATATTCGTATCAATTTTGGGTGGTACCGCGGATCTCCGTCCCTAGCTTAGGGAGGAGATTTTTATTATTTAGGAGGTAGTTATATGAGAACATCAAGGTATTTTTTACCAACGCTTCGCGAAGCGTCTAACGAAGCTGAAACTGTTAGTCACCAGTTAATGTTAAGAGCTGGCTTAATTAGAAAGCAAGCATCAGGAATTTATACTTATTTGCCGTTAGGCTATAAAATATTGAAAAAGGTGGAAAATATAATTCGAGATGAAATGGATGAATCTGGGTGTTTAGAAATTTTAGGCCCTGCTATCCAACCAGCTGAGCTATGGCATGAATCTCAAAGATGGAATGAATTTGGAGACGAGATGTTTAGGTTAAAAGATAGACATGATAGAGATTTTTGTTTAGGTCCTACTCATGAGGAGATTTTTACTGACATCGTTAGAAATAACTTAAAGTCATATAAAAATTTGCCTATGACATTGTATCAAGTTCAAACAAAATACAGAGATGAAAGAAGACCACGGTTCGGTGTTATGCGCAGCAGAGAATTTATCATGAAAGATGGATATAGCTTTGATCTTTCAGAAGATGGACTAGATAGCAGTTATCAGATTATGTTTAATGCATATAAGCGTATCTTGGAGAGACTTGATTTAAAATATCAAATTGTAGATGCTGATTCTGGAAACATGGGAGGTTCTCATTCCCATGAGTTTATGGTAATTAGTGAAGTTGGAGAAGATGATATTATATACTGCTCTAACTGTGGGTATTCAGCAAATATTGAAAAAGCAATTAGTCAAACTATGGGAAGTCAATCGGAAAAAAACACTAAAGATTTAAAAGAAGTTGTTACACCAGATGTTAGCAGTATTGATGATGTAGCTAGTTTTTTAGAAGTAGAGCTTGGTAACATTGTGAAATCCATGGTCTATGTGGCACATGGGAAAACATATGTGGTTTTAGTAAAAGGAAATCATCAAATTAATGAAGTAAAGCTAAAGAAAATCTTAAACACTACCGATTTAGAACCAGCAGATGGACTTCAAATAAAAGCAATAAATAGTGAGTTAGGGTTTACAGGGCCTATATACCTTCAAGGAGCAACGATAATTTGTGATAAAGAAGTAGAGAAAATGAAGAACTTTGTGGTAGGTGGGAATAAAAAAGATACTCATTTAATAAACTGCAATATAGGTCGTGACTTTACCCCGAACATTACAGCAGATATACGCTCAGTAAATGAAGGGGAGCTTTGTGCAAGCTGTAATTCTCCGTTAAGTAAGTCAAAAGGTATTGAAGTAGGTCATATTTTTAAGTTAGGCAATAAATACTCTAAAAATCTAAAGGCTACAGTATTAAATAAAGAAGGAAAAGAAGTACCTTTACTAATGGGGTGTTATGGCATAGGTGTTAATCGCTTACTAGCAGCAGTAATAGAGCAAAACCACGATGAAAACGGAATAATTTGGCCAAAAGCTTTGGCTCCTTTTCAAGTATCTATAATACCAGTAAATACTAAAAAAGAAGAACAAAATAAATTAGCGGAAGACTTATACAGCAAACTTAAAATAAAGTATGATGTAATGTTAGATGACCGTAAAGAAAGAGTGGGAGTAAAATTTAAGGATCATGAACTAATAGGGGTACCAGTTCAAATAGTAGTGGGTAAAAACGCATTAGAAAATAAAGTGGAAATAAAGTATAGAGATAATAAAGAGAAATCTCTAATTGACGTAGAGGAAGTTGTAGAGACTTTAGACAATTATTTCTAAAGGAGGAAACTAATTTGTCAGCTACATGCATAATCCCAGCTTACAACGAAGGGAAAACAATAGGCAATGTTGTTAAGGTAGTTAAAAGTCACAAAAATGTCTCAGAAGTTATAGTGGTAAGTGACGGCTCTATAGATGATACTGCTGAAGTAGCAAAGTTGAATGGAGCTAAGGTTATAGAACTTAGCGAAAATAAAGGTAAGGGTGGAGCAATGAATGAGGGGTTAAAAAGTTGTGAGACAGAAATTATACTATTTCTAGATGCGGATTTGATTGGCTTGACAGATAAACATGTCGCAGACTTATTAGACCCGGTGTTAAATGGTGATAAGTTAATGAGTTTAGGAGTCTTTTCGCAAGGGAGAGCTACTACAGATCTAGCTCAAAGGGTAGCCCCTTATTTATCGGGGCAAAGGGCGATTAAAAGGGACCTACTTAATAAAGTTTCTGACTTAGATGTATCCAGGTTTGGAGTGGAACTTGCACTAACTAGGTTTGTGGAAAATAATGATATTGAAATTCAAATAGTTCAACTTCCAGATATGAGCCATGTTATGAAAGAAGAAAAACTGGGGGTTGTCAAAGGTTTTGTGGCTAGACTAAAAATGTATTGGGAAATTGTACACTACTATATTAAAAATCCTAGTTAAACCTAGGATTTTTTGATAAAAGAGGAGGAAGAGATGACAGCTATTCAACTTTTTGGTGCACTGTTACTAGCAATTGTTTTAGGAAGTATAGTAGGTTTAGAAAGAGAAACTAATAACCACCCAGCAGGTTTTCGTACTCATGCTTTAGTCTGTGTCGGTTCTGCTTTAATTACTATTATATCATGGCAGGTTTATGACAGTTTTCAAGTAGGGGACCCTGGAAGAATAGCAGCACAAATAGTTAGTGGTATAGGCTTTTTAGGTGCAGGAACGATTATGAAAGAGGGGTCATCTATTCGAGGTTTAACAACTGCTGCCAGTTTATGGGCCGTATCTGCCACTGGAATGGCAGTGGGATTCGGTTATATTTATATAGCTATAGCTACAACACTACTTATTGTAGTGGTATTAATGTTGTTTTCTAAGTTAGAACAAAAACTAGTATTTACTAAACAAAGTATACAGGTTAAAATAGAGGTAAGAGATAGACCTGGAATTCTAGGAGAAATCACCAGTCAAATAGGTAGTTATAAAATTGATATTAGAAATGTATCTCTAAGCTCTGTAGATAATGGGGATATGGAAATAATGCTGTTTTTAGGTCTTACACCTAAGGTGTCGTTGCATCACTTATTAGGTGAACTAGCAGCAATTAGGGGAGTACAAAAAGTAAATTATGATAGTTAGGGGATTTTTATGGAAGCAAAGCAGATTTCAAATAAAGAGCTTAAAATAAATAAGATTTCTGTTTCCGCCCATCACAACCGATGGGTTATTTTCATTAGTGAAATAAACTATTGTGAAAAATCAGTTATAAATCTAAAGAAACAGTTAAATAATTTAGTACCTGATGTAAAAATAGAATTTTGTATTCAAAAAAGCTTGCCGTCGACTACTCTTTTATATTTAGTAAAAAAAAATAAAGAACATATTTTAGAGAAAATAGAAAATGAGTATACAACGTTTAAAGGTAGTACTCAAATGTGGTCTTTAACTGTAGAAGGTAAGGTAGTTAAGTTATCTATACCAAATAAAATACATCATTTTTATGCCCTCAAAAATGGGTTAGATAAATGGTTAGAAAAATATTTTCTGAAGAAAATAAAAGCTGAAGCAAGGGTTTTAATTAATCTATCGGAAAAAAAGCATGACACTAAAAAAGTGTCTAACAACCATAAAGAAGATGAAGTGACTTATATAAAATCTTTAGAAAAGAAAATAAAAGAAAGCAAGTCCATATCTTCACAAGGAACTTCTCCAAGGGAAGGCGATGTTGTCATAGGGAAGCAGATTACTGCAACTCCTGTTGATATATCAACAATACTAGAAGAAGATAAAAATGTTTGTGTAGCTGGCTTAGTTTTTAATGTAGAGGTTTTAGAATTTAGAACCGGAAGGACTTTACTTACCATTGATATCACTGATAATACTGATTCTATTACATGTAAATATTTTTTAGAGGATGGACAACAGCGTCCTAATTTAAATAAGGGTGACTATATAAAAGTTTTTGGATATGTTCAAACGGATAAATATACTCAAGAACTAACTTTTTCTCCTTTTTCAATTAATAGATTTCAACCTGTAGCGAAGAACGATGAGGCAGAAAAAAAGAGAGTAGAGTTACATTCTCATACGAAAATGAGCACAATGGATGCCACAGTGACTGTTTCAGAGCTGATTAAAAGAGCTTCCAACTGGGGGCACAAAGCTATTGCTATAACAGATCATGGCGTTGTTCAATCATTTCCGGAAGCAGCTGAAGTTAGTGAAAATCTTGATATAAAAATCATTTACGGAGTGGAAACATATTTAGTTGATGACGAAAAAAATGATGTTTTTTTTGGAGATACTTCTATGTTAAATGACAAGGATTATGAAAACTGTTCTTTTGTAGTTTTAGACTTTGAAACTACAGGCTTAAACAATAAGACAGATGAAATTATTGAAATAGGAGCTGTTAAAGTTAATAATGGAGAAATTACTGACAGTTTTTCATCTTTTGTAAAACCGAACAAAAATATACCTCCCAAAATCACAGAAATAACTGGAATAACTGAAGAAAATGTAAAAGAGGCTCCTTCTATCAATGATGTACTTCCTAAATTTATTGATTTTTGTAAAGGAGCTATACTAGTAGCTCATAATGCAAAATTTGATTTAGGTTTTCTTGACTCTGCTTGTAAAAAACAAGAGATTGATTTTAAGTACCTCGCTTTAGATACTTTGAATCTAAGCAGATTATTAGTTTTAGGAGTTAGTGATTTTAAGTTAAAGACGTTGGCTAATCATTATGATATAAACCTGGAAAACCATCATAGAGCTGAAGATGATAGTAAAGCTACAGCATTTTTGCTTCTTAGACTTTTTAAAGAAAGTAAGGATTTAGGGTTTTTAACTTTAAAATCCCTTTCTTTAATTCCTTCTGAAAAGAAACTAAAAGGCAAAAAAACATACCACTGTATAATATTAGCCCAAAATTATGAAGGGTTAAAAAACTTATATAAGCTTATATCATTAGCTCATACAAAACTATTTTATAAAAAGCCTAAACTAAGTAAAACGTTAATTAAAAATCTGTCTAACGGTTTGATAATTGGCTCTGCTTGTGAAGCAGGAGAAATTTTTCAAATGTTTTTAAATAATGAAGAAGAGAATATTATAAAAGAAACTGCACAGTTTTATGATTACTTGGAGATACAACCTGTTAAAAACAATCAGTTTCTAATTGAAAAAGATATTTTAAGCAGTAAAGAACAGATTGAATCAATAAACAAAAAAATTATATCTTTAGGGAAAAAATTAAACAAGCCAGTGGTTGCTACTGGGGATGTACATTTTTTAGATAATCATGACAACATCTATAGAGAAATACTTATGACTGGCCAAGGATTTTCTGACGCTGATAGGCAGCCACCATTATATTTTAAAACAACCAATGAAATGTTATCTGATTTTTCTTATCTTCCTAAAGAAACTCAGCAAGAGGTCGTAATAGAAAACCCTGGGAAAATAGCTGATATGATAGAAGAGTTAAAACCCATTCCAGATGGTCTTTTTACTCCTAAAATAGATAATGCAGACGACGAGATTAAAAGAATGTGTAAAGAGAAAAGTGAGGAATTATATGGGAAGTCAGTTCCTGAGATAGTAACTAAAAGACTACAAAAGGAACTAGGTTCTATAATAAAGCATGGTTTTGGGGTAATATACTACATTTCCCATAAGCTTGTTACAAAGTCACTTAGTGATGGTTACTTAGTTGGTTCTAGGGGTTCAGTTGGATCATCTTTAGTTGCCACATTTACAGATATAACAGAAGTTAATCCACTTCCCCCTCATTATAGGTGCCCTAATTGCAAATATAGTCAATTCATTGAAGATGGTTCGGTTGGAACAGGTATTGATTTACCCGATAAGGATTGTCCTAAATGTAATACAACCTTTGTTAAAGATGGTCATGATATACCTTTCGAAGTTTTCCTTGGTTTTGATGGAGATAAAGTACCAGATATTGACTTGAACTTCTCAGGAGAATATCAAGCAACTGCACATAAGTATACAGAAGAATTATTCGGCACAGGATATGTTTTTAAGGCGGGAACAATTTCAACAATTGCTGAAAAAACTGCTTTTGGATTTGTTAAAAACTATCTTTCGGATAAAGACCTCATTAAACGGAATGCAGAAACAAATCGTTTAGTCAGTGGATGTAGTGGGATTAAACGCACTACGGGACAGCATCCTGGCGGACTCATGGTTGTACCCAATGATAAAAGCATCTATGATTTTTGTCCTATTCAACACCCGGCAGATGATAAAAAGTCAAATACTATAACCACCCACTTTGATTATAATGCTATAAGTAGTAGATTATTAAAACTCGATATACTAGGTCATGATGATCCTACAGTAATAAAGCTGCTAGAAGACTTGACCGGCGTTAACGCTCAAAAAATACCTTTAGATGACCCCAAAACAATGTCTTT
Source organism: Proteinivorax tanatarense (assembly GCF_040267685.1). Taxonomy (GTDB): domain Bacteria; phylum Bacillota; class Proteinivoracia; order Proteinivoracales; family Proteinivoracaceae; genus Proteinivorax; species Proteinivorax tanatarense. Next base: position 1,450,359 of record NZ_CP158367.1, read on the forward strand.
GTTTTCTTCAACTAAAGCTTTAGGAATAGATTCTAAAGAACTAGGCTCTGAAGTAGGGAGCATGGGAATACCAGAATTTGGAACATCTTTTGTTCGTCAAATGTTAGTGGACACCAAGCCAACTACATTATCAGAACTATTTAGGATAAGTGGTTTATCGCATGGAACAGATGTATGGCTGAATAATGCTCAAGATATTGTAAAGAATAATATTGCCCCCTTGTCACAAGTTATTTCCACTCGTGATGATATAATGACTTATTTATTACACAAAGGCCTTGAACCGTCTATGGCTTTTAAAATAATGGAGTCAGTAAGAAAAGGTAAAGGACTGACAGACGAGTTTTTATCAGCTATGAAAAATCATAATGTACCTCAGTGGTATATCGACTCATGTAAAAAGATTAAATATATGTTTCCTAAAGCTCATGCTGTTGCTTATGTAATGATGGCGTTTAGAATAGCTTATTTTAAGGTGCATCATCCTATAGCTTTTTATTGTGCCTATTTTTCAGTACGGGCTACAGACTTTGATGTAACTTTAGTAAAAGAAGGCCTTAAAGGAATAAAAGCTAAACTAAAAGAACTTAAATCATTGGGTAATAACATGACAGCAAAAGAAAAATCAACTTTAACTATGTTGGAAATTTGTTTAGAGATGTATTTAAGAGGGTTTGAATTCCTGCCCGTAGATATTTATAAATCACATGATAATAGATTTATCATCGATGATAACAACTTACTTCCCCCCTTAGTTTCAGTACCAAGCTTAGGTCTAAATGCAGCGAAAACTGTTTTAGATGCTAGAAATAATAGAGAATTTTTATCTATTGAAGATATGAAAAAAAGGACTAAATTATCAAAAACTGTTATTTCAACTCTAAAGGAACTTGGTTGTTTAAAAGATTTACCTGAAACTAACCAACTCTCTTTATTTTAGTTAGTTGCAATGCTCCCTAAAAAATGGTACAATCTAATAGGAGTACTGTATGAGTGGGGCATCCCCACTCTTTATTGTTATATATGATACTTTAAGAGGTGAAAAAAATGAAAAAGGATGTCCTTGTTCAAATAACAAGTTATGTACGAGTAATAGCTGAAGAGCTGGGTTTTAACCTTGTAGACGTGCAATTAGTCAAAGAAAGTGGTTATAGCTATCTACGTGTTTTTATAGAAAATTTAGATGGTGAATTGACAACAGAAGACTGTGCTAAAGTAAACGAAAAGATAAGTGAATATTTAGATGATATTGATCCCATTAAAGAGCAATACTTTTTAGAAGTTTCATCACCGGGTTTAGAACGTCCTCTAAAGAAACCAGAAGACTTTTCACGTTTTAAGGGGCACTTAGTTCAGGTTAAGACCTATAAAAAAATAAACGGTAAAAAACTTTTTGTGGGGATTTTAGAAGGACTGGTCAACAATAAAATACATATATTGGATGAAGAAAAAGAAGAAGAATATGTGCTCAACTATGATGAAGTTGCTAATGTTAAGTTAACAATAAAGTTTTAGGAGGTGTCCCTAAATGGACAGTAATGAGTTTTTACAAGCAATAACTGATATAGTAAGGGAAAAAGGTGTAAAAGAAGATGTGATGTACGATGCTTTAGAAGCAGCCTTGCTGGCGGCATATAAAAAAGATTTTGGCAATGTAGAAAATGTAGCAGTGAAAATAAACAAAGATGAGGGTGTTGTTAAGTTAATTGCTACAAAGGAAGTAGTGGAGGTAGTAGAAAATTCAAACTTTGAAATTTCATTACAGGATGCTCGCAGCATCTCTAAGTTAGCAGAAATAGGGCATAAAATGGAAGTTGATGTTACACCTAAAAAGTATGGAAGGATAGCAGCCCAAACAGCTAAGCAGGTTGTTGTTCAAAGGCTCAGGGAAGCGGAAAGAACGATTGTTTATGAGGAGTTTGTAGACCGGGAAGAGGATATTGTATCTGGACTTATACAAAGGATTGAACAGAAAAATGTGTTTATCAACTTGGGAAAAACCGAAGCTATATTACCACCAGCAGAGCAAATAGAAGGTGAAGATTATAATATGAACCAAAATATTAAGGCCTATGTTTTAGAGGTGAAAAATTCTTCAAAAGGACCACAGATTTTTGTGTCGAGGAGTCATCCGGGGATGGTAAAAAGGTTATTTGAAAGAGAAGTTCCTGAAATACATGAAGGTATAATTGAAGTAAGAGCAGTTTCAAGAGAAGCGGGGTATCGCTCAAAAATTTCAGTCGTATCATCCAATCCTGATGTAGATCCAGTTGGTGCTTGTGTAGGTCCTAAAGGGATGCGGGTACAAGCTATCGTCTCAGAGCTTAGAGGAGAAAAAATCGATATAATTAAGTATAGTGAAGATCCTAAAGAGTACATTTCACAAGCTTTAAGTCCATCAAAGGTATTAGATGTTATACCTGACGAGAAAGAGAAAGTTAGCACTGTTATAGTTCCAGACGATCAACTATCTTTAGCTATAGGTAAGGAAGGTCAAAATGCTAGATTAGCCGCTAAGTTGACAGGATGGAAAATTGATATTAAATGTGAAAGTCAACTAAACTAATAAGTTTTAAGGTGGTGGCAAAGTGAGAAAGAGAAAGGTTCCTAAACGCATGTGTATCGGATGTCAAGAAATGAAGGCAAAGAAAGAATTTATTAGAGTAGTAAAAACACAAGAAGAAGATATTTTTATTGACCCTACAGGTAAACAGCCTGGAAGAGGTGCATACATTTGTCCAGAACTAGAATGTTTTAAGAAGGCCTATAAATCAAAAAGACTTGACAAAGCACTAAAAACTGCTGTGCCAGAAGATGTTTATCAAATTTTGGAAGATAGGCTAAAGTGATATCCCTTTTGGGCTTTGCTCGAAAAGCTGGCAAATTAAGTCTTGGTAGCACAGCAGTGGAAAAAAGTATTAAAGCAAAAAAAGCTAAGTTAATTATAATTACAGAAGATGCTAGCAATAATACAAAAGATAATTTTTATAAGAAAGCAAATTCAATGCATATTCCCATAATTGAAAAATTCAACCAAAAACAATTAGGAAATGCTTTAGGAAAAAGTAATACTACGGTAGTTTCTATAGTTGATAAAGGATTTGCAAAAGCCATATTAAAAAAATGGGAAGGTGGAAAATACAGTGTAGAATAATTGGGGGGGTTAACTATGTCAAAAAAGTATAGAGTATATGAAGTGGCTCGGGACTTATCAGTTTCTAGTAAAGAACTAGTGGAGCGCTTGCAAGGAACAAAGATAAATGTAAAAAATCATATGAGCACTCTTTCTGAAGAAGATGTTAGTTATGTTTATGATTTGTTTATTAAAGTTCAGGAAGAAAAAAACAATGACAATATCGATAAAAAAGATACAAAAGAGACTTTAATAGAGAATACAGAAGATCAAAAAGACCAAAGCAAAAAAAACAAAACAAAAAATAAAAAAAGAGGTAGAAATAAGCAGAAAAAGAACGAACAATCACAGATAACAAAGGATGATCAAATGAATAATAAAGTAGTTTTAACAAGTGATAGTATAACAGTTGCAGAGTTAGCAGAACAGTTACAGGTTAGCTCTACAGAGATAATTAAAAAATTGATGTCTTTAGGAATTATGGCAACTTTAAATCAATCCTTAGATGTTGAAACAGTGGAATTGGTAGCGTTAGAGTTTGATGTTACTGTTGAAGTTAAATCTGAAGAAGAGGAAAAAGTTGATGAACTTGATTTTGACGACAAGCCAGAAGATTTAAAACCACGTTCGCCAGTGGTCACTGTTTTGGGGCATGTGGATCATGGTAAAACCACTCTTTTAGATTCAATTAGAAATACAAAAGTAACAACTGGTGAAGCTGGGGGGATAACCCAACATATAGGTGCATATCAAGTCCGAGCTAATGAAAATAAAATTACATTTATAGACACACCTGGGCATGCAGCTTTTACTGCAATGCGGGCAAGAGGTGCTCAAGTGACAGATATAGCAATTTTAGTAGTGGCGGCAGACGACGGAGTTATGCCTCAAACAGTTGAGGCGATCAATCATGTAAAAGCTGCCGGGGTACCGATTATAGTAGCGGTAAACAAAATAGATAGACCCACTGCTAACGTAGATAAAATTAAACAAGAAATGGCAAACTATAACCTTGTACCTGAAGAATGGGGTGGAGATACTGTTTTTGCAGAAGTTTCTGCTTTAAAAGGTGAAGGGATAGACAATTTGCTAGAGATGATTGTCTTAGTTTCAGAAATGCAGGAGTTAAAAGCTAACCCAAATGCCCTTGCCAGTGGTACGGTAATTGAATCTAAACTTGATAAAGGTCGAGGACCAGTTGCTACTGTACTAATTCGAAGAGGTACACTGCATGTTGGTGATTCCATAGCAAGTGGTACAGCTTATGGTAAAGTTAGAGCAATGATCAACGACAAAGGCAAAAATATAAAAAAAGCTAAGCCTTCAACACCTGTGGAAATCTTAGGTTTGTCAGAAGCCCCACAGGCAGGTGAGTCTTTTAGGGTAATGGAAAACGATAAAACAGCTAGGAACCTAGCACAACAAAAATTAAACAAAGACAAAAATGAGCTGATGCAAAACAATTCAGCTGTATCTTTAGATGATTTATTTAAGTCTATTCAAGAAGGGGAAATTAAAGATTTAAATATAATTGTTAAAGCTGATGTGCAAGGGTCCTGCGAAGCAATTAAGCATTCATTAGAAAAATTGTCTGATGAAAAGGTAAATGTCAAAGTTATTCATACCGGGGTAGGAGCAGTCAATGAAAATGACGTGATGCTAGCTTCAGCATCATCAGCTATAATAATAGGTTTTAATGTTCGACCAGATACAAGTGCACAAAAAACAGCTAAAAAAGATGGCGTGGACTTAAGACTTTACCGAATAATTTACGATGCTATAGAAGATGTAAAAAAAGCAATGCAAGGTCTTTTAGAGCCTGAATATGAAGAAGTATTTGTAGGGAAAGCAGAAGTAAGACAAACCTTTAAAGCATCAAAAATAGGAACTATAGCTGGTAGTTATGTTACAGAAGGAAAAATGGTTAAGGGTTACGGAGTACGCTTAATAAGAGATGGCATTGTGATATACGAAGGAAAGCTGGATACTCTTAAGAGGTTTAAGGATGATGTTAAAGAAGTAAACACAGGGTATGAGTGTGGGATTTTATTGGAAAACTTTAATGATGTAAAAGACGGTGATATGGTGGAGTGCTTTACTGAACAAGAAGTAAAACCAGTTTAAATGAGGTGATTATTATGTCTCAAAGAGCAACGAAGTTAGGAGAAGCTATAAAAATAGAAATTAACGACATTATCCAAAAACGCTTAAAGGATCCAAGAGTTGGATTTTTAACAATTACAAGTGTTGATGTAACAAGTGACTTAAGAGAATCGACTATATTTTTCACAGTGTATGGCAGTGAACAAGAAAAAAAAGATACCCTAACAGGAGTAGAAAAGGCTAAGGGATTTATTCGCTCAGAGTTGGGGAAACGTTTAAAGGTGAGACATGTACCAGAGTTATATTTTAAGTTTGATTATTCTTTAGAGTATGGTAATAAGATAGATAAATTATTAAAGGATATTCATGATGAAAGATAGTTTAAATACTTTAATTAATCAGCTTAATAAAAGCAGTAAATTTTCCTTAGTTGCTCATCCTGGGCCTGATGGAGATAGCATAGGTTCTATAATAGCCCTGGGTTTAGGGTTAAGGTTTTTAGGTAAAACAGTATCAATGTACTGTACAGATACTCTGCCTGAGCAATTTAAATTTATAGAAGAAACTAGTTTGATTTCCCTTGGCAAGCCATCTGATCTTGATAGCTGTATAATAGCTCTAGATTGTAGTGATGAAAAGCGTTTAACTGATCAAGGAGTAGAGATTTCAGCTTTTACTATGTCGATAAATATTGACCATCATCCTAAAAATACCTGTTTTGCTGATATCAACTATTGTGATGATAGTAAAGTAGCAACAGCTGAGCTTATTTTCGAAATATTAAAGACCTTAAAAGTGCCCATAACCCAACCTATAGCCAACACTCTTTATTTAGGGATTGTAACAGACTCTGGTTTTTTCTCATATGAGAATACTAGTTCAGATACCCATGCTATCGCAAGTGAGTTGCTAGAATCTGGGGTAAACCCCAGTGTATTTAAACAAAACTTGGAGAAAAAAAGCATAAGTCACTATAAAGTTTTATCTTACTTTTTAAACAACATCAAACTTTATATAAATAATAGAGTAGCAGTCCTCGTTGCCGAAAAAAACGACCTTTTAGTACATGGACTTAGTGATTTTCAACAAATTGACGACCTTGTAGAGTATCTCCGAAATATAGATGGAGTAGAAGTTGCTATTTTGATAAAATGTGAACCTGAGCTTCTAAAGTTTAGCTTTAGGTCTACCAGTACCCTAGATGTGGGTGAAATATGTCGCGATTTTGGTGGCGGAGGACATAAAAAAGCAGCTGGCTTTAGTTTAAAAGCCCAATCTCATAAAAAAATTTTAGCAGATGTTCTAAAGACTGTAGAAGGGAAGTTAAACGAATAAAATGAATGGCATATTAAATGTACTAAAACCACCAGGTAAAACTTCACATCAAGTGGTAGCTGAAATAAGAAAAAAGTTAGGCATAAAAAAAGTTGGGCACACTGGCACATTAGATCCTAATGCTGCTGGTGTGCTGCCTATATGTGTTGGCAAAGCAACGAGAGTTAGTCAATATGTCTTAGATTTTGACAAGGTTTATAGAGCTGAAGTAACTCTAGGGAAAACTTCAGACACAGGAGACCTATATGGAAATGTTATTGAAAAAGAGCTGCCAGATAATTTTTCATTAAGCAAAAATGAACTTAACAATATACTAGAAAAGTTTACAGGCGAAATTAATCAAACTCCTCCTATGGCCTCAGCTATAAAAGTAAAAGGTAAAAAATTATATGAATACTATAGACAAGGTGAAGAAGTTGATATTCCTACTAGAAAGGTTAAGATATATAATATTAAGTTGTTAGAGAAACCTTTTGATTGTAAAAAATTCTATATTGATGTAACTTGTTCTAAAGGAACATACATAAGAACCTTATGTACCGATATAGGTGAATCAATAGGCACTAGTGGTGTAATGTCATTTTTATTAAGAACAAAAGTTGGGCCATTTGAAATTGATACTGCTATCCCTTTGTCAAAAATAAAAAGAGAAAATGTTTTTGATATTATGTTGCCCATAGATTCAGCACTGGTTCATTTTCCAAAGCTGGTTCTAAATGAACCCAGTAGTGATTCTATAATTCATGGCAGAAAAGTTGCTATAAATTCAGAAGTAAAGGGAGTAGCAAGAGTTTATAACACTGCAGGAGAATTTTTAGCCTTAGCTCGAGTTAAAAATAATGTCTTAATCCCTGAAAAAGTATATTTTTAAAGAGGAGGGGTGGAATGGAAGTAATATTTGGCATAGATAACATATCACCATTTAAAGAACGTTCTTATGTTACCATAGGCAATTTTGATGGTTATCACAAAGGTCATAAGCTATTAGTAGAGAAGGTACAGAGAAAAGCGATCAAAGGAGAGGGTAAATCTGTATTAATTACTTTCTTTCCCCATCCACAATCATTGTTTGTATCAGACTTTAAAATTGTAAATTCATTGGAAGTTAAAATAGAAAAGTTGAGAAAAACCGGAGTTGATTATTTAATAATAATACCTTTTACTCATCAATTCTCTAACATTTCCGCTTTCGAATTCGTTCAAGATATTTTAATAGATAAGCTTAATTGTAAAGGCGTTGTGATAGGATATGACTTTGCGTTTGGCAAAAAAGGAGAAGGTAATGGTGAGTTTTTAAAAAAGTATCAACAATTTTCTACCGAGGTTGTGGAGGCAGTAACTTTTAATGGTTTAATAGCATCAAGTACTGTTCTTAGAAAAGCACTGCTTGATGGGGATATTGCCCTTTATAATAATATTTCAGGAGATTATCCTTTATATACTGGTGTAGTAGTTAAGGGGCTGGGATTAGGAAAAAAATTCGGTTTTGCTACTGCCAATTTTTATCTACCCAGCAATTTATTATTTCCTAAAAAAGGTGTATATGCTGTTAAAGTAATAGTAGGTACGGAAACTTTCTCAGGAGTTGCTAACTTCGGAACTAAACCAACTATTGGTAGCAATAAACTTGTAGTAGAAGTCCATATTTTTGGTTTAGAGGAAAATTTATATGGGAAAAAAATAACTCTAAAATTAATACAATTTTTGCGAGAAGAAAAACAATTCTGCAGTAAACAGAAACTCATAACTCAGGTAAATGAGGATATAATAAGGTCTAAAGAAATTCTATGTTAGTATTTCTTTACATTTAGGGATTTATATGATAAAATTCTTTATGTAATTTCCTTATGCTCTGTTTATCGACTCACCGACGGTATTCTGGGCTAACGGAGTAAAAATAGGAGGTGAAAAATTATGACTTTTGACAAACAAAAAGTAATTGAAGAGTTTAAAACTCATGAAGGGGATACAGGATCTCCAGAAGTACAAATTGCAGTTTTAACACATAGGATTAATCAATTAAACGACCATTTTAAAACCCATAAAAAGGACTTTCATTCTAGAAGAGGTCTTCTTAAAATGGTTGGTAAAAGACGTAATCTTTTGAACTATTTAAAAGACAAAGATATCGAAAGATACAGAACCTTAATTCAAAAGCTAAACATCAGAAAGTAAATAAAGCGGGGGAAATCCCGCTTTATTTTTAATTCAATAAATTCAAAATAGTTGTATAGGCATATTATCTCTGTATAAAGGGATAATATTATCTGAAAGGAGGAAAATAATGAGCAAAACTTATACTTATAATTTTGCTGGAAGAGATTTGGTCGTTGAAACGCTAAAATACTCTCAGCAAGCGAATGGTTCTGCAATGTTAAAGTATGGTGACACCTCAGTATTAGTCAACGCTACAGCATCAAAAGAAGCCAAAGAAGGAGTTAATTTTTTCCCATTAACAGTTGATTATGAAGAAAGATTGTATGCAGTTGGGAAAATACCAGGTGGCTTTATAAAAAGGGAGGGAAGACCTTCTGAAAAAGCTGTTCTTGCAGCAAGGTTAACGGATAGGCCTTTAAGGCCACTGTTTCCAGACGGGTTTAGAAATGCAGTTCATGTAGTATGCACTGTTATGTCTGTTGATCAGGATAACCTTCCTGAAATTACAGCAATTAATGGGGCTTCAATAGCCCTTTGCATTTCAGATATTCCATTTGATGGACCTGTTGGAGCTGTTTCAGTTGGATTAGTCAATAATGAAATTATAATAAATCCAACCTCCGAACAACGTGATAACACTGACCTAAATTTGACTGTAGCTGGTACAGAAGATGCTATCATGATGGTGGAGGCAGGAGCTAATGAAGTTTCTGAAGATTTAATTTTAGATGCTTTAATGAAAGCTCATGAAGAGATTAAAAAGATTGTAAAATTCCAAAAAGAAATTATCATGGAAATAGGTAAAGAAAAGATGGAAGTTCAGCTACATAGTGTGGATTTAGAAGCTGAACAAAAAGTAAGGTCGTTAGCTTCTAATTCTCTAAAAGAAGCAATTCAGACTTTTGACAAGCAAAAGAGAGAAGAGAATATAGAAAATGTTAAAGATGATGTTTTTAAGCAGTTAGAAGAATTTTATGGTGATGATTTTGCAGAAAAGCAAAGTGATATTAGTGAAGTGATTTCAAATATAGTGAAAGAAGAAGTTAGAAACAGTATCCTTAATGATGGTCTACGACCGGATGGACGCACACCTGATGAAATTAGGCCGGTTACGTGTGAAGTTGACATTTTGCCAAGGACTCATGGATCAGGGTTGTTTAAAAGGGGACAAACTCAAGTTCTTAGTGTTTGTACTTTAGGACCTTTAGGTGATGTCCAAATTTTAGATGGAATTGATTTAGAGGAATCTAAGCGCTATATACACCACTATAACTTTCCACCTTTCAGCGTTGGGGAGCCTGGATTTATGAGGGGGCCAGGAAGGCGGGAGATTGGTCATGGAGCTTTAGCAGAGCGAGCTTTAGAGCCTATGATTCCTTCCGAAGAGGAATTCCCTTATACAATTAGGTTAGTTTCAGAAGTTCTAGAATCAAACGGCTCTTCTTCTATGGGGAGTGTTTGTGCTAGTACGCTATCTTTAATGCAAGCTGGAGTTCCCTTAAAAAAACCGGTATCTGGTATAGCTATGGGTCTTGTCATAGGTAATGATAAATATCAAGTGCTAACTGATATCCAAGGAATGGAAGATTTCTTGGGAGATATGGATTTTAAAGTTGCAGGAACTCAAGATGGTATTACAGCGTTGCAAATGGATATTAAAGTCGCTGGAATAAATAAAGAAATTTTATCAAATGCAATTAAGTTAGGAAAGAAAAACTATCTAAAAATAATGGATAAAATGCTGCAAACGATAGAAAGACCAAATAAATTACTTTCTAAGTATGCACCTAAAATTATTCAATTTAAAATTAATCCTGACAAAATTAGAGACGTAATTGGTCCTGGCGGTAAAATGATTAACCAAATTATCGAACAAACAGGTGTTAAAATCGATATTGAGCCTGATGGTAAAGTATTTATAGCAGCTGTAGATCAGGAATCTGGAGATAAGGCTTTAAAAATAATTGAAGACTTGACTGCAGAAGTTGAGGTCGGGAAAAATTATCAAGCTAAAGTAACTAGAGTGGAGAAATATGGTGCATTTGCTGAGGTGCTTCCTGGCAAAGAGGGACTAATTCATATCTCTCAACTAGATTTAGAAAGAGTTAATAAAACTGAAGATATTGTAAAATTAGGAGACACTATAGAGGTTAAGGTTACCGATATAGATGATAAAGGAAGAGTCAATCTGTCGCGTAAGGCTATTCTTAAAGAAGAACAAAAAAATGAATAGTATAAAAAAGCATCTTATAAATAGATGCTTTTTTTTTTTAGTGAATACCTTACACCTCCTATAAATAATATTATTTATAGGAGGTGAACAAATGAAATATTATATCAAAACTATAAAGTTTAAAACATTAGTAATAATCTTTTTACTTAAATTTCATTTAATAATATTGTTAGCAGGTTTATCTATTTATAATTCTGCAACTACTGTGAGCCAAAACGTATTTTTTGGTGAATTTGATTTGGGTGGGGTAAAAAAGGAAGAAGTTGAAAATTATCTTAATTCAGTAGCTAATAATTACTATATAGAGCCCTCAGAAGCATATATAGATCCTGAAACCCAAAGCTTAATACCACATTTAAACGGTTTTGAGTTAAATGTGGAAAAAACTGCAGAAAAAATTATTAGCTCTTCTAAAGGAGAATCTGTGCAACCAGTGCTAAACACAATTTTTCCTGAAACGAAAGTGAATGATTTTTCTGATATTCCAATTTATCAAGGGCACCCCACTAAAAAAATGGCTTCTTTTGTGATAAATGTTTCTTGGGGAACAGAATATTTATTAGAGATGCTAGATATATTGGAAGATAACGATTGTCAAGCAAACTTTTTTTTAGTTGGTAAGTGGGCTGATGAAAACGAAGACATAGTGAGGAAAATACATAAGGGCGGCCATGTTATTGGCAATCACGGATATTCTGATCCTTATATGAGCAAAATTCCAGAAAGAGAAATTATTGAAGAAATAGAGAAAACAAACACTGCTATAGAAAATGTTATAGATAAAAGGCCAGTTTACTTTAGCCCTCCATACGGAGAAAAAGAAAAGAGAATTTTTAAAACAGCTTCTGATACTGATATGGTAAATGTTTTATGGAGTTTAGATACCATAGACTGGCAACGGCCCGGTTCTGAAAATATGGCAGATAGAATCCTTGATAATATCCATAATGGTGCAATTATTTTAATGCACCCTACAGAACAAACTCCCCAAGCCTTAGAAATGATGATTAAAGGCATTAGGGATAAAGGTTATGAGATTGTTGATATGGAGAAGATGCTTTGTCCTAATTATCATAAAGGCAACTTCGGAGAATTAAAACAAAATTTTAAATAATTAAAGGTATTAATAACATTATTAAAGAAATTATAAACATTAAACAAGTTAAAAAGCAGGTGAAATTATGACCCATTTTGGTAAAGAGAGAGTTGATCTTATTAAGGAGATAGAAGAGTTAAGAAAACTTTTAAATAAAAGTTACAAATCTAATACTAAACTAGATAATCAACACATAATTAAACTTAGTATGGAGATGGATAATAAGATCAACAGACTTATGCAGTTAAAGGGTAAAAAAGGGGGCTAATAATCGTGCGTTTTTCTGATCTGGACAGCAAAGAAATAATAAATTATTCCGATGGAAAAAAACTAGGTGTTGTAGGTAATTGTGACTTAGTTATAGATATTGAATCAGGCAATATAAAGGAGTTGATTATTCCTGATAAAGCTAACGTCTGGAATACGCTTTCAGGTAATACTAAAAATGTAAATATACCGTGGAAATCAATAAAAAAAATTGGGCAAGATACCATAATTGTAAATGTTGATCAAGAATAAAATAATTTTTGCCTTCCTCGGATAAGATAATAACGATATCTAAAAAGAGGAGGTATTTTATTATGACACAAAAAGTTATAGGTGTGTTTAGTTCAAGGCAACAGGCGGAGGAGACTGTTAAAACTTTAAGACAAGATCAATTCGCTGGTGAAATTTCTGTTGTTGCTAAAGATGAGCAAGAAGGTCAACAATATCAGCCCGAAGCTGAAGATAACAATTATAGAGTGGAAAGTAATGAATATAGACAAAAATATAGTGATACTGGCTTTAACACAGAAACTTCAGCAAACAAAGAAAGAGAACTTTCTTTTGAAGACCAGAATTTAACTGATGGTACATTGACAGGAGGAGCTTTAGGTGGACTAGCGGGGCTAGCTGTTGGTGCAGGAGCTCTGATAATTCCGGGATTAGGACCTATTATTGCAGCTGGGCCTATGGCAGGAATATTGACTGGAGCTCTGACAGGTGGAGTAGCAGGAGGATTAGTAGATTATGGGATTCCAGAAGAAAGAAGTAAGCATTACGAGTCTAAAGTACAGCAAGGTCATATATTAGTAATACTTGAATCAGATGATACCGAAGATGCAGCGTCAATAATGCGAGAAAAGGGAGCACAGGACGTAGAAACTCATTAAAAACAAAAGGAGCTACTGGCAAGATACAAGCCAGTAGCTCCTTTGTTGTGTGCCAACATATGTTTTAAATTGGCGGTGAAAGTCCGCTGTGCGCTTGGTAGTGTGGGACCACTAGCAGAAGGCAAGGCCGAATCTGAAGAAAGCCCTAGCAAAAATCCCGGTTTAAGGAATACAAATCACATACACTCAAAACAAGGTCCAAAACTCGAATCCTAGGGAGTAAATGTGGCAGAAATATGGGAGGAAAGATTGTCCATGCAGTTAAGTGTGAGGCTTAAGCAGACAGCAAAAACTTATAGTGCCAAGTGATGTATATGCCTTGAGAATGGTAGAGTTAATGCGTTAACTGGCCACGAAACGTCGTTATTTGCTCTTCTGCTGGACAATCTGTATTTGAAACTAGATTTGATTCTGGGACTGTAAGGATCTTTACGCTCTCTATTTTACATAAGGAGATAGTTAGTCAAATAGTTAGCTATATTCTATACTCATCAAGCATGTAGCTTGGTTATACGTTTTTGTGGCTAATCTAAGCACTTAATTTTTTATTTAAGGTAGAACCAGAAGGAAACCCTAGGCAAAACTCTGGACGAGGGAATTTTGTATAGGGGTTTAAAAACAGATCACTTTGAAATACCTAGATTTTAATAATGATAAGACAATAGCCCGGTTACACTAAATAATTTTATAATTTTTTGTGTCTTTTACTATACAAATATCATATGTTATAACAGAGGTGATTTAAATGAGTGTTATTCATCTTATTGGCGGTGACGATAGGGAACTATATTTATCAGAGAGTCTCAAAAGTAAAGGTTATACTTTAAGACTATGGGGTTTTGAAAATAAGGGGTTTGATAAGTTTAATTTAGAAACGATTAATAAAGCAATTAAACCATCAGACCAAATATTATTTCCAATGTCGGGCACTAATGAACATGGTGTAGTAAAAGGAAAGTACTCAAAAGTTCCAATTGTGATTGATGAGTCATTTTTTTTGCAGCTTCCGAATAATACTACTATCTGTATAGGATGGGCAAGGCAGTGGTTTTTAGATTTAGCTCAAAAATATCGATGCGCTGTAAAGCAAGTAGCTAATGACGATGAGTTAGCAATATTAAACTCCATCCCGTCTGCAGAAGGAGCTATTCAAATGGCTATTGAGAACTCTGAAATCACAATTCATGGCTCTAAAGTATTGGTTATTGGTTTTGGAAGATGTGGAATTACTCTAGCTAGAAAGTTATATGGGCTAGGAGCAAAAATAACTATTGTGACAAGGAATCCTGTAAACTTAGCTCGAGCATTTGAAATGGGTTTTGAAAGTATTCACCCAAATCAAGCTAATTCATACTATAATAACGCAGAGATAATTTTTAATACCGCCCCTACCATGGTTTTAACTAAAAACGAATTGGACTTATTAAAAAAAGTTGAGGTGATTATAGATATTGCTTCATCTCCTGGTGGAGTGGATTTTGCTTACTCAAAAAAAATTGGTGTCAAAGCTTTATTGGCTCCAGGACTACCAGGTGTCATCGCACCCAAAACGGCTGGTAAGATGCTGGGAAAAGTCTTGCCAAAATTTTTAAAGGAGGAGATTTAATGCTAAAAGGCAAAAAAATAGGGGTTGTAATTACTGGCTCTCATTGTACTTTAAAAGATGCAATGGTGCAGTTGAGGTTAATAAAAGAACAGAAAGCTGAGATATTTCCTATAGTTTCACCATCTATAGAATTTGATACAAGATTTGGAAAAGGTAGTCAATGGATAGAAGAGATAAAAGAAATTGCTGGGAAGCCAGTAATTTCTAGGATAGTGGAAGCTGAACCAATTGGCCCTAATAAATTTTTAGATATAATAGTTGTAATTCCGTGTACAGGAAATACTTTGGCAAAACTGGCAAATGCTATAACCGATAATGGTGCTTTGATGGCGATAAAAGCTCATTTAAGAAATAATAAGCCGGTAGTTCTTGCAGTATCCACAAATGATGGATTAAGCCAAAATGCGACAAATTTAGCAAAATTATTTACTCATAAAAATATTTACTTTGTTCCTTTTGGTCAAGACAATCCTGGGGATAAGCCCTTTTCTCTGGTGGCAGATCTAAATAAAGTCCTCCCAACTGTGACCAATGCTTTAAATAGAAAACAACTCCAACCGATCTTAATGGAGCACTGATGTATAAGATACAAAAATTTGGGGGGACGTCTGTTGCAACGGCCATCCAAAGAAAGGATATAGCCCAGCATGTGATTTCCCAAATAAAAGGTCAACAAAACTTAAGGCTAGTAATAGTTGTTTCTGCTATGGGCAGAGCAGGATCGCCATATGCAACTGACACTTTTTTAAGACTATTAGATAACTATCCTAAAACATCCAAATCTAAAGTGGACTTATTACTTTCATGCGGAGAGATAATTTCAGCTGTTCTTTTAGCTGCAGAAATAGAATTACAAAATGTAAAATGTGATATTCTAACAGGTTGGAATATGGGAATTAAAACAGATGATAATTTTACTAGTGCAAACATTGTCAGTGTTGATAATACGAGAATCAAAGAAGCATTTAAAAAAGTACCAATTGTTATTGTTCCAGGTTTTCAAGGCTTAACAAATACTGAACGAATTGCTACATTAGGAAGAGGGGGAAGTGACATAACCGCTGTAGCTTTAGGAAATGCTTTAAAAGCAGAATCTGTTGAAATTTTTACAGATGTTGATGGAGTCATGACTGCAGACCCTAAAATTGTTCCTGAAGCCCTTAAACTAAAAGAAATAACTTATGAGGAAATATACCAAATGGCATATGGTGGTGCTAAGGTAATTCATCCAAGAGCTGTGGAAATGGCAATGAAAAATGGCTTGGATTTGTGGATTAAACCTATGGATTTTTCTGGTACTGGAACTTTTATAAGAAACTCTAATAAAGGTTCGATTAATGATACTGCTGGTGAGGAAAAAGGTCTGATAACAGGGATAGCAGAAATTGGTGAGCTAGTTCAATATTCAATATATTTTGGCAAAGACAATAAAAAATTAGAGTTAGAAATTTTTCAAAAGATAGCTGATAATAATGTAAGTCTTGATTTGATTAATTTAAGTCCAGACAAAAAAATTTTTACCATATTTAATAAAGATTGCGAAGTTGTATCGGAAATATTAAGAGAATATAACCTTGTGTATGAAAAAATAGAAAAGTGCTCAAAAATTACTATAATAGGTACTAAGATGAAAGGCAAACCAGGTGTTATGTCAGAAATTTTATCTTTGCTTTTTAAGTCAGACATTCCTATTTTACAAACAGCAGACTCGCATATAAATATCTCCATACTAACAAAGAGTCAGTATGCAAAAAAAGCTATAAAAGAAATGCATAAAGCTTTAATTAAATAAGGTGGTGGAAAGATGTTTGGGGAAGTTTTGACAGCCATGATTACACCTTTTGATGCAAAGGGGAGGGTTGACCTTCAAAATGCTCAAAAGTTAGCTAAAGATTTACTAAAAAAAGGGAATGACGGAATAGTTCTTGTTGGTACAACTGGTGAATCACCTACTTTATCTTTACAAGAAAAAATAGATTTGGTAGATGCTGTTTGTGACGAAATCAAGGGTAGTGGCAAAGTGCTAGTGGGAACGGGGAGCAACAACACTAAGGATGCAGTAGAGACGGCAAAAATTTTTGAAAATAACACAAATGTTGACGGAGTTATGGTTGTAACGCCATATTATAACAAGCCAACACAGCAAGGTCTTTTAAATCATTATCAGCAAATTGCTAAAAATATTTCATTGCCAATAATGATTTATAATGTGCCTAAAAGAACCGGCACAAATATTATACCTGATACACTATACAAACTTTCTGAACAAGATAATATAGTTGCAATAAAAGAAGCCAGTGGTGATCTTGAACAAATAATGAAGATAAATAATCTTTGTGGTGATACTATAGACATATATAGTGGCGAAGATCACTTAACATTACCAATACTATCTATTGGGGGAAAAGGAGTTGTTTCAGTAGCAGGCCATATAGTATCAAAGTATATAAAAGAAATGATTACAGAATTTAACCTAGGAAATGTAAAAAAAGCACGGGAGATTAACCTCAAGTTGCTACCTGTATATGATGCTCTTTTTATGGAGAGCAACCCTATTCCTGTAAAAAAATCAGTTGAGTTATTAGGATATAGTGTTGGAGATTGTAGGCCACCATTAAGCAAACCTTTAAATAAAACAATAGAAAATTTGAAAAAAATAATGAAAAAATTATAATAATACTAATAAAGTAAAACGCTAAGAATGACATCTTAGCGTTTTTTGCATCTGATTTTTCACCGAAACAAAAGTCCATCGTCAATTTGTATTATTATCTTAAATGTTGTATAATACCAGTAACTGGTTTTGTTCGGGATACTTATAATAATTAAGGAGGTGGCTTTTTTTTGGCCAAAGAAAATAATACAGTAGAAAAAAGACCGAGTAAAAATTCGAGTAAAAAAGGAGTAAACAACACCAATAAACCGCGTCGAAACGGAAAAAATGTAAGTTCTGTAAAGGTAATACCTATGGGTGGAGTTGGTGAAATTGGCAAGAATATGTTCTTAGTGGAGTATAAAGAGGAAATTATTGTGATTGATGGTGGGCTAAAATTTCCTGAAGATGATATGCTAGGAGTAGACCTTGTAATACCTGACTTCTCTTACTTGGAAGAAAACCAAGACAAAGTTAAAGGTATTTTGATAACTCACGGACATGAAGATCATATAGGGGCTTTGCCTTATATTCTAAAAAAAGTAAACAAACCAGTATTTGGAACAAAACTAACTTTAGGCTTACTAGAAGGTAAGCTCAAAGAGCATGGGCTGCTAAGTAAAGTCAAAACTAACATAATCAAACCAGGTAGCAGTCTAAATTTAGGCAAATATTTTAAAGTGGATTTCTTTAAGGTTAATCACAGTATACCCGATGCTGTAGGTATGGGAATTCACACGCCAGCTGGAATAATAGTTCATACAGGAGACTTTAAAATCGATCAAACACCAGTCGACGGTGAAATAACTGACTTTCAAAAAATATCAGAGCTGGGCAAAAAAGGTGTCTTAGCTTTGATGGCAGATAGCACAAATGCAGAACGTCCAGGATTTACCATGTCAGAAAGAGTTGTTGGCTCAACCATAGATGAGATATTTAGGTTAGCCAAAGATCGTATAATAGTAGCAACTTTTGCATCAAATGTTCATAGACTACAACAAGTGTGTGACGCAGCTTATAAATACAACAAAAAGGTATGCATTAACGGAAGAAGTATGGTAAATGTAGTAAATAAATCTATGGAACTTGGATATTTAAATGTACCTAGTGATCTTTTAATTGAAATCAATGATTTAGATAGATATAATTCTGAAGAAATAGTTTTAATAACTACAGGTAGCCAAGGAGAGCCCATGTCAGCTCTGACTAGGATGGCAAACTCTGAACACAGAAAGGTGAGCATTGTTCCAGGTGATACAGTTGTTATCGCTGCTTCACCTATTCCTGGAAATGAAAAATTTGTATCTAAAACTATTGATAATTTGTTTAAGCGCGGTGCAGAGGTAATCTATGAATCAGTATCAGGTATACATGTTTCAGGTCATGCTAGCCAGGAGGAACTAAAACTGGTTATGAATCTTGTAAAACCTAAGTATGTTATACCAGTTCATGGAGAATATAGACATAATGTACATCTAGCAAAAATTGCAGAATCGACGGGAGTGGATTCTAACAATGTTATCATCCCAGAGATAGGAGATGTCATAGAATTTAATAAAAAGTTTGCTAAAATAACTGGCAAAGTAAATTCTGGCAGCATACTAGTCGATGGTTTAGGAGTAGGGGATGTAGGAAACATAGTTCTCAGAGATAGAAGACAACTGTCGCTAGATGGTATATTAATAGTTGTTGTTACCCTTCAACGAGGAACCAATAAAGTTATGGCAGGACCTGACTTGATTACTAGGGGATTTGTGTATGTTAGAGAATCAGAACGTCTTATTAGTGAGGCTAAAGAAACAGTTGAAGGCACTTTAGAAAAATGTAGATCACAGAATAAAAAAGAATGGTCACAAATTAAAAGTGATATAAAAGATGATCTAGGTAGAAAGTTGTATGAAAAAACAAGAAGAAGACCTATGATACTACCAATAATTATGGAAATACCCAAATAGCTATTTATCCCTCCTTTGCGGGGGGATTTTTTTTATTTGAATATAAATTAAGGTATTAACAAAAAATATTCATAGGTTTAATAAAAGTTAAGGAGTGATTGATTTGACAAAATTTCAAAATAACAATCCCCACCCTGCTACACCGGCTCAACCGCAACAGCCTAGCCCACCTCAACAGCCAGCACAAATGAATCAAAAACTAAATAATATTAATCAAGTTGGTCAAATAAATATACCAGACATGGATAAAAGTATTCATGTTATGCCAATAATTGGACAAGTGGAGGGACATCAAGTTTTACCACCACAAAATAAAACAACAAAATATGAACATATAATACCCCAGCTAGTGGCTGTTGAACAAAACCCTAATATAAAAGGGTTGTTGCTTATTTTAAATACTGTAGGGGGAGATGTAGAAGCAGGGTTGGCGATTTCTGAAATGGTAAAAACTATTTCTAAGCCAACAGTTTCCCTAGTTTTAGGGGGAGGTCATAGTATAGGTGTTCCAATAGCGGTATCTACAGACTATTCAATTATTGCTGAGACTGCTACTATGACAATACACCCTGTGAGATTGACAGGTCTGGTGGTCAGTGTGCCTCAAACATACGAGTATCTTGATAAGATGCAAGAAAGAATAATCCGTTTTGTAGCTGAAAACTCTAGAATGACAGAAGGTAGGTTTAAAGAGTTGATGTTTCAAACAGGTGAGTTAGCTAGGGATATAGGGACGGTGTTAGTTGGGCAAGATGCTGTTAAAAATGGTCTTATAGACACTGTAGGTGGGTTAGATACAGGAGTGGACAAATTAAGAGATTTGATGTCTCAGACAGACAACTTACAATAAGAGGTGATTCAGTGAGCTCATTACTTTATACACCAATTCCCGAACAGGCCCTTGAAGATCAATCAGTAGAGCAAAACCAATTCCATGAAATTCATTTGGAGAACAACACAATATTACAAACTGAGAAAGTAGAGGAAGGATATAAAATAGTACGCATTATAAGTACTGATTGTCAAGATTATTTAAACCCTATGTTTCAACCTGGCTCGGTAATAAACTTTAAAAACTAGAGAAATTATTAAAAACCTAACAAATTCTGTTAGGTTTTTATAATAATCACACTAGGTAAAACAACCTATCTTTCTTTATCATGTATTGTATGATATAATTTTTTTGGAATTAGATGTAAAATAATTGGGGGGATTTTATGTCGTTATTACATGCTATTATAGTTGGTTTAGTACAAGGGTTAACTGAATTTATACCCGTTAGCAGTTCAGGCCATTTAGTCTTAACTCAACACCTTCTTGGGATAGAACAGCCAGGTATAACTTTTGAAGTGATTTTACACTTTGGAACTTTGGTATCAGTATTTTGGGTTTTTTGGGATGATATTATTTCTTTAATTAAAGCTGCCTTAACAATCCCAAAAGTGATTTTTGGTAACACAAGCTTTGATACTATGAAATATAAAAATGAAAGATATTTTATATTTTTACTGTTTCTTGCTACTATAGTAACGGGTTTTATAGGATTAGCTTTTGAGGACTTTTTTAAAGAAACTTATTCTAGTATTAAAGTAGTTGGAGTTATGTTGCTTTTAACTGGAGGTATATTATTCCTAGCTAGCTCTGTAAGAATTAAAGATAAAAATATCGAGAAAATGAAAGCTAGAGATAGTATTTTTGTAGGACTTTTTCAAAGCTTGGCAATCTTACCAGGGATTTCTAGATCAGGCTCTACTATAGCAGGTGCTCTTTTAACAGGATTAAATAGAGAAACAGCAATTCGCTTTTCTTTTATATTATCTATACCTGCCATTTTAGGCGCCACACTTTTAGAGCTGTTCGAAGCCTTACAGGTTGGCTTTGATAGTTCCTTAATAATACCTTACATAACAGGGTTTATAGTTGCAGCTATATCAGGTATAATAGCAATTAAATGGTTAGTTTCTGTACTAAACAGAGGAAAGTTGTATTATTTTTCTTTTTATTGTTGGTTTGTTGGTATAACTGTTCTTGTGTTGGCATCATTTTAGTTTAAGGAGAGGGTTACATGTCGCCAAAAAGGAAGAAAAGAAGTAAAAATAAAACTTTATTTGAAAGAGAAATTTATGCAGTAGTATTGGCAACAATTTCTGGATTAGCTCTTGCCAGTTTATTAGTTCCTAATCAAGTTGGCCAAGTAGGCTCATTTATTCATAACACACTTCTTACAGTAGCTGGTAAAACTTCGATATTTATACCACTCTTCTTATTTATTTATAGTATAAGACTTATGTTTAAAGATGATTATTCTTTTACTATTACAGGAAGAATGTTAGGATCTTTAATTATGTTTTTTTGCTTTTTGCTATCGGCTCATTTAATGGCCATAGAGGGCTTTGCAAATTATAGCTTTAAAGCTATGTGGGATATAGGTGTACAGGGAGAAGGTGGGGGAGTTCTAGGTGCAATTTTGGCCACCATTTTTTTACAAGGGTTTGGATATATAGGAACAGTTATTACTGTTATATCATTTATGTTTATAGGTATCGTATTAATACTAGATATTTCTATATCTAATGTTGTTAATCAAGTTTTTTACTACTTTAAAAAATCTTTAATTTATACTGTTGAAAAAATGTCAATTATTTTTAAAAGTCTTAATGAAAAAGTTAAACAAATATCTTTTTCCAATAAAAGCGAAGAAGATTGTGAAATAGAGCCAAAAAACGAGGAAGAAAATAGCCATACTTTTGATAACGATTATACAATAGAAGATTATGAAGATAAGAGTGTTGATCTAGATGAGAGTATATCAAGGGATAACAATATACCCTCAAATGATAAGACAAGTAAAAGTAAAGAAGATGGGTCTGTTATAATCTCTTTTCCTCAACCTGATCAAAAAACAGTAAGTGATTTTTCAAGCTTATCTACAGAAAATCATGATAATCTTCCTAAGGTACCGTATGAATTGCCTAAACTTGAGTTGTTACAAAAAACTATACGTTTAAAAGAAAATGGTAAAAAAGTAGACATTCAACAACAAGGGAAAAAGTTGATCGAAACTTTAAATAGTTTTGGTGTCAAAGCTAAAATTACACATATCCACCGTGGACCTACAATAACTCGTTTTGAACTTCAACCTTCTGTAGGTGTAAAAGTAAGTAAAATTCTTAACCTCAGTGACGATTTAGCGTTGAATCTAGCGTCAGCTGACATTCGAATAGAAGCTCCTATACCAGGCAAATCAGCTATCGGTATTGAAGTTCCAAATGCAACAAAAACCACTGTTTATTTGCGAGAAGTATTAGAAAGCGAACAATTTACCAACAGCTCTTCAAAGCTTGCAATTGGGCTGGGAAAAGATATTTCAGGGCAACCAATTATTGCAGACTTTAAACAGATGCCCCATTTGCTGGTTGCCGGTGCTACAGGTGCGGGGAAAAGCGTTTGTATAAACTCTCTTATAGCAAGTATTTTATTTAAGGCAAAGCCTGACGAGGTAAAGTTTTTAATGATTGACCCTAAAGTTGTTGAATTAAATGTATATAATGGAATTCCTCATCTTCTGTCTCCTGTAGTGACCGATCCTAAAAATGCCTCCTATGCATTGAAAAAAATGGTCAAAGAAATGGAAGACAGATATGCTAAATTTGCTGCTCTCAATGTTAAGGATATAGCTAAGTTTAATTTACATCATGAAACTGAAGAAAAATTGCCATATGTTTTTGTGATAATTGATGAGTTGGCAGACCTTATGATGGTAGCTTCTAACGAAGTTGAAGATTGCATATGCAGATTAGCACAAAAGGCTAGAGCTGCAGGAATCCATTTAGTTGTAGCAACACAACGCCCATCAGTAGATGTAATAACAGGGATTATTAAGGCAAACATAACCTCAAGGATTGCTTTTGCAGTCTCTTCTGGAGCAGATTCAAGGACAATCTTAGATACAGGAGGGGCAGAAAAACTTCTTGGGAAAGGGGATATGCTTTTTTATCCAGTGGGGGCCTCTCAGCCTATAAGAGCTCAAAGTTCGTTTATCGATGATGATGAGGTAGAAAAGATTGTCGACTTTGTAAAGAAGAGTGAACAGCCCAATTATGATGAAAAATTTGAAGTTTCAAATGATGAAGTTCAAAAAAGCGAAGACCTAGATGACTTATTTTCTGAGGCAGCACATCTAGTTGTTGAAAATCAACAGGCTTCTATTTCATTGTTACAGCGACGCTTTAGAATTGGATATACCAGAGCAGCTAGAATTATAGATGATTTGGAAAAAATGGGCGTTGTAGGGGGATTTGAAGGAAGTAAGGCAAGAGAAGTTTTAGTTAGTAAAAATAATTTGGAAAAAATGTTGCAGTAAAGAAGGATATAATAGATCAATGTCGAATAATAGTTTTGAAGATGATAGACGTTAGACATCTAACATTTAAATTTTTGTATTATAGTTATCATGAGGGGAGGGGAAAAATGGTAGCTGTTAAACCTGATTCTAGACCACTTTATTTATTGGTAAAAGATCGTCTTTTGGAAATGATAAAAAAGGGGACTTATAAAGTAGATAGCAAACTACCTTCTGAATTTGAACTTTCAAAACTTTTTGGGGTTAGCAGACCAACTCTTAGAGAAGCTTTAAGAGTGTTGGAAGAAGAAGGGATTTTAATAAGGAAGCATGGAATCGGAACATTTGTAAACTCTAATAAGTCCACTATAAGAAGTGGTATAGAGAAACTAAACTCGGTAACTTATGACATAGAATCCTTAAACTATACAGCAGGAACAAAGTTAATTGATTTTACAGTGAACAATAACCCCAGTGAAAAAATTAAAAGCAAGTTAAACTTAAACTCTCAAGAGCAAATTGTACAAATTGAGCGAGTTAGAACCGCTGATGGGGAACCGGTTGTGTATTGTGTAGATAGTTTGAAATTTCACAGCCAGTTTGATATAAAGGATTTTAAAGGAATAGATGATTCACTTTTGGACTTACTTTATAAGAAGTATTCTCTAGAAATAAGCTATGCAGTAACAGATATTATACCTGTAATAAGTGATGAGTTATTAAGCAAGCATTTGGGAAAAATAAAAAAAGACCCAGTTTTATTGTTGGAACAGGTCCATTTTACAAAACAAAATGTTCCCATTTTGTATTCTGAAAACTACTTTAAAAGTGATCGTTTTAAATTTCAAGTAGTTCGTAAAAGAGTTTAAACCTTAAGGTGAGCTATACACCTTAGTTAAAAATATAAAAATCAAGGGGGTAATTTTTTTGAAAAAGTCATTAATTATGATTTTAGCTGCCATGATGGTGCTTTCTTTTGCACTAGCTGGCTGCGGTGCAGGGTCTGATGCTGATGATAATGGTGCCGTTGAAGAAAACGGTGAAGATCCTATCAGAGTAGGTTTAGTGTTGTCAACAGGAGGTTTAGGAGATCAGTCTTTTAACGATGCGGCTTTTAGAGGCCTTGAACAAGCAGAAGAAGAACTGGGTATTGAGTTTGATTACTATGAACCAGAGGACTCAGCTGAGGATGAGACTGCTCTTAGACATTATGCTGAACAAGATTTTGATTTAGTGATTGGTGTAGGTTTTCAAATGCAAGATACCTTAAAGGAAGTTGCAGAGGATATGGATCACATCAACTTTGCTATCGTTGATGGTGGATATGATGAAATTCCAGAAAATGTAGCTACATTAAACTTTGCTCAACATGAAGGTTCTTTTCTTGCTGGTGCACTAGCGGCACTTGTTACAGAAGTTGACACTATCGGATTTATGGGTGGTGTCGAAGGAGCTTTAATTGGTCAATTTGAAGCTGGATTTGTTCAGGGAGCTAAACATGTTAACCCTGATGTAGATGTTGATATAAGGTATGTAGGAGACTTTGGCGATATCGATAGAGGACGTGAAACAGCTCGTGGACAAGTAGAAAGAGGAGCAGATGTAATTTACCATGCTGCTGGAGGGTCAGGAATGGGTTTGTTTGAAGTGGCTGAAGATGAAGAGATTTATGCCATTGGTGTAGATTCTAACCAGAATATGGTTGCTCCTGGTTACGTTATTGCAAGCATGCTAAAGAGAGTTGATACAGCTGTTTATGGTATCACAGAGGCTGTTTTAAACGGAGAATTCCAAGGTGGAACAAACTATGTATTTGATCTTGCCGATGATGGTGTTGGCCTAACTTCTCTAACTGACTTAGATATTGAAGAACAAGACGCTGCTGACGCAGAGGTTATTACACAAGATGAGCTTGAAGCTATAGAAGAAATGAAGCAATCTGTTACAGCTGAGCATGCAGACAAAATTGAAGAATTGAAACAACAAATTATAAGTGGTGAAATAGTAGTAGATATGGAGTAAGTTTTTAAATACTGTCACACCAGTGGTGTGACAGTATTATTATACTAATTCGCTTTTACATTTGTTTAGATATCATTACAAACGTTAGGGGGGAAAGTCTATGTCCTCAGAGAATCAATATAGTAATAGCGATGAAATAATTTTAAAGATGGAGGGAATAACTAAAGTCTTTCCAGGTGTTAAGGCAAATGATAATGTTAATTTAGAGGTTAAAAAGGGAGAAATTCATGCTTTAGTTGGCGAAAACGGAGCAGGAAAATCAACCTTAATGAATATCCTTTATGGTTTATACCAGCCTGAAGAAGGGGAAATATTTTATGATGGGAACAAAGTATCACTAGACGGTCCTATGTCATCTATAAACTTAGGGATTGGAATGGTACATCAGCATTTTATGTTAGTGGAACCCTTGACAGTGACTGAAAATATCATGCTTGGCAGCGAACCAATTACTGGAGCTTTTTTTACAGATGATAAAAATGCTGCACGCAAGGTAAAGGATATTTCTGATAGGTATGGTTTAAAAGTTGATCCTAATGCAACAATAGAGAATATTCCTGTTGGAATGCAACAGAGGGTAGAAATCATTAAGATACTGTATAGGGGCGCTGATCTTCTAATTTTTGACGAACCAACTGCCGTGCTTACACCTCAAGAAATCGAAGAGTTGTTTGAGATTTTTAAGGCCTTAAAAGAGCAAGGTAAAACCATCATTTTCATTACCCATAAACTCAAAGAGGTTAAGGCTATTTCTGACAGAATTACAGTATTAAGGCAAGGAAAAACAACTGGGACAGTTGAAACTGAATCAGTAAGTGAAGAAGATATAGCAAAACTTATGGTTGGCAGGTCGGTTCTTTTACAAGTTGAGAAAGAAAAATCTAAACCTAAGAATGTGGTTTTAAATGTGGAAAATCTCACCTATAAAGATGATAGAGGTGTTGATATACTTAAAGGAATTTCTTTTGATATAAAGGAAGGAGAAATTCTTGGTTTTGCAGGTGTGGAAGGAAACGGTCAAAGCGAATTGGTTGAAATTTTGACAGGCCTTAAGAAATCAACTTCGGGAAAAGTTACGCTGAAAAATGAAGATGTAACTAATGCATCACCTATGCAATTTAAAGAATGGAAAGTGGGGCATATTCCAGAAGATCGCCATAAGCGGGGATTAATCTTAGATTATAATCTTGCTGAAAATATGGTAATGGGGTATCATAATAAACCACCTTTTAGCAAACCTTTTTATATGAACGCAAATGCAATAAATGCCCATGCTGATAAACTAATACCAGAGTTTGATGTAAGGACTCCTGGTAGTCATGTAAAGGCAAGGTCGCTATCAGGTGGTAATCAACAAAAAGTTATAATAGCTAGGGAATTTTCGCAGAAGCCAGACTTGCTAATTGCATCCCAGCCAACTAGAGGAGTCGACATTGGAGCTATTGAATTTATTCATAGGAGAATTATCGAGCAAAGAGATGCAGGAAAAGCTGTTATGGTAGTATCAGCAGAATTACATGAAGTGATGTCACTCAGTGATAGAATAGCTGTAATTTATGATGGGCAAATTATTGATATAGTTGATGCTGGCTCAGTTAACGAGTTCCAGTTAGGAGCAATGATGACTGGTTCAACTCCTCAAAAGGAGGATTCTGACAATGAAAATGAGTAATAATATGAAAAGTACCCTAACAACATTGGCTTTCGCTCTTATTGCAATATTCGTAGCACTGTTAATCGGAGGGATTTTGATACAGTTTACCACAGAAGCTAGCATGATTGAAGCATATATAGCTTTATATAATGGAGCTTTTGGGGATTTGAGAAGTGTTTTAAATACATTGTGGCGTTCTACCCCACTAATACTGACAGGTTTAGCTGTTGCCTTCGCTTTTAAATGTGGATTGTTTAATATAGGAGCGGAAGGACAGTTGTTAATCGGTGGGTTTGTTGCTGGTGTAGCTGGATACTCTTTTACTGGACTACCAGCTATATTACATGTGACAATTTGTATTGTTTTGGGAATGTTAGCTGGAGGAATTTGGGGTGGTATACCTGGACTTCTAAAAGCTAAACTAGGAGTTAATGAAGTTATTAACACAATTATGCTAAACCTTATTGCTTTGCAAATAACAGTTAGGTATGGAATAAATCAACTTAGGTTAGAAGGGGCTGCCGATAACACTCCTAGAATAGCAGAGACAGCAGAGCTTACTAGGTTTACAGACACTTTTTTAAACGACTTGTTTAATCTTCCTGGGGGTGTTAGAGTTCATACAGGTTTTGTTTTCGCTCTTTTGGCTGCTCTATTTATATCATATCTGTTGTTCAAAACTAAAACTGGTTATGAAATAAGAGCTGTAGGCATTAATCCCAGTGGTGCTGAATATGGCGGGATTAACGTATCAAAAAATATTTTTTTAGCAATGTTTATAAGTGGTGCGTTAGCAGGTCTTGCTGGGACTGTTGAAGTTTTGGGGACCCATAGATACTTTACTTCCGGTCTTGATGCCGGCCTTGGTTTCACAGGTATAGCTGTTGCTCTTTTAGGTAATAGCAACCCAGGAGGAGTTATATTGGCTGGGATATTATTTGGAGCATTAACTCAAGGTGGAATGGGCATGCAGTTTGCTGGTGTTCCCAGGGAGATAGTAACAATTATTCAGGCTCTTGTTATTTTCTTTATGGCATCATTGCAGATGTTTAAGATTTTTATTGAGAAAAAGCGTGCTAAGGAGGTGGCCAAATAATGATAGATTTTTTAGCTCAGATTTTTACACTCTCAATGTTTTTTGCAGGGCTTAGAATGGCCACACCCCTAATATTAGCTTCAATGGGCGGAATCCTTTCAGAGCGTGCAGGTGTTATAAATATTGCCCTGGAGGGAATGATTTTAACAGGAGCATTTTTCGCAGTGTGGGGAAGCTATACAACTGGCAATCCTTGGTTTGGCGTTCTTTTAGCAATTATTTCCGGGATGGCCCTAGCAGCTATACACGCTGTGGTAAGTGTCTACTTTAAAGCAGATCAAGTTGTAAGTGGTACTGCTATTAATATATTAGCTACTGGATTAACAGTATATCTTTTGCAAATATTATTTGGTGTCTCAGGGACATCACCTAGAGCAGTGCGTTTGCCACAATGGGATATTGGAATAGTAGCTTTTAATCCAATGGTTTACATCGCACTCATTTCTGTTCCTATTATTTGGGTGATTCTTTATAAAACGCCATGGGGATTGAGAATTAGGGCAGTTGGTGAACATCCTCAAGCGGCTGATACTGTAGGTATAAATGTCAATAGGTGGCGTTTTATTTGTGTCACATTAAGTGGTGCTTTTGCTGGTTTAGCTGGTGTGGCGATTTCTATTGGAGAAGGTTCCTATTTTGTTAACGGTATGAGCAGTGGTAGAGGGTTTATAGCTTTAGCTGCTATGATTTTTGGAAAATGGAATCCCTTAGGTGCTTTAGGAGCTAGCCTTTTATTCGGCTTTACTGAAGCTATAGCCTTAAGGGCTACTTTTCAACATATCCCTTCAGAGCTTGTAAGAACTTTACCTTACGTTATAACAATTATAGTGTTAGCTGGTTTTATAGGAAGGGCAAGACCACCTAAAGCTGTAGGTAAACCTTACAATAAAGGTGAAAGATAAGAATTTTAAAGATATGCTGCCTTATTTTGGCTGTATATCTTTTTTTCTGTCTTTTTTAATCATTTTGTGATATATTTATATTAAGCATGGTTTTAGTTGGTTAACCTTGAGAAGAAAAGGTGATTATTAATGGAATGGTACTTCGAATATCAAATAAATGATAACAAACCTGGATTATTAGGAGATGTAGCTACTTTTTTGGGCCTTTTAGAAATCAACATTAAAATGATAAATGGTCTAGCTCCAAAAACGAGAGGGCTTATAATACGAGCTGATGACCACTCAAAAATAGTTACTCTAAAAAGAGCTCTTGAGTCATCCAATAATATTGAGGTAACAGCACTTAGGCGACCTACCCTTATTGACAAAATCAATTTACAGCATGGAAAAATGATTCATAAGTCTAGTAATGCTCCCAATACTTACTCTTTTACCAGAGATGACCTGGGAATGATGGTCGACTTTTTAGGTGGGTTAATAAACAAGTCTTCCGATGCCATAATTGGAGTAAGGGGTATGCCACAAGTAGGCAAAACAGAGGCAATCATAGCTGCCTGTGTACATGCTAATAGAAAATGGGTACTTGTATCATCTACCATAATGCGTCAAGTAATTCGAGGGCACTTAATGGAAGACGAATTAAATTCCGAGTGTGTTTTTGTTATTGATGGAATCGTTTCTTCTTTAAGGGCTAATGAGAAACATAGCAAATTAATAAATGAAATTATAAAGCTACCCATTCCAAAAGTAATTGAGCATCCGGATATTTTTTTGAGGGAAACTGACTATTCAGAAAAGCTTATCGATTATACTATAGAATTAAGGCGTTCAAAGGATGAAGAGATAAACTATGAGTTTGTTAATCAAAGCTTTTCATCTTTTGACATTAGTTAATGGGGGTGATCTTATCAACTTATTAGAAATTGGGAAAAAATTACAAGAAGCAAGACAAGAAAAGGGATTAACAGTTGAGGATATTTGCTCAAAAACTAAAATGAAAAAAGGACAGGTTGTGGCACTAGAAAAAGGTGATGAGAACGCTTTACCACCTAAGACTTATATAAAGGGATTTATTAAATTATATGCTAAAGAAGTTGGCCTAGATTACCGCGAGTTAGTAGGAACTACAACAACAGAAACCAAGAATTCAAGAACCAAAAGAAGTAAAAAGACAGAACCTATAAAAAGGCGCACGTATGAATCTAGCTTCGATTTTAAGGGGGTAATTTTTTTAACTGTCTTTGTGTTGATTATCGGGTTTAGTGCCTATTTGACAGCAAACTACTTTTTATCTTCATCAGAGCCTATTGGTGTAGATTTAGAAGAAGACACCTATTCAGAAAAAGAAGAGCTTGATGAAAGTAAAAGTGATGAAATGCAAGATGATGATGAAAGTGAAACTTCTGAAACTCATGATAATGACGAAACAGAACATCCTGAAAGTGATGATGAGCTTGATGAGGACAACGACAACGGTGAAGATAAGGCCATTGTAATTGACGAGGATAATGATGATAACAATTACTATTATTCTATTACCTCACACGAAGCTGTAACATTAAAAATTTCCTTTACGGAGCAGTGTTGGGTTAGTGTCATAGTAGATGGAGAGACAGTGCACGTTGATACCCATAATCCTGAAGACATCTATGAAGTAAATTTTGAAGAATCTGCTGAAGTTAGGGTTGGTTACCCACAAGGAATCCAGTTTTATGTAAATGAACAAGAAATAAACTTTTTTGAAGGTAATAATCCTAAAGACGCATATTTTGAGATAATAGTTGACGAGGAGTAACTTTCTCGTCTTTTTTTTTTTGACATTAAATGATAAACTATATTATACTGAGGTTGGTTAAGAAGGAGGAATAAATATGATAAACATCGCAACAGTGAGCTTAGGTTGTCCCAAAAATACAGTAGATACAGAAGTCATGTTAGGAAACTTGGGAGAGAAGGGATTCAGTATAACTTCTGAAGCCATAAAAGCAGAAGTTATAATTGTCAATACCTGTGGATTTATAGAATCTGCTAAAAAAGAATCCATTAACACTATTTTAGAATTTGCCGAATATAAGAAAGGTAAGTGTCAAGTTTTAATTGTGACCGGTTGCCTAGTTCAGAGGTATAAAAAAGAGTTAGTTCAACAAATACCAGAAATTGATGGAATTATTGGCACTGGAGAGTATGACAAGATAGTTGATTGCATAGAAGCAAATTTGCAAGGAACTAAGTTTGAAAAAACCGATAACCTTGAATTTTTATACGATCATAATACACCTAGGTTGCTATCCACACCAAAGCATACTGCTTACGTAAAAATTGCAGAAGGTTGTGATAATCATTGTACATATTGTATAATTCCGAAACTTAGGGGAGGATATAGAAGTAGACCTATAGAATCAATAGTTAAGGAAGTTAAAAATCTAACAGATGGTGGAGTAAAGGAAATAATTTTGGTTGCTCAGGATACCACTGTATATGGGATGGATTTATATGGTGAGTATAAACTCGCTGATCTTTTAATACAATTAAATGAAATAGAGGGAGTTAAGTGGATAAGAATTATGTATTGTTATCCTACATATTTATCGGATACCCTTTTACAAACGATTGCTTCATTGGATAAAGTCGTAAATTATATTGATTTACCCCTACAACATGGTGATAATGAAATTCTTAAAAGAATGGGTAGAAAAGAAAAAGTTGAAGATTTAATAGCTTTAGTAAAGAAAATTAGGGCATATATACCCGATGTTGTTATAAGAACTTCTTTGATAGTTGGTTTCCCTGGTGAAACTGACGAAAACTTTTCAAACTTAATGGACTTTGTGAAGACTATAAGGCTTGATAGAGTTGGAGTATTTACCTATTCACCTGAAGAGGAAACACCGGCATATGACTATCCCAATAAGGTACCAAAAAGAAAAAAAGTTTTAAGACAGCATAAACTAATGAAAGAGCAGAGAAAAATTTCTAAAGAAATTAATGAAGGTTGGATAGGAAGAACGATAGATGTAATGATCGAATCTATGCAAGGCGATAACTTAGTAGGTCGCTCTTTTAGGGATTCACCCGAAATAGATGGAAACGTTGTTATTCCAATAAAAAAAGAAACTCATAACCTGATAGGTGAAATTAAGCCAGTTAAGATTACCAAAGCATTTGATTATGATTTATTGGGGGAGTTTGATTATGAATCTTGCAAATAAAATTACCATAGCTAGAATATTTTTAGCACCTCTATTTATTTTAATTATCTCTGGAGTGCAGTATGGTGAATTTGCGGCGGCTTTCTTTTTTATTTTAGCAGCTAGTACTGATGGTTTGGATGGTTACATAGCTAGAAAAAAGAAGCAAGTAACAACTTTTGGGAAATTCTTGGATCCTTTAGCTGATAAACTTCTAATCACTGCAGCGCTTTTTGCCTTGGTAGGGTTAGGCAGTATAGGACCTTTAGTTGGGTTTGTAATAGTAAGCCGAGAATTTGCTGTAACGGGCCTTAGAGTTATTGCTGCAGGGGAGGGGATTGTTATATCAGCAAGCAAGTGGGGAAAACTTAAAACAGTTAGTCAAATTGTAGCTATTAGCGCTTTAACTATTGATGCTGGTGTTAAAGCCCATGAACTATTTAGCACAACATGGGTTGTTCGTATGCCTGTTGAACTAATAGCTCAACTATCTTTAGTTATAGCTATTTTATTAACTGTTTTTTCCGGCATAGATTATTTTTATAAAAATAAAGAAGTAATCATTCAAGGTGGCTTTAAATAGGCCATCTTTTTTTGTATTTTTTAACATATAGTTTGTTAATTTAGTATGGTATACTTGTCTTATGTAAACTAAGAAAGGAGGTAACTACATGAAAATTAGATGGCCAGTTGCAATAATTGTTTCAATTATCTGCATTGTAGTGTTTTTAGTTGGTATTAGGATGTATGATAATTATACTATATACACGCCGTTAGAAAAGATCCTAGATAACCACAGCAGCATAGAACAATATGAGCACACAAAACAAGGTGAGTTTCATACAATAAGCTTAACACTTGATAACTCTGTGGATTTACATGAGGTTCATGAAGAAATTGATTTAGAGCTTTCTAAGTTATTAGGAGAAAATTTTAAAGTAATATATTCCCGTCGATTACCAAAAGATGATCACTTGTTTGATTTATACTGGAGGGTAGAGTTAGCTTTAGAAGATATGGCTAAAAATGGAAGTTACCTTCAAACTATCAAATATCTAGATGAGTTATTTAAAGACGAAGGAAAGTATTTTTTGAAGTTTAATAGAAACTGGTTATATTATGGTTGGGATGTTAAAGGGTATGAATATAATAATATTGTTTATGTAGGAGAGGAGGGTACAGATGGTAGTTAAAGAAGTTGCGATTGGCACTATTATAGCAGCGTTTTTTTTACTTGCTTACTATGGTGTAAATATTTTTCCTATAGTTTTAATAGGTAGTGTTGTGTTATTTCTGTTATTTAGAAATGAAATTATAGATAAAGTTGAAGATATAAGTAACAAAAATAATAAAAGTTCTTCTAAAGTTTTAACCAGCATAGAGTTTAATGAAATAGGTGGTCAGAAATCAGCCAAGAAGGAACTGATAGAAGCCCTAGATTTTATTGTCGATCGGGACAAAGTAAAAAAGTTAGGTATCAGACCATTAAAAGGAATCATTCTAGCTGGCCCTCCTGGAACAGGAAAAACTTTGTTAGCGAAAGCTGCAGCTAAATATACTGGCTCAGCTTTTATTTCTGCATCTGGATCAGAGTTTGTAGAAATGTATGCAGGGGTTGGTGCTAAGAGGATTAGAAAATTATTTAAAGATGCAGTTTCAAAAGCAAAAAAAGAAGATAAAAATTCTGCTTTAATTTTTGTAGATGAAGTGGATGTACTAGGCATCAAAAGGGGGTCAAGTTCCTCTCATATGGAGTATGACCAAACATTAAACGAGTTACTTGTACAGATGGATGGTATAAAGGTAAACGATGATGTACAAGTATTAATAATGGCTGCTACAAATCGAGTGGATCTTTTAGATGATGCACTTTTACGGCCAGGTAGATTTGATCGAGTAGTAAATATTCCTTTGCCATCTAAAGAGGGTAGAGAAGAAATTCTTAAAATACATTGTAAAAACAAACCCTTAGATAAAAATGTAGACATTTCTAGCATCGCGGAACAAACATTCGGATTTTCAGGTGCACATCTTGAAAGTATTGCCAATGAAGCGGCAATTATGGCAATGCGTGAAAATAGTTCCGTTATTTATCAAAAACATTTTACTTTGGCAATTGAAAAAGTTATTATGGGTGAGAAAGTAGATAGAGTACCTTCAAAAAACGACTTGTTTAGGGTTGCTATCCACGAAGTAGGCCATGGTTTTATAAGTGAATACTACGACGAAAAGTCAGTTGCTTCTATTACAATTGCTTCAAGGGGCCAAACTTTAGGTTATATGAGGCAGGCAAGTAAAGAGCAATATATTCAAACTAAAAAAAATATCCTTAATAAAATTGCTATGGCAGTTGGCGGGGCGATGGCAGAGCAAGTTTTTTTTGGTAATTTCAGCACCGGCGCCAGCAATGATTTTAAACAAGCTATTG
This sequence comes from Proteinivorax tanatarense, assembly GCF_040267685.1. Lineage (GTDB taxonomy): Bacteria > Bacillota > Proteinivoracia > Proteinivoracales > Proteinivoracaceae > Proteinivorax > Proteinivorax tanatarense. The sequence goes on from NZ_CP158367.1 coordinate 1,485,416, forward strand.
ATCAATGTAAACAGTTAATTGATAGTGGATTATCTCACTTGGGCACTACTAGTTGTGAAATGATAGATTCAAATATATTACAAAAGGAAATTTCCAAACTAATTGAAGGTATTAAAAATGAAACAAGGGAAGTAATAGAGAATAATAAAGGAATTATTAAAGATATTGCAGACTATGTTATTGAAAATGAAACTATTTCTGGAGAGCAGCTTAGAAGTAAAATGACAAAGGTTAGCTGAGGGTGAGCCATCCATAGACTCCGATTAACTGGCACTCATAGCGAGAAAATCATAATTAGTTGAAGTTGGACTTTATTTAACAATGAGTTATCACTTGATGACTCATTGTTTTTTAATTTGTAGCTAAATTTTATTATAGTAACATAAAATAATAAATACGGAGTGGCTTGATTTTACTGTACTATCAAGATAAACTTTAGTTTATGATGAATATAATAGAGTCCAGTAGATAAGGAGCGGATTATTGTGAAAACAGAAATTATAAACGTTGGTAGTGAAATTTTATTGGGAGATATTCTTAATACTAACGCTAGGTACTTAAGTTCTGTGCTGAATAAACTAGGATGTAGTATCTATTATCATACGTCTGTTGGGGATAACCAAAAAAGATTAAAAAAATTAATAAATCTAGCGTTAGAAAGATCGGAGTTAATTGTTTTAACAGGTGGATTAGGCCCTACTTTAGATGACATAACTAGAGAAATAACTAGTGAGGCGTTAGAAATTCCTTTAGAACATAATCCAAAGATTGCAGAGGAAATAAACTGTTATTTTAAAGAAAGAGGTATCACAATGCCTAAGAATAACTTACGGCAAGCAAAAGTACCTCGGGACGCAAGAATTTTACATAACAGCAATGGAACAGCTCCAGGTTTACTAATAGAAACAAAGAACAATATTATTGTTCTTTTGCCCGGTCCTCCCAATGAACTTAAAGCAGTGGTAGAGGAATCATTACTACCTCTAGATTTATTTAAGCCTATGGACTCCATCGTTTCGACTACAATCAAAACATATGGTATTGGAGAATCACAACTAGTAGAGAAAATAGAAGACCTTATACAAACTCAATCAAATCCTACAATTGCTCCACTAGCAAAAGAGGATGGAGTCCATATACGTTTAACTTATAAGGGGAACCAACAATATGCCAGCCATTACTTTAGCAAATATAAAAAAAGGATTGACGAAAGATTAGGAAATTATATTTGGGGGTATGATAACCAGCAATTAAACCAACTAATAATTGATAGATGTGCTCAAAAAAAGCTTAATCTATCCACTGTAGAATCATGTACTTCCGGTGCTGTATCCTCTTTGCTTACTGACGTGAGTGGAAGTTCAAAAGTATTCTGGGGAGGAAATATTGTATATACCGACAACTGTAAAAAAGAGTTTTTAAGTTTGAACTCTGATATTCCTAACGGAGGTGTTGACAAAGATATAACTGAACAGTTGGCTGGACAGCTTTATATTAAATCCGGCTGCGACATATGTTTAGCTGTAACGGGAGCCTTAGGGCCATCAACGCCTCATAATAATGTTTCTGTAGGTGATGTTTTTATATCCACAATACTAAAAGGGAATTTAAAAACTTCTAAGTTTAAATTTAGAGGAAGTAGGGAAACTATAAAAAGTAGAGTAGTTTATGCTGCACTATTTAAAGTTTTAAAAGAAATTAATACACTTTAATTTGAGGAGATAAAATTGTGGAAACCAAAATATAAAAAATCACTTCAGATATTTTTACTTGCCTTGATAGGAGCAATAGTTTTGGTATCTTTGCTTAGCACTACTTCTTTTCAAGTTTTTGCCTTTGAAGTTGATTTATCGCTAGAAATTTTTGATAAAGGATATACTCAAGCAAATATACCTCCTGTTGGCCAAATTAGGGCTAAGACTCATATTCCACCTTTTAAGCTTATAGTTAATTTAACTAATATAAATTTAGATGTTATGGAAGAAATGACAGACCCTGAAAAAGCAGAAGAGATTATGACAGTTGTAATTGATACTTTAGGTGATCGGTTTAGAGTGTTTGTCGTTAGATTATTAGTTTTGGCCGGTCTAGGTGGTGCTTTTGGAGTAGGTATTTTTTTTAAAAAACCAAAACTTATTTTGGTAGGAGCAGCCATTGGGTTTGTAATTATAGGTCTGCTATTGAGTATAACTTTTTCTACTTATGATGATAAAGCTTTTGAAAACCCTGAGTTTGAAGGGATTATCTATGCTGCACCATGGATGTTCGGTTTATTAGAAGAAAGCTTTGAACAGCTTGAAGATTTTTCCGAGCAAATTGAATTATTGACAGTAAATTTGTATGATTTATTTGAAAGCATTCAATATTTAGAACCATTGGGCACAGCAGATGGTGATATGAAAATATTGCATGTATCTGATATTCATAATCATCCAGTGGCTTATGACTTTATAGGGCAAGTTATTAGGTCATTTAATGTGGATATAGTTATAGATACTGGAGATATAACTGACTATGGTACAGCCTTGGAAGCAGAGCTTATAACAAAGTTAGATAACATAGATGTTCCTTATGTAATTTCTCCTGGCAACCATGATTCACCAGCGGTAATAGAGAGATTGGAAGAGATGGATAATGTCACAGTGTTAGTTGATGATGTGGTTGAGGTTAATGGCTTAGTAATTGCTGGTATAGCTGATCCTTCTTCACAGTCAACAGCTATGGCAGTAGAGCCTGATGAGGTTTACTTAAAGCAAGTAGAGCAACTACAACAAACTATTGAGGAAAGTGGGAAGGAGCCATTTATAATTAACACTCATCATCCAATAATATCTGAAGAGCTTCAGGGCCAATATCCCTTACTTTTTCAAGGACACACTCATCGGCTTGAAATCAATGCTTCAAATGAAGAAAGTATAATAATTAATCCAGGCAGTACTGGCGCTTCAGGGATAAGGGGACTTTTAAGTAAAAACGAAGTCCCTTATAGCTTAGTGTTGATACACCTTAAAGAGGATGAACAAGGAAACCACAAAGTAGTCGCTGTTGATTCAATAGATGTTTTTAATCTTAGTTCAGGATTTTCTTTAAATAGACAGTTAATAATAACTGACTGGGATAATAACCTTGATTAAATCGAAAATATGTTCTATAATGGGAGTAAGTTGAATTTAGTGGGGAGGAGTTACATATGGAAAAGAAAAAAGCGTTGGATATGGCTTTGCACCAAATTGAAAGGCAGTTTGGCAAAGGATCAGTTATGAAGTTAGGGGAAAATACTAACTTCTCAGTGTCTACAGTGCCTTCAGGTTGCCTTGACTTAGATATAGCCTTAGGAACAGGGGGTTTCCCAAGGGGGAGAATCATTGAAATTTATGGACCAGAATCTTCAGGTAAAACTACTGTAGCTTTGCATGCAATAGCAGAAGCCCAAAAGAATGGTGGTACGGCAGCTTTTATTGACGCCGAGCATGCTTTAGATCCGGTCTATGCAAAAGCTTTAGGTGTTAATATTGACGAGTTATATGTGTCTCAACCAGATACAGGGGAACAAGCATTGGAAATTGCAGAAGCTTTGGTGCGAAGTGGGGCTATTGATATTGTAGTAGTAGATTCTGTTGCTGCATTAGTTCCAAAAGCAGAAATTGAAGGGGAGATGGGTGATTCCCACGTAGGCCTTCAAGCTAGATTGATGAGTCAAGCACTGCGAAAACTATCAGGAGCTATTAGCAAATCAAAAACGACAGCTATTTTTATTAACCAATTACGTGAAAAAGTAGGAGTTATGTTTGGGAACCCAGAAACTACTACTGGAGGGAGAGCCCTTAAATTTTACTCTTCGGTAAGGTTAGATGTAAGAAGAATTGAAACTTTAAAGCAAGGTCAAGATATGGTAGGAAATAGGACAAGAGTAAAGATTGTAAAAAATAAATTAGCACCACCTTTTAAAAAGGCTGAGTTTGATATAATGTATGGTGAGGGAATTTCTAAAGAGGGATGCATCTTAGATTTAGGAGCGGGGCTTGATATTGTAAATAAAAGTGGTGCATGGTATTCTTTTGATAAAGAACGTTTAGGTCAAGGAAGGGAGAATGCCAAGCAGTATTTAAAGGATAATCCTGATATTCTCCAAACCATAGAACAAAAAATAAGAAAACACTATAACCTTTCGGTTGATGCCCAAGAGGAAGCAGAGACTGAACAGGCAGAGTAAAGAGAAAAAGCCCAGCACGTAGCGCAATGACGCTAAGTAGCTGGGCTTTTATATTACATGGTTTAGGAGGTATACTTAAAAGATGAAAAAAGCAATAGGAAAAGCTTTGCGATATTTAAGTTATAGGGCGAGAACAGAACTAGAGCTAAAAAACTATTTAGACAAGAAAGGTGTTCCTCAACGGGATATAGAAGAAATAATAAGTGAACTTAAGAATTACGGATATATAAACGATGATGAATATGCTACTCAGTTTATTAACTATCAAGCTTTTACCAAGTTAAAGGGACCTCAAAAAATAAAGTTTGAACTTACTAAAAGAGGAATTAGCAGAGAAACTATGGACAGTGTCTTTGAATCATTGGAAATTGACTTTTTAGAAATAGCGAAAAAAGTTACTGTTAAAAAAAAATCTACAAAAACAGCCCAACAGCTATATGGACATCTTATTCGTAGAGGTTTTTACCATAATCACGCTATGTATGCAATAAAAGCTTTAGAGAAGGAAGAGGGATAATATGAAGATTGTTTATATTACCGATACTCACTTTAGGGGCGGGGGCCCTAGAAGTAGAACTGACGATTTTGTTAATACTTGTTATGATAAGTTAAACGAAGTTGTAAACTATTGTAATGAAAATAAGGTAGATTTATTGCTACATGGAGGGGACTTCTTTGATAGACCTGACATTTCGTTAGCAGTATTAGGGGAGATAGTTGGGATACTAAAAGGATGCAATTGTCCGATTAAGGGTATAGCAGGTAATCACGATATCTATGGACATAACCCTAAAACTTTACCTAGAACCATGCTAGGACTTTTAGATAAACTTGGAATTATAAAATTAATTGATGAAAATGGCGTGCTTTATGCAGCTAATGGCGTGAAACTTCAGTTAACAGGAAAAAACTATGTACATGACTATGAGCAGAAAGAAAGTTATATAGCAAAAAAGAAATTAGAGACTGATTTTAGTATCCACTTAGTTCATGGTATGTTGCTACCTAAAAAAAATATCCCAATTGATAAAATGACTTTGATTGAGACTATTGGTAGCACAGAAGCTGATATTACCTTGTCTGGACACTATCATCAAGGTTTTGGATCTGTAGAATTTGGAGGAAAACTATTTATCAATCCTGGTGCATTATTACGGGTAGATAATAGTTATTCAGAATTGAATAGAAAACCTCAAATACTACAAGTAACTTTAACTAAAAATAAAGAACCTAAAGTTGAATTTATCCCCTTAAAAACAGCTAAACGTGGTGATCTTGTTTTAGATAGAACCAAACTAGAAGAAAAAGTTATTCAACAAAACAAGCTGGATAATTTTTTAACAAACATTACCGATATAACTTCAAACCAATACATAACTGCTGAAGAAATAGTTACATCAATAGCTAATAATGAAAACATATCTGTAGATGTGAAAGAAAAGGCGTTATCTATAATATCAAACATGCAAGAGAGTTTTAATAAAGATGAAATTGACTAGCTAAAGGAGGTGGTCAACGATGGCAGCCCTAGAATCAATACATCTAATTAATTTTCAGTCTCATACAAACAGTGTTCTTAAATTTCATAAAGGAGTTAATGTAATAACAGGACCTTCAGATCAAGGTAAGTCTTCAATCATCAGAGCTCTCAGGTGGGTTCTTTATAACCAGCCAAAAGGTGGAGATATCATTCACTATGGTCAGTCACATTGTTCGGTGACAGTAACCCTTGATGATGGGACAAGTGTAACAAGAGAGAGGAGAAGGAATAGTAACAGGTATGTAATTGAAAAAGATGGTGAAAGAAATGAGTATTCCAGCGTCAGTAGTGAAATTTTAAAAATTGTCCAAGGGGTATTAAAAATAACGCCTGTTTTTTTGGATAAAGATCAGAAACCTGAAATAAATATAGCCCGACAGTTAGAGCCCCCCTTTTTGTTAAGTGGCACAGGAAGTCTTAGGGCAAAAGCCATAGGTACTATTGTGGGAGTACACTTTATTGATGCAGCCTCTAGAAGTGTATCGGGAAACATAAAAGAGTTAAGCTCTAAACTAAACTATAAAGATGAAGAATTAAAAAACTTAAACGAGCAATTAACTGCTTACCAAGAGTTGAACAATCAAAAGATAAAGACTGAAAAAGCCAATAATGCTTATCTAAAAGTGGAAAATAAAATAACTAAATATATTAACTTAAAAATTAAAAGAGAAAAATTATATAAAATTAATGATGAAATTAACGCTCTTTCGTTAACTTTAAAACAGACTAAAAATATAAAGCCAGCTTTAGAGCTTATAGAAGAAGTAAAATCATTACAAAGTAGGTATATATTGTTAAAAGATATAAGTAGAAAGCTAAACTATACTAATCAAGAAATCGACAAACTTAATAGTTTACTCCAAAACACAGAATTTTTAAATGACGGAATAAAGAAAATTGAAAGTGCTGACTTAAAACTAGAGAAATTGACGAGTATAATCAAATCCAAATCCAAGTTAAATAACATCAATAAAAACTTAAAAGCTTGCAATATTGTTTTATCAAATACCAGTAATTTACCTGCTAGTATAGAAAAAATTAGCGTTATACAAACATTAAATGAAAAATTAACTAACTATAAAAGGTACCACAACCAATTATCATCTATTAACAAAGATATTAGCCTTAACATCAATAATAGAATTGATAAAGGCTTAGAAAGCCAACTTATCCACCGGATAAACATAATTGAAGACAAAATTAAAAAATTAGATAAGTTAAAAGATTGTATGAAGAACATAAGAACTATTGAAACTAGAAGAAAAAATGGTGCTAAATATATTTCTGAGCTTAATCTAAAGTATAATTCGTTAATAAATAAACTTAATAGTAAAATTGAAAACCTTAATAAGTGCCCTATATGTGAGCAAGAAATACCCCAATCTCACAAGCATGTGTTGTTAGATAGATGGAAGGGAGAGATGTAAAATATGTCAATGACAAACGAAATAAATACTTTAAAAAAAGAGTTAGAAAAGCTAAGAGCAGATAGATATAAAGCCGAAGCTAAAATGGATTCTTTAAAACATCAAAAAGAGGATTTAGTTAGTGAAATAAAAAAAATGGGGGTAGACCCTGAGGATTTAGATAAAGAAATAATAAAGCTTGAGAAAGAAATAAATGATTTGATTGAGGAAGTTAAAGAAATGATTCCTAACGAATTACTTAAGTAGGGGGAATTGCTTATGGAGTCTAAATTAACATCGCTAAAAAATCAACTTGATATTGCTAACACAAAACTTGCCATGATAGAAGGGCAGAGGAATCAACTGTTAAAACATAAAGGTTTAGTTGAAACTGAAATAAAACAATTAAAAGGTGAGTTAGATATTTATTACCAAGTAAGGGCTTTACTCAATAAGTCATCGGACCACGGGCGAAATCAAGCCAAGCGACAAATAGAAATACTTGTTACTAATGCTTTACAGTTTATATTTGATGAAACTTATAGTTTTAAAATAGAATTTAAAGAAGTGAGAAATAGAGTGGAAGCTCAATTTCTAGTGTGTTCAGAGTACAATGGTAAAAAAATAAAAACCAACCCTGAAGAAGCCAGAGGTGGTGGAATTGTAGATATAGTTTCATTAGCACTAAGGATTGCTATTTTACAAACTTATAGACCGACCTTGGAGGGGCCTTTAGTGTTAGATGAACCGGCTAAGCATGTAAGTGAAGAATATGTCAATAAAGTTGTAGAGTTTTTAAATCATGTGAGTAGTGGATTTGACAGACAGATTATACTAATTACCCATAACCCTTACTTGATGGAAGCATCGGATAAATCTTTTCAAGTAGAGTTAAGAAATGGGATAACCACTGTACGGGAAGGTAACTTACTTGACACTATCTGTAAAAAACTATAAAATGTAAAGAGGTTATATTCGTGATATAATAAATTATTAGAATTAACACACATATGTGTAAGTTCGTTGTATAACCTAAAAGTTCATATTATTGTTATAGTTTTATTTTTATTAAGGGGGTGAACATAATTTCAACAACATTAATTTGGATAATCATTCCCTTGGCTTTGTTGATTGGCTTAGGGTTAGGTTATTTGATACGTAAAGCTATTGCAGAAGCAAAGATTGCATCTGCTGAGCAGGAAGCTAAAAATATTTTATCTGATGCAAAAAGAGAGGCAGAAGGCAAAAGGCGTGAAATGATACTTGAAGCAAAAGAGGAAATATTAAAGCTTCGTAGTGAATTTGAGAAAGAATCAAAAGAACGCAGACAAGAGGTTCAGCGGCTTGAAAAAAGAGTTATGCAAAAAGAAGAATCTCTAGACAGAAAAACAGACAGTATTGAAAAAAGAGAAGAGAATTTAGCAAACCGAGAAAATCAAATCAAAAAACAAGAAGAACAAGTGAAAAATGCTCAAAAAGAGCAAGTTAAAGAACTGGAAAGAATATCTTCTTTAACAACTGATGAAGCGAGAGAGCAACTATTATCCGATGTTGAAAAAGAGTTACAACATGAAATGGCTGTTATGGTTAAAGAGGCTGAGAATCAAGCAAAGCAAGACGCAGAAAAGAAAGCTAATCGCATTATATCTACTGCTATACAGCGCTGTGCTGCAGATCATGTAGCAGAAAGTACAGTCTCAGTAGTACCTCTTCCCAACGACGAAATGAAAGGTCGAATAATAGGGCGTGAAGGTAGGAATATTAGGGCTTTAGAGACTTTAACTGGTATTGATCTTATTATTGATGATACTCCAGAAGCTGTGATTTTATCAGGGTTTGACCCAGTAAGAAGAGAAATTGCCAGAGTTGCATTAGAAAAGCTTATATTAGATGGAAGAATTCATCCAGGGCGAATCGAAGAAATGGTTAATAAAGCCAAAAAAGAAGTGGACAACCAGATCCGCGAAGAAGGTGAACAAGCTACTTTTGAAACCGGTGTACATGGCATCCATCCTGAGCTTGTAAAATTATTAGGAAGACTAAAGTTTAGAACAAGCTATGGACAAAATATCCTAAAGCACTCTTTAGAGGTGGCTCATCTGGCAGGAATTATGGCTGCTGAATTAAATGCAGATATCAAACTAGCTAAACGCGGAGGCTTACTACATGACATAGGAAAAGCTGTCGACCATGAGATGGAAGGTCCACACGTAGCTATTGGAGCAGAATTAGCTAAAAAGTATAAAGAGTCTCGAGAGGTTATACATGCCATCGCTGCTCATCATGGAGATGTAGAAGCACAGACAGTAGAAGCCGTTATTGTTCAAGCAGCGGATGCCATTTCAGCTGCAAGACCGGGGGCTCGAAGAGAAACTTTAGAAAACTATATTAAGCGTTTAGAAAACCTTGAAAATATAGCTGATTCTTTTGAAGGGGTAGAAAAGAGTTTTGCAATACAAGCTGGTAGGGAAGTAAGAATAATGGTACAACCTGACCAAATTGACGACGCAATGGCTACTTCTATTGCTAGAGATATAACCAAAAGAATAGAAGACGAACTGGAATATCCCGGTCAAATAAAGGTTATTTTAATAAGAGAAACAAGAGTTGTAGAATACGCAAAATAAAGGGAGAAATCCCTTTATTTTTTTACACAAAATATGGAGGTATTATAATGAAAATAATTTTTATTGGTGATATTGTAGGTAAACCTGGTCGTAAAATACTAAAAAATAAACTTCCAAGCTTAATTGAAAAGTATAGCCCTGACCTTATAATAGCTAATGGTGAAAATGCTGCTGGAGGTAAAGGCTTGAACCAAAGAGTTGCTGATGAACTATTTGAGTCTGGTATTGATATTTTAACAATGGGAAACCATGTATGGGATAAAAAGGAGATCTTTAATTTTATACAAGGTGACAAAAGAATAGTAAGACCAGCTAACTATCCTAAGGGGACCCCTGGCAGTGGTTTTACAAAGGTTGAAGTTAATGGGAAAATAATATTAATACTTAACCTTTCTGGTATAGTTTATATGCCACCATTAGATTGTCCGTTTAAAGTTATTGACGAGATGTTAAATGTAGATGATTATGATTATAGCTTGTTAGATTTTCATGGAGAAGCCACTTCAGAAAAGATTGCCATGGGATGGTACTTAAATGGAAAAATTGATGCAGTAGTAGGAACTCACACTCATGTGCAAACATCCGACTACCGTAGACTTGATAAAGGGACATTATACATAACCGATGTTGGAATGACCGGCCCATATAACGGAGTTTTGGGTGTTAAAAAAGAAGATGTTATAAAAAAATTTGTCACTAAAATGCCTACGCGGTTTAATATAGAAACTGATGGACCAAAACAATTAAATGCCGTTTATTTAGACTTAAATTCTGAAAAGATTTATCCTATAAAAGAAATAGAATAGAAAAATTTGCAAAAAAAAGCAGGTATTTTTTTCCCGCCGTTGAATATATATTACAGAGAAGTAACCAAATAACTACAGAGGGGGAAATATCTAGTGGAAGTATTAAAAGTATCAGCAAAATCAAATCCTAATTCAGTCGCAGGTGCTTTAGCTGGAGTATTAAGAGAAAAAGGAGGAGCAGAGATTCAAGCAATTGGTGCAGGAGCTTTAAATCAAGCGGTAAAAGCGGTAGCTATTGCAAGAGGCTTTGTAGCCCCTAGTGGTGTTGACTTAATTTGCATACCTGCATTTACCGATATTCAAATTGATGGTGAAGAGAGGACTGCAATTAAGTTAATCGTTGAACCTCGCTAATAACAAAGACCTGTTTACATTGTAAACAGGTCTTTATCTTATTTATTGCAGTTTAACTGAAGATAGGATCAGATTAACACTCAGTGAATTTAAAAATAATGTTTCTATTTAAAAAATAACAATCAATGGGGTAAGGAATTTATACTTCTAGAAAATTAACCATGTTGATGATAAAATATACTATATAAAAAAGGTCAAGAGGAGGAAATTTTTAATGAGTAAAAAGATTCCCATTATTGATGGACATTGTGACACCGCCTTACTGCTCGAGGAAGAAAATTATGACTTTTTTGGCAAAAACCAGCTGGGGCATATAGATTTTAATCGCTTAAAAGAGGCTGATGTTAGGTTACAGTTTTTTGCTGTTTTTGTAAATCCTCAAATTAATCAGTTTAATATTTTGGAGAAAGGTTTAGATAAATTAAACCAAATTCTTAAAGTTATAGAAGATGATGAAGATATTTTTTTGGTTAAAAATAAAGCAGATTTAAACAAATTGCAAAAAGGCAAATTGGGGATATTAATAAGTGTAGAAGGTGGAGATGTTATAGGAAAAAATATTCAAATCCTGGATATTTTTTATAGACTTGGAATGCGTTCTTTGACTCTTACATGGAGTAACAACAATTTCATATCCGATGGAATTTCTGATAGTAGAAACGGCGGTTTGACTAGCTTTGGTAAAGAAGTTATTCAAGAGATGCATGAGAAAAATATTATTTTAGATGTTTCCCATTTATCTGTTGCAGGTTTTTGGGATGTTGTAGATAACTATAAAAAACCTATAATAGCTTCTCATTCAAACTGTAAAACGGTTTTTAGCCACAAACGTAGTTTAGATGATAAGCAAATAAAGGCGATTGCAAACTCCAATGGACTTATAGGTATAAATTTTGCGCCACATCAACTTTGGAAAGAAGGGAATGCAGATTTAGATATTATCATAAGGCATATGAAACATCTAAAAAATCTAATTGGGGTCAAGCATATAGCTTTAGGAAGTGATTTTGATGGAGTGTCAAAGTTGCCAAAGGGAATAAAAGATGTAACATCTTTCCAAAGGTTATTTTCATCAATGGAAAAAAACGGTTTTTCTGAAGTTGAAGTTGAACACATAGCTTACAATAACTATTACAATTTTTTAAATACTAACCTGTAGATAATGGAGGATATATATGGATCTGCATATTCATTCAACTTGTTCTGATGGTTCTTTAACGCCAGAAGAGATTGTAAAAAAAGCTAGTGAAAAAAAATTAAAAATCATATCTATTACTGACCACGATGAAATTTCTGCTTATAAGTTAGCAAAACCAAAGGCTGATAAGTTAGATATAAAACTAATACCAGGAGTAGAAATAAACACAGAAGTCAACAAAAAAGAGGTACATATCTTAGGGTACTTTATAGACGTAAATAATAAGTACTTAATTGAAGGGTTAGAGAAGTTAAGAGAACAAAGAGAGTTAAGGGTCAAAAAGATAAGTGAAAAATTAACTCATCTGGGTTATCCATTAACTTATGATGAAGTCTGTCAGGTTTCCCAAGGGAAGTCAATAGGAAGGGTACATGTAGCAGAAGCAATGATAAAAAAGGGATATGTTTCAAGTATAAGGGAAGCATTTAATAGCTTTTTAGCGACTAGCGAGAAAGCTTATGTGCCTAGGTATAAGCTTTCTCCAAATCAAGCTATAAAACTAATACATAAAGCTGGAGGGGTAGCAGTATTAGCACATCCTGTACAAATTCAAGATGACCAATTAGTTACGGAGTTGACAAAGTTTGTAGATGGAATTGAAGTGTATCATAGTGATCATAGTTCAGAAGACATAAAAAAATACTTGTCATATGCTGAAAAAAGTAGTTTAATAGTATCAGGAGGCTCAGACTGTCATGGAAGTTCAAAAGGTATGCCGTTTCTGATGGGTACTGTGCTGATACCTGAATCAGTTAAAATACCATGGAAATTGGGAAAGGAGGAGCTGTTATCACCAAGTTTAGAATAGAAAAAAATGCAAAAATACCATTATATGTACAGGTAAAAAACAATATAAAAGAGTTAATTAAAAAAGGAGAATTAAAACCTGGTACAAAAATTCCTACAGAAAGAGAGCTTTCTAAGGAATTAAATGTCAGCAGAAACACTGTTAGCGTAGCCTTTCAAGAGCTAGAAAGTGAAGGTTATTTAGATTGTAAGCAAGGTAAGGGTACCTTTGTTTCCGAAATAGACGAGGCATTGAAGAAAGAAAGCAGAAAAGAAAGATTGTTAAAAATGATAGATATCACTTTAGATGAAGGTAGGTCTTTAGGATTTTCCATAGACGAGATTTTAGCAATAGCCCATGTCCGTGGCCGTGAAAAAAAAGAGATTCTTCATAAAATTAAAGTTTTATTTATAGAATGTAACAAAGAGCAAGGTGAGTATATTTCAAAACAATTATCTACTGACTTAAGCATCAATGTAGAGCCCATAGTGCTTGATAATCTTTTAGCTAATCCTGAAAAGTACGAATTCTTGATATCTCAGTCAACTATAATAATAACAACTTTTTTCCATATAGAACAAGTTAAAAAACTTAGCGATTTTGCTGGCAAAGATGTCATTCCTATAGCTTTATCACCTCACTTAGAAACAATTGTTAAAATAGCAAGATTCCCTGCGGATCAGAAAGTGCTATTAGTTTGCAAATCACAAACTTTTGCTAATAAAGTAATTTCTAGCCTAAAAAGTGCAGGTATCTCCCACTTAGAAATAGATACCTTTCTACAAGCGAGAAATAAACAAAGCGAATTTGAGAAAGTTATTGATGATTACAAATATATAATTACCTCTCCTGGACACCAGCATATGACTTCAAAAAAAGCTAAAATGGAAAATGGCAATAAAGAAGTTTTAGAGTTTAACTTTAAACCCGATTTGGCATCTATAAACTTATTAAAAAGTGCACTACTAGAACAAAGAGATAAAAAAAACTCAATATCATTATAAATACGTATATTTAAATCACCTCTTTGATAAATAATAAAAGGGGTGATTTTTTTTGAAAAAAATCCATAATCACATTAAAATTTCTTTTGTTATTTTTTTGGCAGTGTTGATCTTAACTTGTATAACACACAAAATCTATTATAGAAATGTTTTTTTTACAGGTACTTATATTAATAATAACTATGTTGGAAAAATGTCTATAGAGGAGAGTTTAACGTTTTTTAAGGAGGAACATTTTAAAGAAGAAAATGTTACTTTAACTTTAGATGAGCAAAAATGGGAGGTACCATTAGAGCAGTTTTTATTAGCAGATTTCAATGATTTAAATTTAGCCCTTGTCAACATAAAAAGAGAGCAGAGGGTTATCAATCCTTTAAAATACTTCACAATAATAAGAAATCATAAAAAAGAACATGCGAAATATAACTTAGATCTTTTTGATAACCAAGCTATTAAAAAAAAGTTAGATGAAATTGCACAGGAGGTAAATTATGAACCTTTAGATGCAAATATGTCTGTACGAAATGGTGACGTTGAAATTTCTAATCATCAACGAGGTAAAGTGTTAAATATTGAACAAACTAAGGCTGTTATAATTTCTAACATGCAAGCAGGTTTATATACAACAAATGTCGAGCTAAAAGTAAAAGAACCGGAAGTTACTGCAGACGATCTTAAAACACTAAATGTCACCGATAAAGTTACTTCGGTTTCAAGCAATTTTACAGATAGCACCGAAAACAGAATTTACAATATAAAGAAGGCTGGAAATAAAATTGACCATTTTCTTTTATGGCCTGGGCAAGAATTTTCTTTTAATGAGGTAGTAGGTAAGGCAAACAAGGAAAATGGATATAAGGAATCTTTAATTATAGTAGATAGTGAGTTTGTTCCTGGATATGGTGGTGGAGTTTGCCAAGTGTCATCAAATTTGTACAATGCAGCTCTTAAAACTAATCTTGAAATAATTGAAAGACATAACCATGGCAGACCAGTAAGCTATTTTGATTTAGGATGGGACGCAACCATTGCGTATCCCTACCTAGACCTTAAATTTAAAAATAATTCACCTTACGGTGTTTTAATTGACATACATTACACAGAAACGGAGATAATTACTGACTTTTACAGTTTTCCACCAGCCTTCCCAAAAGTAGAGCTTGTCCAATCAGATTACGAAAAAGTGGAATTTGAAGTAAAGTATAAAAAAAATATTGAACTGGAGCCAGGGGAGGAGTCGGTAGTTTCTGAAGGAAAAGATGGTTATAAAATTTCAACTTGGAGAAATATTATTTTTTCTGATGGAAGTGTTTATAAAGAAAAACTATTTAGTGATTTTTACAAACCTGTTCCAAAGGTTATAGAAAAAAACCCCGAGGATATGGAATAAAACTTATCTAAAAAAACTGTTCTATATCTTGAATTCATAACTGTTTCATGTAATAATCTAGGTATGAACCGAAGAAAATAAAAGTAAATCGGTTAAAATGATAAGGGGGTTATTTTATGTCAAATAAAGTTCCGGTAGGTGTATCTAATCGACATCTTCATTTATCTACAAAGGATATTGAAACGCTATTTGGGAAGGGTTATGAGTTAAAGCCCTTAAAAGATCTTTCTCAGCCAGGTCAGTATGCAGCAGAGGAGGTAGTTACTGTAGAAGGTTCAAAAGGACAAATTGAAAAAGTAAGAGTTCTTGGTCCTGCTAGACAACAAACCCAAGTAGAAGTCTCAAAAACAGATTCTTTCAAATTAGGGATTAAACCTCCTGTCAGAGATTCAGGAGATATTGCTGACAGTTCGAGTGTAGTTTTGAAAGGCCCAAAAGGTCAAGTTCAATTAAATGAAGGTGCTATAATAGCTCAAAGGCATATACATATGCATACTTCAGATGCCCAAAAATTAGGCCTTAAAGATAAAGAATTAGTATCTGTAAAAACAGAAGGAAAACGATCAGTTACCTTCAATAATGTACTGATTAGGGTTAAGGACTCATTTGCTTTAGAATTTCACATTGATACAGATGAGGCTAATTGTGCTGAATTAAAAAATGGGGAACAGGTGGAAGTTCACAAATAAAAAAAGAGGTGGCTATATCCACCTCTTTTTTGTTGATGAAAAAGACTTGCGTCTACAGCTTTAGTTTAAAGTATATCTATTCCTGCAGGAACACGCTATCGCCTTTTTCATCTTCATTTATAGGGTTTACAGTTTAACAATTAAATAAACAAACAAATATAGGAAAATGTACAATAATGAAGAAATACATAGAAATCAAGAGAAAACAACTCATATTTTACAAAACAAGCTAAAATTTGTTAAAACTAGTACTTCTATACTAGAAACACATGTGGTATAATTATAGACGAAGAATGAATGTGAATTGAAGAACAAAATTTTAATTTAATTAACATCTGATTCTATTTAATCTGTAATAAAAGGCAATAGCCTTTTATATAATAAAATTTTTTATTTAATTGGGAGGAGATTTATTATGAAGAAGTTTTTAATCATGGCAGTAGTGTCAGTAATGGCACTAGGCTTATTTGCAGGCTGCTCAGGGGAAAGTATGTACGAAGACGGTACTTATGTAGCGTATTCAACAGATAATAACTGGAGAGGATACCTTGAAACTACAGTTGTTATTGAAGATGATGAAATTGTTTCTATTGATGTGACTGAATACAACAACTTAGGTGAAGTTAAAGATTACGCTTCTTACGGAAGTGAAGAAGCTGGCTTTACAGGTGAAACCTTAGAAGAGGCACATACTACTGTTGCCCAAAACATCATTGATAGTAACTCAACTGATGTTGATGGTTTTACAGGCGCAACTAGCTCTAGCGATAAGATTGTAGATGCAGTAGAAGCAGCATTAGCTAAAGCTGACGGTTCTGCTGAAGGAGAATATTTTGATGGTTCTTTCTTTGGTGAGTATTCTAGCTATAGCGAAGATAGAGAAACAACCACATATTATACTGCAGTAGTTACAGTAGAGAACGACAGTATAGTAGATGTTGAACTAAGAGAATTCCAAAAGCCAGATGGTGAAGAGGTTATAGAAAAAGACGAAGAATATGCAGAAGGTACCCCATTTGAAGGAGAATGGCAAGAAGCAGTAGCAGAAATGCCAGGTAGATTTGTGGAAGCAGACGCTGCTGAGGTAGAAGTGTTTACTGGTGCCACAAGTTCTTCTGAAGGATGGATGCAAGCTGTTGAAAAAGCTTTAGAAAGAGCTTCAATAAACTAATAAATACTAAAACCCTTGTTAACTAAACAAGGGTTTTTTATGTGCACTCATCATATACTAACTTGGCGACGAAAGCCGAGAACTTAGTAGTATGAACGGTTAATCAAAGCAAAGGTGTTTATTAAAGCGTTAATTGGTCACTAAAACGTCGAAATCCATTGCTTAATTGGGGGAAGATAGGGCCTTGAAACTAGATGTGATCCTGATTTGTAAGATTTTTAAACACATCATAAAAACTTATTTTAAATAATCCAAGGCTAGTACCAAATACAATTATAAGATAAACAAATTCTATAATTGACCAAAATGTAGCTAGTTTTGAAAAAAATTTAGTCCCATCATGTGGCTAATTTATATGTTTTCGTGGACATATTTTAAAAAGATAAATAAGTGCACAAAAAAGGTTATAGGCTCTTGAGCCATAGCCTTTTTTGTATAGAAGTTGAGTAAATAGATTTTTTGTCATTAGACATCAAAGGAGATTATAGAATGCTGTTTACGTGTGGGAGTAAGGAAAACTTGATAAAATTTTCTTGCTCCACAATTTTAACAAGGGTTTGTTTTAAATTTTACTGTATATTATGTTATAATAAAGTGTAATATAGCAAAATGTTGATATAAATGGAGGAATAGTAGATAATGAATGATAGTATAGATAAGCAGTTTAAAATTCTTACATACGGTTGTCAGATGAATGTTCACGATAGCGAAATCTTAGCTGGCATGTTAGGCCAACTGGGATATAGAGAATCACTTAACGAGGACGATGCTGATATTATTTTAATTAACACTTGTTCTATAAGAGATAAAGCAGAGCAAAAAGTTTTTGGAAAAGTAGGCGCGTTGAAAAAATTAAAGGCTAAAAAACCTGAACTAATAATCGGGATTTGCGGTTGTATGATTCAGCAACAACAGGTTGCTAAAAGAATTCAAAAAGATTTTCCCCATGTAGACTTATTGTTTGGAACTCATAATATACATCAACTTCCACAAATGATTGAAAAAGTTCTAGCCAAAAAAGAACGAGTGCTTGAAATTTGGAACGAAGAGGGAGAAGTTATTGAAGGTCTACCAAAACTTAGAGAAGATGGCATAACGGCGTGGATTACAATTACATACGGATGTAATAATTTTTGCACTTATTGTATAGTGCCCCATGTAAGGGGAAGAGAGCGTAGTAGACAGCCTAGTGATATAATTTCTGAAATTGAAGATATAGTAGCTAAAGGCTATAAAGAAGTAACTTTACTTGGTCAAAATGTAAACAGTTACGGTAAGGATTTTGACAATGAATATGATTTTGCAGACTTGCTCTGTGAAGTGTCTAAAATCAAAGAGTTAAAAAGAGTTAGATATATGACTCCCCATCCTAGAGACTTTACTGATAAACTTATAGATGTTATTGCATCTCATGATAAAATATGTAATCATTTTCACCTACCCGTTCAATCCGGAAGTAGTAGGGTTTTAAAATCAATGAATCGAGGTTATGATCAGCAAAAATATCTCAGTCTTATTGATAAGATTAAAAATAAAGTTAATGATTTTTCGATAACTACCGATATTATAGTTGGATTTCCTGGGGAGACCGAAAAAGATTTTTTAGAGACCATAAAAGTTGTAGAAGCAGTAAAATATGACTCAGCGTTTACATTTGCTTACTCACCTCGTCAAGGGACACCTGCCTCAAAGATGGAAGTTCAAGTTCCACAACAGGAAAAAAGTCAACGTTTACAAAGGTTAATAGAAACCCAAAATAATATCTCCAAACAAATTAATGATTCATATGTAGGGCAGGTATGGGATGTACTTGTAGAAGGCACTAGTAAAAATGACCCCAGCTATATTTCGGGACGAACTAAAACAGCAAAAATAGTTAACTTTGCTGGTGATAAAACCCTAATTGGCAAGGAAGTAAAGGTTAAAATAACAGATAGTCAGACATGGAGTCTCACTGGTAAAATATTAGAAGAAGAGTAGTTATAAGCCGGAGTATTCCGGCTTATAACGTTATATGATTTTAAATGTTAGGAGGTACTGAAATAGTGGCTAAATCAAGTATTACACCTATGATTCAACAATATATAGATATAAAAAACGAGCATAAAGACTGCTTACTTTTATTTAGGGTAGGGGATTTTTACGAACTATTCTTTGAGGATGCTAAAATTGGTGCTAAAGCTTTGGAAATTGCCCTCACATCCAGAGACGGTGAAGACGGGATACCTCTTGCAGGCATACCTTGTCATGCTCTTGATACTTATCTAGCTAAGCTGTTAAGACAAGGTTATAAGGTTGCTATATGTGACCAAGTTGAAGACCCTAAGCAGGCTAAAGGTATTGTAAAAAGGGAAGTAGTAAAAATAGTAACTCCCGGTACAATAATCGATGAAAACTTACTTGATGCTAAAGACAACAACTTTATGTGTGCTTTAGCTTGCTATGGAAACAAAGCTGGATTGGCATTTGTAGATAATTCAACTGGCCAGTTTTTTTATACAGAAGGGCGGTTAAGTTTTGAAAGCATAAATAGAATTATTTCTAAATATCTTCCTTCTGAATGTATAGTTAGTTCTGAGTTTCCACTTTTATCAAAGCTACGTCGACTCACCTTAAATATTTCAATCCATGAAGTTAATGCAGAAGTCACTTCAGATTTTAATCCACTACTTGAACAAATTATTAACCATAAAGCTGGTCTGGAAGCTGTCAAATTACTAATCTGTTACTTAGCAGAGACTCAAAAAAACTCTTTAGCCCATCTTAATAAAATAGACTATATAAACCTAAATCAGTATATGAATTTAGATTATACATCTATAAGGAACTTAGAGCTTATAACTACAATTAAAGAAAATAGAAAAAAAGGTTCCCTTCTTTCTGTTATCGATAAGACCGAAAGTGCTATGGGCGGTAGGAAGCTAAAACAATGGCTTTTAAGCCCTCTATTGAATATTGAAGAAATAAACCATCGTTTAAATATGGTTGATTCGTTATTAGAAGATGGGTTGCTTTTAAAAAACTTAAAAGACTGCATTGGTCAAATTTATGACTTAGAACGATTGTCAACTAAAGTGGCATACCAAACAGTAAACCCCAAGGACTTAGTGGCTTTAAAAAATTCACTACAAAAAATACCTCAAATAAAAGAACTACTTATAAAGTCAAACACAAAAAGTTTAGTTAGTTTAGCTAACAGATTATGCAGCTTAGATAGATTGGCTAACATTATAGAACAAGGGATTGTTTCTTCGCCACCCACTACGATAAAAGACGGAGGAGTTATTAAACCAGGATTTAACAAAGAATTAGATGATTTAATTTACACAGCAAATAATGGCAGAAAATTATTAGCAGAATATGAGGAAGAAGAAAAAACGAAAACTGGCATTAAATCTCTAAAAGTGCGGTATAATAAAGTTTTTGGATACTATATTGAAGTAACCAAAAGCAACTTAGATCTTGTTCCAGAAAGCTATATCAGAAAACAAACCTTAACTAATGCAGAAAGATATTATACCGAAAACTTAAAAAGATATGAGGAACTGATATTAGGAGCATCCGAAAAAATAATCCAGTTAGAATATGAACTTTTTTGTGAGATAAGAAGCTCTGTATTAGAATGTATTGAGGAAATACAAAACAATAGTAATGTTTTAGGAGAACTAGATTGTTTGTGCTCCTTCGCTACCTTGTCTATAGATAATAACTACTGCAAGCCTAGGTTAAGTAATGACGATGAGATTTCCATAGTTAACGGAAGGCATCCAGTAATAGAAGAGACTATTGGGAGAAAAAATTTCATATCTAACAACACTTTATTAGATTGTCAAGATAATCAGGTATTAGTAATCACAGGTCCCAATATGGCTGGCAAATCAACATATATGAGACAAGTTGCACTAATCACCCTTCTTGCACAAATTGGTTGTTACGTACCTGCTGAAGAAGCAAAGATTGGTATTGTAGACAGAATTTTTACTAGGGTAGGTGCAAGTGATGACTTATCTTCTGGGCAAAGTACTTTTATGGTAGAAATGACAGAGTTGGCAAATATACTAAAAAATGCTACTTCCAAAAGTTTAATTTTATTAGATGAAGTAGGGCGAGGAACAAGCACTTTTGATGGCATGAGTATAGCACAAAGTGCCATAGAGTATTTACTAGAAAAAGATAAAATTGGTGCTAAAACTTTATTTGCTACCCACTATCATCAGTTAACTTCTTTGGAGGACAAGTTTAACGGGGTTAAAAACTATTCGATTGCCGTTCAAGAGAAAAATGATTCTATTACTTTTTTACACTCTATTAAAAAAGGGGGAAGTGATAGAAGCTACGGTATACAAGTGGCCAAACTTGCAGGGGTTCCCTCTCCAGTAATTCAACGTTCCAATGATATTTTAAAAGTCATAGAAGAAGACTCTGTTACTAAAAAACAGGTAAGCACTACACAGCAAGATATATTTGATTTGATTGATAATAAAAATCAAGAGTTTATAAATGAAATTAAAGATATTAATGTTGATGAAATTACACCTATGGAAGCGCTAATTATCTTACAGAAGTTACAAAAAAAGGTTAAAAATTGTTAAATGGAGTTGGTCTGATGAAAAATATCAATATACTCCCTTCAAGTGTAGCTAATAAAATTGCTGCAGGGGAAGTGGTTGAGCGCCCTGCCTCCATCGTAAAAGAACTTGTGGAAAACTCCATTGATGGACAAAGCAGTTTTATTGAAGTTTATGTTGAAAATGGAGGAAAAGATAAAATTGAGGTAGTGGATAATGGCATAGGCATAACGAGCAAAGAAATCTCTTTAGCTTTTAAGCGTCATGCCACAAGTAAAATACAAAGTGAAAATGATTTAGATGGCATAAACTCTTTAGGTTTTAGAGGTGAAGCACTTCCTTCAATAGCTGCTGTAAGTAAGGTTGAGGTTCTAAGTAAAACAGCTTATGAAGATACAGGTGTTAAATTTAAGTTAGAAGGTGGAATCAATGAAGAGATTTTGCCTGCTCCTGCAAATGAAGGCACTAGATTTTTAGTTAATGACCTTTTTTTTAATACCCCAGCTAGAAAAAAATTTCTTAAAACAACGGCAACAGAACTGGGATATATAACAGATATTATAGGGAGATTTGTGCTATCTAATCCCGATATTTCTTTTAAACTCTATCATAATGATAGGAGACTTTTATCATCAAGTGGAAATGGTAGCTTAAAGCAAGCTATTGCTGATGTATTAGGGGCAGCCACAGCCGAAAATACTTTAAAAGTAAACAGTAAGTCCGAAAAAATAGATATTCAAGGCTATGTTGTAAAACCATCTATAACTAAAAGCAATAGAAGTGGTCAGTTTATTTTTATTAATAATAGAATTATAAAAAGCAAATTGCTAACTAAAGCTATAGAAGATGGATACAAAACATTATTACCTCAGCATAGGTATCCAATTGCAGTTTTGAAATTATGGCTTCCTCCTAACATAATAGACGTTAATGTTCATCCCTCAAAACAAGAAGTTAAATTTGATAATGAACGAACAATTTATCAATGTTTAAAAGCTGCAATTGATTCAGCCTTAATGGACAAACCTCTAGTGACAGAGTATAAATACTCCAAACTAAATAAAAGTGATAAGGGTAGCTTAACTAATAGTAACTCTTCAAAACCCACCTTTTCCCATCGGAATAATAATCGTTTGACAACCGAAAATAATGTGACGGAACAGTTATCTTATTTAGAAAAGTTAACTAAAAATAATTTTTCCAAAGATAAAGAATTTCATACTGACAGTTCTACTGTACATGAAGGCGTAAATAATGATTTATCAACAAAGTCTGAAAAGTTACCAACAAAGCCTATATCTAAAAGTAAAATACAAACCCCTGAAATTATAAATCCTTTTTTTACTTCGTTGCAAATATTGGGGCAGTTTAGCCAAACATATATTATATGCAAAGATACAGACAATATATATTTAATAGATCAACATGCTGCTCAAGAAAAAATATATTATGAAAAAGCTATTAGTCAATTAGGAAAACAAGTTTCCATTCAAACTGTAATACCAGAAACTATAAAATTAAATGGTGCACAAATAAATATTATCGAAGAAAATAACTTAACTTTGAAAAAGCTTGGATTTGATATAGAAGTAATGGATGGTAATAACATTATGATAAGAGGGTTACCTTTTTTCGTTAACAAAACAGTGAGTATACAATTAATGCTAGATTCTTTGGAGGAAATATTTATTAATGATGAACTAAGTAGCTTAAAAAAATTTAAAGATGCCGTTTTAGCGCTAATCTCATGCAAAGGAGCTATTAAAGCTAACCATAAGCTGACCCACGAAGAAATGCAAAGTCTTTTAAATCAATTAAGCTATACAAGTAACCCTTATAGTTGCCCCCATGGTAGACCAACGGTGGTATCTTTGGATAAAAAAAGTATAGAAAAGATGTTCAAACGGGTGAAATAATGGGTATAATATGCACAACTTCACAAAAGCCAACAGAAAAAATGAAACAAACTTCTAAAAAGATAGCTGAACTGGTTGACGGTAAATACGTACCAAGAAAGAACCTGGGGTCCCTAAATAGACACACTTATGTACTGGTAGTTACAAAATCTGCTGTTAATGCTTATAATAATGGAAAAAAATTCACTTTCCATCCTAGTATGGCAATGTTAAGAATCAAAAGAATTGACAACAATGAAATAGATACTTTTACAAAGTTATTAGGAGACATATCAGGTTGGCGAGTTTTAGATTGTACTTTGGGATTAGGAGCAGATACTTTAGTATTAAGTAAATTAGTAGGAAACACAGGTTTTGTAACCTCCCTTGAAAAATCCAAAATAATATACCAGGTTGTAAAAAGTGGATTTGAAAACATTATTTATAACTACCCAGAACTATACAGTTTATCCCGAAACGTCCGTTTAACGAATATTGACTTTAACAGGTATTTAGATAATGTAGAAAGGAATTCTTATGATTTAATTTACTTTGATCCTATGTTTCAGAAGCCTTTAGAAAATTCCGCAGCAATTTCTTCTTTGCGAGGTATTGCTCACAGTAGCCGCAATTTAAGGCAAAGTATAACAAAAGCAAAAAGAGTAGCTAAAGAGGCGGTAGTTGTAAAAAATAACAAAAATTATCCTTTTAATTCTATAGGTCTTGATAATACTTTTACCCTTCCCTCAAGTTCAGTTAGTTATGGAATTTACATAAAAAAGGAGGATTAGCTTTGGAAGAAAACTATTCTGTTATCTTAGGCCCAACTGCCAGTGGTAAAAGTTCTTTAGCTATGGATCTAGCTAAAGAAATAGATGGAGAGATTATTTCTGCTGATTCTGCACAAGTTTATAAATATATGGATATAGGAACGGCAAAACCCACTTCAAAAGAACAGTCACAGATACCTCATCATATAATTGATGTTATAGCACCAAATGAAATATTTAGCGTCTATGATTTCCAAAATCTAAGCCAAAAAGTTATTACTGAAATTAAAAAAAGAGGCAACTATCCAATAGTGGTAGGCGGTACTGGTCTTTTTGTTAGGGCACTTACAGAGGATTTTTCTCTGGTAGAAGTACCAGAAGATAAAGAGATAAGGTTCAAATATCAAGATATTGGTCAAAAAAAAGGTAATTATTATTTACATAGTCTTTTAAAAGACAAAGATGAATATGCTTATAAAAAGTTACATCCTAATGATTGGCGACGTGTTATAAGAGCATTAGAAGTTTATGAACTAACTGGAAAGTCCATTTATCAACTTCAACAAAAAGATGAAGACATAGAGAACAAGCAGATAAATTTCTATGGTTTATGGATGAACCGTCAGCGTTTATACAGTAGAATAAATGCTAGGGTAGATCAAATGATAAATGATGGATTAGTTGAAGAAGTAAAAACACTTTTGAAACTTGGTTTTTCTAAGGAGAGTAATGCTTTAAAGGCTATTGGATATCGGCAAGTTATTATGTATTTAGATAACCAAGTAGATTATAATGAAATGGTACGCTTGATTAAACGAGACACAAGACGATATGCCAAAAGACAACTTACCTGGTTTAGAAAAATGAATAATATTACATGGTTTGACCTTGATCAGCGCAGTATCACAGAAGTAAAAACAGAAATTTTAAAGCAGCTGCAGGAAAAGTCATAATAAAAAAAGAATATAAATAATAATAATTTCATGAAGGTTAAGAAAATTATGATTTAATTAGGAGGGAGCAGTATGGGTAAAGCTCATAACCTGCAAGACTATTTTCTTAATTATGTAAGAAGAGATAGTATCAAAGTTACTCTTTTATTAACAACTGGACAACAAATTAAAGGACTAGTAAAAGGTTTTGATCCATTTACAGTAGTCATCGAAGATGGAGAGAAACAACAATTGGTTTATAAGCATGCTATATCCACCGTGATTCCCGAAAAAGAAGTAAATTTGATAAAAAATTAAGACTTAGGCATATGCCTAGGTCTTAATTTTTACTTTTGTTACATATACATTATTATGCAATGTAAAAACTTAATTACTATATGGAGATGGCTTTATGAATAAAAATAAAATCTTGGCTAATGTAGAAAATGGGAAAATATCCCCAGTTTTTGCTTTAAAACAACTCAGAGGGGAGGATGAGCATAGAAACCACGCTTGCAAAGAGCAGCTTTGGGAACTTGATCCTATTAAAGAATTGAACCAACTTGTTGGATTAGATAATGTAAAGCAACTAGTAACAGAAGTAACGGCCTTTTTATCAATCCAGAAACGTAGAAAGGAAGAAGGTCTCATAGCTGAACCAGTAGTAATGCACATGATTTTTAAAGGTAATCCAGGAACTGGGAAAACAACAGTAGCTAGAATATTTGGAAAAATATTTAAACACCTTAACTTTTTAGAAAAAGGGCATTTGGTAGAAGTAGAAAGAGCTGACTTGGTTGGGGAATACATTGGTCATACAGCCCAAAGAACTAAAGAAAAAATCAATGAAAGTTTAGGCGGAATTTTGTTTATTGATGAAGCTTACTCTTTAGCTCGAGGAGGTGAAAAGGATTTTGGCAAAGAGGCTATAGATACATTAGTAAAAGCAATGGAAGATAAAAAAGATGAATTTATTTTAATATTAGCTGGGTACAGCTATCAAATGAACAATTTTCTCAACACAAATCCCGGCTTGAAATCGCGATTTCCAATTCATTTGAACTTTGATGATTACTCCGTCGCTAATTTAATGGAAATAGCAGATATGATGTTAAAAAATAGGCAGTATAAAATGTCTTCAAAAGCCAAAATAAAGTTATTTAAAATGCTTAAACAAAAAGAACAGCAAGATTTTTATAACTTTGCCAATGCTAGATTGGTTCGTAATATTATAGAAAAGGCTATTAGGCTACAAGCAGTGAGATTAGTTAACAAAAAGACTATAACCAAGGAAGAATTGTTAACTATTAATGAGATAGATATAAAGGACGAATAGGAGGAATATCTATTGAAAGTGCTAGTGACTGGAAAACCAAATGTTGGAAAGACGATGTTTGTTCTAAATTTGGCCCAACACTATAATGTAAAAAATTTAATATATATAATGAAATCAACAAATGGGATAAGTCATAAACGAAAACTGTCAATAAGAGACTGTAAAAAGTTATTAATCGATGACAAACCTAATTCCACCAAAAGCATATATGACTTTAAAATCCCAATAAAAAAAGGAAAAGGATATATTGAACTTTCAATGATGGATTCATGCGGAATCACTTCAGAAATCCACTCAGACAAAATAGTTAGAGCTGGTATCGCTCAAGCAATTAGCCATTATAATAATAGTGACGCATTATTTCATGTGGTAGATAGTCATAATTACACAAAAATGTCACCGGTTGATGAAGAAATATATGGTTTTGGAAGTGAATTAGGGTATTATCTTGTTCTTGCTAATAAAATTGATTTATTAAGTTCTGAAATGGCCCTTTCAAAAGTAAAAAATGATTTTAAAAACGCAATAGTTATACCAATTTCTGCAAAAGAAGGCAAAGGGTTTAAGGAGGTGTCTTACTATGTTAATAAAATTCTTTAGCTTACTATTAGTTTATATCTTTACAGGTATAGTTATAAAATATCTAGATGACTTTGTCGATGGTGATGCTGATAAAGATAATTTCCCGTATTTTTTGGTTCTATTTAGCTGTGCTACGCTAATATATGCTGAGTTAGCAATTTGTCTTTTATGGGCAGCATATGGGATTGGGATGATTCCAAACTTGAAAATAAAATATGCTTATAATTTAAATGGCCTAATTGAATTGACAGTAATAACAATTGCTGGGTGCTTTGTTTTTGGGTTCTTAAATTTTATTTTTTATCTAATTTTGATGATGTTTATTCAATTAACCGATGACTTGCTTGATCTACCTATCGATAAATTTGACAATAACTATGCTAAAAAGTATGGCGTTATAGAAATATCACTTCTTTCAGTAAACTGTTTGTTAATATTACTTTACTTAAATTTTTTGTATACTGTAGTTGCTCTTGTGGCATATGTGCTATTGCAGTGCTATTACTACTATAGGAGGCGAGCAAATGATGGGCAAAGTGATTTTAACCTTTTTAATGCTTAATACCGTCTTTTTAATTGGATATAGTGTAGGACGGAGAATGGGTTTAAAGCAAGGGGAAAAACAAGGGTACAACCAAGGGAAAGCCCTATTACGATTAAAAGCTAACACTAGTAGAACATGTCCAATTTGTAATAAAACCGCTTCAGGGGTAACCCGAAATTAGAGAAAATATTAAACTTAGCCATTATCCTATGTTATAATAATATATAAACTAAATTTAATGGAGGGTTTAACTTGCACAGTTGGGTAGATGAAATTAAAAATAATAAACTTCGTTTTTTAATAAGAGATTCCAACAATTACTTAAAAAAAGTATATGATAACATAGATGAAAACTTAGAAAATAATCAGCATAAAGTTTTAAAAGCATTTCAGAAACATAAGATAACAGAAAACCATTTATTAGGATCTACAGGTTATGGATATGGAGACTTAGGGAGAGATGGATTAGATGATATTTATGCCACTGTTTTTGGAGGGGAAAAAGGATTAGTAAGATCTCAATTTGTATCGGGTACTCACTGTCTTTCTTGTTGCTTAAATGCTCTGCTATCCAGAGGAGATGAATTACTTTATGTAACTGGAGATCCTTATGACACATTAGAAAAAGTAATCGGCATAAATCCTCATGCTAATTCTTTGATTTCAAAAGGGGTAACGTATAGTTCAGTAGAACTAAAGAATAATATGGAGTTAGATTTTGAACAAATAGAAAAAGCCATAACTCCTAAAACAAAGGTGATAGGAGTTCAGCGCTCTAAAGGTTATTCATTAAGAAGTTCTATTGCAGTAGCTGAAGTTGAAGCCTTAGTAAGATATATTAAAAGAATTAAAAAAGACTTGATTGTATTTGTAGATAATTGCTATGGAGAGTTTGTGGAAGGTAGAGAACCTGCAGAGGTAGGAGCTGATGTAGTTGCGGGTAGTCTTACAAAAAATCCCGGGGGAGGCTTAGCCAAGACAGGCGGCTATGTTGTAGGGAAAAAAGAATACATAGAAAAGGTAGCAGAAAGTTTAACAGCAGCTGGCTTAGGAAGTGATATTGGAGCTTCCTTGCAAAATAATTTGGACTTTTATCAAGGCTTTTTCAAAAGTCCTAAAATAGTCTCTGATAGTCTAAAAACAGCTGTGTTTATAAGTTTTTTAGCACAGAAACTTGGATTTGAAGCTACTCCTAACTTCAATAGCTTTAGATATGATATTGTACAAACTGTAACTTTTAAAGATAAAGATAAGTTATTATCTTTTTGTAGAGGGATTCAAAAGCACTCACCTATTAACTCTTTTGTTTCTCCTATACCTGATTATTTGCCTGGATATCAAGACCCAGTGATAATGGCAGCCGGTACTTTTATTCAAGGATCATCCATTGAACTTAGTGCTGATGCACCCATAAAACCCCCTTATACAGTTTTTGTACAAGGTTCTTTATCTTTTGAACATGGGAAAATTGCTGCTGCTATGGCTTTTGATGAGTTATTAGAGACGTAGATAAGACTGCTAAATGGCCTAGACAGTTCGTGGACTTTATAAAAACACTGCTATGCTGTAGAACAGTATAATTGTCTAAAGTTACTTAAGTAAGGAGGGCAGACAGTTGCAATTAGGTGAAAGCTTTTATACAAAAAGCGCATTATATGTAGCTAAAAACCTTATAGGGAAAAAATTAGTTAGAAGAGTTAATGATAATAAAGTTTTAGTAAGCAGAATTGTAGAAACAGAAGCTTATATCGGGCCCGAAGATAAGGCGTGTCATGCTTATAATAATAAACGAACCAATAGAACTGAAAATATGTTTTTAGAAGGTGGATTAGCATATATATATCTTATATATGGGTTACACCATTGTTTAAATGTAGTGACTGGTCCTATTGATAAACCAGAAGCAGTATTGATTAGGGCCGTAGAGCCGTTAGAAGGTAAAGAAATTATGAAATATAATAGAAAAGTTAATATCAGTGATATTAAAAAATTGACAAATGGCCCAGGTAAGCTTTGTCAAGCTTTACAAATTGACATGAGTTTAAACGGATATAACTTAGTAAATGGTACTGCTTTATATATAACAGAAGATAAGGGTAATCAGGTAAATTTGGATATCGCTGCAGCTAAAAGGATAAATATAGACTATGCACAGGAATACAAAGATAATCTATGGCGTTTTTACCTGAAAGGAAATAAATTTGTTTCTTTACTATGAAAAGAGAGAGAAGCTTAACTGCATCTTTCTTTTTTAACTTATTGTCCTTCTATCACTGCCAAGTATGGGTTCTATAAGATATTTAGGCGTCATAAAAAGTCTAATCTTACTAATCAAAGGCTAGTAGGGGATACAATTAAAAGTTATCCCCATATTCTATGACTGGCCAAGCATGTAGCTACTTTATTCGTTTGTATAATTAAGAATTTAGATCGCCATAATGTTTTTTCTAGGTTGTTGTCTTCTTCCAATGTAGGAACCCCTAATTTAGAAGGATGTACTGAGGTAACACAAGAAAAGGCTACTGGCGTTTAGCCCATAGCCTTTTCTTGTTAGATATTAAAAGTAGGATGATATGTATACCATAATAATTTTGTTATATTTAAACGTATATTATTAACTAATCAAATTTATTGTTAAATAACTAATCCCTTGTTAATTTAAGTTAGATTTTTAAGTTAATATTTGTTGGTTATTAAACTAGAACTTTCTAAAAAGGCCGGTTACTTTCCCTAAGATTAAAGCCTCTTTTACAAGAATGGGTTCATAAAAATCATTTTCAGGCTGCAGTCTAATACAGTCTTTATCTTTGTAAAACCTCTTAACAGTGGCTTCATTATCGAGTAAAGCAACAACAATTTCTCCATTTTTAGCAGTATTGGTTTGTCTTACAAGAACTAGATCACCATCATAAATGCCTGCATTTATCATACTATCTCCTTTGATTGATAGGGCAAACAAATTATCAGAATCATGAGAAAAACTGGGGGGCAGAGGAAAGTAACCTTCAATTTTTTCTTCTGCTAAGATAGGTTCCCCTGCTGTGACATCTCCAACTATTGGGGCAAAACTTGGTCTATAGTTGACTTCATCATCGAAATTATTTTCTGAAAAGTTGGCCAAGATTTCTATTGCTCTAGGTTTAGTAGCATCTTTTTTTATGTATCCTTTTTGCTCTAACTTCGCCAAATGAGAGTGTACTGTTGAGCTAGACTTTAACCCTACTGCCAATCCAATTTCACGTACAGAAGG
Organism: Proteinivorax tanatarense; assembly: GCF_040267685.1. Taxonomy (GTDB): domain Bacteria; phylum Bacillota; class Proteinivoracia; order Proteinivoracales; family Proteinivoracaceae; genus Proteinivorax; species Proteinivorax tanatarense. The sequence continues at coordinate 1,516,478 of NZ_CP158367.1, forward strand.
AGGATATCCTTTTTCCTTCACCATCTTATAAATAAACTCAAAAACTTCTTTTTGTCTAGTAGTTAAATTTTCCATATACTCACCTCCAAGCTCCTTTATATCAATTATAACACTTGGTAATTTTTTGTGCAAACATTAGTTCGAAAGCAAGAATTAAAAAAATATATATAAAAAGAGGTTTTTTAATTCTAATGTGGAATATAAAAAATGGTAATTATTTAAATATAAGCGTGGTGATATTGATTGCCTTTGAATAAACAAAGAAATAAATTTACCTTTTTATTTTTCCAAAATAACATTACTAAACCGTTAAAAATCGACTTGTCGTTAATTGCTATTCAGTGTATAGGTATTATAATTTTAATTGTGTTAATTGGTTTTATTGCCTTTTTTGCTAAATACATCGAAATGGCAGCCTATATGAATGAACTTCATCATTTGAGAACAGTTAACTATGATAAAAATATTGAGATAGAAAGGTTAGTTCAACAAACAGAAACTATTCTTGATGAGCTAGAGTCTGTAAACGAATTTAAGACACAAGTTAATCAATATAGCAATATTGAGTTGGAACAGCAAAAAAAGCAAAAACAAGACTCAACGCTGTACACAGAAAGTCGTGGCGCTACACTAATCGACAGAGCTCATAGCTCTCTAGTCTTTTTAAACAATTCACTCTCATCTAATCAAGAGATAATGGAAAATATGGTTGATGACATAAAAGAAGAACAGAGAAGACAGCAAGAGATTGAAAAACGTCTGGCCCACACACCATCTATTAGACCCACTACCGGAAGAGTAACATCACCTTTTGGATATAGAAGAAACCCAGTAACTGGTGGTAGACAGCACCATACAGGAGTTGACCTTGCAAATTCAGCTGGGACTCCTATCCTAGCAACTGCAAATGGGGTTGTTGCATCCGCTTCTTATGCTGGTGCATATGGAAATCTAATAATTATAGATCATGGGTATGGATATTCTACATATTATGCTCATCTCTCAAGAATATCAGTACGGCCAGGGCAAACTGTAGGTAAAGGAGAAGTTATTGGATTTATGGGAAGAACTGGTAGAGCCACAGGAAATCATTTACACTATGAAGTGAGAGTTAATGGTAGTCCAGTTAACCCTGCTAGCTATTACTAGAAATTAGGAGCCTGGTTGGCGGTTCCTTTAAATTTAATATTGGGGCTGATGTAATGGAAGCTATTATTTATGCTAGAGTAAGTACAGAAAATGATGTTCAGCAAACTAGCCTATCAAGACAAGTGGAAGAATTAAAAAAATATTGTAGCAAACAAAACTTAAAAGTGGTAAAAATCGTTGAAGAAAAGGTAAGTGGTTTTGAACAAGTAAGAGAAGGTTTGCTATTAGCTATGGAAATGATAAAGAATCACAAAGCCAAATATCTGATTGTTCAAGATGAAAGTCGTTTGGGTCGAGGAGCCGCTAAAATAGCAATTTTGCATCAACTAGATAAATGGGGTGGTAAAGTAATATCTGTAGACAACCACGGTCCGTTACAGATAAATGAAATGGAAGGTATGGTATTAGAAATATTAGCCTTAGTTGAAGAATACCAAAGAAGATTGACAAATACTAAAATCAAAAGAGGTGTTAGAAGAGCCATTGAAAGCGGATATGACCCCAGCAAAAATTTTGGAAATACCGTTGGGGGAGGGAGGCCTCAAAAAAAAGTTCCCATTGAAGAAATCGTAAGATTAAAAGGCCTTAAACTAACTTTTGAAGAAATAGCTGCAACTCTTAAAGGATTTGGGTATGATATTTCCAAGGCCACAGTGCATAGACGTTACCAAAAATATAAATTAGAACAAGAAGAAAAGCGAGAGTAAATTAGCTTGCAATAAAAGATCCTAGTGATTACTTAGTAATAAGTATAACTAGGATCTTTTTATTGTTTTTGGAACAAAATATATGCATTATTTTAGCGAGTAATTCAAACAATATCATTAGATAAGAAAGGGGTTAATAAATCATGCCTAAAATACCTGGATATAATAACAATCACAAAGACAAGTACAGCATATATAAATCTAACATTTATCATCCGGAAGTTTTTGATTTGGTCAATCATTATTGGCATAATGATGATCCAGAAGAAGACACAAAACAATCAAACGAACCTACTGAATAATTTCTTACATCTCAAAACATCTACAAATGTCAACATTTGAGATTGAGCCGCTTTTTAGGCTCTTTTTCTTTTGCGTCCGATAATATACATTATGTAAACTAGGAGAAAATAAAATATACAACCTCCACAAAGCGACACCTTTCCTCTAAATTTACATTTACCCCCTATTTCAGTTAAATCAGTCCCAAATAGACCTCTATTTTCCCCAAAAATCAACTATTTTCACTCACAGCTGTTCAATTGCCTTTAGAATGATTTTTGGATATAGCTGCATGTAAATACCCTGTTGTTTTTTAAAAAACGTCTTATATCGCAAAATAAAGCTTCGTTTTAATCCCCAAAAGCCGAAAATTTAACCGCAGCTATAAAATCAAACTTTGTAACACAAAAACATCTACTTAGCATCATTATGAAAATTTGGGGCCAAAATCATGTGTTGTTTCAGTTGCAAATTGCTAAATATAAAAAACAATATTTGTTTTAAAATTTTTGTTTTTATATCCTCTGTTTCTTAATACTTCTAAATTAAAAATAAGCTCAAATTTTCTCTTTATTAGAATTAGCATATTTATTAAAATTATTTTGTGTTTTTATAAAATAATTGCTACTTGCTAAATTTTAAATATTGAAATTTAGAGGTTGTAATTCGCAAACTATGATTGCTCTATTTTTGATTTTTGATAGCGTCTACTTATAAAAAGTGTTCATGTAATAATAGTATGCCATCAACTTGAGTATTAAAAAGATATAAGTCCGAACAATAAAGATTTACTGGGACTTGATTCGAAGAAAGAGAAACGCCATCTAAAAATAGAGTAACAGCAGCTTTAGCTTGCTCTCTTTCACTTGTATAAATAGACTCAGTTGCAGGTGTAATATTTACTTGAGCCCTGGTTACTTCTGGAAAAAGTCAATATTCCTCGTTATCTCCTCTTGCAATGCCTGTAAATGTAATACCTGTCTCTCAGATTACTGAAGTAAAGCCAGAGTTATTTCTATGCAATAACAAAAGTTACTAACAGACATAGTACTTATAACACTGCTGCCAGCTGGTAGCACAATTAACGGTATAAAGCCTAGCAACACCATGAAGGCAGATACCCTTAAATTATTCATTAAGATTACCCTAAATAATTCGCTATGGCTAAAATATAACCCTCTATGGATTAAAACTTCTTCTACAACTCCCTCGAAATTTAACATAAGACCATCTAATGCCTCTATCAAAATATCTTGATTTACTAAAAAGAAAAATAACCTGCAATTGATAATACGATCGAAGTTATCGCCACTAAAGTTGTGGGTTTAGCATAACTAGCCTTAAATAGTGCCACTGCCTTTTATAAATTTTTGTTAACATTGTACACCTCCTATACCAAACGTATCGGGATTTAAAACTAATCATTTTACAAATTACCTACCAAAACTTGTTTACCGCTACCAAGCATACCCGAGCTGTATAAACTTATATTTTCTTAAATTTTTCATGCATCATTTACTTATTAGTCGAAAATTCGTTGCACCCTTCAGCATTTTCCTTTTTTCTTTATGCTTTGCATTTTAAGTTGCAAAATTTGAGCAATATCGCTTAATTCTACATAAACTGGATAGGAATTTTAATGAAAAGAGTAATATATGTAGAATTGTGACGAACGTTTGTTCCCCAGGAAATAATTTTACCGATAGCTTGTGAGTTATCTTCTAGAACCCTCCCCTCTCTTTTATCATGTACTTCTCTTGCTTCGTATTGTTCATCTTATGTGAGTCTAAATTTTCTCACATTCTACCTTCTTCAAAAACCCGTTGTATCCTTCAAAATTTTCCTTTTTTTCTACCTACTTACCTATCTTAAACCACAAAATTAGCAATTCACGCACATCTACAATGTTTACAATCAACAGAGAAATTTATGAAAGTCTAAATAGGCTTTACAACCTCCCTCCTTTCTATCAAACAATCCCGCTAAACAAAAAAGCAACCATTAAGGCTACTTTTTAGTTGATTGAGAACGCCTGTTCTTTTATTCTTATAAATCCACTTTTTCAATAAGTCAGCAACTTTCTTATCATAGCTGCTTAAGCACTTATTAAAGCAGTTATTCGGTTCTGAATAGGATATTATGAATTTAGTTTCTTTTTATATAGCAATATTCAGTCTTGGAGCTAGTTAATCTCCCCCTAGTATTGTTAAATAACTCTAAAAAAATTTTCACTGCTGTCTTATAGGGCAATAACACTTTATTATTTACTTATAATTTTTCTCCAAAGCTCTATGAGAAATCGTCTTATATTCTCGCCAGCTTTATTAGCAAAATTCATCCAAACTCTTACGATAATAAATAACATGAAAATAAAAGTTACTACTTGTAAAATCGCCCTTAAATCATCCACTTAGATCACCCTTTTTTATATTTTTTACATTACCGACAGGACTACCTCTAAAATAAGAAAGGATACAATGACCTGAGACTCTATATTTTCCTTTCCCTTGCTATTATAAGCTACAAAATTTGACCAATATCTCTCATTTCTACAGGCTTTTTTTAATAAACAAAGGGATTACTGTAGAAACATGACGAACGTGTGTTCCCCGGGAAATAATATTAACAACAATAGTAGAACAATAGTAAAACCATCGTTCAACTATTGTTCTACTACTGTTCAACTACTGTTCCTCAAGACTTCTCCATAATTGGGTCATCTCTTTAATTGCTGCTTCAACTTCTTTTTCGTAAGTTGCTTCTGGCTTCAACTTGATGATTCCTTTTTCTCCGAAGTTCATAAAAAATAGCGATACCTCTTCTACTTCTACACCCATCTCTTTTTCATATGCCATTTTATAAAGGGTAACTTGGGGTTTATAGCTATCTGTGTCAATGGTTTTATTAGTTTTTAGATCCATTAGCGAGTGTTTGCCGTCTTTTACAAAAACTTTATCAATCTCACATATAACATAGGCCCCAGCAATCTCAACAGCAAAGCTCCATTCGCTACTTATATGATCCTTGGGGATTTGACTTTCTATCTTTTTATAATTTTCTAGCTGCTTCATCACTCTTAATTTAATTTCTTTAATATTAGTGGGGATTTCATCGTCATCAAATAAAACAGATATTGCTTCTAACACAGCCTCATCCTCACCAAACCCCTGGTCATAAAGTTCGCAAGCTCTATGGACCACCGTACCAAAATCTGTAGCTGAGATAATAAACTTATCCTGTTTATCATCGGCTTTTACTTTATCGTCAGCTTTTATTTCATCCTCTCTTAACCAATCAGGATGCAATTTAAGCACGTAACTTTCGTAATACTTTTGCCGATCATTCATAAAGTCCATAATTTCTGAAACCGAAAAGGTGTAAGGCGCCACCTTTTCTTCCGATACTGTTTGAGCAACAAACTCATCTTTTGTCTGCTCCCATTTACTTTGTTTTACAACTTGACTTTGATTTTTTCGTATCATACATTTTAAAATACCGGGGTTTGTATCTAAGCTTTCTAAAAGCATCTCATACCAAGAGTTCTTTTGCAATCTGCCCTTAGCAGACATAATTAAATAATCTCGTGCTCGTGTAGCAGCGACATAGAACAAACGTTTGGTTTCCTCTGCTGCTGCTATATCATTTTCGCTTTTCACTATATTAAACCCAGGCGTAACTATTTCTTCATCTGAAAAAGGATTATTCTTTTTTTCCTGAGTAAATTTAGCAACAAGCCTCATTTTATCGTCAAATCTAAAAGAGCCGCTATCTTTTTGTAACTGGCGATTAAGTCTGGGCAGGCAAACTATGGGGAACTCTAGACCTTTAGAAGCATGAACCGTCATTATGTGAACCATGTTCCCTTCAGGCAACTCAGCTTCCGCCTCCCCCTCTCTGTCCCCTAGCATAGCTAAAACATCAATCTTTTCTAAAAGCTCCTCTAAAGAACTGGGATTTTGCTCGTCCATAATTTCTATTAGCTTTTCAACGTTTTTGATAAGTTGTAGCGAGTTTGGTTGCATAAGCAAGGTCTGTTTTAATCCGCTGTTGTTAAAAACTTCATATAAGGTATCCGAAAACGCTCGCTGTGGGGTTAGAGGTACAAAAATAGAAAATAAATTATAAAACTTATTTAGTTTAGCCTTAGTTTGTGTAGCTAGCCCACTTTCATTGAAATAGCATCTATTATAAATAAAGTCTGCAAAACCTTGCCAATTATCTACATCGCCACATGCTTTTATGGCAAACATCTCATCTAACGTGATACCTATAATAGGGCTTCTCAGAACAGCAGCAATATAGGTAGATTCCCAGGGCCTTGCAATCCACCTAAGTAATGCCAGCATGTCTTTTACCTCTTGTTTTGCGAAAAAACCTATACCACCATGTACCACAAAGGGTATGTTCTTATCTTGAAGGCACTTTTCCAACTCTATAAGTCCTGTTCTAGACGGAACTAAGATTGCAAAGTCTCTCCATTGAGCTTTGCGCCAAACACCTGTGTCCTTTTCTCTTACAAGCTTTTTCTTACTTTGGGCGATTTCAAGCATACGCTCTGTTAGCATATCAAACTCACTGTCATAACAATCTACTTCGCTTATCTGTGAGTCATCATCTATTTCTATTTCTATTTCTTCCTCGTCATTTTCAGTCATCTCTATAAGCTCTACTTTTACCTCTTGCTCCTCTTTATCATCCCGATTACTAACTAAAGGACTGTAGTTAATGCTGTAAGGAGCATTGTCTTCCGACTCTCTCATAACCTCAGAGAAGATGGCATTTACAAAACCGATTATAGAATGACAGTTTCGATAATTTCTGTTCATATTAATATATCCATCAGATTGCTTAACCTTATTTTGCAATCCTCTCATTACCGTTACGTCAGCACCTCTAAATCTATAAATAGACTGCTTTTCATCACCTACGATAAACTGAAATCTAGGCTGGATATAGTCTAACATCTTCATCTGTAGTTTATTTGTATCTTGAAATTCATCAACCATAAAATGCTTAAATTCCTGCCTGCAAGTTGCCCTAACATCCTCGTTTTCTAATAAATTGATGGCCTTTTTTTGTAAGTCAGAAAAATCCAAAGCTCCTTTTTCTATCTTTTTCTTTGTATATTTTTCATCAAAAGTACAAAGCATTTCTGCAAAGCAACTAATAATACTTAGAAACTGCTCTCTTTTCTCTGTGGGAAAATCAGGTATGTTTTTCCATTTTTGTTTTAAGGGGTTATAGATATCTACATATAGCTCAAACAAAGCAGGGCATTTATCCTCCCAGCTACTTACCTTCCTTTTAGGCATTACCTCCTGCAACAACTCATAACACTCATCATAATCTATGTTGTTAAGGTCAACTTTTCCAAAATGATTAGATATATTTTCCACATACTCCTGTAACTTACCCTTTAACTCACTAGATGAGGGAAATTCTTCTACACATGGCTGAGCCGACTGATAAAACTTTTCAAGTAATGAAGCCTTTTGTTTTACTAATAAATCTTGTTGCAGAGCTAAGATCTCTTCCGCTTCAAAAAAAGTTTTTATATCGATTTGCTCTGGCGCTTCACATATCTGTGCATATACGGAATTTATAGCTCTTTTTAGCTGCTCTTTTGAGTAGTAAATAAAAGCATCCTTCCATTTATAGTAGTTTGTTTTATCAGCAAACATTTCATCTAAACACTCGCTTTGAAGCAAGGTGGAGTCTATATCATCTAGCATGGTAAATGTGGGAGGCAAGTCAGCTTTAAAAGCAAACCTAGTTAGCAGCTTATGACAAAAACTATGAAAAGTTGTTATATAAGCGTTATCTAAGTCTTCCTTTTGTTGTTGCCAAAACTTTTTAGCTATATTTACATTCTTTTCATCCTCTAGCTTGTCTAGCTCTTCTAACTTTTTATTTAGTTCCCCTCTGATTCTTTCCTTCATTTCTCTAGCTGCCTTTTCCGTAAAGGTAATGGCCACTATTTCTTTTACCGTAGCACCTATATCAGAAGTTGACCCCTCTAAAAATTCGTTTAGTTTTTGCTGGCATATATTTAAAAACCTTTCAGTTAGCACACGGGTTTTACCAGAGCCCGCTCCAGCTGAAATAAGTATCAAAGGATTTTCGCTGTAAATGGCTTCTTTTTGTTCAGGGTTAAAATTCATTTCCACTCCCCCTCTGCTTCTTCAATTAATTCATCGGTTACGCGACACACTATATTATAGGGGCACCCTCCATAGCATTTAAGTGGAGTCACAGAATAGTCATACCTTATTTTTTCAAATAATTCCCCTATCCTAGCGGTAAGATTATATTTATCAAAAAGTACATCTGAGTTTAAACATTCCTCTTTGTTTGCAGCTGAACTTGCCTTAAATTTTGAGCCCCTTTGAGCATGTTCACTTTGCCAAACACTATTTGTCGCCCGTTTGTGAGGCTCTTTTAAAGAAATATAAGCTGCCCCATAAGCTGTTTTTTCAAGCCTTTCCTCTATAGCTAGCATATATAACGGCAGCTGCAACTTAAGTCCACAGGCTACGTCTTTTTCAAAGTTAAACCTAACAGTAGAGGACTTATAGTCATAAATTACAAACCCATTATCGTCAATATCTAGTCTGTCAACTTTGCCAGTTAGCACAACGGTATTTTCTGAGTCAACCTCCAAATGAATGGTCAAAGGCTGTTCTAGGCTGTGTAATTTCATATCCTTAATTTTATCGTTATTCCAAAACATCATAAGCTCAGCCTTCCACCACTTGCTGAGCTTTTTTTGCCAGCGCTCTTTTTCTAGCTCCAAATCTAAATCCGTCAACTCATAATGGGCGTTAACGATTTTTGCCCATTCCTGCTCGAAAATATCCATCAAAATACCTTCGCCATCAAGCTTAACTTCCTCCGTTAAACTTCCAAAAGGCTTACCTATGGCGTCTATACTTTTATAAAATCTCTCTATTACCCTGTGCAACATCGACCCTGTTTGCATTGGGTCAAGTTTATCCTGTTTTTTATCTGGCTCTTTGACTTGTAGCAATGTTTCTAACCCATATCTAAAAGGGCAGGAGACGTATCTCTCCAAAGAGGTAACGGGAATCTCCTCTTTTATAAGTCCTTGTGTCCACTTTTGCTCTACTTCCTCTACCCCTTTTTCTAAGCGTTTAATAAAACCAAGGTGCTCATAAAGATGCTTAGCACCCTTTTTAACATCTTTTCCCACACCCATCATGTATGCAGATTGTTCAACTGCCTCTAGATTTGTAATTACTTCCTTTTTGTTATACCTTTTTTCTGCAGAAAGATACTGATCTTTTTGTTTACTACAATATTCTTCGATAAAAGGAGAAGGAAGATATTCATGCTCTGGATCGCACCCTGACACATATGAAAAAGTTAAATTACTAGCCTTATAAAACAGTTGCAAAAATAGAGCTGCATCTTTTTTTCTAAATGTAGCTGAATTGGGCATTCCATAAGGTATTGGTAGCTCCTTTAAATCACTTTCCTGAAAATACCCCCCTAACTTATGTAGGCTTGGAAAGGTACCTTCATTCATTCCCAGTACATACAGAGTATCACCTTCAAAGAGAGCGGTATCCCTAAAGGAGTGTAAAGATAGACCAACTGCAGGCCTTCTTTGGATATATATGCTTTTACTTTTTATTAACTCATCAAGCCATTCAGAAAATAGGTTGTGATTGATAGTAAGATCAACAAGACCCTGACCTTCTAAGCTTTCTTTCTTATCCTCTAGTAAACCTTTTAACGCGTCAAACACGGCCCATTCTAGTCTTATCTGTTGCCCTTTCTTGGTATCTACCCCACATTTAAGGTTCTCACGCCAAGATTTCGACAACTCTAGCTCATCTAAAAAGCTTAAAAGGGCGCCTATCCTCTCTACCAGCGAGACCTTGCTAGATAGGCTCTGCCTAAAACTCACACAACGAAGAAACTTTTCCTCAACATCCTCTGGTAAAGTACCGTTACTCATAAACTCTTTTTTTAATTCCCAATACTTTTGGTTATCATAAAAAAGAAGCTGAAATAGCTGATCTACTAAAGCTACTTTTTCCCACTTATTTGCAAATGACTGTTGTCTTAGAGTAAGTGTTAGGGTTTTATAAAGCATAGAGTGGGATACAGACGCCTTTTTGGTTATTTTGAGAGGCAGGTTATACTCTTTACAAAACCTTTCTATTTGAGGCATATAACTATCATCTGCTGGTAACAGTCCAATATAGTTAATATCAGCGCCACTTTTAACCTTTGCATCTATCTCTGCTAACACTCCTCTTATTTCTTCCTCTGTAGAAGCTGCCTTTTTCACAGAAACTTTTGGGTTGAGGTAATAACTTGATGCTTCATCCCTTTTGGAAAATCCAATATCCATCAAGTTTTTTATAGTTTCATCTATTATTTTCGCATCTTTGACGTCGGGAATAAATACAGTTACAGGTATCCCCTGGCTATACAAACAGCGTAGCAATAAGTACTGTAACGGACTAAAGTCCATATACCCATCTATAACCACGTGACTAATAGGCAGCTGCTCTTTTTCTGATAAACTAACGGCTTTATGAATTCTGTTTTCTGGATCTAACAGCCCTTTATCTTCAACCCACTTATCTTCATACTCTTTAAGTATAGGCTTAATATTGAGTAAGCTTTTAGGTAGATCATCTATTTTTAAGCCTAATCTTTTAAGCTGACCATAAGTCTGTGCATATGCCTTACCTTTATATAAATCTTCTTTCTCCCCTTTGTTATCACCTGAAACAAGCTGTTGAAAAAAAAGCATACGCTCACTTTCAGATACCGATAAATAGCTGGCATTTGACTTGCGCAGAATTAATTCCGCCACATCATCAAAGGTTTTAAATGCCATTTGGGGTTGCCTTTTCCGCGCAGCATTTAACCACTTAACTGAAGGAAGTAAGTAATATATAGGATGCTTTTTCTTTTTTTGTAGTTTATAAAAATCTCGCAACCGCTCAGCACTTGCTAAGTCATCAAGAGAAGATATAACAACTTTGTAATCTGCCAATTTAACACACCTCATCTATCCATTAAAATTAGTTAATATAATATACTTCAACTTACAAAGCACAAATCCTGCAATTAGCAGTTGAATATGATATATCGCGATACAGTTAGTAGTTAGTAGCTAGTAGTTAGCAAAAGTAAATTCTGCTAGGCAGACCAAGTCGCCTTGATCTCCTGTCCAACATTCCACTGCCCCTAACGCAGAACCAATACACGGTAAACATGACAAAACAATCTACATGCTTGATCCAAGCCCTTTCATATATGTCATCCATATTGGAAAGCCCCTGTAAGACACACTAGTAATGTGAACCACTATAATCAAATAGGGAACTTTCATTAATTGAAAAGTCATCCTGAGGAACACCGAAGGATCTAGCTCATAAGAGCGCAAGACCCACAAAACGAACTCCACTTTCTACTTTATTAACCTACCTGCCCCCAGCAGAATAAGCATATTTATACGATTTCGCGGCAAATTGCTTTTAAACGTTTTTTTGCACGACCTTTCTTTAACATTGAAACCATAAGCAAAGCACCGGCCCCTAATTGACCACTGGCTGTGGTTGTTTTTGGTGGTCATTACCATAATGGCTAGCCATTTGCTGATGGGTTGACACAGGGGTCAACCCCTACCTCTACGAGGGGTTATTACTAAAACCATAAAAGCTTAATTTGCCACGAGAACGATAACGAGATTAGCTACATGCTTGATCCAAGCCATTTCATATATGGCATCCATGTTGGAAAGACCCTGTAAGACACACTAGTAATGTGAACCACCATAACCAAATAGGGAACTCTTATTAATTATAAAGTCATCCTGAGGCACGCCGAAGGATCTAGCCCGCAAGGGCGCAGGACCCACACAACGAACTTCAATTTCCTTTTTCCACCTTCCACTTTATTAACCTACCTGCCCCTAGCAGCATTAGCAAATTTATACGTTTTCGCGACAAATTGCTCTTAAGCGGTTTCATTTAGTAAAAAACGGTTCCTATCATCAAAAGTTGATGATAGGAACCGTTCTCTTTATTTGTTTTGGATATATATCAGCCTTTTAATATTAGTAAATTACTGGAGTTTCAGGTCCAATTGGCAAACCAATTAACATCCAAATAGTTAGCATAATCATCCAAGCAATCATAAATGCTATAGAGTATGGCACCATTGTAGATATCAAAGTACCGATACCCAATTTTTTATCGTATTTCTGAGCGAAAGCTACGATGATAGCGAAGTACGGCATAAGTGGTGAAATAATGTTAGTTGTAGAATCTCCAATACGGTATGCAAGCTGAGCAACCTCTGGTGAATACCCCATTGTCATTAACATGGGTACAAACACAGGAGCCATTATAGCCCACTTAGCAGAAGCACTACCAACAAATAGATTGATGATACCACTTACAAATATAAAAGCTAAAATAAGGGGTATCCCAGTTAAATTAATAGCTTGTAAAAACTCAGCCCCACTAATAGCTAAAATAAGTCCAATGTTTGACCATTCGAAATATGCAACAAACTGAGCTGCAGCAAAGGCTAATACGATATATCCACCCATTGTAGACATTGTTTCTTCCATAAACTTAGCTACATCTTTATCCTTTCTTATGGTTCCAGCACTGATACCATAAGCAAGTCCCGGGATGAAAAATGATGCTGAAATCAGTGGTATCATAGCTCCTATAAACGGTGATGCTGGATCATCTAATAGAGCCCCTTCATCAGTTCTTAATATACCTGTTTCTGGAATTGTCATTAACGCCACAACTGCTATAAAACCAATAAGAGCTAGTAAAGCAATCTTCAAACTTTTTATTTCTCTTGGAGTTATAGGTTCAAGGTCTTGTTTATATGAGCCAGTATATGTCCCTAGTCTAGGTTCTACCACTTTCTCAGTTATAAGCACACCTATACAAGTAATTAACACAGTTGAAGCCATCATGAAGTAAAGGTTTGCAGCTGGCGTAACAGAATATGTTGCGTCAAACATACGGGCTGCTTCCTGAGTAAATCCACCCAATAGAGGGTCGATCATTGTAATGATTAAGTTTGAACTAAATCCACCAGACACTCCAGCAAAAGCAGCTGCCAATCCGGCGATAGGATGCCTTCCTTTTGCTAAAAATATTACAGCACCAAGAGGTACTAATACTACGTATCCTGCATCTGATGCCATCGAAGACATAACTCCTGCAAATACAACAACAGCAGTAACTAACTTATCTGGTGCTCCCATAACAATCTTTTTAAGCATCGCAGCAATAAGTCCAGATCTTTCTGCAACTCCTACACCTAGCATTGCCACTAAAACAACACCTAATGGAGCAAACCCTGTGAAGTTACCTACAGCTCCAGTTAGGATATCCCTAATTCCTTCCCTAGATAGAAGGTTTATTACCTTAATTGGTTCTTCAATATCAGGGTCTGGATGTTGTGCTGATACGTCAAACGCGCTTAATACAAAAGATAAAACTAGAACTGTGGCAGCAAAAATAAAAAACAGAGTAACAGGATGGGGTAATTTGTTACCGGTTTTTTCTACTACATTTAGAAATTTATCTCCCCAGTTTTGCTTAGGTTTTTGATTGCCTGTTGATGATTTCATGATATTTCCTCCCCTTGTATTAAATTTATTGTGCAATTCTTTGCTTACAAATTTTGCAATTTGCTTTAAAAGTAATGTTTGTTGAATTTGTAAACACAAAAAGCAGAACAAATATTAATTATAGAGAGTTTAGTGGAATTGTCAATGCATAAAATTTCATGAAAGACAATGGACATATAACAAACCATGGTTTAATTTAGTGAAATTGCTTGTTTACATTTATATGACAATATTAAAATTACAGCAATTAACAAATTTGTTACTAAATAATCAAACTTTAAAATTTAGAACGTGTATTAAGGAAAACTACTTCCTGTTTTGTCACAATTCACTTTGCAGGATTTATAAAGTTATTTTTTATAACAATAAAGATGCTGTCTTAATCATCTTTTAGGATAATTTAAGACAGCATCTTTATAAAAACTTAATCATTGAGTTCTAATATTAGTGATCTAAAATTTCTATTATTGCTTTATTATCATCAGCCTTCATTTTAACTTTACCACCAATTGGCATGGTAGCTCTGGGTGTCGTGTGACTTATATCAACGTCTGCTATTATTGGTATACCCTTCAACTCTTTTTTACTTTTAATACTTTTTTGCAGTAAATCAGTTGTAAAACGAGACCTTCTTTCAAAGCGTCCAATAATAAGTCCTCGTACTTTGTCAAAATTAGGTTGGTGTATTATGGATTGCAAGTCTCTATCAAAAATTTGGGGGTTAGTTTCATAATCATCTTCAATAAATATAATTTTATCAGTTAAATCAGGCATGAATTCCGTACCATGCAATAAGTTAAAAGTACAGAGATTTCCTCCTACAACTACTCCTTCTGCCTCTCCTGTATTAACTATTTTAAATCCACGGCTCTCTCTAAATTTTCGGTTCTGTTGATCCATAAACCATAAATCATCACTCCAGTAACTGCTGGGAACTAACTCAAAGGAATTTTCTTTCATAAGACATTTTTCGAAATTTTCTACAGTATAGTCAATCCCCTTAAGCATGCCTAAAGATGAAAAATGTGGTCCTGAGTATCCCACCAAACCTGTTTTATGGTATATAGCATTGCTGAGTGCTGTTATGTCAGAAAAGCCACATAACACTTTAGGATTATCTTTTATCAACGAATAATCGATATACTTTAATAACTGATTACAGTTGTATCCACCCAATGTTGTTAGTATACCTTTTACATTTTTATCTTTAAAAGCATTATGTAAATCATCAATTCTAGATTTAATAGATGAAGACATAAAGTCATCCATTTCTTCCGCATTTTTAGAAAAGGTAACATTTAACCCTAATTTATTTAATCTTTTTATAGCTAATTCCCTTTGTTCTGGAGCTATCACCTTAAGACTACTAGCCGGTGAGATAACTCTAACCTCATCGCCCTTTTGCAATTTTTTCGGTATCATAGTTCTCCTCCTTTGCTCTTAATTATTATTCTAGACAAGCCTACTATATTCCTTTAAAATTAATAGCTATAAGTACTTTCAAAAAAATAATAAAAATCCCTTGCAAAATTCTAGATTCTATTATATAATATTCATTGTTGCAGGGGAGTAGCTCAATTGGTAGAGTAGTGGTCTCCAAAACCATTGGTTGCGGGTTCAAGTCCTGTCTCCCCTGCCATAATAGTAAATATAAATTTAAGATGTGGCATATATGTCATATCTTTTTTTGATAACTTAACTAAGTTGAACTATTAACTTTAATTAACACAAGTTCCTAAAGATAAATAGCATTTATTCCCCTATATAACCCAGTGAAAACTTCTGTTTACACTGGGTTATTTTTTTATATCTTATACAAATACCACTTACCTTTAAAGTCATATTTAAGCTCATACAACTTTTCATAATTTCCTACCACACTTTGACACCTAATAATAAGCATCGGATTTCCCGCTAAACGTTCCTCCTCTTTAGAAATAACCTTTTGCACCTTTACAACCTTATATTCCCCCTCTTTCCCTTTGACTCTATATCGCAAGGGATTTACGTTTCCTTCCTTATCAAACCATGCAATCATATCTATAGGCTTCATTAAAACCTTCAATATAACCCCTCCCTATTACAGCACGCTAGAGACCATAGGATAGTCTTCATTATCAATTACCCCTCCTTCTAAAGGCTTTATGCCAGAATGTAAAAAGCATGATCTAAATACAGCCTTTGCTCCATACCTTTTTCGAATATTGTCTACGGTTTTATCCAACATTCTTTTTGTTTTATCATCTTCTTCCCAAAAGGTAATTTGCTCATAATCAGAAGTATATATATCTCCTAATGCTACTCCCATTTTTCTAATAGGTTTTTTATGCCATACTTCTAAAAAAAGTTCTTTTACTACACTATATATAGCATCCGTTGATTGAATTGGATTAACAACTTTTCTTTGGTGAGAAAAAGTGAAAAAGTCTTTATCCTTTATATGAATTTTTATAACTTTTGCCCTAAAATTTCCCCTCCTAAGCCTAGTAGCAACAGTTTCTGTTAGCGATAAAAGCAGCATCAGCGCTTCTTTTTCACTACAAACATCAAAAGAAAAAGTAGATGAATTTCCTAAACCTTTTATAGGCATAGGCTCATTGCGAACTTTGGAATTCTCTAAACCGTTGGCATAATTATGTATTAGTACACCGTGACTTTTAAATATTTTATATAATTTAGAGATATCCTCTGTAGCAAGGTCACCTATAGTCTTAATGCCTAAGACATCAAGTTTTTTAGCAGTTCTGCCTCCCACCATAAATAATTTATTTACAGGTAATGGCCACATTTTTTCAAAGATTTCATCAAAAAACAAAGTGTGAACCCTGTCTGGTTTCTTTAACCCCGATGCCATTTTAGCCAGCAACTTATTGGGTCCTACTCCTACATTTACAGTAAAGCCAAGTTCTTTTTTTATTTGTCTTTTTATAGTGTAAGCAGCATCTATGGCATTACCGAATTTTTTTTCCATGTTGGTGTAATCTATAAACATCTCATCAATAGAGTAAAACTGTACATTAGGAGAATATCGTTTTAGCAACTCCTCCATTTCTTGGCTACATTTCATATAAATATGATACCTAGGGGGAACGACCTCTAACTCTGGACATTTAAGTCTAGCAGAAAAAAGTGTTTCTCCAGTTTGTATACCATACTTTTTAGCAGGAATTGACTTTGCCAGCACAATTCCATGTCGATTTTCCTCATTACCTCCTACTACAGAAGGAATTTCTCGCAAATCTTTTTTTTCCCCCATTTGCAATCTGTACACTGCCTCCCAAGATAAATAGGCAGAATTTACATCAACATGAAATATATTATTCATCTTTAAAGTCACCCTCTTTGAAGTTTATATCTTCAGTATAAACGAACAAACGTTCTATGTAAAGAATTTTTGTATTGTCCCCACTAGCAATTTGTGTTAACTTTATTAAGTAGGAGGTGATTATTTGGACTTAGAGAAACAATATAAAAATCTTTCTATCATAGCTATTATTTTTGTATTTATCATAATATTATTTTTTGCAATTATGCATATCAGCTCAAACTTTTCTCCAGGCCATATATCTATAAACGTAAATGTTGGTGACGTGGATGGCGGAACTGTATTAGGTAGTGGTCAATATAAAAAAGGAGAAACAGTAACTATCCAAGCCTTTCCTAGGAAAAACTACAAGTTTAAGGGCTGGAAAATAGATGACCAAGTTATTTCAAATAAAAAACAATATCAGTTTATGTTAGAGGAACAAAAAGATATTACTGCTATATTTGAAGAAGTCTTCACCTTTACAGTTAAAGAGGGTACAATCCCTGGCGGAACCGTAGAAGGTGGCGGACAATTTAAAAAAGGTGAAGATGTAACAGCACAAGCAACCCCTAACCCAGGTTATGAATTTGTAGGATGGAAACAAAATAATGAAATAATCTCTACAAATCAAAACCTTGAGCTAACTTTAGAAGGTAGTAAAAAGATAATCGCCAAGTTTAAATTGCTGGATTCCCCAATTGAAAATAATTTAGTGATAACAGATGGCGACTATCTTAAAGCGCTAGTTACTAAAGATACTTACCTAGGCAGATATCATCCCGAAGATTTAAAACAGATTCCACTAGAATATACTCATAATAATATACAACTTCAGCTGAGAGAAGAAGCGCTAAAACATTTGATAAAACTTTTTAAAGCTGCTGAAAAAGGGGAACTTAACCAACTAACAGTTATGTCAGCGTATAGAGGCTATAATTATCAACAAAGAATATTTACCAACAACGCTTCTCGCCATGGTAGAGAACAGGCAAATAAATTCAGCGCAAAACCTGGTCAATCAGAGCACCAGCTAGGTACAGCCGTTGACTTTAGTGATGGTAGCGGTTCACTTTCTCAAGACTTTGCTGATACTCCCGAAGGCAAGTGGTTGGCAAAAAATGCCCATAAATACGGTTTTATCATGAGTTATCCAGAAGGCAAAGCTAATATAACAGGATATATCTATGAACCATGGCATTTCAGATACATAGGTATAGAAACAGCTGAAAAATTTAAACAATCAGATTACAAAACTTTAACAGAATTTTTAGAGGAAAAACCTCAATATTTTGAAGAAATGAATTAAAAATAAGAGCAGTGCTAATCAGCACTGCTCTTATTTAATAGTAACTTTATTCATAGGGCTTCCTTCCCTACCTACTGATTGTTATTTAACCAATTAAAATTTTACTAAATGTTGATCTTCCACCTACGATTAAATTTGCTGATCTATAACCAGTTAACCTTTAAAAAAAATTAGCTAAAGAGCATTTTTCTTTCCTTTAATACATATTCCCTCTTATTGTTTTTACTTGCCTTTAAAACATCTTCTTTTAATAAAACCAATATAAGAGCATAAACTACTTGACCAGATGAGTTAGAATTATAAGTTGTTTGTTCTATAATTTCTCTTTCAAACTTTTTCAAAATATCAGATCTCTTAATGACTTTATTTTCATCAACAAATTCAAAAATAAAATTTACAATTTCTCTAGCTAAAGAAACGGGAAACCTAATTGTAGTAGCATACTTACTATTGGGTCTTCGAATAGCAATAGTTATAATATTATTATGGATAGTCCATGAAGTTCTTTTTGATGGTTCGTCATCTTCAACCTTTTCACCGGTACTATATAACATCCACTCTCTTAAAAATTGATGATAATGTTGTATCGCCCGCTCTAAATGTAATATTTTCTTTTGACAATCAGATAAAAAGCTAGTTAAATCATTAGTATTATCCATATTTCCTTTAATTTTATTAACCTCTATAGTTCTCATAGAAACTAATTGCTTCAGTATATCTTCAAGGTCTTCCTTATTGAAATCCTTCAACGCCCTCACCCCTTCGTCCACGTAATCCACACTTTAGTACTATGTATATGCAAAACCTATCACTTTAGACGTAAGTTAGCAGTTACTATATTATAAAGTGAAACTTCAATCAACAAGAGTTGACTATTAGCTAAACCAATGGAGAATTTACTGAATGTTGCTCCACTTACAATTCTTAGATTTTTTTCTAGTTATTAAGCAAAAATCTCACAAAGGATTAACAAAAAAGCTGGAGCGCTAGGCTCCAGCTTTTTGACTATAAACTAAAATCTCCCTTATGAACATTTTCTAAAAACTTTGCAAGTAAATCTATTGTAGCTTGTAAATCTTTTTTATTAGCGGTTTCAACATTGCTGTGAACATATCTAGTTGGAAGGGATAAAGTTATAACAGGACAACCAGTATGAGCACGTTCCATAGCACCTGCGTCAGTACCACCTCTAGGTAGAATCTCCATCTGATACTTTATATCGTTGTCCTCAGCTAAATCCCTCATAAAATCAACTAGTTTATAATTAGAAATAGCCGCAGAATCCATCAACTTGATTGCTGCACCATCGCCTAGTTTAGTAACTACAGAATCAGGACTTCCCCCTGGCACATCTCCAGCAATAGTCACATCTAAAGCAAGACCAACATCTGGTCTAACACCATAAGCTCCTGTAGTAGCTCCACGCAATCCTTGCTCTTCTTGCACTGTAGCTACAGCATAAATATCTACATCATGACTTTGAAGTTTCCTTATAGCCTCTAACATAATATAAACCCCAGCTCTATCATCCAAAGCTTTAGCAGAAAAATTGTCTCCAATTTCTTCAAAATTTCTATCTAAAGTAACAAAGTCACCTATTCTAACAAGCTTTTCTACCTCTTCTTTTGTTCTTCCTAAATCTATAAAAAAGTCTTGAACTCGTAAAGTTCTTTTTGCTTCTTCTGGAGTCATTAAATGAGCCGGCTTAATTCCTGGCATAAGAACTCCCTTCAAATCTTCTCTACCATGAACATTTACTCTCTGGGCTACTAAAGTTCGAGGATCAAAACCACCAACAGGATTTAAACGCAAAAATCCTTTATCATCTATATGAGACACAATAAAGCCTATCTCATCCATATGCCCACATAACATGACTTTTTTATTTCCTTTTCCTTTTTTAACACCGATTACATTTCCCATAGCATCAACATTAACTTCATCCATCATACTTTTCATTTCTGTAATAACAATCTCTCTAATTCTTTCCTCTCTACCTGGTATACCATTAGCCTCTGTTAGTTTTTTTAATAGTTCCAAAATATTACCCCCTATTTTTTTATTTTAGCCCACCATCACTTTAATAGTAAAGCTATAAACTTTCTTTTTATAATATTTCCACAAACGAAACAAAATACCTGCAAAAATCAGAAAAAGTTAGCAAATTGAGCAAATTTTTACTAAACCTAATGCCAGAGAAAGTTGACAGGTACTTTAGCTACAAATTATAAACCGTAACAAATAAGTATCTAAAAAGAAAAAAAATGTAAAGATACCCGCCAGACGGTAGTGGCAGGTCTCAGTGCCGGGCATCAATCAATGGACACCACAAAAAGTTTTGTTTTTTTAATGACATTGTAAACTCATATCCCTTGCCTATAAACTATAGTCTAACTCAAACATTAATATAAAAATGCTTGGTCCCTACGAAGTTGATTTTAAACTTTTCAAGAAACTACTTATTGCCTAGCTTAACTTGCTTCCTGTGCAACTAATCATCTGTCCGCTGTCCACCTGCCCCAACTTACTCCCTATCCATAGAATAAACAAACACCAACACTTCAGCGACGGCCTTATATAATTCCGGTGGAATCCGCTCTGAAACTTCCAACCTAATAAGCTGTTCTACTAACTGCTTATCATTATAAAGAGGTATTTGATTTTCTTGAGCTACTTGTTGAATTTTTTCCGCTACAACCCCTCCCCCTCTAGCGACTACTTGAGGAGACGCTTTCTCGCCTTTTTTATATTTTAAAGCTACTGCTTTATCTCTTTTTATTTTATCATCCATAACTAAAAGTCACCTACACTCTTATATCAAGCTTGTTTAACTTAATGTTGTCACTCTTTTCTCTAGGTATAACCTCATCTTTAGCTTTCAGCTTAGCGTCTATATTTATTACTTTAAACTCATCATCTAACATTTCATGAAGCCTGTAAAACTCACCCTTTAACATATCAACGGTTTTGCTATCTTCAACTTCAAAAATACAATTGAGATTGTTTTTATGAATATCAAGTTTGGAAACTACATCACCTAAGTTTTTAGTTTTAACATTCACTGTTATAAAAGTTTTTCCTGTGTCATGGGAATCTTTACTTGCTTTTTTTTCCTGCTTTATATTTATGTTGGCCATATGCAACTTACCTTTGTGCTCGATAGGTACATCGATGGTTAAGTTGTAATTATGGGTATCTGATGAGTTAGCTAACAATTGTACATCCATTGTCGCAAAATTTCTAGCCATGCCCACAATGGGACGAACTATTTGCTTTTCTTCTAACTCACTAACGAAAATTTGGCTTTTTTCAGTTAGATTTTCATGGGGCTTTAATTCAACTTGTTTTGATTCCAGTAAATTATTTGGCAATATAATATTTTTTATAAAGCTTTGCTCTGGCAATTGACTTTGTTGAGTAAGCCCCTCACTACTAAATAAAGGTCTAAAAGACTCAAATCCCGTTTTAATTGAAAGTAAATTATGAGATTTTACCTCTACAAAACCTCGATTGTGTTCCAAAGAAACCTCTACATTTTTTAGCGAAGTTTCTGCCGGCATGTGTCTTTGTGAAGCAACCTTTGTCAATGTTTTAAAAACATTTTCAACTTTAGGCTGAGATACAAACTCTTTGATTTTTGGAGCTATGCTTTGCTTGTTTTCAATAACAACTTTATTTTCTTTTATAAATTTATTTATTTCTTTACTTATATTGCTTAAATTAATAGAATTATTACGTTTATTTAAATTGGTCGCAACTTGCTGTAAGCTTTCCATATTCTCTGCCATATTCTGACCTACATCTATTCTCATAATCTCTACATTATCTTTAGACAAACTAGCGCCAACTTTAATTAGAGATACAAGTCTATGTAACATTTCTTTATTTTCACCTTTTGTGGGTAAAAGATTAGCTACTTTTTGAATATCATTTCTATTTAAATTTACCCTAAGTTCCATCATCTTTTGAACAATCTCTCTAGCTTGCTGAGACTTAGGTAAATTTAGTTCAGTTAACACTCTATCTAAGGCCTGATGCTCCTGTTTATCATTTACTTTTAGACTATCACCTGGCTTAAAAACCATCTCTCCAGACTTACTTAATCCAGAGTATACAAAAGTCTGTTCAGCTCCTTCTCTAAGAGGAATATCCGAAGAACCTATATTAGCTGTCAAAAGCTTTCCTTGTAAGTTTAAAGTTACTTTCTGGGCATACACTTTTAAAACCTTAGCTTTAACTTTTTCCCCCACCTTAAGACGAAGAGCATCTCCTTTTTCATTACTTAACATCAATTGTGCAGTAAAACTTTTAATAGAGTTAAGCAAAACCCCACCTCCCAACCTAAACGTTATTATCTATTTTCGCCAAAAACCACCAAAACTCCTGTTAAAAACCTTAAACATCTTAACCTATTGTCGAAATTAAATAAGTGTATTATAATAGTAATTACTATTATAATACACTTACACTAAAATATGGAGGTGCTAAACTTGAAAGGAACAGTTATTTCTGCATGGATTAAATCTGCCAAAGAGTTATATGGTGAAAACTTGGTAGCGGAAGCTATGGAACAAGT
The DNA here is from genome assembly GCF_040267685.1 of Proteinivorax tanatarense. Classification (GTDB taxonomy): domain Bacteria; phylum Bacillota; class Proteinivoracia; order Proteinivoracales; family Proteinivoracaceae; genus Proteinivorax; species Proteinivorax tanatarense. The sequence goes on from NZ_CP158367.1 coordinate 1,539,449, forward strand.
TAACTGGGAAACAGATAAAGTTATTAAACCTACAGAAGATATTGACGAACAAATTCCCTACAAAATCATTGACTACATCGCAAAAAAACAAAACAGCACTACAGGAGAAATATGGCAACAGATAGGACAAAAAAATATCTACTCTTTTTTCAACTTATACCCTAGTTATTTTCAGCAAAAAAATTTATACTCTTTTTTAAGGTCTATGGATGATATCCATAACATAATTACAGAAAAAGTACCAAATGCTACACCTCCCCGCCTTATCATGGAAGTAGTATCTTCCCATGAGGCAACTATTAAGTACATATCTAAAAGAAAGATGTTTGACTATTTTATAGGTCTTATAAAAGGAGCTTCGGATTTCTTTAACGAACCAATAGAAGTAGAAACTCAAGAGCAAAAGGACCAAAGCATTACAATAAAAATAACTTTTTCTCAACAAATTCATTACGTTAAAAACTTTCCTTTAAACAAAATTCTATCTTTAGGATTTATAAAAAGTAGTGAAACTAAATCAGCTCTATTGTCTACTGCTATAACAGCAGCTATAGCGTATCCCTTCCAGTTGATGGTTCCACAAAATCTTTTTATACCGTCGCTTTTAATAAGCTTTTTTATAATTAACATAGCTAGTGCTAAACTAATCAATCGACCGTTTAAAGAAGTTGTCAACTCTCTAGACAAAATGCTAAATAAAGATTATTACGTTTCTACGGAAATAAAAACCAATGACCAATACGAGGACTTGCAAAAAACAATAAGCAATTATAAAGGTAGCTTAGTTAAAGACTTAATTGGCTTTAAAGGTATAGCCGATGAAATGGACAGTTTTGGCTCCACCTTAACTGGTATATCTAATGACATGGATCAAACATCTTCAGAGATTTCAGACGTAGTAGAACAAGTGGCTGAAGGGGCTATAAATCAAGCAGAGGAAACCGAAAGCTCTGTATCAATCTTAAGTGATAATATATCTTCATTGCGGGAAATCGTAGATAAGGAAAACCAAAGCAAAGATTTACTTGAGGGTGTAGTAAGTGATATAAATCAAGGTTATAATGACGTACTACAAACTACCGAAAACATTCAAAAAATAGTATCCCAGTTTGCAACCTTAAAAGAAAATAGCGACAAATTAGAGCAACAAGCTGGAGATATAACAGAAATTGTAGAAGCAGTTACATCGATTTCGGAACAAACTAATCTTTTAGCTTTAAATGCTTCTATAGAGGCAGCTAGAGCGGGAGAACAAGGAAAAGGTTTCTCTGTAGTAGCAGAAGAAATAAGAAAACTTGCAGAAGAATCTAAAACAGCTGCTTTAAGTATAAATGAGAATTTAAACACCTTTAGCGAAAGAATATTTGCCATTGTTAAAGATATCGAAGAGCAGTTTGGCATATTAAAAGAAGAAAGTCATAAGCTAAATAACGTTGCTGACTCCAATCAAAAAGCAACAGAAAGTATAGGTTCTGTAACCCAATCCATCATAGAAATGATTGACCAACTCACCTTGGAAACCGACTCTATATCCAATATCTATAATAAAATAGAAAGCTTAGCAGCTATAGCAGAAGAAAACTCAGCATCAAGCGAAGAAGTATCTGCTAGTGTTAACCAATATACAGATAGAATTAAAGATATGTCACAAAACATAAAAGAGTTTAAAAAGCTAACCGGAGAATTTAAAGAAGATCTTCAAAAACATCAAATATAAAAAGAAGGTTTGTATCAATGATACAAACCTTCTTTTTATATTAAAAATTTTGCATTGCTTTATTGTATAAATCTTTATTACCGTTCAAACCACTATATATAGCAACTGGAATAATTCCTAAACCAAAAGAAAAAATAATTATTGCAGCCATAACAATAGCTTTATCTATAATACCATGATAAAAATACCAAAAAACACTTAGCAAAAACGCTTTCCAGCTCCAACCTCGTTTATACTTTCTTCTCATTTTTCATCCCCCTAAATACCTATTCCTTAAGTTAATTATAGGACTTACTGCCTAATTTTTCAAGATAAACTTATTGACTTTATTCGACACATATAAAGTTGATCATTTAGTTTACACACTAGATTGAACTTGACTTGTTTAAAGCCATAAAAAAACAGCCGTTTTTAACGGCTGCTAGCTATAAAATCCTTTTTAAAAAAGAAACAAACTTATTTCTTTTTGTTTGTGGTACCTTTGTCACTAATTCCTGGTTTTCTAATAATCTAAAACCATTATCCACTACCATTTTAGCGTCTTTAGTTCCAATCCAATTTTTTAAAAGAGATATAGAATCTTGCACTTTAGGAGAGCGACCTCTATGTGAGTGTGAATCAGTACCTAGCAAATGAATCATATCCCTTGTAGCAAGCTCTTTTACTACTTTTTGTACCTTGCTACCGAATCTACCTGTAATACTCATAGAATTTATTTGAGTAAAACATCCCATGTTAATCCATTCTTTAACTATATCTGGATTATTTATAACATATCCATAGCGTTCTGGATGAGCTATAACAGGTTTATAGCCTAACACCATAATACCGTGTAAAATATCATCAGCCCAAGAAGGTAGGGACATCATGGGAAATTCTATAAGCAAAAAATCAGTATTGGCTAATGGCAAAACATTATTATTCTTAATATCTTCTAAAAGATTAATGTTTGCATACAGTTCTTGACCAACTAAAATATCTATATCAATGCCGTTATCAACACAACTTTGATTTAAAAGCTTAGCAGCTTTTAGAATACTTTCCTTAGAGGCATCTTGTCCTTCGCCTAAATAATGTGGGGTAGAGATAATTTTTGTAATATTTTCCTGTTGAGCAATCTTTGCCATTTCTATAGCTTGTTCTATACAGCTGGCCCCATCGTCAATTCCTGGCAAAATATGACTATGTACATCTATCATTTTTCCAATCTCCTTTTTGCCCTAGCTGAAGCCTTTTGTTTATAGTCATTACTATCCTCATAATAATCAGAGTAGTAATATTGAGCATAGTAACTTCCATCATCTACCGGTATCTTATTTAATACAACACCTAAAATATTCGCATTTACATTAGTTAGTAGTTCTTTTGCCTTTTGTGCTCCATCAATAGCTACTTGTCCTGAAGCACAAACCAGTAATACCCCATCAGCGTTTTGGGATAAAATTGCTGCATCAGTTACTATAGCAGAAGGAGGGGTGTCTATAATGACATAATCATAATCTTCTTTTAACTGCCTTATAAAGTTTTTCATCTTTTGAGAAGACAGGATTTCTGAGGGATTAGGTGGAGTAGTGCCGGCTGTTATTAAATCCAAATTATCCACTTCGGTTACTATAACATCCTTTTTATAATCTAAATCATTTACTAATATATTAGTTACTCCACTAGAATTTATAGCTTTAAATATTTTATGTATCCTAGGCTTACGCAAATCAGCATCCACTATAACAACTTTTTCTTCTGTTTGGGCCAAAGCTGTTGCTAAATTTACGGAAGTTGTAGTTTTGCCCTCTCCTGGACCAGAACTTGTAACCATTATAGTTCTTACAGGCTTATCTAAACTAGAAAATTGGATGTTAGTTCTCAGAGTTCTATAAGCTTCAGAAATTGGTGACTTAGGTTGAGCATGAGTTACAATATCAAGCTTTTGCATTATCTATTCCTACCCTTCTTGATCATAGTAAGGTACAGTTCCTATAACTTCTAGTTCTAGGTGACGCTGCACATCTTTCTCAGACTTAATGGTGTTATCTAGATATTCTAATAAAAACACTATAAACACGCTTGCCATCAATCCTAGGATTGCCGCTATAGCCATGTTAAGCCTAACCCTTGGACTTACAGGATTATCAGGTGCAATAGCTTCATCTAATATTTGTACATTATCAACATTCATTATTACCTGTACTTGTTCCATAAAAACCTCAGCCACTGTATTAGCAATCAAAGCAGCCTTCATAGGGTCATTATTTTTTGCCTCAATTTTAATAAATTCTGTATCTCTAACTTGATTAACTGTTAATTTATCTTGTAACTGGATGCTGGTAAGCTCAAGGTTCAAACGGGAGATTACTTCTTCAGTCACACTCCTACTATTTACTACCTGACCATAACTTTCCGCTAAGCGCCTATTAAGATCTAAATCAGACCTTTGTAAGTTTGTCCCCTCTTCCCAAGCTTTGCCAACCATTACAGTAGTTGTAGAGCTATAAGTAGGACTAATAAACAAACTAGAAACTATTCCACTGCTTATGATAGCTAAGCAAGTAATTAACGTAACAAACCAGATTCTTTTTCGTATAACATAAAAAATATCTTTTAAATCTAATTCCATATCGTTATTTTCCATACTATATCCACCTCTTTCAAAAATTAACTCAACTTATATTATAGAACAACCTTTTTCAACTGGCAACTTATAAATTGCAATTTTTTTTATACAAGTCTCTAGTCTATACAAACCCTTTAAACTTCTTTGGAAGCTTTTCTTTAATAGCTGCCCATAGCACGTCCACTTCTTCTATTTTCATAAAAAAGATAATTCCAAAATAGATTGTAGCACCAAACCCTATCGATAAAATTAACGTCAGTCTAGAACCCAAAAAGCCTATCAAAAAATCAAAAACGACTTTAGCAGCTATTCCCATTATACATGCCGAAAAAGCAATTTTGGCAAAAGAAATCAAAATGTTTTTCATTCCCAAATTACCTATTTTCTTTTTCAGACTTATAAATAACAAAAAGGAGCAAAAAATAGCAGATATACTAGTGGCCAAGGCAAGTCCTCCTATGCCCATAGCTCTAAAGAAAATAATGTTAAGGACAATATTAACTCCCACCGCTATAGAAGCATTAACCATCGGTGTCTTGGTATCCTGTAGCGAAAAGAAAACTCTAGATAATATTTCGCGCATTCCAAAGGCAACCATTCCTATAGAGTAGAAAAATAGGGCGGTACTTGTTAATTTAACCGCCTCAGGACTAAACTCTCCTCTTTCAAATAACATAGAGGTAATAGGTTCAGCAAATATCATAGCCCCTACTGTAGCGGGAAAAACTAATAAACTAATTCCAACAATAGATTCCGCCAATGTATTTTTAAGTCCTCTAAGATTGTTCTCTTTAGCCATTCTTGCTATCATTGGGTACATAACAGTGGCTATGGAAATAACAAAAATTCCGTTTATAAATCCATTAAGCCTATAAGCATAGTTTAAAGCTGACACTCCCCCTACAATTCCAGAAGCAAGATTCCTATCTACTAACTTATTGATTTGGTTTATAGATGTTCCAAACATTACTGGCATAGTTAAAAACATCAGCTTTTGAAGTCTAGGATCTTTTAAATTTAAAGTAGCTGTATACCTATATCCTTTCTTTAACAGGAACGGAATTAAAACAGCAAGCTGCACCATCACCGCAACTATTTTACCGTATCCTAACAACTCGGGGGTATACAATGAGCTTAGCGCTATCGTAAGCATGATAATTAAACTCATGGGTATGCCGATGAGCTCAGGAGCTAAGAAGCTATTTTTTAAATTTAAATACCCATTAAAAACATGGATCATTGCAGTGAAATAAATAGTAAAGATAGTAACTCTAGTAAATTTAACTGCATAGTACAACGATTCTCCCTCGAAACTACGTGCGAAAATAGTAACCACTGTTTCAGGAAAAACTTGCACTAATACGACTAATACAGTACAAATTACCATTAGCACAGTTATAATATTATTTGTAAATTTTATGGCTTCTTTTTCATTTTTTTCTCTTAAAATATCGCTACAAAGTGGGATATAAGTAGTCTTTATAGCAACCCCAAAAAAAGAAAAAATTATTGCAGGGATCGTTAATGAGATAAAAAAAGCATCACTTATAGGAGAAGCGCCATAAAAATGTGCTAGAGTAATTTCTCTAGCAAACCCGAACACCTTTGAAGCAATTATAACTATCATCAATAGTAAAGCGGTTTTTTTCACGTAAACACCTCATATCAAAATCACGGCTATTAATAAACTAGGTAGCACAGTTATACCTGAAGCTTCAATCAGTGGGGATTTTCTTCCCCTTACTGATTGTTAGTTAAACCAATCCAGCTTTTACTGGCTATTAAGCCCATTTATAATTCTTTGACTTCTCGTTTTGTTGAAGGGATTTTAGCTAACCCCAATAAAAATCAATAATAAACACTGTAAACATCACAACTTTATGCGGAAAAGACTTAGGAACCCTTTATAAAAAGCAATACCACCAGTTGCTCCCACACTATCAATTAAAACGTCCATCATTTCTCCACTTCTTCCTGGTACAAACAATTGATGTATTTCATCAGTGATGGCGTAAAGCACACAAACCCCGAGAGACCACCAGATCCCTTTCCAACCTTTAATACCAGTCACTTGAAAGGCATTAAACACTAGAATTCCTAACACAAAGTAAATAAAAAGGTGAGCACCTTTTCTAATAAAAGTGTGTAAAGTATTAAAATCTAATATTGTAAAGGGAACTACTTTTTCTATGAATTCTGTAACAACCTCTGTCACTCCTCTGCTTAACTCTGCAGATTCTTTTGCCGGCTGAGCAGAAAAGAAAAAAATTAATCCCATCCAAAAAACAACAAAACTCCAAGATATAAATAATTTTAAATCTTTTTTCACAACACGATGCGCTCCTTAAATTTAGCTATAATATAATTTAATTCGACAAAACTTACTTAATTCCTCTAATCTAGAATGCGAATGCCATGTTTAGGAGCTTTTTGTGGCTTATATCACTTCCACCTTATCATTCATCCAAGCAATTATCTGCTTTAATAAGTTTTGGCTTGCTTTAAAAGAATCTTCTTTTACACCAACATAAATTTTTAGTTTAGGCTCAGTGCCGGAGGGCCTGAGAGCAACCCATGCCCCACCTTCTAGCAAAAACTTAACTACATTGGCTTTAGGCAAGTCCATCTTTTCACTTCTATTTTCATTTAAGTGTATCCGTTGTTGTTGCTCATAATCTTCAAAGATTAAAACCTTCCTATCACTTATATAATTCATATTGCCTTTTCTAAAAAAGGTCATTATATCTTTTATTTGTTCAACGCCAGCCTTGCCCTCTAAAGTGATAGACTTTAAACCTTCTAAATAATAGCCGTACTTATCATAAAGTTCTAATAAAGCGTCATATAGGTTCATGCCTCTGTCATGGTAATAAGCAGCCATCTCACAAATTAACATGGAAGTTACTACAGCATCTTTATCTCTAGCATGAGTTCCTGCTAAATAGCCAAAGCTTTCTTCATATCCAAATAAAAATGATTTTTCTTTTGTGGCCTCAAACTCCTTAATTTTAGCTCCTATAAATTTAAAACCGGTTAAAGTATTCAAAGTATCAACACCATAACTTTTTGCAATATCTCTACCCATTTCACTAGTTACAACAGTTTTTATGATAACTCCATTAATAGGTAGTTGTTTTTTTTCTTTTTTACTTTTTAAAATATAGTTTACTAATAGGGCACCAGTTTGATTGCCTGATAACACAATAAATTCTCCTTGGTGGTCCCGTACTACAGCTCCTACTCTATCACAATCTGGATCTGTACCTAAAATTAAATTGGCATCTTTTTGTTTCGCTAAGTTAATTGCTAACTCAAAGGCTTCTTTATCTTCTGGATTAGGGTATTTAACAGTGCTAAACTCGGAATCTGGCTTTTCCTGCTGGGGCACTACAAAAACATTATTAAAGCCTACCTCCTTTAACACTCGTCTAACAGGAATATTACCGGTGCCATGTAAAGGAGTGTAAACAACTTTAAAGTCATCAGATACTTTTTTAATAATGTCCTCGCGCAAGGATTGCTTTTTGATTTCATTCATATAAGCGTTTTCGATTTTTTTATCTAACATTATAACAAGACCATTATCCTTGGCTTTTTCTACATCCATTACTTCAGCACAGCTAAAATCCTTTACTTTAGATATTGAAGCTATAATATCCTCAGCTTGTTCAGTAGCAATTTGAGCTCCATCTTCCCAATAAACCTTATACCCATTGTACTCCGGTGGATTATGGCTAGCTGTAACTACAATTCCAGATATACATTTTAAATACCTGATAGCAAAAGATAATTGAGGTGTTGCCCTTAAATCATCAAAAAGATAGGTTTTAATACCATTAGCTGCTAAAACAGCAGCAGCTTCTTTTGTAAACTCTCTAGACATCCTTCTATTGTCGTGAGCAATAACTACTCCCCTTTTTACTGCTTCTTGACCATTATCTTTTATATAATCAGCTAGACCTTGAGTTGACTTACGCACCACATATTTATTCATGCGATTCGTTCCAGCACCTATTATTCCTCTAAGGCCTGCTGTTCCAAACTCTAACTCTTTATAAAATCTATCTTCTATCTCTTTTGTATTACCCTTAATTTTTTTTAGTTCCTGTATTGTTTCTTGATCGAAGCACGGATCAGTCAACCAATCTTGATATCTTTTTTCAATAACACTATCCATTAAATATCCCTCCACAAAATAAAATAGTAGGCGATTGTAAATCTACAAAGCTTGATATGCCAGTATCTATATATAAATTCCACATGCCCTGAACTACCTAGGAACGTAATTCTGAGCCTAAAACAAAGAATCTTGAGTTTCTTCGCACATTCCTGCTAAACCCAAAGTAATATAACTGATGTAGTTGGTTAAAAGTTAAGTTAACTTACAGTTATGCCTACTTTCTCAATATTAACATCTAAAGACTTTATATAAACTAAAGTACCATAAATATTATTCGACAAAAACTTTAAAACTCCTTTACTTTTTAGCATTAATAATGCTCACTGGGAATTATCACAGTGAGCATTATTAATGCATTAAAACCTATCAAACCCTTGATATCTGCTGCCTTGAAAAGTAAGGTAACCTTCGTCACCCTCAACTAAGGTGCCGTAGTCCTTATCTTTTACTTTGAACTCCTTTCTTTCACCGTCAGGAAGTTCAAAAGTAACAAAATACGTAGTAAAATTTCTTCTACCATGAGACTGGGCTCCTCTTCCATAACTACTGACGTCAGTTCTTTTAGTAATAACCCTAGCTTTTTCACTTAAAACCGGCGAGCTAGAATCAGCCACCCATTTCCTCCCTGCTTTAATTACACGTATAACTATCATTATAACCATAATCAAAAAAATAATAGTCATAATCAGAGGAACAGCTCTAAACATAACTTCTCCTGGATAATTGTGCATATATCTTCCCCCTAACTTTTAACAACCCCATATGACTCCTAGTATAACATCATTTTTATAGATAACTTCAAAAGCCCCGAACCAGAACAATCTAATGTGTCATACTTAACCTAAGGCCAAAAATCTAGGGATTACTAATGAATTATTAAAAACAAAAGCCAGCTTAAACCTTTTTATAATAGCTAAATTATAACAGTGATAGTTATTACCCTGCTGAATCAAGATATATTAACTTTTACCAAGCACCGCCTAATTGGACCACCAAACCATTTAAAACCTGCAATCAAACACTATGCTGAACAATTTAACTAAAGTACCTTTTATATTTTTCAATATTCTCATCATTTAAAAATTCGTAAGCAGAACTAATTTTCTTAAACATCTCTGCGGCATTTTCCGACTTGTTCAAATCTGGATGATATTGCCTAGCTTTTTTTCTATAAGCTGCTTTAATTTGACTTTTATCAGCTGTATAGTCTACTCCTAACACGTCGCAACTTTTTTCATACCTTTGTTTAAAATCACCACTAGGGTTCGTGCTATATTGTCCGCCATAACTGCTATTTGAATAAGTTCTTTGATACCCATACCACTGATTAAACCTTTCTTCCCAAGCTCTTTGATGTTCTGCAAATCGTCGTTGTTGTTCCCTTCGTTTTCTTTCTTGCTCCTTATTTTTAAAATCTTGCCTATATTCAGCAAAAGTATCAAATTTATAATATACCCCATTACTAAAATAATCCGCCCTATCAAACAGATATTCCGTAACACTGTATCTTATATACCTTAAATAGTACAAAATTATACTCCCTAAAATAGGGAACAAAGTCAAAAATAATAAAAACAACAACACAGTAGGTTGAATTATAACCACTACAAAAGCTATTAACAGTAAAAGGCAACCTCCTCTAGTTAAAAAAACAATTACTATTTTTGCTATTCCCTTAACAAAACTCACTACTGTGTCAGTTAACCAAATTAGTGCGTTAAAAAATAGCAAAAAAACACTAGAAATAATAAATAATAACTTCCCCAAAATTTTTCTCATTTAAATTAACCTCACTTTATTTTCCTAAACAGCACCTACGACGCTATTCCAACCAGATAACTGTCTATATATGTTTCAACACCTAAACTACGATTTTTTCGTAAACTTTTCCTTACATTTAGGACATGTAATCACAATTTTCCCCTTACCTTTTGGAACCCGTAACTTAGCATTACACCTAGCACACTTAAAATATTTATGGGGCTTTCTATCTTTAAACCTTTTTTGCACAGTTTTAAAAAAAGAATAAACAGGACTCATAAAAATAGCAAATTTATAATTTTCCAAGCTTCTCTTAGTTATATTTTTAGAAAACACCCTATAAAAAGCTAAAATTATAGGAATATAACCCAAATAAACTAAAATGAAAACCCTTGTCATCTGACCTACTAAAGTCAAAAGCAAAGAAACCAGCAGCAGAAAAATAGAAAGCTGATCTCCGCCATATCTTCCGGCCATAAACTTTCTTAACCATTTCATTACCCAACACCCCTATTATTAAAAATTTTACTTCTTTTATTATACAAGAGCCAACAAAAAAAACCAACCATTACATACCAATCATTACAATAAAACACAACCAAGTAAGGGAATTCATTCCCTGCCAATATACCGTAAAATAAAAATACAGCACCTCTATTAGCCTAACAACTACTAATACCCTTAAAGAAAATATCAAACCCCACTAAAACACCCAATGCAACCACGTAGCAGGGAATTCATTCCCTGCCAATATACCGTAAAATAAAAATACAGCACCTCTAATTAGCCTAACAACTACCAATACCCTTAAAGAAAATAGCAAACCCCACTAAAACACCCAATGCAACCACGTAGCAGGGAATTCATTCCCTGCCAATATACCGTAAAATAAAAATACAGCACCTCTAATTAGCCTAACAACTACTAATACCCTTAAAGAAAATATCAAACCCCACTAAAACACCCAATGCAACCACGTAGCAGGGAATTCATTCCCTGCCCTAATCACCTTTTAGGATAAAATAAATAAAAAAGATAAGGCAAAAACCTTATCTTTTTTGTGCTATTAATATGCTTTTAAATAATGCTTAAGCTCCCAATCATGAATTTCCTCGCTATATAATCGCCATTCTTTCCGCTTAGCCTCAAGATACATATCAAATATATGTTTACCCAGCGAATCCTTCATAAGCTTACTGCTTTCAAACTCATCCAGCGCCTCTTTTAAACTTGACGGGAATTTTTTAACTTCTTCATCTCCATAGTTATCTCCGTTTTCATTACAACAATCCGACGGAGTAATCTTATTTTTAATTCCCTCAAAGCCTGCTGAAAGTACAGCAGCCAGAGCAAGGTAATGGTTAGCAGTAGGATCTGGGTTTCTTAACTCAATTCTTGTTGCCGGCCCCCTATTGGCAGGGATTCTAATAAGAGGGCTTCTGCTGCCTGTTGCCCAGGTAACCTCCGTGGGTGCCTCATAACCAGGTACAAATCTTTTATATGAATTTACAGTAGCATTTGTTACTGCAGCATATTCCCTAGCATACTTAATTAGGCCACCTACAAAATAATAAGCATCTTCGCTTAGTCCCATAGGATCATCTTTACATTCAAAAATATTTTTCCCATCTTTATATAAAGACTGATTAAGGTGCAAACAAGAACCATGGGCATTTTTTAATGGTTTAGGCATAAATGTAGCATGCAATCCATGCTGTTTTGCTATAGTCTTAACAACTAGCTTAAAGGTTGATACTCTATCAGCTGAAGTCAAAGCTTCCCCATATCTAAAGTCAATCTCATGTTGTCCCGGTGCCGCTTCATGATGTGAAGTTTCTATCTCAAAGCCCATTTCATCTAAAGCAAGGCAAATATCCCTTCTAGCATCTTCTCCTAAATCTGTAGGAGCATGATCAAAATATCCTGCTTTATCATGAATATCAGTAGTGGGCTTGCCATCTTCATCAGTTTCAAATAAAAAGAACTCAACTTCGGGTCCTACATGATACTCGTAGCCATAATTTTTTAGCTTTTTTAAAACATTTTTTAAAACATTTCTTGGACAACCTTCAAAAGGTGTGCCATCGGTATTATATACATCACATATCAAACGTGCGGTCTTTCCTTTCCCTTCTTTTGTCCACGGTAACACACTATAAGTAGATGGATCGGGGGCCAAGTACATATCAGACTCTTCAACTCGTACAAACCCCTTTATGGATGAACCGTCAAACATAATCTTATTGTCTAGAGCTTGGTCTAGCTGATAGGCGGGAATCGAAACACTTTTTAGCTTCCCAAAAACATCGACAAACTGAAGCCTAATAAAGTTTACTCCCTCCTCTCTAACAAGCTGTTTGACATCATCACTACTTAACGAATCCAAAATAATCACTCCTAGTAAAATAGTTTTTTAATCAATCCAATATAACTTTAACATATATGAAAATTCTCTACAAAGCTTCACAAACATCCTCTGAACCTTTAAAACAATCCAGGCGTATATCAAGAAAATATAGATAACTCTGCTATATATCTGCTCTATTATATTGACAAATACTAGCATATGCTACACCACCTTGTCCTAAATAACCAGCCACCTTTAACTAAAGATGGATAAAAAAAGATGCCAACAAATATTAAATTGGCACCATAAGTATCGTAGTTATTTTAGATTTCTACTATTGGACCTCTTCTCTCCTTAGTTCACCAACTAAATCAAGTGCTAGCTTGGCCCCTTTTGAAGCTTCAGAAGAATATCCATCAGCACCTATCCGATCTGCAAAAGATTTAGATATAGGTCCTCCTCCTACCATTACAACCATTTCTTCTCGTAAATTCTCCTTTTGAAGTAAGTCAATTACATCTTTCATGTTTTCCATTGTTGTAGTCATCAAAGTTGACAAACCTAGAAGATCTGCTTTGATTTCCTTCGCTTTCCTCACAAACTCCACTGCCGGTACATCTCTTCCTAAATCCACCACATCAAATCCTGCTGTTTCTAACATGATTTTAAAAAGATTCTTTCCTATATCATGGGTATCACCTTCAACAACACCCACTACTGCCTTATATTGCTTTGTAGAGTCTTTATCATATTTCAAGTGAGGTTTTAAAACATCTAACCCCATATACATAGCATCAGAACATAAAAGCAGCTCTGGAATGTAGTACTCTTCCTCTTCATAAAGTTTTCCCGCCTTTTCCATTCCATCAGCTAATCCACTATTTATTCCGCTATAAGCATCAAATCCAGCATCAATATATTTTTGGGCTAAGTCTTTTACTAAATCTTCTTCCATCTCCACAACGGCATTTGATAAATTAGCCAGTAATTTTTTTTTCTCAATCAACACTGATATCCCTCCCTTTATATTCTCAAAATAGGCGACTGCAACTTCATTTTGCAATTACTATACTATCCAGATGTTCAACATGCTTACTACTATATGCGTTTAAACATTTCTGTCCAAACATCACTGCATTATTTCTATCAGCTAAGTCGATCATCGCCTCACAATAATTTAAACCATCAGGACTTTTTATTTTTTCCACTTCTACCAAACCAAGTTCATCTAAGGCCAATGATTGAACTTTACAAACATGAATAACACTATCCTTTTTGCTATCAATCAAACGTTTTAAAACTCTAAAATTGGCCTTAGCACATACATTTTTGTAAAAATTTGGTCCCACTATATTTATATTTCCTGTAGGGTCTGCATAAGATATTATTCTCGCCCCGGACTTTGCTGCTATGCTGATATAAGCATCCAAATTCCTTTCTATAGTTTCTAGAGCTTGATATAAGATAGGTTCATTGTTTTTAAAGCCTTTAACTAAAGTTTTCATCTCTATAATGCTAGACAATATAGTAATAGGTCCTACAACCTTTAATAATACTTGCCACCCATCTACTTTTAACAGCTTTACACAATCCAAGACTTCTTTAATTCTCCCCATTTCAAAGTTAATATCCTTCAGTTCTTTAAGTTCAAAAATATGCTTATATCTATATTTTTTAATCCTGGGCTCTAAATTGCCATCCCCATAATTAATAATTGCTCCAAAAGCTTCAGCTTCCACAGTGTTACAAAAGGGGACACTACAAAATACATTTTTATTTAACGAAGCAATCTCTTTAGACAGCAAAGACATAGGTTCTAGTTCAAAATAAGCTTGTGGAAACATTGAGGAATGTTTCTTTATCAGGTTCCTTGGTATTTCTTCTTTTCTTTTAAAACAAGCTAAGTCAATGATAACCACCCCATATCAATATTTTAGATTTTTTTAAAAGTAAGGGCCTTGGTAAAAGTTTTCTCATAGTCCTGCATTGTCGATAATTCAACATAATCTATTCTACCAGTAATGTCCCTTATTATTTCTCTAAAATTGCGAGATAGCAAATACAAAATTGCACCTGTCACAGAAGAATTTCCTATATACCTTACCTTGCCATTAAAGGTTGACGGAAGCATACCTACACCAATCAAACTTTCTACATTTAAATGAGCTCCAAATTGACCTGCTATAATAACCTCATCTAATTCATATATGCTTAACTTCACATAGTCAAGCAATGTGTATATGCCTGATAATATCGCACCTTTAGCCAATTGAACCTGCCTTACATCATTTTGTGTTACGCTAATCTCTCCATTCGCAGATGATAACATGATGGAGCGAGTACTACCATCTTTAATTGCTACACCTTTGGGTAAACTTTCGATGTTATCCTGATTCTTTATTCTGCCTGTTAGCCCAATAACTTTATTTTGAAGTAACTCAGAAATACAGTCTATAATTCCGCTGCCGCATATTCCAATAGGTTTTATATCACCTATTACTTTTAAAAAAACTTGGCTATCTATTATTTTTACATTTTCAACAGCCCCGCTAGTAGCTCTCATACCATTTTTGATATTCATTCCCTCTAAAGCAGGTCCAGCAGCGCAAGCACAAGCAACCATCTGACCAGAACCATATAATACCATCTCTCCATTTGTACCTACATCTATAAATAAAGATTTTTTTCCTTTTTCAAAAAGTGAACCTGCACAAACACCAGCTACAATATCAGACCCAACAAAACTTGAAACACCTGGGAGAGTATAAACCATTCCATAAGCTGATATTTTGATGCCTAGTTCAGAAGCTAAAAACTTGTTTTCTTTAATAAAAACACTTTTATAAGGAGATTTCCCCATACATGTAGGATCTACATTTAAAAGAATATGGAGCATGGTAGTGTTTGCCGCTACTGCAATCTCATATATATTTTCTTTATCAATTTTGCTGTTTTTACACAATGACATAATTAACCTGTTTAAACAGTTAATAATCCCGTTGTGTAGCAGTTCTAGACCACCTTTGTTTTTTCTGACAAAATCTATCCTTGAAAGCACATCTAACCCATATTCTGTCTGTGGGTTAAGAGCACTTTCTATTTCTATTTCTTGTCCAGTAATTAAATTAACTAAAGATGCTACAACAGTGGTTGTGCCAATATCAATAGCTACTCCATAACACGAACTAGTTGTATCTTTTTTTTCAACACCTAAAATATAATTATTAGAGTAAATAGCGGTAATTTTTTTTTCCTTAATTATCGAAGGTAATTGTTGGAGAATAAGATGCTTATTAGCTACTACTTTCTCGTCTAGAACATTTTCTAAAGCTTCTAAATAAGAAAGTTCATTTTTTAAACAATGCTGATGAAACTCAAAGGTTTTTTTGTTGATATTAGGCTTAAAATCATGCTCAGGTAGTATGCCTTTTGTTAAAATTTTATTTTTATCATCCAGTTGCTCAGGAAAATCTATACATATATCTCCCTTAGGCTCCATAAAACATGCAAGGCGAGTACCTACCGATAATTCATCAACTGTAAGAAATTTTTCCTCCTCGTTGGTTATAGGATTAACATCACCACTTTTAAGAATAACTTTACATTTACCACAAGTTAGCCCCCCACCACAAGGTGTCTCAAATGTAATATTATTTTGTCGGATAATATCGATTAACTTCAAACCTTTATCAAAGCTATACTTTACACCTTTAACTGTTAAAAAACACATATCTACACTCCATTAAAATTAGTATTTACTTTCCTTTACTGCTTGAACAATTGCCTTCAAATTTTCTAATTTGCTTTTGGGTCCAACCCCACATGCTGGTGATACAATATCCACACCATCTTTAAGACATCTTTTAACTAAAGATTGCAAATGACGAGGCTCAGAATATTCAATGGCATATGTACTCAAATTACCCATTATAGCTTTGTCTTTAACATTTTGAGTTACTTTTTCCACAGAAGTTATAGAATCAAAGCTTATAGAATTACAGCTCAGATTATCAAGTTCTTTAAAAACACTTGATAATCTTCCACATATATGAACTATAGTTGGTGCATTTAAAGAATTTGTCAACATATTAAGGTACGGCAATGAAAACTCTTTAAAAAACTTAGGCCCTAAAATCTCTCCTGTTCCACTGGGCTCTGAAATGGTTATTACATCTGCACCAGCTTTTATTTGCTCGTTGCCAAATTGAACCAGGTTCTCAACAATAAAACTGAGCAATTTATGACAACTACCTGGTTCTTTTCTAAGTTCTTTATAAAATACCATTGGCTCTATGACAGAGGTTGCTATACTTACGGGGCCTACTAGATTCCCAACTATTGGGACATTTTCACTAGATTCATGTAAAATTTTTATAGCATCTAAAACAACCTTAACTCGGCCCTCTTTAGCATTTAGCTGTTTTAATTTAGACCATTGCTCTGATTTATTAATGGGATATTTTATTACCCTGGGCTCATTTAATTTAGAGCCTAAAAATACCTCTGCACCCATAGCTTCAGCTTCTATAGTCATACAAAAAGGGACACCATAGTTTTCGAAAGCCTCCTGATTATACACACCTTTAGCAAGCTTTGCCATGAGAAAAGCATCTTGATGGGCTTTGGGCCAAAGACTTTCAGATTTGTCCATTACTTCCTCTACAACATTGTTCATCATACCACCTGGACAAATACAAGGCGCCCTATCAACAGTTTCCAGTTTTAATGTTTTAATCAACCTTTGTTTTGAATCTAACATTATTACACTCCATTTGTCTTTTATTTATTGTCTAGATTTAAGTAAGTTTTCATTGATGGGATATTGTCCATAGTATTTTCCAGCTTCCATAAACAGTTCTATATTCTCGATAGGTGTATGCATGGGTATTTGACATCCTGTACTTAAAATATATCCTTTGGGAGAATCATGGCCTTTTAAAATACATTGCCTAACTGAGTTAAAAATATCACTTTTATTCCCTTTATGAATAACATCAACGGGAGGAACATTGCCAGTAATAATCACCCTATTTCCCATTACCTTTTTAGCCTCTGCTAAGTCTTCTACGTTGTCTATACTAAAGTTAGATACTCCTGCCTGCACAATATCTTCCCATATTTCTCTACTGGTACCACATACATGTATAGCTGGTGAACTTTTCGTGGTTTCCTTTATTTTATCTATATTTTGCTTAAGGTATGGCAAGGAAAATTCTCTAAATTGTTTAGGACTAATTACACTAGTTGATGAAACTGGATCAGCAAAGCCAACACCTAACCCTAGCTTAGCTACTTCTTCAATATATCTATTATTCGACTCCGCAATTATCTCCATAACTGTATGAACTTTTTTAGGGTGTTTAATCATCCATCGGAGTAAATTTTCCGTTCCCACTACAGATGCCGCAACACTAAATGGTCCAGTCATAGCTGCACCAACATCGACATCTTCAATAAGGGCATCTCTTGTCAGCTGCAGCGCTCTAAGCAAAACCGGCAATTTCCCGTCTTTCCAAGGGTCAGCAACTTTAAGATATTCCACTTGCTCTATGGATTTAACAGCTGGTTCTAGCAGATATGAAATATTATAATCAGGATAACAAACCTTCGCTCCCATTGCCTCAGCCATGCCACGCAAGCTAGTAGAAATGCTAACACTGTCATGCCTTAACCTTTTAAATAAAGCAATCTCTAAGTCAGCCATTAACTGAGGCGAGTGATAATATTCACTTGCTTTTACATTAATAAATGGTGCCATAGTTACACCCATATCAGGTACACATATTACCCTATCAATTTCCTGCCCTTTTGAGAAAGCATCCATCCTCTCCCGGGGAGTCATTTGCTCTACAACCATGTGTTTGCAACTCCTCTCTATCTAAGATTATAATTTTTGTTTATGGTTATTATATCATATGTTTATATTTTTGAATACAAAAAGACAGCCCTAAACAGTTACAAGGTTTTTAATACAAAAAAGTATATTAAGCAAATTACTAGTATTATAACACCAAAAAAAGAAACCCTTATAATTAAGGATTTCCTTTTATCGTACCATCTTTATTTATGCGCCCGTATTTATTTAATAATTAACCTGCGCCAACTTGCCTATATGTTTAAAGTTAAACAAACCTTTTTTTCTATCGGATAAGTTAGAACGATATGGATTATATTTATACACAGTAGCATTAAAGTCCCTTTCTAGTTTTAAAGCTACTGTATTACTGCTAGAATAAAATCCTGCAGGGAGCTTATTGGTAGTTTTAGTCCAGCAATAAGGGGCGTATTTCTTTCTTTTTTTATATTCTAGCATTTTTCGCATAGCTGCAAAGCTATATACATTTCCGTCTGTAACTTTATATTTTGAAGAATAGTGCCAACTACCAGGTTGCTTTGATACCATGTCACCTTCATATAATGCATTTATTGTAGTTAAATCCTGTTGATTTCTTTTCTTTAGCTGCTGAAGTTGCTGCAGTCTTTTTTGTAATTTGTCTAAAACAACCGTTTGTAAGTAGCAACTTTCTCTAGCGCTATGTTGCTCACTTAAAACTTCTTCTTTACTACTATACTCTAAGCTTTGTTCATCACGTAAAAATTTCTGTTTTCCGCTATTAAATATCTTTGCGTTTGATAAAGAAATTATATTGAGCTCATTTTTCAACAATAACTTTTTCAAATATCTTAGCCTATTCTCATAACTATATATTTTATTATAAAATCTGTAATAATTTATTTTTACTAGAGGTTTTTCCTTAGTACTAAGTAGATTACTTCTATTTATTTCAGTGCTTTGATAAAAACTTTCCCCTACCTTACTCTGCGTACCTTTATCACAAATATCATCTTTAATCTTATTAGCTTTTTTAATAAGATTCTTCATACGATGCTTTAATAAATTATTCCGCCTTTGAAGATCCTTAAGTTCTTTTTGACAAACTTCTTGGCTAAAAGAATTCTTATGTTGTAATTTATCAGCTATTTCCACCATATCCCTTTTATAAACTAATTCTTCATTATTATAATTAACTTTTTGATTTTCTAACATAAGTAACTCCCCTTTCAAAGGCTTTAAATAAAAACTAGGAAATATATTCCAACTCCCATACCTTTACTATTCTATCCTTACACTAAAAATCCTTTATTTGAAATAAAAAATTAAAATAAAATCCTTACTATTATCAAATAAGTTAAATAAAAAAATACCAACATATTAGACGACTAGCACGAGCAATATAAACACAATTAAAAGTAGCCCTTTATCAGCGTTTTTAGACTGGTCCACATATCATTTCTCCTCTATAACAACATTTTATAGATAATTACAAAGAATCCCCCCTAACTACCTAATGACAAAGATGTGCGACTCATCATCACATAGTTTATATCCAAATACTACAATAATAAATTCCAAGGAAACACACTAGGTGGCATGGATTCCACACTTAATGGTTTTTTTCTAACAGGATGTTTAAATGAAAGAACATGAGCCCAGAGCGCTAATTGCTGCCCCCTTTTACTTAAATGTTGTCCATACTTTTGGTCGCCGAATATCGGGTTGCCCATGTTTGACAACTGAACCCGCACTTGATGAGGACGCCCTGTATGAAGCTGTACAGAAAGCAAGCTAAATCCTTTTTGGGATAAAATGGTTTCATAGTTTAATATAGCTTTCTTAGCCTTTGGATTACTAGATACTACAAAAACCTTATTTCTTCCGTTATCCTTCCAAATATAGTCTTCTAGTCGTCTTTTTTTAGTTTTCGGTACGCCATGAACTACCGTTAAATACTTTCTTTTTATCATTTTTCTACGCAAGGCATCGGAAAGTCTTGAAGCAGCTTTTGAAGTTTTAGCAAAAGCCATAGCACCACCCACAGGACGATCTAGGCGATGAACAAGTGCTAAATAAACATTTCCAGGCTTTTTATAGCGTACTTTAAGATCATCTTTTAACGCTGTAAGTAAATCAAAATCCCCACTACTATCTCTTTGAACGGGAATATTTATAGGTTTTTCTACTAAAAGCAAATGATTGTCTTCATATAATATGTTGATATTCATATAGCATTCCTCTCCTTTACGAGCTATTGCATATATAGTAACATTAGCATATATTTCCATCAACCATAGTATTTGGCAGTACTTGTCCATAATTATTATCCATTTAACCATAATATGTTCTAAGCAATAACGGTAACTTTAAAATTACAAAAAACAAATAAAGAGCATAAGAGATACGGGAACACCGTTCTCTTATGCTCTTATGCTATTTCACTATTTCTTTGTATTCCTTCTCTTTAAAACCTATAATCACTACTTCTTTCCTATCAGTTAGTATAGGTCTTTTTACCAACATTCCATCTGAAGCCAAAAGTTCGAGCTTTTCCTCATCACTCATATCTTTGATTTTATCTTTAAGCCCCATCTCTTTATAAACTTTTCCGTTAGAGTTAAAAAACTTATTTAAGCTAACTTGCGATATCTCGTAAAGCTCAGCAAATTCATCTTTAGTAAGATTATTTTTAACTAAATGCCTTGCTTCAAACTCCACACCATGCTCCTGGAGCCACTTCCTGGCTCGCCTCACACTAGTTCATGACGGGTAATCCATAAACATCCATTTCACCATAAACCACTCCTTATCCTACAGAATATAGTTGATAGATGATAAGTGATAGATGTTGTTTCAATTGATCATACATTTAATTCATCTGTTTCAGACAAGTCTTTCCTTTTTCTATATAATAGCAAATGGCTAATTTCTTACGAATCCACTAGTACAATATGTAACATGTCCAATATTCTTGGCATAACGACACTTTTTAGTTAAATTCAGTTCAACTTTCCTTGGTTAAAGCCGTGAATCCACAATAATAAGCAAAATTAACAGAAAATATTTCTAACAAAATATAGATGTTTTGCAACATTGCAGCCCTGATTCCGAGATTTTCCTTGTTGTGCAATTTACTATAACCTATCCAGTATGCTGGCATGGATGCCTAAAACTCAATTTTGACAGTTCTGCTATCGGAAAATATATTTCTTGAATGAATAACTTCATAGGAGCTATAGCCAGTTATCTCCCAATCTTGTTTATCGTAGCAATACTTAAAGTTTAGTTCATAATGTTCCAGGATTTCACTTTCTCGCTTATCTAAGTCTCCTAACCAGTCTTCTTCCTCTGTTGCTTGTACATACTCAACTAGCGCACTAACTGAAAAAAAGTAGTCAGCTTTATTTCTATGGAAACTACTGCTTATACTGTCTATCTCATAGGTTGCCTCTATTAGTTCTAATGTAGCTGAATCATAACGGTTCCACCAATCTTCTATATCATTTTCTATATTGGTTGCTAACTGTTGCGTGGTATTTTCGACTAAACTTTTGTCACTTTCGTTGTAGGCATCATAATAACTTAATATAAATTCATTTGCCATTTCAACGGCACTCTCTTCAATTTTTTCATCAATAGGCTCAAATTCTAGATTAACATAGTTTTTTGTAATTGGGTAGACCTCACTTTCTACTTTACCCCATGGTAGTTCTATAACACCTTCAACTTTTGTTGAGCCATCATATTTTAAAGGTCCAATTTGGTCGCCAATATTCTTTGTACTTGAGTCACCGTTAATGATTATATCAACATTATCATAATCTGCCCATACAGTGGTATATTTCCCATAGAGAGAAAGATCCATGTGGTGTTTATCTACAGAAGGATCCATTAGTAGAATTATGCTTTCGGTGGCTAGGGTAGTATACTCTCCCTCTAATTTTGCTGTTATGTTATATTCACCTGGCATGAACGGACCAAACTCTTGTGTAAAGTATTCTTGATCGCTTGTTACTAATAATTCTTCACCAAAATATATTTCTACACCTTCATAGTTAGTTTCCAAGGTAATATAATTTGATTTTGGTACTAAGACGTAATCTCTCTTTAAAAGTCCCTTTTTACTCTTTAATGTAAAGAGGTTATCTTCTACAAAATGGCCATTGTTTTCGCCATTATCAAACAATTTAGCTTGATCATAAAGGGATTGAATAAAACTTCCATAGGCTGACGGGTGTTTATCAAAATATTTTAATAACCCTTTTATATGACTATCTTCAATCTTCATACGACTGTCAGCGGGACTTATTACTTCTGATAACCATTGTACATCTGAATTTAATATCGCTTTTTCAGTTTCCTCAATAAAACGTTCAGGATTATTAGCGCCAATTAATACTTGATATACTAAAAATATAGCTATCACTGAAACTATAGTGGTGGAACCTATAAGTTTATGTTTTATGCTGATGTTTTTATTAAGACTTTTAGGGAGCTGCTTAAGTATTTCATTCCAAGTAAATTTTTGACCGCAGGATTCACAGCTGCTGTTTAAATCATTGATTCTTGCTTCGCAAACCGGACAATCTTTGATGTATTTTAGCGCTTTAGTCCTTATTTTTATCAAGGCTTCTTTGAAAACTTTGGTAATAGATTTTAAATAAGAATTTGTAGCTGATACTATTTTAGGCTTCCATTCATCTACTAGATTTGTTTTATTTTCTTTATTATTTTCATCCATATTTTGCGTGGTATCTCGTGAAAGCTCCTTACCCTCTTCTTGGTCGTTAACAGATATGCTAACAGGCTTCGTTTTTGAAGTTTGATAAAAATAACCCCCTATAGAGAATGTAATTCCCAAAAAAATACTATAATGAGCTTCCATATTAATACCCAGCATTACAAAAAAACTATTGCCCGCCAGTAAACCTCCAGCTATACTTGTAGAAATTATAATTACTGGCTTTGTAAATATAACGCTCATTACTCCGAAAACAATTGCCATTAGGATAGCTAATACCATAGTCTGAGTAAGTAAACCACCTAATAAAAAACCCAATGTTCCACAAAGGATGAAAACCCCTGCGAGATAAAGTTTGTAAGATAAAATTGCACCTAATATACCGAGTAAAATAGAAAAGAATATAGCTATACCAAATTCCCCAGTACCTACCCATATAGGTACCATAGATATAAATCCGAAGCTAAAAAAACCAATTACCCCTACCCAAAACTTAAAAACTTTAAACCCTCTAAAACACTGGTTTGCTGCAAATAAAAAAGTTACAAAAGCCAGAACTTGTGTCACAGTGTAACTGGCAAGTAGAATTGGAGAAATTTTGGCAATTAATTTTCCCTAACCTTTTTCCAGTTAAAACCTAGAATTTTCTTCAAAAAATGATTCTCTGTGTGCTAATCTATAACTTTTACCTGACATATTAAATAACTCACATCTATGAGTGATTCTATCTAAAACAGCTGTAGTTAAAGCTGGGTCACCCAATAGTTCAGTCCAGTCTTCTAGACCTTTATTTGAGGTAATAATAAGTGATGCTTGTTCATGAAGTGCCGTTATGAGTTGGAAAAACAGGTTAGACTCTTCCCTAGATATCGGCAAGTAACCTAGTTCATCGATGATTAGTAAGCTAGAGGACAAAACCTTATTTATTTTGCCTTTACTTTTTCTTGATATCTCTTGGGTTTTTAAACAGTGCATAAGGTCGTTCATAGTAACAAAGCTAACCTTGTACCCCATCTCAACAGCCCTGTAGCCTAGTGCTATTGCTAAGTGAGTTTTACCGACCCCAGGAGGGCCCAAAAAAATTAAATTATACATACGGTCTATCCATTCCAATTCCGATAAACTGTTAACTTGTCTTTGAGTTATGGACTTTTGAAAATCTAAATCAAAATCTTCTATAATTTTAAGTGTAGGAAAACCAGCGTTTTTTAGCCTTCTTGCCTGTGCTTTTTCTTCTTTTAGTTTCATTTCTTCCTGAAGTATGTTTAACAAAAATTGCTGATATGAAATGCTTTTTCCATCTGCATCTTGAACGACTTGAGAAGCGTTTGTATTTAAGTAGTCAAGCTTTAATTTTTTAGCATTTTCTTTGATTAGCTCCAATTTCTCCACTGTGACTGTCCCCTTTCAAAGAATTAGTATACTCTTCAATACTTCTTATTTCAGGCTTTAAATCCTGATACTTTGAAGGGGTAGAAATGTCTGCCTTAAAGTACTTTTTATTAAGTTGTCGTTTTTCTTCCTCCTTAAAGTATTGGATTGTATCCTTAAGCATGCCAGCGCTGTAGAGTTTTCTTTCAACGCAGTAATCAATAGCTTTTTGTACAAGTGACGGGTTTTCAGATGTCACTGTTTTAATTATTAGGTTAGATTGATCTTTAAAGTATCTAGATTTTTCAGCCCTAATGATATCAACAAACGTTATTGCCTTATCAGTTTCTCCTAAACTTTTTAAAACTTTCTCACGCATTTCGTCGCAACTGTACTTTCTTGATTTTTGCCTATCTGGGTGGTCTATTGTTACTAGCTGACCTTTTCCTTTAGCAATTTTATGTGTGATAATCAACTCATTAGTATCTTTATCAATTATTTCGATACAATCTTTTTTAACTGATAAATTAACTTCTTTACCTGGTGAATAAGTCCCTATGGGTACTTGATATCTGTTTTGTTTGTAAAATACTGTATTGTTTTTTCTTACTAGATAGGTTAAAATTTTAGTATCAGTTGATTCAGCAAAGAGGGTAGGTATTGGCATTAAGTGTTCCTTTTCCAGAGCAAACACTTCTGCCGGTACCTTCTTTGTTGTTTCATGGACTTTTTTATTGCCGGTTCTTTCTAGCCATTTTAGATTATCATCATTAAAGGATTCAATATCTACAAATTTTCTATGTTTAGCGAAGTTATTCTTGGCATACTTTACTACAGCTTCTACTTTGCCTTTGCTTTCAGGATCAGCCTTTCTGCAAAGGTACACTTTAAACTTAAGAGAGTTAAGATAATTTTGAAATCCTTCGGTATATAATATATCTCCATTGTTTTCAGAAACTACTAGTACTTTATCTTGATCATAAACTATCTCTTTGGGTCTGCCGCCAAAGTACTCAAAAGCTTTGTTGTGGGCTTTGATGAAACTTGATGTTGTAAATGGCTTGTCCGACCACCATACGAACTTGTATCTTGAATGGGATAAAACCATTCCAAAACAATATGCTTTTACTCTTTTATTATCATGTGTCTTAAGCCATATCTCTCCTAGATCAACTTGAGCTTGATACCCCATAGGAAGATTTTCTATTTCTTCATACTGCCTAACTGATGTCACTTTGGGCAAGTCATATTCTTTTCTAAGCTTGTTTACATAGAGCCTTAGAGTTCTTTCCTTAAAATCTAGCTCACCATGTTTTTCTAAAAGCCAATCATAAATCTGAGCGGCTGACATATCTCGGTATTCTTTAATCCATTCTAAAATTTGCTTTTTGTATTTATCCACCTTCTTTCTCCGTGATTGAGCTGTATTATGGAGCTCTGAAAACTCATCAAACTCCATATCCCAGTACTTTGATACGGTCTTGTAGTCAATCTCTAGTAGCCTTGCAACTTGGGATTTATTTAATCCCCTAGACCTATTTTCTTTAATTTTGGCAAACATATCCCACCTCTTCAATTCTCATACCTCCTCTGATAAATTAACTCTTTAATTTTATCAGAAGGGGTATTTTTTTAGTAGATAACTGGAAAAAATTCTCCGTTTCTATTTGCCAAAATCTCTCCATTTTAGTTTACCATTTACACACAGTAGTTATGTTTCTCTCAGCCTCTTCAACTCCTAATAATATTTCAATAATTTCCAGAAAGCCCACTTCTTATAACCTCCCTATATAATCTCACTAATAAAAATATCATACATTCATTAGACATTCGCAACTTTATATTTCGACAGGAAAGTCCATAATCCTTCAAAACACATTAAAATTTTCCAAAAAAAAGAAACTAACTATTTCCTATAAGTGGCTGTACCAAAACTATATAGCCACTTTTTAAGTTTAAAATAAAAAAAGACTAACCTATTATGTTAAAAAAGAATTGACAAAAAGCATTTATGACAAAAAAGGAGCTATTCTTATGAGTACAAATTGCAAATACGCATGAATTTTATTTTTGTATAATGGCTGTTTGACAAGCGACGGCTTACCTTTTAGATTAGCTTCTATTTCCGAAATCTTAGGTGCCACTTGAAGCACTTCCTTGTCTTAATTCCATTCATTGAGGCTATCATTATAGTGTTTAACTTCAATAACATATTCTTGATCCAATAACGCCTACTCTCCCGTCACCAGGACCTATAACCTAATTCACCTGAGCATTCCATTATTGTCTATATCCAAATTTGCTATTATATGGGGCAGGGTTGACGCAGGGTCAACCCTGGCTGCACTTTTCACTCGATTATGTTCTTAATAGCACTTCGACAAATAGAAGTTCCACTTCTACATAGCTCCATTCTAAAAGCTCTGGGTGCTCTGGCGCTTTTAAATTAACTGACTTTCTCCCTAAAACCTAACAAAACCTAAGTTATCCATTGAGTTAAGAATTCGAAAACGCGACATATCATTCTTTATATTAATCTATTTCTGATTTAATCAACTATCATCTGCTCTAAAACGTCCTACTCCCTTTTCAAAAATACGGTTGCACAATGTATAGCTCCCCAACCTTTTAGAATCTCAGAAAAATCTATAGGTATAACCTTTATATTATTTTTTTCTAGTTCTTCTCTACACCTAGGGTTTCCCTCTGGCTGGATTACTAGGCCCGGTTCTAATGCCACAAAATTAACACCTAATGTATCTTTTGCTTCAGTCTGAGATGGTGCTTCTAGAATCTTTATCCCTTTTTTCATTAGAGCTTCACATACATCGTAAGGGACCTGAGGGGCATGGATCATTACTGTATCCTCACTTGCAAAGTTTAGCAGACCATCTATATGAGCATGCCCGTAGGGAATAGGCATTGGTATTATATCTTCTACCCCCATCCTTCTTAGATCGTACTCTATTTGGCTATAAGCTGATCTATTAGTTCTCGAACCAGTAGCTAAAATTACTGTTTTTCTATCTACCCACATGCCATTAGCACCTTCAAAAATACCATCTCCTGTAATAGTTCTAACAATAGGAACACCTAACTTAGCAAGCGCTTCTGCAACATACCTTTCCTCTCCACGCCTCTGTTCCATAGCAGGGCGGGTAACGATTGCTCCCTCGGGAGTCATAAATACTAGATCTCTCATAAATACAGCGTTAGGTCTATCTTCTCTTTGGTTTTCAACATAATGCACAGCTACATCATGCCTTTTATATATTTGTGCTAAGTTATCATGCTCCTCTCTAAATTTATCAACGTCAATAGGAGCTCTAAACCTCACCTCGTTATAGTCAAAGTCTTCAATTTCTTTTCCTGGTCTTCTCATAAGTACCGCTTTCAACTTTGTTACTTCAGAAGCCACGCCCCAGTCTCCCCAATAATCCTTCATATCCTCTAAAAACTCACTTTTTTTAGGGAACCACCTTTCTCCTGGTATAGAATCTACATCTCTAAAATCCTTACTCATGATTATCCCCCTTCTTTTAAATTAACTTTATTAGAGCTAATATTATGGCAACAATTTAAGATTTAATGTATTATAATACTCAATAACGCCATCTTTATTAGCAACTAATATTCAACTCATATAATTATAAAGCTTTGGTACATTCCCATCAATAAGTTTAAAAAATTCAAAAGCAAACATAAAATATACAAGCGAAATGGCAACCATCATAAATGTTCCTATGTAAGGAAAAGACCAACATATTAGAATGGTAAGAAAGGCAATTACTCCAGCCCAAAGAGAATGAAATACTAGTCCAATTAGCACGCTCGTAACTACTGCTTCTCAAAAATTACTTTGCTAAATCTCTTACTTGTTTCATAGGCATGTAATCCATCTCTGATCTATCTTTACACTTTAATATCCCTCCAATTTGTAGTATTGGGTAATTAGTCAAAAGTATAATTCTACCCTAAAATGTCCATTTATATCATTTTAAAAATGTACAATTTGTCACTTTGTTATGACGTCTCTGTAGTATTTATCTGTGCTTTTTGAATCTTATCCTTGATTCTGTAAGAATGAACTTTTATGTTAGTAATAGTAGAATGAATGTATAAGACAAACTAATATAGTTTTAGCTAATGTATTATAACTATAAAACTCACCCCAATCACTAAAACTTTTTAGGGTAATAGTCGTCGACTTTTTCTCATACCTTCTTGCTATTAGTTGAAAGAACAAGTTTGCTCCTTGACATGTACATCATCACCAACACTTTGGCGCTTAAACTACCCCACTTTTTTAATCATAGATGATAGATGATAAGTGATAGAAGTTATATTATTTTCACTATTCTTCATTATTGTTTAAAACCCTTTATAATAAGCAGAAAAACATCTTTCAAAGTAGAGATGTTTTAAGAACTGCAATATTGAAGTACTAATCCCTAGAAATTCCACTGCTTTGTAGCTTTTTACTATAAACTTCAAATATAGATTTTTATCAGCTTATTTTTGAAAGATAAAGTCACCATTATTGCCTCTACAAATAACATGATAAAGTGCACCAGAATATTCTACTCTTGGACCTCTCGGTATTTAAATCACTCCATGTTTGGAATGAATTCTCACGATTTGCAATATTGCATTCCTGACACAGGGATTTTACTCCAAGGAAATTTTGCTCAAAAAAACATTCCAGGAAGGACAACTGCTCTCAGTTTTTCCACTAATGCAATTTATTCATCATTTTTTGACAAATTATAAAAGTGTTTTTTACCTGTTCATTATTAATTCCTTTATAGATTCTCTTAAAAACAGCTTCATAGCCAACCAAACCATCTTTTTTCATGGGTTCATCAACAAAGATTAATGATTTAATTGTACAATACTCTTCTTTAAAATATAGGTATGTATACATAAGTGCCCCTATAAACAATCCCCTTCTGCGAACAAATTTATTAACACCTTTTGACCACACACTTACATCCTTAATTTCATGAAAATCAGGTAAATAAGTAATTTTTTTACCATTATAATCATGAACATCTATTTGGTTATAACTATTATACGATACTAGGTCCCAAAGCATCATGACATTAACATACATGCCAAACATTTTAGGAGCGTATTCACTAAAAAATTGTTTTGCACCACCATTGTTATATTTAGGACTTCTTGTATATGCTTCTAGCTTTTCTAATAAACTATAGTTATAATTTTGACTTTCTTTAAGAAAGAATAACGATTGCGGTAGATAATCACGCAAGCACGCTGATGTTCCTCTATATGCATTAAAATATGCTGGAACAATACCAAAATTTCCTGGAGCATGACTAATTTGAAATAGAGCTCCCATATCTGATTCTTTCATCTCTTTTATAAATGTTTCAGGATTGTCGGACATTTTCTTTATACAATCAATAGTGCTATAGCCTAACTCTGACTTTATAGTTGTTTGTAATGAATTAAGACAATCTCCTCCCCAAAGCATCAACTTATTATCTAAATCTTCATTTTGAAACATATCTATCGTGCCGAAGTAACTATACTTATAAGTAAATCCCCATAAAACACTATATAATTCTTTTGCAAAAACACATTTACCAGTTGCGTTATCTGGATCAAAACTAGAAGGTGCTGCAATACCATTGTTATTGATTTTAATCGTTAGTGCTTTATATACAAAAAATGCATTCGTTTTCTCCTCTTTTAATTCTTCAGAGTAATAATGTTTGCCAAATAATACTCTCTCCTTATATCCATTAAATGGAAATTGTTCTTTTATGTCATATTCTGAAAATGCTAAAAGTCCTCGTTCGATACCGTCATCATCCAAATCAACCTTTGGGAATAAATCATATAAAACTTTTTCTAATTCACTCATAACAAACCTCCATATCTTTACTATTCTTTGGCATTTTCGCAACACCACAACTCATGATTTTACGGGATTTTTTATGAAAATTTATAACCCCTTACCTAATTATGGTAAAAGTAACGTGCAGCTACAAAATCAAATATAATCCTGAATGGTGTTATACAACTCTATTTTATAATAACCTAAATCTCACGCGTATTTTTTTTCAAAATAAATCTGCATCTCTTTCATACATTTAGTTGAATCTGATTATTCATCTCCTCAAACTTTTACATAACCTAAGCTTAAAAACTCGAATATTAATGCTTTGTATGACCTTTTCTTCTCTATTTAATCACATACTCTTGAAAAAAATAACTCCCTTGACCATCTCGCTTCTTTTTGAATGAAGAATACCGTGATGTTGTTGTATTGTATTTTAAAACTGGTATACAACCACTTCTATTTACTTCCCCATCAATAAAGAAATGATTATCCCCATCCCAGTAGATATCATGAAATTTTTTGCCTTTCGCCAGTGAACTTGTGCCAATATGACCCGCAATTATATCCTTATGAAATTTACCAAAGGTTGCAGGATATTTACTTAAAAAATATTCATCAGGAGTTCCATGCTTCCAATATTCTTCTGCTTCTTCATCAATGCCTGCATGAACATAAATTGCCTTTGGTGTTTCATAATACAGCAACATCCCTTTTATCCATTTAATCAAGCCTGCATGGTTAGTTAAGACATCCTTTTTAATTATTTTAGAAATGTCCAATAAATAATCATGGTAACCTTTATCCTTACTTATACCGAATATCTTTTCCTTAGTAGATTCCGATATAAAAGAGTTTATTGTTGTAAAATTCATATCAGTGCTTAGCCACTCAACACTCCATAGATTATGACCCCCTGCATTTAAAAATTCTAGGAACCTATACTCGTGATTTCCCATAAGAACAATGACTTGATCGGGATAACTTTCAACCAGACTCTTTATTTTATATAATACCTTACAACTATCTGGGCCATAATCAATATAGTCCCCACATAGAATCAACTTGTTTTGACTATCAGATTCTAGATCTACAAGTGTTAGGGCTTCTTCTAGCGGTTGTGAGTATCCATGAATATCACTAATTGAAAATATTAAAGCCATGTTTCACCTCCCTATTTGGATTTATTGATTAACTCCATTGAAAACACAAATGAATCAGTCCATAATTCGTTACCAGTACTCTCTCATACAAGTTAACTGTAAACTTCACACCATCTACATACTTCATTCCTTCTTCTGTTCTCCATGCTCCTTGAACTGAATTGTTAAATTCAAGGTCATTTGCATTAACATAATCAATTGTTGACATCGACAGATATTGATTACCACTTTCAGCTGATATAAAATAGTACAAATTCTTATCTCTACTATTTTCTCCATAGATTGACAGTATGGTGGGATTTTTTTATCTATAGTCACATACAAAATTATTCCATCTTCTTTATAGAGCAAGAAAGAATCCTCCGGCAGACTGATGCAATCATCAATCTCTGATGCTCCAATTATTATATGGGTCTTGTCTTGACTCACAATCCAAAACACGCTTAAAGTAATTAGAATAATGGCAACCGACGTTGAAATAATAACCTTTTTCTTATTACTATAGCTTATCACTCCTTTCTTTTTAGCTTTTTATTCTTAAAAGCTAATATCTACTTAATCCATAATTTCCTCAAAAATAATCACAATATTATCTTCCATCCTATCACAACCTCAAAAAATTTTGAGGCTATTTTCTCAGTAACACCAATTTTATTAAGAACATTAGACCTAAGCTAAATGTTTGTAACTCGCTGATTATTGAGCATAATAACCACTTTTCCTTCCTCATAATCTTTGACAGTACAGACATACCCACGTGTTGTGAGATTACCATCAAAATAAATACATTTATTTTGTGGTACCCCAAGCCCTAATCCTCCTTTTCCTCTATAAAACTTTACATTCCCACTAAATTGTTTTATGTCACTTGTTGTTGATACGGCATTTTCTTTTTTCTCACTTCTTGGTTGATTATATCCTGAATAATTACTCACACTATTTCCAGTACTCATTGTATCTGAACTAGCAGACCCAAGAACAAACGATAATATTATTCCTATCATTGCTAGAATAATAATACTTAAAATTATCACAATTATATTTTGAACAACAAGTAATACTAAAGGCACAGCAAGAAACGATATTGCACCTGCGGCACAAGCATACCCAAGCATCCATCTACATTTCGTTGTTAATAATACAATTAAAGATGAAACAAATGCAGCAACAAGGGTTATCACTAGAATTATTAGGTACATTTTAAGTTGCTCAGCTTCTAATCTGTATAGAAAGTTAATAATAAAATTCCCTTCTCTCAAGTCCATTAAAAAAAGTGTTATTCCAATTAAAGCTATAAAAGATAAATCGAAAATCATTATTACTTTTTTTGTTTTTGTAGCTTGTGAGAAAAAGGTAATAAGCAAAATTATCATTTGGAAAGTCAGCAAAAATTTTATTGTAGTACCAAATAAATTCCCATAAAGTATTGATGTAGTACCACTAGAGAAGGCATCTGTAATTCCAGCTATACCATTTACATTAATAAGAGCAACCTGATCTGCATACCCTCCTTGAACAATGTTTATAATAAATGCTACTATAAACCCTACTATAGAGGTTGCTACTGCAAGTGCTGGCAGCAATATTCCCAAACTGTGTAATGTATCGTTATTAAATTCTTTTAATGCAGCTTTTACTTTATTAATTGTATCCCTTGTTATTGTGCCTATTTTCATTATCATAACCTCCTAGGTGGTAATCTGTAGACTTCATTAACACCCTACTTTTATTTCTTAATCACAGAAGACCTCTATTATCCTTATGTATTTTGCAAACAAATTTTAAGTGAACTTATAAATGATTTATTAATCTTTTTCTTAACATCCTTGGGACCAACTACTTTAACTTTATGAATATATTGCATTACCCATATTTTAATAGCTTCCACTATCACCTAATTGATACTGTTACTTTTTCATCATTCTAATTAATAACGTTCCAGGTTAATTCCAAAGGCACTAAGAGTAGAATCTGTAAAATCCTTCTACACTGTTGTAAAATTTAAATACCTTATCCAGTTCTATCCCCCTCCAGTCAAAGGCTCTAGCATAGTGTATCTCACTAGCTATATCAACACCTATGACAATTGTTTCTTCTTTTACTTGATTAATTTTGTTATTTTGGTTAAAATTCATTAGTAGGACCTCCAATAAAATGATTTATTACACTGATCAGTGATAATTTCATTTTACTGTGAGGTTTCTTTTTATGCAAAGCTTAAATTTAATTAATAACAGGAATGCTCCTTATTAAATATCATACTTTTTTACAAATTTGTGTATTCGTTCAGTTTTGTTTCTGAATTTGTTTTTTAATCTTTCAAACTCTTTTTCTTGTTCTTCTGTAATTTCGTCTGGATCTTTGTTATCTATCTTTGATATATAAGACAAAAACTTAACATATGAACCACAGTAATGGTTGTATTCTTTGAGCATTTCTTCTAAAATTCGTTCTGTTTTCACATATCATTCCCCCTTCTTTTATGTTTTCATTACTCTAATATTTATTTAATACCTCTCCCCGCATGGACCTTCTTACCCTTAATTTTGAAACCCTTAAAATAAAATTGTCATTATTTGGCAAACCTCTTCTACCTTAAGTGAGAGCTGAGATAATTAACCATCCCAGCTCTCAGTCTACTCTGTTACCCTACTCTACTCATACGAGATGCCAGCTAGGTATTCTATCCCTCATCTCTCCCATAGGCTAGTCCAAAACTTAAGTTTAGATTGTTATTAACTTAGTTTCTAGTATCCTCCACTCCAGAAACCTAAGTAATTGATATTTAAAAGATATCGAAATCTCAACATAATTTCACTTCACAAATTAACGGTCTATGGTCCGAAACGTTATCCTTAGTTTCTATAAATTCGGCGGAAAAACTCACAATTTTATCACGAAAAGCAGGTGAAAGGAAAACATAATCTAATCTGTTCGGACTACAATTGTTACCTATTTGGTTACTTGTAGGGTAGCAGTTTATCCACCCTTTTGACTCTAAGTTAGTAATGCAATCTGTTAGTGGTCTATATGGATACTTTATTGTGTATTGTTTAAAAACGTCTTCAGTGTAAGGATTAAAATCACCTGCGATAATGGCATATTCATTATTAGATTTAAACAAATGAGCACATTTTAAAATGCTTTGGATATATGGTTCTTTCCGTTCGGTAATACTTTCTTCTTTTAATACACCTTTTTGTTGTTGGATTGGCGGAACATGTATACCTAGTATCTTCAAGTTATTAATTTCGAACATATCCGTTACTTTAATAGCTACATATCTTCTCTCTAGGTTAAAATCATACTTAAGTTTTTTCGTCTCCTTCTCCTTATTTTTCACAGCAATTAGTAGTGAGCAGGTATCTTTTGCGGATGCGTTTTTGGGAGTATAAATTTTATATTGTCTATCATAAAGCTTAGTTTCTATAATTTTACCAAAAGTATTAGGTTGATATTCAGTCAAAAGAACAATATCACAATCTGCCTTATTAATAGTACCTAAAATCTCCTCCGCTCTGTTTTTATCATTTTTCATTGTGTTACATGAGATGTTCCAAACTATTATTCTCATAAAAACCTCCTAATTTATTTAATATATATCTTCACCCTGCTAAAGTAAATATAAGAGACTATTAGAAAACCTAGTTGGGTAATCTAGGAGAAGTTTCCTATTCCCCTACCTAAGATGGAAGAACTAAGCCAAAAACACTGTAAGCTTGTGTCATTAGTGAATATTCAACGACTCGACAAGAAAACTATTATTCTGCTCTTACCAGATATTTAAGAAAGAAATTATATAGTTTTAACATGTTAAAAACACCTACTTTTCTCGTTTTAAGGTGGAAAAGTATATTTTTTCTTTTGGATCTTCCTATCCAACCATCAAACTATCTTCTATCCAACTAAACCTAAAAACCCCGAGCATATAAAGATAGCCCGAGGTTTTTAGGTTTAAATTTATTTACTTTTTCTTCTCAGAAGCAGCAGCTGCTTGTGCTTTTGTTATTTTGTTGCCTGTTTCTTTCTCCACTACATCAACTAAATAACTTAAAAAATCTTCTCTTAAACCTTCTCTCTTAAGAGCAAACTCAACTGTAGCTTGTAGGAACCC
Source organism: Proteinivorax tanatarense (assembly GCF_040267685.1). Taxonomy (GTDB): domain Bacteria; phylum Bacillota; class Proteinivoracia; order Proteinivoracales; family Proteinivoracaceae; genus Proteinivorax; species Proteinivorax tanatarense. Next base: position 1,575,156 of record NZ_CP158367.1, read on the forward strand.
TTGCTTGTCTCCTACATCGTGTCTTCTACCTTCAAAGATGTAGGCGTACATTGCTTCTCTTGTGGCAAGCTCTTTAAGAGCATCTGTCAGCTGTATTTCATTGCCTTTGCCTGGCTTAGTTTTTTCAAGGATATCAAAAATCTCCGGATTACGCCACGATTTAAATAGAATAAAATGATTGAAAAACCACAACATATAGTGTGTTCTAAACCGATTTTATTCAATATATTGTGTATTATCCTTAGTTAATAATCACCAACATGTATATACATAATTAAAAAAGCCCACCACGTTATGTGGTGAGCTACCTAACTTAAGTACATTATTCAACTAAGCTGTCCCCTCAAGGTTACTTTCACTTACTAATAGGTTTTCGATATCATTTATCTGCTTCTCTGTTAGACTCTCATTATCTTCACTTTGGATGTACTTTAATAAATCATATCCATCATTTTTAGGCTCTGCAAAAACAGGAACTTTGTTTGTTTCAACATGAATCTCTACCCTTGGATGAGTAAAGTAAACTATTCCTTGAACCCAACTGTTTAACCCATTATTTTTTAAAAGTTTAGAAAGCCTATAAACATGGGTGCGCACTTGCTTTCCAGGGTTATAGTAATGACGGCTATATTCACCACCCTTACGCCCAACTTTATCTTGACGCCACTCCTTTTCTTCTTCACTACCATATATAGTACCATTCCAGTTTTTAATTTCTGTCACAAAAATTCCAGTAGGGCCAACTACCACAAAATCTAACTGACTCTTACCTCCATCTACCTCTATATTAACATCACAAATCACTGTATATTCATCAGGTAGTTTTCGCAAAGTACTTATTGCATACTCCTCTCCTTCTAGTCCTGAAGCCATGGATTCTACTTTACTATGTGGCGAGGCAAGACTAAGCATCCGAAAAAAGGCTATGATCCCCAATATAAACGTGAATATAAATTGTTCTAGTAAGACAGACAGCAGTACAACTATACCCCATATAAAAATTTCCCTGTTCCTTTTAGCATTAATCCTTTTAATTTCCTCATTTAAAGAGTTTTTATTTGCTACTATTTTAGCCATATCATTCCCTCCTTTACTTAAGCTTCTATAATAAAAAAGAAGTAAGTGGACTATAACTTAAAGGTTATTTATGTCCATTTACTTCTTTTTTATAAACTTTATATACAAGTTCTATTTTTTCTAGTTTCACATAGAAAGTTTTAAAGGAGGGATAATGCTATGAAACACCCTACTCATAAAGCTATAGGTGTAGCAGCATACTCAGGATTAATCGTATTTTTTTATAAGCCGTTTTCTGTGGCATTTAGCTTCATATTATTAGCTTCATCCATTTTGTCATACTTTTCTTCCATTCTCCCAGACTTAATAGAGAAAAGCAAAAAAGAACACAGAGGTTATACGCATTCATTTTTCTGGTCTATTGTTATAACCCTAATTTCTTGTAATTTAATTGTCCCCTTACATATTTGGTTAAAATCTCAGGGCGTTTACTTCCCAGTAATTGTCCCTATATTTGCTGTTTGGATAGGATATACTTCCCATTTTATTGCCGATTACTTTACAAATAAGGGAGTGTGCATTTGGTGGCCTTTTGATGAAGAACGCAAAGGATATAAGTTATGGGAGCATGAGGACAGGGACGGGCCAGAATTTCTTATTACCATAATTTCATGGGTACTTACCATTATAATTTGGATTAGGCATTTTAGTTTCTACTACTTATAATCTAGTTACCCATTATAATTTGTTTAGTTTTAAAACGTATTTTTTATATGCTTCTATTACAGGTTTAAAATAATCATCTGGATCTTTTTTAGCTGGGGCAGAAAAATGAAAAGTATTTAAAAGGGGTATATAGCTATCATTGACCTTAAGTTTATGTACATTTACATTCTTACCTTTTTCAATAGAGGTTAGATTTCCTAAAGCCCTTAGAGATTTACCTAAATTCATGGCAATAATTAAATCAGGCTTCAATATACTAATCTGCTCATTAAAAAAATTAATCTCATCACTTTTAAAACTACTAACAAAGTTATCGATAAGAGGCCAGTCGGCGCTCCATCCGCTAGATTCATTACTTAATTTTGATAAATTCATAAAAGAGAAACTTATCCCTTCTTTGGTACCAAATGAATCTGTGAGCTCGGATGCGTAAGGTATATTACTCCAATTATACTCTTGGTTATTTAGAGCATAAGTTATATAGAACATGCGGGCATGAAAGGAGCTACGGTTTATGGTTTTACTACCCACCTTATTATTTTTGTAAGCGTCATAAAGGACAGTGATGTAATTCTGACCTGATATACCCAATGACTCTCGGCCAATAAATAACACCTTGACTTTTTGATTATAATAATACGGATAGAACCCATCAAAAACTAAAGAGTCAGCATTGTAATTATACATAAAAGACTTTGATAGCGCGCTTTTATACCACCTTCGAAACAACCTTTCAAGGTCTGTTAGCATCTCTTTATCATTCTCATGAAACTTTTCCATATCTGGTATTAACATCTTACTCCCCCCTATGCCTAACTTCCAGTAATAAAAATATCTATCTCTACTATCCCACTTTTAGAATCATCGTGACTATATGAAAAAGGGAAATATATTATCTCAACTCCTTCGTACCTTGCCTCTATCAGTTCATTTACAAAACATCCTATTTCATGTAACCAAAACAAATTGCCACTTCCCTCGTTAGTACCATACCGTAAAGCTAAACAAGCTTTTTTGGGCAAAAACTTAACATCATTAACAAATCTCCCTATATTTTCCCTGTAATCGTATTCAGTTCCACATAAAAGGTATTTGTGCGCTAAAAGAGATCCTTCAAGACTGAATAATAATTGTTCTTTAAATTCGGTGCCAATAGGGTGATGCACTTCTAGATTAAAAAACGCTTCAAGAATTCTAATGAACCCTTGTAGTGCCACTTTATTAGGTAGTTGTATATAAGCATTATCAGACATATTTTTTTCATATTTAATCAAATACTCATAATCTTTGTTATTAGATTCCTTCTCTAAGCTATAGATAAAAAATAGTTGTTCATAAAGCCCTGAAATAGAATCCGTGCATTCCTCTAGGTTTAGCACCTCAAAAACATTCGTTTTTATACAGTCTTTAATAGTGTTATCGTTAATGTAAATAACTTTTTTTCTTTCTTCGTATCTAAGCAATTTTTTAGCTCCTTACGTATTTTGTTTTCTGATAAGCTTTACTTCATGGCCAGATACAATAATCTAGGTATTATATCCATTCTACATTAACCATTTAATTCCTCTATACCTATTTAAATATCTTCAAACCTTATTAAACTGTTGTCCTTGTATCAATATGAGCTCTTTTTCCTCGTCCAAGCCATAATGTTAGCAGTTACATAGGCCACATATATTGGCTTCAGAATACTTATTATTGATGTTTACTAAATGAAGTTAAGTGGTGAACTCCTTTTAAATAGCTGTGCGTATTTTATATAACCTTCATAAAAAAAGTAAAAAAATAAGCCCCACCCAGCGGCTGATAATTTATTATCAGTCAACTAGGTGGGGTTTTTTTATGATTCGTCCTTTACAGAATAGTACCTTTGTTCTTTTTGTTTCCACTTAGGTAAGGTCCTTTTTAGCCTTCCATCTTCAAGAAGTGAGTTGAGGATTGTTGCTCTGAACTTTGTTTTAGATATACAGATATAGCTGTTCATAAAGTCTACCATTTCTAAAAAACTTTTCTGTTCCTCACAATATTTCAGGAGGGCTCTTACCTCTGGCCCATGCAAAAATTCTTGTCGCTTAGCCTCTCGCTTTGCAGCCCTTTTTTCAGCTCTTGATTTTTTATAATCTTCATATTTAAAATCTATTGTCCACTCCACCCCAAATTTTAACTTATATATAATTCTACCGTCAGTTAAAATTTTTCCGCTTTCGATTATTCTAGTAAAGATTTCTCCAGGAAAATTAGTTATTTCATTTTTAGTTTTCCTAATTAACCACCTTAAGTCTGCTTTTAGGCTGTTAACCTTTAGTTTTCTATTTTCCAACTCTTTTATTTTATTTTGTATATCCACTATTTTCTCGGTTAGCTTTGCTACTTTCTCAGAATCCTGGCCATCTTTATTCAACTCACCATCAACCGCTTCATACAGTTGCTGGTTTAAGACTTCTATCTCTTTTCTATACTCATCTTCCAAACGCAAGTCTTCATCACTTAATTCCTCTTTTGCAATAACTTTTTCCAGCTCATCTTTTAAGGTTTTACTGCCTTTAAAATAGTTAAGCATCTTTTTAAAGTGAAGTTCAATATACTCTTCCCTAACTGAAAGGGATCTACAGTCAAAAGTAATTTTGCGAGCTGCATAACATCTCCAAATATGAATTTCTGGGTTTCCTTCTGCCTTATATTCAATCCTTCTAGAATGTCCGATTAAAGCGCCACATTCACAATAAAACTTTTTTACAAACGCCTCGTTTTTTATGTTTTCCTTTGGGTATTTTCTTCTTTCTTTATTCTCATAATCGTCTTTTCGCTTTTTTATTATCTCTTGAACTTTGTCCCAAACTTCCCTACTGACAATTCCTTTATGATGATTTTCTATTAGCATTTGGGGTAGTTCTCCTTTGTTTGGCGTAAGCTTTGCTACCCCTTCTTTTGTATCTTGCATATAGTATTTTTGATAAAGGACATCCCCTTTATATACTTCATTTTTTAATATATTTCTTACAACTCCTAGATACCAGTTTCTTTTACCTAGTGGAGTTTTAACCCCTTCATCTGTTAACTCCTTGGCAATTTGGTTAAAGTTTTGTCCTTCAAGAGTCCTTTGATAAATCTTTCTGATTACTTCAGCCTCTTTTTCAATAATGTTCCACGTTCCCTTTTCAAAGCCATAGTAAGGTTCGCTGTTATTTACTATCCCCCGTTCTGCATAACTTTTTTTACCCCATGAAACAGCTTCACCAATATTTGAGCTTTCCTCTTGCGCAATGCTTCCGTATATTGAAAGCATAAGTTCGCTCTCTTGGTCTTTTGTGTTAATGTTTTCTTTCTCAAAATAAATATGAACAGGGTTTGGCAAACTCTTTAGCATTCTTACTATAGATAATGTGTTAATGACATTTCTACTAAATCTAGATATTGATTTTGTAAGAATCAAATCTACCTTTCCAGCCTTACACTCATCAATTAATTTTAAAAGTTCTGTTCGATTATTTAAAGACTTCCCCGAGATCCCCTCGTCTGCGTATATCCCGGCATATTCATAATCTGGGTTCTTTAAAATTAAATAAGTGTAATAAGCTACTTGTGTTTTTAAGCTTATCTGCTGCTCGTTTCTTTCTGTTGATACCCTGCAATATGCAACCGTTCTTTTTTTGCCTTCACTTATATTTTTAAAGGCCCCAGAGTTACTTTTTTCTTTTTCTAACTTGTTCTGTAAGTCACTCATAATAAGCCCACCCTGGCCAGGCTTAATAGTTACCACTTCCCTATTTGGCTTTTGTTTCAAATCATCTCCCCCTTCCTCCTTTTTAATTTCTTCATAAGGGATACTTTGACGTTTGCCTTTTGTACTTGATAAAGATCCTTCTTTAATATCGGGCTTTATAAATTGTGCTTTCCCATAGGAACTGCAATCTCCCATCACTGTTTCGCTACCGTCAATCCACCTTATAATATAATCTTTAGATGAATAGATTTTAATTTCTGTAGCCCAAGCCCTTAAGATCTCTATTGACGCACCGTTAATAAAGTCACTTCTACAGTGAATTTCTTTCAGCCAGTTTATTGCTTCTACCCGATATTTTCTATCGTCTTCAACCTTTGTGATCTTCTCTTCAAAAGTAAGATAGGCTTTTTCCATTTGTTCTATTTCCACAGCTGTTAGGACATCTTCTTTTCTTGCAATTTCAATTTCTGTTAAAAATTTAAGTCTGTGAAATTCAAAATGATCATTTTGATTCACTCTTTTTATAATTTCTTGTAAAACTTTCGGTTCATCTAAGTCGTATTTGTTTTGAATAGCTTTTAACATCATCTCAAATATCAAATTCTCTCTTATTGACTTCCGTTCACATGCACCAACAAAGCTGGGAGCGCATCGCCAATAGTTTACCCCTTTTGTTGGATGCTTGATCAATTTATGACCACAATGCCCACACTGCATTCTCCCCGATAAAGGTGTTTTTCCCTGCCTCTTTTGCACACTAGGGGGTGCCTTAATTTCGTCTAGTCTTTTTTGAGCTAAGGCAAAAGTCTTTTTATCTATAATGGCGGGATGGCTATGTTCGATGAGAACTTTATCTTTCCCCTCTGTTGTAATAGCCCCTGTAAAAAGATTACGAGTGTTTAACCTAGTTATCTTATCACCTGTGTATGTCGGATTTGATAATATGTCTTTAACAGCGCTACCTTTCCATAAATCCCTACCTAGTGAAGTCTTAATCCCTTCACTTATCAATTGTCTAGCTACTGCCTTAAGAGATAAGCCGCTTAAAAACAAATCAAATATTCTTCTTACGCTATCAGCTTCTTGCTCATTTATTTCAAGTGATGATACTCCTTCGCATTTCACAATGTCATAGCCCAAAAGATTAGAATATCTAGGAACTCCTCCCATTAGTTTCTTTTCTATTCCCCATTTTATTGATTGAGAAATCGTTTCTATTTCTTCTTGGGCTAAAGCAGCATGTGAACTAAGAAGAAACTTATTATAATCTATAGAAGTATCGATATTTTCTTTTTCAAAGTATATTCCAACACCTAGCTCTTTTAAGTTTTCTACCATATCTAAAAGCTCTTCAGAATTCCTAGAAAGTCTAGATACGTTCTTAGTAAGAACCATATCAACTCTTCCTTCTTTACAATGTCTAAGCAGTCTTTGAATTCCGCTTCTTTTTAGGTTAGCACCAGAAGAACTTTTATCAAAATATATCCCTACAAACTTCCAATTAGGTCTGTTTTTTATTAGATGGGTATAGCGGCTAACCTGGTTTTCTAAAGAGTTTACCCTCTCCTTTACTCCAGCACTAACACGACAATAGGCAGCTACCTTAACTCCTGGCTTGTCACTTTCTAGTGGGCTTTTTTTTATTTCCTTTATCGGGTTCCATAAGGTTTGAATCCATTTTCCTTTTTCACTGGTATTCAATTTTAAATCTCCCTTCATAAAGCGATATTCAAATTATAATATTAATCGCTCACTTACAGTAAAAAGTCAAGCTCTTATCGCTTATTTGAAGGGAGATGCAGGTTATTTTTTCTTTGTTGCCTCTGCCTCTCGACTAATGCCGCATTTAAACTCAAAACTAACTATTTGGCTGTTATTTAGCACCCCTTTCTCAACTGTCTTTACAAAAATATCGTCCCTAAACTTTGAATCATTGCCTAGGCTATCTAGCATTTTTAGAAGTTCATCTAGTTGTTTTTCCAAAAACAATCTTTCTTCATTATTTTCACTTAGCTGTTCATATTCCGTTTCAAGGATCTCTCGCTCATAGGTCAGATGCTCTAATGTCGCTTGGTAGATTTTATCGTTAGTAGCTGTTTCTTTTTCCGCGATCATACTGGCTCTGTTGTTTAAGGCTTCAAGCTGGTTCTCAAGTTCTTTAAGTCTAGCCTGCTCTTTTTTACTTAAAGCTTTTTGCTCAATTGCTTTTTTCACATCTTCTTTAACCTCGTTTTTGTTTTTCTTCATCTCATAAAGAGTTTTCATAAACCCTTTTTCAAGTTCCTCTTCCCATACATACCTGCAATTACAATCTTTAAAGTCTGGATCCTTATGAGCTGCTACCCGGCATTGCCAGGCTGTAAAACGATACTTCTCTTTATTTTTCGTGGATGTAAGCCTTCGGCGAAGTACTGGCCTGCCACATTCAGCGCAAAATAACTTATTTGAAAATACGCTTTTTCCACTAAAGCATTGCCTATATTTGTTATCCGGATCTGTTCGCATTTTTCTTCTGCGCTTTAGTTCCTGCTGCACTAAGTTCCAGACATCTTCTGAAATAATCGCTGGGTGAGTATTTTTAACAAAATATTGAGGTTCAATATCTTTGTTTACCACTCTCTTTTTGGTTAAAAAATCTATGGTGACAGACTTTTGAGCAAGGCAGTGGCCCATGTACTTTTCTTGGTTTAAAATTTGATATACCGCATAGCTTGTCCAATGTTTGTTTCCCCGTGCTGTTGGCACCCCCTCCTTTGAGAGCCTTTTGGCTATCGTCGGTGTCCCCTTCCCAGCTAAAAACTCTTTATAAATCCTTCTTACCACTTCTGCTTGTTCATCATTTATAACTACGTTTCCTGATTCATCAGTGTCATAACCTAAAAAGTATGTCGTCGGCATGTGAATATCACCTGCCTGGAATTTTTTGGATATCGCCCATTTTGTGTTGGTAGATATGGATCTAGACTCCTCTTGGGCCATCGAGGAAAGAATAGTCAAAAATAGTTCGCCTTTCCCATCTAAGGTATCTATATTTTCTTTTTGAAACCAAACCCCAACCCCTATACTTTTAAGTAGCCTGATAGACTGCAGCGCTAACAAAGTGTTTCTTGCAAATCTGCTTATTGATTTAGTGATGATATAATCAATTTCTTTGTTTTGACATCTTTCCATCATTCTATTAAACGCTACACGTTTTTTTGTTGAGGTCCCTGACAATCCATGGTCTGCAAAAATTTCTACCAGTTCCCAATCAGGATTTTTATCAACGAGTTCTTTAAAATAGTTTACTTGCAAATCATAACTTTTCTCTTGTTCAGCTGAATCTGTTGAAACCCTTACATAGACTCCAATACGTTTTTTGTCCTTGCTTGATTTGTCAGTTATCCTAGACTTTTTTGCTTTTGCTGGTATCATCCGAACTGATGATGTTTTTTTACTCATCTAACATCTAATCCCCCTTTAGTTTAATTTCTGTTTGATTTCCAGTAATCCAGTTTATTTTAAAAAGTGTAGGTGATATTACCTTGACGTTTAACACCCAGGCTCTTAAAAACTCAACATCATCTGATGCCTCTTTTAACCTTTTAAAAGGTCTTTTCATAGCTAATAAGTCTTTTAATGTTTTAAGAGCCTTTTTTCGGTAATTATAGTCCCCTTCTACTAGATCCCACCACCTTTCCTTATCCTCTATTTTTTGCTCTAAACTCTTACGTTTAAATTCAAGTTTTGCTAGTTTATCTTCATTTTCTCCATTAATTAATGCCATGTTTTCTTCAAATAAAATCCGTTGTAAGTCTATTTTTAACTGGTTATACTCAAAATCTGCTGATGGTGTTATTTTTTCAAGTTCCTTTATCAAATCTACTACCTTTTGGTTTACTTTACTTGCGCTTCCTAGTTTATACTTTTTAGTAAAAGCCTCTATTATTGCCTTTTTAATAGGCCCTTCTTTAATTCCTTGTAAATTACATAGGCTTTTACTTTTCACACTTTTACCGCACCTCCAGGTAACGACCCCTTTGCAATAGTAACGTTGTAAGTTACTGCCGCAATTTTCACATTTAAGTCTTTTTGATAAAGGATAAGTTATTTTTCTTTTATTATTTGCTTTTTTATTGTGACTTCTTTTTAAAAGCTCCTCTTGGGCCCTTTGAAAGGTTTTTCTATCTATAATGGGTGGATGATGATCTTCGATGAGATACTGGTTTTTCGCACCATCATTTTTTATTCCCTTATGGCTTAAGTAATCCTCTGTATAAGTCTTTTGGCAAAGCACATCTCCTGTGTAACGCTCGTTTTTCAGAATACTTCTAACCGCAAGGGCGGACCAATCAGTTCTTCCGTTTGCTTTTTTATACCCTTTTTTAATAAACGACTTTGCAATTTTTGATGGATTTTTGCCATTTAGACATTCTTTAAAAGCTTCCCTTACTACTGCAGCTTCTGTTTCGTTTATTAGCCAATTTTTGTTTTCATCTCTTGTATAGCCCAATATTCGAATAAAATTGGCTTGCCCTTGTGCAAAGCGTTTAGCAAATGACCAAGTCACATTTTCTGAAATACTCCTACTTTCTTCTTGGGCTACAGCTGAAAGTAACGTCATTATAAACTCGCTTTTCATATCTTCTGTGTCGATGTTTTCTTTTTCAAATATTAGCCTAACCCCTTTTTCTTTTAACTGCCTAACTGTATCAAGGGAGTCAGTAACGCTGCGTGCAAATCGTGATATTGATTTGCAAAGGACAAGGTCTATTTTACCTTCAAGGCAATCCCTAATTAGTTTGCTAAATCCAGTGCGTCCGTCTATTTTAGTTCCTGTTTTCCCGCGATCAGAATAGACACCGACAAAATGATAATTAGGATTTGATCTAATATAGTTTGTAAAATACTTAGTTTGGTTTTCTAATGAATCCTCTTGCATATCCGTCATAGAGCTTACACGACAGTAGCAAGCTGCTTTAATCTTTTTAGGTTTTGAGGCTTTCTCTTCTGTTCCGTAGTCAATACTAAGATTTCTATCAAAGCTTGGCATCTCACCCCCAGCTGTAATTTTAGAATCTAAAAAACCTACTTTGCTATCACTTAATAAAGGCTTTTGCATCTTTTCCTCCCTCCTTTCCTTTTTAGCCGATTTTTAAACTAATGGGTCGCGCCCCATTCAATCAGCTTTTGTTTTAAAAAAGTTCCTAAAACCCCTTCTCTTTAGGCTTTTGAGGCTCTTTAAGCTACTACATATATCACTTAAAAGAGGCTAAAAAGCAAGTAAATGAAGGGATAAAAAGCCATAAAATAGGCAAAAAATTAAGCCGATGTTTGTTAAAAAACACCGGCTTTTAAACTTAAAAAAGCAACTTAATCTCGTCTTATATAAGCATCAAATCCAGCGGATTTAAGTCTTTTTAATAACTTATCTGCGTTTTCCTTTTTAGAAAACGCTCCAGCTTGAACTCGGTATAGCTTTTTACCGCTACCTTTAGAGGCCTTGTCTTCTTTAGGTCGTGCCGACAGATTGGTTAAACCGTCAATGTCTGCCCAGGTCATAATACCCTTTGACTCTTCTTTAGAATTTTTATCAACCTTTTTTCCTAGTAACACGCAGCTTTTTCCGCCTCTTATAACAAGGTTTCCTCCTGATTTTATTTGTGTCACCTTATGATAAGTATCTTTAACCCAGTTAGGAATCCTTGGGCCTCCAGGATAGTACCTACTTGTTGACTCTTTAATCTTAACAACATCTCCAACCTTAATAGCTACTGGTTGCAAATTATCCCCTCCCTCTTTTTGCAAAGCTTCTTTTACTGCAAGCCTAAAGGTATCCATGCTTTCGCCATGTTTAGGAAGCCAATGGCCTACATCTGCGTGGTTACTTGCAATACCTTTTTGATGTCCTTCTGAGTGGCCGATTATATCTTTTTCTGTTAGATCATACTTAAGGCAAAGCATTACGCAAAGTTCCACTGCGTTTTTCCAAGCTTTCCTAAAGTATTCCTCATGCTTTTGTACATCGTAGCCAACCATAGTAGCTCCAGAGTAGGAAAAGCCTGCTGGCTCGCATATCTCAAAGCCGATATGGGTATTGTTAGCTGCTCCCCCTGCATGCCACCCTCTATGGTCCCAGGGTAGGTATTGCCATACCTCTTTATCATCTAAAAAGGCATGAATACAAACTTGCCGGTTTATCTCACCTTTTTTGTATGATCTGTTCCAACGGCTAAACCAGCTAGCTGCCATCACACCTGGAGTGGCAGTAGAGTGTACCATTATACCTTTCGGTTTGATTTTACGCCCTGCTTTATAACAATCGTTATTTTTCATATACCTTCTAGTTAACTGCTTTAAGTTAGTAGTTACTCCCATCTTTATCCCCTCCTTTTTTAAGTTGGGCTAAAACGTCTTTAAGCTTAGCTGGCACCGGTAGCCCAAGCCTTGTTGCGTTTTCTGTGATGCTAATCCCTTCATTTGAAAGATAAAAAAAGATGACAGCTGTGCGGATAGCACCTCCATCACCAATTACGTTACTGTCGATTACGTGAGCAATTCCTACAAGTGCAAAAATAACTACCTTTTGAAATATCCCCTTAGCACCTATATCGCTAGAGAGATGCCTTTCAACTATAGCGCACATCACACCTAAAATATAATCTGCCACCACAAAGGCTATTAGGGCATACAAAAAGCCATCAACTCCCCCTAAAAACCACCCGATATAACCGCCAACTGCAGCAAATGCGATTTGACCATAGGTCAGAATTTCCTTCATTAACTTCCCTCACTTTCTTTTAAATTTATCTATATAAAAAGGCGCTTCATGGTAAAAAGGTAGTTAGCCTTTAAGTCATAAGCGCCTTAGTTTATATCACTAATCCTCATCATAAATTCTGCTGCTAGATTTTTGTTGAGTTATCTTACTTATATAATCTGTTAGCCTGCCTTGGCCGATTTGGCCACCGCTATCTACTGTAAACTCAGTAGAAAATCCTCCCTTTCCAAATCTGTGCCGTATTTGAGTTATAAGGCCTAAACTATCGGCACCTTTTTCATCTATAATCACAGCCTCATCTCCAATTAGAAGATAGGGTCTAAAGGGCCCAGTGAAGGTTTCAACCTTCCCGACGTATTCTAACTGTTTAGCTATAGTGTCGGCGTAGTTTTGTGCATCGTCTTTGCTTGTTCCTTCAGGTATAGTTACATACAGAGTTTTATTTCCCCTTAGGTTCCAGCCTTGATAGGCTTTTACGTCTTTATAAATTTGAATTTCAAACCCTCTGTTATGGACACAAACCCTTCTGTAAGAGTCCATATCATCTCGAACTATGTTTCTTGAAAAAACTTCACTACCTCTTTGAAATTGGTAGGTACTTCTTATATCAAAAGCTCCATAACTATTGTTGCCTGCTACAAGCCTTCCATCTACTAACTCTTCTATTTTCCAGTTGTCTTCACTTTTTAAAATATCTTTTATGCCGCTAAGATAATCCATATTAGGGTCAAATTCGTAGCCTGCTTTAACGTTAGATGCTTGTACCACTATGTTATATGGACTAACTCCAGCTAAAATTAAAATATCTTTTATATGTTCGTGGATGTGTTTATAACTTAAAACTGTATTTTCATCAAATGACTGATCTTTAAGCGCTTTTCCCATTAAGTTTCTACCGTTACAAGAGGCAGCGTGATCTAGCAATCTGTAATTAGATCTATCAATATAAAATCTTCCTAAATCGTAAAAATCACTATCTCCCATCTTAAAGTTAAAGTTTATCCTTGAGCCTGGGGTAAGGTAAGACTCATGCTCTGAAACTCCTACATTTCCTTGTTTTTCAGGGTCAGGGTTTTTAACATTTTCTACACTTAAGTCAAAGCTAGATACCGGGCTATTTATGTCATACTGAATACTTGCATTTTCTAAATATGGGCTCAAATCTATCTCAAGCTCATAGATTAAAAGCTTATGAATATCACCGGACTTGTAAGCTCCAACCGCTCCAAAACCACCTAAAAGATTAATGCCAAAGTACTTTATGTCATCATCTACAGATATGTCCACCTTTTGTTCAAACTCCCTTTGGCTCCAAGTACCTAAAGGTGTTTGTGTTGCCGTTCCATAAAGTCTTTTGTTTTCTATAGATAGTACTTGAGCTTCATTGTCATAAAAATGAAGAAGGTCAGGATTTTTACCCTGACCAACTTCTTGTACCTTTTCAAATTCTAAACGCATACTATTCACCTCATAACTTAACCCTCTCCAAACTGTATCTCAAAGGAAACGTCTAACACATAATCCTCTGTCTTAGGTATATAAGGCACCGTATAATCTGCTGTAATCGCGGCACCTTCGCTTGGAGGTGTGTCAAAAACAACTGTTGGCGTTTTATAGTTTTCATTTAGCATCCTAACAGAATGGATGGTAGAAGTTGAGCTATCATGGCCAGAAAATCTAAACCGTAGATATTCATATGGCTCTTCTATAGTGTAGGTATAAGTGCTTGGATCCCACCCTCCATCTGAAGCTGAGTAAATTTGTTCAAATTCTTCCCCATCATTTGAGCCATCTACATAAACATAGGCTCGCCTTGCGCTAAAAAAATATTCCCCTTCAAGGACAAACTCTAATGTCTTACCTACTATTTTACTTGGGTCTACCTTTACTACAGTTGTCGGCAAAAGCTCGGCGTACTCAGGTTTTCCGTTAAAAGGGCTTGAAAATATATTAAGGTTATTTGGATTTAATGATAAATCTAGAGCCTTCCAAAGAGGAAGCTTTTCTCGATACGATCCACTTTCTATATTATTTAGTGTAATGTTTTCAGCCTTTTGCCCATCAACTCTTATATCCACATCAAAAATATCATATCTTTTTAAGTCAAACTCAGTAGTTTCCCCATCTCCAACCCCAATATTTTGTTCTTCTAATCTAAATGGCTGCCACTTAGTTGAGTTTATTAAGCTAGCCCTACACAAATCTGACAGAGCTACTTCATAGATATCATAGTTTCCTTCGTCGGTGTTAAGTCTGGTTGAGAAAGTAACTTTGCGGTTTTGCTCATCAGATGTGCGGGTTAAACGTCTAGAGTAAATATAGTTACCAACATCACCGGTTTGGGTGTTCTCGCCTATGTTACCTATAATAAGTCTGGGGTCGGAAAAGTCATCACCAGTTAAATATGAGATTAATCTATTATTATTTCCTCGCTGAAAAAAATCAATTTCAGGGTTAGTATTATCTAGCTCTATAAAAACTGTGGCATATATAGTTATAATATCGATGTCGGTTTTGTTGATGGTTAAGAGGTTTCCTTCCGCATCTTTAATTAAAGCGTGGGTGTTTACACTTACGTTCAGATTACTGATACCAACTTCAGTTATCGACTCTCCTACATATTCATCAGCTTCTAACCTAATGCTTTTTGTCCACGAGCTAACAGGAAAATCTCGCACAACTTCCTCTGTTGTAGCTCTTTTTCTGTCAATCCTGTCAAAAAGGGATGTGCGGGTAGGCTCTGGAGTTCCTGTGCCTCTTCCAAATACAATATTATCAAAATAGCTTTCAAACTCTACTAACCGACTATACATACGGTTTAAAATAATATTTTCTGCCTGTCCCTTTATCTTTAGTTTATTTGTTTTAGCATCCCTAACTTCAATATCAAAGCGGTTGTGAATATTTGCTTTTGTTAAAGCCTTCATTTATATCACCTCTTTTCTATGGGTTAATCACATCGATATGGATAAAGTCTAACTCTAAGTTTATCGCCTTTGCTGTTATTGTTTCTTGATTTATAGGCACATCTTTATAGTTAATTTTTAAAAAATCCAAACTATAGTCTGATGATGCATTTAGATTTTCAGTAAGGTAAGGGTTTAAAAGAGGTTTTAACCCTTTAGGCTTAAAGTTTTCAGTAAAGCTTTCAACACTTCCAAACTCCCCTGTTAAGTTACCTTTTGAAGCGTCATATGAAACTGTAAGCTCACCTTTAACATTTTGAAATCTTTCTGTGCTTAAATCCTTAGTTTCTAAAATCAGCTTTAAATTATCAGCTAAAGCAGTACTTTCTATAGTTGGAGTAATTAAAGTATTTTCTGTAGATAAGATAAACCTTAAATAAAAAATGTTCTCCTCTATGATTTCGCCGTTATTTATAGGTTGCCAGTTGGTTTTATCAAAAGAGATAAAGGAGTCTATCTTTGTATTTTCCGGCTCACTTTTTTCTATCTTAAACATACAAGGATGTTCAGACTCTATAGCCTCTGTCTGTACTTCTTTTAAAGGTTTGTATACTCCATCGCCTTCTAAAAAAGAGATGTGATCAAAGGTTTTTCTTCCTGTCGAGGTAAAATACCCTATACCAAACTTGCCTTTTTCATATTGATCATCTTCAACTTCTAACATCCAATTATCCGGTTCTTCATTATCGTCTGGCCAAACTTTAGCTCGTAATTGATTACCTATTGCTTGAAATCTAATCCAATAATAAACATCTGTATCCCAAGAATAGTCTTTAGAAACTAGGGTGTTTGTACTTGGTGTATAAGCTACTATGCGAATGATATCATCTCCACCATAAAGTTCTGCAAAATATCCTCGTTCGTCACCAGAATCCCCTTTCGCTCTTAGATGCGCCCTTATTTGGTTATTAGATTTACTTTGCGTCTTTGCCTTAATTAAAATTTCTCCGTCTTTAAACTCGTTAGGATTTGTTAAGACGCATCTTCCTGAGTCACTTGTGCTAATAGTGAGTTGACCTTGGGTGGTTATATTATAATCAAAAGAGCCCCATAGGGGCTCAAAGACATTATAGTACCATGTTGATCTATCAATATCTCCATGGTTGTTATTTATAAGATCAAAAGCTGTGTCACCTGCTTCTTCACCGATCTTCCAATGACCAACTAAAGTGTCATTTGTCCAGATTTCAACATTTGAGATTATTCCATCAAAGTAGTTACCGTCATCACGCCTACCGATCTCAATTCCGGTTGTAGGGTTTAATACTTTGTTAGTAGTGGTAAAGGAATATACTTTTTCACCGTCAAAGAAAATATCCACTTCACCTTTTTTGTAACTAAACTCTATATCATGGAATTTGTAACGCTTGCAGTAGTCTCCATCTGGGCCATCATGTCGTTCTCCGTATATGTTTACTCTAGGTTGACCGTTAAATATATAAAGCGCCCAAGCATTATCATTTGGTGTATTTACTATTCTTTGGTTTCCGCTAGTTGTGTTTGTCATAATGCGAGCCTTAACCCTTAGGTTGTCAGTACTGTACTTTTCAATAAAGGGAATGCTGATATGGTTGTTTCCTTGAAAAAATAATGATTTTTCTTCTTTACGGGGGTTTTCCTTTAAGCTTATATTTTCTTTTGACCATAACGGCACAGCGTCAACTTTTTTAAGTGGATAATCTTTGTCAATCAGTGGACCGTTTACGTGCTTATGCTCCGTTCCTGTTATAGTAAAAGCATTATTGTTTAGGGTTTTATCTTTAAATTCATTTGTCAGGGCTTTATCAAACTTTATAACCACATACTTGCCATCTGATTTTTCCCATTTTCTACTCATTGTAGATCTCCTCCACTTTAGGTAAAGGTAGTGATTCTGGCACTAAGTTTTTAGGGTAAAATTTTTGCTTAAATGGCTCATAAACATCACCCACTCCATTTTCCGTTTCATTTGCTCTAAATCGTAAAACCCCTTCTTCACCTACGTCATTAAAATTTGTAAATGTAAGCTTATACGTATTTATATCTATCCTTTCAATGCTTTCAGGATAGTACTTTCTATTAAAGTTATCCTCAATTTCAAAGTCAGATTCTTTGTAGTTATAAATTTCATTTTTCACCCTAACTATTAGAATCTTGCCCCAGTTTTCTTCAGCGTCTGGTATGTTTTCGATATGCATAAAGCTATTGTCTGTGCTGGCATACAAAAGCTCTAAATTTACTTTGCCAGGTTTTATATTTATTGTTTCTTTTAAAGCCGATAAATCTAGGTAATCAATCGGGATAAAGTTTATGTTTAAAGTATGTGGCCTAACATGAATTTTTTCAGGTAAAATCGCCATGCCAGCCCAGTTTCTTTTAGTTATAGCCCAGCTTATGGTTTCATTTTCATCTTCGATAATAAAGCCTAAGCGATAGTCGTTTGTTAAAAAGAGGTTTATACTTTGGGCTTTTTTAGCAAACTCTGAAACGGCCCGTTCATTTTCCCATACAAAACTGTTATCTTCTTGCTCTGAATAGTTTCTATAATAAACCTTTCCATCTGTTTTAATGTAAGCTGCTACTACTCCATGGTCATGAGCTGGCATAGCTACGCTTTTCCAGCCTCTTATGGCCGTAACTTTTTTTACACCTTCTGCAAGCTTTTGCTTTGTGTTATGTTCATCCCACCTTTGGGTATACAAAGCGCCGCTATTATCTACCCAAAATATATAGGGCTTTTCATAGGTCTTTATATTCCATAGGTTTCTTTGGTTTAACTCCCACCTACCATCAAAGGCAATTGCTACAGACTTTGCTTTTCCTACTTCAAATTGATTAATAAATCCGTCGCCTTTTTTATCTGGGTATGCTCTTTTTGAAGTTTTAGCTATACCGTTATCTATATGGATCTCATAAATACCAGTTGGCCTTCCTAAAGGGGCTAGCCTTTGAGGTGTAACTGCTATATCTGATAGCCCTTCCTTTTCCCTTATAATCTCTGTATTAAAATAGGTGGTGTCTTGGATTGAAGAGCGGGCCCTTGATATAGTCACTTCTACCTGGGGGTTTGTATTTTTATATTTTGTGTACTCTTTACTTTTAAGTTTTTCTTTTAGAGAGGGAGGTATTTTCCTCATGTATCTAGACCCTCATCTGTTATTTTTAAGTTTACATCCCCTCTAAAAAGTCTTTTGTTTCTGTTTTTAAACCCCACAGTAATTCGCGACCAAGCAATTGCACTATCAATTGCGCCAACATAGCTTCTATCGTATTCTATTAGCTTTATATATTCACCTTTTGCTTCAAGGACATCTATCATTTCAACCTGGTTTTGGTTTGCGATAACTTTAAAGTTTATACTTTTTTGGGGGTTTCCTATAATTTGAGTGTGAAAGCTTCCATCTAACAGTTGGTTTGTTATCTTTACGGTTTGATATCTTATCGGCGAGACTTCTTTTACAATTTCGCTTAAACGGGTATTTTCCATATTTTCAATTCTAATATCAACCATTAGCCTCTCGCCTCCTGCCGCAACCTATCCATGATGATATCAACTGTTCCGGAAAGCTCATTTTGATTATTTACCCCTACTACTTTAATTGTTCCAGTGTGGTTAATACTGCCTTTATTATCTAAAATCTTCTCTGTGTGGTAGTCGTTATATATCTTAGAGCCCCTAGGAAGTTCAACAAGCTCTGGTCCTAACTCGCCTACCATAGTTAGACCGCCTTTAAAGAAGCTTGTCCCTTGATAGTTACTTTGAAAAGGGGATGTAACCTTACTTGCAATGCTTTCTGTTATGTTTTGAACCCTTTGAGTAAATGTAACTTCCTTATCTTCTACCCTTTGTTCGTTCCAGCTTCTAAGGCGGTCGATACCACTTTGTATGGAATCGCCAATGTTTGAAAACGACTCTGAAACTTTATCTGCCATAGAGGAAAACCTTCCACCGGTTAAATCATCCATAGTAGTTAAGGTGTTCTCCCAATCTTTTCGATATCTATCTGTAAAGGTTTTAATTGTCCCTTGTATCCCACCGCCATTTTCGCTTATTGTATCTCGCATGTTCTGCCAAGACTCTGAGGTGTTAGATTTTAAATCATCCCAAGTTTCACTCGTTCTGTTTTTAAGGTTATTCCAAGAGTTACTTATGCTCTCTCCTATTTCCCTTGACCTTTCGGCGATGCTGTTTTTCATAACTTCCCATCTAGAAAGAACTTCACCGGTTTGCCAATTTACTTGATCTACATGCTCGTTTGCCTGAATCTTTGCCTCTGAAATTACACCTTCGTGCATCTCTTCGGCCCTTTTTATAGCTTCTTCTTTTTGGCGGGTAGCATCTTCGATTAACCTCTCTGCTTGCTCATTTGAGATAACCCCTGCTTCATCTCTTTGCCTTATGATTTCTTTTATAACTTCGTTGTGCTGATCTTGAGCGGATTTAATGGCCCCTTCTTTTTGCTCTAAGCTGTTTTGTACAACTTCTGCCGCTTGTAGCGCCGATATTTCGCCAGCTTGGGCTCTCATTCTTTCCATAATAGCCTTTGATTCAAGCTCGCTTTCCGATAGAACTTGTATCCCTGTTTCCACCATTTCCTCTTGGATAGCTTCTATTTCTCTTTGTTCTGCTTTTGTTAGCGCTCTTTTTTCTTCTGAAGCTCTTTCTAATATTTCTTTGATTTTAGCTTCGCCATCTTCAATTGATTGTTTTCTATCTTCATAACCTTGCTCCATATTATCTAGTACCTCTTGTTGCTCCTCTTTAGAAAGCTCTGAGCTACTATTTACAAAGTTTTTCATTTTAGCTAAAGACTCTTCATGATGCTCATCTAGACCTTCTTGAATCTCTTTGGCCATTTGAGAAAAGTTATCTGTAATTCCTTCTGCCATTTCCTTAGTTACCTCTTGGCCGCTCCAAGAAAGCTGATTAAGGGCTAAAGTTGCTTCTTCGTTAAGCTCCATAAAACTTCCTACAGCTTCTTGGGTAGTTTCTGATATTTCATCGCCAAAAAGGTCCATAGCTGGAATGCTATCTTGTCTTAGGTGTCTAGCTAAAGCAATACCTCCTGCTGTAAGGCCAGCTACGGCAGCGATTGCAAGGCCCACAGGGCCGGTTAAAACTGTGGCCGCTGCAGCAAGCGCCCCTTTTCCTGCCACAAGACCTGTTGTAGCTTTGGCAGCTGCTCCTGCCGCTGCAGTTTTTCCCGCTATGGCTACTGAAATTTTAGAAAAAGCGCCAATTATTGCTCCGGCACCTGATACAATTTTCCCGCCTATAATTAAAATTGGGCCTAAAGCCGCAGCTAATGCTCCTAACTTTATTATAGTTTCTTGGGTTCCTTCATCTAAATTAGAAAACCATGTTACACCCGATTGAAGGTGGCCAACTAAAGTATTTAGATGGGGAACTAGAACCTCAAAGATTTGTATACCTACCCCTTCTAGGGCTGACTTTAATTTTGTAAGCTCACCTTGTAGGTTATCTTGCATCGTTTCTGCCATTTTACTTGCGGCACCTTCAGATCCCTTAATGGACTTTTCAAGCTCTTTGTACCTTTCAGACCCTGTGCCAAGCATGATGTTAACTCCACGCATAGCTTGTTCGCCAAATAAAGCGCTTAGAGCGTGGTCTCTTTGGGCATCTGTCATATCCTCTGTTGCATCTTCAAGCTCTTTCATAACAGACCCTAGATCTCGCATAGACCCATCGGCGTTATATATTCCTATCTTTGCTAAGTCATCAAACTCTTTTCCTAGCTCCTCTACTACTAACTGGCCATCTGTGGCGTTTTGCTTCATATCTCTAAGCATGGCTGTAAAGGTTGTACCGGCCATAGAGCCTTTAATACCAGAGTCAGCAAAGATTCCTAAAATAGTGTTAGTTTGCGCTAAATCCATACCTGCAGAGTTTGCCGCAGCTCCCGCTCTTTTTAAAGCTTCCCCTAAGTTATGTACGTTAGTGTTTGCATTAGCTTGGGTTGCCGCAAATATATCCGAAGCTTTTGCTGCATCTTCTGCCTCCATTTGAAATGCACTCATGGTGTCTGTGACAATGTCGGATGCTTGACCTAAATTCATAGACGCAGCTGCCGCTAAATCTAGCACTCCCGGAAGACCTGCTACCATCTGCTTTGTATCCCAACCGGCTAAGGCCATATAGTTTAAAGCCTCAGCTGACTGGTTTGCACTAAACTTTGTAGTAGACCCCATCTCTTTAGCTATATCTTCTAGCTCTTTAAGCTCATCTCCCGTAGCTCCCGTTGTGGCTTGCACCTGACTCATGGCAGCTTCAAAGTCTGAGCCCACTTTTATAGCTGCAGTTGCTATGCCTGTAAGTGGTAAGGTAACTTTTTTAGTTAGGCCTTTTCCCACACTTTCCATTTTCTTGCCGACATCTTGCATCTTTTGGCCCACAGGCTCTAAGGCTTTACCTACTTGATACCAAGAAGATGATTGCTTAGTTATTTCTTGGTTTACCCGGTTTAGATCGTTTTCCATATATGAAAGCTGGGTCTTTGCTTTATTTAGCTTTATCTCTAAGTTTTGAGTAGCCCGGGAGTGTTCGCCTTTTGTTTGCACCGAAGTCTTATGAGCTTCTTCTAAGGCAGATACCTTTTGTCTTTGTATCTCTTTTTGTTTTGTCAAAGAGTCTGATCTAAGCCTTAGACTATCTAACTCATTTGAGTGTTTGCCCATTTCGGCGCTAGCCATTTTAAACTCAGACTTAACTCTTTTTAGCTCCCGGTTTAAATTACTAACACCATTTTGAAATCCGGTGCTGTCCATGCCCACCCTAACCTTTAAGTTACCTATATCCGACAATTGTCTCACCACCTTTTTAGGGCATAAAAAATACACCTTCTAGGTGCTTTATAAAATGCTGTCTATATATACTTTTTTAGCACCATTTCTTCGCTTTAAAAGTTTAAGATAATATATCAAATCCATGGAATCAATCTCGTTTAATGTCCATCCGTTATCTAAAAGGCCTATATATAGCTTTTCGATAAACTCTTGGGGATCCATGACGTTCCCCTTTACTAGTTTTTTTCATCACCTTTTGTTTCATCTTGCATTTTACCTACAACCTCTTCTATGCATTTTAAGGTAGTTGGTATCAGCTCATTAGAGGAAAGCCCATCATAGACTTCATCTACAGTAAACTGACCGCCAAAAAGCTCTACTATAAACCCTACAAGTTTATCTAGCTCATCAACTGACATCTCTTCAAAGTTAGTCCCTTGCGAGATTTCAATTGTCTTTCTAACCATCCTAGCGCTTATAAAGCCGGTGGTAAATATCTTATCTTTTCCATCTATTTTTAGTGTAATTTTCATCTAGTTAGCCTCCTTATTCGAAGTTATTTTCTGTATCCCCCGGCACTTTATCAAACCAAGTCTCTCCTACAGTTGGTTCATCGCTAGATTCATCTGCTGTTCTTTTCCACTCGCCATCAAAGGTTCTTGGCATAAACACAAGGGTAAGCCTCGGCGTTCTATGTTCTATATTTTCAGTTTTCGTAGAGTAGTCTTCTGCCATAGGCTGCGCTACTCCTTTTAAAAGCCATACATATCTATATTCACCGTTAGACTTTTGACTTTTAAAGCCAAGGGCAATATATGGCGGGCTATCTGTAGCCTTTTCTACTAGTACACCGTCTTCCATCTTACTTCCCGTAAGCTTTGCCCTAAGTTTTAAGGGAAGATCCGCCGTTTCAATTTCTACATCAATTTTACCTAAAGATGATACAGAATCCCACAGCTGGTCATCTGCATAAAGCTCTTGAGTGTTAACAGCTGGATTTATTGTTGCGTTTATAGCGCCGGATAGTTTTTGAACCTCGCCGTAGGTTAGTACTTCGTTTGTATCTTCTATTAGCTCTACAAAATGTAACTTTTTTAACCCTATTTGAGCCATGTTTTTATTCCTCCTTTTCTATTTTATATCGCATTACTTTATGGTAGATTTTAAGGTCCTGCTCATAGACATCGTAAAAGTTTATCTTGATAAAGCCTACGTCTTTAAGCCTTTTATGGACAGTTTCTACTAAAGATGTGTAATCTTTTTTAGACCAGATATCTACTTGTACATAAAACCCACTCACTTTTTCTTTATCATCAGCGAAAAGCTCTGGTTTATCTAGATAGGTAAAGAAAGTAATATATGCTTGTTTTTTACCGCTGTAGGTTTGAAAGCTTACAGGCACATCCAAATCTGATAGGGCATTTAAAATAGCGCTATTTACATTCATAGGCCCAGCCCTCTTTTAAGCTCATTTGCAATTTCTGTTTCCGCTTGTTCTTTAGATTTTTCATAACCTCTTCCCATAAAAGGGTTTGCTGTTATATTAACAGTACCAAACTCTATAAAGGCCCCATACCAGCCATCTTTATCTGGGCCAACTTCAACATGCTTTATACCTTCTTTTGTTTTAATATTGGAGGTGAAAATACTGTCTTTTAAGCTTCCGCTATCTGTAGGGGTTTCTTCTTTTATGGCCTTTTCCACTACATTTCCTGCACTTTTAAGGGCTTTGTTTTCTATGCGCTTTCCCTTTTGGTTAAGTTTTTGTAGCTCCTTTGCTAAATTATCTACCCCTTCTAACTTAAGATTTGCCACTTTCGTCCACCTCCATAGCGCTGATTTCTAAAAATCTATTTTCATAGTTAACGTTATCTATGGCTGTTATGTTATAAAGCTTATCTTTGAATGAAATAAGCATTGAAGCATTTATATAAGGAAGGTAGCGTATTGAAAACTTAACCGTTTTTTCTGCTTGAACCGCTGCCGCTGCAAAGTATTCTCGTCCCCTTAGGTTTTCTACCCCAGCCCATACAGTTTTTATATCCTGAAAGCTTTCAACCTCAAAGCCGTTTTCGTTTAAGGTTGTAGTTCGCTTCTTAAAGGTGACTCTGTGTTTTAAGTTGTTTATATGCAAATCTACCACCTCATAACTTTATATGGATATAAAAGGGCAGTTACTGAAAAGGGAACTTCGTTGCCATTTACATAGCCTTGTCTCATAATCTCTCGGTTTTCATAAAAATGCCCGCAAAGTAGTAAAGTTGCTTGTTTTATGCTATCTGGCACCTTTATATATCCAACTGTAGCTTCTATTTGAACTGACCCAGAAGATACTAAGACATCTTTAGGCCAATAGTCCCAACTTACTAAAACCGGTGGCTCTACATCTAACACTTTCCTATAGCTTTTTGGGTCAAGTTCTTTTAGTTGCCCGGTTTTATCTGTGTAACTTATCTTTTTGATTGCTTGTATAGGCTGGATCGGTAGCTTAAGTTCTCCTTTAGGAAAGCTATTTGCTATAATTTTTATTTGTTTTTGGTTTATGGCCCTTTTAGTGAAGGTTTCGCAATAGTCTACAGCTGCATTTATTAAGCTTTCTATATATCTATCTTCTTCATCGTTGTCGATTCTTAAGTGAAGTTTTACTTGCTCAAGTGGAATAACTTCTTTATCTATTGGTTTAATTACACTTATATCCATCTAACCACCTACTCGCTTTGTTTAGCTTTGGTTTTCTTTGTCCCACCTTTAGATTTTGACTCACTTTTAACCTCTTTAGCTAAGCCGGACTCTATCCATGACTTTGCCTTTTTTGCATCAAGGTTAACCTTATCACCTTTTTTATAGCTAAAATCTAAACCTGATAGGGATTGTAAAATTTCAACTTTCACCTTTTCACCTCCTAAGCCTTAAAGAGAGGCATAAAAAAAAGACCTCTCTTTAAAGTCTTAATTAGTTATTTTATTTAAGCTGAGTTCATTTTCAAAAGCTTAACTGCTTCAGGTAACACTAGCTTACCATCCACTCTTTGATAAGCTCTAAATCCGACTTGGCCATTTGCGGCGTAAAGCTCGTTTAGTCTTTGGAAAGCCCTGCCTTGTCTATCTGCTATCCAGTAATATGAATAGTCTCCAAACGCAATAGCTTCAGATCCAGCCTTAAGCTCTGGCATGTGGGCAGATGTTTTAACCGGATTATTTAAGATCTTATCAGGTTGTCCCACTTGCACAGATGGTTGCCAGATGTATTGGCCGTTATCGTCTTTTAGCTTTCTTATAGCTTTTGCGGTGCTGTCGTTTAACATCCAGGAAGCATTTTGCCTGTATGGTTCTCTAAGTGAATGCCAAAGTTCTATAACTTCGTCAAAGGTTATGGCATCTGCGACAGAACTTGTCACCCCAGTTTGCCCGGTGTTTATAATACCTGTTGGTTTGTTAGAACCATCACCTTTAACAAAAGCCTCTTCCTCGGCTGCCCCTATTCTTCTGGCAAATTCAGTTGCGATATAGGTTTCTAGGTTAAAGGCGCTGTCATTTAAAAGCTCCTCTGAAATTTTAATTATTGTCCCTACCTTGTGAGCTTTTAAAATCACCTGGCTAAACTCGTCACTACTTTCATTAAAGCCTCCTTCCTCTTCAATCCAAGTAGCAGTTCCTTGTGATGCTACCACCGGGATTTGTCTATCTCCATAAGATGTAGTAATTACTTTAGCTAGAGTTCTAAAGACATTGGTGTCATTTAAAGCTTTAACTAATGTCTTTTCAAACTCGTCGGGAACTAAAAATCCGCCTTCGCTGTCTGCCCCGGTTTGAAGAGCGTTTTGAACTTCGAAGTTACTTTTGTTTCGCATGTTTTTCCAAAAGGCTTGTCTGTACTCATTTGACGCTCTACCGGTTTTTTGACCTTCTAAGCTGCTGTCGGGGTTTGTTTTAATGGCATTTGATGTAGCTTTTGATAGCTCTTGGTCAATAGAAGCTTGTCTTTCAAGTCGGTCTATTTCTTTTCCTAAGTTAACTACCTGGGCCTCCATTTTTTCATATTGTTCAGTGTCTTCAGCTGATAATTCGCCATCTTTAGATCTACTGTCTAAAAATGCTTTAGTCTGCTCCCATAAGTTTGCTCTTTTTTCTCTAAGCTTTAGTATCTTGTCCATGTAAATACCTCCTAATTTTACTTTAATAACTCTAGTCTTTTAAAAAGCTGATCTGCTTTTGTTTTGCTTTTATCGTTAAAGGTTTGACCCTTAGCTGGTTGACTGCTTTTAGTCTTTGAAAGCTTTGATGCAAGGCTATTTGTAACTGTAGCCTTATCAAAGATAAACCCATTTGTTACTGCATCGCTTAATACAGCATCATCTTCTGAGTATAAGATTCTATCGCAAAAGTTAAGATCTAAAGCTCTTTTAGCGCTCATCCAGGTTTCTCTATCCATCATATGCGATATTTTGTTCCTGCTTAGGCCTGTCTTTTGCTCATAGGCGTTAATGATACTTTCCTTTACTTCAGATAGCATTTCTATACCCTTTTTCATATCTGTTTCTTCACCCCAAACGATGGTAGCTGGGTTATGTACCATCATCATAGCCACAGGTGACATTAAAACCTCATCGCCTGACATTGCAATAACTGAAGCAGCGCTAGCAGCAAGCCCGTCTATCTTTACAGTGACTTTCCCTTTATACTCTTTAATCATGTTATAAATTTGAGCTGCCGCAAAGACGTCTCCACCGGGTGAGTTAATCCATACGATAATGTCGTCTTCATTTTCTTCAAGCTCTTCTTTAAACTGTTTAGGGCTAACTTCATCATCCCACCAACTTTCCTGGGCTATATACCCTTCAAGGTATAAGGTTCTACCACTTTCGTTTTTAACCCAGTTCCAAAACTTCATGATCAATCCCCTCCTTCCTTTTGGTTTTCTATTTTATTTTTAGCGTAAGCTCCTACATCTTCAAGCTTTAGCATGTTACCGTTCATTGCGTAGATGTCTCCGTGTTCAATGCTGTCCATATCTTCAAGCTTTCTTATATCGTTAGGTGATAAAAAGCCGTTTTGAATTCCTATGCTATATCCTTCCATCCGACTTTTATAGTCGCCCCGCAAAAGGCCATCTACATTTAGTTTTATAAAGTAGCTATTTTTCTCGCTGGGAGTAAGTAGAGCCTTTTTAAGTGACATCTCCCACCGCAAAACCCATGGGTCTAAAGTGTATTTTACAAACTCTAATGATTGCTGCTCGATGTTTGAAAAGCTACTTTTTTCTAAGTCTCCAATCATATGAGGGGGAATTCTAAAGATCCGGGCAATCTCGTTAATCTGAAACTTTCTGGTTTGCAAAAACTGGGCCTGCTCTGGCGGTATGCCTATTGGCTTAAAGCTTAGCCCTTCTTCTAAAACAGCTACTTTATGGGCGTTTCCGCTTCCTTTGTATACGCTGTTCCAGCTATCCCGAACTTTGGCAGGATCTTTTAAGGTCCCAGGGTGCTCTAACACTCCCCCCGGTTTAGCTCCATTTGCAAACAGTTTAGCTCCATATTCTTCAGTGGCTATTGCCATTCCTATAGCATCTTTAGCCATGGCAATCGGTGAATATCCTACAATTCCATCAAAACCTAGGCCCGGGATGTGCAAAACTTCATCGGATCTTAAGTGATAGCTTTTCCCCTCCTTTTGGTAGATGTAAAAGAGGGTTCCTTTTTCGGTTCTACTTACTGTAATTTTATCCGGCATTAGAGGGTAGAGAGCCATTACCTTCCCCCTGCCATCTCTAATTATTTGAGCGTAGGCGTTTCCCCAAAGCAAAAGATGACCCATTAGTGTCTCTCGAAACACAAATGAAGTCATCTCCGGGTTTGGTTCGTCATGGAGCAAGTGGTAAAGTGGATGATCTCTTGCTTTTTCTTTACCTTTATCGGTGTATTTGTATGTGTGTAAGGGTAGAGAAGCTAATGTCTCAGCTAAAATTCTTACGCAAGCATAAACGGCCGTTGTTTGCATTGCAGTCTTTTCATTTACTACTTTACCGCTGGTGCTTAAGCCAAAGAAAAAGTTATATGCGTTTTGCCACATGTTTTTTGGGCTTGCTCTAGATTTAAACATCTTTGATATTAAGGGGATTTTCAATGTTTTATCACCTCCTAAAAATGCGCATGAAAAAAGCACCCATGGTTAGATGGATGCAATTAATTTGACCTCAACTTAAAACACGATAAATTTTGCTCCCTTCACTTGAAAAGCCATGTTTCTTATATAGTTTCATTAAATCATCGTATTTAATATCTCCAGACGGACTAACATCTCCTGTTATTAACTTTATTGGTTGCATTATATCAGGCTCATTAGCCTTAGTAATAATTTTTTTATTAACTTCTTTTATTATATCTTCAAGGTTTTCAAGTAAGAACGTACCGTGCCCTCTCCTTTTATTGTCAGATGAAAAGCCATCTATTACGGCTTCTGGTACATCCTTATTAAAAGGATCATTATTAAGGACCGAATTTTGAAACCTATAATAACAGATTGTTAAAACGGTTTCCTCATTAGTTTGAGATTCACCACGTCCTGAAAAAACAAAAGCACTCTCTGTTGTTGTTGTTATTGATTTTTTCCTAATAAAATTGTCTATATCAAAACAAAGAACTATAAGTTCATCTAGTTTATTTCTGCTAAACTTTAAAAATATACTATCTCTCCTCATCACCTTCTTATTTCTCTCTCTACAATAATTTTGAATCCTATTTATTATTGATATCTCTTGTTGGTATTTTCCTACTTGAGTTTCAAGTTCTCTAAATAACTTTTCGAATACCCTAACTTTGCTATCTAAAGTTAGTTTACAACTATCTGGTTCTAATTTACATGGCCTAATTTCATACAGATCTATTTTTCTATAAGTTTCTATATCCAACTTTCGCTCTCTTATATCTTTTAGATAGTTTTTATCTAATCCCGCCCTAAAATTAAGTACGGATATTATATTTCTTTCTTTAGTTAAATTGCGTAAATTAGATCTATCTTCTTCTATTTGTCGTATATATTCTTTTAGTAAATTTAACATCTCTTTGTAGGCTTTAATCCTAAACATGTAGCACTTGTCTATTTTACTTCTCCCCCAGCAATCTAGAATTCTTTTCATAACATCCACCTCATATATAATACCTCCCCTTATGATAAATACATATTCAAGAGATCAAGAGGTATATTCTTTTTCCAAAATAAAAACTAAACTTTTTTCATCTTTATGGTATACACTATTTTTTATTAGAATATATTTTAATAACAAAAAATAAAAAGGAGTGTTTACTTAAATGATTTTTGAGCCACTTTTAGATCATATTATAGACAATGATTTAATCTGTGACATTTATACACAAACCGCCTACCTTAAAAACGCTCAAATTAAAGAGTATGAGGTTAGCGATAAGAAGTTAATCCTTCGGACAAACTCGGCGGATGAAGTCTACGCAAAGTTAGACGATATCAAGGTCATTGGATTCGATGCAATGGGGAATGAAGCTAGAAAGAGAACAGAGATGGTAGAATGCTTAAATAAGCTAAGAGCAGTCAGGATATTTCAAGCTCACTTTCAGAAAGAAAGCAAATCTACTGATGAAAGTAAATTAATTTTATTTGGTATCCGTGAAAAAAATATAGAAATACCCTAAACCATAACTTTTCTTTTCGGTTTTACCTCTGAAAGATACGTTAACAGGCTAAAACACCAATATTCCTCTGTCATCATAAACAGACTTACAACTTGGTCCTTCATTTCTTATGGCCCTGTCTAGTGCCATAATGGTAGCAACGGCTCCATCTATTTTTTCTGTAGACTTGGCTTTGTCGGGTTTTATATTTCCGGCTGGATCAGTTCTAACATGGATATTATCCATCATCCATGTTAGTGCTGGCTGGCCTCCATGGGCTATTCTTTTCTCCATTGTTAATTTCATTAGCTCTTTAGTTGGTGGGGACATATCCTTAAATCCTTGGCCAAAAGGTACAACTGTAAAGCCAAGACCTTCAAGGTTTTGTACCATCTGAACAGCTCCCCATCTATCAAAGGCTATTTCTTTAATATTATACTGTGTGCCTAGATCTTCGATAAACTTTTCTATAAACCCATAGTGAATAACATTTCCTTCCGTTGTTTCAAGGTATCCTTGTTGCTTCCATATATCATAGGGGACATGGTCTCTTCTAACTCTTAAATCTAAGTTTTCTTCCGGGATCCAAAAGTAAGGCATTACATAATACTTATCATCTATATCAGGAGGCGGGAACACCAAAACAAAAGCTGTTATATCGTTAGAGCTTGAAAGATCCAGCCCTCCATAACACTTTCTTCCCTTAAGTTTTTCCGGGTCTACAGTAAAGGCACATTTATCCCAAAGGTCCATGGGCATCCACCTTACAGATTGCTTTACCCATTGATTTAATCTTAGTTGTCTAAATAGGTTTTCTTCTGCAGGGTTGTCTTTAGCACTTATAAAGGCAGCCCTTACTTTTTCTATATCAATGGTGTGGCCTAGTGATGGATTTGCTTTGTGCCAGCTTTTTTCTTCTGTCCAGTCATCATCATCTTTGATGCCATAGATAACTGGGTAAAAAGTGGGGTCGCTTTTTTTGCCTCTTAAAATATCTTCCGCCTTTTGATGAACCTCATAGCAGATAGAGTTTCTGTCCGTTCCTGCTGTTGTAATTAAAAAGAAAAGGGGCTGCTTTCTTGCATCTCCAGATCCTTTAGTCATTACATCATAAAGCTTTCTATTTGGTTGGGCGTGTAGCTCATCAAAAATTACTCCGTGAACATTTAGCCCATGTTTTGTAAACGATTCTGAGGATAATACCTGATAGAAACTTCCGGTGGGCATATATACAAGCCTTTTTTGTGACATTACAGGTTTAATTCGCTTTTTAAGTGCTGGGCACTGTTCTACCATATCAACTGCCACATCAAATACTATAGAAGCTTGCTGCCTGTCAGCTGCACATCCATATACTTCTGCTCCCCACTCTCCATCTCCACAAGTTAAGTATAAAGCTATAGCTGCTGCAATTTCACTTTTACCATTTTTCTTTGGAACCTCAATGTAAGCTGTATTATATTGCCGATACCCATCTTCTTTAACAGTTCCAAAAATATCCCTAACAATCTTATCTTGCCAAGGCAAAAGATCAAAGGGTACTCCATGCCATATACCCTTTGTATGTTTTAAGGCGTTTATAAACTTAACGGCTCTTTGGGCTTTTTCTTTGTCATACATCATTTAATCACCTTCAAGATATCTTCCATAGGATCTTGTGTTTCTGTTTGTACAGTGTCTACATGGATTCTACTTCTTGCAGATGGAGTAAGGCCAAATTCAGAACAAAAGTCTTTCATAACTTTTAGATAGGTTTGGGCTATAGATACTTGTGGCACTTGTTGGATATATCCTGAAGGGGTTTTAAAAATAGTGCCGTGTTTTGATAAAAACTCTTCTGCTTCCTTCCATCTAGCATAGGCTTGGCAATATCCTGCAAAGGCGGCAGCATCTACTTGGGTAAGGACCCCTATTTCTTCAAGTGTTTTGGCCATTCTTCTCCATTCTTTCTTTGCTTCAGGTTCAAGCCATGACGGACACCTAGGAGCTTTTTTAGAAAGTTTAGGTTCGTTATTATTTACAGGTCTTTTTCCAGGGTTTCCTTCTAACTTTTTAAGTGCAGAAGGTTTGGGCTTTCTTCCCCGTGTCGCCATGGGCTCACCTCCTTAAATATCTACTATTATAAGTAGCAAAAGGGCCATTGGCCCTTTCACTTGTTAATCTTTAACTCATTTTTAATTTTACCCCACTATAATCCTATTGTTTTGGGTGGCAATTCGCTTTTTTAGCCGTTAATTCTTTGTAAGGCAAGTGTCGGCCCTGTGTTGGGATATTAGAAACGCCTAGTGCATTCGCCCCACCTTCAGTCTTTTAGGGCCTTACAAGGGAAATTACGGCCTCATTTTTTGCCTAGTTTCAATGAATTTACTCTACCTCAACATATTCCATGATAATTCCTAAGGCCTTATTATAATTTTTAGATTCTACCGTTCTTTTTACCATTTCATCTGCTTCTTTTTCCCTACCAGCTTCTTTGAGTGTTTTTGCTGCAATACCCATTAAATTAAATATGTTTCCGTTTTGTCCTACTAAAGAACAGCGAGGTTTTTCCATTTATGCTTCCTCCTTCAGTGGTCTTTTAAAAGCTCCATTTCCATTTAAGTTTTCAAGTAATATCTTTCTTGTCATTTTGTATTCGTTTCCAATCATACCCAGTCGCAAAAGCCAAGTTCTAAAAGTATACTTTTCATTGTTTGTAACTTTAACCTTTGCTGAGGCATATTTTAAGGCCTTAGCCTTTCTATCTATAATCTTGACTAACTTTTTAAAAGCTTTTAGCTGATCCGGCTCCAACTCCTTACATAGGTTAAAGGTTGCAATCCTTTCTTCGAAGTTAAAGCCTAGGCCAGGACAGCTTCCTTGACTTGCGCTTTCTAAAACTTCTTTAAAATCTTCTAAAGTATCAATCGCTGACTCGTTAATCTTAGATACAAAATCATCTTTAACAAGGTCGTCTTCAAAGTTTAGCGCCCTTTTGAGTAATCCTTGCTTACTGTAAATCATATTTATTAGATTTCTTAAACTCTTTCCGTTATGTTCATCAATGGATATTTTTATGCTGTCACTTTCAAAAGGTTTAGTCTTTCCTAGAAGTTTATCTAACTCCACGATTTCTTTGCTTTTACTGTTAACGACTTTGCCTTCCCTATTAATTATGAAGGTAGCCTCTTGGGCCTTTAGCTCATAAGCAAAACTTGGCACCCCAAGATATTTTGCCTTGACCTTAAAGTGTGACTCTAACCTTTTTACAATCTCTTTCCTATTCACTTAAATCCCTCCTGTGTTTTTGGTATGTCTATATATCACTCAAAACACAGTTAATTGCAAGGATATAAAGATAAAATATTATTCCTATATAGTTTGTATGATTATTCTTCTTTGTCTTTATTTTCTACCTCACTGTATTTAAGTTTCTTTCCATTTCTTATAAGAAAGACGTCTTCACTTGATTCTTTAAATTTCATATATCTTTTTACAATAACATCGGTGTACCTCTCATCTAGCTCTATAGCATAACAAATTCTATCTAGCTGTTCACAGGCAATAAGTGTACTCCCTGATCCTGCAAAGGGCTCTAAAACTATACAGTTACTTATGGAACTATTTTGTATAGGATAGGAAATCAGCGGCACCGGCTTTGTAGTTGGGTGAAGCTCTGATTTTGTTGGTCTGTCAAAGTTCCATACGGTGGTTTGCTTTCTATCTGAATACCATTTATGTTTACCTTTTTTCTTCCACCCAAAAAGACATGGCTCATGTTGCCACTGATAAGGAGATCTTCCTAAAACTAATGATTGTTTTACCCACTGGCACACCCCTGAAAGATAAAACCCTGCATCCTCAAATGCTTTTCTAAAGATTAGTCCCTTGCTATCAGCATGAAAAACATAGATAGAAGCGTCAGATGACATGTTACTTTCAGTGTTTTTAAAGGAATCTAATAAAAACTCATAAAACTCAGGGTCATCTAGATTATCATTTTGTATAGAGCCAGCTTTAGAAGAGTAGTTAACGGAATAGGGTGGGTCGGTAACGCATAGGTTTGCCTTTTTCCCTTCCATTAGTTTTTCATAGGTTTCAGATTGGGTACTATCTCCGCAAACTAGCCTATGCCTTCCAAGTATCCATATATCCCCTAGCTGTGATATAGGTTCTTCTTCTAGTGCTTCATCTATATCAAAGTCATCCTCTTGCACTTCTTTATCATGGACATTTGAAAATAGGTCGTCTATTTCAGCAGCATCAAACCCGGTTAGTTCTACATTAAAATCTAACTCTTTTAGATTTTCTAGTTCTATAGCAAGCATTTCTTCATCCCAACCAGCATCAAGGGCAAGCCTATTATCGGCAAGGATATATGCTTTTTTTTGAGCTTCAGTTAAATGCTCCACTAGCACACAAGGAACTTCTTTTATGTTTTCTTCCTTTGCCGCCATTACTCTACCATGGCCAGCAATTATTGTCTTATCCTTATCGATAAGCACCGGATTAACAAAGCCAAACTCCCGAAGGCTACTTCTTAGTTTGGTTATTTGTTCTTTACTGTGAGTTCTTGCGTTTTTAGCATAGGGAGCTAATTCATTTATATCGACTATTTTTAACTCTTCAGATCTCAGGGTGATCACACTCCTTTAAAATTGGGTATAAAAAAACTCCCAATTTAAATGGGAGTTAAGTGTATAAAATGACCCACCGTGGTACGCTTTTTTAAAGAGGCGTGGCGGGTACTGTTAGTAACAATCTTATATGAAGAAAGCAGTTGCGTCAATAATAATGGGGAACTATAAATCAACATACTAAGGCCTTATACCCCCCCTGGCAATTTCGCGAATTCTTACACGAAGGGCCCGCGCCGTTCCTGGGGCTTAAGGTTGTAGAGATTTCATCCCCCTCCCCATCTGTCAGACAGAGATAAAAAGCTGTTGAGGATTTTTCTTTTATTTAGTAAGTGTAAACTGTTCCTTTCTTTCCCCAACGCCCATCTTCTTTAGCAGTTTTTCTATCATGGCAGGACTTACAAAGAGGCTGTAGGTTTTGTTGATCATAGAACAAACTTTTATCTCCTTTATGAGGAACGATGTGATCCACTACTTTTGCTGAAGTAGTTCTTCCAGCCTTTAGGCATATAACGCATAACGGTTCTTCTTTAAATATTTCTTTCCGCAATTTCTGCCATCGGCTACTATTGTATAGTTTTTTATATGGCCTATTAGTTTTGTTGTACCGTCTTACTTCTTCTTTATGGTGTTCTGTGCAGTATCTATCATCTGTTAATTTGGGGCAGCCAGGATGACTACATGGTTTTAAGGGTTTTCTAGGTACTTTTATTCACCTACCTTAATTCTCAGATATAAAAAAAGACCAGCATATTCAGCTGATCTTTTAACTTGATTTAAATAGAAATTTAAACACAAAAATACGAGATGGTGCAAGCACCTTCTCGCTAAAAACTCATATGAGTTTTTGTTCATTGTCTATATTATACACTTAAATCATAATAATAGTCAACAATTGTTTTTAAAAAATTATAATAAGATTTTATAAACTGGTTCTTCTCAAAATACTCTTTCTTATAAGTTACCCTATCATCCATCAATTCTTTCAATTCACGCATTGTATTTTCTTTTACACTTTCGCTAGCTACACTGTTAAATACGTATAAGCTTACAACAAAGTCGTGTATAACTGGGTTAACCATTTTATTTCGCCGAGATTTCCTAGATATGCCAATTTCGGATAAAAATTTGGTAATTTGCTGGTTTGGTCTAATGGTTTTACTATAAGGGACCTTTAAGCTGTTTAATAAACAGCTATTATGTGCAGACGCATTTCTTATATACCTTACAGACCATAAAAAGCGCTCCATTGATCCTTTAGTAGGATATTTTTGATAATATATCCTGTACAGTTTCGTAAAATCGCCGAAACTTAAGGCTTCTACGATATTCCAAATAGCAAAATCATCTTTGTATTTTTGAATTAAATCAGAACATGTTGAATTCTTATCTTGTCTGCTAATATTATCTTTAATATAATCATGCTTACTAAATAGCTCATCAATTATGTCATAGCCATTCTCTTTATCATTTTGTTCAAAGTCCCGCAGTAACTGTGTTTTTAAAAAATGTTCTATATCTAATGTCATTTTTATTATGAATCTTCTAAAATACATATCAATCTTGGATAATTCCATAAGGTAAGCAAACTCTAAGTTAGCGTACTTTTCATTTTCTTCTTCAAAATATTTATTATAATTTTTGGCATAGGATTTAAGTTTGAAATAATAGTTGTTATATTTCAAGAAATGCTTGGCTTCGTCCTCGTCAATTATATTAAACATTACTCCTTTAGAATTCATATGTTCTATTTGCTCTTGTATCCCCAATTTTTCTTTTCTCATAAGACTCTCCCATAGTGTTTTTAGTTCATATATATATTATAACATTTCTATTACGACTTGGGCAGAAGTCCTTAAAAATTTATTAGTTTTCGGTAAAAAAATACGAGATGGTGCAAGCACCTTCTCGCTAAAAACTCATATGAGTTTTTGTTCAATATATACTATGCTTCCCATTCCCAATTGTTTCATACTAATTATATAAAACACCTCACGGTGAAGGCTTAAACCAGTATAGAAAAAGCCCTTAAAGAAATTTCACTCTAAGGACTTTCAATCAAGAATGTTGCGTTTCCTAAGACTCGAATCCGATATACCGTAGGCGTATTCTACAACATCTGGTGCTCCTGATTTTTCTATACCTTTACATCTTACATTGTACAATACATTTTTACTGACATTCAATGACATCTACTGACAACTTTTAATTTTTTCAATTTCTTTTATTGCTTTTCCGTGGATCCTAAAAATGGTCCTAACATCAAAGCCCATATTATAGGCCACCTCTTCCCAACCTTTACCGTTTATATACCTCATCTCTAATATCAACTGGTGGCTAGTATCGCCTACCAAAGCAATAGTTTGTAAAATTTCTGTCTTTAGATCAATAAGCCTATCGATGTCACTGTTGATCTCGTGTTGTAAATCTACGATCTTAACTGTAGCGCTTTCCATTGCGCTTTTATCTATTTTACTTCCAGATACTTTTTCCTGGCTAAAATCTGTAGTTGCTTTTTGAGCTATAGATTTTAGCTTCTCTTTTTGTTCAAGCTTATTTTGGATTATCTTATCAAGCCAGATTGCTTGCGATAAATATTCTTTTGCATTCAAGTACATCTCCTCCCCTAGTTAGACTTTTAGCTTTCCGCCGTAGTAAGCATCTATTAGGTAACTTCGCTCTGGTTCATCGTAAGAGTTTATTCTTTTTTTAACTTCCTTTTTGCCCCTTTTATATTCTCCTTTGGTTTTAAAAAAAGGACATATACAGCCCTCGCACTCTTTTACTCTTAAAGCTTTACACCCATTTTTCTTGTAAGCAAAACAGTTTTGTTTTTTAGGCATTATCTAGTTCCTCCTAGCGGCTGGCATGCTATTGTAAAGTAGCGAATGGGAATGTTATGCTTTTTAGCCTTATCTATTTCAACGGCCATTCCCTCCGATATTTGATCCCCAAACACCCACACTTCCCAGCACTTTGTTAAAAGAACAAGCCCCATTTCTATACCTAACTTCCTTTGCCCTGGGTCGTCTTCATAGAGAAACTGTGGATACATAAGGTGCGGAATAATAGGTATCCTCTTTTTAGATACAGCAAACCTTCCGTACCTTTTTGCTCTTTCTGTGTTTCCTTCAATGTCCCCAGCATAAGGGCTACATATAAACACTATCTTTTTATTTACCATGTTTTCTCTATCTACATTTGAAAGTGCCTCATGTGCCGTTGGATCTATATACCCTTCTTTGTTATATATATTAATCCCCATTTTATAACTCCTCCTCGTTATTGTTATTTACTTTTTTTATCTGCGCCCTTACTGCATCAACTAGGGCGTTTTGACTTGTATCCTTTTCTTCTAAAGCCTTCATTACTCTTTGATCTATGGTTTTATTTGAAATGATATGGTGAATTACCACTGTCTCCTTTTGGCCTTGTCTCCAAAGCCTAGCATTGGCTTGTTGGTAAAGCTCTAAGCTCCAGGTAAGACCAAACCAAACTATGGTGCAGCCACCCTCTTGAAGGTTTAAACCATGGCCGGCTGAAGCTGGGTGGCAAAGAGCTATTTGCATTTTGCCTGCATTCCAATTAGCTATATCTTCTGAGGTGTTAATTTCACCACATTTAAAGTGGCTTTTAATCCTGTCTTTATCATGTTTAAACCCGTAATATATAAGGACCGGCTTTCCATTTGCAGCCTCTATTAAATCCTCTAAAGCTTCAAGTTTTTTATCGTGTATATGCTTAACTTCACCATGTTCATCGTAAACAGCACCTGATGACATTTGTAAAAGCTTGTTTGATAAGATAGCAGCATTTGATGCATCTATTTCTGTATCATCAATTGGTAAAAGCAGATCCCGCTCTAGCTTGTTGTATAGGTTCATCTCTTTGGGAGAAAGTTTAACTTCTACCTTGTTTAAGATGCACTTTGGCATTTTAAGATAATCTAAGGCTTTCATGCTGATACAAATATCCGATATTTTGTTGTAAATTGTATCCTCTGCCCCTTCAATTAGAGCATAGTCTGCTGGTATTCCACCGTTTATATATTTTTGTGGGTAAAAGTAGCGGCTGCGATATCCAGAAAAAGTTCTGCCTAATCTTTGTCCATTATCTAAAAGATAGATCTGACTCCAAATATCTAACAGACCGTTAGGAGCTGGAGTTCCTGTTAGACCAATGATCCGTTTAATTTTAGGCCTTACCTTTTTAAGGGCTTTAAAACGTTTTGACTTTGGAGACTTAAAGCTAGATAGCTCATCTATAATGACGGTATCAAAATCCCAGTGAGCGTTTTTAACTAGCCATTCTACATTTTCCCTATTGATAATGTAGATATCAGCATCTTTATAAAGAGCCATCTTTCTTTTTTGTTCGCTACCTAATACCTTAGATAAGCTTAACCCCTTTAGATGAGCCCACTTTTCACATTCTCTACTCCAAGTATCTCTTGCAACTCTTAACGGGGCTATAACTAAAACCTTAGTTGCATCAAAATGGTTATATAAAAGTTCCTTTACAACGGTCAATGTGATAACCGTTTTGCCTAATCCTGGCTCTAAAAATAGTCCTGCTTCTTTGTTTTCTAAGATAAATTCTGTGGAGTAACTTTGATAATCGTAGGGTGTATAATTACTGCGCCTGGATTTCATCTAACACTCCCCCAATATCTTTTGGATCATCTAGGCAATAAACTAAAAACCCTAACGATTCTAGTTGCTTTTTTCGCTTTATCTGAAGTGGCCGCATCTTTTTATTCGAAGCCTTAACTTCCACAAATCCAACCTTTCCTTTAGGTAGTAACACTAATCTATCGGGCACCCCATTAACTGCTGGGGAGATAAATTTAAAGGCTTGTCCACCTCTCTTTTTTGCCTTTTTTACAAGCTCAGCTTCTACATCTTTTTCTAACATTTCTGCCCCTCCCTTTTCATTTCATATTGTCAGGTGGTCGGTGGTGGTAGTCGATAGGTTTCAAACTCTTACGCGTGCGGGTAGGTGGTATATACCCTATATCTATATAAATATAATTAATCAGTATATTTATCTCCTACTTCTACCACCAAAGCACTTAACCCCAAGCGTATCAGTGGATTTAGTCGGTAGTCGATAAGGTGGTCGATGAGATTTTAGACTACCATCGACTACCAAAGATTTGTGTCATCGACTACTTTTTTTCACTATCGACTACCGTCCGACTACCTTTAATTTTCTTCTGTTTCATCTAAGTCTTCTTTTCCCACTTTTACAAATGCCCGCTGGGATCCATATAGTGAAAACTTCATGTTCCCCTTTTTATTTCCCTCATAGCGCTTCCAGTTACCAATTTTCATAAGTATTGCTTCAATCTCATACGACTCCGTTCTTTTAATGCTTGTCCTATCTTTGCCAAAACACTCGCACCATATCTCTAAGGGGCAAACACGCTTTCTAGCTACAGTGCCAACAAGGTTACTTTCTCCAAAATCGCTCTCGCCGGCTAAATAGCTTCGCCGCTCATAAAGGTCCATGCTCTTCCAGTTATCAGGAAGCAAGGTTTCTAAATACTTTTTCACAAGTCCTTCTCTGTCATCACCTTCCATGGCATCCCTTTGTTCTTCTAATGCCACAGATTCAACATCACCTTTTAAATAAAGCTCTTCCCCTCCTTTATATTTATAGAGGGCCTCTGCCCATATCTGATCTACTTCGTTTATATCCCAAACCTTCTTTTTACCTCCTCTAACTCGCACCGGCCAAAACCTGCGGTTTCCAGTAACATCCCGTAAAAATCCGCTAGTGTTATTTGTACTACCTACAATGACGCATTGCCTTGGGTGGTTTTCTACATTTACACCGTAGCTATGACGGAACTTATCATCGGTTCTTGTTATAAAAGACTTTACTGTTTCTACATCCATCTTTTTAAGCCCAGCAAGCTCTCCTAACTCTAATATCCAATAGCCTTGAAGCTTTTCTGCAGCAGCTTTATCTCTCATATCCGACACAGTTAAACTATCGGAAAACCATCTATCCCCTAATTTTGCAAAAAAGGTAGACTTTCCTATCCCTTGTGGGCCGTTTAGCACCAAAATATAGTCAAATTTTGTGCCCGGCTCATAGACCCTAGCTACTGCAGCGCACAGAGTTTTTCGCATTACAGCTCGGGTGTAATTATTGTCATCGGCTCCTAGATATTCGATAAGGAGAGTATCTAACCTTTCTCTTTTATCCCACTTAGGTAACCTTTCTAGATAGTTTCGTATAGGATGAAATGCTCTTTCAGATGCAGCGCTTAAAAGGGCATCTTTTATTTTTGTAGGAGACCAAATGTTAAATTGCTTGTCAAAGTACATCTTTAAGTTTGCAAGGTCTGCATCATTCCAGCCCGGTTTTAACTGCTCCCAAGGAAGCTTTCCGTTTACATCTAAAGAGTGGGTCATTTCGTTATAGGCAATAGCTTGAAGCTTTGGGTCCTTTCTTAAGATAGTTAGTATATTAGTAGGCGTATCTTTTACTGTGCCATTTTTGTTAAGTTCAAGGGATAACTGCCACTCAACATCATCGTCTTCTTTATGCGTATTGTGTGGTGCTTCTGCAGCCTGTTCAAACTCGTCTTTTAGATCTTTTTGTCTTTCTTTAGCTAACTGCCGTTTTACTTTTTTATCTTCTGTGCAAAAATCTAGCATTGCTTTATATGACGGTAGTTGCTTGTCTTCAACGGCCCCTTCATCCACTTCACCAAAGCGGTGGATTCTTACTAGATCAAAAGCATTTAGTAATTTACCGCAAGCTGGGTCTGTGGCATGGTGAGAATAGGCGTATTTGTCATCATAATTTACTACACCAGCTGTAGAGTCTGCCAAAGCGTAATCGTAACGGTCTGGCATAGCGCTTTGTTTATAAGTCTTAGGGATAAACTTTTCTATAGCTTCACAGATTGTATAGCTTCTGCAAAACGCTCCTACTAACCCATCTTTTTTAAGTGGGTCTTGTTGCTTTTTTACAAGCCTATTTATTACCGTTTCCTGCCTTGAAGAGACCGGCCATGTCGATGAGTCTTTCCAGTTTTTATAGATGTTTAAAATATCGTCGGGGTTTAAAAGCTCTCCCTTTATAACTTTAAAATAATACTTTCCATCTGATGATGTGCTAGGCCAGTACATAAGTCTGTTAGGTTCATAGGTGGTATCGTCAAAAAGCTCAATACCTATTTGCTTTGCCACCATTCGAGATACAGCTTGATATTCATCTGGCGATACTTTGCGGCTTAGGGGAATAATCAGTCTAAGCCGTGGCTTTTTTGGTGTATGCTTATGGGTTGAATAGATGCAGCAAGTATATCCATGAAGTATTTCAACATCTTCAGCTACTGAATCGGCATCATCTCCATAATCCATATCTAAAGTTATCATGGTTCTATTTTGCACATTTTCTTTTCTGCGCCTACCATCTTTAAGCTCTCCTGCCACAAAACCGCCTACATCTTTTATTGCGTCTTGCTTGTGTCTTTTCATCTTCCTATACTCTGCTTGGGTTTCACTGGTTACGGTTGCTTTAGATAGCTTTTTTGTAAACTCATCCCAGGAAAACTTATACTTTTTCCACACTTTATCTTTACGGCTATTTCCCAATGAAACTGTAAATTTCATAGCACCCCTCCTTTTCTCCTCATAAGGGTTATTAAAAGGCTAATCCTTTTGGTAAAACATACACTCATACCCGTCAGCTTCAAGGGGGAGCCCCTTTGCCCAGGTAGGTTGTCTAGCCATAATAGAGCATACTTCATCTACTGAAGTCTTACCCCTTAAAACCTCGCATATTACCTCGTCATGTACATGGGCCACTATCTTAAAGCCTTTTTCATCTAGTCGAAGCATTGCCTCTGCTAATAGGTCTCGGGATACGGCCTGGACTATGTTTTCCACTATTTTAGGGCCATAGGTTTCTATTTTCTCCCACTTTCTTGTAGCTCCAATCCCCTCATAAGTAAGACCTTCTCTTCCGAACTTGTTAATAGAAAGCTTTGGTTTGACATAAGCTAGTTTTCTTTTAGAGGGTAGAGTTACAAAAAGCACCCCGCTTTTATAGTTAAACAAAATGCCGTGGGTTTTAGTCTTTATCCCCTTTTTAACTGCATTTATAGCGGCTTTGTCTATATCCCACCAAAACTTAACTATCTTTGAGTTAGCTAAGCGCCAATTATCAATTAGACCCTTTAACTCACCTTCTTTTACTCCCATCTGTAAAGCTCCCATAGACTTTAGCGCTCCAACGCTTCCTCCGTATCCGCAGGCTAGCTCAGATATTTTACCTTTTTGTCTTAGCGGGCTTCCTTTGTCTATACTTTCTATCGGTACATTAAACATCATAGAAGCCGCCGCTTCATAGATCTTTCCGTGGGATGAAAAGACATCGAGTCGCCACTTTTCACCGGCAAGCCAAGATAAGACTCTAGCTTCAATAGCTGAAAAGTCAGCTACTATAAACCTATGGCCTTTTTTAGGGACAAAGCCTGTCCTTATAAGCTCAGATAACACATTGGGCGTGTTTCCAAATAGAAGATCAATATCTTCAAAGCTACCTTCTTTTACAAGCTTTCTTGCTAATGTAAGGTCTTTAAGGTGGTTTTGCGGTAGGTTTTGAAACTGAACAAGTCGACCGGCCCAGCGACCTGTGCGATTAGCTCCATAAAATTGAAATAGACCATGGACTCTACCATCTGTGCAAACTGCCCTCTCAATAGCTTCATACTTTTTCACGCTGGTCTTTGCCATTAAAAGTCTAAGTTTTAAAGCTTCTTTTACTTCGCCATCATATTTTTCTATAAGCTCAGATATGGATCCCTTAGATAAACTATCTACCTCAACACCTTTTTCTAGTAGCCACTTTTTAAGCTGAGATACTGAGTTGGGGTTTTCAAGTCCTGTAAGCTCATAGGCTTTTTTTGTGGCAGATAAGCTAAACTTTTTATCACAGGTTATTGCTTGTTTAACAAGGTCCATATCTACTAAGAGGCCTTTATCATTTAT
This sequence comes from Proteinivorax tanatarense, assembly GCF_040267685.1. Classification (GTDB taxonomy): domain Bacteria; phylum Bacillota; class Proteinivoracia; order Proteinivoracales; family Proteinivoracaceae; genus Proteinivorax; species Proteinivorax tanatarense. Next base: position 1,618,401 of record NZ_CP158367.1, read on the forward strand.
CCGCTGATCTAAAACATATATTGCTTGCTCTTTTTTAGAAATTGGGTAAGCTTTTAATTTTTCTTGTATAGCAAGCTCTACCTTTACATCAGCTATATTGTATTTTTTAAAAAGCTCCCATCTTTTAGGATCATCTTTAGGTAAGTTTTTAGTTCTTTTCCCATTTGCTAATGTAGGCTTACAAGGCATACAAAAATATCGAATTAACGATTTACCTTCACTTAACTTTTGCTCTTTTAAGTTTAGCACCTGGGCTACTCCATCTAAATGTAGCGGTAAACCTAGCATGGCAGCTTGAACTTCTGTGCATCTCCAGGAGCTGGGATCTAAATAGATTTTATTTCCCAAGATTCGACTTAAATATCTCATAAGCGACACACGCTCAAAACTCGCGTTAAATGCGGTTTTTGTCACTTTTTCGTCCATCAGGTCGCCTATTATTTCCCGGGGCATCTTTTCGCCACAGGCTAAGTCTATACACTTTACAGGGCCGCCATTTACGCTGTAGGCAAATAATAAGATTTCAAAGTTTGGGCTGTCTGTGTAGCGGTATACTCCAGCTTTTTTTAGGTCTATATCGGAGTATGTCTCTATATCTATTGAGATAACTTTCAAGCTTTATCACCAACCTTTTGTAAGCTAAAGGAGCCTATATGGCCCCTTTAACCACATTTTCTTTTACTGCAAAAAGTCATCGTCTTCTTCTATTTCAAAATCATCTTCTGCCCTACTGCTTCCCCCAAGGGGTTCACCGTCTTGAAGCTTTTGTACGTTTCCAAGGCCTGCTGCAATACCGCGGTTTCCGTTTGTGTTAAAAGCATAAAAGTTTAGACTTACCTTTCCAAAGCAGCCGCTGTAAACTTCACTTCTTTCTAAAATTGGCTGTATCTTCCCATCTACAATTTGTGGAGCTGTTTTAGAGTTTGCGTTTATAAAGTAGCAGTCATTGTAGTTTGGATCATCAGCTCGGTCTACATCTCCATCTCTTAAGGGCGTTTTTAAGTTAGCTGGAACTTTGCCACCGAATTTAGCCATTCCTTCCTTTTTCGCTTCTTCGATGGCCTTTTTAATTGCAGCTACAGTCTTTTTGTTACTTTTAGGGATGATTAGAGAAATTGAATATTTAGGGTCGGAGCCGTTAATACTTTTGGGCTCCCAAATGTTTGCAAAGCTAAACCTTCCAGGTACTACAACTTTTGTGTTCTTTTTCATTTTAGATAACCTCCATAAATTTATGTTTTTCTATTATTGCTCTACTTGAAACTCCGCCTTTAAAGGCTCTACTTCTTTTCTTTTATCTCCTTTAGAAACTAAGCTAAGCTTTCCGGGGGGCTTGTCCACATATGGACCTAAAGCCTCCTTAAACTTCTTTTTGCCCATAAGCTTTTCCATTTCTGTAATTGAAATCAAGCTTTCTTTATATATGTCTTTGTATCCTAAAGCTTTTAAAGCTTTAGCTACCGCCTTTTCGTCTTTGTACTTTCTGCGGCTGCGACCTTCCACTAGCTTAAAGCCGTCCCACTTTTTCCCTTCATTAATAGCTTTAGCTGTGGCATAGGTGTAGATATCTGATGCCCATTTAGATAACTCTTTAGCCTGTGTTATAATTTCTGATACTTCCTCATCTGTTAAAAGGGCTGGATCTTTAAACTCATACTTTAAAAGCTCTAAGTTTTTTAGCGCCCGTTCTCTGCAGTTACTTTTTGCCCGGCAAAACCTACAATGCTCTCCAGCGCAAAACTCTCCTTCACCTCTACTTGCAAGCTTTGCTTTTGGTTTAAGTTCGTACTCTGCCCACGTCTTTAGCTCTTCTATACTCATTTCATATAAAGAAAAGTTATCTGCCCTAGGTTGGATGATCATCATTGAGATTTGTTCTATTTCATAGAGCATTTCAAAAAGAGATAAAGCACCTAAAGCGTAAAGCATCATTTGCGGGTTTTGCTGAGCTGAAACTGGGATTCCCTTACCATATTTAAAGTCAATTACATATAAGGTCTTATCTCCTACTATCACAAGGTCACCGGTGCCAAACCCCTCTGGCACGTAGTCGCTAAAGTCTAGCTTTTGTTCAATTAGCACTTGTATGTCTTTACAGTCCTCTTTTGCCTTTTCTATAAGCCAAAGACAGTACTCAACATACATGTCAGTAAATTCATCCATTTCCTCTGTTTCATATTTACTCTGTGGCCTTTCAGAAGGTATGTTTAAAGCATTTTTAAGCTTATGTTCTGCTAGGTCATGAGCTGCTGTTCCTTCTTCTGCAAAGGAGCTAGTTTTTTGCTCAAACTGTTGCTCTAAATGTGCCGAAGGGGTGCATTTCATCCACCTATGTGCTCCAGAGGCTGAATAGATTGAATGGGCGTTTTGAGAGCCACTCATTTAATTTCACTGACTTCCTTTAAGATGTCTGCGTAATCTTTTGGATCAAGGGCAGTAAGTTTATTTGCGCCATATTTATGAATGATCGCTTTAATTTTTTCTCTGTGCCCTTCTCTGTTTTTTTCAGCCATTGCAGCTCTTAACTCTTCTATGGTAGGCTGATTTATTTTAGGCTGCTCTTTTTCCTTAGGTGCTGCTTCCGTTTTGTTTTCTTCTAAAGCTTCTACTAGAGTTTCTATACTGTTTGCTAGGCTTTTTAAATCTGAAACAACATCAAATGCTAGTTTTGTTTTGCTCATGTTTTCACTCCTCTCATTTTTTACTTGGATTACTCATTTTCAATTTCATGAACTTCCATTTCTGTAACGGAAATGGTTCCTACACTTTCTCCTGGAACAAGGACAACCATCTGATGTCCTGCTCCAAAAATTGCGTTTAAAAACCTATCTCTAAGAGTCATCTTTTTAGTAGCTAACACTTGGTTAGCTTTAGGCTTTTTTACCCCAATTTCTACATGATGCTTTACCTTTTTAGCTGCCTGATTCATCGGTTATTCACCTTCCTTTCTTTTATCTAACCTTCTATATATAGGTCATGGCAGAAAGGAAAGTTGCCCCCTTATTTTAATTTTTCAGTTCTTTTTTTAGCCTTTTACTTATACGCTTAATTCTTTTTGTTACCGATGATTTATGGACCCCATCTCTTTTTGCTATCTCAGCTTGCGATAAGCCTATATAGTATATATCTCTAATTAGTTTTTGCTGATTAGGATCTAGCTTTTTAATGGCCTGCTTTACAGCTTCTTGTTGTAATGAGTTTAATATCTGCTCTAATACATCCTCATCTTTTTTTAAAATATCAGCTTTATCGTTTAGGTTTGAGTAGCTTAAATGCCTGCGGGTTTCTCGTTGCTCATTATTGTACTCTAGGCGATTTTCCCCTTCATTTATAACGATCCACATCCAAGGCTCAAGCTCATCTGTTCCTGAAAGCATATCCTCTGTAATTACCGCTTTTTCTTCATCTGCTGAGTAGTTGTAAGTAATAGATTCGCAGTCGCTTAAATCAAAGGTTGTCTTTTTTTGGCCGACTGAATAATTAACCTTTCCCTCCTTTGTAATTTCAATAATTGTGCTGATTCCTTCTGCTGTTTTAAACTCTTTAATCATTTAAACTTCCTCCTTTATAATTGGGTGGAAACTTAAAAAAGGGCATAAAAAAAAGCACTGCTGCGTTTAAAAACACAACAGTGCCTAAGGCCGTTTAAGTTTCCTTAAATTTGGGTATAAAAAAAGCCGCTCTATTAAAACTTAAATAAGTTCTAAAAGAGCAGCTTTTTACCCATATTTTTGGGCATATTTGCCACTATACCAATTATAAAGGAGTCTAACTTTCATTACAATTTCTTTTTGCTATTAACTTACTATCAGGATTCTGTCACTTTATTATCATCTTATGTTGTTTCTTTTAAGCAAAATCCCAGTATTCTCTAAGTGGTGGAATTATGTACCCCCATAGCGCTACACCCATTTCTTTTGTTGCCTGCTTTTTATATCTATAATATGTTGGTTGAGTTAAGTTTAGCTTGTGGCGAATTTGGGTGTCGCACATCTTCTCTTTATTGATGTAACTGTATGCTATAATATCGTGATAGATTTGACCGTTGTCTGGGTGCATCTTAAGATGGGCTAATGCTTTATCGATAATTTCAATCATTTGCTTTGTTTCTGCTATACACATTAAGCGCTCTTCAACTGCCCTTTTATCTTTTACGCTGTCATACTCATCAAGCTCAAAGCTTAAAAAATCAACAAGCTCAGAGATTCGACGACCGCCATAATCATAAGCCGTATCATTTATTTCATATATAGCACTTTCAACCCTCCATACCACTGTTCTATAGATTGAAAGAAGTAGCTTAGTCTTATGGAAATCTTTAGAATCGCTGTTTATTGAACTCCTATTAGACCTGGCCTCCTTTTTTATTGTATAGGTTCTATTAACAGATTCACTTACTTGATTCATTGATTTCTCAACCCCTCTTCTAAAATATTGAACAATTTTTTTCTTTACCGAATATTTTGTTCTATGTTAATTTTAACGAATAATATATTCGCTGTCAATGTTACTTTAATCTTTATATCGAAATTATTGTTCGCTATTGACTTAATTCGAACAATTTGATATTGTTAGACATATATATTGGGAGGTGTTCGAATATGACATTCGGAGATAAACTCAGAAAATTAAGGGAGGCAAAAGGGTTGACCCAAGCAGAGCTTGGTAAGTTAATAGGGGTTTCTGACCGTGTTCTAGGCTATTATGAGTCTAACACTCGATTTCCTAATAAAGCTCAAGTTTTACAAAACATATCTGAAGTGTTTGATGTATCTATAGACTACCTTATCGGAAATGAAGATGCTTTCATTCAAAATGCCAAAGATAATTATGGTTCTAGAGGTGCCAAGCAAGCTAAGGAAGTACTTGAAAGTGTAGAGTCTTTATTTGCAGGTGGTGAGCTTCCCGAAGAGGATGTTGAAGAGTTTTTTAAACTTGTTACCGAGATGTACTTTGAGGCTAAACAGAAGAATAAAAAGTATGGTCGTAACAAGGAGGACTAAAATTACTAGGGAGTCAGGCGGTGAATATATGGAGGAGATTTTGGGGAAAGTTGAATCTTTAGTTAAACGGTTTCATACAAGGGATCCTTTTGAGCTTGCCTCAAATCTAAATATTACTGTTAAGTATGGCGAGTTTAAGGAATTAAGAGGTTTTTATAACTGCATGTACAGAAACCGGTTTATTGTGATTAATTCATGTTTAGATGCACGAGAAAAAATCATCACCTGCTCTCACGAGCTTGGCCATGATCGACTTCACAGAAAAGTACCTAATCTTGGTTTGATGAAAGATTATAACCTTTATCGTTCGATTAACATATATGAAAAGGAAGCTAACCTCTTTTCTGCCCATCTATTAATTTCTGATGATGAATTTCTTGATTGCACTAATACTTATAATACATATTCTGATATAGCGTCTGCCCTTAATGTTCATGAGGAGCTGGCGATCATCAAGGGCGGGATTTTAAATAGGAGAGGATTTAATTTAAAGATTCCGTATGATCCTAAAGCTAATTATTTGGCTTTGAAGTAGCTTTAAATTTAGGGGGTTTCAAGTTATGGCAAAGAAAGTTTTAAGTGCTAAAAGGAAAGCTTTGTTGAAGCTTATCCATAGTTACATTGAGGAGCATGGGTATAGTCCTAGTGTTCGAGAGCTGACAAAACTTTTGAATGTGGTATCTACTAGTTCTGTACACAACCATTTAAGGATTTTGGAAGATAATGATTTCATCTCTAAACATGGAAACTCACCAAGAACTCTTTCCTTGACTGATAAAGGTAGAGAGGTAATATAAGAAAAAACCGGTACCCGCTAGTCCATATTAAAAAGGATTAGTGAGTACCGGTTTTTGGGTATGGTAAACTTTTCATCAGCGCTGCTGATATAGAGGGTGGTAAGGAAACCATTAATATTCGCATACATTGGTTACTCATAAAAGATTTTCTCTAAATGGTACTAAAACGGAGAGACTTAGGCAAATAAAATAGAGAAAGATTGCCTAATTTTTACCAATTCCACTTCCAGTTACACCTGAACCAAAAAGCTCCTAGTGTATGCAAACGGGTCTGAGCTAACCTCTTCGTAATACTTTAATGTAACCCGATCCGCCCCTTTTTTCACGACTAAATTTAACAACTTGATCAATAACAATATTTCCAGACCCGGTTAAGTCTAAGTAGGCTTCATTAACTGGTATCATAGCAATAATATCTCCGGACCCGCTAACATTAGCATAAATTTTATTTGCTTTTCCATTCTGAATAATCACTTTTCCTGAACCGCTAATATTAAATTCAGAATCATTCAGTAGTGTTCCGAATTTCACATCACCGCTTCCGGATATTCGAACTTTTGCTTCTTCCACTTCAATTAAATCCATTGAAAATGACCCGGATATTTTTGTATCTAAAACTCCTATGGGCACTTCAGAGTGTACACTACCTTTGCCATTCGTATCTATTGTAAATGTTTCCATATTAGATTTGTAAATTATTATTTCTCCATAAAACGGGTCTGATTCAGGCTTTTGTCGTTTTCCGTTAATCCACACTTCTCCAATAACTACTGTATCACGATTTGGCTTTGTATAGATATTTAAAGCTCCTCGATTTTCTACAATTTGCAAACTATTAAAAAAATCTTCCGTACCTTGAACTGTAATGTATTCATCGTCAACATCACTTTTTAAAATCTTAATATTAACATTACCACCTGAACAATAAAGGCTCTTATAAGAACCCACTAGTATTTTTTTAGATACCAAATCATCCTGAATCGGCTGCTGTGGAAGATAAACTAAGTCAATTTCTCCTTTTCCATAATTAGTAATTGTGTAATCATAAAGATCTATTTCACTTCCATCCTCAAATTTTAAATATCTACCTTCTTTAGAAAGATAGTCTTTATCACTATATGCAGCTATTTCTTCGTTTTCAAAAATTTTTCTCATAAGCTTCCCCTCTCTTTAATAGATATACTTCAATTATTCTCATCAAGGCTACTCAAATCCACCTCTATCACAAGATTAAGAATAGTTTGTTTTATTGTCTTCCGCAGAATCAAAGAAATAATCCTGTCACTCTTAAAAAGATAAGAATTGCAATATCTTTTTAAATCCTTCCTACACTAAACAAAAACCCCAGACCAAAAAACATAGGGTCCGGGGTTATAATGTGTACTATTTACTTTTCTTCTCACAAGCTGCAGCTGCTTGTGCTTTTGTTATTGTGTTTCCTGTTTCTTTTTCTACTATATCTACTAAGTAGCTTAAGAAGTCTTCTCTTAAATCTTCTCTTTTAAGAGCAAACTCTACTGTAGCTTGTAGGAAACCCTGCTTATCTCCTACATCGTGTCTTCTACCTTCGAAGATGTAGGCGTACATTGCTTCTCTTGTGGCCAGCTCTTTAAGAGCATCTGTCAGCTGTATTTCATTGCCTTTGCCTGGTTTAGTGTTCTGAAGGATATCAAAAATCTCCGGATTAATAATATAACGGCCCAAGATTGCAATGTTAGATGGTGCGTCCTTTACTGCTGGCTTTTCTACTAGGTCTTTTACTTTGTATACTCCGCCTTCGATGTGGTTACCTTTAACAACCCCATACTTATCTACATCTTGCTTAGGGATTTCTTGCACCCCTAAAATAGTAGTTTTGTACTCATCATACATATCCATCATCTGCTCAAGGCATGGTTTGCCTTTGCCATTTTCTACGATATCATCACCTAGCATAACAGCAAACGGCTCGTTACCAACAAAGCTCTTAGCACAATGGATAGCATGTCCAAGACCTTTTGGTTCTTTTTGCCTTACATAGTGAATAGTAACCATGTCAGAGATTTTGCGAACTTGTTCTAGGAGCTCGTCTTTACCTTTTTGTTCAAGCTCCATCTCAAGCTCAACAGACTTATCAAAATGGTCTTCGATAGAGGTCTTGTTACGACCAGTAATGATTAGTATTTCTTCGATGCCGGAGTTTACGGCCTCCTCGATGATGTACTGTAGTGTTGGCTTGTCCACGATTGGAAGCATTTCTTTTGGTTGTGCTTTTGTAGCTGGCAGGAACCTTGTACCTAACCCTGCTGCAGGTATAATCGCCTTACGTACTTTCATTTCCTCATCTCCCCCTCAATAATATTAGTATAACATATAGTTGTTCAGTGGAGTCGTTAAACTGCTGAACAACTGTCTAACTATCCCCTAATTGTTCCTAAAAACGTCCCGCGTGTACACTTTCTCAATGACATCCTCAAGGTCATTATCAAGGCGGTTAGAAACTATAACATCGACATTTTGCTTGAACTCAGCAAGGTCCTTGATGACTGGCATGCCTTCGAAGCTGTCTTCTTCTAGTACTGGTTCGTGGATTACTACTTTTATACCTTTGGCTTTTATTCTTTCTATTACACCTTGGATTGCTGATGCTCTGAAGTTGTCTGAGCCGGTTTTCATTATAAGTCTATAAAAGCCTACAACCTTAGGGTTTCTTTTGGCTATCATGTTGGCTATATGGTCTTTTCTTGTGTCGTTTGAGGCTACGATTGCTGAGATTATTTCGTTTGGTACTCCTTCGTAGTTGGCTTTTAGTTGTTTTGTGTCTTTGGGTAGGCAGTAGCCGCCGTAGCCGAAGGATGGATTGTTGTAGTGGTCGCCTATTCTAGGGTCTAGGCCTACCCCTTCTATAATTTCTTTGGTGTTTAGATCGTTCATTTCAGCATAGGTGTCTAACTCGTTGAAGTAAGATACTCGCATGGCTAGGTAAGTGTTAGAGAACAGTTTTACAGCCTCTGCTTCAGTAGATTCGATAAACAGTGTATCAATATCTTCCTTAATAGCTCCCTGGGCTAAAAGCGAAGCAAATTTCTCCGCCCTCTCGGACTTCTCAGCTACAATAATGCGAGATGGATATAGGTTATCATATAAAGCCTTGCCTTCTCTTAAGAACTCAGGTGAGAAAACAATATTCTCAGTGTTGAATTTTTCTTTAATTGACTTAGTATAACCAACAGGAACAGTAGACTTAATAATCATAGTAGCATCAGGGTTAATTTCAAGCACATCCCCAATAACAGCTTCAACAGACTTAGTATTAAAGTACTTAGTCTCAACGTCGTAATCAGTAGGCGTAGCGATAATGATATACTCCGCGTCCTTATAGGCTTTTTCCTTATCAGTAGTAGCAACAAGGTTTAAATCCTTGTTGACTAGGAAATCCTCGATTTCCACGTCTACGATTGGTGATTTCTTGTTGTTGATTAGGTTGACTTTTTCCTCAACAATATCCAGCGCCAGAACTTCATTATGTTGCGCTAGCAGTACTGCGTTCGATAATCCTACATAGCCGGTTCCGGCTACAGCGATTTTAGTGTTCAAATTGGTATCCTCCTTAGTTAGGAGATAGGACGGGTATAACAGACAGTTAAAATTACAAAGCTAACACGATCATAGTTTAAGTACCTTTACATTGGCCCTGCCTTGTTTACAAATAAGATTTCTTTTTGACTGCCTATTGTACTTTTATATTTTACCTAACTCCCAGTTTAACTTAGACACTTCTTTAGCAACTTGTCTAAGTTTTATCAATGTTTAACAATTGCTTTAAGTCTTTATAAGTAGAATCGTATTAAAAGATTTAAGTATAGCTTTCTTATTTTTTATTACCAAAATTCTTTTAACCATTAACCAACTCAAGGTATTCACTGGCAGTTTTACTAATAGAAAATTCCTTGCCCCTTTTAACGAGGGTTTCAGCACTGATTTTGGGGGAGTTGTTAAGCGTGTCCTTAATTTTATCAGACATCTTTTTATAATCTCCCACAGGGACGAATGTACCAAATTCGCCATAATTAATAATCTCCATTGGTCCACTAGGGCAATTTGTAGTAATTACATTAACCCCACAAGATAAAGCTTCTACTAATACATTGCCAAAACCTTCCCACTTAGAAGGAAGCACAAACAAGTCTGCTTTTCCCATGTACGAGTATGGATTGCTAACATAACCAAGCAAATCAACATCACCTGTTAGGTTAAGCTTATTTATAAGTTTTTGAAGATTATCCCGTTCCGGTCCTTCCCCTAAAATTATTAACTTAACGCTTTTGCTATTTTCCGTCTTTCTAAATTCTGCAAACGCCTTTATCAGAGTAGGGTAGTCCTTTTGTTGAGTCAATCTTCCTGCGCTCAACAAAATTGTGTTTGCCTTACCAAACCAAATATGATTAGGTTCTTCCAATTTCTTTTCTAAAATACTCTCATCAAAGATAGGGTTGTATATTACCACACTCTTATTTTCTGGAATATTAAAATTACTAACTAGGTCCTCCTGAACCCCTTTTGAAACTGATACGATATAATCTGATAGTGGATAGGCTTTCTTAATTAGTAAAGGTACCAGTAGCCTTTCCTTAATACTTTTAGCATTCTTACAATGCGTAGTTACATTAGTTCTTACTGATATAATTAGTTTGCATTTTACAGCAGAAAGTTTCTTAGCTATTATAGCAATTATATTGGTATAGTCATTTGCTGAAATTAAAGCTTTCGGCCTTTTTCTTCTTAAGTAGGAAACAAGTTTAGGTATACTAAACATCGCTTTCTTAGAATTTAAATTAACAATATTAATCTCTGATGGCAAGTCCTTCACATACTCGCCCTTATAATTGACAACAACTACATCAACATCATACCCCATAGCAATCAAACCTTTAGCTAATCTTATAGTATTTTTAGCTATTCCTCCTAAATTTAAAGACGGTATATATAAGGTAATTAGTTCCTTCATTTTGATGCCCTCCCTGTACTTGTCTATTGTACTATTTTATCCCTTACCCCGAATACTCTAATTTGTGTGGCAACAATAATTTATTGACAATACACTTGTTTCTTAAAACCCGTAATAGGATTTATACCACCTTACAAATTCACCCAACCCATCTCCAATACTTGTATTAGGCTTAAACCCTACATCCTTTTCCAAATCAGTTACATCAGCATAAGTTCTTACAACATCCCCTGGTTGCATGTCCACATACTGCTTATTGGCTTTTTTGCCTAGCTTGTCCTCTAGAACTGAGATGAATTTTTCTAGCTTTACTGGTTGGTTGTTACCTATGTTGTAGATTTTGTATGGGGCGAAGCTTGAGCTTCTGTCATGTTTTGTTTCGTCCCATTCTGGGTTTGGTTTTGGCGCTTTTGGGATTAGTTTATAAACTCCTTCTACTATGTCGTCTATATAGGTGAAGTCTCTTTCCATTTTACCGTGGTTGAACACCTTTATTGGATTACCCTCTAGAATATCCCTTGTAAAAGAGAAGTAGGCCATATCAGGACGTCCCCAAGGACCGTAAACTGTAAAGAACCTTAACCCTGTTGTCGGGATGCCATACAAGTGACTATAGGTATGAGCCATAAGTTCGTTAGACTTCTTGGTTGATGCATAAAGGCTTACTGGGTGGTCTACACTATGATTAGTGGAAAATGGTATTTCTTTGTTGCCACCGTAAACCGAACTTGAAGAAGCGTAAATTAAGTGTTTTACCGGGTTGTTTCTGCATGCTTCTAGAATGTTCATGAAACCTACTAGGTTTGAATCTACATAGGCATATGGGTTTTTAATTGAATATCTTACGCCTGCTTGAGCTGCTAAGTTAACTACGTAGTCGAAGTTATAATATTTAAATAGCTTATCAATTTCTTCTTTGTCTTGTAGATCCACTTGGTAAAATTCAAAATTTTCGTATTTGTTAAGTATTTCTAGGCGATCTTCTTTCAATTTTGGATCATAGTATGTGTTTAGATTATCCAGGCCTACTACTTGACAATTTTTATTTAGTAATAAGTTGGATAGATGAAAACCTATAAAACCAGCTGATCCAGCTATAAGCATTCTTTTCACTTCTTTTTCCTCCTATCATCACAGTCTAACAATTTTATAATTATAAATAACGTGTATATTTTGGGGTGCTTTTTAAAATAGTCACTAAGGTTAGGATAATATACATTATTGCTCCAGTAGTTCCATATAAAGCAACTGAAATAACATCGCTCTTAAATATATAACTACCAATAATTAGTGCGCATAACCTCACAAGAATACTAAAAATGGTAAACACCAGGTGAAACCTCTGAGCTTTTAAAACTGGAAGTGTTTTTATAGATGGTTTAGTAATAAACTTAAAATAGCTCCACAATGACAACCACCTAGCATACTCTCCTGCGCTAGCCCAATTTGCCCCAAAAACAATACTAAATAATTGTGGTCCAAACAATATAACAATACCAAAGGGAATCAAGCCTAAAGCTGCCAAAGACAAGCTGGCCTTTATTAAGAGCTTTGTTATATTTTCCCCATTATATGCTGCCTCTGTTACGCGAGGGTAAAATACATTACCAACTGATTGTTCGATCAATTGTGTAGGCATAACAAGGACTTTTTTACTTAGTGAATAAAACCCTGCTGTCGCTGGCCCAAAAAAAATGCTCAGCATTATGACAGGTAAACCTTCAGACGCACCATTGATAAAAACTTGTGGTGTGCGGTATATTGGAAAGTCGTAATATTTTTTCCCTAACCTTATAAAAGATAATAACTCCTTTTTATTAAAACTTTCTGCAAACAGTTTTAAATTAAAAGTTATACCAGTTCCGTATGCTAGCAATGAAGCATAAAGTCCTTTCCCTAATGTCGTGATAGCAACAAGACTAATAGATAATGGAAAGAAAAAACCTATAACTGCTTTTGTTACATTAACTACTATACCTTGTAAAATTGCTGCCTTAGCACTAAATTTAAACTTTTTCTTTCGAATCATCCATTGCTGCGAAGCTTGAAAACTACCATCAAACAATACCATCAGTGGTATAAACATTAAGTATGGCATCAATACGTCAACCTGAAGAATCGCCAAAATAGAGTTTCCATAAAATGTAATAGTTAATGCCATTAGTAAAAATGTTATTAGCGAAACCAATAATGATAAGCGAAATAATGCATTTGCCTCTGAATCTTCTTTGGGTAACACAATAGCAATAGGATATGTTAATGCTGCAACTGGCCCAACGCTTGCTACTATAGAAGTAAAGACCCCAAATACCCCGAAGGCTTCGGGCCCATAAATTCGTGAAATAACTGGTGAAAAGGCCATAGCTATTATCTGAGCTATAACAGTGCCTGACAACATGGTAAGGGCACTTCGAACAAATTGATTATTAGATAAATTAGTGAATCTTTTTTTTAACAAATAACTTATACACTCGGGACGACGTATAAACTTAAGTAATATTCTACCTTCTTTCATTGTCTTCCAATCCTTTAGTATTATATTTTATAGATCATCAGCTGTTATACTATTTATCAATTTAAATTATTTGGTTTATTTTAAATTGATAAATAGTAAGTTAAAATAAGAAAAGTAAATAAACATTGAGAGAGTAGTTAATCAATCTTTGCGATAAATTGTAGCAGTAACAAACCCAATTAGATAAACCCAATAAATTCCAAAGAATGAGTACCTTAGAGTAATAATCTCAAAAAATTGATATAGGGTCAAAGCTGTTATCAACGCTAAACTTGACACTATACACTTTCTTAGGTTTGAATTAACTTTATAATCTAATAGGATCCCTCCCCCCCTGAAAATAGCAACGAAAGTAATGAAAATAAATAGCAACAATCCCATTATTCCTAACTCCACCAAGAGGGCTATGTACAAGTTATGTAAAGTAATAGTAATATTAAACATTGAGTTTAAAACTTCAGATGACACCCCGAAACCTAGGCCATGAAATGGATTTGACCCAAAAATTTCCAATCCAACTGCCCAGGCTTCTTCTCTGCCGGCAAGAAGAGAGGAACGTGTAGAAAAAAAAGAGTAGAATAAGTCCTTATTAATTGTAATTGCGAAAGAAATTATAATGAACGAAAATAAAATGAATATTGATTTAAAAGGCGTAGTTCTAATCTCTCTTTTCGTAAAAACTAATACTAGTGCTACTGCAAATAATGCAAATACAATACCAGCACGTGAACTTGTCAAGAATAAGGCAATCATTTGTACCATCATAAATACAATGAACTTTTTGTATGTTAACTTTCTTAATGAAAATAATGTTGTTGTTGAAACTAAGGTATATATTAGCATAATGGCAAACCTATTAGGGTTACCAAACAGTGAGGATATGCGTACTGCTGAACTTTGGCCTTGATAAAACCCCCTTATGTTCTGTTGCAAGCTAAATGAGCCTAAATCCCATATTTGAAACATCTGTCCATTTATAGTGAATATCTCACCAAAAAACCAAACTGCTAACCCATACATTGAGACAAACAGACCTATATAACATAGAATATAATTTGTCCTAATAAAAGTTTTTAGTGGGTTATTATCACTATAAACTAAAATTAATAGTATTAGCCCTAAGCCAAAAACAAAAAAAGTTCTTTGCAAAGTTAATATTTGAAATTCACTCCATAACCCAGTCATTAAAGACCACAATAACAATATAGCCCATGTTACTAAAATAATAATATTATAGCTATTTGTTTTTAATTTAATATGAAAAAGTGCAAAGATAGCTATGGAAGTTTGTATTCCAACGACAAGATGTTCTGCATACGGTACTATGGTGACACGTTGCTCTATTTGAAAATTTAAAAGTAAAGTTATGAACGTAAATACTAAAACTCTGTAAGAAGTGACGTCACCAATCTTAGTTTTCGACATTTATTTCCTCTCTTTCCCAGTATTCCAAAGTAATAATTTGTGCTTACTTTATTTAAGTTTTATCTATTTCTAAATCTTATAAATAAATCAATATATGCTGAGGGTCTCAGGCCTATTTTTAACCAATAAAGAATAGCTAAGTTAACTTTTTTTTCTCTCAATGCCAGTAAAATAATTTCAAAATAGTGAGCAGAATATATTCTCTTACGGGTTTTTAGATCATACTTTTCAAAATGCGACTTCATTTTTTCAAAGAATAGTTCCTTTATCTGTATGAACTCTTTTGCTGTTGGACGATTTCCTCCAATATCCGTGTGAATCATAACATGAGGCTTATTTACTACAGTTAATTTATATTTAGATAAAAAATCCAATAAAAGTTGTAGATCTTGGTGCCTTACCATAGATGTATCAAAGTAACCTGATCTAGATAGTGCTTCTTTTCTAAAAACAACTGTTGAAGTGAACACGGATACTGACCGCTGTAATATTTTTCTATGCAACCCTTCCCCTGTATAAGGCTTACATACACGAAACACTTTTCCATCAGCACATAATGAGTACAGAGTAGATACTCCCCCGACTAATGGGTCACTTTTCAGCTTTGATATTTGATCTTCAAGTTTTTTAGAGCCCCACTCGTCATCATCATCTAAAAAAGCAATGTACTCTCCTCTTGCAGCTAGAATCCCCTCATTACGTGCAGCTGCCCCGTTGATGTGCTTTGTCTGTTGGATATACTTTAACCGTTCATCTTGTATGGTTAACAATCTTTCCTGAACTTTCAAACTATATTCATCATTTGGATTATTGTCATCTACAACTATAATCTCTAGATTATCATAACTCTGAGATAAAACACTATTTATTGCCCTAATAAGTGAATCACTTCGTTTATAAGTTGGAATTATACAAGAAACTTTTCCTATTTCCAAAATTTCTCACCTCTCTTATCTACTTCAATAACGAACAATCCTCTCTCCCCCATGTGTGTTGAGTCAAAACAGATCTTTAAGCCGTTTCTGCTCCACCTAGGATGCAAGTCGCACCTGAAGTCATTATCATACTTAAATGGAGCAAATACTTTTGCTAGTGTTTTTACTTTTTCTTCCTTTATAAGATAAATGGAGGCAACTCTCGATCTATTAGGGTAGGTATCAGTTACTATAAAATTTCTATTAGGGGAGTAACTAGGGTGCCCATCCGAAATTAATTCAGGCCACATATGAGTATACTGATTTACTTTATCTCTCATTAAGTAATAACCAGTGCCTATCTCTTTTTTCCTAGCATAAGCTAATATCTCAGTATCAGATTTCCAATAGCAATGTGAAGTCATATTATCATCACTTAAATTAAACAAATCACTTCCATCTATATTGGCTGTCACCAACCTTGTAAACTTTTGCGTACCATTGAACCATCTGTGGAGCACCATAAAGCGATTCCCCGAAGGATTTAACATGATATGGTTAACCTTGTGTTCAGCTCCCTTCATTTCTGTTCTACTTTCAAAGTTCGCAAAGTCAGTATATTTTAATATCGGCTTTGTTTCGTTAGTTTCAAGATTGATATACCATATACAGGGCTTTACTGGACATTTTTCATTAGCAGTTATTTCCTTTAGATTCGAATATCCATAACCTTTTCTCAACCTATGTAATCTTGAAAAATCCAGTGTTAGAGCAAATTTCCCATTGTTTGAGACAGCATAAACTGGCATGTCAAGAACTTTTTCTTTTCTTGTCCTGATATTTAAAATAACAGAACAATATTCTCCATTTCTAAAATCATTATATATTATTTTTTCAGAAAAACGCGGTCCTAGCCATTGAAGCATGCACCCTTGTTGAACATTCCAAGTTTTAGTTTTTGCAATCACTTCATACGAGTTATCGTTCTTGGTATCTATTAGAATAATATCAGCAGGTTCTTTCGGAGCCACAGATTTCGTAGTATTCTTAGCTCTTAAACAAAGAATGTATCGATCCGAAATATCCCAAGGAGATTTATCATAATAACCGAAGAAATATTCATAGCCATCTTGAGGTGAAATTCTAATAATTTCGCCTTCAGACTTTATTTTCGGAGACATTGCGTACATTAGTAGCTGATATACACGTTTTACACTTTTTTTCATTACCGGCAAATTATTTAGTTTTGAATTAACACTTTCCTCTATTTTTTTTATCATAGTACAACTCCTATCTGGAAGCCTTTCGAAGAATTTTGTTAGATACCCATTCAAATAATTTAATTGGAATAATAAACACTACTAATTGACTTAAAGCTATAATAATTACATCATATAGTTTTGAGTATCCTTTTCGCCAAAACATGAAGATTAACTTAATATAACTGCTACATTTTTGCCAACTTTTTCTCCGTTTCAGGTTTTCTTGGTTTGCCCTAAACAGCAACAACGGTTTATCAATATTTTTTGATAAGCAATTATTATTTAGCATCCTAACAAATAGCTCCAAATCTTGGTTTCGTCTAAAGTCTCTGTACCCACCCAATTCTAAGACTTTACTTCTTTTATACATAACTGCTGGATGTGTGAAAGGATTCCTTCTTCTAGAATACTTTAGTATTTCTGAATGTTCCAACGGCACTATTCTCGACGATATGATTTTTTTCGTATCTGAAATAAATTCATCTACATAGCTACCTACAATACATAACTTTTTATCTGTGCGAAATTCGTTTACAAGAAGCTCACATCTATTTGGTAAAGATACATCATCTGTATCCATCCTTGCTACCAATTCATTTCTGCATTTCTTTAAACCTTCATTTAAGGCTAAGCCTAAACCAACATTATTTTCTAATTCTACTATAGTAAATAAATTAGGATCTAACTCATAGTACTGGTTTATAACTTCATTTAGCTGTTTAGTTAATTTGCCATCTTTAACTATAACTATTTCATCAGGCTCATATGTTTGATTTAACATACTCTCTATACTTTGTTTTAAAAAAGACGGCTCTTCATGTATATAAACAGACATTAAAACACTGTATTTAAAGTTATCATGTTGTTCCACAATATTTCTACCCCTTACTAATCTATTTCTCCGTCCGCTCAATAGATTCGTCAAACGAACAAGCCTCATATTCTAATTCTACAGGGCCACCTGGCATCTTCATGTCATAAGTAAATGAACCAAATACTTTACCAAATGTCTCTGACATTTTTATCCCTAAAGACACTAAAGGGTTAAAAATTCCAGTTGATTTAAGTTCTTTATCATGAGCTTTCGCAATTAACTGGACAAGCTCAGTTGTATTTACGTAGTCTTTATTTTGAGGAAAGAAAAGCCCACTCAATTCTTTATCTATTATAAGTTTTACGAATTCAGACAAATTATCAACAAAAATCATACTCCGTTCATTCTTTATGTTTGGAAAGATTGGCGATTTTAAAGCCATGCTAGCAAGTTTAGGATAATTTCCTCTACAATCTTTCCCATAAACAATCGGCGGCCTCAATGTTGCTACCTTAAAAGAATCATCTGTTAATCCTTTTAATAATTCTTCTGCTTCTAGCTTCGACTCCGCATATGGTGTCTTTGGGTTAGGCTTCGTATTTTCGTCTATAAAACCTGTCTCCATACCATAAACACCCATAGTACTTAAAAAGATGAACTGCTTAACGCCTTCTGCTTTTACTTTCTTAGCAATCTCAACAGCAAGATCTCTGTTTACCTTAAAATACTTGTCTGCATCTTTCTCTTTAACATGAACTACAGCTGCTAAATGATAGACCACATCATAATCACTAAATGATAAACTTCTCCACTTATCATTTTTAACACTTATAGTCTCCACCTTATATTTACCTGGCCGTTGACTTACCCAGTTCTCAAATGAAGTGCCAATATAACTGCCTTCTCCTGTAATTAGTATTTTTTTCATAGAGAAGCACCCCTTTGACTAGAATTCAGATTAACCAAACACTTATCTACGTATCTATCCTCACCAAATAGCACAACTCCCACAGTTCTAAAGATTATCTTAACATCCAACCATATGCTAAAATGTTCTACATAATAAATATCAAACTTATATCTTTCTTGAAGACCCAAGTAAATATTCCCGCTCACCTGAGCAAGACCTGTCATCCCTGGCTTCATATTAAGCCTCTTTGATATTTTATCATCGTATTCTTCAAGAGAAGCAATTCTTTCTGGTCTGGGGCCAACAAGGCTCATTTCCCCCTTCAGGACGTTAAGTGTCTGTGGAATCTCGTCTATTTTTGTTCTTCTTAAAAACTTACCAATGGAAGTTACTCTATCATCATCCTTCATAACCTCTTGCCCTTTAACCATCTTATCCGAACCAGGCTTCATAGTTCTAAACTTGTAAACTTTAAATATCTTCTTGTGCTGTCCTGGTCTGTCTTGTAAAAAAAATATAGGCCCTTTTGAAGTTATTTTAATTAAAATGGCAACAATAATCCATATAGGTAAAAATACTACTATAACTATTAAAGAGAGAACAATGTCTATTAATCTTTTAATTGCCTTTTGCATCTTTATCCCTCAATTTCATAATCGATAGGTGTTAAGTACCCATCTCGTAATTTGATTTCACCTTCACTTGAATCAACCTTAGCTGACCATACCCTTATCACTCTATCATTGACTTTATAAAAAGCGCCTGGGTATGGATGAGTTACAGCCCTTACCAATTTGTCCGCTTCATCCATGGTCATTGATCTTGATAACTCACCATCTTCTGGTTTTCTGCCTGGCCACTCAGTAGCCTTTGAATCATCCTGTTTTATAGGATTTACTTTATCATTAACGATGTCTCCCCAGTATTTTGAAATAAGTTCGACATGTGTATCATTGACTTTCTTATAAAGTTTTGTAGCAGTTGTACCTTTATTGATTTCGATAACACCTTGGCCGATAATATCTCCCGTATCTACACCCTCGTCAAGCTTAAACATGGTGACACCCGTTTTATCAAGTCCTTTGATTATCGCCCATGGGATTGCTGCCCTTCCTCTTCCTATTGGAAGTAGTGTTGGATGCATACCTATACAACCCTTTGACGGTGCATTCAGCACATCTTTTCTTGCAATTTGTGACCATCCTATAATAAACAACCAGTCGATATTGTGCTCTTTAAGAGACTCAATAACTTCTGCATCATTAATATTATTAATTTTGATAAGCGGCACATTGTACTTTTCAGCTATTGCATCAAGATAAACCCTACCTGACTTTTTCTTATCCCTACCGTCATTAAGGGATATTAACAAATCAAGGTTGCCGCCAATACGATAAATCTCCTCTATACAACTTAGTCCTAATTGGACACAAGTTGCAAACGCTATTTTCCTACTCACTTGTGTTCACCTCTCAGTTAAAATCCTCTTTTAAAGACACTTTCAAAACTTTCGGCATATCTCATACCTGCTTGACCACCCCTATACGCTGCAAGCCCCTTTAGTGCTTCGTCACTCCGAGGGTGTGGAAAAGGTCTCATAACCCCTCTATATTGGGCTAAGGCTTTAATCTTTTTATTAATAGCTTCTTCTCCTACTTCAATAAAAGTATTAGGAGAAAACTGCCCCATGCTTTTATTAAGTGCCCATTCTGTAGCCGAAGGAACTTCCATATATAGTAGTTCTTTAAGGGGTGTTATTTCTGGGTTGCGCTGAAACAACCTTACTGCGGCCTGGCAGGCTATCGATGTATGAAGATGATCATTATTTAAGTCAGCTGGATGGTGGGTAAATACCACCTCTGCTTGGGTTTCTTCTATAGCCTTTTCAATAAACTGTACTAGTTTTAGATGTGGTTCGGTATTGAACTCTATATTAGGAAAACCACCTTTGAAAACTTTATTAACACCAATTGTATCCATTGAACTATTTACATCATCATTTAGCTCTTCGGATGTTGGTTTATTATTTCTTGCATTTACTTCACCCGAGAGAATACAAACATTGACCGTATGCCCCTCTTTAGCTAGTTTATACATTGTTGCACCTGCACCTAGTACTTCATCATCTGGATGCGCTACTACTACCAAGTAATTCATTATTATTCCTCCGATCATTTGAACAGTGTATGTTGTCATACATATTTTTTCTACTTATTCCAACTCGATAGTCACGTCGTAAACATTGACAAATTTTTAGACCCCTGAAAATACGGGCTTTTGCCCATTTTTTTATCCCTTGTTCATAGTAATAAACGTGATTTAAAAGTAGGGATAAAACCATACATGTAGTATGTGGGGTGACACTGCAACTACTACATCTTGTGGTTTATTCCAACTCAATAGTCACGTCGTAAACATGGACAAATTTCTAGACCCCTGAAAATACGGGCTTTTGCCCATTTTTTTTATCCCTTGTTCATAGTAATAAACGTGATTTAAAAGTAGGGATAAAACCATACATGTAGTATGTGGTGTGACACTGCAACTACTACATCTTGTGGTTTATTGAAACTCGATAGTCACGTCGCATACCCTATTCAAGAAAATAGACCCCTGGTATCATTGACTTCAAACCACTTTTTATCCTTTCCTGTTCACCCTTTAGGTGATGTGTAAAAAGGGGTAAAGCCATATATGTTGTGGTTTTCATTTTTCTCAACTACTACATGTTGTGGTTTATTGAAAGTCACTGCTCAGTTCGGTGTTTCCATTCAATATTTTATTTGGTAGCTAGCAGCTAGTAACTAGTAACTAGTAACTAGTTACTAGTTACTAGTGGCTAGGTCCCCTACAGCCTTCCAATCAGTCCATTCAACATCTTACCCACTTCATCAGCTAGATTTAAAAGATCTTCGTATTGGTCTGCCTCTATATACTTAAGATCTTTCGCCAAAAGCAACTGATAGGTTAATTCAGCTAAAGAACCTCTAGACATTAACAAAAACCTTCGGTAATCTTTGTTTGAACCTCTTGCTTTTCCCTCAGATATGTTACTGGGCACAGAAACTGCAGCCCTTCTCATCTGAGAAGTTAAGCCAAACTGCTCTTCTTTGGGAAACTCTTTGGTTATTGCATAAACCTTCAATACTAATTTATGAGATTTTTGATGTACTTGTAATTTGCTTACGTCAGTGTACATGGATTTAACCCCCAGTGCTTAGTTGTTAGTTGTTAGTTGCTAGTGGTTAGTTGCTAGTCTAGATACTAGTTACTAGTTACTAGTTACTAGTTACTAGTTACTAGATACTAGATACTAGTTACTAGTAACTAAATCCTTAGCTACTGTTAAACAATCGTTCACCGCTACCCAGTCTGGCGATACGTCGGCACCAGTTTCTTCATTGCTTCTATTGTTGATAGATCTTCCCCTTTTTCCACCAATTTTTCTAGGTACTTTAGGCTTTCCAGTACTTCTTTTGGGTTGTCTACTAGGGGTTTGCCTACGAATATTTTTTCGTGGTGGGTGCCTTTTAGGCCTTCTTCTGCCATTAGCAGTTCTTCGTATAGTTTTTCTCCCGGTCTTAGGCCGGTGAATTGGATTTCTATGTCTTTATCTGGCTCTAGACCTGATAGTTTAATTAGGTCTTGTGCTAAGTCGGTTATTTTTACTGGCTCTCCCATGTCTAGGACAAAGATTTCTCCACCTTCTGCCATTGAGCCTGCTTGGATTACTAGCTGCACTGCTTCTGGTATGGTCATGAAGAATCTTGTTATTTCTGGGTGAGTTACTGTTAGGGGGCCGCCTTGTGCTATTTGATTTTTAAATAGCGGTATTACGCTGCCGTTACTTCCTAGTACGTTTCCAAATCTTACAGCTACAAAGTCAGTTTCGCTTTGTTTGTCCATAGATTGGATGATCTTTTCTGCTAAGCGTTTTGTGGCTCCCATTATGTTTGTCGGGTTTACTGCTTTGTCGGTGGATATAAGCACAAATCGCTTGACATTGTGCTTATCGGCCATCTGCGCTGTGTTTAGCGTGCCAAATACGTTGTTTTTTACTGCCTCTAAAGGACTTTTTTCCATTAAAGGTACGTGCTTGTGGGCCGCTGCGTGAAATACAACGCTTGGCTTGTATGTTTCAAAGATTTCATCCATTCTAGAAACTTCTCTTACTGAGGCGATTATTGCCTCAAGATCGATGGCTTGGCCGTATTTTCGAATTAGCTCTTGTTGAATCTCATAAGCGTTGTTTTCATAATTATCGACAATGACAAGTTTTGTGGGGTTATATTTTAGAACTTGACGGCAAAGCTCTGAGCCTATGGAGCCTCCTCCTCCTGTGATTAAAACTGTTTTGTTTTCTATGTATTGGGTGATATCGCCTAAGTTAACTTCTACCGGTTCACGTCCCAAAAGATCTTCTATTTGCACATCTCGAATTTGTTTGATGTCGATTTTCCCATCGATTAATTCGTACATGCCTGGAAGTGTCTTAACTTTGCAGTTGGTTTGTTTACATATATTTAAAATTTGCCGTGTTTCTCTGCGGCTTACCGATGGCATTGCTATTATTATTTCATCAACTTTGTATTCTTTAGCAGCTTTTATGATGTTTTCCCTTCCACCTACTATAGGTACTCCGTGCATCCTTCTATGGTGCTTACAGTAATCATCGTCTATTACGGCAACAGGATATTTATATGTATCTGGCGCTTGAAACATTTCCTTTATAATTATCTGACCTGCTTGGCCTCCTCCAATTATCATCACACGGCTACGACAATTTTTACTATTCATTACCCCCATCTTTGCTCGCCTTAGAACTCTATATGCTAAACGACTTCCTCCTACAGATAGTAAATTATAAGAATAAAAAGCAAAAAACATTCGAACATGGTCACCGGGTCCAATAATGGTATGCCCGATAAAAATGATCATTGTTCCTATAGTTACGCCTTTAACTATGAGCATGAGCTCTTCTATGCTGGCGTACCGCCAAAGGGATGAATAAAGTCTATAATAACTAAAAGATAACAACATACATACTGTAGTTATAAATGCAAATAGCAGGTATCTATCATATATAACTAAAGGGTTTGCTTTATATGTGGTGAATATTGAAATCGAAAGAGCTATGTTAATTAAAATAGTATCTGAAAAAAACAAAACTGTCTTTCTAAACTTAGCAGTTAGATTATTAAGTAAAGCTAGTGTTTTTTCGATTAGCAATCTTTTCCCCTCCAATCATTTCCACATTTAATAGTTTAGTATAAAATCCTTACATGGACAAGACTTTTTTTGCGACTTCTTTCGACAACTTTGTAAATTCAAACTACTGTTCTGCTTTGTTTCCTATATAATATAGCAGCGCTAATTAACAACATATGTCACACAAGGACAAAAAAACTTCATATTAATATTTATTCGACAAAAAGGCCTATTCTCCTTTAAGAATTGTTATACTTTGTCGTTAGTACAAGTTGCTAAGTAAGGTTATTTCTCCCTTTTTGGAGCTTGTTTTTGACAATACAAGCTCCACTAGATTTGAGCGGTAGTTAAATATTATCCATGGTAAAGCTTTCTTTATGATATAAATCCTACTTTTCTATTTGATTTAGCACTATTTTTAGCTATAGTTTTTTCAGCTGCTAAAATATCTTTTGCTACCAATTTTATATCTTGATTTATGGTTGTATAGTCATTATCTTTACGGGTTGCCATAAATCCAACAAAAAAAATAAAAGTGTGTCTTTTTTTGTCCACCCTCCATGGTACCTATAGCTATAACTTAAAACCAAAACCTTAGTTGATTGCAAAACATAGTTTAGCTCCCAATACCAAATATATCACGTAGTAAAAGTCGATGATAGATCAAGTTATAGATTGCTTTGGGGAGGGTGTTAAAATCACCCCTATCGATAAAAATTATTTTAGAGTGCATGTAAATAGCTCAATAAATAGTATGAAGTTTTGGTTGCTTCAGTACATAACAGCGATAGACGAGATTTACCCTGAAAAACTCAATAGCATAATTGTCAAATATTTAGAAGATGCGTTGAAAAGAAATAGAAGATAAAAACCTTAACATCCCTTTGAAAAAGGGGTGTTAAGGTTTTTGCTTCATCAAACTCTTTTAGAAAATTAATTGTTCAAAAGCTAGCATCTACCAAATCTATGATATCTTCAAAAAGTATTATAGTTTGGTCTGCCATTCTATCACAATGGAAATGTCCAAAATACCATAATTCATAATCTAATTTGTCTTCGATAAAGTCTAACCATTCTTCTGTTGACTGATCAACACCACTTTGATCAATCATTGGCAAAAACTCATCTTCTGGCACATATTTTAATGGCCCTGTATGTGAAAGCACAAAATCTACTTTCCAGTTTGCTTGTTCTAATTTATGTTCTATAAATTCTTTGGTTCTTTCATCAGGCTGTTCTGATTCAAACCATGGCATGTTTCCCCGTATTCTATAATTTTTATCAACGCTGTAAGCACCACCTATTGCGATAACTTTATTTCCTTCAAAGTTATATATTTCACCATCGGAAGCAAATAAGATATTCGGGTATTGTTTTTCATAATAAACTAGTCCTTCATTCCACATTTTTTCATCATAACTATCAATCAAGTAAGGGCGCTCCTCATGATTGCCATGAATACAAAATAAAGTGATGGGAAGTTTGGCTAATTTTTCTTTTAACTGGTTATCTCTCTCATTAAGATGATAGTTGATTCCCGCATCTCCTAGTATAATAATAGTGTCTGCTTTGGTAGTGCCATATTCATCGCAAAAATCTTCAATTCTAGTAAAGTCCCCATGGGTATCCCCTGTTATGTAAAACATTTTCACTCCTCCTCTTCTATAGTTATATTTAAAAAATAGATAATAACAACAGCAGCATAGTCGTTTATAACAAAGCCAGTTTTATATATTGTGCCCCTATGTATAATTATGTAAAAACACCTCTACTGGTGTAGAGATGTTGAAACGTTAAGAGCTATGATAAAAGCTCTTTTAGTTACTCAGTTTGGTATCTAAGCTGGTGTTTTATATACGCAAAACAGAGACGAGGGTTTTCCCTTATTTTCTTCTAGGCTGTTATATCTTACGCACGTTCGTTTCGTCATTTATGCGTTATACTTAGCTTCTACCTAATAATTTTCTAAAAAATTCAATCGACTTCCAAGCTCGGCTTTTAAGTACACTGTTATATTTTTTAAGTACTCTATTATATTTTTTTAATAATTTCCTGTACTCCTTCTTTAAACTAATATTTTCATATATTAACCTGTCTACCTGTTTTTCAGTTAGATTTGGTCTTATAATTTCAAAACCTAGTTTAACAGGTCTTGAGTACTTTTCGCAGGTAACATCTTGAACATTTGCTTTTCGAGGAGCAGTATCAGAAATTATCTTATCGAACTCTTCTAGGTTATTTTTCTTTCCTGATACAATAATTTGAACACTTCCGTTTTCTATATTCTGCACAAAACCATTTAACTGAAGTGCCCCAGCTTTTTTTACTACCCAATTTCTGTAACCAACCCTTTGTACTTTTCCACATATGGTATACTTAAAAGCATTATAATTCAATTTAGGGGCCGATGGGATTCCCACCTCTTTTATCAAGTTATTCTCTAATGGCTTAAGTACACTTTTAAAATCAAAATAGCTATTATTTATTTTTTTGTTATTAACTGTTTCTGGAAAATAATAATCTATAATTGCAGAAGGTACATCTTGTGCAGTTCCTGACTCTGGAAATGTATGCATGCTAATTTGAGCTTTTGAGTTAATCTCTAATACATATCCTATATCACTTTTTAAGTCTGCCACAATGTCAACAGCCCCTTGGTGTAACCCCGGCACAGCATTAATAGCATCTACAGCAAGTTTTTTAACATTTTCTGTAAGTTCCGATGTTATCTCTGTCGGCTCCCCTCCTGAAGAAACGTTACTCTTCTCTCTTAGGTTTATTCTTTCTCCTTTTTCGGGAATATACGATAAAGTTATATTTGTCTTTTTCAAATGTTTTTTTAAATCTCTATCTATTTTAATTAGTCTACCATGGGTATAAGGATTTTGCTTTCGTTTTTTATTTTTTTCGGCAATCAACTGTTTGACTGTTAATTTTCCATCTCCGCAAACAAACGCAGGCACTCTAGTAACTGCTCCAACAACTTTATCACCAATAACATATATGCGATAATCGCTTCCCTGAACATATTGCTCAACAATGATGTCCTCTACTTTTAAATTATCTGTTAATGTTGTAATAGCTTCAACAAGCTCCTCGTTGTTAGTGATATTAGTAAAAACTCCCCTTCCAGCACTACTGTCTACGGGTTTAACAACTAGTGGATAGGGAGTGTTTTTTAATTGTTGTAGAATTGATTCTAGGCTATCATTTTTATTAAATTTATATCCCATTGGGATACAAACGTTTCCCTTTTTCAAGTATTTTTTTGTTAATGCCTTATCTAAACAGATATTAGTAGCTTCTTTAGTAACTTTGCCTCCTCGTGACACTGCAAATTCATATTTTTTTTCACCGTTACTTATTGTGTACCTTACTCTCCTTTTTCCATCAATATAAATATTATAGAATTTCACCTTTAAACCTCTACGCCAAGCTTCTAAAGCAATCGTATACATACACAATTTGTATCCATATGCCTCTTTAGGAATGGAATTTTCTAAATTCGGCAACCATTTTCTTTCATTATTTTCCATATTTCACTCTCCTATACATCGTAAACTTATTATACATTTATATTATCTAATTTAATAATTATATCATAAGTGTAAGCTTCGTTTTATATTTTTTATTCCTAAAAGACGAATGTCAATTGTTGAGCACAAAAACTTAATAAATCTATTATTGTCTTTAAATAATGATTCATGCCCAAACCAAAATTCCCTTAGTTCCACTCTTACATAAAAACTAGGACAAGTTTTACCCTCGTCCTAGAAACTTATTATATAGATATCTAGTTGTTCACAGTATAGTTCAATATTACTTGCCTGTCTTACAGCCCAACTTACTTTACATTCTACTAAACCCTGTAGACTTTTAATTGTATCTAGATATATCAACACTTCCACTTTTAGTTGCATCAGCAGCTAATACGCTGTTCCCCTATCCTTAGCCCTGTAGTTGTACATAATAACGTCAGAAACATTTGTTCTTTTACAGCAGCTACAGCTCCGCTTAATAAACATGTCTCTTCCTTTTAAGCAGCCGTTATAGAAAAATTATTCTACCCTTTTGTACTCTGGTAGTTGCCTTGTTGTGATTTGAGTTTGTACTGTATGTGGGCGTTTTTAAGAATCGTATTTATTATTTTTTGGCAACTTTTTCCTTCATCATACATCATAGCTTTTTGTTTTATTTGCTGCCTTTGCACTTTATAACTATCTTCTTTTAATTGTTCATCAATAGCATCTAGTGTTTCTGCTAGATTTCTAGTTATTGGTCCTGCTGCTAGTTGCTCTAGGCTAAAGAAAAATCCTCTGTCGCTATTTTTATACATATCAAAATCATATGCAAAGTGGATTATTGGTCGGTCTAGCAGTAAATATTCTAGATAACAACTAGAGTAGTCAGTTATTAGCATATCGCTAATTAGCAAAAGTTCTTGGGTTTCTTCATCACTGTCAATGATATAAGTGAACTGATTGTTAGATTGGTTGTTCTTTTTACATTTGTCTTTAAAGTGTTTTTTTTCTATGATAATTGTATCATTACTTGATAATATTTTTTGTAGGTTTTGCTTGCATCGATGATCTATATCCCCAAAACTGAAGGTTTTTTGCTCCCTAAATGTAGGTAGATATAATACTATTTTTTTGTCTTGTGGAATATTATATTTGAAAAAGTATTTATGTTTTAAAGACTGCTTAAATTGCTCTGTATTTTTTGTTAACAAAAAGTCATTTTTAGGCTGTCCACTTAGGATAATCCGCTCTGCTGTAATTCCGTTGTTTTGAAATGTATAGAGCATTTTTTGAGTATTAAGGTCTGAAGATGAAATAAAGTAATGGTATTGTTCGAAACTGCCACTCCCTAAAAGGTAGTAGAACTTGCTTGCAGGTGACATTTTTTTGGAAGCAAGGGTATTTTTCAGCCCAAATCCGTGCCACAGCTGAACAATAGTAGCCCCTTTAAGCAGATTTAACGTTGATATATCTCGATATGTGTTGCAAATAAAAGCATAACTTGAGGTTAGGCTATAGTAGAGACATTTGGGTGTGTTGTATTGCACAAAGTTTATGTTTGGATGATCTAGGATTGGACTATCTCTTAAATGTTTACGACCGCACCAAATTATTTCGTAGTCATCATTATCCTTTATATACTCTAAGAAAAAGCGGGAATTGTCCGCTATTTTGTGACCACTCCAGGAGCCTAAAATTACTCTATTGGTTTTTCTTTTTGAAAAGCCGCTGAGGTTGTAGAATATTGTGTTTACAATGGCACTAGTTAGTATAGCGACTTCTTTTATTGCTTTTTTAAACATTTTCACTGGCTCCTTTCGTGGATTGAGCAATAGTTGAGCACGTGGCGTAAGGTCAAGGGCAAAATTATAATTGACAATGGGTTTCCACTTTTCCACTTACAAGAAATTTTCCTTAATATAGTGCCATAGCCGTTGGGATGAATTCCCGTCGGCATAATTGAAAAATTGTCTTTGCATTTTTAACCTTTCTTCCTTAAACTGATCTTTTTCGTTAAGCGTTTTGTGGATTTCTCTTTGTAATTGTTCTTGAGAATATACTTTGGCACCAGGAGTTGTTTTATCATAATCTAAGAGCAGTGCTCTTTCTCCATCTATATATTCCTTGCTATCGTAAGGGTAGAACACTATTGGCTTGTTTAACAATAGATAATCAAGATATATTGAGGAGTAATCGGTTATTAGCAGATCTGTTATTGCTAAAAGAGGATAAATATCAGCATATTTATCATACTCTATTATGTTTTCTAAGTTTTTTGTTTGTAGGTTACATTGATGTTTATAGTGCAGTTTTAATATAAATTTTATATTGTACTTTTTGACAAACTCATTAAGCTTATCCAAGTCTAGCTGATATAGATCATTTTGATGCTTTCTCCAAGTTGGAGTGTATGTGACTAACTTATAGCCCTCTTCTTTATATCTTTTGTATTTCTCTATGGAGGATCCATCATAGGTTAACCCTCGTTTTAGAAAATTTTCATTGAAAAATATGTCGTTTCTAGGAAGGCCATTTACTAGCATATCTTTATAGTTAAATGCCTTCCCCCTAGTTTGAACTTGATAATCCGAGCTAAGAGCTACTAAGTCGTAACATATACTTTCTTTTCTTACAGCTTTATGAAGTTTAGATAGTTTTTGATAGGTTGGTTTTAAAAGGCCGATTGTTTTTAAACCTGTACCGTGCCAGATTTGAACTTTTTTGGCTTTTATTAGAAAAAAAGGTTTAAACCGACTAGCCCACTCATTGCCATCTACGATTACCACTTTTACTGTTAAAAGTTTAAATAAAGTCGAAATTTTAGGGTACTTCCATACCTTAAGATTGTTTTGATTCAACTTATCAAATACTTTTCCTTTATCTGTCAAAAATATAAACTCAGTTTCCTGATGTTCAAGATCATTCAAGTATAGAAAAAGGTATTTAAGATTTCCTTCAAAATCGCCGAACCTACTAGTTAGAACAACTTGGTTTTTTTTGGGGACAATCAATGAAAAAGGAGCTATGAAAACATAGCCAATTATATTTAGCAAAACTTTCAGGGTTATTTTTATGATTTGCCTAGCAGTTTTATATACTTTTAAAATCGCTGCGTTGTGTTTTAATGTTCTTTTCAACTTTCGAAACATATGGTTCCTCCTGTTATTTCATATATTATAGGCATAGCGTTTTTAAAGAGCAGCCAAAAAGGGTAAAGTTTTGGTAAACCATACCCTTTAGCTTTAAGTTGTTTGTGAGTTTTTACTTTTTTTTGTGCTTACATACTCTGCAAGACATAAACTTCCTACTACTTTTTCTATGACGTTTATCGATGAACCTTTTAGCGGAAAATGGAATGTCGATATTGAAGGGGTGGTGTCAATTGTCGAGATGGCCCACTTTTGTTCTTTAGCCGACCTTTTTGGATCAGGAATTATCATTTTAACAACGCCATATTTCAAACCGGGTATAGCTTTGACCGCTTCCACTGCATGTTCTTTAAATTCTTTGTGTAGCAAATTATCTATGTTAACTGTTTCTCCACCAAGTTGATAGCTAACGTCATCTTCTAAAACAACTCTCTTACCTCTTTCCAAAACATCGCCTGAATTTATACCTAGCATAGTAAAAGTATCTGTCAAGGTATCAATTTCAATAGCCTGGTCCACATACACTGGATTCTTAGCTCTAGATACATTTTTTTGCTCTATCAGTTCCCTCACAGTAGAAACTCCATCGCCAATTATAGCAGTTGGCTCTTTGATTATTGAACCTATAGCCTCGCCTGCTGCTACCATAATATTAACATCCCAACCTTTAGTTAATTGTTCAAGGTATATATACTTTACTCCTTTAGACTTAGCTTGTTTTAATGATTTCTTTAACTCTTTAACACAATTAACTTTATTAGGTTCTAGTTCAGTAATATTAACACTACTGATGATACACGAGGCATAAGCATCAAAGTATTTTAGTATATTCTCTTTCTGGTTAACTTTAAACTTTGTTCCTCGAGGTGTTGGCAAACAATGATTCGTAATAATTTTTTTAAAAAGAAACTTGTTATTACACGCATCATCACTAAACATCGAACTAAATCTCATGGAGCTAACTCCTGTTAATTCATCCTTTTTAAATTTAATCAAATTACCAGAATAGAAGTTAACCTCAAAGCCTAGACGTGTTAATTCTTTAAAAAAGAGGTGTTGATCTAAGTCTAGCTCGCTATTTTCTAACCAGCTATCAACTTTATGCTCAACATAATCAAACCCTCTTGTTTCTAAATCTGCTTTAGAGTCTAATAACTCTCCTCTTTGCTGCGCATCTTTATTAATAATTTTTTGTTCATCTATTACTTCACCTTGTGGTCCTTTGTAACACCATAGCTTGTTTAAAAAGAAATCTATATGATGCTTGCGACCAGACACAATTACATCCGTATGCGAACGCGAGTTGTCTACTTTTAGGTTAACTAACAATTCATTAGCAATGTTGTTTGCCCAATCTTCAAAAGAACAATCTAACTTTAGAGGTAGACGAACTAGTTTTTCAACGGCTAAATAGCAATTATCATCAGTTTTTTCTGGAAAAAGATAGTTTAATAATGGCTTGGCTATATTGGTCGGCTTGCCATAGATAGGATAATGAGGTCCACCAAAAGAAGCTCTAGAGTTTGCCTCTAAAATACAACATTTTTGCTTCGAACGAGGCAAATCTATTCTTTGAGCCAATATATCAATTCCCCAATAGTCATTTATTCCAAAGGAATTAGCCGCCTCTTCTGCAAGTTGCATCAAATCAGGGTGAATTTGCTCAGTTATAACGATGCCATCTGCGCCCGCTCCTACATTAGCTTTAAGATGTAAAAATACTAGTTCCCCACTCTTGGGGATAGTTGTTAAAGAATGTCCTTGTTTTGATAGAAAGCTTTCGGTGTAATCACTTGCTATAATTGGCGTCCTGCTAAAGCGAGGATTTTTAGTTCTCTCTTGATTTTTTTCATTAATCAAGTCTGCTACTGTTTTTTTGCCATCCCCCATAACGTTTGCAGGGACACGTAAAAGAGCAGCTTTAGCAACGCCGCCAATAACTATGACTCTAATATCTACTCCCTCAATAAGCTCTTCCAAAATAATACTTTCATGTCTATTTTTTGCATAGTCCCAGGCAACCTCAAGCTCTTCTTCAGTACGAACATCTACAGTTATTCCGAAGCCTGAAGATCCTTCTACAGGTTTAACTACCAGCGGATACGTGCATTGGTTGAGATACTTCTTAGCATCATCTAAGTTCTCAAAAATTCTACCTAAAGGTACTGGCAAACCATTATTGTGTAGAAACTCTTTTGTTAGATGTTTATTATCTGTAATTGCTCTAACTGTAGTAGATACTTTTGAGTTCAAAGTACTTTGAAAACCTAACGCTTTAATAGGAGAAACAATATAGTTGCACGTAGCAAAACGCGTAATAAATAAATTCTTCTCTTTAGCAGCTTCATATAGTTCACCAGAAACACTAAAGTTCCCCTCGGGATACTCATTTGCTTTTTTTACAAGATCCCCTAAATGTTTAATAACTTTTTCATTTAAATTAGCAACTTCTTGAGACCAGTTATTTTGATCATTGATGTTTTCATTTACTTCTAATTTTATTGGTTTGTTAAACCAGGTTTCTATTATATTTTCAACTCTAGACCTACTAGTACCTTTCCATGCAAGCTCAACTACTTTTTCTATTGCTTTTCCGCATCCAATAAGCACTACCTCTATATTTTCTTTATTTTTGTTTCGTATTGCAACCTTAACACCGTTTGAATTTGCCTTACGTCTTAATCTTCCTTTATAGCCTACACAGGTAATTTTTCCTCTTATCGAAAGCTTAACTGCTGAATTTTTATTACCTGGAACCCTTTTAGTTATCCAATATTTTGCAGGTGATTTTTTATATGGATTTAACCCTAACTCCTTAGTTCCTATTGTTGTACAAAGCATCCAATAATAAAGGAATTTCAGAAATTGCACTATTTTTTTTGGTTTTATTTTTTTTAATTTCACTTTGCTACCCCCAAAAATTCAAATAATAATATTGATATAAAACTGACTACAAACACTGTTCTTTATCTGATAATCCTAAACCCATTATCTTTATAATTTTCTCCCCATTTAACAGTTATTGATTTAACTTTTGCTTTTTTAGGGCCTATATAACACTCTCTAACAAGCCATTCTATATCTAAAGCTCTGCCTTTTAAAACAGCTGTTACAGTTCTATCATGATTATTCTGTACCCATCCACTTACCTTTAGAGATTTTGCCTTTGTCTGCAGCCAGTTTCTGTAACCTACATTTTGTACTTGACCACTAACCGTTAACTCTATTGTCTTTTCATTTTTTAAAATAAACCAACTTAATGCTTTTTTAAAAGTAGAACCTTCATATAAATCAATCTTACCTTGGCCAAATTGTCCCTCACCAATAACACCATTGTATAACACTTGTAAAGCTTTGTCAGCATGGTTTGCCATAGCTTGTCCTGTTTTTGTCTGGCCTATGGTTTTCCCATGTGCTCTTTGAATAAAGCAAATTCCTGCTTGATTGTTACCCTCTAAAAGAACAGGTCCTTTATCTGTTATTACAATATCCCAACCAACTACTAATCTATATGGGAAGTTCTTATGAACATCTTTTACTAGAGAAAGGGCCTCTGCCCAATAAGGAATCTTCACACCTCTTATTTCTAAATCGTCACTTAACTTATCCATCCTTGTATTAGAAACAGATACGTCCGAATGAATAGCTGGGCCTAACGTTCCAGTGTTCATGTTTATAGGGGCTACCATCCCCCCTGCACTAGCATTATCAACAACTGAATTGGTATCAATAGAAAATCTAAGCATGGCCTGGTCTAGCTCAATATGCCCAGCTTCATCTACATAAGAAAGCACCCTGATTGTTGGAGTAGCATTTTTTCTAAACACCGCCAACTTAGGGTGAGGTAAAATGAGTGGCTGAACTAATATTGATCCGCTCTTATGGTTTTGGGCTAAGTTTTTTAAATAAGCTTTCAGCTGATTTTTCGATAAAGTATCCCCTTGTGGATTTTGGTAGCGCCCATTTACCCAGTTCCAGATCTCTGCTCCCTGCCCCTCGTTGTCTATATTAGGCTTGCAGAACAAACTTTCTTCCGGCAATTCTTTATTTATATACTTACTATGATGTGCGATTATAGTCCCATCAGATAGGATCTCCTGAATTATAGGCACAACAGGAACTTTATTGTTGATGCAAAAATTAGAAAACTCCACTTTTTTTCCCAGCGAAACCACTTCATATTGATTATTTATATATTGTCCATATTTAGTCAATATTTTATAGGTTCCATTTTTTATGGCCCCTTTATTTACAAAATATCTAGCCTTCTGTAGTCCCTCTTTTGCGTAAAACTCTTGTAGATAATAATTCTCGGCATTAATCGAATAGAAGAAAGAGAGATAAAATTGCTCCATATATTGTCTTACCGCTGTTTTTTCACTTTTTAAGGTTTTTATATCTACTTTCTTTGACCATTTGTTAATGTCTTTTAAAATAAATAAAGGCGAAAGTAAAAAATATATTACTACCTTAAGTCGACTTTTTAACGTTCTGCAGTGCTGCCAATAGCATACTGCGTAGGTGCGATGAATAATGTCTGCAGCATTTTTAGGCCGTCTTAGCAAGGAAAAGACAAGCAAGTTCGGTAACATATTAGGTCTTTTATTCTTTGTGCGTTTTTTTCCCATAACTAAGGCACCTTCTTTCTCTTTGTGCAGTTGTTTGAAGTTCTTATACTATTGAGCGTTAATTATTTCTAGTTCTGATGGAGTGTCCATTTCGCTCCAACTATTTAATTTTACTTCAATTAAATCAACCTGGAAATCTGACTTAATCACATTTAAAATATTATGCCAATGATATTTCTTCAGCGTAGTCTTGTTATCCATAAGCAGACGATCCATCTTCTTTAGCAGCACTTTCTTGCTATCGGCACCTTTAACACAAAAAACACCCGCTGATTTAACACTAGTATCGTTATGATGTATATGTTTTCCAACTTCTATAAAATTGTGTTGGTTATCTAACAGTACTTTCATATCATCATTTTCCAACTCATTAGTTTTACTAGTACATAAACCTGCAACTAAATTTTCTATTGTTTGTTTTTCATCAAACCATAGACCTAGCTGTTTTGTTAAAGACTCATCTACTATAGTATCGCCATTTACAACAACAACATTTTCACTTTTTGATTGTAGCAAGCCTAGCCACAATGAAATAAGAGGACCGGCAGTATTGTAAAATGGATTGTAAATACAATTGTTTTCTAGGTTTAGTTTTTTTACTTCTTCATGGACCTTATCTGCCCCGTGACCTATAACTGGTATAACATGCAATCTAACGTTGAGGGTACTAAAGGCTTTAACTATATGACCAAAAATACTTATTCCATCGTCGCATCGAAGCAGACTCTTAGGACGATCGATAGTAAGTGGTCGCATCCTTCGTCCTTCACCAGCCATTAACACTATTAGATCTAGATTTTTCTTGTTTTGTCCCTTGATTTTACCCATAAAGAACCCTCCTGTTAGTTCCTAATCATTGGTTTAGCTTTTTTTGCCTTGGTTTACATGCGCTGTATATCTCTCAACAGCTTCTTTAGGACTTCCGTCAAACATAAGATTACCTTTATTTATCCAAATAGCCCTTGTACATATTTTTTCTACAAACTTCATGTTATGAGTAACGACAATAACAGCTTTTGCGTCAGTAATCATCTCTTGAATTCTTTCGCTAGCTTTTGCTCTAAATTCCATATCCCCGGCGCTTAAAGCTTCATCAATTATAAAAAGTTCCGGCTGAACAGCAGCTGCGATACTAAAACCTAGCCTAGATCTCATGCCACTGGAATAATGTTTTACAGGCTTATTTATGTGTTTTTCCAAATTGGCAAACTCAATAATTTCATCTCTTAGTTGAAAAATTTCTTCCTTTGATATTCCCATCATCATCCCGCTTAAGATAATATTATCCATTCCTGTTAGATGTCTGTTAAAACCTGCTCCTATACTTAAAAGAGCTGTGGTGGCTCCTTCTGTATAAAGACTTCCTTCATCGGGGCGATAAATACCACTTATAGTTCGGCATAATGTGGTTTTCCCTGCACCATTATGACCTATAACACCAAGTATATCTCCTTCTCTTACTTTAAAGCTAACATCTTTTAACGACCAAAAATCCTTTTTTCCTATTTTAAATTTAATGCTCAAATTTTTAGCAACTACAACTTTGTTTTCCTTCACAGCACTTTGAGTTTCTTTTAATTCTACAACTTTTTTCTTCTTTTTTCTTTTGGGAACAGACTCCCGATACTTTTTCGCCACTTCTTCTGGATGACCTTCAGCAGCAATTACACCACTATCAATCCAAATTGCTCTGGTGCAGTTTTTTTTAATAAACTTAATGTTATGGCTTACAATGATCACCATTTTTGCTCGTGAAACAAGATCTTTAATTTTTTTTGAAGCCCGTTTGGCAAACTCTAGGTCGCCAGTGTTAAGAGCCTCATCCAAAACTAATGTCTCAGGGTTAAGCATTGCCGCAATGCTAAACCCTAACCGCGCTCTCATTCCACTAGAATAATTTTTAATAGGTTGATGTATAAAATCACCTAGCCCAGAAAACTCAAGAATTTCTTGATAGAATTCTTTTACTTCTGACCTTGCCATCCCCATCATCATTCCATTAAGGTATATATTGTCTTTACCTGAAAGCTGTCTATTAAATCCAGCACCCATAGATAATAGGGCAGACACCTTGCCATCTACTTTTATAGTACCCTTATCAGGTTTTAGAATTTCCGCAATAGTTTTACAAAGGGTTGATTTACCTGCACCATTTGAACCAATTATCCCTAAAACTTCACCTTTATATCCATTAAAACTGATATCTTTTAACGCCCAAAAATCTTTATTTGATTTGTCACCGGTTAAAAGATCATAACTTAGAGTTCTGATATCTTCTCTTTTGAGTCTAGAATCATATTTTACTCCTATATTTTTTGCTTCTATAACAATATCTTGTTTCATTTATCACACCTCAGTTAAAGGACCTTAATAATCTTGTGCTCATTCTTATTATAAAAATAAAGCATAAAAACTATAACAGCAATAGAACCCAATGCTAAAGCAATAAGCTGCGAAAAATTAGGCAGTTGCCCATACATCAAAACATTCCTATAGGCATTTAACAAATGGGAAAAAGGATTTACATCGCTTATCCATTGGTACTCAGCAGGTAACCTTCCTACTTCCCAAATTACAGGAGAAGCATATCTCATTATGCGCATAAGGTGAGTTATGATGTTTTCTATATCTCGTATAAAAACACAAACATAACCCATAAATAAAGATATTGCAATATGAAATAACAACTGAACTAGCACAATAAATGGTAGCCAGACAACTTCTGTGCCTGGAATAATACCGTAAAAAAGTAGAAAAACTGCTATAACAACTAGTCCAAATAGAAAGTTTATTAACTGAGTTATACTCTCGCCTATTGGCAATATAGCTTTGGGCAGATAAACCTGAGTTATAATACCCGATTTTGATGAAATAGATTTAGCTGAACCGCTAACCGTAGACTTAAACCAGCGAAAAACCACTAATCCTATTACTAAAAAAGCTGGGTAGTCCGGTCCACCTCTTTCTAAAACAATTACTACTAAAAAGTAATAAACAAATACGCTTAAAAGAGGATCTAAAAGCCACCAAAAATATCCCAAAAATGTATTTCTATGTTTTGACTTTAATCCAGAAATAATAAGATAGTAGAGTAAATCTTTTCTTTTACATATTGCTTCTATATATTTTTTCATTTAATTTAGTACACCTCTCAAGACTGTTAATTGGAGTTTATTTAACTATGATACTTAAAAATCATCTATATTGTTATACCTAGTTCGTCTACTTATAAAATACAAAAATCTCTACCAAATGGCAGAGATGTCTCCTTAATGTATTGCCCATCTCTCCCCCATCTTTATATTATATCATAAAAATAAAACTAGTAAATTAAATTTAATTAAATCTGTCTATGCTGGCTCTAGGAAAGATAATATTAAATACTACAACTATAAATATAAAGCAATTTTTAGTTAATAAATTTTTGATAAAGTAAAAGCTAAGATACATCTACCCTATCTAACCCTCATATTATGGCAAGGAAGCGTAGTTCAGTACAAAAATTGATTATGAATCTGTGTGTTGGTTCTATACTTAAACACCCTTTGCAAAAAGCCCTATGTTTTAAGTGTACAGTGGTATATTAAAGTGAAACACAACAATACATATGTAAATGGTTCAAAGTAAAGTTTTAAACCATAAATTTTTGCATAAAAAGATAACCAAGATTGGCATAGCTAGTAAGATTGAAAAATATTAAAAAACAGGGGCTAGTTGATTTACCCCTGTTTTTTAATATTTTATTTAATTTTTTCACTAAAAATATCCTAAAAAAATTATTGTAATAGGGTTACTGCAGAGCACCTATAAACGCCAAAATTGCTATCAGAAATTGATATCCAATACATTAATAACTTTAAGTTTATTTTAATAATTTCTGTAGCCTTAATTTGGCCTCCTTGTCAATAACTGCTTCTCCCCCTAATATATATCCTCTACCTCCTGACACCTCTTGGATATATTGTTCAACATATGCTGGGATAATGCTGTCATTAATCATCAGAACAGGAGCTTCTCTTTTTGCTGCAAGTCCAGCACCTGTTAAAGCATCAGCAAAGTTTTCTCCAGTGGCTACATAAGCATCGGTAAAATCTCCATCAGTAAAATAATCAACAATTTCTATTGATGTTTGATACCTGTTATTACCAGCTAGCCTACTCACATTTATACCCATGCCTTCAAGTTCAGCCTCGACTTCTTTAGGCACGACACTTTCTCCTCCCACAATAATTACATTCTCCACTCTCCAGTCTTCAATAGCTTCTCTAGTAAAATCTGGTAGCGAACCTGAATTTCTGCTAAATAACACAGGATAAGAAAGCTGTGCTGCAAAAGGAGCCACTGCTAGTGCATCAGGGAAGTCTAATCCTGTAGCTAAAACCACAGTATCTTTTTGTCCCCCCAAATTTTCACCTATCTTTGCAGCTGTATGATACCTGTCAACTCCAGCAATACGCTCTATATTAAAACCTAGTTTTTCAAGTTCTGTCTCAACTTCTTTCCCAACAGCGTTAACACCACCTAGTATATAGACAGTATCCACTCCTAATCTCTTTAATTCATCTCCTACAAAACGACTTAAATGGTTTTTGTGAGTTAATAAAATTGGGGCATCATAGCTATGTGCTAATGTTGTTCCTGACAGAGCATCAGCAAACTCAGAACCGTTAGCTAAAAAAGCTACTTTCGAACCATCTTGCCAACCTTCTTGTGAAACTGATATTGCAGTTTCAATCCGATTTCTCCCAGAGTATCTAGATAGATATGATATGTATTGATCTAACTCATTAAAATCTATCGTTAGCTTTTCGGACCTATTCTTAACTCCCTCTTCGTTTTTTGAATACACCCAAAAATCATATTTTGAGTTTGTATTAAAGTTAATTTTATTAACTTTAAACCTTCTTTTGTTAGAGTCAGTTTCATAAGTTCGCGACATTACTGTTGAGCCAGATTCTGCCCAATAAAGTGAATATTCCAAATCAAAAGTCTCATCATCCCACGATTTGGTTGAATCAAAAGTTAGAAACGTCCAGTTAAAATGATCTTTAACTTTGGATAAAGTAATTTTAGGCTGTGTTGGAAAATTAACTACTTCGTTTTCATAACCAGATACATCAACCCAATACTCTTGCAATCCTGTTACATTTGGGGGATATTCAATAAAGTAATTCCTATGAGGCTCTTTTCGTCCTAGAGGACTACCTAGTAAGACTCTATAATCTTCTGCTGCTATTTCCTGAGGCGCCCAATGCCACTCACCATTGTTAATCTTGCTATATTGTTCTAAGTTTCTAATTTGTCCATATTTAGTATCCACAAAAGCTTCATCAATAGAATTTAAACCATTTTCAAACTCATAAAAATAACTAAAATGATGCCCGTATTCGTGTGATAAGGTTCCAGCCATTTGCTCAAAAGAAAAATCTTCAGCTCCATAAAGGCTAATATACCTATTATCAGCCATAGCTAACCCATTAGGTGTAGATGTCCATGCAAGAAAATAATGACCTGCTACTCCTCTCCCCGCAGGAAAGTCACCATATATGTTTACATGAGATAGGTAGGATAACTCTTTTGAAATAGTGTTATTCATAAGCTCCTGGTAAACCATTTTAAGCTCCTTCTGAGACTCATATTCATCGGTAAAGCT
Source organism: Proteinivorax tanatarense (assembly GCF_040267685.1). Taxonomy (GTDB): domain Bacteria; phylum Bacillota; class Proteinivoracia; order Proteinivoracales; family Proteinivoracaceae; genus Proteinivorax; species Proteinivorax tanatarense. The sequence continues at coordinate 1,659,187 of NZ_CP158367.1, forward strand.
CCTAATTTCAATACCGGAAGGCCCCTCAAAAACTGATATAGGCTGCTCTTTTGTTTGTATCTTAAGATCATCTATTGATCCTTCAATAATAACTGAGGATTCCATTTTCATATAATCTTTTTCGACGGTTAGCTCTTGATTTTTATTAGCCTCACTACCTTGCACAACCCCACTTAAACTGACAAATAAAACTAGAGTTAAAACAATACTAAATAATTTTTTCATAATAAAATCTCCCTCCCAATAAGTTCACCTATAGGCGATTGCAAAACTTCACAATGCCTGATATAAAAGCTTTTATATTAATAATCTCAAAGGAATCCCCCACTTTTTATCGAATTTATATAGTAATCAAAATACGCATTTGATTACATGAAAGGAGGAATATCCAATGAAAAAATACAAACAAATTTCTTTTGCTAACTTTAACCAAGAATTTGATGAGCTGTTAAAATCTAAGCAACCTACCTTAATTGAGCTATTTAGCGATTTCTTAGAAGTGGATGAAATCATCCCGGCTTCGTTTTATGATGCTTACTATTCATCGTTAGGTAGAAATAGAGACTATTCTTTGTCGTCTATGATATCTGCTTTAATTTTGCAAAAGATTCTCTCATTACCCCACACTAAAACTCTTCTAAACATTCTAGCTCTTTCCAAAGAGTTAAGAGATTTTTGTGGGTTTGACGATAAGTTGCCTGATCCAGCTCAATTCACTCGTTTTAAACAGAATTTTCTACCACACATTGAGCAGATGTTTCATAATTTAGTGGATGATACTGAGGCTTTATGTCATGATATCAATGATGATCTAGCTGACATCTTAATCTCTGATACCACGGGGTTTGAGGCCTTTGTTAAAGAAAATAACCCTAAGTTTTATGAAACGCTTCTAACCAGTGCAAAAAAGTATGCTAAAATTGAAAACTCTGTTAACCCTCATTCTCTTGCCGCAAGTAAGATGCCTAAAATGGCGTCTGCTAATAACGAGTTTAAGCTATCTCATTTAAACGGACACTTTGGCTATTATCTTAAAACAAACGTTGTTACTAACGGGCTTGGCATTGTTAGACATATAGATTTTTATGATTTAGACTTAGAAACCATTTCTCCTGAATTAAAAGATGAGTATGATTCTAAAACTCTTATTCCCGTTTTAGAAAACTTTTTCAAAAAGCACCCTCTTTTAAAGTACAAGTACTTTCTTGGAGATGCTGGTTTTGACTCTTACGATAATTATCGCTATCTTTATTGCGATAAGAATATGATCCCAATTATTCCTTTAAACCAAAGGCGTAAATCTGACTTGCCATCTTCAGGCTTTACAGATGATGGCACCCCTACATGCCCTCACGATAGTTCATTAAAAATGACTTATGATGGTGTTGCCAGAGAAAAAGGAAGGGCTGATAGGGTTAAATTTAAGTGTCCTAAATCTAAAAAAAAAGAGTAAATGGTAAGCAAAAAAGCACTTTAGATTGTCAAAACCCTTGTACTTCTTCCTCTTATGGTCGTGTAACTTATGTGCCTATACACAAAAACTATAGACTTAATTGTGCTATCCCCAGAGACTCTGAGAAATGGAGTAACTTATATAAGGTTAGAACAATATGTGAAAGAGCTATTGCCCAGCTTAAACACTCTATGTCTCTTAGATCCTCTAAGCTTAATAATACCAAGACTTTAAAAGCTGATATATTACTAGCGGCTATTACGCAGCTTACTGCGTTAACTGTTCTGCATAGAGCGAACAACACATCAGCACCTATGTCAATTAAAAACCTTGTAGCATAGACTGCTTATTTTCGCACCTGATTCTTCTTAAAAATACATTTTTACATATTTTCGGTTGCTCTATTCTTTTTTAATTAACGCATTTTGCAATTACCTAAGTTCACCTATTACATATACTACAAAATATTTCAAAATCCTTCATATTTTTATTTTATTTTCAATCAAGCAGGAGGAGGGACTAACCGAACTCTGTCATATATTAAGCATAAGTTTCACTAAGCACTCCTAACATTTATCTTCAAGTTCCACTCTATTCTCAGTTAGGGCACAAAACAAAGAGAAATGCCAAAGTAACAGTGTCTTGGCATTTCTCTTTGTATATATATAATTTAGTATAGTACTTAATTTATCATTTAATTTGAATTATTCCTTTTATTGAGCTTGCCCTTTAAAGTTTCAATAAATGTTTGTAATACATGTATACTTCTGATTAGAAAAACTAGACATTCGACAAGAAGTTAACGCTTTATTCTCTGAAAGATAAAAAAATCAGCTACTAAGATTGATTTAAGTATCGCCTTATTCCCCCAAGTAGCAACAATTTTAAATGATAAAAATTTAGGTTATCTAAAACAATAGAAATCTCAATTACACAAAGTTATTTATAATCCAAAATCTCTAAGCAACTGAATCCGAGATTCGCACTCTTACCTGGATAATATATCAGTCTAATTAGAATTTTAAGTACAATCCTAGCTTATAGAAATACTAAAGTTAATTGATACAATGGTGAATCTGGTATAACTTTTGAACTATTGTCCCTTTTTTATTTAAGGGTACTTGTAATTTATAATTAAATATAAAGTAGCTTGTCCATTCAAATTTCCATGGGTATCTCCCAGCTCCTAAATCTAAGGTTGCAACTTCTTTACCACTATCTGTGAAAAAGTGTGATAACATCTCATAATAAGTTATCTTCCCAATACTATATTTTAGGTAGTTTGGATCATATGCCCCATTCCATGAGTGCAGAATATTGTTATATTGATATGCTAATTTGTAACTTAAAAGTTTACCTGTCGAATCCCGTATTGTAAACGCTCGAACTTTTTCATTGTTTTTTAATATGTTTCTCAAAAACTCCACCATAAATTTATTTGCATAAATATTTTTTCTGTTTCTTCTGTTTTTGTCTTTAACTAGATGGTTGTTCTCTTTTGTATACAATGCCATAAATTCATCTAAAGTAGCTTCTGTTATTCCTTTCTCTACCTTAAAGTTATATTGCGTCTCCCTTTGTAACTTATTTAGCCTTTTTCTGGTTCTTTTAGCAACAGGATATTTTCTTTGAAACTCTTCAAACTTTTTGTGCTGTGACAATTTTATTTGAGGGCACTCCTTCATATACTTAAAGTGTTTGTTGTACTGAGTTTTTAGTAGGTAGTTTGCTAACGTTGAATCATGTTTTATATGCGTTAGATTAATTAAGTCCCACTTGTTTTGCATATTTGAAATTACTGTAAATATCTTTTTTATAATTGATTGTTCGTTGCCCTCCTGTCTATTAATGATAACATTCCTGTAGTCACCCATCCCCATAAACTCTAATGATGTCCATTTAAGTAGACCTTTTTTGTTTTGTTTTTCTACAAAAGGAGCTATGCCAACTATTTGGTTATTGTGTATTATTACCAATACAAATAGACTTTGACTTTTATCTTTTTTGTAAGTATCCCACCATAATCTTAAAAATTCGTAGGTATTATAGTAATGAAGATCTGCATCCTGTTTTTCCAGGCATTCCCATTCTTCTTTTAAACCCTCTAACCCTTTGTAACTATTAATTATTTCATAATTCAGTTTGATGCACCTCCTACTCCATTTAATACTTGCCTATTTTTTGCTTACAAACTCTTTTAATAGAAGAAAGACAAATTTAGAATTGTCAATAAAACACCGTTTCCACATTCTCCTTGGCTCTTGCAAAAATCTATGGAACCATTCTAATCCAGCTTTTTGCATAAATATAGGCGCTCTTTTATTAATTCCCGCTAAAACATCAAAGCTGCCTCCCACTCCCATACAAAACAATGCATTTGTTTTACTCAAATTTCTGTATGCCCATTTTTCCTGTTTAGGAGATCCAAAAGCTACAAAAAGCATGTCAACGGCCTTTGAACTTATATCTTCTAAGATATCTTGTTCTTCTGACTTACTAAAGTATCCATTTCTATATCCTACTATATTCAAATCTGGGTATTTTTGCTTTAGAACACTGTTAACTTTTTTAACTGTTTCTTCTGTAGCACCTAATAGATAAATGTTGTAGCCTTTTGTTTCAGAAAGCTCGACTAAGTTTAAAAACAGGTCTATTCCTGCTACACGCTCTGGGAGAGGTTTGCCTAACAGCTTTGCAGCCCAAACTATACTCTGACCATCGGCATTTACTACTTTACACTCGTTTAATATTTTATTTAACTCTTTATCCTTTTGACATAGTACTGTTTTACTAGCATTTACAACTACATGCTGGGTTTGACTTTTGTGCTTTATGTTTTGCTCTATTTTGTTTATTGTTTCTTCCATGGTTAATGCATCTACGCTATAACCTAATAAATTTATTCTGTTTTCCAAAGTAACACCTCGTGACTTTTTGTTGTAGTTAATATTTTTAAGTTTTTGAGATAGTTTTTGGCCTACCACATTGCTATCATAATGTTTTACAGTTTCTTTGCAGTTTTCAAGCATATTTTGTTTTTCAGCATGAGAAAGGTTGAAAAACTTTATTAACTTATCAGCAAGGTCTTCTGAACTTTGGGGTTTGAAGATAAATCCATTTTTCCCGTTTTTTAAGTAGCTTGTTAATCCTCCAACTTCTGAGCCAACTACAGGAGTTTCACAAGCCATGGATTCTATACCAACTAATCCTAAACTTTCGTTCAAATAGGTTGGAAAAACAAATACATCCATAGCGCTATAGTACTTAGGTAATTTATGCTGTGGCTTTTCACCTAGATACAGTATGTTATTTTCCAAACCCATTTTTTTTATTTTTTTCTGAAAATCTTTTTTTTGGCTCCCTTCCCCTATGACTAATCCAGTTATATCCAAGTGAGTTTGGTGTTCTATTAACTTCTTTATGCTTTGTAAGTATATCTCCCATCCTTTTCCTGCATCAATTCGTGAGACATACCCCATTATTTGCGAGGTTTTAGAAATGTTTAATTCTTGTCTTAAGTTTTGTTTTTCTTTTTTAAATAGCTTAGTGTCTATTCCAGAAGATGGGGAGATAAAAATCTTATCTTTGTGTATGCCATACTTTTCTGATACTATATGCTCAAAAAACTTAGAAGGTACTACTACCAAATCTGCTCTTTGAACTACTTTCTTTGCAACTTTATTCAGTATCTGGCTAAGTCTTGTTTTTGTGAACACATCTCCCCCATGGAAATTTAGTACTAAGTTTTTATTAGGTGTTAAGAGTCCTTTAAGTATAAGTACAGGTATAGCAGAGTGGCTCACGTAATGAACATACATAGTTTCGTAAGAAGATGATAAACCTTTATTGATTATTTCATAATAAAATTTTAGATACAGGAGTATCTTTTTATACTTGCTAGCTTTTTTTTGAGTTATTAAAGCTTTATGAGTGATTATAAGGCCATTTTTAAGCATCTGCTCTTCGAAATTTTTTACAAATATACCGTAAGAAGGACTTTCAGAACTAGGATACATATTGGATATTAAGAATATGCTATTTTTTATTGTTTTCTCTTCTTTATTCGGAAGTACAGCAAAGCTTGCAATCATTCCTATCCAAAGCCCAGCCATTCCTGAACCTAGTGTATGACCTGCGGCAAATGCTATCCCTATTATCAAAGTAGTAATAAATAAAAGAAGTCTATTATTGTTCTTAATTATAATCTTATAAACTTGCAACCAAAAAATGATTACTAGTGCTAATCCCGCAACACCATAGTTTAGAAATACATCAAAAAAATCCATTTCTACAGTTATAAAATCGTGTGTATATCCAAATAGTAGATTTAAAACACTACCCTCCTGAATTAAAGACATGTTAGCAACTAGCATATTGTTTCTCCCCGATAAAAGTGTTGCCATAATGCTACCATCGTGAAATGCATATGAGTAAGTCCATCTATTAAATATGCCTACATTGCCTAAAAGATAATAAGCTATAAAAATATTGGCTATAAAAAAAAGTATAAATCCTATAGCTCTTTCTGGTTTCATTTTTTTAATAAAATCCTTTTCAATTAATGGAAATATAATTAATATAAATAAAGTTGAAATTAGGGCTACCTTTGTGGAAAGGTAAATAGCAAAGAATAAAACTATTATATATGACACTGAAAAAAAAAGCTTGTTAGCCTTCCATGTTTGGTATAATAAAAATGTAGAAAATACTACAAAAAGAAGAGATACTTCGTTTCCAGCATAAAAGAATCCCCTAGTTCCAATAGAGTTCACATACTGGCTATAACCAGAAATACCAGTGATACCTATAGTAAGGTTTAATAATAGTATAAAATAGTTAAATTTAATACATCTAAGATATTTAGTAATATAAGAGGGAGTGTTTTCAAGTGCTTTTTTAAAATATAGAAACGATATTGGTATAAAATAAAATTTTGAAAGTTGAATGACATAAGAAGCACTGATCTCACCGTGTAGGTAATAGTTTCCTATAAGTAAAAAAATAAAACTAATTCCAATATATTTTATTTTTTTTTCCCCATAAAAATATAAGCTGGCAATCATAATAGCTAAAAGAACTGACTTATAAATTTGGGATATACTAATAATATTTGGGTAATTTCGTATCAATATGCCATTGATAGAATCAATAATAAGATAAACAAATAAAAGCCTATAAATGACATGATTGAGCTGGATATTAATCCAAGGGCTACTAATAATTTTTTTTGTTAACTTAGTTATTTTTTTTGTGTCCATTTAACTATTTCCCTTTCTATTAACTTAAGTTTTTATAGAGTAAATTTGATCAGTTATAGGAACATTAAACACTAGCTTTGTACTTTTTTTTATAGCTGGATACTCTTTTCCTCTAATTACTATTCTTACATCTTCTTCTGTTTTTCCATTTTCTAGTTCTAAAGAAATAGCTTGGCCTATAAATTTCCGAGACGTAAGTTTAAGTCTAAATTGATGATTGTTAATGCGCCTTATATCAACAGATTCAGTTTTTTCATTATACTCAGCAATTTCAGATCCTGTAGCATACCATACATCTTTTAATTTTAAAAAACTAAAAATATGCTCCAAATTATTAATGTCCGTTACAATGTTAGGGTATTGAATTCTATCATCTGTTCTCACCGGTGAGGTGTGTTCTTGAATACTGATTATTTGTTGATTGGCTAAGCGTTTTTTTATTAAACCTTCTAATGTTCTTTTTTTTAAGAGCGCTAGTAGTGTTGACTTAACATACTTTCTTGTTAGTAGATATTGCTTTACTTTAAGAGAGTAAAAAGCACCGTCAATTGTCGTTGGTATATCTATGACTCCCTGAAACTTCTCTAAATCATAGGAGTAGTCTTTTAGATTACTATCGTCCTCTTTCAAAAAATCCAGATGACGGCACCACCACTTAAATCCGGTTTTGGCTATAGATTCATCAGAAAATGAGTTATAAGCATACCCTGGATATTTACCTCCTTTAGGATACTCTCCAAGAGCTTTAAAAAAGATTTCTTTTCCCAATTCTGTTGTTTTTATAGCCTCATCCACATTTTTAAATGTTTCCCATTCTTGAACGAAGTTTTTAGCATCACTTCCACCAATGCCATGGGTTAGACCATGATATGCTAGCTCTACGTCATTTCTCGAATTTAAATTATTTATAAACTCTAAAAAATCTTCACTGCCCAGAATATCTTCACAATAAGTATAGCGTTTATGGGATAAAATGCTAGCTCTTTTTCCTACAACTAAAAAGAATGTAGTTTTTATGTTGGGCCATTTCGATAATATATTTTGGTTTAAAAAGTTCCACATAGAATTTTGAGATATACCCATATGCCCCCAGTCTTCGCCTATGTCACATTTGCCGTTTTTGTTTTTATCATGCCAAAGGTTTGCTAGGTCATCAATCATAAATAGAACTGGACTTTGAGCCCCGTTTTTCCATTTACTAACTTTTATCGCCATATGTAACACTCCCTCTATTTTATAATCTCTTTAATTTGACTAGCTAAATAGTCAAATTCTTCTATTTTTAGCTTTTTTAGCAATATTACATATAGCAGTAATGATATAGCAGAACTAAATGATGTAATAAAAAGCACATTGAACTCGCTCAATAAATTTTTCATGGCAAATGCTAGGACGCCTAGAATAACTGAAACAAAAATAATTTTAATAAAAAATATCATAAAATGATATAAATTTAAATTAATCTTCTTGTTTAGTGTATAGAGTAATAGTAAAGCTGTCGTTATGTGCGCTATGGAAGTCGCTAAAGCTAATCCCCCATGATCCAAGTATTGTATAAGAACAAAATTTAAAATGATATTCATGATAACAGTGATTGTACCATTTATCATAGGGCTTTTAGTGTCTTGCAGTGCATAAAATGAACGTCCCAGTATATCTCTAAAAGCAATACCGATCATACCAAAGGAGTAATAAAATAATGCAGTTGCTGTAAGAGCAGTAGCTCTACTATCAAATTCTCCTCTTTCAAATAAAATTTGTATTATTTCATATCTTAATACCAGCATAAGCGTGGCTATAGGGAGAAGGATGACGGTAAGAACTCGAAGTAATTTAATTGTTAACTCTGATAGCTCACGCTTACTTTTTCGTGCAACTCTAGACAGTTCAGGGTAAGCAGCTGTACCTATAGAAACTACAAATATGGCTATTGGCAAAGTGTAAACACGATTAGCAAAGTTTAGCGATGCTATACTACCTTGTACAAGATTGCTTGCTAATGTCTTGTCTACCAAAATATTTATCTGTACAATCCCGGATCCAATAAAAATAGGTATCATCAATTTAATCATTTTTTTCAAATACTTATCTTTAAAGTTGCAAGCTACTTTATATTTAAACCCAACTTTTATAGCTGCTGGAAGCTGGAAAGCTATCTGTGTAAAGGCGGCTACTATAGTAGCTACAGCTAAGCCTTCTATTCCATAATGCCTGCTTAGAATTACATTGTAAAGAATAATTATTATATTATGGGGTGTCCAAACAATAGTTTGAATAAAAAATTTACTATAAACTTGCAATATAGCGCTTATTGCACTAGACACGGTTAATATCAAAACCATAGGAAACATAATCCTTGTTAATAATATAGCTGTTTCTAAGCTTTGTCCTTCATACCCGTAGGCAAATATTGGCACATAATAATCAGCAAGTAGAACTCCTGATAAAGCTATTAAAATTCCGATTAACCCCATAGCATTAATAAAGGAATTGGCTAAATTTAGCGCTGCAGCTTCTCCATATTTATTCTTGACATCAGTAAAAACAGGAATAAATGTGGATTTAATAGCGCTTGTTAATATCGAAAATATAACAAATGGAAGCATATATGCTAACAAGTAAATATCTGCTGTGGCTGAGGCACCGTAAGCATCAGCAATGCTCATTTCCCTAATAAACCCTACAGTTTTGTTTAACAGCATTCCGATAATTATCAAAACACTTGAAAAAGAAAGTTTGTTTATTTTTGGGGTTCCTCGTCTCATCCTTTGTTTTTTAAGAAAGTTATTTATTTTCATATTTAAACTCCAAACTAAGCTTTTTTAAAACATTTCTCAAATTGTTAACTAGAGAGGCCATCTTTGAACAGGCTTTTTTATTATTACTATTCTTGTTATTATATTTTCTAATACCTTGTTATATATATTGGAGTTGAATTATGCTATAGTTCCTACATTATTGTTTTTATACTTTCACATACCAGTCAACAGCTTTTTAGAGAATTAGTCAATTGCAATATAAAAATTTAAAAGAGAACTAAGACAGGTAAATATTGAATCAGTTTTTTTATACTCATAAAAAGTTCATAAGTAGAAGGGTAAAAGTTAACAACTTTAGAAAAGTTATAGGCCTCTATATAATCTTAAATTTTTTTAGCATACCTAAATTGCTCTAATATAATCTTTAAAATTATTGATTTTATTATTAAAATATCTGTCTAGTAATGCTTGGACAATTCGTTGAGAAGCCTGTCCATCTCCATACGGATTTATACTCTTTGACATAGCATTATATTTATTTATGTTGCTTAAAATGTCACTTGCGACTTCACAAACCTTTCTTTCATTATGACCGATTAACCTTACTGTCCCCGCTTCAACGGCCTCTGGTCGTTCAGTCTCTTCTCTTAATACAAGAACAGGTTTCCCAAGGGATGGTGCTTCTTCTTGTAGTCCTCCAGAATCAGTCATTATCAAATATGACCTGTCCATTAAATTATGCATGTCTTGCACATCCAGTGGATCTATTAGATGGACTCGAGGGGTTTCCCTCAAAATAGACCCTATTGTGCGTTGAACTGCTGGGTTTAAATGCACAGGGATTATAAACTGAATATCAAAAAATTCTCGAACAAGTTTGTTTACTGCATTACAAATATTCGTTAATGGTTTCCCTAAATTCTCCCTACGGTGTGCTGTTAATAACAAACTTCTTTTTTGGCTAAAGTTAATATCTCTAAGCTTCTTATTGTTAAAATTATACTTTTTATCAACTGTATGTTGCAAAGCATCAATGACGGTATTTCCTGTCACGTAAACATTGGTCTTTATTCCCTCTTTATAAAGGTTTTCTTTATTTTTGGGTGTAGGTGCAAAATGGAGATCTGCAATGTTCGAAACCAGTGTTCTGTTCATTTCTTCTGGATAAGGTGAATACTTATCGTTTGTCCTCAGTCCAGCTTCTATATGACCAACAGGTATTTTTTTGTAGAATGCCGCTAAAGCTGCAGCCAGCGTTGTACTAGTATCCCCATGAACTAAAACAACGTCTGGTTTTGATTCATCTAATACCTTTTCCAAGCCTACCAAAATTTCTGTAGTTATAGTGTTTAAAGTTTGCTTTTCTTTCATGATGTTTAGGTCATAGTCTGGTGTTATTGAGAAAATTTTCAATACTTGATCCAACATTTCACGATGTTGCGCAGTTACGCATACATTAGATTTGATTTGAGGCTGTTGATCTAATTTTTTAATTAGAGGTGCCATCTTAATTGCTTCAGGTCTAGTACCAAATACACTAAGCACTTTTAATTGTTTCAATATTTTTCACTCCTAGCCAAAGTATTATAGCTTATAAATTTCATTATTTGAACAAATGTTCTTTGTATCTAGTATTATTTTACCTTGTAATAAATCAAAATTTGACTTAATATGGTCATGCCCAACCATTATTACTATAATTTCTATATGTTCCAAAAAGTCTTTGAAGTCTGTAAATTGATTGTCAACCACCTTACTGTCGATATATGGATCAAAAACTTTTATGCCAAATGATAAATGTTCAGCCATTTTGTCTAAGATTTGTAAAGTAGGGCTTTCTCTAGTATCATCTACGTTCTCTTTGTATGTAAGGCCGTACAGTCCTACTTTTGATACATCTTTGATACCATGTTCGTCCATAATTTCTCTTATCCTTTTTAATACATGAATTGGCATGGATTCATTAACTTTCCTAGCAGACAATATAAGGTTTGTCATGTCTGGATAATCCCCCACTAAAAACCAAGGGTCTACCGATATACAGTGGCCTCCAACTCCAGGTCCTGGCTGTAAAATGTTTACTCTAGGATGCATATTTGCAATTTTTATTATTTCATACACATCCATATTGTCTTCCCTGCAGATTTTTGCTAGTTCGTTAGCAAATGCAATATTTACATCTCTAAACGTATTTTCAACCACTTTAGACATTTCCGCACTTCTTAAATCAGTAATGATTATTTCACCGTGACAAAATCCTTGATATATCTTTTTTACTTTCTCACCTATTTTTGGATGATCCGTTCCTATTGTCCTTGAATTATATTTAAGCTCGTGAATCATATTTCCTGGTATTATTCTTTCTGGTGCGTGAACTAGATGAACATCTTCTCCTAATAATAGACCCCTTTTAATTATTTCAGGCTTTATATACTTATCAATAGTTCCTGGCGCTATTGTGGATTCAATAATTAAAACAGCTCCCTTATCACATACATCCAAAACACTATTTACAGCTGAAATAACATAATTAGGGTCTAGTTTTTTACTTTTCTTAATATATGGAGTTGGAACAGCCAATACATATGTATCACCTGGTTGATATTCTGTAGTAAACTCAATATGGTTTACTAATGCCTGATTATAAAGCTCATCCAAACCTTGTTCCTCAAAAGTTAATTTACCTTCGCTTAAAGCTCCCACTATTTCTTTATTAGGGTCAACACCCACCACTTTTATTCCACTTTTCGCAAACATTAATGCTGTAGGTAAGCCTATATAACCTAAGCCAGCAACTATTATCTTACGCATGATTAGCCTCCTTGTATGTTAGTTAAATATAGAAAAAGTAGTATATCTATTCATCAGTTTGTTTGGCAGCACCCACTTCTTTAGCTGATATTTTTAAGACCATTCTTTGTGCTATCCAACTGGGTCTGTATGTTAGTAACATCAATGCCATCATAGCCGCAACTCCAAACAAGTTACCTGCCATATTATTAAAGTAACAAACAATAACTCCTAAAATACCTGAAATTATTGACAGCACATATATAAAACGACAAGTTCCCAAAGTGCTCATTCCACAATCAAGGATTTGATGATGTATATGGCCTCTATCTGCTTCAAAGATTGATTTTTTCTTTAACACCCTTCTAAATATAGCCCAAAAGGAATCAGCAATGGGAATAAAAAGAATAAGAATTATGCCTAATAGATTTAAACTAGAACCTTGTACAAGGTGTAACGATGTTATTCCGATAAAGTACCCTAACTGCAAACTTCCGGAATCACCAAGAAATATCTTAGCTGGTGCCTTGTTATATTGATAAAAAATCACAGTCATCGTCAGTATAACTGCACTAATAAAAATCGCATAGCTACTTTGAGTTACTATACCTAAAACTAATAAAAAGAACATGTTTACTATTGTTATGCTACTAGCTAAACCATCCAATCCATCTATAAGGTTTATTGTATTCATTGATCCTACTAACCAAAATAGAGTGACAACTAAAGACATGAACGTTCCTAACTCTAAACCTAAGAAGTTTGTTAATTGAAATCCTAAAAAGTAAGTTAAAAGTGATACAGTAATTTGACCGAATAATTTTAATTTCGCAGGAAGGTTATAAATATCATCTAATATGCCTATAATAAATAAAGTAGTAAATGGAATTAAAATATTTCTAAACTGCGAGTTTATAGCCAAAATAAAAAAAAGGGCTAAGAAAAAGGCTATCCCTCCAGATCTTGGGATAGATTTTTTATGGATTTTTCTATGATTTGGAACATCTAGAATATACCTACTTCCTAATAATATACTAATTGGCATAAAAGCTAAAAATAAAATCCCTGATAATATAAGCCATTGTAAAATCATCTATACACCCCGATTGATAACATATTTTATCTAATTAAAAAAGCCTCTCTTTTTAATTATGACAGCAAAAATTGTTAAATTACAATTTCGTTTTTTACTGCACTTATTAAAATTCGACACTAAAGTTTTTTTTCCTGCAAAAAAGCCACAATGTTAAATTATTACATAAAAACAACAAAACCACATTTTGTGCAAAGCACAAGCATGTGGCTTTGTTACTAAACTTATTTAACTTAATCCCTATAATAAACTGGTATATCAAACCTTAACTGATAGTTGTCTATCTGGTCATAAAGGTTTTTGATGAAGCTTATCTGTTTTACCGACCATCCTACATCTGTTGCATACTGATGTCTGGCAGGACTTGCTGGATTCCATTTCATCTTATAAAGTGTATCTTGTCTCCTAATAGGATGATTGACATATCTTAATGAAATCCATTCTGCACCTCCTATAACTGCCTTTTCAGGTGTATCCCAGCCTTGTCGATAAGCGTATTTTGCTCCTTCATTTATAGGATCCCTGTCAAAGGCTCTAATACCATACATATTATAAACTTTTACAGTATCTTCTAGCATTTCAATATCATCAACTTCTTTTTCTGTATAAAGTTCTCCATCTTTTTTGCCTACAATTACCCCTTGCGCTAACTTAGATGAACCATTTCCTGTTTCGTGTAATGCATGGGCCACAATATAAATTTCATTTATGTTGTGCTTTTTCCCAGCTTCAATAAAGGCTTTACCAGTATTGTGTAGTGTGCCTTTGTTTTCAAGAATTCTATTTAAGTCATTACTGTTTGTTCCAGATGATCCAGATAAAACCAAAAATTGAAACATCTCTCTTGGAACTTCCTTAGTTGACTTAACATGCCCTCCTGAAACCCAACCTGTAACTTCGTCAGTTGTTATTTTATACCAACCATTTTGGATTTGCTCTACTACAAAAACTTCATTGCGTGAAACTCTATCTATTATGTCACTATCAGTCGTCGGAGCTTTCCTTACATTTAAAACACTGGCGGTCACCTTAATTGTTTCTAATATGTAAGGATTGCTTTTTATAGGAGGAACTACTACCAAGTCACCCCTGACCCATCCATTTATGTCCGCTCCATGTATCTCATACCAGATATATCCATCATTTGCAAAGGTTTTATCTGTAATTGTATAATTTTCATTCCGTCGCACTCTAGCAACCCTAGGACTATTGGTATTGGGCCTTTCTCTTACATTTAGAATATCAGTGTTAACTGTTAACGTATCATTAATTGTTTTTTTATAATCTTTTTCAAAGGGTATAAAGTTATTCGTATTAAGATATTTTTTAATTTCTTCCATTGAAGCAGGTTTATTAAAGTCATAGTAACTAACATTTCCACCATGATTTTTTTGTAAATCCAATGCTTGCTCCATTGTTAAGTTATAATAAGAATAATGGAAGAAATTATGTTGTTTAGATATAACATTTATTACTTCCTCAGCAACAGCTTCTGATATGGCATTATTACCTCCGATAATAAATGGTGTACCTTGAACCTCAAAAATATAGGATAAAATGTTTGAATTTATTTGATTTTGTCGAGCTAACAAAATCGGCTTCCCGGTCTGCGCCGCTAATACTGAACTGGCCAAGGCATCGGGAAAATCTTCCCCAGTTGCAACGACCACACCGTTATAGTAACCTGTGTCAAATTCCTTAGCTATCTCTAAAGAGGTTTCATAGCGGTCAGCTCCTGATATCCTATTTATTGTTACCCCCTCATTTTCAAGTTGTGTAACAACACTTTTAGAAACAGCATTTTCTCCACCTACAATTACGACATTTTTTACGTCCCACTTGGCAATCGCCTCATTTGTAGTATCGCGAAGGTGGTCTTTTGGGGTAAATAGTATAGGAACACTTTTTTTTGCAGCAACTGGTGCTATTGATAGTGCATCAGGATAGTTATTTCCCGTAGCGAGAATTATGGTATCTTCTTGGTTTTCTTTTCTTAATTCATTACCGATTTCTATAGCTGTTTCATACCTATCTCTACCACTTAATATAGTAACTTGGTACCCTAAGGATTTAAGTTGTTTATCTACTGTAGAAGAAACAGCATTTTCACCACCTAGGATGTAAATATGATTTACACCTAACCTCTTTAATTCTTGTTTAGTCGCATCATGTAAAGAATCTTTGCCTGTTAACAAAATCGGTGCATTCATTTGATATGCCAGCGGGGCTCCAGCTAGTGCATCTGGAAAATCTTCTCCACTTGCTAATACTGCTATATCCGCTCCTAATGGCCAACCTTCTTTACTAACTTCCACAGCAGTAGTGTAGCGACAAGGACCAGATATTCTAAATTCTGATTCTTCAAAGTCAGAAAAGGCAACTATTTCATTGTACTGGTTCGTAGTGCTTGGAAATGAGTAGTCGCTTATTACCTGCTCTTCCTTTTCGATTGCATCTTCTTCGGTTGCATCTTCTTCAGTTGCATCTTCTTCAGTTGCATCTTCTTCGGTTGCATCTTCTTCGGTTGCATCTTCTTCGGTTGCACCTTCTTCAGTTGCATCTTCTTCAGCTGCATCTTCTTCGGTTGCATCTTCTTCGGTTGCATCTTCTTCGGTTGCATCTTCTTCGGTTGCATCTTCTTCGGTTGCATCTTCTTCGGTTGCATCTTCTTCGGTTGCATCTTCTTCGGTTGCATCTTCTTCGGTTGCATCTTCTTCAGCTGCATCTTCTTCAGCTGCATCTTCTGTTACAATCTTTTCGTCAGGTGCATTTTCAATAGAAAAGTTATTTTTGTTAGCCTCTATATAGCTTTTTTCTTCGTTGTCATGTGCTAAAGTTGGTAAAGAAAAAGAAAAAACCATAACAATAGCTAGCATAAGGGCAAAAAATTTCCGTGCTTTTCTCATTGTGACACCCCCCTTTCGTTTATAAGTTTCACACCATATTTTGCTACATCAACTTAATTCGACAAAAAGTATATATTTCCTTCAAGAACAAAAAAAAAAGCGTTGGTCACGCTTTTTTTACTTAGCATTTTAATTTTTAGATTTATTAATATGCTTATTACTTTGCTCAAATAAAAGTTTTGAGTATTCTCTGTGTAATCTTTCTACCACTAAATTTTCATCAAAATTATTAAGAATTAGTTCTATACCATTTTTCTTATACTGCTCTCTTTTACATGGTTTACCAATTAGTTCTTTTAGAGCTTCGGTCATCGCTGTAACTTCACCATAGGGAACTAAGGTTCCAGTATGTTGATCTTTTATAATTTCCCTTGTACCTAACACGTCAGTTCCAATTACTGGAATTTGCGCTGTCATCGACTCCATAATTATGCGAGGCAACCCCTCTTTTTTTGAAGGTAGCACTACTAGCTGGGTTATTGCTAGTAACTCTGTAATATCCTCTACATACCCAACTTTCTTAATATAGTGTTGTAAGTTAAGCTGTTTAATTTTTTCATCAATCTTCTGTTCATAATCTGATTCATAGCCAAAATTTCCTCCGGCTAATAGAACGATTATCTTGTCATCACCAGTTTCATCTATATATTTTTTTAGAGCTTTTAGAAAAAACAAATGTCCTTTAACCGGTTCTAACCTAGCATACAAACCTATAACAAACTTATCTTTTATGTTATATTTTTTTAATATTTGATCTTGTGGTTTTTGCTTAATATTATTTTTTATTTCATCAATATTTACCCCGTTTCCTTCATAGATAGCTCTTTGGTTAGGAACTAAGTTATATTTTCTAATTTGATTAAGGTCTTCATGGTTTTGAGAAAATATTATATCAGTAAACCTTCCAACAAATTTTTCACACAACTTATAAGCATGAAATTTTATTTTTTTCTGGTTAGAGTAGAAAGACAAACCATGGGATGTATGGATGATATATGGTACTTTAGCAAGTTTTGCTGCAGTGCGCCCAATAATTCCAGCTTTTGAACTGTGGGTATGAACAATAGTGAATTTATACTTTTTTAGATATCTAGCTAATTTAAAAATAGCTACCAAATCTTTAAAAGGTCTAATTTCTCTATGAATATCAATATTATGCGTAGTTATTCCTTCTTCTATAATATCATCCCTGTATTTACAAAAAGGAGCCATAACATGGACTTCATATCCCTTAGATTGTAATCCTTTTAATTTATTTAACATTAACTTCTTTATAAAAAAGTCTGTGTTGGCAATGTGCAGTATTTTCATAATATCCTCCTGTTGCATAAAAAATATAAAAACTTCATGCTAATCTGTCGCATTTGCCTTTTCTATCGTTGTAGCAACCTCTTTTACAGATACTTTATAATATATAGGAAGTATAACTTTTTCAGGGGTATATGCAACATATGACAGCGCTAGCATAAAAATCGCCATAATAATGGTTATAAATAAACTTGATACTATTAGTGTTGTGACTCCAGCTACTGCCGCTATGAGGCTTAAAGCTCCTAAAATATAACAACTGTTACACGGAGAAACATTTTGAGCTAATAATTTGTGGTGTATATGTTTACAGTCTGGAGAGAAAATAGGTTTTTTATTGAGGGAGCGTCTTATAATTGCACAGCCCGTATCAAAAATGGGTATAAATACTAAAAAAATAAATCCCATAGTTTGGACGTTACTATTTTGACCAATTATATCTAAAGAAGCTAATGAAATGATATAACCAAGCTGCAAACTTCCACAGTCTCCCAAAAAGAGTTTAGATGGATGTTTATTAAATATATAAAAAGCTATAGTAGCTCCTAGGTAAATTAATATTAGTCCTTGAAGTGAGCTTCTAAAAATTATAGTAACTAATGCAAGCATTGTTAGGGCTATTATAGAAAGTAAGGAGGACAGTCCATCTAATCCATCAATTAAATTTACTGCATTCATTATCGCTGTTATCCATAAAACTGTAAATATCATAGAATAGATATAACTTAGATAGATTGTCGTATTCCCCAATGCTATATAATTAAGCTCAAAACCAAGGTAAAAAGTTATTAGCCCAATAAAAATTTGACATATAAGTTTGTGATTTGCTTTTAATGAATATATGTCATCTAATATACCTAGTATAAATACCAAGGTTATGGGAATAGCAACATTTAGCGGTACAACTATAAATATAAAGTTAGTAACCAAAAACGAAAGATAAATTGCAATTCCTCCGGAACGAGGTTTTGCAGTCTTGTGTATTTTGCGATTGTTAGGTTTATCTAAGATAAACATTGTTCCAATTCTTATAACAGCAGGCATTAAAGTAAAACTAATAAAAAAACCAAAAAACAAAAGTAGTATCTTCCCCAAACCTATCACCCCAGTTTTGTTCTTTATATATCAAGATTTCTTTATTTATTAGTAATCTTATATAAAGAACTTCAAAGTATTATTATTCACTTATGTGTTAATTTAGTACGTGATTATATATAGAAAAATTAAGTTTTTTTAAGCAAAACTGAATATAACATCAACAACGACTGACTCTTATTTTAGCATAATATCAAGAGAAAAGTAAGATACAGTTTTTAAAAGTTAACAAATAAACTAAAAATAAGCCTTGTAATTTATAGTGTGCAAGGCTTATTTTTATAACTATGGAGTTAACGGCTCATCTTTAAATATATACGATTGTAGCTTCTTGGCAACTTCTTCAATATCAAATACATAATAATATACTCCATTTATCATCTGCCCTCTTGCAACAGAAGAGTCCGGGTATTGTTGTTGTTCAATGGTTGTGATGTTTTGCATTACTGTTTTACGACCTAAGTTTAGCATTTCTGTAGATGTCAGGTTAGTTGTTAAGTGTGGAAAAACATCATTTAACATTCTAGGATAAGATGTAACCGGTGTATTTAATCCAGCCTCGATAGCTGATTCCATAATATCCCTTTGTCTCCTTGCCCTTTCAAAGTCGGAATCTATTTTTCTTATACGGGAAAACCTAAGGGCTTGTTCCCCATTAAGAGTATACGTCCCTGCTCCGTTAATGCCACTTAGTTGCCTAGCTTCTGCCTCAGTTACATATACTTCTACTCCCCCTACGGCGTCTACTATAGCGGGCATGGAATCAAAGTTAACCGATACAAAGTGCCTAATGTCTAGCCCAAAGTTTTGATTAATTGTTTTAATAGCTAGTTCCGGTCCTCCGAAAGCGTGGGCATGGTTAATTTTATCCATCCCTCTACCGGGTATTTCTACATATGAATCTCGTACAATAGATGTTATTTTGATTTTTTTGTGTATTTCATCCAGGGTTAGTATCATTATTGCATCACTACGTCCACGCATATCCCCTTCTGCATCTATACCAAAAACTGCTATATTTGTTATACCCCGCTCACCTTCACCGGTAATTCCTAATGATTCATCATCTTGAGAGATTCGCTCTCTTTCTATTCTACCTAAAAGGTACATTGAGCCTAGGTAAAAAAATAAGATGCTAGCTAATAGTGCCGATACAACGGATATAATTATTTTCTTTTTGCGACTTTTAGGTTTTCGTTTTCCTATTGGTTTTTCGCTTTGAGTTTTTTCAATAGGTTCAATTGGAGTAGCTGTTTTCTCCGAAGGCTTAGGTTTAGTCTGTTTAACCTGTTTTCTTTTTACTTTTAAGTAATAATAGACAGCGCCAGCAATTGCAGCAATTGCTAGGATAATTGTCATTATACCCCAAAAAGTACCAAAAAATCCTTTTGGTTTTTCCTCGATATCGACCGTAAAGGTTGTTTCAAAGTCTTCATAAATAACATAAACTTCTTGTTCTTGGTAAGGCTCTGTACTGTCAAATCCTTCAATTGTTAAATCTTCTGATGGAAGTAGCTCTTCTGTGCCGTCAGTAAAAACTTTGCTAACTACTAGTCCATCGGTATCAAGCTCTTCACCAACAAAGTAATGGGTTTTAAATGGATAATTATTTATGATAATTTTTGCTATTTCTAGTTCTTCTTCATCTTCAGTTTCAGTTGGTGTTCGAGGAATTTCTCTGTATATAAAGGTAACCTCTTTTGTTTGTCCATCTTGAGATAAAGTAACTCTTTCTGTAGATGGGCTTATAAGCTCATAGTCGGAAAAAGTAAATGCATCAAAAGTGTATGTCCCCATGTTTTGATTATTTAAAACAGTGGGATCTTTTATGCTGTTTCCGTATTCATCAATATAATAGACGATGATACTTCCTTTAGGATCTGCCTGAGGTTCTGGTTCAGGTTCTGGTTCTGGTTCTTGCCCTTGTTCTGACTCTTGCTCTTGTTCTGACTCTTGCTCTTGTTCTGATTCTTGCTCTTGTTCTGACTCTTGCTCTTGTTCTGACTCTTGCTCTTGTTCTGACTCTTGCTCTTGTTCTGACTCTTGCTCTTGTTCTTGTTCACCATTTGTATCGTTATCGTTTGTAACGTCTTCTACATCATCATTGTTGTTTGCATCATTGCTTTCAGCCCAAGCATTAACTGTTACAATGTTTGCCAATAAAAAAAATACTAAGGCTATTAAGAGACACTTTTTCATCATTTTTTTCATATTTTATACCCCACATTTATTAAAGTTATTTTTAACCCATACTTCTCCCTTATATTCGACAAAAAATTGTTATATCCTCTTTTTCTTCCTATTTAAGACCGAATTTACAATTTACAATGGACAACTGTTTTAAAAAGGCAAAGTTCAAGGGCGAATTTACAATTTACAATTTACAATGGACAATTAAGACCCACTTAGTTATCCTGAACACTGCCAACTGCCTTTGTTTCCATGAATTATTATGGCCGGCACTGAGGCCGGCCACTACCGCTTTGCGGGGGGGGGATTTGCTTTTCCGCTTTCTGCTTTCTGCTTTCCACCTTCCACTTTCCCCCT
Organism: Proteinivorax tanatarense; assembly: GCF_040267685.1. Taxonomy (GTDB): domain Bacteria; phylum Bacillota; class Proteinivoracia; order Proteinivoracales; family Proteinivoracaceae; genus Proteinivorax; species Proteinivorax tanatarense. Next base: position 1,680,396 of record NZ_CP158367.1, read on the forward strand.
TCCCACATTATCAGTATGTCATTTTTTTTGCTTTTTTTCTCCATTTTAGTATGTCTATGCTTAGGTACTCTTTGTTGTTTGTTTTAATTTTTTCTCCTTCTATTTCCTTTACTTTTACTGTGGTGTTGGGTATTTTGTATAGAATTTTGCGGTGGGATAGAGCTTCTGTTGGTCCTATGTTGGTGTGTAGATGTGGTTTGACTTCTAGAATTAAGCTTATGTATTTTGGTATGTTTCTTACACTTATTATATCAGTGGTCATTTGGGTTATAGCTTCATCAGCAGGGGTCCCTGCTGGAGGGGTTTTTACTCCCAGTTGGGATTCGAAGGCATGCATTATTTCTCTAACTGAGCTTCTTGATATTTTTACATAGTAATGTATGTCTATATCTAGTAGCATTTCTATGGATGTTATTAGACCTTCTATGCCTAAAGCACCATATGATGTTCCAAGCTGATTATATCCTCTTGTAGGTATTTTTGCATATGTTTCTTTTGGTAATATTATCATTCCAATCTTTTCGCTCTCTTCGTTGTATTGGGTTATCATTAAATACTCAGCTTCATAATTATTAGTTCTTATAAAAAGGGTATTTATCAGGTTAGAATCCTCAGTAGTACGCCCTTGTGCATATATTTCTTCCATTTCCTCTGATAATGTTTTACCTTGCTCATGCTCCTTATTATTCTTCTTTTCTTTTACTTTTTCTTTGATTTCATTATTATCTTTTTTTTCTTGACAAGAACTAGAAGGTTTTTTATCTACACTTTCTGGACAGTTGTTAAAATAGCTTTTGTATTCAAGTAATTTGCTGTCTTCAAGAATAAAGTATTCAGCTTTATTTGGCACCGATGTATTAAAGATTTTATCATATGTGTTATGGGTTAATACTGAACCATAGGCAAGTAAAGGAAAAAATATTAAGATTAAGATAGCAAATGATATTTTCTTGATTTTTAGTCATCCTCCCTATTTAAATAGCAAAAACTGAACTTGCAATTAAAACCTATTTGATGGCCAGTTGGTCAATTAAAAGCTGAATTTACATTTTGCAATGACAATTGACAGACTTTGTGGTCCGGCACTGAAGCCGGCCACTACCACTTTGTGGAACGTTCTCCCATCCACTTTTTACTTTTCCCTTTTTCTTTTTCACCTATTCATAATTGAGCTGGGTAGGGATTTTATACTTGGCCACGAAAACGTATAAATTAGCTACATGCTGGGACCAAGTTCTTTTTCCAAACTAGCTACATGCTTGGTCGGTAATAAAAAAGATTAATTATTAGCTAATGGATTAATTCTACAATTAAAATAAGGGTGTTTTATACCACCTTAGATGCCATAGAGGTTTTACAGACCCGGCATCATATCTAGTTTCAAATGTCCAGACCTTAGTCCCAGCAGAATGAGCATAATATCGATGTTTTCGTGGCCAATACATGTTTTGATCCTATCCTTCCTTTTTCTCAGTTACACTGTGGCTTCCTTCACCCCTTACCACTATAAAATATAAAATGACAGTTTAAATTCTTATTAGCCACGAAAACGTATAAATTAGCTACATGCTGGGACAAAGTTCTTTTCCAAACTAGCTACATGCTTGGTCAGTAGAAAAATATGGCTAACCATTAAACTAATATAGCTTTTACTACTTATAGATAATTATAAAAATCATACTAAAGGTTATACCACCTTCTATGCCATAGAAGTTCTACAGACCCGGCATCACAACTAGTTTCAAATGTTCAGATCTCAGTCCCAGCAGAATGAGCATAATATCGACGTTTTAGTGGCAAATAAATGTTTTGACCTGTCCTTTCTTTTTCTCCTTCACCATGCAGCTTCCTTTAAACCTTACCACTATAAAATATAAAATAACAATCTAAAATCCTTAATTGGCCACGAAAACGTATAAGCTAGCTACATGCTGGGACAAAATTCTCTTTCCAAACTAGCTACATGCTTGGTCAGTAATAAAAAAGATTAGTTATTAGCTAATGGGTTAATTCTACAATTAAAATAAGGGTGTTTTATACCACCTTAGATGCCATAGAGGTTCTACAGACCCGGCATCATATCTAGTTTCAAATGTCCAGATCTTAGTCCCAGCAGAATGAGCATAATATCGACGTTTTAGTGGCCAATACATGTTTTGATCCTATCCTTCCTTTTTCTCAGTTACACTGTGGCTTCCTTCACCCCTTACCACTATAAAATATAAAATGACAGTTTAAATTCTTATTAGCCACGAAAACGTATAAATTAGCTACATGCTGGGACAAAGTTCTTTTCCAAACTAGCTACATGCTTGGTCAGTAGAAAAATATGGCTAACCATTAAACTAATATAGCTTTTACTACTTATAGATAATTATAAAAATCATACTAAAGGTTATACCACCTTCTATGCCATAGAAGTTCTACAGACCCGGCATCACAACTAGTTTCAAATGTCCAGATCTTAGTCCCAGCAGAATGAGCATAATATCGACGTTTTAGTGGCCAATACATGTTTTGATCCTATCCTTCCTTTTTCTCAGTTACACTGTGGCTTCCTTCACCCCTTACCACTATAAAATATAAAATGACAGTTTAAATTCTTATTAGCCACGAAAACGTATAAATTAGCTACATGCTGGGACAAAGTTCTTTTCCAAACTAGCTACATGCTTGGTCAGTAGAAAAATATGGCTAACCATTAAACTAATATAGCTTTTACTACTTATAGATAATTATAAAAATCATACTAAAGGTTATACCACCTTCTATGCCATAGAAGTTCTACAGACCCGGCATCACAACTAGTTTCAAATGTTCAGATCTCAGTCCCAGCAGAATGAGCATAATATCGACGTTTTAGTGGCAAATAAATGTTTTGACCTGTCCTTTCTTTTTCTCCTTCACCATGCAGCTTCCTTTAAACCTTACCACTATAAAATATAAAATAACAATCTAAAATCCTTAATTGGCCACGAAAACGTATAAGCTAGCTACATGCTGGGACAAAATTCTCTTTCCAAACTAGCTACATGCTTGGTCAGTAATAAAAAAGATTAATTATTAGCTAATGGATTAATTCTACAATTAAAATAAGGGTGTTTTATACCACCTTAGATGCCATAGAGGTTTTACAGACCCGGCATCATATCTAGTTTCAAATGTCCAGACCTTAGTCCCAGCAGAATGAGCATAATATCGACGTTTTAGTGGCAAATAAATGTTTTGACCCTTCTTTCCACGACATAAACATTTACAACTTGTATGTTTGCCTATGACTAAGTAAGTCACAATAGTAAAATGAAATTTAAAATTCTTAATTGGCCACGAAAACGTATAAACTAGCTACATGCTTGGTCAGTATCAGGAAATAGTTACCTATTCAACTAATTACATCCTCAAATATTTTATACACTATGTTTTAAACCAATTTTGAGTTATTTTAATAATTTTAAAGGATTTATGTGTTTTACAAAGAACATTTTTCTAAAAGATAATAGGCGGTGTGGCAGAAATGTTGTTATATGAAAAATTAGCTAAAGATGTGCTTGACGCTAGCATTGAAGTGCACAAAATTCTTGGTAGTAACTTGTTAGAAGCAAATTATGAAAAAGCATTGTTTCACGAGTTAAGGCTGAGAGGATTCGATTGTAAAAGACAAGAACCTATTAATGTTTATTACAAGGGAGTTGAAATTGGTATTTATTATGCAGATATAGTAGTAGAGGATAAAATTATATTAGAATTGAAATCTGCAACAAGCCTATGCAACGAACATCTGGCTCAGGTTATACACTATTTAAGTGCGACAGATTACTCTTTGGGTTTACTTATAAATTTCGGTGCCAAGAAATTAGAATTTAAAAGGGTTTTAAAAAATTAATAATTCTAATACTTTATCTCACTACAAAACTTATAAATATGCGTTGCTCATTAACAGAAAAATTAACACTTTTTTCATCTTAGTGTCCCAGCAGAACAAATAAGTATCAACTCAAGTGAAGCAATTGATAACTAAGCGCAATCTTTCAGTAAAACACAAAATGCCAATTGGCCGTAGAAACTAAAATAGTAAATGACAATCTAAATTCTTATTAGCCACGAAAACGTATAAACTAGCTACATGCTTGGTCAGTAGAAAAATATGGCTCACCATTAAGCTAATTATATCCTCTACTTATTTATAAAAGCTCTGTAAGTAATGTGATAATTATAAAAATCATACTAAGTAAACTATATACTACCTTTTATGCCATAGAGATCTTAAAGACCCCGCATCAAAACAAGTTTCAAATGTCCAGATCTTAGTCCCAGCAGAATGAGCAAATTATCGACGTTTTCGTGGCAAATAAATGTTTTGCACCTTCTTTCCACGACATAAACATCTACAACTTGTATGTTTGCCTATGACTAAGTAAGTCACAATAGTAAAATGATATTTAAAATTCTTAATTGGCCACGAAAACGTATAAATTAGCTACATGCTTGGTCAGAAAAATATGGATAACTATTAAGCTAATTATAGCTTTTACTACTAAAAACTCTGTAAGTAGTATGATAATTATAAAAATCATACTAAGGAAACTTTATACTACCTTCTATGCCATAGAGGTTCTACAGACCCCGCATCACATCTAGTTTCAAATGTCCAGATCTCAGTCCCAGCAGAATGAGCATAGTATCGACGTTTTCGTGGCAAATAAATGTTTTGACCTGTCCTTTCTTTTTCTCCTTCACCATGCAGCTTCCTCTACCACTATAAAATATAAACTGACAATCTAAATTATTAATTGGCCACGAAAACGTATAAATTAGCTACATGCTGGGACAAAGTTCTTTTCCAAATTAGCTACATGCTTGGTCAGTAAAAAAATATGGATAACTATTAAGCTAATTATAGCTTTTACTACTTATTGATAATTATAAAAACCATACTAAAGGTTATACTACCTTCTATGCCATAGAGATCCTGCAGACCCGGCATCACATCTAGTTTCAAATGTTCAGATCTTAGTCCCAGCAGAATGAGCATAGTATCGACGTTTTCGTGGCCAATACATGTTTTGATCCTATCCTTCCTTTTTTCAGTTACACTGTGGCTTCCTTCAAACCCTACCACTATAAAATATAAACTGACAGTTTAAATTCTTATTAGCCACGAAAACGTATATATTAGCTACATGCTGGGACCAAGTTCTTTTTCCAAACTAGCTACATGCTTGGTCGGTACGGTAATAAAAAAGATTAATTATTAGCTAATGGGTTAATTCTACAATTAAAATAAGGAAACTTAATACCACCTTAGATGCCATAGAGGTTCTACAGACCCGGCATCACATCTAGTTTCAAATGTTCAGATCTCAGTCCCAGCAGAATGAGCAAATTATCGACGTTTTCGTGGTAAATAAATGTTTTGTAACTTGACTCTCTTGCTTTTGACTTGTAATTACCACTACCAGGTTCACAGACTTTCAGCACTTGCTAGACATATACTAGTAAAGGACCTGTTAAGCGGTATGCTTAACAGGTCCTTTGGGTTTATAGTTAATATGTCAAATTCTGAGCTTTGTTTCTTGCTTTTTTCATGTCTACTTCTAAGTAATAAATTCCGTTTATCATTAGCGAGCCCCCTGATAGAGTTTCGCTTTGGACATTGGAGCTGGATAAGCTATTGAAAGCACGCCAATTGTTTGTTACTACCGTTGGCGTTATATCTGTACGAACGAAAGGACTTATTTCCTCCATTATCTGCAGATACCTAGTGACATTACTAGCCTTTGTTAATTCATCCATTATTGCCATCATAACTTGTTGTTGTCGTTCAATTCTACCGAAATCTCCTCTATTATCTGAACGGAAACGTACATAATGTAAAGCTTCGCTACCATTTAAATGGTGGGTGCCTTTATGCATAAATACTGAACCATCAGTATTATCAATAATATCATTGGCAACATAGACCTCTACCCCACCAAGGACATCTATCATTCTCTCAAATGATTCCATATCGATTCTAGCATAATGGTCTATATGAATATCCAAAAAGTCTTCTATTGTTGTTCTTTGTCTATTTACTCCTCCAAATGCATGGGCATGATTAATTTTATCATAACCTCGTTCAGGAATTTTTACATACGTATCCCTAGGAATTGATAGCATAGCAGCTTCTTCAGTCTGTTTATTATATTGAGCTATCATAATCGTATCTGCTCTAGGGCCATCTACTCCTAATAAAAGTATATTAAGTAAATTAGGATCTTTTTCACTTTTGGGTTGTGCATATAACTCATCCATATCTCTTCTTATTCTGTCGACCCGAGACAATGTTTCTTCATCTTCTGGTTCAGGAGCAAGCTCCCCAATCTCTTGACTTAAAGAATCATCAAAGTCAGAAGTATCATCATGTTCAGCCTCGTCAAACATGGTATTATATAAGGCAAATATTCTATACCCTATGCTCCCTCCCCATATTAACAGTGGTACTAATAGCAATATACAGATTAAAATTATTTTTTTCTTTTTTTTGTTTGGTTGTTTTGCAGTTCTTTTCCCCAGTTTCTTTCACTCCCTATTATTTTGAAAATTTAAGTAGTTGCAAAACTATATAACACGATATAACAGCGATTTTATAAATAATTTTAAAAAAAATTTACCAAACGCCTGAGTGAAAATGTCATATGAGCATTTTGCAATTACCTAGATTCGAACATTACCCTGGACGATTGAAAAAATTAAAGGCTTTTCTATGCTTCTTAATACAAGAGAGTTTTCTTTTTAAAACTACTAAGTTACTTTTTGAAAACACAAATACCCAATCAGTTTTATGTAGCCTAAATAGTCTAACTATAGGAATGAGTCGATATTCATACCTGTTTATATCAGAATTTCCCCATACGTCTTTAACATTTTTTCAACCTAGAACAAGCATCATGTAAGACATTATATAACATAATTCGCCATAGATAAAGAGCAAGTTTTAAATTGTTATATTGAATTATTATAAAATTAAACTCCGTTAATAAGTTCTTAAGTCAGCTAACCACCATTAGATTCGCTTTATACCCCCACCAACATAAACTTTGAAATGATTATTGTTTCCAGTTTTTAGTTTTACTTTTATCTCCGAAGGCCTGTCCATTGTATATCCTTGTTCCATTACATATGATTTTAAGCTGGGAGAGTAATATTTTTGCAAATAGCATGCTAAAGCACCATTAGATGTACCAGTTGCTGCTTCTTCATTGATTCCGTAAAGAGGAGCAAAGTTTCTAGCATGAGCGTTGGAATTATGAAGTGACTCTAAAGTAAAAGCATGGATACCTACAATATTCAACTTTTTGCTTAGTTCCTTTATTTTATCAAAATTTGGTTTTAGGTTATATAGTGTTTTCAGTGATTTTACTGGTAAAATAAGGTCTGCTAATCCTGTAGACATAATTTGGATAGGCATATTTTCTAAATAATCTAAATTGTGAAAGCAACCCCTCATATCTGATGGTCTTATGATGTCCAAGTATTTGGGTTTTGTTTGTTCCATCAACACTTCTTTTTCTTTTATTTTGATTTGTAGAATTCCAGCCTTTGTTTGTTGGGTGTAGATTTCGTTAGTGTTTATTTTTTTTAAGTCTCTAAGCAAGTTAAACACAGCGATTGTAGCGTGACCACATAGATCTACTTCGCTGGTTGGAGTAAAAAACCTTACTTTAAAATCAGCTAATTGTGATTGGCTAACAAAGGCTGTTTCAGAGTAGCCAACTTCTGCAGCTATTTTTTTCATTTGCTGTTCCGTTAAATTATCTGCGTCAAACACCACTCCCGCAGGATTACCACCATTTTTCTGAACAGCAAAGGCGCTTACTTTATGTATTTTAATCATATGGTTTACCTCCAAAAGCTCTTTTTAAAGGGCAAAAGCGGATTTACAACCTTACTTAATAAAGGCGAATTTACAATTTACAATGGACAATTGACAATTAAGACCTTAGTTGGATGGTTAGTCAGTTGGTCAGTTGGTCAGTTGGACCAGCCATCAGCCACCAGCCACCAGCCACCAGCCAACTGCCACCTGCTAACTGCTACCTGTCAATAAACCACCTTTGTTCCAATATATTGTTATGGCCGGCACTGAGGCCGGCCGCTACCGCTTTGCGGGAAGTTATTTGTCATTTCACCTTTCACTTTCCACTTTCCCATTACGATAAAACCCAGCTTGTGCTGGGTTTTAGTTGGTAGTTTCTATTATCCCTCCGCCTAAGCATTCTTCACCTTTGTAGAATACTACTGCTTGGCCTGGGGTTACTGCTCTTTGTTTTTCTTTGAATATTACTTTGCAGGTGCTGTCATCATTTAGTATTACTTTACATCTTTGGTCTGATTGACGATATCTTACTTTTGCTTGACATTCAAACTCTTTTGGCTTTGGTTTGTCGCTTACCCAGTGTAGGTCTGTAGCTATTAGCGATTCTTTATAAAGTCTTGGGTGTTCTCCTTGCTCCACGTATAGTATATTATTTTTAAGGTCCTTTTCTATAACGAACCACGGCTCTCCGGTTCCAGAACCACCAATCCCTAATCCTTTTCTTTGCCCTAATGTATAGTACATCAAACCTTGATGTTGACCTTTAACTTTTCCGTCAAATGTTTTCATAGGTCCAGGCTTTGCTGGCAAATAGTTTTGGAGAAACTCTTTAAAATTACGCTCGCCTATAAAACAGATTCCTGTGCTATCTTTTTTGGTAGCTGTAGGCAAATCAGCTTCTTTAGCAATTTCCCTTACTTTTTTCTTGTCTATGTCTCCAATTGGAAACATCGCTTTGGAAAGTTGTTGCTGATTTAGTGTGTTTAAAAAGTAAGTTTGGTCTTTGTTATTGTCAACTCCTTTTATAAGCTTATATTCTCCGTCTATATAACGTACCTGAGCGTAATGTCCTGTAGCTAGGTAGTCAGCTCCAATTTTTAATGCATAATCTAAAAAAGCTGCAAATTTTATTTCCTTATTGCACATAACATCAGGGTTAGGAGTTCTGCCCCTCTTGTATTCATTTAAAAAGTAAGTAAATACTCTATCCCAATACTCTTTTTCAAAGTTAACTGTGTAGTATGGTATGCCTATATGGTCGCAAACCTTTCTAACATCGTTATAGTCTTCTGTTGCTGTACAAACACCACTGAGTTTTTTTTCATCCCAGTTTTTCATAAACACTCCGATTACATTATACCCTTGCCTTTTCAATAACAATGCAGTAACTGAAGAGTCAACTCCCCCTGACATCCCCACTACTACTTTTATATTTTGGTTAGACATTTTAATTAAATGTCACCACCTTTCTTTATTTTCAAGTTTAATCCCTTTACTCTATATATAGTAAAATATTATCATTAACACCCTAATAGATGCAAGGATATTATCTTCTAATTAAAAAACTAAAATTATAAGATTAAAGAAGCTTTCAAAGTTACCTAATCAACTAAAAAAATAGAGGGTCCCTCAGCAACCTAGCCAAAGAACCCTTTCACATAATTAACTAATCAAAGTTCATAACAAGCAGGACGATGGTAGTTGGCAGGTAGCTGGTGGTAGTTGGCAGATGGCTGGCGGCAGGGGGCAGGTGGTAGTTGGCAGATGGCAGGTGGCTGGTCCAACTTGTTCGGTCAGGACATGGTTAACAAAAATGGTCCAACACATGGTTAACAAATCATATAAAATGTTAGGTGAAAATTCATAAGGAGGTTTCACCTAATGCCATGGGAGGAGAAAAGTAAAGTGGATCAAAGAGAAGAGTTTGTTAACCGTGCACTAACCGAAAAAATATCTTTTACAGACCTATGTGCTGAATATGGCATAAGTAGAAATACAGGTTACAAGTGGAAACACAGGTATGAACAATATGGGCTTCAAGGATTAAGGGACCTAAGTAAAAGGCCCAAGGAGAGCCCCCAAAAGTTATCAGAAGACTGCATTATAAAAATACTAAATATTAAACATGCTCACCCCTCCTGGGGAGCCCGTAAGATACAAAAGATTTTCGAAAAAAATTATCCTTTTGAAAGCGTACCTTCTGAAAGTAGCATAAAAAGAATTTTTGAAAAAGCTGGGTTAGTTAAAAAAAGAAGAGTTAAAAGAGCTGATACTAACCAAGATGCGCTTAGGCAGCTTATCCAGCCTGAAAAACCTAACGATGTTTGGTCGGTCGACTTTAAAGGTTGGTGGTACTCCACTGATAACAAAAAATGTGACCCCTTAACTATCAGAGACGACGATAGTAGATACCTTCTTGCGACACGATTATTGCAAAGACAAGCCACAGAACCTGTAAAAGAAGTGTTTGAAGAGGTATTTAAAAAGTATGGCCTTCCAAAAACCATTAGAAGTGATAACGGCACACCTTTTGCGCATAGAGGGAGTTTATTAGGACTAACTAGGTTATCAGCTTGGTGGATGTCACTGGGAATTATTCCAGATAGGACAGAAGTTGCCAAGCCTCAGCAAAATGGCGGTCACGAAAGAATGCACAGAGATCTAAAAGCTGAGGTCCAAAAAATTAATAACAGTACTTATTCCCACAACCAAAAGATAGTTGAAGAATGGAGAAGAGAGTTTAATCATGTAAGGCCTCATGAGGCACTAGACTATCAAACGCCAAGTGATAGGTACACGCCATCTGAAATTAAATATAATGATGCTAGAATAAAAATAGGAGAACTTAAACATAGTAATTTCTGTATCTGATATAATATAGAAGTCAGATAAGGAGAGATTTATTATGAGTAAAAAAAACAAAAGATATAGTGAAGAGTTTAAACAGGATGCCGTCAATTATTATTACTCCTCTGGAAAATCAATAAAAGCATCTGCATCAGATCTTAATATTAGTTCCTCGGGTCTTGCAGGATGGATTAATAGTGCTAAGGCAAATGAAGGGGTTGTCAACCACCGTGGCTCGGGAAATTATTCATCCGATGCTGAAAAAGAAATTGCTAAATTAAAAAAAGAATTAAGAGACAAAGAGGATGCACTTAATATCTTAAAAAAGGCCATAGGCATACTGAACGAAGATTAACTGAAGCAATCTATATAGAGGTAAAAGCAGCCTCGGAAAAGCGCCGAATTTCAGTTAACAGTGTGCTTAAAAAACTAGGCGTTTCATCATCAGGTTATTATAGCTGGAAAAAGAGAACCACCTCAAACCAAGAGTTAAGAAAAAGATCTCTTTGCACAGAAATTACCGAGATATATAATGAATCACATCAAATATATGGAGCACCTAAGATCACTTCTATATTAAAATCCAGAGGGCATGCAGTATCAGAAAAGACTGTGGGCAACTATATGAAAGAGCTTGGTATTAAAGCAATTTGGGTAAGTCCTTATACGAGAACTACAATAGACCCAGATTTTGATTCTAAGCTTAAAAATGTATTAGATAGAAACTTCAACCCCAAAGCCCCTAATACAGTGTGGGTAACAGATATTACTTATATCCCCACAATTACAGGATTTGTATATTTAACATCAGTAATGGACCTATATTCAAGAGCTATAGTAGGTTGGCATCTGTCAGATAGTTTATCTACTGCTGGGGTTGTTAAAGCCATTGAAAATTCTAAGAGAAATAATGTTTTAGATACTCCTGTTATTATTCATAGTGACAGAGGGATTCAGTATGTTTCAAAAGCATATTTAAAAGCAACTCCAGCTGAAAAATTTATTCACAGCTATTCAAGGAAAGGTAATCCCTGGGATAATGCTGTAATAGAATCATTCCATTCTTTAATAAAAAGGGAATGGCTTAATAGGTATGTCATTAAAAACCTTATGCATGCTCATGAGTTAGTCTTTGAATATATAGATGCTTTTTATAATACCAAAAGAATTCACGGTCACTGTAAAATGGAGTCGCCCCATGAGTTTGAAAAAAAACATGCTATATAAATTAGATTACAGGTTTACTAAATTTAACTTGTCCTTTTTCTTGACATAGAACCATAATGGCAATGTGGATGAGATTATTTATCCGGTCAGTTTTGAGCGAAGGAAGGTAAATTCAAACGGTGCAGTGAAAATCAAATCCATAGAAATAACATTAAGTTATGCGTTATATGGCTATCACGTTGGCTTGAGTCAAAAAGATGAACATAACAGACTAAATGTTTGGTTTAACAGATTTTTATTAGGTGAAATTGACTTGCAAACCTATAAGTTTTACACTATTCAAAATGAAGAAAATAACAAGAAGTGTTAACCATGTCCTGAACCAAAAGTGTTAATCATGTCTTGAACCTGTACCAACTGACCAACTGACCAACCAAAAAGGTCTTAATTGTCCATTGTTAATTGTAAATTCGCCCTTACAAGGGAGGTTGTAAATTGTAAATTCGCCCTTATTAAGTAAGGTTGTAAACTCGCCTTTATTATTATCCTGTCTCACCAACTAGGAATGTTAGCTTAAAACTTTGGATACGGTGGTAAGTATGTCATCTCCATTATAAGGTTTTTTCACGTATCCATCAAAGCCATAATCCTTATAATAGGCCATTACGGGGTCATTTGAGTAACCGCTGGTAACTATTGCTTTAATGTTTGGATCTATTTTTCTAATTTTTTCTATTGCTTCTTTGCCACCCATTCCCCCCTGAATTGTTAAATCCATAATTATTAGATCGTAATACTTCTGGTTTTTAGCTACGCAAGATACTTCTTCTATTGCCTGCTCACCAGTTGTTACTAAATCAACATCAAAGCCTATATTTGTTAATACTGTTTCCAGAATATGCCTGATTCCTTTTTCATCATCCATAACCAATATTTTTCCACTTTTTTTATATATTTCACCATCTTCAAGAATAATGTTTTGCTTTAACTTCTCAGCTTCTTTATTTGTTGCCGGTAGATAGAAGCTCACATTAGTTCCTTTCCCTTCAGTTGACTCTACTATCATATGGCCGCCATGATTTTTTACTATTGAAAATGCTGACGATAAACCTAAACCGCTACCTTTTTCTTTAGTTGTGAAATATGGGTCAAAAACTTTTTCTAAATTTTCTTTGGATATTCCTATTCCTTGGTCAGCTACTGTAATTTTAGTGTAACTCCCTGCTATTAAGGGGATATAGTTATCATTATAAACCTCAGTATTTTTTCCTGTTATTTTAATTGTACCACCGTTAGGCATCGAATGCATAGCATTTAAGAGCAGATTATTAAGCACTGCGTTAATTTGACCTCGATCTATTTCTACAGGATGTAAGTCTTCTTCTATTTGATACACACACTTAATTGATGAACCTCTTAAAATAAAGCTTGCTGTTTCAACAATAAGTTCTTTAAGTGTAGCTGTTTCTTTTACAGGGGAACCTCCTTTTGAGAAAGTTAACAGCTGATATGTCAACCCTTGTGCAGTATCCAAAGCTTTTTCGGTTTCAATTATATAATCATCTTTGGTTTTTCCCTGCATAGATAAACACAAGTTACCTTTTATGACAGTTAAAATATTGTTAAAATCATGAGCTATCCCACCTGCTAGTACTCCTAAAGATTCTAGTTTTTTATTTTTCATAATTTCTTTTTCTAGCTCTATTCTCTCTGTTATATCAGCAAAAGCTATGACATATCCATGAGATTTCCCATTTTTGTCTAAAAGCTTTGCACATTTTAGCACTATACTTTTTTGTTCCCCACTTATGGTTTTTAGTTTAAAATGCCGTTGCTTATTTAACGATAAAATTCCCTTGTCCTTATGTATTGTAAACAAGTTAATAGGTCTTTTACATCTTGGCTGAAATATAGAGAGCACTTCCCAAATTCGTCTTCCAAATACATTCTGTGACTCAATCCCTAAAATCTCTTCACCAGTTTTATTTAAAGTTATCACTCTACCATAGAGGTCAGTGGATATTACTCCTTCTGTAACGCTTCGCAGTATTACGTCTAAATGTTCTTTTTTCTTATATAAATCTTCTTGTATTTTATCTCTTTTTTTAAGATCAGATATACCAAATATCGGAATTAGAAAGGTGATGACTGTTAATAATAAAATAGAAATAATTCCCTGTCTCTCTGCATATTTTAGTTCCCTGGAGCGTGATTGAATATAGGAACTATAAAGTTGATTTATTAACTGATACTCATCTTCCCTAGTTTTTTCATATGCTGAGCTATACAATAGTTCTACGGTATAACTTTCTAAATCAATATTATCCACATCGACAGCTACAGAAGTTGGATAAAAAGTCTCTTTTGAAGCCTGAAGCCTATCGTCACCGTGGTTTAACGCCTTAAATGAGATAATGTTTTCATGTTCTCTTAGTTTCGATGATAAATAAATTATTAAATGTTCTTTTTCCGTTAAGCTTTCTGCAAGAATTTTTAGATCGTTTAATATAACCTGCTGTTGTTGCTCTTCTAAACTTGGTTCTATTGAATTTAAGAGTTCCTGACGGCCGCCCCTTAGATGCAATTCTTGATATTCATCTAAAGATGTAATGTCATTTAGAACTCCTATCCGCCTTGAATGTTCAGTCAATTGATTTGACATAACAAGGTAGTCTAAACACTGCTTTCTAAAAACAAGTTTCTCATTATGTATACTTGACTGAGTAGTAAATGCAATTGTAATAAAAGTTACTGATATAATCAAACCAAAAGATAAAGTGATATATGTTAATATAGAGTTTGATAAAACACTTTTATATTTTGATACTTCTCCACTACTAGTTCTGAGGAATTTCATGATTCACCCCCTGAGTCTTAAGTCCCACCATGTTATATTTCGACATAATTTTACAATAACCTTTTACATTTAGCAATTTTTTCATAAACTCCGCTCAAAAAATGGTCAATCTTGATTTAGTGGCAAAAACTCTACTAAGGGACTTTAATTTTTGATATAAAAAATCTATTACAAACGCAGGCGAGCTTCCATTTGTGCAGCAAAAAAGTGTCTATCTTAAAACAGAAGAATATTCCTGTTTTAAGATAGACACTTTAACCGTTTGCAAAGATCCTTATTTCAGATATTTAATTTGTAAAAGCCAATCATATTAGCTAAGAATCAACAAGTCAGCGTAAAAAAACCTAAGGTTTGTAAATTCTATCTGTTAATAGGTTTTATGTCGATTTTTGCATAATTTAATATAGACATTGTTAATACATCCAAGGGATCAATAAAGGGATACTGTAAATTAAAATGTTCTTTTAAAATAGATAGTTCTGTACATCCTAAAATAACTGGCTTGACTCCTTGTGAGAATAGCTGGTTAACACACGATTGAAACTTTTCCTGACTTTTTGGTATTTTTCCTGCTTTTATATTATAGATAACATCCATTATATATTGTTGACAGTTAGCATCTAAAGAATGACTTTTATGACCATATCTAAATAATGCTTCATGATATACCTTAGAGCTAATTGTACCATCTGTAGCCAATATTCCCACCCCAGTCCCATCGGGAAAGTTATTAGTTATTAACTTACAGGTTTCGTCTATCATGTTTATAATTGGAATTTGTACCTTATGTTGTATCGCCTTATAGAAAACATGGGCTGTATTGCAAGGCATAGCAAGGAAATCAGCTCCCATCTTTTCTAAACTTTGCGCAGTTTTTATTAACTCTGGAGTTGGATCTACTCCATCGCCTAACACATAAGCAGTGCGATCAGGTATGTCGGTATTATTATTAATCAGAACATTTAAATGCTGTTGATCTTTGGCAGCATCAGTTCTGCATACTATTCTTTTAAAAAGTTCAGCGGTTGCTAATGGCCCCATCCCGCCAATTATCCCAAGTTTCACTTTATCCTCCCCTTTCCTACTTTTCATTTTTAAGAACAACAACCCTAACCCCTACGCATAAAATGAAATTAAATTATAGTTTTATACAATAACATTATTGTAACACATATATATATAATTGGATACTTTATGACAATTTGTCAATTACACTCTTTTATTCCGTTTTTATAAACCTCTTTATTGCCCAAGAAATGTTTTTATCTGTGTTTAACATTCATTTTCTCCCTATATCTTCTTTTTACTGCTTTCTTCGCCATGCCTACCTTTGATATTGCGTGTTTTGACAACGTTTTTAGCTATTTTGCGGGATAGTAAAGTAGTATGAAAATTGCTTAACAGATTTCACTAGGTTCCTCTAAGGGAATTAGGTTATCGTTAAGCAACTAGTGGAACTAAGCTGTAAGCTGCCATAAAAATAATTAACCCAACTGCTTTTTATAAACAGTTGGGTTAATTACTTTAGAGAATTTTCATTTCTTTTCCTACTTTTTGAAATATATCTACAGCCTTATCTAACTGTTCTTTTGAATGGCCAGCAGTAACCATACATCTTACTCGTCCTGTTCCTTTTGGTACAGTTGGGAAGATAATGCCGGAGACAAACACCCCATTTTCCAGAAGTTTTTTGCTAAACTCCATAGTTTCTGCTTCGTCACCTATAATAACAGGTGTTATCGGTGTCTCGCTCTTTCCTAAGTCAAAACCTAGAGTAGAGAGCTTTTCTTTAAAATATTTAGCATTTTCCCAAAGTTTGTCAGTATACTCTGTTGTCTCCATTAACATGTTAACAGCTTCTGTTATTGGCGCTACTGCCGCAGGAGGCAAGTATGTGCTGAATAATAGTGGACGACCACGGTGACTTAGCCATTGTTTCATGGTCTTTTTACCGGCTACATAACCACCAATTACTCCGATAGCTTTAGACAGAGTTCCGATAGTAAAATCCACTCTTCCATGAAGCCCAAAATGGTCTACTGTACCACGTCCACTTTCTCCCAGAACACCAGAGCCGTGAGCATCATCTACATAAGTCATAGCATTATATTTTTCAGCTAAATCAACAATTTCCGGAAGTGGTGCTATGTCCCCATCCATACTGAAAACACCATCAGTTATTATTAAAACGTTATTGTAATTATCTCTTCTTTCTTTCAATATTTTTTCTAGGTCTTCCATGTCACTGTGCTTATAAACAGTTTTGTCTGCTCTACTTAAGCGACAACCATCTATTATACTAGCATGGTTTAGCTCATCAGAAATAATCAAATCACCTTTTTGGGTAATAGCTTGTATAGCTCCAGCGTTACAATTAAACCCTGATTGAAAAACCATAACCGCTTCTTCTCTTTTAAATTCTGCAAGTTTTTGTTCTAAGTTCTCATGAATATCCATATTACCAACAATAGTTCGCACAGCACCAGCACCTACCCCATGACTTTCCACTGCTTTAACTGCTGCCTCTTTTAATCTAGGGTGGTTAGCAAAGCCAAGGTAGTTATTTGAAGAAAGGTTTATTACTTTTTTGCCATTTAATATGATTTCAGATTCGTTTGGCCCCTCTAAAACAGGTAGTTCTCGATAAACACCTTCTTCTTTAAGTTGCTGGATGTTTTCTTTTAGATAGTTTAGTTCATGAACATTGCTCATAAATATATATCTCCTTTCAAACTTTATTTTTCGTGTGGATAAAGAACTACTTTTCCGCAATCTCCAGATTGCATAAGCTCAAAGCCTTTTTTGAAGTCTTTCATTGGCAAACGATGGGTTATTACCGGCTCAATATTTAAGCTGCCAGATTCCAATAACCCTTTAACTTGAAACCAAGTCTCATACATTTTCCTGCCTGCTATCCCTTGAATAGTAATTCCTTTAAATACTACGTCATTAGCGATGTCCAGTGGCACTTCTCCATTTGGAATACCTAACAACGAGACTCTCCCCCCTAATTTAACATACTTTAGGGACTGCTTTATAGCTGTAGGATTTCCTGACATTTCCGCTATTACATCTACACCTTTTCCATCAGTAGCGTCTAATACTTTATTTACAGGATCTTCATTAAGAGGATTGATAACTATATCTGCACCTAATTTTTCCGCTAATTCCATGCGGTATTCATTGACTTCTAAAGCTATAACTTTGGAAGCTCCTGAGGCTTTAGCAACTGCTACTGCAAAAATCCCTATGGGACCACACCCAACCACGGCTATAGATTTACCAACTATATCACCTGCTAGCACTGTTTGGACAGCGTTCCCTAACGGTTCTTGCACAGAAAGATATGCTGGATCAATTCCTTTTGGATTAACCCATGCGTTTTCTGCAGGTATAGCTACATATTCTGCATAGGTTCCATCTATGTCTACTCCTAATATTTTTGTTTCTTCACACAAGTGGGCTTGCCCTGTCCTACATAACTCACATTCATTACAAACGATATGGGTTTCTGCCGAAACCATATCACCTTTTTTTACTAAAGTTACATCTTCTCCAATTTCTACTACCTCACCACTGAACTCGTGCCCCATAACATAGGGTGGTTTAATTCTACTTTGAGACCACTCATCCCAGTTATAAATATGAAGGTCAGTTCCACAAATGGAAGTAGCCATAACTTTTACTAATATTTCATCTGCTTTAGGTTTTGGGATATCCTTTGTTCCTAAGACAGCTCCTGACTTAGGTTCTTCTTTCATTACAACCTGCATTTTGTTTGCCATGCTAATTCCTCCTTTTAAGTTTTTACCAAAACTTTTCTATAATAATTATTTTCAACAAATATTAAATAAACTCCTTTAATATTTTGTTGATATTTATGTTACAAAAAGTCTCCAAAATAGATAATGGAAAGCGGAAAGTGGAAAGTAGGAAGTGGAAAAGCAAATCCCCCCGCAAAGCGGCAGCGGCCGGCCTCAGTGCCGGCCATAACAATGTATGAAAACAAAGCTGGTTTATTGGCAGGTAGCAGTTGGCAGGTAGCAGTTGGCAGGTAGCAGGTGGCTGGTGGCTGGTGGTGTTCAGGATAACAAAGTGGGTCTAAATTGTCCATTGTAAATTGTAAATTGTAAATTCGCTTTTATTAAGTAAGGTTGTAAATTCGCCCTTATTAAGTAAGTTTGTAAATTCGCCTGTCCAACTAACCAACTGACCAACTAACCAACTGACCAACCATCCAACTAAGGTCTTCATTGTCAATTGTAAATTGCAAATTGTAAATTGCAAATTGTAAATTCGCCTTTATTAAGTAAGGTTATAAATTCGCCTGTCCAACTGACCAACTGACCAACTAACCAACTGACCAACTGACCAACTCAGTATAACACATAACAATAATATTAGTATAGACTATAAAAGAGTAAAAATCCCTAACCCACACTTGCCAAGCATGTGGATTGGGGATTTTTTACATAAAGTATGTTTAAGGATACATTCTATTTAGCATTCTAGGGAATGGTATGGTTTCTCTGATGTGATCTAACCCACAAACCCAAGCTACTGTACGTTCTAGACCAAGTCCAAATCCAGAATGAGGGACTGAACCATATTTTCTTAAATCAATATACCACTGATATGCGTCTAGTGGTAGGTTCTCTTGCTCTACTCTTTCCATCAATAAATCAAGACTTGAAATTCTTTCACTTCCACCAATAATTTCTCCATACCCTTCAGGGGCTAGCAGGTCAGCTGCCAAAACAACTTCTGGGCGTTGTGGGTCTGGTTTCATATAAAAACTTTTTATTTTAGTTGGATAATGGGTTACAAAAACAGGTTTTTGAAACTGTTCTGCAATGATTGTTTCGTGAGGTGCACCAAAATCATCACCCCATTTAATATCTTCTCCTTTTTCCTGGAGTAACTCAATAGCTTTGTCATAGGTAATACGAGGAAAGGGCGCTTTTATTGATTCTAGTTTTGTCAAATCCCTATCAAGGACTTCCAGTTCTTTTTTATTGTGTTCAAGTACTTCCTCAACAATGTATGTTAGGTAATTTTCTTGTATTTGTAAATTTTCTTCAAATTCTACATAAGCCATTTCTGGTTCTATCATCCAAAATTCTATTAAATGACGACGGGTTTTAGACTTTTCTGCTCTAAAAGTTGGCCCAAAGCAATATACCTTACCTAACGCTAACGCAGCTGCTTCCATATATAGTTGACCACTTTGACTTAAATATGCTTTGGTATCAAAATAATCAGTTTCAAACAATGTAGTTGTACCTTCGCAAGATGAAGGAGTAAGAATTGGAGCGTCAACTAAAGTAAAGCCATCTTTATGGAAAAAATCTCTAGTTGCCTTTACCAAAGTATCCCTTATTTTCATAATAGCAACCTGTCTAGGGGAACGAAGCCATAAATGACGGTGATCCATCAAAAAGTCTGTGCCATGTTCTTTTTTGGAAATAGGGTATTCATCTGCTTTATGTACTAGTTCAACGTTAGTAATGGATAGCTCATAACCTGAAGGGGCCCTGTGATCTTCTTTTACAATCCCTTCTACGGTTACAGAGGATTCCTGTGACATCTCTTTTACTTTGTTAAAAAGTTCTTCTCCTACGTCATTTTTAACCATTACTCCTTGAATAAATCCTGAACCATCCCGCACTTGCAGAAAGTGAATTTTTCCACTAGAACGCAAATTATATAACCAACCCTGTAACTTTACTTCCTTGCCATTATATTTAGCAATTTCTTCAATACTGGTATGTAACATAATACTGACCTCCACTTTCTTGATAATAATTCGTTTTTTATTATCTAATTATTATAACATTTATTCTATACTATATCAATGTGGCTTTTTTAAGATCATAGCATCTATAAAACAATCATTTTTTAATTTAGTTGTTGCAAAAAAGCAAGGTTGCTTTTTCTTGTCAACCTTGCTTTTGTTTAATATTTTTCTTAGTATTGCTTTTTTAAATTGTTTAACTCCGCTGAAACTTTATTGAACATTACTGAACCGCTACATTTACTTCCACTATGAGACCATCTGCTTCCATTTCTATGCATATGTAGTGCTTTGTATCGCTTCGCATTTTAAAATCTTCCCCATACATCAATGTGGGGGTGGAAATATTAGTTTCAATGCCACTGTTAGAAAATTGAGTGCTGGCGTTAGCAGTTAACATGTTACCCAGTTCAGACAGTGCACTTTGACTCATTTCATTTAATTCTTCAACAGGTGCCCCCATCATCATTTTTGAAGCAATTTTTTTGGCATTTTCTTCTGAAATATTATATATAACATTGCCTTTAACATCTCCCACAAGACCGATATTCATAGCAACGCCTTTTGTACTTATTGTGTTTGATTTTAGTGATATATCGCCTCTCTTTACTTCAACAAAACCCAGTTGAGGCATAATTTCAGTAAAGGCTGTTATAAATGGATTTATAATTTTAGAATCCATCGTACCCCCCCTTTTTAAATCCAATATTCAGCTGAATTTCACCCAGCTCGGATTGGGCAACCATGCTTTTTACTTCAATATTTGCATTAGATATTGTTAATGACTCGCCATGCAGCACCGTAGGCGGTGCCACTCTCAAATTATACAGCTTGTTTTTTCTATTAAGCATGGAACAGGCGTTTCCTCCAACTACATTGGCAAATTCACCCATAAAGGCCATTAATTCATCTTGGTTTTTTGTCTCCCGCTTTAGGACTAAATTAGATATCTTGTTTGCTGTTTGATGGGACATATCTAGTACCATTCTTCCAGAACAACTCCCAATTATCCCTACAACGACAGTTACTCCTCTTGAATTCATCTCTAAAGATTTATTTTTACACTCTTCTACTTGTGGTAGTATTTTAGCAAATCTATTTAGATTATCTAAAAAACTTTCTTTAAAAACATTATAATAACTGTTTTGTAACTCCAAAAAGATTTTTTCATCTTGTAAAACCGAATCTATGGCTGTTTTAAGCTCTTCAGGGTCAACTGGCTTTTGTACAAATCCTGATATTTTATGCTGTTTTGCTTTTTTTTCAATTACATCATCTTTCATAGAGCTTACCATAATAACTTTAATGTCATTATTTATTTTATGAATTTCTCTTGTACACTCAAAACCATCAGTTCCAGGTATTGTAATATCCATGGTCACTAGGTCAGGTGTATTGTTTTTTACAAACTCAATGGTTTCTTCCAATGATCCTGCTTCACCTATTACCTGATGCCCCAAATCTGTAATTATGTCTCTTAAAACACTTACTGAAAAAGGTGAATCATCTACAACTAATATTTTTGCTTTTTCCATTCTGCAGCCTCCTTTTTTATCAACTCAAACATAACTAGCTATATTACATATTGAATAATAATTAATTATAAACCAAAGTGTAAAGAAAGTTAAGGGGAAATATAATTAAATTATAATTTTTTATCTCATAACAACTACTTTTATGATCATTGATTTTAAAAAAGAAAACCCTCACAGCAAAGGGTTTCTTTTCTAAAGTAAAATTTTCATCAATGGGGTTTTCAATCAGTTGACATAGCTAATCAGCTAGTCCTACAGATACTCCATAAAAGTCATTGCGATGTAAAAATAAATCATCAAGCCTGTAACGTCTTTTATTGTTGTAACAAAGGGTCCAGCTGTTACTGCTGGGTCAACTCCTAATCTTACAAAAAAGATGGGTATTAAGGTTCCTATTGTCGCTGCCAATGTCACTGTACAAAACATTGCTAAGCCGACAACTACACCAAGCATAGGGTTGCCTTGCCACAATGCTGCCGCACCAGCTACTGATACTCCACAAACTATTCCCATAATCAAGCCTACTTTAAAATCTTTAAAAAAATAACCAAACATATCTTTGGGCATAATTTCACCGGTAGCTACTCCACGGACAAATACTGTAGATGATTGAGATCCTACATTTCCTCCCATATCCATTATAACAGGAATAAATGCAGCTAAAGCTATGACACTTGCTAGAGTGTCTTCATACGAGTCTATGACAAATCCAGAGATTAGCCCTCCTAATAAACAAACAATTAACCAAGGTAACCTTGCTTTTGCTGTTGCCAGGACGCTAGCATGGACTAAACTCTCTCCTTCTTTTTCAGAAGTTCCAACTAAGTGATAAATATCTTCTGTAGTTTCTTCTTCAATAACATCCATAATATCATCTACCGTTATAATTCCTAAAAGCTTATTTTCGCTATTTACCACAGGTATAGCTAAAAAATCATACTTTTGCACTATGCTGGCAACTTCTTCCTGGTCTGTTTCAACATTAACTGAAAGGATATTAGTACGCATTATCTGGCTTAAGGTTTCATCATCAGGAGAGGCAATTAGTTCTCTTAATGAAATTACACCCACAAGCCTTTCTTGCTCATCAACTGTGTAAAGATAATAAACTGTTTCTGCTGAAGGAGCCAGCTCTCTCAATTTGCTTAAGGCTTGTTTTACTTTGGTGGTTTCTTTAAAAGCAATATATTCGGTGGTCATAAGTCCACCAGCTGAGTCTGTAGGATAATTTAGTAGCCCAGTTACTTCATCTACATCTTCTTTGTTCATATTCTTTAAGATACTTTGAGCTTTTTGGTTTTCCAGTCCTCCTAAAAGGTCAGCAACATCATCAGAGGGCATAAAATGTAATATTTTTGCAGATCGCTTATCGGCCATTGTAGAGATTATATTAGCCTGCTCAGCTATTTCTAGCTCACCTAAAATTAGCGCAGCTTCTTCATCATTAAGAAGCTCAAATACCTCACTTTGCTCTACTGGCTCCATTTCAGTTATCATTTCCGCAATATCTTGGGGTAATATATCATCTAATATATCCGTTCGTGCTTTGTCTCTAATTTTTAGGTATCTTAAAATTTTCATCCATGCTTCTTTTTCCATTGTCATTGTTATCACCCCTGTTTTGTGTTATAAAGTCAAACTTCAATAAATAGGGTTTTTGCCCCAACGATCACAGTTAAAGCAATAGAGATAATACTAGCCCCGCTTTCATTTTGAATTCTCAAAATTTATAAATTGGGGTACAACCACTTAGCCAAAAACAAAGCCTTCCTCAAAAAGAGAGGAAGGCATAAAGGCGCTATTGTAGCGTGCACCTACCTCATACGTTTGGGCTTTGACACTATATGACGTAGAGCTTGTGCTCAGCTGTGTTAAGCATGCCTTATTTCGGCAGTGCCTGTTCTACCCATTGGCGTCTCTGGACATTTCTGGGCAACAGCCTATGTTCATATAGTAGCCTCACCTAACGAGATACTATTTTAGTATGCTTATAGTCTAAATCGAATTTAGTACAATGTCAACCTAGTTTGGCATATTTTTTTCTAGAGATTCCCCAGCAGGATCTATAAACCTTAAATAACGGTCATCAAATACAAGGGTGGCAATTCCAGTTTTACCAGTTCTATTTTTAGCAACTATTACTTCGGTGTCATTTTCTTTACCTTCAGCCTTAGCTTCTTCTAAAGCTTCTACACTTACCCTTGCATGCCTATATAAAAACACAATCATATCGGCAAATTCTTCAATATTACCAGATTCCCTTAGGTCTGAAACTTGAGGTCGCTTATCTTGCCTTTGGCTATAGTTTCGATTTATTTGAGAAAGAAGAATAATTGGCACATCCAGCTCTGAAGCTAGATTCCTAAGCTGTAGTACTATATCACCCACTGCTCGGGAGGTAGTTTGCGTCCCATTTTCAGGTATTGATATTGTCTGCAAGTAGTCAATAACAACAAGACCTAAACCACCCATTTGAGCCTTCATACGACGTAGTCTTGCTCTTATTTGAGATACATTTATCCCTCTTTGGTCACTTACCCGTAAAGGCAAATCGTACAATAAGTTAAGTTTTTCTGTAAACTCATTAAATTGCTCATCAGACAAGTCACCTTGTTCGTACTTTTGCGAATCTATTCTAAGCT
Organism: Proteinivorax tanatarense; assembly: GCF_040267685.1. Taxonomy (GTDB): domain Bacteria; phylum Bacillota; class Proteinivoracia; order Proteinivoracales; family Proteinivoracaceae; genus Proteinivorax; species Proteinivorax tanatarense. Next base: position 1,705,096 of record NZ_CP158367.1, read on the forward strand.
CTTGGATTATCAATCTATCCATTACTTCTTCTGCACTCATCTCTAAACTAACAAAAGCTACCGGCAAGTTTCTCTTTAAGACATTGCGTACAAGGTTAAGACTAAACGCTGTCTTACCTGTTGAAGTTGCTGCTGCTAGTATTATTAGGTGTTTATTTTTAAACCCATTAGTAAGGTCATCTAAAGACATATACCCTGTCATCAGTCCTCTCGGAGCCATGCCCTCTTTCCTTTTTACGTACTCTTCCAGTCTGTTAGCAAGAAGTTCGTTGGTATTAAAAATTGACTTATTGCTACCTCCCATATCTGTAGCTTGAAATATTACTTCTTGAGCCTTGGATTGAAGAGAGTCTACACTTTCTTTTTCATTTGTACTCACTATTGTCTCAATTTCTTCAGCCGCTTTTATTAAGTTTCTCTTTGAATTTAACTCAAATAGAACATTAACAGCTTTTTGCAGTTCATCTGCTGGAGGAATATTATCAGTCAACTTTTTGTATAGTTCTTCTCCATTTTGCAGCGATTGATCTTTCATAATATCTAAATATAAGTTAAACTTTGTTACTTCTCCCGTTGATTGATATTGCTCGAAAACTTTTTGAAAAAGCAAACGGTTTGTGTTGTTGTAAAAAAGTTCAGGTGTTAACGTATCTGCGACTTCATCTAGCTTTTTAGGGTGCTCCAACAATATTCCTAGAACCTTTTGTTCAGCTAACAAATCGTTTGGTAATTCCTTAGAAAGACCTAAATGTTCCATTATTTGCAGCCTGGGTTTTCCCCAGCGCATTTCTAAATAATTTATTAAATTTTCTAGTATCATTACATCATATACGTTGTTATTTACATAATCCTTAGCTACAATATACTCTTTTTCCGCAGAACTTTGGTCATTTAACAATTGCTTTAAAATTATATAGTCTGCACTTTTATGCTCTGCTAAAACTTCCCTTAAAGCCTGCTCTCCTTCTGCCATTAAAACATCGTTGGGGTCTTTATGTTCTGATGAAAGAGTGGCCACTCGAATATCTAGTTTAGAATCTACTTCATATAATGTTTTTTTGTTTTTCGCTACGCTTTTTAAACCAGTACTATCGTTATCAGGAACAAGTACCACCGTCTTATCTTTTTTACACAGACGTGATATTATCTGAGCTTGCTCCGTAGTCATAGAATCTTTCATCACACCTACTACAGCTTTGATACCACTTTGCCATAAGCTTATAACATCAAAGTATCCTTCAACCACGTAAAGACTATCATCTATATTTTTACGCGCATTATGAAGGTTATATAGAAGTTCAGCTTTGTTAAATACTTCGTCATTGCGGGAATTTTTGTATTTAGGTTCTACCCCGTCATCTAAAAATCGCCTACTGAACCCGACGACTTTTCCAAATCCATCGTGAATAGGGATGACTACAGAATTGTCAGAACTTGAATAGCCTAAGTCAAAGTCTTTAATGGTTTCAATAGAAAAACCACGCCCTTGTAAATACTTTTTCCCTGTGTTTTCAGTTTCAACTAACTGCTTTTGTGTGGTTTGTACCTGGCTTTGATTTTGCTTTACTCTAGCTCTTTTCTTTCTATACTTAGCTGGGTCTACAGACTTAACCTCTATACCTGCTTTTTCTGATAAAAATTGCATAGCTTCGCTAAAGTCATAATTATAGTAATCTTTAACAAACTCTATAACACTTCCTCCTGCTTTACAGCCAAAGCAGTAAAAACTCTGGGTTTCTTCATAGACCGTTAGCGAAGGGGTATCTTTATCATCATGAAGTACACATTTCCCCTGGTGCAAATTCCCTTTACGTTGTAAATCTGTATACTCACCTATAAAATCAATTATATTAACTTTTTCTTTGACTGCGTTAATTGCTGATTCTATATCCATTATTACCCCTCCTTTCCTTAGCTAGGACTTCTTAAATTTCCCGTAAGTTCTAATATTTTACTGGTTTCAATACATCTCCAGATAACTCTTTCACCGTAAAGGTCATTTCGTGCTCGTTCTTCTAACTCTGTTAGTGTAAAATTTGAAGTTACTATGGTGGGCAGTAAGTTACGATATCTAGTGTCTATTATTTGTCCTAAATGTTTTTGGGAAAATTCTGTATTTTTTTCCATACCTAAATCATCTAATAGCAGCACCGGAACCGTGGTTATTTTGCGTAAAATTTGTCCTTCTGTTTCCCCTTCTTCTTTACCATATGTTTGACGAATCCGATCTAATAAATCAGCATAGACAATGTAGTTAACTGAAATTCCTTTTTGTAATAGATGATTAGCTATGCAACCTAACAAATATGTTTTACCTCCCCCTGTCTTTCCATAAATATATAAACCATGGGGGAAAGTTTTACTGTCGTTGTAGTTTTGAATAAGCTTATTTAGGTATATCTTTGTTTCATTATACATGGTCAATGCATTATCTCGATCTTCTTTATTATAGAGGCTAAAATCTGCCTTATTAAAGGTAGCATTAACTAACTTAGGTGGTAGTCCTGCTGACTTTTGTTTTAGTATCATATTATTTTTTTTATTACATGTACATAGTTGTACTTGCTTTTCATTATAAATTTTTCCGCTATCTTTACATTTTGAGCACTGCCAATTAGGTTCTTTATAGTTAGTTGATATGGAGTATTTGGCTAAATACTGCTGCTTTTGATTTATTGCTTTGGAAAGCTCTGTCCTCATCTTATCTAAATCTGCTACTTTTTCTCCTTTAAACTTTTTTGCCAAGTTATTGGCTATCTTACTTTGTAATATGCCAATTCTATCATCTAACTTTTCTAGTAAAGGGTGAGATTTATATAGGTTTTCTAGAAACTTTTTATGTTTTCTTTGGGCAACTAGTTTTGAAGAATAGTTATCATTATCAAGCAATTCTAGATAAGGATTTTTTTCCATTTTTATTTACCTCCTTTATAACTAACTTTTTTCTTTTCTATCGCTTGCTCCAACTCTGATTTTGAGTGCCGCTGACTGTACTCCTTCCCTATCTTTGGAGAGTCAGACTTTTTATCACTATAAAACAAATTTTGCTCGACATCTTTTTTGCTGGTAACCTTCGCTTTTAATAAGTTGTTCATCCATCTATTCATGTAAGCTACGGTTGGAGAGCCTTTACCCTTGAAAAGCCCCTTACGTATAACTTGTTTTATGCCCTCTTTAATGATATCTTCTTTTAATCCTTCTCCATTTTCAGGGCTAATCCAACTATTAACCATCGTACGTTCTTCAGGTGTTAACGAGTCATAGTCTTTATTTAGTTCTTTTTCCACCATGCGGTAAATTTGCCAGTTTCGTTTAAAAGCTTCATCTTTTGCGTATAAGTCTTTAAAGGTTTTAATACCCTTTAATTGCCAGTCTTTTACTATCTTATCTGTATAATTGCTAGGGCATCCTCTTATTCCAGAAAACTGAATTTTCTTTTTTGTTCTTCTTATAAGCTCTTCCATTAGCTCCACATCTTGGATTTGCTCAAACCAGTAATCAAATTTTTGCCGCAGCTCTTTGGTTCCTATAAAATTGCATTCTGACATAAATCTTGCCACCAGTTCATCTTCTTTTTGAGCAACAGTAAGATGATTGGTGTGTTGAGGCAAAGTTTGTTCATTTTTATCTATTTCATTTTTGGGGATTTCTTCAAAGTAGTCATCTAAGAGAGTGAAGAAGCGCTTTTTAGTTTCTATTTCAATTTGTTCATTATCCTTTACAAACTTAATAAACTGGTCAGTAGCCATGGGCTCTTTTAAAACCAGTTTATTTTCTTCCTTATCTAGGAGCTTGTATTTTTTTAATAAATTTAAAGATGTTTTGCCAGTACTTTCACGCATTTGTAGCTGTAAATATAAATCCTTAATTGATATAGATTTTTTATTATCTATACAATGCTTTAAGTATATCCATAATGATATAGCTTCAAAACCAATCAGTGGTGCATATAATTCCAAAAGTTGATGTTTTACTATGGTATCTTTTTTTACATTTCCTTCTATAATAAACACTTTTAATCTATTCCTCCTTGATATAAGCAAGGTAAATTATACATCAAATATTGACATGTGAAAAGAGCTAATTAGCAAAAAAGCTTTCTATCCCCTCTGCTAAAGATTGGGCTATTTTTTCAATCATATCTGAATTGGATAGCATTAATTCCTCAGTAGGGTTGGTGATAAACATAAGCTCTACTAGAGCGCCGATAAACTGGTCGCTGCTTAACACAGTAAAGTTTGCCGGGTGGATTCCTCTATCTCTTCGCTCTATATCAGTTGAAAGCTGTTCTTGCAATACTTCTGCCAGTTTCTTGTTGTTATGACCCTGAATTACATTAGGATTATAAAATGTTTCTATACCTTGTACAGAGGAAATATCACTGGCATTGTTATGTATAGAAATAAATAGATGAGCACCGAAGTCTTCCGCCATTTCTACCCTTGTCCATAAATCTTGAACATATGAAGTTGGATATGGTCTATAATCATCGCTACGGGTTAAAAGGACCTCAGCTCCTTTACTTTCTAATATTTCTTTAAGTTTTAAAGAAATATCTAAAACTACATCCTTTTCTAAAGTGCCAGTTGGACCTTGAGCCCCTCCATCTGGGTACCCATGTCCTGGGTCTATAACAATCTTTTTTCCTTCTAAACCCCAATCTAATATCTTTATAAATATACCATCTTCATCGATGGTAACCTGATATGGACCTAAACGTTCTAGGGGTAACGAAAAAACTATAGAGTCATCACCAATTTGTTGTACAGTTGCAACATCTGATACGTGAGTTTTTTGACTAAAATCATACTCATGATAGACATCGGTTACACTTATTTGTAGTTTTCCATCATTAGTATGCATTTGAACATTCTCTTTCTCTAAATTAACAAACCTAAATGCTAAGACTCGATTGTTGTCAGCATCGTTTATGGTACTAAATTCAATAAAGTGGTTATGCTTATTAGACTGAATTGCATTAAGTGTAGGTAATGGTTCATTATTAGGTGTACTTATGGATTGCAAAAAAAATATTACAGTGGTGGCAAGCAAAGCCAGCACCATAAATAATGTCCTGCGACTTAATTTCTTCTTTTTATTGTTAAAAAGTTTTTGGGGCATAGTCGTTCCTCCATCTTATTTCATAGATTCTTGTGTAGAATATAAAATTCGACAAATGTCTATCAAAGTCCTTTAAAAAATTATTAATATAAAAAGACTACCTTTAAAATTGGTAGTCTTAAAAGATGGTATTTTAATCAGCAAAGCCTTTTTACTGTGCCAGTAGATTTTTAGCTACTACTTGCTAATTCTATACTTACAATTATTATACTTTTTCATGTAAACAAGATTTTGCAACTGGTTAATCTAAGTTAAACATTTTATCTTTCAATTGTAGCAGAATCCATAATATGTGCAAACTTGTTATGGTAATAATCTGTATCAGAGTCTTGAGGGTAGGTCATGGTAATTAAAACATAATAACGACGATCATTTTCAGGATTTACATATTCATAGTAAAGTTGCTCTCTATATACATCCAATCCATCATCGGTATCAGTTATTTTTACATGTACTGCTTCCTCATCTAAACCATCTATTTCCACTTCTTGCTTATCTACTATAACATCAGGTTCAGAATCAACTAACCTTCTAACATTGGGCAAATTTGTGGAGTACCATATTTGAAACTGCCCATGGTCATCTTCAAAATCCTCTTGTGTTGCTCTTGATAATGTGTTATCCCAACCCTTTTGTGGCACTTCTATCAAAAGATTAAGGGAAGAAAATTCCAGTGGCATAAACTCTGCATTCTCATCTACCACCACCTCTTGTTCATTTTCAGCTTCTTCCTCTTCTGGTTTTGCATCTACTTCAGCTTCATTTGATCCACATCCTAAAACTAATACAGGAACTACCATAAGCAAAAATAATAAAACTCCTATTTTTTTCACGTTTTCGCCCTCCTTATTTTTTAAGTAGATTACAAAATTTAACAACAGCTGTTGTCATGCAATAACCATACATGACTTCAGCAAGTTTTTGATAAATCAAGTAGTTTTGCAATCCCCAATTTCTTTAATACTAGAATATTCTATATAACAACCAATAATTCCTTCTTTTTTGTAATAAAAAAGAAATAAAGGAAGATTGGCTTTGATGCACCAACCTTCCTTTGTAATGTTTTTGTAACTATTTTAGTAGTCGGATTTTTCGGTTGCAGAACCTTTTACTATCTCCACACTACTTGATGCTCCAATCCTAGTTGCGCCACTTTCTACCATTGTATAGGCAGTTTTTTGGTCCCTTACACCACCAGAGGCTTTTACGCCAATTTCAGGTCCTACAGTTTGGCGCATTAGCGTTATATGTTCAGCAGTTGCACCACCAGTTCCAAATCCCGTTGAAGTTTTTACAAAGCTGGCTTGTGCTTGGACAGAAAGTTCACAGGCCTTAACAATTTCACTATCTGTTAAATAACAGGTCTCCAGAATTACTTTTACAACAGTTCCATTTGCAGCATCTACAACAGATTGAATATCTCGTAATACATCATCCCATTTTTTTGATTTTAAAAGACCTACGTTAATTACCATATCTATCTCAGTAGCACCTTTAGAAATTGCATCCTTTGTTTCAAAAGCCTTTGTTTCTGAGGTTGAAGCTCCAAGTGGGAACCCAATAACTGTGGTTATTCCTACATTTGATCCATCTAATTCTTTTTTCGCTTGTTCTATGTAGCTGGGGTTCACACAAACTGTAGCAAAACCATATTCTTTAGCTTCATTGCAAATTTTTGTTACTTGTTCAGGAGTGGATTGCGCTTTAAGTAAAGTATGGTCAATCATGCTAGCTAATTTTTGGTCAAAAGTCATATAAAATTCTCCTTTCTATTGTAAGACATCTGACAAGTTAATTATATTTCTTTTTACACTTTTTTTCAAGTTTTGGATATATTATTTCCAATCTTTTATAATTTCAAGCAACCTATAATTAGTAAAATCAAAATGGATGGGACATACTGAGACAAAGTTCTTTGAAATTGCATAAACATCTGACTGTCTATTGCTAACATCCTGATTACGTTCACCAGAAAGCCAGTAATAATGTTTTCCTCTGGGGTCTTTTCTCTTTTCAAATGGGTTTTTATACCTCACCTGACCTAATACGGTATATTTTAATCCCTTAATTTTATTTTCCTCCCCATCAGGAACATTTATATTTAATAGTGTATCTTTAGGTACATTATTGTTATACATAAGCTTCGCAAACCTGTAAGCTACATTAGCGCTATACGAAAAATCTATATTATCTGCGCTAACTAGTGATATCGCTATTGCAGGAACTCCTGAAACTGCTCCCTCGATAGCAGCAGAAACTGTGCCTGAATACAAAACATCGGTTCCTAAGTTAGGCCCAATATTTATACCTGATATTACCATGTCAATTGAATCGTCAACTAGTTCCGCAAGACCCAGTTTAACACAATCCGTAGGGGTGCCATCAACAGCCCACGAAATAGCTTTTTCCCATTTAGTAACTTTCTGGGCTCTTAGTGGGCTATGCAGTGTTATAGCCTGTCCACTAGCGCTTCTCTCTCGATCTGGAGCAACCACATAAACTTTTGCCTCTTTTTTTAAAAAAAAATTGACTAATTCATCAATTCCCTGTGCATAAATTCCATCATCATTTGTTATTAAAATTTTCAAGTTTTTTCACTCCTTATGAAAAATTTTCTATAGTTAACTTTATTACTCAGTATAACCTTTTTCTTAAATGGAAAATATATAAATGAACATATTTTTTGGGTTAAAAGGAGGTATAAAATGAAAAATATCAGGTTTTTCTTGATATTAGTTTTAACATTAACTATTTTTGTTGCCGTTGGTTGTAGGATAAACCCAAGTCCGGCTCCAGCTCCAGAAGAACCAGAAAATCAAAATATGCAGCCAACTGAAAGGGATACACCAACAGATCCTGACGTTTCTCCTGAAAATATTGAAAATCCTGACCAACAAAGACTACCTGACCAAGGTCAAACTAGACCCAATGATGGTATGATGACCGAAGAAAACTTAGCAGAAGATATTGCTAACAGCGTTAGTAATATGACTGGTGTGGAAACTGCTCATGTTGTAGTAGTTGGCAATATGGCTATGATAGGCATTAACACAAGTGCAGAAGATAGTAGACATGTTAAAGATAAAGTTACTACGGAAGTAGAAGGTCAGCATGAAAATATCGATCAAGCGATTGTTACAGCTGACCCAGAATTGACAGAACGAATTGGTAAAATAGCAGATCAGCAAAGACGTGGAGAGCCCATAAGTCAGTCGTTAAATGAAATTAATCAAATTCTTCAAGAAATACGGCCAGATGCCGATACAGCGGAATAGATAAAAAAAGTGCCTGTGGGGCGCTTTTTTTATCTATTTTAGTAATTATCTTCTAGGATAGTATTGTAGTTTGATACAAAAAATATACCTAGGAGGTGGTTTTAGATGGCTGCAAGAAGAAGGAGAAAAACTATACTTCCACCGGAAGTTTTAGATGAGTTTAAGTATGAGGTTGCTAACCAACTCGGTCTCAAGGAAAAAATCGACAGGGTCGGTTGGGGAAATATGACAACTTATGAATGTGGTAAGATTGGCGGAAGAATTGGAGGAGCTATGGTTAAGTCGATGATAAAAAGTGCACAAGAGCAAATGATTAAAAAGGGAGAACTCTAGTTCTCCCTTTTTTTATAACAACAAATCATTTAAGGAATTACTCTTTTTTAGTTTTATTAACTGCCCACAATAAAAACACTGTATCTTATCTTTATGAACTGTATATTCATCATAGTATAACTTTTTACCACAGGAGTAGCATTTTATAGGGCTTATAATTCCCCCTATATAAATTATTCCGTCATAGAGTTTAAAGTATTTTTCATCAATTAAATCGCCGGGCATTGTGCTAAATTTTTCAATTGCATCTCCATCTAAATACTCAGTTCTTTGCTTACCTAGATAAATATCAGGATGTTGTTTAAAAAAAACAACAACACTTCCATTTTTCACATCAATAGACAACTCATTTTCATCTATTAATTTTAATATCATAGTTTTCCCCACCTTTTATCAAGCTTTTATTAATTACTATTAAAAACTCAATAAAAAATGCTAAAAAAGAAGAAAACTTTAATATTCTAATTTTCCGTTTAAGTCTTCAGGGAGTGTTATAGTAACTTTAGTTCCTTGATTTAGCTTAGACACTACTTCTATATTACCCCTTAGTTTTTTTATAATACAGTTGCAGTAATATAAACCCAGTCCTTGATTGGCATTATCTTTTGTAGTGTAATAAGGATCAAAAATTTTTAAATATTGGTCTTTTCCAAACCCCACCCCATTATCAATAACATCAATTTTAATATTAGAACCTTCTGTGTAGCCTTGCACTTCGAGCAATCCTTCATCTATGTTTTTTTCTAAAATTGCTTCTACAGAATTTTGTAAAATATAATTTAAACAAATAGATAATAATCGGATGTCAACAAATGCTTTTAAATTGTTAGCTTCAATATTAAAGTCAATATTTGAAAACCTAGATTTATAATCATTAGTAACTTCTTTTAATAAGACAGATAAGTCAATCCACCTTAATCTTTCTTCGTTTAAGCAGCTATTTGCAGTAATTGTTAACCTCTCTAAACTAATTCCCGTTTGGTTTAGCGCCTCTTCGATATTTTCTATGTATGATAATAGCACATGGTTATTATCGCACCCTTTTTCAATCTTTTGCCTGGTCAACTGGAGAAACCCTGATGCGACTGTTAATGGATTTTTTATTTCATTTGCAGTCCCAGCAGCTAACTGTTCTAAGGACTCTAACTTGTTTTTGATATTTTCTTCTTTTTGTTTCTCCATTTCTTCTGTAACATCCTTAATAAGAATTAAAAAAGAGACTAACTTATCCTTTAATGGTTTCTCATTGGCTTTTACCTTTAAAAAATTTAAGCTATAGTATCTTTCCGTTGTCGGCTCATAAAAATGATCGAGAAGGTCATATTCCCCTTTACACCTTCCTAAATACTTAGCCATGAAGCTATTAGAAAAAACTTCTAACACTGGTTTGCCTAGTATATTTTTATCGGTAATTTGCGAGATATCTAGCATCTTTTCATTAAAAGCTAAAACATTATATTTATGATCTAAAGCTAAAAAACCATAGTTATGAAATTCAATAAAATAATTTAAAGACTCTTTATAAATTCTTTTATTCTTCCCTATGTCCATCATATTATTTAAAATACTAATGCATAAAATACACACGCCATACCCTAAAAAAACTCCACCGATAGCAAGGAAAATATTAACTTCATAAAGCTCAAAGTACAGCTCCACAATTGCTAGAATTCCCACAAATTGTATTATGTAAAAGGTAAGAGCCCAAGGTAAGTTTATTACATTATTTAATTTTAAGTTTGACTTTGCATAAACGGCTAAATACAAAATGTAGTAGTTAAGTATTGCGTAAGTTGAAAGAGTTATACATACTAAAAACATAGTGTTATTAACTATGTTAGAAAAAAAGCTGTAAGCTATACCAGCAACTAATAGGGGAATAACTTGTCTACCTAAAGTTTTAATCATAGATGAAAAATTATAATCTTGATTTAGTATAATAACCATAGTTAAAGTATAAGCAGTAACAACAGTAAAAGTACTATCAAAAATAAAGAATAAAGATATAACAAAAGGCATGTCAAATGCTACATAAAGAGAGCCGTATACTGTATCGCGATAAAAATCAATTCCTAGCAGAATGAGTGTTATACTAGATATAAACCAAAGGTCTGTGATTGTTAATGAGTCGATATTCCAAAAAAGAGCGCCTGCAAAATAAAGAAACAGGACAAACAAAAAAATAAATGAAAATAAATCATTTAACTTCTTTATAAAACTCAAAAAATCACACCTTTCTCAACTTTCAAATAATCACAATTAATAGTATTCTTTCTTTTAGTTAAATTCCCTTTATTATTTTATATTTTTTTGGAAAATTTCCAAAGTACTTCCATCACTAATTATATTTATGTAATTTTTTTTTGAAATGGGTATTAGGTCCTCTTTTGCAAATGAACTTTTTTTGTCCAGTGACCCTATATAAAAAAAGTTCTCTAAGGAAAATTCTTTTTTAACTTTGGTATATATGGTTATATCGTTAGAAATTACAAATTGAAAGTCATGATACATGTCAAGCTTTTCTAAATTTCCTTTTTCTTCAACAATCAAAAAATTTAACCGGTTAATCTTTAACATTATCACGCCACTGTCAATAATATCTAAATAAGAGTTCTCACTTAAAGAAAAATGGCTGCCTTTGCTCAAAAGATTCTCTTCGCCATCTCCATAAAAATCTTCCATATAAACAGTTAAAAAGTCTTCCAAGGAAAGGTTTAAGTGAGTTAAGTTTTTATAGGGCCCTAGGTATATTAAGTGCTCATTGTTGTTAGTATTAATAATGAGTAACGGCTTGTTTTCTACATTAAAAACTTGTAAGTAATAATAATATGGTCGGTTAGGTTTTTGGTTTCTATCGATAAGGTCATCTCCTAAAACCTGTACATTGTAGTCCTCAAGAAATACAAAAGTAACAAGGAAAATTATAGTTGGAATTACCACTAATTTTGCTCTTCTTGTAATTTTATTTAACAAGTAACTCACTCCCACTTATTGATGTTTTTTTTATTATTCAGTATAATGGTATAGATGGGGGTGATATTTTATGACTCGACAAGTTCAAAGCAAAAATAAAAACAACTCTAAAATTAAGCTAAAAATGAGCTCAAAGTTATTAAGAATACTTAAGCTAACTTGGATTCCTGCTCTATGTGTTTTGTTATTCGCAATAGGCATGCAGGTAGGCATAAGCTACATTTGGGAAGCAGGTAGCGTTACTACAGAACCCGTTCTTAATAGCATTACTGCTATATGGAATGATGAACACGAGCATGAGGTCAGTTACAGCTGGAACAAAAACGAAGAAATTTCTGCAGATGTTATAAAAGAAAGAAATGATGATGCAGCAACATTGGTAGTAACAACTCATGAAGGTGAATCTAAATCTTTTGAGCTAAGTTATGGTATTGAAAGAGATGAAGATGATAGCATTATTAAAAGATATTTAATAGTAAACGGTGAAAAAGTTAGAAGTGTTGAAGGTGAAGAAGAAGCCATAGTTTATAATGTTCCTGGTTCTCCTATAGATTACAACCTTTTTTCTAAAGACATGTGGTCTGGTTTTTGGCAAGCTATTAAAAATTTTTAACAATTTTTGCTATTATAGAACTAGTACTATTGTGTAATAATATAGTTAGATATAAAAAATTAATTAAAAAATTGTTTTACCCCTTGACTGCGGTTTAAAAATGTTTTATACTAGATATCGTTGTCGGGGCGTAGCGCAGTTTGGTAGCGCATCTGGTTTGGGACCAGAGGGTCGGGGGTTCAAATCCCTCCGCCCCGACCAGTGAATGATTAGCCGACGTAGCTCAATTGGCAGAGCAGCTCACTTGTAATGAGCAGGTTGCGGGTTCGAGTCCCATCGTCGGCTCCAATTGGGAGAGGTTCCCGAGTTGGCCAAAGGGGGCAGACTGTAAATCTGCTGGCTCCGCCTTCACTGGTTCGAATCCAGTCCTCTCCACCATAACGTTGGGCCGTCGCCAAGTCGGTAAGGCACGGGACTTTGACTCCCGCATGCGTAGGTTCGAGTCCTGCCGGCCCAGCCATTTTTTTTGCTAATTGCGAGCCATTAGCTCAGTCGGTAGAGCACCTGACTTTTAATCAGGGTGTCCCGTGTTCGAATCGCGGATGGCTCACCATAAAGATTATTTAAGTGTGTTAAGATAGTATATCTTAACACACTTTTTTTATATGTAAAGAATATAAAATCCGACTAATCTATGCCCTACTCAAGGACAAATAAATTAATCGGATTTTTATATTAACTTAAAACTTTAAAACTAAATTTTTTTATAAAAAAAGGTATCTAAAGACTTAAAAGCTAGATTATCAGCAAAGAATATTTGTTCGGTACTTCCCACAAATAATATACCATTATCATTTAACGAGTGATTAAATCTTTTATATATGTCTTTTTTAGTTGATTCTTTAAAATATATCATTACATTTCTACAAAGTATTAAGTCAAAATTTCCAGGATACTTATTCTCTAAAAGATTATGTTTATCAAAACTTATGTTTCTTTTCAACTTTGGATCTACTGAAAACTGATTATTGTCAACGTCTATATACTTATCATATCGACTAGGAATGCCAGATTTTTCTTTTAAGTTATACACTCCTTTTTTGGCTTTACTTAATATTTTCTCATCTATATCAGTTGCTAATATTTCGTATTTTAACCCTTTATTTTCAAAAAGCATGGCCAGTGAATATGGTTCTTGGCCTGAGGAACAAGCGGCGCTCCACACTCTAATTTTATCTTTTCCATTGGCAATTAATGGCAATACCTTTTGTTCTAGTACCTCCCAACGCTCTCTGTTACGAAAAAACTCTGAAACATTTATCGTTACTCGATCCAAGAATTCTTCTAGCGCTTGTGGAGATGTTTTAATCAGTTTTATATACTCATCATAGCTAGCTAGTGACCTTTTTTCGATCAAGGAATCTAACCGCCGTTTCATCTGTTTTTCTTTATAATTACTTAGATCAATTCCTGTTATTTTAAATACTTTGGTAGTAAAGTCATTATAGTTTTGTTCTGTTAGCATATATAAGTCCTCCCAGTATGTATTTTAACTTTATTATTTATTCTATATTTTATGGTTAAATCCTTTTTTAATTGAAGAATAGTAAAGTTAATAGTTTTTGTTTGAAAATTACTCCGTTATTAAGTGAAACTTCAAAAGTTTCTCTTATCTTCTGTTTTGTCTGTTTAGAATAACTTGGATAGTACAAAATGCAAATGTCTGCTTTAAACGAAATAACTCTGTTTGAAAGCAGACATTTTATTAAATATTTTATATATTATTTTTTAAAGAAAAACAGTCCAAAAGCTAGAAGTATCAAAGTAACTAAACCTGTGAATATAAGTATACTAATCGGTCCAAATTGATGAATTAAAGGCACAGAAGCTGCAGTAAAAAGTCCTCCTCCTACAAATGGTTCAAACATCAACTGTTTATAGCCAAATGATTCAAGTGCTGGGGATTTATTTTCAGGATCAGCTACTCGCATTAGCATAAGTCCTGTTGCTGTTACCCCCATTGACTGACCGAAATCACCAATGCCCCTCTCAAACCAATAAGACGGCAGAATTTTAGGTGCAAGAAGCCAAAAGGCAAAGGTGGTCCATAGAATACCTCCTAACGCTAGAACTGTAAAAGGGATTATGTTGTCGGCAATTACCGAAAGATTAAGAGTTGCCAATGCACTAACTATTAAAATATCAAGGGCAAAACCTTGTATTCTAGCTATTAAATCAGCATCTAGGGTGTTGTATTTGTCTGTTTTGTCCAACATAAACTGAGTTATTATCCCTCCAAGCATTGCTAGTGGAAATAACGGCACATAAATAAATAGGTACACTCCTGTGATGGCTCCCCAAGTAGCTGCCTCTATCAATATAAAGCCTTGTAAAATTGCGTATCCAATCAAAATTGATACAGCTATATATCCAAAGTGAAGTGACAAAGGCTCTATTGACTCTGCCCTTGTACTTAAGTAGCCAGCCGGGCTTCTTTGATCTAACTCCGTTAATCCTTTTTTCTCGATATCGTCCCTTGAATTTATATTATTTTTTATGCTGAGCTTATTTTTTCTTATCCCTAAATTAATAAAAGTTATGCCTATTATTGCGCCACCCAGCACTCCAACTGTTGCCAGACCTATAGCTAAAGCTTCACCATCTTCAAAGCCCATTTCTGCAAAGGTATTCCCTAAACCTGCTGCAGTTCCATGGCCTCCTACAAAAGCAATTTCAATTAACGCACCTGCTAAAGGGCTAACGTCAAATACAGGACCTAAAAATAAAATTACAAGTAAAAGCCCCACTACATACTGGCCAAAAGAGATAATATAGCCTAGTACTACTTGAGGTCCGGCAAGTTTCCACACTTTATTTAAGCTTGGAAGTGCTTGTCCCAAAAAAAGAGCTGCAAACACTATATTTATCATTAGCGAAGGCAGAGCGCTCCATGTGGTCAAGCTATATTCGGGGAACAGTCCTGCCTCAAACCACAGACTAATACGTGACAAATCAAAATGTCCTAAAACTTCTGGCCCTAGTATCAAAGCTAAAAAACCAGCTATCAAGGAACTAGGTAGAAATAAGTTCTGCAAAATAGGGGTTTTAATTCTGATTAATTTTCCTATAACTAATAATAATCCTAATAATAATAAACTAAATCCTATTGCGCCTGCTGTCATATAAAAACCTCCCTTTTGTTCTTTAGTTATATAGAATACAAATTGTAAAATAAAACTTCAATCAATGAAATTAGCTTTTCCCCACCCTGATTGCTAGTTAAACCTACTAAAATTAACTACAAAATTGCTAGGCTTAAGTGTAGTTTAACTCATTGTAACTTTTTCCTACCTGTATTTAACAGCAATGAAATCATTTATTTTATACAAGCTCCCTATATTGTATTATCTGTTATAACTTTTAAAAGTATTTACAAGAGTATAAAACAGAAGATTCCTCAATAGCCCTAGGCTACTGAGGAATCTTCAATTTCTTGTTTGATTGCTGAAAGCATATCATCACAGTTTTGTTTTATGATGATTTTTGCAATTGGATTTAAAAGTGAAGCAATCATAGGAACACCAAATTCAAAATCTACATCTAATGTTACCCTAGTTTGATCATCTTCCGTTGTTAGCTTCCAACTTCCTTCAAACTTTTTAAGGTCCCCTTCTACCAGAGAGTACGTTATTATATAATTATTTGGATCAAAAAGATCTTTTTCCTTCCAATTAAAAGGTTTGCCTTTTAAAACTGTTTTCCATTGGGTAATTGTAAAACCTTCCCCTTGTTCAATAACTTCTACGGAATTTACATTTTCCATGAAATTAGGATACCCTTCCATGTCACTGACGATCTTATATACCTTTTCTATATCCTTTGTATCAATATTTATACTAGACTCTATATATGGCATAACTACCCTCCTTTCTAATACCGGGGAATAAATTCCCCTCTACGTTTTGGAACGCTACATATACCGTAGATACTATTTTCCCGGGATATATTCCCTCTACGTTTTAGGACGTTACATAAACTGTAGCAATTGCATACTGTTTCTAAGGAGTGTGTTTCCCCTTTACTACCTAAACTATCGAAAACATCTATCTCCTGCATATCTATACCATCCCCAACGTAGCAGGTAATTTATTGCCTGCGGACATCGAAGGGTACAGGTTCAAGACATGATTAACACTTTTGGTTCAGGACATGGTTAACACTTCTTGTTATTTTCTTCATTTTGAATAGTGTAAAACTTATAGGTTTGCAAGTCAATTTCACCTAATAAAAATCTGTTAAACCAAACATTTAGTCTGTTATGTTCATCTTTTTGACTCAAGCCAACGTGATAGCCATATAACGCATAACTTAATGTTATTTCTATGGATTTGATTTTCACTGCACCGTTTGAATTTACCTTCCTTCGCTCAAAACTGACCGGATAAATAATCTCATCCACATTGCCATTATATTTAATTTCAGATGGCGTGTACCTATCACTTGGCGTTTGATAGTCTAGTGCCTCATGAGGCCTTACATGATTAAACTCTCTTCTCCATTCTTCAACTATCTTTTGGTTGTGGGAATAAGTACTGTTATTAATTTTTTGGACCTCAGCTTTTAGATCTCTGTGCATTCTTTCGTGACCGCCATTTTGCTGAGGCTTGGCAACTTCTGTCCTATCTGGAATAATTCCCAGTGACATCCACCAAGCTGATAACCTAGTTAGTCCTAATAAACTCCCTCTATGCGCAAAAGGTGTGCCGTTATCACTTCTAATGGTTTTTGGAAGGCCATACTTTTTAAATACCTCTTCAAACACTTCTTTTACAGGTTCTGTGGCTTGTCTTTGCAATAATCGTGTCGCAAGAAGGTATCTACTATCGTCGTCTCTGATAGTTAAGGGGTCACATTTTTTGTTATCAGTGGAGTACCACCAACCTTTAAAGTCGACCGACCAAACATCGTTAGGTTTTTCAGGCTGGATAAGCTGCCTAAGCGCATCTTGGTTAGTATCAGCTCTTTTAACTCTTCTTTTTTTAACTAACCCAGCTTTTTCAAAAATTCTTTTTATGCTACTTTCAGAAGGTACGCTTTCAAAAGGATAATTTTTTTCGAAAATCTTTTGTATCTTACGGGCTCCCCAGGAGGGGTGAGCATGTTTAATATTTAGTATTTTTATAATGCAGTCTTCTGATAACTTTTGGGGGCTCTCCTTGGGCCTTTTACTTAGGTCCCTTAATCCTTGAAGCCCATATTGTTCATACCTGTGTTTCCACTTGTAACCTGTATTTCTACTTATGCCATATTCAGCACATAGGTCTGTAAAAGATATTTTTTCGGTTAGTGCACGGTTAACAAACTCTTCTCTTTGATCCACTTTACTTTTCTCCTCCCATGGCATTAGGTGAAACCTCCTTATGAATTTTCACCTAACATTTTATATGATTTGTTAACCATGTGTTGGACCATTTTTGTTAACCATGTCCTGACCGAACAAAGCCCAAATGGCTCCCACTTCTAACCTCTCACTTCTCACTACTCAAAACACTTCTCACTACTCAAAACTATTAGCTTAGGCTTCAGCAAATTTATGCTAATCTTCCTCTTATCCCGGGGAATGAATTCCCCTCTACGTTTTAGGACGTTACATATACTGTAGCAATTGCATACTGTTTCTAGGGAGTGTGTTTCCCCTTTACTACCTAAACTCGAAAAACACCCATCCACAGCACATCTATACCATCACCAACGTAGCAGGTAATTCATTGCCTGCGAACATAGAAGCCCAAATGGCTCCCACTTCTAACTTCTCACTTCACACTACTCAAAACTATTAGCTTAGGATTCCACAACTTTATGCTAATCTTCCTCTTATCCCGGGGAATGAATCCCCCTCTACGTTTTGGAACGCTACATACTGTAGATACTGTTTCCTCGGGGGAATAAATCCTCTCTGCGTTTTAGGACGTTACATATACTGTAGCAATTGCATACTGTTTCTAAGGAGTGTGTTTCCCTTTAACTACCTAAACCATCGAAAAACACCCATCCACAGCACATCTATACCACCACCAACGTAGCAGGTAATTCATTGCCTGCGGACATAGAAGCCCAAATGGCTCCCACTTCTCACTACTCATAACACTTCTCACTACTCAAAACTATTAGCTTAGGCTTCAGCAAATTTATGCTAATCTTCCTCTTATCTCGGGGAATGAATTCCCCTCTACGTTTTGGAACGCTACATACTGTAGATACTGTTTCCTCGGGGGAATGAATTCCCCTCTACGTTTTAGGACGTTACATATACTGTAGCAATTGCATACTGTTTCTAGGGAGTGTGTTTCCCCTTTACTACCTAAACTATCGAAAAACACCCATCCACAGCACATCTATACCACCACCAACGTAGCAGGTAATTCATTGCCTGCGAACATAGAAGCCCAAATGGGTCCCACTTCTCACTTCACACTACTCAAACGGTAATTCATTGCCTGCGGACATCGAAGCCCAATGGTTCCCACTCCTAACCTCTCACTTCTCACTACTCAAAACACTTCTCACTACTCAAAACTATTAGCTTAGGCTTCAGCAAATTTATGCTAATCTTCCTCTTATCCCGGGGAATGAATTCCCCTCTACTTTTTGGAACGCTACATACTGTAGATACTGTTTCCTCGGGGGAATAAATCCTCTCTGCGTTTTAGGACGTTACATATACTGTAGCAATTGCATACTGTTTCTAAGGAGTGTGTTTCCCCTTTACTACCTAAACTATCGAAAACACCTATCTCCTGCATATCTATACCATCCCCAACGTAGCAGGTAATTTATTGCCTGCGGACATCGAAGCCCAAATGGGTCCCACTTCTAACCTCTCACTTCACACTACTCACTACTCAAAACACTTCACACTACTATTCTTATAAATCTTCAACAAATGGTTGCGTGGCTTGTAACCCTTCTTCAAGTATGGACAGCACCTTATCTATCTCATCCTTTGTAATAGTTAGAGGAGGCTCAATGCGAATTATTTTCTCATTATTTAAGGTATATGCTACTAAAAGTCCCCTCTCAATGGACTCGCTCATTAACATCCCACCGATACCTTCTTTTGTAAATTCAAGACCTAATAACAACCCCATTCCTCTAACTTCCTCTATTAAGTCGGGATATTTATTTTCCAATTTTCGTAGACCATTTAAAAAATACTCACCGTTTTCAGCAGTTTTTTCTATTAAGTCCTTTTCCTGTATAAATTTAATAGTTTCCATTGCTGCAACACATGCCAAAGGATTACCACCAAAAGTAGATGTGTGTAGCATAGGAGCATCTATATACTTTTCCCAAAGCTTATCTGTTGCTACATATGCACCAATAGGCATAACACCCCCACCAAGAGCTTTGGCGAGGCAGATAATATCTGGGGTAATATCATAATGCTCACAAGCAAACATTTTACCTGTCCTTCCCATACCTGTTTGAACCTCATCAACAATTAACAAAATGTTGTTTTGGTCACATAACTTTCGCAGCTGTTTAACATAATTATTGGGAGGAACTATTATCCCGCCTTCACCCTGTATTATTTCTATAATTATCGCTGCTGTTTCTTGATTTATCTCATTTTCAATTGCTTCAATATCACCGAAAGGTACATGCTTAAAACCAGGCAACAGTGGCATAAACGGTTCTTTAAACAAGTCTCTTCCTGTTGCACTAAGTGCTCCTAAAGACTTGCCATGAAAACCACCTTTAGTGGCAATTACTTCTTTTTTGCCTGTTGCGATTTTCGCAAGCTTTAAAGCTCCTTCAACAGCTTCAGTACCACTATTACAAATAAAAGAGTATTTAAGGTCGCCAGGAGTAATATCTGCTAACAACTCACTTAACTGGGCCATTGGTCGATTAATAAGTATTTTTGAAGAAAGAGCCATTTTATCTAGTTGAGATTTTACCGCTCCGACAACCTGACTATTACAATGCCCCACATTTATCGATCCATAGCCACCTAAGCAATCTATGTACTTTTTCCCTTCGTTATCATAGATGTATATTCCGTCAGCCTTTTCTTCGGTGTTTGCCAAACCCATGAATTTAAACAATCTTGCCATGGCTGGATTGACATATTCTTCATATTGACTTAAAGTTTTTTCAATGGAGTCAGCCATCATTTTACCTCCCTTATTATATTTTTACAAAGTAATATTATTACATTTTATATTCAAAGTATACCATTTTATTATTTCGTTAGCAATAAACCCTAATTTTACCAATGTGATTTAAATCATTTATAAAATTACTATTGATGTATAAACTATAACCATAAATAAAATAATGGAGGGTTACAATATGAATGCAATTGAACTAATGATAGAAGAGCATAAAGTAATTAAAAAGGTTTTATCTGCAATAAGAGCAGCTTCTATTACACTTTTAGACAGTAATAAGGTTGATTATGACTTCTTTACTAATGCTATAGATTTTGTTCGCAACTTTGCTGACAAGCATCATCACGGCAAAGAAGAGGAAATGTTATTTTATTTAATGCATAAGCACCTATCGGAAGAAGATGTTAAAGAACCTCTTAGTGGTATGTATGCAGAGCACGATCTAGGTAGGCTGTTTATAAGCAACTTAGAATACGCGTTAGAAAATCATCAAAACGGGAATAATGGTGCAAGAGTTGATATAATAGCCAATGCAATAGCTTATACCGACCTTTTAAAAAGGCATATCGACAAAGAAGATAATGCTATATTTAAGTTTGCTTTGCGTAGTTTAGATGACCATACTATTGAAGAACTTAATTCTACAGTTGAAAAATATGAAAAAGAAAAATCAGATACAGTAAAAAGATATCATCAAATGGCAGCAGATTTAGAAAAGAAAGTTAGTACGGGAGTTCGTTAAATAAAACAATTAGGTTTTAACTGCCTGTTGTCCCACTTGCAATCTTTGGATTCCCATCAGTTGTTAAGTGGGGCCTACAGCCTGTTAGCGAAAATGATGTTTAAACTGTATCTCTTTCTATTAAAGGTGTTTCTTTAATTGCTGAGGTTGCTAGCTGGTCACAACGTTCGTTTTCTGGGTGACCCGCATGGCCTTTAACCCAATTAAATTCCACATTATGTTTTTCCACTAATTCCAATAGTCTTTTCCATAAATCTGAATTCAATGCTGGTTTATTATTGGATCTTAACCAATTATTTTTTTCCCATTTATAGACCCATTTTTTGTTAATGGCATCTACTATATATTTAGAGTCAGAATAAACCTTTACATTACAACTTTCTTTTAAAGATTCCAACCCCTTTATTATCGCCATAAGCTCCATTCGATTATTGGTTGTAGAAGCATAACCCTGAGATTTTTCTTTTATGTGTTCTTTGTATTTCAGTACAAACCCATATCCTCCTGGGCCTGGATTACCAGAACAAGCTCCATCTGTATAAAGTTCAATTTCCTTCATGATTTTCACTTCCTTCTTTTTATGACTGATACACTTTAAATTTTAGATATTACATAACAAATCACATTAATTTTTTACCTCTATTTCCCCTCTTTTCATTACTGTTCTATTGACAAATCTTTGAAACTATTGTATTATATTTATTGTTGTATTGCAAATAATATCGGACTGTAGCGCAGTTTGGTAGCGCACCACGCTGGGGGTGTGGGGGTCGCAGGTTCAAATCCTGTCAGTCCGACCATTACTAATTTTAAAAAGTAAAGTTCTTGATTTTCAAGGACTTTTTTTGTGCTTAAGTTTAATTAGTCATCCAAACAATGATAATTTACAGATATTATTTACATATTCACCGCTTCAAGTTGTAATTTTCACAACGTATTTTAGCATACTGTCAATTTTCTAGGATTATAAAACTTAACTTAAATCCTTTAAAAGAACCCATTTGGAATACTAGCTAAGCTATAGTTTAAAAAAACCAGCAAAAGCCAATAAGCTTTTGCTGGTTTTTTTTTATAAAATTATAGCTATTAGCCCTCCATTACCTTCGTTAATTATCTTTTCTAAAGTTTCCTGAAGTTTTTCTTGGGCACTTGGTGGCATATTATCTAATTTCCCTTGAATACCACCTTTAACTAGGTCATGGAGTGATTTTCCAAATATGTTAGATTCCCAAATTTTCTCTGGGTTTTCTTCAAATTCATCCATAATATAATTAACTAGATCCTCACTTTGTTTCTCAGTCCCAACTACAGGAGCAAATTCCGATTCAACATCTACTCTAATCATATGAATAGACGGAGCACTAGCTTTTAATTTGACACCAAAGCGACTCCCTTGTCTGACAATTTCAGGTTCATCTAAACTCATCTCTTGCAGCTGAGGTGGCACTACACCATAACCAGTACCTTTTGCTTGTGTCAATGCTCCTTGAATAGCTTGATAATCTTTATTTACTTTTACTAACTCTCTTAACTGTGTTAATAAGTCTTCAGGGCCCTTTAGTTCTAATCCTGTTTGTTCTGAGGTGATTTTATAGAATAAATCTTCAGGGCATTCCATTCTAATTTTAGCTTGACCAGTTCCTAAATCAACATCATCTAGGTTGATATTCTCTAAAAATTCTTTACCTCTAACCTCCGCTATACCACTATCTAAGTCTCTTACTTTTTCAAGTTTTTCCATAAAATGCTTAACTATAGCATCGAATTCCTCTCTCAGCCAATGGTCTTGCTCTAACGTTTCTACCCAGTTAGGCATCTTTATCTTTACTTCTACTATTGGAAACTCAAATAATGCCTCCTGCAGTATCTCATTTATATCATCTACTGCTAATCGAGAAACATCCATGGGAACCACCGGTCTTTTGTATTTTTCCTCTAAGTCGTGTTTCAATAACATTGCATGCTCTCCTGTAGGGTCAGAAGAATTTAATAGCACAATAAAAGGCTTGTTAATTTCCTGTAGTTCGGCAATTACTCTTTCTTCTGCTTCGATATAGTCACTTCTATCCATTTCTGAAAAGCTTCCATCGGTGGTAACTACAACTCCAATCGTTGAATGGTCGGTGATGACTTTTCTTGTTCCGTACTCAGCAGCCTGTTGAAATGGTATTTCTTCCTCAAACCAAGGGGTGGATACCATTCTTTCCCCTCTCTCATCTGAATAACCAAAAGCCTTAGGTACAGTATAACCCACACAATCAACTAGTTTTACGTTCATGTGTAAATTATCGTTTATAGTAACAGTTACTGCATTTTCAGGTATAAATTTCGGTTCAGTAGTCATTATAGTCCTTCCACCACTACTTTGAGGCAGTTCGTCCTTAGCTCTTTCTTTTTCACCTTCATTTTCTATGTTTGGTAACACTAGCTGTTCCATAAACTTTTTAATAAAAGTTGATTTCCCAGTTCGAACAGGACCTACTATACCCAAATAAATGTTTCCACCAGTTCGTTCTACGATGTCTTTATAAAGATCAAATTCAGCCACCTTACATTACCTCCTCCTAAAAAAATTACAAATTAACTTACAAACTTTTTATTGTATATATATGCCTTCACAATACTATTATTACAAATAAAATAAATAGAGCTATTTTTTTATTTCGCCTAATATATAAAATAAAGCATGTAAGTAAGGAGGCTACCCAAAAAACACAAACTAAAAAAGGGCTAGTCCAAAATATTTTTAAGATATTTTTATGACAGCCCTTCTAGTTTTTACCAGTTTCCATCTTGTGGCATTACTACTTCTTCAATTTCTTTTGTTTTACCCCGTAGCATCAAGTCAGTAACTGCTTCTTTAGGGTCTTTATCCTCAAATAACACCTTATAAATTTGCTTAGATATAGGCATTTCTACTCCATACTTTTCCGCTAAATGATTTACACTTTTAGCTGTTTTAACACCTTCAACAACCATATTAGTTTCTGATAAGATTTCTTCTAAACTTTTCCCTTGGCCTAGTAAGTTGCCTGCTCGCCAGTTTCTGCTATGTTGGCTAGTGCAAGTGGCTACTAGATCTCCTATGCCAGAAAGTCCTGCAAAGGTCATTTTTTCACCACCCATTGCTACTCCCAACCTAGCTATCTCTGTTAACCCCCGTGTTAGTAAGGCAGATTTGGTATTGTCACCAAATTCCAAGCCATCTGAAATTCCAGCTCCTAATGCTATTATATTTTTTAATGCCCCACCAGTTTCTACACCGACAACATCAGGGTTGGTATAAACCCTAAGTTTAGGTCCCATAAATGCATCCTGTACAGCTTCAGCAACTTCTTTTTGTTTGGCTGCTACTACAGTTGCAGTGGGTATATCTTTGCCCACTTCTTCCGCATGATTGGGCCCTGACAAAACGGCAACAGGGTGATTTTCCCCTAATACATCCTGTATAACTTCAGACATCCGCAAAAGGGAGTTTTGCTCAAATCCCTTAGAAGCTGTAACAATAATAGTTTCTTTTGGTATTGTATTTTTGATTTTTTCACAGATAACTCGAACAGCCGAAGACGGCGTCACAATTACAACTATTTCACTTTCAGCAATACATTTATCTATAGATGAGGTTATTTCTACATTAGCGGGAATAATAGCACCTGGTAAATATTTAATATTTTCACGAACTTTATTTAGGTTCTTTGCAGATTCTTCCGTTCTAGTCCACAAAGAAACTTTTCTGCCGTTTTTAGCAAAGCTTGTTGCCAGCGCTGTTCCCCAACCTCCTGCTCCTAAAATTGAAATTTTTCTCAATGTTACTCCCTCCTTTAAATATCACCAATTTTCCTTTCCTGACCGTTTAAAAGTCTTGCAATATTTTGCCGATGGGTAAACCATGCTAAAATTGTTAAAATAAATGTGAGTACAGTATAATAAGCACCATTATCTACTAATAACATAATTAAAAACGGTGCTATCAAAGTAGCAACAAGTGATGCCAAAGACATATATCTAGTAATATAAATAATAGTAGCCATAAGAACAACTAAAATTATAAAAGAAGTAAATGACAAAGCTGCTATTACACCCAATGTTGAAGCTATACCTTTTCCCCCTTTAAAATTAAGAAAAATCGGCCAGTTATGTCCAATAATTACAGCAAGAGCTGAAAAAATTATTAATAATTCATTGTCAAATAATGATATAGCAATTGCAACTGCAAAGTATCCTTTTAAAATGTCCAATATTGATACCGCCGCAAAAGCCTTGATTCCTAAAACCCTATGAACATTTGTAGCTCCTGCATTTCCGCTACCATAATTTCTAATGTCTATACCGGAATGAAGTTTAGAAACAATATAAGCAAATGAAACTGAACCGATAATATAACTTACAATTATCCATAGCCAATTAAGCAATGTTATCCCTCCTTTTATTCACTTCTTTGTCTTACACCTATCCTTATCGGAGTCCCCTTAAATCCAAAAGTTTCTCGTAGTTGATTCTCTAAAAACCTAAGATATGAAAAATGCATTAAATCAGGGTCATTTACAAACATAACAAAAAAAGGTGGATTTACTGACACTTGACTTGAGTACATTATTTTCAGCCTCTTTCCTTTATCTGAAGGAGGTGGAGTTATAGATGTAGCTTCTATGATGATTTCATTAAGTAAGCTTGTTGGTATTCTAGTACAGGCATTTTCATACACTTCCTCAGACATAGATATAAGCTTAATAACTCTTTGACCTGTCTTAGCAGACACAAAAAGGATTGGAGCATAATGTAAAAAAGGTAGTTCTCTTCTAACTTCTTTTGTAAAATCATTAGTAGTTTGATTATCTTTTTGAACTAAATCCCATTTATTTACGGTGATAATCGTTGGCTTCCCTTGTTCATGGGCAATACCTGCTATTTTTTTATCCTGTTCTGTTATACCATCTTCTGCATCAATTACTAAAAGAGCAACATTACACCTTTCTATACTTCTTATGGCACGAAGTACACTATAATACTCAATTCCCTCAGAAATTTTACTTTTTCTACGCAAACCAGCAGTATCTACTAAAATGTATTCTTTGTCTTCATAGATAAATTTACTATCTATAGCATCCCTTGTAGTTCCTGGGATATCGCTAACAATTACTCTTTCTTCCCCTAATAATCTATTTACCATCGAAGACTTTCCTGCGTTTGGTTTTCCGATAAACGCTAACTTTAAACTATCTTCATCCTCTTCTGCAGGTGAGCCTGCGGGGAAATTATCGACAATTTCATCTAATAGTTCTCCAACTCCTAAACCATTAGATGCTGAAATAGCAGTTAAGGAGTCAAATCCCAGAGTATAGAACTCATATATGTCACTTTCTTGTTTTTTATACTCTTCAATTTTATTCACAGCTAAAACTACGGGTTTATTTACTTTTCTTAAAATAGACGCTATGTACTGATCCTCAGCTGTAACTCCAACTCTCCCATCTACAACATAAATTATCACATCACATTCATCAACAGCTATTTGTGCTTGTTTTGTTACTTCACCTGCTAAAGAGTCTTCCTTTTCAAAAACCATACCTCCGGTATCAACTACATAAAAACTATTGTTTAACCATTGGGCCTTACTATAAAGCCTATCCCTAGTGGCCCCAGGCTTATCCTCTACAATGGCAAGTCGCTCTGATACCAATCTATTAAACAAAGTTGATTTTCCAACGTTAGGTTTTCCTACTATAGCTACTACTGGTAGTCCCATTTTTTCCCTCCTAAAATTTCTATAATCTCACTAGGCTGATCTACAGCTTTTATCTTAGTGTTAAGTTTTTGCTCTAACTCATTTAATGTCCAACCATCTAAAAAAATTGGGTTATCATCTTTTAAGCAACTTCGAGGAATAAAAATTATATCTCCTGATATTTTATCTTTAAGAGAGTTAAATATATCCTGCCCAGTTAAAAGTCCTGCTACAGTTATTGAACTTCCAAAAAACGAATTTTCTACCATGATGCATTGACTATTTACATTGGAAATTCTATTTAATGTAGAATCCAGACTTTTAACATAATTATATGCCGACTTTGATGTAACTAAGGTTAGCTGCCATTTTTTATGAACCTTAGGCAAACTTTTTTTGACTAATTTTAAATCTTCCATAAATAATGAAATTATTCCAATTCCATTTTCTAACTGAGGATAATCTTCATAATATTCCTTTGAAGGGATATCAGTCTGTGAATTAACGTAGAATTCGTCAGCAGCGTAAATTATTGATTTTCCACACTTTCTTTTATATCTATTTCTATAATAGTCAATAACTTGTATTACTTTTTTACTTTCTTCTTTATTAAACTTTTTAAGCGGGAAGCAACTAGTTCGGTGTGATGTCAATCCTACAGGAACCGCCGATAAAGATAGAAGACTAGGAATTAATTCTTCTAAATCCGTTAAAGTTTTTTCTAGATGTTTTCCATCATTTAAGCCTGGACATAAAACCAATTGTCCGTGAAAATCAATACCTGCATTGGATAATTTATTTAAAATTTGGGTTATTCCTTTTGCTTTGGGAGTTCCCATTAGTTTTTCTCTAGTTTCATCTTCGCTGACATGTATGGATATGTATAAAGGGCTTAGATTTAACTTAATAATCCTTGAAATCTCTTGTTGTGTCAAATTAGTCAAGGTTACATAATTACCATATAAAAAAGATATGCGGTAATCATCGTCTTTAACCCCTAAAGTCTTTCTCATCCCTAGTGGTAGTTGATCTATAAAACAAAAAACACAGTTATTGTGACAGCTCTTGATTTTATCTAATACTGGATTTTCAAAAATTATTCCTAGATCTTCGTGAAATTCTTTTTCAATTTCAAAAATATATTGTTCACCATTGGATTTTTCAATACAAAGACTAATATATTCTTCTGTTTGTAATAAGTTATAATCAATTATATCTTCTGGAACTTGATCATTTATTGCTACAAGAAAATCTCCCTTTTTTATTTTCAGCTGATGAGCAATTGAGTTGGTTGCTGTATCTTTTATTTTATGTTTCATTATATAGTTTCACCTCTGTTTGTTATAACATGTTTAATTATCATATAAAACTATATTTTAGTCAAGATATTGGTGTTTCCTGAACTTATTTGTTTTGCTGCATCAACTGCTTTTATCAATTCTTCCTCTGAATTTATTATGCCTGTTGCAGTTATTGATGTGCCTAATGTTTTAAAATTTAAAACTTTAGATATAAAGCCACCCAGTTTAACGTAAAAAGAAATATTCACTAGGCAATCTATCAATATATAATTATCGTCTCTAATTTTATGGGCTGCTAAAAAGTTTTCTGCAAATTTCACAATCAGCTTTTTATTTTTTCCTAAACCAACAAAATATATTTTATTACCTTTTTTATCTTCCCCTAATTTAATTGGTATCCCTCGATTTTCGGGAATGGTTAAATCAAAGTAGGGGAGTTTTAATATTTTTTCTTTTGTTAAAGGAGGGGAAATTATCTTTAAATGCAATGCTGCTGCTACTACAGAACTATGTGCTCCACCGTAACAGTAATAGAAAATTTTCATTTTTGTTTTCCCTCCTCTAGCTCTTTTATATTTTGTTCTACTAGATTTACAATATTAAAAAAAGCCCTTTGGGTACCAAAGATAACCAAAGGGCGACCAACTGCTTTTAATCCTAAAGCCCTAGATAAAAATCCTCCTATTCGCATATGCCAGTTTACTGCAGGCATTGTGTTAACAAAAATATATTCATCGCTATTTACTCCCATAACCGCCGCAATATTTTTGACACATTTTTGGGAAAATTCTGGTTCACTTTCTAGACCCACTGAATAAACTAAGTTTCCCCGATAATCTGTTCCTATAAATTGAAGAACACCATGGTCGCCTGCCTTTTGTGAATCATAGAAAGCTAAAGATAAAAGTGTTTTAGCTTTAGGTACTTTGTGTTTTTCTATAAGACCACAATGTACGTAACCAGATAAAACTGAAGAGTGGGAACCTCCATAGCAATTATAGATTATTTTCAATCCTAACTCCCCCTAATGTTTTACTAGCATTAACACTCCATTTTCTAAGTCATGAAGCACAGACATGGTTATTCTAGAAATATACATGGAGATTTTTTGCTGTTCTTCCTTATTTTTAGCTATAAATATAGGTGCCATACCTCCTTGAATAACTTTATCTTTACTGTCTTCTGTTACCACTATAGCAACTATCACTCTAACTAATTCTGTACTCATAGCTAACCCTCCTCCTGTTTAATGTGCCTACCAACTCCTGATAAGCTAGGCTTTGCAATGGCACTTTCTAGAACAGGGGTCCTTTCTACAGCATCTATTAAATCTTCAATAGTGCCATGGGTGGGAACTATATATAGTGCTACATAACCATTATCTTCATTTCTTCTAGCTAAGGGAGTAAACTCCGGAGTGTCCACATCTTTATATATACCCATAAGTTTTGAAGCGATATGAACTAGTGCCTGTCTTTGTCCGACGTTTCCTAAAGTTGCAACCGCATCGGCATCTTTGGGTTTTATCATTACTGCTAACCCTTTTTCCAAAATCGTTTCTTTAGCTTCCTTAAGACCAATATTCATAATTTGAATGTCATCTACAAAAAGATTTGCATCATCAAATCTAATCTCAGCTTGGTCAACATCAGCTATATCAATTATCCGTTCTCCTTCCATCAATTTAAGTGCTCCATAAATTAGGCAAACTGCTATAGCTGCACCACCTAAAAGACCCCAGTAAATTGTTGTAAACTCTATGATTAAAGTGGTCACAAGGCTGGTAAAGATGGCTATCAAAATGACCAAATAATTTCTTGCCTCAAATGCTCTAGCAACTCCTTCTATAAAGTCTTCCCCTCGGGGAACCAGTTCAGTAACTTCAAGTTTTTGTAATGTTTCTCGCTCCATGTTTCTAATTTCTCTAAATTGTTGAGCTGCCAAAGCCAGAAAAGTTACAGCAGCAAAGTCTTGATCAATTAGAGCCGGTATTGCCACCGACCCAAGTGCTGCTGCTATAAATCCTAAAGATAAATGAATTAATGAACCGTGTGGGTTTGTTGGGTATTGTCGATAGTCTGTTTTCAACATTATGAAACGAGATAAAGTGCCCACAAAAGTTGAAAAAGCAACAATATATAGATATTGGTCCATTACTTATCACCATCATCTTTTTTATCTTTGTCTTTTTTTTGTTTTTTCAGTTGATTTGCAAATTCTTTAGTAGTGAAGTTTTTTAATTTACTTCCAACTTCACCAATTCCACCACTGTTTATTACTAAAAATGCTATCCCACCTACTGCTGCTATACCTAAAATCCATAAAATACTTCTACCTGCAGTTCCAAGTCCCCCACCAGCGTCTCCTCCATCGCCTGGGTCCGCCAAAATACCTGCTTGTCCATCACCTTCTCCCTCCCCATTTTGGGCTTGACCATTATATATTTCCTGCTCAACCACATCTGCAAAAGCGGTTATTCCCTTTTTTGCCAACTCTTTCTCTTGAGTGTAGGTTCCAACTTCTAACAAAATAGCCCTAGGCGATAAGTCTTGATTATAAGAACCATTAGCCATGAATATACCTTTCATTAGACCTGGATGTAGTTCATCTCCAGTAGCTTTTAATGACTCTGCAAACCTTTCAGTTTCTGCCATGTTTTGATTTTGTTGGCCTACTACTAACATGACTTGAGCTACCTCTTCTCCATCCGCTTCTCCTGCATACTGTTCTTCAGGTACGGCATCACGGTGAACATCAAAAAGAGCTGCTGGGTTTTCCTTTAAAAGTTCTTCCACCGTTCTTCTAGATCTTTTATAAGCTCCTGAGTCATGAGGATCATGGGCTTGCTCAGAAAAAATAACTTCATATCCCCTATCTCCCATCTCATCTTTAAACCTTTCTCCAACGTCAAAAATCCCGCCATCTTCATCTATACTTTCAGTACCGTCTGTTGGAACATAAGATTCGTCTGAGTGTGTATGATATATCGCTATGGGACCTTGACCGTTGTTTTCTCCTTGTGCAGAAGAAACAAAAGCAATTCTAGATCTTAAGCCTGTAATAAAACTAGGACTACTTTCTTGATACTCAAAATTCCTTAAAGTAACCTCCTTCACTAAACGAGCATCAGCTCTTAACTGTTCATTGTCTACTTGGTATACCTCATAAAGATTATTGTCAGAGCAAATAAAACGATCGTCAACATGTATAATCCTAGCCGTTTTCATAACCACTTCATCCTCAGGTCCGTACATTGTATAGTACTGACCTTCCCTTAGTTCTGTTTGAGAGGCAAGATCAAAAAAATCTTCTATAATATTGTCTGCTTCGACTACATTAGTTTTTTCAGTAAACAGAATTGGAGTCATAAGCAATAAAATCATTATAATGATAATCGAACCTAATTTTCTCATGCTTTGTAAACCCCCTACTTTTTTTTGCCTTTTTTGCGTTTCTCATCTAAGGATGCAACTTTTCCTTTTGTTTTTTTATCATCTTTCTTTAGCATATTAGCTAACTCTACGCCTTTAAGGTTTTTCTTTAACTCTTCAGGCCGGTCTTCGCTTGGTCCTCCTTGAATCCTTTCTCTTGTTTCTCCTATGAGTTCTGCTAAAGCTACAGCTAATATACCGGCAATTACTACAGAATCAAAAATTCCTGCTCCGCCTATAACAGTTGATGCTTCACCTCCGTCTATGGCTACTGACACTACATAGAAAATATCTGTTAGCACCACACCCATTATTCCTGCTATAAACGCACTTCTTCGGGAGCGTCCAGCTAAATACCCTACTATACCAGCAACGATTGGATACATATATAATGGGTCTATAACCATAGCTCCTGGCTCTTCAGGCATATATCTCTCTACACCCCATACCGCTACTGCTGCCACTAAGGATGCTATAGCTGCTCTTACTCGCTCTTTTGTTGTGTTTGCTTTATAAAACAAATAACCTACCAAAATTAATGGAACCAAGCCACCACCGATATTTATCCCTAAATTATTACCTAACGGAATATCCGGCAAGTAGGCTCCTATAAACATAGCAGCTATAAACGCTAGAGCTGCTTTATCGGTTAATCTCAATCTATCTAGTATCCTCTGGGCAAAACCAAAAAATACTAACACTGCAACTATTGTGAGAACAATAGGTCCAACTGGCATGTTTTTTCCTCCTTTTGCTTGTTGTTCATTAAATATATTTTCCTTAGCGATAATAAGGTATGTATGTTTTTGATAAAAAAATAAAAATGCGGGGAATTCCCGCATTTTTATTTTATAGTATTCTATTTTTTCTTATCAAATAGATCTTTAAAACGTTCACCTAAATTAACTTCTAGGTTTTCAGTTTCAGCATACTCGTCAAAGTTTTCTTTAGGTTGGGCTTCTTTAATGCTTAAGCTAACTCTTTTTTCTTCTGGTTTAACATCTAAAATTTTAACTTTTACTTCTTGCCCAACCTCTAATATTTCACTTGGATTACTTATATGCTCTTCGGAAATTTGTGAAATATGTACCAAGCCATCTACACCATCTACGACTTCTACAAAAGCTCCGAATCCTGTAAGTCTAACTACTTTACCGTCAACTATATCACCAACATTTAGTTTTTCCATAGCTTGGTCATAAGGACTTTTTTGAGTAGCTTTTATGCTTAATCCTATTCTTTTTTCCTCTGGTTTAACATCAAGAACTTCAACCTCTACTTGCTGGCCCACCTCTAAAACATCTGATGGATGTTTTACTCTAGACCAGGATATATTGGAAACATGAACCAATCCATCCACACCGCCGATGTCAACAAATGCACCAAAGTCAGTAATTCTACGCACTGTGCCTGTAATTCTTTGACCTGGTTCAATTTTTTCTAATGCTTTTTCTTCATTTTTTGCTTTTTCTGCTAACAATAAATCTTTTCTGGACAAAATAATTTTATTTTTTTCTTTATCTAGCTCTTTAACTATAAACTCTAACTCCTCTCCAACTAAAGTGGAAAGATCCTCAATATAGTTTGTATCGATAAGAGAAGCTGGCATAAACCCTCTAGCACCAACGTCTATAGTTATTCCACCTTTAACTTCTTCTAATACTTTTCCAGTTAAAACGGCTTTATTTTCCAGATCTTGCTCAAGTTTTTCCCAAACATGGATATCGTCATATTGTCTTTTAGATAATATGACGTTACCATCATCATCAATATCTTTAATGATTACTTTTACTTTATCTCCCTCTTTGGCAACCTCTTGTAGATTATCTACTTTTAGCAAAGAGAATTCATTTTTAGGAAGAGTAGCTTCTGCTTTATCTCCTATACTTACCAGAACCTCCTCATCTGTCACCTTAACTATTTCACCTTCTAACTCTTTTCCAACTTCCAACTCTTTTGTCTCAATTTCTTTAACCATACTATAGACCTCCTTTATACTCCATTCTGGCGTTGATGCCCCTGCGGCTATGCCAACTACTTTTGCGTCATCAAACCAAAGGGGATTTATATCTTTATAATTTTGAATTAGATATGTTTTTACACCAGATTGTATGCAAATATCTTTTAATTTCGCTGTATTAGAGCTATTTTCACCCCCTATAACTAGCATTAAATCTACCTCTAAAGCAAGCTCTTTTACAGACTTTTGTCTCAACTCTGTTGCAGCACAAATAGTGTTGTGTATTATAATCTCTTCTTTATGATACTTTTCTTTTAGTATTTCCAACATTGTCTTAAATTTATCTATAGAAAAAGTTGTTTGTGCTACCACTCCAAAAGGGGGCTTTATGTCAATATTCCTAGCCTGTTCCTCTTTGTTAATTATAATTGCAGTGTCTTCAGCCCATTGCTTTATACCGATAATTTCAGGATGTTTCTCATCTCCCATGATTAGCACAGGAATTTTTTCTTTATTCATTTCATTAACTAACTTTTGTACTCGGCCTACAAAGGGACATGTTCCGTCTATTATCTTATTATTATTGTTTTTTAAAATTTCTATAATGTTAGGACCAACTCCATGGGAGCGAAGTATTACTTTGCTATCTTTTATCTGTAAAGGGTCATTTTTTTGATATACTCCCCTTTTTTCAAAGTAATCTATAACATCAGGATTATGAACCAACGGTCCTAAAGTATATGTTTCGTCTTTACTATTACTTTCGGCTAGCTTAACAGCATCCTTTACACCTTTGCAAAAGCCACTATGTTTTGCTACTTTTATTTCCATTATTCATCACCTAACTTGATAATGTTTTTCATTATATATCGAGCTTGAAATTTCATGTTACCTTTTTTCCTATCTAAATAAAAGGGTTCCCCTATATAAATATTGTTTTTTCTAAAAGGTTTGACAGGACCTTGAAGTCTTACAGGAATTATTGGACATTCCCCCTTTAACGCAAATAGGGCGACTCCCGGTTTGGGAGGTAATGGCTTAAGATCCTTGCTTCTTGTTCCTTCAGGAAAAATTCCTAAAATTTCATTGTTGTTCAACACTTCCAGGGAATGTCTTACAGCATTTCTGTCAATGGTACTTCTATCAACTGATATTACATGTACTCCTCTTAGAAATGCTCCTAATATAGGTTTATCAAATAGTTCTTTTTTTCCGATAAAATTTATAATTTTAGGAAAAACCATAACCAAGTAAATAGGATCTAACAAGCTAATATGATTTGACGCTACTATATATTTACCACCCTTTGGTATATTATCTTTACCATAAACTTTATAAGGAAACACCAAATTAAATATTGGGTATAAAATGATTTTTAAAACTTTATATAACATCAGTCTAACCTCTTTTTAATTTCTGTTATCAACACTTCTACAGCTTCATCTATATCATAATTAGAAGTATCAATTTCAATAGCGTCATCAGCCTTTAACAATGGAGCACTTTGTCTTTTTGTGTCAATTTTATCTCGAATTGCTATTTCTTGAGCAATTGAGTCTATATCAACACTGTATCCTTTTTTTTCTAGTTCTAAAAACCTCCTATGAGCGCGTGCCTCCAATGAAGCAGTAAGAAAAAATTTAATATCGGCCTCCGGCAATACAACAGTTCCTATGTCTCTGCCCTCCATAACTACCTTTCCACAATTGGCCATTTGCCTTTGCAGAGTTAACATATAATCCCTAACCTCTGGGATTTTGGCAATGTTCGAAACGTTATTGCTTATCTCTGGCTGCCTTATTTCGTAAGTAACATCTTTATTGTCTAAATATATATGATTTTCGCTTCGAATGTTTTTAATAGTGATTTCTGTGTTAGACAACAAAGTTTTAATACATTCATTAGAATTTAAATCGTGTTTTTTCTTTATTGCTTTTAGAGTTAATGCTCTGTACATTGCTCCTGTATCGATATAACAATATTTAAGTTTTTTTGCTAAACGCTTTGCCACCGTACTTTTCCCAGCTCCGGCTGGACCGTCAATGGCTATTTGAATGGGCTTCACTGTGGTCTCCCTCCCTATTTTTCTAAACCCTAACTAAACCAATTCGACATTAAATTAAGTTTTCCTCTATACTATTATTATTTTTTTATGTTTTTAATTCCAAAAGTAAATTTTTAAATGATGATAAGTCCAACGATTGAGCTCCATCAGATAATGCTTCGGAAGGGTTGTTATGTACTTCTACCATAATTCCCTGGCCTCCAACTGCTATAGCTGCCTTAGATAGAGGCAGCACCAAAGACTTTCTACCTGTTCCATGACTGGGGTCAACTATAATAGGTAAGTGTGTTAGTTCTCTAATAGCTGCAACTGCATTTAAATCCATAGTATTTCTAGTGTATGTTTCAAAAGTTCTTATACCCCTTTCACATAGCACTACATTTTTATTTCCACTTGCCATTATATACTCCGCAGCAGTTAAAAATTCTTCAATGGTAGCCGACATCCCTCTTTTGAGAAGTATCGGGTTTGAATAACCACCTAACTTTTTTAGTAATTGATAATTGAACATATTTCTAGTACCTATCTGGATAATATCGCAGTAGTTCGCCACAAGTTCCAAGGAACTTTCATCAACAGCTTCACTTACCGTTATCAAGTTATACTTATTTGAAACTTTTTTTAATATTTTAAGTCCTTCTTCCTGTAACCCTTGGAAACTATATGGGGAAGTCCTTGGCTTAAAAGCACCTCCTCTTAAAATCGGCACAGAGTGGTCATGTAGAAAAGAAGCAATGCACTCCATTTGCTTTTCACTTTCTACAGCACATGGTCCCGCAATAATTATTGGTGACTTCCCTATTGCTAAATTTTTAATTTGTATTACGGAATCTTCGCCAGCATTTTTTCTACTAGCTAGTGGAATAAGTTTTTGGATTTCATGTTTCGTTACCATTTTCTCCTCCTGATATGTCAGGCCTCATTTTTTTTGCATCACGTAAATAAATATGAAAAAGATCTTTATCCATAGTATTTATATGTATTATTACTCTGATACATTTTTTTAGAGCACCGTTTATTTTAGCCTCTTGAACACAAAATAATGGGGTGTCAGTCATCCCCATTTCTCTAAAGTGTTTTGCTGGGTTTGATGCATTTAAATCATCAGTTAGCGAAAAAATTACTGAAACTAAGTCTTCTGGTTTTAATTGGTTTTTCTTTAATATTTCACCAATTAAGCAATGTGTAGCTTCTCTAATCTCTTTTTCGTTATTTTGCGTTACAGTAATGGCCCCTCTTATTGCTTGCATCAAAAACCCTCCAATCTAGAAATATAAACAAGTATATGGTTTATAGATGGGATTTTCAATAGAATTTGTATTATCAAAAGTATGGTTGATATGTAAATTAATGTTTTTATTATTGATTTCTCATTTTTTTCTAAAATATTAAAAATATCCATCATTTCTCACATTTTAATATGTGAAAACCTCCTTTTTTGTCAATAGTATCTACTTGGCTAAAAAAAGATTGTAAATATTTTTTTAAGGATTTTGCTCCTTGCTTAACTCTAATAACTACCCATAACTCTCCTTCTGCATTTAGGTGCTTATGACAATCCTTCAATATAGTATAAACTACATTTTTTCCTGCTCTTATAGGAGGATTAACTAAAATGTAGTCAAAGTTGCTGTTAATGTTTTTAAAGCCATCACTTTGAATACAATTACTATAAACATTATTCTTTTCACAATTTTTTTTGCATAAAGAAACAGCTCTGCTATTAATATCTACACTAGTCATAGACACTTCTAAAAAGCAGGAAATTGCCACTGATATAAACCCATATCCACATCCCAAATCTAGCACCTGTGCCTTTTGACGGTTTTTTGAGTTGTTTTCCACAAAGCTTTTAACTAGTAGAGCACTTCCTTTATCAATTCTTCCTTTTGAAAATACAGAGGTGTCATAAATAAATTCAAACTTTTTCCCCATAAATTGTTCTGAGAACTTTTTTTCATTGCTTTCACTTTTGGGGGTTGCAGTAAAATAATGTTCTGACATCTTTCTCACCTTTCATTAAAGCTATTATTTGTTGTGATACTCTAACCCGATTCTTGTCAATAGCCGCTCACCTTGCGCTTTATCCAAGCTAATATCAGAGGGATCTAATATTTCTATTTTGCTAAAATCAGGTCGAGTTATAAAGGGAAGAAGATCTTCTAATAGGTCAACCATAACTTCTAATTCTATAGGAGCATAAGATATATTACCTTTTTCTTCTTCAAGGGTGTATATGTCTAAAGACGAAGATATTCTTTCTAGTTTCACTCCTTGAAAAGGAATATTTTTCAACATATTTACCTCTTTAAGCCTATTTTCTTTAGCCATGGAAATCCCGTCTTTAACTCCAAATAAAAACCTTCCTGACTTGTTATACCCAGGTATATCTAACCTTATTTTACACCGAATACCCTTTGACTGATTCATAAGAGTTACTTTAACCACAAATATCCCCCCTAATTATCTTACTAAAAATACCTTTAATATTCAATCCCTCTTCTAGCCATAACACCTTGTTCAAAAGGATGCTTAACTTGTCCCATATTAGTAACAAGGTCTGCTTTAGATATTATATTTTCCGTAGCGTTGCGACCAGTTAAAACAAGTTCTACTGTAGATGGCTTTTTACTAAGAAGATTAAGAAGCTCATCTTCTGTAATTATATCAAAATATATGCAGTTTAAAATTTCATCCAGTACTACTATGTTATAATCTTCTGATGTAATTATGTCAAGGGAAAAATCCAGTGCTTTCTTCATTTCTTCCTTATCTTGTGAAATATCATCTCCTTTTTTAATAAAACATTTTCCACAAGCAATGCAGGTAGATAAGCCTTCTTTTATAAGTCCTCCATTTCTACACGGTCTCCCAAATTGAGCATGTTCGATCTGGGGAGAAAGCTTGTTTAACGTAGAAATTTCACCATAATAATTACTCCCTTTCATGAATTGCAAAAAATATACTTTATACCCATGTCCAATTGCTCTCAAAGAAAGGCCCAAAGCTGCTGTAGTTTTTCCTTTAGAATTGCCTGTGTAAACTTGTATTAATCCTTTAAACATTTAGTCCACCTCCAAAAGATTAAACATTTCATTTACATTTTTCACCTTATAAACATTCTCGGATTTAGTTAACTCTTCATATATTTTACTCCCTTGCCTTCCATCAGTAAAGTCTCTTTTGGTAAATTGTTCTCCTTCAACTATAATAATTGTTTTACCCTTTTCATTAGCTAGCTTCAATGCCTCTAAATTCTTCAAGTTTCCATTACCTATAGGGGTATGACAAAAAATAACAAAGTCAGCAGCAGATATTTGCTGTACATTCTGTTTATAAGCATCGTCAGTTATAGGAGTATAAGGTTGCACTGTAATAGTTTTTATTCCTAACTCTTTGCATTTATGCCAGTCACTATCTCCTATATTGATCACTCCCATTGAAAGTTCGGACTTTTTATGTTGAAGAACTTCCAATATATTTCCAGCGCTCCCCCCTCCTGCAATGATATGAATTTTCCCCAAAAACTTATCAGATGCTTCTTCTTTATCAATGGGTATTAACGTCAGTTTTTCTCTAAAAGAATCCCAATAAACATAAGTATTTATGTTAAAAGTTCTACGAATATTTTCCTTGTTTATTACTTGTTCAGGTTTACCAAAGTCAACAACTTTTCCGTCATTTAACAATAATACTTGTCCTGAAAATTCAGCAGCTAATTGAATATCATGAAGTACGCATATAATCGTAATCTTCATTTTGCTTTGTAATTTTTTTAGCAGCTTTAAAATCTCTATTTGATAGTTTATATCCAAACTAGCCGTTGGTTCATCTAGTAATAAAATTTTGGGCTGTTGGGCTAAAGCTCGAGCTAAAAGTACCCTTTGTTTTTCTCCTCCACTTAAGCTTAAAAAACTACGTTGTTTTAGTTTTATAACTTCAGTCATTTCCATAGCTTCTGTAATGATTACTTCATCATCTTTTGATAGATTTTGAAAAATTTGCTGTTTTTTATAGAATCTTCCCATGCTAACTATTTCATAGACAGTTAAATCTGATTCTATATGGGTTGTTTGGGGTAAAACAGCCATATACTCTGCTCTTTTTGCAATATTTATATCTTGAAGTTCTCGCTCTATAACCTGGACACTTCCTGAATATGGAATAAGTCCAGAAATTGCTTTTAACAAAGTTGTTTTACCACTACCATTGGGTCCTAGTATTGATGTAAATTGTCCATCTAGAAAAAAGTAATCAAATTGAGATATTATATTCTTATTACCTCTATTAACAGTTAAATTACTTACTTTTATCATACCCTTCCCCCCTTTGCTTTTGACTTTAATAAGTATAAAAAGAAAGGACCACCAAATAAAGCTGTAATAACTCCCACAGGGATTTCCATAGGGGCTAAAATCATTCTGGCTAAAAGATCTGCTAGTATTAAAAATATTCCCCCCCAAATAATTGATAAGGGAAAAATCTTCATAACATTTGATCCTAGTATTAAACGTAGGGTATGGGGAATGATAAGTCCAACAAAACCAATAAGCCCAGATACTGAAACAGCAGCAGCAGTAGCCAAAGTAGAGCCCAGCATCACGATTTTTTTTACTTTTTGGACTTCAACACCTAAGCTTTGCGCCGTTTCATCACCTAACTGCATTATATTTAATCTTTTTAAATTAAAAGCTACTATAAACATACCTATGGTCATAGGTAATAATGATATGTATATCCTATCCCATGTAGCTCGATTCAGGTTTCCCATAAGCCAAAAATATATTTGACGCATATTTTCATCAGCAAATAACATTATAAAAGAAATAAGTGCAGAAAATGTAGAACTAATTACTACACCAGCTAATATTAAATTAACAGTTTTTAGCTGCCCTTGACTTTTAGCAATTGCTAACACTATAAAAACAGTTATAAGTCCAGTTAAAAAGGCTAATAGTGATATTAAGTAAGGTATACCTAAAGAATAGGACGTTACAGAAGTCAATAAAAATATCCCTATAGTTGCTCCAAGACCTGCTCCACTAGATACCCCTAAAGTAAATGGTTCTGCCAAAGGATTTTTTAGCAAACTTTGAAAAGCAACTCCACAACCAGCTAGCACCCCTCCAACTAAAAAAGCTAATATAACTCTAGGAAGTCTCATTCTAAATATAATAATATAGGGAGTATCATCTTCTAACTCCTGTTTGGAAAATTTTATAAAATCTTCTAAGTTTAGTTCAGAAATAGAGATAGGGGTGGCCCCAAAGGCAACCCCTAAATAAATTGCTATTAATAACGCTACAAAACTAATCAAGTATATTTTTTTCACTTAAATCACCCTAATTAACAATGTCATGTATCTCTTTAAGGCCTTCTATTATTCTAGGCCCAGGTCTAGATGTTACGTCATCATCAATCTGGTATATATTATCATCTTTAACTGCAGTTAATTCTTGCCAACCAGGCAGGTTTGTTAGTTCATCCTCAGGGGGCCAGGAGTATATTATAATATCTGGGTCTACTTCCAAGAGTTTTTCCTGTGACATTTCCCAATACCCTTCTCTTTCTGACCCTACATTTGTTGCACCAGTCAGCTGAATTATTTCATCATAAAAGGTGTTTGAACCTACTGTGTAAAGTGCAGTACTATCTAGGAGAACGAAAACAGTCTGACCTGATTCTTCCACTTCATCTAAAATGTTTTGTTTTTCTTCTTTAAGATTTGCTACTACTTCATCACCCTTTTCTTCAACTTCCAGAACTTGAGCCACTTTTTCTATTCCTTCAAAAACTTCATCTATACTACTTGGATTGACAACCATTACATCTATGTCCATTTCTTCTAACCTTTGAACAATTTCATCTTGCTCTCCCATAGTTATTACTAAGTCTGGGTTTAATGCAAGGATCTTTTCATAGTTAACTTCAAAAGCATTACCAACTGAAGGTATCTCCATAATTTCTTCTGGGTAATTACAAAAATCTGTTCTACCCACTAGTTTATCAATTTGTCCAAGGGAAGCAATTATTTCGCTGTTACTTGGTGCTAATGATACCACCCTTTCTATATCTGAAACATTTACCTCTCTACCAGCATCATCAATTATACTTTCAGAATCATCGGTTTCTCCGGATGAAAAACACCCTGTTAAAAGTAAGGCTATTATACCACAAATTGCTAAAATCTTTTTCATATTATCGCCCCTAACTAATTTAATATCCTTGCCCTCTCACACGACTATGCGTCAATGGCAAGAGGATTTTAATCACGAAAACCTATTGGCAGCAACACAATAGATTAGCTATTTAACTAACTTTATGACTTTCTATTCGATATCTAGTTTTAAAAAGACTCTGTATAGTTGTCAATTCATTGGTGAGAACACTTTACACACACCTTTACAACCCAGCATCCCAGCTAGTTTCAAGTCCAGATCTTAGTCCCAGCAGAATGAGCAAGTATCAACGTTTTCGTGGCAATTAATGTTTTTTGGGCCTAACTGTCAAGTACACATTGGATTTTAACCGCCAAGTAAGGTACGTGCTGAGGCCCACCCTAAAAATAAAACTACCTCTACAGGTAGTTTTTAGACAAAGAATAAAACCACCTCCCTCTCCTCCCGAAGGGACATGAATATTGTAGAAATTAGGCAGGTTTCCTGGCTAGCCTAAAAACTAATATTCCTTCCCATCTGTAGGTAGACAGTGGTTTATATCAGCACTAATAAGGCTTAACAGTGGCGGGTCCGCTCAGGTTTTGCACCTGATTCCCTTTTATCCCTGTAAAGGGCACCTAATTTACTATAAACTTGTATACTTTTGATTATACCAACGTTATATGAATTTACAATAACTATTTCCTCTTCTTTTTTCTTTCCTTCTCTTTTTCTTTTAATTTTTCTCTATATTGCCCAAATTCTTGAAACATAGTGAAAATAGTTAACACCACTAGACCAAAAAACAATATTTGGCCGATAAAACCTAGTACAGGCACATTATCAGCGTCTTTTATGAGCACAAATACACTTAGTTCAAATATTGCAGGGATTATAAAAGCAAGCCCCAAATATAGAATCCATCTATATTTCCTTCTTGTATAGCCATAACAAAAAACAAGGCCTATGGCTATGTTTACAGCTTGAAACTTTAACACTTCCTCCATCTAACTCCTCCTTATTTCTCACATTTGAGCCTTCAGGACATAAGATTTCTTTGCACTTTAAATCTTTTCCGCCCTATTGATGAAAATTTAATAAAAATATATTGCAGCATCTATATCACAGTTTGCTAAAGTCACAAAAATCTAAATACAGTTCTTTAACAGCCCCCAACAGTGCCAATCTATTTTTTTTAACAGCCACATCATCCGTTAAAATGTATGTTTGATTAAACATCTTCTCAATACTTTCTTGCAAATTAAGAAGTTGGTTGAATGCTTGTTCTAATTCCCCTTTTTCTATATTATCATAATATTGATTTTTACAATAGGTCAAATTTTCAAAGAGCTTTTTTTCTGCTTCATCCTTTAAAAATTCTAGTTCAATTTTTTCAATATTATCATTTAATAGGATATTGTTTACTCTATTATAGATTCTTACTGCCACTTTAATATCATCGCTGTTTAACTTAGTTTGCAAAAATTCTGCTTTTTCATAGTTTAGTGTAAGGTTTGTGTTTTTATTTGAGGTAATACTTTTTATAACTCCTTCGTTAAAGCCTTTTCTAGCAAGTAGCAACTTAAAACGACGGTTAAAGTAAGACATAATTTTTAGCAATAAGGTATCCTTATCCTTTTGTCTTAAAATGTGAAAAGACTCATAAAGGGCTATAGAAAGGTTGATCAATCTTTTTAAAGATATATTCATGTGGCTTTGATAGGTGATTTTTATAACAGCATCAGTTTTGTTTTTAATTCTAAAAGGATCAGAACTTTCCGGTGGACCATGATCAGAGCTAAAGCACCCAACAATAGTATCTAGCTTATCTGCTATACTCAATATTGACCCTACCATGGTCTGAGGTAATTGGTCTTCTTTTTTTTGTGGATACAGGTATTCTTGTATTCCTTGAGCTACCTCTGGTTCTTCATCCCATAATAAGGAATAATGTTTTCCTATTTCACCATGTAAAGAAGGATGTACAGAGACCATTTTTGTCAATAGATCATTCTTGCATAGCTCAGCACCTTTAACCGTAAAGGTAGAAATCGGTTCTCCTATTTCTAGTAGGTCAACTATGGTTAAAGAAATATGCTTAACTCTTTGAACTTTATCATACATAGTTCCTAGGTCTTCTATAAACACAAGGTTTTTAAGCTCTTCGGTATTTTTGGCAAAATCTTTTTCTATGTCATCACTGTATATTTTATAAGCTTTTTGTATTTTTTTATTTATTTCTATAATTATATTCTCTATAGTAGCATCTAATAATGAGCTTACTTTGAGTAATATGCCATATCTATTTGTAAGCTTACC
This sequence comes from Proteinivorax tanatarense, assembly GCF_040267685.1. Taxonomy (GTDB): domain Bacteria; phylum Bacillota; class Proteinivoracia; order Proteinivoracales; family Proteinivoracaceae; genus Proteinivorax; species Proteinivorax tanatarense. The sequence goes on from NZ_CP158367.1 coordinate 1,749,226, forward strand.
ATCTTGTTTTAAAAGTATCACATTAGGGTTATATTTTAAAGCCTCTGTTATTATTTCAACAGGCAGGTCTAAGAATACTTGATCAAATCGCCCTAAATATAAGTTTGGATTATTTGTGTAAAATAAGCTTTTCTTTAAAAGCTTGTCACTGTATGGATAGCAGTTATCTCCTAAGGATTTGTTTATTTGAAACAGTAATTGTTGTTTCTTTGCTTCAAGATCTATGTGTTCCTTTGCTCTTTCTATATATTTTTTTGAAGTCTCGGGAATAGCAGACTCATTTTTTAGTCCATTTAACTCAACCTTAATAGGTTCTCCATCATAGGATGCGTAAATACTTTTTATAATTAGAGGAAATTTATAAGTTAGTGGGACTTCTTTTACTAACCGACTGCATATAGAGGGAATTATTTCGTTGATCCTTTTACACTCCAACTTTTTTTCTACATAAAAATATTGATTGTTATTTTCAGTTTTAATAGTTACATAACCATCTTTGCCTTTTTTTTGCTCCTCAAATTTTTTATACATGAAGTTTCTCTTGCCACAGCGGGTTGTAGCAAGGTTTTTTTGAGGCCCTCTAATAAGCTCAATTTTTTGATGTTGGATAGAGGGAACTTTATCTACTATTAAAAAAAAGTGTTGAGAATCTAAATATATTTCTATGTTTTTATAGTCTAGCCTATATTCTTTCAAGAGAACTCTTATTGTATTATCAAAAGCCTTATATGCCTCACCTTGACTTTCAAATAAAATGGGGTCAAATTTCAATTCTAGAATAAGATTGCTCATGGTATTCCTCCATAAAATAGTGTTATTCTTGTATGCAGGTTTGCAATAACTCTGTAAATTTCTTATTATACCCTATTTTTTCAGTAATACTTAGTGTTCCCCTTATTACTAAAAATTCATAAACTAGTATGCTTTTTACTAAAAAATTAAATGCTGTATAGTTAAGCTGGTTTCTCAAAGCATAAGTTGCTTCAGACATGTAAATATCAAACAAGTCGTATAAAACATCTTTACTAGAATGGTTGTGAAGATACATGGGTAACTCCTGGTCTATTTGAATACTTTTATTTTTTTTCACTACACATATCGCAGTCAAGTCAAAATGAAAGACAGCCTTTTCCTTTACTTGTTTTCCTGCTAACTTTTCAACAATAACTATCTCTCCGATATATCTACCATCTAAAGTCACTTCCCAACCATACCCTTGTATGCCTATAGCGCTTTGCGAAAGATCTGTAGGAACAAAGCTTATATTATTACCATCATTTATTGTATCCATGGTCAGTAGTGCTTGTTTATAAAATGTACAAGGTGAGCTTTTAAAATTTAGAAAATTTGTAATTGCGGTAAAAGACTCCCTAGCTATTAAATCATGGTTTTGAGGGCCATATTTTAGTTCCCGCCTATTTATTAACCAGTCGAAATAGTAAACAGATGGATATTTTTTGCTATCACTATTAAAAAAAAGGTATGGATGAAGTAAATAACTTGTACGTTCTTCGTTATATTGAAGTTGTTTTTCAAAACCACGGTTGCAAAAAAAATTCTCTAACTTTTGTGGAAACATCATTATTTTACCCCTTCCTTAACCTGTTGAAGTTTAACTCTAAAAAATTGCCTCCCGTTATTACGAGAGGCCTAATGTTCTTTTTCAATTTCTAATGTGCAGTCCGTCACCAACATGGCTATAGCTCCTATCGCTGCTGCATATGGTGCTAAAATCACTCCAACTGCACCGACAGTTACTGGAATTTCCAGCATAACCTTTTTTTTTGATTTTACAATTATTTTAGTTACGTTTCCTTCACGTATTATTTCTTTAATTTTTTCTAGTAAATTAGAACCTTCTACAGTTATTGTTTCAGAGTAGGTACTGCTATTTTTATTGAGCTCCTTAATTTTTTCTACAGCTTTTATTTCATCACCGTTACAATTAAGAAGTACTTTATGGGCTGTTTCATAACTAACTTTAGTTTTTTCGATAATATATTCTATTTTTCGAATTTCATCCAAAATTTTTCCCCCTAAACTTAAATTTTTTGGAATACTTGCTCACTTTTAAAGATATGACCATCGCTGTAATATTGAATATATTTATTGAATATTATATTCATTTGTTTTATTTCTTTTTCTTGTATGTCAGCTTTTAATATTTCTTCAAAGGTAGTCCTTAATAACAACAACATTAAAAATCTTTGTCTTTTGGTAATGAACTTGTTTTTATGGGGTAAACAGCCATCACATACAAGACCACCTTGAGAAATACTAAATATATAGTCATCTTTTGATTGACCACATAAAACGCATTCTGTCAGGCAGGGCGCATAACCCATAAGTGCCATAGACTTAATTTTAAATCCAGCCAATATAAGCAGTGCTTCTTTACTTCTACTTGTTAACAGATGCATGGTCTTTGCGGCAAGATTAAAAAATTTAGGATTTGGTTCATTTTCAGGCATGAAAAAATTGATAAACTCACAAACATAGTATGATGCAGAGAGTATGCCAAAGTTAAGTGAGGGGTTTTTATGGGCTAGCACAACATCTCCCTGTCTTAAAATGGGTAAATTATTATTTTTTTTATAAAATGTATAGTGCCCTATAGTAAAGACTTGGATACTATGACTAAGTCGGCTTTTCATTTTTTTTGCACCTTTAACTAGTACAGTAGTTTTTCCAAGTCTTTCTGTAAAGAGGGTAACTATTAAATCACTTTCTTTAAAAGGTACTGACTTTAATACTAAAGCTTTTGTGTTAATAAGCATTTACTTCACCCTCAATGTTAATATATCCTAAAATAAGCTCTGCTATTCTCCCAATAAACCGAAATCCTTTATGGCATTATGTTTATCTCTCCAGCCTTTTTTAACTTTAACCCAAACCTCTAAAAAAACTTTTGTTTGAAGAAAATCTTCTATATCTAACCTAGCTCTTTTTCCGATTTCCTTTAACAGTTTTCCACTTTTTCCTATAACAATCCCTTTATGCGACTCACGCTCAACATAGATATTCGCTGAAATTTCTACAGTTCCCTTACTATTTTCTGTAAACCTAATTATATCAATTGCTATACCATGGGGAATTTCATCCCTAGTAAGCTCTAAAATCTTTTCTCTTAATAATTCTTGTACGATTACCCTTTCTGGCTGGTCGGTAATCATATCTTCAGGATAAAATTTAGGTCCTTCGTCTATATATTTTAACAATAATTTTGGCAAACTATCTACATTTGCTTGTTGTAGCGCCGACAATGCAAGAATATCTGCAAAGTTAAACAAACTTTTAAATTCATCTATTCTCTGTTTCACCTGTGCTGGGTCAGTTAAATCAATTTTATTAGCAACTAAAATTACAGGTGCATTAGCTGACTTAAGTTGTTCTAAGATAAATTTGTCGCCTGCTTTAATGGGCTGAGAGATATCAGTTATAAAACATATTGCTTCTACATCAACTACTGATTTTTTAGCTACATTGACCATATTTTCTCCAAGCTTTGATTTTGGCTTGTGAATTCCCGGTGTATCGATAAAAATCATCTGATATTCATCAGTTGAAAGAACACCTTGTATTTTTGTCCTCGTTGTTTGTGCTTTATTTGAAGTAATAGCTATTTTCTGATTTAAAATATTGTTAAGCAAAGTTGATTTTCCTACATTAGTTCTCCCAACGATTGAAATAAACCCTGATTTAAAAGTCATTATTATCACCCAACAGTGATTTTGTCGTAAATGCTCCTGGCAACAAGCCCTCAACATTTGTTAAGGTATATTCACCATCTTCATTTGCCAGTACAACAGGGGAATCTTTGTGCAAAAACTCTGCTATTACTTGCCTACAAGCACCGCATGGTGATGCTTTTAATTGACCCTTACAAATGATTGCTATAGCTTCAAAGTTTCTGTAACCTTCGGATACGGCTTTAAAAATCCCTGTTCTTTCTGCACAGTTTGTTAAACCATAGGATGCATTTTCAATGTTGCAACCTGAATATATGTTACCATCTTCTGTAAGTAAAGCCGCTCCTACTGGATACTTTGAGTAGGGTACATATGCGTTTTCCATAGCTTCTTTTGCTTTTGCAATAAGTTTTTCTACAGTATTTTTATCCATTAATTGCTCCTCCTTGTATAAGCCGGTAGTGTTACATCTTCTTCTGGCACTTCAATTTCATATTCTATCCCTCGTGGTATTAAACGAGTTTTTATATATAACATCAATCCACTTTTTAAGTGGTCAGGATCTCCAACCACATGAAATTCCACAGGATCTACTGAAATAGGGTGATGATCAACATGGATTAATGTTCCTGCACATCTGATGGAGCTATTTGTTGTTAATCTTTTACCATCTATCGCTATACCTAAAGCCCCTGCGTTAAATAGTTCATTAGCTATTTCTAGTATATGATAATCATGGATTATAGCATCATTAACATTTTCACCGACCGCTTCTGGGTTATCATAAAAACGCACTATAATACCTTCTCCCGTCATTTCAGCATGACCAGAGCTAATCCTTAATGACTCCACTTCTGATTTTAATTGATCCATTTCTGTCCTTAGTTGCTGTTCTAACTCATCAGATGACCTTGGGGTAATTAGTGTTGCCAAACCATTTTCCACTTCAGCTTCAACTGTTCTATCCCATAAGGTGGGGAGTTCCTCAATATATTCTGTTATTTCTTTTTTAGTTTTTTTAGTCAGTAGTCCTCTATCATCAAACTCAATATCACCATCTGAATTATATGATACACTTATCTCTTTTTTATCAACGGTGGCTATAACGTTGCTATCGTTACTAATTTTTGACAAAATAATTTCTGATTGCCTTGCCTCTGCTCTCCTTCTTATAACTCTTTGAGTTTCACTTCCCTGGTTCATTACTATCCTAGACAAATCATCTATATTATTTGTTTGTTCAATATCATACATTAGGTTAGATAATGCATTAGTAACATCAGCTGAATCTTGAACCCCCCAGTCTTCTGCCAATCTTTCGTTATACCTAACTAAGGTAAGTGCTTGTTCCTTAGCGGCATGAAAGTCCTTGTCTCCTCGGGAGCCAAAAAATCCAAAGCTAGTTAAAAACATCGCCATATTAAGTACTAGCACAACCAAGACAGACACAGTAATTATTGTTATTTTGTACTCAATTTTTCTAGAATACATGCTACTCTCCCCCATTAATAACTAATTTTAAAATAAGTAATATAACCCCTACACCCAACAGGCCAAGAATAATCGCTTCTATTGTAGATTCGATACCCATCAAAGGTTTTACTAATTTATTAAGCTTATCATAAAAAACTAACAATCCAACTACTATTGCATTAAAAGCAGAAATGAGAACGGCTGCTGCAGCGACATTTTTGGCTATTTTTGCAAATTCATGATATTCACTGGTAACTAAATCAATAGTCTTTTCTATGGCAGTATTTAGAAGCTCCATAGAAATAACTAAAGCTATACTGAACAGTATCACAGCCCATTCAGTAGTTGACAAGCTTAAATAAGTACCTAGTAATACAACTATTATTGTCACAAGCAAATGAATTCTCATGTTACGCTGTGTTTTAACGGCAAATAAAATACCCTCTATAGCATATTTAAAACTTTTAGCAACTTTTTTTGCCGACACTTTAAACTACCCCCTATACAGTCTCAGCTCCTTTAACACTTTTTCTTCTTTTTCTCTCATCATTGGATTTGCTTGCTCACCATGTTCATATCCAATCAGATGCAATAAACCATGGACTACTAAAAAAATAATTTCTCTATTTAGTGAATGTCCAAATTCATCCGCTTGTGTTTTTGCTTTGTCTATGGAAATATATATTTCTCCTAAAAATTCATCTTCTAAGCCAGTGTCAAATGGAAAAGATAAAACGTCAGTAGGTGTTTTTTTGCCTCTAAATTTATCATTTAAGTTACTAATAAATGGGTTATCAACAAAAATTACATTAACTTCTTTATCGTTTATTTTTTCCATTTCGCTAACAATTGAACAGGCTTTAATAATATAATCTTCAATAGTTATATCTATTTTTAACTCATCTAAAGCTTCAATGTTTGAAACAATCATTTCTTCACCTCTTAACTAGGATAATTGATTCGCTTGTGAAAGAATCCTTGTAATACATCTACAAATTTATTTTCAATCATGGCAAGTTCTTTAAACGTCATATTACATTCATCTAGTTGCCCTTCCTCTAGTTTAGCTGCTATAACTTTTTTAACTACATCCTTTATTTTATCTTTATCATGTTCCTTAATAGCTCTGACCGCTGCTTCCACAGAATCAGCCAACATTATAATAGCAGCTTCTTTAGTTTGAGGTTTAGGACCATTATATTTAAATAACTCTTCTTTAATATTCTCATCTATGTTTTTAGCTTTATGATAAAAATAACTTATCTTAGTTGTACCGTGATGTTGAGATATAAGGTCAGTTATCGCTGGAGGAAGCTTATATTTTTTGGCCATTTCCTCACCATCTGTTACGTGTTGTAATATGATTTTTGCACTATACTTAGGGTCATAATTATCATGAGGATTTTTTTTACCTAATTGATTTTCAATAAATGCAAAAGGTCTATTAACCTTACCTATATCATGATAGTACGATCCTACTCTAGCCAAAAGAGAGTCAGCACCAACTTCATTGGCGGCAGCTTCAGCTAAGTTTCCTACTACTATACTATGATGATAAGTTCCCGGTGCTTCCACTAATAACCGTTTTAGTGCACCATTATTTGGATTGGACAACTCTAATAGCCTAATAGATGTGGTAATACCAAAAATATTTTCAAAGAAAGGCAAAATTCCAATAACTAATATACTGGCAATCAGGCCATTTATCATCCCATATAGTATATCCACTGATATAGTTTTTATCATATCTGTATTTCCTTGAAAAGCACCAGTTAGCAATGTTAATGATAATATAATTAACATATTAGATATTGCAACAATAGCCCCTGCCCTAGTCAAATCAGAACGTTGGGTAACTTTGCGCACAGAATAAATCCCAATCATACCACTCAATAATGCGAAAACAACAAAAACAAAATTATTCCCAGTAATAATTCCCACAAATATCGCCAAAGCAATGTTAATTATGTGAGCTAAATTTGCATTGAATACAATTGCTACAAGAATAGGAGCCATTGCCATTGGAATTAAAAAACCAGAAAAAAGCTCAAAAACTTTGCTTATAAATAATGCTATGCAAAAAATAATTCCTAATAATAAAAGATTATTTGAGTTTTCCCAAATATTAGGTTCATTAAAGTAAAGATAAAGTGCTACTGAAATAAACACCATTAAAATTACCAATGCTAGCCCTGCATAGAAGTTAAGGTGCTGAGTTGAAGTCTCATGTAACCCCAAGCTTTCCAACTGTGAAATATGATGCTCTGTAACCACTTCACCTTTATCTACAATTTTCGAGTCCTTTAAAATCTTTATCTCTTCAACTTGCTCTTTTACTTCTTGACGGCTTTCTTCAGTATCCTCCCGTGAAAATTTTAAGTTGGACTCTACATGATTTAAGGTTAACTTGATAAGCGCTCGTTGTTGAGTAGCCGTTACACCTTCAAACATAAGCTTACTTTCTATACTTTCTTTTACCTGATCTACATCATCAACTTTTACACCTTGTTTAAGTTCAGATTCCAAAGTAACAAGAGAAAACTCAAAAAGTTCATCTCTTTTTTCAGAACTCATATTAACGAGGCTACTTATTTCATCATCTGTTAGCACTTCCCGAAGCTCTTCTAAACTGCCATCTTCAGTTTCAAGATAGTCTTCCTCGTTTGACATTTTTTCTATGTTGGAGAACTGTTTAGAAAGTTCATTTATAGCACTTTCTACAGAAGCTTGGTCTAGTACATATACATCTGGGACTTGATCAGCTGCTTCCTGCCTAGCCTTTTCTGTAGCATATTGATCTACAACTGTTCTAGGTGCATATATTGTTTCTTGTGCAACTTGTCCTACTTCTAAAGAGTGTTTTTGCGGTAGTAACCCCCAACCAAGAATACCGTAAGTTAGGACTACTACAGCTAATACTATAATTGTTTTGGACATAGCAGATTCCTTCAGATGAGATGCTCCAAAATTTGTTATATTCCTTAAAATGTTCATACATTACACCACCTTTTTATAATAGGTTCAAGTCAACTTGTTTTCTCGCTATCATAAGCGCTGACTATTTCCGAAACTACTGGATGTCTAATTATGTCCTCTGGTTTTAAATAAACAAAGTCTATATCATTTACATCTTTTAAAATTTTACTAGCATGGGTTAAACCAGATGATTTTCCATCAGGAAGGTCAGTTTGTGTTATATCACCGGTTACGATAGCTTTAGAACCAAAACCAAAACGGGTTAAAAACATTTTCATTTGCTGTGTTGTAGTATTTTGTGCTTCATCTAAAATAATAAAAGAATCGTTTAATGTTCTACCCCTCATATATGCTAAAGGGGCAACTTCTACAACTCCTTTTTCCATATAGCGTTGAAAAGATTCCAACCCCAGCATTTCTACTAAGGCATCATAAAGGGGTCTTAAATAAGGGTCAACTTTTTCTTGTAAATCTCCAGGTAAAAAACCTAAACTTTCTCCTGCTTCAATAGCCGGTCTAGTTAATATAATTCTTTGTACGTCTTTTTGTTTTAAAGCTTTAACAGCACAAGCTATAGCAAGAAAAGTTTTCCCCGTCCCCGCAGGGCCAATTCCAAATGTTATTTCATTTTCTTTAATTGCCTTTATATATTTCTGTTGTCCACTTGTCTTTGGTTTAATAGATTTACCATCATAGGTTTTTACTAAAGTTTCGCCTAAGTTTTTAAAACTCATGTCATCACCTTTTTTATGTATATGTTGGATATAGTTAAATTGTTGTTCATCAAAATGTCCTTGAGTTTTGTAAACATAAATTAGCTCTTTAAGAATTTTGTAAACTTTTATACATTGTTTTTTATCTCCTACAATATTAAGTCCTTTCTCTAAAGAGTTTATTTGTACTTTAAACTCTTGTTCTAACCTCTCTATATACATACAGTTTTTTTGCATAAGCGCCTGTAATTGAGTATAGTCCTCTATGCAAAGATTTTCAGTGTGCAATTAAAAACCTCCTAAGTTATTATTCATCATGGGTTTGTATTATTTCGTCTTCTCTTATATCTTCGATAGTTTCCAAAACTATTTCAACTTCCACTCGCTCCTTTGACCTTTCATTTATTTGTATTACTTTATTTTCAATTTCGACGTCTTTCGGCACCATTTGTTTTGCTTGATTGTACCCTCGTTTAATTGCCAGGTCGACCATATCTTCTTCGTTATAAGAAACATCTGCTGAAACATAGTTGGTATATGTTTTTGAAGTCAAGCTAACAGGGAATTCTAATCCCCGCCATGCCAACGGTTGGGTAGTTATGACTTTATCATGATAATCACCTAAATTATATTTCTGTCTTGATGGCACCCTTATATTTAAGTTAAACAAATTTAAATATTGTATTTTTACCTGTTCATCAGTTTTCTGTAATGCTTTTTCTTTTTTATAAGCTTCTCCCGTAGCATGATACCAAACCTTTGCTTCTACTATTCCTAAAGAACGAACAAGCATATGAGTTCTTGTGTCTTCATTGTATAATTCACCACTTATTATAAGTTCTCCTTTTGTAACGATGTCTCCTTCTTCTACTAAAGAATCTCCAGATAAAACCAATAAATTTGTAATCAGGCCATCCTTTTCAGCCACTATATTTGTAGGCGAATAATCATATTCCTTTGGTATATCTTTTTCCACTAAATGTACTACCATCCTAGTTCCTTGAGTTTCTATAGATGTCCAAGCTATTTGAGGATAATTAATTAAAATCTCATACTCTACCTTATCTATATCCAAAAGTGGTTGGAAAGCTCCCCTTTTAAGATTTTGCATATCTAAAAAATCTTTAAATTCTCTCTCATCTATTTCTTCTATTCCTTTTACATCGACAAAAAGTACAAATTGAGAAGATATATATAAGACTATTATAAAGAAAAGTATTCCAAATGCAAATACTTTTCTTTTACGAAGTTTATTTAGTTTAAAAGGAAGTCCTTTTTTTTCCTTTATTCTCATTCTACAGCCAGTTTTGCGGCAGACAGGCCATAGAGATTTATACCCATCCAAACCTATTTTTAATGTGATACTATCATTATGCCTCTTGACATCCCATAAGTAAATCTTTCTAGTAATAGCCATGTTTAAAAATTTTTCCGTAAATTTCCCAAATACCTCAATAACAAGATATCCTTTATATAAGTTTAATAAATTAAAGAAAAACAATGATAGTTTCCCCCTTTATTTCTAGAATTTGTATTCAATGGATTCAATGGTTCCATCTATAAATATATCTTCACTAAACATATTTTTAAGCATTAGATCATTACCTTTAATGTGTAGTTCCCCTCTATTAATGCTAATCCTTATTAAATCCTGTTTATACTCAATAATCCCTCTGTGATTTTCTATATATATCTGCATAGAACCTATCAATATAATTCTAGGCAAATCCAGCAATATATCCTTGGGAATATCAAAAAATTCCGCAAAACCTTTTTTCACTAAATTAGTTTTACCCAACATTTCCACCTCCTGACCTTGTTTAAAATTTATGCTAGTAAATACCACTCTATAACAACAAAAAAAGGTTTTAGGGATAAAAATCCCTAAAACCTTTGAAAAGCTTATCTTCTATACTTAGGTTTACTCAACACCTCTGACATTATTATACCATTTACTAATTGCTTTCTGTCAGTAAAAAGAGTGTTGTGTGATGTCCCAATTTCATTTTCTTTTATTGTCTCACCTATAGAAGCACCTAAGTTCTCTTTACTTTTTAGCTTTTTAGTTTTTTCTTTTGTTTTTTGTAACTTTTCTTGTTGTTGTTTGTAATGATTATTTGTTTGTTCATACATTTCCACTTCTCTTGGACTAGTTCCTGGGTCAATAGACTCTTGTTGCTTGTTTTCTTCTCTAAATGATCCAGAATAATCCTCACCATGATCTGTATAATGCTTATGGACAGGAACCCCATGCTTTTGTAGCTCTTTTTCTGCTTTTCTTTTTTGTTTTTCTTGTTCAATTTGATTATTTGATTTTAAAACAACTGAAATTATAACTATAATTATAAAAATGAGTATTTCCATAGTATAAAACACCTACTTTTTATTTATTTTTATCCTCGGAACCACTCATCTTAGAAATAGAACTTCTCATATCGGTGTCAGCGCCTATATTTTTAAGGTTATAGTAATCCATAACACCTAACTTTCCTTCCTTTAAAGCTTCAGCCATAGCTAGTGGAACTTCTGCTTCAGCTTCTACAACTTTAGCACGCATCTTTTGTACATTAGCTTTTTGTTCTTGTTCTTGTGCCACTGCCATCGCTCTTCTCTCTTCCGCTTTTGCTTGAGCTATTTGCTTATCAGCTTCAGCTTGATCAGCTTGTAATGTGGCCCCAATATTTTTGCCTACATCTACATCTGCTACATCAATTGATAAAATCTGAAAAGCAGTTCCAGAATCTAGCGATCTATTTAATACAGTTTTAGAAATAGTGTCTGGATTCTCCAGCACTGTTTTATGACTTTCTGAAGAACCGATAGTAGTAACAATTCCTTCACCTACTCTTGCAATAATTGTTTCTTCTCCGGCCCCTCCTACAAGTCTATCAATATTAGCTCTAACTGTAACTTTTGCTCTTGCTTTTACTTCAATTCCATCTTTTGCTACTGCAGCTACTACTGGTGTTTCAATAACCTTTGGGTTTACACTCATTTGCACAGCTTGAAGCACATCTCTTCCAGCTAAGTCAATAGCCGCTGCCCTTTCAAATTCCAACTCAATATCAGCTCTTTGAGCTGCGATTAAAGCATTGACCACCCTATCTACATTACCACCAGCTAAATAATGACCTTCTAACTTATTTGTGTTTAACTGAAGACCACCTTTTGTGGCTTTTATCAAGGGCTGGACAATTTTAGCAGGTATTACCCTTCTAAACCTCATTCCTATAAGATTAAAAAATCCAATTTTAACACCTGCAGCTTGAGCTGAGATCCACAGCCCTATTGGAATAAATGATAAAAAGACTGCTACAAAGATAACAACAAGTGCCACTACAACAAAAAACAAAGCAACTTCTGGTCCCATTATAAATTCCTCCTTATGATTAATATTTTCTAACCACTATACTATTGCTGCCAACTTTTACAACTTCCACTTTTTCTTTAGCAGCTATATAACCACCCTCCGTCATCACATCATAGCGCTTTCCTTCTATTTCCGCACTACCTGTAGGACGTAAGGTTGTTAAAGCAACTCCTTTTTTACCAAGCAAATCATCATATTTAGAAGAAGCTACGTAGCCTTTATCTACATCTTCTCGATCGCTTAGTATCAAACGTTTTATCACGTCAGATTTAGATATAAATTTCCAAGAACCTACTAAAATTAGGATAGTAAATGGAATACTAATGGCAATCATAATAAAGCCATCTGAAGCAGTTTCAGCAGTTAAAAATATACTAAGAATAACTAAGGCTATTCCTCCTATGCCTAACATGCCAAAACCTGCAGCAAAAATATCTACCAAAATTAATATTAACCCTAGTATAAAAACCACTATATGTTCCCATTGTGCTAAATCTGCAATCAAATGCCCTGCGAAAAATAAAATAAAACAAGTCACTCCTGTAATTCCAAAAACACCAAATCCAGGGCTGATAATTTCAATAAAAAATGCAGCCATTCCAATTGACAGTAGGATTCCACCGACATAGGGACTTGTAATAAATCGTGCAAAACTTTCTGCCCATGCTTCGGTAAATTCAATTACTTTATGATCACCGTAACCTAAGTCCTTTAACATTTCGGCACGGGTTGGATATACTCCTTCACAGTACCCATATTCTATAGCTTGAGATGTGGTCAAGGTCAGCAGGTGTCCTGATTGGACTAGACCATCAATCTCGCTTTCCCTTCTAACCATTGCAGTTGCTATTTCTGGATCCCTTCCATTTCTTTCTGCAGCACTTCTCATTGCTGCGTCCCAGTCAGAAAGGGCTTTTTCATCTGCAGTTTGTGAACCTACTATAACTTCTGCATCCCCCATTGTGGCAGCATCAGTCATGTAAATGGCATCAGCTGACAAAGCTAAAAATGCCCCCGCTGATATTGCTTGATTATTAACATATGCATATACCGGAATGTTAGAACCCACAATTGTATCTCTTATTTCTTTAGCTCTTCTTACATAACCCCCGGGAGTATTAATCTCCAGTACTATTAGATCTGCGCCTTTCATTTCTGCCTCATTAAAAGCTCTATTTAATGTGCGAGGTAATGCGTTGTCTATAGTGCCATCTATTGTGATTACATAAACAACTTGATCAGTATCACCATAAACTATACCGCTAAAAAAAGTAAAAAATAACATTGATAGTAGTGCTATGGAAAATAATTTTTTCATTCCCATATCCCCCCTTTTTAATTTTAATGTTCATAAATAATTAGGCGATTGCAAAAATCTATAACACTTGAAATAAAAGCACTTTTTATAAATAAATTTCTAGAGCTCAAAAAACTGAGCTTCCTAGTTGCAATGTCTTTCTGGTTGCTTTTTACCATTTTAAGCCCGCAACTTTCTTAAACTAAAATCCTTATTGGATACTCATACGTTAAATTTATAATCAGATCTAAATTATGTATATGCCTGTTATATATATTTCTATGTATTTCTTAAAAATTCCTTCATTTATATTTATTGTTAGCCAAATTTAAAGAAAAATTAAAATTATTAAGTAGAAAAGCTACCCTTTTTAGGGTAGCTTTTTAACTAATTAAGTTTTTTACTAACTATTTGGCTTACCAGCTTACCGTCTGCTTTTCCTTGTACCTTTGGCATTATTGCAGACATTAACTTGCCCATTTCTTTTTTTAAAGAAATTCCAGTTTCTTCAATTGTGGATTCTACTAAAGTTTCAATTTCTTCTTCTGTCAATTGTTTAGGCAAGTAAACCTGTATAATATCTATTTCTTTTTTAAGTTTTTCTACATCATCAGGTCTATCCGCCTTTTTGTAATCCTCAATAGAGTCACGACGTTTTTTTACTTCCTTGTTAAGTATTTGAAACGATTCATCATCATCAAGTGGAGTACCTTTATCTATTTCAGCATACTTCAACTCAGAACGTATCATCCTTATTACTGTGAGGGCAAACTTATCTTTTTCTTTCATGGCAGTTTTCATATCTCTTGTCAAACGTTCTACCACACTCACGATAGTTCCTCCTTCAGCACTATAACCTAACTAGTACTTTTTCTTCTTTTTGCGAGCCGCCTCTGATTTCTTTTTACGTTTCACACTTGGTTTATCGTAAAATTCTCTTTTACGAGCCTCTGATAGTATTCCCGAGCGTTGGCATGTACGTTTAAACCTTCTTAAGGCGTTGTCAAGTGATTCATTTTTGCCAATTTTAACTTCAGCCACTTAGCTTCCCTCCCCTCGTACTACCACACAATATAATTAAATATGGGTATTCCCATAGCATAACAATTCTATTATACAAAATAGAATTGTTACTGTCAATTATCTCTATTTTAACCAGGCGGCCATTTGAGCTGCCGCTTTCCTAAAAGATGAAAGTGAAGATGGTCAACAGTTTGTCCTCCCAAACTACCACAGTTGTTTACAACCCTGAACCCTTCTTCTAAATCTAATTTTTCCGCTATCTCTTTTATAGCTGAAAAAATTTTGCTGATTTCTTCAGGTGGTGTCTCTTTAACATTAGAAAAATGCTTTTTGGGGATTATCAATACATGTACAGGGGCCTGTGGTTCAATATCATTAAACGCTAGTATTTCATCTGACTCAAAAACTTTGTCAGATGGAATTTCATCTTTTATTATTTTACAAAAAAGGCATGACATAAAAATTCACCCCCTTACTATAGACTAGCTTTGATATGTACTTCTACTCTTTTATATACTTACCTGCTCTATATTTAAAAATTATCTGGGGTTTACCTTTACTTCAATATTATCTTTTTTTTCTCCTCTAGAATCATAGAAGTTCCAGCTTATAGAGTTAATGCTTATATCTTTAGGTTTAGGTATAATATAAATTTTATAAGTATCCTTTTTTTCTGAAGAAAAGATATTATAATAAGTTTCGCCAAATTCATCAACATTCTCTACTAAATCCTGAACGGTAAAGTTTACAGATATAAGGGCCAGTTGATTGTTATCATCAAAAGAGTAATCTGGGTGAGGAATAGAGTTTGTATCAAGATAGTTCACCCATGTATCTAAATTATCGATTACAACTAGCTCTTTACCATGTTTTAATCGTCCTTGGTCTACATTTACTACATGAATTGCTTCTCCATCGACTGTGGCAGTAGTGCTTTTTGTCATAGAGTCATATACTGTAATTACTATAAGCAAACAAATTAGTATAGCTAGTGGAAATAATCTTTTTCTTTCAAGGATTAAAATTCTTGTCATCTTTATATCCTCCCATAAAACCTCCTTAAAATTCATCAGAGGTTATTTTATATTCCCACTATTACTATATGAACTCATCTTTCTTTAAATTACTCTATATTTCCTGCTACCCCATCTTTTGTTAAGTTATTTATTAAAACATTCCTTACATGACCTATATATTTCTTTTCTCCTGGACAGTACACCTTAACATAATTGGAGCTATGTCCAATCATGTTACCATCAGAATACTGTTCAAACAACACTTCTAGCTTTGATCCTAAAAACTTCTTATTATATTGAGTTTTTAATAAATTAGCTTGTTGAGCCAGCTCTTTTGCTCGCCTGTCTTTTATTTCTCCAGTAATCTGTCGTGACATTTTACTTGCCTTTGTTCCTTCTCGCATCGAATATTTAAATACATGTATATCACTAAAACCTACCTTTTTAATAAATTGTAGATTTTGCTTAAAATTTTCTTCTGTTTCAGAAGGGAATCCTACCATAACATCTGTTGTTATAGCTACATCTTTAACAATTTCTCTTATTTTAGAAACAGTTTCTAAAAAGTAAGCAGAATCATATTTCCTACCCATTTTTTTCAAAATTTCATCACTTCCATTTTGCAAAGGAATATGAAAATGATTGCATAAGTTAGGGGACACTTTTATAGCCTCTAATAGTTCTGTATCAAAATCCGTAGGTTCCACAGAACTTAAACGTACTCTGTTAAGGTTTTCTATTTTTCCTAATCGATGAACAACGTCAGCCAAAGAAACATCATCTTCTTGATCCCTACCATAAGAGCCTAAGTGTATCCCTGTAAGAACCACTTCTTTAAAGCCTTCATCAATTAATTTTTTTATATCTGATATTATTTCATCAATAGGCTTACTTCTAATAGGCCCCCGTGCATAAGGAACAATGCAGTAAGAGCAAAAATTGTCACAGCCTTCTTGAATTTTTAATGTGGCCCTCTTTCTCTTTCGTTCATCAGGTATAGGCAGATTATAAAATTCATTTAATTTTTGCCTTGAAGATACTAAAATTTTATTTTTTGAGCTTCCCTGCTCGATTATATCAACGATTTTATGTTTTTTATCATTACCTATAATTAAGTCCACCCCTGGAATTTTTGCTATCTCTTCGCTGGCAGTTTGTGAATAACATCCTGTCACCACTACTAGCCCGTCAGGAGCGGTACGCACTGCTCTTCTAATCATCTGCCTGGATTTTCTACTCCCCGCTTGAGTTACTGTACAGGTATTGATTACATAAACCGAAGCTTTTTCATTAAAATCCACTACACGGTATCCTTGCTGTTTAAACAGCTGGGCTAGGCTATCTGTTTCGTCCCTATTCACTTTGCATCCTAAAGTATAAAAAGCAACAGTTGCCATTACTCTAACCTCCTAGCTCTCCTAGGGCATACATTAGTATTGATGTTGCAGAAATCGCTGCAGTTTCAGCCCTTAAAATTCTTTTACCTAAAGTAATTGTTTGAAATGAGCTTAATTGATTAATTTCTTCGTAAGAAAAACCTCCCTCAGGACCAATAAACAATATTATTCGTCCTTTAGTTGCTTTTAGTTTATCCAAATTAATTTGTTCTTTACATTCTTTTTCCCAAGGGATCAGCAACATATCAGTGTTTTTTAGCTGCTGATTAAAGCAATGTAAATCTTTTATAATTTTAACAGAAGGAACTTTTAATCTACCACTTTGTTCAGTGGCTTCTTTACATACTTTTTTTAGCCGCTCCTCTTTTTTCCTTATTCTGTTATCATCTATCTTTACTACTGATCTTTCAGTTATAATAGGCCAAATATAGTTTGCACCTAATTCAGTTGCTTTTTGAACAACCAGTTCGTTTTTATCACCTTTTAAGTATCCAAATGCAACTACTAAGTCTGTCTTAGGTTCCATACCTTCTGAATTAACTTTCGTCAAAACCTTTAAATTCACCATTTTTTTTTCAATGGAAATAACCGAGGAAATATATTCCCCGGCTTCATTAAAAACTTTTATTTTGTCTCCTGTCTTTAATCTTAGTACTTTACTTACATAATGGGATGTTTCCTTGCTAAGCTCTATTATTCTACCCGCAGACAAACCTTCACCATGATAAATTCTGAACATCATTTCCACCTCTGAGCTGTTATACAGACCCATTCACCGTCAGTATCTATGTCTTTGATAGTATACCCATTTTTATTTAAACTTTCCACAACTTCTTTCTGCCTAGAAAGAATAACCCCCGACAATACCAAAGTTCCCTCTTTTTTTATATACGAATTTAAATTAGGTAAAATTTTCAGAATTACATCAGCAATAATGTTAATAATCACAAAATCTGCCTCAAAAAGAGTTTTTTCTTCAATGTTACCCGAAATAAATTCTATATTATTTAAGTTGTTAAGCTCCAGGTTACTTTTAGCAACTTTAATAGCCGTAGAGTCGATGTCCAATCCTACAACTTCAGAAGCTCCCAATTTTGAAGCGGCTATCGATAACACCCCAGAACCACACCCTATATCAATCACCTTGTCACCTTTTTTTATGTTTTGGACTAACTTTTTTAAGCACATACTTGTTGTTGGATGTGTCCCTGTTCCAAAAGCTTGACCTGGATCTAGTTCTATTACAACATCGTTAGGTTTAGTTTCATAACCTTCCCATGAGGGTTTTATGATAAGATTTGGTGCCACCTCCACCGGTTTAAAATATTTTTTCCAATGGTTGGCCCAGTCATTCTCCGACAGCTGTGAAGTGGTTACTGCATTTTTATCTGTTTTTTTACAGTTTAGTTGAACAAAAGTTTTAATGGCTGATAATGTATCAAAAACTTGGTTATCCATAGGAAGATAGCATTTGACTATTATATTTTCATCCAAGTCCAGTAAATCAACACTATAAGAGTCCCATCTGTTATCTTTAATGTAATTTTCTATTATCGAAGGGTCCTCTATAACTACCCCTCCTATACCCAACTCATGAATATAGTTATTTAATACTTCTAACTCTTCTGTATCAGTTGTTATTTTTACCTCTAACCACTCCACTGCTCAAACACTCCTTTATTTAAAAGCGTCTTTTACTCTGTTTAATATACCTTTTCCGCTTGAATCTATGTCATCGCCCCGTAACTCGGCAATCTTCTCTAAAAGTTCCCTCTCTTCTTTGTCTACCTTTTTAGGGATAGTCACTTTTACTTTTACATGATGATCACCACGACCGTTACCGCGAAGATACGGTATCCCCTTATCTTTAAGTTTAAAGATGGTGCCACTTTGTGTGCCTGCAGGAATTTTTAACTTTCCTTTTCCATCTAAAGTGTCAACTTCTATTTCAACCCCTAATGCCCCTTGGACATAACTGATAGTTTCCTCACTTATTACTTCATTATCTCTACGGTTGAATTTAGGATGAGGTCTAACATTTAAATAAACATACAGGTCTCCTGACGGACCTCCTTTGTTGCCTGGTTCACCTTCACCACTAACTCGTAATCTAGAACCATGATCTACACCAGCCGGGATATTAACATTGATTGTTTTTCTTTTATTATATTTACCTTGACCATGACACTTTGAGCAAGGATCCTTTATTTGAGTTCCTTCCCCTTCACATTGGGGACATGGACTAGCACTAACAAATTGACCTAAAGGTGTGTTCTGGGTCTTTCTAATTTCACCAGTTCCATTACAAGTAGAGCATTTTGTAACGGAATCCGACGACTTTGCGCCTGTTCCCTTACACTTTTCACACCGCTCCATTTTTTCTACTTCTATATTTTTTTCAACCCCAAAAGCTGCTTCTTCAAATGATATATTCATATCATATCGTAAATCTCTTCCACGGGTCGGGCCTGTTCTTCTTGTAGTACGGCCACCAAAACCGCCTCCAAAAAAAGAGTCAAAAATATCTTCAAATCCGCCAAAACCTTGCCCACCAAAACCTTGGCCTTGCCCACCAAAATTATCAAAATCAGCATGACCAAATTGATCA
This sequence comes from Proteinivorax tanatarense, assembly GCF_040267685.1. Lineage (GTDB taxonomy): Bacteria > Bacillota > Proteinivoracia > Proteinivoracales > Proteinivoracaceae > Proteinivorax > Proteinivorax tanatarense. The sequence goes on from NZ_CP158367.1 coordinate 1,768,788, forward strand.
TACTGCTGACGCTTTTGTGGGTCACTTAACACTTCATAAGCTTCTTTAGCTTCTTTAAACTTTGTTTCTGCTTCTTTGTTTCCTGGGTTAACGTCAGGGTGGTATTTCCTAGCCAGCTTTCTATAAGCTTTTTTTATTTCTTGCTCACTGGCATTTTTATCTACCCCTAAAACCTCATAAAAGTCTTTTTTATTCATATGCTCACCTCATTAACTAACCTATCTAAAAAAAAATAACATGATTAGGAGAAAAAGTCAAAGCAGGTGCTTTGACTTTTTCTTTTGTTACTTTTCCTCATCATCTACTTCTGTAAAATCTGCGTCAACTACATCTTCATCACCTGATTGTTCTCCTTGTTGTGCTTCTTGCTGCTGTTGCTGTTCAGCCGCTTGTTGCTCATAAATTTTTGAGGAAATTTTATGCAATTCTTCTGATAGTTTGTCAGAAGCTTCCTTTATTTTATCATTATCTTCACCTTTTAATGCTTCTTTTACATCATCAACAAGTTTTTCTATTGATTCTTTTTGCTCTTTTTCTACCTTATCTTCTAACTCTTTTAGTGTTTTTTCAGTTGTATAAACTAAATTGTCTGCGTTATTTCTAATCTCAACTTCTTCTTTACGCTTCTTATCTTCTTCGGCATATTCTTCCGCTTCTTTTACCATACGATCTATCTCTTCCTCATCGATACCACTAGAAGATTGGATAGTTATCTTCTGTTCTTTGTTCGTACCTTTATCTTTAGCAGAAACATTTACTATTCCGTTTGCATCAATATCAAATGTTACCTCAATTTGTGGTACTCCTCTTGGGGCTGGGGGAATACCATCAAGGGTAAATCTGCCCAAAGTTTTATTATATTGAGCCATCTCACGCTCACCTTGTAGAACATGAATGTCTACAGAGGGCTGATTATCAGCAGCGGTAGAGAAAACTTGGCTTTTAGATGTTGGAATTGTAGTATTTCTTTCTATTAGCTTTGTAAATACTCCACCTAATGTTTCAATTCCCAATGAAAGAGGCGTAACATCTAGCAGTAGTACATCCTTTACATCTCCAGCTAAAACTCCAGCTTGAATTGCCGCTCCCATAGCAACCACTTCATCTGGATTAACACCTTTACTTGGGTCTTTACCAAGTTTTTTCTTGATAGCTTCTTGCACTGCTGGTATCCTTGTCGAACCACCAACTAATATAACTCTATCGATTTCAGATGCAGACATTTCTGAGTCTTTTAGCGCTCTTTCTGTTGGCTTCATAGTTTTTTCCACTAAGTCAGCAGTAATTTCATTAAACTTAGCTCTTGTTAAGTCAATATTTAAATGCTGAGGGCCATCTTGATTAGCTGAAATAAATGGAAGATTAATGTTAGTGGTTACAACATTAGAAAGCTCTATTTTTGCTTTTTCAGCAGCATCTTTTAATCTTTGAAGTGCTGTTTTATCTTTACTTAAGTCTATACCAGTTTCTTTTTTAAACTCAGCTGTTAAGTGTTCTACTATCCTATCATCGAAATCATCACCACCCAGACGGTTGTTACCGCTGGTAGCTCTAACTTCCACTACATTTTCACCTAACTCTAGCACACTTACATCAAAAGTACCGCCGCCTAAGTCAAAAACTAGCACAGTTTGGTCATCTTCCGCTTTATCTAAACCATATGCTAAAGCTGCAGCAGTAGGTTCATTTATTATCCTAAGCACTTCTAGCCCTGCTATTTTCCCAGCATCTTTTGTAGCTTGACGTTGACTATCACTAAAGTATGCAGGCACTGTAATAACAGCCTGAGTAACTTTTTCCCCTAAATAACTTTCAGCATCTGCCTTTAGTTTTTGTAGCGTAAAAGCAGAAATTTCTTGTGGTGTATATTCTTTGTCACCTATTTTTTCTTTATGGTTTGTTCCCATGTGCCTCTTTATAGATGCAACTGTATTTGGGTTAGTGATAGCTTGATTTTTTGCAGTTTGCCCTACTAACCTTTCACCATCTTTTTTAAAACCTACTACTGATGGAGTTGTTCTACTCCCTTCAGCATTTGTTATTACGGTTGGCTCTCCACCTTCCATAACTGAAACCACTGAATTTGTTGTTCCTAAATCAATTCCAATTACCTTTCCCATATCTTTTACCTCCTAATTTTCAATTATGTTTATTTAGATACTTTGACCATAGATGGTCTAAGCAGTTTATCATTAAGTAAGTAACCTTTTCTCATAACTTCTATAACAACATCTTTTTCTACATCATGCTTTTCCTCTTGCATTACCGCCTCATGTAAAGTAGGGTCGAAAAGTTTATTTAATGCTTCGATCTCTTGTAGCCCCTCTTTTTTTAAGATATCTATAAACTGTTTTAAAATCATTTCTACGCCTTTTCGAAACCCATCATCTTGTTGGTTCTGTAATGCTAGCTCAAAGTTGTCTAATACGGGGAGCAAGTTTAATATCAAATCTGCATTAGCATTTTTGGTAAGCTCCCTTTTTTCTTTTGCTGTTCTTTTTCTAAAATTGTCAAAATCCGCTTGTAGTCTAGCCAGTTGGCCCAGTAGCTCATTGTTCTTTTCCTTTTGATTTTCTAATTCATTATTTAATGATTTAACATCCTGTTCTAGATTTTGATCATTTTGTTGTTCTTGTCTTTTTTCTTCATTACCTTTTTTGCTATCTGTTTGTTGCTGTTCTTCATCTTTTAACTCTTCATCATTGCTTTCCACACTTTTTGTTGACAAGGCTTTCACTCCCTTATTTCTATTCAATCAACTGATTAAAATTATTGGATAAATACTCTAATACTTTCATAACATTAGCATAGTCCATTCGTTGTGGTCCTATTATACCAATCTTACCAGTAGATTTGCCATCAATGTTAAAACTTGTAGTAATCAACGAACAGTCATGGAACTGATTTACAATCAATTCGTTGCCTATTTTTACAGTTACTCCTTCATCTGGTGAATTTTGCTCAATCAAATCTAATAATATATTATTTTGCTCCAATATTGTTAGCAAATCTTTTATTTTATTAACGTCATTAAACTCTGGCTGGGCCAAAAAGTTAGATGTTCCTCCTGTGGCCACTTTAGTATTTTGACTTTTAAAAAGTGATGATAGTATAGTTTGTGTAAACTCCATTAAAATTGGGCTGAAATTGTAGAATTCGTTTTGTATTTCTGATATCAATTGAGCTTCTGATTTATCTAGTTTGTTTCCTAAGAGTTTAGATCTGAGTACATGTAGTATTATGTTTATTTCTTCGCTTTTAAATGGTGCATTAAACCTGATTTTTTTATGCTCTACAACCCCGTTTTCTGTCACAAATAAAATTAGCCCTTCTTTTTCTGACAGTTGAACGTAATCTAGGTGCTTTATAGCTAGTCCGGGTTTTTCTGTATGAACAACAACAGATGTATAATTTGTTATTTTAGATAGAGCAGTAGCTGTATGTTCAATTAGAAGATTTAAGTCATGAATTTTTTCTGAATACAGCGTTTTAAGCCTTTCTGCCTCGTCACACTCTAATCTGTCTTTCTCCATTAAGTCATCTACAAAAACCCTATATCCAAGCTGGCTAGGTATCCTTCCAGAAGAAGTGTGGGGCTGCATCAAAAAACCCAATTCCTCTAAGTCTGACATCTCATTGCGTATGGTAGCAGGGCTAAATCCAATTTTATGTCTTTTAGAAAGGGTCCTAGATCCAATAGGCTCTGCTGTGTTAATGTAGTCTAATACAATGGCTTTAAGAATCTCCCGCTTTCTGGCACCTAAATCCACCATATAATCAACCCCCATCTTTTTGTTAGCACTCTGTCACCCTGAGTGCTAACTATAAATAAAAATATCATCTTTATCCAAAAATGTCAACGAATTTACAAAAAAATTTCCTTTACTTCCCTGATAAAGTGAGTCTATAGTAAGCGGAAATTACCCGCAAGTTGTTAATCCAGTATTTTTTGCAAGTTGCTTAAACTTTTTAAGTTATAAACTTAAATAAGACCAGCTAAAATTCGATAAAATCCCACATATCTGAAATAATTTTATTAGATAACAAATAGCCTTTAGGCGTAAGTATAAGCTTCCCTTCGACTGTCTGTGCCATATTATTAGACACCAAGTTTTCTATATATTTTTTTGCAGCATTAGAGTATACCATGTTAGACAGAGGCACACCTTCATTTGTACGCATAGATAACATAAGTCGTTCCAACTTTTCTTCATGCTCTGCCAAGGCATAGACTTTTTCAACTGCAATAAAACCTTCTTGTATGTTTTTTAAATATTTTGATATTTTTTCAGTATTATAAAAACGTTTATTCCCTTTTTTAGAATGACTCGAGACTCCTAACCCAAGATAATCTGAACCATCCCAGTATCCGAGGTTATGTAAACATTTATAATTTTTTTTGCTAAAGTTTGATATTTCATACTGCTTATACCCCTTACTTTCCAGTAAGTTTGCACCTTCAAGATATTGGCTTATTACTTCTTTTTCGTTAGGGAGGTGCAATAAACCTTTTTCTATTTTGTTTTGTATAGGCGTATTTTCCTCCACTTGTAAACCATAAAAAGAAATATGTTTTACACCTTCAGATATTAATCTATTGATGTCATTTAAGACATGTCCTTTCTTTTGAGAAGGTAAACCATAAAGTAAATCTACAGAAATATTTTCAAATCCAGCTACCTTAGCTAGGGTAATCGCTTCTATTGCTTCAGTCGGATTATGAGCGCGGGAAATACTATTCAGTATTTCAGACTGCAAACTTTGTACTCCTATGCTAATTCTATTAAATCCTATTTTTTTATAAGCTATAAGGTTTTCTAAAGTCAAAGTTTTGGGGTTAGCCTCTATAGTACATTCTACTATATTTCTCAAATTATATATTCGGGAAAGCTCAAAAAAAAGTTCTGCTATTAAATCAGTTGGTAAAATAGTGGGTGTTCCCCCTCCCATAAAAATAGTGGAAGGTTTAAGAACAGCTATTTTTTCCTGTTGTAATTTTAATTCTCTTATTACAGCACTTATGTAATCAGAATAATTATGTGCTGATGCATAGGAAGTAAAATCGCAATATGAGCATTTAGAATGACAGTAAGGTACATGAATATATAGTCCACTCATTATTCTAACTTTAACACTGCCATAAATGCTTCTTGGGGCACTTCAACTTTACCCAACTGCTTCATTCTTTTTTTTCCTTCCTTTTGCTTTTCTATTAGTTTTCTTTTTCTTGTAATATCTCCACCATAGCATTTTGCTAAAACATTTTTTCTCATGGCTTTCACTGTTTCTCGGGCTATTATTTTATTGCCAATGGCAGCCTGTATAGGCACTTCAAACATTTGACGAGGAATAATCTCCCTTAACTTTGATGCTAAAGCACGGCCTCTGCTATAGGCATTGTCTTTATGAACAATAACAGATAGTGCATCGACTATTTCTTCGTTAAGTTTGATATCAAGTTTAACTAACTCAGAAGATTTATAACCTATAAATTCATAATCTAAAGATGCATAACCCCTAGTTTTAGATTTAAGATTATCAAAAAAATCATATAAAATTTCGCTAAGGGGCATATCGTAATATATCATTACCCTTATATCATCTAAATAATCCATAGTTTTAAATGTTCCGCGTTTTTCCTGACAAATTTCCATTACCGCCCCGATATATTCTTGTGGCACAATAACAGAGGCCTTTACATAAGGTTCTTCTATTCTTTGAATTTCTGACCCCTCTGGTAACTGAGCAGGGTTGTCCACCTTAGTGATGTTTTCTTCATGGTCATATACATGATAAATAACATTAGGGGCTGTAACAATCAGCTCTAAACCATATTCTCTTTCTAACCTTTCTTGGATTATCTCCATGTGTAATAGTCCTAAAAACCCACACCTATACCCAAAACCTAAAGCTACTGAGTTTTCTGGTTCATATACTAAGGCTGCATCATTGAGGATTAGTTTATCTAGAGCATCTCTTAATTCAGTATAATCACTGTTGTCTACTGGATATAGTCCACAGTAAACCATTGGGTTAGCTTTTTTATAACCAGGAAGTGGTTTTTGTGCCTCTCTGCCTAATTTTGTTATAGTATCCCCTACTCTAGTATCTTTTACCTCTTTAATTCCAGCTACAATAAAACCTACCTCTCCAGCAGTCAATTTATCGACAGCAACTGGAGCTGGACGAAACTTTCCGGTTTCTATCACCTCAAAGGATTTGCCCGATGACATCATTTTTATTTTTTCACCTTTTTTAATTTCCCCTTCAACTATTTTGGTATAAACTATTACACCTCTATAGTTATCAAAATGGGAGTCAAAGATTAAAGCTCTTAGGGGTTTTTGTTCATTGCATTCAGGTGCAGGAACTTTTTCCACTATAGCTTGTAATATATCGTCAATTCCTAAACCCTCTTTTGCAGATGCTAATATTATGGATTCTTCCTCTACCCCAAGTACATCAACGACTTCTTTTTTTACTTTAGCAACGTCAGCATTGGGTAGGTCTATTTTATTGATCACTGGAATAATTTCTAACTCATTTTCCATAGCTAAATAAACATTAGCTAGTGTCTGAGCTTCTATGCCTTGTGCTGCGTCAACAACTAAGATAGCACCCTCACATGCCGCTAAGCTTCTAGAAACCTCATATGCAAAGTCTACATGCCCAGGAGTGTCAATTAAATTAAGCTTATATACTTCACCCTCTGTAGTTTTATAATCAAGTGCAACTGCCTGTAGCTTTATAGTTATTCCTCGCTCTTTTTCTAAATCCATTTGATCTAGTACTTGTTCTGACATTTCCCGTTTTGTTAGGGTGCCAGTATGCTCTAATATGCGATCAGCCAAGGTTGATTTACCGTGGTCTATATGAGCTATTATTGAGAAGTTTCTTATTTTTTGTCGGTCCATCAAAATCCTCCTAAATAAAATATGTATAGACAAGATTATAGCACTTGGACGAGTAATGGACAAGTGTTCTCTGAATAACGGTGTTTAGTCTTCGAAGTTTCGATTTAACAAAGGGTACCGAAGTTTTTTACCTAAAAATTCTATTTGTTTATCCTCTCTTTTTATTCTTAAAATTTCTGGTTGCTCACCATAAACCTCTTCTAAACCTGCATGGGTTAAGTTAAATACAACATAAAGAAAAGCAAAGTATATTATCATAAATGATATTTTTCTACTCATTTACCCGTTGTAATCCCTCCAGTATAATTTTAGACAATGGTTCAGTAGTTTTTATAGCCTCATCTAAAGTATTCCAATGACCACCGATTTCTATGAGCAATATATTATTATGAAGGTCTTGATTATAGTTGCCAGTCGATCTTACAATAACTCCCCGACTTAACCCAGGATATTTTTGCTTAGTTGCTTCATTTAAAGCATTGGCCAGAGCATAATTTTTTCTCCAATTGTCATGTCTTCCTCCCACTAAAAATAACAGTTTACCCATATCTTCACCATTTATTTTTTCTGTAGTTACTGGCCTCCCAACACTTGAGCTCTGCCCTACACCGTCACGATGTAAATCTATAATTAAGTCAAAATCATCTTTTTCTATTATTTCTTCTACAGTTCTAGCTGATTTTCTATAAGATTCGCTATGCCTTTGATTGTGATATGTTTTGTCATGATAAACATACATCCCCATACTCTCTAACTGCTCTTTTAAATGTTCCCCAACCTTTACTATCGTTTCATCAAAATCTTCGGTATGAGGTATACCACTAGTTGGTACAAAAGCTTCAGTTGTGTGGGAATGATATATAGCAATTTTAAGATCTTCTGGCTTTATAGTGGATACTTGCTTTTTTTCTTCTTCCTCCTCTTCATCTTTATCAACTTGATTATTTGCCTCATCTGCACTAATCACAGAAGCGTACTCAATTTGGGCAAATACTGGAACTTGACTTTCTACTAGACTGAATGGAGCTGTTACATTTATTCCAGTCACAACACTTATTGCATTAACTATTAAACTATGCTCAACAATATCTTCCTCACGTGGAGCTACCATTTCAAAGGCCGGAACTGTTTGTAAAAGATGATCTTTAAAAAGGTGGGGGTATTGAGTATAGTAGTTTTTCATAACAAATGATAAAAGTAAAAAGGTTGTAAGCACTGTAATTATTAACATAAGTAAATTAACCTCTTCAAAAGAGGATTTTTTAGGCTTCCTATAAGATAGTCTATTACTATTTTTGAAACTATGTAAATTTTGTCTCTTAGTTTTTTTCAATTTATGTACCTCCCGCTAGTAAGCAAGACTTTGTCCCATTAACTTATAACTATCACATTACTATTCTAATAATGTCAAAAACATACATAGAAAATTTTAGTTGCAAATTTTGCTGTAAAAAAAGGCTTTGTCTCAATGTAAGACAAAGCCTTTCAAAATGCTAATAAAGATGTTTTGTTGCATCTTGATAATCTATTATCGGGTGTAGTGCTGCATTTATCCCTCCAGCTACTACATCACTTATATCTTCAATCAGTCTGTCGATTTCTTTTGGTGTAACAATCAATGAACCTAAATTTTGATTTAATACTTCAGCAATTAGCTGTTCTTTTTGCTGACCATTCAAAGAGTTCAAAGCTTGATAAAATTGTTGCCCTTGCCCATTTGGGCTATTTTCAGCCACTGTATTTGTGACCATTTCAATGGTGTCACTGGTTACGGTTACAGCATCAACTACAGTTGGTACTCCAATAGCTATTACGTCTACACCTAAATCTTCTTTAGTTATTCCTTTTCTCTTATTTCCCACACCAGACCCCGGATGAATCCCCGTATCTGCAATTTGTATAGTGGTGTTTAGCCGTGATACATCACGAGCTGCTAATGCATCTATGGCTATTATATAGTCCGGCTGGGTTTGCCTCACAACTCCTTCTATTACCTCACTGGTTTCAATTCCTGTTAGCCCTAAAACTCCTGGCGCTAGAGCAGATACAGTTTGATAGTCATTGTTGTTAAATCTATTTGGCATCATAGCCTTTAAATGTCTTGTTATTAGTAACCTATCTATAACTTTTGGCCCTAGTGCATCAGGGGTAACATTCCAATTGCCAAGACCTACAATCAAAACATTTTGATTGGGACTTTTTGGCAACATTGAGTTTAACTCGTGGGCAAATGTTTGACTAACTCTTTCTTCAAATTCAGTATTTTTTTTTCTAAACTCTGGCATTTCTAAAGTGATGTATCTCCCCATTTGCTTTCCCATTTGTTGAGATGCTTGAGGTGTTGAAATGTTTACCCTTTTTACAAAGTGGTCATTATGATTTTGATCTTGAACGTTAACTCCATTTACCCCTTGAGGTGTCTGTGTTGCCACATATTCGTGGGCTTCAATTGCTAGGTCTGTTCTAAAGTTTATTTTGGACAATTGTCTTTTCCTCCTTTTTATCTAAGTTCTGTGGGAGCAAAAGCATCTACAATTCCTATAATAAATGCTGCAATTGCTGCACCAAATATCGATACATTTAAATCGGTAACTAAAAACTGTGCTAAATATATTACAACAGCTGACGTAACAAAACCTACTATCCCTCGATTTTGAGGTGAAATGTTTTCACCAAATAATTTTTCCATGATATATCCCAACACAGAAATTACTATAGCAGATATTAGAGCTCCGATAAAACCTAAAGCTCCAAACCCTGGGACAAAAAAACCTAATGCCATTAGCACTATGGCAGATACTATAAATCTAATCACTAATCTTAACATTTTATCACCTCTATTTTGCTTTTTTTCTAGTTTTCCTTATAATTAAAAATGTATTCATTAACACTTCTAAATAAAATAGCTGAGTAAGCTGTTGCATTTATACTTAGTTCATGGTAAAATAGTTTTGTTAATTTGGTCGTTATGGTTAAAGGAGGTGACTGCACATGCCTAATATAAAGTCTGCTAAGAAAAGGGTTAGAATTACTGCCAAAAAAACTGAAAGAAACTATGCTATTAGATCTTTTGTAAAAAACAGAATTAAAAACTATGAAACAGCATTACTTAATAACGATAAAGAGTCAGCTCAAACTGAGCTTACTAAAGCAATTAAAGCTATTGACTCTGCAGTTAGCAAAGGTGTTTTACACAAAAATACTGCTGCCCGTAAAAAGTCACGTCTAGCTAAAAAGTTAAAAAATATTGCTTAGTTAATTTAGGACACCCCATATGATCAGGTGTCCTTTGTTATGATTAAAAGGCTGCCTCTTTTTAAATACCCTCCTAAATTGGGATATTTAAAAAGAGGCAGCCTTTTTTTGCATAATAACTATTTAAATATTTTTATTGACAATTCATTTCCACTATTGCCATTTCTAATCCTTGAACTCCTTCAATTTTACCTTGTTTTATTTTTCCTTCATATTTTGCCAGTATGGATAACTTTTTGTGGAGGTTTTTTAATGTAAATAGCGAGGTTTGCTTAATAGCCTTTTCCAATCGAAATGGATGGAGTTTCAATTTATTGTTAATATTCTTTGAGGTATACCCTCTTTGTGTAAAATCTAACACTTTAGTTAATAACCTAAAATGATTAACTATCATACTATATATCAACAAATAATGAGTTCCGTTTTTATTCATTTTGTGTAACACTTTTATCGCATCACTAGATTTGCCCTCGGAAATTTTATCAATTAGTTCAAAAATGTTATCGTTATTGGCAAAAGCACAAACTGCATTTACATCTTCTATAGTTAAGGTTTCTTTGTCACCAAGGTATGCAACAATTTTATTTATTTCATTTTCTAAAGTATATAAATTATTATCTAAGCTGGCTGCTAAAGTATTTATAATGCCACCTGTAACCTTAATATTATGATTTTCAAACTGCTCTTTTATCCACTGTCTTATTTCATAAGGTTTTAGACTATTACAGTGTAATATAGTACCCTCCTTATGGATCAACTTATAGATTTTTCTAGATTTTACATTATGACATTCAACTTCCGCAACAACAAGGACAATTTGTGGGTTAGGATTGTTGAGGTATTCAATAAGTAAATTTTCCAGTTCCTTTTCCTTTTTTGAACCGTTTTTTTTGAACAACCCTGTATTTTTCAGCACAACTAATCTTTTGTCACTCATAAAAGGCAACCCTTGCAACACTTCTTCTACTCTGTTTAGTGTGAAATCTGAGCCAATCAAATCATAATTATAATCTTTCATCTCATCATCTTTTGCAAATACAGTTTTAAATATGTTGTTTAAGTTTTTTTCGATCCAATACCTTTCATTGCCATACAGTAAATATAAATTACTAAGCTGATTATTTTTTAATTTTAATATTTTGTCCACTTTTATCACCTCACTGTTGTCTCAACTTTATAGCCCCATGGCCTTATTCTAAAATATATTCTTCCATCTTTATCTGTTCTAAAAACTTTTGCACCGCTATCTTCTAAACGTTTAACAACGTCTGCTGATGGGTGACCAAATGAATTTTCACCAACTGTTATTATAGCATATTGAGGAGAGCTGTTTTCTATTATCTCTTGTGTTGTGGAAGTTGAACTCCCATGATGACCTACTTTTAAAATGTCTATTTCGTTCAGATGCGGAGCTACTTTAGACTCCCCTTGCTTTTCAATATCTCCTGTTAACAGTATCTCCTTTTCAAACAATCTGCCCTCAAATACTAAAGAGATATTGTTGATAGGAGACTCTGTAGGGAAAAAATCTTCAGTAGGATGAAGTGTTTTTAATTTAAAATCATCACTAAAAGTTGATTTAGCTCCTTTTTCAATTTCTATAATGTTAATTTGCTTTTTTTCAGCAGTGTTATAAATCAAGTCTGCAGTATAGCCTTTAAAAAATTGGTTATTTGGTATTACTATATTTTCGATGGGTATTTCATCTGCTATTTCGGCTATAGCACCACCGTGGTCAAAGTGAGCGTGAGTAATAAAGACATAATCCAGTTTTGTCACTCCTAGCCTTTTAAGAGTGGGGATCACTGCCCTATTTCCCACATCATAGTTAATATTACCACCGGTATCCACCAAAACATTATAGTTGTTATCTGTAATTAAAATACAATCCCCCTGTCCTACATCTATAAAATGCAAATAAACTGTAGGAATATAAATACTACTATAGTACATTATGGTCAATATGATGGCTAATACAATACTACTAGTTTGAATTTTACTATATTTATAACTTAAGTAAAAAATAGCTACTATAGAAATAATATATAACATAAAAGATAGACTTATAGGGATCCAAGTGCCGTATATATTAGCAACAAACAGTATCCACTTAGCTAGAATTTCAATAATTATAAACACAGGTGTAATGGGAATCATAATTCCTACCAAAACTGACAAAAAAATAAAGGGCATAACAGGGGTTGTTAATAAGTTTGATAATGGAGATAACAGAGGGAATCCCCCATTATAATAAATATTTAAAGGAAAAGTAGTAATCTGAACAGCTATAGTTGCTTTTAAAATATTTGCTAAAAAGTCATTTGGTATCCAATTTAAAAAGTTAATTCTGGAATGAAAGATTGCGATACCTAGTACCCCTAAATAGGAAAACTGAAACCCCATATCATAAATTAAGAAAGGATTAACTATTATTGAAAGCATAAATGTTATCCCAATAGACCGGGTCAAAGAATAAGGGTAACCTAATACTTTGCTAGTCGTAAATATAGCAATCATAATTAAAGCTCTTAATGTAGACGCTTTGACTCCCACAAAAATAACAAATAAAGTGGTGAAAAGTAAGCCTAATAAATAGCATCTATCTTTGTTTTTTATTATAACGTTTGAGATAGAGAAAATAAGATAATAAATTATTCCTATGTGAAAACCCGATACTGCAGTAAGATGCACCAAACCAGCGTTTAGCAAAGAATAACGGTCAGTATTACTTAAGTTGGATTTACTTCCAAAAAAAATTCCTTGAACCAGACCTGCACTGCTATCAGAAAGGTTATCTAAAATATTTTCTACCCTCTTAATAATAGCATCATTTAGCCTGTGATGTAACAAAGGGTTTGATTTTTTTACTTTAATATCACCGGTAAATTCAGTTATATAACCTACATAGTCGTTGATATAACAATATTCATATGGCACAAAGAAATTGTTATATTTCTTTGATACAGCCAGTTCACCAGTATGTTCTATTATTGTACCACTGTCAAAATCGTCTTCTAGAAATATATTGACAAAACCTCTATTTACATCAAAATTTTCGCTTCCAATTATTTTTCCTTTATTTCCATCTATAGTTTTAACAACTTTTATGGTTAAAGTATCAGTTTGGTCTCTAATCATATGCCACTGTGCTTTTTGATAATCTAGATAAATAAATCTTCCAGCGACTACAATCATTATAACAACTAGGGTTAACATAGCTTTCAAACCCTTTTTATTATACACAACAAATAACAAAGCAGCCATAAGTAATATAGCAACACAGGTAATTAACAAATCATCACAGAAAGAAATAATCGTTAAAACAGCAGAACTTATAAACCACCCCATCATAGTCCCTCCTCTTTTCATAGTTTACACTATAAAAAGCAAAAACCCTTTATTTCACTAAAAAAAGTGTCCAATACGGACACTTTTTTACTACATCTTTTCCATTATATATACTCCGTTGGCTTCATCATACTCCTGAAGATTTACCTTAACATGTTCTTTTATGGAGGTTGGAACGTTTTTGCCGACAAAGTCTGCCCTGATAGGCAACTCTCTATGACCTCTATCCACTAATATGGCAAGCTGAATTCTCCTGGCTCTTCCAATATCTGTTAAAGCGTCTAGGGCCGATCTAACAGTTCTTCCGGTATACAAAACATCATCTACAAGTACCACTATTTTATTATCAATATCAGTGGAAATGTTTTCTCCAAACACCTTAGGCTTTTCTGATTTCTTTGTTAAATCATCCCTATAATATGTAATATCCAAAGTTCCCACAGGCACAGAAACACCTTCTATTTCTTTTATTTTAGTGGCAATTTTCCTGGCTAATGGGATACCCCTTCTTTTAATTCCTACTAGTACTAAATCGTCGGTTCCTTTATTTTGTTCTAAAATTTCATGGGAAATCCTAGTGACAGCTCTTAAAATTGCTTTTTCATCCATTACTTGAGCTTTCTCTACGAAGGTAGTCATAAGCTTAACACCTCCCTACACAATAATATGGTTTAATATACTACATCAAAACAAAAATGTCAATCAATTATTTACCATCTTATAATAAAAACTAGGTATTGAGCGAGTTAGTTTACATAACTTCAATATCACCCGTAAATATGTTGTGAATAAGGGATTTAGGGGTTGTGTTATGTAAACCTGTTCGGGTATAATTACTAGCGTATCTATTATAAGGAGGTTAAAGTGTGAATAATACTGTAAAACAGATTGTCAAGAAATTTACCGTTGGTTTAGTTATAGGATCAGTTATTTTATCTTCAGGAACAGCATTTGCTCAAAGTTACACTATCCAAAGAGGTGACTCTTTATTTACGATTGCTCAAAAATTTGACACCTCAATTGATGCTTTAAAAGAAGCTAATAATATAAGTGGTAGTGGTGACATTATATATGCTGGAGATAAATTAACAATCCCAACTACTACTTACACAGTAAAAAAGGGGGATACTCTGTATAGGATTTCTAAAGATAACGGCATAACCGTTGAAGAACTAAAGATCGCTAACAACTTAAGTTCTAATTTAATTTATCCAGAGCAAGTTTTATCTATTCCAGCTGGGGAAACTACAGATTCATCTGAAAGAACTAAAGAATCGTCAAACCAAGGGGTTCGGATGGAAATTACAGATGAAGAAAGAGAATTATTAGCTAAAGCTGTACACAGTGAGGCTAGAGGCGAGCCTTTTCAAGGGCAGGTTGCAGTAGCTGCTGTTATTTTTAATAGAGTAGAAAGCTCTGAATTTCCAAACACTATTGAAGGGGTTATTTTTGAACCATGGGCATTTACAGCCGTACATGATGGTCAGTTTTGGTTAACTCCTAACGACTCAGCATATAAAGCGGTAGAAGAAGCTCTTAAGGGAAATGATCCTTCTGGCGGTGCTATATTTTACTATAATCCAGTTACAGCCACTAACCAATGGATTAGAACTAGAGAAATTATCAACGAAATTGGCAGACATGTATTTGCAATATAGCTAACAATAAGCCAAGTCAGAATACTGACTTGGCTTATTGTTATAGTTTTAACTAAAATCATACTTATGTTATAATACTTTATTATCAGAACATAAAAATTTGGAGGTGAGTAAAATTACAACCTACAATAGTGCTTGTCCATTAGATTGCTGGGATGCTTGTGGTTTTGATATCTGTAATATTAAAGGTACAATGGTTGTAAAAGGTAAAAAAAGTCACCCAATAACTAATGGGTTTGTTTGCAAAAAGGCAAAATATGTTTTGGAAAGGGTACATAGCAATGATAGAATTACTTCCCCTATGCTAAAAGAAGGGGGAAAGTGGAAAAAAGTATCATGGGATACAGCTTTGAATTTAATGGCTGAAAACTTAAAAGTTACATTAAACAGCTATGGTTCTAAAGCCATAGCCCATTACTTTGATTCCGGCGCAGGCGGAACCTTAAAAAATCTTGAACACCGTTTTTTTAATTTATTGGGTGGAGTAACTGAACCTAGTGGTAGTTTGTGCTGGGCTGCTGGAATGGCAGCGATACAAAATGATTTCGGTGCAGTTAGATGCCATAATCCTGAGGATATTTTAAACTGTGATAATATTATTATTTGGGGACGAAACCCTACTGAAACTAACATACATTTAATGCCTTTTATTACTAAAGCCCAAAAAAAAGGAGCTAGTTTAATAACAATAGATCCTTGTAACACAAAAATAGCTAATAAAAGTGATATACACATAAAGGTTAATCCTTCCACCGATGGTTTTTTGGCCTTGGCGCTTGCTAAAATTGTTCTAGAAAAACATCCACAAACCTTAGATGAAATATCAAGTATATGTAATAACCTTGAAGCCTATCTTAAAATTTTGAATATGTATAATTTAGATGAACTTTCTAAGATATGTGGTGTATCCATTAGTGAACTTGAAAAGTTAGCTCTTACTTTAAAGGAAAAAAGCACTTCTTTTTATTTAGGGTATGGTATGCAAAGATATTTCAATTCTGGTAATTCAATAAGAGCGATTAATTCATTGGCTATGATCACTAACAATATTGGAGTTCCAGGAGGAGGAGTGCAATATGCAGATACTTATATTTCTGATTTAATATCATTAGATAAAGTAACACTAGATAATACTATTAAAAAGAGATTTTTCCCAAAAGCTAAATTTGCAAGCTGTATCTTAAATGAGCAAGATACTCCTATTCGCTTTTTGTATGTTTCAAGAGCAAACCCCGCTGTAACCTTACCAAATAACAGGTTGGTTGAAAAAGCCTTTAGTAAAGTAAATTTTGTTGTTGGAACCGACGTCACTTTTACAGATACAATGAAATTATGTGACCTTGTACTACCGGCAACTACTTCACTAGAAGAAGAAGATATAATTTATACATCTATGTGGCACAGATATATTAACTACTTAGAACCTGTTTTCTCCCCCATTGGTCTAAGTCAGCCTGAGTGGAAAATATTTACTGAATTAGCTGTTAAATTAAATTTAAAAAACTTCCCTAAAAAAACTGCTAATTGTTGGCTTAAAGAAATATATAGTCCTTTGAAAGAAAGTTTTGGAATTTCTTTAAAAGATATAAAGAGTGGTCCTACACTACCAGGTAAGTGGGATATTCCATTTAGCGACGGTGTTTTTGGCACCTATAACAAGAAATTTAATCTTTTAGATTCCCAAATTTCTGATCCAATACCCTTAAAAGAAAGTGAACTATATTTCATGACTCCACACCCTAAAAACAGCCTACACAGTCAATTTCAGCATAAACTCAACTTAGGAGAATTCCCAATTTTTTATATTCATCCGTCCACTGCCCTAAAATTAAATCTAAAAAACCACCAGATAGTTAAAGTTAGCACTAAAAACGGTAAAATTGAGGGAAAATTAAAGTATTCACGGTTGGTAAATAAATACGTACTACTTTCTTTTGAGGGGAGACCATTGAATTACGGCAATACACAAAATATAGTCACTAACGATGGTTTAACTGATATAGGTCAAGGTACAGATATGTACGACACTACTTGCGAAATTGAAGTTACCTAACTGTTATCTCATCTTTTATTTGATCATATATGGCTGGTCCAATACCTGCCACTTGTTTTATGTCTTCTTTTGATTTAAAATTCCCGTTTTCTTCTCGAAATTGGACTATAGCCTCAGCTCTAGCATCCCCTATCCCATTTAGATTTGTTAGCTCTTCTACAGTAGCTCTATTAATATTAACTCTACCTCTACCGTCAGAAGCACTAATATCTTTTTGATCTATCTCTTCTCCCAACTTAGGAACGGTAATTTTCTCACCATCATATACATAAGCAGCTAAGTTTAAAGCATTTTTATCACCTTCTTCAAGAACACCGCCTGCCTTGTTTATTGCATCAATCACTCTATCTCCTTCATTTAACTGATAAACGCCTGGATTGTTAACAAATCCAGTAACATGGATGATTATTTTTTCATCCAACTTTTCATCTTTATCTTCATCTAAAGTTGCTTCCTTTTCAATTATTGGCTGTTCCTGATTTCTATAGCTTCTATACCAATTAACTACCCCAAAAACCGATACTATTGTTAAAATTAATATAGTGGCAATAATTTTTTCTTTGTCTAACTCCATGGAATACCCCCCTTTATTTTTGAATATTCTCTAAAATATCTTTTTTCCCTTTAAAAATTCTAAAAAAAAATTCCCCTTAGGGGAATTTTTTATTCTTCGAACAACTTATTTAGTTCACTGATTAACTTATCTGCATCAACGCCATGTACTGCAGCAGCCTGTCCTACAGATTCACCAGTAGCAGAAGGGCAACCAAGACAATGCATTCCGTACTTCATAAGTACTTCAGCTGCCTTAGGATTTTTTTGCAAAACTTCGCGGATTGTCATATCTTTATTTATCACGGTTATTCCTCCTTTTAATGTTTTCTATATTATTTTAACATACCATTTAGTATTTAAGAAGTAGTTATTGTCATTTTTTAGCTACAAAGGTAATTCTGTGACTTTGCTCACAGGATTTAATTATTTTTTTATTATAATCTTCATATGTTTCAATAGAAGTAAACCCAGCCCAGTTAAGAGCTGTTTTTAACTCTTCTAAAGTATATCCTCGTTGGGTAATAGATAAGTCAGTTCGTTTATATCTATTACCCATTATATTTTCAAAAAAAGTCAAGTAAAAATCTACTATGTTATCTTTTGAAATTATTGTATCCCAGATATAGGTTAGCTCTTTATAATCTTCGCAAAAAATTTCTCCCTGCATATCTGAGAATTTTTTTAGAGTAGAAACATCAAATATAAAAGTACCATTTCCTTTAAAAGAGTTAAAAACCTTTTTAAAAAATATTTCTAACTCTCTTTTATCCAAAATCGAGTTTACTCCATCATTTGGACAGATGATTTGATTACATGACAGGTAATCGGCATTTAACATATCATCGCAGATTAGTGGTATTTCAAGTCTTTCTTTTGTTATTTTTTGTTCTGCAATAGATAGCATATTAGACTCAATATCTATACCTGTTACATCGTACCCTAGCTTCTTCAATCTAATAGTTAGGTTGCCTGTACCACATCCTAACTCTAGTATAGATAATTTTCGGTCACAAAACGTATCAATAAAAGAAACCCATTTATCATAAGGAAACTCAATCATAAATTTATCATAATATTTGGCTAGTATATCATAGCCTGAAGACATTAAAACTCTACTTCCTTAGCTTGACGCCAAAATTTTTCTAATCCATAATATTCCCTTTGTTCCGCCAACATAAGGTGAACTACTATATCACCATAGTCTAGTATTATCCAATTCCCCTCATCATATCCTTCTTTGCGAATAAAGTTTACTCCCTCTGAGTGAAGCGAATCTTCAACTTCATCGCAAATACTCTTAATATGGGGGACATTATTTGCTGTTGCTATTACAAAATAATCAGCGATTTCTGTAACTCCTTCAAGGTCTAAAACTTTAATATTCTCCCCTTTTTTGTCATCAACCGCACTTTTTATAAGCTCTGCCTTTTCTTTAATCTTCAAAATTAATCCTCCTTTAAATCATAGCCTAATATTATCACAACATCATGAGATTCCATATCTTCATTTAACTGTAGCCTAGGATTTGCTGGATAATGATCTTTTAGATATTCTAAAATCCCTTCAGCGAAAACTCTATAATCAGGGTGTACATATATCTGGGTCCTATCTGCCCCTGAATAATTCCTGAAATTAGGTCCATCGTAAAAATTATGGTATTGGCTAGGGTTATATGCTCCTACTGAATCTTGACCATCTTTTCTTTCGACTTCAAAAGAAAACCCAAACTCGTTTTGGATTTCGTCTCTAATAGAACCCGCCAATCCTGTTATATTAGTTCCATTAACAACCGCATAGGCGATAGAATACCTTGGTACATATGGCTCTCCTTCTTGTATTGCTATAATAGTATTATTTGCAATTTCATTTTGGTTTGGCACCCATAGCACATTACCATCTATAGTTACTGTTTCCCCTGGTAATGTAAATGTATGCCTTTCCCGCTCTAAAGATTCATCTAGCATATTTCTAAATAACGCTAGCTGCCTAATATCCATATTGGTATACATTCTATTTTCCAATTCAGCAAAACTACCTATAAGTCCCAAAGCTCTATTCCACTTAAAATTATTATCAAATATTCCCAAAACAACATCTATCTGACGCTGAATGAACCTTTCATTTGGCTCGAACTCTTTGTTACCCTCTAAGTGGTTTTCAACAGGCTCCATATAAGCCATAACCTCATCCGTTTCTAGTGTTCTCTCCCCTGTCGTCCTTGTAAAATCTTCGTGATCGAAGTTTTGACGAATATGAATTTCAAATTCTCTTCCATTTTCAACAAGAGTTTTTACACCTTCACTATCTAAAATAACATAATTATCTATAAATCCATCATAAAATGTTTGTTCAACGGCAGTTACTACATCATCAATAGTACCGCCGCGATATACATCATTTAAAGTAATTCTTTGGGCATCAAAATCAACAGTGGTCTGAGTTGGTATGTTAATATTGTATGCAGGACCTTCAGAACCCAACACCACAACAAAGGCGGATTTTAAAGGATTTTGTTCATTTTCCTTGTCAGTGTAAACAATTAAGTAAGCCTCTTGATCATTTCCTTCAACATCCCAATATCCTTCAGTGCCTTGTAATGCGCTTATTAATCCAACAGTTCTATACGTATAAGCTATAAAACCTACAGCCACTACTAGTGCTATTATGCTAACTATTTTTTTCCATACACCGCTTTTACCTTTCTTGAAACGGTTGCGTTTAGAAAACTTCATTTATATACCTCCTATTGTTTTAACTGAGTGATAGTGTCTACCAGCAGTTTGTGCGGATTAAGGCCTTGTTTTTTTAAATGATAATATGTCCCTAATAAGCAATGGTATAAACATAAATCCAGATCTTTGTATGCAAGATTTCTTAGTTTACCCACTCCAGTAAAATTTCTCGATGGTTCTATATAGTCTGCCACACAAATTATCTTTTCAAACCTTTCCATGTTAGGTGAACCAGTTGTATGATAAAAAACAGCATTTAGGATTTGGCTATCTTTTATGCTAAAATCATATTCCAAAATTTTACTTGCTATAGGTCCATGTAACAAACTAGCTGGATATAGTCTTTGGAGATTATCAATCTCTAATTGATATTTATCTGCTAACTTTAAAATTCTTGTATTCGAGAATTCTCTTGCTATATCATGGGCAATACCTGCTAAATAAGCTTTTTTATGATCTACACCAAATTTTTTAGCTAATACTATAGATTCTTTAGCTACTAATACTGAATGCAGATACCTCGCTGACGTTAGTTTATGGCATGCATACTGATCTAATTTTTTAATAGCAATGTTAATGTCATCCAATGTAAAGTTCCTCTTTTTCTATATATTGTTCTACTTTTGGATGTAATATATATTTGCATGATTTATTTGCAGCTACTCTTTTGCGAACTTCAGTTGATGATAATCCTACTATAGGGGTATCTACCATAACGAAGTTCTCAGCATCAAACTTTTGGAACACGTTTTGAAAATCAATATCATTTCTTCTAGCAATAATCATTTTGCAGTGGTTCAATATACCCATTGGGTTTCTCCAATTAGGTAAGTCAACTAAAGAGTCAGCTCCTGCAAAAAAATAGAGTTGGTCAGTTTTTGTGCTAAAATGTTTTACAGTCCGGTAAGTATAGTTTGTGCCCTTCTGTTTTAGTTCATAAGTAGAAACTTCAAAAGAAGGATTATCACTAATTGCTAATTCCACCATTTTCAAACGATGAATCGACGATGAAACCCCTTTTTTATGAGGTGGCACCCCTGTCGGCAAAAAAGTAATTTTCCCAGCTCCGATACTTTCTTTTACATGCTCAGCAATAATTAGATGGCCAATGTGAATTGGGTCAAATGTTCCACCAAAAAGTACAATACTTGACATTATACCACTTCCTACGGTAAATCGATTTGTTTTTTCTCTTTAGATTCCTTATAAAGGGTTATAATACTTCCTAAGATTTGAACAACATAGCTATTCGTTTGTTGACTAATTTCGTCAGCCAACTCCTTTTTGTCTTGTAAACAATTTTTTAAAACCTTAATTTTTATAAGCTCCCTTGCCTCTAAAGCATCGTTTATTTGTTCTATTAAGTTTTCGCTTATTTCGTTTTTACCTATCTGTAATATAGGATCTATTGTATTGGCTTTACTACGCAATAGACTTTTCTGTTTTCCTGTTAACATTATTATTCCTCCTCATTTTAAACAAAATCGAATTCAAAATCTGAAATTCTTATGGTGTCCCCTTCAGAGGCACCTTTTTCCCTGAGTGCTTTTACCACTCCACTTTTCTCCATAATTTTATGAAAACGATACAAGCTATCATAATTATCCAAATTTGTCATAGCTAAAACCTTTTCGATATGCTCACCTTCTACAACATAAACCCCATTTTCATTTCTTACTGTAAAGTTCTGCTCTTGTAAATCATCGGTAATTTTATACTCTATATCAAACTTTTTGACTTTTTTAGGAGCCTTTTGCAACTCTTGTAGTGTTGCAATAAGTAGCTCGTCCAATCCTTCATTATTCGCAGCTGATACTGGAAAAACAGGATATGATAACCCAGCGGCTTTAAGTTTGCTTTTAAATTGCTTTAATTCCTGTTGTTTTTCCTGAACTAAATCAAATTTATTTAGCGCTATCAGCTGAGGTAAGTCCTTTAAAAACTCATTATATTGTACTAACTCCTTATTGATGCTTAAAAAGTCTTTAAAGGGGTCTCTACCTTCTAACCCTGACATATCAAGGACATGTATTAAAACTTTTGTTCTTTCTATATGTCTTAAAAAACTTAAACCCAGTCCCGCACCTGTGTGAGCCCCTTCTATAAGTCCAGGGATGTCAGCCATGACAAAGGACTGGTCTTTCACTTTAACAACCCCTAGATTAGGACTGGTTGTTGTAAAATGATAATTTCCAACTTTAGGTTGAGCTTGACTTACAATAGAAAGAATTGTAGATTTCCCTACATTTGGAAATCCAACTAAACCAACATCGGCTATTAACTTCAATTCTAGCTGAATTTCCATTTCCTTTCCTGGCTCACCTTTTTCAGATACTTGCGGGGCCCTTTTAGTGGAAGAAACAAAGCGTGCATTTCCACGGCCTCCTCTCCCTCCTTTAACGACCATAAACTCTTCATTTTCCTCTGAAAGATCTGCCATTATTTCTCCATTGATATTTCTAACTATTGTACCTACAGGCACTTTAAGTATTAAATTTTCAGCATTTTTGCCATGTTGTTTTTTCCCTCGTCCATGTGACCCATGATTTGCTCTAAAGTGCTTTTTATACTTATAATCAATTAACGTATTTTCGTTAGTGGTAGCTCTTAAAACAACATCCCCGCCTCTACCGCCATCTCCTCCATCGGGTCCACCAGCAGGAACAAATTTTTCCCGTCTAAAGGAGGCAGCACCGTTACCACCATTTCCCGATGAGACCTGTATCTTTGCTTTATCTACAAACATCTATTACAACCCCTTTATATCAAAAAGATTTAGAGTATCCATCATAGAATATCTCTACCAAATCTTTATCGATGTCAATTTCTATTTTGTTAAAGCGTAACTTTCTAATATATATTATTGCCCTTAGTAAGCTTTTAAACATAGATAGATTATAATTTTTCATTTGTGCGTTAACAAAAATATCAAAACAACTAGCTTTTTTTTGCACTTCAGAGTATAAAAATAAAAAGAGTAACTGAAAAATGAAACTTGAATTATTTACGTTAGTAAAGGTTTTGAGCTTTTCTTGAATATTTATAATGCTTTCATCAGTCAATTTTCTTTTGTTTAAAATTAAATACCCTTTTATTAACTGTACATCATTTGCTATATCATGCCTAAAAATAGCATATAGTTTTGATTGAATAAAATTTATAATAAGCAATAACATAACTAAAGTTATTAAAATAAAGAGTAAAACAAACAATTTCTCCACTCCTTTACTGCTGCCTTATATTACTTTCGCTAGAAAGGGTGGTTATCCCTGCACAAATTAAAATAAAACCCGGCATGTTAGCCGGGTTTTATTAACTACCTATTGCTTCAGTCACTGGAGAAATAGAAGCTATTTTTCTATTTTTCCCTTTTGATTGAAAGCTTACAACACCATCTGTTTTGGCAAAAAGTGTATCGTCACCGCCAATGCCAACATTTTGTCCTGGATGAATCTTAGTTCCTCGTTGACGAACGATAATTGAGCCAGCAGTTACAAACTGTCCAGCTTGTCTTTTTACTCCAAGCCTTTTGGAAATACTATCTCGACCGTTTTTAGAGCTACCAACACCCTTTTTCTGTGCAAATAATTGAAGGTTAAATTTAAGCATACTAAGCCACCTCCTTTAGTTTTCTATTACGTTAACTAATATATACTGTCCATATTGCTTCTCAATTTCTTTTAAACCTATTAGCATATGTTCTGTAATAAGGTTTACACTTTCTTGTAATAATGGTGACAAGTTGTTGGGATAAACAACCCGCAGATAACCCTTTTCATCATCAACTTCAATATTTAAATTTAAGTTCAGTTTCTTTTCTAAAGTTATAGCAGTAGTCTGGGTTAATGATGATGCCCCTGCACAAACTATGTCATTTCCCCTATCAGCATATCGTGAATGCCCTTTGACAACATAACCTGAAAAATCCTTGCCATCCTTAAGAATCTTAACCTTAATCATAACTATGCATCAATTTTTTCAATTAGAATTTTAGTGAAAGGCTGACGATGTCCTTGCTTTTTGCGATATTTTTTTCTGCGCTTAAACTTAAAAATGTAAACTTTTTTAGCTTTATCATGCTCTAATACTTTAGCTTGTACTTTAGCCCCTTCCACTAAAGGAGTTCCAACTTTAAAGTCTTCTCCATTAGCAACGGCTAATACATCATTAAGCTCAACAGTTTCGTCAACTTCAGCAGCAAGTTTTTCAATTTTAATTACATCACCTTCTGAAACCTTATACTGCTTTCCACCAGTTTTAATAACTGCGTACATTTGTACACACCTCCTAGACCATACTCGCCAACATTAGGTACCTACTCTATAGGTTTAGAAACCCAAGCTGTGCGGCTACAACATTAATAAATATTATCATAATTATTCACTTTAGTCAAACGCCATTATTTCAAATCCGTCTTCTTTCTTTATCTCCTCTAAAATCAAATGGCAATTTAGTTCCTCCTCAAGCTGACACTTTTTGTCAGTTAAAAAGCGTAGCTTAGGACAATTCGCTTTTATTTTATATGCCTTGCTAGGGTTTAAAAAAACATAGTTTTTAATTTTATCTTCTAAAAACATATTTTCTGTAAATTGATTCATCAACCTACCATTTCCGTTACATGTAGGGCATTTTTGTTGCATGGCATTGTAAATTCCTTTTCTAATCTTTTTACGAGTAATCTCCACAAGCCCCAGCTGCGTAATTCCTAATATTTGACCTTTAGTATGATCTTTTTTCATTTCTTCCTCTAAAAGCCTTAGTATAAGCTCTTTGTGCTCATCCTTTGGCATATCAATAAAATCAATTATAATAATTCCACTTAGATCCCTTAACCTAATTTGCCTACATATTTCGGCAGCAGCTTCAATGTTTGTCCGTATTACTGTGTCTTCCAAGTTTTTACTTCCCACAAATTTCCCTGTATTTACATCAATTACTGTTAAAGCTTCTAGCTGGTCGATAATTAAATAACCGCCACTTTTAAGCCAAATTTTTCTATCAAAGGCTTTCTGCAGTTCTTTATCAATGCCAAATTGATAAAAAATGGGGTTTTTAAGAGTATATAGCTTTACTTTATCTATTAACTTAGGGCTTTTTATGCTCAGTATATTGCGTATTTTATTGTATTGTGTTTTGTCATCAATATAAAGGTAGTCTACTTGTTTATCAAAAAGGTCCCTTAAAGCTCTCCCAACCAAATCTAAATCACTAAAGACCATTGACGGACTAGTATAACTTTTATAATTATCTTCGATATTACTCCAAAGTCCAAGTAAAAAATCTAAATCTTTGTGAAGTTTTTCTTCAGCTATACCTTCAGCAACGGTCCGTATAATTATACCATAATGTTGGTGTTTTATTCTTTCAGCTATAGACTTAAGTCTATTTCTTTCGTATTCATCCTCAATTCTACGTGAAATACCAATATAGTTATTAAAAGGCATTAACACCAAATAACGACCTGGAACCGTCAAATTACAGGTTATTCTAGCTCCTTTTGTTCCCATTTGTTCTTTTGTTACCTGAACTAGGATATCTTGGTTAGGCGTTAATAGCTTTTCAATTTTTTCTTCATTGCTTTCCCGATCATTAGTTAAAATATCCCCTACATATAAAAAGGCATTTTTAGAAAAACCTATATCCACAAATGCAGCTTGCATGCCTGGTAAGATATCCTTTACCTTTCCTTTATAAATGTTACCTACTTTTTGGGAGTTTTCCTCTTGCTCTACATAAAACTCTACTAACTTTTCATCTTCTCGTAAAGCAACTCTTACGTTATCATCATGGTAGCTAATTACTATTTCCTTTTTCAAACTATCCCCCCTCATGTGCTTTTACATTTCAGCTTTTTCTAACCACTTAAAGGGCGCAACTAACTTCTCTTCTATTCTAAAATAAGTCTCTTTTTTATGCAGCTGAAAGTTCTTTACATTTAGTGCCAGCAAAAGTTCTGCCGGTCTTAAATTTTGCTCACTTCCCTGAGCTATTAAAAAGGATAGTCCTGTGTTTTCTTGTTTGATCTCATATACTAAAGGCCTGATGTTTATTTCTCTAGTTTTCCTTTTGGACTCCCTTGTTATTATAACATCTCTTTTCTGCAAAAAGTCAACTAATTTTTCTTTAGGGAGGGAGAAGTCAGTAAATGCGTTGTATTGTGCAGCTTTTACTAAAGAACCTAAGGTTGGCATTTTTCCATGCAATTTCCTTACACCACTTATGCCCAACCCAATAGGTAAAGCCTTATTTAACTCATCTTCTAAGTGTATTTCTGACCATTCTTCAGTTAAAGCAATTTCTACATATTCACCTTTACTGGTTACACCTAAAGATAAAGGAGTAGCAAAGCTAACTTTAGGTCTTTTGTTAAATCCCTTAGTGTATTCTACTGGTATCTGTCCCCTTCTAAAAGTTCTTTCAATAGCTCTTAAAATATCTAAGTGGGAGATAAACCGTGCCTCTTCTCCCTTAACATATTTTAACCAATATTTAGGCATTATCTCCCCTCCTAACTTTCTTGGTGTCGTAGCCTAAATTTTTGCATATACCACAACCACTACATTTGTCAAATGAACAATCTTCAGTTATCAGTTGCTTATATGCTTTTTTATATTCTTTTTGCATATAGTGTTTATCAACACCAGAAGATATATGATCCCATGGAAGCACTGCATCAACATCCCACATGCCATAGGCATATTTTTGTGGGTTTACATTTGCCTCTGCAAAGCTCTCCATCCATTTTTCATAGTTAAAGTGGTTGTCCCAACCATCTAATTTGCACCCTTTTTCCCAAGCGGCATACAAAACATCGGAGAGTTCTCTTCCCCCCCTTGCAAAAACTGCTTCTATAAAGCTAATTCTAGTATCATGCCAGTTATAAGTAATCTGTTTGGATCTAAGCTTATCTTTTAAATAATCTTGTCTGCTTGCAAGTTCTTTTTGTGACATTTGAGGAAGCCATTGGAAAGGAGTATGAGCTTTGGGAACAAATGATGATGTGCTAACAGTTACTTGCAGTTTTCCTTTTTTCCCATGGACATCTTTATAAGCTTTTATTACCTTAAAAGCTAAGTCAACTATACCATCTAGGTCTTTGTATGTTTCAGTAGGTAACCCAATCATAAAATAAAGTTTTACTTTATGCCATCCAGAGTTAAATGCTTCTGTAACAGCATTTATTAAGTTTTGCTCAGTTACATTTTTGTTAATAACATCTCGCAATCTTTGAGTACCTGCTTCAGGCGCAAAGGTTAAACCAGTTTTTCGCACTTGCTGCACCATTTCAGCTAACTGTATCGAAAAAGAATCAACCCTTAAAGAAGGAAGAGAAATACCAACGTTTTGTTGTTGGTGTTTTTCCATAAGCTTTTCTACTAATTGATTAATCTGTGAATAATCTGCACTACTTAAAGAACTTAAGGAAATTTCCCCATATCCTGTACTTCTAATTAATTTTTCCGCTTGGCTAACTAACACATCCATAGACTTTTCTCTAACTGGCCTATAAAGCATTCCGGCCTGACAAAATCGACAACCTCTAGTACAGCCTCTACAAATTTCAAGCATTATTCTATCATGTACAATCTCCATAAATGGTACTACTAGTTCTTGTGGAAATGGTGATTTATCAATATCTTTTACAATACGCTTATTTATTTTAGTTGGAATTCCTTCTGCAACTGGGTTCAATCCAGCAAACTGCCCATTAATATCAGTTGCTTTATACAATGAAGGAACATACACCCCTTCAACATTCACTAAATTTTCTAATAACGTTTCCTTTGAAATACCTTCTTTCTTTCCCTGTTCTATAACATTTAGCACTTCTAAAGTAACTTCCTCTCCTTCTCCAAGTATAAAAGCATCGATAAACTGATTTAATGGTTCTGGATTAAATGCACAGGGACCTCCAGCGATAACTAAGGGGTGTTGATTACTCCTGTCTTTTGTTTTAACTGGCACTTTTCCAAGTTCTAACATCCGTAATATATTGGTGTAACTCATTTCATACTGTAAAGTGAATCCTATAACATCAAACTCATTTAATGGTCTAAACTCTTCTAACGATGATAATGGAATATTGTTCTCCATTAGTTTTTCTTCGTAGTCAATCCAAGGCATATTTACTCTTTGAGACCAATATTTAGTTTGACTATTAATAACGTGGTATAAAATTTTAAACCCTAAATGTGACATAGCTACTTCATATATATCAGGAAAGGCTAAAAGAACATTTAGATTCATTTCATCCCAATTCTTTTTAACAGAGTTTAACTCACTACCGGTGTATCTAGAAGGTTTTTCTACTTCATGTAATAATTGATTATAATTGATGTCGTTTAATTGTTTCATTAAAGGCTCCTCCTAAGTTTTGTCAATGTTTAAATAATAACACATAGCTTATTTTTTGCAAATATATTATTAAAAAACTAACTTCTTTATAGTCAAGTTACCCATGCCACGATTTACAGCTTCAATAACTAAATATTCAGTAATAAGATCCACTATCTGGCCGTTATCATCTATAACAATGACAAGAGAAGTGTTTGTAGAGTTTAGCTCTTTTGCCACTTTATAAACTAACGAATCATAATGAGCCATAATAACTTTTGAGCTGCTTACCTCACCTCGTTTCGGGCAAGCCTTTTTTTGAAAGGATAGATTAAAGGAACTATAAGTTGCTCGAGTGTACTCCTTTCGAGAAGCTATTATTATAAAAGAACTTAACACCAATAAATAAACTGAATATTCATTTGCATAAAAAAATGAGTATATAGAAATCCCCAATAATAGTATTCCACAAAAAAATCCCATTAGAACTGCAAATTTGTTAGCTTGACTCAATGATGTTTTATTTGATAAGTAAGCTCTTAAAACTCTTCCACCATCTAGCGGGAAAGCTGGAAGTAAGTTAAATAAAAACAATATTAAGTTAGCATTTAAAATAA
Organism: Proteinivorax tanatarense; assembly: GCF_040267685.1. Classification (GTDB taxonomy): domain Bacteria; phylum Bacillota; class Proteinivoracia; order Proteinivoracales; family Proteinivoracaceae; genus Proteinivorax; species Proteinivorax tanatarense. The sequence continues at coordinate 1,798,254 of NZ_CP158367.1, forward strand.
CAGTAAAATAATTTAGATGTGATTTAAATATGAAGCATATAAAGATCATAATTAAATTATTAAAGGGGCCAGCTAAAGCAATAAACCATTCATCCCTAGAGTTAAATTCTAGGGGTTGATTTATTACAGCTACCCCTCCTACAGGCAGTATTTCCACTTTCTCAATATCATAGCCCAATATTTTTGCTACAACTATATGACCAAACTCATGAAACATCACCACAAAAAATAAAATTAAACCTTCAGCTAAAAGTTGAGTAACAGAAAACAAAATAATGACAACCAAAAAAAGTGGGTTTAAATAAATTTTAACCTTAAATAATTTCATCAAAAACATAATTTTTTAATTTTCCTTTGAAAAATGAATCTTTCTAAGTTCGTTAACCCACTCTTCTACTAGCTCCCAAGTTATTTGCCCACCTTCTGTGAGAGCATTTGAAACTTTGCTATCTATGTATTGAGGCACGCTACCAATAGGTAAAGTCGAAAAAAGGATAATTACTAACCCAAGTCCAACTGCCGCAACCCATTGAAAAATGTGACCATAGAAAATTGTTAAAGAAAAAATGTCCCTGTTGTCTTCATCTTTATAGTTTGGAACTGAGTAACTAATTTTTTCTCGATGCATAGAGTCAAGTCTTTTTTTTAAGCTTGAATCGGGTAGTTTGTGTTGTGCACTTCTTTCCATTTCCTCCTCCTCCTTTAATAAGATTTATATTTTTCCTTTTTAATTTTTATGTTTATTTGACAAAAAAAAATCCGCGTGTGCGGATTTTAAAATAAGTGATCTTTTTCTCTTCGCATTCCCACGTTTAAAACTAGGCCAATACCTATAGCAGATGAAAGATAGGTACTGCCACCGTACGTTATAAAAGGCAGTGGAATTCCTGTTACTGGCATTATTGAAAGGGTCATGCCAACATTAATTAATAGCTGAAATGCCATTATTGCCACAACTCCTACACAAATATAAGTTCCAAAGGTATCTGCTTGAACAGCTATAAGTAAGATCCGATAAATAATAAATAAAAACAAAAATAAAACAGTTATAGCTCCAATCATCCCCATTTCCTCAGCTATAACAGCAAAAACAAAGTCTGTATGTGCCTCAGGAAGAAAGTTTAATTTACTCTGTGCACCTTGAAATATACCTTTTCCCCATAGTGACCCATCTGCTATTCCTCCAGCTCCAACGGCTATCTTTGATTGTATAAGCTGAAACCCTGCGTCAAAATAGTGAGCTTCTGGATTAGTAAAAACTACCAACCTCTGTTGCTGATATGGCTTTAAAATATTAAAAAAAGCAAAAACAGCACCAGCTATACCAGTTCCTAGACAAAGTAGGATATATCTCCATTTTAACCCAGCTGCAAATACCATAGCAAATACAATAGCTGAAAAAACTAACGAAGTGCCCAAGTCAGGTTGCATAAAAATTAACAACATAGGGATTCCAACATGTATCCCCGGAACAACTAAGTCAGCCAAATTTTCCAGTTTCACATCTTCTCTCGAAATATACTTTGCTAAAGTTATGGTAATAGCTATTTTAGCAAATTCTGAAGGTTGTAAACGAAAAAAACTAATTTGTACCCATCGCTGTGCACCCATACTTTTTTCACCGGCAAATATAACCATAAGTAACAAGCCTAAGTTAACTAGGTAAATTAAAACCGATAATCTACCAAAATCTCTATAATCAAAAAAACAAATAAATCCTATTACAAATATACCTACGGCAACCCAAACTAACTGTCTTGACAGATAGTTTACAGGCATCTCCGATAATGCTTGTATTAACTCCCCAGGAGAACTAACGGTATATGGAAGAGAAGCTGAGGTAACAGTGATTATTCCTATAATTGAAAGTAGAAGCATTGCAACAAATAGTGGAATGTCGAAATTAGATAGTTCATTTTTATTAACCAATTTAGTCCTCCTCCATCTTATACTTATAAATTAATTATACATCATAATCAGTTTTTTAAAATGGGAATGTTTGCTTCCAAAGTCGTTTCGCTACGGTCATCTTTTAACACGATTTCAGTTCCTTCAGTGTCAATTTCTAAGTATTTATCCAGCACTGCTAACATATCTTTTCTTATTTTTTCTAAGGTGTCTGGAGTAATTTTACAACGATCGTGAATAAGCACAAATTTTAAACGATCTTTCGCAATTGACTTTGAGTTTTTCTTGCTTTTTCTGTTAAATAAATTCACAGATACTCCCCCTTAACTTGATAAGCCCATTTTTTTAAGGATTTTCTTAAAAGTACTTTCACCTTCTAGCGGCATTAATGGAACTTTTTTTCCCATTACTCTATGAGCTATATTTTTATAACCTGTAGAAGCCCTACAACTGTGGTCCATAACCACAGGTTCTCCTTTATTTGTAGAAACAATAATTTTTTCTTCGTCAGGAATTACTCCCAGAAGATCAATTGATAAAATATCAACAATGTCACTTATATCCATCATATCACCACGCTGAACCATATCGGGTTTTATTCTATTTATAAGTAAATTAACTTTTTCAACTCCTGAAGCTTCTAAAAGTCCAATTACTCTATCACCATCCCTTACAGCGGAAACCTCAGGGGTAGTAACAATTATACCCTGTTTAGCTGGAGCTATTGCATTTTTAAAACCTTGCTCTATGCCAGCAGGGCAATCAATTAAAATATAATCGAATTCTTCTTCCAGTTCACTACAAATTTTAACCATCTGTTCAGATTCTAAAGAATCCTTATCTCTTGTTTGAGCAGCCGGTAATAGATAAAGGCTGTTAAATCTTTTGTCTTTTAATAAAGCTTTCTTTAGTGGACACCTTTTTTCAGCAACATCGATTATATCATATACAATCCTATTTTCCAGTCCCATAACAACATCTAAGTTACGCAAGCCTATATCAGCATCAATCAGCACGACTTTGTTATTTAACATAGCTAAAGCCGTACCTAAATTAGCAGTTGAGGTAGTTTTTCCTACCCCACCTTTTCCTGAAGTAACTACAATTGTTTGTCCCATGTTTCAATCCCCTTTCATATTTGCATCTTCAAATCCTGATATAACCATTTCCTCATTGTTTATTGAAATAAAAGCTCTTTCAGAAATTATATCACCGTTAGAGACGTAATCACCTATTCTTAACTGTGGAGACATCAGCTTTTCTGCAACGATAAAGGATTTTTTATTGCCATTATATCCTGCATGCACCAGCCCCCCCACACTTTTAGTTATTGTTATACTACCAGAAGCTAATATTTCACCCCCACTATTAACATTACCCATAACAACCACATCTCCTGCATAAAAAAAACGCTGTCCTGATCTAATAGTTTTTAGGTGATAATATGTAGTATTAGAAGATGTAAGGTAGTTCTGCATCTGATTGGTTGTACCTCCGTTTAACCGTATAGATAGTCCGTATGTATCTTCTATATATTTTTTAGGACTATCGTCAAAATCTATTGGCAGACCATCTATGAGAAAAGAAGAGTCTCTAAAAAATTTTTCATTTTGTCTTATATAGTCCTCTAGTTCACTCCAAAAATCGTTGGTATTTTTCCCCGTTAAAGTGATTTTGACAGTATTGTTTTTGCCTTTTACATTAAAACTAGTAATTTTCATTATTTATAGCCCCTAAAATTTTATTCACTAACTTTATTCGTCAATTTTTTGCAAAATCCTTCTTTAGCTACCCAATGTTTTAAAAACTAAGATAAGTAATTGATAGATGTTAAAATCTCAGTTGGATATACTTACCAACAGAATATAACTAACTGACGTTTATCTTCTTTGCTCAACTAAAAAAGGCTGTCTCAGATTATCTTTTAGCACTTTGAGACAGCCCGGTTACATCTAGTTTATACTCTAATCTTCATCATTCTCATCTCGGTCTAAGTCTTCTAAATCTTCTTCGTCACCAAAAAAGTAATCTTCAATTATCATGCTAGCAACTTGTGAAGCATTCGTTGAGCTTCTACCGTGCTCCAGCATTACAATCACCGCTATTTCTGGGTCATCATATGGTGCAAACCCCGTCCACCAAGCATGAGAATACGCAGTACCAACATGAGAAGTACCAGTTTTCCCAGCTACATCAATATCCATGTGATGAAAAAACGCGGCACTTGTTCCATTTCTATTTCCATGATAACCGTATTTAGTAACACCTTTCATTGATTCCTTTATAGCTTGAAAGGTATCTGTGGAAATTTCATCTTCTGAAACCTCTCGTAAAACTTCTTTCTCGAATTCTTCTAAAACATTTCCTTCAGTATCTGTTATTTTCTGTACTAAGCGAGGACGATACTGTACACCTTCGTTAGCTATCATTGCAATATAATTGGCCATTTCCATAAGGTTAAACCTTGTTGTACTGTGAGCACCTATAGTAAAACTTAACGCACTTTGGTTGTTAGGATCAAAAACAGTACCTGGCTCATCCCTAACTCCAATTAAGTCAGAACCTTCTCCCAAACCCATAAGTGAAGAGTAATGGCCTAAAATTTCCATCTGGTCGCGAAAGTTTCCTGCCAATTGTTCGGTGACCCATAGAAAATATGCATTTGATGAAACAGTCATCGCCTCATAGAGATTCACCCTGCCAAAAGCTCTGTTGTTAAAGTTTGAAATTGAGGGACGGCCGGGCTCATCTTGAGGGTTGTATACACCTCTATCTAAATAAGTAGTAGATGGTGTAATAACTCCTTCTTCCAAACCTGCAATCGATGTTAACATTTTAGCAGTTGATCCAATTCCACGATTCCAACGCAAAGGCCTAAAAACTTCCCAATTGGTAGTTGGTGCACCACCAGTCCCTTTTTTATTTAATTCTTCGTCAAGTTCTCGGAATTCCATGGTTAATTGATTATATTCCCGGTTCAATCTGTTTGCATCAAAAGTAGGGTAAGAAGCTATACTTAACACTTCCCCTGTTTTAACATCCATTACAACTGCCGCTCCGTTTCTCATAACCCCATAGTTGTTGTTATCATTTAATTGATATTCCTGCTCTTTTATTATTACCTCTTCTAAGGCTTTTTGAGTGTTTTTTTGTAACTCAGAATCAATAGTTAAAACAAGATTATTGCCAGGAATTGCTTCTTGCCTCTCTACAACGTTTATCGGCCTACTATTTCCATCAACCTCCCAAAGAGTATACCCTTTTTCCCCGGTCAGGTCATCATTCCAGTAAGCTTCCAAAGTGTTTTTGCTATTTGTAAAAGTTTGAGTTTCTTCGTCTAATTCAATACCTCTAGGCAACCCATCACTTTTGATTCCACCTAGAAGCTGTGGAAACATATCAACCTGAGGGTAATTCCTTTCTGGATTAGCTACTATTTCGATGGCAGGATATTTCCATATTTCTTCTTCTAAAGCAAATAGCGTTTCCTGATCTTGAATGTTTCTGGCACCCTCTAATTCTACTGGCTCGTGAAATCGTTTGTGAGTGTCTAACCTTTCTCTATTTCTCTTTTCAGTGTCATCATCCCAATCGAAAAAATTACTTAAAAAATCAAATGCTTTATCTTGCTCTTCAGGGTTAATAAAATTAATTCGAACATCATAGCTAGGCTTACTATTAGCAACCACCTCACCATCTGCTGTTAAAATAAGACCCCTAGGAGCAGGCTCATATATAAATCTTTGACTATTCCTATCTGCTCTTGCACTTAATTCTTCCGCTTGAATTACTTGTAAAAAAGCCAAACGAATAATTAATATCGCAACAATGATACAGCTTCCCAACATAATACCGTTAATTCTACTTGACTTTACTTCCGCCATAACCCTTACCTCTCTTTTACAGTTGGTAAAAATTTTTATCACTAATCAACTTTTTTAATGGTACATAAAACAAAATCATCACTATTAAGTTTTGAATTAATAATGGAACAAACTGGTTAGTTAAAACATCATAGAAACTAATACTAACCACATCTAAAAAGACCATAAAAAATTGCATAACCCACTGATGTATAAAAGTCGCAAAAACCAAACTCAACAAAATCATAAGCAAGTTTTCCTTATAAAAATAATCCTTAAAGTTAATAATGATATAGCATGTAAACAACTTCGCTGCTATATGGATACCAATAAAATCTAATAAAACAACATCCTGTAAAAATCCTGCCCATATGGCCAGCAGCAATGTATACACATTTCCTTTTTGTAAAGACAAAAGCACTAAAAAAACTAGAGATAAGTCTGCAACGATGCCATTGATAGAAAACAAGGGCAGAAAACTGCCCTGAATAGTTACTAAAAGTAAAATTATAATAATCGAAATTAAACCACCCATTATTCTTCACCTTCTAATTCTTCCGTAGCATGTTTATAATCAGTGACTATTAATACTTCCTCCAGTCGCTCAAAGTCAACAGAGGGTCTAATTATTGCGGTTTTTTCCACAGCATTAGGGTCATCAACTAAGTCAACCACCTCACCAATTACAATCCCTTTTGGATAAACACCTGTAAGGTCGGAAGTTATAATAGTGTCTCCTTTTTTGACATCCCCATCATAAAACATCCTACTAGCTTGTAGGTATCCTAGAGTTTCTTTATAAGAAGTGATTAAGGCATTATCTCTACTTCTTTGAACAAGACCACTTACACTACTATTTGGACTGATGGCTAGCATTACTTTAGAAGTATTGCTGGATACCTCCACTACTTTCCCAACAAGCCCAGCATTTGTGACCACCGGCATATCCACATCAATCCCATGGGCACTGCCTTTGTCAATTGTAATAGTAGAGTACCATGCTTGGTGGCTTCGAGATATAACCCTTGCAGGCGTGGTTGTGTACTCATGTGACTGATGAAGTTCTAGTAAATCATTTAAACGACTATTCTCCTGCTTTATTTCATCTACCTCAACTTTAAGATGTTTTAGTTTATCCACTTCTTCTTTAAGCTGTTTATTTTCATGATAAACATTTCGGATATCAACAAAAAAATTAAATGTATCTCTGGTCAAATTACTAGCAAAAGTCATGGTTTTTTGAAAGGGAAGAACTAACTGGTTGATAGATTTCTCAATAAAGGATACTCTTGTAGGATTGTTAGTAGACCAACTCATCAACAGGCTTAATATAACAAATACCACTACTAAATTTAATATTTTCTTATATTTTGGTTGAATATTATGCATTAGTTCCTCCTCCCCAAAGTTAAAACTTATCTTATCGTGCAGGTCTTGAGTCTAACGATACCCTTTTTAGTAGTTCTAGATTATCCAAAACATTACCCGCTCCCAAAACTACTGAATCTAGTGGGTTTTCTGCGACCATCACTGGCATACCTGTTTCCTCTGAAATTAGGCGATCCAAATCGTTTAGCATAGCTCCCCCACCAGTCATAACAATACCTTTATCCATAATGTCAGCGGCTAACTCCGGTGGAGTTTTTTCTAAGGTGATTTTGATTGCTTCTAAAATTGCAGTAATAGGTTCTTTCATGGCAGCATTTATCTCGTTTACTGTTATAGATTGATTTTTGGGAAGACCTGTTACAAGGTCTCTTCCTCTTATATCCATAGTCTCATTTCCTTCATCAGGATAAGCAGAGCCTATTGTCGTTTTTACATCTTCTGCAGTTCTGTCGCCAATCATCAAGTTATATTTTCTTTTAATATAGTGTACAATCGATTCGTCCATCTCATCGCCACCAATTCTTATAGAACGATGAGTTACAATTCCACCTAAAGATATAATGGCAACATCAGTAGTTCCCCCACCAATATCTACTATCATGCTACCTGTTGGCTCGCCAACAGGTAAACCTGACCCTATTGCAGCAGCCATAGGCTCCTCAATTAAGTGAGCTTCCCTAGCTCCTGCTTGTTCCGTAGCTTCCTGCACAGCTCTTTTTTCCACCTCTGTAACTCCAGAGGGGACACAAACAACAACCCTTGGCTTTCTTTTTAAGACGTTCTTTTTATAGGCCTGCCCTATAAAGTACTGAAGCATCTCTTGAGTTATATCAAAATCTGCAATAACACCATCTTTCATGGGCCTAATAGCCACAATATTCCCTGGTGTACGCCCAATCATTTTTTTAGCGTCTTCCCCAACAGCTAACACTCTTTCTTTCTCTTTGCCTTTTTGAATTGCAACAACAGAAGGCTCTCTTAACACAATACCTTTTCCTTTTACATATACAAATGTATTAGCTGTTCCTAAGTCTATACCTATGTCGCTTGAAAAATAGTTAAACACTTTGTCATTCTCCCTTCAAATTATAAGCTATCTATATTTTAATATGAATTAAGTTTAATTTGTAATGTTTTTTTTGTCAATTTAAGAAAATTTATCTAATTTCATCACCCCTTACCCTAAAACAAGCCCTTGTCTTTTAAACTTACATATCCATTTTGACCTACAATAAGATGATCAAGAACTTTTATCCCTAATTCATCTCCAGCTTTGGCTAGCCTTTTTGTTATTGCAATATCTTCAGGGCTTGGGGTTGGATCACCACTAGGATGGTTGTGACACAAAATCAGTCTAGCAGCATTTTTGATAATTGCTTTATTAAAAACTTCCCTAGGAAACACACTGGCAATATTTATCCCACCTTTGGAAATTTCCTCAAGAGAAATAATTGTATTTTTAGTTGTTAATAATAACACAATAAAGTGTTCCTGTCTTTTTGTTATATACTGGTTAACCGCCTCAAAAACATCATCAGGGCAAGTAATAGGCCCATTATAACGCCCAGCTATTTTTCCCCTTCCTCTTTTAGCTAACTCTAAAGATGCTTTTACTTGAATAGCTTTTGCAAACCCTATGCCTTTTATTTCACAAATTTGTTCTACTTCAGCCTCTATCAAGTTTTCTAAACCATTAAATTGAGTTAATAAATCTCTAGCAAGGTCTAAAACCGAGTTTCCAGCTGTTCCAGTTCGTAAAATTATTGCAAGTAATTCTGAATCAGAAAGAGATTGGCTCCCATACTTCAGCAGCCTTTCCCTTGGTTTTTCTTCATCAGGCAAATCCTTTAAAGTATAGTTTCGAGTCACTCGACACCACTCCTTAAATATTACTTGCCCCAATCAATTAATCCATGGTGTCCAAGTAACTCTGCTGTTCTACTAAGGGGCAGTCCCATAACATTGTAAAAACATCCTTCAAGTTTTTCTACAAAAACTCCACCTTTTCCTTGTATACCATACCCACCGGCTTTATCAAAAGGTTCTTTAGTAGAAATATACCAGTTTATTAGGCTATTTGACAGTGGTCGAAAATATACCCAGGTTATTACATGAAAGGTATAGACCACATCACCATTTAAGCAAAGAGAAACACCTGTGATAACTTGATGCTTATTAGCCGATAACTTCATTAACATATCTCTACAATGCTCGGAGTTAGTAGGCTTTCCTAAGGTAACTCCATTAAAGCTTACTACTGTATCCGCAGCTAACACATATTCTTTTGAGTTATTACTAACTTTTAAACCTTTTGCTTCGGCTAACTTTTTACTTAACTTTACAGGATTATCAGCTGTTATTTTTTTTTCGTCCATATCTGAACTTATCACCCTGTAATCCACAGGTAGTTTATCTAAAATTTCTTTTCTTCTTGGTGATTTTGAAGCTAAAACCATCATAGTAGGATATATCTCCTTTTTAAATAAACTTTTTATAAAAAATTACCGATAGAAAAATTCCAATTATACTTGCTAGGTTTAAAGTTATTTTAAAACCAAAATCTAAAGAAAAAACCATTAAATCAAGCGTAGTAGTATCTAATCCTACTGTCTGCCCTTTTCCTAGTAATGGTATAGCATCCCCTAAAATTAAAGCAATAACATTACCCAGCATTGCTCCTATTACTATAAATAACATCAATAAAAATGGATTTAAAGCACTATTTCTCATCTTCTCCCGCCTTTAGTAAATTTTAAATTGTTTGAATTTAGTTGTTCCACATTTATTAGTTATTCCACATTCTTTTTTATTTTCCTGCTATTTTAGCGCCATTTAATGCCTTTGTAATAAAGTTTGTGGAAATCCCAACAAAAATTCCTGTAGGAATGGCAAGAGCTATTAAAAGTGGCTGTGAAATAGCAGCTAAACGGGTATCTAGTAGATAAATCACAACGGCAATTTGAGCTAAGTTATGTGTTATGGCTCCAATTATACTTATCCCAATATTACTCAAATGTTTATTGAACAATTTCATAGCAATTGCCATACTTAAAGTACTAACTATAGCACCACCTAAGCTTAAATAAAAAACAGGGCTTAAAAATTTCCCAGATAATAAAGAGGCAAGGATTACCCTCATTACACCTACTGCAAAGCCACTTTTCAAGCCAAACATATTTAATGTTGTTAAGGTAAATATATTGGCTAAACCGAGCTTTACAGGCATTCCCATAAATATTGAAGCTAAAGGGGCTATTCTCCCTTCAATAATTGTAAGGATTGTTGCCATAGCTATAAACAACGATAATAAAACTAATTGCTTTACAAAACCTTTTTGCATTTTCCTCACCCTTAAATTGTTATTAAAAATCTACATCTGGTTGTTCCCCACCTTCAATTCTAACAAATACCCTATTGGGTAAACATGTTATACTTTGTCCAGGCCTCGTTGCTCTGCCAAAATTTACACATATTTGGTCAGGGCAGTCTGAATGCTTTACAGTCACATAGTCTTCACCAAGCAAAACAACAGTTTCACCAACAGGACCGTTAAAAACAATTTCTTCTGACCTATCTTCTTCAAATAAAGGTACACTACCCCATTTTTCACCTTCTTGTTCAATGATAACTCGCGCTCCTTCTACTTCTTGGCCTGAAAGAAATAGATAATACATCCCTATACCAAAAAGAGAAAGAATTAAAACTATACCTATTAAAATTAAATCACCTTTTTTCATTAAACCACACTCCTAATGGACTACTCTAAGCTCTGATTAGGTTGAAACTTCTCTTTCATGTTTGAACTTTTAAATACATTTCCTTCTGAATCTACAATTAAAACCTCTACTTCATCAATCTCTTCAACAAAATCAACAGCTTGTTCAGGGTCATAATTAAATAATGCTGTTGATAAAGTGTCTGCTATTGTAGCATTAGGAGCTGAAATCGTTACTGATTGAATTTTTTGAGATGGGTAACCTTTTTTAGGATCAATTATGTGATGAACCCGAATATCATCCGCCATAAAGTAACGTTCATAATCACCAGAAGTAACAACAGAATTAGAGTTTGTGTTTACAACTCCTATAAAGTTTCCCCTCTCCATACGAGGGTGTTGCACACCAATACGCCATGGTGTGCCATCAGGCTTATCCATTAAATAGACATCTCCACCCCCGTTTACAGACCCATATTTAATTCCGTGTTCCATCATTTCTTCTGCTGCTTTATCAACAATATAACCTTTGGCAATTGCACCTAAGTCTAGTTTCATACCTTCAGTTTCTAGGAAAGCAGTATTTTTTTCATTATCCAAAACTAGTTTATTATAATCCACCAGTTCTTTTAAATGCTCTACCTCTTTTTCCGACGGAACCACTTGATTACTCCAACTATATGCTTCTAGTAATGGACCAATGGTTATATCAAACCTTCCTTCTGTCTTTTCTCCATAATTCTTGCCTTTTTCCAGAAGATTAAAAGTTTCTTCGGAAACCTTGACTGGTTCAATACCTGCGTTATTTGTGATGTTATAAACATCGCTACCCTCGATATGGGCACTCAATAGCTTTTCCAAACGTTCTACTTCCTTTTGAGCGGCTTGAAATGCTTCTTCAGCTTTTTGGGGATCATCTGTATGACCTGTAAGTTCTACTAGTGTATCCATTGCAAAAAAATGGTGATTGTATACTTCCAGTTCAGCACTGGAAGAACTACAACCAACAATAGCTAAAGACATAAAAAGTAAAGCTGCAAGATATTTTGTTGTTTTCATTATTGTTCCCATTATTAAATTCACCTTTCTTATATACAGTATTTAATAGTTACCGTCCACAATCCTGAGTTTTTCCTTGTAGGGTTTCCAAAGCATGTTCTAATATTGGAGATATTATACCCATACTTTCCTTTACAGCTTTTTCACTTCCCGGCAAGTTAATAATTAATGTATTGTCGCTGATGCCACATATCCCCCTAGTCAAGTAAGCTTTAGGGGTATATTTTGAAGAATTAGATCTAATCATCTCCATGATTCCTGGTACCTCTTTATCAACAAAAGACTGAGTAGCTTCTGGAGTAATATCTCTTGGAGATAAACCAGTGCCTCCAGAAGTAATTACAATAGATAAGTTAGAGTCAACCCACGTTTGTAGTTTTTCTGTTATCTTATCATGCTCATCAGGCACAATATCCATTTGCTCTACTTTTATCCCAATTTGAGCCAGTCCCAGTTTTGCTGCAGGCCCAGCAGTATCCACGCGTTCACCATTAAATCCTTTATCGCTTACTGTTAATATAGCTGCTGTATAGCTAGGGATTATTTCTATAGGATCACCAGGCTTTATTTTACCTTCTTTTAAAACAGTGGCGAATATACCTTCTTTAGGCATAACACAGTCACCAGCTTGGTAGTAGATTGCACACCTTTCATGACATGTTTTCCCAATCTGTGTTACTCCTAAAACAACTTCACCTCCTATTTTTAACCTTGTCCCTAACTCAAGTTTATTAAGTTCAATACCTTCTGTAGCAATATTTTCAGCGAAACTTCCGAACGTTACATCTAACCCTTGTCGTCTCATTTTTTCTATACTCTCATTGGCTAACAAACTTATTTGCCTATGCCAGTTCCCACCATGAGCATCATTTACAATGCCATATCCTTTTTTAATTATAACTTCTGGTTGTACTGTTTTTTTTACCCCTTTTTTCTCACTGATAGCGATTGCTAGTACTTTCACTAAAAGTCACTCCTCTAACTATAATAATCGTGCAAAACAATTATATCACATTTACGATAGGTAGTTAAATAAAGACTAAAAAATAAGCGCCCTAATTTTAAGGACGCTTATTTTTATTATAACTGTTCTATTGCATGAGTTGGACATTCCTTTACACAAATTCCGCAACTAATACAAATAGTATTGTCTATCTTTGCCAACCCATCTTCCATTTTAATACAATCTTTAGGGCAGGCTTTTGCACACTTAGAACATCCTATACAACCCACTTTACATACTTGCATTACTTTCTTAGCTTTATCATTCGAGTTACACATAACATGCACGTCAGAACCTTGTGGAATCATTCCTATGACATCTTTAGGACAAGCAACTACACATTTTTTACATCCAGTACAAAGTTCTTGATCTATTATAGGTAACCCATTATCTCCCATAACTATAGCATCAAAGGGACAAATTCGTTCACATGTTCCAAGACCCATACAACCATAGCTACAAGCCTTGGGTCCACCATCAATGAGCATTGCTGCCTTACAATCTTTTACACCTTCGTAACGAAATTTATCTTTGGCTACTTCACTAGTACCATGACACTTTACTTTAGCCACCATTGGTGTATCTGAAGCAGCTTCCATATCGGTCTTTCCAATTATGTCAGCCAATTCATTGGCTACCTTTTTCTTTCCAACAGGACATCCATCTACCGGTGCCTCACCTTTAAGTACTCCTTCGGCAAAACCACTGCAACCTGGATAACCACAGGCTCCACAATTAGCACCTGGTAGTGCTTCTATTAACTCATCAAGCTTAGGGTCAGTTTCAACCGCAAATACTTTTGAAGCTCCCGCCAAAATTGCTCCAAAAATAATACCTATAGACCCTAAAGCAATAACTGCGCTTAACATATTTAACACCCCCAGTAACTATTAAATTACAAAACCTGCAAAAGCCATTGCCAATATAGCAGCTGCTATAAACGCTGATGGCACACCAGCAAAATATTTATTCGAACCAGTTAATTCTAGTCTTTCTCTAATACCAGCAAGCACAACCAACGCTAAAGTGAATCCTAAAGCAGCTCCTACTGCATGAATGATAGTTTGAGTTAAGGTATAACCAAGGTCAATATTTAAAATAGCCAACCCTAAAACAGCACAGTTCGTTGTTATTAACGGTAAAAAGATACCTAGAGCTTGATAAAGGGTAGGACTTACCTTTTGAATAACCATTTCTACAAACTGCACCAATGAAGCAATTACCAGAATAAAAGCAATTGTTTGTAGATATTGTAAATCAAAGTTTTCTAAAATCAATCTATCAATATACCAGGTGATAATAGAAGCGATGGTCATAACAAACATAACCGCCATACCCATCCCGATAGATGTTTCTATTTTTTTAGATACTCCAAAAAACGGGCAAATACCTAAAAACTGATTTAACACAAAGTTGTTTACAAAAATAGCGGCAAAAAAAATAGATAACAATTCAGTCATTTATTTATATCCTCCCTTCTACTGTTTAGAGGTTCGTCTCATAGTGACAGCATTTACTATTCCTAGCAGTAATCCTAAACTTAGAAAAGCACCAGCAGGCTGCAAAAATAGTAAAGCCCCTTCAAATAGCTGAACACCAAAAAGTTCACCTGTTCCTAAAAAGTGTCTGAAAAATCCTAGTACAGTTAAGCTCAAAGTAAACCCTAGACCCATGCCCAAAGCATCGACTATAGAAGGCATTACTTTTTCTTTAGAAGCAAAGGCCTCAGCTCTTCCTAAAATAGTACAGTTTACTACAATCAAAGGTATAAAAAGACCTAAGTTGTTGTGTAGTTCTACAAAGTAAGCTTCCATAAACATATCTACCATAGTAACAAAAGTTGCGATAATCACAATATAAGATGGTATTCTTACCCTACTGGGTATAAAGTCTTTAAAAAGAGATACCACTATATTTGAGCCTAGCAACACAACTAATGTAGCCATACCCATACCAAACCCGTTTGCTGCGCTAGTAGTTACAGCCAAAGCAGGGCAAAGGCCTAGTAAAAGCACAAAAACAGGGTTTTCTTTAAATATTCCTTTTAAAAAGTTATTTAGCAACTTGTTCACCTCCTAGTTAGCTTCTAAAGGCAAAGCATCAATTACAGCATCAATAAGACCGCTAGCTGAATAAGTGGCCCCAGTCTCTATATCAACAGCAAGAGATTGCTCTGATTTTATTTCTTCTACTATGTGAGGCAACTGTTCATCAGCAAAATTTGGAGTATCATCATGATCAAAGGTAAGATCTGTAATTTCTCCACCTTGAACAGTAACCTCTACGGTAATTGTAGATTCGAACCCTTGTCCTTCACCTGTATAGGTACCATCATCTATATCTGATAGTGTAACTTCTTCTAAATTTAAGCTTACTTCCTCGGCATCATCATCGCTATCATCTTTAGAAGTAGCAGATCCGCTAGCTTGAAGAAGAGCCTCTTCCACAGCAGCCACTAAGGCCTCACTAGAAACAGTAGCACCTGTGCTTGTATCTACATTAAGACTTTGCAACTCTTTAATTTCTTGTGCTACCGTTGGCAGTGCATCATCAGCATAATCTGGAGTATCATTGTGAGTGTAAGTTATATCAATTACTTCCCCACCTTCTACAACCACTTCAACTTCTAGAACACCACCAAAACCATCAGCTTCCCCAGCGTAAGTTCCGTCTTCAAGATTGTCCATATCAACTTCAGCTTCTCCACCAAACTCTGATAAAGCATCTTTTACTGCTTCAATAATTCCTTCACTTGTGGCGGTTGCTCCACTTACTGTATCCACGTCAAGTTCTTGTTCATCAACCATTGAAGAAGGCACTTGTTCTAGAGCAGGGTCAGCAATCCCATCAGTTTCAGTATGCTCTAGCACTTCAACACTAATTAACTCTCCTCCGCTAACCTCTATAGAAACACTTATTTCTCCAGCATATCCTTGACCAGCACCTTCATATACTCCATCTGGGATTTCTGCTAGATCTATAACAACTTCGTCTGTAACTCCTAATGCTTCAGTAAGATCTTCCAAAGCATTTCTAGCTCCAGTAATTACCGCTCTTGAAGAAGCAGTAGCTCCTGTTATTACATCTATATCACCAAACCCTTGCTCTAGGTCTCTACCTTCTAACTTCTTTACATATTCATCATCAAAGGCCAGATCACCTAAGCCAGGAGTTTCCGCATGACTTAAAATAGCAATTCCAGTAATTTCATAGTCAGTATTTACCCCAACTAGCATATTTATTGGGTCAGTTCCGTAACCTGAAGCTGCAACTTCAACTACGTATCCAACCAAATCACCATTTTTAAAAGCTTCACTATAAATTTCCTTGGGTTCTTCACCATCTATAGGTTCATCTTCCATCACTGCTTCAAACTTGTCTGCTTCTATTACTTCTGCTAGAAGTTCATTTCTTCTTTGCTCAATATTTTCTTCTATAATTGGAGCCGTAAAATCGTTAATAGCAGACAAAAGGCCTGCAGATACAGCAGCAATTAAACCAAGTACAGCAATCATTTTAATTATATCTTTCATCTACTTCACCTCCCCAAATGTACGAGGAATAGTAAGTCGATCTAAAATCGGCGTTAGAGCATTCATAAATAACACTGCATAAGTTAATCCCGCTGGTGCTTGGGCATAATACCTAATCAAAATTAAAATTAAGCCACAACCTATTCCGTATATCAACCTAGCATTTTTCGTAGTAGGGCTAGTAACATAACAGGTTGCCATATAAATAGCACCCATTAAAGCTGAACCCGAAAGCACTTGAAATAATGCTTCATCTAGTCCTGCAGATAAAAATCCTACTAAACCTTCAAACTCACCTGCAAAACCGGTGTGAATAAAGGAAAATACAACCATAGCACCTAAAAAACCTCCTGGAATTCTCCAATCTATATGACCCTTATATAAAAGATAAATACCTCCAATAATAAGTGCCAAAGCAGATGTTTCACCTAAACTACCAGGTACAGTTCCTATAAACAACTCCCATAAGGTAGCAGCTTCTCCTTGTAATGGAGTTGCACCTGTGGTTGTATCTACAAATGTACCAGTAGGCTCCCAATTTGTCATAAGAGTTAAATAAGAAAATGTTAAAAAGCCTCGACCCACTAAAGCTGGGTTAAATGGATTTTTACCTAAACCTCCAAAAGCATGCTTTCCGATCAAAATTGCCACAGCACTACCTAAGATTGGCACTGCCCATGGAAGTGTCCATGAACCCCCAATAGAAGCCATCATACCAGTTGCAGGCGGTAAACTTAGACCCAACAACAGACCCGTCACAGCAGCACTCCCATCTCCTAAAAAAGCGCTGATTTTAGGCTTCCTTGAAACTACTAACCATTCAAAAAATAAAGCTGATATTAAACTTAGGGACAATACAATAGCACTAGCCCAACCAAAGATTATAATAGAGGCAATGGTAGCTGGAACTAAAGCAACTACTACATCCCACATTATATAGTCTATATCTCTAGGACTACGAATATGCGGGGAAGGTCCCACTACAAACTTTTTGCTCATGTTATTTCCTCCTTCTAAAACCCTACTTTTTTGCTTTTTTAGAGCTAACTTCCGCTTTTCCCTGCCTTATTAAATGTACTAACGGAATCTTTGATGGACACATATATGAACAGCATCCACACTCTATACAATTAAACAAATGAAGCTCTTCCGCTTCTTTAAACATTTCTTTTCTTGAATAAGCTGCAAGATAATTTGGCATCAAGCTCATGGGACATGCGTCAACACATCTTGCACATCTTATACAGGTTCTTTCTTCAACTAACCTAACCTCATCTTCTGTAAGGACTAGGATTCCCGATGTGCCTTTTGTTATAAATTCGTCATCTAAAGAATCTATAGCTCGTCCCATCATAGGACCACCAGATATTACTTTAGCAGCATTGTCTTTTAAACCACCACAAGCTTCAACAACTTCCTTGAAAGTCGTTCCCACTTTTACAATGATATTTTGTGGTTTTTCTATGCCATTTCCTGTAACTGTGATTCCTCTTTCATACAAAGGTTTCCCCTCTTCTATTGCGTCAGCCAAAGCAGCAGCTGTAGAAACATTACTCACTACTGAACCAACATCGACAGGAAGTCCTCCTACGGGCACTTCTTTGTCTAAAATAGCTTTAATTAACTGCTTTTCCCCTCCTTGAGGGTATTTAACCTCTAACGTTACAAGTTCAACAGACGAATCACCTTGTATTGCATTGCCAATAGCTTCTATGGCATTGGGCTTGTTTAGTTCAATCCCAATATATCCCTTAGTAGCACCTGTAGCTTTCATCAATGCTTTTAAGCCTTCCACTACCTTTTGTGGCTGTTCTACCATAATTCTATCGTCGATAGTAAGATATGGTTCACACTCAGCACCATTTAAAATAACTGTATCAATTTTTTTTCCTTCTGGCGCTTTCATTTTGACATGGGTAGGAAATGCAGCTCCACCCATCCCAACAATTCCAGCTTCTTTGGCAATCTCAATGATTTCCTGGCTAGAAATTTCTTTTAAACTTCTAGCTTCTTTAGGCTCAAACCTATTATCACCATCACTTTTGATAGTGATACGTTCTTCATTAACATCAACTACTTCACCAGAAATACTGGAATGGATAGGTGCAGAAACAAAACCTTTTGCTTCTCCTATTTTTTGTCCAGTTATTACTTGTTCTCCTTTAGATACAAGTGGTTCGCAAGGAGCACCAATGTGCTGCTGTAGCGGTATCACTACTTGCTTAGGATCATCCATTACATCAATTTGCTTTTTTTCAGAAAGCTCCTTGTTATAAAGAGGATGAATCCCACCTTTAAAACTTCTCTTTTCCAAGTTTTTCACCCCTTTAATTATTAAATATTTAATGATTTATATAAAGTTAAAGTTATAACATTAACTTTATAATCTAAAACTATTTTAACAGTTCTGAACCAGAAATTCCTGGCCTAGTCATATCATAAGGGTTAAGAATTTTTTCTAGTTCTTCTTCTGATAATATCCCTCTTTCTAATACTATTTCTTTAATAGGTCTACCAGTTTTTATAGCTTCTTTTGCTACTGTAGAAGCAGTCTCATAACCAACATGAGGGTTTATAGCAGTTACTATACCTATACTTCCTTCCACTAACTTTTTACACCTTTCTTCATTTACAGTAATTCCTTTAATACACTTGTCAGCAAATACTGTGGTTACATTTCTTAGAATATCTAATGATTGTAGCAAGTTGAAAGTTAGCACTGGCTCCATAACATTAAGTTCTAATTGGCCAGCTTCAGAAGCCAAGCAAATGGTATGATCATTTCCCATTATTTGAAATGCCACTTGATTTACAACTTCAGCCATAACAGGATTTACCTTGCCAGGCATAATAGATGAACCAGGTTGTACTGGTGGTAAGTTAATCTCATTTAAACCACATTTGGGGCCAGAAGAAAGCAAGCGTAAATCATTGGCCATTTTTGATAAATTTACAGCACATATTTTTAAAGCTGCAGAAACGGATACGTAAGCATCAGTATTCTGAGTAGAATCAACTAGGTTAGAAGCTGTCATAAATTCTATCCCACTATTTTTAGTAATTCTTTCTACAACAACTTCAATATACTTAGGATCAGCATTTAATCCGGTACCTACTGCTGTTGCCCCCATGTTTATTTCTTTAAGATCTTCTAACGAATTCTCAATTCTTTTTATATCTCTAGAAAGCACTTTAGCATAAGCTCCAAATTCTTGCCCAAGCCTAATCGGTACTGCATCTTGCAAGTGTGTTCTCCCCATTTTAAGAACTTCATCAAACTCAGCTTCTTTTTCTTTTAAAGCTTCAACTAAATGGTTTAGTGAAGCTAACACACCACTTGCTAATTTTAAAGAAGCTATCGTTATAGCAGTTGGAAAAGCATCATTAGTTGACTGAGCCATATTAACGTGAGTGTTTGGAGATACTTTTAAATATTCTCCTTTAGTACCACCTAGTAATTCAATGGCCCTGTTAGCTATTACTTCATTAGCATTCATATTCATAGATGTCCCTGCACCGCCTTGAATGGCGTCTACTACAAAATATTGGTGAAGATCACCTTGAATTATTTCTTCGCACGCTTGACAAATTGCCTGCCCTATTTTTTTATTTAAACGACCAACTTCCATGTTAGCCTCTGCTGCAGACTTTTTTACAATAGCTAAAGCATGAATTAGGGTTGGATGCGGCTTATACCCAGTAATGGGAAAGTTTTCCATAGCCCTTTGAGTTTGAATACCATAGTACATTTCATTACTTATCTCTTTTTCACCCAACAAATCTTTTTCTTTTCTTATGCTGTCCACTATTATTTCCTCCCTTAAAGTAATGTTATTCCATTTGCTATATTCTATATTAAGGGATAAAAACCTTTTAGAAAAGGGTAATATTTATATTATAAGTAATACGATAAGGCTTGTAACTCAGTTGTAACATCAGAGTTCTGCACCTTAACATTTGAAGGGACATGTATCAAAGTAGGAGCAAAATTTAATATTACTGTTATCCCTGATTCAATCATCTGATCAGCCACTTTTTGTGCAGCTTGTGATGGAACAGTAATTATACCCATCTTTACTTTATTTTGCTGCACAAAATCTTCCATATCTTCCATAGGCTTTACTACCATACTCCCAACAGTTTGGCCTACCTTAGATGGATGGCCATCAAATACCGAAACTATTCTAGTGCTCGGACTTTGATATCTGTTGTATTGACACAAGGCCGCGCCCAGGTTTCCAACTCCCACTAAAATAATTGGTATTTCTTTATCAAGTCCTAGTATGCTCCTCAATTTTTCAGAGAGATCTGAAACTCGATACCCCATACCTTTTACACCGAAATCACCAAATATAGATAGGTCTTTTCTTATTTGAGCTGGATTAAGATTTAAATCATCACCCATCTGTTGTGAAGATACGGTTTCTACGTCCATAGCACTTAGTTGATCTAAATAGCGTAAGTATATCGGTAGTCTTTTTATAACTACATCTGGAATTTTTTGATATTTATCCATAAATAATCCTCCTCATTTTGAATTAAATCAATATATTAAAAGTTACTTCTTTATATTACCATAAGTTTTTTAAATTTGTAAATAAAAACACAAGCTTTTTAAGTATAGTTTAAAAAAGGAAACCCTTGTTGTCATTAGGGTTTCCTTTAACTTACAATATAATGTTATTTTACAAATTAAATTAAGCTTTTTCAACCCTAACAGAACATGATTTTAATTCTGGTGTCTGCGCTTTTGGGTCAACTGCAGAGTTCGTAAGTACATTTGCAGCACTTTCTGCGTAGTGGAATGTCATAAATACTACTTTAGGATCTACTTTTTCTGTTACCTGAACCTTCGTTGTTACTTCTCCTCTGCGAGAAATTACTTTTGCAGTATCACCTTCTGCCAATCCAAGCTCAGCAGCATCTTTCGGGTTAATTTCCATTAGTTCATGAGGCCTATGTTCTTGAAGACCAACAGACCTTCTTGTCATAGAACCTGAGTGGTAGTGATATAGGTGACGCCCAGTAGTCAAAATAAATGGATAATCTTCTGTTGGAGTTTCTTGGGAATCTTTATGATCTACAGCTGAGAATTTCCCTTTACCTTTAGCAAATTTATCCTTGTGAAGATAAGGCGTTCCAGGATGCTCAGGTGATGGACAAGGCCAATGTAAACCATGTTCCTTTAACCTTTCATAAGAAATTCCACCATAAGAAGGAGTTACTTTTGATATCTCCTCCATAATGTCCTCAGCGCTTTCATAGCTCCAGTTAGCACCTAAAGAACTTGCAATCAGCTGTAAAATTTCCCAATCAGATTTAGATTCACCTCTAGGACTCACAGCTTTTCTTACCCTTTGTACTCTTCTTTCAGTGTTTGTAAACGTTCCATCCTTTTCAGCAAAAGACACTGCAGGAAGGACAACATCAGCTAACTCTGCGGTTTCAGTTAAAAAGATGTCTTGAACCACTAAAAGATCTACGTTATTTAAAGCATCTATTACATGGTTAGAATCTGGATCAGTTAGCACTGGATTTTCTCCCATTACATACATAGCCTTCAGATTCTGCTCACTGGCTGCTTTAATCATGCCGGAGATTGTTAACCCTGGCTCACTTGGAAGTTTTTTGCCCCAGTACTTCTCAAATCTTTCTCTAGTTTTATCGTCTGCAACTGCTTGGTAACCAGTGTAAACGACTGGCAATGCTCCCATATCACAGGCACCTTGAACATTGTTCTGCCCCCGCAGTGGGTTAACACCAGCATTTTCTTTACCAACATTCCCAGTAGCCAAAGCCATATTTGCTATAGCCAATACACTATCTGTTCCAGTCGTATGTTGAGTAATACCCATTGTATAAAGAATAGAAGCAGCTTCCGCTTCTCCATAGCAATGAGCAGCCTTTACTATGTCTTCAGCTTTTACATCACAAATTTTAGCAACTTTTTCTGGAGTATATTCTTTAACTTTTTCTGCTACATCTTCAAAATCCTCAGTTCTAGCTTTAATATAACTCTCATCAATCAATCCGTCTCTTATAATCACATGAAGAAGACCGTTTAAGATAGCTACATTAGTGCCAGGCTTTATTTGTAAAAATACATCAGCATAATTAGAAAGTTCAATCTTTCTTGGATCAACAACCACTAGTTTAGCACCTTTTTTAACAGCCTTTTTAACTCTAATGCCTATTACAGGGTGAGCTTCTGTGGTGTTTGACCCAATTATTAAGATAGCATTTGTATCTTCAATTTCTGCAATAGTATTTGTCATTGCACCACTACCAAATGAGGTGGCTAGACCAGCCACAGTAGGGGCGTGTCAGAGTCGCGCGCAATGATCAATACTGTTTGTTCCCAGCTCAGCTCTAAATAACTTTTGGAACAAGTAATTTTCTTCGTTAGTACATCTGGCGGAAGCTAAGCCACCTATTGCATTAGGACCATGCTCTTTTTTTATATCCTGAAGTTTAGAACTAATCAGTTCAATGGCTTCATGCCAAGTGCTAGGCTCAAGCTTCCCATTTTTACGAACCAAAGGTTGTTTTAAACGCTCTGGACTATTTACAAAGTCCCAACCAAATCTACCTTTTACACATAAATTCCCTTGATTAACTTGACTGTCAATATGAGAGTCAACACCCACTACTTCATCATCTTTAACTTCTAAATAAAAGTTGCAACCTACTCCACAATATCCGCATGTTGTAAGAACTTTTTCCTTTTCCCAAGCCCTAGCTCTTCCTTTAGAAACTTTTGAGTATAGTGCTCCTGTTGGACAAACAGAGATACACTGCCCACAATAAACACAGTTGCCCAAGTCCAGCTCCTCATCAAAAGGTGCAGAGACGGTGGTGTTAAATCCTCTATTAGTGAAGTCTATTACATTATTACCCTGAACCTCATCACAGATCCTTACACAACGACCACATAAAATACACTTCTCATAATCTCTTTCAAAAAAAGAATTATCATCCATGTGTAGCTTATCAGTTCTAGCACCTTCAAATCTACTATCTGCTACTCCATAATCGTAGCTATACTCCATTAGTTTACAGGTACCAGAAGCTTCACAGGTCATACAGTCAGCTGGATGGTTAGCTAAAAGTAGCTCCAAAAGAGTTTTACGGGCTTGTTTCACCTTTTCACTTTTTGTGTTAATATTCATTCCATCATTTACAGGGAAAACACAAGATGCTGCAAGGGTGTTGCTTCCCTCTACCTCTACTACGCACATACGACATGCTCCTGAATTGGAGATATGAGGGTGATGACAGAAAGTAGGTATTTCAATATCAGCCTTCTTTGCCGCATCCAAAATCGTGCTGTCTTTAGACACGGAAATCCTTTTACCATCAATTGTTACTGTAATAGTCTCCACTGTTATCCCTTCCTTTTTAACCTTTTTTTATAGCATCAAACTTACACTTTTCTACACAAACTCCACAAGCTGTACAAACTTCTGGGTCAATTTTATGAACTTCCTTAGGTTTCCCTTCAATTGCACTTACTGGGCAAACCTTAGTACAAAGTGTACATTTCTTACATAAATCTTGATCAATAACATATTTCGCTAAAGCAGAACATGCACCTGCAGGGCATCTTTCATCATTTATGTGAGCTTCATACTCATCTCTGAAGTATTTTAGAGTACTTAGTACAGGGTTAGGCGCTGTTTGTCCAAGTCCACAAAGAGAAGTGGTTTTAATCGTTTCACCTAACTCTTCAAGTAACTCTATATCTCCTTTTCTACCTTCTCCATCAACTATTCTTTCAAGAATCTCTAACATCCGCTTTGTACCTTCTCTACATGGGGTACATTTACCACAAGACTCATCTTGAGTAAAGTTTAAAAAGAATCTTGCTAGGTCAACCATACATGTATCTTCATCCATTACAACCAATCCACCAGAGCCCATCATTGCTCCAGCTTCGATTAAAGAATCATAGTCTACAGGAAGGTCTATAAGATTTTCTGGCAAACAACCACCTGAGGGCCCACCAATTTGCACTGCTTTAAATTTCTTGTTATCAGTAATGCCACCACCGATGTCATAAATTATTTCTCTTACTGTAATACCCATTGGCACTTCTGCTAAACCTGTATTATTAATTTTACCAGTTAAAGCGAACACCTTAGTACCTTTACTTTTTTCAGTACCTAAGCTAGCAAACCAGTCAGCACCTTTTTCAAAAATAACAGGAACATTAGCAAAGGTCTCTACGTTATTTATATTTGAGGGTTTTTCCCATAAGCCTTTTACAGCAGGGAAAGGAGGTCTTGGTCTAGGCATTCCTCTTTTGCCTTCAATTGAGTGCATTAAAGCAGTTTCTTCACCGCACACAAAGGCTCCAGCCCCTTCTTTAATATGCAGTTCAAAATTAAAGCCAGTCCCTAAAATATTTTCCCCTAACATTCCATATTCTCTAGCCTGATCTAGAGCAGTTTTCAATCTATTAATTGCTAATGGATACTCTGCTCTTATATATATATACCCCTCATCAGCTCCTGTAGCATAGCCACCTATCACCATGCCTTCTATGATACTATGGGGGTCTCCCTCTAGTATACTTCTATCCATAAAAGCACCAGGATCTCCTTCGTCAGCGTTACAAATCATATATTTCTTATCACTTTCAGACTTGCTAGTAAACTCCCATTTTAAGCCCGTAGGAAATCCACCGCCGCCTCGACCTCTTAACCCGGATTTTTTCATATCATCTATAACCTGGTCTGGAGTCAATTCAGTTAAAACTTTACCTAAAGCTTCATAGCCACCTTTAACTATATATTCATCAATATCCTCGGGATTTACATACCCGCAGTTTCTAAGAGCTATGCGGTGCTGTTTTTTATAAAAAGCAATTTCTTTATAAGATGGAATTTTGTCTTCACTATGGGGTGGGTTATAAAGCTTGTCCTGCACTAACCTTCCTTTAATCAAGTGTTCATCTACTATGGTCTTAACATCTTCATCTTCCAATCTACAATAAAAAGTTCCTTCAGGATAAACAATAGCTATAGGACCCATCTCACAAAAACCATGACACCCAGTTTCAATAACCTTAAATTCCTTGGCTAAGTCCTTTTCTGCTAATTGTTGCTCAAAAGCATCTTTAATACTATTCGCTCCCGAAGAAATACAACCAGTTCCTGAGCAAATTAGTATATGACCTCTATAAAGTTCCATTTTTTTACCCCCCTACTCTTCTATTTTTCCTACAACATTTTGCTGCACTATTTGCCCATTTGCTAAATGTTGAGATACTATATTTTTTGCCACATCAGCCGTTACGTTTCCATAGGTTATTCTAGACTTTCCAGGAACTATTACATCAATAAGTGGTTCCTTTTCACACATGCCTATACATCCTGTTTGAGTTACATTTACCTTCAAGTTTTTTTTGTTAATTTCATCTAGCAGCGCAAGCATTGCATCTCTAGCACCTGCTGCTATACCGCAAGTTCCCATACCAACAATAACTTGAATATTATCTCCTTCCCTTGGAGATGTAAGTTTTTCTTTTTCAGCTCTCAGTTTTCTTAAGTCTTCCAAAGAATTAATTTTTTTACTCACAGCTATCCCTCCTTCAAAGTATTCACCAAGTTTTTCTCAAAATACTCTCTTACCCACTCTATTACCCACTGTTCTGTGATTTGGCTAGCTGATAGTTCCTTGTATATTTCTTGATTGCTTAAAGTAAAACTTCCATCATCACTCTTCACTTTAAAAATTACCAAAATTTCTTTATGAAATATAAAGAGCGACACAAAAGTTGCTGACAAATCTCCAATAGGCGGACAATCCCAATGTGATAACCTAAAAGAAAAGTAAACATTTGTTCCTTTACTAGGCTTGGATAATATTTTAAAATCTCCATTAGCTTGTTCCGCCATCATTTTGGCAAAAGGTAACCCTAAACCAATATCTCTAGTTTCTCGGGTGGAATAAAATGGATTAGTTGCTTTTCTAACTTGTTCCTCATCCATACCTTTGCCATTATCAGAAATCAATACAGATAACAAATCTTGCCTTTTAGAAGCAGTAAGCTTTATTTCAACCTTATCAGCCTTAGCAGATACAGAGTTTTGTACTAAATCTAAAATAACATGAGACACATCTTGCATTTATTTTCTATACTTCTTTAAAACTTCTGATACAGAATCAGCATTTAATCTTCCATGGGTATTATCATTAACCATTATTACAGGCGCCAAACCGCAAGCTCCTATACATGCAACTGATTCTAAAGTAAACTTCAGGTCTTCAGTGGTGCCACCTGGCTCAACACCAAGTTCCTCTTGTAATCTATCTAAAACTTTGTCTGCTCCTCTTACATGACAGGCTGTCCCCATACACACTCTTATAATGTTTTCACCCCTAGGATTTAGGTGGAATTGGGAGTAGAATGTACACACTCCATAAACTTGGCTTAATGGTAAGTCTAATCCATCGGCAATATCAGCTATAACCTCTTTTGGTAGATAACCATAAATATCTTGTGCTTTTTGAAGCACTGGGATTAGTGCACCTTTTTTTCCTTTATACTGCTCAAACAATTTTTCCAGTTCAATCTTTTTTTCATCTTTTTCATTTTCACTTCCACAACAGCATTTGTTTACATTTTCCATTTTTCCCACTCCTTTCATCTTTTCCAGTGTAACTATGGTACTACTCACTTGGAATCCACCACCTCCTGCCAAGTTGATTTAAAAAAGCTAATTTTATATTACCAAAGGTCGGCTTAGGTACATCAAAATAAATTGAAACCTTTCCTACCTCATTTAAACTGTGAGCATCAGAACTAGTAATTAGGTTTTGCCCTTTTAAAGTTGGATTAGATAATGCTAATTCTTTTATTTCAGATTTAGCACTAATCTCTATGGCGTCGAATTTTATATCTTCAGGTATAAAACCTAAATTCGTAAGTAAACCATTGCTTTTTCTATCTACATGTGCTGGAACAATCATGCCACCAAATTGAATAACCTTAGCAGCAATTTGGTTTAATGTTAAGTTGGATCTCTGTAGCAAAAGTGTTTCTTCATAGCCTATTATTTCTTCTTTTTGGTTAACAATTATTTGCTCCCCAAAAAAGTCCGGTTTGTTACTTATGTTTTGTAAACTAGCGTAAATTATTGCATCAAAATCTAAAATAGTTTCTAGGGTTTCAAAAAAACATAGAACGTGTATTTCTTCAAAAGTTTCTACTTCTATTCCAAATAATATACTAATATCTTTATCAAGTTTTGCAATTTCATCAAAAGCTTGCAAGTTCTTAGCTGAATTATGATCTGTTATGCCTATAATATCAATACCTCTATCTTTTGCAACACTAATTATATCTTTAGGACCCATAGATAAATCTGAACATGGAGATAACACAGTGTGAATGTGTAAATCCCCTTTATACAGAGGCATTTTCAGTGCTTACTCCTAAAGAGTATAATTTGCCTACTATATCGAACAAAGACTTTTGTGTAGAAAAAACATTCATTCCCTTTTCTTTAGCAGCTTTGATGGTTTCTTCTTCCACTTCCCCTACAACAATAATTGCAGATAACTCGGCAAGTAGCGCTACAGCAATAATATTAGGGTGATTTTGGTGTGTTACCCAAATGCTACCTGGACTACTATGAGAAAAAACTAAACTTAACAAATCAGTACATAGTCCACCTTTTACCTCTGAGCTTGAATCACAAACATTTACCTCTATTAAGTTTAATTTGTCTACCAGATCTTTTAACACCATTTTATCCCCTCACATTCATAAAAGAGTATTATTATTTTTTAAACACACATCTTGTGGACTGGATACTACCTTGAACAAAATCTTCTGCGTGTGCTCTGCACGTTGGTGCACCACAGGCACCACAGTCATATCCAGGTAGTTTACTTAAAATTTCCTGTAGCTTTTTACCTTTACTTATCGCTACAGTCATGTTATTGTCTAACGACATAATTTGCCGTGGTTTAATTTCTTCTTCCCACTCAAAGATAGAGTGGTCTAATTTATCGATTCCACTACTTTGTACATTATTATTAAGCAATTCTGCCTTTTTTCTAATTTTCACTCTTGCAATAAAAGGATTTTCCACCACCAGTGGACCACCTACACACCCTCCTACACAAGCCCAACACTCTATATAATCAACATTAGGTAGTTTACCTATTTCTATCTCACCTAATACCTTTGTTACATGTTCAATACCGTCAACCACAACATTATTATATGCTCCCACTGCCAGAGATTCTCCTCCTGCTCTAGCCCAACCATACCCTTTGCCTGAAGCTTTTAATTGTAGGGTTTTTGTATTTTTCATGTTAGCAAATTTTAATATATTGCCGTATAAATCCACTATAGATAATACTTTATTGACACTGGACTTCTTTCTAGCCACAGGTCTTTTTACAGCCGTCACCTTTGCCGGGCATGGTGAAATATAAAAAATCCCTATGTCTTCAGAATCTAGCCCTCGTTCTATAGCCTTTTTTCTTGCTAATTGCCCTGCCACTTCCAAAGGAGCTTCGATTGTAACCAAATTTTTAATTAAATCTGGATATAAAGCTTGTATTAAACGGATAACAGCGGGACAAGAAGCTGATATTAGCGGGTGGTTAGTTTTTACTATTTTTTCTTTGATTTTTTTAGAAACTAAATCACAAGCAGTAGCTACATCAAAAACTTCATCAAACCCTAGAGATAAAAAACTACCTAATATCCTTTCAGGCTGAACATCAGGAGCAAATTGCCCAAATATTGCAGGATCTGGAAGGGCAATTTTATACTTATAATTATCTAAATCCTTCATATTATCAACTCTACCGGTTTTTGCATGGTTTGGGCAAGCCCTTAGGCAAGCACCACAGTCGGTACATCTAGTTGTCATGATTTCTGCCTTTTGAGAATTAACGCGCACTGCTTCAGTGGGGCAGACTGTAACACAAGCTGTGCAACCATTGCACAATCCCTCTCTAAGATTTACAGAATGGAAATTAGACATTATCCCCCTCCTTGTATTAAATAGTTAACTTAAATACACCGTGGCCACTAACTCTGTCCCCTCTTCTTCACTGGACTGTAAATCCAGCTTATCTGCGCTGCGCTTGATATTGGGCAAACCCATCCCGGCACCAAAACCCAGCTCTCTAACTTCAAGAGGAGCGGTTGAAAAACCTGCTTTCATGGCTTTAGAAAGGTCTTCTATACCTGGACCCTTATCTTTTGCAGTAACCACAACCTTATCGGGAAATACTTCTCCTTGGAGCACACCACCAAAGCTATGAATAACAAGATTCACTTCTGCCTCATAGCTAATTATTGCGACTCTTCTCATAATGTCCGGTCGAATACTGAATTGATGCAACATCTTTTTAATCTTACTTGAACCTTCACCTGCTCTAGTAAAATCCATCTTTTCTACTTGCCAAACAACTTTTAAAGTTTCCATAATTTTTTTCCACCTTAATTTGCGTAACCACAAGGTTTTAAACCATGGTGAAATAATATTCCACAACTTTCAAACATGGTTTTCTCAGTGGCAATTATAGTTATATTACACTCTTCGGCTAACTCTAAAGTATGGTCTTCTACAGTTTCTATTTTTCCTCTAACTACTACTATACCACTTAAATCAAGCATCTCCGCAGTTCTAACCACTTGGCTATTAACTAACCCAGTTAATAGTAGTGTATTACTTTCAGTAAAAGCAAGTACATCACTTAAAAGGTCAGCACCATAAGCAGCTTTTATCTCTCTATTTAGGAATTCTTCACCTGCCACTACTTTTCCTTCTACAAGTTGGTTAACTTTTTTTAAATTCATATACTCTCCTCCTGTGAAACATTTCACTATAATTTCTAAAAAAAATGCAACCTGATACTTGCTAAAATTATATCATCCACAGGTGCATATATCAATATTTTTTTTGTCAGTCATTATGTTAAAATAATGTTTCAAATATCAACTTATGGTATGTGTTTTTATATATTAGTTCTTCTGACTCTTTCCACTTGGTATAGTTTGTAATAATTTCTAAAATGACATCCGATGAGCCTTCAGGAACATCAATTTCACTCTCTTGTCCATCTACCAACTGAAAAAGATATTTTGCTTCTTCATTTTTATTAAAACTTACTTCTTGACTTACTAAGTAATTATCTATCCCTTTATCCTTTTGCTGCTTTTGAATTGTACGAATAACATCTTCTGTATTGTTAATATTAGAATAAACTTTGTATTCACCATCCTCTTTTACCTTAAAGGACGGAAAACCATGATAATTAATTGCATCTACTAAATTTCCTGCTCCCTCCTCACTTTCAAAAACGCCATTTTGAATCACGTATATTGTTTCTTCTTTTACGTCTTTTTGTTCAACTTGTCCACTTTCGTCTTTTTCCTCATCCTTATTGTTTGGGGAAGCTGATACCTGTTCAGTGGCTGTTGGGGCATTACCATGCTGAGCAATAAGAGCTAACATGGAGTTTGACATTATATAAGTACTGATAACTGCAATCACTGTTAATATTATTAATTTGTTCACTTCTCCTCCCATTACCATCCCCCCAATTATTTTTTGATTTGCTGCCCTTGATGATCTATATAATAATTTTGTTTGTATATCAACTCAGAAATAGGAACAACTTCCCAACCTCTATCTTTTATAAGATAATCTAAAACCAAAGGTAAAGCTTCTGCAGTATACTTACCATTGTTATGAAACAGAATTATAGAACCTTCAGAAGTCTTGGCTTTTATCCTTTCGACTATATCCATTACTCCTCTTTCTTTCCAATCCAAAGAATCTACATCCCACTGTATTGTATGATAACCTACTTTCTTTGCTGTGTTTATTAAATTATCATTATAGTCACCAAAGGGTGGTCTAAAAATGCTTGCTTTTTGACCAGTTAACTCATAAATCTTTTCCTCTGTTGTTAATAACTCTGTTTTTATTTGCTCTGATGTAAGCTTGCTCATCTGTGGATGTGTAGTGGAGTGATTCCCAATTTCATGACCTCGTTTATGTATTTCTTTAACTATCTCAGGGTACTCATCTACCCAAAAACCAACCAAAAAGAAAGTAGTCTTTACATCATATTCATCTAAAATATCTAAAATTTCTTTAGTGTAATCAGCCCCCCAAGCTGCATCAAAAGAGATAGCCACTTGAGGTTTGTCTGTTTGTACACTATATATAGGAAGTTGTCTTTCTTGAGTCATTGCCATTTTATTCCCAGAAGAAAAATTGTAAAGTAAACTACCCATTATTAAGGCTAACAGAATAATTGAAAACACTCTTTGAAAATTCAATTTACACACCTCCTTTTCAACATTCTATTGCTAAAACTATTAAAATATAACTGCAAAAAAGTAAAAGCTTCAATCAGAGGGAGTAACACTAAAGTAAGTCGCTATAGAAAAATCCCCCCTTTAGTCAATAGTCACTAAAGGGGGGATTTATTCTTTTTAAATTTCCTCTTCAATAAATTTAACTATTTCCTTAGTTTTTGGAACCTTGCCAGTTACTTTAATATTATCATTGATAATAAGACCTGGTGTCATCATAACTCCAAGATTAATAATTTCGTCAAGGTCAGTAACTTTTAAGACCTCTCCTTCAATTTCTAATTCTGTCAAAGCTTCTCTTGCTCTTTCTACCACCACTTCACAGTTTTTACATCCTGATCCTAATACTTTAATCTTCATAAAACATCTCTCCTTTTTTTATTTTATTAACTTACTATAGCACCAAAAAACATTCCTGCTATAGTAGCCATTACTATCACCAATCCCGCATACACAGCTGTTTTTTTTGTTCCTAGTACATTCCTTATTGAAAGCAAGTTGGGTAAGCTTAAAGCAGGACCAGCAAGAAGTAGAGATAGGGCCGGCCCTTGACCCATACCTAAATCCATAAAACTCTCCAATATCGGTATTTCTGTTAAAGTTGAAAAATACATCAACATTCCAAAAATTGCCGCTATAAAGTTTGCTGCAAGTGAATTACTGCCAACTAGACTTGTAATAACTTCACTGGGTATGGCAACTTTAATAACCCCCGCAATAAAAACACCTAAAAGAAGCATAGGAAAAATAAGTTTCATTAATCCAAAGGTTTCATCAACCCAACCTTGCCTTTCCTCTTTATCAAATAAGCGCTTTGTCACAATACTAACTACAATAATTAACGCTATTAAGATGGTATATTTAACTACCAATTCTACAATCGGCGTGCTTGTAAAAGTTGATTCACTGGTTCCAAAAACTGCTGCTATGGGAGTATTTGATACAAAACTATAATCTAATGTGCCGAAAAATAAAATTCCTATTAACAAGGCAAAGAAACCTGCAACTGCTTTTTTACTCTTTTCTTGTTCTTGTTGCCCACTGAATAAATTGCTATCCTGTTTATGCTCTTCTGGGAAAATTAAAGACATTAGCAATCCTATAACAATTGCAAAAACTACTGCTCCAATTATTCTAGCCAAACCCATCTGCCAGCCAAGAACGGAAGATGTAAGGGTTATGGCAAGTAAGTTAATGGCAGGTCCTGAGTATAAAAAAGCAATAGCCGGACCAAGTCCTGCCCCTCTCTTATAAATTCCTGCAAAAAGAGGAATAATGGTACAAGAACATACAGCCAACAAAATGCCTGATACCGAACCTATAGAATATGAAATATATTTTTTTGTTTGAGCTCCAAAATATTTAAGTACAGCATTTTTTGATAAAAACATAGCAATGGCTCCTGCAATAAAAAATGCCGGTAATATACATGTTAAAAAATGATTAGTCATATAATACCATACCTCGTTAATACCACTTAGAAACCACTCAATAATTAAAGTCATCGTTATTCCTCCTCATAGAATAATCTTTGTAATGCTTTTATTTCTTTTTCTTGTATGTTATCAATAATCTGCAAAAGTGATAATATTTCTTTGTGCTTAATCATGTATATGACTTTAAGTCCGTCTTTTTTGCTAACTAAAATACCCGCCTTTTTTAGCACACCTAAATGCTTTGATAGATTAGATTGCTCACAATCAAGAGCCGGAGCTAACTCACAAACACATTGCTCCCCTTTTAATAATTTTTTCACTACCTTAAGCCTTAGGGGGTGACCCAGTGCTTTTAATAATTGACTTTGAAACTGATTTTTTTCCATTTTTACTTCCCCTTTTTATATGACTATATTACCCTTTAGTCATATATTAGCGCAACAATAATCTAATGTCAACCCTTTACTTTTCACTTAAAAAAAGGTCTTAAACTAAAATAGTCTAAGACCTTGTACTATGATGATATTTTATTTTGTTTCACTAGTTGAGTATACAATTGATAAATTTGCTCTGCGCCGTCATTTGCGTTTTGGGGATGTTTTAAAGGCAGTTGTCTTTTTATCAAAATAGAAAATAGCTGATGAAGTTGTGGCTGCAGAAGTTTAGCTTTATTTAAGACTTCTGATTGTGCAAAAATCTCCTTAGGATTTCCCCTTGCAATCACTTCTCCATCGCTTACTATATATACCTCATCGCTGATGGCAAAAACAGTCTCTACATCATGGGTGGTGGTAATTATAGCTGTATTATACTTCTTATTAAAATAATTAATAATCTTAAGCAAACTTTCTTTGGATTTAGGATCCAAGCCGGTAAAAGGTTCATCTAAAATTAATAGCTTAGGATTCATAACTAATGCTCCAGCTAGCACAACTTTCTTCTTTTCTCCTCCACTTAAGTAGTGGGGAACCTTATGAACAAGGTGAGTAAGTTGTAATTCTTCTAGCACCCAGTTAACTTTCTCTGCAATCTCCGACTCTTTTAAGCCTGCCCCTCTAGGCATCAAAGCTATATCATCATAAACTGTTGGTGCTATAATTTGTTCTTCGGCATTTTGAAAAACCACTCCCACTTTATACCTAAACTGTGAAAACTCTTTACTAGGGGTAAGATCAAAAACCTTTAACTTACCTTTATTTGGTTTTGTTATTCCTACTAAACTTTTTAGCAATGTTGTTTTTCCCGAGCCGTTTGCTCCTAACACTACCACCCGTTGACTTTTTTTAACGGATATTTCTCCGTTAATTTTTACATCAGTTTTGTCTGGGTAAGTAAAATTAAGATCTTTTGCATAAATTAATTGTTCCATTTATATGTCCCCCTACTTATTAAACCCATAAGTAACTAAGGATAAATATTATAGTTAACCCTATAGGGTAAGAATCCCATACACTTACTTTAAAACTCTCTGTTTCTTTTAAAGTACCACAACTATATCCCCTAACTCTCATGGCATCAGCCATATTATGAGCTGAGTCCAAAGCTTTTATAAACGTTATTGCCACTAATGCTCCCATATTTTTCATGTTGGGTATCATTCTTTTTCGATTAAAGCCTCCTTTGAGTTTAAGAACGGTAAAAAGATTGCTAAAAAGATTGTGAAAAATAAAAAACGACCTATATGTGAAGAAAAGCCCGTCTACAAAGAGAGTTGGCAGAATTTTTTGCATAATGGCAAACAAGTTATATAAAGGTGTAGTAGTTATAAAAAATATTAAACTTAGTGCAATTGCACAAGACTTAGAAATAAGCCATAAACTTTGGTTCAGTGGTAATCCAGATATTAAAGTAAAAAGCCCTGTAAAAAAGAAAGGATAAAACAACAATGGCAGCACTTTTAGCAAAGGCACTTTATTTGCCATCATTGTGGCAATTAACATACAAAATATCATCAAAGGATAAATTGTAGACTTTGTAGCTATTAATAGAATTACTGTTATAGTTACAAATAATGCTTTTACAATAGTGCTGCTTAAGCAAAAAGGCGCCTTGTTATTCACTGCTAAGTGATCTAAATTGGCTAAATCCAAAGCTTAACTTCCACCTTTCACTAAATAATCGGGTCTAACTTTTCTTATATACCCTACAATTGCTGTTACTATAAGAACTTCTATTATTATACCAACCATAACTATACCTAATATAGCCACTAGACCTCCATGAAAGTGATTGCCTTCATCTATAGTTTGGGGTTCATGACTACAGGAGCTAAAAGCTTCTGTTAGGTCTTGTCCGGCAAAAGTTAAGGTTATAAGCATTAAAATTACAGATACTATTAACCCCATTGAAACACCTATCGCTATAGCTTTTCTCCAACTAACTTTGGAAAGCATTAAGCTAAACAAATGATAGCCAATTACTAACTCAGCTCCCATTATCATAGTGTTAAGCCCAACTACAGTGATACCTCCATGTCCAAATAGAGCAAGAATGAGATTAACTATAAAAAGTGAAATAAAGCCAAGCTCAGGCCCTAATAACAAAGCTGCTACTAATATTAAGCTCAAGTGAGCAGGAACTGGTCCTAAAGGTATCGACATAGCAATTAGCATAAGAGCAGAAACTACACCTAACTTTGCTAGATTATTATAAAACTTATCTTCCTTTTTGATTACTTTGTAACTTGTAAAAAACAGCAATGACAAAGCTATGATATTTGAACTTATCACAAGCCATATTGCCAGCACACCATCAGTTACATGTAAATGACTCATAGCTTACCTCCTAAAAGCATTTATATTAAATTATTCCTATATTTTATGTAGTATAACCCAAAAATTAAAAATATTGCATCAAAGATATAACTTGTTTTTACGCTGAGCATGCCTCTATAAGATCTTTATAATCAAATTTTCCAAATAGCTTTGGTAATCCATTGACAAGAACTATCGGTAAACTTAAAAGTCTTTTTTCAACAGCCAATAATAACTCCTTATTATTATGATTTTTAATAAAATAATCATAACCTATAATTTTAATATTTACGTCTTTACTACTAGCTAACTTAAAGTCGTCAATCACCTTATTAATCTTTAACTCTTCACAATTGGCACCTTTAGAACAGCATTTTTTAGGGGTATCATCAATAACAATTTCTATATTTAACATTTTGGTCTCCTTTAGTTTTTGAGATTTGTGGAAAGCTAATAACTCCTAACATAACGTAAAACTTCATGGGCTTATATCCCGGTTTACTGGAATAAAAACTAAATCATATCTTTTTATAAGGCGCTTTTTTTAACATTTAAGATTTACTTTCGTCCAGTTACACATATTACGCTTTAACTTTTATAAATAATAATTGCAGCTTCGCCTATGGCTCTAATCTGAGATATATCTATAGGTTTTTACTAGCTAAAAATTTGGATTTAGCATTGGTTATTGGGATTCTATTATATTCCCTTCCGGAAAGTCAAAACTAAAGTCTAAGACATTTCCAATAAGAACACCTTCTTCAATCTATGACTTTTCTACCAGATATACCTTTGACCATTTAAAACTATGTAGATCTTTAGCAAGTTTATTAACAAATTTAGGATTGTCTACAGTTAGTGAGTCGCCAATTTTATGCACTTCACCTAAGGTAAAGTATTTGACGTTTTTTTCAAAAATCTCCACGGCGGTAACTTGTTTTTTAAAATTATCTCTTTTACTTTCCCTATATTTTTCAATCACTTAAATTAAACACTCTAATCCTATAACTTTTTTGAACTTATCATATTTATTTCATCTTATAAAAGTTATTAAGTTAAATTACTATTGTCAGTAAATTATATCATATTTTAAATTAAAATTGTAGCAATAAAAAACCACAACATTTATGTTGTGGTAAAGTTTAAAAGCTTTTCAGACCTTTCTTTAATTTACGTACTTTTGTGGTGACTCCTTTACAATTAACAGAAAAATGGTTAAAAACCTCTCCCTTTGTTTCTTCGCCGCAATTACTGGTCTCTAAAACAACTAAAACTACCAAAGAAGCAGCCCAAAGATCTGTCTTTTTTATTATAGGATTATTTTCTTTGACAAATTCTAGCCAGATACTCTGAGCAGCATATACTTGTGCTAAATCAAACTCACCTTGTAAATATTTTAAAGCCTCCTCTAAAACTTCCTGTTGTTTAGAAGTAAACTTTTGTTTTTTTAATCTTGGCGCCCAGTTTGAGCTTTCAGCAAAAGAGATTTCTTGATTTGACATTTCATTAAAAGCATAATTTCTATCCTCATACTTAATTTGCAAGTCATAGATAAATCCAATCAAAATTGAATTTAGCATAGAATTTCCCATGCTTACAATTAGGTCGATAATAATCTTTGTCATAGTTTCTTCTTTTTTTAATGCCCATTTTATATCTTCGATAAGCTTTGTATCATCAATTGTTTTCTTAAGCTGCCCTTCGTCACTTTTACCCAATTTTTTAATAATTTCTAACACAGAATTATACGGCAATTTAATTTCATATGAAATTGGTTTAAATAGTGACTTTCCCTCCACTATATCTTTTATATAGCCTTCATATAATTCGGTGTAAGGATTTTGGGGTTCAATCTCTTTAAGGCGATTAAGATGCTTTTGGGCCAACTTAAATTTTCTCATGTTAAAAGCTGCAACAGCAGAAAAGTAAACAATCTGAAAATTTCTAGGCTCCTCTTCTACAATCGAATTAAACATAGCATATGCCCAACTGTGCTTCCCTACCGTTCCATATGTCATTCCTAACTTTATTTCTTCATCTATATGCATAGGCTCTAACGAGGTGAGGCTATTTAAAGTGTTTTTAAAAGCCACCTCATTGCCTAATTTATAATAAAAAATCAACAAATTACTGAGGGAATAAATGTTTTCTGCATCAATCTTCAGCGCTTCCTTACAAGTATTAATTGCCTCTTGTATATTTCCTTTATAAAAATAGCATAGTGCTATATTATTCCTAGGGGCTATAAAGTTTTTATTAATATCTACAGCTTTATTAAACATTTTAATTGCTTCATCAAAATTTCCTTGTTCCACTAAGTTAATACCATCAGAACAGACTTTTTCAATTTTTTGCAACTCTTGTTGATCTTTCGCTTCAAATTCATATTGAAAGTTTTTTATGTTAGATAGTATTTCCTCTGCTTGAGAGGCATACTCTCCTTTTGGTGACAACTGTAAATACTTATCTAAACATTCTTTTACTTTTATATAATTATCAGTTTGCCCATAATTGTATGCTAGATAATACCAACATTCTGGCATACTATTTTCTTTATCCTTCTTAACTATAGATTTCAAAAGTTTATTGGATTCTTCAAATTTTTCTACTTCTGAAAACATAGAAGCTAAATTAAATTGGTTTATCAAATTATCAGGTTCAACCTGAATGGCTCGTTTTAAATAAGTAATAGCTTCCTCCATGTTATTTTTTAAATAACTGTTATTAGCACGAGCATAATAAAAATCTGCACCTCTACTAAACGGTATTACATTTGTATAACCCAAAATTGCTCACCACCTATCTTTACTTTATACAGAAGTTAATTATAGCATCTAAAGAACATAAAATGCAATAGGAAAAAAGAGTTCCCGACAAATCTAAATAAAGTAAAATTAATCAGCGGGGACCGTCTCCCCGCTGATTAATAGCTAACCCTAACTCTCCTTACAATTTTTGAATTCCCCACCAATTATTGAATTTAAGCTTACAATTTGCTCAACTCAGTAATATTTTCCTACCTTTGAGCTTTTGATTACAAAGTTAGCTTTGCTGGTCCTACTGTGCTAAAAGACCCAGTTACACAAATTATTTCATAATCCAGTTCCAAAGCTTCTCTAAGTGCATATTTAGGATTATCAATAGTTTGGATAACTTCCACCCCGTGTTTAGTCAGTAAGTCAGTCAAAGCCTCTGCAGGCATAGCTCTTTTGTTTACAGGAGTAGTTGTTATGATTTTAAAGCTGCTATTTGATAACATTGTTGCTATTTTTTCAATATCTTTATCTGCATAAATGCCTAAAATTATAGCTGTTTTCCTATTGTTAAACATTTTTGTTAAGTTTTTTAAGAATACTGAATAGCTGCCTTCATTGTGGGCTACATCAAAAATTACTTTCTTATCTTTATAGTTAATTATCTCAAATCTACCTGATAATTTAATTTTTGATATAGAATCATAAAACTTTTTATTATCTATTTTAATCCCCTGTTGTTTTAAGACCTCTATTACTTGTAATGCAGTTTTTAAGTTTTCCAGCTGATGGCTACCTAAGAGGGAAAATTTTGTTTCATATCTTTTATCAATTTTTATCACTTGACTTTCACTTTCCATTTTAAGGAATTCAATATCTGATTTTTTCTCAATAAATATAGGAGCTCCTATGCCAGAAGCTATGTTATTTATAGTAGTGTAAGCCCTTTTATCTAAATCACCAAGAACTACAGGTGAGCATTTCTTTATTATCCCCGCTTTTTCAGCGGCAATTTCCTCTAAAGTATCTCCCAAAATACTGGTATGATCTTTTGAAATAGATGTAATAACAGATACTAGTGGCTTATCTATGACGTTGGTAGCATCAAATTTCCCTCCTAAACCCACTTCTAGTATCACTATATCAACCTTTTTATCAATAAAATACATAAAAGCTAGTGCAGTAACAACTTCAAATTCTGTAGGCTCTCCCAATGGATCATCCTTTAGTTTTTCTATAGCAGAAGAAAGCTTTTTATGGTACTTATTTAACTCATCAATTTTGGCATAATTTCCATTAACTTGAATTCTCTCAACAAAGGAAGTTAAGGCAGGGGAAGTGTAAGCCCCCACCTTAAAACCCTCTTGTTTTAAACCGTTTGCTAAAATTGCAGTAACGGAACCCTTACCATTAGTTCCTGCAACATGTATAACCCTCAGTTTATTTTGTGGTTCTCCTAACAAAGCACAAAGCTTACGCATTCTTAAGCACCCTTGGCTATTCATTCCGAAAGTATTTAGGGAGTTTACAAGGTTTATTATTTCCATTAACTTTTAAGCTCCTTAATTCTTTCTTTGACTTTTAAAAGTTTTTGGTTGTAATTTTCCATTTTTTCCTTTTCTTTTTCAACAACTTGTTTGGGAGCTTTGTTAACGAACCCTGGGTTTTGTAATTTTTTCTGCACCCTTGTAACTTCTGACTCTAGTTTCTTAACATCTTCTTGCAACCTTTTAATTTCCTCTTCGATATTTATAAGGCCGGCAAGAGGCATATAAAACTCCCCGATGTTCACGACCTTAGACATAGCTTTTTGTGGTTTTTTACCACTTAGGCTTATCTCAAGGTCTTTTAGTCCGGCTAAAGGTTTTATATAAAGTTCTCCTTCCTTTACAACCTTAAATCCTTCTGTATCATTAGCTAAGAATATTGCTTCTGCATCTTTATTATTTGCCACATTCATTTCGCTTTTTATATTTCGTATAGCGCGAATAACCTCCATTATTGACTCAAATGAAGCCTCTATTTTTTTATCCACAAACCTATTATCTACTTTAGGCCAACTTGATGTGATAAGGTATCCTTTACTGTATGGAAGGTTACTGTAAATTTCTTCTGAAATGTATGGCATAAAAGGATGCAAAAGCTTCATAGTTTCTTCTAAAACATGATTTAACACCCACATTGCTACTTGTTTTTGGTTAGCATCTTCACCATACAGACGGGGTTTGCTTAACTCAATGTACCAATCACAAAATTCATTCCATAAAAAGTCATATATAGCTTGCGCACTATTCCCTAACTCATACCTTTCCAACTCTTTTGTAACTTCAGCTTTAGTCGTATTTAACCTACTTAATATCCAGTTATCTGCTAATGACAGCTGGTTATGTTCAATCTCTTTACCATCAAAGTCTTCTAAATTCATAAGCACAAACTTAGCAGCATTCCAGATTTTATTGGCAAAGTTCCCGCTGCTGTCTAGCTTTTCTTGGCTAAATCTTGTGTCATTTCCTGGAGCTATACCTGTTATTAAAGCAAAGCGTAAGGTATCTGTCCCTTGCTTTTCAATGACTTCTATCGGATCTATACCATTTCCTAAAGATTTACTCATTTTTCTCCCTTCGGCATCTCTTATAAGACCATGGATGTATACATCATCAAAGGGGGTTTCATCCATAAATTCTATTGAAGTAAAAATCATCCGTGCCACCCAAAAATAAATAATGTCATATCCCGTTACAAGGGTGGATGTAGGAAAATATCTTTTTAAATCTTCGGTTTGCTCAGGCCAACCCATGGTGGAAAAAGGCCACAATGCTGAAGAAAACCATGTGTCAAGAACATCTTCATCCTGTTTAAGCTGTGTGCCGTTACACTTATGACATTTAACTGGCTCCTTTTTCGATACTGTAACTTCTCCGCATCCACAATACCAAGCAGGTATTCTATGCCCCCACCAAAGTTGTCTTGATATACACCAATCTCTAACATTTTCTACCCAATTTAAATATATTTTTGTGAATCTTTCTGGTACAAATTGAGTTTCTCCGTCCTTAACCTTTTTAATAGCGGGCTCCGCTAGCGGCTTCATTTTTACAAACCATTGGTCAGAAAGATAAGGCTCCACTATGGTTTCACATCTTTCACAATGTCCCACGGAGTGGTCATGATCTTCTATTTCAATTAACAAGCCTTTATTATCAAGTTCTGCTATTAAATTCTTTCTGCACTCAAATCTATCCATTCCTTTAAAGTGAAGGGCTTTTTCTGTCATTACTCCATCTTCATCTATTACTACTATATTTTCAAGGCTATGCCTTGTGCCCATTTCAAAATCGTTTGGGTCATGGGCTGGTGTAATTTTAACTGCACCAGAACCAAACTCAAGATCAACATAATCATCAGCAATAATAGGTATTTGTCTATTAGTAATAGGCAATAGTATTTTTTTGCCTATCAAATGGGCATATCTCTCATCTTTTGGATTTACGGCTACAGCGGTATCTCCTAGCATAGTTTCAGGCCTTGTTGTTGCTACTACTAGGTATTCATTGGAGTCAACTATAGGGTATTTAATATGCCATAATTCCCCTTGCTTATCTATATGTTCGACTTCAATATCAGATAAAGCTGTTTTACAACGGGGACACCAATTTATGATGTAATTACCTCTATAGATAAGACCTTTTTCATAAAGTTGAATAAACACTTCATTAACTGCTTCGGAGCAACCTTTATCTAAAGTAAATCTTTCTCTAGACCAATCACAAGAAACACCAAGCTTTTTAAATTGAGAAGTAATTCGTTTATGGTAGTCATCCTTCCACTGCCAAACTAGTTTTAAAAACTCTTCTCTGCCTAGATCATGACGAGTTTTTCCAGTTTCTTTTTTTAAGTGTTCCTCAACTTTTATTTGAGTAGCTATGCCAGCATGATCAGTTCCAGGTATCCAGAGAGTATCAAAACCTTGCATTCTTTTCCATCTAACCAAAATATCTTGCAACGTTCCGTCCAGCGCATGTCCTAAATGTAGCGCTCCCGTTACATTTGGGGGCGGTATTACTATGCTATAAGGCTCGGCGTCTTTATCGCCAGATGGAGCAAATAAATTGTTATCCATCCACACATCATACCATTTTTGTTCAAAATTCTGTGGGGTAAATGTTTTGTCCATTTCAATTCCTCCTTCATACTTTTAAATAATAGGCGATGCAAAATTATACTACATTTGATATAGCAGTGTTTTTATAGATAATTTTAAAAAATATTCTCAAACTCCTAGTATAAGAGTCAAGTGATATAACTGTATAGGAGTTTAAAATTTTATTATTTTGTAATTACCTAACTTCTAAATAACATAAAAAACCCCTTTCATCCATAGGACGAAAGGGGTTCAGCCTCCGTGGTACCACCTAAGTTCTGATATAATATACCAGCTCTCGGATATGATAACGGGCTAAAATGCCCGGCTTCCCTTAGCAATGCGTAGGGGAAACAGTTCTCAGGCGACTTTCGGAACCACTTATTGGGGAAACTCACAGCTTATAATCTCCCTCTCTGAACAACAGTAAGTACCTACTCCTCCTGATCAAAACCTTTATATGTATAGTTTAACAATAATTATAAGCAAAATACATTGTAAAGTCAATATTAATTGAGTAATGAGACTGAATAATATAGAAGATGGTTGGATGGTGGAAAGTATAAAAACAGGTTTTCCTATATGGTCATCTAATGTAAGTAGGGTTGGACCAAACATGTAGCTTGTTCGTAGTGTTTACCGTGGCCAACTAAGGTTTGTTCTTAATGTCCTTGCGGGCTAGGCCCTTCGGCGGACCTTGAGAGCAAGTTAACTAATTGCCAATACTAAAAACAATTGCCGCGAAAACGTACATATTAGCTACATGCTGGGTCTGAAACTCACCCCAAATTTGCTTATTCTGCTTAGGCTTAGATACAGTGGTTAGCAGTTGCAGATAGAATAGAACATTAGATCAAAAGCATTGGACACTTTCACTTTAGCACATTACTCTACTCTCCTATAAAAATGTAATTTTTTTAAAGTGCGAAAACTAGATAGGTATTAATAACCCTATACAACAGACGGTTCTTTAATTAAATTACCAGCCTCAAATCTTTTTAATCTAAGCATTGAGATATCAACAGTAGGTTCTTTTCCTACTATTGTTTCTGAAATGGCTTTAGCTACAGCAGGGGCAATCATAAATCCATGTCCACTAAAGCCAACTGCCATATAAAAGTTTTCAACTTCCTCTGAGTTTCCTAATATGGGCTGAGAATCTGGAGTTATATTGTAAGAACCTGCCCATTGTCTTACAACCTTCAAATTTTTAAGAGAAGGTAAGACTGGAAGCACTTTTTGCGCCATCTCCTCTAAAAAATTCCAAGTAGATGTGGTATCTGTTCCTTTTAATTCATTAGGGTCTCCAAAACCCATTATAAAACTTCCATGGGGAGTTTGTTGACAGTAGAAGCCATGTTTGAGAGATATAACCATAGGATCTTGG
This sequence comes from Proteinivorax tanatarense, assembly GCF_040267685.1. GTDB lineage: Bacteria > Bacillota > Proteinivoracia > Proteinivoracales > Proteinivoracaceae > Proteinivorax > Proteinivorax tanatarense. The sequence continues at coordinate 1,842,549 of NZ_CP158367.1, forward strand.
ATTTGTTTTATTGATTGAGTAACTAATATCTGGTGGCGTTCTGAAAAAACAGGAATATCTATCCCTGCCATTTTTGATATACCCTTAGAATATGGACCAGCGGCATTTATAACAAGATCAGCGCTTATATCCCCTTTATCAGTGATAACCTTTTTAATCTTCCCTTTTTCCCTAACTAAGTCTAATACTCTTGTGTTTTTATAAATTTTTGCTCCTAATCGATTAGCACCAATAGCATAAGTAAGTGTTGTGGTAAATGGGTTTAAATGGCCATCCTTATCACAGAAAGTGGCACCAATAAGTCCTTCAGTATTTAAGTGAGGAACAATAGTTTTAGCTTCTTGGGGAGTCAAATACTCAACATCTATACCTAAAGATTGCTGTAATTGTATATTTCTTTTGTATTGATTAACCATTTCATTATCATACGCAAGCATCATATAACCTTTTTGTTTAAATTCTAAATCATAGTCTGTAGGAATCATTTCATGTAATTGCTCAAATTCCGCTATGCTTTCTTTAGCTAAAAGGCAGTTCATCTTTAAGCCCCACTGCTGTCTAACACCTGCCCCACATCTTCCGGTGGACCCAGCAGCAAGATAGTCTTTTTCTAGCAATACAATATCCTTTATTCCCTGTTTAGCAAGATGATAAGCAAGAGAAGTCCCCACTATTCCTCCCCCAATTATAATTACGTTAGCATTATTTTGCACCTTTATTACCTCCCAAAAACACTTTCATCATTGCTGGTTTTGCCGGAGGTCTTTTTTGCCAAAGGGAAATTTTGTCAATAGGCTTGTTTAGTTCAGAACTTAATATTTGTTGTAAAATACCACCACATGTTCTGCCTTGACAGCAACCCATAGACATTCTAGAGATTCTTTTAATCTCCTCAGCACTATCTATTCCATCGGAAATTAGTTTCTTTATATCTCCAACAGTTACATCCTCACATCTACAAACTATAATGTTATCATTCATAAATCTTTTCCCCCTTGAGCTTTATAAATCTAATTTCATCTGCACCTTTTGTAGAAGTCTCGATAGTTATTAAAGTTGTTTTATTAAAAGATTTACCAGTTCGTATATTGGACACAGTACACTTTTCTACAGGTTTCCCATATCTATTTAATCCAATCACCTCTTCTCCAATAGCTGGCAATGGTATAAATTCATATGGCAAAGTTATTTTTCCTTTCTCCCCACTCACATCAACTACAAAAACTGCTAGCCCTGGACACACACTTACACATATTGAACAACCATTACATTTTTCAAAATCTATATCAGGGATGTTGTTTATATCTTGACCTATTACCACCGCTTTCTGCGGGCAACTATCTTCACAGGGGTTACATGGTATAGGTTGAAAACATTCAAAAATAGCAACAGGTCCACGTTCCATGCGCCTTTGACTAGGCATTATTTCTTTTAGGTCCTTCTTTTGAGGAACTCCCGTTTTTATTAACATTCGACCACCCCAATTCTGTCGAGACCTTTTCGAACATTTTTTGCTACTTCTCCCTTTCTTAACCACCGCAGACTTTGTAATACTAAGTTAAGCTCTTTATTTAAATCCCTATTTGTTATATCCATAGATAAAGCTAGACCCGCCACTTTGCCTTCTACCATTGCACAGCTGGCTTCCTCCACTCCTGTAACATCGCCTGCCACATAAATATTATTTATTGTTGTTTGCAAATGACGGTTTCTTAATGGAACATACCCGCCTAGTTCTTTTATATACTGCATTTCACACCCTCTTTGCCATAGTAGATCATTAATAGGAGTAAGACCAACCGATAAACAGATTGTATCCACTTCTACATTAAATTCTGTACTTGGCTCAACTTCCCATTTGTTGTTTAACCTTGCTATTACAGCACCTTCTACCTCAGAGTCTCCAACTGCTTTTATAATTGTATGATTAGTGTAGATAGGAACAGCAGCTCTTGCAATCTTAGCAGAATGAACCCAATACCCCCCTATGCTATCATTGCCTTCTATTACTGCTACTACATCCACCCCTGCCTGCATAAGCTGGTAGCTTACTATTAACCCTATGTTGCCAGCACCAATCATTAAAACTTTTTTACCTGGTAATATTCCTTCTTTATTCATCAGTGTTTGAACAGCACCAGCTCCGTACACTCCAGGTAAATCGTTACCTTCAAAAGGCAAAAACCTTTCTTGGGCACCTGTAGCTATGACTGTCCCTTTAGGTTTAACCTTTAAGTAAACCTTATCATCTAACAACAGTGTAAAAACTCCATCTTCGTAACATCCTATAACAGAAGTATTTAACAACACCTTAACTTGCTCTAAGTCAATTTTATCTGGTATGTCTATCCCTCTAAGGCCGGCATAGTGTTCCTTAGATCCAAAAAATTTATGGGTTTGTTTGATTAACTGTCCCCCTAACTGATCACTTTCATCTACCAACCAAACTTCCAAGCCCTTCTCAGCTAAAGTAGAAGCAGCACAGATTCCTGCTGGTCCTCCTCCTACAACCAATGCATCTATTGTTATCAAATTTACCCCTCCTTAATGTTGACTAAATACTTCCATACCAGGTTTAACTTTAGTTGTGCAAATAGGCGTATTAGGAATGTTGTCAACTATCATCAAACATGCAGAGCATTTTCCTATAGCACAAAACAACCCCCTATCCCTACCTCGTTTTTGACTTTTAGTTAGTTTCCTATACCCAGCTGCATGTAAAGCACCGGCTATAGTTTCACCTAAATAAGCTTGTATTTTTCTATCATTATAATGAAAGCTTATCTTTTTCCCCCTTTTAAAACTTTTAATTGGGTGTTTTTTTATCCTCATAAAAATCCCCCGTTTCAATTTTTAAAATCTTCTCTTTATAAAGATTTCTTTTTTTAATGTGAAATTTCCTCTATTTTCTTAATATTTATTTTATTATTGCTAAAATAATGCAAAAAAAAAGAGCTATCTTAACCACCAAAAAAGATAGTTTAAGACACCTCTTCTTAATTTTATATTTTAAAAGTTTTAATTTGCTCTTCTAAATCTAAAGAAAATTCTTCTAGCTTTTCTGCAATCGCATTTATTTCTTCAGTTAGTGCAGTTTGTTCTTCCATTGATGCAGCAACATTTTCAATGTTAGATAAGTTATTATGTGATATATCTTGTGCTTTTTTGGTTTTAGTAATTATAGGTCTAGTTTCTTCCGACAAGCTAGTTATTTTAGCAGTAACTTGTTGAATTTGCCCAACGATCCCTTCTGTTTGTTGAAGGGTATTTTGTATTACATCCCCTGTTTTTTCAACAGTTTTTACTCCTGTGCTCACAGTATTTCTACTGTCATTCATTTGCTTAACTGTATCATCTGTTTTAACCTGTATTTTTTCAACAATAGTTCTAATTTCATCAGTAAAGCTATGGGACTCTTCCGCTAATTTCCTAACTTCATCAGCTACTACTGCAAATCCTTTGCCATCCTCTCCTGCTCGAGCAGCTTCAATAGCAGCATTTAAAGCTAATAGGTTTGTTTGGTTAGAAATATTAGCTATAATTTCAACTATTTCATTTATTCTTTCAATCTCAGCACCTAAACCCTTTAATTGTTCAGCTAGACTTATTATGTCATTGCTGATATCATTTATTGATTTAAATACATCTTGCACTGATTTTTCACCATCTCCAATATTTTCTATAGCTTTAGCAGTTTGGCTTTCAACGCTTTCTGACTCACTGCTTAATTCCACTAAATTATTCATACTAGCTGATACTATGCTGTTAACATCATCTAAAAACTCCGATTGAGTTTCTGCCTGAGATGCTACCTGCTGGGTTGTACTAGAAATTTGCTCAGATGATTGGCTTACCTCTGAGGTCCCCCTTCTCATTTTTTCCGATGCTTCTGACAGCTCCACCGCCATATTTTTTATACCACTAAGCAACGTTTTATTATTTTCTAACATTTTGTGCATTTCAAAAGCTAATTTGCCTAATTGATTTTTAGGATAGGTTTCCTGGTCCACCGTTAAATCCCCTTGTGCTATCCTCTGGGCTAACTTTTGAATTTTATTTACAGGTCTCATTATCAAGAAATATGTAACTACAAGAACAGTAAGCACATTTAAACCAACTGTAAAACCATTGTTAATGATAACAATCAAAAAAGATGAAAGTTCCGTACTTTGTGCCAGTTCAAGAGCCTCTAGTTTATTAACCAAAAATGCATTAAGCGGCGTAGTTAAAATAGTAGCGATAACCATTGCTATAGTAATTTGAAAACCTAGTCGGTGAGTTAATTTTATATTGAATACTTTGCTGAATTTATTGTTAATTCTTTTATTAGACATTATGACTCCTCCTACTTCTACTGTGATATTTTATTGGTTTTGAGTTATTAAAGAATTTAGCTTTTTACTAAATTCTTCTGGTGTGTTAGTTCCTATTTTCTTCGCTCTATGATTCATAGCTGCAATTTCCATAATAATTGCCAAGTTTCTACCAGGAGCGACAGGAATCGTATGCATTTCGATATTTACACCAAACACCTCAAAATAGTGTTTATCTAAGCCCAAGCGTTCATAACTCTTCTTATCATCCCAATGCTCTAAATTTATTACAAGTTCCACTTCTTTCTGACTTCTTACACATCCTGTTCCAAATAAACTTACCACATTTATAAGTCCTACCCCTCTGATTTCTAGCAAGTGCTCTAACACTTTTGGTGCAGCTCCAATAATTGCTCTTTCTCGTATACTTCTCAACTCCACAGCATCATCTGAGATTAACCTGTGTCCCCTTTTTATAAGCTCCAAAGCAGTCTCACTTTTACCTATCCCACTTTGCCCTTTTATTAACACCCCTACACCATAAATATCAACTAAAACGCCATGGATTGTTTTGGTTGGTGCTAAATCTCTATCTAAAAAATCCGTAGACAAAGCAATAAAATCTGTAGTTGTTCTTTCAGTTCCTAAGATAGGGATATTACTTTTTTGAGCCAAAGACAGCATGCTTTCTGTTGGCTTAAAACCTCTAGTCAAAATAATACAGGGAACTGTTTCTAAAAGAAGGTTTTTAAAACGCAATTTTTGAACTTCAGGCTCTAAGCTATACAAAAAAGTAAGTTCCGTTTTTCCCAACACTTGAATTCTTTTTTTGGGGTAGTACGCATCGTAACCTGCTAGTTCTAAAGCGGGCCTACTTATATCTTTTATTGTTATATGTTTTTTGTCTAGTAACTCTTCGCCAGAAAAAATAGTAAGATTAAATTTTTTTTGCAACTTATGTACAGCTACATTTTTCACACACTGAACCTCCATTTTACTTAGTTAGATATATCTAAATCTATTTCCACATTTTTATCTAAAACTTCAATTTCTTTTAGTAAAGACTTCTTTCCTGATTCACTGTTTACAAAAACCTCTAATTTCTGGAGTTCTATTTGTTCGTTAATATAAAAAGACACTCCAACAATAAAATTATCTTTTTTACTTAAATCCTCTTTTTGATCAGTTGATAAAAAATTTATAGTCTCTAAGTATTCTATGATATATTCATCTTTTAAAGAGCCTGAAATTACAAGTGTTTGTTCATCTTGTACTAAGGCAAAATCTTCCATGATTTCGTACTCGCCCTTATCTATCAAAGTTTTAAAATGAGAAGGCCCAGAAATAAGACTTATTATACGCTTGTCTCCGTATTCTTTAATGTCAGTCCATTCTTCACTAGCATCCCTTTTAATAAACCTGTCTGTATCCCGTTTATAAAATTCTACTCTATTTGAGCCAATTTCTCCAATTAAATACATCATATCATCAGCAAATATTTCGACGCCACGTAAAGAAACATTAACTCCAGCACCATTGTCTTGAGCGCTAGACTGAACACTAAACTGATAGTTATTGTTGTTTTCCATATTTTCTTTTACTTTTGTTAAGACTTCCTCAGGTTCATAGTCTTCTATTGAAGATAAATCGCATCCTGTTATAAGTAATGGTAAAAATAACGCTACTATAAAAATTTTAATATAAATTGAGTTCAACGCTATAACACCTCCTGCTTAAGCTTCTATATCATTTAGCATTGATTTTATAATTGATATAGAGTTTTGTAGTTTAACTTGCTTACTTGGACATAAATCAAGTTTTACTTCATGCTCTATGCCATTTTTGCCAACTATTACAGGTTCACTATATGTTGTTTCGTTGTTGTGATGATAATAGCACACCGGCAAAATTTCCTTTGTATTTTTATTGATTGCCTCAACCACTTTGCAAATTGCTAAGGATACTGAATAAAAGGTACCTCCCTTTCTTTCAATAACTTGAGCTCCTCCTTTAACAGTATCTTCTTTTATTTTGGCTAAAGTTTGTTGTGAAATTACTTTATACCTATTTAAAGGAACACCAGAAATATATGTATTGTCATCTAATATAACCATAGAATCCCCATGTTCTCCAATTACCATAGAGCTAACATTTGCTGGATGTATACCTAAATAATTACCTAACAAAGATTCAAATCTTAATAAATCTAATACATTTCCCAGTCCAAATATCTTTTGGTACGGAAGTTTTGACTGCTTAAATGCAATTTGAGTCATTATATCAACAGGATTAGATACCATAATTATATATGGCTCTGAATTGACGCTCATCACTTTATCTATTATATCTTTAACAACTTGCACATTCTTTTTAGCAAGGTCTAACCTGTTTTCACCTGGCTTTCTTGGAATACCTGCTGTTACTATTACAATATCAGAGTCAGCAGTTTTTTGGTAACCTCCTGATGAAACAGATATGTTAGGTAGTTGACCTGTTCCGTGCACAATGTCTAGCGCTTCCCCTTTAGCTTTTTCTCCATCAACATCAACAAGTACCAACTCTTTTGCTAACCCTTGCAATGCTATAGCATATGCAGTTGTAGTTCCCACCCGTCCACAGCCAATTATTGATACTTTCAATTTGCAGCCTCCTCATATAACTATTCTAAGTTTATTATATCATAACTAACATTGCTTGTAACAAAAGTCCTAATCCTAAATATAATATTTGTACAAGAAAGGGTGATGATATGAAAAAAATAACTTATCTTGCTCTATTATTAGTGCTTTTTATGAGTGCAACTCTATTAAGTGGCTGTAAAGAAAATGATGTAGAAAGCATGCCAAAAGTTCGAGTATCTGAAGTAATTCATTCTGTATTTTATGCGCCTCAATATGTTGCTTTGCACAAGGGATACTTTGAAGATGAAGGTCTTGATGTGGAGTTAGCTATAGCATGGGGAGCTGATAGAGGTGCTGCCGCTCTATTATCAAATAGTGCTGACATTGCTTTGTTCGGGCCAGAAGCAGCTGTTTATATAGCTCGCGAGCAAACAGATACTAAACTAGTAGGTTTTGCACAATTAACTCAAAAAGACGGTTCTTTCTTTTTAGCCAGAGAGCCTATGCCAGAATTTGAATGGACAGATGTAAAAGGCAAAACAATTATCGGCGGAAGACCTGGAGGGGTTCCGCAAATGGTCCAAGAATATGTTTTATATCATAATGATGTAGTGCCTCACCATGATGTAGAAATTATACAAAATATAGACTTAGGAGCAACCGCTCAAGCTTTTGAAAATGATGTGGGAGATTTTGTTCAGCTATTTGAACCCGGTGCATCAATAGTAGAAAATACTGGTAGCGGACACGTGGTTGCATCTTTTGGCGAAGCAGGTGGAGATATTCCATATACAGTTTACCATGCAACAGATAGTTATATTGAAGAAAACCCAGACATTATACAAAAATTTACAAATGCAATCTATAGAGCCCAGATCTGGGTCGATAATCACTCTGCAGAAGAGATTGCCGAAGTTATACAACCTTCCTTTGCAGAAACTGACTATGATATCCTGGTATCTTCTGTAGAAAGGTACAAAAAACAAGACACTTGGTCTAAAGATCCAATTCTCAGAAAGGAATCTTTAGATAAGCTCCAAGAAATATGTATCTTTTCAGAGGAATTAGACAAAAAAGTCCCTTATGAAGAGATTGTAAAGACTAAATTTGCCGAAGAAGCAGTAAAAAGCATTAATATAGATTAATAAAAATAAATTTCAATCAACGGAAAGTTTACCTGTGATAAGCTTAAAATATAATAAACCAAAGAGACTTTCTCAAGTAAAGAGAGATAGTCTCTTTTTCTTATAACAGCCTAAACATTGAAGTTTAGTTCTCCACTTTTAAAAAAGATCATCATGCACAAGTAAAGTTATTTGCCTAGATAAGTGTTTACAGTTTGCATTAGGATAGTATAGCACTCTTTTAGGTAATTATCATAATATAAATTAGACCTAATGTAAAGTGTACAGAAAGGAGGAAGTGTTTTGGCAAAAGTAAAAATAAAGAATGCTTCTGTTAATTATATGGGTATAAAAGGAATTACAGAAGCCGTTAAAAATATAAATTTAAATGTAAATAAAGGTGAATTTATTTCTATAGTTGGACCTTCTGGATGCGGAAAGTCAACGTTGCTTTCTTTAATAGCTGGTTTAGTAAAACATACTGATGGGGTGGTGGAAAATACTTTTCTTAGAAGTGGATACATGTTTCAACAAGACCTCTTACTTCCATGGCGCACCGTTTTTGATAATACTATCCTTGGATTAGAAGTTTCCAAAAAATCAACTGAAGAAAATAAAAGGTACGCTGAACAATTACTAATGTCTATGGGTCTTGAAGATTTCATTAACTTCTATCCCTCAGAGTTATCAGGGGGAATGAGGCAAAGGGTAGCATTAGCTCGTACGCTGGTGCTCAAACCTGATTTATTATTGTTAGATGAGCCTTTTTCTGCTTTAGATTATCAAACTCGCCTAAATATGCAGCAAGAAGTAAGCCTCAAATTGCGTACAGAAGGTAAAACAGTAATTTTAGTCACCCACGATATTTCCGAAGCTATTGCTATGACTGATAAAGTAGTTATTTTAACTAAGCGTCCTGGTCAAATAATTAAGACTATTAATATAGAGTTAAAGTGTCAATTAGAAGAACCTAGATCAAGACGTAGAGCTTCAAATTTTGGAAAGTACTTTAATGAAATATGGGAGGTATTAGATAATGCTTAATATTAAAAAAGCACTAGTACCTAAAGCAGCAAATCAAAAACATCGAGATTATATTTTTCAAAAAAAAATTTACAATTTTACTATTATTTTTTCTCAGTTTTTTGTTTTATTTGCGCTATTAGTTTTGTGGGAGTGGGCAGCAAGAGTGGGTATTATTAACACCTTTCTTACCAGTCAGCCTACGAAGGTGTGGAATACAATATTAACTCTATATGAGAATTCAACTCTTTTTTATCATATAAGAATAACCATCTTAGAAACAGGAGTCAGTTTTATTTTAGGCACAATTATCGGAACCCTAATTGCAACAATATTATGGTGGTGGAAGTTTTTAAATAAAGTTATGGATCCCTATCTTATTATTTTAAATAGTTTGCCTAAGGTTGCTTTAGGTCCTTTATTTATAATAATATTTGGACTGGGTTTTAAAAGTATTATAGCAATGGCATTAGCCATCTCAGTAATAAGTACCACAATTATTGTGCTCAGCGGCTTTACAAATGTAGACAATAACTATTTAAAACTTGTTAAAACTTTTGGTGCATCTAAGTATACCACCTTTACCAAAATAATACTCCCTGCAAGCATACCTACAATTGCATCAGCTTTGCGGGTTAGTTTAAGTTTGTCCTGGGTCGGAGTTGTTGTAGGAGAATTTTTAACGGGAAGGGCAGGCCTGGGATATTTAGCTATCTATGGCGGGCAAACATATCAAATGGATTTGGTCATAACTAGTGTTGTGCTTTTAGCAATCTGCTCTGCAATATCTTATCAAATTTTAGTTTTTGCAGAGAAAAAAATTCAAAAACGTTACTCATAAGTTAAAGTGCAATCAAGTTAGGCCTACCTCTGAAATAAAAACCATTCTTTTTTTACTGCGCTGCTGTCCCACTTAATCTGCAATAAATCAAAACAAACACCATATCAAAATGGTGTTTGTTTTGATTTTAAAAATTCATAATAACTTAGCAATCCAATTTCATAATTACTTTTTTGCCTTTTTTTCAACAAAGTAGACTTTTTTATGTCGTTTAGGATATTTGTAGTTTTTTCAGAGGACTTACATACTTTATCAAGATCAAGATTAAACTTTTGTTCAATATCTATTGCCCAACCCACACGACTAGTAATTCCTTTTTCAGTTAGCTGTTTAGATTTAAGAAAAGTTCTGAACTGTTTCCTCTTCAAATTTACCCCTCCCAAAATCACTGCTATTAAATAATATGCAAATGTTAATGCATTATTCAGGGTTTGCATTCAGCCTTAAATAAATTAGGCAAATCTAATTAAGGCTCTTTTTGGGGGGACAACCAGTAAAGCAAAATGAAAATTGTAATCTATGCTAAATATACCTTTATTTTAAGAAATATTTTTCTGTGCCATAATTTTATATAATTACATACAAAAAATTTAGCTATTATACCACCTAAAATCATGAACAACAAAAAGGCATAATTACACTTAATATATGTAATTATGCCTTTTACAGTTTTTATTTAACACCTAAGCAGATTAAAACTGCATTAGTTAGTGCCTTCCCATAGTTAGTTAAACAAAATCGTAACCAGTTAAGTCTTCTTAGAGCTCCCTTTCAATTATTTATTTCTACAAGTCCAGATAGAGATTCCCAAACTTCTTCCTTGCCTGTTTTTGTGTTTGCTGAAAAAACAATTGGGTAATCTTTAGGCACACTTAACACATCACAAACTATTTTTAAATTTTTGTGAATTTGATTTTTCGACAGTTTATCTGATTTTGTTGCGACTAGCAAAACTGGAAAATTATTTTCTAAAAGCCAAGAAAACATTCCTTGATCTTCTTCAGTAGGCTTATGTCTTAAATCTATAAGCTGCACTACTCCCTGTAATGGTGTTCTATTTAAAAGATAACTCTCTATCATTTTTTTCCAACCTATTTTTTGCTCTTTAGAAACTTTGGCAAAACCGTAACCTGGAAGATCAACAAATCTAAGTTGATTGTTGACATCATAGAAGTTAATTGTCTGAGTTTTCCCGGGTTTTCCACTTGTCCTAGCCATGTTTTTTCGGTTAACTAAAGTATTTATTATAGATGATTTTCCCACATTAGACCTGCCTACAAAAGCAATTTCAGGATACATTTCTGGAGGATATTGGTGAGGTTTAACGGCACTAATCAAATACTCCGCTTGTTTTATCTTCATTTAGCATCCACCAACGCTATATCCCATACTTCTTCGATAGTTTCAACTAAATGGATTTTCAGTTTTTTTCTTACATTAGCTGGAATATCATTGACATCTCTTTTGTTGTCTTTTGGTAGAATAACTTCGTTTATAGCAGCTCTGTGGGCGGCCAACACTTTTTCCTTAACCCCACCTATAGGCAATACTTTTCCTCTCAAGGTGATTTCACCAGTCATAGCTACATCTCTTCTTATTCTTCTTCCCGATAACACAGAAATTAGCGCAGTAGACATAGTAATTCCAGCAGAAGGTCCGTCCTTTGGTATAGCCCCTTCTGGAACATGAATATGTATGTCCCTAGTTTTATGAAAGTCTTTTTCAATATTTAAGTATTTTCCTTTAGCTCTAATCATACTAAGGGCTGCTCTAGCAGATTCTTGCATCACATCGCCAAGTTTTCCTGTCAAAGTTAATTTGCCTGTCCCAGACATAGTGGTGGCTTCAACTGCTAGTATATCACCGCCTGTTTGGGTCCATGCTAGTCCAGTTGCAACACCTATTTCATCGTTCTTTTCTTTTTCTCCCCATCTAAATTTAGGAGTCCCTAAATATGAGTGAATATTTTGAACCGTAATCTTTACCTGTTCTTGCTCATTTGAAACAATTTCTTTAACACCTTTCCTGCACAGTGTTCCACATGCTCTCTCTAAATTTCTAACTCCCGACTCTCTTGTATACTCCCTAATGGTTTTAATAATAGCTTGCTTAGAAATTGAAAACTGCTTAGACTTTAAACCATGTTCTTTCATTTGTCGTGGTATTAAATATTTTTTCGCAATTGATACTTTTTCATCCTCAGTGTAACCTTCAATATTTATTACTTCCATTCTATCGAGCAACGGCCTTGGTATTGGATGTAAGGCATTGGCAGTTGTTATAAAAAGTACATTACTTAAATCAAAGGGAAGTTCAATAAAATGATCACTAAAAGTAGAATTTTGTTCTGGATCTAAAACTTCTAAAAGAGCTGCTGACGGGTCTCCTCTAAAGTCGGTACTCATTTTATCAATTTCATCTAACAAAAAGACTGGATTCTTTGTTCCTGCATTTTTTATACCCTGCATAATTCTACCTGGCAGAGCTCCCACATATGTGCGACGATGCCCTCTTATTTCAGCTTCGTCCCTTACGCCACCAAGAGACATTCTAACAAATTCACGTTCTAGAGATCTTGCAACTGATTTTGCTAAAGAGGTTTTTCCCACTCCTGGGGGGCCAACTAAGCAAATTATTGGACTTTTCATTTCATCGGCCATCTGTCTAACCGCTAAAAACTCTAAAATTCTTTCCTTCACCTTATCCAGCCCATAGTGGTCTTCATCTAGTATTTTCTCTGAGCTGGCTATATCTAACTTATCCTCACTTTCCTCTTTCCACGGCAAGTCCACCACCCAATCAAGATATGTGCGAAGTACCGACCCCTCTGCAGCATTAGGCGCCATTCTTTCTAACCTATCAATTTCTTTATGTACTTTTTTTAAAGTTTGCTCCGAAAGTCCTAACTTATCAACTTTTTTCCGATATTCTTCTACTTCTTCTCTTTGTGTATCACCTAATTCTTTTTGTATAGCTTTCATCTGTTCTCTTAGGTAATATTCTTTTTGAGTTTTATCCATTTGATTTTTTACTCTATCACTAATCTTCTTTTCAATTTCTAAAACTTGTATTTCATGACTTAAGAACTCCAATAATTTAAGCAAACGATCTTTTGGCTGTATTGCCTCTAAAATTTTCTGTTTTTGCTCTACTTTTAGAGATAAGTGAGAAGCAACTACATCAGCAAATCGTCCTGGTTCTGAGATATCTTGAACAATATCTAACGACTCACCTGCTGTTTTTTTACCTAATTTAATATATTGCTCAAACTGATATAGTGTATTACGCATCAGAGCCTCTATCTCATAATTCTTTTCTTCTTTTTCATCATAAACCTCAACCTCAACTTCAGAAAATTTATCTTTATGGTAGAAGTTATTGATTTTAACTCGATTTTCACCCTCTACCAGTACTCTAATTGTGCCACCAGGTAGTTTTAACACCTGCTTTATTTCAATTAGTGTACCAGTTCTATATAGGTCATTATCAACAGGTTCATCAATATTAGCATCCTTTTGTGGCACCAGTACAATTCGACTATTTCTCTCCATAGCCGAATTAAGAGCAGCTATTGACTTTTCTCGACCTACATCCAAATGAATTATCATATTAGGAAACACTATTAAACCTCTAAGAGGCATAAGTGGATATTTACTTATTGTAGTCTCTTCCATTTCAGTCACCCCCATAATATAGTTACCCTTTCTATTTTATACCAACCTATTTTAAAAAACAAGGTATCTTCTTATGCTTGACTTACAGATACTGCTGAAATCAAAGGCTTTTGGTTAATATTTTCTTTATCTTCTAGAACCTTCTCTATTACTTCAGCTAATGTTTCAACAGGTACTACCTCTATACCATCTATTTGACTAAGCACATCTTGCCAGTTCTCCCTAGGAATAAATACACGTGTTGCTCCCGCCTGTTTAGCAGCTTCTACCTTAGGAACTATTCCTCCTACAGGTTTAATATAACCTCTTATAGAAATTTCTCCAGTCATAGCAGTTAAATTGTCAATAGGTTTTTCCAATATAGCAGAATATATTCCTATAGCTATGGCTACTCCAGCAGAGGGTCCATCCACTGGCGTTCCACCAGGAAAATTAATATGAATATCATAGTTCTCTATAGGTACTTTTAGGAACTTTTTTATTGCTGTCAATACATTATCAAGTGACCCCTTTGCCATACTTTTCCTTTTAATGGTTTTTCCAGCATTACCTAATTGCTCTTCTTCAACTACTCCTGTCATTACAATTTTCCCTTCGCCTAAGGCTTTTGTGGCAGTCACTTCCAACTCTAAAATAGCACCCATGTTAGGTCCATAAACTGCTAATCCATTTATACACCCAATTTGTGGCTTTTTCTTAACCTTACGCTCAGGTCGTGGAGTAATTTGACTGCTATTTACTACCCATTCGATATCAGCAGGTATCAGCCTATTTCTTCCATCATTAGTAGCTATTCCAGCAGCTATCTGTATAACATTTACCGCTTCTCTGCCATTAGTAGCATACTTTGTTAACACATCTAAGGCTTTTTCTTCAATAGGAAATCTAATCTTATCACTGGCATTTTTAGCAATTAAAGCTATCTCGTCCGGAAGTAGAGAACGGAAAAAAACTTCAACACACCTTGACCTAATTGCTGGTGGAATATCCTGGGGCTGTCTGGTAGTTGCTCCTACTAACCTAAAATCTGCCGGTAGCCCTTGTTGAAATATTTCATGAATATGAACTGGAATATTACTATCCTCAGAGCTATAGTAAGCACTTTCTAAAAAAACTTTCCTGTCCTCTAAAACCTTTAACAACTTATTCATTTGTATGTTGTGCAGCTCACCAATTTCATCAATAAACAACATACCACCGTGGGCCTTTGTTACAGCTCCAGGCTTCGGTTGAGGAATGCCGGCCATTCCCATCGCACCCGCACCTTGATATATGGGATCGTGAACTGAGCCTATTAAAGGATCTGCAATTCCTCTTTCATCGAATCGTGCTGTTGTAGCATCTAGTTCAAAAAATTTAGCCTCACCTTTAAAAGGTGACAATGGATTTCTTTTTGCTTCTTCTAGCACTAGTCGAGCAGCCGCTGTTTTTCCGACACCAGGTGGTCCGTATATAATTACATGCTGAGGGTTGCTACCGCATAATGAAGCTCTTAAAGCTTTTAGACCTTGCCCTTGACCGATAATCTCTGAAAAGTTGCTAGGTCTTGTTTTTTCCGCAAGCGGCTCAGTTAAGCTTATACTTTTCATATTTCTCAGTTTATCTAACTCTTTTCTAGATTCTTTTTCCACAGCATGTTTATTTGACTGTTGTGACCTTAATAAATTCCAAAAATACAAACCAATAACAATAGCAAAAAAGATTTGTATAAAAGTCAATATTCCTAAAATTTCTGACATAATAATCCCCCTCGTTTCACTTAGCTTTTTAAAAAGTATTATTCACCAAACAAGCAGAGTTTATGCCAAAAAATTTAATAGAATTTTACTAAAAGAAAGGGCTACCTCAAAACGGGACTTAGCCCTGTTTTTGAGACAGCCTCTCTAATTACAATTAAGCGGTTTCGTCTTCTTTTTTCTTTTTAGATGTTACTAAAACTGGCTCTTTACCTTCCGTTAAAACTTCTTTTGTGATAATACACTTTGTTACATTATCTTTTGATGGAATATCATACATTATATCTTGCATTAATTTCTCCATAATTGCTCTAAGTCCTCTAGCACCAGTTTTCCTCTTTATAGCTTCTTTAGCAATCGCTTCTAAACAATCTTTTTCAAATTCGATTTCTATATTATCAATTTTAAATAGTTTTTCATATTGTTTAACTAAAGAATTTTTTGGCTCCGTTAAGATTTGTATTAAAGCCTCTTCATCCAAAGCTTCTAAAGGAGCTACAACTGGCACCCTACCAACAAACTCAGGAATTAGACCAAACTTAAGCAAATCCTCTGGTAAAACGTCTTTTAGTATATCTCCAACGTTTTGCTCTTCCTTTGTTTTAATATCTGCACCAAAACCCATTACTTTCTTACCTGTCCTATTTTGAATTATCTTTTCTAAGCCATCGAATGCTCCACCGACTATAAATAGTACATTCGTTGTATCAATTTGAATAAACTCTTGGTGAGGATGTTTTCTACCACCTTGAGGAGGTACACTTGCTGTTGTTCCCTCTAGAATTTTTAGTAAAGCTTGTTGAACTCCTTCACCACTCACATCTCTAGTAATTGAAGGGTTATCTGATTTCCTAGCTATTTTATCAATTTCGTCTACATAAATAATGCCTTTTTCAGCTTTTTCTACATCATAATCTGCTGCTTGAATTAGTTTCAAAAGAATATTTTCAACATCTTCACCTACATATCCAGCTTCTGTTAAAGAAGTTGCGTCAGCAATTGCAAAAGGCACTTTTAGCATCCTTGCCAAAGTTTGAGCCAATAAAGTTTTCCCAACTCCAGTAGGACCTATAAATAATATATTGCTTTTTTGTAGTTCTATATCGTCGTTTTCAATTTCAGCTTGCACTCTCTTATAATGATTATAAACAGCTACTGATAAAGCTTTTTTAGCTTCATCTTGACCAATAACATATGAATCAAGAGCATCTTTTATTTCATACGGCTTAGGTACATCTGTTAGCTTAGATTCTTCGTCAAGTACTTGTTCGCTAAATTCTTCTTCAATAATTTCAGTGCATAACTCTATACATTCATCACAAATATAAACTCCTGGACCTGCGACAAGTTTTTTAACCTCATCCTGTTCTTTGCCACAAAATGAACATTTTAATTTATGCTTATCTTCATTAAATTTCATAACATCACCTACCCATTAACAGTGTTACGTTCCATTACCTCGTCTACAATACCATATTCCTTCGCCTCATCTGCTGACATAAACTTATCCCTATCAGTATCTTTTTCAATTACTTCTATAGGCTGACCAGTTCTTTTAGCTAAGATTTCATTTAATTTTTGCTTTGTTTTAATTATATGTTCTGCATGGATTTTAATGTCAGTAGCTTGGCCTCGAGCACCACCTAACGGCTGATGTATCATAACTTCACTATTAGGTAGAGCAAATCTCTTTTTTTCCTTGCCAGCAGCAAGTAAAAATGCTCCCATACTAGCAGCTAAACCAACGCAAATAGTAGATACATCAGGCTTTATATACTGAATTGTATCATAAATAGCCATTCCTGCTGTGATTGAGCCACCAGGGCTATTAATATACAAATATATATCCTTTTTAGGGTCTTCTGCTTCTAAAAACAATAGTTGGGCAATTACTGTATTGGCAACATTGTCATCGATAGCGCTCCCTATAAAAACAATGCGGTCTTTTAATAACCTAGAATAAATATCGTAAGATCTTTCCCCTCTATTACTCTGTTCCACAACCATTGGCACAAGG
Organism: Proteinivorax tanatarense; assembly: GCF_040267685.1. GTDB lineage: Bacteria > Bacillota > Proteinivoracia > Proteinivoracales > Proteinivoracaceae > Proteinivorax > Proteinivorax tanatarense. Next base: position 1,859,898 of record NZ_CP158367.1, read on the forward strand.
TTCATAGCACATACCCCTTTCCTTACTTTTTAAATTTTATGTTTATAGTAAAGTTATATTACTATCCTTTAGCTATTTTCCAATAAAAATTCAACAGCTTTTCTCCTTTTTATGCCATCTTCTATACTTTCTTTTTGTCCTGGCATGGAGAAAATTTCCTTGATTTTATCTACTTCTTGTTTATACATTTCTGCTAACTTTTCAATTTCATTTTCAAAATCTTCTTCAGTTACTTCGATATCTTCATTTTTAACTACCTCTTCAATCACAAGGTTTGTTTTCACATCTTTTTCTGCTTGAGGCTTAAGCTCAGTTTTCATAGTTTCTAAGTCTCCACCTGTAAATTGCAAATATGTTTCTAGATTCATACCTTGAGCAGATAATCTTTGCTCCATCTCTTTGACCATATCTTCCAAACGATTCTCAACCATTACCTCAGGTATGTCAACTTTAGCGTTTTCAGAAACCTTGCCTATAACTTCTTCTTCAAACTCTCTTTGAGCTTGAGTTTCAGCTTGCTCGTCAAGCTTTTGTTGAACATCTTTTTTTAACTCTTCTAACGTATCAAAATTATTGTCTTTAGCAAACTCATCATTCAGTTCAGGAAGCTTTTTCTTTTTTATTTCGTTTATTTTCACTTTAAATGTTGCTTCTTTACCAGCTAAGTTTTCAGCATGATATTCTTCAGGGAAGGTTACTTTAACATCAACTTCTTCTCCTATTTTCTTGCCAATAAGTTGCTCTTCAAAACCTGGAATAAACGATTTTGAACCAATTACTAACGGATGATTTTCACCTTTACCACCTTCAAACGCTTCTTCACCTATGTATCCTTCAAAATCAATAACAGCAGTGTCACCTTCAGAAACTTCCGCTCCCTCATCTGCAACAACTAGCTCAGCATTCTTTTCTTGCATACCTTTCAGCTCAGTTTCTACATCTTCTTCGCTAACTTCTTTTACAGTTTTTGTAATGCCTAGCTCCTTATACTCTCCCAGCTCAACTTCTGGTTTTACAGTTACATTGGCTGTAAAAATAAAAGGTTTGCCAGCTTCTATCTGCTCTACATCAATTTCTGGTTGAGATACTGGTTCTATATTACTTTCCTCAACAGCTTTAGGGTAAAATTCTTGAAGCATAAAGTTTGCCGCTTCTTCATAAAACACCTCTACACCAGCTCTGTTTTCGATAATTTTTCTAGGAACTCTTCCTTTTCTAAACCCAGGAATTTCAATATCTTTTCTCATTTTTTTGTATGCTTTTTCGATTGCTTGCTCTACATTTTCTGCAGGAACCTCAATAGTTAATACCCCTTGATTATTCTCCTTCTTTTCCCAATTTACTTTCATTAAAGTAACCTCCTTAGATTGCTTGTATAATCGTTTAACCATCTAATTATAACATATAAAAATCTGGTTAGCCAATAAATCAAGGATTAATATCTCCCTTGATACTTTAACCATCATTTTATCAAATATAAGTAAAGTGGTCAAAATTATGTAGACAAAAATATGCACTTAAAAATTTTCGATTTAAATACAAAAAAAAAGAGCCTTAGCATCTCTTTTATTACAGTATGGAGCGGAAGACGGGATTTGAACCCGCGACCCTCGCCTTGGCAAGGCGATGCTCTACCACTGAGCCACTTCCGCAATGTGGTGCGAGAGGGGGGAGTCGAACCCCCACGCCTAACGGCACTAGATCCTAAGTCTAGCGTGTCTGCCAGTTCCACCACTCTCGCGTGGTGAGCCATCCGCGATTCGAACACGGGACACCCTGATTAAAAGTCAGGTGCTCTACCGACTGAGCTAATGGCTCAATTGGCTGGGCCGGCAGGACTCGAACCTACGCATGCGGGAGTCAAAGTCCCGTGCCTTACCGACTTGGCGACGGCCCAGCAATGTTAAGATATTTTATTTGGGGTGAGTGAAGGGATTTGAACCCTCGGCCCCCAGAGCCACAATCTGGTGCTCTAACCAACTGAGCTACACCCACCATGTAAAATGGCACGCCCGGGAGGATTCGAACCTCCGACTCACGGATTAGAAGTCCGTTGCTCTATCCCCTGAGCTACGGGCGTACGTTTTTGTCGAACAGTATATATCTTAACACTTTTGTTTGTTGTTGTCAACACTTATTTTGTTTTTTATTTTGTTTTTAGCTAATGTCGTGCCACAACAACAAAACTAATTATACAAAAATTATTGAACTCTGTAAAGTGTTTTTTAATATTTTTTTCTTTTTTTTATTTCGCAGCTAAATTTATTTCCTTCTATAGTGACATTTCCATAGCTGGCCTTTGACATTCCACGTGGCATTACAGGACTGCCAGGGTTAAACAAGTTAACTCCTTCATATTTGTCATTATAACCTATGTGAGTATGCCCAAATAATATTAATTGAGCTTTCCTTTCTAATCCATAGTACAGTAAGTTTAAAAGTCCCGATTTAACACCAAAATCATGTCCATGAGTAAGCATGATGTTGACCTCTTCCACTTTTATAAGCTCTATTTCTTTGCCATTACTAAAAAGGTCACAATTTCCTTTGACGCCTATAGCCTTAATATCAACTCTTTTTTTAAGCCATAAAAAGTCTTCATAATTATCTCCTAAGTGAATTAACATATCTTTACTTTTTAACAATTCTAAAATTTCTTCTAAACACTTATGGTCGCCATGGGTATCACTAACAACCAAAATTTCCGTAGGCAACTTTATTCCCCCCTAAGTTCAGGCAACAAGTTTTCCAAAGCTTTTTTTCTGTGGCTAATTCTGTTTTTTGTCTGAAAATCCAATTCCGCCAGTGTTTTTTGATATTCTGGCAAGTAAAAAACAGGATCATAACCAAACCCATTTTTCCCTTTTGGTGACTCTGAAATATAACCTTCTAATTTACCACTTACAGTTATCTCTTGACCTTGTGGGAATACCATTACCATAGAAGTAAAAAAGAAAGCCATTCTATCATCATACTGAACCCTTTCTAAGTTCTTTAATAGCTTTTTATAGTTGGCTATATCATCACCTTCTTTAGCATATCTAGATGAATAAACTCCAGGCTCACCCTGCAAATAATCTACACAAAGCCCGGAATCATCTGCTAAAGTTGGTAACCCAGTTTGTGTGCTACCATACCTAGCTTTTATCAAAGCATTACCTTCAAATGTATTGGCATCCTCAACTGGGGAATCTAAATCAAAATCAGAAAAAGTACAAAAAGCTTTGAAACTACTAGAAAGAATATTAGAAATTTCCTTTACCTTATTTTTGTTAGCTGTTGCAATTAATAACTTACTCATATTTTATTCCCCTTTTGACAATATCTTAAGTTCCCCTAATGCTTCTTTTTGAATATTAATAAGCTCCTTCACACCTTCTTTTGCTAATTTGTAAAGCTGTAAAAACTCTTCCTCAGAAAAGGGATTTTCCTCTCCAGTCCCCTGAACCTCAACGATATTCCCTTTGCCAGTAATTACAATATTCATGTCCACTGCGGCACTGCTATCTTCAACAAAAGCTAGGTCAAGCAAAATTTCCCCATCTACTAACCCAACACTGGTAGCTGCTAAATAGTCTACTATAGGAATTGTTTTTATTTTTTTTTCTTCCACCAACCCTTGCATTGCATCGGCTAAAGCAACAAACGCACCTGTAATGCTAGCAGTTCTTGTCCCGCCATCTGCTTGTATAACATCACAGTCAAGCCAAACAGTCCTTTCTCCCAAAGCCTCTAAATCTACAACAGATCTTAAAGCTCTGCCTATTAATCTTTGGATTTCTAAAGTTCTGCCACTTTGTTTTCCTTTGGCAGCTTCTCTTATATTCCTATTTCCAGTTGCTCTTGGTAGCATTGAGTATTCAGCTGTTACCCAACCTTTACCTTCACCTTTTAGAAAAGGGGGAACCTTTTCATCTACTGTTGCAGTGCAAATTACTTTAGTATCTCCAACTTCTATAAGTACAGATCCCTCAGCATGTTTAATAAAATTCCTTGTTATTCTAACTGATCTTAACTGATTTTTTTCTCTGTCATCAATACGCATATTATGCCTCCTATTTTAATAATTCTAAACCTGACTGCTCTGAACCTATGAGACCAGCCAAAAGATATTGTTGGTTTAAAGTATCCCACTTAAAGTCCTTTATCAAGTAAAATCCTGATATATCCCCTGTTTTTTTTACATGGATACGAGGACCTGTACATGGAAATACGATATCTTCTCCAATATTAATATGTTCATCATCATGATGAGAAATACTTAAATTAGCATCAATTAATTCCTTAACTTTTTGCTCTAATTCGATTAAGTCTATATTAGGTTTAGTTTTAAATTCTAAAACAAATCCATGTTTAATATCACTATGATATGTTGGTCTGTCAAACCCCATATCCATCAACACCAAAGAGGTTAGATCCTCAGCAGTGTGGGCCATTTTTCTGTATTTTATTGAATTAAAAACAATATCGCCAATTTCTTTAGCTTCCGGACCAAATACCCCTGGCCTTGTTATTATAACTTCCTCTCCAACACCTATAAGAACTTCGGCGTTAAAGCCTAAGTGAGGGTATAACAGATCAAAGTGTTCTACAATAACCCTCTTACCTTGTGATACAGCTTCTTTGATAGCTTCAGCTAACTCCCACGTCTGTGTAAAAGCCGACTCAAATCTTACGTCAAGATGGTATGTATGAGAACGAAAATGTCCTTTTTGATACTGATGAAGTAGGGGTAACGGCCTTACATTTATACCTTCGTCGTCATTGGTCAACTCCAGCCCAGGAAAAATACCTCTAATTAAAATTGATTTGCCTGCTCCCGAGTCTCCTATAAATCCTATAATATTATCATTAGGACTGATATATCTTTGGCTAAGATGATTACCCAGCCCTTGCAATCTATGTTTTCCCCTTGGCGCAAAGTATGTAGCATGCATCAAATATTGATGGGTAGATGAATTCATTGTCGACACCTCCTTTTGCAATTATACATTATTTAAGCATCTTTTTCCACAAAAAGTGTAAGTAATGTCGCTTTCCTAAAGCTTTTACAGGTCGTTGTCCTGTAATAAAGAATACTTAGTACTTAGGATTATAACAAAAAAGGACTGTCTTAAGCAGAAATAATATCGCCTGCAAAGACAGCCCTTTTAACTATTTTAATAAATAATTATTTTTACCTTGTTTATAAAAATCATTTCCATTACTGTCCACTGCTACGATTAGAGGTAATTTTTCAACCTCCATCTTTCTAACACCTTCCGCTCCTAAATCATCGTATGCTATTATTTCACTTTTTTTAATCCGCTTTGCTATCAAGGCTGCAGCACCACCTACTGCACTAAAATAAACACCCTTATTCGCCACTATACTATCTATAACTTTTTGATTTCTCTGCCCTTTTCCTATCATCGCCTTTAAACCACATTCCAATAATTGTGGAGTGTACTTATCCATTCGACCACTTGTTGTTGGCCCTGCGGAACCTATTATCTGCCCAGGCTTTGCCGGGCATGGGCCAACGTAATAAATAACCTGCCCCTTTATATCGAAGGGCAATTTTTCACCCTTTTGAAGCGACTCAACAAACCTCTTATGTGCAGCATCTCTTGCTGAATAAATAGTCCCTGTTATTTCTACTAAATCTCCTGCCTTTAGTTTGGATGTTACTTCTTCTTTTAAAGGGGTCGTTAATTCCGTAATATTCATATATAAATCCCCCTTCTAAATAGTTTTCGTGGCATGCCTTGTAGCGTGGCAATTAATGTTAACTGCTACAGGCAATCCCGCTATATGAGTTGGGTAATATTCTATATTTACACCTATGGCTGTAGTTTTACCACCAAATCCTTGAGGCCCAATACCTAATTCGTTTATTTTAGTTAAAAGCTCCTCTTCTAACTGCTGATAAAACTGATTAACAGAAGGTTGATTTATGGGGCGTACTGCGGCTTTTTTAGCTAACAAAGCTGCTTTTTCCATAGTCCCTCCTAAACCTATTCCAACAACAATAGGTGGGCATGGATTACCTCCTGCTTTTTCCACAGAATCTAGCACAAAATCTATTACTCCTTCTTTACCATCGGCTGGCTTAAGCATTTTTAGAGTACTCATATTTTCGCTACCAAAACCTTTAGGTGCAACAGTTAGTTTCACTTGTTCTCCTTCTGTTAACTCTACATGTAGTATTGCGGGAGTATTATCTTTAGTGTTCTCCCTATTTAATGGATCTTGAACAACAGACTTCCTTAGATATCCCTCTTTATAACCTTGTCTTACACCTTCGTTTATCGCCTCTTCAAGACCTCCTCCAACTATAGCAACTTTCCTGCCTAACTCAACAAAAATAACCGCCATACCAGTATCTTGACATATAGGCATTTGCTCTCGTGCAGCTATTTCACTGTTTTCAATAATTTGGCTTAGTAAGCTTTTAGCCAGTTTGTCATCCTCACTTTCAACCCCTGTTGCTAGTCCATCTTTTATGTCGTCTGCTAAAACATAATTGCATGAAATAACCATTTCTTTGATTTCTCTTGTTATATCAGAAACATGGACTTCTCTCAAGAAATATCCCTTCCTTTCCACGGAATTTCTATATTTAATAGGGGACCATGTTGTTGAGCTCCATAAACATCTGTCTCCCCTATATCACCTGCTGCAATAGGCCGAACTATTGTAGCTTTTATTGCTTTAGATGGCGAATAGGGCACAACTGAAATAACTTTACTTTTATCAATGTTGTAAAGTTCAGCAATCAATTCTTCCGTGATATAATTGTTCTTCACCACATATTCAAATATATCTTCAGACTTAAAAATCAAATCAAAGGTCAGCTCGTAAGGTCCTGCATTTTTACTTCGTATAACTGTAGTTAATTCTGTTATGTTAATCTTGCTCATTTATTCTACCCCCTTTTTGTAGTCTTGCAACCGACGAGTATCAAAAAGATTTTCAGGGTCAATATTCTTTAGCAAATGCTGAATAGTAAACTGGTATACATCTCCTGCATAAATATCAGATGGAGAATAAGGAAATGCCAAGTTTCCTGCAGTCGCTTTTCTATTTTCGTAACCATAATGCAGCATGGTCGATCTAGTAAAACTACAAATTGTGTCAGCTACTTCTTTTGTTTGAGCCACCACATCAATAACTAAACCTAGTTCATGACTTGTCGGAGTCAAATTAGGTTCTAACGCCCCCATTACACCGTTTTTCCCATATACATGAAAGTTTAATGTATATTCATAGTTTCCATCTTGAAAGTTATCTTTTACTTGAAGCTCTACCTCTTTAATAATATCGTCTATTTGTTTTATCATAATTGGATCTCTAGTCCCTGCTATAGATATAGTTCTTTTACCCACAGAAGCAGCACCTTCTAGCTTAATAGTATATTCATCCGCCGGTTCAAAGCGACTTCCTTTAACTTTCACTCTTCTGTCATCAAGCTGTTGATAAGTGGTTTCTTTTAGATTTAATGTACCTCCAGGCCCTGGCAAAAGGAAAGGATTAGTTTTCTCATATAAACTATGAGCTGCTACTGAGTCAGTAGTACAACTCCTCTGATCATTCATAGGTTCTAAAATAAAATAGTCTTCACCTAAAGTTCCTAACATTGCATCTCTGCCGCTTCCAGGAGATGCAGCTATCGAGGCACATTCTAGTATTTTGCCCATATGCATAGCAAGTCCAGAATCATATCCTAATTTTATTGGGTGTGCTGCAAATACTGCAGGATCATAAGCGCGCCCAGCCACAATAACATCTGCCCCCATATCTATTGCTTTTATAAAAGGTTCTACACCCATTTGTCCAACGATATTAGTGCTTTCTTTTATGATTTCTGCATTTATCTCTTTTGCTGGAAATAGGGGTACTATATCATTTTTCTCCAACTTATCGACTAAGTAACTTTTATCAAGCTGTGAATTTATTACTACAACTTTTAAGTCCAGCTTTTCTTCAGCTAATATTTCTTCTATTATTTCAACATTCCAATCTAAGTGCTCCTTACCTCCTGCTCCTCCTGCACTTCCAATAGAAACGGGAATATTTTGTTTTTTCGCTGCTTTTAACATAAACCTAAGATCCCTTTTAACTGCAGTCCGGTCAGTAAAAGATTTGCCAGCTCCAAGATAATAAGGGCCTGGATCTACAGAGCCTGCATCTACTGCAATTAAATCTGGACTTTTATCCATTCCTTTTTTAAATGACTCTACTGGAAATCCATACCCTAATATAGCCGTAGGTGCAAGAATTTTAAACTCCTTCATTTTTATAGCCTCCTTAAAGCTTTATGCCTCGTTTATAAAAAGTAATTTCGTAAACTACATTAGTTAATTTTAGCAAAAGCAGGTCTGTCCATTATATTATTTAAGTCAGTACCTGCAGGTAAAACCTTTGGATGTCCTTCAACCAAAAGTTGAACTTTATCGATACGCTCTATCTCTGTTACCGTTAATATCAAAGATTCAACCACACCTTCTTCAATCTCACGTGGATAAGAAATAAACTCCTGAGATAGGCTTACAACAGCAACATTTTCTTTTGTCTGAGTTTTAATAATCTCCACATCTTTTTCAAAGGGTTTAGAAAAATCAGTTCCTCCCAAATAAAGCGACACTGCAGTTTTTAGTTGATTTGTACTGGAGTTAACCACTTTAGTAACTGGAATATAGAGATTGGTCTCATTTCTTAAAATAGGATAATATACAGTAACCATCTCAGAATTCTTTAGATCCACTTCATCTTCAACGCTAACATTAACACCTAAATTCCCTCGCGAAATTGGCAAGCTGACTTTAGTACCGTTTGTAAGCTCATTAATAGTATTGCCATTTACCCTTATTTGAACTTTATCAATAGAAGAATATTGGGTTAAAGTATAAACAATTGAAGTTACGGCCAACTTTTCTTGGTTCTTATCTTCAAATGAAAGAAGTTTTTCGTTAAAGTCAACTACCGCAGTTTTATCAGAAATACTAATCCCTAAAACTTCAGTTCCTTCCGGCAAAGGTAAACTTAAGTTAAACTCACCTATTTTTTGAGAAATTTCACTACCTTGAACAAGCTCCGTAACTGTAGCTTGTGCTATTCCTTCTTGACGTGGGTACGTAATAGTTACCGGCAATAGCATTTCAGTAGTATCGTCAACAACATAGAAATCAATCTCTAAATATTCATCTTCTGCACCAGAAGTTTCTTGAACTTGAACTTTTTCCTCTGGTTTTTCGGAGTCTTTTTCGTCATTTTTGTCTTCTTCAACTGGTCCAAAAATTCTATCTAAGCATCCCCCACACCCTAAAGTTATAAGTAAAACTAAAAAACCTATTAGTAAAAGTCTAATTTTCATGATAACCCCTCCATAGATAATATATTTCTCAATATATATTCCATAAAGGGGTTAAAGATGCTAGTTTGTCCAATATATTAGATTTACTTTAACAAAGCTAATGTTCTGGCCATTTCATTTTTAACTATCATAAGTCCTTCATCCACACCCATACCAGGTTTCGCAAGTATCTGATCAGGTCTGGTAGCTAAAGCAATATGCACAGCAATCTGAGCTGCACGATCCGTTTCGTTGCATGTCCCTCCTAAATATGCTCCCACACCGTTTGCTTTACAATAAAGTACCGCTTCTATAATGTTGTTAATTCCCCCTAAGTCTGGGGCTTTAATTTGAGCCATATGACAGCATCTGTTATCAGCAAAATCCTTAATGTCTTCAAAAGTATTACACCACTCATCAGCAACTATTTCAACATTACTGCCTCTTTGCTGAAGTTTGTTATATAGCTCTTTTAGTTTTTCAATCTGTAGCTGCTTTTCTTCCATATCCATAGGTCCTTCAATCCTAAGGGTATGGGGAGCTGCCACTTTACCTAACCTGTCTAAATAGTCTGCCATTTTATCAATATCGTAATCAAATGCTATCCCGATAGTGCCATAAACATCTATATGAAAGATAGGCAAATATTCATCACTACCAGCTAGTTCCCTTACTCTTTCTTTTAACCAAGCAACATATTCTTCTAACTTTTCACCGTTCCTCCCCAATTTATGTTTAACATTATTTATCAATCCGTGGGGCATGACATCGACACCTTTAATAACCATCTTATCAACATTCATGTACCTTTCATCGCCAGTTTGGGAAAATACTGGTATGGGCTCTGTACAAAGCTTTGTGTTATACTCTTGAGCTATAACTTCTGCCATAGTAATTTTTTTACTTTTAGCCACAGCATCTAAAATTGCTTGGGTAATGCCATAACGCAAAGCTGTGTGTATTGGTTTCCCATCATCTTTTTTTAGATTATCTATTTCTTCAGCTAAATCTTTGAAATTAGAAATTTCTCTGTTTTTTAATATTGGAGCTATTTTGTTTTCAACAATAGGTTGAAAATCCTCAGCTAGAAACAAAGGATCACGACCACCTGCACCAGAGTATTGTACTGCGGCACAGTCTCCATATGCAATCTGACCATCTTCAAGCTTGAACATGATAGACAAGCTTTCTCCTTGTTGCCTTATTGAAGTAAAACCATTTGTTACTGCTTCACCTTTGTAAGTGAACCCATCCTGAACTGCATCACCTTTTATAGCTCGTTGATCATCAAAGTAAAAACCTGTCAACCCACATGAAGTTACTACATCAATTATTTTCAACATAACACCCTCCCAAAATTTAGCTAGGTCTTCCCACTAAAAATCCTTTTCCTATAGCATATATGTCATCGATAACCATCTGGAAGCTAGGATCTCTATCTTCTGCTTTTCCACGTATTGCAATCTTTTCATTATGAAAATCTTGTATTTCTTTAGTTAATGGCAAATCGCCACTATCAAGCAATCTTATGGCACCATCATTATCTCTAGCAGGTAGTATTCTTCCTGCATTAAATCTGCTTGGCGCAAAAGGAATGTCAATAATTCCGCTTTCAAATGCTCTAATAGCGCCTTTTGCCCAGTCTCCTTCTCCTATTTTGTAAGTTGCATCTAATATAGCTCTTGTCTCTTTTTTAATCATTTCTTTTTCTAGCAACAACTGCTTACTTTCAGGGAGAGTCTGGTCTTTTAACATATTAATAATTTGTTTTGTTGTTCTAAGCCCTTGAGCGTTGGCCTCTTTGGTAGGAATACCCATGGCTTCATGAGGAGTTTTTACAATAACTTTGGTTGCCTTAGCTAGTGCTGCAGCAGATGCTCCCCAACTTATAACTCCAAAAGCTTTTGCTTCATCCTGCGGGAAACCACCCATCCATTGGTGGAATACTGTAGTTAGCTGTCTATTTTCATGTCCATTATTAACTAAATATTCCTCTGCTAGTTCCTCCAAGGTCTGAATAGCCGCCACATCTTGGATTAGGTTACCACACTGACCATAACCTAATGTTAAATTCATTACTCCTTGCTCAGCCGCTAAAATAGCTTCTAAAATCGCCACGGAATGACTAATAGAAGGGGGAACTAATGTACCTGTAAGAGGGCCAAATGGTTCCCTATTAATTTCTACACCATTTTCTTGATAGTAGCCAACAAGTCTATCTACATATTGCCAGTAGTATATAGTTTTTTCCAGCGAAACATCTTTCGCATAAGGAATGTTATAAGAAATTCCGCCACCTTCATAGTCTGTAAAGCCCGCTGCTAAGGCTATTTCCGCTAGAAGCCTTGCATCAGGAGTACCATGTCTAACTTGCACCGGTGATTTTAAACTTTCAACTACCTTTCTACAGTTTTCCAAACCATGATTAACAGCAGGAAAACCATTAAGAAGAGATCTTCCACTTGATACACTTTCCTCAATACCTTTTTGAGCTTCTGCGTACCTATTCTGTCTTGTATAACTATCAATAGTTGAAGGAAGCAAGTCCGCCCCTCCTTCATCCTGAAGAAATTGCAACAGAGCAATATGTTCATTCACCAACGCAACACCTGCTCTAGGCTGAACAAGCGTAACTTTATTTTCTTTAGCTTCTTTTAGCTTTTTGGCAAAATTCTTAGCTTTCGGAATGGATTTTTGGTACTCAATTCCTTTTTTAATATCCGCTACCTCATTACCAGTTTCCCATGTCTTTAAAATTTCTTCCCGTTGAGCAAACAGTTTTTCAATTGGCCATTTTTTATTAACTACTTCCACCTTAATTTCCTCCCTCAATAAAGTCAAAATTATCTTGGACTATCGCTTTAGCTACTTCTGGAAAGTCGTCTACCAATAAACCTATTGACGACAAGACATACTTTCTATCAACGCTAAAGTTACAACGCTTAGGCATTAGCACCATCGGTTCATCAGGGTTAAAAAGTGCCCCCTTTAGAATATACCCACTTTTGCTACTATTCACCAATGGTCCACCTGTCCCTATTACTACACCTACATTAGTCAAATCCTTGCCCGTTTGTATATAGCTTGCTCCTTGTGGTGTATAAACAGTTTCAACAGTTCCTCCATGACGTCGAACAGCTTTGTTAACTCCATGTCTTGCCAAATAGTTTTCGAACTCCCAAGTCACATCTTCATTCCAATAATCTTCATTTATATTTTTAATTATATTATCTAAATTTAAGTCCGGTAACTCCTTTTTAATTTTTGCTTCACCAATTTCCTCAATCAGAGCACATAGACTGTACCTCATTCCTAAATCCCCCTCAACCGTCCTTTTGGCGAAAGGCTGCGGAAGACCTCTATAAACAACGCCAGTAGTATTGGGCATCCCATCAGTAAAGGAGTGAACATCTGTAGTTGCACCACCCATATCTACAATTATAAGCTCTTCAGACCCTAAAAGCTTGTGTTCTGAAATGAATTTTCCTGCTTGCAACACAGCCTCTGGGGTAGGCATGACAATACTGTTAATTTCTTTTTTTATTACATCAAAACCTTTTGCAGAAATAATATTGTTGATAAAAACCTTTCTAATTTCTTCTCTAGCAGGCTCAATATTAATTTTATCCAGACTCGGCAATACATTATCTATAATAGAAAACTCTTTGTTTTGCTCAGACAGTATTTCATATAGCTCATCCTGAACATCCTTATTACCAGCAACTATAATCGGACAGTTAATATCTGATTGAGCTAATTTTTTTCCATTTTCAACTATAACCTCACTATTACCTCCGTCTGTCCCACCAGCTAATAAAATTATATCTGGATTTAAGTTTGTAATTTCTTTTAACTCTTTGTTGTTCAAACGATAACTATACACATCCATCAACTTTGCGCCTGCACCTAAAGCAGCTGTTTTTGCAGCTTCCGCTGTCAAATCAGGAACAAGTCCAATAGCTACCATTTTTAGTCCACCTGCCGCACTGCTGCAAGCTAACTTCCTTCTATACTTCAATTTTACTTCTGCACTTTTTTCCAATTTATCTATAGCTTCAATAAGTCCTTTGTCGATTCCTAACTCAACAGTAGTGGGTGCTTTGGCAGTGGCAATTATCTTTCTAGCTTCAACATCTACAGCTGTAACTTTTGTAAAAGTACTACCAAAGTCAATTAAAAGCACTGCTTCAATCATGCTGCTATTCCCCCTGAGATAAATCGTTTTTTAAGTCCTCTATAGAAGTTTCAGGAGCAGTTCCGGGGGGGTATGCTCTATCAAACCCCATATTTAAAAACGTTTTCTTAACTGGCTCCCATTCTTTTTTTCCTACCACTAAGTTTCCGCCAACGTAAAGAAGTATATCTCCAATACCCGCTTCTTCACACTTATCTCTTAATCCTCTACAGTCAATCTCACCATGCCCATATAGTGACGACACCAAAATTGCTACAGCTCCAGTTTCAACAGCGGCCTTTACAAACTCTTCTTGAGACGCTAAAACCCCAATGTTAACTACTTTAAAACCGGCTTGTGTAAAAGCATAGTCTAATATTTTATTTCCAACAGCATGAACATCAGCACCGATAACTCCAATTACTATAGTATTTGAGCTCATTTATCTTCCTCCCATTTAATTCTCTAGATCCACTCTAAATGCTTTGGTGTTACCTTCCAACCATTTGTTAGCTACCCTTTCAAAACCTGCTGTTGCCCCACTAACAAAATACCTATGAACAGGGTTTCTTTTCTCATTATACAACGCCTTGTTCTTAGTAAGAATTTTCTTAGTCAGTTGAGCAGTTGCTTTAGCAGAGTTAACCAATCTCACACCTGGTCCCATCACCTCCTGAATAAGTCCCTCCATTATTGGATAATGTGTACATCCTAAAATTAAAGTATCAACCCCTTTTTCTTTAAGAGGTGTTAAATAACTTTTTGTCACTTCTTTAGCTTCTTTTGTGTTAATTAGGTTATTCTCTACCAACAATACAAATAAAGGACATGCTTTAGAATACACCTTCATACTAGGGTCTATATTCTTTATAGCGTCCTCGTATGATTTACTGTTAATAGTGCCTTCAGTTCCAATAACTCCAATCTTTTTATTTATCGTTGTATCAACAGCAGCCTGAGCCCCTGGCTCAATAACACCAATTATAGGGATGCTTAACTTTTGTTGATAATAATTCAATCCCACAGCAGTGGCAGTGTTACAAGCCACTATCATCATCTTTATATCTTGAGTATTTAAAAAATTTATTATGTCCGTTACAAGACTGCGAACCTCTTTAGGTTCCCTAGGTCCATAGGGCATCTTAGCGGTATCTCCAAAATATATCATTCTCTCTTTTGGAAGTATTTGGCTGATTTCTTTTACCACCGTTAAACCTCCAACTCCTGAATCTAACAAACCTATAGAATTAGTATTAAAAGACATTTTTACCCACCTTTACTTTATTCCGCTAATACAATACCAAGGTGTCCAATCAAAGATTGGACTAATGGATTATTCCATTAGCTATCTTATTCTAGATATTATTATAAATTCCTCTAATCTTTACATGTTATTAATATTTTTTTAATATATTTCAAAAAAACAACACCAAATAAAAAAGCAGTCTGATATGACTGCTTTTAACTGTGTTTGAAAGCAATTACTACCAAATAAATATAATTTCATTTTAGTAACTTTTCAAACTGATTTATTTTGCCTTTTGTTGTTTATAGTATCCTCCAACGGTTTTTTTAGCATCCATAATAGCTGTAAAAGCAGCATTATCTAGTTCCGAAATGAGAAAAAGAAGTTTATTTAAATTTTTCCTTGCAGAATAAACATTTAGAATGTTTTTAGGCCCATTTTTGCCAATTGCTTCTATAACAGTAACTCCATATCCCTCTTCTCTAAGCAAATTAATTATGGGCTGAGATTTTATGCTGGGAATCACTTGGACACACACATACCCTAGAGCCAGTTTCTCTTCTAGAAAAATCCCTACATAATTTCCAGCAGCAAACCCCAGAGCATAAATAAACAAATTAAGAGGCTCATCTAAGGAGTTAACTACCCAGCCTAATGCAACTATATAAATTATCACTTCAAAAAAACCAATAGCAGCAGCATGTAATCTTCTGCCTTTAACAATCAATAACATTCTTAAAGTTCCCATAGAAACATCTAGTACACGAGCAAAAAATATTAAAGACAGTTGTAGTAATAAAGTCATTTTATCACTCTTCCTAGTAATTTATGATTTATACTCTTCTTTCATTAAATCGTAAATTTTTGACAAAGAATTTACTAATTGTTTTTTATCATCAGTTTCTACTTTAACCAGTATTTTTTCTAGATATCTTTTACGGCTTTCTAGTACCTCTTTAATCATTTGGTCACCGGTATCAGTCATTTTCAAACGCACTACTCTTCTATCTTTACCATCCCTGGTCCTTTCCACCAGCGAATTTCTTTCCATACGATCAATTAAGTCAGTTGCTGTACTACTGGCCAAATACATGCGATTTCCTAGTTCTCCAATAGTCATATCACCGTATTCCTTAAGCAACAGTAAAGCATTAAATTGAGGAGGCGTTATAGCAAAATCCTCCAAAATATCTCTTCCTCTGCACCTTATCACAAAACTTACTTTTCTGATTAAATGCTCAATTTCCTCAACATGTTCACAATATTTCTTTTCCACAAAAACACCTCCGCTCTCATTATCTCTAGGATACCAACAATAGTTGGCTTGGTCAACTTATTTAACTATTAAGCGTAAGAAAAATATTACATTCCTTATTAAATTGCTAGAATTTTATTGAATAAGGGGAATTATTTTACTATGTTGTACCTTTTTGCAGGAATATTCAATTATTTGGCGAAATAAAACCTTAAATATTGTTTTTTGAAATAGCAGTCAGGGAAGTAGGTGTATATATGGAACAAGATAGTTGTGTTGATCATAGCAAAACCTCACTTTGTCAAAAAACATTTCATGAAGTTTTTCCCATTAAAAATATATCAGAGGATAAAGAACATGATCTTATTTGCTATCACTCTAAGCTTATTAACGTTTCTAAAATTTTAAACAATCACTTAGAATCTATGGTTCCAAATAAAACCCTTTGTCTTATTTTTAATCAATCAGGCCATTTATTATCCAAGCATTACTGCCCTGCTTTCCCCATAGCTGATTCGGAAATAGTTATCGGTGAAGATTGGACAAAACCTAACAAAGAAAGCCCAATTAAAGAGGTTATAAAAAAAAGACAGCCCTTAACCGTTGAAAAATTAAAATATAAAAATAAGGTCATAGAGGATTGGACATTCTTTGCTGTACCCATAGTAGGGAAAATCAGCAAAATTTTTTATGGTATTATCTTAATTGGCATACCTAAAAATCATCTATTTTATAATTTTGAGCAAATTATCATTTTATCAAGTGATATTATGAGTGAAGCACTAGCCAGCAGTCACGATGTTAAAGAGGTGCAAGAAAGATTTAGTCAAATGTTTGCTAGTTTCGCTCATGAAATAAAAAATATTTTAACGTCTATCAGAGGATTCACGCAGCTTCTTCAAACCAAGCTAATCGATAAAAATAATGCAGTATATATCAATTTTATTTTAGAAGAGTTAGATAGAGCCCACGGTATACTAAAAAACTCTATCTATTTTTCCAAAGCTCAAAAGGATCGAGCAAATATATGTAAGGTATCAGAAATCCTTCAAGACGTTTTAACAACACTAGCATCTGTAATCGAAAAAAGAAATATCACCATAAATGTTGATATTGATAAAGCTATACCGCCAATCACTGGCGATGGAGTTCAGTTTAGACAGGTTTTTTTAAATATCATTCAAAACTCTATCGAAGCCATGGAAAGTGGAGGGACCTTAGATGTTTCCTGCAGAGTAAGGAACCTACAACTTATTATAAATATTTCTGATACAGGTCCGGGTATCCCAGAAAGTATCAAAGAAGAGATATTCACCCCCTTTTATTCTACAAAACATGGCGGTACTGGTCTAGGTCTTTCTGTTAGCAAGCAAGTAGTGGAACATTACAAGGGTCATATTTATTGTAAAAGCAACAACAACGGTACAACATTTACTATAATCCTCCCAACAAACAATTGATTTTTGAGAGTAGGATAATTTTTTTTAATTCACACCACTGTAAGTACCGTTGATTATAAGCGGCTTAATAGTTAATTGCATCGTTATACTTTTGATTGAAAAAAACATTATTTAAATTCATGAAAGTAAGGCTATGGGGCAAGGTCCGATAGCCCTTTTTTGTGGTTCCCATTTCGCGTAGGGCACCTAATTACCTTAGAGACCAGACCCAGCATTAAATCAAGTTTCAAATGTCCAGCTCTTAGTCCCAGCAGAATGAGCATAATATCGACGTTTTCGTGGCTAATAAATGTTTTGTTCTTCCACTCAAGATATCTACATTTACTAATTCAAAAGCTTTAATTGGCCACGAAAACTTATAAATTAGCTACATGCTGGGACGGAATTCTTTTTTCCAAATAAGCTACATGCTTGGTCAATAAAAAATATGGATAATTATTATGTTGATTATATCCTCTAAAATCTCTGTAAGTAGTATGATAATTATAGAAATCTCACTAACCATAGAGGTTCACAGACCTAGCATCAAAACAAGTTTCAAATATCCAGCTCTTAGTCCCAGCAGAATAAGCAAAATATCGACGTTTTCGTGGCTAATAAATGTTTTGTTCTTCCACTCAAGATATCTACATTTACTAATTCAAAAGCTTTAATTGGCCACGAAAACTTATAAATTAGCTACATGCTGGGACGGAATTCTTTTTTCCAAATAAGCTACATGCTTGGTCAGTGATAGAACAAATAATTATTTAGATAGTGGTTTTACTTAATTAATTCTACAATTGAAATGATAGATTTTAACCTTTGCCTTGAGAACCAATAGACCCGGCATTAAATCAAGTTTCAAATCCAGCTCTCAGTCCCAGCAGAATGAGCATAGTATCGACGTTTTCGTGGCTAATATTTTTTTTGACCTTCCACTCAAGATATATACATCTACTAATTCAAAAGCTTTAATTGGCCACGAAAACGTATAAATTAGCTACATGCTGGGACGAAATCCTTTTTTCAAACTAGCTACATGCTTGGTCAGTAATAGAACAGATAATTATTTAGATAATGGGTTTACTTAATTAATTCTACAATTGGAATGATAGATTTTAACCTTTACCTTGAGAACCAATAGACCCAGCATCAAATCAAGTTTCAAATCCAGCTCTTAGTCCCAGCAGAATGAGCATAATATCGACGTTTTCGTGGCTAATAAATGTTTTGTTCTTCCACTCAAGATATCTACATTTACTAATTCAAAAGCTTTAATTGGCCACGAAAACTTATAAATTAGCTACATGCTGGGACGGAATTCTTTTTTCCAAATAAGCTACATGCTTGGTCAGTGATAGAACAAATAATTATTTAGATAGTGGTTTTACTTAATTAATTCTACAATTGAAATGATAGATTTTAACCTTTGCCTTGAGAACCAATAGACCCGGCATTAAATCAAGTTTCAAATCCAGCTCTCAGTCCCAGCAGAATGAGCATAGTATCGACGTTTTCGTGGCTAATAAATGTTTTGACCTTCCACTCAAGATATCTACATATACTAATTCAAAAACCTTAATTGGCCACGAAAACGTATAAATTAGCTACATGCTGGGACGAAATTCTTTTTTCAAACTAGCTACATGCTTAGTCAGTAATAGAACAGATAATTATTTAGATAATGGGTTTACTTAATTAATTCTACAATTGGAATGATAGATTTTAACCTTTACCTTTAGAACCAATAGACCCAGCATCAAATCAAGTTTCAAATGTCTAGATCTCAGTCCCAGCAGAATGAGCATAATATCGACGTTTTCGTGGCTAATAAATGTTTTGGTCTTCTACTCAAAATATCTACATATACTAATTCAAAAACCTTAATTGGCCACGAAAACGTATAAATAAGCTACATGCTGGGACGAAATCCTTTTTTCAAACTAGCTACATGCTTGGTCAGTAATAGAACAGATAATTATTTAGATAATGGGTTACTTAATTAACTCTACAATTGGAATGATAGATTTTAACCTTTACCTTGAGAACCAATAGACCCAGCATCAAATCAAGTTTCAAATCCAGCTCTTAGTCCCAGCAGAATGAGCATAATATCGACGTTTTCGTGGCTAATAAATGTTTTGATCTTCTACTCAAAATATCTACACTACTAATTCAAAAGCTTTAATTGGCCACGAAAACGTATAAATAAGCTACATGCTGGGACGAAATCCTTTTTTCCAAATAAGCTACATGCTTGGTCAGTGATAGACCAAATAATTATTTAGATAATGGGTTTACTTAATTAATTCTACAATTGAAATAAGGAATGAGGTCTAAGGCCCAGCAGAATGAGCATGGTATCGACGTTTTCGTGGCTAATATATATTTTAACCTGCAAACCTTACCGTCAAGTTCACACACATACTTAGCCTACAAAGTAAAAAACGAGCTTTTTAAGCTCGTTTTTATATATTACGTGGTTTTCTTAAAGTATAGTATCCTGATTTATATCTTTTAAATCTATGATCTTGAGTAAGGGCATTATAAATAGTTTGTTCTTTTGTAAAATGAGTCTGTCCAACAATTCTAGCAATTTTTTTATAATACATAGGCTCTTTTTGTTCCTTTAATATATCGTAAATATAATCTGCAATATGGGGGTACTCTTTAATGCCCCACTCAACAAGCCCATATATTCCTCGGCCAACACGGGCAAAAACATCTTTATGATTAGCTAAAATAGCTCTAGCATACTGCGTAGTTATACTCTGACCATCTCGCTGATTAGCCTTTTTTATAATTTCTTTATAATGGAGAGCTCTTCCTTCCCTGCGGAGAGTGTTTATAATTATATTAACCTTGGTTCCTTCTCGTTCCTCAAAGTTAACATTTCCCTGGGAGTTAACTTCAAAACAATTGGCGGAAGCTAAACAAGCAGGTATAAAATTGTCTAGCATTCCTGAAACAGGTGTATACCTCCGATTAAGGGTCAAGTAAATTTCCCTGTCTTTAAGTATATTTAATAGCTCCTTTTCTTTATAGCTACCTTTTTGAAGTATATCTACCCCTGTTTTTATAAGCTCGCTATAATGTTCAAGGGGTAAAACACCCATTCCCCATACATCATAATTTATTTGTTGATACATTGGATCTATATCTAATATCATGGAGGAAAAGTTAGCAATATTAATTGAGGGAACTTTTAAGTACGTGTTTAGTTCATTGGTAAAATGATCATGGGTTAATACTCCCCCTTGAACTAAAGTATAAACATGAAGCCAGGCAATAAAGTGAATGTTACTAAAGTAGATATTACTCATAATTTTAGCCTTCATTTTTTTTATAATCTGTTGTATCCTAGCTCTTGTCAGACCATACCTATCTCCAATTTCTTGCAAAGTACATATCTCACCATCTAAACCATAGAAAAGGCTAAGCATCTTAAATTCTCTTGTATCGATACCATCAAATACTCTTTCTATCCATAAATCTCCATCTTTTGTTAGTAAGTAATCTCTTAGTATATGCAAAAGAGATTCAATTTCTCGATAATTAAGGTTTCTTTCGTTTGCTTTGTTAAGAAAAGGTAACTGTTTTAACAAAGCACAGTTTACACTAAAAAGCTTGTTAAACATTCTACCTTTATACTCTTTATATAGTTCAAATTCATCTAAACATACAAGCTGGGACAAATTTTTTATATCTTCCCTATAACAAACATCTAAAATCTCTTCTTCTAACGGAAGTAGATGTATAGGGTATTGCCCGATTAACAAGGATAATAGTTTTTCTCTCTCGTCTCCTATTCCCGTTCTCTGCCCCCAAAATTTATTTTTCCATTTTTTAGCATCTTTTTCTTCTTCTATAATAAGGTTAATTTTATACATTATTTCCTCAGCAGATTTATTTCCTAAGTTTTTTATAGACAAAAGCTCTCTAACAGAAATATTAAGTAGTTCCTTTACATTGTAAACTCCGCATTTTTTAAGACAGTTTTTTGCTCTAGACGATAACCCTATGTCATTAATGCTTGTATCACTCTTTATAGTAGTTCCTTTTCCTAACTGCCTTTTTAAGGTTTCTTTAATTTCCTGTATAGTATATTCTCCACAATTAGTAGTTTTAACTAGTTCTTCTTCGTCCATTAACGCCAACTGCCCTAATGTTTTAATTTCTTTGTCATTTAACACTCGCTGAGCTCTTGCAGATAGCCCCAACTTAGAAATAGGCTTAAACAATACATTAGACTCAAAAAACTCACTCACCGTTCTCCCCCCTCATTTACACCTTTGTTACACTTATATTTCTTTTTTATAACAAAATCTTTGTTATGTACAATTCTATATTTGTTGTTAATATCCTTTTTTATTTTTAATCTTTTTTGAAACTTTCGTACTAATCTTTTGAAAAAAATGTAAATAAAAACTACCTTGAGGTTAACTCAAAGTAGTCCTGTATAACTAATTACGTTTACTTAAAATAGACTCAGCATTTCTTTGTAACACCTTTTTCCCTCGCCACCCGAATGCCTTCAAACCATAATTATTCCTAAATTTCTTATTGCTTAAACTTAGTAAGAAATTCAAGTCAATCCACTCCGGTGAAGCAATATTGTTTTCTTTTTTTACCCCACTATTAAATGAGCAAACAAGCTGACATGTATCACAACCATAGACTCGATTTTCCGCTTTTTTTAAAACTTCTGTTGAAGCTTCTTTTTGAATAAGTTGATTGGCTAAACATTTGTTATAATCTATACCACCCTTTTCTTTAATTGCTTGAACAGGGCAGCTGTCAATACATTTTCTACAGCTGCCACAACTTAGTTCTAAGGGTGCATCAGCTTCAATAGCAATATTAGTTAAAATATGACCCAACCATACAAAGGAACCAGCAGATAAGGTTATAAGATTCGTATTTTTCCCACAAAACCCTATTCCAGCAAGGGTAGCTATATGTCTATCCGATAAAGGTCCCGTATCCACAAAGGGAATAAAATTATGATTTCCTTGTACTTCAGAATTAATGTAATCTATCAAGTCTCCCATCATTTTCTCCAGCTTTTTATGATAATCCTCTCCCCAAGCAGAAGGAGTAATATATCCTTGATTTTGATTAGGCGGATGCTCCAACGAAGCATTGACATAACCAGTATAGGACACCGCTAAAGAAATAATAGTTTTACAATCTTCCATTATTAAAAAAGGATTAGTTCTTTTTTCAACATCATCGGTAACAAAAGGTGGGTTACGTCCCTTGTCTGACAGTTGTAACAGTGTATCTTCATATTCCTTAAATTTCCTTGCTTTCACAAAACCAGTTTCCACAAATCCAATTTCCCAAGCCTTTTTTTTAATTCTTTCTTTTAAATTACTCAATTTTATCACCTAATAATAGCTTACCACAAATAGCTAGCTACAACCAATATTGAATCCTAAATCAATCTGTATGTTTTTCCAGAGGTCAACTCAGTTATTCAGCTCTTTCCTCTCACCAGTGACCATATAAATCAACCACTCACATATATTAGTTGAATGGTCTCCTATTCTTTCAAGAGAACTGCTAACAAACATTAGTTGTGTTGCTTGCTCTATATTTTTACATTCTTTATCCATATATAGCATAAGTTCACCAAGAATTTGTTTATGATAACTATCTATCTGATCATCATCTTTACATACCTCATAAGCAAGCTCAACATCCTCATTTATAAAACTTTTTAATGCTTTGTTTACCATCTTTTCAGTTAGTACCGCCATATTGGGTATGTCAACTAAAGGTTTTATCAACGGTTCTTTATCAATTTTAATACAAATTTTAGCTATGTCAACAGCATGATCTGATATTCGCTCTAAATCTGTAATAATTTTTAAAGCCGTAGCAATTTTTCTTAAATCATTAGCCATAGGCTGTTGCCTTGCAATTAAAGTCAAACAAGTTGACTCAATCTCTAATTCTAAAGCATCAATTCTTTCATCACCACCAATAACCTCTTTAGCCAATTTTATATCTTTTCTTTGTAGAGCAGTTACAGCATTTGAAATACTTTGCTCCACTAAGTTTCCCATATACAATAATTCTTCAATTAAATTTCTCAACTCTTTATGAAAATCTTGTCTAGCTACCATTTTTCATCCCCCTTAGCCGAATCGGCCTGTAATATAATCCTCAGTCCTTTTATCTTGAGGATTTGTAAACATAGTTTCAGTATCTGAATACTCAATCACTTCACCGTGTAAGAAAAATGCAGTTTTGTTTGAAATTCTTGCTGCCTGCTGCATATTATGAGTAACTATAATTATGGTATAATTGCTACTTAACTTTTTAATTAACTCCTCTACTTTAGTTGTGGCAACTGGGTCTAAGGCAGAGCAAGGTTCATCCATAAGCAAAACATCAGGTTTAACCGCTAAAGCTCTGGCAATACATAAGCGTTGCTGTTGTCCTCCTGAAAGAGAGAAAGCAGACTTATTCATCTTTTCTTTAACTTCATCCCACAGAGCTGCCCCTTTTAAGCTAACTTCTACTATCTCATCTAAGTTAGTTTTATTCTTTATTCCATGAATCCTAGGACCAAATGCTACATTATCATATATAGATTTTGGAAAAGGATTTGGTTTTTGGAACACCATGCCCACTTGTTTCCGTAAATTTACTACATCTAAACTTTCAGAGTTGATATCTCTTCCCCTATATTTAATACTCCCCTCCACTTTTGCTGATGGGATAGTGTCTATCATCCTATTTAAACTTTTTAAAAACGTGGACTTTCCACAACCAGATGGACCTATAATAGCAGTTACTCCTTTTTGATCTATTATTATGTCAGCTCCTTTAATTACTTTTTCACTTCCATAACTGATATGCAGATCCTTTATTGAAAAAATTTTTTCCTTTTTCATTTTATCTCCCCCTAAACTTTACCATTGTTTTGATTTGCTATAATATACCCTTAATCCAATAGCTACTGAATTTAAAATTAATACAATTGCCAACAATACAAGTGCGGTTCCATAAGCTAGGTGTCTAACTTCCGAGATACTTGAATGCTGGGTAGACAAAATATACAAATGATAAGGCAGTGCCATAAATTGGTCTGTCACACTGCTAGGCAGTATAGGTAAAAAATATGCTGCACCTGTTAATATAATAGGTGCCGTTTCCCCCGCTGCTCTTCCTAAACCTAAAATTGTCCCAGTGGCCATGCCAGGTATAGCTGCAGGAAGAACGTTTAATTTAACTGCTTGCCATCTTGTCGCACCTAATGCCATAGCCCCTTCTCTAAAACCTAACGGCACCGATCTAAGTGCCTCTTCAGCAGTGGTAACAATTACAGGATAAGTCATCAATGATAAAGTTAAAGCAGACGCCATAAGTGAATTACCCAACTTCATCCCAACTACAAATATCCCTAATCCAAATAAACCGTAGACTATAGAGGGAATTCCTGCCATATTCCTAATACTCAATCTTATCAATCTATTAAGTTTTCCTTGAGTTGAAAACTCATTTAAATAAATTGCTGCTCCTACACCTAATGGCACTGCTATTAATAAAGTGAGTAGCGATACATATACAGTCCCTATAATTGCTGGCATAATACCGCCAGCAGTCATCCCTTGTCGCGGTATATCCGTTAAAAACGTCCAACTAATAGCACTAGCACCTTTCTGAACTATAGACCCTACAAAGTAAACCATAGCTAAAACAGCCAGTAAAGCGTTAAGTCTTAAAAAGTTTATACCTAACAGACTTATAAAGTTTATTTTGGGGTTATTATTTTTATTCATTTTAATTGCCTCCCTCTATCCCTTTATTTAGTACCATGTCGGCAATTAAGTTAATTATAAACGTCATAATAAATAAGAGCGCTCCTAATACAAATAGAGAATGATAGTGAAGGCTTCCCCAAGGAACATCAGAACCTTCAATAGCTATGGTAGCTGTTAAAGTTCTAACAGAACTTAAATAATCTGGAAGTATTATTCCAAAGTGCTCTTTTAGTGGCATTCTAATAGCATTGCCAGTTGCCATTAGAACAGTCATGGTTTCACCTACAGCTCTACCAAATCCTAACATTACTGATGCTATAATACCAGATTTAGCTGCTGGCAAAGTTACTTTTGTCATGGTTTCCCATTCATCTGCCCCTAAAGCTAATGCTGCATCTCTATAATCACTTGGTACAGCTTTTAGAGCGTCTTCAGAAACACTGGTTATTGTTGGTAGGGTCATAACACCTAGCATTATAGCACCAGTTAACGCGGTAAGCCCATTACTCAATCCAAAAATATTAGCAACTGCTGGAGCCACAACAACTAGTGCGATAAATCCAAATACAACCGATGGTATACTAGCTAACACTTCTAACATTGGCTTTACAACATTTCGAACTTTGCTATTAGCTATTTCTGATAGATAAAGAGCTGTAGAAACTCCCCACGGCAATGCTATAATCAAAGCACCAACAGCTACAACTATGGTGCCTAACATCTGTGGCAATGCACCGTACCCTGGTTCTGGTGAGCTGGGCATCCATCTTTTCCCTAGCAAGAAATCTGAGAGCCCAATCTCTAAAATTGCTGGCATTCCCATCTTTATTAAAAATCCTAAAATAAAAGCTACTATTACTATGGCAAAAAGGCCGCTGAGGGTAAGACCCTTCAGCACAAACCATTCTCGCCAATACTGTCTATTTCTACATTTGCCAAGTTCTAAACTTTTTTTAGACAAATCTTTTTTTGCCATTACCTCAACTCCAATTTTAAATTTTTCTGTGAGATCCTCACTTAACACTTCCCGTTAAATGAGGGAAGGGCAACATCCAGTTAAATCCTAGTGATTTAACTAACAACCGTAAGGCCCCCACAGATTGAAGTTTCATTTTATTCTATACCTAGCTCATTAAATGTTTGATTGTTTACATCGATATACTCCTGAGTTAGAGCATAAAATCCAGTATCTCCTAATACCTTCTCTCCTTCAGAAGATAGAACCCATTTAAGGTATTCTAGCAACTCTCCTTCTGGTGTTCCGTTTACATAAAAATACATTGGCCTAGCTATCGGATAAGAACCATCATCTATATTGCTGCTTTCTAACGGAGTTACAAAGGGGCCTTCGCTTGACAGTCCAACATTAACTGCATTTACTCCTGAGTCTACGTACCCTACACCAAAGTAGCCTATGCCAGCTTTATCACTTGAGATACCTTCATAAATTGCAGAAGAGCCTGACATATACTTAGTATCATTTGCCCAGTCTTCTTGGTCTAAAATATTCTCCCAAAAATATACATACGTTCCTGAATTACTTTGACGAGAATAAACACTTATTTCTCCTCCGTCTTCCCAACCTAACTCTTCCCAATCTGTCACTTTTCCTGTAAAAATATCTTTTAGCTCTTTAACTGTTAATTCTTTAACTGGATTATCTGGATGTACAACAACCGCTAAACCATCTTGTCCTACAACAAATTCATTTATCTCCACATTATTCGAAGCTGCATTTTCCATCTCGCTATCGGTAATATCTCTAGAGGATTGTGCAATATCTACATTATCATCTTGAATTGCTGCAATACCTGTCCCAGAACCGCCTCCAGTTACTGAAATTGTTGTTTGAGGATTTTTTTCCATATACTCTTCTGCCCAGTGTTGACCTAGGTTAACCATAGTGTCAGATCCTCTAACCTCTATATATCCATCTTGTGATCCTCCACAACCTACTGCCACTAGAGCAAAAAAGCTTAATACCATACCATACCCTAAAATTTTCTTTAACATTTAAATTCCTCCTTTGTTGATATTGCGTTTTATTTAACTTCAACTTAATTATAACTATCCTTTGTTATATCAAAATAATGACTATGTTAATTTAGTGTAAACAAAAAGAAGTTTGCTAAATTTAGCAAACTTCTTTCTGTTTAGGTAAAGTAGCCCAAAAACTAGTGCCATCTTTATTGGAAACTACTCCTACATTTCCTCCAAACCCTTCAACTATGTGTTTAACTATTGAGAGTCCTAGCCCCGTTCCACCTAATTTTCGCTCTCTAGATCTATCAACTCTGAAAAATCGCTCAAAAACCCGCTCTTGATCGGCAATTGGTATGCCAGGTCCATTATCCCTCACAATTAATCTAACAAATCCATTGTCTTCTTTTACAGCAGAAATTTTAATATCAGATCCTTCAGGTGTATATTTTATTGCATTCTCTACATAATTAAGCATTACTTGCTCTAGATAATCACAATAAACCCCTACATCTAAATTGTCATTTATATTCACATGAACTTTATGCTTTTTGTCCTTGATTTTATTGTTTAACAAATCTAAAACCTTTAATACCGCACTTTTAACATTACAAACACCACTTTTCCTTTCTTCATCTCCCTCTAATTTTGAAAGTGCAAGTAAGTCATTTAAAAGTTCTGACAATCGAGTAGATTCATCTTTGATTATCCTTAAAAAATGATTTTGAGTTGCACAGTCAAGCTCTTCTTCCAGCAAAGTTTCAGCAAACCCTTGAACGGCAGTCAAAGGAGTTCTTAGTTCATGTGAGACATTAGCAACTAGGTCTTTGCGAATAAGCTCTAGTTGCTTTAAATCGCTTACATCATGAATTACTATAACAGCTTCTTCATTTACTGCATACTGACTCTTATATACAACTGCTCCCGCAAGATGCAGAAACTTTTTGTCCCCATTTTTCTGTTTTAAGGTTATTTCTTTATTTTTCTGCTCCCCCGTTTCCATTATTTCATTGGCAAACTCATTTATATTATAGTTCTCTATTAGTGAATTAAGATAAGTAGTTTCATTGTAATTTTGATATTCAAAAATTTTTCCCGCTGCACTATTTGATGTTAATACTACACCATAATTATTTACTACTAGAACACCCACTGGCAAGTTATCTAATATTCTTCTTAACCTAAGTCTTTCTTTATCTAAATCATCCACCATCTCACCTAAGTTTCTACCCATATCGTTAATAACTTCTTCTAATTCTCCTATTTCATCATTTGAGTAAATCTCTTTTATGCTGGAAAACTTGCCTTCGCCAGCTCTTTTAGCTTTATTCATAAGTACCCTTAGTGGCTTTGTAATCGCTTTAGATAAAACTCCTCCAATAACCCAAACCAAAACTAAACCGACTAAAAGTCCACCATAAACAACAAACCTTATTTGAGTAATTTTATCGTCTATTTCTTCTAATGACTTAGCCAATCTGACAAACCCAACTAATTGGTCTTTTGAGTCATATATAGGTGCTGCGCTATAAAGCATCTCGCTACGGATAGTTTCACTATATCTTTTTTCAGTGGCTACTTTCCCTTGTTTAGCTTTTTGAATTTCCGGCCTGTCCAGATGATTGTCCATAAACTTATAAGGTTTTGAAGTTTCAGCTATAGGCTGGCCATCTATACCTATTATCGTCACCCTGGCCTCTAAATTTTGACTAGCGCTAAAAGCAAAGTTATGTAAAGATTCTTCATCCATATCTGTTATAAAGCTTGATAGTAATAGAGAATTATTACTTAGATTTTGACTGAGTTCAGATATATACTGATCAGCAAAAAAAATTGATAAATAGGTTCCTAAAATAATAACTATTAACAAAAATAAAATCCCATAGGTCAGAGTTAACTTGCCACGAATGGAGAATTTCATGGTTATTTGCTCCTTTTATAACTATACCCAACACCTCTTAAAGTTTTTATAGGTATAGGTTCTTCTCCATCAGTTTCCTTTAACAGAACCTGTCTTATTTGTCGTACGTGTACATCTACTGTTCGGCTATCTCCTAGATAATCATAACCCCACACCTTACTTAATAACTCCTCGCGACTACAAACCTTCTCCTCATTTTCCACTAAATATGTAAGTAAGGTAAACTGTTTTGGCGTTAGAGAAAGACGTTTTCCTTTATACCTGCAACTATATTGTTCTTTATCTATTTCAAAGTCACCATTTACTAGATAATTGCTATTAGACATTTTATAATCCAGCCTTCTAAAAGCTGCTTTAATCCTGACACTTAACTCTTTTGGACTAAAAGGTTTAGTCATGTAATCATCTGCTCCAACCTCTAAGCCAACTATCTTATCTATTTCCTCTCCTTTTGCGGTTAACATAATTATATAGACATTATAACCATGATTTTCTCTTATGCGTTTACAAACCTCAATCCCATCCAGCTTTGGTAACATTAAATCCAGCACTATTAAGTCTGGCTTATCCTTTGAAATTTTAGTGACAGCTTCTTCTCCATCCAAAGCTGTTGAAATATTATAACCTTCTTTTGATAAATTAAATCTAATTAACTCTAAAATAGAGTTTTCATCTTCTACTACTAAAATTTTTTTATTCATTTGTCTACCTCACTTTTTCAGTGATTTTATCCGCCATTTTATCTATAGGGACTATAGCATCTTGCAGATTATTTTCAACTACCTGACGAGGCATGCCATATATGGTACAAGTCTCTTCACTTTCAGTTATCACCCTTCCCC
The DNA here is from genome assembly GCF_040267685.1 of Proteinivorax tanatarense. Taxonomy (GTDB): domain Bacteria; phylum Bacillota; class Proteinivoracia; order Proteinivoracales; family Proteinivoracaceae; genus Proteinivorax; species Proteinivorax tanatarense. The sequence continues at coordinate 1,889,867 of NZ_CP158367.1, forward strand.
CATGTTTTTTTACAGTCCTACTACCTTCAAGTCCATCTTTACCCATACCAGTAAGTATTGCTGCAGTCAAATTACCCTTGAATATTGGAGCAGCTGAATTGAACAAATAGTCAACAGCTGGACGACACCCATGTAGGCTAGGATTTTGATCCAATTTAGTAATTGTCTTCCCTTCCTTTTGGTCAAGGGTTAAATGATAATCTCCTGGTGCGAGGTATATTGCTTGATCTTTAATAACCTCCCCGTCCTCAGCTTCTTTTACTGGATATTTAGATATATCATTTAGACGCTTTGCCAATGTCTTTGTGAAAAATGCAGGCATATGTTGCACTATAAGTAGAGCTCCATCTAAATTATCTAAATCTGAAAGTAATTGTGTTAGAGCTTTAGGTCCCCCCGTAGAACATCCAATAACCACAGCCTTCTTTGCTTCTTTTTTTTCTATCTGAGATATGCTGCTTTTTTTAGACTTAACAGTTAAATTCTTTTGTTTGGATATCACTGGTTTAACCTTACTTTCTTTTAATTTAGCTTCAGCAGCGGTTTCAATTTTCTCTAATAACATTTCTTTAAGCCCAAATACTTCAAAGCCACTTTTAGGTTTTTGAAGAAAGTCTACCGCTCCAAGTCTCAATGCTTCGATGGTAGTATCCGCCCCTTGTTTGGTAAGTGAACTAAACATAATAACCGGTGTTGGGGCCTTTTTCATAATTAGCTCAAGGGTATCTAAACCGGTTAAAATTGGCATTTCCACATCTAACAATACAACGTCAGGCCTATGTTTTTGTATCTCACCCAATCCTATAAATCCGTTTTCTCCTTCACTAACCACTTTAACATCTGTATTTTTTAATGTATCCTTCAGAACTTTGCGCATAAAATTAGAATCATCAATTACTACTGCTTTTATCATTATTTATCACCCTTATAATGAAATTTTAAAATAAAAACATTATTAAATTCTTTAACCTCTTAATATTGATTTTACACTAATATTCCATAAAAAAAAAGACATCTTAACATTAATTATTAAAGGATGGCTCAACCTTTGCTGAGACACCCTCTTTTAGTATTAAACTACCTTGCATCTTCTAAAGCATCATCTACTGCATCTTTTATGCCTACACTAGTCTCAGTTGCTCCTGAAACGTTATCCACCTCGGTATTTTGTTCTTCCACTATAGCAGGGGGGATTTGTTCTAGGGCTGGATCAGCAACTCCTTCTGACTCTGAGTGTTCTTCCACATTAACAGCTTGAATTAAACCATTTTCTATGATTACCTCTACCCGAATTTCACCCCCATACCCTTGCCCTGTCCCTGAATAAGTACCGTCTGTATATTGACCTTCTACTGCAGTATCACCACCAGGGGAACAAGCTATTAAACATAAAATAAATAATGAAATACCAACTAAAACTAAAAATTTTTTCACTTAATTCACCTCCTAGTTTAGTTTTTCTTTTAAAAGTTATTTGTATACCCATCCTTGCAACAATAAATCTGAATCATAATATGTTTGCAAGGTATAACATAACCAGAAATGTAAAACAATAACAGTAGCTACCTTTTTAAAAATATTCAAGTCACGGGAGGCGAAAATAATGGGTGGAAAATCCACTAGTTACGTAGTTGTTGGGTTAGGGGTTATAGTATCCCTACTAGGGTGGTTTATGCGAGGTGAGCTCGGCGCCGGCATCTTAGGATTTGGTCTTGCTCATATCGTATTAGGTTTATTGGATACTGCTAGACCTACTGTAAATGACTAACAAATAGACATTAAAAAAGCGGCTGTTAGCCGCTTTTTTAATGTCTGCTAATCCATATTAAGTTAAACTATTAACATCCCCACTAAAAAACCTGCTAATAAACCTAGGTTTCCAATATGATTATGCTGTTTGTGCGACTGTGGAATTAGCTCATCTCCCGCAATATATATCATAGCACCAGCTGCCAAACTTAGTGCCATAGATACAAAATTTGCCGATATATTAAAAAGTAAAAATCCTATAGCTGTACCTACAGGAGTCATAAGGCCAGCAAATAAGGTCATTAAAACTACTTTTCCTCTTTTTACTCCACCTTTTAAAAGGGGAACAGCTGTAGCCATACCCTCTGGGATATTATGTATTGCTATAGCAATAGCTATCGAAACTCCCAGTGTTCCCTGGGCTTCAAACCCAGCGCCTATGGCTAAGCCTTCTGGTAAGTTATGAAGAGCAATACCAAAAAATATAAGGTACCCCATCTTTTTCATTTCGCTTTTTTTTACATCCTGTTCACCTGAACCTATATGAGCGTGTGGAACTAAAAAATCTAACACTAACATCAACAATGCTCCTAAAACAAAACCAACCGCAGCCATAACTGTTCCCCCAAGTTCCACAGCTTCTGGTATAAGTTCCAAAGTAGAAATGGCTATCATAATACCTGCAGCGAATCCCAGCATAGTTGACGCCACTTTATCTGACGGTTCTCCCCAAAAAATTACTAGTAGAGCACCAATGGCGGTAGATAAACCCGCCATTGTGCTTATTAAAAGATCATTAAACATATCAAATTACCCGGAAACTGCTATCTTTTTGATTTTTATAGAGGGAGAACCTATATAACCATTTTGAGGGATACCAAACTTAAGATCACTGCCTATTTCTTCGATATCATTAATAACTTCAAAGAAGTTACCTGCTATAGTAATTTGATCAACCGGTCTAACTAACTTACCATTTTCCACAAGATACCCCGCTGCTGCCAACGAGAAATCACCAGAAACGGTATTAGCTCCAGAGTGTAACCCTTGAAGGCTAGTTATGATTAATCCTTCGTCAAGGTCTTTAACCATTCCATCATATTCTTTAGACTGAGGCTTAATAAACATGTTTGTAGGCGCAATTCCTATAGCTCCTTTATACGATGCTTTTGAAGCATTTCCTGTAGATTGAACACCATCTTTTCTAGCAGTCTTTAGGTTGTGTAAAAAAGTTTTAAGCCTACCATTCTCCACAACATTTTTAGTGTAAGTTGCAACACCTTCAGCATCAAACGGGGTTGACATAAGCCCTTTTTTATAAAGGGGGTCATCTACAATTGTAACTAATTCATTGGCTATTTTTTCTCCAATACGGCCCTTTAATAGTGAAAGATCTTTTTGAACTGATTCGGCAGAAAAAGTTGAACTAAATGTTGCAAGTAAATTTGCTGCCGTAGTATTCTTAATAATCACTGGATAGTTTTTTGATTTAACGCTAGAAGCTCCTAATGCAGATACTGCCTTATCAACTGCTTCTTGAGCAACCTTTTTAGCATCAAAATCCTTTAACTCTGTTGTAGCAACAATTTCCATATCGCTTTTAACGCTTTCACCTTCTTTTACAACAACTGAAACTACACAATATGCCAAATTATATTTAGCTGATTTTTCCAACCCTTTGCTGTTAGCAATAAGTTTTTCTCCAACATCTTTAGCCACTTGACACATATTAACAGACACTACTCGCTTATCTAATTGCAAGGCTTCTTGTTCTAAGTCCTTTGCAAAAGTTATTATTTTTTCTGCAGTAAACTCTTCTAACTCTTTGTGATATCCATCAAACTCACTATAAGAGGGTGAACCAGAAAAAATTTCTACAACATCCTTATCTTCAATAATTTGTGCATTTTCCTTCGCTTCGTTGATTAACATTTCTATAGAGCTATCATCTATTTTCTCTGTATATGAATAGCCCATTTTATCATTAAAAGTTCCTCTAAATGATAGCCCTGAAGAGTCAGACACTGAGTAATTATCTACCTCTTTATTGAAAATTTTCACTTTTAAACTATCAGATCTTTGAAAATAAATTTCCATATCCTTAAAACCTTGTTTTTTACCTTCATCAAATAACTTATCTTTAAAATTTGTTAAAATCATTTACTTACTCCTCCTTTCTACCGCCAACGGTTATTTCTGAAACTCTTATCATGGGTTGTCCTACATTAGTAGGAACAGCACCACTAACAGAACCACACATCCCTTGAGCATGTTGCAAGTTGTTTCCAACCATATCTATCTTACGTAAAACATCAATTCCTCTTCCTATTAAAGTTGCACTTCTAACAGGTTTTTCTATTTTGCCGTTTTTTACTATATAACCTTCGTTTACAGCAAAGTTAAATTCGCCTGTAGCTGGATTAACAGAACCTCCACCCATGTTTTTAGCGTATAAGGCATACTCTGTATTAGCTATTATTTCCTCTGGGCTGGATTTTCCATTATCAATATAAGTATTTGTCATTCTTGAAGTTGGAGCAAACCTATAGTTTTGCCTTCTGCAAGAGCCAGTAGCCTCCATACCCATTCTCTTTCCATTTAGTTCATCTATCATATACCCTTTTAACACGCCATCTTTAATTAAAACATTTCTCTGTGTTTTATTTCCTTCATCATCAACATTAATAGAACCCCACTCATTTGGCATAGTTCCGTCATCTATAGCTGTAACCAGTTCTGATGCCACTTGTTCACCCAGTTTATCAGAAAAAACCGAAGTCTTTTTAGCAACAGAAGTGGCTTCAAGGCCATGGCCACAGGCTTCATGGAAAATAACGCCGCCGAAGGCATTATCAATAATAACTGGCATTTTGCCACTGGGGCAAGGTTCTGCATTTATCATTGTAGTAGCAATTTTTGCAGCTTCTGTAGCATAGTTTTCAACATCAATTTCATCGTAAAACTCAAAACCTTTTAAAGCTCCTGGACCAAAGAATCCTGACTGCTTTTCAGTACCCTTAGATGCAATAGCTTGAATAGGTAGGCGAGTCCTTATTCTTCTATCTTCAACAATCTTTCCATCGGTATTGGCAATAAGGACTTTTTGGTCATTATCAAGATAATTTACAACCACTTGAGAAATTTCTTCGCTGTAATTATTAGCTACGTTATGAGCTTTTTTCATGATAGCCACTTTTTCTTTTTGGCTAATATCTTTAGGAATTTTAGTTACGGGATGGGAGTTTTTAACATCCTCTTTTTGAAAATTTAATACTAAATCCACTTTACTGCCTTTTATAGCCATAGCAGCATTTTTTGCTACAGATAACAGGTTTTCTCTAGAGGTGTCATTGGTATAAGCATACACAGAATTTAAACCATTGAAAATTCTAATGCCCAATCCATAATCTCTTCCAGATATTGTTCGTTCAACAACCCCACCTATCATAGTTATTGAATTATTTCGAGTGTCCTCTAAAAAGATTTCTGCAAAGTCACCACCGGTTGCTAAAGCTTGATCTAAAACATCGCCAATTAATTTATTATCTAACAAATTTTTAACCTCCCTTAAAAATAGTTCGCTACCCTACAGAAATATATTCTATCTTTACAGTTATATTCCTGCAATATATTCAAAATTTTCCTCTATTTTTATGAAATTTAACATAAAGGATATTTTATATAGTTATTCCCTATGTTATAATTATTTAATAAACAATTATAAATTTATCGGAGGAATTATTATGGCAAGAATATCAAATACGAAACATAAACCAGCTAGCAGCTCAAAGCTTACTTCTTTAATAAAAACTCCCCCTAAAAAGGACGTACCCAATGAAATCAATGAATTTGACTTACAGTTTAAAATAAGCAGTGTTAAAGCACAGCTTGACCAAATCTTAAGTGATATAGATGAACAAGGGCGAACCCTTTCAAAGTCTATGACTTTGGATCATCTCCGTGAGTACCATAGTTTAGTTGCAACATATATTAAAAAAGCTACCTCCGAAATGTATGAACTAAAGATACAAAATGGAGAATATTATAATCCTCATAAATTATATATAACAGTAGATAAAATAGACACTGAATTAGAGAATATAACCAGTGAAATGTTGAATACCGAAAAAGATAGAATGTACATTTTAGAAAAAATAGATTACATAAAAGGTTTATTACTTAATATTTCAGTATAACAAAGACGTCTAGCAGGTGCTAGACGTCTTTGTTATAGCCGATTAATTAGAGTTAGGCCTAACTCTTTAGTTCATGAATGCAACATTTTATATACACAGCGATTGCAATTGTTTTAGTTAACAAGCATGTAAAAACCCCCGCTAACTAGGAGGTTTAGTTTGCTAGACGATATTCTTTACCTTGTTCTTTAAACCCTAATTTTTTTATCATTTCAATTGCCGCTTGATTTTCAACACTTACATTAAAAACCACCATATCTTCCCTTTTCAGCACATCATCAACGGCTGCACTTAAAACCTGTTTACCATAACCTCTTCTTCTAGATAGCGGATGTACCTCTATTTTATAAACTTCTGCTATATTCTTTGTAATTGTATCAACATAAGTCCACGCTACTAGGTTATCATCCTGTTTTATACCATATATTTTCTGTTTTTGCAAAAGAAAGTCCTTCAACTCTTTAGAGTACCACTCTTCTAAGTTTGAATCATTAAACTCTAAGTTAATCACATCTTTTATTTTGCCTTTTTTAAAATTTTCTTGGGTAACATAGTAATAACTTCTTTCTTTACAGCTTATATCATATATTTTTTCTACAAAATAATTTTTTACCCAATTTTGATAACAATGAATATATAAATTTTTATTTTTTGCGATTTCTCTACAAAAAATTTCTAAATCTTTTCCTTGTTCACAATAAACCCAATAAAATTTATTTTGTTTAACCAAACATCCTGTTCCATCCGTTGTTGTATATACTTCCCACCGCGAACTTTTTTTAGTTTGCTCTAAAATCCAAATAATATCGTAATTTTTAAGCAAACCTTCGTTTTGAAATTTTTTTATAAACTTGTTAATCTCTTTATTATCAAGTTTTTTAATGTTTCCCATCACCATCATTCCTTTATTTTTACATTATTATCTACAACTAAATAAAACTACCATTATATTTATTTGCTAATTTCATAAACTATATTTGAAAGATATTTAAAAAGGAGGTTTTCAGATGCAACAACAAAATCAGCAGCAAGGTCAACAACAACAGGGACAACAAAGTCAGCAGTTATCTCAAAAAGAGCTTGCTTATATCGAGGACCAGTTAGGAGCCGAAGAGCTGGCTATTCAAAAGTGCAGAACTTATGCCCAACAAACAACAGACCCAGAAGTTAGAGAGCAGTGTCAGAACATGGCGGACAAACATCAACAACACTACAACACTTTGTTAAAACATTTGCGCTCTAGCTAATAAAAAAAGGGAGAGTGAAAATCAATGCAAAAAAAACAACAAAACCAACAGCAGAATCAACAACAAAGTCAACAGCAGAACCAACAATCTAATTCAGGGCAACAGTTATCAGCACAAGAAATTTTAAATGACGCTTTGACAAACGAAAAACACCTCACAGGCTTATACAACACCGCAGCCAACGAAGCATCTAATGCCTCACTAAGACAAGATATGCTGAACATCCTTATGGACGAGCATAACATGGAAGCCTCCATCTTTAATACCATGCAGCAACGAGGTATGTATGATGTTAAGCAAGCAAGTTCTCAAGAAATAACTCAAGCACAGCAAAAATACGCCACAAAGCAACAACAGCAACAAAAAACTCAAAACCAAATGTTTTAGATTGCAAGTAGCCTCTGTACAGAGGCTACTTTTATATTTTTAAAAGGCAGCTTTAAGCTGAGAAAATGCATCATAACACAATTTATTGGCTTGTACATCTTTTTCTATAATTTTCAGGGCATTTTCAGGGTCTAAACCTTCTCTATAAGGTCGTTGCTCAGTTAAAGCTTGAAAAATATCTCCAACAGTCATAACACAATCAAGTGTTGACAAATCAGCTGCCCGCAACTTCTCAGGATACCCACTCCCATCTAACTTCTCATGATGATTTCCAGCTATTTCAGCGATCTCCTCCAGACCTTTAATACTTCTTAATATATTTTTTGTGTAGTATACATGACTCTTTATTTGTTGAAATTCTTTAGGAGTAAGCTTGCCATTTTTTTCTAGTATGTCATTGCTAACTTTAACTTACCTAAATCATGTAATAGAGCTGCTAACTTCACTTTATTTGTTGTCTCGCAACTATAATTATTCTTTTTAGCTATTTTAACCATAACATCTGCTAGCCCTTGGGAATGTCTTTTTGTAAACTCACTTTTACTATCGATTAATCTACTAAAAACACTCCCCACCTTTAAAAGACTTTCCATATCCATTGTCTTTGTATTAGCAGAAGATTTGTAAATATATGGTAAGGAGTTTTCTATGTTAGGCTGTTTTAAATCAAACCAAAATGCTTCTGTTTCCATTAAAAAGTTCAACGCTTCAACTACTTTAGGACTAAACTGTACTCCCTGCCTTTTATTTACATAGTCCTTAAAAAGAGACTTGTTCTTTTCTATTGAAGCAGAGGCAATATATTGTATTTCCAGCTGGTCAGCTACAAAAATTATTTGGGAGTATAAAGGAATTTTATCCCCTGCAATAAAGTGTGGTCCACTTCCATCCCAATGCTCATGATGGTATAAAATTGTTTTATCTAAATGACTATAAAAGGGTAGTTCTCTGACCAGCTCTGTGCCAAAGATACAATGATTCTTTACTCTTTCTTTTTGAAAATGAGCTTGGGAAAGGGTACGGGTTACACCGATATCATGGAGTAAGCTGGCAACATATAAATCAGTTAAATCCTTATAGTTAACACCTAGCCTTTCTCCAATCTTAACTGCAATATACCCAGTTCTTTTGGCGTGTGAAAGATGCTTGTTTTCAGCTAAATCTAACGCCATAGAAAATGAAGAAACCAAAGCAATTACATCTATTTCCATGTTTTTTTCCTCCTCTTAGACAAAAATAAAATAACAGTTAAGGTCAATGTAATCAACAATAATAACTTTGAAAAACTACTGATTATAGAACTTTCCTCTCTAATATCGTATGTCAACTGAATCTGTACCACATCTTCATGATCCACCCTATCATAAAAAATATAGTTATATGGTATTTCCATATTTAAATTATATCTACTTGGTTTAACATTAGATGAGGGAATTGGGTTTTCAATAAAAATGTATGTTGTCTCTAACGGATCTGCTATACCTTCAACATTGACCTTTGGTTTTAAAATTTGAACTGGTTCGTTTTCATAGTTTAAAACTTGAATCATAGGAGTGGGGACTATTATTAAGCCCTCTGTTTTTAAGTTTTCAAAAATCAAAATAATATTAGAAGTAGAACTGTTAATTTCACCATTAAGAATTTTACCATTTTCACTTGCTTTTAAAGGATTTTCATACCCTAAACTAACCCTTACATGCTTATCTTGATAAACTTCGTAAAATTGTGGTTCTTCTTTGGGCATAGTTTTTGGCTCTTCGGTAAAAATAAACAAACCTGTTATACACAAAAATAGTAATACCACCCCAATATATAAACCCCTAGAATTGTTTCTTGCCAAGTTGGCCCCTCCTTTGCGAGGCTTACCCTTTCAATATAATTTATTCTATCAATACCAGAAAAAACCTTTTTATCTATGTCTAAAATCAGTGAAAGTTGCTTCCCCCTCAGCTGATTGTTAGTTAGCCGATTCAAAAATCTACAACTTAATATAACAGTGTTTTTATAGCTCCCCCAAACTACTTATTTGAAATGTCATTTTTCTTTTGTTGGTATAGGGGTGCTTTTAATGGTTGTTGCCCTTTTAAATAGTTTAAGTCTTCCCACCATTTAACCCTGCGATAAAAGTTTAGGCATTACATTCTATGTTATGAAAAGCAGTAAGTATGAATAAATCCCTTAAACTTATTTAATTAAAATAATCATGGGAAGCCCATGATTATTTTTCTCGATAAAAAACTTCAGTGTTAATTTTATTTACTGCTTCTTCCACTAAGGATTCTATATCTAAGTTTTTTTCTGCTTCGATACATTGCTGTAAATTTGGTTTCGTTTTGGGGTTTTGGGGGGTGAACACCGTACAGCAATCCTCGTAAGGTTGTATTGATATTCCATAAGTTCCTATATCATGGGCTTTGTCAATTATCTCAGTTTTATCCATTGTTACCAGTGGCCTAAGTACAGGTATATCTACTACCTGGTTAATTACATTCATACTTTCTAGCGTTTGAGAAGCAACCTGTGCTACATTTTCTCCGGTAACTAGTGCCAACGCTTTTCTATTTTTAGCTACCTCTTCAGCTATCCTAAACATAAACCTTCTCATAATTGTTATAATCATGTCCTCATCGCAATTTAACTTTATTGCCTTTTGTATTTCTGTAAAATGAACAGTATGTAAGCGTACCCTACCGCAGTATTTGCTTAGCACTCTACAAAGATCATCAACTTTTTCTTTTGCTTTATCGCTAGTAAATGGGTAAGAATGAAAATAAAGCCCCTCTACATCTATTCCTCTTTTGGCAGCCAACCATAACGCAACAGGACTATCAATACCTCCCGACAGTAGACATATACCTCTTCCTGTCACCCCTATAGGAAGACCCGTTGGACCAGAAATTTTTTCAGCATAGATAAAAGCATCTTCATCCCTTACCTCCACCCCAATAGAATAATGAGGTTTTGTTAAGTCTACACCTAGTTTGTTATAATTTTTCAATACTGCTGCCCCTAAGTCTCTACCAATTTCCATAGAGCTCAGGGGAAATGTTTTATCGGACCTCCGACACTCCACTTTAAATTTTATACCATCTTTATCGGGAATTGTTTTTTCGGCAAGCTTTATACATGCAAAAGACATACTTTCCATATCTTTCTTTACTCTAACTGCAGGGCTTAAAGAGACTATCCCAAAAACTTTTTTCAACGCCTCAATTAGCTGAGGACCATCATTTTTTACCGGCACGTACAGCCTTCCGGCATGAGACTCTATTTTCCTTTTTTCTAGGTGAGAAATACTATCTTGCATCCTTTTTATTAAGGTATTAATAAAAAAACTTCGGTTTCTTCCCTTTAAACTTATCTCTCCATATCTAACTAAAACAACATCATACATAATCTTACCTCCTACATAAATAACTGCAAATCTTCTACAATCTGTGCAGTTTTTTCAATAGTATATTCTATTTCTTTATCTGTTGTGTTATAGCTTAAGCTAAACCTTATAGCTCCTTGTCTGTATTGTTTAGGTAAATTTATCGCCTTTAAAACATGGCTGTCTTTAGCTTTAGATGAACATGCTGACCCAGTAGAAACATAAATATTAACCTCCTCTAACGCCCTAACCAACACTTCACCTTTAAAATTCTCAAAAGCCACGTTTAAAATATGGGGTGCGCTATTATCAGGAGTTACTATAATTGACTTAGCTACTCTTTCTTTAATACCTACTTTAAGTTTTTCTTTCAATTGAATTATTTTATCAACGTAGTCCTTTTGATTTTTATACATCTTATCTGCTGCTATTGCCATTGCATAACAACCTGGAACATTTTCAGTGCCGGGTCTTAATCCCTTTTGCTGCCCCCCTCCATATAACAAAGGTGTTAACCCCACCTTTTCTTTTACAAATAAAGCCCCTACTCCTTTAGGTCCGTGAAATTTATGACTACTAATAGAAAACAGGTCAATATTACATTCATTAAGATTTATATCAATTTTCCCATAACCTTGTACTCCATCAACATGAAATACACATTTGGGATTAACTTCCTTAACCATAGAACCTATTTTTCTTAAAGGCTGTACTGTCCCTATCTCATTATTTACCGCCATAATAGAAATCAGAACAGTTTTCTGGTCAACCTTTTGCCTAAGATCGTCTAAATCAACCAAACCCTTGTTATCAACATTCACATATTCCACAACATAACCTTGTTTTTTTAGTTCTTTGAAACGTTCTAAAACGGAAGCATGCTCTATCGGTGTTGTAACAATTTTTTTACCTCGCTTTTGGTAAAAATTTAAAGTGCCTAAAATTGCTAAGTTATTACATTCAGTGCCTCCCGAGCCAAAAATTATATCATATTCCCGTTCTACGTTTAAAGTATCTAGCAATATCCCCTTCCCTTTTGCCATGATTTTCTCCGCTTTTACCCCTAAGCTATGTACAGAGGAAGGGTTAGCAAATACTTCTTTTTGATATTCTGAATATACCTTCAATATATCATCGTCGATTTTAGTTGTTGAACAGTTATCTAAATAAACTTCTTCCATCATAATCACCTTCAATTTTTTGATTCATACTTAATCTACCATATTTTTTCTAAAAAAACAAAGGAAAGGTTAAAATCACCCTCCCTTTTGTATTCCCTCTATTAATTTTTCTATACTTGAACCTTCTTTCCAGTATTCATCTAAAAGTGGCTGTATACTTTCTATCACCTTACTTTCTTCCTCTAGATCTTTAAAAAATCTGCTCCTTATCGGCATCCCATATTCTATGGTTTTAATAGCAGAATGAATACTTATCTTGTCTAAAGGGCTAACTTCTTTCCAATGGCCATGCATCCTTGTATCAACGGGGACATAACACGAATTAGTAGTATAAAAGTCAACAAAATACCCCGACATAAATTGAATAAACTCAACCACCAACTTACTATGATCGTCCCCTTTATAATCGCTGTCTACAAAAGGGATTGCAGAAACAACCTCCATACCATATCTGGGTTTTGCTAAATCAATTTGGGGATACGGTAATAATATACAATCAATTTTATGATTGCTACCTGGAGACTTTATTTCATTATTACTAAGCTTTTTATTTCTTTCTAGTGTCTTTAAATATACCCAACTATCCACTCCACCTAAGATAGCAACCTTATCATGCCAAAAGTTCTTTAGCCAGTTATCGCTATAAGCAACAATACCTTTTTCCCGCCACTTATCAATATCTTGATAAATTTTTATAAATCCTTGATCATACCAGTTAAGTTTCCCATCTGCTTCCACTGCAGTAATATTTGCTTGAGTTAGCATCGATGAGGTAAAAAAACCTTGATAATCCATAACATGCATTTGTTTTTCTGAAGATATTCCTTTTAATGTCTCTTCAAATTTTTGAAAATCCCAACCCCCTTTAGAAATTTCCTCCTCTTCTCCTATATAGTTGTTGTTAACAACCAAATACTCTCCCTTTGCAATGATGGGATAAGCTAACACACTCCCATCATGACTTTTTACATAATCAACTGCTCCTGTCAAAAAGCTTTCGTTAAAATCAATGTAATTTTCAAGAGGAAACTGACTCTCTTTATCTAAAAAAGGTGTTCCATTCCAATCTATTACCACATCTGCCATTTTATTTTGCTTTGCAGCTTTTTCTACCCTCCTGTTAAATGTACTTTCTTCCATAAGGGTATATGTAATCTTTACATTCTCATACTCTTTTTCAAAATCGCTAATTACTTTACTCCAAAATTTATGTTGTTCATCTTTATCTATATACATATTAGGATTACTGATTTCCCACACCTTAATTTTATACTGCTTAGTTAAGTCAATTTTTACGTCAGGATCATGGTTTCTTGACTGAGAGCTATCTAAAATTCCGGTAAATTTAATTAAACCTAAAAAAAACAATACACTAATTAAACCTGTTACAGCCCAAACGGTTTTTTTCCCCATTGAAATCACCTACCTTAAACCTAATAAATAAATAATGTTTGCATCTGTCTTACCTGTTTCTGGCAAACGATATTTACTCTGTAATTTTTTAACCGCTTGTTCTTCCTCTTCCTTAAAAAAAGAATCTGCAGGCTCTTCGTATACCCCTTCTTCTTTGAGAGCACGCTGTAAATATACAACTGCTTGACCTCCGGCCCCTTTTTGATATACATCTCTAAACTTAGGTGGAGTTCTTTCTGAGTTTAAAATAACAGGAGTTCCTACCTCGACCCACTCATAAAGCTTTTCAACATCTCTATTAAATAATCTTATGCATCCAGCACTACCATGGCTACCAATTGCTCCAGGGTTATTGGTGCCATGGATCCCATATCCGCCCCATGGAACTGTCAGCCCCATCCATCTGGTGCCAAAGCCACTCCCTTTAGGGTACCCTTTATTTTTAACATAAAAATCTCCAACTGGTGATGGGCTTTGTGGCAAACCTATAGTGACTGGAAATTTAGCAAATTCTTTTCCATCTTCCAACACTGTAAGTTGTCTCCTATCTAAATCTACTATCAATACTAAGTCACCTGTAGGATCTTCACTAGAAGTTATCTTTGTTTCTGATTCTCCCTTAAACATGGCAGCCCAGACCTCATCACAAACTATACCGTTAGGCTCAATTCCGTTGTCATGTTGTAGCTGTTTTACAGCTTCTATGGTTTTATATTCATATACTCCATGATGCTCACCTAAATAGTAACCTGCTTTTTCTAAGCCTAATTGTAGCTCTGTCACATCTAGCCCTTCCAAAGGTGGGTCCTCTGGCCTAATTTGCCTTTTCTTTCTACAAAGTTGTTCTGCTTCTAAATAAATTTCTTCATTATACACAGGAATTATAATTTTAGTGGTTGATATTATAAATAAACTAGCTAAAAACATTATTATCCCAGCAAGAATAAAGTATTTTTTCTTAATTATAATAATCATTAAATCACCTCACCTAATATATTAAAGACTATTCATTGACATAACAAAATATAACTTAACGCTAAAAAACCATCAATTACTTAAAAAAGTAGTTGATGGTTTTATTTTAATCGTAAAATGAAAGTAACGGAGCTCTTATGTGTAACGTTCCATTATCGTAATCTACAAAAGCTAAGGTGTCATCAATGGGCTCTGCAAGAGGAATATTTCGATAAAAGCTGCCTTGCAGTCTCTCCATAACCCGAAATTTTTTACCCTCCCTTTGAAACTCTTTTTTGGTTTCACCCTCTACTATAATTTCATCTTTATTTATAGAAACCAACGCTTCATCTGGATCTATGCCAGGAATATCTATAAAAACTTCTATCTCATCATTGTACTCATATATGTCTACGCTAGGCTTAAAAGGAGGGAGTGGCAAGACTTCTTTAACCTTTCTTCTAACGATAGCTCTTTGCACTATTATCACCGCCTTAAACAATATATAGTATTTTAGCCTTAGGAAAAAGAGCTGTTATGTTATCCCTAAAAAAAGTTTCAATCTCATTATACTGTTCTTTATGGTAGACATATTTAGTATAACCAAACTGCCCATATTTTAGTTTTCGCTCTTGTTCTTTTAACGGTAAGGTTGATTTTGGAAACACTTCTAAAATATTATCTTTTGCTCTTTGGGTGAATCTATGAGCAATTAATTCAAAAGTTAAGTTTGGAACATCATATATTTTTTGTTCTAAATTTTTTAGCAGTTCTAAATACTCATCTTTCCAATTAGGATATATAAAAATTGGTGCTATTAAAAATCCCAT
The DNA here is from genome assembly GCF_040267685.1 of Proteinivorax tanatarense. Lineage (GTDB taxonomy): Bacteria > Bacillota > Proteinivoracia > Proteinivoracales > Proteinivoracaceae > Proteinivorax > Proteinivorax tanatarense. The sequence goes on from NZ_CP158367.1 coordinate 1,905,197, forward strand.
AGGATATCCACTTTTAGAAACTTTTTTTGCTGCTTCAATCCGTTGCTGTGCACTAGCAGTTTTGTGCTCGTACTGACTGATAATCTTTTCTGTGTTAAGGCTAAATCTAAATTCTGTATTGCCATTATGGTTTATGTTTAGTAATGACTCCACTTCAGCAAATTTTGTAACAAACCTGAATTTCCCATTTTGTTGTTTGCCAAAAAATTCTATAGCATCTGCTAAGTTATTAGTATATTTTTCTACTGGCAATGGATCTGAGGTAGCCGCTCCTTCAAAAATTATATCTTCTTCTTTTTTGACATCCATATACTTTTTAGCCTTTGTTAAAATTTCTTCGGTATTCACGTATACCCTTATATACGGCTTTTTGCCTAAAGTGGTTTGCAAATAACAATACTGACAAAGTCCTGGACAGCTGGTTACAAGTGGCAACTGATAGTGTGCCGAAGGTTTACAGGTTTGAAAGTTTGTAGTTTTACGCACTGCAACTACTAAAGTTCTTTTAGCCTCAGAATATGCTTCACTTGGTGTGGCTCCAGGGATATTAGTCACCCTATTGCTTTTAAGAACATCTATTTCAATACCTTCGTCCCTAAGCTTATTATAAATTTTTTTCCCTTTTTCATAGTCTAAGCTCTCTTTATGAAAAAAAGCTCTGCTAGGCTTATACATGTAGCACCTCCTTACCAATATCTTGCCACTTAAAAGAAAAGATTATGTTAAAAGGTGTTGTTTCAAAACGGATAATTACCCCATTTTAAAACAACACCTTTAAATACCCAATATAATACTTCTCTATTCTATCTGTTCATAGCCTTAGTCTAAATAACTTAAACTGTCCTTAAAATTTATACGCAACTATCTCAAATAAGTTTTTACATCCTCGCTTTTTAACGGCTCGTGTATATCAAAAGAGCCTGCTAACGTTTCCACCCTTTCACTCTCAATAAGAATTTGAACAGATTCAATATATTCTATTTCTGTTAAACTAAAAACTAAGGAGCATATAGTCATTATCTCCCTACTTGCTCCTCCCCAATGTAATGATAGTAATGATTCCTTAAAATTAACGAAGGCAATCCCCTCTATAACTTCAACACCATATAACTCGGCACCCTTAGGGAATGTTGGATACAATTCAGAGGAGTTGGGCCCTTTAATGAGTTCCTCTACAATGACTTCTTCTATTCTATTACCTACCTTTACTTTACGCTTTTCTAAAACCATTTGATCAGCTTCATTGTTTGCAAAGTAAAGTGACAAACTTTTTATACTATCATTTTGCTGGTCTGGGATTATAAACTCATGGCTATTTTCACTGGTAGTAATAGTTATCGCGATAATTCCAGTTACCGCTAAAACTGTAATCAAAAAAATTGCTGAAAAAAAAATGTTTTTTTTCAACTATACTCCCCCTTTAATACTATAAAAAAGTAGACCATTGGAAACTCCACACTTCTTATACAAAAGCTTTTTTATATTTTAAGAGTTCCCCGAGCTTCTAAATCTAAAAATCTTAGTTTATTTCTATTAGCACTTTCAATTAGAGCTTAAAATGTGAGCATTATTCACTTACCTACTATTAAGTATGTTTTGCTTCTTAAAGCAATACACTAAATCCACTTTACATCATTTTTAACAACTTTCCCAGGGTTTCCTGCTACTAAAACATTTGCTGGAACATCCTTAGTTATAGTCGAGCCAGCGGCAACCACCGAGTTATCAGATATATTTACTCCTTTTAAAATTGTGGAATTACAACCTACCCAAACATGATTGCCAATCTTAATCTTTTGAGGTAGTATCTTTTTGTTTTTATATATTAATTTATGAAAATCACAATCAATAATAGATGTTCCCCATGAAATGGCTGTATTTTTACCAATTATTACCTCTGAAGAACAAAAAATCTTTGTATCAGCAGTTATATAGGTAGAGTCATTTATCGTTAGTTTACCGCCTTTTCCTACAACAATCTGAACTCCAGGTCCTAGTTTTACCTTTCCGTTAATCTCTAATTCCCCACCGGGGAAAATTACTATGTTTGCTGATGAGCTTGATAAATTTGTTATATATCTACCGCCAACATAGAGCTGCCCATTAATACTCACCTTCCCACCAAGCTTTCTTACAAAGCGACTTCTCCAGTCAACAACTAGTTGGAGGGGTTTAAGGGGATTTAGACCTAAGATAATTCTTAGCCCAAAGCTATAAATTAAGTTCACTAAAATAACCGGATGATTTATTAAAGTTTTAACTACCTTTCTTCTATTTAAGTGTTTGTCACTCACTAATGATTTAAACACTTGTAAAACTCCTCCCATATTATCAGATTATAATAATATAGGATGTAACAAATCCCCTAATATATCCATGTATTAAAGAGTTTTAAACCAAGTTCCTTGCTTTGGCAACTTAATTGTAAAAATTGTTCCTGTTTCCAATCTACTTTCTACATCTACTCTTCCTTCATGTAATTGTGCAACATCCTTTACTATAGCCAAACCAATTCCTGTTCCCCCTGTTTCTTTATGCCTTGCCTTATCTACACGATAAAATCTATCAAAAAGATAAGGTAATTCTTTTGTAGGAATACCTTTCCCACAATCTTTGATTGATAAATGCAGTTCCCTTCTTTTATCAGTAAGGCGAACTTCAACCACTCCATTTTCTTCACTATACTTTATAGCATTATCTAGTAAATTTAAAATCATTTGCCGTAGTTTTTCTCTGTCACCAAAAATTTTTTCTTTTAATTGCCCACCTTTAAAATTGATGCTAATATTTTTTTTATCCGCTAAAGGTTGCATAGAGTTAACTGTTTCGTTAACTAAAAATGCAAAAATAAAATCTTTTTTATTTACTTTTGTACTTATATTCGAAACCTTGTTAAACTCCAATAACCGACTAACTGTTATGTTCATTCTATCTATTTCAGTTACAATATCACCTAAGAACTCTTGATAAGTTTCCTTACTTTCTTCATCGCCCAAAGATTCCGCTAAAGCCTTTATTGAAGCCAAAGGAGTCTTTAAGTCATGGGATAAGTCCGCCAAAAAACTCAGTCTATTTTCATCATTTTTTTCTAATTGCTCTGCCATACTGTTAAAGTTTTGTGTTAAAGCGCCTATTTCATCATGTGACTTAATCGGAACTCTTGTATCTAAAAGACCCATGCTCATTTTTTTTGAACCATCTGTTAACTGCTTAATTGGTTCTAAAAGAGAATTAGAGATTATTATGGAAAAGACTATAACAAAACCTGCGAAAATTATTGAAATAGTAAATATCATTATTCTAACATCACTAACAGCTTTTTTAATGTCATCTACTGAAGATGAGGTGAAAATTGTTCCAATTACTTGACCATCTCTTAATACTGGTACAGCAATATATTTTACCCAACCATTGTCCTGCAAATAATATGTCCCTGAGCTGCTATTACCTTGTAAGGCACCACTAACCTCACGATGAGTTAACTGGCTTCCTAAAAGCTGACTCTCAGTAAAAGAATCTAGTAACACAGTTCCGTTAGCATCAGTATAAATTAACCTACCATCCATTCTAGGAAAATAGGAATCAATAATTTCACTTATCTCATAAAGGTTTTTATCTAAATTATCTGAAATGAGAGTGGACACTATATTAGCCTTTTCCAATTGACCTGCTTTGTGAGTTTCAAAAAATTTTTTTTCTGTTGTGGTTGTAACTAAAAAATTAGTCACTATCATTACAGCAGTAAATAACAGCGCATAAGCAATAGTAATTTTCCACTTAATACTTAAATTCATTTAGTTATTTCCTCCAAAAAAATAACCTACCCCCCATTTTGTGAGGATATATTTTGGACTAGCAGGATCTTCTTCAATTTTTTCTCTAATCCTTCTCACATGTACGTCAACAGTTCTGATATCTCCAAAAAACTGGTAACCCCATATCATTTCCAATAAATTTTCCCTTGTGTATACCCTACCAGGGTGAGCAGCTAACAAAGTTATTAGATCAAACTCTTTAGCGGTCATTTCTACAACTTCTCCCTTATTCAAAATCTGCCTATTAGATGGTATAATTGTGATATCTCCGAATTGCATTTCCGTGGGCTTATAAGACTTTGGTGCCCTTCTTAAAATAGCTTTAACCCTCGCTATAAGTTCTCTAGTGTTAAAGGGTTTAGTCATATAGTCATCTGCTCCAAACTCTAACCCCAAAATTTTATCTATGTCATCTCCCTTTGCTGTAAGCATAATAATCGGTATATCAGAAGATTTGCGATATTTTTTACATAGTGTTAATCCATCTACTTTGGGAAGCATTAAATCTAATATAATTTAATTATATTGATTCAACTCAAATTTTTCCTTAGCTTCCTGACCGTCAAAGGCACAGTCAACTTGAAATCCTTCTTTTTCTAAACTATGAGTTAAGCCTTTTACCAATAGCTTTTCGTCATCAACAACTAAAATTTTCATTATTTCACCACCTAAAAATAATCATCCATTACATATTTATTACTATTCTATATTAATTTTTTATTTCCTCTTTAATTTATTCATATTAAAAATGAGTAAGGAGTGATAGCAGTGATTTATATTTTTTTATCATTATTATTAGGATTTACAGTGTCATTTCTACTAAAGAAAGAGTTTAAAAAAACAATATCTACAGGCATCACCTTATCTTTATTAGGTCTACTATTCTCTATGGGTGTCGCATTAGGTAGAGATCAGCAGCTTTTAGCTAACTTTTCCCACATTGGAGCTAAAGCTTTGCTAATTTCTATTTCATCAATTATAGGTAGTATAGGATGTCTTTGGATAACAAATTTAAAATATCAATTCGACTTAAGCTCACCATCTTATGAAAATGATAGCGCTGAGCCCCCCTCCCAAGGGCTGAAACTCATTCTATACATACTTTTAGCACTTTTTATTGGAATGACAATAGGAGCTGTAGGGCCGGCTAACATTGCGATGATTGTCGAGCATGGCGGAATGTTTTTTCTTTACATACTTCTTTTTTTAATTGGATATGACCTTTATAGTAATCGCCAAACATTACAAAAAGTAAAACAACAAGGACTTAAAACTTTGCTTATCCCAGCTTCAATTGCTATAGGTTCAATAATTTCTATGCTTCCCATTGTCATTTTGCTTCCTTTTAACTTTTTTGAGCTAGGGGCTGTAGCTTCAGGGTTTGGGTGGTATAGCCTGTCCTCTGTAATCATATCACAATCTTATTGCAGTTATTTAGGTATGATTGCATTGCTATCAAATATTATTAGAGAAGTTTTGGCACTAATAATAACTCCTATAATTCCAAAGTTTCTTCCAAAGGTTATAGCGATAGCACCTGCTGGAGCTACATCAATGGACACACTATTGCCTGTAATTGTTAAATCTACCCATGTGGGTATTACTCCTATATCAATTTTAACTGGTACTATTTTATCAATGCTGGTTTATATTTTAGTTCCTTTGTTTTTAGTGTTTTTATAATAAATTTATCAAATATCTAAACGTTAACTTCCCAATTACATAATTAGACAAACTGCTTAGAAAGCTTTCTCTAATTTATTGTTGACTATTTCCCGCAAACTGTTAAAGGTGGGTCATACAGGTATTTATTCTGCTATAAAAGGGACAAATAAAAACAAGAGGCTATCCCACCACAGATGAGACAGCCCCTTGTTTTTAATTTATAACTTTTCTTTTACCGACTTTATTTTTCTGTCCATAGATGATTTTATATCTCTACGATCATCTATTCTTATTTGAGTGCTAACCCTCTTTGCTTCATTTTCAAAGGGAACTTCATGCATTTTTCTAATCAGCTCTAAGCATTGATCCAATTCCCCCTCTAAAATAGTGCCCATTGGTGTCAAATCAAAACCTACCTTGTCTTGACCTTTAAGAAGCTCATGAATACCCGCAACATATTTGCTCAAGCTAGTAGTTTTAGTTCCAAGGGGTACAATAGTAACTTCTACAATGACCATAAATCTACTCCTCCTTACTAAACTATTTTACATAACTTGGATCTACATTCACCTTTTTTAGTCGCAAAGAATTATAAACTACATTTAGTGAACTGATAGACATAGCTGCCGCACCAATCATTGGATGTAATAAACCCAACATAGCAACTGGTATCGCTATAGCATTATAAAACCATGCCCAAAAATAATTTTCCTTTATTTTTCTAAATGTTGCAGTAGATAGGTTTATAGCAGAGATTATCCCACTTAACTCTCCTTTAACCAGCGTGACATCAGCTGCTTCTATGGCTATATCTGTACCAGTTCCTATAGCTATGCCAACATTAGATTGTTTTAAAGCTGGTGCATCATTAATACCATCACCAACCATGGCCACAATATTATATTTCTCTTGTAGTCTTTTAACTTCATTAACCTTACCATCAGGCAAAACTTCGGAGATAACTGAACTAATCCCCACCTTTTTACCTATGGCATTAGCAGTTCTATTGTTATCACCAGTAATCATAGCTGTTCTGATTCCCATTCTTTCTATTTCTGCTATAGCCTGTGCTGAATCTTCTTTAATTGGATCTGCGACAGCCACAATACCCATCAAGGTATTCTCTTTAGCTACCATCATAGCCGTTTTTGCCTCATTTTCAAGTTGAACAAGTTTATCTTGCTGCTTTGAGAAATTAACATCATTTTCCTTCATCAACTTTCTATTCCCTACTAATACTTTCTCTCCATCAACATATCCAACAACGCCTTTTCCAACGATAGCGTTAAACTCATTAACTTTACCTAAGTCAACATTATTGGCTTTGGCGCTTTCGACTATGGCATGGGCTAACGGATGCTCTGAAGCATTTTCTATAGTAGCGGCTACATACAGCAAGTCGTTTTTATCAACACCCTCCATAGGTAGCAAATCAGTAATCTCTGGCTTGCCTTTTGTAATAGTACCTGTTTTATCAAAAGCAATAACTTTAATGTCTTTAAAGGTTTGTACAGCTTCTCCATTTCTAATTAAAATTCCTTTTTCTGCACCCATGCCACTTCCCACCATCAAAGCAGTAGGAGTGCCTAATCCTAGTGCACAAGGGCAAGAAATAACTAACACCGCTGTAGATGTTATAAAGGCTAAAGCCAGCGGACTGAGATCAGGATTTACCCACGGAAGAAACTGTGCACCCCAGTTAATAATGCTCATATGAAACTCAGGAAATAAGTTAAATGACACAAAAACTAAAACCGTTAACCCGATTATAACTGGCACAAAATATCCAGTTATCTTATCAGCAAATTCTTGAATAGGTACTTTAGAACCTTGGCATTCTTCTACCATTTTAATAACCTGTGATAAAAATGTCTCGTTACCCACCTTTGAAACCCTTACCTTCATGGTTCCCTGTTTATTAATTGTAGCTCCAATTACTCCATCGTCAATCTCTCTTTTAACAGGGATAGATTCTCCTGTCGCCATAGATTCATCAACCAAAGAACTTCCTTCTACCACTACGCCATCAGTAGGTATCTTTTCTCCTGGCCTAATGACCATAATATCTCCTACCTGAAGCTCTTTAGTTGGCACTTCAACTTCCCTGCCATCTTTTATTACCCTTGCTGTTTTGGCTCCCATCTGAATTAATTTTTTAATAGCTTGGGATGCTCTTCCCTTAGCTCTTATTTCTAGATATTTGCCGATTAAATGAAAAGTCATTATAGTAGTAGCCATTTCAATAAAGGTTTGAATGTCAGCAATAAACAGTCCCGACAGTCCTATAATATAAGGTGGAACCGACCCCAAAGAAACCAAAACATCCATATTCGGTGACTTATTCTTTAATGCATTATAACTGCCTTTGTGCACATGGAAACCTAACCAAAAAATATTTGGAAAAGCTAAAGCTGCAGTTATAAGTAAATATCCTGGTATTGGTATCACAAACATGTGAACCATCATAATAGCCATAACAGTACCACTGATTATTGCCGAAAGAGCCATTTTTTGTTTGGCTTTAAGTACCTTTACCTCTTCCTCATCAGTTTCTTCTTCCTGCCTATCTTCCTCTAATGAAAGCTCAAAACCCAGCTCAGAAGATTTATCTTTAATCTTTTGCAGTTTAATATGATTGGGATTATACTTTACCGTCAATTTTTCTGCAGGGAAATTAACATTAGCAGAAATTATTCCTTCTTCTTTAGATAAAGTTTTTTCCAACCTATTAGAACAAGCAGTACAAGTCATTCCACTTACATTTAACACCACTTTTTGAAGCTTTTCATCAGCATCTTCATATTTAACATCATAACCTAAACCCTCTATTATACCTGTAATTTCTTTAACGCTTATTTTAGTATTATTGAAATATATAAAGCCCTTTTCAGTAGCAAAGTTAACCGATACATCTATTACACCTTCTTTATCTGCTAAGGCTTTTTCAACATTGGCGGCGCAGCTAGAACAAGACAGACCGCTTAATCCAAAATGCAGCTTTTCTGATTCCTTACCTCCCATAAATTAAGTCTCCTTTCATATTTGTTATGTCTATATCGTCAGTATACCCCCTATAGGTATGTTAGTCAACAATAAACTCCCAGAAAATAATAGAACTATACAATTTTATAGTTTACTTATATACTTAATTATAGAGTATTTAAAGGGGTGTTTAAATTGGGCTTTAGATTTAGAAAAAGCATAAAATTAAGTAAAGGTGTCAGATTAAACTTAAGTAAAAAAGGAGTGGGAGTTAGCACAGGTATAAAAGGGGCTAGGGTTGGAGTTGGACCTAGAGGAGTTAGACAAACTGTTTCTATCCCGGGAACTGGAATGTCATTTGTTAAAGAAAATCGTTTATCATCCACAAAAGCAAACTATGATGCACCTAACTCGGGTCAAAACACATTTACAGACTCTACTACATTACCACACAAAAAAGTTAAATACCCAAAAAAAATTTGGTTCTTTATTATACTGGGCCTATTAACTATTCCCATTTTTATAGGTATGCCCATTTTAATATATGGATTATACAACATAAATCGATATAAACAAAAAGATGAAGTTAAGGCAATCAGTCTGTTCAATGACGCAATCAAAAAACTAGCAAATGATGAACATAGCTTAGCTATAGATTTATTAAGTAAAGCCTATAGGTATAATCCAGATGATGAAGACATCATGTACTATTTAATGATGTACTCCTATGAATACCTTAATGACTATGAAAACTCACTTAAGTTAAGCCAAAAACTATTGGTACTTAATGAAGACAACGTTTTTTACAAGTATTGTTTAGCCAGCTCTTATTACAAATTGAAAAAATATAATAAAGCCATAAAGCTGCTTCAAGAACTGCAATCCAATAAAGAACTACAAGAAGAAGTGATTATTTTACTTGGCAAGTCTTTTTTTAAATTAGGAAAGTATAACCTGGCTCTTGAGGTTCTTAACAGAGGTCCAGTTCGAAGAAGAAATCCAGACCCCAGCATGATGGAAGCAAGGTACTATCTAGGATTAACATGCTTAAAGTTAGGTAACAATAGCAGAGCCAAAACCCATCTATCAGCCGTTTATTCAAATGACATAAATTATAAAAACATTCAAAGCTATAAGCATCTAATAACATAAAGCAAATATCGCAATCAGCTTCTTTTTCATCGCTTCTGCCAGTTAAATCAATCTAGTTCTTTGTTTAACTCCCACTTGCAATTCTTAGATTTCCAATGAATTATTAAAATAATTGTCTTATAACCAATAACCTAATTAAAAAAGTCCCAGTCCTCACCAAAGTGTGAGGTCGGGACTTAATTTATGAAAAAAAATATTAAATTATAAATTGCGGTAATAACAAATAAAATCCAAACAATTAGCTTGGCAGCAACTGTGGTTACATATCCTAGCAAAGATCCTAAAGCTATATTAGCAGCTTTTTTCCAGTGATATCCATGTATGAGCTCTCCTATAAAAGCACCAGCAAAGCAACCTATCAGCATACCTGGCAAATTAAATACTATAAATCCTATAACCATCCCTAAAATATTGCCAATTAGCCCAGCTCTAGATCCTCCTTTAAGCTTTACACCTACAGTTGACGCTAGATAATCAAACACAAAAACAAAAAGGCTTAAAATAGACAAAACTACAAAAATTCCTGTTGAAACTTCAAAGATCTCCCACCACCAAAAATCTAAAGCCAGTAATAGCCACAGCAACTGTAAAGATGGAATTCCAGGAATAAAAATACCCACCATAGCAACGGCCAGGGCAGCTAACACAGCTATAACAATTAATATGGCCCCCATATTAACTCCTCCCCACAATTATTTATAAGTTTATCAGTTGCTGCAACTCTTTAGCCCAATTAACAATTAGCTGTTGGTTTTCATCTTTATCCTTAGTTGCTGGCTCAAAAAAGTCTGTCTGAGAAGTCACTTTGTTTCCATCTAAAACACGAGCTAAATTTTTAAGAGTTTTTCCAACTTGCCCACCATGGCAACAAAACATTGCAATATTTTTGTCTTTTATTTTATTTTCTTTTAGAAAAGTTCTTATGGGAGGAGAGTATGTCCAAGCCCAAACTGGGGTGCCTATTATTATGTTAGAGTAATCATCCACACTAACATTTATAGACTGTATTTGAGGCTCTTTACCCATAAAAACTTGTGTTCCTCCCCAAAAATACCTTTTAAACTTACCACCAGTAATTTCTTTAACTGGCTCTATTCTAACAACGTCCACTTCACCATCTAAGTTATCTGCTAAGGTCTCTGCAACCAACTTACAGTTTCCATCCAAAGAGTAGTAAACAACTAATGTTTTATTCATTTAACTCTCCCCTTTATCCTCTAGATTTAATGTTATTTGGACTATCTCTGCTTTATGTCCAGTTCTAATAGGTGGCCCCCACGTTCCTGCCCCTGAGGTAACAATACTGGTAAACTCCCCTTTTTTTCGTAACCCCCAATGATTTTCAAAAAATAGGGAGGTAAAAAAGTTGTTAGGAAACAGCTGCCCTCTATGAGTATGACCAGAAAGCTGCAAATCCACACCTATTTTTCTAGCTTCCTCTAATTTAGTAGGCTGGTGAGTCAATAATATAACAGGATTATCAAAATTTATATCATTCATCCAAGATTTTAAAGGCTTTTGAGCATGACCACAGTACCTTGCACCCGTTGGATCTATTCTACCAGCAATAATCAAACCATCCATAATATTCACATGCTCATCAACTAAAACTTTTATATTTGCTCGTTGAAGACTATCTATTATTTTAGCGTGACCTCCTCCAAAATAATCATGGTTTCCCAAAACAGCATAGATCCCTATTTTAGCAGATAATTTAGCAAAAGTTTTCTCCATCTTTTGCTGAATAAAAGGACGAACATCTTCATCAACCACATCACCTAATATAGTTATTATATCAGGCTCTAAACCGTTAATTTCATCTACAAATTTTTGTAACATATTATTGTCCACAATTGTCCCTAGATGAAGGTCTGAAATTACTACTATATTAATTTTATCATACTTTGAAAGGCTTTTAGAAATATTTACATTATATCTATTAATTTCAATCTGACTAGCATTTTTATAGCCTCGCACTATTAATAAAGACATAAAAGTCAAAAATAAAATTCCAAACCAAAGCAAAAATACCTCATTATCCCAAAGAGAAAAGTTTGGTTTAAAAATCCTTGTCACTAATATTGCTAAATCAATAATTATAAAACTAATTAAAAAGTAAAATAACAACGCTAACCAATATGCCCCCACTATTTTTGCCCTTCTAATGGTTATTGATGGGAATAACTGGTTAAAAACTCTAGAAATTATATATGTATAGACCACTATCCAAAAGAACATCCAATAAAGAACTGGCTCTAAAAAAGGAAGCAATGTATTAACAAATGCCCCCAATCTAAGACCGACATAAAGGTTAATTACAGTATAAACTGCTATAAAAACAACTACTATTATAGAAAAGATTATCTTCCTCATTTGATAACCCTCACCCCCAAATAACAAAATAATAACCCCTACTATACTGCTTTCCAGTAAAGAAGGAGTAAAAATAAGCAAAACTCATTTTATCCAACAACTATATTCTATACAATTTTACACAATTTATCTATATATTTTTCAAAAGTTAACACCTACCGTCTTATCCTTCTATTTGCTTTTTTTCTAGATGTCATTTTTGTTTTAACTGAATATTTTGAGATCCAATATTATATATAATAATTTTTTGAGCAACACTAAACCCAACTACAGTGCCTATAGTAGCTGGTACAGCTAGGTGTAGCCCCACCAATTCAACCAAGCGATTAACAACCATTTTACTACACTAAAGCTAATAAGTTGATTCATATCCCCCAGCCTCTCATTAAAGCAAACTATAATTTAATTATAATACAATATCACATAATCAACAAACAAATTTAAAGACCCATCCTTAACTTTCGTTTTAGTTAAGGATGGGTCTTTAATGTTCCTGTAAGTTTCTATCACTTTTCCTAATTGCTTTATTCTTTTTAAATTCTGCTCCCTCTCTGGAGGAAATATTATAAATCACTGAACTTTGAGCGACTGCATATCCCATTACGCTACCTATAGTAGCTGGAACTCCCAATTGAAGCCCCACCATTTCTACCAACATTATTGCAGCAGCAATGGGTACATTTGCTATCCCAGACAAAGAGGCTGCCATACCAGCTATAACTAATGAAGCAGACAAGCCAGGATCTCCTACTGCGACAAAGCCTGAAACTATATTTCCACATACAGCACCGATAAATAAAGCTGGAATAACTAGTCCCCCACTACCTCCAGAAGACACTGTAAAAGACGTTGCTAACATTTTAGCAAACAATATTAATATCAAAGCTGTTATAGAAACCTTGTAATCTATCAAATACTGAATAATAGAAGTTCCTGTTCCTGCAGCTTCTGAAACAAAGAAAATTACTAAACCTGTCATTATACCACCCAAAATAGGATGAAGCTTAGGCATAGGAAGGTTTTGAAATACCTTACCTGTAATGCTAAAAATTTTCATAAAAATTAACGAAGCTATACCTGATAAAAAACCAACTAACACAAAAAAAGGGACATTTTCAACACTTGGCAGAAAATCTGGAATGAGAAATAAGGGCTCTCCACTTTTAACCATTGCAAAAATAACAAATCCAAATGTAGAAGATAAAATAGCAGGAAACAAATCGTAATACGGAAGTGAGGACTTATATAGAATTTCAACCACAAATATTCCCCCACCTAAAGGAGAACGAAATATGGCACCAACAGCTCCTGCAGCTCCACAGATAGTTAGTTTTCTATGATCATCTTTGGTCAAATGCTTCTTCAAAATTGGTATTTTTCTAACTAAATTATCTAAGCACCCTCCTATGACCAACATAGGCCCTTCAACCCCACCACTCCCTTGAAACCCTAAGGTGGTAGCTGTAGCAAGCACCTTACTAAACAAGGTTTTTGTTTTAAACTGATATTCTTTTCTTTTATTTACCGCTAATAAATATTTATCTGTTCCAAATCCAGCCGCTTCGTCATCCCATAAGTAAATAAGGGAAAGTAAGCAGCCTCCAAATATAGGAGCTAACCAAATTGGAAACACCCCTCCTACACTCTCCATCAAATCAATACTGCTTCTCAAAACATAAGCTGAAAGGCCGCCACCAACCCCCATAAGAGTAGCTATAGTTAGCCATTTAACCATGTATCCACTTATAAACTGAAACTTTTTAGGCATGTCATCAAATCCTTTTTATATTAAATGAAATCTAATATTAACATTCCTTTAAATCAAGGTCAATAACCTATACTTTTTTCGAAAAAGTAAGATTTTAAATTAAATAACTAAAAAAACATTACTTTTATTTTGGAAAAACTATAAAATAGCTTGGTCAAAGATAAAACTTTAATTATTTTGCTAATGGGTTACTTAACAATGCTCAATTTTAAAATGAGGACACTTTAACCTTTACCAAGAGGAGCAATAAACCCGGCATCATATCTAATTTCAAGTCCAACTCTTAATCCCAGCAGAATGAGCAAGTATCGACGTTTTCGTGGCTAATTAATGCTTTGTCCCAAGTCAACAGCGCCAAGTTAAGCACACGTTCAGGCGCACCTAAAAAAACCTACTGAACCAAAAAATAAAATTTTTGGTTCAGTAGGTTAAATTACCTAACACAATTAACTTATAATTACACTTTAAATCGTCCCACTGATTTCTTAAGATCAGCAGCCAGCTCCGCCAACTGCTTGCTACTTATTTTAATTTCTTCCATAGATGCAGCTTGCTCCTCTGTAGCTCCAGATATGCTTTCCATTTCTTCTGCTACTTTTTCACTAGAATTTTTAACTTCGTTGATTGAGTTTTGAACCTCAATAGTACCACTGTCCAGCTGCCTGGCCATATCTGCTGTAGTCTCTATTTCTTTACTAACCTTATCAATTATAGCTGTTATATGGGCAAATGATTGATTGGCCATCTTTATGGTCTCCATACCGGCATCCACATCAGCTTTATTCTCGTTAATTTTTTCTACGGTACTGCTAACATTATTTTTATTATCATCCACTATATTAGTAATCTTTTCTATAGCTTCTTTAGACTCCTCTGCTAGCACCCGCACCTCTTCTGCAACAACTCCAAAACCTTTTCCAGCTTCTCCAGCCCTGGCTGCTTCAATTGATGCATTAAGAGCTAAGAGGTTAATTTGGTTGGAAATACTTTGTATCACATCCACTACTTCTGTTATTTGATCAGAGCTTGACTCAACTAAGTTAAGAGACTCTACCATTTTTCCCACTGAGCTGTTTATATTATTCATCTGATCATTAACTTTTGATATATTATCTGCACCTTCCATAGAGCTATTTTTCATCTCAGTGTTTAAACTAGCTATTTGATTTGCAGCTTTACTTAAATCATGGATAGATTCCACCATACTATTCATAGTATAAACTGCAGTATTCACCGCCTTTAGCTGGCTTTCTGCATCGCCGTTAACCTGCTCAGCAGAAGATGACACCTGGTTATTTGCTTTGCTGACTTCTTCTGCTCCACTATAAAGCTCAGTAGAACTTTCTGATAGCGATTCGGATTTTTGTAATATTTCCTTAAGCATCACAGATATAGAAGAAATTATGCTGTCAACACTCCTGGCTACGTCGCCAACCTCATCTTTCCTCTTTAAAGTTTTATCATCAAGCTTATTTGTGAAATCACCACTGGCCAACTGTTTTGAGTTAGTTACCACTATGCGCAATGGTTTGGTAATAGTTTTTGATAAAACGAAGGCTGCTACAACACCTACTATTATCGCTACTATAAAGTATCTAGCTAAAAACCTTCTTAACACAGAAATAATATGTAGAAAATCCCTTTCTAGCTCGGCATACATATTTTCAATTGAATCTAGGTCATTATCACTAATAAATTCTGCACTTAATCCTGCTTCTTGTATTTCAATAATAAGTTCAGTAATACTTAAACCACCTAAATCTCCTAACAACTCATAACCATTAACTTCTCCAATTAACATTCCCACCACTTGTCCATCTTCCATTATGGGAGTTGACATTAGAACCTGAGCATTCTCTTTTTGAAAACTAGTTTGTGATATAACATTTTCCCCCGTAATACCAGCTAAAAAAATCTCTTCATCTGATAAATCTTTTTCTCTACCGTCCACAAAAATAGCATTGCCCTCTTGATCTACAACAGCAAAACTAGTAAAACCACTGACATACCTTTTTTCATTTAACTTATTTTCCCACTCTTCCTCTTCGATTGCTATTTTACTTGCGATGCCTTCTAAAAGCTCAAACTGTTCATTAACCTTGATTTCAAGAAGCTCATTTAAATCTTCAGTTCGATTAGCCGCAATGTTTTCCACTTCAGAAGCTAAAAAACTCCCGGTCACTCTCACTGTTAAATAACCTAGCACTGCGGTTACTAACAAAATAACTACTATAAACGAAATTGCCATTTTTAGTCCTAAAGTAACTTTAAATTCTCTCATATCCATAACTCCTTATCTGTTAGTTGTCATACAACATAAATTCGACATTTTTTTTATTTTACCTTTTTTATGTTTTTAATTTCTATTTTAAATATCTTTTAATGTTGTTGAGCACAATAATGCTAACAGTAATTTCTATAAAAAGGAGAGTTGAGATTGAATAATAAAAAATTTAAAACAATGGATGGAAATGAAGCAGCAGCGTATGTCTCATATGCCTTTACCGACGTCGCTGCAATTTACCCAATCACCCCATCTTCTCCCATGGCAGAGGGTGTAGATGAGTGGGCAGCCCACGGCAAAAAAAACATTTTTGGCCAACAAGTTAAAGTGGCTCAACTTCAATCAGAAGGAGGGGCAGCTGGCGCTGTACATGGATCTTTACAAGCTGGAGCGCTGACTACTACATACACCGCATCCCAAGGCTTGTTACTTATGATTCCTAATATGTACAAAATCGCTGGCGAGCTACTTCCTTGTGTGTTTCATGTCAGCGCCCGAGCTTTGGCTACTCATGCCCTTTCAATCTTTGGCGACCATCAAGACGTTATGGCGACCCGCCAAACAGGATTTGCTCTTTTAGCTTCCTGTAGCGTTCAAGAAACTATGGATCTAGGCGCCATCTCCCACCTTGCGACGATAAAGTCTAGAATTCCATTTCTGCATTTTTTTGATGGTTTTAGAACATCTCATGAATATCAAAAAATTGAAATCATTGATTATAATGTATTCGATGAACTGGTTGATAACGAAGCTATCAAAGAGTTTAGAAAAAGAGCTCTCAACCCTAACGCACCAGTAACTAGAGGCACTGCACAAAATCCAGACATATACTTCCAGGGTAGAGAGGTTTCAAACCCATTTTTTGAGAAAGTTCCCGATGTAGTCGCTCATTATATGGAGGTTTTAGGCAAACGTACTGGCCGAATGTACAAGCCATTTGACTATTATGGAGCAGAAGATGCTGGTAAAGTAATAATTGCTATGGGCTCTATATGTGAAACCATAGAAGAAACTATAGATTATCTTACAGAACAGGGAGAAAAGGTAGGTATAGTAAAAGTTAGATTATATCGTCCCTTTTCAGCAAAGCACTTTTTTGAAGTCATGCCTAAAACTGTAAAGAAAATCGCAGTGTTAGACAGAACCAAAGAACCAGGTGCTGTTGGCGAGCCATTATACGAGGATATTAAGAGCTTATATTATAACCGAGAAGCACTAACTATTGTTGGTGGCCGTTATGGCCTGGGCTCTAAGGATACTACTCCCTCCCACATTAAAATTGTATATGATAATCTCGACAAAAAAGAACCAAAGAATGGTTTTACCATAGGAATAAAAGATGATGTCACCTTCACTTCTTTAAATGTAGATAAGGAAGTAAACACCACTCCAAAGGGAACCGTAAGTTGTAAATTCTGGGGCTTGGGTTCAGATGGTACCGTAGGAGCTAACAAAACAGCGATAAAAATTATCGGCGACAATACCGATATGTATGCACAGGGTTATTTTTCCTACGACAGTAAAAAGTCAGGCGGAACAACCATATCTCACCTTCGTTTTGGAGATAGACCAATTAAGTCTCCATACTTAATAAGGCAGCCTGATTTTGTAGCCTGTCACAATCCAGCATACGTTAACCAATATGAAATACTAGAAGGTTTGAAACCAAAGGGAACTTTTGTGCTAAACTGCCCATGGTCAGATGAAGAATTAGATGGTTTTCTACCTACCTCAATAAAAAAGTATCTTGCAGAGAACGATATAAACTTTTACACCATTGATGCTGTTGAAATTGCTGAAAAAATTGGCCTAGGTGGTCGAATCAACATGATAATGCAAGCTGCTTTTTTTAAGCTTGCAGAAGTCATTCCACTAGAAGATGCCATTAAATATTTAAAAGATGCTATAAGCGATGTATATGGTAAAAAAGGTGAGAAAATAGTAACCATGAACCACAAAGCAGTTGATGCAGGAATTGAAAAGCTAAGACGTGTGTCAGTTCCAGCTCAGTGGTCAGAAGCATCAGAGCAAGAAAGTAACAAAGATTATCCCGGATTCATAGGAGAAGTTATGAGACCTATGGCAAAACACAAAGGAGATAATTTGCCGGTAAGCTCCTTTTTAAGCCGAGAAGATGGAACTTTCCCCCACGGCACAACAGCTTATGAAAAGCGAGGCATAGCTGTTACAGTCCCAAAATGGATAAAAGAGAATTGTATCCAGTGTAATCAATGCTCATACATCTGTCCCCACTCTGTCATTAGGCCAATGCTGCCTACAGAACAAGAGTTAAAAAAAGCACCTGAGGATTTTCCAGTGGTAGATGCAAAGGGCAAAGGGTTTGATGACGTAAAATACAGTTTGCAGATCTCTCCAATGGATTGCACAGGCTGTGCCAACTGTGCAGATATTTGTCCCGCTCCAAAAAAAGCATTAGAAATGAAAGAAGCTGGCCAGCAAATGGATGCCACCAACCACATTTGGGAATATGCTATCGAGAACATAAGTCCTAAACAGGATAAATTAAACAAGTTTACTTTAAAAGGGAGCCAATTCAATAGGCCTCTCCTAGAGTTTTCTGGGGCATGTGCAGGTTGTGGTGAAACTGCTTATGTAAAACTTTTAACTCAGCTATACGGAGAAAGAATGATGATAGCTAATGCCACCGGCTGTTCTTCAATTTGGGGCGCAAGTGCTCCCGCTACATCATACTGCAAAAACAGCGAAGGTAAAGGACCTGCTTGGGCAAACTCTTTGTTTGAAGACAATGCAGAGTTCGGTTATGGTATGGTGTTAGCAGAACGTCAATGTAGAGATAGACTAGAAGATCTTATGAGGGATGGATTAAAAGCAGATTTACCTGCTGACTATAAACTAGCTATGGAGAAATGGCTTGAATACAAAGATGACGGAGAAATGTCCAAAGAGCCTTCTGAAAAGCTAATTCAGTTAATTGAAGCCAACACCTTGGGAAATTACATCTTAGAAGAAATTAAAGACAAAAAACAGTTTTTAATAAAACGCTCTCACTGGGCAATAGGCGGTGATGGCTGGGCCTATGATATTGGATACGGTGGACTTGATCATGTAATAGCATCTGGTGAGGACATAAACATACTGGTTATGGACACAGAAATTTATTCAAATACTGGAGGTCAATCTTCCAAAGCTACACCTACTGCTGCCGTTGCCAAGTTTTCTGCTTCAGGCAAAAAAATCAGAAAAAAAGATTTGGGTATGATGGCTATAAGCTACGGGTATGTCTATGTGGCGCAGGTTTCTATGGGCGCTAACATGAACCATGTAGCAAAAGTTATGAAAGAAGCTGAAAGTTACAAAGGCCCCTCTCTAGTTATCTGTTATGCCCCTTGCGTAAGTCACGGTATCAAAACAGGTATGGGCACAACAGTAGCACAAGAAAAAAAAGCTGTTGAGTCTGGATATTGGCACTTGTACCGGTATGATCCCCGGCTAAAAGAAGAGGGCAAAAACCCTTTTATGCTTGACAGCAAAGAACCTTCTACCTCCTTCAAAGATTTCTTACACAGCGAAATCCGTTATTCTCAGATAATGAACACCTTTCCAGATATAGCAGAAGAGTTATTTGAAGCAGCAGAGAAAAGTGCCAAAGAACGTTATCAAACATATAAACAACTAACTGAAAAATAAATGCTAAAAATGGTGGCGGCTTTTTAGCCGCCATCTTTTTAGCTTAAAAGTCAAGGAGTTGAGAAAATTGAATATATCCATATCAAACTGCTACAGTCAATTAAATACTGGCCTTATGGTGTTTCCAACTGAAATTAAAATAACTACTGAAAATGAGAAAAAGTATAACTTTGATAAACTATTAGCTTGTAATCAGTACAACTTTTTATTAAACACACTGTTTGATTACGGCTTAGTAATTAGATTTTTAGAACAGAAAAATAGTCCCCACCAAATTTTTACAAGAGATATTGGCTTTATCATTGAGAACATAATGTTTATATCTAAAATGTCCCAGCTTAGCAGACAACAAGAAACTCAAAGTCTCATTAAATTCGCTGCACAATATAATTTACGAACATACCAAATGGAAAACTATGCTGAAGGTGGCGATGTTTTTGTTCAAGATAACAACATAATTATCGGCATCGGAGAAAGAACTACAGAGGATGCAGCTAATGAAATCAAATCTGTTTTATCCGCAACAAACTCCAGTTACAATATTATTAAAGCATATTTTGATTTATCGTTAATTCACCTAGATTGTGCCTTTAATATTCTTGATAACAACTCATGTATCATAAGTGATGGTCTGTTTAATCCTGAAGAGATTACTCCATTATTCTCAACCATAATTAAAGCCCCCTTAGACACAAATACCTTAGGCGCTAACATCATCAATCTTGGAAATAAAAGAATTTTATGTAGCTGTCAAAATTTAGCTACTACACTAAATAACAGTGAATTTTGCTGCAAATACATTGACTATAGCGAAGTTACAAAGGTGGGCGGTGGACTAGGCTGTAGTCTACTTCCTATTCAAAGAGCATAGCTTTACACAGTAGTTATTCTTTTAGAGTATGTCTCATCTGATGAACAGCAGCTACAGCCTGTTTTTTGTTTTTTATAGTGCCATCAATTTGTTGAAGCTTTATTTTTCTTAACACCATTCCAACATCTTCCGATTGGGGTATATCTAACAGTTCCATTATTTCATCTCCAGTAATTAATTTCGGTAATCTATTTAACTTATTATTAACTTCAATTGTTTTTCCCAATAATTCATAAATAAAATCATGCTGGTCCTTTGGACACTTATCTCCCCTAGCCTCGTAAGTAGCAGATACATCAGCTAAAGCTAAAAGCAATATTCCTATTGAATGTATTCCTACCTTATGAACAAATCTTCTCAGTCCTTTTTCACTAACCTTTCCGTTGTTATACATCTGGAGAGGATACATATGATAATTTACTAACAATTTTAGTAAATACTTCTCTTCATTGCTTATAGTAATAAATCGTAAATAGTCTTTGATGACGAAATTACCTAACTTATGATGGCTATAAAATGTTATTCTCCCGTCATCTTTTATTTCTTTACAATAAGGTTTCCCGATGTCATGAAAAAAACCAGCTAGCTTTAAGGTAGTATATAGCGGATACCCCCGTTTAAAATTTTTATGTAAATAGCCAAAGACCTGCTCTTCTATATTTTTAGGGAATTCATGATAATGAATAACTTTATTTAAATGACTAAACACCCTTAAGCTGTGGTTATATACGTTTTCCACATGATGATAATTTTGTTCTGTATCTCTTAAATGCTGAATCTTAGGAAATAAGCTATCAATAACACCCAAACTATCCAGCAACATCAAGCCTTTTTCCGCATTCTCACTGGATAACATCTGCCATAATTCATCAGCTACCCTTTCCTTACTACAAGCTTGAATCATTTTATGGTCTTTTTGGGCCTTTCTTTCAAAACCTTTATCTAAGTTAAAGTCAAGGACCGCTGCCAGCCTTATCCCTCTTAGCAGTCTAATAGGATCAGCATCTATATTTTTATCGCTGATAGCCACAATCTTTTTTTCTCTAATATGTTTTTTACCTTCAACTATATCGATTATATTATCCTGCCACACTTCCGACTTTAAATAATCAGTAACACTAATAGCCATGGCATTAACAGTGAAATCCCTATTCGTTAAATCAGCTTCGATGGTGTCTGATGTAAAACTACTTATATCAATTGTAATTTTATTATTTTTATCAACCACCCTATACACTTCATTGCTTTTATCTAAAGTTACTAAACTGCCATCGAAAACCTCAGAAAGTCTTTGAGCAAAACTTTTTCCATTTTTGCATATTAAATCAACATCTTTGCATTCTCTACCCGCTAGTGCATCTCTTACAAAACCACCAACCAAGTAAACATCACCAAACTCTTTGTGGGCAACTTCATTGATTTTGTCTAAAGTCTTTTTTAACAAAAAATACATAAACATACTCCTTTTTTCATAATTATATCCATTGTATATTATTTTTTCTAAGCACTCAACAAAACACCTATTTGAAATTATTAATAATAATGTTATAATAACAAAATCATAAATAAGAAGTAGGGATTGATATGGAAAACAAACAAACGTCAAAAAAGGCCGTTATTATAGCTTTATACGCAGGAGAAATTATGCTAAAAAACGGAGCGGAAACCTATAGGGTTGAAGAGACTATGTGCTATATATTAAAAGCTCTAGGTATTAAGCATGCCGAAAGCTTTGTTACTCCTACAGGAATTTTCCTGTCGTCAGATAGCCCCCATGACCAAAACCCTTACTCTATTGTAAAAAGAATACGAAACAGAAAAATTAACTTAACTGCCGTTTCGGAAGTCAATACCTTTTCCAGGGAAATGGTAGCAGGAAATATAAAAATAGATGATGCTATGAGCATCCTCAGAACAATAGACCACAAATCGGGATATAATCGCTATTTAAAGGCATTTGCAGCTGGACTATTAGCTGCCTCCTTTTCCATGCTTCTAGGAGGTACAATTAGGGATTTTGTACCTGCCTTTATTACCTCTTTGGCAGTACAAGCCACTGTACAACCCTTGGGCAAAAATGGGTTTTCTTTTTTTATAACTAATGTAGCTGGTGGATTTGTAGCTGCTTTTCTTGCCGTTATTTTGTGGAAGATGGGAATGGGAAATAATATAGACAAAACTATTATAGGTTCCATTATGACATTAGTTCCAGGAGTGGCGATAACTAACGCCATCCGTGATTCTATTTCAGGCGACCTTATGTCGGGAACGTCTAGGGCTGCAGAAGCCTTTTTAGTTGCCATTGCCATTGCCACTGGAGTAGCCATCGCCCTTCAAATACTTAACCCAATTCTATAGAGGTGATTTAAATGTTAGAAAACTTTTTTTATGCAATTCTTGCTACCCTGGGATATTGCATCGTCTTTAATGTCCCAAAAAAATATCTTTTCCTTTCTTCCTTAGGAGGAGCATTGGGGTGGGTTACTTATATTTACTTTTATCAACGTTTAGGGTCGTCAGTAACATCCGTTTTTGTCGCCGCCTCATTAGTGGCATTATGGGGAGAAATTCTATCTGTAAAAATTAAAGATCTAGTAACCATATTTGTTATTCCTGGCATAATTCCTTTAGTTCCAGGATCAGGTATGTATTATACTATGATTGCCATCATGGACCAAGACTTTGAACAAGCGGCTATAATTGGTACAGAAGCTGTTTTTATAGCTCTATCCATAGCCTGTGGTATTATTCTAATATCCTCCATCTCTCGTTTAGTTCGTGGAAGAATCATTATGGGACTTAAACACTAAAGGGCTGTTTCTATCAGGTTTTTCCTGATAGAAACAGCCCTTTACTAAACTGGCATTTATTTATCTTCTAGCTCATTATATGCACAATCTACCTTAACAATATCACCTTTTATTAAAAATTCTCCGTCAAACAACATAGGGACCGGTTGCCCATTCCATGGATCATTTTTAGCAGCTTGTATATGCAAATGAGGTACCACAGCGTTACCTGATTTTCCAATTTTAGCTAAATGGTCACCCTTTTTTACTTTCTGTCCCTTTTCCACTATGATACTCCCATATTTAAGATGTGCCAGTACAATTTTAACATCATCTACATTTATAATTATGTGGTTACCCCAAAGATTCTCTGAATCACGATCATCAGGACCCATATCAGGATGCCCATCCTCAACATACTCTATAACTCCATCGGTAGGACTATATAATGTCACTTTATACATGGTAAAGTCATCTAAGGAAGTTGCTTCATCTACCTCTCTATCAATACCTGCTTCTCCAATCATATGAATATCCACAGCATAGCGCATCGAAACATTGATACCCAGTTTATTATATTTTTCATTCCAATAGTGATAATTCTGAGATTTTTGGTGACCCCCTTGGCCTATATAATACCTCCCCCCGTGCTCAAAAGGAAAATCTAAATATATAGATTCACCTTGATAATACCGAACTTCCTCTTGCTTATCATCATCCTTTGGTGCTGTACATCCCATAATTACAATTGCTATAATACCAATAACCCATAACAACTTAATATATCCCCACATATCTATCAAATCCCTTTTTATTTTTAATTATAATATTTTACAGTTTTTGTTTTGTTAAGCAAGTATTAACTTTTACTAATACAACCTTTCTCATAATCTATGCAATCTTAACTTTTAGGTTCTTACTATACTTCGCTTTTCTTCCCAAGAAAAAACACCTCCCAAGTAGAGAGGGCACTAAAAATCTGCCTATATTTCATTAAAAGAAAATAATTTTCACAAAAAAAGACGACTTTGGTTCAAGTTTTTGAATCCACAGTCGTCTTTTAATTATTTGATTGTGTCCTTTTGTCTATCTTTAATCCACTAGTTTCGAAATCCGCTTCAGGTTTACTGCAAACATCCGCAAATATCGATATAGCTCCTTGCATCTCCAAATTATATATATCCATGTATGGACTTAAATTCATTGACTGTGGCTTTTGGATCATGACATTCACCTACTTCTACTACTTCTAATTGATACTATAATTATACCTTTTTTTGCTTTTGTGAACTTTTTCAGTGGCCTCATAAGTAGAGATGTTTCACGAACTGCAATATTGCAGTCCTGAACATCCCGCTGGTTTTGTCAAGTATTTTTAACTTAGATAATATTTACTTATTTGCTTTTATATGTAAATAGTTGAACATATACTCCTACCATAAGAAAACAGCTTTTTAAAAACCAATTTATGCCGTTTTTGCCCATTCTTCTTTCCTGGTTTGATAATTACGGTTATGTTTGATCATACTCCATATAACTCTTGTTAAGTGCCGTCCTAATGAACGCAAAGCTTGGTTGTATTTTTTGCCTTCATCACGCTTCTTTTCGTAGTATGATTTAGATTCTGCAACCCTTCGTATATGAAGTCATCATAGCTCTCTTTGCATGCTTGTTAACCTGTTTAGGTGATTTTGTTCCTTCATACAAGCCAGAACTAGTTATCAAGGGGAGCCATGCCTAAATAGATAGCTATGTACTGTTTGTTGACGCCGGCGACTTATGCGCTTTAGTTTAGTTTCAATCTCAGAAATGTTGTGTGCCTGTTAAAGCACTTCCTTACCTTGTTCCATCATTGGGGCCATCATCATAAGGGTCACTATTTGTCTTGCATCCATGCGGTCATTTTTCTCTGGTGTAGCGAAGATTTCTTTAAAGCGGGCAAACTTTAGGTTATTAACATTTAGCAACATGTACCCTTTGTCTTTAACCATTTGATCTAGCGGCCGAGCATGGCCATTAGTTCCCTCCATACCAACAACTATGCCTGATACTTCATAATCTTGTACAAAAGATGTTATTTGATTAAAGAAATACCTAAACCCTTTCTGGCTATGGGGTATCTCAAAATCCTTTAAAATATCTCCTGCTAAGCCTATAGCTACATGATGATTGTAATAACCTACGTCTACTAGCAGAGCCACTTCCCATAAGGACGGCATCATCCCGGTCAACGTTACGGACACAACAAAAACGAGGGCGGCATTTCAGGACTGAGTTAACTCATTTCTGAGCAACTGACCCCGCGAGCCACACCCCCGTTTGGTTATCATTATATCAATTTATATTATAATTTAAAGGGGTGTGACTAAATTTTTATAAAGAATCAGACCCTTTTAGTCATAAATTTATATATATTCTTAGGGGCCTATCTCATATTTCCATGGTAGACCCCAAGATTTTTCAATTTTTTTTTACTTTCTACATAAGTAAACATTGTTTTACAAAAAACATTCAAACTATTGATGCATTTTAAAATATAATGTATAATTACCTTATATTTCTAACTGGGAGGGGATTTTAAATGGAGCAAAATGATAAAAAAGTTGCTTGTCCAAAATGTGATAATGATGAACTTCAGGCAATCAGTGATACCCATGGAAAAGGAGCTAGTTTTTGGAAACTCTGCCTTTGTGGTATCTTAGGTTTATGTGGGGCAGGCAAAACAAAAACTGACCATTACTGGGTTTGTAAAAACTGTGGAAATAAATTTAAGATGTAATGACTAATAGTGATAAAAGATGGGTTAAGTTGATGAATGGTTTTGATAAATATTGGGGATGTCATCAGCTGCCTGGAAGAAGTTTTTTTTATAATAACTACCAACTTCCTGTTTGTTCCAGATGTACAGGGATAATTATTGGCGAATTATTATCGTTTTTATGGTTTATTATGGGAATTAGATTTAGTTGGCTTTTTTTACTTATGTTAATGATACCAATGGTTGTAGATGGGATGCTGCAACTTACAACATCATATTTGTCCAGTAATATAAAACGGGTATCTACAGGAATATTATTTGGCATAGGCTTTATGCAAATATTATTAATAGCGATAATTAAGCTCTTCTCTTTAATACAGTCATTGCTATAATTTTTAATTTAAATTATAAAACAATCTAAATATATACAAAAAAGAGGCTAAAGCCCTCTTTTTAAAGCTTACTCTCTAAAAGCATAAAATATGATGGGAAGTCGAGGAATACCACATTAGTACATCCAATGTCCGCAGGCAGTGAGTTACCTGCTACAGTCGGTGAAGTGCAGCCTCTCCAGTAGAAGAACCAAACCTCTGTCCCAACCGTAGAGGGGAATTCATTCCCCGTAGTATGAATGGTTACAACATGGGCAATCGTTTAACAACCGCTTAACCATCGCTCGACAATCGTTTGCCATTGTTAAAAGGAAAGGATGCTGCAATTTGCGACACCCCATTTGTCTAGTAAGGGAGTATAAATAATTTTGTGTAATTGGAATTTTTACTGTTTCAGAATATCTAGAGTTTTATCAGCATCAGCAATATTTTTCCTATGCCTGGGTAAAATATTCACAGCTCTTACTTACTAGGAGGATAAGGCACTACTGAAGAGTAACCTGAATATGCTTTTGAAGAATACAAGGAAAAGTGGGGCAAAAACACCTGATAATTATAAAATCATGGGAAAAGAATTGGGATGAACTGACTTCATATTTTAAGTATCCAAGTGAAATTCGAAACTAATTTATACCAGCAATACCATAGAAGCTTATCATAGGCAACTTAGGAAGGTTACTAAAACTAAAACACCGTATCCAAATGATGAAGAATTAGAAAAAATAATATACTTATCCACTATGGATATTTCTAAAAAGTGGGCCAACCACTTAGATTTTGGAGACAGTGTATTTCACAATTGGCAATATATTTTGATGACAGACTTGACTCAGAATTAGCGATATAAGAATCTGGGCTGTCGCCCAGAAGTTTATCGCTTTATGTTCTCCCGAAGATAAAAAAGATAAAGAGGCAAAACCTCTTTATCTTCGGCAAAAGCTTACTAGGCGTTCAGATAGCTTTTCTACCGTTATTGTGGCAGTATTTATCTTTAGTTCACTATACACAAAAGAGAAATCTATCATATCGTTAATTTTACGAAATACATTATCCTTTGGAACGACTAAATTATATATATCCATGTATGAACTTAAATTCATTGACTGTTGATTTTGAATCATGACATTCACCTACTTCTAATTGATACTATAATTATACAGCAAAAAAGGTATAATTTCCTTGAGTTTTAAGAAATTATACCTTTTTTTGCTTTTGTGAACTTTTTCAGGGCCTCCCAAGTACATAGTCTAATTTTAACTATTTAGACTGTTACTTGGGAAGTATTATATAATAATGGAAACCTTTTCTACGTTATTTATTGCGACACCTTTTACAAACCTTTGCATCAACTTTACTTGTATTATTATCATAAAGTAACTTTATCCCTTCTGTTTCACAAATAGGGCAGGTTCCTCTTCCTCTATTAGGCATTTCTAAAGTTCCCTTACCTCGATTCGCTTTACCCATTTTCATCACTCCTACTTCAATTTTAAAATATAGACACCATCTTTGACATATAATATCTCCACTTTTTTACTAATTATGCCATCTAAAATTGGACACCCATGCTTAATATTATAAACATCAAAAAAGGACTGACTCAGCCGCTATATAGCGCTTGAGCTAGCCCATTTTTAATAACATTGCTTCTTTAAATTTAACTAGACATCTATCCCCATCTTTTTCATCAAATACTTTGCATTAAATGTTTTTGCTACCCCTTCTCTTAGCTTATAGTCAAACTTTATATCATCATTTATATAATGCTCTGTAAAGTGGTAGTTTTTTAATTTAATTTCATTTTCTAGATCCGCTAATTCCAAATCATGGGTAGAAACTAAACCCATAGCTTTATAATTGTACAATTCTTTTATTAAAGCCTTAGCTCCAGCATGACGATCCTTAGAATTAGTTCCTTTAAATATCTCATCCAGCAAAAACAGAACTCTTTTACCTTCTTTAGCATGCTGTAAAATATTCCGCACCCTTTTAAGCTCTGCATAAAAAGAAGATACGTTGCTATTTATATCATCTTGAACTCTCATAGAAGTGCATATTTCCATGGGAGATATTGTGAATTCATTGGCACAAACTTTAGCTCCACAAAAAGCTAGCAATGAGTTAATACCCACTGTTCTTAGATAGGTACTTTTCCCTGACATATTAGAGCCTGTAATCATTAATATAGGCGAATTATCTGATATAGCTATATCATTTGTTACTCTTTCTTTTTTCCTAATCAAGGGATGCCCAACATTTTCCCCCATTATTTGAGCTCTATTGGTAATTGTAGGAACTGTCCAATCGCTGTTTTCAAAGTTTAACACCGCAAAAGAGCTTAATTCATCAAAGCTAGCCAAAACTTCAATATACACATCTACCTTTGCTCCATGCTCCCTTTTCCATCTATTAAGACCTAACAAGCAATGAGTATCCCATAAAGTTAATATGTTAAATAAAAAATACCACTGTTGAAACCTTATAGACAGCAATGACATCACTTTATCCAACGCCTTTAATTTCTCACTGGCATTTCCCTGCCTAGATAATCTTTTTTGAAGTTTTATCAGCAAAGGCGATTTAAAATTATGATTCTCTATCAACTCTATTAAATGGGCATTTGCAGTAATTTGGTCTTTATATTTCCCTAGTTGCTGTAGTTTTTCTCCTACTTTGGCAAAAATACTTATTGCAATTAAAGTTTGTATAATAGCTACCATAGCAAAAGGAGCTAACATTCCACTAGTATATGAAAAATAGGCAGCCGCTAAAGTTAGAATAGGGAAAAATCTTAGTACAGAATAAAAAAAACTGCTTTCTACCTTTTCTTTAGTCCAGTTAATTAGTTCTGTAGGATCAATTAAGCTATCCTTAAAGATTAAACCGTAGCCCTGAAGGTTTTGCCTAAAATCTACAGCTTCTGCCAATTCCTGTATTGCGTCTTGTCTATAATTGATGAGTTCAATATCCTGAGGAGGTTTTTTTAATATATTAGTAAACTTTTGTCTTCCCAAAAAAGTAGTGGTTGAGTTAATCCATTGATAAAGAGAGTTTTTGCCAAAAACATCTAAGTCATATGTAAAAAAATGATGTTCATCTATATACTCATCCCCTTGATCACTAAACTCTCTCCACTTACCTTCAAGCCTTTCAATCCCCTGCTTGTTTAGCTGAGCTAGCATACTTAAGTACTTTTCTTTTTCCTTCACCTTGCCATGAACCACTATAAAAACAATAAAGAGTATAACAAAAAAAACACCTATATAGTTTTCATATCCATAAAGACCTGGAATAAAAAGAGGTGAAATAAATCCAAATAAAGCTAGTAAAGCTGTTAACAATCTTAGATTGCTATAAAGTGAACTTTTCTTTTGCTGACTTTTATACTGTTTATGGTAATTCTTATGCCGATTATTATATACCTTTTTTGCATTATCCAAAGTTTCCATCACTCCTTACCTTAAAAACACATAAACGATTTTATAAAGATATAATTTCCCCATACTTATTATACACGCTATTAAAGGTAATTGGCAAATTTTATTTAATTAAAGTTTTGATAAACAAAATGGCACCCTCACTGGGAGAATGCCATTTTTGCTATTTTTCGTTGCTATCAACCCATTCTTTAGCATTTTTAACTTCCAGCTCAGTAGGAAGGTGTACCTTTGAATGAGTTTTAATCTTTCCCCTGTTATTTAACGGAGCGGATTGCTGATTCTCTACGGGTCTGCGCAACCTATTACCCTTGTTTTGTCTCATATTGCTACCTCCTTAAATAACTCAGGATATTATTATCTTTTGTAAATTGAAAGGTTTGTATTCCTATAAATACTTTTTAATACGTTATTAAGCCTTCCAACTGATTTACATCATAATCTGGCAATATTTCTGCTAAGTCTGCTTTACAGGTAATTTTTTCACTAATAAATATTTTTGTTGCTCTGTTTTTGCCGATACCTGGCAGTGATTGTAATTGCTCCACCGAAGCCTCGTTTATGTTAAGACCAGCGATAACACCGGTTAGCGATCTTGGGCCATAGTTTACAACCTTTACATCTACTTTTTCCCCCACTCCAAACTTTCCAAAAACACCTATTAAAATAGGATAACTTCCCAACTGTCTTCCAAAGGCTAAACTGCCCTGAACCTTTTCTATAATAATCTCTTGAAGCAGCGTTCCTACCGGGAAAACCCTTTGTAGCATTGGCTTGTTAATTTCTTCGTTTATTTTTTCTTTATATTCCTTAAACTTATATTGGTTTATCCTACTATTGTTGTACGAGTTTAAATTATTTACCTGCCGAACATTAATTCTTCTCAACATTAAATTTTCATCATATATTTTCTGTAAAAATTCATAGTTTTTCTTCAAAGTTTTGGGAGACTCCCCTAAAAGTCCATGTAAAAAATTAACACCTGGAAGTAATTTAGGTATTCCCCCCTCTCTAAATGAGCATATTTCATTCATTATTTTAATAGCTTCAAAAGTTTTGCTTACATTAGTACCAATATTGTTAGCTTCAAGAACTTTTTCATCTGCTGACTCCAACCCAAAAGCTGCTGTATCTCCTGCTGTATTAAATTGTGCTATGACCTTTAATGCTTGCTTTGACTGTTGAGGAAAGTCTGCTACTGTAGCAGGATTTATATTGTCCATATGTAACACTTTTAAGTTTGGCGCCACTTGCCGTATGCCACTATAAAGTTTTCTTATAGTATCAGGATTAGGGATTAGCTTATCTTGATGTTTTGTAGCTCCAAACAGTAGTAAATCAGTTTGTGCCCCCAATCTAAAATACCTATTCCCCTTTTTATACATTTCCTTTATCTCATCGATTATTCCCTCAACACTTCGTTGATATGTTATTTTTTTAAATCTTTCACTACAAAAAGAACAATGAGTTTGGCGAGGACAACCTCTAAACGTTTCTATTTCACAAATAACTTCTGGATAATTAGGATGTAAGGTTGTTGCATCGACACCAACTTTAGCCAAGCTATCTACTATCTCTTGAGGAGTACAAATTTCTGTAAAATCCTCACCAGTTATTAATTTATATTCTAAAGTTCCCGGTATTTCCCAGGCAACGTAATCTACATTTTCAAATTTAATATCAACATTAACTATTGGACCACTTAAAACACTCTTTTGTTTAGGCAACTGGGCATAGTATTCAATCTCTTTTAAAGTTATGGGTTTTCCTCCTAAATACTTTCCCGGTACAGTGGCACCAGATATTACTGTTAACATATCCACCTGTTGCAACTTTTTTTCCAAATTTTTGTTTTGTCTCAACTGATCAACAGTTAAATAACATATATCCTCTTTTTTTATTCCAGCTTTAACATAACCTCCAAATGTATAACGAACATGAGGGGATATATATGGGGGTACTCCTAAACAAGATGGTTCATCCAAATATCCATCCAAAATTGCAACTTTCTTCACTATAGTCATCCCTTTCTAACCTTCTTTGGTTCCTGTATAAATAAAAGCCTTGTTGTTCATCTTTATATAACTATCTTCATCACTTCCGATAATATTACCACATTTACATTTATAATTCCCATTATCTCTATAAATTCCAAATTGTTTTTTTATCCTACTTTTATGACATTTGATAACCTTTCCCTTTCCAACTTTATAATATTTGTATAATTTGCTTTTGCATCGTGAACATTTTATAGTCAACATGTCAACACCCCACGTTTTTGCTACATAATATTCTGTTCTACAAAGTTTGTTAATATCCTTTTATATAAGGTACACAATAATAAGATAGAAAAAGCTTAGGTTATATGGTACAATTAACTTTGGTATCATTCTTATTAATTATACTTATTCCTCAACAATTGTACACTAGGGGGTAATACCATTGGTCAAAAAAGAAAATTCAGTTAGAAAAGTAATATGTGCTGCATCGGAAGCCTTAACTATGATAGAAGAGGGTGTAAGCACTGAAGAAGCCGTGGAAAAAGTAAGTAAGGAATATCAAGTTAACCCCAAAGAAGTTATAGAATTTATCCAAACTGATTAAAACCATAAAAATGCAGACCACAAAAGGTCTGCTTTTTTATGGTTTTAACTATTTAATTGATAAAATTACTCCTTAACACCTGAATAGATTTAGGTCAAAACATTATTTACCACGAAAACGTCGATATTTTACTCATTCTGCTGGGACTGAGATCTGGACATTTGAAACTTGATTTGATGCTGGGTCTGTGAACCTCTATGGCATAAAAGTAAAGTTTGGCTTAGTGTAATTTCTATAATTATCATACTACGTACAGAGATTTTAGAGGATATAATTAACATAATAATTATCCATATTTTTTACTGACCAAGCATGTAGCTTATTTGGAAAAAAGGATTTCGTCCCAGCATGTAGCTAATTTATACGTTTTCGTGGCCAATTAAGGCTTTTGAATTAGTATATGTAGATATCTTGAGTGGAAGGTCAAAACATTTATTAGCCACGAAAACGTCGATACTATGCTCATTCTGCTGGGACTGAGATCTAGACATTTGAAACTTGATTTGATGCTGGGTCTGTGAACCTCTATGGCATAAAAGTAAAGTTTGGCTTGGTGTAATTTCTATAATTATCATACTACGTACAGAGATTTTAGAGGATATAATTAACATAATAATTATCCATATTTTTTACTGACCAAGCATGTAGCTAGTTTGGAAAAAAGAATTCCGTCCCAGCATGTAGCTTATTTATACGTTTTCGTGGCCAATTAAGGCTTTTGAATTAGTAGTGTAGATATCTTGAGTGGAAGGTCAAAACATTTATTAGCCACGAAAACGTCGATATTTTGCTCATTCTGCTGGGACTGAGATCTAGACATTTGAAACTTGATTTGATGCTGGGTCTATTGGTTCTCAAGGTAAAGGTTTAAAATCTATCATTCCAATTGTAGAGTTAATTAAGTAACCCATTATCTAAATAATTATCTGTTCTATTACTGACCAAGCATGTAGCTAGTTTGAAAAAAGAATTTCGTCCCAGCATGTAGCTAATTTATACGTTTTCGTGGCCAATTAAAGGTTTTTAATACTGAACAATAGGTAAAGTGGTATGATTAGACGGGAAAATTAATTTTTTTCCCGTCTAATCTATTCAATATTAACCTAACTGCTGATATTTGCTTTCTCTGCTTTTTTCTTTGCTTTTTTCTTGGCAAAAAAGTTTGTGAAATCATCTAGAATACTATACATCACCGGAACTAATACCAAAGTTAGTACCGTAGATACTGCAAGTCCTCCAATAACTACAGTTGCTAAAGGAGCTCTAACCTCTGCTCCTTCACCAACGGCTATTGCCATTGGAAGCATTCCTAAAATTGTAGTTAAACTTGTCATTAATATAGGACGCAATCTTGATTTTCCAGCTTCTAATAGCGCTTCTCTTCGCTGCATCTTTTTCCCATGATACAACTGGTTAGCATAATCAACCATAACGATTCCGTTATTAACCACTATACCTGCCAGCATTATTATACCAATAAAAGCGATGATACTTAAACTTCGATTAGTTATAAGCAGCGCTCCTATAATTCCTACAAAGGTTTGAGGTAAAGTAAACATTATTATAAACGGATAGATTAAAGACTCAAACTGTGCTGCCATAGTCATAAATACCAAAACTATCCCCAAAATCAGCGCAAGTTTTAGACCGTCAAATGCATCAACCATTTCTTCGTATGCTCCACCATACTCTACAAAATAACCATCTGGTATATCCAGTTTATCTACCTCTTTTTGAATATCCTCCATTGCTTCTGATAACTCACGGTCAAGAAGCTGAGCCGTAACGGCTCCCGATCGCATTTCGTTCTCCCTTTGTATATGTCTAGGGGCAGTTGTAACTTCAAAAGTTGCCAATTCC
Organism: Proteinivorax tanatarense; assembly: GCF_040267685.1. GTDB lineage: Bacteria > Bacillota > Proteinivoracia > Proteinivoracales > Proteinivoracaceae > Proteinivorax > Proteinivorax tanatarense. The sequence continues at coordinate 1,939,616 of NZ_CP158367.1, forward strand.
CTCAAGGGAACTGAATAACCTAAAGGACTTGGTATATATAAGTTTTTAAGATTGGGAATATCTATATCATGATGATACTCCATCACCATATCCACTTGATATTCTTGACCGTCTTCTCTAAAAATTGTTATAGTCTCATCGGTCATGGCCAGGTTAATAAACTCTCCCACTTGATAACTTGTAAGTCCATGACTTTGTGCTCGCTTATGATCAATATCTATGCTAACTTGTGGAAGCTCTTCATCAAAGGATGTTTCTATTTCTCTAATACCTTCTACTTCCTCTATAGAATTAGCTATTAAACTTGTTTGTTCTTCTAGTACCTCTAATTCATCCCCTCTCACGATAATTTCAACATCATCGCCTACTCCACCAGATATATCCATTACCGATACACGCATATCTACTCCAGCGGTTTCAGGGATATCTCGCCTAATTTTTTCCGCCACTTCAAAAACAGAGTTATCCCTTTCGTCCAAGTCTACCAAGCTAACATCGATTCTTCCTCCGCTACTTCCCAATAGCTCCGTAGCACTACCAGCTCCTACCTGGGTAAAAATAAACTCAATATCTTCAAATTCTTCTAAATAACTTTCTACCCGCAAAATTTCTGCTTCCATCTCTTCAAAGGTTGTACCCGCAGGGAAATCAAAAGTTATATTTAACACTCCCGCATCCATTGCTGGCAAAAACTCAAACCCAACAAAAGAATATAAAAATACACTAAATACCATAAATAACACAAACAATGATACTACTATTTTCCTATTATCTAACGAAAGTTGTAATAGATTCTTATATTTATTACGTAACTTATCCATACCCTGATCTACTTTTTGAGAAAACTTATTCTTTTTACTAAAGTCAGTTCCTTCCGGCATAACTTTTACAGTAAGAACAGGCATAACGGATATGGCAACAATTAGCGACACAAATAGCGAAAAAGTTACAGTCCATGCTAATGGCGTAAATATAATACCTGCTACTCCTTCTACAAATATAACAGGTAAAAATGCAACTACACTGGTTATTGTTGAAGCCGTTATCGCTCCCGCTACTTCTTTACTACCTCTTTCTGCAGCTAAAGCCGGCTCCATGCCTTGCTCTCGTTTGCTAAAAATATTTTCCAGTATTACCACTGCATTATCGACCATCATTCCAACACCTAATGCTAATCCGCCTAATGTTATAAAGTTTAGTGAATCTCCTCGCATATAAATAAGAGCAAAGGTTCCTACTACAGATATTGGAATAGCCACACCAACTATAGTGGTAGCTCTAAAGTTACCTAAGAAAATCCATAAAACTATCATCGCCAACACTGCACCTACTAAGGCAACTTCAATCAAGCTATTAATGGCTTCTTGAATAAACTCACTTTGATCAATAACCACTTCAAACTCTACATTGCCGGGAAGCTCACTTTGTAACTTATCCAACTCTTTATGGATTGAGTTAGCTACTTCTACAGTATTGGCATCACTTTGTTTTCTAATAGATAAAGAAATAGTTTCTTCACCATTAATAGTGGTTACAGGCTCTTGAATTACATTTTCATCTACTACATAGCCAATATCTCCCAAAGATATAGGGCTACCTGACTCATCAGAACCTACAAAAACTGACTCTATTTCATTAACATCTTCAAACTGCCCTGACACCTGCAAGGCATACTCTCTTTCTCCATCTTCCACTGTACCACCGGAGACATCTATATTAGAAGCCTGAACTGCTAAAGCTACATCTTCAACAGACAGCCCATGCTCCTGTAGTTTATAGGGGTCTATGTTAACACTTATCTCTCTTTGTTCACCACCAGCAACATCAACAACTGCCACTCCATCTATACGTTCTAGCTGAGTTTTTACCATACCGTCTGCCGTCTCCGTCAACTGTTGGTAATCTAAATCACCAACCATTCCCACCTGCACGATGGGCATCATATCAGGGTCTAGCTGCATAACCATCGGAGAACCAATATCTCCAGGAAGGTGTCCCCTTACAATATCTACTATTTCACGGGCTTCTAGTGAAGCATATTTCATATCTGTTCCCCAGTTAAAACTCAGTAGCATTATACTTCTACCCTGTTGTGAGTAAGAAGTAATTTCATCTAAACCATCTAAAGTTGACAATGATTCTTCCATTGGTCGGGTTAACATCGTTTCAACTTCTTCAGGGCCGGCTCCTTCGTAATCCATCATAATCAGCAATACAGGAAGTTCCATCTCTGGATATAGATCCACAGGTATCATAGTAAAAGAAATCATACCTAGTAAAATTATTATAGATACAACCATTAGCATTGCTACAGGTCTTTTTATTCCTATGGAAGATAAGTTCATTTTTATTTATCCTCCCTAACTACTTCGACTTCTACACCATCATCAACCTGAGATAGTCCTGCTACAACTACATTATCTCCTTCTTCTAATCCTTCTACATGCACAAGACCATTTTGTGATATCCCCGATGTAACTGGCTTAAGTTTAGCAATATTTTCCTCATCAATTACATAAACATATTCTTCTTCATCTTCTTCTATAATTGCATGCCTAGGCACAGCCAACACATCTAATTTGCTGACAATAGGCAGCTCTAACTGCGCATTCATACCTACCCTCAAATTATCTACTTCATCATCTAATACTAAGTTTACAGGGTAAAACCTCCCCCCTTCTTCCGGTACAATTCCAACCTCTGTAATTGTAGCAGTGACTTTTTCATTTGAAATGGCAGGTATAACAACATCGGCACTTTCTCCTTCAGATAAGTTGACAATATATTGTTCTGAAACAGAGGTGCTTATATGAACTCTCCCTTCACTTACAATTACAATAGCAGGATTAACTGGATTGGCAGTATCACCTTCGCTAATACGTATCTTAAGAACCTCTCCGCTAGCAGGTGATTGTACATAAGTTTTTTCATACTCATCTTCTGCTCGCTCTAAAAGTCTTTCTGCCCACTTTACTTGCTCTTCATAAAATGCCTCTTGAACATTACCGCTATCATCTTCTTTTACAGAATCTACTACTTCTTCTGCTCTTTCAGTACGACGCTGGGCTATTTCATATCTATCCTCATATCTCTCAAGCTGTAACTTGGTTATTTCACCTTCTTCATAATCCTTCCTAGCTTCTTCTAATTCTTCTTTTTTCTCTTGTTCATATTCTTGAGCTTCTTCCAGGTTATCTTGAGCAGTTTTAAGTGACCAGCTCTCTTCCTGTTGGGCTTCATGTAAGTTATTACGGGCATCATTCAAGTCCCTTTGTGCCTCATTAACTCTATCTTTTTGAGTAGAGTTATCCAATTGGAATAAAAGATCTCCCTGACTAACAATATCCCCTTCAGAAACTAAAACTTTTTCCACTGTACCAATAGTGTCAGGCGTAACCCTCCAGTCGTTCTCTGGCACAAAAAATCCAATAGTATTTAAAACCTCCTGTATATCAGTAGGCTTTAATTCTTTAGTTTCTACTAATGGTAGCCTTGCCTCTTCTTGCTTAATAACCGTTTCTTCCTCAGCGTTTACCAGTGATATAACTACTCCCAACGACACCAAAGCTATACCTGCTACTGCTAAAAAAAATTTCTTTGATTTTGGTATTTTCATGTTAAAAACCCCCATAATTATGCTAATCTCTCCTCTAAATTTTGCTGTGATAAAAAATATGAAAAACACTATAAAGTGTTTTTCATATTTTATTTTTATTTACTTTACTTTTGCCTTTGCAACGTTCCATTTTTCAATAAATATGCTACATCAGCTTCTTTTGCCACTTTATCATCATGGGTTACTACAATTACACATTTACCTTTTTCTTTAGCCAGCCTTTTAAAAATCTGCAGCACCTCTTTTGCAATTTTGTTATCTAAGTTGCCTGTGGGTTCATCTGCTAAAATTAAATCCTTTTCACCAACTAGCGCCCTAGCTATAGCAACCCTTTGCTGCTGCCCCCCAGACAGTTTTAAAACCTTTCTATTGGCTTGGCTTTGGTCTAAACCTACCTCTTTAAGCAGATCTAAAGCCAGTTTCTCATTTTTCGGCAAACCCATTATACCCATTGCGGTATAAATATTTTCAATGGCAGTCATGTAGTGGATAAGATTAAAATTTTGAAACACTATGGCCATATTATTCTGCCGATAACTTTGGGTCCCTATTTTTTGTATATCCTCACCTTTATAAGCTACCTCCCCTTTATCAGGATTCTCCAATCCTCCACCAAGGGATAATATAGTAGTTTTCCCCGCTCCCGATGGACCCAAAACCGCATAAAAAGTTCCTGGATAAAAATCCATATTAAAATCTTTTAAAACTAACACCTTTTCCCCTTTATCCTCATACCCGAAAGAAACATTATTAAACGACAGCACGCTTTCCTCTGTTATACCCTTGTTTACCAACATATCTAATCACCCCTACTTAATATTGACTTTGGACTATATCTCATCAAGTTGCTCAATGGCATCATAACCGCTAACACCATCAGTCCTAAGCTTACAATCATAATTTTTAGTTTTTCAAAAAACGAAGTCCCTACTTGCAATTCTTGTATAGGTTTAATATCATCGGAACTTGCACCTGGAGCTCTATTTGCATTACTAATTATCCGTTCCTCCAGCATCTGACCGATGGTAGCAGCGCCTTCTCCATCATCAAACTGTCTATCCATCAACCTATTACTTAGATGTTGAGAAGTAAACCCTCCTACTATAAACGCTATAAACATTGCTACAACTGCTACAACTAGCATTTCAAATAAATATTGGTAAATGATTTTTTTCTTGCTCTCCCCTAGAGAAAGAAAAACCCCTGTTTCATAATTGCGCTCCTTAACCCAAAGCATAAGAACTAAAGATAAAATACAGATACCCGCTATCACTGTTACCAAAATAACTCTTTTTGCCAGTGAAGCTACCCGTTCTGCGGGTTCAACCATATACCTGTATGCTCGTTCATTAGCATCCAACTTAAAGCTCTGCCAGTCTAAATCGTATTGCTGTGAGTCTTCAATAAAAACATCCACATTTTCTGGCTCATCGACATAATATATAATTCTATCTGTCCCTAACGACGGCAGCGTAAAGTTCATTCCTGCTGCAGCAACTTGATTTTGTCGCAGGTTAACAGCTATATCATAAGGTACATATATACGGTTACTTGAACTGATAAGAGAAAGTTGCACTCCATAATTTTCAATTCTGCTTGACAGCCTATTCTGCTCTGCTTGATAGATCCCAACTATCTCTAAATCATAACTTATTTGGTTATCAGCACTTTTAACTTCAATAGTATCGCCAACAGTTACATTGTTTTGATTAGCCAACTCTTGTTCGATAACTACAACTTGGCTATATTGGTCATCTAAAGTTAAGTGGCGACCTTGAGCCATGTTAAAATAACTATCGTCAAAGAAATTTAATAGTTCTGTATTGTCTACTCCAACTACAGCTAAGTTAGGAGGTTCTAATGGGGATGCACTAAAATCTACTTCACTTTCCAGCACCGATGATCCACCCACTATATCTATGTCCCCTCCAACACCATAAGCATACCCTATTGAATTATAGTAAAGTACATTTTCATGCTCTGCAAGCTTTGCTGCTTCTTCACCATCCACAATTTGTGGCGCAAAGTCTTTTTCTTCATCTAACACAGCATTTTCAAAGTCATAGCTCAACGTAGCATAACTTCCTAATGTTTCTCTAGCAAATACACTGGCATTTTCAGTAGCATAAATTATGTTCATGCCGACAACAATTAAACTCAAAATAATTGTCATAATAACTAACATTGTGATGTTTTTACTTTTCCTTCTTTTTACTGAAAGTAACGCTCTATTTAAAAAGCCCATCTACCCAAACCCCTTTCTTTTATCTATGTCTTCTATTTCTTAAGGCAATTAGCCTTACTAACTGTGCAACTGCAGTTGCCATAGCCGCTACATAGGTTAAGGCCGCTGCATTTAAAACTTTTTTGGCACCTACTTTTTCATTTGCCACAATTACGCCAGAGGAATCTAAAAGATTAACTGCTCTACTACTGGCATTAAATTCAACTGGCAAAGTAATTATCTGAAATAGCACTGCCATAGAAAATAGGACAATACCTATGTTCATCATGGTATAACCACCTTCTGCAAAAATCAAACCAGCGATAATAAATATCCAGGCCATAGAAGAACCGAGTCTAGCTAGAGGGAAAATTGCATTTCTCAGCTTAAGTTGCGAATAACCTTGTGCATGCTGAATAGCATGGCCTACTTCATGTGCTGCAACACTTACAGAGGCTACAGAAGATCCATTATATATATCACTAGATAACCTCACCTTTTTGCTTCGTGGATCATAGTGATCCGATAACTTTCCTCCCGTAAGTTCTACATCTACATCGTAAATCCCCTGTTCCCTAAGCAACTTTTCAGCTACCTGGTTACCAGTATACCCGTTTTGGGTTCTAACCTGTGAATATTTTGCAAATGCTGACTTTACTTTTGCTTGAGCAAAAAGTGTCAGTAAAATTGCAGGAATTAAATAAACAATAGTTGTATCAATTGGAAAAAACATATTCTACTCCTCCTTTTCAAATTCTAATAAGTCTCCAGGCTGGCAATCCAGTTCTCTACAAATTGCCGCCAATGTTGAAAACCTAATAGCTTTAGCTTTATTATTCTTTAATATAGATAAGTTTGAATTAGTGATATCCACCTTATCCGCCAAGCTTGATAAATTCACCTTCTTCTTTGCCATAACTACATCAAGATTCACAATAATTGGCATGCAATACCCCCTAAACTGTGAGCTCATTCTCTTCCTTTATGGTTTTAGCTACACTAAAAATTTCTGATAACACAAAAGCCATACATCCCAGAATTAAAAACATAAAGATACCCATCCTGCTTTGATACCCTTCCCCTAGATACGCTATAATGTTTACTTTGGGATAATCAATAAAAATGTTAATTACATCTCTCAACAATGTTAAAAAAGCCATAAACGTTGCTAAAATTCCTATCAGATTAAAGCCTGAAATATTTTCTTTGACAAAAGGTTCTTTTTCAAGGACACTTTTTATAATTTTTCTCAGTTCCCAAATTATCTTCAAAATTATTGCATGAACTATCACAAAAAACGATACTCCAACAATATTTTTGATAGATATAGAAACCCCTAGCGTAAATAACCCAAACCCTACTGTAGTGATAGAGCTAATAATTACTATAAACCATAAAGTGGTGAGCAAAAAAGTAAGTGTTTTAGCAGCTAATTTATGTTGCAAACTTAATACCCCCTAAAATGTCCTTCTATAATTCTATTATACACATTTTTTATTGAATATCAATATGTTTTTATGTATTTTCAATATATTTATATGTAAAAACAACAAAAATATATCGATTAATGTAATTTTATCGTAAAAAATCAATAAAAAATTGTCCACCAAGGCTAACATATGTATTAACTCGCTATCAATAGTACTATCCATCTACATTTATATAAACCAAAAACACTCAAAGGAAAATTCCTCTGAGTGTTTTTAACTAAAAAACTGCAGATGAAAAAAAGAGTTTTAAAACCTAAATTCCTTATAGGTAAGATATAAACATACAAATATAACCCTGAAACATAAACATATGAAGTTTCAATTCCTCATAGGTAAGATAATAACTTCTAATGCATCTAAAGAAGTCTTTACAGCTCTTTGGTTTCAATCCCTTATAGGTAAGATATAAACTTGGGGAAAAGATATTAAAGCATTAGATATAGCTATGTTTCAATTCCTTATAGGTAAGATATAAACGGATGAACTTGAAATCGTCAAAAATTCGTCAAAAATTGTTTCAATTCCTTATAGGTAAGATATAAACTGGGGAGATATTAACTTGCAGAAATTTTGGGGGGTATTGTTTCAATTCCTTATAGGTAAGATATAAACGATTTCCATCTGAATTTCTTATTGGTTGTGCGGTTAAGAGTTTCAATTCCTTATAGGTAAGATATAAACAAAGCGGTCATGCTATAGAAGGTAGTTTAGCAGAAACATGTTTCAATTCCTTATAGGTAAGATATAAACTAGAAATGCTTTTGATACCTATAAAAAGATAGAAAAATAGTTTCAATTCCTTATAGGTAAGATATAAACCCCAAAAAAGGCTGTATTTATGGGATTTTTGTTTTTTCTTTTTATTTGATTCTACTTATTTTTGCCATTATCACAATACTAAAATTCTTAATTATCTCTTGATACCTATCTTCTTCTTCTCTTTACTAAACTTTCCTCATTTTCGTCGATCTCCCGGGTTTTAGGTCTCACCTAGGGTCGACGAAAGTTTTTATTAAATTCTTTTACTTAAGAAAAGTATAAATCTTCGATTCTTGTTTGTCAAATAGCACCTAATAAAAACAATGTTGGGTAAACATTTCAATGAAGGGCTGGCACAGAGGCCAGCCCTTACCTCAACATAGGAAAATAGCAAACTAAGATTGAGTGTTGTAATGAGTCTAAATTTTTAAATGTCTCCGCTCCTGATAAATAACGATACTTATAGTTTGTTATTTTTTGTTTACCCTTTTTTGATTGTTATCTTTCATAAATAATGATATCGCTAGAATTAGTGTTGAGATTCCTAGGCCTAAGTAAAATTCTGGATAGGTTAAGTTTATGCTTTCTTTTATGCTCACTGTTCCAGTGACGGTCATGTAATGCCAAAAAAAGAAAAAGTATATCTTTACTGCTATTATCCCTGTGATTGAGCCTACACATATCCATTTACTAACTTTTTTGTTAAAAGGATACCAAAGTCCAATTAAAAATAATCCTATGGCAATTAACGTGATAGGGTGAAGCAACACTATAGTCCCTCTTACCTCTTGAATTTTTCTTGCTCCGCCAAACCAACTAAGAAACATCGTGGCAATGTTAATTAACAGTAGTATAGTCAAAATGATTTTTTTCTTTGCTCCCATTTTTCTCCTCCTAACTCATTTCTCCACGCTTTTAGTCTATTTTGCCGTTGCAAAAGTTTTTTTAAAAAAACTTATTTGCTCACTGTTCGTTACATTATATACAGTAATTTTAATATTTAATGTTATTAGCCGACACCTGCTTATTGTGTAAGGATTTGCTTTTCTCCTATTAAGTTTTTATTTACTGGCTTAAGATATGTACGTTTTGATTTTAATTATTTTCTCCCTTTATCAAAATTCCATCTTGTCCCATGCCTTTGCCCCTAGTCTGTAGGTGTATGTTAGCTGAAGTACTATTGTTACTATTGCTATAGTGGCAATAGTAGGCATGTTTAATATGACATTTATCCATGAGCTTGAAAAAAGAGGTTTAGCTTGGTATAAAATAAAAAGTCCTATTGTTAAAATCAGATATATTGCTGGTGCCACAAAGGATATTAGTCCTCCAAGAAAATTTTGTTTTTTATAATAACACTGATAGTATATGATTTCATAGGATTGATTTAGAGTTGTATAACCAAGGAGTATTATTAGTTGTATAAGTACTATTGTTATCAGGGTAAACATGGTTTGTTGTATAGAAAACAACAAACCGGATAATCCCATGCTTAATATAACGGCTGAAGGAACATAATTCATTATCAGCCTCGCTGTTAATACATCTTTTGCTTTTAAAGGTAAAAATTTTAGTATTGAAAATTGATATTTTGCTGCATATGGATTCAAGATGATTTCGCTGCTAATCAATAGTACCGATGTTCCTGTTGTAACTAAAAACATTCCGCCCAGCATTGCTGCAGAAATTATCAAGTTGAAACTTATATCACTTGAAGATAGATAAAATAGCATTGCTATATATAGTCCATATAAAACCAGCGCTCCAGCCATGATGTCGTAATTTTTTGTCGCTCTTATCCATTCATTTTTTACAACACAAAAAATAGGATGTAAGTTGTTAGAGGCAACTTTTAAATTACGTTTTGACTTTAGCTTTTTGTTTTTTTGTTTGTGTTTAACGTATGAGTTATTCATCCATCCTGTAAAAAAATTATGTTTTGCTATAAAATATGTTAAAAACAGTATAAAAGTTGCCACTGCTAACAAATATGCTAAAGGTTTTAGTGCAGCAACTTTAAAACCTGAGGCAATTTGAGTTAAAAGTTCAGCCCCTGACACAAAAGGGATTATCAAAATAATTGACTCTTCAGTTATGACTCTCTCTGCCAACTTAATTATAGGCTGAGGAATTTGCAAAATATCAGTAAGAACTATACCCCATACCAAAACAAAAGCTAAGAAATTTCCTATATTTACTATGTATCTGTAACTTTTTATAGACAGTTTTTTTAAAAGAAGCATACCGATAATAATGCCAATACTTGCTGCCATTGCTGCCACAATAAAATAAACGATAGGCAAAAGAATATAAAAAAAAGTTGTGGCATTTATTGAGATAGCTAACGATATATAAAAAGGAAAAAAAAGCAGAGATTCTTTACCTATGCTTATAAATGTATGATTAATCAATTTAAAAATAAGAATAACGCCAGGATTTAACGGCGTAGTGACAAAATAGTTTAGGTCAGGAGATTTGTAAAAATTAGCAACTAGATTTGTTAGGCTTGAAAACAGTTGAAAGGTGAATAGTATTGCAAAGCTAATAATGAAAATTAGAGCTAATATAACCTGTATTTCTTGCTGAGGAACATTTTGCAAATCATAAAAAAACCTTGCATTTAAGAAACGAACTACTAGTACAAAAAAAGTAATTATAGCTAGGAAAAATGCTATAGATGTGGCAGCTTGTTTTTTATTACCAAAAAATCTATTTACAAACATAATCCACTGCATTTTATATAATAATAGTAAGTTATTCATATATTTTTATTCACCTACTTTTTTTCCAGCTTCTTGTTGGGTTATATTAACGAAAACTTCTTCTAAAGTTGCTTTTGTTTTCGCTTTTTGTTGAAGTTCTTCTAAGGTCCCGATTGCCACTAATTTTCCCTTTGAAATAACAGCTATCCTATCACAAATCTGCTCTGCTATTTCCATTATATGGGTAGTTAAAAGAACGGCTGTATTTTCTTTATAGGCCATATGTTTTATTATGTCTTTTGCCTTTTTTGCGCTAACCGCATCCAGCCCTAAAGTTGGTTCATCTAAAAGTAGAATATTAGGATTATGAATTATTCCTGCTATAAGTGCTATCTTTCTTCTCATACCTCTGGAGTAAGTCTCTATAAGTTCATCAGCTTTTTCCTCTAGCTCAAAATCAAGTAACATTTTTTCTATTCTTTGCTGCCTTTGCTTTGGAGATAAATTATAAACTTCTCCGACAAACTCCAAAAACTGCCTTCCGGTAAGTTTTTCATATAAAAAAGGGTCATCAGGAACATAACCTAGCTGCCTTTTTGCTTCAGTAGGCTCTTTTATTATGTCGTAATCACAGAGAGTAACGCTGCCTTGAGTGGGAATTAACATGCCGCTGCACACTTTTATAGTAGTCGTCTTACCTGCACCATTGGGTCCTAAAAACCCCAATATTTCGCCAGATTTAATTTCAAAATCTATTCCGTCAACAGCTACTATGCTTCCATAGCTTTTATGTAAATTTGATACTTTTAACATTTCTAACCTCCTAAGCAAAATATTTTAGATAATTACAAAAACATACTCCATATAACAGTCTTTTTATAAATACATTCTCCGAACCCTAGTGTCATTTTAGATACCAAGGTTCATTTCTAGGTGACATATTAATCAGGAGTTTATAATCTGAACATTTTGCAATTGCCTATAATTATTTTATCACTATCTATCAACTATGTTAACAATTTTTTGAAATCTACTACTTGTTTACTCTAAGCATAGCTATGACAAAGTCCTAACCTTTTAGATTCAGTAACTTTAATTAAAGCTAATCATATTATAACTGAGGCATTGTAAAACAATAAGCTTTGAGAAAGGGGGATTTAAATGTCTTATACAATTTCAGCTACTAACCAAAACAATCAAGTTGGTGCAGGTAATGTATCGTTAATTGTCACTGAAGAAAATATTTTTGATGTTCTTGATATGGTTCCAGGACAGGAAGAAACTGGCCAGATTACTGTGACAAATGATGGTGAAGTTAATGTTAATTATTTTATTTTTGCTGATTGGAAGCCTGCTAACGAAGAAACTTCTACAGTACAGGCCCAAATTCTAGCTGATCGGTTGCAAGTAAGGATTGAAGATGATGAGCAAAACGAGCTTTATGACGGTTCATTATCTGGACTATCCGAAGTTGAAGGAACCGAAGCACTTGGTTTAGAAGACCCCGACGACTCTGATGAATTAACTTTTACTATAACTTTGCCCGAGGATGTAGGAAATGTTGTGCAGAATATAAACATAACAGTAGATCTAGTATTTGTTGGTGAAGCTGTAGAGGAAGAAAACGACTAAAATATAAAAAAACAGCGGGAGCATATCCGCTGTTTTTCCTTTACTTAAGTAGCTTACCTGCCTGTTCATCTACCAGAAGAATCAAATCTTGGTGGGTTTGCAACAATGATGCTGGTACCTTTGTTGTTACATGTCCTGAAGTCATTTGTGCTATTGCTTCTGCCTTATTCTCACCCGATGCTAATAAAAGTATTTTTTTTGCTTTCATAATTGTAGCAATTCCAATCGATATAGCTTGTTTTGGGACTTGACAGCTTGATTCAAAAAAGCGGCTATTAGCTTCTATTGTCTGAGATCTTAAGTCCACTAGATTAGTTAAGACATTAAGGCTATCGTCAGGCTCATTAAAACCTATATGGCCATTTTCTCCAATTCCTAACACTTGAAAGTCTATTCCACCACATTTTGATATTTTATCTTCATAGGTGTAACATTCTGTTACAACATTCTTTGCGTTTCCTTTGGGAAGATGACATTTAAAAGGTGGTATATTTATATGGTCAAAAAAGTTGTTTTTCATATAAGAGTTGTAGCTTTGAGGATGGTCAGGTGATAGCCCGTAGTATTCATCTAAGTTAAATGTGGTTACTTTAGAAAAGTCAACTTCATTTCTTTTATACATTTCAATTAAGTTTTTATACATTCCTAAAGGGGTGCTTCCAGTAGCTAAACCTAGAACTGAGTCAGGTTTTAATAATATCTGGCTGGCTACGAGCAACGATGCCTTTTTTGACAAAGATTCATAATCTTTTTCTATAATTATTCGCATAAAAGAACCTCCTCCCTTTTGTTTATTAAAAGGTAAAACTTTATAAAGTCCTATGGCTAATCCTGCCCAGTTTGTCGTGCCCAATTGGGTTTGCTGCATACTAGCTAATTTCTAAAGGGTAGCCTTACAACACTATTAGACGTATTACCTTTTTTAGAACTTAATTGTAAAGCTTGTACAAAGAATCTAGCTAGTCTTATATTAGTTTTTTTATCCTTCCTTCCAGTTCTTTCAGCGTAAAAGGCTTTATAATATAATCGTCTATTCCCATTTTTAACCCCTTGATAATTTCAGCTTTATCTTTGGTTTCACCTAAAAGCAACGATTTTGTTTCTTTGTCAGAAAGCTCTTGGTATACATTAGATTGTTCGATATCAGAAAAACCTATATCTACTATTGCTATATCAATTTTATAGTTTTTCAAAAGATGGGATGCTTGACATACATTATCAGCATGATTAACAGACAACTTTAGGTTCTTTAAACGATTTTCTAATAATTTTTCCAAAATAGGATCTTTTAATACTAGCAAGGCACTTTTCTTTTTATGGGAAGCTATTGTTTCGGTATATAAAGAGATGTTATTTTTAGAGCTATTTTTCACAGTATAGAGAGCTTTGTCCGCGTCATTTATAACATCTTCAAGTGCATGGTTTTCACCATTCTTTTCTGATATGCCACAACTAAATTTAACTTCTATAGATATATTCTCTTCTTCCTCACATTGTATTTTGTTCTGAGATACTACATCTTTTATTTTTTTTATTATTTTATAGGCGTTTTCTTTAGATGTATTTGGAAAAGCCAATACAAATTCATCTCCGCCAAATCTAAACAACTTATCTTCAGATCTTATATTTTCACTAATTAACTGACAAAATTTAGTCAGTACTTTATCACCAGTTAGGTGTCCATATGTATCATTAATTGTTTTAAAATCATCTAAGTCAATAAATGCAAGAGAAAAAGCATTTAGTTCTTTAGAAAACATATTAAAATATCTTTTGGTATATGCACCAGTAAGGGCATCAGTATTCACATCTTTCTGATGATGCTCTTTCTTTTTCAAAATTTGCTCTGTTCTAGCCTTAAGTTCTATATCCTTAATTGGTTTTATCAAAAGATCTTCCACACCTTTTTGTAAGGCGATAACTTTTTTCTCTAAATTTTCCTCCTTGGACATTAATATTATTGATGTATATGGAGAGTTTTTTTCAATTTCATCTACCAGCTCTAAGTTATTATTTCCTCGTATTTCTGTTTCAGCTATGACAATATCTATGTTTTGGTTGTTAATTACATCTAAAGCTTTTTCCGTTGTAGAAGCTATGTTAACTTTATATCCTTCTTGGTTAAATAAAGTATCTAAGGTATCCAAAGTTACTACATCTTTATCTAAAATAAGAATATTTCCTGTATATGTAAACCTAGTGTACTCTTGGTTTAAGCTATTTTTTTCTTTTTCCAGTAAATCATTTATTTTTGTATAAAGTTTTGCCATTCCCAAAAGGAGTAAAGAATAGGAGTAGTGCTTTTCACTCCAAGAGCATTTATCCGCCTTTAACCATTTTTTACAGCTATGTGCCAGCTGAGTTAACTCATTGAGCTGTAGTTTTTCACTTTCAATAGAAAGAATGTCAAAAAAATTTTCTAGTTTTTTTCTTGACTTAGGCGTTTGATTTACTCTATACTCCAACAGCGTAATAATGGCATCATTTATTTTTTCTCTCTGTTCAATATAAAAATTACTTAAGTTCAATTTCAAGCACCCCTTATTATCGGAAAAAAGTCTTTATTATATTTTATATGAATTGCAGAAATAATTAAATAGATTTTTAAAATAATTATAAAACGTCAAATCTTCTCATGTTCAAGAAGATTTGACGTTACATTTTTCCTGAGCGTATTATAAAGAATATTAATACTAATCCCATAAGACCGGCCCCTAAGTAACCAATCAACCCTATGGCAGACACACCATAAATACTTGGACCGGCTTCGGCTACGATAACAATTGATGAGGCCATTATTAAAGATGAGGTTATCAAGCCCAGAACTATTCTATTACCCGTTTTACTTATTTCTTTAATTCCCCGCTCTAGGTTTGTATGTTCCATTTGCACCTTTATTTCATTGCGGGAAAGTTTGTTAAGCACTTCCAGAAAAGTTTGAGGAATCTTTAAACCAGCAGATGCTGTATCATAAATTCCCTTCAACTGCCTTAACGCTTCTTTTTTGATGTTCTCCGGCTTTAACATTTGCTCTCTGACATAAGGGGCCATTAACTCTATTGCATTAAAGTTAGGGGTAAGTTCTGAAATAACTCCTTCAAGGGTAAGCATTGCTTTAGCTAAAAGTGCTACATTTTTGGGGATTGCTATATTGTTTTTTAAACATACATCAAAGCTATCTTGGATTGCCTTAACCACATCTATATCATGTAAAGGTTGGTCTAAGTAGCTATCATGAATAACTTGAACATCACTGGCTAGTTTATTTTTGTTAATAGAACCTTTTATCACTCCCACTCTTATGATACTTTTAACAACTTTGTCTATATCTTTTGAAACTATAGAATGGAGTAGTTGGTTAAATCCTTCACGTTGCTCTTTTGGAATTGATCCCATAGCTCCAAAATCGATAAAAGCTATTTTGTTTTCGGAAATTATTATGTTGCCGGGGTGAGGGTCTCCATGAAAAAAGCCTTCTTCCAATACTTGATGGGCAAAATTATAAACCAGCTTTTCTATTATATCGTCTATATAGTATCCTTTTTCTTTTAATAATTTAGTATCGCTCAGTTTTATTCCATCGATATATTCCATTACCACAAGGTTTTTTGTAGTATACTTCGGATAAACTTTAGGAGCTTTTATAAATTTAAATCCTTTGTTGTTTTTTCTAAACTTTTCAATATTTCTTGCTTCATTTTCAAAATCTAGTTCTTTTAAAATATGCTCCCATAACTCTTCTATTATCTCATCGGCTTTAATCACTTCTGTCCTGACTAAATTAGGAATAATTTGAATAAATAGGGTGAATCTTTTAAGTAAATGTAAATCCTGTGCTAATGTTTTTTCTATTTTAGGTCTTTTTAGTTTAAGAACTACCTTTTCACCTGATTTTAATCTAGCAGTGTGAACTTGAGCAATTGACGCTGAGGCTATAGGCTTAAGATCAAAATCACTAAACTCTTTATTTACATCTATTTTTAATTCTTTTTCGATTATTGTTTTAACTTGTTCCTCATCTAGCCTTTTAGCATTATCCTGAAGTTTTTGAAATTCTGCTATATATTCAGGGGATAAAATATCTGGCCTTGTTGACAGGATTTGGCCTACTTTTATAAAGGTCGGTCCTAACTCCTCAAAAGCTTTTCTAATTTGGCTGGGGTTTGCTCCGCCATCTTTGATACCATGTTTTATAAATACCGATACTATTTGCTGAAACCGCTGTCTGTTAGTTTTAGTTTTCATAGTTTAGAAGATACCTTTATGATAAGGTATCTTCTTCCTCCTCTAACCGTTCAATTCGAGTTTTTAATTGGTCAATATCTTCTTTTGTTGCTAAGTTAAACTTTTCAATAAGGCCTTTGACGGTATTTAGTTCTGCAAACTCTTGAGAAGTTTGGTCTGCTTTTTCAGTAAATTTATTTTTCAATTCTTGGTTTAACTCTTTGCCTTGCTGCACTGTTATTTCACCTTTATCTACCATTTCTTCAACTAAATCCGTTGCTTTCTCATAAGTGAAAGTTGCAGTTCCTAGCCCAGCTAAAAGTATTTTTTTCAATGTACCCATCTTTTTAACCCCCTTTTTAACTTTATTTATTTTGCATGATTATATAACTTAAGGCTATAAATGTCAAATTGCTCTAAAATAACTTATTTTTATCATCTTTACTTATAATATACATTTTTATATATAAAATATACATTAGACTTAAGCAAAGCCCATTGCCAGAGGCAATGGGCTATTAGCTTATGCTATCTATTTTTGGTTAGCTAGGTTTAGATAGCGTTGATACCTTTCTTTAGCTTCCTCCTCAGATTGAGCAAACAACTCTTCTGCTGTTTCTGGGTTGGTCTTAAGAAGGGCATTATATCTTACTTCACTTAGCAAGAAGTCTCTAAATGGTTTGGTTGGTTCCTTAGAGTCCATAACAAATGGATTTTTACCTTCTTTTTTAAGTTCAGGGTTAAACCTGTACATGTGCCAGTAACCCGCTTCCACTGCTTCTTTTTGTTGGTTTTGAGTACGTCCCATTCCTTCTTTAATACCGTGTGCAATACATGGTGCATATGCAATAACGATAGAAGGTCCTTTGTAGCTTTCAGCTTCTTTAATAGCTTTAAGGAATTGGTTTTTGTCTGCTCCCATAGCTACTTGGGCTACATAAACATATCCATAGTTTATTGCCATTGCTCCTAGGTCTTTTTTGCTTGTTTTCTTACCTGAAGCAGCAAATTTAGCGATAGCCGCTGTTGGAGATGCTTTAGATGATTGGCCACCAGTGTTAGAGTAAACTTCGGTGTCTACAACCAAAATATTTACATCTTCACCAGAAGCTATTACATGGTCTAAACCGCCGTAGCCAATATCATATGCCCAGCCGTCTCCTCCAATAATCCACTGAGATTGCTTGATTAGGAAGTCTTTTTTGTCAATTATTTGTTTTACTAGTTTATTATCAGCTTCTTTTTCAAGAAGTGGTAGTAGGTTTAAAGTAGCTTCTTTAGAGGCTTTGCCGTCATCTTTGTTTTCAATCCAAGTAGTGAAAGCATCTTTAAGCTCTGTAGAAATGCCAGATTCCATAGCTTCTTCCATTAAATCTTTAATTTTGCTTCTTATTTGAAGGGAAGCTAGTGCCATACCATAGCCGTACTCTGCATTGTCTTCAAACAGAGAGTTTGCCCAAGCTGGTCCTTTACCTTCAGAGTTTGTGCAATATGGCGTCGATGGCGCACTACCACCCCAGATAGATGTACATCCAGTAGCGTTGGCAATCATCATTCTATCGCCAAATAGCTGAGTAATGGTGTTAATATATGGAGTTTCTCCACAGCCTGCACATGCCCCTGAAAACTCAAGTAAAGGTTGCACAAACTGACTACCTTTTAATGTTTCAATGTTTGTACGGTCTGATTTGTCTGTTAAAGTAACAGCAAATTCCCAATTATCTTTCTCTGAAATTTGGGTTTCAAGTGGCTCCATAGTGATTGCCTTTTTCTTAGCAGGACAAACATCTACACAATTTCCACAACCAGTACAGTCTAAAGGAGTTACTTGTAGACGATACTTTAATCCTTTAAAATCTTTGCCCATCGCAGGCTTCATTTCAAAAGAAGCAGGGGCTTTCTTTTCTTCATCTTCGTCAATTAAAAACGGACGTATTGCTGAATGTGGGCAAACATAGGAGCACTGGTTACATTGAATACAGTTATCCATATGCCAGCAAGGAACATCAACAGCGATACCACGTTTTTCATATTTAGAAGAACCCTGCATTAGCGTACCATCTTCAGCTCCTACAAAGGTGCTAACTGGCAAACTATCTCCTTCTTGAGCGTTAACCGGGATAAGAATGTTTTTGATAAAGTCTGGAACATCTTGCTCTTCTTTCTCTTCATCTTTAGCATCCTTCCAACTAGCTGGAACGTCAATAGAAACAAGAGCTCCGATACCTTCATCCACAGCTTTGTTGTTCATCTCAACAATTTTTTCCCCTTTAGAGCCGTAGCTAGCTTTTATTGCATCTTTAAGATATTTTGTGGCATCATCAACAGAGATTATATCTGCTAACTTGAAGAATGCAGACTGCATAACCATATTTATTCTGTTGCCTAACCCAATATTGCCAGCAATGTCATATGCGTTTAAGGTATAGAACTTGATATCATTTTCAGCAATATAGCGTTTCATGTGAGCTGGCAGTTTTTCATCAAGCTCTTCTGGACTCCACAGACAGTTTAATAAGAAGATTCCACCTGGTTTTAGACCTTTAAGCACGTCATATTTATCAACGTAGGCTTGGTTATGACAGGCTATAAAGTCAGCTTGATCAATCAAATAGGTAGATTTAATAGGCTCTTTTCCAAAACGAAGATGTGATATAGTTACCCCACCAGATTTTTTGGAATCATAAGAGAAGTATCCTTGAGCATACATGTCGGTATGATCTCCGATAATTTTAATAGCAGATTTATTAGCACCTACTGTACCATCTGAGCCAAGCCCCCAGAATTTACATCTAACGGTCCCTTCAGGAACTGTGTTAATTTTGTCTTTTACTTCTAAAGAAGTGTTAGTTACATCATCTATGATACCAACAGTAAATCTATTTTTATGCTCATCTTTAAGGTTGTCAAATACAGCCTTAATTTGAGATGGTGTAGTATCTTTGGAACCAAGGCCGTAGCGACCTCCAATTACCACAGGTGCTTCTTTGTTTTCAAAGAATAGTGTGCGGATATCTTGATAAAGTGGCTCGCCAATTGCTCCTGGCTCTTTAGTTCTATCTAAAACACAGATTTTCTTAACTGTCTTTGGAAGAACATTAAAGAAATATTTTGGAGAAAATGGTCTGTATAAATGAACTTTGATAAGTCCAACTTTTTCACCTTTAGAGTTTAGGTAGTCAACAGTTTCTTCTGCAGTTTGAGTAACAGAACCCATTGCTACAATAACTCTTTCTGCATCTTCAGCACCGTAGTATGTGAAAGGCTTGTATTCCCGACCAGTTAACTTAGATATTTCTTGCATGTATTCATTAACTGTATCGTCAACTTCATCATAGAACCTGTTAGCAGCTTCCTTAGCTTGGAAGAAAATATCAGGGTTTTGTGCACTTCCTCTTAGCACTGGTCTTTCAGGGTTCAATGCTCTATCTCTAAAAGCTTTTAAAGCATCATAATCTACTAATTTAGAGAAATCTTCATAGTCAATCACTTCAATTTTTTGCATTTCATGAGATGTTCTGAACCCATCAAAGAAATGAACAAAAGGAATTCTTGATTTTATAGAAGATAGATGTGCTACACCCGCTAAATCCATTACTTCCTGAACACTTCCAGAAGCTAGCATTGCAAAACCAGTTTGTCTTGTAGCCATAACGTCTGAGTGATCACCAAAAATAGATAGGGCATGACCAGCAACCGCTCTAGCACTTACATGGAAAACAGTCGGCAAAAGCTCGCCAGCAATTTTGTACATGTTAGGGATCATAAGCAATAAACCTTGGGAGGCAGTAAAGGTAGTTGTCAAAGCACCACCCTGTAATGAACCATGTACTGCACCAGCAGCACCTGCCTCTGATTGTAACTCACTTACTCTTACTGTTTGACCGAAAATGTTTTTACGACCTTCTGCACTCCAAGCATCAACTTTTTCTGCCATGTCTGATGATGGAGTAATTGGATAAATAGCAGCTACATCTGTAAAAGCATATGAAACATAAGAAGCAGCTGTATTTCCATCCATGGTCTGCATTTTTTTAGACATTTTCAAAAACCCCCTTTTGTATTATTTAAATATATAACAGGCTTTGCATAATAACTAAAAACAGAGCAAAACTTTTTAGAATAAACATATTATTCTGCACTGTTATAGTATAGCAAATTGCCTTTATATCGTTTTGTAGGCCATTTTAATATGTATAAGATTAGTTTTTTGCAAAAGTTTGTCTAGTGTTCTATAATACAATCTGTTTCACAAAAACAACTAAACATGTTATAACACAGTGTTTATGACTATATTAGAAACCTATTTATATAATATCATATCTTTTAATTTTATGGTACAGTTTTTTTAAGTTATTGAAACACACTGCAAAACTTCATACTTTTGTAATCTTTTAACTGTGAAATTTTAAAGAGAATTATCCTTATTTTAATAAGGACAATCCTCTTTAATTTTATGATTTTTTTATCCACATAGTTGGTGCAGCGTACAGGTTTTTTCCTTCTAGCGAATTTAGATCACCTAAAACAGTGTTAAGTTTAGCAGCTGAGTTGATAGGTTGGATAAATTGCTCTGGCTTAACTCTAATTTCTTTTAGGGGTGTTTTGTCGTCTAAAGATGTTAAGTTGTATATCTTTTTTAAAGCTGTTTCTATCCCTCCTAAATCATCTACAAGCCCAATTTCATACGCCTGTTTACCTGTCCAAACCCGGCCACCAGCAACTTTTTCTACTTCCTCTTTTAGCATGCTTCTACCATCGATTACCCTATCTAAAAATACTTCATATGTTCTAAATAAAGATTCTTTAATTTTCTTCTCTTGATTTTCTGTGAGTTTGTTTTTGCCTTCTAACATCTCGGCATTTTCCCCTCTGTTAACACTTTCGTAGTTCAGCAACATTTTTTCTAACATTTTTTTATTAACCACCTTGCCATATATCACACCTATGGATCCCGTTATGGTGCTAGGCTGCGCGATTATCCAGTCGGCAGTGGTAGCTACATAGTAGCCTCCTGATGCAGCCACTGATGACATATAAGCTACAACCGGCTTTTCTTTTGCCAACCTAGAAATTGCAGAGGCCATTGCCTCTGATGAAGTAGCTGAGCCTCCACCAGAATCAATATAAATTACAGCAGCCTTAGCCCTTTTGTCTTTCTGAACTTTACGAATTTGGTCAACTACTGTAATATCACCAACCCTCTTGCCTCCTAAAAATGGGATGGGTAAATCAAATGGAGTAGTTGAACTTTTCCCATCAATAATATTCCCCTCTATCCTAATTAACGCAATATAGTCTTTAGGTCTTTTTATAGAAGGCCTTATTAAAGATTTTTGTGCTTCTTTAAAGTTTTTTATAATAATCTTTTTACCTTCCAAGTCTTTTAGGTAGTTGAATATATCTTCTTCATTTAACAGTTTATCCACCAGTTGATTTTCAACAGCCTTTTTATCTACATAAGGGGAGTTATCTATTATTTTTTTAGCCTGCTCTACTGTTACTCCACGACCTTTTGCTATGGCTTCTAAAGTTTGTTCATATAGTGAGTCTAAAATCCAGTTGTTCATCTTTTTTACTTCTTCTGTCATCGTTGTTTTTGTCATCGCATCTGCGGCAGATTTATAAGGACTTACATTGTACATTTGCATTTCTATACCTATCCAGTCCAAAGCACCTTTTATAAACATTGTGCCTGTCCTTAAACCTAATGGATCTATTCCGCCCCCTGGTTGGAGTAATATTTTATCAGCAACGGATGCTAAATAATAGGTATTAGTAGTATATTGGTATGAATAGGCCACTACCTTTTTACCCTTCATTTTTGCTTGATGTATAAAAGTGCGAAGCTGTTGTATTTGTGCCATAGTCAAGTTAAGATTCGGTCTTATAACAAGCAATATACCCTCTACTTTGTCATCATTTCCCACTTGTTCAAGCTGAGCACATAACTCTTGTATGCTTTTTTTAGGCTTTTTAATTTTGCTTTTAATAAAGTTTTGCTTTGGTTCTTTTAAGTCAACATATTGGCCCTCTAAAAAAAACCTAACATAGTCAGGGGATTTTTTAATTTTTCGGACCCTATTAGATATACAATAAATGCCATTTTGTACCCCATAAAGTAAATATCCCATACTTTTACCCTCCTTTATTTTTTGTAAATAGGCAATTGCAAAATTTTGAACCCTTTGTTTATAGATAGAACTTACTTTCCCATTTTTAATGATAAATTTTAAAAAGGAAATTTAGTTTTTTTGCAAACCTAATAGTCTGTATATATATCTATATTTGGTATTTTATTAAAATTTCCTCTTTTTTTATTAAAAATTATATTTTGCGTGATTTTAGGTTTATGTAGAAGGAAAATGATTACAGTTGCAGAATTACTTATTATAAAGAAAAGTTTTTAAATAATAAATTTAGAAAAGAGGGAATACCATGAATGAAAAATTTTGGGATGAGTGCGTTGATTTTCACGGTCATATCTGCCCAGGTTTAACTATAGGCTATAAAGCAGCCCTGTTAGCCCGCAAACTATTTGGTGGTAAAAGTGCGGAAGATGAAGAAATCGTTTGTATAACTGAAAATGATGCCTGTGGTGTGGATGGTATTCAGGTAGTTTTAGGCTGCACCTTTGGCAAAGGAAACCTTATATACAAAGACCTGGGGAAAGTTGCCTATAGCTTTTATAATAGGGATTCTGACAAATCTTTTAGATTGTTATTTCGAAGAGATCTTAACGCTCCCCAAGCCCGAGAAGAAAAACAAAAATTTTTGCTGCACAGCAACGAAGAAGATCTATTCGATATAACAGAAGTTAAGGAGCCCCTTCCTCAAAAGGCAAAACTTTTTTCCACTGTAATTTGCGAAAACTGTGGAGAAGGTGCCGCTGAACATCGCATACGTTTAGTTGAAGGAAGTAAAACCTGCCTTCATTGTTATGATGAATATAGTCGCATAAATTAAAAGGACAGCCCCAAATAAAGAAGTGGGGCTGTCCTTTTAATCTATGGCTACAATTTCTTCTGCAAAATCTTTAATTTCTTTAGAAATTAAAGATAGCTGATTCAAACTGGCGGCCACGTTTTCGCTAGCTTGGGCCTGTTTTTCTGTTACATCAGTAGTGCCGTCAACTCCTTGGTTTACTTTATCAATGCAATCTTTAATATTTCTAAGAATTTGTTCAATTTCCTCCACAGAACTATTGCTAGTAGTTGCCAACTTTTGAATTTCTCCCGCTACAACGTTGAAACCTTTTCCTACTTCACCTGCCCTAGCCGCTTCTATTGATGAATTTATTCCTAGTATTTTAGTCTGGTGACTTATAGATTTTATTAGAGAAAGTACAGATTCAGTCCTATCAACTGAAACCACCGCTTGTTTAGATTCTGTTTGCAAAGTATGATTCATGTCCCTTAATTTTTGCACTCCCGTTTCTACCTCTTTTACTGCATCTCCCACAACTTGAAGATTCTTATTTAAAGTTTCTAAATCATTTTTTAGCTTATCAGCCATGCTTTTAAGCTCTGCTATTAATGTATTTCTACCTTGCACTATTTCCATTATTAAATTTGCACCTTTGCCATCAATTAGGGTGGTATTTTCAGATATGTTACCAATTAAACTTTTCTTAACAGCCGGCACTCCTGTGGCTTCGATAACACAGTCTATTTCTTCACTCAATAGAGGCAAAAAATCTTGTTTTGTTAGCACTCCGTTTTCTTTTGCAATCATTAACCCCGGAGCTTTTGGGTCTATATCAGTTACCCATGCTAACTCTACATTGCTAAGACCTGAAAGAACTCTTATTATTTCAGTTCCGCCTTCTCCACCACCAACTATCCCAATTTTCATATTAAATGCCCTCCTAATGTATATTAAATTAGGTAATAATGCTTTATTTAAAGTTTGTTTATAATAATGCATTTCAATCACCTAATTACACACAAATTATTCCAATTTTATATTATACCTGTTATACTTTATTTCGTCTACAGGTAAAAGGAATTATCTATCTTTTGTCGAATATCTTTTTACACTAATTTATGAGGTGATGAATATGGATAAGTGTAAGTTAGATTTTTTAAGTGAAGATATAGTATTGGAGCACTCCATTTTTGAACTTCAAAAAGCCATGGAAAAAGGGATTACTTCATCAAAAGAAATCGTAATGGCTTACCTTAAAAGAATTGCTATTTACAATAAGTCCGGACCTAAAATAAATGCTATTTGCGAAATTAATCCCGATGCTCTTTTTATAGCTACCACTTTAGATAAAGAAAGAAAACAAAAAGGTGCTAGAAGTTGCTTACATGGGATACCTATTGTTGTAAAAGATAACATTGATACCGGTGACAAAATGCATACTACAGCTGGTACACTTGCTTTAAAAAATAGTTATGCAAAGAAAGATGCTTTTTTAGTTAAGCAGCTTAAAACAGCTGGAGCGATAATTTTAGGTAAGGCTAGTTTAACAGAATTTGCAAATTTTATGTCCACTAAAATGCCCAATGGATATAGTACTGTGGGTGGTCAGGTTCTTAATCCATACGGACCAAATAAGTTAGATGTTGGTGGTTCTAGTTCAGGTTCAGCAGCTGCTGTAGCTGCTAATTTTGCTTGTGCTTCTATAGGGACAGAGACATCAGGCTCGATTTTAAGTCCCTCTAGTCAAAACTCTTTAGTTGGAATCAAACCCACTGTGGGAATGGTCAGCAGAAGTGGGATTATACCTATATCTTACACCCAGGACACTGCCGGGCCGATGGCAAAAACTGTGGAAGATGCTGTAGCTCTGTTAAGTGTAATGATGGGCATTGATGAATGCGATGCTGTTACTAAAAACATTCCACCAGGGGTTGGAATTGATTTTTCCGCATCTTTTAAAAAAGACGGTTTAAAAAATGCAAAGATAGGAGTTTGTAAAGAGTTTTATGAATCTATCAATAAAGAAAAAAAATTAATTATGGAAAATGCCGTTAATGACTTAGTTAAATGTGGAGCTAAAATCGTTGATATTCCAAAAATTCATACACATGAAATAACACTAAGCTATGAGGTATTGTTCCATGAATTTAAACATGGCATTAACAATTACTTAAATGATTTAAGCAGTGCCCCTGTTAAAACTTTAAAGGATGTTATTAGGTTTAATCTAGAGAACAAAAAGGTGGCGTTAAAGTACGGTCAAGATCTCTTAGAAGCCAGTGAGAATACCAACGGAATGTTAACTGATAGTAAGTACCTCACAGAATTGATAAGAGATCAGCATTACTCCCAAAGTGCTGGCATTGATGCCGTAATGGATAAATATGACTTAGACGCACTATTATCTCCCGCCAATTATGGAGCTGCCTTACCTGCAAAGGCTGGCTACCCTTCAATTACCGTGCCAGGGGGTTACACAAAGAGTAACGAACCAGTGGGTATCACCTTTACAGGCAAGGCCTTTACTGAGCATAGATTGGTGGAACTAGCATATAGCTATGAGCAAGCTACTAAGCATCGAATTCCTCCAAAACTAAGCTACTAAAATTATTTGCCCCCTCTTTCTCAAGTGCTTTTTTCACCCCATGAAAAAAGCACTTTTTTATTTTTAAGATTTATAATGCTATCAATTCTGCTATTAAGGAATATATTATATTAAAATAAAACACAAAGGAGGAATAACAATGAGCTTAATGTATTCCAGCAGCGATGGAAAAATTAACATTATTCTACCTGATAATCACCAAAATAACGATGTTCAAAACCTGGTGGATAATATATCTTTAACAAAAAATAAGGACGCCGCAGAAAAAGGCACATGTGCCTCACCAGCACAAGTTGGTTTTCAATACAAGTGTGGTAGCAGTATAAAAAAAGCATTAGCTTATGGAGGCCAGCCTGGTCTTGAATATAAGTTCAAGTATGATTTTTTCCATAAATGTAGATTAGTTTTAGATTACGTAAGAATAGTAGGAGCAAAATTTATAGAAGTTCAAACCTATATTGGCGAGAAACAGGTCGGTCGACAAGTCATGCAAAGCTTAAAGGTCTCCGGACAGTATCACTGCCTTGGAGAAACTGGGATTGTCCAAGTTGACCATAAAATAAAAAGAAATACTATTTTTGGAAAAAAAGCCTATCAAATTGAATGCGGAAATTTCTGTAAAAAGATTCTTAACGTTGATTTTATTTTTGACGGCGGACCTCTTTTAAGTCTGTTTCCACCTTCAGGCGAATCAATAATAGTTAAAACATACGGACCAAAAGGAATTATCCATGAGCAATGTGTAGAACAAGCACTAGTAGAAAGAAATAAAGTTGTCAGCTTCGAAGAAGGTGTTTTAGACTTCCAATATTTTTAATAAAGTATGTTTTCCCTATTATCACTTCTTTTAAGTCATATCGTTCTATCATTCCCTTCTTACGCAGCAAAAATGGGCTGTCCCAAAATTGGGGCAGCTCTTTTTTAATTTGAATTGGATAATCAAAATTCTAGGCTCACAATCTTAATTACACCTTAAATCAAAGGATAAAAATAAGGAGCATAACATTATGTATTCTATGAGTTTAATACTATAAGAAGGTTAAAAAAAGGAGTTTCTGAATTTTTTATTTAATATGAGTTTATATTGTTTGTTGCTTATTTTCAATTTGCTAGCAATGTTGCCACAGCACAGCAGAAAGTTTAGCCAAAAATCATCATGACTACAGTCAAACATTAAATGATAGTTTCTATTATACTATTGTTACTTTATCTGTAGGAGAGTTTAAGTTGATTGGAGGAGTAGCTTCATTTATAATAGACGAGGATAGAAATGCTATGGCTGCAATCGCTGAAGCACAAGGCAATGTATATGATGCTGTGGTAAGTCATTATAATAGTGGTTATGTCGGTGTTGAAGTAGAGCAAGATTTTAGATGGAATGACTTTTATTTACACGGACACCGTGAAACTGGTTGGCTTCCTGTAGGTGAAGCTAGAATAACTAGACTACAGTTGCCATGCGGTACTTGGCTAGAAATGTAACACATAAAAAAATAGCGCTCCTATGCGCTATTTTTTTTATGTGTTACTGTAATACCTTTTTCTTTAAGTTTAGTAATAAGTTTTTCATGATCTTCTGGTTTTACAGATATCGAAACTTTTTGTCTTCCTATAGTATCTCTTTTCTTTAGATAAATTTTAAAGTCTGATATTGTGCCCACAATTATATAATCAATATCCTTCCAACTATAAAAGTCGCTTCTTGTACTCAGCCCATTAGTATAGATTTTTTTGCTTTGCAGAAAGTATAAAAACAACACACAAAAAACACTAATCATAGCCCATTCATAAACATACTCTGCTCCAATGATGCCAATAAAGACACCTCTTACAGCTATTATCCCAAAAAATATAGTAATAAATAATACTATAGGTGAGTCAGAAATTTTCCATTCTGGATTTTGAGCGTACTTATTTATTTTAATTTTTTTAAAGCATATTTTGAGTAAAAAACAGAAACTAAACAATAAAAAGAGTAAGGAAACAACTGTTTCGGCAGATAAAAACATATTTTTTATTTCTCCCCTTTTTTAAGCATTCGTTTATTGCTTATGTTCTATTGTAATTCGAAAAATCCTACTTTTATGACTGAATTTTTTAAATTTATCGTAAGTAATAAATAAAAACCGCGTAACAAGCGGCTTTTATTTATTATCAAACCTTTTTGAACTCCCAAAACCCTGCTGACTTAATCTTTCCATTCTTTACAGCTTCAACTGTTTTTAACTTTATTTCTTGTTCTAAGTCCTGGCGTTCTTCTTTTAATTTTAGAAATCGCAACTTTTTATTTTATAGATTTCTCCACAGACGAGTAATTAAAGTTGCAGTTAAAAAGGGTTTGGGAACGTAGCAAAACCACAGGATAAATTTTTTCTAATGCCCATTATTCCTTTGAACTAGAGTTTTGTAACCATGCTAAAGGAAACGTAAAGGTCTTGTAGAAAATTTAGTAAACTTAGTTGGCTATTCTAGAAAAAATTTTTAGTCCCTCTACCTAGGGTATCAAGTATAGAAGAGTTGAATCAAAAGCTACTGAAAAAAGATCAGGAAAATTATTTACAAAAATTATCCAATTCTACTTGCCAGTTACCTCATACTTTTGCATCTAGGCTAATCCGCAAAGGTGCTGATGTAAAAACTATTTCAGAGTTGCTTGGACACTATAATGCTTCATTTACTTTAAGGGTTTATTCGCATTTATTTAACAGGCAAAAAAAGAAGCAGTATCTTTATTGGACGAGGACGAGTCGTCACCAAAAAAAGATACTACTTCTAGATATAAAATGTCGTAAATTTTAGCGATTTTTAAGTAATTTGTTAGTTTCAAACTAGCAATGCTGCCATAAAACTGTCATCCAATTTCTATCAGAAATTCTCCAACTCTGAATCAGCCTGGTATGACTGCATTTGATTGGTGGAGATGAGGGGGATCGAACCCCTGACCTCATGTCTGCCAGACATGCGCTCTCCCGGCTGAGCTACATCCCCAATTTAGTTACATGTTATAGTATACCACTTTTTTTTTTGATGTCAAGACACTTTTGCTTTTTTTAATTTGACAAATTTTGAAGCTTATTTTTTTTGGGTTTTCTTCAAATAATAAGCACAGGAGGTTTTTATTATGTCCAAAAATAAAAACAAAGTTGCAATAATGGGAGCTGGAATTGCAGGCCTTTCTTGTGCTTATGAGCTTGAAAAGTTTGGAATAACACCGGATGTTTTTGAAGTAATGGACCAAATTAGTGGTCAAGGAATCAACCATACAGTAGGCTGGATGAATGTAATGTATCGACCAATTAAAGACCCACTAATTTATCTTAAAAAAAGATATGGTTTTAATTTAAGGCCCATAGAAAAAATTCGCAGAGTTAATTTTTACTCTCCAAATAATTCAGCAACACTAGAAGGAGATTTAGGATATATACATTTATCTGGCCCAGATAAGCGTTCTCTTTACTATCAAATACTACCCAAAATTAAAACCCCTATTCAATATAATCAAGTTGTTAATTTTAGAGATTTATCGGAGGAATATGACCACGTTGTCATAGCAAATGGCAACTCGGATATAACTGAGTTATGTGGGTTGTGGAAAACTGATGTGGCTGGATATGTACGGGGTGCTACAGTTTATGGTAGTTTTGACCCTCAAACGATTGTTATGTGGTTTAACACCGAATATGCTCAGCATGCCTATGCTTACTTTGTTCCATGGAACGACAGAAAAGGCTCGTTAATACTCAATATGCTTGAAGTAACTCTTCAAGGGGCTGACATATGCTGGAATAGGTTTTTAAATGATATTAACTGGAATGTAGAAATAGCAGAAGTATGGGAAAAAGTCCATCACCTAGGTCATGTTCATAAACATTTTTACGACAACCTAATCTTTACTGGAGCTGCTGGTGGCTTTTTAGATCCATTGTTTGCCTTTGGAAATATTGCAACTATTGAAAGTGGTGGAGCTGCTGCTAAGCACATTGCTAAAAGGGCAGACTTCAGCAAAGAAGTTAGTTTATGGCTTAACAGAAATAAAAAAACATTAAGATTAAGAAGATATGTTGATAAATTTACAAATGACGACTTTGACAAAATGCTGGACTATCTTAAAACTCCTGGGTTTAGAACCGTTGCTGCAAAATCAAATATCAATATTATTAATCTTCTATCTAACGTTGCCAATACTATAGTATCCAAAAAAATCGATACTGTATTTTATCCCAAGGAGGGTGTAAAACAGTGAAAAAAAATCCTAGAGTTGCAATTATGGGTGCAGGAGTAGCAGGACTTGCTTGCGCTTATGAACTTGAAAAAATGGGTGTCCAACCAGATATATTTGAGATGGCCAAACAAACAGGTTCTAGGGGATTCAACCATACATTGGGTTGGATAAATTTAATGTACCGGCCGGTACAAGACCCTGTAATGCACCTTAAAGAAAAGTATGGGCTTAAATTAAGGGCGATGGAAGAGATTAGGCGGGTTAACTTCTATACCGCTAACAACTCCGCCACCCTAGAGGGAAAACTAGGATATATTTTTCTATCCGGTCCCGATGAAAGGGGGATAACCTCACAACTTAAATCTCATATAGAAACAGATATTCAGTATGAATCTATCACAAACTTTAGAGAGCTTTCCCAAAACTATGATCACGTAGTAGTTGCCACTGGAACACCGGAAATTCCAAAACTTTGTGGTATTTGGAAAACTGATATATCAGGATATGTACGAGGTGCCACAGTTAAGGGCAACTTCGACCCCAAAACCGTCGGCATGTGGATGGAAAAAACGTATTCACAAAGTGGATATGGATATTTCGTCCCCTGGAATGATAGAAAAGGTTCGTTAATTTTAAACATGCTAGAGGTGGGAGAATATGGGGCAAAGTTGTGCTGGGATAACTTCATTGATTCATTGGGTTGGGATGTGGAATATGAAGAGTTTTACGAAACACCCCATAACATTGGTCATGTTAGTAAACATCAGGTAGAAAATTTATATTTTGTTGGTCTAGCGGGAGGATTTTTAGACCCTTTATTCGCATTTGGTTCCATTGAATGTTTAGCTAGCGGCGCTGCTGCTGCTCAAAGCATAGTTAACGGCAAAGATTTTACAAAACTTACTCATATGTGGCTGAGGCGCAATCAACAACTTTTAATGATGAGAAGATATGTTGATAAATTTAAAGATGAGGACTTTGACCGTGCCTTTGAAGTTATTAAAACTCCAGGTTTTCGCTCCCTTGTCACACGAACCAATGTCAATATAATTTATCTGTTATCAAAGTTAACTAATACATTTGCTTCCAAAAAAGTGGATCGAGTTCTATACTAAACCAGCTCGAATCCACTTTATTTTTTTGTTAACTTGCCTTTCTACTATTTTCTTTTTCCTCAGGGTATTCTGGTTCTCCTTTTGCTTTTGCAAGGGAAATTAACCAAAGTATTAAAGGAACAATTGCTCCTAAAGAAATCATAGCTATAGGAAAATAACTATCTAACACAAAAATTAAATGACTAATATCTCTTATTATAAAACTGGGTAACACAAATAAGGCTGCAGTGGTTGGCACCAGTATGGTTTTATAGTTTTTTCTCTCAATTATTTGGGTTATTGTAATGATAGCCATGAATCCAAACAGTGTGCTTGCTATATAAGCAGCAGCTATCCACACTCCGACAAATATAACTTCAATATGCTCTAGAAATCCCCCTATTGATATTATCCTCGCCATATTAAATGAAGGATAATACATCGTAGAAGTTTGCTGCGGTCCAAAAATCGCCATAGTTGCCAAAGCACCCAAAAGTAATGCAAATCCTACTGCAACTACAGTCAGAGCACCTTTTAGTTTCAATATAGGTTTTAGTTTATCTTTGTTTAAGTATTTAAAAAAAACTAAAATTACAAGAGGAATTTGACAGAGCCAAGCAAAGCCAAGAAAAGCTCCCTCTATCACTGGAAAAATTCCACCTGCTAGTACAGGGGTCAGATTTTCTCCGCTCATGTTTGGAATAGATAACAGTATAACTAGAGATATTACTATAAAACCCACCGGCATAACATATACGTTGGTTCTAACAATAGGTAATGCTCCCTCGTATATACCCATATAGATTACTAGCATAAATAGCACACGAATTGCTATAGCAGGAGTTTCTGGCATCAATGAAATTGTTATAAATTCCTCTACTTGACTGATAATTAAAGCAGACGAAAGCAAAAAGGTAATTGCATAAATCACGCCAACGACCCTGCCAAGTATGCTACCTAGCAGTTCATCTAATATTTCTATTATAGATTTTTCTGGGAATCTCAAAAGCAAAGCTATGCTAATCATTACAAAAGGGATTGCCGCTGCAGTGCCTAGTATTACAGAAATCCAAGCATCCTGCAGTGCTATTTTTGCCATCAAAAATGGCAAAAATAGCACTGCTGATGCCAGCACTACACTAATAGCAGCAAAAAAAATTTCCCCTGCTACTAAATTACTTTTTTCCATGCCACTGCCTCCTAAGCTATAATTTGACCTGTACTTTTTATATTAGTTTCTACATCAATAATCACTTCAATTTCTGGAAATTGGTCTAACCATTGCTGCAAATCCCACTGCTGGGGGTTAGCCCTTCTATATATACTTCCAAAACCCAAAAAATCACTTTCAATATCTTTAGCTACGTTTATTGTATCTAGCACTGTAAGTTGGATAAACTCACTGGCAAGTTCTTCTAGTTCGTCGATGGAAAGCTGACTACTACTTTCGGTGATAGCCAATTCTTGGTCTATTTCAATATGGAACACGATCTGACCTTCATCCTCCAGTGGAGTAATTTCTAAATCAGTATCCTCAATGCGAAGAGACACAAATTCATCTTCATCTGTTTCTATAGTTAAAGTTCCATGACGTACTTCGCTGCGCAAGTATAAAAGACCTAAGTTTTGCTTGTTATTTAGTTCTTCAACCATTTCATAACCTCTAAATACAGCGGTATCTGAAATTATAAGTTGCTCCTCTTCAGAAACATCGACCATTGGAAGAAATAGTTCTCTATCTTCCTCTAAAACATCTATAACTACCTCAAAAAAATCTTTTTTAAAGACTCTAGAACGCTCCCAGTTATATCTAAACGTTTCTTCTAACAAGAGTGCCGGTTGGGTTCCTAAGTCAGGTTCAAACTCTAATACTTCTTCTAAGCTATCCTCTTTAGCAATCATCACAGTGGTGTTTCCCCGTACTCTTATATCTCTTCTAAAAAAGTCCATAATAGGTTCGATGCCTTCCCTAGCTAAATCTTCACTTATGATTATAACTTTCATATGATCCAAAAAGGGACGCTTATTACTTTTAGAAAAAAGGTTATCAAAGGCATCTGATATTGTCTGCCCTTCTCCTTCCAAAACCATGGCACCCTCCCCTTCCTCATCTTCCATATCACCTCCACCTTCTTGACCGATGTGGGCTAAAATGCTAATACCATCTTCATCTTTATCTATTCCCATTGCCAACACAAAGGCAAGATCTTCTAACTCCCTTCTAGACCAACATCCTGAGGTGGGAATAATCATTCCTATTGTTAAAAAAAGAATTATAATCTGACGAAATCTTTTCTTAACCCTCTTTGTTATCATCTTCTTCATTTCCTTCACCACCATATTGTTCGTTGTTCTCATCATTGGAGCTTTTAACTTCAGACTGCTCGCTATCATCAGCTGAAGGACCTTCTTTACCCATAGCAAACCATGGCGCTCTTACAAATATATCTTTCATATCCCTAAGCTTAAATGGAGTGACAGGAGTCATAAATGGGATATTAAAGCTTTGAAGGGCGTTTAAATGGAGCATTATTGCTATCAGACCCATAACTAAACCAAAAACCCCAAAAACACTGGCTAGCAATATCAGTAAAAATTTTAACAACCTAAGGGAAACCACAAAAGAGAAGTCAGGAATTAAAAAGGAGGAAACTCCTGCCGCCGCAACTATTATTACCATTTGAGGAGAAACTAAGCCAGCTTCCACGGCTGCTTGCCCCATTACCAGTGCTCCAACTATTCCCACCGCCTGTCCGGCAGCTGATGGAAGCCTGAGACCCGCCTCTCTTAAAGCTTCCAATATTCCTTCTAGTAACAACGCCTCTACAACGGTGGGAAAAGGAACCGGTTCTCTTATAGATGACATGGTGATTGCCAACTGGGTGGGAATCATCTCCTGATGATATGTAGCAATGGCAACATAAAATGCTGTTAAAGACAATACCAATACAAATGAAAACATGCGCATAATTCTATTAAAAGTTGCTATAGGAAACCTTTCATAATAATCTTCGCTAGCTTGAAAAAATTGCCAAAAAACTGAAGGCACAATCATGGCTAAAGGAGTGTTTTCAGTAATAATTCCCACTCTACCTTCTAATAGGCTAGCCGCTACTTTATCTGGTCTTTCAGTAGTGGCAATTGTTTTAAATGGAGTCATGGGAGTATCCTCTATCATCTCATTAATTACGTTGCCGGAAATAACTCCTTCAATTGAAACTTTTTGGATCCTTTTTTCCACTTCTTCAACCAACTTTTCATCAGCTACTCCTTTTAGGTAGCAAATTACAATATTGGTATTAGCTGTAGTTCCTACAGTTATAGGTTTTGTCATCAGGTCTTGGGTTCTTAACCTTCGTCTAATTAAACTTACATTTGTTTGTAGCCCCTCTACAAATCCTTCGCGGGGGCCTTGTACTACAGCTTCTACCTGTGGTTCAGCCACAGCGCGCTCCTGCCACATCCTTGCCTCAACTATCCAAGCTTTGTCATATCCCTCTAAAAAAAAGGCAGCTTTTCCTTCTACTATACCTTCTAATACATCATCCCATCTATCGCTTTCTTCAATGTCTAAAGCTGCGGGGATAGATTCTAGTATTTTACCTAAATCTTTAAACTTGTCTTCTGCTTTTTCTGGGACACTGTAATTATATGTAGATAAGTTTTCTAAAAAATAGTTGCTTATCGAAATATTGTCTGTCATGGTTTCAAGGTAACCTACGGCCATCTTAAGTTCGCCTCTTGCCCCCATTGCCATCGGCCTCAAAATAAAGTCCATTGTATCTTCAAAGATAGTTTCTAAGTGCTTGGTATTAACCTCTAAAGTAGTTGAAACAAGGCCTTTCTCATCTATAGAATCATCAACCTCTTTTTCTATAGGCTTTCCCTTGTTTAAGTTTTTTTTGGGTTTTTTAAAATCCATTTCTAACACCCCTTTTTGCGATAAAGTAAACTTTAGTCAGTAGGATTTTCTCCCCTAAATATAATTGGCATACTAGCTATCGGCTTTTGGCAACTAAAAAACTCTAAATATATTATGCACAACATCCTCTTTTTTAATTAGTTTAATTAGTTTAATTAGTTTAATTTATTAAAATAAAAAGTTCTTGATGCCCTTAACAAGGTACAAGAACTTTACACAGTAGCTTAACTTTTTTTGTTTCTAATTCCTTGAATAACTTTGATACACAGAAAAATCAAACCTCCTATAATTATCATCATAACAATAGGTCTAAAAGGATTGAACCACCAATTAACCTTAAACCATGTTACTGGGTATGTAATTAGCTCCATAAAACTCATATCCTCTTCTTCCCCCAATGTGAGTACATATTTCCCTGTCTGCCCGTGAGAATTAAAAACCGCTATATAATAAGTTCCATCTTCTTCTAGTTGAAAGGAAAACTGTTGTTTTTTATAGTATGAGGTTTGAGTAAAAGGCTCAAAAAACTCCTCTCTACTATTACCTGGTTCAACAGGTATTGCTCCATATCCACTGGGAACTATATCATTATATTGTTCATTTATGGAAGGTAAATTTTCACCTATTAAAAGTTTAGTTACCATAAAGTTATGATTTCCTTCAATTTGAGGTATTAATACCTGTGAATAATATTCTTCTTCCTGTAAACCCTGGAACCTGTAATAATCCACTTGTAACTCCTCTTGTAGCTGACTATAAATAGCCTTCGAATGTTGTATATCTTCTATCTTCCAACTTTTCTCTATTGAACTGATATCTCTATTTATAAAAATACCTTCATGGGCAAGTGTATATGTACTAATGAAAATAAGAATAGTAGTTATAAATATAATTTTTTTAAGTTTCATATCTGTCTCCTCAAAAAAAAGTATTAGCATATAGATTGTCCCTATTTATTAAATTTATACTATAAAAGAGAAGGCGGAAACTCTTAAGGTTTTATAACTTATTCAATCAAAGGGTTGGAACATAAAAAATAATCCTAATCGACGACATTAGGATTGTTTTTGTGGACACGATAGAAGAAAATACCCACGGTAACTACGCAAAAAATGTTTCCAACTAAGTTAATCTAAAAGATCGACACAGAGGTCACTCTCTACCCTTTTAGGGGATACTGGTAACATGGCTTAGACATAGTAATTTATAAAATCTGCGATGTAAATACCTTTATTTGATGGATATGTTATTGGTTTAAATAAAAATGTTGAGAGCAGAGCTCTCAACATTTTTATTTAACTTATACCTTGCTCTAAGTCTTCTATAATATCTTGTACATCTTCTATTCCTACTGATAATCTAACTAGCCCAGGAGTGATTTTTGCTTCTAACCTTTCTTCTTCCGGGACTACAGAGTGGGTCATAGACGCTGGATGTTGAATAAGAGTATCAACATCACCTAAGCTAACTGCTAGCTGGCATAGCTTAACTGAGTTCATAAGTTTAACCCCTGCATCATATCCACCTTTAAGTTCAAAAGAAATAAGTCCGCTAAAGCCTTTCATTTGCTTTTTAGCAAGTTCATGCTGTGGGAAGCTCGGAAGTCCTGGGTAGTGTACTTTTTCAACAGCAGGGTGCTGCTCTAAAAATTCAGCTACCTTTTGTGCATTTTCACAAGTTCTATCCATTCTTACAGCTAATGTCTTTAATCCTCTAATTAACAGCCAAGCATCAAATGGTGCAATTATTCCACCGATATCCTTTAAAGTGGTCATTCTAATACCATCCATTATTTCTTTACTACCAACTAATAGTCCAGCAACTACGTCACCATGCCCACCAATATACTTTGTGGCACTATGAAGGACAACATCAGCACCTAACTCTAATGGACTTTGCAGGTATGGAGACATAAATGTATTATCAACGATAACAACAATTCCCGCTTCCTTAGCAATCTTGGTAATAGCTTCGATATCACAAAGTTTCATAGTGGGATTTGCTGGGGTCTCTAAATAAATTACTTTTGTGTTCGGCTTAATAGCGTCTTTAACTTTTTGAACATCGGATGTATCTACAGAAGTAGCAGAAACATTGTAGTCACAAATTATCTCATGTAAAAATGAGTGAGTACAGCCATAAATTGCATCAGAATGAACAACATGGTCTCCACTTTTTAAAAAGTACATAAGCACCGCAGAAACTGCTGCCATCCCAGAGCCAAAAGCTAAAGCAGCTTCTCCACCTTCAAGTGCCGCCATTTTTTCCTCTAATACAGCCTGAGTTGGATTACCTAAACGGGTATAAATGTATCCGGTTTCTTCGCCAGCAAATCGATTTGCACCTTGTTGAACGTTGTCAAATACAAACGTAGATGTTTGATACAAAGGAGTAGCTAAAGCGCCATGAAGCTTATCTGGCTTTTGTCCAGCATGTACAGCTAAAGTTTTAAAATCGTGTTTTTTAGTCATAAAAATTCCTCCTAATAAGTGTTAATTTAGGCGATTGCAAAACTCTCCAGCTCTTAAAACCCAATATGTGTTTTTATAGAGAATCCCAAAACCCCGACACCTAGTGTCAAGTGATATACTCGGGCAGGGGAAAAAATCTGGTCGTTTGCAATTACCTAGCCTTTAATTATATTATTAGCAATATCCGTACCAACATTTACACCCCTATAAATTTGGTTTTTCACACTAATATAAATACATTTCGGAACTTTTTGTTTCCATACATTCTTAAAATCTGGCTAATTCCTTGTTTAGCGCTCTTTTATTTGGAAATCTTCCGTTCCGCTTCTGCAAACTTTTGTTTCCAAATTGTGTTTTTTTAGCTTTTTTCTTACTGCTGTATGGGATATTCCTAAGGCATCTCCAATTTTTCGAGTTGATTTATATTTTTTTGCAGCTTCTACCAAAAGCTTTTTTTCTAGTTCATTTATTTTTTCTTTTAATGTCCTTCTGTCATCTGCTTCTTTGCTAAAATTTTGCTCTAAATTTAAAGCATCAACATTAATGTCTTGGTGTGTTGATGTCAATATTACAGCTCTTTCAATCACATTTTCTAATTCTCTTACATTTCCCGGCCAATAGTAATTATGCAATGCTTGTGTTGATTTTTCGCTAAATGCACCGACTTGCTTATCCATAACTGTCTGATATTTATCTAAGAAAAATTTTGCTAACATTATTATATCTTCTGGTCGTTCTCTTAGAGGTGGTATATTTATAGGTATAACATTGATTCTATAATATAAGTCTTCTCTAAATTTATTATTATTAACCAACTGCTGAAGTGGTTTATTTGTTGCAGTAATAACTCTTACATCTATAGGTATTTCTTGATTTGATCCAATGCGCCTTATTGTTTTTTCTTGAAGAACTCGTAAAATTTTCACTTGAATATGCATCGGCATATCACCAATTTCATCTAAAAAAACTGTCCCCCCTTTTGCAAACTCAAACAGACCCTGCTTTCCCTCTTTTCTAGCTCCTGTAAAAGCCCCCCCTTGGTAACCAAAGAGCTCACTTTCTAAAAGTGTATGGGGTAAGGCTGCGCAGTTTATGGGAACAAAAGGATGATTTTTTCTCTCGCTATAGTTATGTATAGCTCTAGCAAATAGTTCTTTTCCTGTACCACTTTCTCCTTGTATAAGAACAGTGGCCTCACTTTGTGCCGATAGTTTTGCTAGCTCAACCCGTTGTTTCATTTTTTCACTATTAAAAACAATCTGTTCAAAGGTTATGTCATTAGGCTTTGTCAGCGAATATACCAACTGTCTTACTTGTCTCATATCCTGCATGGTTGCAACTACACCCATAGTGTTTCCGTAATCATCTTTAATAGGTTTTCCTGTAGTTAAATAATGAACCTGCCTGTTATTAATTTTTAAAATCATCTCTTTATTTTCGTAACCTATGCCAGATTTTAATGTTTTTAACATAGGTACATCTTTGTTTAACACCTTACTAACATGTTTCCCCAAACTTTTATCTGCGGAGAGATTTAAAATAGTTTGAGCTGCTTGATTTAAACCGTTTACCTTACCCTGTTGGTCTATGGACATAATTCCCTCGGAAACAGCTTCAATGGTTTCCGACAGCTGTCTTTCTTTTTTTTCTATAGGAAGTACAGTAATCTCTTCGATAAATTCAATATCACGATCAGTTTCTAACTCAATTTTTAATTTCTCTTGTCCTTGCTGTGCATCAAACTTAATAAAAATTTCTCTAGGAAGAACTTCCATTGCTTGTATATTTACTTTATGGTTATTGAAGATATTTAGTACGTCTAGTACCATACCCACCCTGTCTTTTGTGTGTATTTTCCAACGCATTTTATCCCTCCCAAGTTTAAGATTACAAAACCCTACAAATTTTTATATAACGGCTTTCTAAAGTTTTAAAGCACCTCCCAACTACCTAGTAGGGGGTTAAGATCTGGCATTATGCAGTTTCCCCTAAGTTGCTGGGGCTTTCGCTATCATTATTTAAAGACTAACTAAATGAACAGCCGGTCGTTCAAACAGACCCGTCTTTTGGGTGTAGTCAAATAAAACAAAGGTAGTTTCTTTTTTGCAATGAATGGGATTATAGCAGAACTTTTCCACTACAATTTTTTTATATATTTCTGTTGGCCTTTTTCCTGTTAGGCTGGGAAGATATTTTGCAGTATTTTCTTCGTTTTTTAAAAACTCAAACACCGTATCTTTCAATTTAGCCTGCTGCCGGAAAAAACTAGGTAACCTGTGGGTTCTTTTATGTTGAAGATAATCAAATACCAGTAGTTCTTCAATAACTATTCTATCAACTTTATTTTGCCCAAATTCCAGCAAAATTTTAAACTTGTCGTCGTGGGAGATGTTTTTATTTAACAACCCCTTTTCCACAAAAAAATGGTGCAAATCTTCAAAAAAATTAAATTTACTACTGTATTTTTCTAAAATGAAAGCTATTGTGGAATCATATTTATGGCTGTTGTAATACGTTTCTACTACTGCTTCTATATCCTTTAAATAACTTATGTCGCTATAACTCATATAATTATTTTCTAATATTTCATATGGTGGAAACTTGTTATATTTATACCCATGCTTTTCCGCCTCTTTTTTTATTTTAGAACCTTTGAGCATCTTTAAAAATCCTAACTGAAGCTTATGGGGTTTTAAGTCTACTACATTATCAAAGGATTTTTTAAAGCTATCAATATCCTCGTAGGGCAATCCGGCTATAAGATCTAAATGCTGATGAATGTTTTGCATATGATTAACAGACTGCACTTTTTCGCTAAGAATGCTAAAGTTTGTAGTCCTATTAATTGCTTTTATGGTTTTTGGATTCGTAGATTGTACTCCTATCTCAAGTTGCACCCTATTTTTGGGCATAGCTGACAAAATTTCTAAGATTTCCATAGAAAGTAAATGAGCTGTAACTTCTAGGTGAAATGTTGAACCGGTTTCAAGCTCTTTTATAAATTGGAGTATCTCTATGGTTCGTGAATTTTGACAATTAAAAGTTCTGTCCACAAATTTTATGGTTCCATCTGCCTGAGCTAGGTGCTTAAGTTCTTTTTTAATTCTCTCGATGGGAAGAAGTTTAACTTGTTTATGTGTAGATGATAAACAGTAAGAACAGTTAAAGGGGCAACCTCTACTTGCCTCATAATATAAAAGTTTATTTTTGTATTGTTGCATATCCTCTCCTGCATAGGGGAAAGGCAAATCACTTACACTAACCTCAGCGCAGTAACCTCCATCATGCTCTCGAGTCAGTAGACCAACACTATTGTAAACTGGCAAACCATCAGCTAGTTTTTCTATTATGTTTGAAAAGATTTCTTCCCCTTCACCTTTGATTATATAATCAACATATGGATGTGATTGAAAAAAATCTTTTCCTTCATAGCTTACTTCTGGTCCTCCAAGAATTATAACAGTGCTGGGTAGAATCTGCTTTAAACTTTGACATATTTTTAGAACCATCGATATATTCCATATGTAGCAAGAAAAACCTACTACTTCAGGTTTCTTCCTGAAGATTTCTGCTAAAATTTCATCTAGGTGATTATTTATTGAAGGTTCATAGATTTCACTTTCTATATTAACTATATCTTTAACTTTTTGATGTAAATATCGTATAGCGATATTGGTATGTACATATTTTGCGTTTATTCCTATAAGCAATGTCTTCAATCTTTTTCATCCTTTCCTTTCTTCTATCACTTAGTTTAAATTATTGCTATTAAAAAAGCAATTATCCAACTCTTTGGATAACTGCTTTTAGATTGTGCTACATCATTACAAATACAAAAGAATTATTGATGTCATCAACGATTGTTAACAGTTGAGAAATTTGATTCATATCCAAATCATCACAAGCTAAGCCAGGGAATGGGTCAGGACAGCACTCATTTAAAATTTGTTCAATATTGTCTAACACATCTCTTACTAGCTGTGGTTCGGTATCGTCTATTTCAAAGTCGCACTCCTGCCCTTCTTCAAAAACTACAGATTTACGGTAAAAAGTCGTATCCTCATCTAAGCAAACTTGATCTGGTGGCAACAATCCAACCTCCGTCGCTTGAACGTTAACATATGTTGCTAACAGCTGCCTTGCTAAATTGTTTAAAAGAGGCGGTGGGCCAGTTTCAAATATTTCAATATATCTCTGATAAATTCCTTGAATGTCAGGTTCTGGAAGGAATAGGTTGTCATCAAAAAACTCGTTTAAAAATTCCGAGCGTCCACCAGGTCCTACGATTGGGATTACAACCTCTGTGATAAACTCCTCTAAATTTATTACATTTTGTGCTATCAGCCTTCTTATACCACCTCTCCCTGTTCCCCAAAAACCTATAGTTCTTGCAATTGGCGGAACACATGGTAAAATTGCGTGAGGTTCAGGTGAATGTAGCGGCAAATCTACTCTACCTGTTTTACAATCTTTTTGTACACAGGCGTCATATACCTTATTAACATAAACTTGGTGTTTCTCAAATTCAATTGAATCATTGATAACTTCACACTTAGCAACAGGTACTTCTAGGCAACAATTTAAAACAGTCGATATTTTTGTAAAAATTCCAACATCTACTAAAATATGGTCATCCATCACATCTACATTTAAACATTTTCCCTTAAAATTCCCTAAAATATTATTGGGGTTATTATAAGGAACAACTAGTACAATATCTTTTGGTATGTCAACGCTACCGCTTATAACCATGGTATCATCATTGACTTCATGGATAAGATGAAAAATCACATGTATATTTAACATCACTCTGCTTTTTTTGTTAATTGGCGTTAGTTTTATGGCATCTATACTCACAACATTGATTTCACAGGACAACTCTCGCACCCCCTCTATTTCATTATATGGGCTAAGAGTTGAACTGTGTAAGAAAAATCTTTTATTATAAGGGATACACATTCGGGAAGTTAATAGCTTTGGATAAGTTAATTTGTTTTAAATTCTTCCTTTATTTTGGCTAAAAGTTGTTTATCTTTTATTACATCAAAACCAGTAAAAGCCATGGCTATAGCTCCCTGTATTAATCTTTCTTTTGCTATCTTTGTTACAGTTAAATCAGCCATTTCCTTTGAATGTCCATTTACATTTGGATGGTCTAATCCGATATAGGGATGTATAGCGGGACAAACTAAGCTAACATCTCCCATATCAATAGATCCTGCCCCTCCCTTTGGTTTTTCTATATCTTCAACCCCAGCTTGCTTTAAGTTTTTATTAAAAGTTTGGGATAGCTCATTATTAGTTTTAAGATTATCGTAGGAGGCTTCATAGTTGCTAATACTAACCGTAGCTCCTGTCATCATTTCTGCCCCTTTAGCTATGTTTCTTATCTTGTGCACAACTTCGTTAAGATATTTTCTTTCTTTTGCTCTTATGTAAAACTGGGCTACAGCTTTTTCCGGCACTATATTAGCCGCTTCTCCTCCTTCTTTTATAATTCCATGAATTCTAACATCACTGGGTACGTGCTCTCGTAAAGCATTAATACCATTAAATAACATAATTACTCCATCCAGTGCATTAATCCCTTTTTCCGGTGCTGCAGCGGCATGGCTAGGTTTTCCTGTGTACTCGAATTGTATAGCATCCATAGCCTGTGAAGAACCACTTTCATATGATTTGCCAGCTGAAGGATGGAGGATCATAGCCACATCTATATCCTTAAAAACACCTTCTTTAACCATATCAACTTTAGCTCCATTGGTTTCCTCAGCAGGTGTGCCAAATACAACTACTTTACCTCCTAAAGATTCAATTACTTTACTTAAACCTATTCCCGCAGCTACTCCCATAGCCCCAATCATGTTATGACCGCATCCATGTCCCACTCCTGGTAAAGCGTCATACTCACATAAAAAAGCTACGCTAGGACCTGTTTTTTTACTATCATAAGTTGCCTTAAAAGCTGTTTGTCGACTAGCTATCCCTTTTTCTATTACAAATCCATGGTCGGCAAGTAAAGATGTTAATTTTTCTACTGCTTTAAATTCTTCATCACCTAGTTCAGGGTTTTCGTAGATAAATTTATTAATTTCAAAGAATCTCTCTTGCAAATTGGTAATTTCCTCTTTTATTTTTTGTTTCAAGAATAACTCCTCCCACATTTTAAAATTATCAGTTAAAATTCAACCCAGACTAAGAGTCCGGATTGAATTAGGACATATCTTCAGGATAACGAACAGCAGCATCGATAATTATATTTTTATCTTCTTTATCATATCTTACCATACCGATGATGCCATTATCCTCTATAGACTTTAAGTAATCAGAAGCAAAGCATTGAAGAGCTTCCTGGCTATAAGGTTCAGGATACTCTTTTACTTTTTGCAAGTACTCCTGAGTGGGTACTTGTAACACTTTATGTTGCACATTTACAGTTTTTTGCTGAATTTCTTTTATTGACATTTTAAACCACCTCTCAGTTAGTTTGAGGTAGTTTAGTGTATTATATACTCTCTTTTTAGAATTTAAGCTCAAATAACAAAGCATTAGGTTCTTTATCTATTCCTTCTTGATCCCTTTCATGGAAACCTGCTTTTATAAATGTATCTATATGCTTTGATTTGGGAATTAGCATAGTTTTTATCTCAAAGTCTTTATGTTGGCGTATGACTTCTGTTAATAGGTCCTGTACCCCTTGTATAGTCCCTCCATAGAACAGGATGCGAACGTCATCCCCCTCTTTTTTATAT
The DNA here is from genome assembly GCF_040267685.1 of Proteinivorax tanatarense. Lineage (GTDB taxonomy): Bacteria > Bacillota > Proteinivoracia > Proteinivoracales > Proteinivoracaceae > Proteinivorax > Proteinivorax tanatarense. The sequence goes on from NZ_CP158367.1 coordinate 1,984,256, forward strand.
GCCATTACACTCTGGCCATCTTCTGTCACCAAAATTCTTCGTTTTGTCCATAGGTCTTTAACTGTCTCTTCTGTTATAGGTATAAACTTCCAATGCATGTCAAAGTAAAGCCCCTCAGTTAAGTTGTACTCCTCAACGTTTTGCATTAGCTGCAGTGCTTGCTGATAATCATTACTATGTTTAATTATATTTTTTTGCGGTAGCTGTTTGGGATTATTACTTAACACTGAATAATATTTGCTTTTTACCTCAAACCCGTATTTTAGCCCTGACTTAATACTTCCTATGGCATTTTTGTGGGTAGCAAAACGCAAAGAGTCAAGTTGCATTTTTTTAGCTTTTTCAACATAGAATTTGGTCAACAAATAGGCATAACCTTTTCCCCTATGCTCCTCTTTTACTCTAAGTCCTTCTAACCAACCATGTTTCTTGTACACAAAGGCTAACTTAGAAAAAGCTCTTACCTCTCCATCTTTTTCCACTACAGCTATTAAACCATTTTCATCTTCTAACCATTTGTCAATACTTGTTAATAAGTAATCTCTTCCCCCCCAAACATTGCGGCAAATATCAAGCATCTGCCCCTTATCATTATTTTTTGCAAATCTTATTGTCTCTTCCATATTTCCCTCTCCTTTCTAGCTATCTAATTTATGTTAACTTAACTTTATCCCATGCTTATCAACATGGCCGATTGGCCACTTACCTACCTTTACAAATCTCTTGCCGTTATCATTAAAAATAAACTCTCCTGCATACCAGATAATTTTTTCATCTTTAATGATGTTGAGTATTTTAAGTTGGACGTTAAAATCCCCGTCTTCAGTTATAAATAAATCAATTAAATCACCTATGTCGTATTTAGGCTTAGTAAATGGATAATTTTTTTCTTTACTGACAACCTTCATTATTCCATCTTCACCTAAGGGTAGTTTTTTTTGGTCATTATTTATTTTTAGTTTTATATGACTGTTATCTATCTCAATGATAAAAGGCATTTGGTTTTGATTCATACCTAAATCAGCGTATACCAGTTTGCCGTTTTGGGATATTTCTAAACCCATTTTAGGAGTGTGACCAACTATTTGCCTTTTTACATCATATTCCTCACACTGCTCTGCTAATGCCTGCTCTGAAAAGTTACGAATCCAAAAAGGCCCTGTTCGACTAAAGATATCTTTTTCGTACAGATGCTTAGATTTGTTTGCAAAAGTTTGATGCAGAATTTTGTTAAGTTGCCTAATACTGCGATTTTCCCCTATGATTCCTCCATGAACAAATAAATTGCCGCTATGCTTAAAGGCAACTTTATACTGGCTTATTATTTGCCCATAGGAACGTTCTGGCGAAAACTCATTGTAAAATATTTCTGGTACAGGGCTTTGACAATTTTTTTTATCACTCCATTCTTTATATACCCAGTCCCCACCATTAAAAAACCAGTGAAATTTAGCATAGTTATTTCCCATCCCTGCAAAAATAGCCATTAGTTCATGATTGCCCAACATAACTTCTACACTAGAATTATACTGTTGAGCTTGTTTTGCTAATTTTGCTAAAAACAAAATGTTTTTCAAAGAGTGGGGCCCTCTATCTATGATATCCCCCAGCTGCACCAAAACTGTATCTTTCTTTATCCAGTTAGATGTTTTATCTATAATTCCTGCTATTTCCAGAGATTGTTTTAAAAGATCAAGACGTCCGTGAATATCTCCTATAACATATAATTGTTTTGTCAAACAGATCCCCCCTATAGCATATTTTACAAGTTATTTTTTAAGCTTCTGATTAAATTCTTATGAAATTTATGAAACCCTTTATTTATAGTATATATTAAATATTTAGAGTAGCAAACTATTTTATTATTTTTGAAAAAAATTTTTAAAGTTATATTACATTATTGTAAAATCATAAATATTTCCCTTTTAAAAAAGGATTTGAAATTCCTATATAGAAGTGTTAAACTGAGACCATTGGAGGTGTTACTTTGATTAAAGAAAAAGCTCAAGAACTAGCAGACCTTATTAAAGAGTCTGAGCAATTTGAGGCTCTAAAGTCAGCCGAATCTAGATTAAAATTAGATCCAACTGCTCAAGACTTGGTACAGAACTTTCAGGAGCTACAACAGAAGGTAATGGAAGCTCAATACAGCGGACAACAACCTGACTCAGCAGACATGGAAAAGCTTCAAAACATGCAAAATGAAATGAAGCTTAACCTTACCATTAAAAATATGGCTGAAGCTCAAGAAAACTTCGAGGGCCTTATGAAAGAGGTTAACGAGACTGTATCACAAGAATTAAGTAAATAATAAAAGAATCCCTAAGGGGATTCTTTTATTATTTAAATATACATGACCCAGTTTAAGCTATTTGTCAAAAATACTGTTTGATATTATAATTAATTTTAAGAAGTGAACAATTTGAAAAAGTATATTTTTAGTCTAAGATTAAACAAGCTTAGATTAGCAATTAAGTGTCTAAAAGCTTTTCAATCCCCTATACTAAGTGTTCAGTTAACCCCATACTTGTTTTTTCTAAGTGGCAATTCGATAATTCGGGGTATTTTTAAAATCATCTATATAAAATACTGTTATATCAGGTGTGTAGAATTTTACAATCGCCTACTAATAAATAATTACAGGAGGGTGTTTAAGTTGAGGAAATTTGGCAGCACTGATTTAAGTATTAATCCTTTAGGTTTTGGTGGCATACCTATTCAAAGAATTAGTCCAGAGCAAACAATGGAAGTAATTGCAAAGGCAAAGGAGCTGGGTGTTAACTTTATCGATAGCGCACAAGGATATACTGATAGTGAGAAAAAAATTGGACAAGCAATTAAAAATCACAAAGATTACTGGGTTTTAGCGTCCAAAGCCCCGGCCAAGGATGAAAAATCAATGGAGGAAGCTATTCAGCAAAGTCTTGAAAGTTTTGGTAGAGATTATATCGATCTTTATCAACTGCATTTGGTTTCTTCAGAGGGTGATTTAAATGAACGTCTTGATCCTGATAATGGTGCTATAAATGCTTTAGTAAAAGCTCAGGAAAAAGGATATATAGGTCACATAGGAATTACCGGTCATAGGCCTGAGATTTTGGAAAAGGCTTTAGATGTTTATCCTTTTGCATCTGTACAAGCTCCTTATAACTTTTTAGAAACTCAAAGCGAAGATTTGTTGAAAAAGGCAACTAATAAAGGTGTGGCAACAATTATTATGAAACCGATGGCCGGAGGGGCTCTTTCAAGCCCTACGGCAAGCATTAAATATATTCTGCAAAAAGATTTTGTTACTGTTGCTATCCCCGGTATGGAGAGTATAGAGCAAGTAATTGAAAATGTAAATGCTACTAATAACTTAAAAATAGCCTCTGATGAGAAAGAGGGTATGGAAAAGGATATTGAAGAACTGCAACATAACTTTTGTCGACGCTGCGAGTATTGCCAGCCCTGTCCCCAGGGAATAAAAATTCATTCTTGTTTTATTTTCCATGGTTATCACAAAAGATACGGCCTTAAAGATTGGGCGCTGCCAAGATATAAATCCTTACCGGTACCAGCTTCTGCTTGCACTGAGTGTGGTTTATGCGAAACCAAGTGCCCTTATGAATTACCCATAAGAGAAATGCTTAAAGAGGTAGTCGGAGATTTCGAATAAAAGTACTTTTAAAAGACACACAATCCATGTTTAGGCACCTTTTGTTGTAGTTGACTGCTTTTGTTGCCCATGTTAAAATAGCATAGTTAATTGAATAGTGTTACCTCACTATCTAGTGAGGTAGAGGTGCGGGAATTATCAGTACTTTTGAGGAGTGTATGGAAGCTTTGATTCAAAAGGAAAGGAGTAACCGCCGAAGGAGAAATTTCATCCATAGAAGTGTTCTCCTGGTTTTGCAGTTAACAGCTGTAAGACTGTCACAGTAGGTAACCGTGTCTACTGTGGAGTGCTATCTCTTTTTGAGATATAGGTGGGGTATCCAAACCTTTGTTTTAACAGTCTGGATATTTCTAGGCTGTTTTTTTATGTTTAATTATATATTAAGGAGAGTGTTTTGTTTATGGAAAGTTCAATTTTAGTTTTACTGCCTCCAATTATAGCCATAGTATTAGCTATTATAACTAAACAGGTTATTTTTTCTTTGGGGTCAGGGATTATTATAGGGGGGTTAATGCTTAATGGTTTTAATCCATTATCAACTTTGGAATATTTAAGTGTCACTCTAATGGAAAGTATTGCAGACCCTGAGTGGAATACACCGATAATGGTATTCTGCCTACTTTTGGGCGGTATAATTGGAATGGTCAGTCGTAGTAAAGCTACCATTTCTTTTAGTAACTGGGCTGCAAAAAGGGTGAAAACACGTAGAGGTGCTTTACTTACCACATGGTTTCTAGGGATGTTAATGTTCATTGATGATTATTTTAACTCTCTAAGTGTTGGTGCTGTTATGAGGCCGATTACTGATAAAATGAATATTTCAAGAGAAAAGCTAGCTTATATCTTGGACTCAACTGCAGCCCCTGTCTGTATTCTTGCACCTGTCTCAACTTGGATTGCCTTTGTTATGTCTATCATGGCTGAAGAGTTTACTCGTTACGGTATTGAGAAAAATCCTTTTTCAACATTTATTTCAATTATACCTTACAACTTTTATGCTATTTTAGCTTTAACCATGGTAATCTTTATAACAGTTGTAGGTAAGGATTTCGGTCCGATGAAGGAGGCGGAAAAAAATCATACAAAGCTATCTGAGATTGTAAGTAAAGAAACTGCACCTAATGGTAGTATCTGGGATTTATTGGTTCCTGTTGGCAGCTTAGTTTTAATTACTATACTTTCTATGGTATGGACAGGAGGGTACTTTAAAGGTGATGTTAATCTATGGGAAGCGTTATCTAATAGCGATCCTGCTTATTCTCTAATTTATGGTGGATTAACAGCTGTAGTTATAACTTTTGTTTTATATGGTTTTAAAAAAACTTTGCCCTTTGACGAAATTTTTGAAAGCTTTGTAGAGGGAATGAAAACTATGATGGGTGCTATAGTGGTTCTAGCCTTGGCTTGGACCATCGGAGCTGTCATTGGAGATTTAAATGTGGGTCAATTTATAGCAAGTATAGTAGATGATGGTTCGATACCCCTATTTTTATTACCTGCTACTATGTTTTGTATTTCTGCTTTAGTAGCTTTTTCTACAGGAAGCTCCTGGGGAACATTTAGCATAATGATCCCTATAGCAATAGCCACTGCCGTAGCTGGTCCACCTGATTTTATACTCTCGACTTTAGGGGCTGTTTTAGGTGGAGCTGTTTTAGGTGATCATTGCTCGCCAATATCAGATAGTACCATTTTATCTTCTGCTGGAGCAGAATGTTCACATATAAGCCATGTTAATACTCAGCTACCTTATGCTTTGTTTGTAGGAGCTTTTGCTTTTTTAGGCTCTATTTTAGTTGGTTTTGGAATTAATCAATATCTAGTACTAGCTTTATCTATGATTAGTATGTTAAGTGTTCTGCATGTAATTTTGAAAAACAATTAAATAAGAAGTCAAGTCAAGCAGGTCTATACAAGACTGCTTGACTTGACTTTTTTTACATCGCCACTATTTTATGTTTAAACATTTTCTTCATCTTCATTCTCTTCACTATCTTTATCGCCATCATCTTTGCCGTCATCTTTATCTTTTTCGTCGTCCTCACTTTTATCATCGTCTGTGTCCTTATCTTTGTCTTGATCTTCATTTTTGTCTTTACCATCGTCTTTATCTTTATCATCATCTTTACCTGTTTCATCATTTTCTCTATTTTTGTCGCCATCTTTATCTTCTTCTAAATCCTGGTCTTTTACATCTTCATTATGTTCGTCATTTTCCTCAGTTGGATCATCTTTTTCCTCTGTTCTATGGTCTTCTTCTACCCAAGGATTTTGCATTACTATAGTTCTCCATGAGGATTCTATGCCAAATACTTCTTTGATAACAGACACTCTCTGATGCTCATCTAACATTACATAACTAATTCCATTATTGTCTCTCGCTGTGCTTCCGCGTAATGTGTGGAAGTTGATATCATTATTTAAGTCAATTTGATTTGCTACAAGAGTTAAAGCTGTTATTTGGGCAACTGTCAAGTCTGTGTCAACCATATGATTGACTTGCCTATATAGTTGAGGAATTTTGGGAATCATGTTAGCTTGCATCATTTGCTCAAAAGCAGCTTTCATCAGCTGGTTTTGCATTTCAATTCTTTCAAAATCGTTTGAATTTAAAGATGTTCTATCCCTTGCTAAGTACATAAATTTTTCACCATCTAAAACTTGTTTCCCCTGCTGAAGCCTTTTTCTGGTCCCTCTATAATTGTAGACATCTCCGGGTACATAAAACTCCACACCACCTATTAAATCAATTATTTCTTCAGCACCGTCCATATCTACCGTTACATAGTTATGGATAGGAATGTCACTTAACACCCAACTCATGGTTTCCATAGTATACCGTAAGCCTTCTTCTTTTCTAGACTCTATATCTACTCCATCACCAAATCTCTGCCCATAATAAAATGCATGGTTTATTTTATCTTTATGCCCGCCTCTATTTGCTATTTGTACGTAAGAATCCCTTGGAATATTTATAACATCCACTGTGTTCTTTTCAATATCAATTGACGCTACAAAAAGAGTATCAGGTCTATAAAAAGTATCTTCTCTACTATCTGACTCATCAAATCCCAAAAATGCAATATTTACAAAAGAGCCTAAAACTTCTTCTGGATCTAATTCCTCTCCCTCTATCTCACCAACCCCAGCAGGTGAATATACTTCAAATGCAGACCCTATATTATGGGCTTGATTTGCAAATTGGGCACCATAAGCTACCGATGATAAGATAATTATGGACATTATAAAAATTGCTATTCTCTGAATGTTGGAAGAAATAAACTCCCCAAGTTTTTTTAAATTCTTTTTCAATTTGTCCCCTCCTTACTAATTATATGATAACTTATTTTTTGTTGTTTTTCTAGAAGAAAAGCAACTTTATTTTTTGACTTTAATTAATGAAAAAACCAGCCACTAAAATATAGTAGCTGGTTTAAAGTCGAAAAATAAAATTAGCTCGACTTTTTCCGAATCTATTTTTCCCTTTACCCTTTCATATATATAGACGAATAAAAAGAGAAAAAGTTTCAGTTTTTGCAAAAAAAATTTCTTTTTTTAATAATTTTTTCTAACCCTAAGCTATACATTGTTTTTAAAATCCTATTATATTGGTCCTCAGTCATAGAAGGCAATGACTTAAATTCTCCAACTACTCCCTGATTCCTATAAGGTATTAACATTAAATAGGTTTCAGCATTTAAATATTTTATAAAGTTGGCTAAGTCCTTTAAGTCATTTTTACTGTCGTTTATTTCCGGTATTAACACATATCTTAGCTCATACAATTTATTATGTTTTACTGCTTTTTTTATAGTTTTAATTACTTGCTCGTTTCCTTTACCAGTGATACGTTTATGAGTATCGTAATTAACTGCTTTTAAATCAATCATAAAGCCATCTGTATAGCCTAGCAAAGCATCCATTTTTTTATCGCAGACATTTCCGTTAGTGTCAATAAATGTTGTAAGTTGAGTTTGCTCTTTTAGCTTAGCGAATAATTTCATTAATGGTTCCCATTGTAAAGTACATTCTCCCCCAGAAGCAGTTACACCGGCAATATAATCTTTTCTTTTTATTATATAATTAAAGGTTTCTTCCACCGTATAACTTTTAGCTTTCCTTTCAGGAATGGTTTCTGGATTATGACAGTACTGACAATTAAAGTTACATCCTTGAAGGAATAATACCAATCTATTGCCTGGACCATCAACATAGGAAAAATCAACTATTTTATTTATGTGCAAATTATTCATTTAACTTCCTGACCTTGCGATTAAGTATCCGCTGATTGACTACTGCTTCAGCACCTAAATTGCCCGATAGTTGAAGATTCTTTTTACTGCTGTTGAAATTTTCAAGATCAGATTTCTTTATAAGATATCCCGTTACTCTTATTAAATCACTGTCTTTTTGGTTTGCTGTAAAAGTTCTAATTCCTTGTTTCATGGCACCCTTGATGATGTCACACATAGCTTTGGGGTTATCTTTAACTGTTTGATCAAAAATAAATATATCACTAATCCCAGAGTTAAAATATTTATGCATTGGTATAACTGCACATAGGTGTTGATAAAGATCTGGTTCATCACCAATAGGCACCCTTGTACCTGGAGTTTCCTCGATATCCTCAGATATTCCTGATTGAGCATGTAGCGTTAGTTTGTTAGCTGTACCTTTGCAATATTTCCCTTCAATTTCTGTCAATTTATCATAAATTAATTTAACCAACTCTAGACCTAATTTGTTTGTTTCTTCATCTTTGCCATATTTGCCGGAGCTAAACATATTGGCAACTTCTGCTAAACCAAAAATGCCTATCATAGAACTGAATTTATCCAAGTCAATTAGGCCTTCTTGGGCTAAAAAGTCTGAATCAAAAAATTTTGATTCTTCAACTAAAAATTCATTGCGCTTATTTGCTAACTCAGCTGCGGAGTTTACCGCTAATGGCAATAAGTTTTCTTTATAATCCTCTAAACCATCTGCTTCTTTAGCCAGTTTTAATAAGTTAATCCTGACTAACGTATGACTTCCACCGCCAATTAACAAATTGTTGTAGCAACTTACAACACCGTAGTCTCCTAGCTGTTCTTTTATAAGATTATGGTTGTGAAAATGGGGCTTACCTGTTATTAAGGCTGTTTTGGCTGCTTCTTCTAAAAAGGCATCTTCAGTGGATTTTGCGCAGTATTTTAGTGAAATATTGGGAACAGGCTGTTTTAATTCCCTTTCTGCTTTTAAAATCATTCTTCCTACCAGAGTATCATATGGACCTATATTTAAATGGCAAAATCCATCAGCTAAAACTCTATCTATGTTAATTAAAAACCATTTAATTTGTTTATAAAGTTCACATTCGCTGACACCTCCAGTAAAAGGCTGCAACAAAGTATCAACATTCCCTAAATATACTGGTTTTCCTGTAATTGAAGGAACATGATTGTAGGCAATTAACAGGGTTTGGATAGCTTCGAAAAAATCTTGTGGAGGTTTAAGCCCCAAAAATTCACTACCGTTTTCTAATAGTTTTTGATAGTCAGGCAACACATATCTAGGTCGATATGGGGCATTGCCTTCATAAAGGTCACAAAGTATTCCCTGTTCGTAGAATCTGCGAGTTTCAGCTGATACATTTACATATGGTAGCATGTTTTCCCCTTCTATGGATAAAAAATGTTTCTTTTGCGCAACTGTTAATGTTTCGTCAGAAATAATTGAAAGTATCTTTTTTTGATTTTTTCCCATTATTAAATTCCTCCTTTAAATTTATTATATCAGAGGTAAAATACTAAACACAAGTTCCTAAGAACTTGTGTTTAGTTTAAACATAAAGTATGTTAAATGGTATGAAAAAAATTCTTTAGACATTTTATCACTAAAATAATCTCCATAAGTTAAACAATTTTCTTTAAGGAATTTAGGCAATTGAAAATATGTACCGTTATAATAAGTCAAAGCCCATTTTTTAGCCCAGTTTAAATCTTCTTTAGGCAGAATATCTACAGCAATCTTTAGAAACTCTAAAATATCTAGCCTTTTCAAAAGCAACTCATTTATTTGTTGTTGAGATTTGATTTTCAAATAGCTATTCAAAAATTTAACGCCTTGTTCTAACTTATGTTCATATTGAGGAAGTTGAACTAAGCTCAAAGCATGAATTACTTGCAACGTTTTAAAAGGGCAGCTCATTCCTTTTTCAAATTTTTTACATCCTTTCCCCCATCCTCCATCTTTACTTTGCTGCTTTATAACTTTTGCAAAACTTTTTCTTACTCTGATATCCAAAGGAGGAAAGCCTGCTAACAGTAACGTTTTTAGAAAAAAACTGTCCACAGCATAACAGTGGTGATATTCACTTAGATCTTGGTTTAACATAGCAGCCCATCTGTAATTTTTATCTTGATATTCCAATATATGTCTGCAACTTTTGTGAATGTTAGGATCAGAAATATCAAAACCCCTTTGAACTAGCTTCAGCAGTATTGCAGGAGTACCATCCCAAACGTTTCCACTTCCTAAGCTACCGTCTTCATTTTGATTTGCTATTGCGTCTATATATGTTATATCGCTTTTTATATTATGTTTTAACCTTTTTAAGGAGCATTGTGGCATATTCAAGATGTTTTTAGCAGTGAGATATCTTACATTTTCGTTGGCGTCTTCGATAAGCCACTCTAGGGTTTGAATTTGATTAAACATGGTGTCTCCTCCCGCTTGTATTTCCATAAATGTAAGTTTCGACTTTAGTCCGTTTTTTTCCTGCTAAAAATATCTTATATTTAATAATATAAAAAAGTAGGTCTAATTGCCCATAACCCTTAATTTCAGTCTCAGAAAGTTTCCTAGATTTTGAACTGACTTAAAAAAGGTGCTGCCAAGTGTAGAGAGGCAGCACCTTTTTTTACTGAGCTAGTTGCTCTTTATATTGGAGTTGATATAAATCATGATAAATTCCTCCATTGTTTAACAGTTCTTGATGTGTTCCCATTTCTCTAATTTTACCTTTATGCATTACAATAATCTTATCTGCGTTTTGTATAGTAGAAAGACGATGTGCCACCACTAAAGTAGTTCTACCCTCTTGTAACTTCTCTAATGCGTTTTGAATAATACTTTCTGTTTCGGTATCTATATTTGCAGTAGCTTCATCTAAAACTAAAATAGAAGGATCAAAAGCCAAAGCACGAGCAAAGGCTAACAATTGCCGTTGACCAGAAGATAAAGTTGAACCTCTTTCTTGAACCTCATGCTCATACCCTCCAGGAAGTTTTTCTATGAAAGTATCAGCATATATAGTTCTAGCAATTTCCTTTATCTTTTCATCGTCTATATGGTCATTGTTTAGTCTTATATTGCTTTTTATATCTCCACTAAACACAAACACATCTTGTAATACAACACCAATATTTTTCCTCAATTCTTCTTGTTTAACATCTTTAATATTTATTCCATCTACTAAGATTTCACCTTTTTGTATATCGTAAAAGCGGCTAATTAAGTTTATTATAGAAGTTTTCCCTGCCCCAGTGGCGCCAACAAAAGCTACTGTTTCTCCTGGTTTAACTTCAAAGTTAATATCCTTTAACACCCACTCGTTGTCATTATAAGCAAACCAAACATTTTTAAATTCTATAGCGCCTTCTACTTTGGGTAGGTTTTTAGGTTCCTTAGGATTAGTAACTTCTATTTCAGTGTCCAGCAATTGGAAAATTCTTTCTGATGAAGCCATGGCCTCTTGTAATATGTTATACTTTTCGGTTATAGCGTTAATTGGCTGGAAGAACATTCTTATATAAGTAGTGAAAGCGTAAAGCACTCCAATCTCCAAAGTTCCATCCATTACCGAACCTCCACCCCACCAAACAATGAGGGCTAATACTAAAAAGTGAAGAATATCCACAACCGGCCTATAAATAGCAAAGATTTTCACTTCCCTTAGAGCTGCACTTAAATGTCCTTTATTTATTTCATCAAACTCATTGTATTTTTTATCCTCTTGTTTAAATATCTGTACTATCTTCATCCCAGATATGTTTTCAGCTATGCTTGCATTTATTCTAGCTAGTTTTGTACGGACCTCTCGATAGGCTGCCCTAGCTTTAATTCTAAAAATAATGCTGGCAATTACTACAAAGGGAATGGCAGATAGAGCTATAAGAGCTAACTGGAAATTTAATCTAAGCATGACTATTACTATACCAATTAACATAAAAATATCTCTAAAAGCATTAACCATGACACCAATAAACATTTCTTTTAACCTTTCGGTATCATTAGTTACCCTTGTTACCAGTCTACCTATTGGACTTTTATCAAAATATGACAGTTGAATATTTTGAAGATGTGTAAAAACCTCTACTCTTAAATTGTAAATAATTTTAAAAGAGGTTTTGTGTAAAATAAGTACTTGAGCATAATTAAGACCAAATCCTAGTAGCACTATAACTAAAAAAGTGATTCCTAGCCTTGTCAAACCTTTAACGTCATTTTCGCGGAAATGACTATATGTGTTTTCATCCATTATATCCCCTGTAAACTCACCTTGTTCGTTGATGAAAAAAACTTCTCCTTGGCGTTCTTCTATGGTGTATTCTTCCCTTTGAAATGTAGAAGGAACTAAATAGTTTTCTCCTTCATACACCATAATTTGATACTTAGGGTTTTCAGGATAATCTTTATCAAGGTGCCTTTCTTTAATAAATACTTTACCTTGATGTTCAATACCTTCTTGAGGTTCTTCGCCTGGTTCAAAAGCTATCATGGGGGAGGTGAATATATAGTCATCAATCGCTACCGCCACAATATATGGTCTAGCTATCTGAATTCCAGTGACTACAGCAAGCAATAGTATTGAAATTAAAAATGCTTTCCAATATGGTGCACTATATTTTAATAACCTTTTCATTAATCGCCCGTCATATGCTTTGCCTAATTTTTCTTCTTCATGGTAATTTTGATTAGCCATAACTCATCCCCCTTTATGCGCTTCCCAGCTTTTCTTCCAACTGCTGCTTATGGTTCAGGTTGGCATACAAGCCACCTTGTTTTACTAACTCATCATGATTGCCTCTTTCTACAATTTCTCCTTGGTCCATAACAACTATTTCATCAGCGTCCTTAACAGTTGAAACACGATGAGATATAATGATACTTGTTTTATTATTCATAATATCTTCCAGTTGTTTTAATATTTCCTCCTCTGTTTGAGTATCTACAGCGGATAGACTATCATCTAAAATTAAAATTTCTGGGTCCTTTATTATTGCTCTTGCAATAGAAATCCTTTGTTTTTGCCCTCCGGATAGAGTTACGCCGCGCTCTCCTACCATGGTGTCAAATTTTTCGGGGAACTCGATAATATTATCATAAATATGTGCAAATTTTGCTGCTTCCTCGACTTCAATGGTGTTAGTTTTTTCTAAAGCAAAAGCTATGTTATTGGAAATATCTGTTGAAAACAAAAAATTATCTTGAGGTACGTATCCTATGCTTTCTCGTAGATTTTTTAGCTTAATATCATTAATATCTACCCCATCTACGTATATTGTTCCTCGAGGAGGATTAGCCAAACGTAACAATAAATTAACTAAGGTAGTCTTACCACTTCCTGTTCTTCCTATTATTGCCACAGTTTTACCTTTTTTAATATTAAGGTTTATATTTTTTAAGGCCTTGTGCCCATCTTCATATTCAAAAGATAAGTCTTTTATTTCAATATTTCCTTGAACATCTACATCTTTTGCGTTGTCGCCATCATAGATATCCGGCTGTTCATCTAAAATTGCATTCAGTCTATCCATAGAAGCTCTACCACGCTGTAAAACATTAATAACCCAACCTATGGCCATCATAGGCCAAATCAGCATGACCAAATAGCTATTAAAAGCAACAAAGTCACCTATAGAAATACTGCCATTTATTACTGCTCTACCTCCAAACATTACTATTAAAATTACACTTGCTGTAGCTAAAACTTGTACTAAGGGCTCTAACATACCCCAAACTTTAACTAAGTGAACATTTGTATCCACATGCTTTTGTGCAGCTTCTTCAAACCTCTTTATTTCTTCATCCTCTTGAACAAATGCCTTCACCACTCTTGCTCCTTCTAGGTTTTCCTGTACTGATTCAGTCATGGTAGAAAAAGCAGCTTGAACGTTTTTAAATCTACTATGAATTATCCTGCCAAAAGAACTGGCTGATACAGCTAAAATAGGCAATGGTATAATTGCGATTAAAGTCAGCTGCCAGCCCACTTGAGCTACCATCAGCCCTCCAGCTAATAAAGTTAATACAATAGCATCGGTAGCCATAATAATCCCACCACCAAAAGCCATGCGAACAGCGTTAATATCATTGGTAGCATGTGCCATTAAATCGCCTGTTTTCATTCTATTAAAATAGTTAGGGGACATCTTTTGAAGGTGTGCAAAAAGTTTAGTCCTAAGATAATATTCCAACCTTCTTGCAGATCCAGTAATGAATATTCTCCACAACGCTCTGCCAAATCCCATAATCAAACCAATCCCTAGTATCATTAATGCATACATCAACAAACCTCTTGCATCAAGCATACCTTGGGCTAAACTGTCGGTTATATTACCCAACAGCCTTGGGACCATCATCTGAACTACATTAACTACTAGTAGCCAAAAAATCCCAAAAAAATAGTACCACTTATACTTTCTAAAAAATTGAGTCAGATACCTGAATACTCCCATATATGTACCCCCTTTTTTTACTTCGACACCCTAATTATATCATGTAATTTATCTTTACACAATCGTAATATAAGCGTTATTTTTCATTTATTGTATATTGTTTGCAAATTCAGTTTTTATTTGCAAAAAAAAGTGACTGTACCTACAGCCACTCTTTAGGGGGAATTATTCTATTATTTCAAATGCTTTTGAACCTGCTCCGCAGATAACACATTTGTCCACCGGTTTTAGTTCAACATTGCCACAAATCTTACATAAGTGAAAAGTGTATTCTTCATCGGAATCTATGTTGTCAAGCATTTTTTGATATAGTTCTGCATGAACCCTCTCTGCTTCCATGGCAAACTTAAAAGATCTTGCAGCCTGCTTTTCACCTACTTCTTCTGCTCTTTTAACCATGTCAGGATACATTTTTTCAAATTCAAAAGTTTCTCCTTCCACTCCTTCTTTAAGGTTTTCTTCTGTACTTCCAATGCCGTTCATAGCTTTTAAATGGGAATGGGCATGGATCGTTTCAGCCAAAGCCGCTGCTTTAAACATTTTAGCTGCATTTTTATGCCCTTCCTTTTCAGCATGCTTTGAAAAAGCTAAGTATTTTCTATTTGCTTGTGATTCACCAGCAAATGCCTCTTTTAAGTTTTCTAAAGTTTTTTTATCCATATGTAATCCCTCCAAAATATAATTTCTAATAGACTATTGCAAAATTCTACAACACTTAATATGACAATTAAAAAGTACCCCAAGCCAGCTATCATAATGTCATTTTTAAGCCTAGGCTAAGAATCTGAGGTTTATTTCTACTTTTATCCATGCTATAGTTCTAGAATTTTACAATTCCTAATAAATTTTTATTAAATTGTTATTAGATAATAATTAAATTTTTTATTAAATAGACCTTTGAAGTAATAGTAATTATTCTTAATTAGATTATACATTGAGTGATATAGGCTGTCAAGTATTTTGATAAACTTTTTTTATTTCTCCTAACAAAGATTGTGTGCCAAATACACATATATTTAAAATATCGTTATCCTCTATGTATTTTATAGCTTTTTGAGGGTTTGGTATTATTTTAAGATTTGTGCCGTAAAATTTCTTGTTATCAAAAGGGTATTGAGTTTGGGTGGTTTCGGTCAATATTATTAAGTCAAATTTATCGGCAAGTTGCTCAATTACTCCATTTAGATCTTTGTCCTTGGGTAATGCTAACAAGCAGGCTTTTTTGCCATGCATATGAAGTTTATCTAAAAATGTGGATACTTCTTTAGCCGATTCACTGCTGACCATACCATCAAACAAAAGGGTTTTGGTAGGTGTTTTTATGACTTCGCATCTGCCAGGCAATTTTAAGTTATTAGCTATAGAATTTAAAGTGGATTCGTTTAAAGTGACATTACCTAAAAATTTTGCCGCAACAGTTGCTGTTACAAAATTTTCGGTAATGTATTGGGGCAAGGGGGGAAATTGAAGATTATACCTTTTAGAATCTATTTTTAGCTTGGTTGTTGACTCATCATTCCTAATTACAAAATCCTTGTTAAACTCTTTTGTCTTTATGTCAAATTTTGTTGCCTGCTTTTTAAATTGCCTATGGACCATGCTATTTACTTGTTTAGATATAACCGCATGTGTAGTGTTATTGTTCATAGCTTTTATTTTAGTTTGAGATATTTCTTCTAACGAATTACCAAGTCTGTATTTATGTTCTTTAAAAATAGGGGTAAAAATGATTTTTTTTCCCATCTTATAAGTATCATCATATAAACCGCCTCTCCCAGCTTCCAGAATATTTAGTTGTGTTTTATTTTCATTAAAATACTTTAAAGCTGCAACCAACATTATACCATTTGGGCCAAGATATTTAGGAGGTTTTATGCTATTCCCCACTGCATTTATGTTTTTTTCAAGGGCTTTAACTATTCTATTTAAATCGTCGCTACTTATTTTTTCTCCGTCTACTTGAATACGTTCTTTAAAATCAATTAAGTGAGGGCTTTTAAACAACCCCACCTTAATGCTGTGTCTTTTTAAAATTTCACCAAGAATTTCTGCTGTGCTCCCCTTACCCTTGCTTCCTATAACAATAATATTTCTATCTATCACAGAATCAACAGAAGAAATACTTAGTAGTTTCCTTGTTATACAAGGGGACCTGAACTGGCTATCGTGATAATCAAGGGGAATTTTTTCGCCTATTTTATTATAAAACGAATAAATTATATCAATACTATTTTCTATACTCATTTTTGTCCTCCAGCAAAGTGAAGATTTTTCTTAAATGTTGGTGAAAATCTCCTTTTAAATAAACAAAATCACCGGGCAAAGTTCTCGTTTTTATCTCCTTTGTTACCCCTTTAATATCAGAAAAAATTTTTATTTCTTTTGATATATTATCTAAAAAAGCACTTTGGTTTTCCCATTCTACCCCAATTAAGTAAAGGCCTTTGATCCTATCTTTATACCTAGATAATATGTTGAATAAATCAAAAAAATCAAAATTTTTACTCTCAAACTTGTAATCATATCCCAAAATTAGATAGCCATTTTTGGGTGTTATTGTAAAAAAAGTTTCAAGACCTGATTCTAAACCAGGGAGGTTAAAGTGCTGGCTGTCGTCATAAAAGTGTCTTTTAATAACTTTTTTAAATCCACTTGTTTCATAATTCTCATGGACTAGACCGGTAAATGATGATATTCCAGCCATTATATGCTCTGGTTCTATCCCTATACTATTGCATAGGGCAAATACACCACAAGCATTGGCAACATTGTGCTTGCCTACTAGTGGGGTCTTAACCGTATACTTTTCATTTCCTTGGAATATTGTAAAACTACTCCCAGCCAAGTTTTGGCTATGAATATCTTTTATAACATAATCATTATGGCTTCCAAAACCAAAAGTTATAGTTTGATCTGTAACATAATCTTGTAAATATGGGTCATCTCCATTTAGCACAACAATTTTTGGAGGGGAGCTATTATGAGCAAGTTTTAGTTTGTGGCTAGCAACTTCTTCAAGGGTTTGAATTCTATCAAAGTGGGTATTATAAATGTTAGTAACAAGCAGGTAATCAGGTAAAATTGTTTCAGCTAAAAGTGGCAACCTCTTTAGCCCATTTACTCCCACCTCTATGTTTAACCAATCATTACCCTCAGAATTAAATAGCACATGAGATGCTCCCCCAAAACCATTGATATTTCTCTCTGTTTTTAACGATTTTATTTTTGCAGACTCAAAAACTTGGTTTATCATCTCTTTACTAGTAGTTTTTCCACAACTACCGGTGACTGATATAACTTTCCCTTTATGCTGAAGTCTATAGTGTCTAGCTAACGCCAGGCTGGCTTTTTGCAAATCTTTTACAATAACATAAAACTGAAAGCCTTTAGTGTCCACCATAGTTAATTGATGTTTTTCTAGTAAAACTCCCTTTGCTCCTTTAGTCGCCATAGTTTCTATAAAATTTGTACTGTCAATATTTCTATAGTTATTTATATAGGGAATATATAAAAATGGTGTTTTCGGATTATCTTGCTTTAAAACATCATAGTAGATATAATCAATTTCCACATCTTTATTTCCAATTAACTCTCCTGATACTATTTTCGAAATTTGACAACTTGTTAAGTTCAAATCCACCTCTCCTTTAAAAAATTAATTTTTACCTTTTCTTTCATTTTATCTTATGCTATACTTTTTTACCACAGGGATATAATTTCCTTTTTTATCATATTAAGTATTTGGAGGTGATATCAATGAAAAAATTCAGATGTACAGTTTGTGACTACATTTATGACCCAGAAAAGGGGGAAGAAGGTGTAGCTAAACCCGGAACTTCTTTTGAAGACTTACCAGAGGATTATGAGTGTCCTGAGTGCGGAGTTGGAAAAGAACTTTTTGAAGAAATAGATGAATAATATTTCAAACAAAAAAGCTGTCTCAAAACAGATAAATCATTTCTGTTTTTGAGACAGCTTTTTAAGTTAAACATTAAAAGTTCACCTTATAACATATAACGAGAATTAATTATTATTTTTTGTAGCCTTTTATTAAGAAGGGATATCAATATTCAAAATTGAAACCCCATGGAAAGTTTAAAGAGGAAGGATAAACAAAACTATCATTAAAAAATGAACTATACTTCCAGCCATAACCCAAAGATGAAAATTTTCATGAAACCCAAATTTATTTGGTATAAAGTCAAACCACTTTCTAGCATAAACTAAAGCACCGATTGAATACAGTATCCCTCCTAAAATCATTAGAATAATGGCCTCAGTAACATATACTTGCACTAAATGATAAAACGGAACTACTGCAAACCACCCCATACTAACATAAATTACAGATGAAACCCATCTAGGAACGTTGATAAAGAAAAACTTCACTATCATACCTGCTAACGCTAATACCCATATAGTGGATACCATACTTATACGCCATGCACCTTCTAAACCATATATCAAGACTGGGGTGTAAGTTCCTGCTATCAGCACAAAAATGGCTAGATGATCGACTTTCTTTAACACTCGCTCCACTTTATCAGTAGAGTTAACCCAATGATATGCTGAACTAGCCCCATATAGTAAGATTAGACTTAACCCATAGATAGACATTGATAAAACCTTTACTGTATCTCCTCTAGCCTTCATCACTAAATATACAGTCCCTATTACAGCCAAAATACAAGTAACTAAATGGGTTATTGTGCTTACAGGTTCTTTGATTTTCATTTTGATTTTCACCCCTCTATTATGCTATCACAAGTGACATCTTAATTGCAATGTTATCACTTGTGATAGTATATGTCAATTTTGGTTTCTATATACAAAAAAAGCCAATCCTTGTTATCTAAGAATTGACTTTTTTTTGTATATAATTTTCAATACCCTCAAAAATTAGCTTTGTTTGGCTTAAACTCGATAATAATTGTTCTCTTTGATTATACAATTCATTAAAGCCACTGTCGGTTATGCTATACATTTTTTTGTTTCTTTTATCAGGGTCATCCCACTTGGCGTCCATAAACCCTTTCTTTTCCATCTTTTTTAAAATTGGATAAATTCCACCTGTGCTAGGTATCCACTTTCCTTCAGTAATCTCTCCAATAGTAACTGAAATTTCGTTACCATTTTTAGGTTCTCTAGAAACAATTTCCAACACCAACACTGGAAGGACACCTTTTGCTAATATATTACCAACCATCTGGCTTTCTTTTTTTCTCTGCTTTAGCTGGTTAATCTTTTTTTTATATTCTTCTTCAATTTTTTGTTCTTCCTTCTCCCAATCAACAATAATTTTATCTGACATTGTTCCCCTCCTAATCTTGAGAAGAATGCTGCATAAGTTTATTTAAATCTTTAATAATTATTTTTTTACTTGATAGTAATTCTATAAGCCCTTCATCTTGTAGTACTCCAAGCTTGCGGCTTATTGTTTCCCTAGCAACTCCAACATAATTGGATAAATCTTCCCTAGACATTGGTAGGGTTAAGTTAACTCCTGATTTATTTACTGTGCCATATTCTTCCGCTAAGTTGACTAGAGTTTGTGCAAGCCTTGCTTCTACATCTTTGGTTCCTAAATTTTGAACTAAACCTTCAACTTTCTGGAGTCTTTCTCCCACAGTTTCCATGATTTTAAGTATAATTTCAGACTCTTGTCTAATTACTTGTTGAAAATCATGACTTGTCAACATACATACACGGGTATTTTCCATAGCTACTGCGCTATAGTTTATGGTTTCCTTTTTTAATAGGCTTAATTCACCAATTGTGTCACCATCTGTTAGGATATAAAGTATCTGCTCTTTCCCATTGGATGAATCCTTAAATACCTTTATCTTACCAGAATTTATAATATAAAGATTTTGTGCTATATCCCCTTGTAAAAAAAGTTTTTCACCTTTTTTATATGTCTTATGTACAACTTTGGAACTTATTTTTGCTAAACTTTCAATATTCAATCCCTGAAATATTGAAACTTTTTTAGAGCAATATTGTTGTGTGCACTGATCACATCCACATCTTTCCATCTATATGCCTCCTAGCCCCAATTTCAATAATCACTAACTAACCTGAAGCTTTAACGGTAAGAATCCTAGCTCTGATGATTATTAGTTAACTAGTCCTTTTTACTGGCTTTTGACCTATGAGCTCCCCGTTAAATAGTCAAATAAAGAGTTTATAGCCAACTAACTTGGAATTCAAAAGTTTGACTCAGCAACCGTATAATCTTAATTTTATTATAACATAAATAATAAACCAAAACTTAACAACAATAAAATTTGCCAACACAAATATTGAAGCTATATAAGGATAAACTATAATAAAGATTTAATGGGAGGTTTTAAGTTTGAACAATGATCCTTTGAATGTTATGGAAGCAACAGTATTGTGGGAAAGTGCAATGACCATGAAGTTTACTATTAATGCTAATAAAGTTATGTTAAACCATGCAAAAGACGATGATTTGCAAAAATATCTATCAACGAAAATTCAAAAGGTTGATACTCCAATTCTTGAACAAATGGAAAAGATGCTTGAACAGGAAGGAATTTCTTTGGAAAACTCTTTTAGTTCTAAACCAAGTATAAAGAGCGAGCTGCCTGCAGGCGCGTTTTATGAAGACATAGAAATCGCCCAGTACTTAACAGGTGAAATTAAGGGTGGTTTGATGGGACTAAGCGGAGCGATGGCTTCCTTTGTTCGAGAAGATATAGCTGCAGAGTTTGCCAAATTTCACAGCCAATGTGTAGATTCTGGAAGGAAACTCTTAAAGCTAATGAAGAAAAAAGATTGGTTAATTGTACCTCCTAAATTTAAGCAGTAGATAATAAAATTAAACTTTAATCACTGGAGAGTCAGCTTAGTTCAACACAATAAAACCCAAAAAAGCATCCAAAACGGATACTTTTTTGGGTTTTAAGCTAAATTATCTCTTTTCGCCGTGCTTTTCACCATTTTCCACAGATTGGATATTATTATCATCATCGACAAATACTATTGTAGGCTCATGCTCTTTTGCCTCTTTCTCATCTACCTGACAGTATGAAATTATAATTACGTTATCTCCTGGCTGTACTAACCTAGCTGCTGCCCCATTTAAACAAATAGTTTTACTACCTGGTTCTCCTTTTATTACATACGTTTCAAGTCTTGCACCGTTATTATTGTTGACAACTTGTACTTTTTCGTGAGGAAGTATATTGGAAGCTTTTAACAACTCTGAGTCTATAGTTACACTTCCTACATAATTTAAATCTGCTTCCGTTACAGTTGCTTTATGAATTTTGGACTTAAACATTGTCAATAGCATAAATCTTTACACCTCCACTATTATATTATCTATCAGTCTGACTTTACCAATTTTAACTGCTAACGCTATAAGGTTTTTTCCCTTTAGAACCTGAATATCTTCCAAAGTATCAAAATTTACAATTTCTACATAGTCAATTTCAGCCTGTGGGTATGTTTTAATTTTGTCAGCAATAGATTTTTTAATCTTTTCTGCATCTAGGCAACCATTTTCCACCATTTCTTCTGCCTTTTTTAAAGACTGATATAATACTGTGGCATGCTCCCTCTGGTCTTTTTTCAAGTTTACATTTCTAGAACTAAGTGCTAAACCATCAGCCTCTCTAACTATAGGACAAGGCACTATAGTTACAGGAAAATGAAGATCTCTTACCATTTTAGAGATAACAACTACCTGTTGTGCATCCTTTAAACCAAAATAAGCATTGTCCGGAAGCACACAGTTAAAGAGCTTAGCAACTACTGTAGTAACTCCCTTAAAATGACCCGGCCTTGAAGCGCCACATAGTTTTTCTGTGACTTTATAAACATCAACATAAGTATTATAAGACCTGGGATACATCTCGTCAACAGTTGGATAAAAAATAACATCTACCCCCATTTCCTCTAATAGTTCTTTATCTCTGTGAAAGTTCTTAGGGTAAATATCAAAGTCTTCTCCTTCACCAAACTGGGTCGGATTAACAAAAATGCTTACTACTACGATTTCGTTTTGGCTCCTTGCCTCTTCAACTAAACTGAGATGTCCTTTATGCAAAAAGCCCATTGTAGGAACAAAACCAATCTTCTTTCCGTGGAGCTTTTCTTTTTTAGAAAATGCCTGCATATCAGAAACTGAGTTAATTATTTTCATTTTTGCCCTCCACTAACATTAGTATAGCTTTTTCAAAACTTCTTCTTTTATCGAAAATGAGTGTTTTTTTTCAGGGAAACTAGTATCTTTAACTTCTTTTATATAATCTTTTACAGCTGTCTCCATTTGCCCACCAATATTAGCATACTGTTTAACAAACTTTGGCGCCATATCACTATACATGCCAAGCATATCCTGATAAACCAGTATCTGACCATCTGTTTTATTTCCTGCCCCAATCCCTACAGTTGGAATTCTAAGTCTTTCACTCACTATTTTAGCTAGTTCAGCAGGGACACATTCTAATACAATAGCAAACACCCCTGCTTTTTCCAATGCAAGTGCATCATCTATTAACTTTTGAGCTTGTTTTTCTGACTTACCTTGTACCTTGTATCCTCCCACAATATTAACCGATTGAGGTGTCAAACCTAGGTGCCCCATTACAGGTATTTGAGCGTTAATAATCCCCTTAACTTTGTCGATAATCTCAATACCACCTTCTAGCTTAACAGCTTGGGCATTACCTTCTTGAATTAGCCTACCTGCATTTTTTATGGACTCTTCTTTACTGACATGATATGACAAAAATGGCATATCAGCTACAACCATTGCCTCTTTACATCCCCTAGCTACAGCCCTGCTATGATGGATTATATCATCCACTGTCACCTTTAGAGTGTCATCATACCCTAGCATAACCATTCCTAATGAGTCGCCAACTAACATTGCATCTATCCCCGCATTATCAAAAAGCTTAGCTGTTGAATAATCATAAGCTGTAAGCATGGTAATCTTTTCACCATTCTTCTTTGCTTTTACAAACGAACTTACAGAAAATTTTCCCATATTATTTTTCCTCCTTAAGAATTGTTTCAATTTCCTTTATTTTATCTGGACTTAATTCCCTCTTTTCAGCTATATCTAAAGTTCTAAGTCCCATTAATGTATACATGCTTTTTATATCACTTAGATTGTTTTTATCAAAAGAACTTAAGTGACCCAACACTGTAGATACATCCCCTCGTACAATAGGACCTGTTAACGCATCAGTTGTGCCTAAGTCAGAAATGTTTGATACTGTTCCTGACGCTAGGTTACTGATCATTTCACATGAAAGACTTCTGTCAATTCCTATATCCTCTAACAAGTTTATAGCCGAATCCAATAAAGATACTAAATAGTTTGATGCTATACATGCTGCGCTATGGTACAAAGCCTTATCCTCAGGTGAGATTTCAATGTTATTGTTTCCAAGTACAGTAAGAATATTGTTTATACCTTTTTTCTCTCCTTTTCCTTCCCATGTAAAAAAAGTATTTTCTAATTTCTTTGCAGATGTCATAGGTTCAGCAAAGGACTGAAGGGGGTGTAATGAAAAGATATTACATCCTTGTTGTGACGCCGCTTTTAACTGCTCAGAGCACAAGCTCCCTGACATATGGACTACTGTTTGCCCCTGGTTAAAGCCAATTTCTTCTGCCACTTTATTACAAACTTCTTTAATTAAATCATCAGGAGTGGTTATAAAAATCACTTCGCTTTTTTTTACTACGTTTTCTAAAGATAATACTGTAGACTCCGTCAAATCAGCAGCTTTTTGTGCAGAATCAAGGGACCTACTGGAAAAACCTGATAAATGAAGTCCGTTATTCTTAAGGTAAATCCCAAACCCTTTAGCTACTTTACCTGCTCCTATAAAACCAATCTTCAAAATCATCCCTCCTTTTAAAATAAACTTTAGGCGATTAAAAAACTTTAAAACTCCATGTATAACAACGTTTTTATCGATAAATCCAATTAACTCCACCAAACTAACTAACGAGAACCTAAGGCAAAAAATCTTGTTTTTTCTAAATAACTCTTTTGCATAGGAATTTAAAATCTGCTCATTTTGCAATTATATTTTACGTAGGTATTTACCCCAACAATGCTAGTATAAAAACTTAAACTTACCATTACTAAATAAAAAATCTATCTTCCAAGTTCGGCAGATAGACATGCATAAACATCCCTCTTTTTTGAAGGGAACATCTATATTATGCCTGTCTCATGCCTAAAAGGCTTTAAGCAGTATTTTTTAGTTGCAATCAATACTTTTAGGTTGTCTCCATATCTATGGTAGACTCCTATAGTTCCATTATATTCTAGACAAATAAGTTTGACAACCGTTAATTTCTAAGAGTCATAAACATAATATTTTTTCCTTTAATACCATAGCTATTGATTGTTTAAAAAAGTATTTATTTTTATTAAATGTTTTTACTAAAAACTTATGTAGAGTATCTTTTCTGTTTAGGTTTATAAATAAAAATAGCGTCAATCAAAGATTGACGCTCACAAATGTTTAAGTATTAAGTGCCCCAAAATGCCGATACCCTATAATTTTCAAAACCCTGTTATTTCAGGGGGGTGCTCTGTTCACAAGCTCCACTGTCCACAAAAAGAGGCATAGTGTTACAGATGAAACGCGAGCTCCCAAAGTCAAAGTGTAGGTTGAAAATTAAAAGGTGTTATCGAACACCTCAGGTGCTCTCATATTATATATAATACTTATTTTAATTCTAAAGTCAAGCTATTTATTTTTATTAACTATATTTAATAATACGTTTATTTAGTTTACATTATACCATCTTCACATTATAAAATCCACCATTTTTTTAATGGTGTTTTCTGGTTATTTAACAGTTTCCATGGCTTTATAGTTAGTATTATGCCAGATTACATTTTTTCTGATTGAACACAATTCAACAACTATTGAGTGTTTATAATGCTAATTTTAATTTGAACATGCCAATTAGTTGATGTTATCTTCTAAGTTTATTTTTATTAAGCCTGTCCTTGTCAGCTACATGTTTTAGTAATCTCTGCTGCTTTTAATTCTTGGGTTTATTATTGACACACCTTTATATTGTTTTTTACTTTAAAAAAAGGATACATTTTTTGAAAATATATCCTTTTATCACAAATTAACTAACAGCTAATAAAGGAAAAAGCCTCTACTAGTAGTCCCTTTTACTTAAGCATTAGCTGTTGATTGTTTCGATTGTTCCCCGACCTTGATTTCCTGCCATTTTTCACCTTTGAATCTATAGAACATCATTATAGCTCTTACAAAGTTATCTAAAACCATTGCATACCATAGCCCGTGTATGCCATAAAGGTTGGCAAAGATATATGCCACTATAACTCGCATGCCCCATGTTCCAGCCATAGTTGTAACTAATACAAATTTAGTATCTCCAGCTCCCCTTAGTCCTCCTGCCATTACCATAACAAAAGCTAAAGCGGGCTGAGAAATCGCTAATATCTTAATACACTCTGATACAACCTGCCGCACACTCTCATCTTTATGAAAAAACATAGCTATTAAATCAGAGCCAAAGAAAAAGAACAGTCCAACCCCGGTCATAAATATAAAAGCCATTTTTGTTGCTAAGTAGCCACATTCTTTTGCTCGCTTATAATTCCCTGCTCCTAAATTTTGTCCAACTAAAGTTGTTGCTGCTAAACCAAATCCAAATCCCGGCATAAAAGAAAAAGACATAGCCTTTAGAACGATGGCGTTAGAGGCTATTGCCAAAGGACCTAAAGAAGCGGCAATCATTGTAAAGATTAATTGCCCACTGCTTCTTACTCCTTGCTCACCAGCAGAAGGGATTCCAATTTTAAGAATATCCCGTATAATTTTTTTATCAAATTTTATTTGAAACAGTTTTAAGTTGAAGTTTTTATTTCTAGTTAAAACTATAGCTCCTATAAGTCCTGCTAAACTTCGAGCTCCCCCGGTGGCAATTGCAGCACCAGCTACCCCTAGTTGCGGGAATATTCCTATGCCAAATATCAGCAACCAATCAAATAGAATGTTAAATGAATTAGCAAATATCATTATATACAGAGGAGTTTTCATATCCCCTGCTCCTTGTAGAATAGCATTTGTATTCATCATTACAAACATTAAAGGCAAAGAAAAAACGATAATTCTTAAGTATATTGTCCCTTGTCGTATTACCTCTGCAGTGTTTTCATCCCCCGCTCCTCTTTCTACTAAAAAGCTCATTATAGATTCAGCAAAGATAGACCCTAGTATTGCTAAGATTACTCCTGAACCAAAGGTTAGCACAATTGACTGCTGAGCGACTTCACCTGCTTTTTCAGGATCTTTTGCTCCCACATACCTGGCAATCAATGCTGTTGTACCGATAGTAAAAGCCGTAGCCACTGTTATAGTAGTCATAACTAACTGATTCGCCATTCCCACTGCAGCTGTAGCCTCTGTGCTATCCAGCTGACCTATAAAAGCTAAGTCAACAACACCTACAATCATCTGCAATGTCATTCTTAAAACAACCGGCAAAGCTAACAGAATCACCGTTTTCTTTAATGATCCTTTAGTAACATCCATACTTCCCCTTCTTTCGCATATATAATATTTCGACTATAGTACAATTATAATATACTATTTCATTTTGGTAAAGAGAAGCTTACTATTAATTCGCAAAAATTACGATAATCCTAGCACCCAAGCTAGGATCCCTCCAATAAAAAAGGCAATAGCAATGCTGAGAGTTATTGTTATTGCACCTACCAATGGACCCCTTTCTTTAAATGTTATCATAACCGAAGCAATACAAGGGGTAAATAAAGTTATTGTCGTAAGTGCTATTAGGGTTTGTTCAGCAGATAATACCAAATTATGTAAACCAGCAGTACCAAAATCACGACGGATAATTCCCATTATAAAGGCATTTGCCGATTCTTGGGGTAACCCTAGCCAGCTTACAGTTATTGGCTGTAATATTACTTGTAATAAGTCTAGTATTGCAAAATAGTGCAGGAACGTTATTAACACTGCTCCTAGAGCGAATAGTATGGTTGCATCTTGTAAAAATCCAATAGTTTTATTGTATGTTTTTTGCAAAACATTTAAAGCTTTAGGAAAACGAAGGGTTGGAATGTCTAACATTAAACTTGTTGTCCTACCAGGAACAATATATGAAAGTAAAAGTCCTACCATACAAAAAGTTCCTAACATTACTACTATATAGATTGTAATATATTTCACCCCCAATGGTGCTATCATCCCAACAATCACCCCTAACTGAGCGCTACATGGGATACTAATTGCTAAGAGAAAAGTTGCTATTGTTCGCTCCCTTCTATTTCCTAATATCCTAGTTGAAATGATTGCCATTGTTACACAACCAAAGCCCAAAATTATTGGTATAACCCCTTTGCCGTTTAAACCGATTTTCGTCATATGCTTATCTAAAAGAATGGCTACTCTTGGTAGATAACCACTATCTTCCATGATAGATAGTAGCAAATAAAAGCCAATTACTAAAGGAAGTAGCAACCCAAATAAGTATGTAATAGTTAGTGTAAAAACCCCAAACTCTCCCACCAGTAACTGTCCTATGAGTGACTCATACTCAATAAAGCTAGTGACAGATCTTTTAATGACGGGTTGGATATACTCTAACATCAGTACCCCTTCTGTAAAATCAACTATTCGCTGTGCAACTATATCTCCGATAAATAGATACATTAAATAAAGAACTCCGATTAAAAATAACGTTCCCCATAATGGATCGAGAAGGTAATGGTCAACTAATTTTTTAGCACTTTTTTTTGCTGGATTATCCTGAACAATTTTTTTTGTTATAGCCTTTACTCTATCTCTTCTTCTTATATAATACTTTTCTTTATCCCCATTAGCGCTCAGACCATATTTTTTTAAAAGCTGTTCATCTTCTTCCAAAAGAAGTACTCTTTCAGGCTTCTGTGCTTTGGGAAAACTTTTAATGGCTTTAGTTACAGTTTCATTATCACTAGCACCAGTTTTGGGAGACTTTAAGGTTTTTTTTAACAAACCAAACCCCTTTTTTTGAGTAGCTATTGTTGGTATTATTGGGACATTTAACAATCTAGTTAACTGTCTATAGTTAATTTTTCTTCCGTTTTTCTCTGCCTCATCTATCATATTCAAAGCTATTACCATAGGTTTTCCCATATCTATTAATTGTAAAGTTAAAAAAAGATCCCGTTCTAAGTGATTTGCATCTACGATATTTAAGATTATATCGCTTTCTAACACTACATTTCTTGTCACACTTTCTTCATCGTTATATGAGGAAATTCCATAAACTCCAGGACAATCGATTATTTCTTTTCCTTGAAATGTACCTTTACTTACATCTACAGTAGTACCTGGGTAGTTAGATACATCAACATATACTCCTGTTAAATAATTGAAAAATACTGACTTGCCAACGTTAGGATTTCCAACTAAAGCTATAGTTTGCTTTTTCATTTTTTTGCCTCCCAACTACTATTTCATGAGCTAATCTATAACCAATTGCTAAAAAAATGTTGTCTACATTAATAATGACAGGTCCTTTTTTAATGTTTTTAATACAATGTATTTCTGCTCCAAAAGTTAAACCGAAGCGAGTTATTTGCCCCCTTGACTTCTTATCGTTTACTCTTTTTATAAAAGCCTTTTGTCCAGGCTTAAGCTGGGTCAATCTCATTTTTTATCACCTCTACTTCTATAATCTATATTCAATGTTTTTGTTTTTTTGCATAAAAAAACCCCTTGAAAGCAATTCCACTTTCAAAGGGTTATAAATTCTTATAAAATTTGTCAAGATTTTTAATTAATTGCCGAGTAAAGACTTTATAATTATCGATAGCCAGTTCATCCAGGGGTTTATTTTTAAAGAATGATACATCCTTTCCCGATATGGTAATAGTTTTTATTCCCCCATACTGATAAAGTTTATAACCACCTGTCATTCCATTATATCTACCGTTAATCAGTTCAGTCCCGAATATAATTCGATGAATATTATATGCTTCTAATATTAAAGGTTTGTATGTCTTTGCTGTGCTTAGTAACCCTTCCTCTGTAATTACTTTAATGGGTTCACCCATTAAGCTTTGAAAGTTAATTGCTATTTCTATTTCAGGACATGACTGAAGAAATAAATCAAGACCTTCATCATATCCATTATCTCCTTCCCTTGCTAAAAACCAAAGTTGAATATTTTTAATATCACCACTAGATATTAATTCAGAAAAGGTCTCTGTAGCTGTCAAGCTTTCATACCCACTGCTAAACTTGTTAATTTTACTAAAACGGTACTTAAAGTAAATTGCTAATAATGCTAGATACAATATCACAAGTAATGGTAAAGCTATCCAAAAATAAATAACCTCTACCGTGTTCATGGCAGAAGATTTAAATGCTCCCCAAAAAATAACACAGTTAAAAGCTAATATAGAAAATATTATAATCTTAGATTTCTTTCTAAACCCTGTAACAGAGGTAAAATTAAAAAAAGGTTCTAAATGTTCTTTCTGGGCAGTTATTAATATTATTGGTAATGATTGCTGGGGTTTAGGGTTGTAAATATACAGAGAATTTAAACAGTCTTTTTTAGGAAGAAACGTAGAAATAATTTCTACACCTTTAAACTCTAAAACCATACATAGGGTGGTTAGAAATGTAAAAAGAGCAGCTAAAAAGGGATTTATTGGGTAAACAATTAAAGCAATTAAAAAAATAGGTGTATAAATCAGTAAATTCCAGCTATAGTCTATGGAACACTGAAAATCTTCTTCATAATGTTGTATATCTAATTTTTTTAATTCTTCTTTAATTACGTCCATTTAATCACTTCCATCCTCTATTTTGCTGTCTTTGATTTATGATCAAAAATTAAATCATTAACTTCAATTAAACTTGACACGATTAATGGGTTAAGCTCTTTTAAGTCATTAAGCCTAACACTCCATTTTACCCCTACTGGTATGACTCCAGCCTCACGTGCAGAAATTATATCAAAGGGACTATCTCCTATGTAATAAACTTCTGCCTCAGGGTTTGCCTGCAAATCATTTAAAGCTTTTATTATAGGGGCAGGGCTTGGTTTGTGTTGACTAGTATCTTCCTTTGAAACTACTACATCAAAAAAATTAAAAAGGTCGTAAAGCTTTAATCCCTTAACACACATTTTTTTTGATTTTGAAGTAACCACTCCTATTTTACAACCTTTTTCCTTAAGAATCATTAAGGTTTCTTTAACCATGGGAAAAGGCTCTACTAAATTATCATGATTATGAAAATTAAATTCTCGATAAGTTTTAACCATTTCTTTTATTTTTTGTTTATCAAATCTTTCTAAAGTAGTTTCAAGGGTTTCCCCGAAATATTGCATTAACTCTTCAGACGAAACTTCAATACTCAATACTTCTTTAAAAGTGTGTTTAAATGATTTAATAATAAGGTTATTAGTGTTAAGCAGTGTA
This sequence comes from Proteinivorax tanatarense, assembly GCF_040267685.1. Classification (GTDB taxonomy): domain Bacteria; phylum Bacillota; class Proteinivoracia; order Proteinivoracales; family Proteinivoracaceae; genus Proteinivorax; species Proteinivorax tanatarense. The sequence goes on from NZ_CP158367.1 coordinate 2,015,118, forward strand.
CCATCTAAATCAAACAAAACAATGACTTCTTTTTTCATAGACAGCTCCTTTATAAAATAAATTATACTTATAATTTTCTCCAAAAAATTCAATTTTCCTTTAAATATCGACATAATAATCACAAATACTTTTATGGATGAAATAGAAAAAGAGCCTTTTAAGACTCTTTAACCATCAGCTAAAGTTACTTTTTGTTGATAATTATTATGTTATCTCCATTTTCTATTTTCCGTTTAATCCAACTTTTAACCTGAACCTTTATAAATTTTCTCGTTACTGGAATCAAACAACAAAGTCCAAAAAAATCAGTAAACAATCCAGGAGTTAATAAAAATGCGCCTCCCACCAACACAATCAATCCATCAAAAATATCATTTTGAGGCATATACCCTCTACTTATATCACCATGCAAACTTCTTAATACTAAGAAACCTTGTGATTTAGCCAAAATCACACCAAAAAAACCTGTTGCAGCCACAACAACAATTGTCATCCCCCCTCCAATAACATCACTTAGCTTAAATAAAACATATAGCTCAATAAGCGGTACTACAGTAAATAGCAACAATAGCTTTGCTAACATTTTAACCACTCCCTTATATCTTATTATGGACGATTAAACAACTCTACAAATACTTTACAAGCCTAAACTCTAGTGGGAACGTCGATGTCGTTTTGAGCCTAAGGCGCATATATTGTTTTTTCATGTAAAAGGTTAAATTCTATTACTTTGCAGTTATCTAGTATTATTATAACTTCTATGTTAGTATTTTTCTATAAAATACAATTTTAATTATAAAAATCCCATTTAGCACTTGTTAAAAGTACCAAATGGGATTTTTATATTAAAAGTTTTATTAAATAAAGCCATATTTTCTGGCTTTAGCTGCTACAGTTTTATGGGTAATACCCAAAGCCTTTCCAGTAGCGTTGAAGCTTTTAAACTTCTGCAATGCTTTAAAGATAATCTCTTTCTCGTATTCCTCCAACGTCTTAAAACTTTCCTCTGTGGAACAAATTGGAGATATTGAATTAACTTTGTAAAGTTTAGATAAATGACTTGGCAAATCTTCGATTTCAATCTGTTCTGACTCTGTCATCACCATTAGCCTTTCCATTAAATTTTTAAGCTCTCTTACATTTCCAGGCCATGTATAGTTTTGCAAAACGTTAATCACTTTTTTTGAAACACTTTTAACTTGACTATCCATTTTCTTTTGGTAGCTATTTATAAAGTGATTAAGTAGTAATGGGATATCTTCAGGTCTATTTCTTAGGGGAACTAAGGTTAAAGAAATAACGTTTAACCGATAAAATAAATCTTGTCTAAACTGTCCTTGGTTGACTAGTTCTTCTAAATTTTTATGGGTTGCAGATAATATTCTTACATCGCACTTTATACTTTTTGTTCCCCCAACCCTTTCAAACTCCTTTTCCTGAAGTACCCGTAGTATTTTTACCTGCATATGAACAGGCATATCACCTATTTCATCTAAGAAAAGGGTTCCTCCTTGAGCTCTTTCAAATTTCCCAATTTTAGTGGCTACAGCTCCAGTAAATGCTCCCTTTTCGTGTCCAAAAAGTTCTGATTCTAGTAAATGTTCTGGTATTGCTCCACAATTAACTTTTATAAAAGGCTTGTTTTTTCTCGGGCTTAAATTGTGAATTCCTTTGGCAATTAACTCTTTTCCTGTCCCACTTTCTCCTCTGATAAGAACAGTGGAAGAAACTTTAGCAGCTTTTTTGGCGGATTTCATTATAGTATACATATCTTTATTTTTAGTTATTATATTGTCGAACTTTTTATTAAGAGTATTGTTTTTTAGATCATCACAAGAATTATTTTTATTAAAAGTTGAATCACCAACAATTTGGGCTCTTTCTTTTGACAACAAAGAGTATAAGGCAACTAATCCCTCAAAACCATTTTCATTGATTACAGGATAAACAGAGACTTTTATATTTTTACAAAATTGTTCAAATCTAAGACTCCCTAAAACTTTTGTTTTATTTCTGAAAGCAAAGTCTAATGCTTCATCATGGGTAACCTTATTAAATTTCTTTCTAACTATATCATTAAAATTAACACTAAAAATATCGGCATATTTTTTATTTGCATATACTATTTTCCCTGTATGATCAACAATTAGGATTCCTTCCTCAAACTGATCAAACAAAGCTTTAAATTGTTGTTCTGGTTTAACAATAGATGTCACTCGATTAAACCCTTTATAGTTTGTAATCATCGACATCATACCAACCTTCCCCTCTATATTTTTTCCATACTTCGGGTTGCTACAATATTTGATCCTGTATTAAAGATGTTTTCGATTAATATATCTTGTTCCTTTATAGGGGAAGTAACTTTTAATGCGTCAATTTCCTTCATACATTCCATAACCATTTCTTTAGGAATGGGTTTATCAGTTTTTACTGGCAATCTTGGAAGGTGAGCTCCTGAAATTTTTACAGTTGATGTTATCATCCTTGTTGGGTTTGTAACCTCCTTAATTCCATACTCCTTACCCCTAGGACAAATAGCTCCCTCAACCTTAAAGCCTTCGGCAGTGTTATCATCTTTTGTTACCTCTAGGTTGCATCCTTTTGGGCAAACTATGCAGATCATTTTCTTTTTAGTCATTACATTTCCCCCCTTGCCTTTACTTCAATAGAGATAGTGCTAGATTTTTTAGGAATATCTTTTGTGGGAAGATTTATCGACTCCATCTCACCTGGAGCTAAGTGTGTTTTATTAAATTCTTTTAACACTTTACCGTCTACTCTGACTATTAATTTTGCCTTTTCATTAACCTCTTTCACTCTAAACATCAATTCTAAACTTTCCTTTATGTTCTCTAGATCCACTTTATGAGGTACTGTATATGAAACACCAGACTTTGCTTCAGTTCTCATTACAGAAGCACCCCTAGTTAAATTACCTTTTAGATAATTAGCAGCACTTTTTCCCGCTTTTTTGCTTTCCTCCGTAACCCAATCCACAAGGTCGTGAACATGCACCACATTACCACATGCAAAAATACCGTTCACCGATGTTTCCATGGACTCATTAACTATGGGGCCTGAGGTTTTTGCACAAATTTGCACTTCTGCTCCAGTTGAAAGTTCATTTTCAGGTATTAATCCTACTGACAATAAAAGGGTGTCACATTCAATCCAGCGCGCCGTATCTTGAATGGGTTTAAAGTCTTTATCAACTTTTGCAATCTTGACTGCTTCTAACCTTTCCTTTCCTTTTATATCTACTACTGTGTGACGTAATAGTAAAGGAATATCATAATCATGAAGGCATTGAACTATGTTTCTATTTAAACCACCAGAATGAGGCATTAGTTCAACTACAGCTTCCACCTTAGATCCTTCCAATGTAAGTCTTCTAGCCATTATTAACCCTATATCTCCAGAGCCCAATATGACAGCTTTTTTTCCCACCATATACCCTTCCATGTTTACAAACCTTTGAGCCATGCCTGCGGTATAAACCCCTGCAGGTCTAGTACCTGGTATTTGTATAGCACCTCGGGTTCTTTCTCTACATCCCATAGCCAACACAACAGCTTTAGATTCAATTTCTAACAAACCATCCTGTGTATTTAACGCTGTAATCTGCTTGTCTTTTGTAACTTCTAACACCATGGTATCTAGTTTATATTCTATACCCATGTCTTTTAACTCATTTATAAACCTTTCTGCATATTCTGGACCAGTAAGTTCTTCTTTGAAAACATGCAAACCAAATCCATTATGAATACATTGTTGTAAAATGCCACCAAGCTCTCTATCTCGTTCAATTACTAAAATATCTTTTGCCCCATTTTTCTTGGCTTCTATAGCAGCTGCTAGCCCAGCCGGTCCGCCACCTATAACAACAATTTCATAGCTTTTCATGTCTTATTCCCCCAGTTTTTATTTTGTTTCACCAGTCAAAATGAAAGAACCTTGCCGCTCTTTTTCAATTTCTGTTATATCTTTATTAGTTTCTCTAGCTAGGATTTCCATAACTCTCGGACCACAAAAACCGCCTTGACATCGCCCAGACCCAGGCCTTGCTCTGCGTTTTATTCCATCAACTGTGGTAGCTCCTACTCCTTTATGAATCGCTTCTACTATCTCACCTTCTGTAATATATTCACAGCGGCAAACTATTCTGCCGTATCTTTCATCTCTATCCATTAACTTTTGTTTGCTATGATTGTCCAACATTAAAAAATTTGTCAAAGGTTCTACTTTATTAGTAAATTCCTCTTTTTTGGTAATTGCGTTATCTTTTTTTAGTAATAAATCAACTACATATTCGGCGATAGCTGGAGCTGCAGTCAATCCTGGTGAATCTATGCCAGCAACGTTAAAAAAGTTTCTAGCAACTTCAGATTCTTCAATAATAAAGTCTCCATTTTTTGTCTTTGCCCTTAAACCAGAAAATGAGGTAATTATATTTCTAAAGTTAATGTTATCTACCGATTTTGAAGACTTTTCCATTATAACTTGAAGCCCAGCTTTAGTTGTTTCCAGAGAGTCTTTATTTTCTACATATTCGTGATTTGGTCCTACTAGTAAATTACCATGAACTGTAGGCAGCACCAGCACACCTTTCGACTCCTTAGATGGACTTTGAAAAACAATGGAATTTACAGTGTTTCCTTCACTTTTATCTAACAAATGGTATTGTCCCCTATTAGGCTCAATAGTAAATGATTTATCTCCTACCATATTACTAATTTTATCAGCATGTACACCTGCTGCATTTACGACATACTTAGCTTGGATTGTTTCTTTATTAGTTCTTATAATATACTTTGAATCATCGAAGTCGATTTCCTCAACTGATGTGTTCAATTTTAAATCGACTCCATTATTAATTGCATTTTCTATTAACGCTATGGTCAGCTCCCAGGGCCCTATAATGCCAGCTGTAGGCGCATACAAGGCTTTATAAACCTTCTTACTTATTCTAGGTTCTTTAGCTAACACTTCTTCTTCTGAAAGAATCTTTATATCAGGAACACCAATTTCTAAACCATTCTTATATAAATTATCTATGATGTTGAACTCTTCTTCGTTGAAAGCTAACACCATTGAACCTATCCTTTTAAAAGGAACACCCAACTCTTTAGTAATTTGGTCATACATTGCATTTCCTCGTAAGTTTAGCTTGGCCTTAAGGCTACCAACTTTAGGGTCATATCCAGCATGTATTATTGCACTATTAGCTTTGGTTGTTCCACAAGCCACGTCACTTTCTTTTTCAACTATAGCTATTTTCAAATTAAATTTTGATAATTCCCGAGCGATAAAACCACCTGAAACACCAGCCCCTATAATTGCTACATCATACATTTTATTCCCTCCTAAGTTTGAATAAAAAAAGCCATCACATATTTAGCTGTTTTTTAACAGCTTATATGCATGGCTTTTCTCTATATTCTCAACACCATTTTATTTAATTGTATTTTTATTATATCCTTTAACTTTACTCTTGTAAAGGCTAAAATTATTTTTCACTGTTTACTTATTTACTCTTATTTTTTAAAAATTCACTTTAGAATTATTAACTACAATTACTTACAATCAGACTAATTAAGTTTTTTGTCACTTTTTTACTAAAATATTGGGTTCCTTTATTTTTCTAATATATTAAGTTGTAAAAGTGTTTTAATCGCACTAATAAACATAACCCTATTTGTACCAAACCTCCTTATTGCTAGTTGAGACTGCAATAGAGCCAGCATTCAAAGAATCAATTATATCGCTCTTTTCGTGTATCAACCCCCCTGCTATAACAGGTGTTTTACTTTCCTTACTGATTTTTCTTATAACTTTTGGCATAATACCAGGCATAATTTCCACAGCATCAGGTTTCATAGCTTGAAGGGATTTTATACCAGTGTCTAATGAAATGGAATCTAAAATAAATAGCCTTTGGATAACAAAAACATCAAGTCTTTTTGCATATTTAATTAAATTTGGTTTTGTTGTCAAAATGCCGTCAGGTTGTATTCTTTCTTTTACATACTTTAATGACATAAAATCTTTAGATAGCCCCTCCATAAGATCAATATGAATATACAAACTTTTATTTGCTTGCTTAGCTTCTGCTACAACATTTTCTAGCATCATAATATCACCAGTTAGTAAAAAAATAACTTCACTAGGTGATTTTAAAGCGTCCTGTAATGTATTTCTATTATTTACAGCAGCAATGATTGGGCTCCTGTGGGTCTTATCATAAAAGTCTGCCATCTTTTTCGCTCCTCTTTAATTATATTCCGCAATTATTATGCCAATTCTTTAAATCAAGTTTACCATAGTATTTGGAATTTAACCATTTTTTTGAACCTCTTTGGTTGGTAAATAGTATCAACTTCGCAAGTGTTGATTGATATTATTTACCAACCCTTCAAAAAAACAAACAAACTCCCATCTAGGAGTTTAATTATATCCTTTTATCAAGCCAAGATAAAACCTCAGCCATAACTTCATCTTTTTCTGGTTCATTAAGAAGTTCGTGATATAGTCCAGAAAATAACTTTTTCGTCTTATCTTTGGAAGAGTTTTTCTCATAAAAATTTATAGAGTGTTGATAATCAATTATGCTATCTTCAGTTCCATGCATAACGAGACAAGGGCAGCTATAGTTATTAAAATTACTTTGTACATAACGAACACCTTTAATAAAGACCTCGTGATAGAATTTGGCTGTAGCAGCTTTCAATACAAGTGGGTCTTCAACATATTCATGAACCACCTGTAAATCTCTGCAAATTTCACCACTTAAATTATTATTAATATATTTTTTAGGGCAGATTTTTGCCAATATTTTTAACGCTATCTCCATACCCTTTCCCATAGGAGAACCAATAGCAGGTGCAGAAAAAACTTGACCTTTTAACTTGTTTTTATGTTTTACCCCATATGCCGCTGTTATTAACCCTCCCATGCTATGCCCAAACATGAAAATTGGTAAATTAGGATTGTCCTCAGTAGCCAATGAAACCAAACCGTCAACTGACTCCACCATTTCCTCAAGTCCTTCTACATAGCCTTTTATCTTTCCAGAACGACCGTGACCGAGATGGTCCATGGAGTAAGTAGCATATGAATTTTTCTCTAAAAATTTCATAAACTCTTTATACCGGCCCATGTGTTCTGCAAAACCATGCACTACAATTACAACCCCTTTGGTTTCTTTAGGCTGTCTTTTTGTATAAGCTATTTCAGTACCATTCTCTAAAAAAAATTTCTCATGCACAACTTAGCCTCCTTATCTAATAAATTGATGATTTTTATCTTTAGCAGAAAACTTAGTTTAGTGAACCTCAATAAGTGGTGGATTACAGGCAACTAACCTACAAAATATAGGAGTTCACCATTTCTTTTTAGCAATTTTATCATACCTTATTAACATAATATTCTATCTCTGACTTATATATCCCTTTAATTTGCACAAAATAAAAATCGGCTGCATTTGCAACCGATTTTTATTTTTATTTTACCGTAGCATTCCCTTTATAAATTAATCCTCTTTCAGAGTCCACTGTAATTTGTTGACCATCTTGTAGTACTTTTGTTGCGTTTTCAGCTCCAACTATCACAGGTATTTTTAAGTTTAGGCCAATGATAGCTGAAGGTGAGGTTAAGCCACCTTCCTCTGCAATTATGGCTTTTATTCCATCTAGGTTATTCACCATCTCGTTATCTGTTGTTAGACTAACTAAAATATCCCCTTTTCCTTTTTTATCCAAAAGCTCTTTGTTGTCTTTGGCAGTTATAACATCACCAACGACGGAACCTTTTCCTATTCCCATACCCTTTAATATTATATCTCCTACTGTATGAACTTTTAAAAGGTTAGTTGTGCCTGAGACTCCAACAGGAACTCCCGCTGTTATAACAACCAATTCACCATTATTTATATATCCTGAATCCAATGCGCTTACCACCGATTCATACAGCATTTCATCAGTATTATTTGTGTCTTTCCCAAGAACAGGACATACTCCCCATGAGAGTAATAGTTTTCTAACTACTTTACTATTAGGAGTCACTGCTACTATTGGGCAATCTGGACGATATTTTGAGACCATTCTTGCGGTATATCCTGATTGAGTTGCAGTTATTACAGCAGAAGCCTCCAACTGTTTTGCAGTATTACAGGTAGCATAGCTTATGGAGTCTGTAACCACATTTTCTGGGGTTAAACCTCTTTTCCCCTGAATTTCTTCAAATCGAGTCGCCTCTTCTGAACGTTGTGCTATTTTAGCCATTGTTAAAACAGATTCTTCTGGATAACTACCAGCTGCTGTTTCACCAGAAAGCATTATAGCATCTGTGCCATCAAAAATTGCATTGGCTACGTCGCTAGATTCCGCTCTAGTTGGCCTTGGATTTCTTATCATCGAATCTAGCATTTGAGTTGCTGTAATAACTGGTTTTCCTACTTTGTTACACTTTTCAATCATTGTTTTTTGTGCCAGAGGTACTTCCTCTGCAGGTATTTCAACACCTAAGTCCCCTCTAGCAACCATCAAGCCATCTACTACATTTAGTATTTCATCTAAATTATCTACACCTTCTTGGTTTTCTATTTTAGCAATTATATGTATGTCGCTTTTATTTTCTTCCAAAACTTTTTTAATAGCAATGACATCTGAAGCTTTTCTAATAAATGAAGCAGCTATAAAGTCTACTTCTTGCTTTACTCCAAAAACTATATCTTCATAATCTTTATCACTCATAGCGGGAAGGGAAATAGAAACATTAGGTATATTAACTCCCTTTTTATCACTTAGGTCTCCACCGTTAATTACCTCACAGTGTACATCATTATCAGTTACCTCTTTTACTTCTAGTTCCACTAAACCATCATCGACAAGTATTTTATCTTTTGGTTTAACATCTTTTGTCAAACCCTCGTAAGTTACTGCCACTTTTGTCTCATCGCCTATAATATCAGCAGTAGTTAAAGTAAAGGAATCACCTTCATTTACCACAATTTTACCCTGCTGAAATTTTTTTAATCTTATTTCTGGTCCTCTGGTATCTAAAAGTATAGCTACATTTTTTCCTATCTCCTTAGCAACCTTTCGAATATTGGTTATTCTCTCACCGTGTTCCTTATGATCCCCATGGGAAAAATTCAAACGGGCAACATCCATTCCAGCCAACATCAACTTTTTCAACATTTCTGGAGATTCACTAGCTGGACCTATAGTACATACAATCTTTGTTCTTCTCATAATGTTCCTCCTTTAATTATATAGATAAAACTTTAGCTAAATCATACATCTCTTTATCAAATTTTTTAGGAGCATCTATTGCGTTCAATATATCAACATTAACAATTTTGTTTTCTTTAATCCCTACCATTTTTGAACTTTGTCCTTCTATTAGTAGGTCTACTGCCTTAGCAGCAAGCTTGCTAGCTAACACTCTATCGAATGATGAAGGGGTTCCTCCTCTTTGAATATGCCCTAATACAATTACCCTGGTTTCAAAACCTGTCTTTTGTTTGATTTGCTCCCCTACTTCAAATCCACTCGCAACTCCTTCAGCCACTAAAATAATACTATGTAGCTTGCCCCTTTGAGCACCTTTTCTTAATCTTTGACATACCTCTTCAATATCATATTCAATTTCTGGTACTAAAATAGATTCAGCTCCACCTGCTAAGCCTGCGGCTAATGCTATATCACCACAGTCCCTCCCCATTACCTCAATGACAAAGGTTCGTTCATGAGATGTAGCGGTGTCTCGAGTTTTGTTAATAGCATCTAATGCTGTGTTTACAGCGGTATCAAATCCTATCGTATAATCGGTATATGGTATGTCGTTATCTATTGTACCAGGAACTCCTATGGCTTTAATTCCTTGAGAAGCAAGTCGCTCCGCTCCTCTAAACGATCCATCACCACCAATAACTATAATACCTTCAATTCCTTTGTCTCGCAAAATTTTAGCTGCTTTTACTTGATTATCTTTTTCTTTAAATTCTTCACATCTAGCAGATCGCAGTACAGTTCCACCCCGCTGTATCACATCAGCAACCGATGATAAGTTCATCGGCTTTATGTCATCATTTAAAAGTCCTAAAAATCCTCTATGAACTCCATAAACTTCTAAGCCATGATAGATACTTTTACGGACAACAGCCCTAACAGCCGCATTCATCCCTGGGGCATCACCGCCACTAGTCATAACTGCAATTTTTTTCATGAGTACTCCTCCTTGCCTGCAGGACGTTTTCTGTCCCAAGGGGACATTTTTGTCACTAGTCGTTTAATTCTATTTTACAACTTATATTTGATCGGTGCAATACCTTTTATTAGTTTAGTCTAATTTTGATATAAATTCTGCTACATCCTGAGCTTCTGAACGAGGAACCAGTATTTCTACTTGACCAGTTCTTTGTGAAGATAAATGCCTAAGCTGAACCATAAACCCTTCTTGTCCTAGTTTGTGCTTAATTCTATCAGCTTTGTAATCATCAGGTGCTATATAAACAACTTTCCACATCTTAAATTACCCCCTCTTTTATTTACATAGTATTTCTTCTATATTTTTAATTTTTCCATAAACAGTTAGTGTATCACCTTTTCTAATGATATCTTTTCCTTTTGGAGTTAATATTACTCTGTCTTCTCCTTTCACAGCTAAAACCAGTATCCCTTTAGATGTTAAGTGTAAGCTAGCTAAAGATTTATTAATCAGGCTACATTCTGTTTCCAACCTAACTTCAGCCACCTTATACTCATCATTAATTAAAAGTACTTCTTCTATAGGCTCTTTTTTAAAATGCAGCTTTTTAACTAATTGTGACTCAATTTGGTTGTCTAGTTTGTCAACAAACACCCTGTTTCGAGCAAAAAGATATGTTACTATACATAATATTGTTCCTATTATAAGCTGCCAACTAGAAATCAACTGAGGTAAATTAACTGCAAAAACAACTATAACAGTTAAGCCAATGTGACCTATAACCATTAGAATCATAGCTATTTTTTTCCTAGTTTTACTTTTTGTTATAATGTCAGCATCTTTTGTGGTAAAGCCGGTTCCTGTAAGCGCAGATAAGGCTTGAAACCTAGCATTTGATGGTTCTACTCCTGTTAGTTTAAAAGCTATAGATCCTACTTCCATAACAAAAGTCATAAATATTATTAAACAAATTACTAAAACCAACATTTGCCTCATTCCTCTTATTGTTTTTATTGTTAGTTAGGGCTCATATTAAAGTAATTCTTTACCAACAATTAAATTCCTCTAATAAATTATTATAAATTAAAATCCTTTTTTTAAACCCACAATCTTTTGATAAATTAGCCCTAGTTTTATCTAAGTAAAACTAGGGTTAAAAACAATGCCAACTCAAGGATTTAACAATAATAAGGTTTAAAAAAATCTAGACTCCTTTTGTTTTGTGCAAAAAGAGTCTAGATTGGTGTTTCAGTCGAAACTATTTTATTGTGGCTAAAGTCTTAGTCTTTTGCTCCACATCATCGGGATTAACTTTTATTGTTGCTACTCCAGTATCCATAGCTGCTTGTGCCACTTTTTTAGCCACCATCGGTGCTACTCTTGGGTCAAATGGGTTAGGTATTACGTATTCCTCTGTTAGTTCTTCTCTATCAATTAGCTGAGCAATACCTTCTGCAGCTGCAATTTTCATTTCTTCATTGATATCGGTAGCTCTTGTATCTAGAGCTCCTCTAAATATCCCGGGAAATGCTAGCACATTATTTACTTGATTGGGGTAATCAGACCTTCCTGTACCTATTACTCTAGCCCCTGCTTTTTTTGCCAATGCTGGATCAATCTCTGGGGTTGGATTGGCCATTGCAAAGACAATTGGATCTTTTGCCATTTTAAACACCATTTTTTCCGATACTACGTTACCAGCTGATAGACCTATAAATAAGTCAGCATCTACCATAGCTTCTTCTAGAGTTACTTTTTCATTTTTGGGGTTAGTGGTTCTTGCTATTTCTTCTTTATACTTATTCATAGCTTCTTGTCGACCTTCATAAATAGACCCTTGTCTATCGCACATTATTATGTTTTTTGCTCCTAGTTTCATTACTAGCTTTGTAACAGATATTGCGGAAGCACCCGCTCCATTGACTACCACTTTAATATCCTTTGCTTTTTTATCAACAAGTTTTAATGCATTTATAAGCCCTGCTACTGTAACAATAGCTGTACCATGCTGATCATCATGAAAAATTGGGATATCACATATTTCCTTTAATCGCCTTTCGATTTCAAAACAAGCTGGAGCTGCGATATCTTCTAAATTTACTCCTCCAAAAGTAGGCTGGATCGCCCTAACTAGTTCTACTATTTTATCTGGATCAGTTGTATCTACACAAATTGGAAATCCATCTACACCAGAAAAGGATTTAAAAAGAACTGCTTTCCCTTCCATTACAGGCATAGATGCTTCAGGACCTATATCTCCCAACCCTAAAACAGCTGTACCATCAGAGACAACTGCTACAAGGTTACCCTTAGCAGTATAGTCATAGGCTGTGGATTTATCCTTATGTATTTCAGTACATGGCTCTGCTACCCCTGGTGAATAAGCTAAGCTTAAGTCATCTGCATCTTTTAAAGCCACTTTGCTGGCGACCTCTAATTTACCTTTATTTTCTTTGTGCATTTTTAAAGCTTTGTCTCTCATATTAGATCCTCCTTGTGAAATAATTTACAAAATTTTATTTACAATTCACTCTTTTATATTATAAATTAAGCCGATAAGGAACGCAACCTTATCGGCTATATACTAAATTACCACATCTTCGTCTTGATGAGCTAATCTTGATGCAGCAGCTGCAGCTATTGCTGCAACTAAATCATCTAGAAAAGTATTAACTTTGCCATTAGTTTTATCATTAAGTTTATTTATGATACCAATTTTACTTTTGTCTAAGTATCCAAAATTTGTCAAACCTATAGTTCCATAAATGTTTGTAATGCTAAGAGCTAATATTTCATCAATTCCATACAATCCTTTATCCTCTTTTAAAATCGTTTGTAACGGTTCCGGAAACATATTTTTTTCAGCATACATATCCATGACGAGGCCTGTTAAAACCGCATTTTGTGTTTCTCTTTTTTCTAGAACTTTACTAACGTGCATTATACATTCCTCTAAAGTTAGGTTTGGTAGGTACGATTTTTGTATTTCTAATACTATTTTAGCTATATCTTCTAGTGTAACACCACGTTCTTCTAACATTTCAGTAATTAAAATTTTCATTTTACTCTCCCTTTCGCCAAAATTTATTTAACCTTGACATTTTTTTTCCCCAAAAATTCCCTTAATCCATTTAATATGTTCTGCTCTATAGAAACTTTATACTTTGATTTTATCGCCTTTTTATCTGACTCGATATAGTATATTACAGAGTGTTCGCCAGGTGAAACATCTAGCAAACGATTTATCATTTCAATTGTATTTTTATCCATTTTGGGCAATCTTAGATAAAGTTTTTCTAGCTCGTTGTTTTCATTTTTTTTTGGATTGTTGTTGCGTTTGCCAGCAATAGCTTTTGAGTATTCTTCAATATCCCATATTTTTTGGCACAACAGTTTGGCGCCCTCTTCTTCTTTAAAGCTAACCCTTCCTTCCACAACCAAAGGTTGGTCACTTTCTAATTGTGACTGATGTTTTTCATAGCTATCAGTAAATACAATAACTTCTATTTCAGAAAAAGCATCTTCCAAACTGACAAACGCCATAGGTTTATTGTTTTTTGTCATTATTTTTTTTGATGCCGATATTACCCCAGCTACAGTTACTTGGCTATTATCTTTATATGATTGGACATCTATTGAATTTTTAACACCTGTTTTATAGATGCTTTTATATTCATCTAAAGGGTGCCCACTTATATATAACCCAAGAGTCTCTTTTTCTAGTTGTAGCTTGTCTTTTTCGCTAAAGGGTGGAACTTTCTCTAATGATAAACTTTCATTTTTATTAAAGTCATCCATTAGCTCAAACATAGACATCTGTCCACTCTCTTTTTGTGACTTTATCATTTGTGAAAATGTAACTAGCACATCTATTGACCCTAATAGTTGTGCTCTATTATTGTTAATAGAGTCAAAAGCTCCCGCTTTAATCAGGCTTTCTAATACTCTCCTGTTACAACTAGAAACTCTTGAACAAAAATCTTCCATAGATGTATATACCCCATTGTCTTCTCTTTCTGAAATTATGTTATCTATTACCCCTTCACCTACATTTTTAATTGCTAACATCCCAAATCTTATTTTCTTTTCATCTACTACAGTAAAGTTTTTTAAGCTTTCATTTATATCGGGAGGTAGCACAGATACATTTAATTCTTTGCAGTCATGGATATATAAAGCTACTTTTTCAGAAGATGCTATAGCCCCTGTCAACATAGCCGCTAAAAATTCTGTTGGATAATTAGCTTTTAGATAGGAGGTTTGAAAAGCTAATACTGCGTAAGCTGCTGCATGGGCTTTATTAAAACCATAATCGGCAAATTTAACTATTAAGTCAAATATTTCCTTAGCTTTTTGTTGTTCTAACCCATTTTTTACACAACCATCAATAAATTTAATTTCTTGCTCTGCTAACACATCTCTTTTCTTTTTCCCCATAGCCCTCCGTAAAATGTCTGATTCTCCTAAAGTAAATCCCGCTAATTCTGATGCCACCCTCATAATCTGCTCTTGATAAACCATTATTCCATAAGTTTCTTCTAGAATACTCTCAACCTTTTTATGTGGGTAAGTTACAGGAATTTCTTTATGTTTACTCTTAATAAACTTAGGTATTTGCTCCATCGGTCCCGGTCGGTATAAAGCTAATACAGCTATTATGTCCTCAAATTTAGATGGTTTTAGTTCTCTTAATACATTTCGCATACCTGAACTTTCTAACTGAAAAATACCTAGGGTTTTTCCCTGTGAAATGAGCTCATAAGTATTTTTGTCATCAAAGTTTAATTCTTCTATATTTATTTCAATTCTTTTTGTTTTTTTTATAATTTTAACAGCTTCATTAATTATAGTTAATGTTCTCAGCCCCAAAAAGTCCATTTTTAAAAGTCCTAGTTCTTCCAGAGTATTCATGGGGAACTGAGTAACCACCCCATGATCACTTGTTTGAAGGGGAACATATTCAGTTAAGGGTTCCTTTGAGATAACTACTCCTGCCGCATGGGTAGATGAATGCCTTGGCATTCCTTCCAATGATTTAGATATATCAATTAGCTGTTTTATTTCTTCATCTTGTTTATAGAGTTCAGCTAGCTTAGTTTCTATTTTCAACGCTTTTTCTATTGTCATATTCAGCTCAAAAGGTATAAGTTTAGCTATTTTATCTACAACACCGTAAGGCATTCCTAATGCCCTTCCAACATCTCTAACCGCTGCCCTGGCCGCCATGGTACCGAACGTTATAATTTGGGCAACTCTTTCTTCACCATACTTTTCAACTACGTAGTCAATTACTTCTTCTCGGCGTTCATAACAAAAGTCGATGTCGATATCTGGCATTGTCACTCTTTCTGGATTCAAAAACCTTTCAAAAAGGAGGTCATACCTTAAGGGGTCGATATTGGTTATCCCTAAAGAGTAAGCAACCAAACTCCCGGCAGCTGAACCTCGACCTGGGCCTACTAAAATACTATTTTCTTTTGCATAATTTATAAAATCCCAGGTAATTAAAAAGTATCCACTATACCCCATACTATTAATAACGTCTAGCTCATATTTAAGCCGTTGTTGAGCTTCAACTGTAATGTTATTACCATAACGTTTTTTAAGCCCTTGTTGACACAAATCAGTCAAATGCTGGTGAGTAGTTTTCCCTGGAGGTATTGGATAATTAGGCATGTGCATACTATCAAAATCAAACTCTAAATTACACTTTTCTGCTATTTCTACTGTATTATCCAAAGCTTCTGGTATATGGCGAAATTTTTCTTCCATTTCTTCTCTACTTTTTAAATAAAATTCATTGTTAGGAAAACTCATTCTATCTTGTTCATCAATTTTATTAGCTGTTTGAATACAAAGTAAAACATCATGGGGATAGTGGTCATTTCTGTCAATATAATGTATATCATTCGTAGCTACCAGTTTTAAGTCAAATTTTTGGGATAGCTCAATTAAATAACTATTTACTTCTCTCTGTTCTAATAAGCTATGGTCTTGTAACTCGAGATATAAATCTTCTTTACCAAAAATCTGAATATATTTTTCACATAGCTCGTCAACTTCATCCCATCTTTTCTGGAGAATCATTTGCGGGAGTTCCCCTGCCAAACATCCAGTTAAACACACAAGACCTTTACTGTACTTTTGTAACAGCTCCATATCAATTCGTGGTTTATAATAAAAACCTTCGGTAAATCCTATAGTAACAAGATTCATTAAATTTTTATAACCTATTTGATTTTTTGCAAGTAAAACTAAGTGGTGAGTACTTTCGCTAGGTTTTCCTTTTTTATATTCTCTGCCTTGAGGTGAAGTGTAAACTTCACACCCTATAATTGGCTTAACACCTTGTTTTTTACATTCTTTATAAAAATCAATAATTCCATACATTACTCCGTGATCAGTAATCGCCATGGCAGGCATATTTAATTCTTTTGCTCGCGTTACCACATCTTTTATTTTAGCTGCTCCATCTAGCAGACTATACTCGGTATGAACATGTAAGTGAACAAAGCTAGACATGGTTTTACTTCCCCCTATATTTTATATCTTTGCTCCTATTTTTTCTCCCAATCTTACAGAAGTTTCTAAATGTCTACTACTATTTCTTAAAATATCCTTATCAACGACTAATTTCCCTTTTTTAAAAAATAATATAACAGTAGAGCCTCCAAACTTAAAATAACCTTTTTCTTCCCCTCGAGACACTTTATTATTTTTAAAAGTTTGTACAATGCTTCCTACGCAGGTTGCACCGACTTCTACCATAACTGTTTCGTCAAAATTATCACTTGCAAAATATGTTACCTCTCTTTTATTTTTGCAGTAAAGATTCGAAACTCTTTTAAGGGCTAAAGGATTAACAGAGTAGTAACTTCCTTTTATTTTATGACAAGACGTTACTTCTCCCCAATCAAAAAAGTGAAACCGGTGATAATCAGCAGGAGCTAGTCTAAAAACAAGACACGTCCCTTGGTTATATAAGTCTGCCTTTTTATCATCGTTTATGAGTTCCTCCAATGTAAAGTAAAAACCCTTGATTTGGATAATTCTGTTTACATCAATATTAGTGTAAGCCATTACTTTCCCGTCTACTGGGGATATCAAGTTGTTTTTTTGCTGACAAATTGGTCTAGCATTAGGAGTAAGTCTTCTTGTGAAAAAATGGTTAAAACTTTTGTAATCTCTGGGGTCACTATTTAAAGACTCAGATAAATCTATTCCATACTGGTTGACAAACTTTGAAATCTTAAATTTGCTAATTGGCAAACTTTGCATTAAGCCATAAAAAGAAGACGCCCACTTCCTTTTTACCACTATGTCCAATGTTTTAGTTCCAGGTCTAGAATAGTACAACCAGTTTAGCATTTTTGTACTAGGTATTTTTTCTACTTTTTTTTCTTTTGTAATTCTATCTATATAAAATATGTCCATTGTTAATTGAATCCCCTTTAATAATTTTTGTAAAGTCTTCTTCTAAAAAAGGTGTGTAATAAATATACTATATTTTAAGAAGGATTAAAAGAGGAGTGACGTAATGCAAAATAATTTTTGGGCTACTGCAGTGTTAGATTTTTGTATTGCTCTAGGCGTGGTAATAGGTGGTGCAACTATCGGGTCGCTAAGCACTCTGCTTACTTCTAAGCCCCCTTTTTATACAATGCTAGACTTAGCCGGCAAACTAAAAATTTGGGCAATGGTTGCGGCATTAGGGGGAACTTTTTCTACTATTAGAGCTTTTGAGTCTGGAGTTTTAGAAGGGCAACTTTCTGTGATATTTAAACAACTATTGCTAATATTGTTTGCTTATGGTGGTGCTCAGTTTGGATATGTTATAATTCTTTTAATTGCAAAGGGAGAATAATGTATGAAGCTATTATATTTACCTTATAAAAAAATCATGAGAACAGTAGGCCTTTTAATAATCGGGTTTATAATAGGTGCTGTATTTGCACAGATTAAGCAAGGACAAATAATTGACGAACTTTACATTGAAAAAAAAGAACTAGAAAACCATGTGGTAGATTTGCAAAACACCATCGAAAGGTTAGAAGATTCCCGAAAAGAAAAACAAGCTTTAGTAGTGCGAGATATAGAGATTTTTCTAGAGTACGATGATGAAGTAGTGGCCTTAGAACTTAAAAGCAAAGTTTCAGATTTATTAAATAATATAATTGGAGAAGATGTTGAATCTATTAACCCCAATCTAATTCGTAGTATTGTTCACAATCGCACCTTTGTAATTGAAGAAAACCGATATCAGTGCAATCTTGAAATGCTGATTATAGCGGAAACTACAAAGGTATACACAACTGCCAAACTGCTGGAAGCGAAAGACCCATCTGAGTAGCTATTCTTCCATTACCCTTAGCGATATAATCGCTTTACATACCAGTTCTTTGTTGCAATAGGCACACACTTCCACTTTAGAAGTTTTTCTTCCAAATTCAAAAACTTTTCCTTCTAAAACTAGCTCTGTTTCAATTTGCACAGGCTTTAAAAAATATATTACTATATTTTCCGTTACAGTATCTATATATGTAACATTCTGCATAGTTGAGTAAGCTGTATGGGTGAGTAAGGTCATCAATACCCCATTGCTGGCGCCTCCTAAGTGATTTGTCATTATAGGGGTTATTTTACCTGACATCCTAACTCCATCGCTAATTTTTTCTTCTTTAAATTCACTTAAAACCATATCACTTAAAGTCAAGCCTACCTGTGGCTGCTTCTGTCCATGCTGCAACGCCTTCATCACATCTTGTCGACTGACTACACCAATCAGCTCTTTTTTAGAATTTATAACAGGAATCAATTCTATTCCCTGCCAAACCATGGTATGAGCAACTGAAGATAAAGAATTATCTATAGTTGTTACAGTAGGGTTCTTTGTCATAACTTTTTCTATTGTAGTGTCTATATTGGTCTCTGCCACATCCTTTGCGGTTACAATCCCAACAACTTTACGCTCTTCATCTACTACAGGGAAGCGAGTGTGAGTAGTTTCTTTAACCTTTTTATTCCATTTCTCCACTGTATCAGAAGAAAGCAAGTATTCAGGTTCTTTTACCCATATATCCTCAACTAGAACTATATCCTTCTTTATTAATCGATCATATATTGCCCGGTTAATAATTGTTGCAATTGTAAAAGTATCATAGGTAGTCTGAATTAAGGGTAGATTTTTTTTATCTGCAATATTTTTTATCTCTGGTTCAACGTCAAAACCACCAGTTATTAATACAGCAGCTCCTTTTTCTAGTGCTTTTTTTTGTGCTTCAAATCTATTCCCAACAATAAGTAAATTATTGGGATCTATGTACTTTATCATTGCATCTATTTCCATTGCCCCTATTACAAAACGATTTAAAGTTTTATATAGGCCCTCTCTTCCTCCTAGAACAATTCCTTCAACAATATTTACTATTTCAGCAAAAGTTAACTGTTCTATATGTTCTTTGCCTTTTCTTTTAATTCTAACAGTCCCTACACGGGGCATAGTAGTTACATACCCCATAGACTCAGCTTCCTTTATAGCTCTATAAGCAGTGCCCTCACTTACATGTAATTCATTAGCTATTTTCCTAACGGAAATCTTGCACCCTATTGGTAGATTCTCTATATATTCAATAATTTTTTTGTGTTTTGTATCTGGCATTATTAAATACACCTCCATTCTCTGTATTATAACAGATTTTCCCCTTTAAAACACAAAAAAATACAAAAAAGAACAATTTCTTTTTTGTATCCAATTTAGTTTTAACGTATCTTAACCCCTGACTTTATAACCTCTGTCTCTTTCATATGAAGCTCTATTCTGCTTAAATGTCCTACTTTCTTCTTCGGACTGCTGTTCCTCTTTGCTCATTTGTTTAAAGCTAGCTACTAAAGACAACACCGCTACAAAGTACCACACTATAGCAAAGTATCCTCCTATGTAATCAGTGCTAACCCTTGGATAGTATAGTAAAGCCACTATTATCATTGCAATAACACCTAAGGTTTTAAAATATCCTTTTGTCATTAACTAACACCTCCTAATAAATAAAGTATGCCTAGTAAAATAAGGTATTCTTATTTAGCCAAAAAAAGCAGGATTTTATAAGCTCTTGTCGAATTTTACAAATACACAAACCATAAGGAGGGGTAATAGTTGCAGAAAAAGACAAAGGTAGCAATTATAGTAACTTTAGTTATAGTTTTTTCCGTTGTAAGTGCTCAAGTGGGATGGACCAATACTGCACAGCCTGGTAGTGAAAATGATCCTTTAATTAGCAAAAGTTATTTAGACAACATTTTATCTGTTTTTCGTTCTGATGTAGAAGAAAGTTTAAATAACCAAGAAGAAAAAATTAATGAACTTACGGTCAAGTATAATGATTTAAAGAATGAATTAAACAACATCAAAGCTAATGGAGATGCTCCAGTCAGTGAAGATACCGATAGTAATTCTAACGATGATCCACAACAAGACAATAGTTCACAACATAGTGCTGGTAATGTAGTCGTTGATGCGGGCACCGTAAACTTTCGCTCTGGTGGAGGGACTTCTTATTCAAGAGTTGCAACTGTTTCAAGAAATGACGTGATTAAGGCTATAAAGTACGAAGATCGCTGGATAAAAGGCTCAATAAATGGTGAAACTGGATGGATTGCTGCTTGGCTAGTACAACCCCAATCTGGACATGATCTAGAGTACATAAATGCCGGTACAGTAAACGTTCGTCAAGGTCCTGGAACAAACCATTCTAGAATTACCACCGTCTCAAGAGGGGATATAGTTAGAATAGTAGATTCTAATGGTGATTGGAATAAAGTAATTCTAAATGATGGTACAAGTGCATGGATTTATGCTCCTCTTAGCAATGATATTCAATTTTAGATATATAGTAAAAGGTAGCCAATTTAAAGGCTACCTTTTTTTACGCTTTACTAAAATCGTTAATTACTTTGATAACTTTTTCTACGTCATTTTTAGTAATATTTAGGTGAGTTACAATCCTAAAAAAGTTTCCTGTTCGTTGGATTTTCACCTTATTATCTTCCATATATCTGATTAATTTATTTGAAATTTCTTTCTCTACCACGAATCTACAAATATTAGTGGAATAATCAACTGACTTTATCCATGGTTGTATAGATAATGATTCTCCTATCATTTTACAATGCTGATGATCTTTCAATAAATTTTCTGGTCCTTCTTTTAGTGCCATTAATCCTGCAGCAGCACTGTGCCCCCACTGCCTCATACCCCCGCCAAGCATTTTTCTATATTTAAGTGCTTTAGCAATCAGCTCATCATTCCCTACCAACATTGAACCCACAGGAGCTCCTAGTCCTTTAGATAGGCAAACCATAACCGAATCAACATTTTCAACTAACTTATGCATAGGTATACCCAAGCTAACCTGGGCGTTAAAAATTCTTGCGCCATCTATATGTAGGTGTAAACTATTTTTTTTAGCTAACTTTGCTACAGCGTCTATATATGGCTTATCTAAAACTTTTCCTCCAGCCATGTTATGGGTATTTTCTAGTGCAATCATTTTAGTTTTAGGGAAATGGATGTTATCTTCTCTTATAGCATTCTTTATGTAATCCAGAGGTATTTTACCATCTACACCAGAGAGGGGGTGGATCTGAACTGAAGCTAAGGCCGCTATGTTGGCTACTTCATATTTAAAAATATGCATATTACTCTCCGTTATAATTTCATCCCCTCTATCACATACAGATAACACAGCGAGTAAATTACCCATGGTTCCTGTTGGAACAAACAAAGACTTTTCTTTTCCAAACACTTTTGCCACTTTCTGTTGAAGCAAATTTACTGTAGGATCCTCTCCATATACATCATCACCTACCTTTGCTTCAGCCATAGCTTTACGCATTTCAGCTGTAGCCACTGTAAAAGTATCACTTCTTAACTCAATCATTTTGGTGCCTCCTCTTAACATATTAAAAAACGTCAAACTAGTAAAAAACTAGTTTAACGTCTTTTTTCCTTCTTCTTTTAAACACTCCTTGCATACACCATAAAATTCTATACGATGCTCTTTAACTTTATGGCCATTTACAGAGCTTATTTCTTTATCAAGTTCATCTTGTAAAGGAATATCTACATCATATACTTTCTGACATGTCCTACATGTAAAATGGTAGTGATTTTTTGGATTACCATCATATCTACTAAAAGTACTCCCATAATTAAGCTCTAATATTTTTCCTTGTTCTTTTAAAACATTCAAATTCCTATATACAGTACCTAAACTAATAGTAGGCATTTCTTTTTTTACTTCATTATAAATCCAATCTGCAGTGGGGTGACAGGTAGTTGATTGTAACGTTTCTAAAATCTTCTTTCGTTGCTTGGTCATTCTTTGCTGCGTAGACATATAAACACCCCTTTCTCGCTGTTAATTAGTAATAGTTCTTACTAAATGTTATCAAGAAAAAACTTTTCTGTCAATAATAAATATTGATTTTTTTAATAACTTTGGGCAAATCTTTAAGTGGGCCCTGATAATCGGTAAGGTAATTACCTCCACTTCTGTCTATAACCAATCCGTCATCTACTAAATAAGTTTTTATTCCAAGCTTTGCTACAACCAGATCTTCCTGACAATCATTTCCTACCATAAGAGTTTCTTCAGCTTTGACATCAATTTTATTTAAAATTTCCTGATAATAATTTAGATTAGGCTTTGTTGCGGTCATATTCTCATAGGTGGTAACTAAATCAAAATCGTCAATATTTAGGTCAGCCCATCTCACTCTTTCATAGGTTGCTTCTTTTGGGAAAACAGGATTTGTTGCTAATACCACCTTTAGATTTTCATTTTTGCAAAACTCCACCACTTCTTTTGCGCCTTCTACCGCTTTTATATCTTTTTGAAGTTTAGAAAATTCTTTTGAATAAAATTCATCAAAAACTGGCAAAATCTCTTTTTCGTCGGCTTTTGTTAAAGAGAAAAAAGTTTCCATAAAAACATCTTTATTGGTTTTATTTGGCTCCACATTCTCTACCATTTTTTCTGTTCCAGCAAACAACGCTTTTTTAAATTGTTTAGATGGAATTTTATGCTTTACTTTTTCAGATATACTTTCTACGTATCTGGGTAGAAAACTGTCAACATTTAACTTTAGTAAAGTCCCATCTAAATCAAATAACACAGCTTTTAACATTTTAATCACTCCTATTTTGTAAATATAAGTTTTTCATAAAAATAGCATCTTCTGTCTGCATACCTGAAGATTCACAAATAATTGTTGGAGTCATATTATTTTCTAAAATTATAGGAAGAAAATCTTCAAATCTTGGTCCAAAGCCTTTATCTGCAAAAACCCGGTGCTTTTTTTCTCCCCCTTTGCTAAACTCTATTGGGCTAAAGTGGGCATGTAGATTTTTTACTACATCTTCACCTAGTATAGAACCTATTTTATCAACCACCCTACCAAATTCTTCTTTATTATTTAAACTTCCATGTTCTCTAGCATGTAAATGCCCAAAGTCTATTACTGGAATACATCGCTTAGGGTTCACTAAGCAAAGCTCTAAAATTTCAGCTAAATTCCCCAATTGATTTATCTTTCCCATTAGCTCCAAACCAATCTTGACATGCTCATAGGATTTAGTTTTTTGTAAAACTTCCTCCAAAAAAAATTTAGCTCTTGCCACAACTTCTTTTCTGTCTTCTTCTTTAGGGGCAGAGCCAGGGTGCACAACAATCTTCGTGCCTCCCATGTCGTTAACAGCTTTTAGTGATTTGCTAATATGCCCAATGCTTTTATCCAGTTTTTCTCTGTCTGTGGATGCCAAATTAATAAAGTATGGGGCATGAAGGCTCAACGCTATATCATATTTTTGACATTCTTTTTTCAGTTTTTCACAAAATTCTTCCTTTACTCGCACCCCACGTCCGCATTGGTATTCATAAGCAGTTAACCCTTTTTGCTTAAGCCACTGTGGTATTTGCAAGGAACTTTTGTTTCCTTCATCATAAAATAAATTTGAATTTCCTGCCGGTCCAAATCTTATCAATTATTTTTCCTCCTTAAAACTATATAGTTTTTCACCTTCACTAAATTTCAATTGTCCACTGGTAATGTTTAATAAATCCTGTCTTATTTCTGGTATCTGATGATTCTTTAGTAATAGTTCCATTTCAACTTTATCGGTAAATTGGATGCTGTTTATCAATTTTAATGGCTGTAGGTAGTTTTCTATCTTGCCATGAAATGAGTAATCAAAAGCTGTAGATACTTTTGTTAAAAGCTGCATATGCCCAATGCCGGATTTAATTAACGCTGCCTTAGCACTTTGACTATAAGCTCTAATCAGCCCCCCTGTCCCAAGTTTTATGCCACCAAAATATCTAGTTACCACTACAACAACATTTTTAAGCTTTTCTTTTTTAATAAGTTCCAAAATGGGCTTGCCTGCTGTTCCTGAAGGTTCTCCATCATCATTGCTTTTTTGTATTCGTTCATCTTGTCCAATCAAATATGCATATACATTGTGGGTTGCACTATGATGCCTTTTATTAACTTCTTCAACTATAGATAAAGCTTCTTCTTCTGTTTTTGCTGGAGCAGCAACTGCTATAAACTTTGATTTTTTCACTTCCAATTCTGCCTGCTCTTTTTTATTAATAGCTCTATAACTATCTAACACAAAAGTTCCCTCCCATTAAAAATTGAACCCCGTCTGCCTCAAAGCTTCATAAACTACCAAAGCTACTGAATTGGAAAGATTTAATGACCTTGCTTTTTTAACCATAGGAACTGTTATTGCGGTATCGGGGTTTGATTTGATTAAGTCTTCTGGTAAACCGGCAGTCTCCTTGCCAAAAAGTAAAAAATCACCATCTTTAAATTTAACTTTATGATAAGGTTTACTTACCTTAGTAGTCAAATAATAAAATTGTTTTCCTTCAAATTTTTCAAAAAACTCCACTAAATTATTATGTATATCAACCATGGCTAGATCTCGATAGTCAAGGCCTGCTCTTTTTAAGTTTTTATCATCAAGGGAAAAACCCAACGGTTTAATTAAGTGTAACTTTGAGTTAGTTGCTGCGCAAGTCCTAATAATATTACCAGTGTTATGGGGGATCTCAGGTTCTACTAGCACGATATTAAACATAAGCTTACCTTCTTTCTTCTATTTTCTTAATTCATATATTATCAAACCTTTGTAAAAGGTGCAAAACAAGTAAAGTTATTTAAGTTTTTTTAAGTTTATAAAAGGGGCTAGTAATTTTTTATAGAAAATATTATGATAAAATAAACACAGTGGTACAACTTTTGGGTTTAAATAACGAAGATGTTTTTAAAATTTAAAAGGGGGAAGGTTAATGGGGTTTAAAAAATTAAATAAACTTAACTTAGGTTATGAACACTTAAAAGAAGTGCTTTTATTTAGCACTTTGACGCTTATTAAAATGCTTATTTTTCACCACTTTATGAATTTAAATTCAGGAATCTTATTAATAACATTTAATAATTTCATCCTTGTTTTAGCCATTTATTGTTTAGTAGATATATGTTCAAAGGAAAATAGAATACGAAACTTGTTAATAGCCCATTTCTTAATTTCGTCGCTATTTTTTATAGAAAAATTGTACTTTAGCCATTTTTTTACTTTGATACCTATTCACAGTGTATACCAAATAGGACAAATAGGTGGAGTGTCAGAAAGTATATTTACATTAATTAAACCAATATATTTCTTGTTTTTTTTAGACTGTTTTTTCCTTTTGTATTATTCTAAAAAATTTAGTTCAAACATTTTACTACAAAAAAAACATAAACTAGTCTCAATATCACTTGCTATAATATTAATTTTAACTACTTTATTTGTTAACTCAAATATTGTTTACTCTTCAAAGGGTGTGTATTCACCTTACAATTTAGGTTTAATGAATTATCATTTTTATGATATATACAGCCTTTTATCAAACAGACCTTCAGAACAAAAAAAGAAGGATATAGACCAATATATTCACCAAAATGATCTGATTGATGAAGATACCTTTGGTTTAGCAGAAAATAAAAACATCTTTATTTTACAACTGGAATCAATCCATAACTTTGTAATCAACAAAAAAGTTAATGGCCAATATATTACTCCTGTCCTTAATGGGCTTATTGCTAAGGATAGTTTTTATTTTGATAATTATTTTGAACAAGTAAGTACTGGTAATACATCTGATGCAGAGTTTGTGTCAAATAACTCTTTCTATCCTTCCGATAATGTACAAACCTATAGCAGATACGAAGAAAATAGCTTTATGTCATTCCCTCAGCTCCTAAAAGAGCAAAAGGACTACAGTACCATGGTTTTTCATGGTTTTCACGCAGAGTTTTGGAACCGAGAAGATTTTTATAAAACTCAAGGCATTGACAGCTTTATTAGTATGGAACAATTATATGATGATGAAATAATTGGGATGGGTATTAGTGATGGATCTGTATTTGATCAGTCACTAGATTATCTTATGGATAGTCCCCAACCATTTTATGCTAAGTATATAACCTTAACGTCTCATACCCCATTTAAAATGGATGAAAAATATCATTTTTTGGATCTTCCAAAAAGCTACCATGATACACTGGTAGGTGATTACTTACAAACAGTAAAGTATTTAGATACCATGATAGGATCTTTTTTAAAAAACCTTAAAGAAAAAGACCTCTATGATAATTCTATATTTATTATTTACGGTGACCACAAAGGATTACGTGTAGAAGACGAAAATGCTAACCAACTTGTTAGTAAACTTATAGGAAAGACTTTTACCCATGATGAAATGTATAAAGTACCTATGATTATTCATATCCCCAATTCAGATCTAAATGAAACAATTAGTACCACTGGAGGCATGATTGACTTTTATCCTACTGTTGGCAATTTAATGGGATTAAAACTTGATGGGGTACCAATTTTAGGTAGAAACCTTTTTAATGTCGACGAAGGCTTCGCAGTGATAAAAGATCCTATGGGTAAAGGTTCATTTATTGATGATGATAAAATCTTTTTAATGTCTAACGATGGCGTTTTTGAAAACAGTACGGCTTGGAACCTTAAAACAGGGGAACCTGTTGATTTAAGTAACTGTAAGGATGGCTATAAAAAAGCTTTGTATAAGCTTAATTTGTCAGAATATATACTAGATAATAATTTAATATCTGAATAATTATTTTCAATATAATCAGTCAACATATTAAAAAATGGGAATAATTTTTTATTTATAAAAATTATTCTAAATTTAAAGAAGGATTACTACTATTAAATATAGAATTGTTTCTATATCCTAAATAAATAAGGAGGAAAATAAATAATGTTAAAGACTAATCAAGATAAGCTAGTTATGCAATCTGTTTGTGGTGAAATTAGCCATCCAAGAGCCCGTACATATCGTTTTGATACTGAAGGGCAAGCCCACATGGTTCCTGGTACAGGAGGAATTACCTATAATGTTAAAGTTGGAGACTATGCCAGTGGCTGGAAAGGTGATCATGTAGAGCCGGGAGTAAGCATCCAACTTTCTGATGCTCTTAAAAATAGCGGACTTAACTGTATGGCTTGCGTAGGTAATGAAGCTAAAGTAATAAGTGGCGAAGCTAAGGGTGAAAAAGGAGTAGTGACAGGCTTCCACGGTGGTATAGAACATACTCTTATTCATTTCGAGGATGAAATAATGGAAAAACTATCAATAGGAGATAAAATACAAATAAAGGCTTTTGGTAATGGTTTAGAAATTGAAAGTTACGAAGATATTAAAATCTATAATCTTGACCCAAAATTGTTTGAACAATTAGGCATTAGAAAGCAAGACAACGGGAATTTAGAGGTGGATGTAGTTACAGAAGTGCCAGCTAGATTAATGGGTTCTGGCATCGGCTCACCTGCATACAGAGGTGATTATGACATTCAAACTGCTGACCCACAGGATTATAAAGATTTTGGGTTAGATAAATTAAAGCTGGGTGATATTGTGCTTTTAAGAGACTGTGATACCACCTACAGCAGAGGATACTTAAAAGGAGCTGTAACTATAGGAATAGTAATACACAGCGACTGTATAATTGGAGGTCATGGGCCGGGAGTTACTACTCTTTTAACTTGTAAAGAGAGCAAAATCAAAGGAAAGAAAAATTCAGAGGCGAATATAGTTAATTACTTAAATCTTAAATAATTTTTTTAAACTTAGGAGGCTGATAAGATAAAATCTTATCAGCCTCCTAAGTTTAACTATTATGTTTTGCAGCATATCTACATGTAGTATGTATCGGACATATATGACATTTAGGTTTTCTTGCGACACAAATATTTCTTCCGTGGTGAATTAGCAAATGGTGCCCATGGCTCCACCACTTTTGGGGAATATTGTCCATTAACTGCTTTTCTGTTTGGTCAACATTTTGTGTGTTAGCCAACCCTATTCTATTAGATACTCTAAAAACATGAGTGTCAACAGCTATTGCAGGCACGCTAAATGCATTACTTAAGACCACGTTGGCTGTTTTTCTTCCTACTCCCCCTAGCTTAACTAAATGTTTTAAAGATTTAGGCACTTCACCGCTATGTTTGTCAATTAAATCTTCACTCATACTTATTATGTTTTTACTTTTATTATTGTATAAACCACATTCCTTGATAATTGGTTTTAAATTATCAATTCCCAGCTCTAGCATTTTTTGAGGAGTATTTGCTTTTTTAAATAGTTTTTCTGTTACCAGGTTAACACGTTTATCAGTACATTGCGCTGAAAGTATTGTAGCTACTAACAATTCATATGCCGTAGTATAATCTAAGCCACACTTAGCATCGGGATAAGTGTTATCTAAAGTCTCTAAAACTTTAATTATTTTTTTTTCTTCCATAACTTGCTCCTCCCCCTTTACGTTACTCAATATAAACCCCTTTAATGCCTCTTTTACTCCTAGGACACGCTACACACTCAGATTCATTTTTCTCATCACCGGTATGATTACAAGGATTTACATGTATCAAAACATCACCTACATCATCAACGGTTTTTATCACCATTTCTTTTGCTTGTGCTGCTATAGAGTGACCTTTTTCTACTGTAGCTTGAGGATCAACACATATCTTTAAATCCACTAAAATCTTTGCACCGTGCCATCTAGCCTTAACATCATTAAGTTCTTTTAACCCCTTTACACCTAATGCTGTTTGCTTAATCTCTTCCAATATCTCTGGTTCTGGTGCTGTATCCATAAGTTCTTTTACCGCATCCATAAAAATTTTAGCCCCGCTATACATAATCATTCCCGAAACAATTATACCTGCAACAGGATCAAAAAAAGGAAAGCCTAGGGTTGCACCTAACACTCCTGCTAATGCAGCTACAGATGAAAGAGCATCTGTTCTTTGATGCCAAGCATCGGCCATAATAGCAGAGCTTTGAATTTTTTTTCCAACTCTTGAAATATATCTATAAAGACCTTCTTTTGTCAGTAGCGAAATTATAAGGGCATATATCGCAACTGTCCCCGGCACATCCATATCTCCCTCAATTAAAACAGAAATTGCGGAATATCCTATGGCACCTCCCGTAACAACTAAGATTATAGCGATAATTTTGGCGACCACAGATTCTGCCTTATAATGTCCATAATGATGGGTTTCATCAGGTGGCTGATTAGCCCATTTAATACCACCTAAAACAACTCCGCTACCTACAATATCGGTAAAAGAATGGGCTGCGTCAGCTACGAGAGCGGTACTACCTGACACAAAACCTAACACCGCTTTTAAAATAGTTAACAATATATTGGAAACCATACCCACAACGGTTACTTTCAGACCCTCTTTATATCTGGTTTTTGACATTTTGTTCACCTCAAAATAATATTAACATAATTTTACCATATATTTTATCCAGAACAAACTACCAGCTAATTTTTTCTACTTCTATTCTCTTATCAGTATTACAAATCTCACAAAAAAATAGATGTGTACATGTTTTATCTTTATCACCTAACTCTCCATCATTGACAGATAAGTAAGGGCTATATGGATCTAAAAACTGACTTATACTCCCTGCCTCTTCCATTGTTTTATTGCAGGTAGGGCAGGCCTTAAATACTTGTTTGACACCATTACACACTGGACAAATTAAAGCCACAGGACAACCTCCTTTTTTAGTTAGGTTGCCCAGTGGCTTTCTTAATTAGTAAATTTTTTTGTATTCTCCACTATTTAAATTATATTGCCAAATGTTGAGATAATTTTCCTTAACAAATATTAGCATATGTTCTCCTTTTTCATCTAAGATGAAATATTCCATGTTATTAAACCCTTCTGGATTTTTAAATGAACCGTCTTCTTTGAAATATATCTCATCATCTATTAATAATATTAACTGATTGTGATATTTTTTTACCTTTTTTATTTCTTCAATTTCCTTTGGAAATCTTCCTAGAGAAAAAACTTCAGACTCTTCCTCTACAAGACAATATCTAAGTATTATATTTTCCTGCTCTGACCAAAGGTATATAGCGTTTGTGGATGAGTTTAAAACTTTATGCTCACCTTTAATATCAGCATAAACGGTGCCCGTTAGCAAATCTTCTATAAGAATTTCTGGACCTTCTTTTACACCAAAAAGACTGTTATTAGATATGTTTGCTTTTTTTCTTATAATGTCTGAAATGTTAAGAGTTTTAATTTGTGGCTCTTCAAATTGCAAACTATCTCCATATATTTCATCATAGTTCTCTATAGTTAAAAACTCTTTTAATACCTCATCTAAAGATGATTCTCTTATTTCTTTTCTTTCTAAATTGATAACTTGTGTTTTAAGTTCTCCATCTCTTTGCAAAAATTTTGCTACATTATTATCATTTAGCCAGATAGAATGTTTAGGTATCCAAATATCCTCAAGGGTGACATGTATAGCATAGCCATGCTCTGAGTATTTTAACTGAGCATTTTCAGATTCCCCTAATTTCAGTTTATCTCCTGTGCTTAAAGATAATGTTACCTTATCCTTATCAGGGGCTATTAGTTTTAAATGATTATTGTAATTCTTTTCTAATTCTAAGGTGATAGGAGTTTCCCCCACCCATCTTCCATTTAACATCACTGATGTATTTTCAGCATTAGAGTCTAACTTAACCATATTTGGATTTGCCGGCATTAACTTCCCCTCTATGTTAACTTGATTGTTGCTAAAGAATATTGAGTACTCATCTGATGATTCAAAACTTTGTATTAGTTCTTCAGGCCCTCCGCATTGAAAATCTCCTTGCCATATTAAATATCCTGGTTTTCTTATAGACATTGAGTTAA
This sequence comes from Proteinivorax tanatarense, assembly GCF_040267685.1. GTDB lineage: Bacteria > Bacillota > Proteinivoracia > Proteinivoracales > Proteinivoracaceae > Proteinivorax > Proteinivorax tanatarense. The sequence goes on from NZ_CP158367.1 coordinate 2,046,652, forward strand.
TGTCTCCTTCATCTTTTTCCATGGTATATGTCATTGGTGTATTGCCAATTTTTTGGCCATCTAAAAATACCTCTGCACCTTCAATGTTGGAGATTACCTTTAAATCAAATTCATCAACCCCTGTTTGTGGTATTATTCCCACTTTTAAGTTAGCAAAGAAAAACAATAATACCATTGAGGCAACAAACGCTAATGGTTTTATATGGGGCAATAGTCTATGTAGTAAACTGTAATTATTATTTTCTTCCTCTAGTATATTACTTAACATCTTTTCTTTTGTACCTAAAGGGGCTTTTACATCAGGAAGTTCATTTATTTTGTTTATGTGTTTACTGTGAGAGTTTTGCTCTTTATTACTCATAATTTATCACTCCCTTATTTGTACAAAAATCTGCAGAGCTTTTATTCTCTAGATTCTTCATACCCCTGTGCAATAGCGTCTTTACAGCACTTTCCTTTACGCCCATAATTTTAGAGGTTTCTTTTATACTAAAACCATGTAATCTTCTTAAAAGAATAACAGTTCTTTGTTCACACTTTAAGGTGCCCAAAATTTTTAAGGTGCTTTCCAACTCACTTTTATGTTCTAGAATATCTTCTGGAGTTATATTAGTCATTAATTTACCACTATAATCATCTAAGTTTAAATGTTTTTTATTTTTTCTATAATGGTCATAAACAGACCTTCTAGCTATGTTAAAGACCCAGCTTTTAATACTACTTTTCCCTTTAAATGATTTCATTTTGCGATATACTTTTACAAAAATTTCTTGAGTTACATCTTCACAACATGTTATTCCTACTGAATAAGCAACAAAATTATAAACATCTTGAAAATACATATTATAAACCTCAATGAAGGCAGATTGCTCACCATCTATAAATCTTTTAACTAAAACTTGCTCCTCCAAATAACTTCCCTCCCGCCTTCATATATATAGACGTAAATAAAACAAAAAAGTTTCATTTTTTAAACTTTATTTTTAGATTAACACAACTTTTTCCTTTTTTCTAGTTGACTTAAAAGTTAAATTAAGTATATCAAATGAACTTTTCACAAAACATAGTTATAAGAGTGAAAAAGGCAGGTGCTTAAATGTTTAAAAAAAATAATAAATCAAAAATATCTCATTTAACAAAAAACAAAGGCCTATTAATCGGGTTAGGAGTAGGTGCAACACTTACTTTCGCAGGGTATTTGGCTTATAATAACTTTCGAAAGAGTGTAAAACCTATGGACCCAGATCTTGCTCATCAAGCCTCCAAAATTTTATTTGAAGATGTTAAAAATGCGCTAGTTATATCACCACATCCTGCTGATTTTATCTTTTTCGCAGGGGGAACTATTAAAAAATTAGTTAACCAAGGTATAAATGTAACCGTAGTAGACGTTTGTGAAGGAGAGAAAGGTGCTAACTTAGTTAATTACGGCTCACAAAGACAAGATACACAGTTGAGGTCTCAAAAACATCTGGGATTTGGTGATTTGCGCTTTTTACATTACCCTCAATACAATGTGGACCAGACCAAACTAATGGTGGATTTAAGAAACATATGGCATGAAATAGACCCTGATTTAATAATTACATTTGATCCACATTTTCCTCTAAGAGTAGCATCTCATCCAGATAATATGGCCGTTGGAAAAGCCACATTGCAGCTAGCTTCTGATATTGGCGATAACACTAAAGTTTATTTATACGGTAGTAGAAAAAATACCATTTTAGTAAATATCGAGGATACAATAGAGGAAAAAGTCAAGTCTTATCTATGCCAAAAAGTTGATGTCCCTGTATATAAACACGTATATACAAACAGCATTATGCGAATGGGACGTTACTGTGCCACTAATAGTAAAGTTAATTATGGAGAATCTTTCAGAGCTTTTCATAATATTCATTCATTCCCTTACTAGGAACTGTTTTTTATCAGTTCCTTTTTATTTTGTTGACAAGTACCACAGTTACCTAATAAAATCTAAAGTAAGGGGGCTAGATTATGACTGAACTTATAATTATAGTACTAGTTAATTTATTCTTCATTATCATCAATAGAAAAAAATTAAGGTTAATGTCATTTAATTGGATATCTCTTAATTTAAACCTATTGCTTTTCTTTGCCGTATATTATATCGGCACTCAGTTAAACTCCACTTTTCTAAAGTATTTAAGCGGAGGTTACTTTACTTTAATTGTATTTACTCAAATTCCAAAGTTTAGAGAACTAAGATTTAAGCTACCCATAGAAATGCAGTTTAATATAATATTGTTGTATTTATGGTTAAGCTATAAAATATCTCCTTCTCTTAAAAAAATGGAAAAATCAATAGTATATCTAAATTTAAGCAAGCGCTATAAGTTGGCAATTAAATTATGTAATAGATACTTAAAACAGGAAAATAATGTTAAAGTGTTAGGCCATAAAACTTATAGTCTAATAAATATTGGAGAATATAATAAGGCTAACACAGTGCTAGATAGAATTTTAAAAATTAATCATTCCAATAATTACTACATTACTTTAAAAGCTGACGTTTTGTATAAATTAAAAGACTATAACAACGCTGCTAGTTATTATAGCAAGGCAGTCCAACAAAAACCAAATTCGCCAGAGCTTTGGTTTAGCTTAGCTAGAACTTATCAAAAATTAAATCTCTTTGATAAATGTGAACAAACATTCAAAGAAGTTTTAATGAGGAATAAGCGCTATATGCCTGCTTACACCGCTCTAGCGAAGCTATACATGAGCGAGGATCTTTATGATAAAGCTAAAGAAACACTAGAACAAGCATTAGATAAAATTAAGCACCCTCATTACAGAATTCAAATAAATAAAATGTTAAAGGAAATAAAAAACAAAAATAAATAGCTTCTGTTATGTTATAATTAAATAAATCAAACTAGCCTTTTTTTAGGTTAGTTTTTTTTAAGGAGGATTTTATGTTAAAAGTTAGACTTATTCTTTTGTTATTTAGCTTATATCCTTTTATACTTCTAGCTAACTTTTATTTTTTTGAGAAATATAAAAAAAACATATATTTGCTTACTACCGTTGCTTTAATTTGTGTTTTTATAGCCATTTTAAGAAAAATATATTTATTTATAAAACATATTTATAATGATTCCGAAAAAATAGTTAACGGTAATTTAACTACTTGCGTAAAAATGAGTGAGGAAGGATATTTCAACACCGTAGCAAAAGCATATAATAACATGTTAGATAAGATACATACTCAACGATTAGATATGGAAAAGCTTTCCTACCAGGATCATCTTACTGGTTTAGGAAATAGAAGGATGCTTGATAAAGCATTAGAGTTCCAGATAATCCAAAGTGACAAAGCAAAACTGCCGCTAAGTTTATTAGCTTTAGATATTGATGATTTTAAGAAAATAAATGACACATACGGACATTTATTTGGAGACACGGTTTTAGCTGAGATAGCCAGTATTTTTAATGTTTCTTTAAGAAAAAGTGATGTAGCGGCAAGGTTTGGGGGAGAAGAGTTTGTAATATTGCTACCCAATACTAGCTTAAACGACGCTAAAAGGGTTGCTGAAAAAATAAGAAAGGAAGTTAACCTTCTACACTTTCAAAGTGATAAAAAGTTAGTTAGTATTTCTATAACCATCGGCGTATCTTCAATAAACCAAATAGACAATAGCTTACCAATTAAAAGCAGGGCCAAAATACTGTTGGAAAAAGCTGATAAAGCTCTTTATTTTGGTAAAGGATCTGGTAAAAACAATGTCTCTGTATAAGTAAAACACCCAGTTTTGAAAAACTAGGTGTTTTGTTTATTATCGGCCTAAAACCTTTTTGACTTTTTCAATAGCCCAATCCAGTTCTTCCCTGCTAATAATTAAAGGGGGAGCAAATCTAATTACATTTTCATGTGTTTCTTTGCAGAGAATGCCTTCCTCTTTTAATCTTTCACAATAAGGTCTAGCAGGACCATCAAGCTCTAGACCAATAAACAGACCTTTTCCTCTAACTTCAACAATATTATCATTTTTAATATTTTTAAGTTCTGATTTTAAATACTCACCAAGTTCAAGAGAGCGTTGTACTAAGTCTTCTTCTATTAAGACATCAACTGCTGCCATTGCACAAGCACATCCTAGAGGGTTACCACCAAAAGTGGATCCATGAGAGCCTGGGTTAAATAAATTTAGGAGTTCATCGCTACCTGTAATAGCTGAAACCGGTATCACTCCACCTCCCAAAGCTTTACCCATAATATATATATCTGGATCTACTTCTTCCCAATGACATGCAAAAAGTTTGCCTGTTCTTCCAAAACCACTTTGAATTTCGTCTGCCATAAATAGAACATCACTATTTTTACATGTATCATAAGCTTGTTTTAAGTATCCTTCCGGCGGGATAATAACTCCGGCCTCTCCCTGCACTGGTTCCATCAAAACTGCCGCTGTGTTAGGAGTTATTGCATTTTTCAGAGCATCTATATCGCCGTAAGGGACTATTTTAAATCCTGGTGTAAGTGGTCCAAATCCTTTATGGTAGCTTTCAGTAGAGCTAAAAGAAACAACAGTTACGGTTCTGCCATGAAAGTTTCCGCTCATAACTATAATCTCAGCTTTATTTTCAGGAACACCTTTAACCTGGTAAGCCCATCTTCTTGCGCACTTTATTGCTGTTTCTACAGCCTCTGCTCCTGTATTCATAACTAAAGCTTTATCTTTTTTTGTTAGCTCGCATAACTGCTTTGAAAGCAAGCCCAACTTTTCATTTTGAAAAGCCCGTGATGTAAGTGTAACCTTATCTAACTGTTCTTTGACTGCTTTAATAATTTTAGGATGCCTGTGCCCTTGGTTTAAAGCTGAGTAAGAACTTAACATATCCATATACTTGTTTCCTTCAGGATCTTTTACCCACACTCCCTCAGCTTCTGATATAACGATTGGTAAAGGAAGGTAGTTAGGGGCAGTATATTGATCTGTAATCTTTAAAAGTTGCTCAGTGTTCATTGAACAATCAACTCCCTCAATGTAATTTTGGCAAACAAATGCCTTTATATAATAGTTACTTCTACAACAGGCTTTCATTTCCTGCTGAAAAATTCTAAATTTATAAAATTTTTATCCTTACTAGTAAATTGCTGCTAGCTTTTAAAAAATACCAGTTTATTTAAAGGTATGTTTCTTTATACTAATTAATGAAACAGTATTTTTTAAAGGAGGTCATTTAAATGGCACAAAGAGGTGGACAGCAACAGGAAATATATTGCGCAGTAAGTAACTGCCATTACTATCAGTCTGGGCATAAGTGCAGAGCTGAAAAGATAATGGTCTGTTCTGATCCCATTGCACACAAGATGCCTGACACTATGGATGCCACTAACTCACAACAATTTCCAGAAAGCCCATGTAACAGTTGTATGGAAACGGCATGTAAAACTTTTGTGGCTAAAGAAGATCCTACCCGTGATGGAGTTAATAAACTGTAATAAATATAAAAAGGGCTTTGCAGCCCTTTTTATTATACTAAAGCAGTTTATTTTAAAGTTCTGACTTGCTTTCTAGCTAACTTAGGTCTACAATTTATATTAAATATCTAAGTTTAACTAGGAGGTGTTGAATATTACAAAAAACATATCAAAAATAATTTCACCTTTTAAAAATAATCGTCCTAAGCCTCTTGATGCTAGTAAAGAATTTTCTTTAGTTGTTCCTCTTTTTGTCTGGAATGAAAAAATTCACTTTCTTTTTCAAATACGGTCAAAAAATTTAAGCCGCCAACCTGGTCAGATTTGCTTTCCTGGCGGTGCACTAGAAAAAGGAGAGTCATTAAAAGAAGGGGCAATCCGGGAGACTTGTGAAGAGCTCGGTCTTAAGGAAAGTAACATTAATATCATTAGCCAATTAGATTTTTTAGTTAGCCCTTATAATATTGTTTTATATCCCTTTTTAGGTATAATTTATCAAAACCCAAACTCTCTAAATGTTAATAAAGATGAAGTCAGCGATACGTTTACAATTTCCCTAAAAGAAGCTTTGTCACTAAAACCTAAGTTATCTATTATGGATGTTGAGCCTATTCCTAAGGACGATTTTCCCTACGAGCTAACGGGACAAGGTAATAATTACAATTGGAGTTGTGGAAAATACCCTATTTATTTTTATCAATATAAAAATAAAATTATATGGGGTTTTACTGCTCGAATATTTAAGGATGTAATCGAAAAGTTATCCGATAGCTAAGCCAATTGGGCTTAGCTATTTTTATTAATTACTAAAGGAATTTTTTTGTAAAAGGAAATATGAATTGGTAAAGATGGCCCTACTTCGCCGTCAACATCTGTATCCACGGCTTTATCCCCTTCAATAGTTATATTCTTTGCTTGAAAATATTCAAGTCTATCATCATTATCATGTTCTCCTCTTAACACTTTAACAAATAAAGATAGTTTCTCTCCCAAATTACAGTCTTTAATTAATAACACATCGAATAACCCGTCGCTTAAGGAAGCTTTGGAAGCTAATCCTTTAAAACCACCTGCACTACCGCTGTTTAAAACTAAAATTAAAAAAGCTTTTTCTCGTATTTCATTACCATCTACTGTAATTACAGTTTCGAAAGGTTTAAAAGCTGGAACCTGACCAATCCCTTTGAGATAGTAAGCTAAGGCTCCTAAATTGTTTTTATAAAGAGTCGCTGTTTTATGAGCGATAGAGGGCAAACTTCCAACGCTAACCACATTTATAAAATATTGATCATTTATTTTACCAACATCTAAATTTATATATTCACCCTGAGCAATAATTTTTACATTCGTTTCTAAACAATCAGTCATCCCTATATGTTTAGCAAAGTCATTAGAGGTTCCTGTAGGTAGAATAGCAAGTGGAGTTTCAACATTATTTTTTTGCATAGCATATATTATTCTACTGACAGTGCCATCTCCACCAGAGACAACAACTATATCAAACTTTATGTTGTTAAGTAAAAAATCTAATTGCCCACAGTCTTTTATTTTCTTTGTTCTATACAGTGTAACAACAAAGTTTTGTTTTTGAAAAAGCTCGACTATATCATCAATTTTCCCCTTAAAAGAAGCTGTACCTGAAACCGGATTATATATTAGCAAAATCCTTTTATGCATCTTCCCCTCCTCCTGCTCTAAGCCAACAATATAAACAAAATAACAAAAATTATAACGGGCAATATCATCATAAACCTTGAACTTTCTTTGTAGTTGCTAAAGTTATATTCGTTATTAGGGGTATTTTTAGCTAACAACCGTAAAATTAAAAATGATATAGCACCACAAATTATTGCTACTATAGCTAATATGTACAAGGCTATAAGCATTAACTCTTGGTTTACAACTTGGTCATATTCTGCCGCTTCACTAGGTATTACATGCATCAAGGTTAGAGCTATGGTATTGTTTAAAGCGTGGGCATACATCCCAGCCACTAGAGAGTTAGTTGCTATAACAATATATCCAATAACTCCACCTAAAACCATAGGTCCTAGTAAATTAAGCAAATTAAAGTGAAACATTCCAAAAAGAATCGCAGATATAGTAATTGCTGCAGTTCTTCCAATCTTTTCGTAACTCCTCATTATAAATCCTCTAAACAAAACTTCTTCACATATCCCTGGAAGCACTGCTATAAATAGTAAAGAAATCAAAAAAGGTGTTTCCATTAGTACTGGAGGTAAGGGAGATTCCGGTAAGGGAACATCTAATCCTACCAAGATATATTGTACTACTGCGTTAAAAAAAACTCCTACGGGGTAAACAGCTATAATACCGACAGTAATTATAACTAACTGCTTAAAATTAAAAACCTTTAACCTTAAAGTTTCTTTTAACTTATACTTTGACAAAGTTAGAAATAATACAGGAGGCATTAAAATTCCAATGGTTTGAGTAAGGAATATAATTAAAAAAAAAATCCCTGTTTCTCCAGCTAGAATACCTACTGCCATAAAAACAACTGCTGCTAACAAAAGCATCCAACTACCATGAACGGGTAGCAATACTTTAGACAATATACTTCCTCCTAGTTTTTTAGATTTTGCCCAACCTTTATTAACCTAAACATTCTGTGAAGAGAGTCAAGCAAAAACTTTTCTGAATTATTCTGTATTGTTTCAAAATCTACAAAATCGCTTACTAAAGGAAAAACTGTATATATTTCTTCGGGAAATGCTTTTCTTTCAGAACACATTTCCAACGCTCCCACAAAACCAATAACTGGTACCTTCATTTCTTTACATCTTTTGGCTACCCCGTAAGGAACTTTTCCACCAAACGTTTGACTGTCCATTTTGCCTTCTCCAGTTATGACAAATTTACATCCTTTAATTTGCTCTTCAAAGTTGATTAAGTCCAAAGAAGTGTTTATCCCTGATTTCACCTCACATTCAAATAAAGCAAGCATAGCTGCAGCTAATCCACCCGCTGCTCCACTACCTTCTATAGCCGACACTTTTAGATTTGCATGTCGTTCCAAAACCTTGCTATATTTTTTCATACCCTCTTCCAAATAGTTTAACTCATCTACTTTCGCTCCCTTTTGCGGCCCAAACACATAGGTAGCTCCATGCTTACCAAGCAGTAAATTATCTACATCACACATTAAAATAATACGGCAGTCAAACATTTTTGGGTTAATGTTCTCCATAGATATTTTAGTTACTTTATTAAGCATTTCACCACAATAACTTGTTAATTCATTGCTGGTTTTATCAAAAAACTTTCCCCCTAAAGCGGCTACAGCCCCTAATCCTCCATCGTTAGTAGCACTTCCACCTAACCCAAGTATTATTTTCTGAGCCCCTTTTTCCAAAGCATTATTTATTAACTGACCTGTACCAAAAGATGTAGTTTTAAGAGGATTCCTTTTTTCTCTTTCTATAGTAGATAATCCAGAGGCTTGAGCCATTTCGATAATAGCTGTTTTTTCATTTTGAAAATAAGCATATTTAGCAGTTACAATTTGTCCCAATGGGTTTCTGACATTCTGATAAACAGTTTCTCCCTCTAAAAAATGTAACAGTGTATCCACTGTTCCCTCTCCGCCATCGGCAATGGGTATTTTAACTACATCGATTTCTTCAAAGTAATGTATTGCCACCTTTTCAATGTAATCTGCAACTTCTGCAGAACTAAAAGTACCTTTAAATGAGTCACAAGCAACACCTATCTTCATTTTAACCTCTAAAAAATGCTCAAATCTAACTTTGTACTTAAATCTTCTAGCATTTTAACTCCCGCAATACTATTACCTTTTTCATCTAATGCAGGTCCCCATATGCCGATTCCATAATGGTTAGGTGATACTGCCATCACTCCCCCACCTACCCCGCTTTTAGCAGGTATGCCTACCTTTATAGCAAATTCTCCAGAAGAATTATACATCCCACAAGTTACCATAAAACTCTTGGCGATTTGTGTTATACTTTGAGAAACTAATTGCTCTTCTGTATTTATAGTTTTTCCTTGATTTGCTAAAAATCCCCCTAAGTAAGCTATATCTTTGCAAGTAACATCTAATGAACAGTGCATAAAATAAAAATCTAAAATTTCTTCCACTTCTCCAGATAATATTCCAACATCTTTTAGAAAATAAGCTGTTGCTCTATTTCTATGACCAGTATTTCGTTCTGATTCAAAAACTTTTTGATTTACTGACAAACGTCTTCCTAGAATAGGTTCAAAAAAATCAATAACCCTTTCAATTTTATGTTGATTACTTTCCCCTTTTATCATTGAAGAAATAGCTATAGCCCCTGCGTTAATCATAGGGTTTAATGGCTTTGATGGATTTATAGTTTCCAACTTAATTATGGAATTAAAAGGGTCGCCAGTAGGTTCCATCCCCACCTTTGAAAACACATATTCGGCACCTTTATCTTGCAAAGCCAAAATCAAAGTAAATATCTTAGAAATACTTTGTAGGGTAAAAAATTTATCAGTGTCACCTTGATTAAATATTTTGTTACTTTTTAAATCAACTAAACTTATGCCTAAACTTCTCTTATCTTGAGAGGCTAAGGCGGGAATATAGTGTGCCACTTCTCCATTATCACAATACTTTTTATTGTTTTCTAATATCTCTTTTAACAGTTTTTCCATTAACTAACCTCCCTAATACTTTTTTTTGTTTAACAACAATAAAAATACATCACCTCTAATTAAATGATCTGGTTCTTTATTTGCCAAAAGAGGATCATCTGAAAGAATATAATTAAAGCGTCTTTCTTCTAAGTTTTTTAACGTTGCAAAGGTAAAAGTAGCGGTGCCCCCTTTATAAATTACACAAACCTTTTCTTTATGAATACGACACATACTTTTTATAACATCAAAAGAAACTTCCTCTTCTTCCCTTTGCTCTATGCTTTCATTTCTATCTAAATGTAGTTTTTCTAATAAAACTTTATAACCAAATGTATTTCTTAGTTCATAGCTAAAAGCATCAACTACATCGTCCCAACTTAGAGTTTTTATCCACTTTCCACAGTTTTGTATAGCACTCTCTCCTATAATAACCAAATTGCAATTTTTTATCTTTTCATCTTGGTTTAACACCTTATCCTTAATATAGTTAAACTTATCTATCTGCCCATCGGCATGATAGCCAGAAATAAATAACAGTCTATCATTAATCCTTATAACCAAGGGAAATGGTGGCCTTTTATGAAAAGAATACGAAATCAAACTATAATCTGTTACAATATCTATTTCAGAGATTGTAAAGTTTTCCTCTATATCTATGCAGCTTAAAAAGCTTTTTAGTCCAGTAAAATCATCTGTCATAAAAAGATGGGGAAGTAAAGTTTTATATAAGTAATCATCTCCTGTTACTAAGTCTTTATATGGCATTAAAAATAAACTCCTTTCAAAAGTAGTTAAATATTAAAATATCCAGTAAAATTCCTTTTAAACCTAATATATTATTTATTCTAACTCCTTTTATGTTTTCCTGCACACTATAGGAAAATATTGTGCCTAAATTCTAGTAAATGGGGTTTTTAAAATCTGAAGTAAGTATAAACAAAGTTATTTTTCCTCATGTATACACAAAAGGTTCTATGACTCCCAATAAATTTGACAATCCTGATGATAAATACAAGTTTATGATAGTTTTGCGTTGCTAAAAAATGATGAAAGGAGCCTGTAGTTTTTTAGCTACAAGCTCCTTTTATCGTTATTCTTCTATGTCTTCACCATCTTCTACTTCACTATCTAATTCTTGCTGAAATTCATCCATGTCCACTTCATTTTCTAAATCGGTCAAAAGCTGTGCTAGCCTATCCATATTACTACCATATTCTGACCAGTTTCCTTCTCTAGCTGCTTGCTCTGCTGCTTTAAACGAAGAATTAATTTCTTCAACTAATTCTCGTAAATTTCTATCTACTATCTCATCAGGATCATATGGTACGTACTCTTCCCCGTCTTCTACTACACCAAATAACCTATCTAGAGCCTCATCTAAGCTTCTTTCCATAACCAACACATCATTATAATACAGAAGTACCTGCCTCATTTCTGGGACACTTCTACTTTCTGAAAGAATATATAGCGGTTCTACATATAACATAGAACCCCCTATGGGAATAGTTAACAAGTTACCTCTAACTACCGAAGAGCCACCCTGTCCCCAGAGGGTTATTTGTTGAGAAATATCAGGATCCTGATCGATATATGCTTCAACCTGGCTAGGTCCTTCGATATGATCTCCTGGTGGAAAGGTATATAAATATAACTGTCCATAATTATCCTTATCATTTCCTGCTGCAAGCCATGCATTCATGTTATTTCTATTTTTGGGCGTATATGGGTTAATTAACAGAAATTCCTCTTGTTCAAAGTTTGGTAGTTGTGCAGTAATATAATAGGGTTCTACCTCAATATCTTCTCCATGATATCTTTCTACCGGTATCTCCCAAACATCATCTGCATTATAAAACACACGGGGATTATCAGTATGATAAACTGTTAACACATTTCTTTGAACATCAAACAAATCTACAGGATATCTTATATGGTTTTCCAAATATGAAGGGAATTCTTCCCTAGGTTGAATCAGATCTGGAAAAACATGCTTCCATGCTTCAATAATTGGTTCTTCTTCAAATTGATAAATATCAACTGTACCATCATAAGCATCTACTACAATTTTAACAGAGTTACGAATATAATTAACACCATTTACTGGTTGTGAATATGGGTATTTATCTGATGTGGTGTAACCATCTATTATCCAGTAAACTCTCCCATTTGCAACTACTGGGTAAGGGTCACCATCTAAAGTAATAAACGGTGCCACCTTATTTACTCGATCCACTATATTACGATTATAAAGTATTTTGCTATCATCTGTTATTTGGTTCGATAGCAATAATATGCGTTTTTGATACTTTGTAGTATATAATAACCTTCTTAAAGGATTCAACTCTACTCCATCTTTTCCTTGATAAACAACTTCTTTTTCATCGAAAGAAATTTCACCATCTTTTGTATTAACCACCGCAAACTCGTCGGTCATTTCTCCAAAGTAAATTTCTGGTTGCTCTAACTCTATATCAACTTCAGCTTCCACCGGTAAATTACGGAGGTAGTAAGTGGGGTGTCCATTAGATGTCACCTGGTTTACCGGACTCATTACCACTCCATGACCATGGGTGAATTTAAAATGTCTATTTAATTGGGTGTCAGTGGGTATAGAGTCGGAATCAAGTTCTCTAACTGATAACATCACTTGTTGTTGTTCCCCATCAATATCGTACCGATCGATATCTATATCATTAAAATCATAATAAAGCCTTAATGACTGGTTTTGATGGTAATGCTCCTTTAATGGGCGATAATCAAGTAGTCTTATGTTATTTAAAGTTTCCTCATAACCACTTAAATCACTTCTGGTAAGCTCCTGTTGGTCTAGAGGAAACACTTCTCTTTTGATACTATCAAGCCCGAATCCCTGCTTAGTTCCTTCAAGGTGGTGGGCTATATAAGGATGTTCCCTTGATTCTTCATCAGGAGACACAATTAGTCGTTGATTAACACCTGCATAAATGCCTCCAACTAGGGAAACTATGATTAAAGACAAAGGTATTGCCATGAAAATTTTTTTCTTTTTTAGTTTAATGTTTACCGCCATTCCAATTAAAAATCCAATGCTAAGAACTTGTTGAATGCGTAAAAAAAACATCCTAACATTTACGTCAGTATACCCTGCACCATATAAGCTATTGGACTCCGTTAGTAAAAATCCATACCTCTGTAAGCTGCGGGTTAATATAAACCACACTAAAAATAAACTAACCAAAATTGATAAATGAGCTATGCCTTTAGAGGATAACTTTAAATCTACATTGTTGGTGGTAGGATTAAAATTTTCAACTACAAAATAAGAAATCCCTACTCCAATAAAAGCTATAACTAAAAGTACTAAAAAGGAACTAGCTAGTACTTCATATATGGGATAATGAAATAAGTAAAAACTTATATCCATACCATGAATTGGATCAACCGTTCCAGTTGGGTTAGAATTCATCGCTAATAAGACTCTATCCCATACTGATGGAATAATTATCATCCAAAAAAAAGATAACACAGCTGCTAACAGCAAAGCATGAATTTTTTTGGGTTTAAATTGACTGTTAATTTTATCAATATCCACAACTCTGAGGTTGTGGCTGAATTTATTAAACAAATTAACTAACGGCACAAAGTTTGCTGCTAAAAAAGCAAAGCCTACTCCCCAAAATATTAGTTTAAAGGCAACTTCCCACAGTAAAGGTTTTATCATAACTTGAGTTATATCTAGGCTTGAATACCATAAAAACTCAGTATAATAATTAACCATCAAAAAAAACAAAACGATTAGTCCTACAATCGCTAAAATAGCTATAGACGTTTTTTTCATAATCTTTCTCTCCCTTCCTTTTAAAATTAACATAAGAACATAAAAAAAACCATATATTTTAGTTGATTTTTTATGTTTAGTGTCATTAACTGTTTTATATAAAATATATGAAATTTATTGACTTTGTTTACATTCTTTTATTACTTGTGAAAAATCATTTGGTAAGCTTGCCTTTATAATAACTTTATCACGTTTTATAGGATGTATAAAATCAAGAGAAAATGCATGCAGTAAATGTCTAACCTTTGAAAAGTTGTCTTTGTTATATATTCTATCACCGACAATGGGATGGCCGATATCACTTAAATGACGTCTTATTTGATGAGTTCTCCCTGTTAATGGCTTTACTTTTAAAAAACTATGGTTTCCCCAGAAATTTAACACTTCATATGCAGTAACAGATTTTTGTTTCATTTTAGTAGTGTGATTGAGTAACGGTATATCTATAATTTCTTTTCTACATTTAGGTACCCCTTCTACTATTGTTAAGTAAGTTTTTTCAACCTTCCTTTGCTCAAATAATTCTGAGAAAATTTTACTGGTATAGGCCGATTTAGCTATCATTATAACTCCCGATGTATCCCTGTCCAGCCTATGTATAGGATGAAATGAGTAAGTTTGCTTATTTGAACTTTGGATAAACTTAATAACATTCAATAAGGTATGAGTTTTTTCTTTATAGGTAGGATGAGTCAACATTTTGGCTGGCTTGTTAACAGCTATGATATAGTTATCTTCGTATAGCACCTCTACCTTATAATCATATTCTTCAATAAAAGATTTGTTGCTTGGAAGTAAAATAATAACTTCATCCCCTTTTTTCACCGGCGCAGTAATTTTATGTTTAAATCCATTTATATAAATTTCAGCCTTTGACTTTACTCTTCTATAGTGCCTACGGGAAAATTGTAAGTTTTGTTGAAGGTAGTGTCTTATACTTGTTTCCTCTTTTATGGTAAACTGGTATTTTTCCATTGTTAAAACCTCTTTTTTATACACCTTTAAAGAATACAATCATATAATAATTAGCAGAAAATCATTCTTATATTTCTTTAAAAGGTGGAGTTTAAATATGAACAAAAAAATTAAAAATATATTTGCCGGTGGCAACACGAAAGACGGATTTCATTCATTTTATAAAGATGTTCTTTCCCCCTTAAGCAGGCTTTTCATCCTAAAGGGAGGACCAGGTACAGGTAAATCTTCGTTAATAAAAAAAATAGGGCGCTTCTATAAAGATAAAGGTTATACCCTTACCTTTTTACATTGCTCCTCTGATACAGAGTCTTTAGATGGAGTAATTATAAATGAGCTTTCTTTAGGGGTAGTAGATGGAACAGCTCCCCATATTGTTGACCCTGAAATCCCCGGAGTAAAAGATGATATTATTAACTTGGGTGATTTTTGGGACAGAGATGTTTTAATACAAAACAAAAATGAAATAATTAGACTTAAAAAAAACATTAACCATTACTTTAATACAGCTTATAAGCATCTTAACCAAAGTTCGCTATTACAAAAAAATATGGCAAACCTTTATGCCCCATATATTGATAAAGCAATGGTCAAACAAATCAAAGATAAGTTAATATCAATGACATTTGAAGACACAAGTAAAAATGGAAATAAAGGGAAAGAAAGTCGATCCTTTGCAGGCGCTATAACACCCCGGGGTATTGTGTCCTTTGCTGGGGAGCTCACAGATAAAGCCGCAAAAAGGGTGCTATTGTTGGGAAGACCAGGAACAAACAAGTCAACCATAATGAAAAGCTTAGCCGCTGAAGCAGTTCTGTTAGGCTATGATGTTGAGCTTTACCATTGTGCTCTTAACCCCCAAAAGTTGGATGTTGTTATTATACCACAAAAGCAAGTAGCTTTTATAGATGCATCGCCACCTCATAAACTTGAAACAAAAAAAGCTGATGACATTTTAATTGACATGTTTGCTTTAACAGTCCCTCGAAAAATTGCTAATAACAATAAAGATGAAATATTAAAGTTGCAAGAAGATATAATTATACAAATTGACACTGCCAGAAATAACATCAGAAATGCAAAAGATAATCATAAAAAATTAGAAAATTTTTATATAAATGCTATGGACTTTTCTAAAATGGATGAGGTTTTTCAACAAATCATTTCTTATAGGGAAACAAATTCTTCTGAATAAGTGGATTTAAAGAAATCGTTATAAGCATAGCCACACTTTTTATGTTATAATATATTCAAATTAAATAGTAATTGATCTCTAGGGGAGCAGTTTGCTGAGAAAGAGCTTTACACTCTTGACCCTTTGAACCTGAACTGGTTAAAACCAGCGTAGGAAAGAGTATTGCATCTTAATACCGAAAAGCAATTCCTACATTTTAGGGATTGCTTTTTTATATAAGGAGGCCAAAAATGAAAAGGTTGTTTAAAACTATTACGATAGCTGGTTCAGATAGTGGTGGAGGTGCAGGTGTACAGGCTGATATTAAAACATTTCAAGCTTTTGATGTCTATGGTATGTCTGCCATAACTGCGATTACATCTCAAAACACAACTGGAGTAAGCTCAGTGATGAATGTTTCACCTAATGTTATATATGATCAAATTGCCATGGTCAGTAAAGACATTGGTATTGATGCCTGCAAAATTGGCATGTTAGCAAATACTGAAGTAATTGATGCAGTCTTTAAAGCTCTTGTGGATTTTAAAATACAAAATATTGTTCTTGATCCTGTTATGGTTGCTAAAAGTGGAGATTACTTGTTAAGAAGAGGTGATGAAAATTCCTTAGTAAAAAAACTCCTTCCACTTTGCTTTTTAGTAACACCAAATATTCCAGAAGCTGAACTAATATCACAAACTTCGATTAAAACAAAAGAAGATATGATTAATTCCATTCTAGAAATTAAAAGCTTGGGTCCTAAAAATGTATTACTTAAGGGAGGACATATGCAAGGGGATTTTTTAACAGATATACTTTATGATGGTATAGATTTTTATGAATTCACCTCTAAAAAGGTAAATTCTAAAAACACCCACGGCACAGGATGCACCCTTTCCGCTGCCATCACCGCATCACTAGCAAGGGGGAACAGCTTATATGAAGCGGTAAAAATAGCTAAAAAATATACCTTGGAAGCTATAAAAAAAGCACCAACAAATATAGGTCAAGGACACGGTCCCTTGTATCATAATCTAAACTTTTCAAAGGTAAATTAAAAAACAAATTGGAGTGATAGCATGAAAAATTATAAAGTTAGTTACAAATTATATTTAATTGCCAATTACAAAAATGAAGATGTAAACTCTTTCTGTAAAAAAGTTGAACAAGGGCTAATGGGGGGAGCTACAATTGTGCAGCTGCGAGCTAAAAAAAGTACTACAAAAGCAATTATTGAAGTGGGTAAAAAAATTAAAGAAATAACTGATAGATATAAAATCCCTTTAGTTGTAAATGATCGTATTGATATAGCTATGTTGCTAGATTGCCATGGAGTGCATCTAGGCCAAGATGATGCACCTATAAAAGATAGTCGTTCGCTATTGGGATCTGACAAAATAATCGGTGTAACCACAAGGACTGTAAAACAAGCACAATTAGCTCAAGAGGAGGGGGCTGATTACGTTGGAGCTGGAGCATTATTTGTAACCTCAACTAAATCAGATGCCATTCCTTTACAATTAGAAACTTTAAAGAAAATAAAAGAAACTATTCAAATTCCTGTAGTTACAATCGGAGGTATAAACAAAGAAAATATCATTAACATTCCCTTTTCTTTAATCGACGGAATAGCTGTTTCTTCAGGAATTCTCCATCAAGAAGATGTCAAAAAAGCAACCCAGTACATAAATAGTAAAGTGTCTATGCATTTATAATCACACACATAAAAACTCAGTCTACAAATTTTTATTAATGTAGACTGAGTTTTTATTTTACAAATATTGGCTAGACAGCACTTTATACTGATGTTTTTCCAGTACTTTTTTAGCTCTTTCTCCTTCTTCTACCTTTAATATAACCAGGTATACGTCACGATACCTAGGCATCGTAGTAACTGCTGAAATAATATTTATTTTAGCGTTCTTTAAAACTCCTGTTATATTCCCTAAACTACCCAGGTCATCGTCAACTGCTAAAGTTATTCTTTCTCCTTTTTCAGATAATGCAAAAATTTCATCAAAAACTTCTAAAATATCAGTTTTTGTTATCACACCTTTAAGCTCTCCAATATCATTTACAGCTGGCAAAATATTAATACTGTTTTTTAACATTAATTCTGCCGCCTCTTCGATAGGAGCTTCTTTATCTACGGTAACTATATCTTTTTCCATAAGTTCTTCCACCGTACGAAAATGCAAAAACTGCGCAATTCTTCTTTTATTAACATCCAGTTCAAGCTTGCTAGTGCTAAAGGGTAATGGCAAGTCTAAATCCACCCCAGCAGTTATGTTTTGCTTAGCACAAAACGCACAAAACTCACGCATAATAACCCGCTCAGTAATAATTCCTTTAAGCACTCCTCCTTCTAAAACTGGCAAACCTTCATAATGATTTTTTTCAAACAAAATTAAAGCTTCATAAAGTGATCTTTTTGGCCCAATAGTTACAACATTTTCTGTCATTCTTGTTCTAACAAACATTAAGTACACCTCCTCTTTTTTCTAATATTCAATTAAAATGTTGCATTTCCTTCTTTTGAGCTTAAATTTTCCGGCAAAGTAAAAAAGCAATCATTTATATATATGCTAAAATAAACAATTTAGAAGCAGAAAAATACTTCCACACTCTATTCTTTTTGTACCCTAAATGATATAATATATTTATTGGGGTGATAATTTTGAAATCAAAAAAACAATTGTTAACACAAGACAAAAGTATTTTGACAGGGATATTACTTCTAGCTTGGCCTATAGTGTTGCAATCTCTTTTACAGGTTGTTATCGGTACTGTTGATATTAAAATGGTAGGCTCATTTGGCGATCATGCTATAGCCGCCGTAGGATTTGGCCGCCAAATTGTTATGATTGCTATGGTGCTTGTTATGGCAATTTCCACTGGGACTACAGCAATGGTGGCAAGATTTATTGGTATGGGTGACCAGAAAAAAGCTGCTTCTGCCGCAGGTCAGGCCTTTATCTCAGCTCTTCTAGTGTCTGCAGTAATGGTGCCCATTGGGCTTCTAACTCAAACCCATATACTTAATATAATGGGAGCAGGACCCGAAACTTCTGCCTTAGCTGAAGGTTATATGACAGTGTTTTTTTTAAGTGTCCCTTTCTTTTTACTAAATTTTGTAGCTCGCTCTATTTTTCAAGGAGCTGGTGACACCGTTACCCCACTTATAATAGATATTATTATGAATATATTCAATGTTATATTTAATTATATATTTATATTTGGCTATGGCCCTATTCCATCCTTAGGTGTAACCGGAGCCGCAATAGGTACTGCTTTGGCAAGAGTAGTTGGCAGCAGTTTAGGATGGGGAGCATTATTAAGTGGTAAGTTCGTACTTTCCTTATCTATAAAACAATTATTAAATCCAGCTTCTGACATGATAAAACAAATGTTTTCTATAGGTCTACCCGCTGGGTTACAAGGCTTATCTAGAAACATTAGTACAGTCATTATTTTTGCTTTGCTGGCACGAACTACAGCTCAAGATTTAGCAAATGCAACTTTTACCATTGGTATGAATCTTAATCAGTATGCACTAATGCCAGGACTTGCAATTGGAACAGCAGCTGCTACCCTTTCTGGAATGAATTTAGGAGCTGGTAAGGTTAAAAGAGCAGAAAAGTCCGGATATATATGCACACTTTTAGCTGCTGGATTTATGTCCAGTGTAGCTCTCATTTTTGTAACATTTTCAACTCAGCTACTAACTTTCTTTTCTGCCGATGCTTCACCAGAACTTATATCCATGGGACGAACATTGTTGATATGCCTAGCAGTAGCAGAACCTTTTCACGCAATGGCCATCATATTCTCAAAATCGATGCAAGGAGCTGGCTATACTACCATGCCTTTTCTTACAACATTATTTAGTTGGCTTGTTGTACGAGTGCCATTAGGTTATTATTTAGCTTTCCAACTTAACATGCAAGAAACTGGCATATGGATCGCAATTGCATCAACTAATATACTTGCCGGTATGATAAACTTGCTTTTATTCAAATCTGGCAAATGGAAAACTGTGAAAATTGAATCTAGTATGAAAAATAAAACACCCACTACTACTTTCAAAAAAGCTATTTAAACCATAAAACAGCCTGCGCTATTGCGCTAGGCTGTTTCCCTTTAACAAAGCCATGCTAAAATTGTCTTAAAAACTTATTTTCAAATCTAAACTTCCTGTTCTTCTTTGTTCTGAAAAAAAATCTCCACTAGCTTCAACATTTTGCAAAAATTCTTCAGCAGTACCCTGTTTTGCTTCCCATTCTCCTATCCAATACATTCCTTCACTATTTTTTACCACAATCCTATTAATTCCCTTATTTACCTCAATTGCTGCATTATTTGCCCCTACAACTTTTCCATTAAACATAACAGTACTTTCTTCATCTGTGTCAATGTTTATAGTAAGCCACGGTTCTCTATTGCTTATCCCCAAAATACAAATAACCAGTACAAAAGCAATCCCCATTAACGTTACTGATTTTTTATCCATTACCATCCCCCTAATTTATTCCCTATTTATATATATAGACGATTTATATAGCCAAAATGTTTCACTTTTTTAAATAAATATTAACTTTTTTAAAAAATTATCAAAAAGCAAAATAAAACTACATTTATGAATAAATCATAATTGTAGTTTTATGTTTTACTATTTTAATAATTAACTATTTCTGTTCTTATTCTTTTTGCTTTTTGAACACAGTTAGTAATAAGAATGTCTACCCCCCAGTTAATAAACCTTTTAATATCCTTTTCTTTATCGACTGTATAAACATTCACCTTTATATTGTTTTTATGAGCTTGCTTTACTTCATTTTCGCTTATACTAAAATAATTAGGGTGAATAGCATCAGCATTTATTAACTCTTTAGCATACTCCCATGACTTATAAATTTTAGCCCTGTATAATAATCCTGTTTTAATTTCAGGCTCTACCTCTTTAACTTTTATAAGACTTTTCTGATTAAAAGTTGATACTATTGTTCTATCCATTAATTCAAAGCTTTTAATTAACTTTATCACTTTTTCCTCAATATTAGGGTATTTCACCATACCATTTTTCAGTTCTATGTTAAGATATATGCCTTCAGTATTTTTAAAAAAATCTAGTGTTTCCTCTAAACTAGATATTTTGCTATCAATAAATTTATCGGAGAACCAAGCCCCACAATCTAGTTCTCTAAGTTGTTTATATGTATAATTCTTTAGATAACCTTTAGCCCCTGTGATACGATTCAGCTTTTCATCATGAAATATAACTGGCACACCATCTTTGCTTAATTGCACGTCCAACTCTACACCATCAGCACCAGCATCTACAGCACTTTTAAATGCTGCCATCGTGTTTTCTGGTGCCACCTCACTGTTGCCTCGATGGGCTAATATTTTAGTCAAAATAACTTCCCCTTTCCGCTTTATGTTTTCATTGACATCATTTAAAGCAATGCATAGAATTATGTATAAAGTAAAACTGCAATCTTCCTATCCCCAAATTGTAGTTAAACCATCCACAATTGACCAGCTACAATTATGGTTAAATTATAAAAAGGAGGCTAAAAGATGTATTATAAAATTATGGATAGTCCTTTAGGAGACTTAATTTTAATAGCTAATAAACAGGCTTTACATAGAATATCTTTTGAAAAAAAAACTCTACCAACGTTAGAGAAAATAAACACACCTATACTTCAATTAGCTGAACATGAATTACAAAAATATTTTAAAGGGTCTTTAAAAGTGTTTTCAGTCCCTATTTTTTTACATGGCTCTAATTTTCAAGTGGCTGTGTGGAATCACCTTAAACTATTACCTTATGGTAAAACAACCTCTTATGGTGAAGTTGCAAAAGCTATAGGTAATCCAAAAGCTGTGAGAGCTGTAGGACAGGCAAACAATAAAAATCCAATACCTATTATAATCCCTTGTCACAGAGTTATTGGCAAAAATGGATCTTTGACAGGATACTCTGGAAAAATGGAGAACAAAAGAACACTTTTAAAATTTGAAGGAATAAAACCGTGAGTACTGGGGACTCACGGTTTTTAAAATTACCCTATCCCTATCTAAATTGTCTATATCCTGAAAATAATAGACCTCCAACCGAATGTAAGTTTTCCTCAATAAACCTAATAAGTTGTTTTTTGTCTTGTTCAGAATAAAAGGAGACAAATGCTTTGTTAAATTTTTCGGCGTAACTTGGGTCAAACTCTATCAGCTCTTTATACACCCACTTCCCTTCCCCTATCCAATGTTTATTTAATCTCATTACAAATTCCGATAACAAGAAAGATAGTCGGTTTACAATAAATATTGATTCAAGATGATCATCTGACCCTTTAAGATCCTCTACCAACTCGGTTATTTTAAAGCGATACTCTTTTACCTCATCTTCAGTTAATGATTGAGGTCCGCTATTTAAAATTTCTTCAAAACGTCTTTTTATCAAATTTATGTCTTTTTTAGAGTCAATAATAGGTATACCTTCCACAACCATACTAATCAAAAATGGTCTTGCTTTGTCCACTCCCAACTTACAGTGCTTTTCAAAACTTTCCTCATCATAAACAAAAACTTCAATAGGCCATTTATCGAAAATTAGAGACTTACGATAGGGAGCTGTTTCTATGTCATTAACAATAACAATATCTAAGTCAGAGTTGTCATTAGCCTCTCCCCTAACAACACTACCTGCCAAAATAGCAAGCTGACAATCTGGATAGCTTTTTTGGACAAACTTCCTAGCAGCAACTAAAGCATTTCCCAGCATTTTAATTAATCCCCCTACCTTATCATTTTCTAAGTATTTCTACAATGATAAGGAAAATCCTGCTTATTTTAGCCTATTTTCTAAAACTTCTTTTTCTTTTTCATATCCTTCTTTTCCTAATAATGCAAACATGTTCTTTTTATAAGCTTCTACACCTGGCTGATCAAAGGGATTAACTCCTAATAGGTAACCACTAATACCACATGCTTTTTCAAAAAAGTAAATTAGATAACCAAAGCTATGCTCACTAATATTATCAAGCTTTAAAACAATATTAGGCACATTGCCGTCGGTATGTGCCAACAAAGTTCCCTTTAAAGCTTTATCGTTGATAAAATTTACTGTTTTACCTGAAAGATAGTTTAACCCGTCAAGATTTTGCTGATCATAGGGTAAAGTAATATCCTCTTTTGGACTTTTAACCTCTATAACTGTTTGGAACAAGTTTCTCATGCCGTCTTGAATATACTGTCCCATAGAATGCAAGTCTGTGGTAAAGTTTACACTGGCTGGGAAAAGGCCTTTATGGTCTTTTCCTTCACTTTCTCCGTATAATTGCTTCCACCATTCAGAAAGGTAAGCTAATGATGGTTCATAATTAGCCATGATTTCTACGGTTTTACCTTTGCGATAAAAAATATTTCTTATGACAGCGTACTGGTAGCAGTAGTTATCCAGCAGTTTGGGACTATTAAAGTCATTATATGCACTTTTTGCACCTTTAATTATCTCTTCGATATCTGCACCACTTACTGCTATTGGTAAAAGTCCAACAGCGGTTAAAACAGAAAATCTTCCTCCGATATCATCTTCAATAACAAATGTTTTATACCCTTCTTGATCTGCTAATGCCCTTAAAGCACCTTTGCTTTTGTCTGTAGTAGCAATAATCCTTTTTTGTGCCCCTTCTTTACCATACTTCTTTTCTAGTAACTCTCTAATTATTCTAAAAGCCACCGCCGGTTCTGTTGTAGTGCCTGATTTTGAGATAACATTTACCATCACTTCTTTACCCTCTAAAACATCAATTAAGTGCTTAAGGTACGTACCACTAACATTCTGACCAACAAAATAAATTTTAGGAGCTGTTCTCTTTTCATCACTCAGTTCATTATAAAATGAATGATTAAGCATTTCGATAGCAGCCTTTGCACCTAAGTATGACCCACCAATCCCTATCACTAAAAAAACATCACAATTATTTTTTACATAATCTGCTGTTTTTTTTATATCGCTAATTTCTGTCTCGCTTATTTTTTTAGGTAAATCTACCCACCCTAAAAATTCATTACCAGCGCCTGTTTTTTGGTGAAGTTGATTGTGGGCTTGCTCAACATACGGTTGAAAATATTTTAGTTCATCCTCACTAAAAAAAGAACTGGCATTTTTATAGTCTAAACTTAATTTTGACATGTAAAGTTCCTCCTATTTTATGTTTAAAGTAAATTATAATAAATTTATAAAATATTTTCCATATCTAACGTCGTTTTTTTTCGATAAGTTCCAATATTTTTTCTAACCCCAATGCAGATTTAGCTTTTTCCATTTTTTCTATATAATCAGCTCTATTGTCATAAACATTCTTAATTTTTTTTAGCAAAACTTCATCAGAAAGTTTTTCCTCATAAATGACTTGACTAAACCCCTGTTTTTCAAATGAATTTGCATTAAGTATCTGGTCCCCTCTACTGGCAGCCTTAGAAAGGGGTATTAAAACATTTGGCTTTTTTAGTGCAAGAAACTCATAAATTGAGTTAGCCCCAGCTCTGGAAACAATCACATCGGTTATTGCAAATAGGTGGGGCAACTGCTCTTTAACATAAGGGTATTGTTTATACCCATCAATCTCCATCAAACTTTGATCCACTTTCCCTTCTCCACATAAGTGAATTACATTAAACTCTTCAAGCAATGACGGGAGAATACTCCTAACATGGCTATTTATTTTTACTGCTCCTAAGCTTCCACCCATAATCATAACTACCGGTTTTGAGGTAGAAAAACCTACCTCTTTATACCCCAATTCGCTATTCCCTTTTAATATTTCCTCTCTTATTGGGGGGCCTGTATATACCCCCTTCCCTTTAGGAATGGCGTCTAAGGTTTCAGGAAAGGTTACGCAAACATTTGAACAAAATGGCATAGCAATTTTATTAGCCAGTCCTGGAGTAAAATCTGATTCATGAATTATAGTAGGCACTTTTTTTAACTTTGATGCAATAATTACTGGTACCGTCACAAAGCCACCCTTGGAAAAAACTATATCAGGCTTTATTTTTTTTATAATTGATGCTGCTTGCTTTACACCTTTTAATACTCTAAAAGGATCTGTGAAATTATCTTTATGAAAATATCTTCTTAATTTCCCTGATGAAATAGGATAATACTTTATATTTAAGTCTTCAATTAACTGACGTTCTATGCCATTTTTACTACCAATATAATAAATCTCATACCCTAACTCCTTAAGTTTCGGTATTAAAGCTATATTAGGTGTTACATGCCCCGCCGTTCCGCCACCGGTTAAAATAATTTTTTTCATCTAACATTCTCCTTTTTCTTTCCATTCAATTTTTAAATAACCCAAATTGAATAGCCAACATAATTTTCAACCTTAGAGATTTCTCAAATCCATATTTCCTTTTTGACCCCAATATCCACTATTTTCTAACATTTATTATCACCCTAGAAAAAAATTTAATTAAAAAATTATCATCTGTAAATAATATAATATACTATTATTCTTTGTAAACAAAGACTTTTCCTTTATTAAACTTATAAAGTTTTTTTGCTAAGATGTTTGACTTTTTAAAAGATAAATGATAATATAAAATTAATATGAGGTAAGGGTCGAGCCTTATAGGTAAAATATTTATCGACCAAGCCCTGACAAAAGGGTAGATTTTAGGAGGTTATTTGAAAGTGCAAGAAGGTACAGTTAAATGGTTCAACGCTGAAAAAGGTTATGGTTTTATTTCAATTGAGGGTGGCGACGATGTTTTCGTTCATTTCTCAGCAATCAACGAAGAAGGTTTCAAGACCTTAGAAGAAGGAGCTAGAGTTAGCTTCGAAATTACTGAAGGTAGCCGTGGTCCTCAAGCTTCTAATGTAAGCAAGATCTAGATAATTAATACATTAGACAATTAAAAAACAGTTCCTTTATAGGAACTGTTTTTTTGTTTGTATAATTACTTCTTTATACTAGAATACTAATAAAAAACAAGGAGGTTTATTATTAGTATGTTTACTTTGAGCCAGAAAGAAAAAAGCTTACTTAATGAGCTGCTTCAACATGAAGAATTATGCATTCAGAAGTACACAAACTACGCTTTAAAGGCCCAAGATCCACAGCTTACCCAATTGTTCCAAAACTTAGCACAGAAGGAACAGCAGCACTATGACAGCGTGGACACTCTATTACAAGGAGAAATACCCCAAGGAGCCCAACAAGGTGGTGGACAGCAGGATCAATCTCAACAAAGTGGGCAAAGTCAATCACAGGGCCAACAAAATCAACAAAGTCAAGAGCAAGGGAGCCAAAATGAGCAGCAAAGTCAGGGCATGCAAAACAACCAACAAGAAAATATGCAAAGTGCTCAACAGCAAGGGAGCATCATGTCACAACATAAGCAAGACAATCAAAGTCCCTCACAAAACCAACAAAATAACCCTGATTCTTCTTTACTTGAAGACATGCTAATGACAGAAAAATATATATCAAGCTACTATGATACAGCAGTATTTGAAATGAGCAACAGCGAAGTAAGACAGGTTCTCCAGCATATCCAGCAAGAAGAACAGCAACATGGAGAGGAAATTTATAATTACATGAGTGAAAAAGGGCTTTATAATTGAGTTGTGAGAAGTGGGTAGCTGAGGCTAGGACAAAACTAAGCAAATAAAAAAGGTTCCATCATCGATTTTTGATGATGGAACCTTTTTTATTAAATAGCTAGTATAGTTAGATAGAAGATGGTTGGATTGTTGGATAGAAAAATCGTAAGATCAAAGTTTTGTTTTTGGCAGTTGGCTGGTAGCAAAAGATAGAAGGCAAAGAGCCTTGGCCACTAAGTATTAGTAGTTAGTAATCAGATGTCAGAGGTTAGAAAAATGTACAGGTTGTTCGGTCAGGACATGGTTAACAAAAATGGTCCAACACATGGTTAACAAATCATATAAAATGTTAGGTGAAAATTCATAAGGAGGTTTCACCTAATGCCATGGGAGGAGAAAAGTAAAGTGGATCAAAGAGAAGAGTTTGTTAACCGTGCACTAACCGAAAAAATATCTTTTACAGACCTATGTGCTGAATATGGCATAAGTAGAAATACAGGTTACAAGTGGAAACACAGGTATGAACAATATGGGCTTCAAGGATTAAGGGACCTAAGTAAAAGGCCCAAGGAGAGCCCCCAAAAGTTATCAGAAGACTGCATTATAAAAATACTAAATATTAAACATGCTCACCCCTCCTGGGGAGCCCGTAAGATACAAAAGATTTTCGAAAAAAATTATCCTTTTGAAAGCGTACCTTCTGAAAGTAGCATAAAAAGAATTTTTGAAAAAGCTGGGTTAGTTAAAAAAAGAAGAGTTAAAAGAGCTGATACTAACCAAGATGCGCTTAGGCAGCTTATCCAGCCTGAAAAACCTAACGATGTTTGGTCGGTCGACTTTAAAGGTTGGTGGTACTCCACTGATAACAAAAAATGTGACCCCTTAACTATCAGAGACGACGATAGTAGATACCTTCTTGCGACACGATTATTGCAAAGACAAGCCACAGAACCTGTAAAAGAAGTGTTTGAAGAGGTATTTAAAAAGTATGGCCTTCCAAAAACCATTAGAAGTGATAACGGCACACCTTTTGCGCATAGAGGGAGTTTATTAGGACTAACTAGGTTATCAGCTTGGTGGATGTCACTGGGAATTATTCCAGATAGGACAGAAGTTGCCAAGCCTCAGCAAAATGGCGGTCACGAAAGAATGCACAGAGATCTAAAAGCTGAGGTCCAAAAAATTAATAACAGTACTTATTCCCACAACCAAAAGATAGTTGAAGAATGGAGAAGAGAGTTTAATCATGTAAGGCCTCATGAGGCACTAGACTATCAAACGCCAAGTGATAGGTACACGCCATCTGAAATTAAATATAATGGCAATGTGGATGAGATTATTTATCCGGTCAGTTTTGAGCGAAGGAAGGTAAATTCAAACGGTGCAGTGAAAATCAAATCCATAGAAATAACATTAAGTTATGCGTTATATGGCTATCACGTTGGCTTGAGTCAAAAAGATGAACATAACAGACTAAATGTTTGGTTTAACAGATTTTTATTAGGTGAAATTGACTTGCAAACCTATAAGTTTTACACTATTCAAAATGAAGAAAATAACAAGAAGTGTTAACCATGTCCTGAACCAAAAGTGTTAATCATGTCTTGAACCTGTACCGGTTCAGGACATAGGTAACACTTTTGACTTCCGCACTAATTGGCAGACTGCTTAAAAGTGCTTAGATTCGAGGCGCAAAAAAATCCCAGGCCCACAGCGTATCCTTAATACGTGGGTCTAATAGTAATAAGAAGTGAGAAGTTGGCGGTTAGTAAAGTTACTTTAGCTTTTCGACCCCAGGCGTAAGACTGCTCAAAAGCGCCCAGGTTCTAGGCGTAAAATAAGTCCAGGCTCACAGTGTATCCTTAATACGTGGGTCTAATAGTAATAAGACGTGAGAAGTTGGCGGTTAGTAAAATGCTTTTGACTTCTGCTCTAATTGGCAGGCTGCTTAAAAGTGCTTAGATTCGAGGCGCAAAAAAATCCCAGGCCCACAGCGTATCCTTAATACGTGAGGAGTCTGGGATTTTTTTTGCAACAAAGAAGATGAGTACTTTTTAGCGGCCTGATGGTTTGGGACCGTAATATTGGTAATATTGACAAGCAATCCTCCCATTATATAACTTTCTTCTTTTGGTAGCTTCTTTGCCAAACAGTTCTTCAAAATCTCTATTTGAGGTTAATACATAAAAAGACCATGTTTCTAATTCTGAAAATACATCTCCCATAGTTCTATATAGCTCTTCCACCTGTTCTTTTTCCCCTATTCTTTCACCATAAGGTGGATTTGTAACAATCATTCCATACTTATCTTTTGAGCTTAAGTCTTTTACATCTCTTTTTTGAATATGAATTACATCGTCTAACATCGCTTCCCCTATATGCTGTTGAGCGATTTTAGTAATCCTTCCATTGACATCATAACCTTGTATAGATAGTTGTTTGTCGTATTCTGCTACGTCATGGGTCTCTTTTCTAGCTTTCTTCCAACTCTTTTTAGATATGTTTTCCCAACTTTCAGAAACAAACTCTCGATTCATACCTGGTGCTATATTTTGACCTATCATGGCTGCTTCTATACAAATTGTTCCGCTACCACAAAAAGGGTCAATTAAAGTTCTTTCAGAATTGTACTTAGCCAGTTTTAGCATGGCAGCGGCTAATGTCTCTTTTACGGGAGCTTTACCCTGCTCTGTCCGATAACCTCTTTTGTGCAATCCTGGCCCTGTTGTATCGATGCTCAGCGTCACAGTATCTTTTAATATTGAGACTTCTATCTTATAAGTGGGGCCTTCTTCAGAAAACCACTGATCTCCATATGTATCTTTCAACCTATCAACAACCGCTTTTTTTACGATTGCTTGGCAGTCAGAAACGCTATACAACGTAGATTTTATTGATTTTCCTTCTACTGGGAACTTAGCATCTTGGGTTATCCACCACTCCCAAGGTAGAGCTTTGGTTTGCTCGAAAAGCTCTTCAAAAGTAGTCGCTTTAAATTCACCCATCTTAATTTTTACTCTATCTGCAACTCTAAGCCATAAATTAGAACGGCATATTGCTTTTTCATCACCTAAAAAAGTGACTTTCCCATTTTCAACACTCAATTTTTTGTAACCTAAATCCTCAACTTCATCAGCTACTATAGACTCCAATCCAAAGGTAGAGGTAGCTATTAGCTCAATTTTCATTATCTCACTCCTACTTTTATAATTGCTATATTGATAGTTTACCTTTTGTTAAGCCTTAAGGCAAATAAAACAACGATTTATTAAATATTTTTTCCAAAGGATGTTAAATATAAGTATAGATTATTCAATTACTAAGGAGGAATTATCTTGACTAAACGAACTTTCAAATCCCCTAAATACCTATTTTGGGACAAAGGAGAATGGCAGGAGGCAGCTGAAACTTTAGCCAACAGCAATCCGGAGTTTGTTGACCTAACTGGCAAAGAGCAGGTTTCACAGATGATTGGTTGGCTATCAGATCAATATCCTGTAGAGCAGGAAGAACTAGATAAAGCTAAAACTAAGGTATAAAGCGTAAAACCTATAAGAAGGATTCTCCCCTTCTTATAGGTTTATTTTTTTTTCCATTGCCAATCACTTTCTGTTACTATTTTATATAATAAATTTTCGGATAGTATTTGGTATTCCTCATCAATAATTATCCATTTTTTACTTAATTCAGCAGTAACTACATTGTTATCTTCTTTAGTATACACTAATATTTCATAGCTATCATCATTATAAGGAATAAATTCGCTTTTAAAAAGTTTCATGTCTGCAGGCTTTTTTAAGATATTTTCTAGCTCACTGCCTTTTATAGTAGTGTAGTAAGTAGCAGCATCGAGGTCTATAGGCATAGAAACTTTGTTAATTTCTATTTTGCTTACTTTATCATGTTCTTCCAAAAGGTCAGAAATAACCTCTCCATAAGTAGTTACCTTATAGCTATTATAAATAGCACCTATGGAAACTAAACTAATCAATAAAATAACATAAAAAAAAGCAAGATAAGTCAGCTTTTTCTGATGGCTTTCGTCAATCTCTACCACCTCTTTTTTCCAGGCAACAATTTTAATAATAATACTTATTAAAGCAGCTAATACCCCAGATAAAACCCAAAAAAACCTGCTATTCAACAGAAGGAATAGATATTCTTGTAACTGTATTAATCCCCCTATCCCTACTATAAGTAACAAAGACAGAAATATTACAAATAACTGTATCCTTCTATAGTCCCATTGTTTTCCTTCTACCACTTTAGCGTTTACCAAAAACCATTTACTTTCTTTACCATTAAAACAAAACCAAAAATAAAAATATATTAATGCCCCTATAATTGCTGCTCCTACTAAAATAACGCTCAACAAAATTATAATTTCTCTCAAGTAATCTCCTCCTCTCGCCTCTTAAAGATGAGGTTTAAACCAGTTCATTTGATATAGTTATATATAAGTGATACTACCACTTTCTATATCTAAAAATATAATTCCTTCCACTTTTTTTGAAAATTTTGGTTTAACTGTAATTTATTTACTTTGTTTTTATACAAAACAACTATCTTTAAATGTCATTAACCCGTAGACCTTTATTTACCTCTTTCTAGGTAAAGGCTTAAAAAGAGCAGTTCAAGAAAAAACTATTAGATAACAATGTGGCCTTGTTAATAGGTTATTTTCTTTCAATTGCCAATCGCTTCTATCACTATATCTGCAGACTTTTTTAAGATTTTCTCTATCTCACCGCCTTTTATCCGAGACGCAAAAAAATTCCAACCCCGCAGTGTATGTTGTGATACATGAGGAGTTGGAATTAGTTTAGTAACGAAGAAGATGGGCGCTTACCTATTGTCCCTAGCTGGTTCAGAGGGGTTTAAAGTGTCCAGATTCGAGGCACAAAATAATTCCAACCCCGCAGTGTATGTTGTGATACATGAGGAGTTGGAATTAGTTTAGTAACGAAGAAGATGGGCGCTTTAAATCCCTCTGAAATTATTTTTGCCCTCCTTGGGGCCAGAAATCCCAAAGAGGGCAAAAACTATAGGGAGTCATATTTGGCAAGGCCTAGCACCAAGCCAAAGTTATGGCATATTTAAAAACATATCATCTCAACATTTTCATACTATATTTATTCTAGTTATATTGTAAAACTCCTTCTTTTTATGACAAAAATATTAATATTTTTTTAATAAATTTTTAATTATTACATTGTTGTTGCATTTTGTTTGTTTCCACCCCTCTTAGAAGGAGTTTGTAAGAAAAAGGATGTTAACTTTTTCATTACAATAATATTACTCTATGGGGTCACCTTTTAGTTCCAATATATGCCAAGGTCCCTCCTAAAGCAAAGAAAATTATTTCATATACTCCTACCGACTTTGGCATTACCATGGTTGCAGAACCCACTATTAATCCTGATAAAAATAACATCACCTTTGATCTATTATTATTAAGCAGAAATGTAAGGATCCAGCTAAAAAGTACTAACCCAATTACTACCCCAATTGCAAAAAATAACAACATTTTAACATCAAAACTATTTACTGCTGCTAGCACTTCATCGTAAAGTCCCAACATCACTAATACAGTCGCACCACTAATCCCTGGTAAAATCATAGCACTACTGCTTAACATTCCACTAAATACTAAAGCTAGTGTTATAGGCAAAAATGACATTACACCGTGCTCTAAAGCTTCCTTACCAAAAAAATAGGCCATAAAAAAACCTACAATTAAAAGTAAACTGTCAGTACCTTTAAAACATTTAACTTCTCTTAATGTAACTCTAACAGAAAATAAAATCATCCCAAACAAAAAAGCATAAGTAAAGTTTTGATAATTTGCTAAAATAAAGGCGATAAAACGACTAGAGATCAATATTCCTCCAGTCACTCCTACTCCAATTGGCCATAAAAAAGTTATATTAAATTCTTTGATTGCAGCTAAAATTTCGTCATAAATCTTAAGTATCAACGCTACAGTTCCAAAACTTAACCCAGGTAACACTAGTGATACACCTAATGGAATTCCCGCTAAAATTTTCCTTATTTTTGTCATCTAACTCCCCCGTTAAATCTTAACAAAATATGGTTCCATTTTATCAAATCTAGTAATGTATTTTATCCCGATTTCTTTAAGATAGTAATTTATTTTTTGGAAGTTATACCCTAATGTATCAGCAGTATGTGAATCAGAGCCTAGTGTTATTATTTCCCCACCCATATCTTTATACATTTTTAAAAGTTTTAAAGATGGTAATGGTTCACCAAGATTATATCTATATCCTGAAGTGTTTATTTCTATGCCTTTACCACTATATATTAATAGCTTAAAGATTTCTTCTAGTATATCTAAATGGTTTTGAATTTTTCCAGTGGCTATATCTTCATTATATCGTTTTAATAAATCTATATGACCTATAACGTTAAACGTATCAAATTTTTTTATACTTTCATAAAGTTCTAGATAATAAACCTCATTAGCTTCGCTAGCACTTTTATTGTCAAAAAACTTTTTAGTATGTATATCCATACGTTGAGCGGAATGTACTGAAGCTATTACAAAATCAAAGTTTCCTTTTTCAGTTAGATTTTTACATTTCTCATGAATATGAGGTTGAATTCCAAGTTCAACCCCCTTTAAAAGAGATATATTTCCTTTGTATTTATTTTTGTAAAAGTCGATAGCTTTTATATACTCATCTAAGTCAAATTCGAAACTTTTCCCTTCTACACAGAAATCATAATCTACATGATCTGTAAAACATATTTCTTTTATACCCAACTCTATACCTTTTTTTATGATATCTTCCATACAAACTTGACAATCTTCCGAAAAAGAAGAGTGAACATGATAATCAAACATTATTATACCTCCTAAAAGATTCTTTTAATATTGTAAGGTAAAGCTAGCCACTTAGCAAGCTTTATCCATATTTACTGGCTAAATCACAAAAACTAGCCAGAGCTTATCCCTCTAGCTAGTTTTTGTGTCTAAGCCTTTAAAACTCTTATTGAGTTTAGTACCGCTAGTAAAGAAACACCTACATCTGCAAATACAGCTTCCCACATAGACGCTAACCCAAGCGCTCCCAATATCAATACTACTCCTTTTACTCCTAAAGCCAAAACAATATTTTGCCATACTATCCTTCTTGTTTTTTTAGCTATCTCCATAGCTTCCACTACTTTATAAGGATTATCTTGCATAACTACCACATCTGCTGCCTCAATAGCAGCATCGGAACCTAGCCCCCCCATAGCAAAGCCTATATCACTCCTTGCTATTACTGGCGCATCATTTATCCCATCTCCTACAAAAGCCACATTACCTTTCGCTTGATTGGATATATCCTCAAATTTCTCTACTTTCTGGTGTGGAAGAAGTTCAGAAAAAATACGTTTAAATTTCAAGTCCCTTGCAACTTTTTCTGCTACATTGCTGTTGTCACCAGTTAGCATCACTGTGCTTATATTTTTTTTATTTAGTTTTTCAATTGTTTTAAAGGAGTCTGCTTTAATCTTATCTCCAATCAATATGGCGCCTACAAAAGTTCCATCTACAGCTACATAGACAACTCCTTTACCGTCAACATCTTGGTAATCTTTAACATCAATTCCCTCATCCTGCAGGAAAGTTCTTTTTCCAACAATAACTTTGTGTCCTTCAACATCAGCTTTTACTCCCTTCCCTGCTATTTCTCTATGCTCCGATACTAAAGCCTCATTAATTTCTTTATTGTATTCTTTAACGATTGATTTAGCAATGGGATGGTTTGAATAAAACTCTACATGTGCGGCATAGTAAAGAACATCTTTTTTCTTTCCAGCCTCACTAACAATTTTATTAACTTTAAATACTCCTTCAGTTATTGTACCTGTTTTATCAAAAACAACTGTATCGATGGTATTTAGTCCTTCTAAATAATTGCTTCCTTTAACAAGTACTCCTTTTTTTGAGGCAGCACCAATCCCTCCAAAAAAGCCTAAGGGTATTGATACAACTAGAGCACAAGGACATGATATTACCAAAAATACTAAACTTCTATAAACCCATATAGATAAATCTTGTGAGAAAAACATCACTGGAATCAAAGTAAGAAGAACGGCTACACCAACTACTGCTGGAGTATAATACCTTGCAAATTTAGTGATAAAGTTTTCTGTATTAGCTTTTTTGGAGCTTGCATTTTCCACAAGTTCCAATATCTTATGCACAGTAGATTGAGAAAACTCTTTCTTTACTTCTATTTCCAATAAACCGTTTTGATTTATACTACCACTTAAAACATCTCTTCCTGCTTTTACACTAACTGGTACCGATTCACCAGTTAGTGCCGATGTATCTAACATGGAGTTTCCCTTTAATACAATACCATCCAAAGGAACTTTCTCACCCGGCCTAACAACAATGGTGTCTCCTATATTAACTTCTTCTGGCTTAATTTTTTTGGTTTTTCCATTTATCTTTAGATGAGCATATTCTGGCTTTATATTCATAAGTGCTGTTATTGATTTTTTAGAGTGATTTACCGCTAAGTTTTGAACAAGAATCCCAATTTTATAAAATAACATAACAGCAACTGCTTCCGGATATTCAGTAATGAGTATTGCTCCTATGGTAGCTATAGACATTAAAAAATTTTCATCAAATATTCTTCCTTTTATTATATTATTACCAGCCTTAAATAACACATCATGTCCTACCACTAGGTAGCTGCTAATAAACAGTACAATTCTCACAGTTTCTTGACTAATGAGAACGGCAGATACAAACATTATAATGGCAACAATTAACTCAATAAATTTACCCTTTTCTGCCCAATCCCAAAAACCATTACCTTTACTTGAATTATATTGAGTTACCTTTATATGAGGTTCTAAGTCTTTTACAATCCTGTTTATATCATCAAATGGATTTATATCTTTTGTAACCTCAATAGTTAATGTTTTATTAACAAAGTTAACATTAGCCTTTTCTATGTTAGATAATTTATCAACTCTCTCTTCAATTTTGTTAGCACAATTAGCACAATCTAAACCATTAAGATTATACTTTATCTTCACCATAATTTCCCCTCCTACTCCCTTACATGTTCCAGACCTTGCATAAAAATTTGCTCTACATGGTTATCAGACAATGAATAATATACAACTTTACCAGCCCTTCTAAACTTAACAAGTTTTGAATTTTTTAGAACTTTTAATTGATGAGAAGTAGCTGACTGACTAATATCAAGTAAAGCGGCAATATCACATACACACATCTCTTGCCGCCACAAAGCAAACAAAATTTTAATCCTCGTTGTATCCCCAAAAACTTTAAATAGGTCTGATAACTCAAAGATTTCTTCCTCCATCGGCAACTCATTTTTGACTTTATCAACAACTTCTTGGTGAATCACCTTATTTATACATTTTTCAATTTTAGTTTCCTTCACAAGTATCCCCCTTTCATATGAACACCTGAGCAGATTGTAACTGGCAAGTAGAATTGGAGAAATTTTGGCAATTAATTTTCCCTATCCTTTTTCCAGTTAAAACCTAGAATTTTCTTCAAAAAATGATTCTCTGTGTGCTAATCTATAACTTTTACCTGACATATTAAATAACTCACATCTATGAGTGATTCTATCTAAAACAGCTGTAGTTAAAGCTGGGTCACCCAATAGTTCAGTCCAGTCTTCTAGACCTTTATTTGAGGTAATAATAAGTGATGCTTGTTCATGAAGTGCCGTTATGAGTTGGAAAAACAGGTTAGACTCTTCCCT
The DNA here is from genome assembly GCF_040267685.1 of Proteinivorax tanatarense. GTDB lineage: Bacteria > Bacillota > Proteinivoracia > Proteinivoracales > Proteinivoracaceae > Proteinivorax > Proteinivorax tanatarense. Next base: position 2,083,108 of record NZ_CP158367.1, read on the forward strand.
AGATATCGGCAAGTAACCTAGTTCATCGATGATTAGTAAGCTAGAGGACAAAACCTTATTTATTTTGCCTTTACTTTTTCTTGATATCTCTTGGGTTTTTAAACAGTGCATAAGGTCGTTCATAGTAACAAAGCTAACCTTGTACCCCATCTCAACAGCCCTGTAGCCTAGTGCTATTGCTAAGTGAGTTTTACCGACCCCAGGAGGGCCCAAAAAAATTAAATTATACATACGGTCTATCCATTCCAATTCCGATAAACTGTTAACTTGTCTTTGAGTTATGGACTTTTGAAAATCTAAATCAAAATCTTCTATAATTTTAAGTGTAGGAAAACCAGCGTTTTTTAGCCTTCTTGCCTGTGCTTTTTCTTCTTTTAGTTTCATTTCTTCCTGAAGTATGTTTAACAAAAATTGCTGATATGAAATGCTTTTTCCATCTGCATCTTGAACGACTTGAGAAGCGTTTGTATTTAAGTAGTCAAGCTTTAATTTTTTAGCATTTTCTTTGATTAGCTCCAATTTCTCCACTGTGACTGTCCCCTTTCAAAGAATTAGTATACTCTTCAATACTTCTTATTTCAGGCTTTAAATCCTGATACTTTGAAGGGGTAGAAATGTCTGCCTTAAAGTACTTTTTATTAAGTTGTCGTTTTTCTTCCTCCTTAAAGTATTGGATTGTATCCTTAAGCATGCCAGCGCTGTAGAGTTTTCTTTCAACGCAGTAATCAATAGCTTTTTGTACAAGTGACGGGTTTTCAGATGTCACTGTTTTAATTATTAGGTTAGATTGATCTTTAAAGTATCTAGATTTTTCAGCCCTAATGATATCAACAAACGTTATTGCCTTATCAGTTTCTCCTAAACTTTTTAAAACTTTCTCACGCATTTCGTCGCAACTGTACTTTCTTGATTTTTGCCTATCTGGGTGGTCTATTGTTACTAGCTGACCTTTTCCTTTAGCAATTTTATGTGTGATAATCAACTCATTAGTATCTTTATCAATTATTTCGATACAATCTTTTTTAACTGATAAATTAACTTCTTTACCTGGTGAATAAGTCCCTATGGGTACTTGATATCTGTTTTGTTTGTAAAATACTGTATTGTTTTTTCTTACTAGATAGGTTAAAATTTTAGTATCAGTTGATTCAGCAAAGAGGGTAGGTATTGGCATTAAGTGTTCCTTTTCCAGAGCAAACACTTCTGCCGGTACCTTCTTTGTTGTTTCATGGACTTTTTTATTGCCGGTTCTTTCTAGCCATTTTAGATTATCATCATTAAAGGATTCAATATCTACAAATTTTCTATGTTTAGCGAAGTTATTCTTGGCATACTTTACTACAGCTTCTACTTTGCCTTTGCTTTCAGGATCAGCCTTTCTGCAAAGGTACACTTTAAACTTAAGAGAGTTAAGATAATTTTGAAATCCTTCGGTATATAATATATCTCCATTGTTTTCAGAAACTACTAGTACTTTATCTTGATCATAAACTATCTCTTTGGGTCTGCCGCCAAAGTACTCAAAAGCTTTGTTGTGGGCTTTGATGAAACTTGATGTTGTAAATGGCTTGTCCGACCACCATACGAACTTGTATCTTGAATGGGATAAAACCATTCCAAAACAATATGCTTTTACTCTTTTATTATCATGTGTCTTAAGCCATATCTCTCCTAGATCAACTTGAGCTTGATACCCCATAGGAAGATTTTCTATTTCTTCATACTGCCTAACTGATGTCACTTTGGGCAAGTCATATTCTTTTCTAAGCTTGTTTACATAGAGCCTTAGAGTTCTTTCCTTAAAATCTAGCTCACCATGTTTTTCTAAAAGCCAATCATAAATCTGAGCGGCTGACATATCTCGGTATTCTTTAATCCATTCTAAAATTTGCTTTTTGTATTTATCCACCTTCTTTCTCCGTGATTGAGCTGTATTATGGAGCTCTGAAAACTCATCAAACTCCATATCCCAGTACTTTGATACGGTCTTGTAGTCAATCTCTAGTAGCCTTGCAACTTGGGATTTATTTAATCCCCTAGACCTATTTTCTTTAATTTTGGCAAACATATCCCACCTCTTCAATTCTCATACCTCCTCTGATAAATTAACTCTTTAATTTTATCAGAAGGGGTATTTTTTTAGTAGATAACTGGAAAAAATTCTCCGTTTCTATTTGCCAAAATCTCTCCATTTTAGTTTACCATTTACACAGATATTCATATGTTTACTAATAGTATATGACTAACTCATAATTTCGTCAATGATTTTTAATTAAAATTTTAAAAGATCGTATTCTTATTTTTTGATTTTCTAAAAGAATACGATCTTCACTGTATAAAACTTGCTTATTTATCAAAAAAACAGGACTTAAGGTTGTCTTTGTTTTTTATGTAGATGCTCATTTAGTTGGATTACTTTTTTTTCTTTTTTATCTTCTTCTTTTATTTCTTTAACCTCGTCAGAGAAATCAAGACCTAAAAACACAAAAAAGATAATTATAACAAGAGATATGGGAATAGAAAATGTCCTAAAATAATAATAGCCCGATTTAATTCCAAAAAGGTAAGGCATTCCATACTTTACCTCTAAGGCCCTACCATATAACACATATAAGTTAAAGATAGTTAGTAGTGCTATTACAACCAGCGTAACTATAGTCCAGTTCTTAAAATTATCATGCATCTTTAGAAATTTACATATCTTTGTTCTAACCCTTAACTTTGGCTTAGGAAACAATTGTATAATATAATCTGCAATTTCATTTATCTGCAGCTGAGGCTTTTTAGACACTTTTCCTTTAGTGTACAAAAAGTACCATGATAAAATAGCAACACTTACTAGAACAGCTATTACGAATATAATATTTACTAATAAAGTGCTCATGTCATCCTCCTCAGCAACTAATGATTTATCTATCATACATAATTTTTCTATACCAATTAGCAATCCTCCTTTAATTTAGTTATAATTAATTATTTTTTATAGATTATTATTTTTAAGTAGATAAAATAAAACTCCTATCAGCGTTCTTTTATCTCCACCTAGTAGTTAATTAAATTGTTGTGATTTTACTGCTAATGGATCTCCAACGACAACCCCTTTGCTTAGCTATATCATGGTCGGTTAAATTCTAGTCTTTAACAGAAAAAATGGCTGTCTCATGCAGAAGAGAAAGACAGCCATTTTTATTTTATAATTTTATTATTATTTACAACACCATCAAGGGTTATAGTAGCGTTATGGTATACTTTATTAGAGTGTCCTTGAAATAAAAAATAATGCAGGTCGTGAATAATTTTATGAGCTTCAAGTATTTTTTCCATATCTTTGTTTTCATCGGCTTCTTTCATTATTTTTTTTAAATATTTAAAATCTGCTTTTAGGGGCTCATAAGTAACTTGGTTGGCAATTTCTAAAGTAGTATTCTTTTTTTCGGCAAATTTATCCCATTCAATTAACGTCATATCTTGGTAATTATCATTCTCAACAATTTTAGTAAAACTTCTATTTAGCATTGACACAGATTTTGTTATTTCATTTAAGTTTTCTTGATTAACTAAAGCAATATTCCTTGTTTGAGTATACTCTGACATAAAAAAATTTGTGATACCCATATAGCCTAGTGAAGCTATGAATAAAATAAATACACATGCTAAACCCCATCTTAAAAAAATAGAATTTATTAATTTAGAAAAAATACAAATCACCCCTCTGCTTTTACTTAAGAAAATGACACTTCAATAAAAGGAAGTCAAGCAACCTGATATTGGCATCATAGAATCCAAAAGTTTACTTTGGCATCACTTCAAAAGCACTAAATAATTATTCATGTTCTAATTATATCCATCCCTCTACTTTATAAAATTATACCACATGGGGAGAAAAGACAAAAGAAAAGTCTTTGGGTGTCAATCAGCTGAGTTTTCTCCACCATTGAACTTGTCCCATCACAACCTTGATGTGGAGAGTTCATTAGAAAGTACAATAAAAGAGGTATAGAGTTTTGTTATCAACTCTATACCTCTTACTATTTTACTCTATCAATCCTTCTGATTGTAACCAATCTCTTGCAACGTCTCTAGCTTGTTCATCTTCTAAATCCACCCTCGCATTTAAGCTTGACATTGTCTCATCATCTATGCGGCCTGCTAACAAGTTTAATACTTCCTCTAACTCAGGATGAGCCTCTAAAGTATCTTTTCTAATAATTGGAGCTGCGTAATACGGTGGAAAGAAATTTTTGTCATCTTCAAGCATTTTTAGGTTAAACGCAATTATTCTACCATCTGTAGCAAATGCATCATTTACATCAGCATTTCCATCTCTTACTGCAGCGTATGTTAAACCAGGATCAAAACCTGCAGTGCTTCCAAACTCAAAACCATAAGTTTCTTGCAATCCTTGATAACCATCAACTCTCTCTAAAAATTCATGGGTCGCTCCTAAGGTTAAATCATCAGCATGCTCTTTTAAGTCGCTAATAGTTTCTACACCTAACTGTTGTGCCTTATCTTCACGCATAGATAATACATAGGTATTGTTAAAGCCCAGAGGTTCTAGCCACTTGATACCCATCTCTTCATACTCACTAGCAACGATGTCATAAGCTTCCTGCGGATCATTAACTAACTCTAAGTCAAGTAAATTAATTAAAGCGGTACCTGTATATTCAACATACATATCTAAATCTCCTCGCTGCAAGGCACCATCAACTACATTTGTACCTCCTAACCATGTTTCATAGTTTACCTCAAGATCAGTTTGTTCTTGTATAAGCTCTCCAGTAATATAAACTAGAATGTCCTGTTCAGTAAAATCTTTACCTCCAATAGAAATAACATCCTCATCATTACTTGAACACCCTATAAAAATTAAAGGTAATGCTAAAATTAATATAAAAGTAAGTTTACGCATAAATATAACTCCTCCTGAAATAATGTTTATTTTCTCAACCCTTTAGGGGTCGATAAAATTTCTAGCTGTTTTATGCCAGTATCAAAAGCTATAGCCAATAGAGCTGCAGGTATTGCGCCTGCTAAAATTAAACCATCTCTACTTGTTGAAATCCCTCTAAAAATAAATTCACCAAGTCCGCCAGATCCCGCTAAAGACGCTAAAGTAGCAACTCCAATTATAAGAACTGTAGAAGTCCTAATCCCTGCCATTATAACTGATAAAGATAACGGAAGTTGTATTTTAAAAAGAATTTGCATATCCGTCATTCCCATACCTCTTCCAGCCTCAATAATCGAGGGGTCAACTTCCGAAATTCCAGTATAAGTATTTCTTAATATAGGAAGTAATCCATACATAGTAAGAGCTACTATAGCGGGCCAAATTCCCAAGCCTAAAATTGGGATCATAAATCCTAGTAACGCTAGTGATGGTATAGTTTGAAAAATGGCTGTAATGCCTATAACTGGCTCTGCAAATCTTTTGTATCTTGTTAAAACAATCCCCAACGGCACTGCAATTACAACTACAATTGCCAATGAAATCATTGAAAGTTGCAAATGTTGAAGTAAGTACAATATCAATTCATCTGTTCGTGTGGTCACTATTTCAAAAAAATCTAGTAATCCATCCATTTAAAATATATACACTCCTTTCTAATTATAAATACTTATCCTCCATAACCTCTACAAGACTGGCTCTAGTTACAACACCAACGACAAATTGTTCTTCATCAAGTACAGGTACAAATGACATATTATGCTTGTTAATTAATTCAACTACGTCTTCAAGAGGCTGATTAACTTGTACAGTTGGAATATCTGAGTCAACAATATCTCCTAAATTTTTTGTCTCATCTGTAAAATTTTTCTGCACACTCCAAACACTAGCTACTCCTTTAAACTTATTACGTTCTGTAACTATTAAACTATCAACCTTATTTTTTCGCATGGTTTTCAAGGCTCCAGCCAGGCCTTTTGAAGGCCTTTCTTTAATTGGTTTATCCATAACTTTATTAATAGCTGGAAGATGCACGTCATCTTTTAACCTATCTTCACCAATAAACTCGCTTACAAATTGGTTAGCTGGTCTACGCAAAATATTTTCAGGGGTATCAACTTGAACAATCTCGCCCTCTTTCATAAAGCAAATTCTGTCAGCTATCTTTAGGGCTTCGTCCATATCATGAGTGACAAAAACTATTGTCTTTTTTATTTCCTCCTGTAAGTTAACAAGCTCATCCTGTAACTGCTCCCTACTAATTGGATCTAAAGCACTAAAAGGTTCATCCATTAAAATAACCGGTGGGTCAGCTGCCAGTGCCCTAATAACACCAATACGTTGTTGCTGCCCTCCACTTAACTCTGTTGGGTAACGTTCCTTATATGTATCTGGTTCCAAACCTACCATTTTTAATAATTCATCAACTTTTTGTTCATATTTCTCTTTGTGGGTTTTCTTTAATTTAGGAACCAACGCTACATTCTCACCTATTGTCATGTGGGGTAATAGTCCAATACTTTGTATTACATAGCCTATATCCCTTCTTAAAAGAACTGGATCTGATTCTTTTATATCCGTACCATTTAAATAAATAGCCCCTTCTGAAGGTTCTGTAAGCCTATTTATCATTCTCATGGTAGTGGTCTTACCACAACCACTTGGTCCTATTAGCACAAGTAATTCTCCCTTTTTAACATCAAGATTTATACCTTTTAGCGCTTCGAATCCATCTTCGTATATCTTTCGTACATTTTGAAATTTTATCATCTTTGACCTCCTTTGACCATTATTATGGTAACATAAAGAGTTTACTATATACAAACTTAATCTCATCTAGTTATCTAAGTATATCTGTACTGACAACACTTGTTGACATAATGTCTATCTTTTCCTTATAAATAGTAGGGCATCCTTTGTATTGCGTGTTATAACTTCAAAAAGCGGGTGTCCAAAACAATAATCTAAATAATTTTTATTTTTATGAATAAAAAAAAGCTGTCTCAAAGTTGAAACAGCCCTCTTCTTTAATATTATCTTATTGATGCTAAACTACTGGATTATATCATTTTCTCTCAAATATTCTCTTGCAACGTCTCTGGGGTCTTCTCCCTCCAAATCAACCCTTGCATTAAGTTCTGACATTGTGGTATCATCCAACGAACCACCCAGTTTATTTAATGCGTCCTCAAGTTCTGGATGCTGTTCTAAAGTGTCCTGCCTTACTATTGGCGCTGGATAATATGGAGGAAAAAAATTTCTATCGTCATCTAAGGATTTTAAATCAAAAGCTACTATTCTCCCATCTGTGGAGAAAGCATCATTTACATCACCTTCACCATCTCTGACAGCAGCATAGGTAAGACCTGGGTCTAATCCCCTTATATCTCCAAACTCTAAGTTGTAGGCTTCTTGTACTCCCGCATAACCATCAGGACGCTCTAAAAACTCATGGGTCGCTGCCAAAGTCAAGTCAGGAGCATATTCAGCTAGGTCACTTATGGTTTCTATATTAAGTTCTTCTGCATGATCTCTTCTCATAGATAGTGCGTAGGTGTTATTAAAACCCAATGGTTCAAGCCAAATTAGGTTTTTCTCATCTGCATATATTTCACTAACAGTATCATAGACTTCCTGAGGGTCGGTTATAGTCTCCATTTCTAAAATATTAATTAAAGCTGTGCCAGTATATTCTGGGTAGATATCTAAATCTCCTCTTTCAATTGCTTGTGCGACTACGTCAGTCCCACCTAAGAAGGGCCGGGTTTGAACTTCTAAATCTGTGTGTTCCTCAATTACAGCTTCCATCATAAAAACTAAAATATCTTGCTCAGTAAAATTTTTCCCTCCTATAACAACGTCTGGACCACCACCAAAAAGTCCAAAACATCCTCCCAACATCAAAACACATAGCAACACGCTTAATATTTTTACATAAGTTTTCATTTTATGCCTCCTTTTTATTTCCTTAATCCTTGAGGTGTAGCACGTAGTTCCAACCATTTAATAGTGAAATCAAAAAACAGAGCTAATAATGCTGCTGGTATAGCACCACCTAAAATCAAACCGGGATCAGATGTAGATATCCCTCTAAAAATAAATTCACCTAATCCTCCGCCTCCTATAAGTGAAGCCAATGTAGCTACTCCCACTATCAGTACCGTAGAGGTTCTTATGCCGGCAATTATAAATGACATTGCTAGAGGAATCTGAACCATAGTAAGCACCTGCATTGAAGTCATCCCCATACCAACTCCTGCTTGAACTGCTGCTTCATCAACTGACATTATTCCAGTATAAGTGTTACGAAGAATTGGTAGTAAGCCATATATAGTCAAGGCTACAATAGATGGTAAAAAGCCAATACCTAAAAACGGTATCATAAACCCTAATAAAGCTAACGATGGAATGGTTTGGAATAAAGCCGCCACTCCTATTACCGGCTCAGCTAATTTTCTACTTCTTGTTAAAGCTATACCTAAGGGCACAGCAATAATAACTGCAATAAACAAAGCTACCAATGTTAATTGTATATGCTGAATAAAATAAGTAACTAATTGGTCTGTCCTAGTTGTCACCACTTCATAAAATGCTCTTATTTCATCCATTTATAACTCTCCTCCATCTTCAAGGTACATATTAGTCATAACTTCTACTATACTAGCCCTGGTAACTACACCTTTTATACTTTTTGACTCATCTAAAACTGGCAAAAAAGAACTATCATGTTTATTGACAAGTTCAACCACCTCTTCTGTTGGAGTATTTACATTAACTGCTGGATACTCCTTATCCATTACATCTCCTAAATTCATTTCTTCATTTCTATAATGTTTTTGGATTTGCCAAACCCCTGCTACTCCTAAGTATTTGTCTTTTTCTGTGATTACTAACTTATCCACTTTGTACTTACGCATTTTTTTAACGGCTTCAAAAAAACCCTGGTTAGGTTTTGCAGTAATTGCCTTATCTATAAGTTCACTAAGTTCAGGTAACGTTTCGGATTCCTTCAATCTATCTTCACCTATAAATGACCTAACAAACTCATCTTTGGGATATCTTAGGATTCTCTCCGGGGTGTCAAGCTGAATAACTTTACCATCTTTCATGAGACAAATTCTGTCAGCAATTTTTAAGGCTTCATCCATATCGTGAGTGACGAAAACTATAATCTTTTTAATTTCTTCTTGTAATTTAACGAGTTCTTCTTGGAGTTGTTCTCTACTAATAGGGTCTAACGCGCTGAAAGGTTCATCCATCAAAATTATGGGAGGATCAGCTGCTAATGCTCTTATAACTCCTATTCTTTGTTGTTGCCCACCGCTAAGTTCAGTAGGATACCTATCTTTATAAGTTTTAGGATCTAGTCCTACCATATCCAATAGTTCATCTACTTTATCTGTATAATCTTTTTTGTCCATTTTTTTTAATTTTGGAACTAGTGCTACATTGTCAGCTATAGTCATATGCGGAAGAAGACCGATATGCTGTATAACATATCCAATATTTCTTCTTAAATATACAGGGTCTATTTTAGTTACATCATCACCATCAATAACTACCCTTCCTTCTGTAGGCTCTATAAGTCGATTTATCATCCGCATGGTAGTGGTTTTCCCTGACCCACTTGGTCCTATAAGTACCATAAGCTCACCTTTTTTAACTTCAAAAGATATAGAGTCTAAAGCTCTAAATCCATCAGCAAAAACCTTTGAAATACCTTCAAATTTAATCATAGCTACCCTCCTCTAGTTATCTTTATATTTTCCTTGGATAATAAAAGCTATTCAAAATAAAAAAACTGCCGACAAAGATTTGTCGGCAGTTTTTATTTAGTTTACTGGTGTTAATGGTTCTTCACCATTCAAAATCCTCACTAGATTATTCGCAGCAATTTCAGCCATTTTTCTTCTTGTATCATAAGTAGCACTTCCTGTATGTGGAGTAAGCACTACATTGTCTAAGGTGTTTAGGTCTTCCTCTAATTTGGGCTCCCTTTCAAATACATCAAGACCAGCCGCCCAAATTTTCTTTTGTTTAAGGGCTAAAACCAGCGCCTTTTCGTCAATCATTGGACCCCTAGCAGTATTAATTAATATGGCGCTATCTTTCATCATTTCTAACTCGTTTTCGCCTATCATATGATAAGTTTGCTCAGTTAAGGGGGCATGTAAAGAAATAAAATCCGATTCTTTTAAAAGGGTCTCTTTATCAACATACTGAGCGTTAAGTTCATCTTCAAGTTGCCTGTTGCGGCTACGATTATGATACAAAATCTTCATGTCAAAACCTAAACTTCTTTTTGCAAAAGTTTGACCAATGCGGCCAGCTCCGATAACTCCTAGAGTTTTGCCTTTGATATCAGCACCTAAAAAAAGATTGGCACCCCAGCCTGTAAACTTACCTACTCTGGTAAATTCATCGGAAGGAACTATCTTCCTTGCCGCTGCCATAAGCAATGCCCAGGCTAAGTCTGAAGTTGCATCTGTTAACACTTCAGGAGTATTTGTTACTGTAATGTTGTGTTCATTAGCTGCTTCGATGTCTATGTTGTTGTATCCTACTCCATAATTAGCTATACCCTCTAACTTTTTACTTGAATTTATAACCTTTTTTGTTATGGGGTCTGTGATTAATGATAGCAATCCATGAATCTCTTTTGAGTTTTCTAATATCTCATCCTCAGTTAAGCTTTCTTTCGCGCTTACCTCAACATCAAAATGCTTACTTAAAATTTCCTTCGCTTCTGGAAAAATTTCTGCTGTAATGAATACTTTTTTTCTAGACATTAACTTGCACTCCTAATCTAAGAATTTTTGTATTTCTAGAGAATAACCATTTGGGTCTTTTGTGAAAAAGTGGTATATGTTAAATTTTGGGTTAACTTTTGGTTTGGGAACATCTAAGCCAAAATTTATAAGACTTTTATAAACTTTGTCTACATCATCGGTAAGTAAGGTTATTATAGGGCTTTTCTCTTTAGTTAATACCTCTAAGTGACTACAAAAGCCTATTTTACCCCCTTCTCTTACTGAGTAAATCTTACATAAACCTTGATCTTTGTAAAGATTAAGACCAAGAAGTTCATGATAAAATTTATGTGTTTTCTCTAAGTCATCGGTTCCATAAAAAGCTACCATTCCAGTCCAGTTTGTAACCATAATACTCGCTATCCTCCTTTGAAGTCTTCCAATAGACTCTTTTTTAATAGTAAGTAAGAAACTAGAAAACTGACATCTTCTAGTTTCCTTTAATATATTATTTGTTTGCTGTTTATTATTTTGATGAAATCACTGCATTTCTAAGTTGTATATACGGCATTAGTGTTTGACCATTATTTAAGCGTTCTTTGGAAATAGCTTTAATGTCCTTTAGCATATCAAACAGGTTCCCTGAAATCATCGTTTCCTTTATGGGATATTGAATTTTTCCATCCTTAACATAGTAACTATTTTTTGCTATGCCAGAGAAGTCACCATTTGGTGCTGGCTGCCCTCCTGAAAATCTAGCTAAAATGATTCCCTGATCCATAGATTTAACCATTTCATCAAAACTCTTATCTCCCGGTTCAATTACTATACCTGAATAAACAGAGGTTGATGGTCCTCTTTCAAAGCCAGTTTTAAGAGCGCCGTAATAATTTAAGAGATAGTTTTTTAGCACCCCAGCTTGAAAAAGATAGTCGTTTCTATTAACAAAGCCATCTTTTCCGAAATAGTCTTTAAGTGCAAGCTTTCTTGAATCTGGCTCAGTTTTTATAGTAAGCTTTTCATCTAGTAGTTTTTCTCCAATTTTTCCTTTAAACTTAGATATTCCGGAAATCATATACTGGTTAGATAAATGAGATAACAAAAAGTACGTCATTGCACTCATGCAGTCGGGAGTTATGATAACATCACCCGTAAATTTTTTCTGCTCAATAGCCTTTGGTTCTAGATGGTCAATTGATTGTTCTAACAAATTACTTAATGCCCCTAATTGCAATATAGCTCTATCTAGATCCTTAGTTGTTTGAACCGTGTAGTTAAAAGAAGACGTTTTTTTATTTTCTTTGGCAAAGAACATTACAGTAAAGTTATACTGACTATCCTCAGAATACAGCTCTACTCCACCTGTATTTTGATAATAACTTTTTATTTTATTATGCTCTAAAATAGCTTCCTCGATGACTAACCTATCATATTGCTCATTTACATCCTTTATAAATTCCTTAAGTCGCCTATGCATCATTTCTACATCTAATTGTGTTTCGCTATCCTTAAATTCCTTTTTTAATTCTCCATTTGGAATATCATTAGCTGGGTCTGGTTCTGAGTTTTTAGCATTTTGTGTAACTTCCATTGCAGCTTGTTCTATAGAAAGCTCATCAATTTTATTAAGCTTTATAACATCTTTTTTTTGATCGATAAAAGCTGTCATTTCTATGTTGTATTCTTCTAAACTCCTTAACAGGCTAACCTCTCCTGAGTTAATATTCATCTCTTCTTTAATTTCTTTGCTTACATTAACCTCTGCCTTTTGAGCACCTTTGTCCTTTAATTGATTTAAACATAGTTTAAGTAGCTCCATTTTACCGTCCTCCTATATTGATTTTACATTTTATAGCAGGTCCACCCATTCCTACAGGAATACCTTGTTTTTTACCACACATTCCTGAATTGCTCCAAGACATTTCATCAGAAACCATGGTTATTGTTTTTAGCATGTCAAATGCTACTCCAGAGATTGTTGTATCTTTGATAGCTCTTGTGATTTTGCCTCTTTTTATCTCGTATCCATTTGGCACTCCAAACATAAACTCACTAGTAGAATCTGCCTGACCGTTACTTGGTTTGGTTAAATAATATCCATCATCTATAGACGCTATCATATCTTCTAAGTTATCTTTTCCTGGCAAGATTGCTGTGTTTCTCATTCTAACTAGCGGCTCGTCAGAAAATGCATATGCTCTTGCATTACCGGTAGGCTGATGCCCTAAATCTACAGATAGGTCTTTATTATTCATGAAGTTTTTCAAGATACCATCTTGTATGATAACGGCATCTTTAGGCTTTGTACCTTCATCATCAATATAAACGGGAACTGGGCAAATATCACCATTATACTCATATGCAAAATCCACTAGGGTAACTAGCTCGCTAGCCACTTTTTGACCTAAATAATCTTTTGCAACTGAACCGCTTTTAACCATATCAGCTTCTGTGGTGTGGCCAATTGCTTCATGGGCTAAAATCCCCGCAAGATTTGAGTCTAAAATAACGTCTCTATAACCAGCTTCAGGATATACACCCTCTGATTTTTCCCGCACCTTTTTATAGGTTTCATCAACTTTTACAAATAAATCTTTAGGGTTATCAAAATAATCTTCGTATTGCCCTAGCCCTCCTAAAACTTCATAGGAATCGTACGTAACTCCATCTTTTTCAAGGGATAGACTTATCATGACTATGGTCCGAGGGGTTAAGGTATAACCTGCAGCCCCAAAAGAAGTTAACAAACTTTTTTCCATATCCAGGTTATTTATTACAAAAGTGGATGATTTTAAGTCTTTATAAGTGGAAGTAGCATATTGATGTAAGGCTTTTAAAAAATCAATCATTTCTTTGCGCGACACTAAGTTTTTCTTGGTGGAAAAATCCTTAGTTACCTCAAATGATTCATGGGGTAATGGGCCTTTATTTTTCTTTTCTAAGCTAGAAAGCCTGTAGGCATTTTCTTTAGCTTTATTTAAAACTTTTTTCACCGATTCCTCATCAATTTTGGGGCTGGCTGCAAACCCAAATACACCCTTGTGATAAATTCTAGAAGAAATCCCACTTGATGTGTTTTTCTCGTTGCGAACTAGATTTCCATTTACAAGTGCTATAGCTACATTAGAGTTTTTTTGAAGCCGTAGCTCGGTATGGTCTGTGAAACAGTCTTGAAAACCCCTTAAATAATCTAACTTCACACGCCTCTCCTCCTTATTTTTCTTTATTTTCTGGCTAATAAAATAATTCTACAAAAGAAACTAAGTTCCCTTTATTTAACTCATTTTTTCGCCATTACTAATGTATGTGACTTTTTAATAGTAGTATGACTTAAAGTTACCTCTAGCATCAATCTGTTCTTTCTAAATCTACTGACTTAAAGCGCCTAATCCGTATATGTGGTTTTGTTAAAATTATATATCCTACTAGGATAAGTAAAACAGTTAACCCCAACAATAAAATAATTCCGTTAATAAGATTGACTTTGGGGTTGTTTAACAAAGTGGCATATTCCCCGCTGACAACCTTATGGATATTTAAGTAGGTAAAAGGGGATATATGAGCAGTCTGTCTTAAAAATTGAGTAAACTGATAACCTAGTACACCGATTATCGTTGTTAAAGTCATTACTCCAACCTTATGTTTTATAAACAGAGCCAATACATTTGTTATAGCGGTAAAAAACAAAGCAAGTGCTATAAACAAACCTAAGCTTTCCGCTAAATGTCTAGCAAGGGAAACAAAGTGAAAACCCCGGTTCCAGTTTGAAACAAAAACTTCTGTTCCAGCATAATCATCTGCACAAACAATCGCCTCAGGATCATATCGCAAAATAGGGTAGTTCCAATCCCCAAAACGATCTCCCACAGTGGATACCACCATAGCTATCAAAAAAAACAGAATGCAACTTGACACAATGGCTATTTTAGAACTTATTAGTTCTCCTAAAAAAAGGTTTTTCTCTGAAAGTGGCTGTGTTTTCAAAAGAGCAAAAGTAGATTTTTTACCTTTTTCCGAAGCAAAACCGCCTCCTAAGATAAAGATAAATATCACTAAAGGCAAGAAAAAGATATACCTCTCAAAGTAATGGTAGAGTATAAACAATCCATTTGAATCTACCATCTGGATGTGATTTTCTTTTAAAAACTGCGAACGCTCCTTTGAGGAATGCTCAAATATATTTGGTATTTGATTTTGAGGAAGAAATATGGGGTTAATATCCTTTTTTAGAAGCAAATTAGTTTCTTCTAAACCAACTTTTGTAGAGAATTGGGCTGGATTCCCCCTTTGTTCCACAATGGCCTTAGCTCTGCCAGTTTCTATTTTACCGGCACTTGATTTAATATCAAAAAGCTGATATTCGTATAAGGGAACCCAATTCCCCTGGTTATACCCTTCAACTGCAGACTCTAATTTTTCATGCTTTAAATTTAAGTATTCTATACCAACGTTCCATTCATTTTTAGCGGCATAATAGCTAACCTCATCATATGCATTTTCTAAACTTATTTTCTTGCTTTCCTTTGCTTCAGGTATTTTTTCAAGTTGAATAATATCTTTTTTTTCTTCTAACATATTAATGTATGTGAGCTCAACTTCTCCAGCCTGTTTTGAGATAGTTGAATATATAAAAAGCACTACTAATATAAGCAATCCAAAAGCTTTGAGTAGCAAACCCTTTCTCACAATTTTACGCCACTGGAAAACAGCTATGTTCCACTTTTTTAATTGAATACTACTTGTTTGTCCTTTGATAAATGGTTTTTTTATATTAGAAGTATAGAGAAAACTAAGCTGTTTTTCTGGTAGATAAATTGCTAATAGGATAAGTAAGCTACTCCAAACCACCAATATTATAGGGAACACCAAATCAGTCAATTTCGGTGTGTGGGCTAGAAGATTGTAGTAAAAATGATAAAAAGGGTTTATCGCATGCTGAAGTGGGGATATCCAATCAGTTAAAAAATACCCTGTAAGCAAAATTAAACTTGTTAAAATTATAGTTGTAAAAGCATTTTTACATAGTTTGTTAGGTATCATTGCTATGCTAAAAGCGAAAAAACTAACAAAGCTAAAAAAAAATGAAGCCCTAAGCAAATACATACTTGTGGGAATTATGATAAATGAATCATCACTTTTCAATACCTGAGGATAATTAAGTTTTATTGAATAATCGCTAAATATAGCTGGAAGTATAATGCCTACTACCATAACCATAACTAAAAATATAATAATTATCACAGATAGACTAATATATTTTGAAACAATTATCTTCCATATTGGGATAGGCTGAGTTTTTAATGTTCCCCATGTTCCTTCGTCTTTTTCATCTGAAACCCCAGCTCCAAAAAAGAGAACTAAAATCAAAACTCCAGCTATTCCAAATAAAAAAGATGAACTCTGAATTAAGTTTAGATGCGGTGAATCGGGGTATATTTCATCTTCATAAAACATATCATTCTCCCTCAGCCAAGCATTTTTACTTATTGCTATTTCTTTATCAACTCCTTGAAAGTACTCAAGAGGAGCTCCCCCCAATTTTTCATATGCTTCAAGTTCCTCATAAAATTCCGCCTCAGAAGCTAAAATATCATCCCATTCTCGATGGTCCCAAGCAATCCTCCACTTGCCAGCTACTAATCTTCTCCATTGAAAAAGAGTTCTTAACATATCTTGACTATGCTGATATAATTCTGCTTCTTTTTCAGTAAATTCACGATTATTTCTTATATGTGCAAATTCCTCTTGTTGAATTCCAATCGACCTTGAATAAGTACCTATTTCTGCCAAAATTTGATGCTTAACTTTTGAAAATTGAGATATATTTTGATAATATACCCCCGCTGTAACTGCAGTTATAACTATTAAGAGCCAAACTAGCTTTTTCCTTTTCATTAACTTTTTTACTTCAAACTTAATAGTTCCCCCCATTATTTTCCTCCTTAACCTTAGTGATGATTACCGCTACATATAACCTGAAACTTTATGGGAAATTACTGTACCTTTTTGTGTTAGACTAACCTTTATTACTCTGAACTGAAATATTATACCCCACTATGACCAGTGCAGCTGTTAAAGTTAAAAGCAATACATTTCCTGTCCAAAGATTAATTTTAGGGTTATTCATTAACGTTGCAAACTCCCCACTAACAACTTTAGGGATGTTTAAGTAAATAAATGGTGAAAGATGAGCTGTACTCCCTAAAAATTGACTTAATGCATAACCTCCAGCGTTAATACCCAACGTTAAGGTGAAAATTCCAGTTTTACTTTTTATAGCTAACGCCAGCAAATTGATTATCGAGATTAAAAACAAAGTAATTGAAAAGAATAATCCTATACTTTCTACTAGATGCCTGCCAAGATTAACAAAGTGGAAACCCCTATTCCAACCAGCCACAAAAACTTCTGTTCCAGTATAATTGTCTTGGCAAACAACTGGCTCTGAGTCATAACGCAGGATTGGATAATTCCAATCTCCAAATTGGTTTGCTATTGTAGAAAACAACACCACTACCAAGAAAAACACTACACAACATAATACCACCGTTGAAATACCGCTTAACACCTTCCCTAAAAAAAGTTTATTTGTCTTTATCGGCTGACCTTTTAAAAAGTTAAATGTAGGCTTTTTTCCCCTTTCTGATGCAAATCCTCCTCCTAACAAAAATAAGAAAGTCGACAATGGTATAAAGTAAATATACTCTTCAAAGTAATGATTAAACGTAAATAATCCATCACTACTTATCGTCCTATTTTGGTTTTGGTACCATTGGTAGTTATCCTCTTGAAATATATTTTTTGCCTTGTGCTGAGGAATAAAGATTGGAGATATATCATTTTCCATCATTAACTGGACTTCCTCGACACCAGTTTCTATGGTAAATTGTGTAGGATGACTAAAAGCGTCTCCTTTACTAGTTAAGTTAAAGATTTGATAGTCATACAGAGGTGTCCAGTTTCCACTATAATATCCTTCAATAGCTTCTTCTTTTTTTTGTATTCTATTATTTAAGTTCATTATGGTTGTTTCCAAACTGGGTTGGTCCTCTAGCCTTTCTTCCATATCAGGAATAACATCATTCTCCAATCTACTGATCTCATTTTCTAAATTATTAATATATGCTTTTTCTGTTTCAAGTGATAGTTGTGATAATGTTGAATACAAAAAAATAATTAAAATAAAAAGCAAACCAAATGCTTTTAGTAGCCATCCTTTTCTAAAAATTTTCCTCCACTCAAACACATATAAACTCCAAAAACTAGATTGAAACCTTCTTGTTTTTCCTTTGCTGAAGGGATGTTTAAAGTTAGAAGTATTAAAAAGGCTTATTTGCTTTTGTGGCAAATATATAGCTAAAAAAACACAAAGCATACTCCACCCTCCCATCACTAGAGGATAAAGAAGGTCAGAGGAGCTTGGTATACGTGACAATGTATCATAGTAAAAATAGGAAAAAGGGTTTATAGGGTGTTGAAGTAGCGAAATCCAATCAGTTAAAAAGTAGCCTGATAACAATACAGCGCTGGTGCACGCTAGTGTGGTAAGTGAGTTTTTACAAAGCCTATTAAGTACCATAGCTATACTAAAAGAGAATAAACTAACAAAAATAAATAAAAAAGATGCCCTAAGCAAGTACATACTGGTTGAAACAATTAAAAATGATTCCCCTGTTTTTAGAACCTGGGGATAGTTAAGATTTATTGAGTAGTCACTAAATATTGCTGGTATAATTAATCCTACCGTCATTACCATAATTAAAAATACAACAGTTATTACAAACAAACTGATATATTTTGAGACAATTATTTTCCAAGGTGGAACAGGTTGAGTTTTTAATGTATACCAAGTTCCCTCTTTTTTTTCATCAGTAATGCCAGTTCCAAATAAATAAACGAGGATTAAAACCCCAGCTATGCCGAATAAAAAAGCGGAAATATGAACCAAATTTAGGTGTGGAGAGTTAGGATATTTTTCATCCTCATAAAATATATTATTTTCTATTAGCCAAGCATTTTTTTCTATTGCCATGTCTTTTTCAGTTCCCTGGAAATATTCCAGCGACCCACCTCCAAGTTCTTGATACTTTAAAAGTGAGTTATAAAAACCTTCTTCATAGGCTAAAAAATCATCAAAATCTCCAGAGTTTAACGCCCTAGACCAGTGATTTTCTAAGGCTATCCTCCAAAACATCAAATCCCTTAACATTTCTTGAGTAAGGTCGTATTTTTTTGCATGATGCTCCTGATATTCACCTTCTCTTTTTAGTGTTATAAGATCACTTTGTAAATAGCCAACCGATATCTCCAGTTCTTCTTCTACCTTATAGAGCACGTCATTTCTAACATCATAGTATTGAGATACATTTTGATAGTATATTCCCACTGAGGCTATAATTACAACTATTAACAACCAAATTAACTTTTTACATTTATATAATTTTTTAAGTTCAAGTTTAAGCAACCCAAACATCAATGCCCCTCCTCTACACATCTTTTAATGGTAAATTTAGATTTATCCCTCGATAGTTTTCTCCTCAGAAGGTTTATATCCTTTATTGCTCTTAATAAAAAATAAATATCCGATTATCATTATCATCGTTGAGAGCGTTATAAGCAATATACTACCGGTAAGAAGATGAATTTTAGGATTATTCATCAATGTTGCAAATTCACCGCTTATAGTTTTAGGAATGTTTAAGTAAACAAATGGTGAAAGGTGAGCTGTTTTTCCTAAAAATTGGCTGAATGCATATCCACCAGCGCCAATAACAGCAGTTAACGTAAGTACTCCAATTCTATTTTTTATATATAACGACAGGATGTAAGAAATTGTTGTTAAAAATATGGTAATTAACATAAACAGAACTGTACATTCTGCCAAAAATCTAGCGATAGATATAAAGTGAAATCCTCTATTCCATCCCCTCACATAAGTCCTAGTTCCTGCGTAATCAGGAGAATCAACGACAGGCTCAGAATCATAGCGCAGTATAGGATAATCCCAATCTCCAAATCCATTTAAAGTTGTGGATACTAAAACTGCAGTCATAAAAAAAATTAAACAGCACATTATAATCATAATTTGTCCATTTAACATTTTACCGAAGAATAGTTTGCTATACTTTATAGGTTGGGTCATTAAAAAATTTATAGTAGGTTTATTTCCCCTTTCTTGAGTAAGTCCGCCGCCAAAAATAATTATAAAAATTATAAGAGGGATCAAATAAATGTATCTTTCAAAATAATGATAGAAAGTAAAAACACCATTTTGACCAATTCTACTTCGGATATTCCTAGACCTTGCTTCATCATCCTCAAAAATATTTGGAAGATGATATTGAGGTATAAAAATTGGTTGAATGTCGTTTTCCTTTTTTAACATAACCTCTTCCAAACCAGAGTCTACAGAAAATTGTCTAGCTGTTCTCCTTAAGCTTCTGCCGCCTCTGCCAGTAGGGATGTCTCCATTAGATACTTGAAGGTTAAAAAGCTCATTTTCATAAAATGCTGTCCAGTCACCTTTATAATATCCTTTTACAGCAGCCTCCTTCTTTTCTAAACTTTTATAAAGATACTCAAGTTGAATTTCCCAACTTTCCTTAGTTGTTTGGTAAAAATCTTCATGGACATTTTCTAACTCTGTTTCCATCATTTCCTTTGATTCGGGGATGGTTTGTTGCTTGTTAATTTCTATCCTTTCTTCTAAATTCCCAATATATTCTTTCTCTGCTTCGGTAGCTCTTTGTGATAATACAGAGTAAATAAAAAGAGTTAAAATAAACAATATAGCAAAGGTTTTTAAAAGTATTCCTTTTCTTCTTATTTTTCTCCATTGAAAAATATTAACAGTAATTATCTCTGAACTTTTATCTCTTGTTATGCCTTTTTTAAAAGGTGATTTAAAGTTCTGGCCATAAAGGAGATTGATTTGCTTTTCAGGTATTAATATCGCTAACAAAATAAATACTCCACTCCACAGTACTAATACCATAGGATAAATAAGATCCATTATGTTAGGAAGTTCTTTCAAGTTTGGATAGTAAAAATGATAAAAGGGGTTAATTGCAGTTTGAAAAATCTCTAACCACCCTGTTAAAACGTAACATAAAGACATAACTACAATAGTCATTATCAACGACGTAAAAGAGTTCTGAGCTGTTTTATCAAATACCAGTGATATGCTAAAAGCAAAAGCAGCAACAAATAAAAACTGAAACGCAGCCCGAGCTATAAGAACGCTAGTTGATACTAAAGTAAAAGATTCTCCTGTTTTTAAAACATGGGGATAGTTAAGATTAATAGAATAATCACTGAAAATAGCAGGTACAAGTAGCCCAACTATTACAACCATAGTTATAAATAAGGTTAGAGCCACTGATAAACTAACATATTTTGCCAATACTAATTTTGATATTTTTACTGGTTGTGTCCTTAAGGTAAGCCATGTATGTTTACTCTTTTCTTCGCTAATCCTGCCTCCAAATAAAGCAATTAAAATGGAAATTCCAATAATACCAAAAAGAAAAGAAGAACTTTGAACTAGATTTAAATGTGGTGAATCAGGGTAGGTTTCGTCCTCATGAAAAAAGTTATATTCCATTAACCAATTATTCTTAGCTATAGCTATTTCTTTCTCAACCCCCTGAAAGTGAAGTAAGGGTTCTCCCCCTAGCTCCTCTTCGTATTTTGCTAAATCATCGTAGAATTCTTTTTCAAATATTAATAACTCTTCCCAGTCTCCAAAGTAAAAGGCTCTACTCCACCTGTTAGCTACGGTGTTATACCATCTTTGAACTGACCTTAACATATCCTGGGTATGTTGGTATTGTTTTTGTTGAATATCATCTAGGCTACCTTTTTTCTTTCTTTCATGAATGAACTCATTTTGGTGAATACCTATAGATCTCCTATAAGCTCCAATCTCATCTAATGTATCTCTTCTAACATTTGAGTATTGCGAGATATTCTGGTAGTAAACCCCAGCTGTAGCTACAACTACAACTACCAACAGCCATAAAAACTTTTTCCCTTTTAATAGTTTTTTTACTTCAAATTTTAAAAGTCCAACCATCAGCTATCCTCACCAAAAATCATTTTATACCTTTCTTCAGAGCCCCATACCTTTTTTTGAATATCGTCAAGCACAATTTTATTTTTTTCCAACTCTTTAAATACAAGGTATAAATCAGATGCCTCTTTAAACACCCTTAATTTATCATCTACAATTTCTACAGGTATTTCATAGCCTTCTAAAACTTCTTTCGCCTTTTTTGAATCACTTATACTTAAGTCATAGCAAGTTTTTTCATATACCGAAATATCTTCTTTTATGAGATTTCCATCTTTCAAAAACATAATTTGTGAAGTTAAACGATCTATTTCATCTAAGTTGTGGGATGATAGTAGAATGGTTGTTCCATCTTTATATAATTTGAGCATAATTTTGCGAATTTTTATTGCATTAGACGGGTCCAATCCATTTAAAGGTTCATCTAATATTAATAGCTTGGGCTGATTTACTATAGCCATGGCTAAAAGTAAGTGCTGCTTCATACCCAATGAATATTTACCTACTTTTTTGTGCATATAAGAATCAATTCCAATCCAGTTAACAACTTCTAAAATTTTTTCTTTTGTTATCCCTTGTACGTCTCCTATAAATTGTAAATGATCATAACCAGTGAGATAATCATAAAGCACAGAATTGTCTTGCATATATGATATTTCTCTAAATATATTGGGATCTTTATTACTTTTGCCCAACACTGTTACATTGCCAGTATCGGCAGAAAGTAAGTTAGTTATTACATTTAAAAGTGTAGTTTTTCCTGAACCATTAGGTCCTACAAGGGCTATAATCTGTGGTTGGGTTATTTCAAATGTTATACCTTTAAGTACCTCTTCTTTCCCATATGATTTTCTAATTTCTTTAACTGATAAAATCATGTTTTTCCTCCTTAGTAGCCTTTTACATATATAGACGTAACAAAATAAAAAAAGTTTCAACTTTTTAGTTATTTTTTAACGTAATTATAATCTTTTTTATACAAATTTAGTAAATGGAAACAATAAGTTATATAAACCATCATTTGAATATCAGTTTAGAAAATTATCTTCAGGAGGTTTTTATGAACACAACCAATAAATTTCGTTTAGAAAATGATGCGCTAGGTAACATTATGATTCCAGCTAATGCATATTATGGGCCACAGACCCAACGGGCAGTGGAAAATTTTCCTATAAGTGGTTTAACATTACCCCAATGTTTTATCAAAGCTCAGGGAGTTATTAAATCCTCCGCAGCTGCAACAAATGTTGAACTAGGCTCCCTACCTCCCCAAATAGGCAAACCTATTATTGCCGCTTGTGATGAAATCATTGAGGGAAAGTGGGATAGCCATTTTGTAGTTGATGTGTATCAAGCAGGAGCTGGAACTTCACAAAACATGAATATAAATGAAGTTATTGCTAATCGTGCAAAAGAAATAAGTAATGGTTCTGAAGATATACACCCAAACGACCATGTTAATATGTCACAGTCTACAAACGACACATTCCCCTCAGCTTTGAACATTGCAGCAGTTGAAAGTATTAGCGAGGGTCTACTTCCTGCATTAGAGAAACTACAACTGGAACTACAAAATAATGCTGATCAATTTATGCCTATAATCAAAGCAGGGCGCACTCATTTGCATGACGGTGTACCCATAAGGTTGGGGCAAGAATTTGCTGGATATGCTGAAACCATTAGAAGCGTTAAACAACAAATTCAAAGTAATATAACAAATTTATACGAAATTGGATTAGGAGGAAACGCAGTTGGTACAAAAATTAATTTAAATCCCCAATATACACAAAAAATTATCGAAAAGATATGCATAAAAACTAATCGTCCTTTCCGTCAACCTAAAAATATATTTGCTTTTATGCAAAACATGAGTGAGCCTATCCGCTGCATGTTAACTTTAAAAGAATTATCAATTCATCTAATAAAAATCACAAGTGACCTTCGCTTGCTAAGTTCTGGTCCTAGAACAGGGCTTGCAGAAATATTACTTCCTCCAGTTCAACCTGGTTCTACTGTTATGCCAGGAAAGGTTAATCCTGCTATATTAGAAATGACTCATATGATCTGTTGCCAAATCATTGGTTACGAAACGGCAGTCTCAACAGCAGGTAAAGCAAGCCAATTAGAAATTAATGTTATGATGCCGTTGATTGCCCACACTTTTTTACATTCGTTGGAACTATTAACTAACACTTTAAACACATTAGTGGACAAATGTATTAAAGGAATCCAAGCCAATACCTCTACATGTAAAAAGTGGATGGAAGAAAGCTTGTCGTTAGTTACGGGCTTAAGCCCAATCATAGGTTATGACGCTGCATCACAAATAGGCATAAAGGCGGACTCAGAAAATAAAACATTAAAAGAGGTTTTGCAGGAAAAAAATCTATTAACTGATGAAGTTCTTAAAGCTATTGATCCTAAAGGAATGGTATAATACATCAAAAAAAGTTAGGAGAGAGCTATCTGCTCTTCTCCTAACTTTTTTGTTAAATACTTTAATTAAAAATAAAGAAGCATATAAGGTTTATTTCCTTATATACTACTTTATCTTTTTAACACTCTTATAAGATTCCCAAGGTTAATAAAACTACTGCTGCTACAGCTGCAAAGATCACTAGCTTAAATAGCTTTTTCATAATCCCCAAAACAACTATTCCCAAAGCTAAAAAAATCGCTACTGAAATTAAGATATCCAATATGTACACCTCCATGTCCAAATGCACTTGTTCCACACATTCACCATTATTCTATATTATATCACTTTTATCTTCTTGCAAGTGATTAATTTAATATTTTCTGGCAAAAATCATCTACATAATATATAATGTTAATAATGAAAAATATATTCGAGTAAAGAGGGAGTGATTACGTGAGTTTTGATATTAATATAGCATGGATTTTTTCCCTTTTTGTTCTTATGCCATTTTTTAGTTTTACTACTATATTCTTTATAAGTAAGTTGAAAAAGTCTTCTATTGACCACAATTTTGATAACACTAACTTAGTTCCTTTAATTAACGTTGACTTATACAAAAAATTAACAGTAGTTAATTATGAAGCTTTTAACAAATATCAAGTGTGGAAATTATACAACCAATATTAATTTTAGTTAATCTCTTTCACAAACTAGAATAAAAAGGAGAGATTAACTTGTCACTTTTTACACATATATTTGATTTATTTTATTCCGTTACCAATGATTATGGTTTAACTATTATTGCATATACTTTATTAGTCCGTTTAGCTATGCTTCCCCTTACAATAAAACAGAAAAAATCTATGGGAAAGACAAAAAACTTAGTTAATAAAACTAAACTACAGAGTGATAATAAGCAACCTAAGCCGAGTTTAGCACCTCTTTTACTATTTGTACAAGCACCTATATATATAATGATGTTTAGGGTTTTTTCAACAAATGTAGTTAGTACTGGGTCATTTCTTTTGCCTTGGATAACAAATTTGTCCTCACCTGATCCATACTATATTTTACCTATTCTTTACATTATAATACAACTTATGCCCAACTTTTTGGTTTCATTGGATATAATAAAAAATGCCTCTGTACCCAAATTTTCTAAATCAATGATTGTACTACCAGTTATTATGTCAGTGTTATTTATTTCAAAACTTCCAGCTTCATTATGTCTTTATATGCTTACAAATAATTTTGCCTCAACATTAGAAAAAATTTTTATCAATGTTTAATGGGTTATAGCTTTACAAAAAGTGGTAAAGGCTTCTTTCAGAAAATACACCGTCAATAACTTATTATAAGCCAAAATCCTAAGAAAGTTTTTAACTACTTTCTTAGGATTTTTATTGTAATGTTTATTTTTCTATACCCTCTCGAGATGTTACTCCACTATCATAATAATGTCTGATTTTATTCATTTCTGTTATTAAGTCTCCCCGTTCTTTAATTGCTGCAGGGACATTTCTTCCTGTTAGGATAATTTCTAAACTTTCCGGCTTGTTATCCAAAAAATCACAAACTTGTTCTTCTGATAATAGTTCATTTTTTAGAGCACCCATAATCTCATCCAGTATTAACACATCACAGTTTTGTTTTTTGATGTATTCCACAAACTCAGCCCATTCTTTTTGGGTTTGCTTTTTTAGGTCTTCCTGTTCTAATTCTGTAAGATTCCAAAAAAGTTTTTTTGCTTCTGCAAGTCTATAAAGTCTAATATTCTCAAAGCGCTTTATACTTTCCTCTTCACCTGTATACATTCCTTTTAAAAACTGTACAAAAGTTACGTGAAACCCTCTTCCCGCCGCTCTAAAAGCTAAACCTAATGCAGCAGTTGTTTTTCCTTTCCCTTCACCGGTATAAATTTGAATATACCCTTTTTCCATATTGAGTCTCCTCTCCATGTTTCCCCATTGGTATGATATGTGGCTTATTAGTTATGGGATTTTTTATTATACAGCATTTTGCCTTATAAACCTTTTCTATAGCCTCCTCAGTAATCACCTTTTCAGCAACACCAAGGTCCCTTATTTTACCCTCGTTAAGTAAAATTAAAAAATCACTATATTGTGCTGCCATATTAATATCATGCAACACAGAAATTACCGTTAACTGCTTTTCTTTGCATAAATATGAAATTGTATCTAGCAGTTCTAGTTGATGATGTATATCCAAGTGAGATATTGGCTCATCTAATAGCAGAATGTCCGTTTGTTGAACTATTGCTCTGGCAACAACTACCCGCTGTCTTTCCCCACCACTTAGTGTTTTTACTGATTTATCTTTAAACTTCCATGTGTTAGTCATTATCATTGCTTCTTTAGCTATTTCAAAATCTTTTTTTCCTTCTACCTCAAATCTTTTTAGATACGGTGCTCTTCCCATCATTACAATATCTAGTACAGTAAAGTCAAAATCAATTTTTGTTTCTTGCGGTACGCAGGCTACTCTAGTCGCCATATCCTGCGAGGACATAACAGTTATATCTTTATTATCTATATATATTGATTCTTTATCAGGTTCCAAAATCTTTAATATATTTTTAAGCATGGTAGTCTTTCCAGACCCGTTTGGTCCTAAAATACTATAAAACTTGCCTTTTTCAACCTTAAAACTAACCCCGTCTAGCACAATTTCTTGCCCATATCGCCAGTTTAAGTCATTTACTGCTATTTCTGACATTAAATTACCCCTTTCTTTTTAGTTTTATATAGTAAATATAAAAAATAAGGAGAGCCAAAAATAGCCGTTACTGCCCCCACTGGTATCTCAGTGGGAGAAACAAGAGTTCTCGCTAAAGTATCAGATATAATGAGGAAAATAGCCCCACCCAAGGCTGAAAAGGGTATAAGAATTCTGTGATCAGGCCCTAAAAGCATTCTTACGCCATGGGGGACTATTAAACCGACAAAACCAATTATTCCGCTTACTGAAACAGTAAAGGCTATCATTAAAGAAGAGGTTACTAAAAGAATTTTTTTAGTCTTGTCGGTTTCTACTCCTAGAGTTTTGGCAGACTCTTCTCCTACCATTATCAAATTTAAGTCTTTAGCATAAAAATAAACTAGAATTGATCCAATGATAACCACTGGCAATAAAGTTATCACCTGCTGCCAGCTAGCAGCTGCAACGCTACCCATCACCCAAAAAACTATACTTTCTATTTTGTCTCTATTGAAAATCATCATAACTGAAATTATTGAGGACAACATAGCACTAATAGCTATTCCAGCTAAAAGCAAAGCTGTTACAGGCACCTTTGTTCCCACTCTGGCTATGTTGTATACCACTAAAACTGTTGCAATGGCCCCAAGAAATGCCATTAAATTAATAAGGCCAATACCAGCAAAAGTTTTTTCAATTCCTATAACGATTGCTATAGTTGCTCCCAAAGCTGCCCCTGAGGATACTCCAACTACGTAAGGATCAGCCATGGGATTTTTAAACATTCCTTGAAAGGTTGCTCCTACCACAGATAGGCTCATACCAACTAGGCCTGCTAAAACTATCCTAGGCAACCTAATCTGCCAAATAATAGTTCTATATGTATCAGAGACCCCATCATCATAAAGATATTTGCCTATACCAGGTATTTTCTCAAAAACTACCTTTAGGCTTTGTCCAAAAGAAATATCTGCAACCCCTAATGTACTTACATATATAATTAACACAAATGTAATAAGTAAAATTATGCAAAAAAGTGTCTTATAGTACTTTATCTTTTCAACAAAGCTCATGTTAATACCTACTTAAAAACGTCTGGGTGAACAATTTTTGCTAGTTGCTTTAATCCTTCAGCTATTCGTGGTCCTTGTCGATCCAATAAGTTATTATCAATCTCATACACTCTTTCTTCTTTCACAGCTGTCAATTCTTTATATCCACTCGCCTCCATTATGCCCTCTTTAGCATTGTTATGTTTCGAAACTATCAACATATCAGGGTCTTGCTCCACAAGCCTTTCTAAACTATAGTTCCATCCTTCTATCTCACTAGCTACGTTTTCAGCGGAAACCATTTCAATAATCTCATTGATAAATGTATCCCCTCCGGCAGTGAAGTCTCCATGTTCTCCATATCCTACAACATAATATATTCGTGGGTTAGGTTGATCTTGTACTTTTTCTGTCACTTGCTCAATTGTTTCTTCCATTTCACTTACTAATTCTTCAGCCTCTTTATTAGCATCTAAAATTTTACCAAGTTTCTCTATAACATGATAAACACCTTCAAAGCTATCTTGAGGATTCAATAGCACCACTTTAATGTCAAGCTCTGTCAGTTTGTTATATACATCTTCGCTAAAGTGCGTAGAAGCTACAACCACATCAGGTTCTAGTTCGACAATCTTTTCTATGTTAGGCTCTTGCAATGTGCCTATAGACTCTATTTGTCCAACTTCATTAGGATAATCACAAAAATCAGTTCTACCTACTAAATAATCTTCCTGTCCTAAAGCAAAAATAGTTTCAGTGATACTAGGTGCAACGGTTATTATTCTCTCTGGTTTTTCTTCTAAAGTTACTTCATTATCGTAAGAATCAGTAATTGTTAATGGAAATTCTGTACTTTCTATTTCCATAGACACATCTTCATCTTTATCTCCAGCTCCTTGACATCCTCCCATAAATAATAGGCCTAGCATACTCATTAATAAAATAAAGGTTGTTAATTTTTTGTTCATCTTATCCACTCCCTAAGAATTATAAAATTTTTGCTCCACCCTCAGTGGAACTTAATTGATACACTTTTTGAAAATCAAACTTTGCTCTTGATGTTAATAGGTTTTTAAACCTATCAACATCAAATTTATCATCATGTAAAACTCCACATACTGTGCCGCTATGGGCAATGTTTACTCCGTATGCGCCACATTCTACTGCTAACTCATTTAAATCATTATAGTACGACCTCATTAAAATTTTTTGATTTTTTTGGGCGCTTTTTGTTGCTGCTTTTGCTATAAATTCAAGTTTTTTTTCCTTCACCCCCTTTATTAAGCAACTTAATTCTCCCTCGACTATGGGAAGAGCTCTCCCTTCTACCTTTTTATGAAATTCTTCTGTTTTAATAAATGAATCTTTTTCTAAAACTAAAACAGAAAAAGAGGGAACGTCACCTAACTGTTCTATTAAGCTTCCTGTTACATGGTCAAACAAGGTAAGCTTGTTAAACAATGTACTATCAGTTGGTTCTACCTGTGTTAATAAATGAGCTAAAAATACTTCATCTAGTTTATCCCCTAGCAGGTGGGCCACCCCAGTTACCGCTGCGGACATATCAGCTGTGCTACTAGCCATTCCCTTAGCTTTAGGGATATGAGATTTTATTGAAACATGTATTTTTGATAAAAGGTTTTGTTGAGAAACACTAGTAAGATATAAATCTATTGCTTTGTGGACTTTTGGAGGCAAAATCGATACATTTCTACTACCCTCTATACTAACTTGTACTGTGGAAAAAAGATTAACAGGATATGAGACAAGCATCTGTCTGCCATTTATTTTTCCTTGTATTAACTCTCCGCAGGAACCGGGAGCTTGTACTATAACTTTCACATTAAAACTTCTTTTAAAGCTTTAATTAGTTGTTGATTTGCCTCTCTATCTTTAACAGCTACTCGAAAGTGATATTTTGTTAGTCCTGTAAATCCCTGTGGGACCCTAATGAGTATTTTTTTCTTTAGCAGATTTTCCTTTATTTGGAACGCTGTTAATTTTTTTGACTTAAGTAATAAGAAGTTAGCCTCACTGGGCACAACAGCAACCCCTTTAATTAACTTTAATTGATTAAATAAGTATTTCCTCTCTTCTTCCACCCACAAACGGGATTTGGCGATGTATTGTTTGTCTTTAAAAACTTGTAAGCCAGCCAATTCCGCCAAAGAATTTACACTCCAAGGTTCCATTTTCTCCTTAACACTAGCAGCCAATCTACTATCTCCTACAACACCATAACCCAATCTAACACCGGGAATACCAAAAAACTTAGTGGCAGCCCTTATTACAATTATATTTGGGTGCTGGATTAACTTAGGAACCACGCTTGTTAAAGGATATTGTTGTGAAAATTCTATAAAGGATTCATCAACCAGTAGCCAACTCTCTTTTTCTTTTAGCCTTTGTGCTAACGATGTAATTAAAGCTGGGTCTAGTAACGTTCCAGTAGGATTATTAGGATTACATAACACCATCAGCGAGTTGCTAGTGATATTTTCATAAATACTATTTAAATTTAATGAACCGTCTTCTCTAAAAGCTACTATCTCTTTATAAGGTTTGTTGTTAACTTTAGCTGCTCTTTTATATTCTGAAAAAGTTGGGCAGGGAATAATTATCTCGTTTACATTTGAGGCTGAGACTACTTTATAGATAATTTCTACTGCACCATTTCCAACAACAATATGATTTATATCACCAATGCATAGATATTTAGCAATTGCATCCCTCACTTTTTTATAGCTTATATCAGGATATCTTGAGAAAACTTCTAAATTGTCCATTAAACTGACTTTTAAAGACTGGGGCACTCCAAAAGGATTTATATTAGAACTGAAATCAATAATCTCTTTATCGTATTTATAAATGTCTCCTCCATGATAATTCATTGGACTCTCCTCTCTTAAAACAAAAAGGTAATGGTTGTTAATATAATCAGCATTAAAAAAGTAGAGGTATACATCAACACGTTCATCCTTTTAATATCATAAACTTCTATGGACTTAAGTGAGTCTCCCATACTTGGTTTTTTTACTAAATTGTTTCCATAATAACAGGGTCCCCCCAATTTTATACCTAACGCACCTGCTGCTGCAGCTTCTGGGAAACCAGCATTTGGACTTAAATGACTGGAATTATCTCTCACCATAATTCTCCAACTATTTTTTGCATCTCTTTTTAAAAGTATAGAAGCCAAAAATATTAGTACACCAGTTAGTCTAGCCGGCAAATAATTTGCGATATCGTCAGTTTTAGCCGATGCCCAACCAAAAAACTTATACTTATCATTGTTATATCCAACCATTGAGTCTAGGGTGTTAATTCCTTTATATGTTAAAGCTAAAGGTGCTCCCCCTATAAAAGCGTATAATATAGGTGCAATTACTCCATCAGATAAATTTTCCGCCACTGTTTCTATTGCACCTTTTGCAATTTCTTCCTCTGTAAGTTGTGTTGTGTCCCTGCCCACTATATAAGACAAGTACAACCTTGCTTGGTTTATATTTTTGTCCTTTAATGCATAATAAACCTTCATGCTCTCCATCATCAAACTTTTAGGTGCTATAGCAGTCCATAGAAGAACAATATTTATAAAAATATAAAAATAGAAATTGATAGCTGCACTCCCTCGAACAATAAATATAGAAATGATATAAGTTAATAATATAGTAGATATTGTCAAAAAAATTCCTGCAATTTTCAGTCCTTCTTTACTTGTAACAAACTTCCTTGTCGTTTGCTCAAATACTACTATATACTTTCCCATGATTCTGACAGGATGGTAAAACCAGTATGGATCACCAATAAATATATCCAGTACAAAAGCTATCCATAAACTACCCATTAATACCTTCCTCAATTATTTTATAAACAGCACTAACATCAATATTCTCTCTAACTATTTTTTCAAGCTTATTTAACTCTCTTTCTCTAAAAACCCAAAAATCTTCTATAAACTGATGGGACAACTCTTTACCTCTGCTGCTCCTCACTTTATTTAGCAATCTTTTTGTAAACTCTCCATTATCAAAAATACCATGTAAATAAGTTCCAAAAACATCTTTTTCCTCGTTAACGGCTCCTTCTCGGTATTTTAATTTACCATTTCCTGAATTTACTGTTGTCAAGTAACTGCCTTCAGAAAGCTTAGACTTCCCCATATGAATTTGATAACCTCTGATGCTACATCCAAAAATATTATCCATGCCGTTAGAAATAGTTGTAACCTTTTGACTTTCAAACTCAGTAACTATAGGCAACAACCCTAGTCCTTCAACCTCAGATACACTTGACTCCACCATATTATCATCAACTATTTTATTTCCTAACATCTGAAATCCACCACAAATTCCAAAAATATAACTTCCCTTTTCCTTTGCCTTTAAAATTTTATCCGCCATTTTACTTTCTTTTATTTTTTCCAAGTCAGATATAGTGCTTTTACTGCCCGGTATTATAATTAAAT
Source organism: Proteinivorax tanatarense (assembly GCF_040267685.1). Classification (GTDB taxonomy): domain Bacteria; phylum Bacillota; class Proteinivoracia; order Proteinivoracales; family Proteinivoracaceae; genus Proteinivorax; species Proteinivorax tanatarense. The sequence continues at coordinate 2,115,540 of NZ_CP158367.1, forward strand.
CGGGATTGCCTAAAGGCTTATCTATATCTACATATCTCAAGCTCACCCCTTCATGAAGTTGCAGAGGATTAAAATCAGTAAAATTTGATATTTTAGGAAGTTTAATAATAGCAACATCCAAACTTTCTTTTGCATTTATGTGATTGCTCCATGTTATCGCGCTGTCTTCATCTTCTAAATTTAAGCTAAAGTGAGGTATTACACCAATCACCGGGACTCCCACCATGTTTTCTATCTGTTCTATCCCAGGCTTTAACAACTCCTTATCTCCACGAAATTTATTTATAATTATTCCTTTGACTCTATCTTTTTCATTTGGGCTTAAAAGCTCTAATGTGCCATATATCGATGCAAAAACTCCACCTCTATCAATATCAGCTACTAGCACCACCGGAGAATTTGCCATTTCAGCCATCCCCATATTGACTATGTCATCCTTTTTTAAGTTTATTTCTGCTGGACTTCCAGCTCCTTCTATAACAACTGCATCATTTTCTTCCGCTAGTGAGTTGTAGACTTCTTTAATCATCGCTTTAAGTTTAGGTTTATATTGATAGTACTCCATGGCGTTCATGCTTTCTTTTACTACACCGTTTAATATTACTTGAGACCTTTTATCAGCAGATGGTTTTAGCAAAATAGGGTTCATTTTTACGTTAGCTGTTTTTCTACATGCCTCTGCCTGCAGTGCTTGTGCCCTCCCAATTTCGTGTCCTTCCAAAGTTATATAGGAGTTTAAAGACATGTTTTGCGATTTAAATGGGGCTACATTTAGACCATCTTCTGTTAAGATTCTACATATGGCAGCACTAAGTATGCTTTTCCCTACAGAAGAAGCTGTTCCTTGAAGCATTATACTCTTGTTTTTCATATATGCACCTCCAATTAGCAATTCATTTTTTTTATAGTACAGTGCCCCTGATTAATTTCAAACAAACTATATTTTCCATGATCAAAAGTAAAATTCCAAAAAAGTGTTTCATTTTGACATAATAGTATCGAAGCTATAGCCTGTAAACAGCCTTTATGAGCCACTACCACAATTTTATTTGTATTTTTTTGTAAAAGATCGCCGGTTACATATTCTTTTACTCTTTTAAACATTTTAGCAAAGCTCTCTCCTCCAGGAGGCGCAGTATCTTTGAAGTCATTACACCATTTTTCCCACTCCATTGGATATTGAACTTTAATTGTTTCAAAATCTAAACCTTCCCACAATCCAAAATCTATTTCCACTAACTTAGATTCTAGAGTAATTTTATTTGCAGTTATAATCTCAGCTGTTTGAATACAACGTTTCATAGGACTAGAGACCACTTCATCAAAGCAAATTTTAGACATCTTATTCTTTAAAAGATATGACTGTCTTATACCTTTTGAGTTGAGGTCGCAGTCAATTCTTCCATAATAAACTCCCTTTTCATTCAAATCTGTAACCCCATGGCGTATTAAGTACAAATATTGCATTTAAAGACCTCCTAAGATCCCAAACATCAAAAATATCGCTAAGAAAAATAGCTCCACCACTTCATTCACCGCCCCTAGAATATCTCCACTTAACCCACCAATTTTATTGCTAAAATACACCTTTAGAATAAGAGCTAAAAAAAGTGAGAAAATAAAACTAAACAACCCTGCATATTCCAAAAAAATAAAACAAATTATAGAGCTATAAAATATCATTACTGCTGTTTGAGCAAAGGTTGTTTTGCCCACAAACAGTGAACCTAAGCTTTCTCCCTTTCTTGCGCATTTACCTTTGTATAAGGTAACCCCTATAGAAGTCCTTCCAATCATAGGGGTTACCATGATTATTGGCAAGAGAATACTAGAATCGATTGCATCATAAAAAGCTAGCTTAAAAAATAAAACAAAAAAAAGCGCCAATACCCCATTAGTGCCAACTCTGCTATCCTTCATTATTTCCAACATTCTTTCTTTTTTTCTTGCCGAATAGATAGCGTCACTTGTGTCAGCTACTCCGTCAAGATGTAACCCACCTGTGATTAGCGTGTTGGATAAAAGTACAAAAATTAGAGGAATCAATCCTTCAAAAATAATACTGCTCATGACAAATACCAGCCCGTTAATTGCTCCGATGATTAACCCCACTAAAGGAAAATAAATAACCCCCTTTGAAAAGTCTTGATTTTCAACCTTAAGTTCTAGGTTTATGGGTATTCTTGTCAAAAATTGTAACATGATAATTAATTTTTTCATTATATTACCTCACTTAATTTTTACAGGTATAGAGGATACTACTAAATACACTTCATCTGCTCTTTTGGCAATAATTTGATTAATCCTGCCTGCCATGTCCCTAAATACCCTTCCAAGCTTATGTTCTGGTACTATCCCGCTTCCTACTTCATTAGTTACTAAAATCAAATTCGTGTTGACTTCGATAGCTGTATCAATTAAAAAATTAACCTGCTTGACAATTTGGTCTTCTATATCATCTAAAACTTCAATTTCTATACTGTCCTCATTAAAGTCAGAGTTATATAATAATAAATTGGATATCATTACAGTTATACAGTCTAACAAAACTCCGTCATATGTGTCCTTTTTCAAAGCTTTATGTAGGTCTTTATAGCCTTCATGGGTTTTCCAATAACTTGGTCGGTTTTTTTTATGCTCTTTTATTCGCTTTTTCATCTCTTCGTCAAAAGCAATAGATGTTGCAAGATATAAGATTTTTTCCCCAAATTCTTTAGCTAACTGCTCTGAAAAAGAGCTTTTCCCACTTCTAGCCCCACCAGTTACCATGGTTATTTTTGATGACATATCTTTTTTCTCCTTTTTTAATTTTTCTTATCTCTCCCAAAACCATTGAATTTTTTAATTAAAAAAAGCTATGGGAGTAATTGGAATGTCAAAGTCATCCAATAATTTAGCTACATCGTGTTCCTTAAGAGAAACAATTGCACAAGTAGAAGGTCCAGCTGTTTTTTCTATGTCTAAGGGCATATTTTTATAAAGTTTGTAATTTAAACAGTTTATTCTAGCCATTTCTTTTATTTCATAAAGTATCCCTTTAGAACCCACCGGAAGAATTTCGTTAACATAATCTTTTTTTAGTAAAGCTTGTAACATATCCAGATTAAAAACTCCACTTTCCCCTTGCTCAATAACTTCTTCCCCAACTTTAGGCTCACCGATAACAACTGCTATGTCACCTAGCCTAGTTCTAGAATGGTTGAAATCCCTCTTTTTCATTACTCCTATCACTGTCAATCCCATTGCTGTTTGTACAACAGGGATATTTTCTTCTGTACTCCCGTTAATAGCTATATCACCTTTAGTTTTCACTCTATTCACAGCTTTTTTGATCCCCTGCAAAATTTTTTTGCCTGTGTTATTCATTTCAACTGACAAGGGATTTATTACAGCAATGGGCCTAGCGCCAACAGCTATTACTTCCATTAAAGCGACTTGGGTAGTATAATAACCCATAATTTTTGGATCTACTTTAACTACATCTCTTTCTTTACTCCCTATCCCCCCACAAGAATCACAAGCGATTACAAGTATATCTTCTTTATTTACAGAAACTAAGCTAATATCTCTATACTTCATCGAATTTATAACCATTTCTTACCCTATTGGGTAAAAGTTTATGAATTGTTACTGCCATTATTATATTTACTAATGATGCTAAAGTAAGGGGTATTAGCATAAAATAAAATAATTCCCAACCCCTTAAAGGAAGTTGAAATAACACGCTAAAGGGTACAACAATAAGGGCTGCAACAGGACCATTTAAAAAAGTTGCTGTTATAGCAGAAATCAAGTAATTGCTTTTTTTATATGTCCATCCAAAAACATAAACAAATGCAGCCATTTGTATAGAAATAATAATGTGCATTGGCAAAGTTAAGTAAAAACCACTAGTAGCTGCAGTAATTAGATGTGCTAAAAATCCTACTAATGCACCTGCTGCTGGCGTTAAAAATAAAGCTGCAAAGTAAGCCGGCATTGAATCAAGTGCTATGCTGGTGCCTTGTATTTTTATTAACGAGCCAATATAAGATATAGAAATCAGCAAAGCACAATATGTCATTAAAAGTGTATTAGTTCGAAAATTTCTTTTAGCTACCTTTAGCAATTATATCCACCCCTCTTTATTTCTTTAATCTTATGGATTGCGTTTTTAACTAGATTTAAATTGCTGTAAAAATGAAAATGAGGGTAACCAGCTAAAGTATTTTTTTTATGCAAACCACATTTCCAGCTGTGCTTTTTTCTAACGTGAAGTACATCATAAAAATAATTTAATGAAGATTTGTCTTCTATTTTTGATCTATGAAATTCATGGCCCTTTATTTTAAAACTGGACTTTGTCTTTACATGGACATAACCAAACCTTTGCAACCTTTTAGTCATATGTGATGATGTAGAAAAGAAACCCACCATTTCATTATGATTTCCATCCAAATCTACTATCCTGTTTGTTAGATACATCAGCCCACCACACTCTGCATAAGCAGGCAATCCTTGCGATAATAATGTTTTTAGCGATTTTCTAAATTCAATATTATCTTCTAATTCTTGAGCAAAAACTTCAGGAAATCCCCCACCAAAATATAAGGCATCTAGCCCTCTCGGAAGCTTTTCATCATGGATGGGACTAAAATAAATCAGTTTTGCTCCAAGTTCTTCAAGCAAAGTTAAGTTATCACGATAATAAAAGTTAAATGCCTCATCTTTAGCAATTCCTATGTTAATTCCTTTTGCAATACCTTTTAAATGACTTGCAGGATTTTGTGGAATAATTAACTTATCCTTATTTGCAATCTCCTCAAGTTTATCCAAGTTTATATGCTTTTCAATTAGGGAAGTAATCTCTTCAAGTTTTGTGTTTAAATTAGAAACTTCCTTTGGAAGAACCAACCCTAAATGCCTACTTTCCAAAGTAAGCCCTTCCTTTGCTGGTAGATACCCTAAGCAGGGTATGCCTGTATTTTTTTCAATTGCTTCTTTTATTAATTGATAATGAGCGTCGCCTGAAACTTTGTTAACTATTACCCCTTTTATTTCTACTTGTTGATCATACATTTTATATCCCAACACCATAGCTGCTGCGCTATTTGACATTGCTTTTCCATCAATAACTAGTATAACGGGAGCTTTTAACGTTTTAGCTATATGAGCTGTGCTACCTGGGTTTTTCTCGCAACTAGATCCGTCATAAAGTCCCATAACACCTTCAATAACAGCTATATCCTTGTGTTTGAGGTTTTTTCGAAATAGATATTGTAAAATTTCCTCTTCTAAAAGATAACTGTCAAGGTTTATAGAATAGGAGTCTGTTACAAACTTATGAAAACTAGGGTCTATATAATCTGGCCCCACCTTGAAAGGAGCCACTGCTTTTTGCCTCTTTTTTAAAGCAGCCATAATCCCCAGACTTATTGTGGTCTTGCCAACTCCACTAGATGTTCCAGCAATTAAAATCTTTTTCAAGCTACTCATCCCCTTTAAACATAAAAAAACACATAGAGTTCTATGTGTTTTCAAGCTTTTTTAACAACAAAAAAAACTCACACACTTCCCTCCGAAGCTATGATGATTAAAGCATTTCAAGGCAGGTCTCCTGACTCTCAGATCAACTTACTCTCTTCCCCTTCCCGTAAAACCAGTGGTTATGGAAGATTTCATCCCTGAACACAGTAGCGGGGGCTGTAGAGGATTCTAACCTCTTTCCCTTTTAAGCATTTGGAATAAAAATGCACCCTAAAATTCTATTTAATTTTGGTTACATTATATTTTAAATAAGATTAACTGTCAACCAAATCTTTTTTTATTTTAATACAAACCAATTTTTAAATTTCCTGTGGAAGTGATGATCTCAAGGGCACCTTTTCCTGAGCTTAAAACACCTTTAATGCTCCCATTATCTACGCTTATTGATGTTAATTTTAAATCAGAAATATTCATATCGCCTGTGCTAGTTGTAGCCACCAATTTTAGAGAAGGGTCAACTAGCTCAACTTTTACATTGCCGGTGGAGGTCTGAATTCTGTTGTTTTTACTTGAGGTCAACTCTAAATTTCCGGTAAAATTCCCGGTGCTTGATTTGCTATCTATTGTACCCTCCAAATAAGATATGGTTAGGTTGCCAGTACTGGCTTTTCTTTTTAAACTTCCTTCAACTTTTTCCAAATATACATCTCCAGTGCTAGTCTTTATTTCTAAGTTACATATAGCCTGCTGTATGTTTACATCGCCGGTACTTGTTTCTATATATAAGTCATTATTAACTGACTGAATATTTACTTCACCTGTACTAGATTTAAAAGTTCCCCCAAAATCTTTTGGAATCCGTATAGTATAGCCTACAGTGGCACCGTTAGAAGCATTATGATTTTTAGGCACTTCACTTCTTATTTTTATTTTTTCGTCACATTTATCTATACTTATTTCTGTATTATAAGCATTTAATTTGGCATCTTCTTTGTTGTTGGCCATTCCTACAATGTTAGCTTCAATAAAGACAAAATCTTCATCCCAATTTTCTACTATAATATCACCGGTACTAGTAAGTACATCAAGTTCTATGCCTTCAAAGTAATCCACATTAAATTCCTTGCTTGTTTTATACTTTTCGCTATTAATCTCTGTTTCTGTATTAACACTACATCCTGCTAAAAATAAACAAGCAAATATCAAAAGTAATTTTCTCATTTTAAAACCTCCCACATTTTCCCTTACTAAAATTCCTTTTATAATAATAATAACCTTAATGTTAAATATATTCAATATTTTTGAAAAGTTAATTTCTTAGCTTTTACATAAAAAAAGCTGCGGAATAAATCGCAGCTTTTTCTATATTATGAGTTGAAATATTACGCATCCATTACCGCATCCATTATTTCGTCAAGCGGTTCCTGCTCAGTTACATATGAAACTACTATAAATACAATTAAAGATAATACCATAGAAAGTGCACCGATGTAAATACCGTTAGGAAGCTCATAAACACCTGCTGTTGCCAATATTTCTAATCCGACACTAGACAGGAGTCCAACTATTATAGATGCTATGGCACCTTCTTTAGTAGCTCTCTTCCAATTTAATCCAACACCAAGAACAGGCGCTAATGCTGCTGCAAATGTTCCCCAACCAACTGCACCTAACAGTGCTATGCCATCATCTCCCATCTGTAGCACAGTTGCCACAGTAATTACTGAGATGGTAACAACAGCTACCCTTCCGTAAATCAGCTGTTTTTTGTCGGATAATTGTTTGCCAAATGCTTTAGGTAAATCTCTTACAGCTGCAGCTGAAGCTATGTTGATAAAGGCATCACATGTAGACATTATTGCCGCTGCAACGCCAGCTAAGACAATACCAGCTAATACAGGGGGGGTAAATTCAGTCAAAAATACCAATATGGCATCATCAGGGTTAGCAAGAGGAGCTATTTCACCTATCATAACAAGATAGCGCATAACTAAACCTACTCCAAAAAACAATAATCCACCAAGAATGGCAGGAACAGCAGCTACCGCTGGGCCCCATTTAAGTTTATTGACATCTTTTATCATATACAATCTAGATACAACGTGTGGTTGTCCCACAATTCCTATGGATAGAGCAAAGAACCAACTCATAGCCACCATTGGCCCCACAAGCCCCCAAGGTCCTACAAACTCAGGCATAGCAGTGCCCATATCTGTAAAGGGTTGGGTAGCTATAGTCTGATTTATGTTTGTCAACCCATCTCCTGTTGTTAAAGTTAAAATAAAAACCAGAAATGAACCGATAGCCATTATTGAGCCCTGGAATACACTGGTATATGTACCTGCCAAAATACCACCAGCTGCAGAATAGAGGGCAACTATTGTCATCCCTATAATAACACCTTGAGTCACGGTTAAAGCAGGAAATATATATGCAATTATTGTCCCTAAAGCTAGCACTTGGGTACCTAAAAATACTACAATTCCTACTAAAGTTGCAATTCCAGTTAACCCACTAGCAGTTCTACTTTTAAACCTATAGTAAACTGCATCAGCAACGGTCATTGCCCCTGTAGCATCAGTTAAAAGACGCATTCTTTTCCCTAAAATATACCACGCCATTGCAAAAGATATAGATGTAGGAAAAGTGAACCAAAGAGCTCCCATACCTACTGAATACGTCAATCCTGGTCCTCCAATAAATAAAAATCCACTCCTTTAGCTTGTTCCCATTAAACTTATTTTGTGATATGATTGAGAAGTTAATTTATTATGTAAAGGACGGATAAAATGATAACTACAACAAATCTAAGCCTTCGTTATGGCGGAAGGGTTCTTTTTAAAGATGTAAACATAAAGTTTACCCCAGGAAACTGCTATGGGCTTATCGGTGCTAATGGTGCAGGGAAGTCAACATTTCTTAAAATTATATCTGGAGAGATAGAGCCTACAAGCGGAAATGTTAGCATAGCTTCAAACCTACGTCTTGGTGTGCTAAAACAAAACCATCATGAATATGACCAATATAACGTTGTAAAAACAGTTATAATGGGTCATAAAAGGTTGATAGACATTATGGAGGAAAAGGAAGCTTATTATGCTAAGTCAGACTTTTCTGATGAAGATGGCATTAAACTTGCCGAGCTTGAAGCTGAATTTGCTGAACTTAACGGCTGGGATGCGGAACCTAATGCTGAAAGCATACTAAACGGTTTAGGTATTTCAAGTGAAAATCATAACAAAAGAATGGAAGAGCTCAACGGTGTGGAAAAAGTAAAGGTCCTACTTGCGCAAGCACTCTTCGGTAACCCTGACATTCTTCTTCTAGATGAGCCTACTAACCATTTAGACATAGAGGCTATCAATTGGTTGGAAAATTTCCTCCATAACTTTGAAAATACAGTTATAGTAGTGTCCCATGACAGACACTTTTTAAATCAAGTTTGCACCCATATAACTGATATTGACTTTAGTAAAATAACAGTTTTCCCAGGAAATTATGATTTTTGGTATGAATCTAGCCAGCTAGCCCAAAAGCAAGCAAAGGAAGCTAACCAGAAAACAGAAGCTAAAATGAAGGAATTACAGGAGTTTGTTAGACGCTTTAGCGCCAATGCATCTAAGTCAAAGCAAGCTACCTCTAGAAAAAAAATTCTTGATAATTTAGAGCTTGAAGATATAAAACCATCTTCTAGGCGATATCCTTTTGTGGACTTTAAGCCAGATAGAGAGGTTGGTAATGACCTATTATCAGTAAAGAACCTTTCAAAATCTGTGGATGAAGAAGTTCTCTTAAATGATATCAGTTTTACTGTAAACAAGGGTGATAAAATTGCTATCTTGGGTGAAAATGAAATTGCCAAAACTGCCCTGTTTGATATTCTAATGGAGAATGATAAACAAGATTCTGGAGAGTTCAAATGGGGGGTGACCACTTCTTGCTCATATTTTCCTAATGATAGCTCTTGCTATTTTGATGATTGTGATTTAACCTTAGTTGACTGGTTAAGACAGTTTTCAGAGGAGAAATCGGAGTCTTTTATCCGAGGATGGCTAGGTAGGATGCTGTTTTCAGGTGAAGAAGCTCTTAAAAAAGCCGATGTGCTTTCCGGAGGAGAAAAGGTTAGGTGTATGCTTGCCAAAATGATGCTAAGTGGAGCTAACGTTTTGCTTTTTGATGAGCCCACAAACCATTTGGATTTAGAATCAATCACAGCACTTAATAAAGCTTTAGTAAATTATAAAGGAACTTTAATCTTTACTTCCCACGACCATGAAATCATCAAAACTACAGCAAATAGAATAATCGAAATAACCCCCGATGGAATTATAGACAAAGAAACAAGTTATGAGGATTACCTACAATGGAAATTAAACAGATAAGTAAAAAAGTAAGCTGTAAGGCACAAATGGCCCTTATAGCTTACTTTTTTAGCTAATGTTTACTAGCTTTAAAACTATCAACAACAGATTAGTTAACAGGTGTTATTTAAAAAACGTATGATTACCAATGGTTTTAACATATTGCCTAGTCTGCTGCACAGTAAAATCTTCGGCAATTTCTTGATTCATAAAAAATAAAGTATCGCTGGGCACTTCATGTTGGCCATCAATAGCACGCCCAACAGCTTCCTGTGTTTTAGGTGTAATATCATTAACTCTCTCTAAACTACCATCCCAGGTAGGATTAAATTGACCTCGTTGAAATATAACTTCTTCTACAGTGCCAGGATAGTTTTCGCTGTCTACTCTGTTTAAAATCACGTTCACCACAGCAATTTTACCCTCTAAAGACTCTCCCTGAGATTCAGCTGTAACGATCCGTTCCAACAACTCAATTTCAGTTACAGTAAATTTTGGAGTAAACCCTTTGTGATAAGTAGGCTCCGGCCCCACATGTTTAATGCTAAACACTTGCTCTTTTTTACCTTCTTTTTCTAAACCATAAGCAGAGTTAAAGATAGCATCTTGAGCAAAATAAACTGCTCCAAACACTGATAAAAATGTTATTAACATTATAGATACATAGCATAACAACAGCGTACTATTTTTTGCAGTCATTTTTGCCTTTATAAGCATTTATAATTTCCTCCTCTTAAAACTAATTGTGATAACCAAGTTAATATAATATTAGCTTTTTCGACTTTTGTCAACATATTTTGACACCCATTCACACTTTGTTAAAAATTAAAAAATGCTATATAATAGTAACACCTATTATTTTCAGGAGGATTTAGATGACTAATGAATTTTTACCTATAAATAAAGAAGATTTGTTAAAAAGGAATATAGCCCAGTTAGATTTTGTTATAATCAGTGGTGATGCCTATGTAGATCACCCCTCATTTGGAGCTGCCATTATTGGCAGGGTCCTTGAAAGTCAGGGCTTTTCTGTGGGGATAATCCCCCAGCCCAGCTGGGAGTCAGCCGATGACTTTAAACTTTTAGGCAAACCCAAGTACGCTTTTTTAATTACCGGTGGTAACATTGATTCAATGGTCAATCACTATACCGTTTCAAAAAAACGCAGGCATGATGATAGCTACTCTCCTGGCGGGCAAGGGCACAAGCGGCCGGATAGGGCTACAATCGTCTACGCAAACAGAGCTAAAGAAGCATACAAGGATGTGCCGATAATCTTAGGTGGTATTGAAGCTAGTCTTAGGAGGCTGGCCCATTACGATTATTGGGATAATAAAGTCCGTCGGTCAATTTTGCTAGATTCTAAGGCTGACCTTTTGGTCTATGGTATGGGAGAAAAACAAATTGTTGAAATAGCAGAAGGTTTAAAAAGTGGATTACTTATAGAACACTTAACCTATATTAAGGGAACTGTTTTTAAAACAAGTGATCCTTCTAGTGTATATCAGGGGAAATTCTTACCTTCTTTTAAAGATGTTAGCTCAGACAAAAGCGCCTATGCCAAAAGCTTCAAACTCCAGTATAGAAATACTGACCCTATAAGCGCTGATACACTAATTGAACAGTATAATAAAAATACTTATGTAGTACAAAACCCACCGGCCCCGCCGATGACAACAGATGAGCTAGACAGCATCTATCTCCTCCCCTTTACTAAAACTTGTCATCCTATATATGAGAAGGACGGCGGAGTTCCAGCTATAAAAGAGGTGAAGTTTAGCCTAGTAAGTAGCAGAGGTTGTTTTGGAGGCTGTTCATTTTGCGCCCTCACCTTTCATCAGGGGAGAATCATTCAAAACCGTAGTAAAGAGGCCATAGTTAATGAAGCAAAAGCAATGGTAGGTATGAGCGATTTTAAGGGATATATCCATGATGTGGGCGGTCCCACAGCAAATTTTAGAAAACAAGCGTGTCAAAAACAAACTAAACATGGAGTCTGTACTGACAAGCAGTGCTTATACCCAAAACCTTGTAAAAACCTAAAAGCAAGTCATAGTGATTATAGCGAGCTTTTAAAAGAGCTTAGAGATATTCAGGGTGTTAAAAAGGTGTTTATCCGCTCTGGGATTCGCTATGATTATCTTTTAAAGGACACGGATGATACCTTTTTTAAGGAGTTATGTGAGCACCATGTCAGCGGACAGCTTAAAGTAGCACCAGAACATATTTCACCTAAAGTTTTGAGTAAGATGGGTAAACCCAAGCGAGAAGTTTATGAAAAATTCGCCGATAAATTTTATAAAGTAAATAGGCAAATTGGAAAAGAACAATACTTAGTTCCTTATCTTATGTCAAGTCACCCCGGCTCCGACCTTGATGCAGCAATTGAGTTAGCGGAATATTTAAGAGATATAGGGCATACGCCAGAGCAGGTTCAAGACTTCTACCCCACTCCAGGTACTCTTTCTACATGTATGTATTATACTGAAATTGACCCTCGAACAATGGATGAGGTGTATGTGCCTAAAGCTCCCCACGAAAAAGCGATGCAACGAGCGCTAATTCAGTATAAAAACCCCAAAAATTATCATCTAGTTTTAAAGGCTTTAAAAAAAGCTAACAGAACAGATTTAATTGGTTTTCATAAAAAAGCTTTAATAAAACCTCGGAAGCCAGTTAAGTTATAGAACTAAAAAAAAGAGTGTTGGTTATTAGCCCAACACTCTTTTTTTTATTCATTAATAAGCTCAAATAGCGAACTTACTCTTAATTTAATCTGTTCAACATCTGACTCACTATAATCGGTTTCAATTTGAATAAATGGTGCATCTACTTCTTTTTTTAGTTGGTAAGATTCAATATTGTAGGTATGACATGCTTGCAAAGTTATATCCACGACAGCGTCAATTTCGTATTCTTTTACTAGATTATTTGTCAATTCAAAACGTCTAGTGTTTGGAGAGGTACATGAGCAAGGAATGTCCATATATTTTTCCGCTAAAGCTTCATAAGGATTCTTATCTTCATCAACTAAGTCTACTAACCCTTTTACTCCAGAACAAGCTTCCTGCAACACCACTTGACCTCCTAAGTTTTCAATGACGTTTATTACTTTTTCTTGTCCAACACCTGTAGGAGATCCTGTTACTAAAACTCTAGGTCCCTTAACTTTATCACTTTTTAGTGATATTTCTTTAAGTTCTTCCATTAAGATTTTGACTTTTGCGATATATTCTTCTCTATCCGCCTTAAACTGCCTTCCCCATAGTACTTTTAACAAATCTGCTCCTGATATTGGAGTGGGGTTAAATTTATTTAACTCTACAAGTTCCATTAGTAGCTTTCTTTCTTCATTATGCTCTTTAATTTTTTCTTTTAAACTACTCTCTGTCACTTCTAAACCTAGTTCATCTTTGATAAAATCTTTTGCCCTATGAATCTCTTCCATCCAATGTTCTTTTCTTTTTCTATAAACAGATGAATTAGGAATATCAAGAACTACCATAGGCTTTATATCTGCCATTAACTCATACATTTTCTTTTTGCCATCACAGGTTGTTTCTGCCATAACAGCATCTGCAAAAAAGAAGTATGGGCATTTATCAGTAATTGCAAACCCATAGCTTGATTTTATTAAAGGACACAAATTACGAGGTAAATGTTTTTCAGCTTCTGCTATTGGCTCTTGCTTCGTAGCACAAAGTCCTACGCTAAAAGCACCGGAAGCTTCAATTAGCTCTACAGGTGAAAAAACACAGTAATACCCCATTACTTTTTTTCCTTTTTCTTTTTCCTCTTTAATTTTTATAGCACTTTCTGCAATAAGACTATCAAAATATTCCATTGTTTTTGCTCTCATTCTAGTTCCCTCCCAAGTTTTATATTTATTTAAACCCCAACACTGCAGCTCCTAATGCCCCAGTGATTTGTGGATTTTTTAACGTTATTATGTTTAGATTACAATACTCTTTCACCATTCTTCTTAAAACCTGACTTTGTGCTACTCCACCACAAAAAGCTATTTTACCCTGCAAATTGGCTTTCCCAGCTAAACTCCCAACCCGTAAAGCAATAGATTTTAACAAGCCTGCTAATATTTCATCCTTTTTTGCTCCTTGAACTAATAGGTTTAAAACCTCAGTTTCTGCAAAAACTGCACACATGTTATCAATGCTAAGTGGGCTGCTGTCTTTTGCCAAACAATCAATTTGATCCATATCTAAGTCTAAAGCATTAGTAGTCACCTGCAAAAATCTCCCTGTACCTGCTGCACATTTATCATTCAAGTTAAAATCTAGAACTTTACCTTTTTCATTTAAAAGAATAGCCTTGCTATCTTGTCCACCTATATCTATAACACCTCTTATATCAGAACATAAATAGTGGCAACCTTTTCCATGACAAGTAATCTCACTTTTATATTCATCCACAAAATCAAGCCTTCTTCCACCATAGCCTGTAGCTATTATTCTTTTAACTTTAGAGGAGGATATGTTATTTTCTATTAAAAACTTTTTATAAACTTTTTCACCGTTGCTTTTAGGCGACCACCCGGTAGGTTCTATTGCATATCTATACGTTTCCCCATCATAAACAACTATTTTAATAGCTGCCGATCCAACATCAATGCCTACTGTGTACACTATTATCCCTCCATGGTAAGTTATTCAGAAATTAAAGTCACTATTAACATTATAAACCCCATGATATACCTAAACAAAAGTTTTTATAGATAGTTTGCTCTCTTTAGTATTGAATAAATAGATATTATCATGTAAAATTAATTGAGTTAGATTCTTCTTTTAAGAGTATATAAGTAAACTCCTTATTTTGAGGAGAGTGATACCTTGCTAAAAGCCAAAATGATCTCTAGTTATAATCTTTCAAGTCACTATACAAACATGTGACTTGACATTCTCGCTAGATAGTTGGAGTGGGGATTTTTTGAAACCATCTATAAAATGCTATGTAATTCCTGTTATATAGAGTTTTGAAACCGCCTATTAAACCAAATATCAAGGAGGATTGATTATGAACTTTCACCAATTAACTGTTTTTGTAGAAGTAGCCAAAACTAAAAGCTTTTCAAAAGCAGCGGATAACCTGTATTTAAGCCAATCAACTGTAAGCACTCATATAAATAACTTGGAGAAAGATTTAGGAAATATCCTTTTTGATCGAATAGGAAGAAAAGCTATTTTAACCCCTTTAGGTAAACGCCTCTTTTTCTGGGCAGAACAGATTTTAGCTCTTAAAAACCAAGCATTGGATAGTTTATATGATAATGAATCTTTGTCAGGAGACATAAATATATCTGCAAGTTCAGTACCAGCTCAGTTTATAGTGCCAAAAATTGTTAGTAATTTTAGGAACCATTACCCTAAAATCAAATACAATGTCATGCAAAGTAGTTCAAAAGCTGTAACTAAACATTTGTTGGAAGGAGTGACCGATATAGCCTTTACCGGCGAAAAGCACTATACGGATAACATTGCGTACTTTCCATTATTAAATGAACAGTTAGTCCTTATTACTCCTAAAAGCATCGACTTATCATCACAAGTAAATATAGAAAGTCTATATAATCTTGATATGGTATTTAGGTTTTCCGGTTCCGGTACACGGGAAAATATTTTTAAAGTCTTTAAAAATTCAGGGCTAGATGCTAATTTACTTAATATAGTTGGATATTTTGATAATGTCCAGTCCATTACCCAGTGTGTTAAAGAAGGAATGGCTTCTTCAATTGTATCTGAACTTGCGTTGGCTAACATTGATAAAAATTATATCAATATTTATACACTAAAAGAATTTCAAGAACACCAACGTTGGTTTTACTTAGCTGTTCATAAAAAACGCACTCTCTCTAAAGTATCTAAGATTTTCATAGCTTATATAAAAGAACAGTATAATTCAAAAAGAAAGGACCCTTGATTTTTCAAGTGTCCTTTCTTAATCAAATCTTACAAATGAAATAAGCCCTTTTGTTGCTTCTTTAAAGCCCTTGCTTTCATAAAATCTTCGGGTTTCCGTAGTCTCTTCAGTTAATAGCACTTTTTGCCGTACATTAGGGTACTTGGACACAAGCCTATTAAAAAGTTCACTCCCAATCCCCCTTCTTTTAAACTCTTTTAAGACAATAAAATACTCTCTCCATCACCTACTCCTCTAACCAAACCTACCAGACTGTCTTGATTCCAAGCGGTAATCACGATAACGACTCTTTTATTCCCCTTATCAGTGATTGAGGTTTGTCAGTATAACTTGACCATTTTGCATCATTATATAGTTTAAGTACTTCTTTAGGATTTAAGTCTTTATCTTCTTTAAAAATGATATTCATACTTAACCCACCTTTTGTTTGTCTTATAAAAATTATGCTTGATTAACTTCTCTCCAGAATTTTCTAACTGTTTAACCTACTTTACTTAACCCTCCATTAATTTAACATAAATTTTTCTTTCTCTAGGTCCATCAAATTCTGCAAAATAAATTCCTTGCCAAGTGCCTAAAACTAGCTTCCCATTATCCAAAATTAAAGTTTCGTTAAAACCCATAATACTTGCTTTAATATGTGCTGCAGAGTTTCCTTCCAAATGTTTATACCCATCCTCAAAAGGAATTAACTTATTCAATTCCATCAACATATCTTCTTTAACTGCAGGATCAGCATTTTCATTTACAGTTACAGCAGCAGTTGTATGAGGAATAAAAATACAACAGGTCCCTGACTTAATATTAGTTTTTTCTATTTTTTTAGTTATTGTTCTTGTTATATCAATAAATTCTGTATTTTTTTTAGAAGTAATTTTACATTCAATTAACATTTTACCATACTCCTTTTAAAGTGGTTTTTAACTAAATAGAAAAAGTCCAATCAGTATTATTCCTAACACGCCAGCTAATATAAGTGTTTCTCTATTACCAACTTTTCTCAAATCTAAATCACCCTCTTTTTTATTACTAATCCCGTATGTAAAAGTTGGTGTTTACATCTTTTTAAAATTTTATTTCTATATTGCCATCTGCTTTATTTCCCTGCAACACAATAATATATTCCCCCTCTTTATAGAGCTCTTCACTGGTCAACTGCAAATAATTTTCCTTATTAAAAACTTGGTTCAGCTGATCTTTCAAGATATTTTCGCCATCAGGATTGATTAGCTCAACTTGCAAACTCCCTTTAGTAACCTCTATCCTCATGTTTAAACCTTTGCCTTCTTCTATGAAAAGTTTTTCTTTCATATCACCTTCTAGCTCTTCAAAAGTTAACATTCTATGTTGTGGATTATCATCTACTATACCACTTTCATAAAAATTAACAGAATAATCCAAACAGCCAGTCAGAAATAGTAAACACGCTGTAAATAGGATGATATACATATTTGTCTTCACTTGAATACCCCCTTTACACATATTATTAAATATATTTATAAAATATTATCTAAATTAATGGCCAGCCCCATTAAAAGGCTGGCCACTTAAAATTAATTAAAGTCAATTAGCACTGTTCCACTTGCATTTTCTCCCTCAAGAACAATTCTATATATCCCGTTTGTGAAGGAGTCTTCTGTACTATACTCTAAGCTATTATTTGGACTAAAAACTTGCCCCAATTCAGTGGGCAAAAGCGAGTCAGCGCCATCTTCATCACTGGATAAAAATAGCTCAGCTTCTAACTCACCTTCTTCTAGTTGGATTTCAAAATCTAGCCCGCTGCTTCCGTCAACTGCCAGCATTTCTTCAACAGCTCCGTCTAAAGCCTCAAATTCAATTTCCATACTTTGAGAACCAAGTGACTCTGTTTCATAGCTATCTGCAGAATACCCTGAACAACCAACAACAGATAAAGTCAATAAAAGAACTATAGCTAATACCAAAAGCTTTTTCATAAGTTTCCCCTCCCTTTTTCCTATATTATAAACTTATAGCTATCGATATCTTTCTCCATACCTCCCTTTATAAATTTTTTCATAAAGTAATTGGTCCTCTGAATAAGTTTTTTTCTTTTCATCAGGATAACCAATAGCAATAATAGATTCAACCTGCTTATTCTTTGGTATGTTGAGCAATTGTTGCACATATTGTTCACTAGCTCCCTTTTCATTTGTTCTATTCCTTATTTGTACCCAACAAGATCCCAAGTTTAAAGTTTCCGCAGTATATTGTAATGTTATAGAAGCGATAGAAGCGTCTTCAACCCAAACATCGCTAACTTCACTATCAGCAACTACAACAAATGCCATAGGTGCATTTTTTAAAAACGTAGAGCCGTTAGTTTTCGATTTTGACAATCGCTCCAGCATTTTTTTGTCATCAACTATTATAAACTCCCATGGTCTTTTGTTTTTAGATGATGGTGATAACAAAGCTGCTTTTATTAAAGTTTCTACCTTTTTTCTCTCGATAGGAGTTTCCTTAAAACTTCTAACACTCCTTCTGTTAATTAACAATTCTATCATCATTTACACTCCCTCCTACAACCACCGATAACTGAAGAAAAATTTTAATATTTTATACACTTCTTTCTATATATATACTCTATTTCCTTCCTTTAAAACTCATTTTTTATCATCTTAGCTAAGTTTTACATAAAATCGTAAATTCTTAAATCCCTCCTTTTGGTTTACAAACGGTAATCCTAGAATAAAATGGAACAAGGAGTATTAACAAACAACAACGAAGTTTATTATTAGTAGTAATAATATCCTTTAGGAGTGTTATTTATGATAAAAATAGATAAACCTAAAGTATGGTACATTGTATTAACTGTTATGCTAATTGCACTTATTCTAGTTACTCTCTTTATATCTTTTATCAATCTAACTTATAAACAGACCTTATATTATTCAAACGGGAAAACAAAATATCAAGGAGAAATGCAAGCCGGGTTACCGCAAGGGGAGGGAGTTATTTTTAATCCAAAAGGCTCTAAGTTAGTGATTGGTGAGTTTCATAAAGGAGATGTTCATGGTTTTGCTAAACTAAAAAATAACGAGTTTAATTATGAAGGCTTTTGGAAAAATGGATATTTTAGCGGACAGGGAACTTTATATATCCAAGATCAAGTAGCCTATGAAGGTAATTGGAAGTTAGGGGTGCCCAATGGAGAGGGAAGGCTCTATAACAAAGAAAACAGAAAAATATTTGAAGGTTTGTGGTTAAATGGAGTGCCTGTCGAAGGAAACTTTTATCGACCTAACGGCACAAAATTTAGTGACGAAGCTAATAATTCTTTATTAACACATGTTGGCACTAATTGCATAGAATTATTAGTTAACAATAACCAATTAAATCATAAGCTATTTTTTAAAAATACAGCTAACTTTACTGAGGGAAAAATTCATAACGTATACAACCTTGAAAAAATAATAGAAAAAAAAGATGTTAGTGACAATTTTAAAAAAACACTTTATCTTTTTATAGAATACAGTGGTGGAGAATTAAACGATTATCAACATAGCTTACAAAACATTATTAAGGACTTGGATAACGTCCCAATAGATATATTACAGGAGCTTGTTAGACTGGGGATTAATTTACGCTTTATTACTGGAAGTATATCTGATCAGCCAGAATTTTACAACAATATGCCTTTGAATGTTGGTACCATAACTAGTGAATTATCTGGTGTCACTTCCACTAAACACAGGCTAGCGGTTGTCAGATTAGACAGGGAAAATGCCACCTGTATAGCATTACACGAATTAGGGCACCTTGTAGATTATTTTCTTTTTGACGATATTTCTGGTACTGCCCAATTTCAAAAAATTTGTTCAGAAGAAGCTGAAAAAGTCTTTAGTTGCTGTACTTGCGATCTAAGTTACTATACAGATAACTGCGCAGAATATTTTGCTGAATTTTTTGCTACATATTATGTAGATGCTGAAAATAAACGAAATCACATGCCAGAATGTTGCGATATTACAAAAGTTGCCCCTAAAACAAATAACCTTTTTGCCAATAAAATTGATAATTTTTTGAGTGTTGGTTATCATTACAACCCAAAACTTGCAGCATTTCTTGATAAAAATAATAAAGTCAAACTATTGAGTGAATATAAGTCAGATAACTGCTTAAACTTGTATACAATTTGCAAAAATTTAGATTGGGTAATACAATTAGATTGGCCTTATAATCAAATAACTGACACCATTGCTACCAACGCTAACGCTGCTAACTTATCCACTCCTCTATCTGAAAATGTCATTGGCTTTATGGTAACTGATAATAGAGGTAACTGTTTTTTTAATAAAGCAGTTATATCTCCACATCCCCCCATATTCGATTGTAAATTTTCTAATGAAATACTCCCAATTAACCGTTCTTTTTTTAACCGCTCCCCATAATATTATACAATCTAAATCTAGAGGTGATTACTGATTAAAAAAAACAAAAATAATTCAGCAAAAAATATTGTTTTAGCCGGTTTTTTTGTCGGACTCATGGCTATAGGTGCAAATGCCACTTCTTTTTTAATCATAGGTGGGGTGCCAGTTACTTTACAAACTTTCTTTGCCATTATGTGTGGAATATTATTAGGTAGTCGCTTAGCAGCTGTGTCTATGTCTGTTTACACTTTAATCGGCTTAGCCGGTGCACCTGTTTTTGCTAACTTTCGTGGGGGGCTAAACGTAATTATCAGTCCAACTTTTGGGTTTATTATTTCATTCATCTTTGTGGGTTTTGTTGTAGGGTTGATAATCGAAAATTGCAGTGTTTTAAATAAGAAAACTTACTTTCTGGCAGCTATTGTTGGGTTGTTTACAAACTACTTTATCGGCACCCACTACATGTACTTTGCTTATCATTTTATCTCTGCTTTTGATGCCATCCCGTACCTAGTTATTTGGGGTTGGATGATACCAGCTTTTATCAAAGATTTAGCTCTTACACTGTTAGTCGTCACTATTGCACCTCGAGTTTATGGTGTTTTATACAGTAAGTAAAGCTTCAATCATATTTTCAGCATAAAATAAATAAAAAAATTGAAGGCTCTTTTTGGAGACCTTCAATTTTTTTATTTATTTTGAAACAATCCATTCCATTTCTACTTTGCCAGCAATTTCATTGCCATCTACCTCTACTACCCAGCGACCAGGTCTTGGACTAAAATATAACCGTTCCCTATAACTCTCCCCGCTTTGTATCTTCCCTTGTTGAACCACTTCACCTTTGGGACTTAAAACTCGCCAATTTAGGTCACCATCTGAAATTCTAACGTCAAAGCATAGAGCTAAATTTTCAAAATCTTTGTCTAAGTCAATTTTTAAAGAATCTGTATAATCTTTAGATTCGTCCTCTATATTAACACTACTTCTTTGGGTTGTTGAACCTGAAGAACATCCAGTTAAGCTAACAAAAATAATTATAGATAGTATGAACATTATAAATCTCTTCACACCATTCCCCCCAAAAAAACATATTATAATATAACTTTATCAATAATTGGCTTAACTTTCAATACTTTATTAATATATTTATAATTTTGTTAATACTGTCTTTTAAAATCGTTATATTAACTGTTATCGTGTTAGAAACGCTGTCTTATCCACCCATGTTGATTTTTTGTTGTTTTTTAGTCATTGAAAAGTTTAGCAATATTTTTTCGCTAATGTAAATTATTCCCGCAATTAAGGGAAATATATAGCATAAAATGGCATAGGGGGCATATTGAAAAGCTGATATACCAGTAATAAGACCTATAACTATACCATTTACATTCCAAGGCATTAGCGGTGCTATAATTGTACTGCTATCAGATAAAGTTCTTGCTAGTACAGTTTTATCTATACCCATTTCTTTATATTTGTTTTTATAAAGCTTTCCTGGCAGAACCACCCCGGCTGCTTGATCACATGTAACAACAGTTAGCATTGTTCCTACAAGACCTGTTTTAAAAATTAGTTCTCCTTTAGTTTTCACATTGGCTATAGGGTCATAAATTAGAGGTTTAAGTACTCCTGTTTTCTCCAATAAATTGCTTAAGGCCAGTACTATACCTATAATAGCAACCACCTCTACCATGCCAACCATTCCACCACTTACCAAAATTGAATTTAGTTCTTCGGATCCTGTTTTTCCTCCATAGCCTAAAATCATGTAATTTAAAGAAGTTAGCAATGATAAACCCTGAACTCTTAAAGTTAGTAAAGCCCCTCCTATTATACCTGTAAGCACAGTTGGCACAACAGTAATACCTTTCATAGGTAGTAATACTACAAGTAAAGGCAATAAAAGTAACCATGGAGAGATGACAAATTCATCTAAAATGGCTGATTGTAAATATACTATTAACTCACTATTTTCTCCACCTGAATAAAAAGATCCAATAATGTAATAAATTCCGCTTGTGATAATAAATACAGGTACTAACGTTTTTAGTAAGCCTTTTACAAATGTCTTATAATCCATATCCATAACTTGCAACGTAAGATTCAGCATGCCAGATATTGGCGAGAGTTTATCAGCCAAAAAAGCACCAGAAACTAACACTCCTAGTAATAATTCAATAGGTATTCCAAAGCCTCTGCCAACCCCTATAAGAGCTATACCAAGTGTACTAATTGTTCCTATCCCTGTCCCCATAAAAATAGTCATTACCGAAGTTAGTAAAAAGGCCATAAATATAAAATTAGTCCCTTCTAAATACTGAAATCCATAAAACATCATAGTAGGCACAATTCCAGATGCCATCCACACAGAAATATTTGCCCCTATTAACAGTAAAAACATATAAAGTTCCTTACACTCAATAAAGCCTTTATAAAGTATTAAAACTAAGTCTTTTTTATTATACCCACTTTGTGCTAATAAGTAAAAACTAAAAACTGTGCTAATAATAAATGGCACAATCAGTGAAATACCCAGTATTAGGCTTATTATGATAGAGCATACTAAAAAGACTGAAATTAAATAAGAGTATTTTTTGTCCATAACTTCTCCACCTTCTATTAATTAAGTAATTTTGCACATTGTAAAACGTCCCTTAACTTTAAGGGACGTTTCCCAGTGTACACCATTAGTTTAATGTAAATAATTAAGTTTTTTATCATTATTATATTAACACAAAACAGTTAAGATAGTAAGCAGAGTAGGTAAATATAATTATACTGTAATATTTCATTTTGGTGAATTATATTTTAACAATTATTCTTCTTTAACATATTCTAACAAATCCCCAGGTTGGCAATCTAGCTCACGACAAATAGCTTCTAATGTGGAAAATCTTATGGCTTTTGCTTTATTATTCTTTAAAATAGAAAGATTGGCATTTGTAATTTCTACTTTTTCCGCTAGTTTAGATAAGGAAATTTTCTTTTTTGCCATTACCACATCAAGATTAACTATAATCGGCATAAAAATCCCCCTATACTGTAAGATCATTTTCTTCTTTTATTTTTTTAGCGTAGCTAAAAATTTCTGATAAAACAAAAGCCATGCATCCAAAAATTAAAAACATAAAAAAGCCCATTCTCGTTTGAAAACCCTCGTTACTAAAATACAGTAAAATATCTAGCTTTGGATATCCTATAATAACATAAAAGATATCTCTGCAAAAAGTTAAGATAGCCATAGCAATAGTTAGCATCCCAATGGTATTGAACCCTCTAATATTACTATCAGTAAACGGCTCTTTTTCTACTACAGTTTTGATAATCTTTCTAAGCTCCCATATTATTGCCAAGACTACTAGGTGTCCAGTGATAAAAAATAAAACACCTACGATATTTTGGATAGAGCTTATTTCATTTACAGACAGTATGCCAACTAAAACAGTGATTAAAAAACTAGCTATTCCAACAATCCAGAGAGCTGTTAACAAAAACTTTAAGGTTTTCGCTGCAAAAGCATGGCGCAAAAGAACCCCTCCTTTTAACTCAATCTATATAGGCGATTGCAAACTCATAAGACCTAATATAACAGCGATTAAAAGCCCATGAACTACCTAGCGTGTCATTCTAAGCCTATGGTCGAGTTTCTTCTAAGTGACATGTTCATATAAGGTTTAAAACCTGATTGTTTTGCAATTACCTAAATCAATCTATACCTAATTATACACATAATTTATCGAATATCAATATTTTTTGTGCATTTGCAATTTTAATTAAGAATTTTTTCTAGTTTCTTCAGTTTTACTTTTCCTAATTTACTACTAACAAAAATATAAAGTACAGTTAAAGGAAACAAGTAGCAAAGAACAGCATATGGAGCATACATAGTAGCTGAGACCCCTGTTAGAGTACCTATAATTATTGCATTAACATTCCAAGGCATAAGAGGAGCGATAACAGTGCTACTATCAGATATAGTTCTAGCAAGAATTGATTTGTCAACACCTAGTTCTACAAACTTAGGTTTATAAACTTTCCCCAATAATACTATACCCATAGTTTGATCACAGGTAACCACAGTTAACATGCCACCTATCAACCCTGTTTTTAGAATAAGTTCCCCTTTTTCTTTAACTTTTTTAATGGGATCATATATAACAGGTTTTAACACCCCAGATCGATCTAATATATTGCTTAATGTTATTACTGAAGCAACTATAGCAACAACCTCCACCATCCCAGCTATCCCACCACTAATTAAAATTGAATTCAGCTCTGGAACATTAGTCTGAGCTGAGTATCCAAAAAAAGTATAACTGATAAGCTGTAAAAATGTAGTGTCACCTTGATAGACCATGGTTATAATTCCACCGCCAATTAATCCAGCTAATATGGTTGGTATTATGCTAACACCTTTTAAAGGAAGTAATACCACAATTACTGGTAAAAGCAAAAGTAAAGGGGAAATCTTAAACCCTTCTAACAAAGCCTGCTGATAAGCAGCAACAAGCTGGTAATCCTCTCCTGAAGCATATATTAGGCCAAGTAAATAATAAATAGTTGCTGTAATAATCACCACAGGAACTAAGGTTTTAGACATTGAAATCAGTGCCCTTTTAAAGGAAGTTTCTGTTGCCTTTAAAGTTAGGTTAAAAAGTCCTGAGATCGGCGATACTTTATCAGCTATAAAGGCACCTGAAACAATCACTCCAAGTAGGACCTCCTCTGGTATTCCAAACCCTTGTCCCACACCTAGCAAAGCAATTCCTAGAGTGCTTATAGTACCAACAGCTGTACCCATAAAAACCGACATAAAAGCTGTGAGAACAAAAGCCATAAATAAAAAATTTGTTTCCTTTAAGTATTCAAAACCATAATACATCATACCTGGAACTACTCCTGAGGCCATCCATACTGATATATTAGCTCCTATCAATAATATAAAAATATATAAAACTTTACATTCCATCATCCCTTTATATCCTATAAAAAGCAACTTCTTTATATCTAACCCAGATAGGGATAAAAATGCAATGCAAAATATATTACTAATGATAAAAGGAAAAAGTAAAGAAATTCCCATGGCTACACTTGCCACAATGGCCGTTAGTATAAAAATTGAAATAATAAGAGAAGTTTTCTTATCCACATTCTTCACTCCAGCCCTTTATTTATTCTATCCTTTTCATAATTTTTAATTTATACCCTATTTCCTCCATCTCAGCTTTATCCAAAATAGAGCCTTCTGGTGGTCGTTCATTTAGTTTAAGAACTATTGCAATCTGTCCTACCTTTTGCTGAAATTGAACTCGATGCATCTTTACATTTTTATCTAAAACTTCTGATAGGATGTCTGCCGTAGCTTTATGACCAATAGCAGAAATATAACCGTGTTTTTCAACAAGATTTTTTGCATCCTCTATACTTATATCTTGGATAGAATAAAGTCCATTAGTTGTTGCCACAGTGCCATTAAATAAAGCAATAGGTAAATTCATACTTAAGCCTCCATATTATAGTATTCAATTTCATTCTTATTGTTTTCCTTATCTGTTTCAATAATTAAAAAAGTAGTAAAAAGCTAATAATAACCTTATAAACTTAAAAGGAGGTTGTATTATGCCTAAAGAAAACTGGATGGATGAAATGCCACTAGCAGAATTAAGCAGTAACGATATGAAACGGTTAAAAGAACTTGAAAGGGAGTTAAACAAAAAATACAATAGCAAAGTTTACGTAATGGCATTAACTCATGACTTATAATTTATGAAACTATGGGAGCAAATGCTCCCTTTAATTTATTAAACCAACAACTGTAAAAGGTGAATATCGACATGTCTTCCAAACTTAAACCCAACTTCTTTCATTACTCCTATTAATTGAAATCCGTGTTTTCTATGTAAGTGTAGGCTAGCTAAGTTCTCACTTGCTACTCTTGCTAAAATGGTATGCAGAGTTGATTTTTGTCCATGGTCAATAATTTTTTTGAGTAGTTTGTTTCCTAGACCTTTGCCCTGGAAATTTTCTTTTATATATATTGAAACCTCTCCTGTTTGAAAATAGCCTCTTTTGGGTGACCATTTACTAAGAGAACCCCACCCAATCACCTCTTTGTGCAGGTTTACAACGACAAATACTGGATATCTTTTACTGTGCTCAAAGAACCATACTTTTTGATTTTCTATACTTTTAGGTTCTGTATCAAGTGTCCCAACCGTATTTAAAACAGCTTGGTTATAAATTTTATTAATTGCTGGTATATCTTCTTGTCTAGCGTATCTTATTAACATTAACAAGCACAACCTTTCTTTAAATGTTCTTATCATTTACGCTTTAAAAGTTGCTGCCTTTGACAACCTTGACAAACAAATAATAAATACTTGCTAATTATATTATCCTTACATCTTGCTTTACATTTTTAATTAAACATTCTATTTTTAAAGCTTCATTTCCTTCAAAAACAAAAAACTTGTAAATCAGATTCTATCAAAATTAAAGACTCTTTTGTTAAAATTTGCATTAACTTTTTTAGAATTATATAATGTTTATAAATGCAAAAAAATTATATAGTAAGGAGGAATTTAATTGTATAACTCTATAAACATTACAAAAGATATTTTTTGGGTTGGAGTCAATGATAGGCGAACACAGCTTTTTGAAAACCTTTGGCCGCTAGATCATGGTGTTGCTCATAACTCATACCTAATTGTGGATGAAAAAGTGGCTCTTATTGATACTGCCGCGGAAGAACAGGCTGGGGATTTCTTTAGAAAAATAGAATCAATAATTAGCACCGATAGAAAAGTTGATTATCTAATAGTTAATCATATGGAGCCAGACCACTCCGGGCTTATGAAGGCTTTACTACAACGAAATCCAGATATTAAAATTGTTGGCAATAAAAAAACCTTTGGATTAATTGAAAGCTTCTACGGAATTACTTCTAACCTTTTGGAAGTAAAAGAAGGACAGGAGATTGAGCTTGGCAAACATACATTAAAGTTTTTTATGGCTCCAATGGTCCATTGGCCTGAGACTATGGTTACATACGAAACCCATACAAAAACCCTATTTTCTGGTGATGCTTTTGGCAGTTTTGGAGCTTTAGATGGGGGGATATTTGATGATGAGGTGGATTTATCTTTTTTTGAAGAAGAAATGAGACGATATTATTCAAACATTGTAGGAAAATACGGTGCACCTGTGCAAAGAGCTATCAATAAACTTAGCCTCTTGGACATTAACTATATCTGTTCAACCCATGGCCCCATATGGCGAACAGAACCTAACAAAGTAGTTTCTCTTTACGACAAGTGGAGTAAACAGGAGGGTGAAGAAGGTGTTGTAATAGTTTATGGCACTATGTATGGCAATACGGCTAAAATGGCTGAACTAATAGCCCAGTGCTTATCCGAACAAGGAATAAAAAATATTAAGCTATATGATAGTTCAAAAACACATATTTCTTATATTCTAAGAGATATTTGGAAATATAAAGGACTTATTATTGGAAGTTGTGCCTACAACACCAATTTACTTCCTCCAATCGAGACTCTTACAGAAAAGCTAAAACATCTTGGTCTTAAAAACAAATGCCTAGGTATTTTTGGCACTTACAGCTGGAGCGGTGGTGGTGTAAATAACTTACAAAAGTTTGCTGACCATATGAAAATGCCACCAGTATCTGAGCCTGTAGAAGCAAAATGCGCAACTTGTGATAGCGACATAAATGGTTTAAAGAGCCTAGCCAAAAAAATGGCAGAACATCTAAAATCAAACTGATATTTAAAATAGCGCAGTACCTAAGGGTGCTACGCTATTTTACTGTTGTAAAAGCTTCTAAAAAAAGCAAGATAGGTATTCCTATCATTATCTAGTATATCTATATCTAACCATTGTTTTCTTAAAGCCAGTTTTTTCATACAATTTAATAGCTTTTCTGTTATGCCCAAACACATGAAGCTGTATTGATTTATAACCTAACTTCTTAATAAATGAAAACATGCCGTGCATCACTTTTTTCCCAAATCCTTGTCCTCTGAACTCTTCAAAAATTTCAACATAAGCTATAAAAATTTTCTCAGGAGTTTTTTGATATAACCAAAGTACTCCTATGACTTTATTATTCCAATAAACTCCATACATTTTTTGATTATCCATCTCAAACACTGGAAGAACGTATTTTTCAAACTTTTCTACTGCTTCACTTTCACTTATAATAGGATCTTCTTGCATATAATCTCTAACTGTGGTTTTTTTAAAATTATCTAGATCAAAATATTTATCCTTATCTAAGTAGGAAAATTTCTTAAAATCAATATCATAACAATCATTATCTCCTAATATATTTTTTTCCATGTGGAGATTAATAATCTTAAACCCATTTAATAAAACACCATCGCTATAAATTGTCATTAAATAGAGAACATCAATTAAATCATTTTTTTCTTTTAAAATATGTTCTAAGTTGCTTTTTTTTAGCTTCTGAACCATTGGCGAATCATGACTTTTCAAATATACATCTGCTACTTTGTTAGAAGAAATAAAGATATACCCAAGTAGTTCATCTTTAAAATTTATTGCTAATAAGGGAAGTTTGTTTTTCTCCATATAAACCATTCTACTATTTAAGTTTTTTTTATATTCTTCAGGCGTAAATCCATGATAAAATGGTGCATTTTTATAACTTTCTTCATAAAAATCTGCTTCGATTAACTTATGTTCAATTATTCTTGTCATAGCAGTAAACTCCTTTATATTTTTTTGAATTTATAATATTTATTCTATTTAATAACCGGAGTTCCTGTAAAAAATAGTTAACGTGAATTTAACTTTTTTAAACTAAAAAGCTTTTAGTATTATCAGAAAAAAGGTTTATAAACGGAGAAGTCGATAAATCTTAATCTAGAATTAGGAACTTTTCCCTTCAATTTTTATTAATAATATCTAGAAAGGTATCATGAAGGAATATATCCCAATTACTTTATCTAAATATTGAAACTTCTAAGAAGCGCAAAGTAAGCAAGGGTTGCTAGTTTAAAGGATATATATTATAATTTAAAGTTGATGTGAAAATAATTATAATCATTTTTTTAGAATATTTTATATATTAGAAAGGATAGATGAGATGAAACTAGGAATCGTTGGACTACCAAATGTGGGTAAAAGTACTCTATTTAATGCCATAACCGAAGCGGGAGCTGAGTCAGCTAACTACCCTTTTTGCACTATTGAACCAAATGTTGGGGTTGTAGCTGTGCCCGATGGTCGTTTAGACAAGCTTGCTGAAATTTATAAATCTGAAAAAACTGTACCAACTGCCATAGAGTTTTTTGATATAGCTGGACTTGTTAAGGGAGCCAGTAAAGGTGAGGGGCTAGGCAATAAATTTTTGGCTAATATTCGTGAAGTAGAAGCTATTGTTCATGTAGTAAGATGTTTTGACGATGGAAATGTGGTCCATGTTGATGGTAGTGTTAATCCTATTAGAGATATCGAAACCATTAATTTAGAGTTAATTTTTTCTGATATCGAAATGTTAGAAAGAAGATTAGAAAAAAGCAGAAAAGCTGCTAAAGCTGATAAATCTGCTGCCCATGAGGTTAAAATTATGGAAGAAGTCATTAAAGTTTTAGAGGAAGGTAAGTCCGCAAGAACCTTAGAATTATCAAAAGAAGATGCTGAACTTGTTAAAAACTTTAATTTGCTTAGCTCAAAACCTATTATTTATGTAGCTAATGTCTCGGAGGATGATTTAGTTAACGATGGAGCCGACAATGAAAACGTTGCCCAAGTTAGAGATTTTGCTTCCACAGAAGATGCTGAAGTCATCGTAATCAGTGCCCAAATTGAGCAAGAAATTGCTCAATTAGACACCGACGAGCGAAAAGATTTTTTAAATGACTTGGGATTAGAACATTCTGGACTGGATAAGCTAATTAATGCTAGCTATAAACTACTTGGCCTAATAAGTTTCTTGACAGCGGGACCAATGGAGTCTAGAGCATGGACCATTAAAAAAGGAACAGCTGCACCTCAAGCAGCGGGAAAAATTCATACTGACATGGAAAGAGGGTTTATCCGCGCTGAAGTAATAGCTTTTGATGACCTTATGGCACACGGTGGTAGCATGACCACAGCAAAAGAAAAAGGCCTTGTACGTGTGGAAGGTAAGGATTACATCATGAAAGACGGAGATGTTGTTTTGTTTAGATTTAATGTATAACTATTTTTAAGGAATTTTTATTCAATCTAGTTTATAAAAAGGAGCTGTTAAAATTATCATTCAAGATAATTTTAACAGCTCCTTTTTATAAATTAACTTAATCATAAACGTAGTTTTACCTCACTTATTATAACTTTAGTTTTCACCAAACTAAGTCACTGTTTTTCTATGACTGTTGCCCCGCTAGTAAATTGAGGAATACTACAAATTGTTGATGTGGAGCTATTATACAATAAAAAGGTTGTCTCAAAATTATTTAAAAATAGTTTTCAGACAGCCCTTTTACCCGCTTAAAACGGAAAGAAAATTGGTATAATAATCATGGAAATTATAAATGTTAATAATTGAAGCGGCCACCCTGCAACAAAATAATCTTTAAAACTATATCCTGCAGGACCTAGCACAATGGTATTGGGTGGGGTTGCGATAGGAGTTAAAAAACAACAGGAAGCTCCAATTGCTATAGCCATTACAAAGGGGTATGGACTTACCTGCAATGATTCAGCTACGGTAATACCTATAGGGGCAAAAACAGCTGCAGTAGCAGTATTTGACATAAAATTAGTCAAAAGAGATGTTGTAATAAAAAACACCATTAACACAATATATGGAGTGTCAGAAACGTTGACTAAGCCACTAGCTATCAAATCTGCTGCACCAGTAACTTGAATTGCTTCACTCATAGATAACATACCAGCAAAAAGGAATACTGTAGTCCAGCTAATACTATTAAAAGCTTCTTCCATTGTTAAACATCCCGTTATTATTGTGAACATGGCACCTAACATTGCTGCGACTTGAAAATCAACAACCCCAGTCGCCATAGAAATAATAACAAATAAAAATATTAGCACTGCTACCCACATTTTATCAGTTCTTAATTTTTCTTCCTTTTTAGGTTTGTCATCAATATTCTCAATTTCACCTTTAGGCAATAGTTTGTATCCAATAAGTACCATATAAGCAATTCCTAATATAAATAGAAAAATCCCTACTTTTGCAAACTCAAAAAAACCAAATTCCATGTATTGAGCAGAATCATTTAAAACACTGTTAACTATTCCATTAGGGGGAGTGCCAATAACTGTTAAGGTTCCTCCTAAACTTGAAGCAAAAGCCATAGGCATCAGCATCGCTTTAGGGCTTGTCCCAGAACTTAAGCATACTGCTACAACTACAGGCACAAAAACTGCAGTGGCACCTGTATTGCTAAGAAGAGCTGACATTATTCCCAGAACACCCATAACTAAAAGCATCAACTTAAGCCTACTTTTCCCTGCCATTTTTACTGTTATATCTCCTATTACACTAGCAAACCCTGTTTTAAACATTGCTCCACTTATAATGAACATTCCCATAAATACTACTACCCATCTATCGCCAAAATTTGAAAATGCCACAGCGGGCTCTAAAATTCCAGTTAAACTCAAAGCTATGGGCACAAGCATAGCTGTTACCGGTAGCGGGAATTTCTCTGTAAAAAATAAATAAATTGCTACGGCCAAAATAAACAAAGCAGTATATTCAGGTGATATCATATAAAATTCCTCCATAATTTAGTTTTTACTACATTATGCTATTTAAATAGAATAGCATAATGTAGCATAATTTTTAATATATCGCCTTACTGTTCTATATTTTTGAGCAATTATTTCTACATTTATATTGTTATATATTTTTTTAAAGGAGAATTCCTGCAAACAAAAAACCTAGTACCAAAGAAGTTATTATAGCTATTAATCCTGGTACCATAAAACTGTGATTAAAAACGTACTTACCTATTTTAGTGGTTCCAGTTCTATCAAAACCTATGGCAGCTATAATAGGTCCATAGTTTGGCAAAAAGAAATAACCATTAACTGCTGGAAACATAGCTATTAGCAACACAGGACTTATGCCTAAAGCTAGACCCAAAGGCATCAGTGAAACTGTGGTCGCTGCTTGACTATTCAATAAAATAGACATAGCAAACAAGGCAAAAGCAAATATCCAAGGTGCTGATGTCACCATTCCTTCGATAGCAGGTTCTATGGTATCCATGTTAGCCTGAAAAAATGTGTCTCCCAACCATGCAATACCAAAAATTGCAACTACAGCAATACAACCTGATCTAAACACACTTCCAGAAGCAACTTCATCCACATCCGCTTTACAAACCAATAAGTTTAATGCAGCAACAGTCAACATAACAATTTGGATAGTAGCTGCCATAGACATAACACCATCATCACCAAAGGATGGACGAAGCTGCTCAAAGGTACCTAGTACCACAATGATAACAGCTGCCGCCATAAAGAAAATCACTGATAATTTTGCGCTACTTGTTATAACACTGTCAAAATCACTGGTTTCTGCCTTTTTTAAGCCCTTTTTTAACCTTTTTTGATACTCAAGATCTTTTTCAAGCTCGGCTCCTTTATTTCTAATCATAAAAGCTGAAAACATGATTGCCAGCAAAGTTGCCGGTATTGTTACCATCAAAATTTGGGGCAATGTAATGCCGTAAGGTGACAAAATCCCTAACAAAGCAACTGTAGCTGCCGAAATCGGACTAGCTACTATAGCCTGTTGAGAGGCTATTACTGCTATAGATAACGGCCTCTCAGGTCGCACTTTTTGTTCCCGAGCCACTTCTGATATTACTGGTAATAAAGAATAAGCAACATGACCTGTCCCTGCAAAAAAAGTAAACAAGTAAGTTACAAGGGGAGCCATAAAAGTAATTGAGTTGGGATTTTTTCTAAGAATCTTTTCTGCAACTTTTACTAAATAATTCATTCCACCAGTTGCTTGTAAAGTTGCTGCCGCCGTTACTACTGCTAAAATCATTAACATAACATCAATGGGCGGAGAGGTTGGCTGTAAATTAAATACAAAGGTTAAAATTGCAAGCCCAACTCCTCCCATAGCACCTAAGCCTATGCCTCCTAATCGTGCTCCTATAAATATTGCTAGTATAACGATTAAAAATTGTAATAAAATCATTTTACCACCCCTAGAAAATTTATTAAAGTAAAATTAGCAAGGTTTAATCCTTAGACCAATATTTTACTATAAACCCACAACTTCCATTATTTAGTCAAAAAGTCCGAGAAAACTCCTTTGATGGTATTAATTTTCTCGGACCCTCTATTTTTAACAAAAATCACTTTTAATTTGTTTTAATTCTTTTAAATAAAAAACTGGACCATCTTTACATACATAATGCTCATCTAAATTACAACGGCCACATTTACCTACGCCACATTTCATTTTATATTCTAAAGTTGTAACAACCTGATTCTCATTAAATCCTAATTTTTCAAGAGTTTCTAAAACAAATTTGATCATAATAGGTGGACCACAAGTTATGGCTACTGTATTTTCTGGGTTTGGGGCTAGTTCTTCTAAATATTGAGGTACAAAACCCACATAGCCGTCCCAGTTTGAGCTTTCTACATCTACAGCTACATTTACTTCAAAATTTTCTTCACTAGGCCAATTCTTAAATATATCTCTTTCAAATATCAGATCCTCCGGTGTTCTTGAACCATAAATCAACTGTAAATTTCCATAGTCGTCACGGTTATCTAAAGCGTATTTTATAAGCGACCTTAATGGGGCAAGACCGATGCCACCACCTATAAATAGTAGGTCTTTCCCCTTTATTTCTTCGAATGGAAAATGATTTCCATAAGGCCCTCTTATTCCTAATTGTTGTCCTTCTTCAATCTGGTGTAGTATATCCGTAACTTTACCAGTCTTTTTTATACTAAAATCTAAATAGTCCCTTTTTGGCGGAGAGCTTATGGAAAAAATAGCCTCTCCCACCCCAAAAAGTGAGAGCATGGCACATTGGCCAGGAAGGTGATTTATGTCTTTTTCTGGTTTTACTCGAAAGGTTTTTACGTCTTTACTTTCTTCGATTATCTCTATCACTTCACCATTTACTGGTACTAGCGGATTATTTTCCATTGTTTTGCCCTCCAATCTTTTGCAACACTGTGTTTAACGAAATGCCTACAGGACAATTTTTTGCGCAACGTCCACACCCTACACACGCTAACGGTCCCTGCTGCTTGACAAAATAATTTAGCTTATGAAAAAATCTGTTTTTTATACGGTCTGCTTTGGTAGGTCTAGGGTTATGTCCGCCCGCCATATTGGTGAAATCAGAAAACATGCATGAATCCCAAGATCTATACCTTACACCTTCACCTTTGCGAGAATAATCGTTGATGTCATAGCAATGACATGTTGGACAATAATAGGTGCAAATTCCACAACCTAAGCAACGCATTGCTAGGTCTTCCCAAATATCGGAGTCGTACAGCTTTTCCATTTTATCTTTTATTGCTTCAGGACAAAGCTTTTCAATTTCTTCTTTATCTTCAATAAGGTTTGGAGAGTTATCTACTTTTTGAAGGCCATCAAGCTCAGCTAACCTTTCAATTAACTTTGTTCCCTTTTCACTAACACCCTTTAAATAAATACCGTCTGATTTCTCTTCAGTTTTTTCACTTTCAATTAAAAGAATGTCAGAAAGCTTAGGCTCAGATTTGTCAACACCAAACTCTTCGCACATGCAGTTAGGACCTTTGCTAGTACAAATTGATGTTATAAAAATTGTTTGTTCCCTTTTTTGCTTATAAAAAGTATCGACTGGCTCTTGCAAGAACACCTTATCAATCATGTCAAAGCTTTCTACATCACACGGCTTACCACCTATCACTATTGTAGGTTCTGGTTGTTGTGAATGAACTGTAAAATCTACTTTATCGTGATTTCTTCTAAACTTAAGATAAACTTCTGAGTTAGGAAATAGAAATGACTTTATAGAATATAATGGTGGCTCATTCTTAGATAAAATCTCCCCTACAGTTAGTAGTTCATCTTGTTCTATCTGCTCTAAAGGCAGAAAAGTTTCGGTGTCATCTTGTTTGACTGGACAATATATTTGATAGTCATCAGTTAACTCTTTTAAAACTTCCAAAAGCTTAGGAACACTATGACATTTAACCACTGTATTCATTATTTCTCCTCCTTTTCGAAGGGGTCTGGGTCATCTGCCTTTGCAAACGATAAAGGTGCAGGCTGCTCATCAACACCTGGCAAATAACTACCATAAAACTTATTAAGCTCTTTTATAAGCTTTTGGTTTAGAAGATGAAGAGGAATATTTTCTGGACACACCCTAGAGCACTGACCACATCCTACACACCTATCTGAGATATGAAATGCTCTAATAACATGGTAAAACTGATGCTGAGCTAACTGGCTTGTATCGCTATCTAAATAGCTAGGGTTTTCTCTATCAAACAGACATACCCTGCAAGTGCAAACCGGACAAGCATTACGGCAGCTATAGCAACGCTTACATCTGTTTAATTGCTTTTTCCAGTACTCAAACCTTTGTTCTTCATCCATTTTTTCGATTTGCCCTATTTCCGCAAAACATTCATCAGTAGTCAATTCCTTATTAGTCATTTTGCCGGGCTCGCCTAATATGATATCTACCTCTTCTTTGTGCGGTGTGCTAAATTCACAAGCTAAACAATAAGGCGATAACACATCTTCATAAGGTACTTCTACATTTTCTTTTGAGCTTGAAATTGCTAACTTATCTTCTTTTAGATCTAAGGTGGTTTCGAATAGGGTTGCATCTATTTTCTTTTTGAGCTTGCTTTTTTCTAGTACTCCGCGACATTCAACGCCGATTAAATATAGGTCATCCCTATCTACCCTGCTTTCGTCTAGCATAATTTTTAGCCCACGGTAATCGCATCCTTTTAATACCAAGGCAACTTTTTTTCCACGATACATATCGTCAAGCAGATATTTAGATAACGAGCTATAACTAAAAATGTCAAAAATAAGGTTCTCTACATCTTCTTTTTTCTTGGCAGCAAAGGGGACCGATTGATAAGGTTGCTCACCCTTTGCATACCCTAACACTACATCTACTTTTTTAGACTCAAGAAGATCTTCAGCTATTTCTCTTAACTCATTTGTTATATTCCGCATCTTTGATCCCTCACTTTGTCAGCAGGCCCAAGTTTTTTTAGAGTTTCATTAAATTCTTCAACTGTGCTTTTAAACTTTGCTGCTTCATTACCAGAAATCCATTTGACTATAAATCGATCTGGCTCCATACCTAAAAAGCTGGTCAAGCTTTGCAGTAGCATCATCCTGCGTCTTGTATGGTAGTTTCCCGTATCATAATGACAATCACCAGGATGACAACCAGCCACCATAACGCCGTCTGCACCATTTTGAAAGGCCCTCATTATCATTTGAACTTCTACACGGCTGGAGCATGGCACACGTATAATGCGTACGTTTTCTGGATATTTAAGTCTGCCGGTGCCTGCAAGGTCAGCCCCTGCATAGCTGCACCAATTACAACAAAAGGCCACAATTTTAGGTTCAAAGTTTTGTTCTATCATAGCGTATCCACCTCCGCCATTATTTGTTTGCTAGTAAACCCGCCTAAGTCCATTGCACCACTTCTACATAGACCGGCACAGGCACCACAACCTTGACATAGCGCTCTGTTAATAGATGCCACTGGACGCTTCACTTCTTTTCCTGCTACACGTTCAGTAACGTACTCTCTGCTTATCGCCTCATATGGACAAACAGGCTTACATTGCATACAACCACTACAAACTTCTTCATTTACCATAGCTGTTGTTGGAACGCTTTTTACTTCCCCTTTATTAAACAGTATAATTGCTTTTGCCGACGCTCCACTTGCCTGAGAAACAGCTTCTGGAATATCCTTTGGTCCTTGACAAACACCAGCTAGATAAATGCCTTGTGCCTGAGTTTCAACTGGCTTCAATTTAGGGTGCGCTTCAGAGAAGAATCCATCAGAGTCTGATGATAGACCTAATAGGCCAGCTATTTTTGACGCCCCAACCTTTGGCTCGATGCTAGTGGCTAGTACAACAAGGTCAGCTTCTATTTCCACTTGTTCACCTATAGAGCTATCATAACCTCTAACTAGCAGCTTGTTATCAGCATCTCCTAGCGGCTCAATTTTTGACACTTGTCCCCTTAGATACTTAGCACCCTTGTGGCGAGCTCTTTCATAAAACTCTTCATATCCTTTACCGCCTGTTCTTACATCAATATTAAACACATAGCTTTCTGTTTCTGGGAACTTTTCGTTAAGAAGCAGTGTATGCTTAGCAGTGTACAGACAGCATACTTTAGAGCAGTATGCATTACCTTTATTTCTATCTCTAGAGCCAACACATTGCACAAAGACAATTTTTTCAGGTGTTTTGCCGTTTGAAGGACGTATTACTTTACCAGATGTTGGGCCTGAAGCGTTTAGTAGTCGTTCTAACTCCAAACTGGTGATTACGTCAGGGTGATTTCCATAGTAATATTCAGATAAGTCCTGAGGATCCTTAATATCGAAACCAGTAGCCGCTATAATTGCTCCATACTCGTTTTCTACTATTTCATCTTCTTGATTGTAGTCTATAGCATTTGTGGGACAAATTTTTTCACATAGCCCGCATTTGCCTGTTTGGTAGTATATACAACTATCTCTGTCAATTACAGGTTTATTAGGAACAGCTTGTGGGAACAATGTATATATAGCTTTTCTTTTGCTGTTTCCTTCATCAAACTCATTAGCTACCTTTTTGGGACATTTTGCCATGCAGTCTCCACAACCATTGCATATATCTTGTTTAACACTCTTTGCTTTTTGCTTAATTTTCACTTTAAAGTTTCCAACATAACCAGCCACATTCTCTACCTCTGAATAGGTATATAACGTAATATTTTCATGTGTAGCTGCTTCAACCATTTTAGGTGTTAATATACATGCAGAACAATCTAAAGTTGGGAAGGTTTTGTCAAACTGCGCCATTCTTCCACCAATTGAGGGCTTTTGCTCCACCAAATCTACAGGGTATCCAGCGTCTGCTATATCCAGGGCTGCCTGAATTCCGGCAATCCCCCCTCCTATTACTAGGGCTTTTTTATTAACTTTTAATAAATCTGATGTTAAAGGTATAGCATGGTACGATTTAGCTACTGCCTTTTTAACAAGTTCAGTAGCTTTTACTGTAGCTTTATCTTTATCGGTGTGCACCCAAGAACATTGTTCTCTGATATTTGCAATCTCAACATAATATGGGTTTAAACCTTTTGACTCTAGTAATTGTTGGAAGGTTGATTCATGCATTCTCGGTGAACATGCTCCAATAACGATTCTATCTAGCTTGTGTTGGTCAATTGCTTTGCTTATATCCGCTTGACCAACTTCTGAGCAAAGGTATTGGACATCCTGGGAATATACAACCCTAGGCATTTTTTCAGCTTCTTTCGCTACCTTTTCTACATCCACCATAGTCTTAATGTTACTACCACACCAACATATGAATACTCCTACTCTCATTTCTTTGCCTCCTCTACTGAACAGGTTGTATTACCGCCGTAACTTCCTCATAGAAGATATCAAGGCCTGCCTCGGTACCCCTTTTGGGTTAACTACTTCAACGTTACCTTCTCCTCTTTTTCTTATAATCATAGCCCTCAAACCTTCCATAACTTTGGCAGGCTCAAGATCTCTAGGACATCGACTTGAACAAGCTAGACAAGATGCACAAACCCATAGTGTTTTACTATCAAAAACTTTTTTATATAGATCCATTTTAGCAAGTAACATTACTTGATGAGGATAGTAATCCATGTGCTCTGTTAAAGGGCAGCCAGCGCTACACTTTAGACATTGATAACAATCTTTCACATTCTTTTGTATTATATCTGCCAGCTCCTCTTGCTCTTTTATGCTGGCTGTTTTTGTAGGAAATCGCACGATAATGCCTCCCTTCGTATGTTAATTAGCCAAAGGTTGTTCGTCCTCCGCTTTTTTATCTGCTCCTAGCGCTTTGTAAATGGGAGCAGTTATATAGTGAATCGGAAGCTTTTGTTCATCCTCCAGTTCTTTTTGACAATGCTGCAGGTTATGCTTACATAACGGGCAAGCTGTAACTAATTGAGTGGCTCCCGCTTTTTTAGCAGCCATTACTATTTTTAAGCTTGCTGAGTTGCTAACCTCTTCTTTATCAGATGCATGATAGGCACCACAACAATCAGTTCTATAAGGATAAATGACCGGCTCAGCGCCTAAAGCTTTTACAATTTCCTCCATAACACCTGGGTTTTCAGCATCTAAAAGTTCCATCTCTTTTTCCGGGCGTAAAAACAAGCATCCATAGTAAGTAGCTATTTTCTCCCCTTCTAGAGAGTTAGCCACATGTTCTTTTATCTCCTTATATCCTACTTGATCCCTTAGCACTTCAATTAAATGCAGGACCTTAGTAGTTCCATCATATTTATCATCTAAATAGTTTTCCACTCTTTTCTTTGCTTCCTTATCATTATTCATGCGATGATTTACACGTTTAAGCACGTGATAGCAAGCACTACATAATGTTAAGAGCCCTTCTTTCTTTTCTTCCTCAGTTCTTTTTAATGCTCTAACAGAGGACAACAAAGGAACATACTCGTCATTGGTAAGAGGGTAAATTGCGCCACAGCACTCCCATTCTGATAGTTCTTCGACGCTTATTCCCAAAACTTTTAAAATAGCCAATGCTTCTTTTTCAAAGTTCCCATTTTGATGAGCTCTTACCGTACACCCCGGATAGTAACCTAACATAATACCAACTCCTGTACGAAAATTTTTATTGCCCTATTGCCGTAAGTCTAGAAACTTTAGTGAATGATTAATCTTTCACTAAAGGCTAGAAAATTAGCTTAATTCCCCGTCAGTATAATCCGGGATTAAAATTGGTGAAGTTTTAGTTCTTTTTATTCCTTCTTTTTTAAGCTCTTCCACAAACTTTTCAGCATGTTCTAAATTAAGCTCTGCGCTTTTGTTATCTATACTTTGAGCTTTAGCTGCTGCATTTTTGCCTGCTCTTCTTCCTAGCACCAAAATATCAAGCAAAGAATTACCCATTAATCTGTTTCTGCCATGGGTTCCGCCGGAGGCCTCACCAGCAACGTACAAATTTTCTACAGAACTTTCACATTTATCATTGATTAAAATACCACCATTTTGATAATGAAGGGTTGGGTAAACTAAGATCGGATCTTTCTTTATATCCACACCAAATCTAGCAAACTGTCTAACCATTGCCGGCAATTCTTTTTCAATGGTTCCTTCTCCATGAAGCTTGTCAATCATAGGAGAGTCTAGCCATACACCTTGCATACCCGATGGAGTAGTAATCCCTTTTCCTTTGGCACATTCACGAATTATTGCTGAAGCTTCTACATCTCTAGTTTCTAGATGGTATACAAACTGTTCCCCGTCTACGTTAATAGGAGTAGCACCTAATCCTCTTACTTTTTCTGTTATTAAAAAACCTTCAATTTGTTCAGGATAAGAAGCTCCTGTTGGATGATACTGAACAGTATCCATAAAAGCCAATTTTGCTCCCGCTCTATAAGCCAATACCAACCCGTCAGCAGTTGCACCGTAATGATTTGATGTCGGGAATTTCTGTGTATGCAAACGACCTAAACCACCGGTAGTAATAATAACAGTTTTAGCCTTAACAACTTGATACTCTTCAGTCTCAAAGTTATAAATTACTGCACCTGCAGCTTTTCCTTCTTTATCCATTAAAAGCTCTACTACAGGACTAAACTCAACTACATTGATGTCCCTACATAGCACTTCATCTCTAAGAACTCGCATAATCTCAGCACCGGTGTAGTCTCTTGCAGAATGCATTCTCTTTTTAGAGGTTCCACCACCATGACGTGTTTTCATAGAGCCGTCATCTTCTTTATCAAACATAACTCCTAAGTCCTCTAACCAATCAATTACAGATGGAGCATCTGTCACCAAAGCTCTTACTAATTCAGGAACGTTTGAATAATGACCTCCACCAATCACATCAAGGTAATGAGTAGCGGGAGAATCGTTTGATTTGTCCGCTGCCTGTATTCCGCCTTGAGCCATCACAGTGTTGGAATCACCAAACCTTAGCTTTGTTGTCAGTAGTACATCTGCACCTGCTTCATGGGCAAGAAGTGAAGCAGAGGCACCAGCACCGCCACCTCCTACAACTAAAACATCTACATCATAATCTATTTTTGATGTGTCAATTTCATCCCATTTTACAGCAGGGTAACCTTCAATTACATCGCAAAGTTCATGGGGAAATCTATCGCCTTTATTGGGTCCAATTTTAGCTTTACGGAACTGATCCTTAATATAATCCGGATGATGATTATTTAACACATCCTGTTTTTGCTCAGGAGTCATTCTAGGAAAATCATGACCTAGTCGTTCTTCTCTTGTTTTTTCCACTCTTTTAATTAGTTCTCTCAATTGAGAAGTATAGCTCATTGTTTCTGACCTCCTTATTTTTCTATATCTCTATTGTTATACTTGTTAGCCAACTCGTCTTTGCTAGCATTAGTTAATTCATCTAGTTGTTTATCAAATTTATCTTCTTCAATTTCATTAATTCTCTCCTTTATATGACTAGCTTTAGGAGCTAAATATTTTCCATGTAACCTTCTACATAACAAGCCAACTTTGTATTGGACTATATTTGCTGGGCATTTAGAAGCACACAAACCACATAACAAGCAATCAAATGATTCATCTGCAGCCTTTGAAATTTCTCCCCTGATAGCATGGGACACGTATTTCATAACCTTAATATCCTGTGGACATACATTTGAACAGGCATTACATCCTAAACATTTTGTAATCTCGGGGTAAAGCTCAACTACCTGATCACCATCACCTTGTAGTTTATCAATTTCATAATTAACCTTATGAGCGGGGTAAAAAGGGATTTGAGTTAGATACATATCATTTTCCACCTTAGTTTGACATGCTAACCCTACCTTGAGCTCATGATTTCCTGCTATACGGTAAACAGTGGAACAAGCGCCACAAAATCCTGCCCTACACCCACAACCTCTCAATAAAGTATATCCTGCATATTCAAAAGCCTTCATAATTGTAAGGGAACTTGGGACATTATACCTTTTACCCATGATATAAATGTCGACAAACTCGTTACTTTTTTGCTTTTTTTCATAACCTTTTTGATTTAACACCTAACTTTACCTCCTTTTAGTTTATAATATATTTGCTAAAAATAAATACTTATAATAGTTACAACAAATCCTTGCAAAATAATTCACAATCCAACAAATTAATAGTAACAACTTTTAACTAGCTGGTCAATATAATCTTTATACTAAGCACCACTGTGGTATTCTTATCGCCAACGACACCAGAGCAGATAGT
The DNA here is from genome assembly GCF_040267685.1 of Proteinivorax tanatarense. Lineage (GTDB taxonomy): Bacteria > Bacillota > Proteinivoracia > Proteinivoracales > Proteinivoracaceae > Proteinivorax > Proteinivorax tanatarense. The sequence goes on from NZ_CP158367.1 coordinate 2,158,212, forward strand.
AATTATTTTCACATTAATTAACAAAAAATATTTCCGACTAAATACTAACTGCTCTTATCTAAAAACTCCTCTATTTCTACTCCATGCTGCGTGTAGTGCATCCATGTATTATTAGCGATAATATCTAATGGGAACCAATCTTCTGGCATTCCTTCTATTTTCCCAGGGTCTAATAAAGCGGCATCTTCGGCAGATTCCAAAGCGTCTAGAAGAAAAGCAAAAGTTTTTAATGACTGGTTCTTTAACTCATCTAAGTCTTTAAACTTGTTTTTTTGATATATAACATCATCTCGTTCTTTGGGGGATAGCTCCCAAAGTTCTGAACCATCAAGCTTTTTATTTCTTATCAGTTTTTCCATCTCTTTATCATACCAGGTAATGTGAGCTATTATGTCTTTAATAGACCATTTTCCCTTTACTCCAGCTTTTCCTATTTCAACTTCATCGACGCTATCTATAAGTCTATCCCAATCTCGTCTGGCATAAAGTAAAGTATTTATCACATTTCCTTTAACGCTTTTTCCCATGTTTTTCACCCCCTAGTTAACTACCTCTAGTAATATAAATTCGTTACCACCAAATAAAAATCCTTTAACTTATAAACAACTTGTCATATGTTAAAAAGCAGTTATCTAAAAGAAATATTTTTAAAACAAACATTAATGTAAAAGTTTAATTTTTGAACTATATATGTTAGTATTAACTTTATGAAAACGCTTGCACAAAATTAAATTAAGGGAGGGGTAATATTTATGATTAATACTTATAGCGGGCCGTTAGGTCCCAGATTAAACAAGGATGGTTCTGCAACTATTAAGGTGTGGTCTCCAAAAGCCGATAATGTCTCTATCATACTTTATGATAAGCACGACCAAAATAAGATAATTAAAAATGATCTGAAGTTGATGCAAGAAAATAGCGGTGTATGGAAGATTACCTTAAATACTAAAAACACCGGCCTTACAAGCTTAAGAGGGTATTATTATCATTTTAAAATTACTCATGGCTCCAAAGTAAAAGTAGCCCTTGATCCTTACGCGAAATCAATGGCAGCATGGAATCATCACTCTATCTCTGAAAAATATCCTTACGGCAAAGCGGCTATAATTGATCCTGCAACTTTAGGCCCTAAGCTATCCTTTGCTAACATTCCAGGATTTAAAAAAAGAGAAGATGCTATTATTTATGAAGTACATGTTCGCGACTTTACATCTGACCCTTTTATAGAAAGTGACCTAACGTCACAGTTTGGGACATTTAAGGCTTTTATAGATAAACTAGACTATATAAAAGCCTTAGGAATAACTCATATTCAATTATTACCCATCATGAGCTATTTTTTTAGAAATGAGTTAGAAAACAACAAAAGAATACTCCAATATCAATCCTATGGAACGAATTATAATTGGGGATACGATCCACACAGTTATTTTTCCGTTTCCGGCATGTATTCCGAAGACCCCAATGATCCAGAACTACGAATTTCAGAGCTTAAACAGCTTATTTCTGAAATACATAACCGAAATATGGGGGTTATCCTTGATGTTGTATATAACCACACCGCTGATGTTGGGATACTTGAAAATTTGGTTCCCAACTACTATCATTTCATGGACAAAGATGGAACACCCAGAACAAGCTTTGGCGGTGGTCGCCTTGGCACCACTCATAAAATGTCTCGTAAAATATTAGTGGATTCCATTTTATATTGGACCGATGAATTTAAAGTAGATGGTTTTAGATTTGATATGATGGGAGATCATGATTCAGAAAGCATTCAAATAGCTTATGATGAAGCTAAAAAATTAAACCCAAACATTTTAATGATTGGTGAGGGCTGGAGAACATATGTGGGTGACGAGGGAGATGACGTGATGCCCGCAGACCAGGATTGGATGGAGCATACAAATGCAGTTGGTTGCTTCTCCGATGAATTTAGAGATGAACTTAAATCTGGTTTCGGCCACGAAGGGACACCACGTTTTTTGACAGGGGGGGCAAGAAATATAAAAAAAGTATTTGATAACATTAAGGCTGAGCCTCATAATTTTAGTACAACTAGTCCTGGGGATGTTGTCCCTTATATAGAAGCTCATGACAATTTAACATTATATGATGTTATCGCCTACTCCATTAAAAAAGATCCTGATATACCAGAAAATGATTTGGAAATTCATAAGCGTATCCGCCTAGGTAATACAATGCTTTTAACCTCTCAAGGCATTGCTTTCATTCACGCTGGCCAAGAGTATGGGCGCACCAAACAATATAAGGCGAAAGCTAATGAGGCCCCATATAAATCCACTTACATGACTGATGAAAACAACACCCCCTTTAAATTCCCGTACTTTATTCATGATTCCTACCAGTCATCAGATGCAATCAACAAATTTGAATGGCAAAAAGTCACTGATGACAAGAATTTTTCAGTAAACACCGATACTCAAAAATATACAGAGGGCCTAATTCATTTAAGAAGATCAACTGACGCCTTCAGACTTGGTTGTAAAAACTTAATTGAAAGTAATGTTTCATTAATTACCTGTCCAAACATAAAAGAAACAGATCTAGTGATAGCGTACAGCTGTAAATCTACAGATGGGCAAATTTATTATGTATTTATTAACGCAGATAATAAAGAGCGTAAACTTTCCTTGAATGTAGACTTAACTGAAAAAGTAGTTCTAGCTGACCAGAAACAAGCTGGTACAAAAGCCATATCAAATCCTGTGGGGTTTTTACTAACAAAAGAAGATATCAAAATAGACCCGCTAACTTCTGTTGTGTTCAAAGCTTAATACCAACTTATATAAAAAGTCCCTCGCGTTCAGCAGGGACTTTTTAACACTTATAATTTCTTTTAATTAAAAAAATCCATATTGATGCAGGTGGGGCAGCTACTGGCGCCAGAATAAATGGTACTGCCAGCACCCAGTGGTAGAAGCAGAAGCGTCAAAAGAGTGGCTAAAAATTCCGGTGTTGTGAAAATAGCTAGTATAAACACTATTGAATAAAGCACTGTTAAAATTATGTATAACGGTATATTAAACATAATTCTTATTAAACCAAAAGAAACCATAACAGCTAAACCTAACGAAACCACTATCAACATTGTAAAACTTGTTATTTCGCCAGTGGTTACTGTTTCAATTTGGTTTGCTAAAACCAAAAGACTGGGCTCCGCAATAGATATTAGAAAACCAAGAATTAGACCTGAGATTTATTATAATCCAGAGCTTATTAGCTTTAAGTAATGATTTTCCTATTAATCCGCCAAAGGACGTAATGCCAATATCAACACCTATTAAAAATAGTGTAAGGCCAACAATAATAAAAACCGAACCCAGTAAAAAGCTAACTAACATAGGAGTTTCTAAAGGAACTAGGGTAAAATTTAGGATTAGCACAATTATTGCAACAGGTAAGACTGAAGTAATAACATCTCTAAATTTTTCTCCAAAAAGGTTCAATTATTTTCACTCCTTTCATAACCTGCTATGATTTTATGTATACTAATTAAAATTATAACATACTTGGAAAGTTGCTGAAAAAGATAACACGCAAATAGCGTTCGAATAACCTTAGGTTAGTTAATAACAGAGCCAAAAAATAAGAAAATCAGACAGCAAAAACTGCCAGATTTTCTTATTTGATGTTGATTGTAGTTATTTAGAACAATTACAAAAATTAGGGTCATCCCCTATAAAATCAGCACATCTAGGAGGTACACATAATACATCACAAGGATATATTACATTAGGATTTGATATATGGGGGTTGGCATTAATCAAAGCTTGAACACTTACTCCGCATCGCTGAGCAATAAAATACATACTATCTCCAGTTTTAACTATATACCGTCCTTCAAAACCTGCTGGACAGGTGGTTGGAATGCGACAAGTTGTACCTACAGTTGGAAGGCCTATCAGGTGGTTAGGAGCAAAAAAATGAAAATGGAAAAGATGGTTGTGGTTTTTTATGATTTCTCCAAATTTACCACTAACTGAACCAGCCCCGACTTGCGTCTCTTCATTAGCACCTTTTTTGCCTTTTTTTCGTGGTCCTGTCTTTTCATCCTGCTGTCCATACTCGTACATTTCTTTCCTAGAATCCATGTGGTCACCCCTTATTTTTAAACTCATAGTAATATATTCAAAGTATTAGATACTGGTGACACTTTTACTTAATTTTTAAAATCAAAACTTAAAATCAATGGGAGCCACCTTCCTACTAAGATGAAACAAAAAGATAGTGATTTCAAAACCCTTTACAACTGGAAAATATGTTTAACAGCATTTTATTATCTAAAAACAAAACTATTTCGAGAATTTTTAAATACTCGAAATAGTTTTGTTAAGTTCACCTGATACAACTTCTTTTATTTCTCCGTCTTTCTTTTTTATACTTAAGGATCCATTTGAATTTATTTTCCTTGCCAATCCTGTTATAGTACATCCTTGGTTTTTTATAGTAACTATTTTCCCTTTTAAGAAGGAGTACTCATTACATATTTTTATCGAACTATTTATATGCCCAGATTTTATTAACTCATCATATAGCATATTAAAATTAAAAATCAGTTTATCGGCAACCTGGCGTCTTTTTGCTGGAAAACCTTTTTCCATTCTTAAAGAAGTAGACTTTTGCTGCAATTCAAGGGGAAAATCCTTTTTTGTGTGGTTTAAGTTAATTCCGATTCCGACCACGGCATAAGCAATTTTATTTGCCGATAAAGTTGTCTCTGTTAAAATCCCAGAAACTTTTTTGCCACTAATATATATATCGTTCGGCCACTTAACCATAGCTTTAAATCCTAAATTTCTTAAAGCCATACAAACTGCAGCCGCTGATAAAGGAGTAAGAATTTGAGCTTCCTGTGCATCAAAAGGTGGGCGTAATATAGCGCTCATATATAAGCCTTTACCTTCTAAAGAAAGCCAACTTCGTCCTTGCCGCCCTCTTCCCTTTGTTTGTTTTTCAGAAAAGACCACCGTTCCCTCAGGGTAATCAGCTTGAGCTAATTTTTGAGCGTAAGAATTGGTGGATTCTACATCCTTTAAATTTATTACTTTTCTTCCTAACATTGAAAACCCTCTATTCTGCAAGCGCACCATTTTTCAGTATATAGAAAGTTAACAGCCTAATAGCCGCTAACTTTCTACATACTGACCTATTTTTCTAAATTTATTATAACGCTTTTCTAATAGGCTATTGACATCTTCTTCTAATTTATTCTCTAACCCTTTTACAATATTATACTTTATTAATTTTGCCGTCTCCTTTGGTGAAATGCTAGCATCACCACTAGGCTCTGGTATAATTTTTTCTATTATGCCGAATTTCTTTAAATCTTGTGCTGTAATTCCCATTATGTTGGCAGCTTCTTGAGCTCTGCTGGCATCTTTCCATAAAATAGAAGCAAAGCCTTCTGGCGAAAGCACTGAATATATAGCATGCTCAAGCATATAAACTTCATCTGCCACTGTCAAAGCTAACGCTCCACCACTTCCCCCTTCTCCTATGACGATAGATAGTATTGGGGTTTTAAGTGCCGCCATTTGAGTAAGGTTTTGAGCAATTGCCTCACCCTGCCCTCTTTCTTCCGCACCAATTCCACAATACGCTCCCGGGGTATCTGCAAAGCATATTACAGGTCGATTAAATTTTTCCGCTTGCTTCATTAAGCGCAATGCCTTTCTGTACCCCTCTGGATTAGGCATACCAAAGTTCCTTTTAATATTCTCTTTAAGATTTCTTCCTTTTTGTTGACCTATAACCGTTACCACAATACCATTTAGATATGCCAAGCCTCCTATCACACATCCATCATCGCCAAAATATCTATCACCATGTAACTCAATAAATCCATCAAATATCTCTTCTATAAAATCTAAAGATGTAGGGCGAGCTAACTTTCTAGCTAATTTAACTTTTTCAAAAGGAGTTACACTTTGGCTTACTTTGTTATTGGAAGTTTGATTGCTTTCAGTTGTGGTTAATTCGAACTTATTATTACTGTGCATCTCAAGGATTTTCCCTAAAGTATCCTTTAAGTCTTCTCTGTGTATTATCTTATCTATAAAACCTTTTTCTAGCAAAAACTCTGCGCTTTGAAATCCCTCTGGAAGCTTCTGATTTATTGTTTGTTCGATAACTCTTTTTCCTGCAAACCCAATTAAAGCTTTTGGTTCTGATATAATGATATCTCCTAACATAGCAAAGCTGGCAGTTACTCCACCGGTAGTTGGATCTGTCAACACAGGAATATAAAGTAATCCTGCTTCATTAAGCTTTGAAATTGCAGCACTTACCTTCGCCATTTGCATCAAGGAAAAAATTCCTTCCTGCATCCTAGCACCACCAGACGCAGTAAACACAATTAAAGGTAGTTTTTCTTCTATAGCCTTTTCAGCCGCTCTGGTAATTTTCTCTCCTACTACAGAACCCATACTTCCCATCATAAATCTACTGTCCATTACACAAAGCACCGCGCTTTGTCCATTTATCTTGCCTATGCCGCTAACGACCGCTTCATTTAAGCCGGTTTTTTCTTCTAATGCTGCAACCTTTTCGGGATAGCCTTCAAAGTCTAGAGGGTTTTGTGATTTGATATTTTCATTTATTTCTGTCCAGGTTCCTTGATCAATTACTTGTTCTATTCGTTCTCTAGCAGATAATCTAATATGGTAAGTGCAAAATCCACAAACTTTATAAGTTCCTTCTAAATCTTTTTTATATATTACCTGACCGCACCTATTACATTTAAGCCACATTCCAGTAGGAATGTTAGGTTTTAGGGCTTGTTTTTCATCACTTTTTGCATTTTGGCTTTTATATCCCTCAAGTTTGTCTGGACTTACAGTTATATATTTAGTTTTTTTAAACAATCTTTTAAACACCTAAACCAACTCCCTTTACACCCTCTTTAAAGGCTTTTAAATCCATCTTACAGGTTTGAAACAAATCCAGTATCATACTCACCTGCTAAAAATTTTGGATTGTTAATGATGCTAAATTGAAAATCAATGTTGGTACTTATACCATCTAGTAAAAACTCTCCTAACGCCCTTCTCATTTTGTTAATAGCCTCTTCTCTATCTTTTCCATGAACTATCAGTTTTGCAACCATTGAATCATAGGAAGGAGGAATTACATATCCATCAAAAAGTAAAGTGTCCACTCTAACACCTAAACCACCAGGCATAAAAAGCACCTCTACTTTACCGGGACTGGGCATAAAGTTTCGCTTAGGATCTTCTGCGTTTATCCGACACTCTATAGCATGGCCGCTAATTTTAATATCTTCCTGCAGCAGCTTAAGCTGCTGTCCTGCAGCAATTTTGACCTGCTCTTTGATTAAATCAACGCCGGTAATAAACTCTGTTACCGGGTGCTCCACCTGTATCCTGGTATTCATTTCCATAAAGTAAAAATTATTATGATTATCTAATAAAAATTCTATGGTTCCAGCGTTTTTGTATCCTACATACTGAGCTGCATTTACAGCTGCTTGACCCATTTTATCTCTTAGCTCTTTTGTCATTACGGGGCAAGGCCCTTCCTCTAGAACTTTTTGGTTCCGCCTTTGGATAGAGCAATCTCTTTCGCCTAAATGGATGGTGTTGCCATAATGGTCAGCTAGAATTTGTATTTCCACATGTCGAGGTTTTTCCAAAAACTTTTCCATGTACATAGTGTCATCGCCAAAAGCTGCCTTTGCTTCCTTTTTGGCCATGTTTAAAGCATCTAAAAGCTCTCCTTCTTCTTTTACCACCCTTATTCCACGACCTCCGCCACCGGCAGAGGCTTTTATCATTACTGGATAGCCTATTTCTTCTGCCGTTTTTAGAGCTTTTTCATCATCAGCTATAGGCTCTTTTGACCCTGGTATAACAGGGACATTAGCTTCCATCATAAGTTTTCTTGCGTTGGATTTATTGCCCATTTTTTCTATGATTTCGGCATCGGGGCCTATAAAGGTAATGTTGCATTCCTGGCACATCTGGGCAAAACGACTGTTTTCCGACAAAAACCCAAATCCAGGATGAATTGCCTCTGCACCGGTTAACACCGTAGCACTTAATATTCTGCCAATGTTAGTATAGCTATCTGTTGGCGGACCGACACATACCGCCTCATCAGCCATCTGTACATGCAATGCTTCCTTGTCTATAGTGGAATAAATAGCTACAGTTTCTATTCCCATCTCTCTACAAGCTCTTATTATTCTAATTGCAATCTCTCCACGGTTTGCAATCAATATTTTTTTAAACATGTTATCACCCTATCATGAACATGATTTCTGCTTCCGCTGCCTTTTGACCATCAACGCTGGCCTGTACTTTGGCAACTCCTGCATTTCTTCTTGCCCTAACAAGTTCCGCCTCTAACTTTAACACGTCGCCGGGGATGACTTTTCTTCTAAATTTAGCTTTGTTAATACCGGTAAAATAAGCGGTTTTCCCTGAAAATTCGTCGGTACTTAACATAGCTACCGCCCCAACCTGAGCTAATGCTTCAATTATAAGAACTCCCGGCATTACAGGGTTATTAGGAAAATGTCCGTTAAAAAATTCTTCATTTATCGTAACATTTTTATATCCTGTTGCTTTTTTCCCTTCTTCAATCTCTGTTATTTTATCCACCAACAAAAAAGGATATCTGTGGGGGATTATTTTTTTTATTTCTTCTGCATTTAAAGAAGTCATAAGTTACCTCCTACTGTTTTGCAATTTTAAACAGCTCTTGGCCATATTCCACCATTTCGCCGTCATTAACCAGCACTTCCACAACCTTACCACAAACCTCGCTGTCAATCTCATTCATGATTTTCATTGCTTCCACAATACAAAGTGTATCTCCAACTGCAACATTACTACCTACCTGAACATACGGCGGTTTGTCTGGAGCCGGTGCTTCATAAAATGTGCCAACTATAGGTGAAGTCACTATTAAAGTGTTGCCGTCATCGTGCTCCTCTTTAGCAGAGGGTTGCGAAACCTTTTCCTCCACCTTTGGTTGTGGATTCTCCTCCACTTTTGGCATGGCCTCCACTTGTTCAGTTTTATCTAGCACTACTTTTCCGCCTTGTTTTTCCATCTTTATAGAAATAGCATTTTCCTGTATTTCTAGCTTAGTAAGATTTGATTTGTTCATGACCTTTATAAGCTCTGTAATTTCTTTTACATTCATTTTCTACTCACTCCATTTTTTAAATAGAATTACGCCGTTGTGCCCGCCAAAACCGAGGGAATTAGACATTGCATATTTCATATCTTTTTGTTTCCCCTTGTTTGGAACATAATCTAGATCACATTCTTCATCAAAAACGGAATACCCCAGTGTAGGAGGTGCAAAGGAATCTTCTAAAGCTTTAATAGAAGCTATAGCCTCTATCGCTCCCGCTGCTCCTAATAAATGACCGGTCGCTGATTTTGTTGAGCTAACCAGCACATCTTTTGCTGCTTCACCAAAGACACTCTTTATAGCTTGAGTTTCAAATTTATCGTTATATTCAGTGCTTGTTCCATGGGCGTTAATGTAAGCCACTTCTTTAGCTTCAATTTGCCCTTCCTCCAGCGCTATCTTCATAGCCCTTGCAGCTCCCTCTCCTTCAGGGGCCGGTGAGGTCATGTGATGGGCATCGCAGGTTGACCCATAGCCGACCACTTCGCTGTAAATTTTTGCACCACGCTTTTGCGCGTGCTCCAAAGATTCTAATATAACTACCCCTGCACCTTCACCCATTACAAAACCGTTTCTTTCTTTATCAAAAGGAATAGAAGCTCTGTTTGGATCTGTGCTTTTACTTAAAGCTGTAAGGGAAGTAAACCCAGCCATAGAAAGAGGGGTAATAGAAGCCTCTGCTCCTCCTGCAATAATTATATCGGCAACATTATTTTCTATCATTTTATAGGCCTGGCCAATGCAATCGGTACCAGTAGCACAAGCTGTTACGATATTTGTACAAACGCCTTTCGCTTCAAACCGTATGGCGATGTTACCGGCAGCCATGTTACTGATAATTTTAGGAATAAATAACGGGTGCACCCTATTAGGTCCTTTTTCCAAAAGTTTTTGTTGTTGCTTCTCGATGGTTTCAATTCCACCGATACCTGATCCAACAACGACACCAAGTCTATGTTTGTTTACGTTTTCTAAGTCTAGCTGGGAGTTAGAAATAGCTTCATCAGCAGCTGCTATAGCAAACTGACAATATCTATCCATTCTTTTAGCATGCTTTTTGCCGATGGAATCAGTATCAAAATCCTTTACCTCAGCTGCTAATTTAACCTTAAAGTCTTCTGTATCAAAGGTTGAGATAAAATCAATCCCATTTTTTCCACTTTTTAAGTTTTTCCAATAATCGTTTACGTTATTTCCTAGCGGGGTGACGGCCCCTAAACCTGTAACTACAACTCTTTTTTTCAAAACAAACACCTCTTTTGTATTGGTTTACTATATAACCATACCACCGTCTACATTTAACACCTGCCCGGTTATATACGAAGCCTTTTCCGACGCTAAAAATCCTACTGCTTCCGCTATATCCTCCGGAGAGCCAAACTTTTTAAGGGGAATATTTTTAAGGGATTCTTCTTTAACTTTATCACCTAACACCTTAGTCATATCGGTTTCAATAAAACCTGGTGCTAAGGCGTTGACTGTAATCCCCCTAGGAGCTAGTTCTTTAGCTACCGATTTCGTCAGTCCTATCATTCCCGCTTTTGCCGCGGCGTAATTTGACTGTCCAGCATTTCCTGTAATTCCAATTACTGATGCTATATTGATAATTTTGCCGCTTTTTTGCCTAATCATTTGGGTAGATCCGTGTCTTATACAGTTAAAAGCTCCTTTAAGATTTACCTGTACAACTTTATCAAAGTCTTCTTCCTTCATCCTCATTATAAGTCCGTCAGCTGTTATTCCTGCATTGTTTACTAGGATATCTAAAGAGTTAAAGTGTTCTACCGCCTTTTTAATTACGCTTTGCGACTGTTCAAAGCTACTTACATCGCCCTGCACCGCAATGGCTTCAACGCCATACCCTTTTATCTCTTCCACTACTTCTTCTACCGCTTGACTTGAGCTTCTGTAGTTTAGCACAAGGTTAGCACCAAGCTTTGCCAGCTTAATAGCTATTGCTCTTCCAATACCTCTACTTCCGCCAGTAACTAATGCCGTCTTTCCCTGCAACATTTTATTTTCCACTGCAAGATCACTCCAACTTGATTATTTTTTAATTCCTTTTACAGTCTTTTCTAATGATTTAAGGTCTTGAATGTTATATGTTTTTGCTCTTCTGTTAATCTTTTTGACAAAACCGCTAAGGGTTCTACCAGGTCCTACTTCTATAAAAGTATCGATGCCATCATCTAGCATTTTTTTTATAGTTTGCTCCCATTTTACTGGACTTTTGACCTGGTCTTCTAAAGTTTCTTTAACCGCTGCTTTATCTAAATAGTCTCCTGTTACATTAGTAATTACGTTTATTTCACTATCTAGAAACTGTACATTTTCTAGTTCCTTTTTAAGGTTTTCTGCAGCTTCTTTGAGCATGGAGCTATGAAATGGTCCACTTACATTTAACATAATAGCCTTTAAAGCCCCATGGTTTTTTGCAATTTCACAGGCTTTTTTAAGGGCTTCTATTTCCCCAGCAATAACTATTTGTCCAGGGCAATTAAAGTTTGCCGGCTCCACAACACCAAAAGTTGAAGCTTTGTAGCAGACTTCTTTTATTTGATGTTGATTAAGACCGATAACAGCGGCCATACCACCGATTCCGGAAGGTACAGCCTGTTGCATGAACTGTCCCCTTTTTTGAATAAGCTTTACCCCTTCTTCAAAATCCAACATACCGATGCAAACCAAAGCAGAGTACTCACCGAGACTAAGCCCAGCTGCAACAGTCGGTTTTATACCCTCTTTTTGAAGTAGTTTTAAGGTAGCAACACTAGTTGTCAACACCGCCGGCTGAGTATACTCAGTATTGTCTAACTTATCTTGGGGACCGTTAAAGCAGATATCAGAAATACTATAACCTAAAGCTCCATCTGCCTTTTCGTATACTTCTTTACATACTTGAAAGTTATCATTAAGCTCCTTTCCCATGCCAACAAACTGAGAACCTTGACCTGGGAATAAAAAAGCAATTTTTTTATCCATAAACGGGACACTCCTTGTTTTGGTAGTGTGAAGTGGGAGGTTGGAGGTGGGTATAAAAATTCATAACCCTTACCTGGGTCAGGGGTGGACACAGAGATCCACCCCTACAAACTAGTAATAGGAAATGGAGGTTGGAGGTTGGAACATCTTTGGTTAACCATATTTTTGATTTTTCCAAAGGTCGGTTTAGCCTAGTGATCCATCCATTGCCTGGAAGAATTATAATAAATAAAGTATTATTCCAAAAGTAATTAATAAGTGGTTTTACTATTTCTCACCTAAACACAAACCTAAAACAAATCCAACCTTCCTTTAAGCTCTGATAAATTCATTAAATCTTGTATTATATCCTTACAAGTCTCCTCCTTGGAGACCATTCCTGCTACCTGGCCGGCCATTAGCGATCCTTGGTCTATATCCCCTTCTCTTACCGCTTTTGCTAGCGCTCCGCTTCCCAGCTTTTCAATTTTTTCGGGAGATGCTCCCTCTTTTTCAAGCTTGGCAAACTGCCTAGCCAGTTTGTTTCTTAAAATACGTACTGGGTGTCCGGTGCTTCTGCCGGTTACCATAGTAAAAATATCTTTGGCATCTATAACTTTCTTTTTGTAATTAGCATGAATTATACATTCTTCAGCAACCAAAAATCGAGTTCCAACCTGCACCCCATGGGCACCTAGCATAAAGGAAGCTGCAACCCCTCTGTTATCAGCAATCCCACCGGCTGCAATAACAGAAATATTTACAGAATCAACAACCTGCGGAACTAAGGCCATAGTAGTTATTTCTCCTACGTGCCCGCCAGCTTCATACCCTTCTGCAATAATGGCATCTACTCCTACCCTTTCCATTCTTTTAGCTAGCGCCACTGAAGCCACAACAGGAATTACTTTTATGCCATGCTCTTTCCATTTCCCAATATATTTACCGGGGTTTCCAGCACCTGTTGTAACCACTTTTACCCCTTCGTCACAAACTAGCTGAGCTACTTCGTCGGCGTTTTCGCTAAGAAGCATTATGTTGACACCAAAAGGTTTGTCTGTAAGCTTTTTTACCTTTCTAATTTCCTCTTTAATAAACTCGACAGGAGCGTTGCCTGACGCGATTACACCCAAACCTCCAGCGTTAGATACTGCTGCAGCTAAGGTGCTTTCCGCAACCCAAGCCATTCCCCCCTGTATTATCGGATAATCTATACCTATGGTTTGGCAAAAAGAATTGTTTTTCATAGTTATCCTCCTATTTAGCAATCTTTTTTTCCACAAACTCTACAGCATCTCCAATTGTTTTCATAGAGGCTGCCTCTGAATCGTCAATTTCAATCTCAAATGCTTCCTCCAGCTCTACAACAAGCTGAAAAATATCCAGCGAGTCCACTCCCATATCTTCAAAAGATGTTTCTTTTGTTATTTCCTCATCTATATCTAGTTGTTCCTCAACAATTCCTTTTATTTTTTCAAATACCATTTTAAAATTCCCCCTAATTTTTAAGTTATTTTGTTTTCTTTTCTACAAAGTCTACCGCATCCCCAACAGTTTTCATTGATGCCGCCTCTGAATCGTCAATCTCGATCTCAAATGCTTCCTCCAGCTCTACAACAAGCTGGAAAATATCCAGCGAGTCCACTCCCATATCTTCAAAAGATGTTTCTTTTGTTATTTCCTCATCAATATCTAGTTGTTCTTCAATAATCCCTTTGATTTTTTCAAATACCATATTGATTGCCTCCTAATTTTAATTAGTTTTTTTCTCCACAAACTCTACCGCATCTCCAACAGTTTTCATTGCTGCTGCTTCTGAATCGTCAATTTCAATTTCAAATGCTTCCTCTAGTTCTACAACAAGCTGAAAAATATCCAGCGAATCCACGCCCATATCCTCAAATGACGTTTTTTTTGTTATTTCCTCATCGACATCTAGTTGTTCTTCAATAATTCCTTTGATTTTTTCAAATACCATCATTATTCCTCCTTATTTTATATACTCCATTTAACTGCAGCCCCACCCCAAGTGAGTCCTCCACCAAAGCCCACCATAAGAATATTGTCCCCTTTTTTTAGTAGGCCTTTTTCGTTCATTTCATCTAGAGCTATTGGGATGCTAGCAGATGAAGTGTTGCCGTAACGCTCAATGTTTGTATAAAGCTTATCCATATCAACGTTTAACTTTTTTGAAATATATTCTATCATCCGCAGATTAGCTTGATGAGGGATTATATATTGAACATCTTCTATATCTAAACTATTATCATTTAGCAACTTGTTAATCCCTTCAGCCATAACTTTTACTGCAAACTTGAAAACCTCTCGACCTTCCATAGATATAAAATTAAGGCTTCCATCCTCTCTTTTTTCCATTCCAGTTAAGCCGGTGTTATTTATCCCCAACGGTGCTGCTTTACATTTTAAAAGGTCTTCTCCCTGCCCATCAGAAGCTGAGTAAATTGATAAAAGGCCAGGTGATTCAGCGGCTGTTAAAATTGCAGCGCCTGCTCCATCTCCAAATAACACACAGGTGCTTCTATCATTCCAGTCGCATATTTTAGACAAAGTTTCCGCCCCAATAATCAGTGCATTTTTGACAGCTCCGGTTTTTATAAATTGGGTCGCAACATTCATAGAGTAAATAAATCCAGAGCAAGCAGCGTTTATATCAAAAGCGGTTGCAGTAGAAGCTGCTAGGTTTTTCTGTACTATACATGCAGTAGATGGGGTATAACAATCTGGTGTTACAGTTGCTACTATTATCAGGTCAATCTCCTCTGGCTTTAGTCCAGAACTATCTAGCGCTTTTTGAGCAGCTTTAGTGGCGATATCAGAGGTGTTTTCATCTAAAGAGATTCGCCGCTGTGATATACCGGTTCGTGATTTTATCCATTCATCGTTGGTATCAATGACTTGTGAAAGATCATCGTTTGTTAGCACATTTTTAGGTCCGTAACTGCCGGTAGCTATAATTTGTACTTCTTTCATGGCTTTACTCACCTTCTTTTCCAAGCTGGTTATTTTCCTTAAAAAACTTGTTTAATTTTTCTAAGGCCTTTATCAGCACCTGTTCCTCCTGTTCGGTAAGTCCGGAGATAGTTTGCTTAACCATTTCATTATGGAACTTCTCGTGCACTTTGTAAGCTAGCTTTCCTTTTTTGGTAAGGGTTAAATATACAATCCTTCTATCTCGTTCAGAGCGCACTTTTTCAACATAACCCTTTTTAACTAAAGAGTTGATAGCTATGCTTAAGGTGCCGATAGTGACCTTTAGGTCTGTTGCCACTTGGGACATAGTCCTCTGTTTTTCTTTGCCCACTGCTTCTATTGTGTGCATTTCCGTAATGGATAAATCGCTAAAATCACCTATTTTTAATGCGTTTTGTTCGATAATAAGAATGTCATTAAAAAGCTCTACCAACAATTCATTTAACACCGATACTGATTTACTCACATTCCTTCCCCCACTTCTCTTTTTAAATGTTGCATAAGCTCCTTTACCGAAACTATTTTTTCTATTTTATATCCATTAGTTCCGGTAAAAATCAAGCCTTCTTTAGTATTACCTTTTACGGCATTAAGTAATGCTTCAGAAATACAGTAAAGGGTAGTAGCTGGATTACACTTACTTAAACAGTTATAGCATTTACTTATATTTTTTCTTTCGTCACTTATCTTAGATAAAAATTTATTCCTTATAGCTCTACCAGGCATGCCTACAGGGCTTTGTGTAAGCTGTATATCACCTTTTTTGCAATTTATAAACTCATTCTTATAAGCTTTGCTTGCATCGCATTCCTCAGTTGCTATAAATCTTGTACCCATCTGCACTCCAGAGGCTCCTAGCTGCAAAAATTTTGCTATATCGCTACCGTCAAATATTCCTCCAGCTGCAATTATAGGTATTTTCTTATCCTCTTCTTCAAAGGGCCTTACTATTTCGATTGTTTCTTTGACTATGGTTTCTAAATCTTTATTTCCACCTTCTATTAACTGATCCATGCTGAATCCTAAGTGTCCACCTGCGTCTGGTCCTTCAACTATGATTCCGTCGGGCAGATAATTGTACCTAGACTTCCAACGTTTACAAATGATTTTTGCCGCCTTACCTGAAGAAACTATTGGTATTAGTTTGCATTTTCTTCCCTGCACCAGCTCCGGCAGTCGACTAGGTATACCGGCACCGGAAACTATTATATCTGCTCCTCCATCGACCGCTGCCTTTACCATATCATCATAGTTTGATAAAGCTACCATCAGGTTTACTGCAATGATACCTTCTGGTGCCAATTCTTTTGCCTTAGCTATTTCATTTTTCAACGCCTTTATATTAGCTTTCTCGCTGTCTGTTTCAAATTCAGGATCTTTAAACCCTATCTGCACACCAGAAATTGTTCCTATTCCGCCTTCGTTGGCAACTGCTGCAGCTAATTTAGATAGAGAAACTCCTATACCCATACCTCCTTGTATTATAGGAAGTTTTGATTGTAGGTTTCCAATTTTTAAAGGAGCTAGTTTCATTTTTGTTTTCCTCCTATAGGCTTTGAAAATATTTTGATTCCCAAAGCATCATATTAAAAAGATATTATTTTTAAGTACTTTCTGGATTTATTAGTTTGATAATCAAAGTATACATTAAGTAAAAACTGAATGTCAAGGCTATCGTATAAAATCGTCTGGTTAACAAGCTTTTAGTCTCTCCTTAACCCCCGTAAGTATACCGTTTTACAAGTTTGTTTTTTAGAAATTTTAACAATAAAAAATAAACCCACCTTAATTTTTCAAATGAAGGTGGGTTTGACGCTAAACACTATTTACTTACAATTATTGTATGTTCGCCCTCTTTAAAAACAACTTCAAATTTTGCAAAACCAGCCTTGCTAAAGAGCTTTCGTTGAGTTTCCAACGAAAAAGGAATATCTATATGATATGATCCATCTTTGGGAAGACCATGTTTTTGAGCTACTTCTTCAAGGAAGTTTACTAGATTTTCTTCCTTTTCCTTGGTTACCACATAGTCCCCTTCGATATAAGTGCCGTTTGGCTTGATCGCTTCTTTAATTTTTTTGTATAGCTGTTCTTTGTCGTTATGCAGCAAGTGGTGCATAGTCATTACAGAAATGACGTAATCATATTTTTGCTGGCCTAGGTCTAGTTCAGTATATGAACCTTGAATGATATTTATTTGGTTGAGTTTATCACTATACTTTGACTTTAGTAGTTCCAACATTTTTTCTGACATGTCTATGCAAGTTATGCGAGCGTTTGGCGCTTTTTCAAATATGCTTCTTAACTCCAAGCCTGTACCGCATCCCAAGTCAAGTATCTCTATTGTTTCATCGGTGTTCTTTATAGGGTCTGCTACCTTTACATAGTAAGTTTCAAAGCTACCTATTGATTTATTCATATGCTCATCGTAAGAGTCTGCTCTTACGTCAAAAAACTGATTCATCTTTTCTAGATTATTACTCATGTTATTCCTCTCCTTAAATTAAAATCCAACATGTTAGCTATTTAAGGATAATTACTGGCATATTAACACCTTCCTATAATTATATTTTCCATGATGACTGCACATGGCACTGTAACATATTTATTATATAACCATTGTTTTTAGACCACAATAATTTTCTTAAAATTTAAAACTTATTTAAAGTTTAAGTAAAGAAGTGAAATACTAAAACGGTAGTATATAAAAATGGGGCTGTATTTTAGAGATTTAATCTTTCTAAAATACAGCCCCTGACCAGTTACTTAATTGTTATTATCTAAAATATGTTCCTTTAGAATTTCCCCTTCTTCCACCGTTATTTCACCATCTGCTACTCTTTCATTAATACGATCTAACATTCGCTGTTGCCTATCTTCTCTTATTTCACTTCTACTATAGCTATTGCTATCATCGTCATAGTAACCATGACACCTACCACGACCCCAGCCATAGCCAGAAAAACTCTCACTAGCAAATGTAGGAACTGCAAAAACAACAATAAGTGTCAAAACCCCAGCACCAATCAATAACTTCCTCATCAGTAAACACATCCTTTCTATACGTTGTATACATAGATTATATACCTTTAATGTGACAGGTTTGTGATAAGTTTGTTTAAGAATTGGTAGCAGGTTTTAAGAGCTAGGTATCAATTACAATAATAAAAATGGCTTTTATTAGCTGTTTAGGCGGTAACTTTCCACTTCAACTACTAAATTACTAATATCTTAAAAGAAATAAAATAGAAAATATTTTTAAAAAAAGGTTTTAATAAAAAGATGCAGAAATAAAAACATGAAGAGGAGTGTTGTTTTGAAAAATCTTAAAAAATTTGTAAATTGGAGACCATCACAAAGTTTATTCAAATTACTGCTTTCATTTGGTTTTTTTGGTGGATTTGTTAATTTCTTTTTTAATACATTTTAAGACAAAATTTGGGGATTCCATTCCGGCAGATATGACAGGTTTGAAAATAGCTTTGTTTCCAGTAGTTATTCTCGATATTTTGGTGTTAATAACCAGTATTAAGAACAACGCATTTTTTAACGTAATTGGTTTTACTATATTACTAGTGACTATTGAAATTATACCTAGGTTTGTATTGGGGTATGATTCGAAATTAGCTGAGTTAATAGCTAGCTTTTTAATGATTGGAATAATTATTTTTGTTTTTCCATATTTTTTATGGATAAAGCATAAGAAAAAAGAAAACCTGTAGTTGCATTTCGTTCGCGGTAGATAAGTAAAAAACAACCCACCTTAGGGTTGTTTTTTTACTTATCTACCTTGACGCTCTTGTCTATTCATTCTCATGCCGCCTTTAGGGCCGTGGTGTGGGCCGTTGCCATCCATCATGTTTGAGCGTTCTTCAATATGCTCCTTAAATTGGTTGGCCTCTTCTTCGGTAATTTCGCCTAAAGCTACAGCTTCGTCAATGCGGTCTAGCATTTCTTGATGTCTGCTCTCTCTCATTTCATCTAGGTCTACGCCAGTATCTTCAAAAATATCATGGCAGGTTTCACCTTGCTCTCTTCTTTCTCTCATGTCTTCGTAGTCTTCGCCGGTTATTTCTGCTGCTTGCTCCATTGGAGTTACATTTTCTTCACCCCACCTAAAGCCACCACCATTTCCGATAAAACCTTCGCTTGCAAAGGCAGGCAATGTAAGTGCAGCAATCAAGCCTAGAGTTCCTACTGCAATTAAAACTTTTTTCATTTAACTCACTTCCTTTCGTTAATTGGTATACCCTTATTATAGGCAGCTTTTGTGACAGGAGTGTGATAGGTTTTAAAAAAATAAGCCAGACAGCATACTTGTTAATAGAAAAAAGTTTGATAATTAGATAGGAAAATTTAGCTTGCTATAGAAGCTATTGTTTAACCATTGCTTAACTATAGTTCGACTACTGCTTAACCACCGTTCAACCATTTTAATTTTTTCTCCAAAAAATACAACTTCCTAAAGCAATATGGTCATACTATAAGCAACATATTTTTTGAAAGGAAGTGTAGCATTGAAAAAAATTTTAGTTTTGTTTGCAGCTTTTCTGCTATTTTTTGCTTATGCCGTACCTGCCTCTGGTCAAAGTTTAACCTGCCCCTCCTGCGTAACGAATGATGAGCAGCAGCCTGAATTAGAGCAAGAGGAAAACACAGAGGAAACCCTTGAGATGTTTGGTTTTGATGCTGAAGATATCGACGAAGAAAAAATGCAAAAAATATTTGATAAAATTGATGAGAAAGTAGCTAAAGGCAAAATCACAGAAGAACAGGCTGAAGAACTTAAGGAAAAAATCCGCGACCATGTAGAAAAATCCCAAGATGGGGTAGAGTAGTTTCAAAAAAAAGCGTCCCAATTTTCAATTGGGACGCTTTTTTGTTATATGGGGAAAACCGTGAAAAAATGCCCACGGAATTTTCGAAATTGGCTACATGCTGCGTCGGTAGTAGCAATTGTAATGCCTCTAGCCTCTTAAAGGCATTCTCCTTCCCCACTGTAGAGGTGGATCTCTGTGTCCACCTCTGACCTGTTTGGCTTGATCGGTACCAATTTAAAAAATACCATTAGGGATGCCATTTACTGCTGTGGTCGGCACAGAGACCGACCACTACCTCTTCGAGGAAAAGATTTAGCCCACTGTTTTGTTTTTTACCTCAATGTAATTTATCATGTACAAAAGGTTGAAGATTTTTTGGGTGGGGGGGAAGACCCGCCCAGACAGCTTAGAAGTGCCTAGATTCTAGGCGCCCGAACTCAGGATCCCGGAGCGTATCTCTTAATACGTGAGGACATTCTGAGTATCGGGAAACAACGAAGATAGGTGCTTATAAGCTGTCTGGAAGATCGAAATAAAACACTACCCCTCCCCCCTCAACATTTTCCACTCCGAAATTACTTTTGTGTAGCTTGAGTATGTTTTGGGCTATGCTTAGGCCTAGTCCTGTGCCTTTGCTTTTTTCTCCTTTGTTGAAGCTTTCCCATATATGCTGTAGCTGCTGTTCTTTTATGTGTTTGCCTTGATTAAAAACTGACACCTTCACTCTTTGGTCCTCTTTTTTTACAGCAACTTTTATTTCACCGCCTACCGGTACATTTTTCATGGCGTTATCCAAAAAGTTTGTCAACACTTGATCGATTCTGTATTCATCACACATCGCCTTTACTTGCTTTTGTCCGTCATACTTTAGCGCTATATCTTCTTTTTTAGCTTCTATAGCAAACTTATCTATATTTTTTTGAATTAAGGAGTGTAAATCAACTTTTTGAATATCTAGTTTTACTTTTTGTGATTCTAGCACTCCTAAGTTGACCATTTCCTTCACTAACTTGCTCATTTTATCCGATTCTTGTTGGATTATTTGATAGTAGTTTTGTCGTTCACTTTCGCTTTCATAAATGTCATCTTCCAGTGCTTCTATATACCCTTTTATAAGAGATAACGGTGTTTGTAGCTCATGGGATATCCTTGCTACAAGCTCTTTTCTCATTTTATCGATACTCTTTTCTTTAGCTAGCTCAGTTTCTAACTTATCAATAGTCATTTTTAACTCATCATTTATGGTGTTCAATGTTTGACCCAGCTGGCCTATCTCGTCCCCTCTTGAATCCTCCCACCTTTCATCAAAATCTAGCCTTGCTATACTTTGGGCTTGGGAATTAATTTTAAATAAAGGTGTAGTGAGATTTTTTGAAAACATCCAAGCTAAAATGATGGAAACAACAAGAGCAATTAACATAGTATACATTGTAAATTTTTGGGCAATATATATTGCTTCCTCTATAGGTTGTAGAGGTGTTTGAAAAAAGTAAATATAAGATGTGCTAGGTACCAGCACCCCAATCATTTCTACGTTATTATGTCGCTGATGACCAACATTGCTTTGATACCACACTATCTCACCTGTCGTAGCCTCTTCAAACTCCTTTCTAGGAATATTGATTCTGTGCCCCATCATCATATTTGATTCCCCTGCTAACATGTTACCGTCAAAATCTAGCACAAAAACATCACCGTTTATGTTATCGGTTACCACCGACAGTAGCTCCTGGGTTTCTCTTGATTGCAGACCGTATTCTGAAATTTCTTCTTCCAATACTTTAGCACTGTTTTCTAGGTTGTTTACCTTTTGGCTTTTATAAAATGAATCAAAAAATTGAGACTGTCCTGCTATAAGTACTCCCATTATTATTATAGTAAAAACAATAAGTAGCAAAAATAGCTTGGTAAATATAGAGTTAATTCTCATTTTTAACTACCTCAAATCTGTAGCCAATTCCTCTCACTGTCTTTATTTCAACAGGAGTGTTTTGTAGCTTTTTTCTCAACCTCTTTATATGTGTATCCACAGTTCTAAGGTCACCAAAGTAATCATACCCCCACACACCATCTAGCACCAACTCTCTAGTTAAAGCATTGCCTTCATTGTTCAATAGGTAAATAAGAAGGTCATACTCTTTGGGAGTAAGTTTTATAGGCTTATCATCAATGAAAACCTGGTGTGATGTCTTGTTAATAACTAAATTACCAAAAATAACTTTATCGTCATTATTTTTTTTGGTTCTTTTCAGCAGTGCTTTAGCTCTTGCTACTAATTCCTTAACGCTGAATGGTTTGGTTACATAATCATCTACACCTAATTCAAACCCAAACAAACGGTCATATTCCTCCGATCTTGCTGTCAACATTATTATTGGAACAGAGCTTTCCTCTCTAATCTTTTTACATATAACCCAACCATCGTAAACTGGAAGCATAACATCTAATATCACTAAGTCATATTGGGATTTATCCCATTTATCTAAAGCTTCTTGCCCATCTGCCGCAAGGGTAACTTCTGCTTTTTCTCTAGTTAAATATGTATTTATAAGCTTAGCTAAATTGTCCTCGTCCTCTACTAACAAAATTCTAGCACCTATCATAAATTACTCACCCCATTAACAGTTTATTTTTCTAGTATACCACTTTTTTGTGACAAAATTGTGAATTGGCAAGAACCAAAGGAGAAAAAAGGATAAAAAAAAGCGGCTTAATTCCCCACCGCTTTTTTTTAGTTTACTATCATATATTTTAAATAGAAACATGCTAATTTAACGTTTTATTTATTGCATTTGATTTACCTAGGAGATACCTTCTTATATTCAAGGGTCCACTTTGATGACTTTTAGCTATATACTTGTGATCTACTTCTTGGTAGCTAAAAAATCGCATTAAAAATGTTCCTTTACCTTCTGTGTAACTAGCCAGCTTTATTGAGTAAGCTTTTGCATCCATTTACTGACCGGTTGACACAGAGGTCAACCTCTACCTCTATGAGGACAAGTGCTAGTTCATCAATAAAGTCCCTAGCTAAGTTTCTTAATTACGCATGCTTTAGCTGTGGTTATGGAAGCGAATGTTCTGTCGGCGGCTTTGTAGAACTTTTTCCGCAAGGTACTAAAATAACCAAAGAAATTACCCCTACCGCTGAAAATCAACATCCTGAAATTAAAGTCTGTAAAGAACGTACGATAATTCCCAAAGCTCAACAATTGGGATTTAAATTGGCAAGCCTTATCTAAACAAAGGGGCTGTCTCTAAACAGGAATTTTCCCTGAAGAGACAGCCCCTTTATTAACTAATTAAAGCTTATGCTTATACATTACAACATGTATATCATCATAGGTTACTTCATCTGATAACTCTTGCTTTATTGGTCGCAGCTTTTCGGTGCCCGCTTTTTCTATGGCAGATAGAATTTGCTCCTCTTTTGTTAAGTCATCTAAAAAGTTATCCCAGTTTACTAGTTTTCCTTGTTCATGACATTTTTTTAAATGTTTTAATATAGTGGTTGTTGTGTAACCTCGCTTTTGGGAAATTTCATCTAGCGGCAACCCATCCTCATATAGTTGGTAGGTTTGTTCATACCTGTCTTCATCAGATTGTGGTGTAGCTGTTACTGTTTCTACTTTTATATTCTTTTCCTTTGAGCTTTTTGGATTTATATCTTTTCTTTTACAGTATTCTACTATTGCGTCTATAAACTGTTGCCCATATGAATCATATTTTTTAAGTCCTACACCACTTAGTTCTATAAATTCATCTTTATCCTGTGGGTACGCTGCCGCCATTTCCTTTAATGTTTTGTCGTGAAAAATCATAAAAGGAGCTAATTCCTTTTGCTGGCTTATTTTTAAGCGCACCTCTCTTAAAGTTTCCATCAGCTCTTGATCATAATCCTGAATTACTTTTTGATCCTGTTGTTTCTCAGCTTTTGCTTTACTAGCAGGCTTTTGATAAACCAGCTCTTTTTTATGGAAAATCTTCTCTTGCCCTTTTAAAAGTGGCTTACATTTTTGCGTTAATTTTAATACAGGGAATTTGTCGGTGGTAATATAAATATAGTCCTTAGCAGCTAATGTTAACGCTATTTCTTTAATGGATTTTTCTGTGTACTCCTTCATAATGCCATAGGTAGATACCTTGTCTAAGCCAAAGTCTATTATTCTTTTGTTTTTTGATCCTCTAAGCACCTGGGCAATAACTGCCGTTCCGTAGCGCTGCCCTGTTCGATAAATGCAGGACAATATCTTTTGCGCCTCAACAGTTATATCTATCATTTCCGATTCACTTAAGCAGTTGCCACAGCTGCTACAGGACTTGTCCACTATCCTTTCGCCAAAATAAGATAGTATTTCATTTCTTAAGCATTCGTTAGTGTGACAGTAGTCTATTAAGTACTGTAGATTTTGATACAGAATCTTTTGTCGTTTTGGTGAACGGGTGCCGTTTTCCACTAGTATCTTTTGTTTGACTATATCATCTGGCGAGTACAACAAAATACACTGACTGTCCTCACCGTCCCGTCCCGCTCTTCCCGCTTCCTGATAGTAGGATTCCATATTTTGGGGCATGTTGTAGTGAATGACAAATCTAACGTCCGGCTTATCTATTCCCATACCAAAGGCGTTGGTGGCGACAATGATTTTGGTCCGCCCAAAGATAAAATCCTCTTGGTGCTTTTTTCTTATATCGGAGTTCATACCGCCGTGATAGTCCGCTGCGTCTATACCTTTTTCCTTTAGCTTTTTTGTCAAAGATTCTACAGTTTTTCTGGTAGAGCAATAAATGATGCCGCTGTCACCATTATTCTCCTGTAGGTACTTTGATGTGTAAGCTAGCTTGTCCGGAACCTTTAGCACTTGATAGAACAGATTAGGTCTATCAAACCCAGTATTTACTGAAATAGGCGCTTTAAGATTTATTAAGTTTTCTATTTCTTCTACTACTCTTTCTGTAGCGGTAGCTGTAAATGCCGCTACCACCGGTCTTTTTTCTAGGCTTTCAATAAACTTTGGTATTTGGACATAGCTTGGCCTGAAATCATGCCCCCATTGACTTATACAATGGGCCTCATCAATGGCTACCAGAGAAATATTTAGCTTCTGCAAGAAATCTTTTCCCTCACTGGTTAGTCGTTCTGGAGCAACATAAATTATTTTATATTGATTATTTTTTATCTCGTTAATTCTTTGGTTTAATTCACCTCTAGTAAGGCTGCTGTTAATATAACTAGCTTTTATCCCCATTTCGTTAAGACTGTCCACTTGATCCTTCATCAGGGATATAAGAGGAGATATAACTAAAGTAATCCCATCTAGCATTAAAGCGGGCAGCTGATAGCATAGCGACTTTCCTCCACCTGTAGGCATAATACCTAAAACATCTTTGCCCGACACAATACCCTCTACAAGTTCCTTTTGCCCCCGCCTAAATTCATCATATCCAAAATATTTTTTCAACCCTTGAAATAAATCCATTTTTTCCCCTCCATAACGGAATTTATATACATTAACGTTATCACTTTTTGGAGGAAATTTAAAGGGCAGTTTTTTGTAAGTTCTTATCTTGCTTGTGCGGCAGTGGCTGGGTAAAAAATCAGAAAGGCAATCAGGCAAAAGGCTGTATCCATAGCAGTTTTGATACAGCCCCAAATTTCATTTATTCTTGCTGTTCTTCTGAGTCAACGTTAGGAAGTACTATAGGTGTAGAGGTAACTTGTACTGGAACTTTATAAATTCTATTTTGCTGAAGTGTAAATGGCTCTGTTACTATATCAAAGGTTGGATATCCTTCTGTGGTACGTAACCTTACATAAGTGTTATCAGGTTCGTTCCATGGTATTTCAAATCCTTCCCGCACATCTTGCGGCAGCCTAAATGTTACTCGATTATTTACTGCCTGAACCCAGTCAGTAAATCTTCCATCTGTTTCTTCCTGGGGAACCGCTCCTTCATAAAGTGATGCCTCCCAATCTTCAGTAGAACCAAATTCGTTAGTTCCAATGTCTAAAGTGATTGTAACTATGGTGCCAAAAATTATTCCCTTCATCGCTACTATATCCAATATCCTAATTACCAAATCCCGCAACATATGCCACTGTTCATTTTGTTCATACATTATACCAACCCTTACAAAATCCTGACCCCACTCTAACACTTCAAAAACTTCACTACCATCTAATCCTAAGGTGTCACCATTTTCATATTGTCGAGCCCAAATCCTCACTAGAGATCCAGGTGGATATTGACTTTCAAAGTTTAAACTCATTTTTCCCCTCCTTTCTTTACTGCTACTATGTTATGTAAATATTAAGCATAGGGTCAGTAAATAAAACAAAATATTTTGTTGCCTAATTTTCTAAGACAATCGAAAATTTCCATTAGTTATCAACTAGCTGCCTAAAATGATTGATATTTCTTAATTTAGTGTGTTATAATAGCTTTAAGTTAGTTATGTTGGGAGGTTTCATTGATGATTAAGGTAGCTTTCTTCCGTATTGGAAGAATCCGTTTGCGTATTTCACGCAGTTAAACTTAAATAGCATTACGCTCTTTTTAAGAGCAAACGGGATTGGTCTGCCTTTTTTAATGGAACCCTATATAATTTGAGTTTTGGGAGGTAGGATGAATCTACCTTTTTTTTTGCGTCTATTTTTAGAGGCATAATATGAAAAATAATTATCATTAGACCCATTCCTGTATCAAAATAATTGGAGGGGATAAATATGGAACAAACAAAAAAAGCTATACTGGTGGGAGTAAATTTAAAAAACAACCTAGATTTTCAATACTCTATGGAAGAGTTAGCTAATTTGGCAGATGCCTGCGGTATTGTCGTGATAGAAAAAGTAGTTCAAAACTTAGATCATATAAATACATCCCACTATGTGGGAAAAGGGAAAGTAAACGACATACATCAGCTGGTACAGCAGGAGGAAAGTGATCTTGTTATATTTAACAACGAGCTTTCTCCTTCACAGATTAGAAACCTAGAAGAAGGCTTAAACTGTACAATTATGGATAGAACCAGCCTTATTTTGGATATTTTTTACCAACGGGCAAAAACAAAAGAAGCAAAACTTCAGGTGGAAATAGCACAGCTTCAGTACATGCTGCCTCGACTAAGAAATTCTGAACTATCTTTGGAGCAACAACGGGGTGGCACAGGAACTATCATGAGAGGAGCTGGAGAAACAAAGCTGGAGCTTGATAGACGTAAAATTCAAAAGCAAATTTCTGAGCTTAACAAACAGCTTAAGGACTTAGTTGCAAGAAGACAAACACAGCGAAAACAAAGACAAAAATCTAATGTTCCGGTTATTTCGTTGGTAGGCTACACCAACGCTGGCAAATCCACTGTTATGAACTCCATGCTAGAAACCTATAACCCTGAGGCTGAAAAGTCAGTGTATGAAGAAGATATGCTATTTGCCACGCTTCGCACCTCAGTTAGAAACATTACCCTGTTTGATAATAAGTCTTTCCTATTAACTGACACAGTAGGGTTTGTAAGCGACCTACCTCACCATCTTGTAAAAGCGTTTCGTTCAACTTTAGAAGAGGTTACAGAGTCTGACCTTTTAGTTCACGTTGTTGATTATTCAAACCCAAGTTATGAAAAACAGATTGAAGTAACTAATAGTACTTTAAGGGATATAGGAGTTAAAGATATCCCAGTAATTTATGCATACAACAAATGCGACCTTACAGATTTACGCATCCCGAAAATTAACGGGGAGAAGGTATATCTTTCCGCTAAACAAAAAGTAGGGCTTAAAGAGCTGACCGAGCTTATCGAAAACAAAATTTTTACTGACTATGTAAAATGTGAGTTGGTAATCCCTTATGATAGAGGGGATGTAGTTTCATATTTCAACGAAAACGCCACAATCATATCCACTAGCTATGAAAAGGAAGGAACTAAGATAAAGGTTGAGTGTAAAGAGAAAGATCTAGATAAGCATCAAGAGTTTGTGCTTAGTTGTTAAAAGCAGTTTGATAGAAGATAGTTGGATGGTTGGATAGGTGCATGAGTGTATGAGTGTAGAGGTGGTTCTCTGTGTCCACCTCTGATTTTTTTGGCTCAATATCAATTAAAAACTTCCATCGGGGATGCCATTTACTGATGTGGTCGGCACAGAGGCCGACCACTACCTATTTGAGGGGATATTTGGCAGAGCATTAGTTATAAAGGCATCGGCTACTGAATATTAGTAGTTAGTAATCAGCGGTCAGAAATTAGTAAGTATGCCCTGACCGGTTTTACCAATGCCTTACCTCCTATTACAGATTACCACTACTCGTGTAGCTAATTTCGAAAATTCCGTGGGCATTTTTAAAAGGCTCTGCTTTGGGGTCAGCGGACAGTTGGACAGCAGAAAGTTGGAAAGGTGATTGCACAACCACTTCTATTTTTGCAGTGGTTTAGTTATATATTTTCAGCGCTTTTCCGTGAGGTCTACCAAAACGGTCTTCAGCGCTTTTCCGTGCGGGGCGGTTTTTGTTTTCGATATTAGGTTTAAATTGAACAAAAAAGGTAAGCTGCAGCTTTGGCTGTAGCTTACCTTTTTTTAACTTAACTCTATTACCTCATATTCTTGGTCAAGTGTGTTTATATTTAACAACTTATTTCTAAGCAATTCGCCTCTTGCTATTAGTAGCTTTAGCGCTTCACTTACCTGTATAGATGCTACCAAAGCAGGGGTAAAGGATGGATTTCCTAGCTCTTTTTCTACCCCGCTATTCTGGTCTGTTTTATAAATCTTGCTTAGAGTGTCATCTCCAGGTAGGATAGTTGTTACCTGGCCATACCATCCTGCTATTGCTCCGTGTATTAGTGGCATTTGTAGCTCTTTGGATACCTCTTGTAAAGTAAGCCTTGCTTCTATATTATCTAAGGCATCAATCACAATGTCATGCCCTTTAAGAATTCTTTCCCCATTATCATCGCTAAGCTTTTCGTTAATCGGCACCACCTTTACATCTGAATTGACAAGCTGTGCCCTAGCTTTAGCTGCTTGTGATTTAAGATTTCCTAGGGACTTAACATCGGATAAAAGCTGGCGATTTAGATTTGTCTCATCAAACCTATCGTAGTCAACGACGGTGACATGCCCTACACCTAATCTAACAAGCATTTCTATAATATGCCCCCCTAAACCGCCACAGCCAACAACACATATTTTATACCTTTTTAAGCTATCGTTTTCTTTTTGTGACAACATGTTCATGTTTTTAATATACCTTTTCACTTTATCCACCACCTACCGGCGGGAAAATAGATACAACATCTCCATCAGATAGCTCGGTATTTAGTGAACCATCTCTACCATTAACTAAAAGTATCGCTATATCCCCTTCGTCAATCTGTAATTGTTCTGCTATTACTTTCGGGGTTACACTGCTAGTAGAAAAACTCATTGTATTTTTTTTCCAACGACCTTCTCTCAAAGTAGCAAAAAGTCTAACTTCAATTTCCACACATTCCACCTCCTAAGGGCAAACAACTATGTTCCTAGCCCAAATACAATCACTGCATGACGGTGAAACACCATAACAGTTTGTATCGGCATCATTTACCATGTCACACCCCTCCACCAGATCACAATCTGTACAGGATGGGTATAAGTTATTGTAGACACTATTTCTAAACTCTGTGTATTCTTTGCTTTGCCATATTGCTTGTATATCACTACAGTTTAGATCTCCAAAGCTTTTAGCCCTTATGTTTTTTTCTCTACCAAATACATATTCTTTAGAATCATGAGCAAACCGATAACAAGGTGTAACTTGACCTGTTGAAGTTATAAAAGTTGCTCCCTCTATTATGAAATTACATCGTCTTTCAGTTTTAAGCTCAATGTTGGGAATAAATAGGTTAACTCCTTTAGAAAATGAGTAGTTTCTTACTCTGCTAAACAACTGCTTCACTTCTTTATTTTCATATCGAGTGTAAAGTATCTTGTCAGCATTTTTTTCATCTTGAGGCAGTAAGTTTGAGATAATAAGTTTTTCTATATTTAATTCTGCACACAAATCAATTAATCCGAAAATATCATCGATGTTGTCTCGGCTAGCTACAAACTGAACTTGAACATGAGGACTTTTACTTCCTCTGCCCCTTTTGGCTTTGTCTATCTTTTTTATTCCTGTTATTACTTTGTCTAAGTTAGCGCCCCTAAGATTCTCATAGCAGTCTCTAAGACCGTCAATGGATATTACAATTACGTCAACATATTCTGACAATAGATCAATATTATTTTCATTTAATAAGGTGCCATTTGTAGTTACAGTGAGATGGTAATCCTGCAAAAGCCATAAAGCTTTTTCAAATAAAGGTGAGTATGTTGGCTCCCCTATCCCCCCTAACATTATTTCATCTAAGTTATTAACTTTACTGATTTGCTGTTTTATATTTTCTAAGAGGCTCTCTTTCATGTGCTGTGGTCTATGCGCCCAAGCTTCTCTATAACATATTTTGCAGTTAAGATTGCATTTATCGGTAAGTTCTAAGTAAACCTTTTTTAGATTCATACCGCTAATCCTTTCTGATAAGTTTATTTAACAAAAGGACTCCCAAAAGGAAGTCCTTTTTGTGTCTAAGTTATATTAAATATATTATTAAATATCCAGCTTTTTAAGTTTTTCTTTTGTAGGAACTCCCTCTTCATCCCAGCCTCTAACTTCATAATACTCAGGAAGAAGTTGGTCTAGCTTATGAGTCCACCCTTTTGATGGGCCATCTGGAATAGGCTCTTCTAGCAACCTCTTTGGAAGCTTATCTTGTTTTTTGTCAATACCAGCTTCTAGGTTAAATAGCTTTTCAATATTCCAGATTCTATCTCCAGCTTCTAAAATTGTTTCTGCTGTATGGTCGGTACCACAAACAGCGTTATATAGGTCTGCATAATCCTCAGGCCCTAGAGCAAATGAGGTAAACAGGCATAAACCTAAAGAATCTATACTAGCAGTTAAATCTTGGAATATTTTTGCCCATTGAGCTTTTCCTTCTAGAGAAAACTTATCTAGTTTTTCTGGAAGGCCCAAAATTTCTGGCGAAATCAGGTATCCCCTTACATGACAACCTCCACGGTTTGAGGTAGCATATTGAAGACCTTGCCCTTGTATAGCTCTCGGGTCATAAGCAGGAATCTCTAGTTTTTTAACACTCATAGAAAGTTCTGGAGCTCCATAAGATTCTGCTAATCTATGGGATCCTTCCGCCATTTTAGCACCCAATCCATCTGCTCTTCCAATCTTTTTCGTCCATTCAATTACAGCCTCAGTATTGCCAAACTCTAAAGGTGTACCATCAACTTCTTCATCTTTAATATAGTCTTTTTGGTAGAGCTCCATAGCTGCAGCTATAGTAGCTCCCACAGAAATTGTATCGATACCCATTTCATTACACCAATAGTTCGCTTTTATAACAGCTTCTAAATCTGACACACCGCAGTCCGCTCCGAAAGCCCAGATTGTTTCGTATTCCGGTCCACCAGCTTCTAAATCGCCAACTTTACAGTGCCTACCACAGGCTATAGGACATCTATAACAGGCTGTTTTTTTAACCAAGTATTTATCAGCCAGCGTTTCACCACTTATATCTTCAGCTTTATCAAAAAAAGCTTTTTGAAAGTTGTCAGTTGGGAAAGCTCCATTTTCATTTATAATATTTACAAGTACTGCGGTTCCATAAGTAGGAAGTCCTTCTCCTGTAACTCCATTTTCTCTTATCTTTTTTACCGCTTTTGGAAATACTTCTTTTAGTTTTGCTTCGTTGTGGATTTTTACCTTGCCAGTCCCCTTAACCGTTATTGCTTTTAAATTTTTAGAACCCATAACAGCTCCTACTCCAGACCTCCCAGCTGCTCTATCTATATCATTCATGACAGCAGCCAAGTTCGATAAATTTTCGCCACCAGGTCCAATTGTCAACACTTTAGTTTTTTGAGGATAAATTTCTTCCAGCGCTTTAGTAGTTTCGGAAACTGTTTTGCCCCATAAAAAGTCTGCATCTTTTATTTCTATAGAATCATCATCGATGTTAATGTAAACAGGACTATCCGCCTTATCCTCCACTATGATAACATCATAGCCTGCCGCCTTTAATTCAGCACCCCAATAACCACCAGAGTTAGAACTAGCCACTGTGCCAGAAAGTGGTGATTTAGTCACTACCATATATCTTCCTCCTGTAGGAGTTGGAGTTCCAGTTAGTGGTCCAGCTACCACAATAAACTTATTTTCAGGACTTAAAGGTTCTACATTAGGATCTACTTCATCAGTTAAAATTTTAGTCCCTAATCCTCTTCCACCAATATACTTTTTAGCCATAGCCAAATCTAAGTCTTCAACTTTAAAGCTTTTCTCTTTAAGATTAACTCTTAAAATCTTTCCATTATACCCATACATATAAATTCCTCCTTTGTATTATATATTTCTAGGCGATTACAAAACTCTTTAACACTTGATATAACAGTGTTTTTATAACCAATTTCAAATATCCCCCTTACTACTTAGCGAAATGTTATTCTGAGCCTAGGGTGAGAATCATTTCATTTTTCAAAGTAGTATATTCTTATGGAGATTTGAAATCTTTCCATTTTGTAATTACCTAATTATATACTTAAATAAATATATATAATTAAAGCAAGAACCATACCATTTTTTCATGAAAGATTAAAAAAAGAAAAAACATTATAATAAGCTGTTTTAAGCTTAATATAATGTTTTGTAGCTGAATTTTTTTAATCTTCACTTGAAACACACGCCCCAAAACGGAACATTTGCTGTAGATTACCCCCGTCCCAAACTGGAACACTGTTCAAATTTAGAGCAATTTATTTTGTGCTTCTTTATTTTTCGGTATAAAGTATTTCTGCCAATTCCCAAAGTTTTAGCGCTATTAGTTATGTTCCCGTTGCTGCTCTTAAGAACTTTTATTATATGTTCTTTTTCTACTTGTTCCAAGGTTAAATCATCATCTAACACTGTATAGTCAAGATCACTACCGGATTTTGTATCTATTAAATCTAAAAAATTAGGTACCTTCTCTGTATTTAACATAAGTTC
The DNA here is from genome assembly GCF_040267685.1 of Proteinivorax tanatarense. Classification (GTDB taxonomy): domain Bacteria; phylum Bacillota; class Proteinivoracia; order Proteinivoracales; family Proteinivoracaceae; genus Proteinivorax; species Proteinivorax tanatarense. Next base: position 2,191,243 of record NZ_CP158367.1, read on the forward strand.
TATTAAGTTTTCTAACTCTCTTATATTTCCAGGCCAATTATAATTCAACAATTTTTCCATATGGTTCGCAGAAATTTCAACTTGCTTTTTATTAATTCTTTTTGAAATCCTATCCATGAAATAATCTATCAATAAAGGTATATCCTCTTTTCTTTCCCTAAGAGGCATTAACTTCAATGGGAGAACATTAAGTCTATAAAATAGATCTTTTCTAAAGTTTCCTTTTTTAACTTCATCAGATAACTTTTTGTTTGTTGCGGCAATAATACGTACATCTACCACAACTTCATTTGTGCTTCCAACCCTACTGACGGTTCCCTCCTCAATTACTCTTAGTAGCCTTGTTTGCATATCTAAAGGCATTTCCCCTATCTCATCTAAAAATATCGTTCCTCCATCAGCAATTTCAAACTTACCAGGATGGCCACTCCTTTTCGCCCCTGTAAAAGCTCCTTCAGCATAGCCAAACAATTCAGATTCAATTAAGTTTTTAGGTATAGCTCCACAGTTTATTGCTACAAAAGATTCTTTCCTCCTCCTACTATGGTTATGGATAGATTGTGCAAACACTTCTTTTCCCGTTCCACTTTCCCCCATTATTAGTATTGTAGAACGACTATCAGAAATTTTTTTAGCAAACTGAACACTTTCGACAAAATCTTTATTTGTGCCTATTATCTTATCAAAAGTATAGATAGCTTGCCTGCCCATAATTTTATTAGCAAGTTTTCTAACTTTCTTTACTTCTTTAAAAACATAGACCACATCCTTTAATTTCCGTTTATGATCTAAGATAGGATGCACACTTAAGTTAAGCTGCAATATGTTGCGGTTTGCTTTTACAAAAACGTCTTCATCCAAAAAACTTTCTTTCTTTTTTATAGCTTTTACAGCGTTAGACCACTCACTAAAAACATCAGAAATATTCATGTTTTTCATTTCTAGATAATCATACCCAAACAGCTCGGTAGCATATTTGTTCAGAGTTTTTATGTTTCCCTCCAAATCAGCAGTTATGATTCCAGAAGGAATAGAATCAAGCATGGTATCTAAGAAAATTTTAACGTTTTCTAATTCAGCATTTGAGCTTTTAGCCTCGAGCATTTTTTCTATTGCATTTACTGCAGCAACGACCATTCCTAAGCTATGAGGATGAACTGAATCACTATATCCAGTTAAATTAAGAACACCTATTATTTCCCCTTTTGTGTCTCTAATTGGTGCAGCTGAACAGGTCCAGCGATGATATGCCGTAATAAAATGGTCTGCCCCTGATACTTGGACAGGTGTTTTTTCTGTAAGCGCTAAACTCATGGCATTTGTACCTATATTCTTTTCATCCATATACGCACCTGGAATCATTTTAAGAGAAAAAGCTTCAGATAAAATTTTATCATCACCAATAACATCCAAGATACAACCTTTTTCATCTGTTAAAATAGTAAAAAAATTTGAGCCTTTAACAAAGTCATACAATTTTGATATAAAAGGCTTAGATAAGGTAATAAATTCACGTTTGTTTTCCATTTTATCTTGCAATTTTTCATTTCCTAATATTTTTTTACTGTACTTTATTTTTTTAGACAATCCGAGGTCTATGCAACGTTGGTGAGATTCTTTAATATACCTTTTATTTATCACCTAAACCACTCCAGACATAATTATTTAGCCTTCCTAAATAATTTCAACAACCCACCTTTAAATTCCTCTATTTACTTTAAATTACCCACCAAAGATATATACACCAGCATACCTAAAAAGGTTTATCTAATTCTTTAAACAAAAAGCTATAAAAAAACAACCTACTAAAATTTAGTAGGTTGTTTTACAGTTAACTGGCTTTTTTCTCATCGTCAATTGGAGGAATCTCACCCTGCCATTTTTCCATCGAGAAACCAGTTAAGCCATAGATTATTGAAATTATGAAGGCTGAAATGTTAAAGAACGCGTATGGTAAAAACGCAAAAGGACTAACCCCTAATGCTGCATACATATATGCTCCGCAAGTGTTCCAAGGGATTAAAGGAGAAGTTACTGTTGCTGAGGCTTCTACTGCTCTGGAGAGGTTTTTAGGATGGGAACCCATCTTTTTATAAGCATCTTTATACATTCTAGAAGTCAAAACTATTGACAAGTATTGGTCAGCAGTAAATAAGTTAACAAATACTGCAGTTATATGGGTAAATACAGTTAACGACGCAACAGATTTTGCAATCTTTAGAATGTTCTCTAGTATTACCTCTAAAAATCTTGCTCGCTCTAAAATGCCGCCTAAGGATAAAGCCAAGAAAATCAAAGATATAGTCCACATCATACTATGAAGACCACCAGTTGACAATAGCTCATCTACTAACTCAACCCCAGACTCCATAACATATCCAAAGTGCATGGCATCTACTACCCCAAAAAGATCCGCTCCTTGGAACAAAAGGGCAAAGATACTACCTGCAACACTTCCACATAACAAGGCAGGTATTGGCTTAACTTTTAACCCTATCAATACTAATACGATTACTAAGGGAATTAGCATAAATGGACTAATGTTAAAATGACTTGACAATGTGCTGGTGATTTCTGTAATTCTACCATCATCTAGCGTACCACCAGCAAACCTTATACCAATAAGGCCAAATAACACTAATGTAATAATATATGCAGGAATAGTGACATACAGCATATGTTTAATATGCTCAAACAACTCTACTTCTCCTGTTGTTCCAGGGGCAAGGTTTGTTGTATCAGATAGGGGAGACATTTTATCTCCTACATAAGCCCCAGATACTACAGCGCCTGCTGTCATAGCCGTTGGAATATCTAGCCCTTCACCTATGCCAACTAACGCGATACCTATCGTAGCAGCAGTAGACCATGAGCTTCCAACAAACAAAGCCACTATAGTTGTTATAATGCAAGCAGCCACCAGAAAAATTGAAGGAGATAAAATGTGCAGACCATAATAAATCATAGTTGGAACCACTCCACCAGCAACCCAGCTACCTATTAAAGTTCCAACCACCATAAGAATAACGATAGCCGGCATCGCTAACATTATTCCTTTATAAATTCCATCTTCAATAGTATCCCACTTTGTTCCGATTAATAACGCTATTATCGCTGCAAAAGCAGCACTTAAAAGTAGCGGAATATGAGGGTCAACTTCTAGCCTAATAATCCCATATCCTAAAACAAAAATAAGGAATATGATGGGCAAAAGGGCTTGAAAGAGCGTTGGTTTCTTAACATTATCTTCCATTAACTAAATACCTCCTAATAATTTATATTTATGACAGTAATATGCAGGCCACACCTCCTTAATTTATTTTCTTATTGGAAGAATATTGCAAAAAATGTGCCATTCCTCCATAGAAAGGTTAATGGGATTTTCAACAGTTAGTACTGTGTTATTATGAGACACTGTTCCATTTTTTTGCTATATTTTTGAACACCCCTTCGTTTGTTCATTATTTTGCACTTTTAAAAACACCAGCACTGCATTAATAACATACAAATAGCAAGATTTTACTAAATTTCAAGTAAGTTATTTAAGAAAAAACATAAATAAAAGTTAAAATTATAGGTTGATGAAGCAAATAAATTTTAAGTGAGTTTTGGCTTATCCATGTAATGTATTTGTTATTTAAGCTATATTTAAATGCACTTTTTCTCTTAAAGTAGAAAATTTGATAAATAAATACCCCAAACATAAATACTCCTAAATAGGGTATCAGTGGATAATAATCAATTGACTTAAATCCGTAACTTCTAATTCCCACTGCCAAAAAATATGGTGTATCTATTAATATGTTTTCTACCAATAAATTAAGACTAATAAGGACCAATGATAGTATTAACAATGCCCACTTGTTAATTTTATGAAACACTGGAGATAAAATCATCCCTATACCTAAAAGGTGCAAAATGCCAAAAACAACAAAATTATCAGGCATCAGTACATAAGTAACTACAGTTATAATCATGCCATATCCAAAAACTGAAATACCTCGCTTAATAGAGTTTTTGCCTAACCCACTGCTAATACCTGATACAACTATAAAAGTAAGTGCAGATACTTTACCTACCCAATACCACAGTCCATCTAGATTTATATTAACTTCAGTAAAAGCATTTAAGTCGTAAACAATATGAAAAGTAATCATTAAACCAATAGCTAACACTCTTAAAAAATCTAATTCCCAAATCCTCTCCTTCATTTGCTCAACTCCTAGATTATTGATTAGTTGCTTGCTACTGAGAAAAGTGTTTAATAACATTTTAGTATGATTTAATTATTTCTTTAAAGACCCTTATGTTCATTTACACCTATGACTCTATTTTATTTTTATTCTACTACAAGTAGTAAAATTAATAAAATATTTATTTTATATTCCAATTGTTCAGTAAAAGAAAACTGCAATAAAGTTAAAACAGGGTAGATGCTAAAGTATTTAGCATCTACCCTGTTTTAGCAATGTCTTCAATGGTAACATCATACCATTGCCTATCCCGCAAGTTCACCTTCCATGTTTTTCCATTATCATGGACTTTTAACAGCGGCCTAATACAAGAATCCTCAAAATTCTTTAACACGACTCCAAATAAGCCATTACTTAACCTTACCTTTGTACCAACTGGGTAAGGAGCTACTTTTTTCGAAAAAACTTCAACTATCTCAGGATCAAACATGGTTCCACCACCACCCCAAATATATTCCATCCCTTCCGATGGAGACAACGCAGTTCTATATGGTCTATCGGATGTTAAAGCATCATAAACATCTGAAACAGAAATTATTCTGCCGAACAAAGAAATTTTATTTTGATATAATTGATTGGGATAACCGGTTCCATCATATCTTTCATGATGTTGTAGCGCACCTAAATAAGCTTGAACCGGAACATCATGTTTTTCCTTAAGGTACTTATAACCAATTTTTGTATGCTGTCTTATTATATTTATTTCTGAATCATTCAGGTCCCCTTTTTTATTAAGCACTTCTTTAGGAACAAATACCTTTCCAATATCATGCAGCAAAGCCGCTAAGCCAAGTTCATATAATTTTTGTTTACTCAGACCCATGCCAACTCCTATTACAATTGACAACACAGCCACATTTACAGAGTGATAAAAAGTGTAATTATCAAAAACCTTTAAATCAATCATATTTACCATTAAGTTGCTATTATTTAGTATTTCATCAACAATCATTTCTACGCACTGTTGTAAACCACCTATTTCTAGATAATTTTCATCACCTACAGTGCCAGAAAATTCTTTTAACTTTTGCACAGTTTTTACCCGAAGATTATCGCTTATAATTCCACTGACGTATATCTCTTCTGTAAACTCATCTTTTATATATACGCCGTTATATCCGATATCTCTTATTTTGTCAATATACAGCTCTTTTATTTCTACACCACGACTTAAAAGAACTTGTCCGTTTTCCCCCAATAACGTTTTTCCTAATACCATGCCTTCCCTTAAACAGTTAGTTGGCACAAATCTCATGTCAATTCTCCTCAGATATTTTTTGGTATTAACATAGTAATTATAATACAAAAAATACTAGTGCGTAAACTATAAATTTGTCCTATTTTATAATAAAAGCATAAAGTAACACTAATTCATTCTTATTTTTTGTTCTATTATTTTTCTAGTTCCTTCAGGAGCTACATCCCATATATAGGTGATAAGAGGTTTAGTAAAAGCTATACAGAAACTAAGCCATGCCAGGGCTATTAAATACCCACCTACTACATCAGTAATATAATGTCTCTCTAAAAGAACTTGCCCCACCCCTATCAAAAAAGTTAGTAAAGCAAAAAAAGATATTCCTATAAACTTAATTTTTTTATTTTCTATCTCTAGGTAAATAAAATAAGCAAGTACCATAAAAAATAAAAGAGCCTTTACGCTATGGCCACTGGGATAACTATAAGAAATTTTATCTGTAAAAAGCCCCCAAATATTCATATAAGCGGTTTCCGCAATTCGTTCTCTAGCTACCATTTTTTTAATGATATATGTAATGATCACGCCGCCACTCATTGCATTTATAAGCAAAAAGTTTAAATAAAACCTTTTTCTATACAACAACACTCCTATCGCTGAAACAGTTAAAATAAAACTCACCTTAGTTCCACCCAAGGCTGTAATAAGAATCATCGTTTGTTCAACAAAGGGTGTGCATAATGAAGTTAAAAAAACATTTATATCACTATCAATAGTTTCAAAAGTACCGTTAAGTACCAGAACTGTAAATATCGCCGCTATAACTGTTAACCCCAAAGCTACAAACAAAAATTTAATATTAGTATTCATTTTATTCCTCTCTCCTTACCAAGGTTAACTAACATAGATACTTTACCCAAGATTTATTTTATTACCTCCCAATAACTCTCCAGTCTGAGGGTTGCAAGTTGTAAATATAATTTGATTTTTTACAGCAAACTGTTTAATTAGTTCTATAGACTTTGCTTTTCTAGCTGGATCTAGGTCAATTAAACAATCATCTAACACTATAAAACCAGCTTGTCCGTTGTACAACACCTCTAGGATTGCAAGCCTTAGTGCTAGTGCTACACAATCTTGTGTTCCTGCTGACAGCAGTTTTAAAGGCATATAGATGCCTTGTTTATGTATTTCTAAGTTAAATGAGTTATCTATTTTCCCTGAACTGTAATTATCTAATGTAATGACTCTTAAATACTTAACAAAACTTTCGGCTAAAGGCTGAAATGAGTTTTCATCTATTTTTTTTAGTTTCTCTTTTACTACCTCTGAAACCTTAATCAAACTTTTCCCTCTTTTTTCTATCCTCTCAAATTCATCCTTGATACTTTCTAGCTGCTTGCTTATTTCTTCGGTAGAACTATCCGGCATATCTTTTTCTAGACTATAGTATTTATCTTTAAGTTCCATTATTTCACTTTGACAACCATCTAGCTTTGTCCTTACTTTAGTTAAATGCTGCGAAAATTGATAGGTAGTACTAAAACCATCAGGGAGAGGCGCAAGAATTTCTACTTGGTTTTCCAATTCTTTTGACTCAATTTTTAATTCAGCAACTTTATCAAATAGTTTATCATCACTCTCATATTGTAAGGACCATTCCTCCAATCTTTCTGTGATACTTATTTTCTCTGCCTCTAGTTGACTTGCCTTGTCTCTTAATGTTGACAAATTAGATTCAATTTCCACTGCGCTTCTTTCGTTATTTACTCCTTTTAGGCACTCATATTTTTGCTTAATATCATCATAGTTTTTTTCAGCTAATAAGAAATTTAATTCATTTTCTACATTATCTTTTTGTGTTAATAACTGCTGTTTTTTTTCTAAAATTACTTTTCCTTCCTCTACACTGTTAACGCGGAGATTTTCTAATTTTTCTGCTAGCTGATTTTTATACTCATCAATTTCGCTTTTAAGCTTTTGGAAGTCAAACTCTCCAGATTGAATTTCAATTGTTGTATTCTCGCCAAGTGATATCCTTAAATAGCCTTCTGCAATAAAATCATCTAAAGGTTTAAACTCTTTTTCTTGTTCTAGATCCTTTGTTACTTTTATGGGGACTTCACTTTTTATTATTTTGCCCTGCATCTTGCCAGCTTTCATTGCAGTTTGGCATGTCTGAATTTTATTTAAAAGCTTTTCTAACATCCTAATATCATCAGATGTTATAGTTGGAATTTCTTCTAGCTTTTGTTTTACTTCTTGTAATTTAACTTTATTCTCGTTAACCTTGGCTATAATCTGCCCTAAATTCTCTTTTTCTTTCAATTTGTTCAAGTCTAATAGTTGCTTTTCTTCTAATTTAATTTCAGATTTTACTTGCGTTAGCTTCTCTTTTATATATTTAAGCTTTTCTTTTTGCTGTGGCCACTTTAAAATTATTTGTCTTAACTTTGTTTCTAGTTCTTTATTTCTTTCTAACTTTGGCTCAATTAATGCTCTTTTATTAATATCGGCTTCAATTTTACTATGGTTTTCTACTTCATCTTTTAAGCTTTTCTTTTCATCCTCTATGTTCCGTAGATTCTGTCTAATTTTTGTAAGTTTACTTTCCACCGCTTTACTAAGGTTTAGCTCTTGTTGTAAGTCTTGTATTTGGTAATATTTCTCTAAAAGCTTACCTACTCCTTTTTGAAAACGTTTATTAGGGTTTTGTGGCCCCCATTTTTCAATATCCCATCTGCCAAATATCTCATGATATTCAGCATTTATACTTTTTTTAAGTTTGTCAACTGAAACACCGTCAAGCTCCATAACTACCCTTCTTAAAACGGAACTCAAATCCCCAGTAGCTTCATCTTGTAAAATTAAATTTATAGCATTTTTTAAATCCTTTTGCTTTGAAAAAATTATATTACTATAAGTTTTTTCCCCAAACTTTAATAATTTTTTTAGCTCAACTTCAATTGTTTTCGGCTCTTGTAAAACTATTTCATTTTCTAACATCATCTTACTATAACTTGAAGCTCCCCAAGATTTTTCTAAACTATAGCTTTTACCCTTCCACTCAATTTCTACTTTCCCATCAAAATAATCCCCATTAGGTTTAGGCGTGAATCTTTCTCTAAAGTCTAAGTCATTTCCTTGTCTTCTTAGCTTATGATTTTTAAACAAGGTAAAGTAAATACCTTCTACTACCGTGCTTTTACCCGCCTCATTCGGACCAATTATAACATTCAAGCCATCTTTTAATTCAATATCGACATTTTTCAAACCACCGAATTGAGTGCAACTATATTTTTTAATTTTCATTTTGACACTCCTCCATCAGTTCATATGCCAAATGTAGAGCATCGTTATCAGTTTCTAGCAGCTGATTAAGTACCTGATATGGGAACGAACCCTTTGAATATTGTTGTTCAATATCTTCTTTAGTTAGTTGTAATTTTAAATTTTCAAGCCTTACTTCTAGATAACCAAACTTTTCCCTAAACTTATTTTGATAATGCTGAGTTTGCTCTAATACCTCTCTTTTAACTCTACCTTTTGGCGCAAGTCTGACAATTTTTCTATCAGTATCCTCCATATCTAGCTCTTGAAAAAGCTTGCTGAGACATTGTTCACTCTCTAATTTATGTTCAATGTCATAAAAGCGATAGATACCGGTCTCCACCCTTTTTGCAGAGGTTTCTTTAGAATCATTTATTGTTATTACCCATGCGTTGCCACCATGGTTACAGTCCAGCCCATCAGGTTCTGAAGTTCCAGAATTAAATATTCTACGATTAATAACCTTTTCTTCTGAAGGATAGGGTAAATGAGTATGACCTAATAGCCATAAATCTAAGCCTATATCATCTAGTTCTTTTTCATCCATATTGTAATATTTTTGTTCAATGTCCGGCGAGAGACCGTTAAGGGCTCCATGGGCAATACCTATATTCCATGTGGTTGGCTCTTTGATTTGTAGTTCTTTAATCCATTTAAGAGCATTATCGGATGAGTGTTTTTTGTTGCAGTATGCAGGGTAAAGTGTTAAATCGATATCATTATTACTTAGATTATAAGGCTCATATGTATTTAACACTATAGTATTCTCTCCAGCAAAATCTTTAAAGTCCTTCCATAAATCAACCACATCATCATGGTAATCATGGTTCCCTGGAAGTACAACAACTGTTCCAGAAAACTGTTCTAATATTTTAGCAGCATTTTCTTTGTCCTTTTTTGCCACTTTTACTCTATCAAATAAGTCCCCTGCTACAGCAAATAAGTCACACCTTTCAGAATTTGCTTTATCTACCATATTTTTCAAATTGTCAACTCTTGCTTTCACTAAGCTTGAACGTATTTTCTCGGGATAACTATTAAACTTAAGACCGATATGATTATCTCCTGTTAAAAATATTTTAAGATGCAAGTTCTTTTCCCCCTTAAAATTTTATCAAAAACAATCCCATTACCATCACCATAACTAAAGTCAGCTTGGTAAAAAAAATTTCATCTACTTTATTCCCCAATTTAATTCCGACTATTGTCCCCAGTAATAAACCTGGTAACAACAATATGGTATACTGAATTACTTCAGTTGTTATTAAACCACCTACAACATAGGTGGGTATTGTTACAATGTTTACTAACCAAAAATAAAGAGTAAGATTTGCCCGAAACACTTGTTTTTTAACCCCTTGATTTGTTAGAAAAATTATTATCGGTGGACCTCCGATTGAAGCACTACCATTAAATAATCCACTTACTATACCAACGGGAATTTGAGTAAGTTTTTCCCTTTTCACCTTAATTTTTATGCCGTAAAAATTCAATATAGCCGAGAGCGTCAGGATGATACCGATAGCAATTTTTAAAGTGTTTTCATCAACAACTTTAAGTAAGTAGGCTCCAAAGGGGGTGCCAATTACACCAGCTACAACTAATACCCAAATCCCTTTAAAATTTATGTGTTCTTTAAGGTTCTGCAAAATCATTGAGTTTAACACCAAACTATATATAATTAACATCGGAACAATCACTTGAAGTGGAAGAAAAATCCCCAGAAGGGGAAGAGATATTATTGAAAAACCAAAACTTGCAATTCCTTGAGTAGTAGCGGCCAAAAAAATAATTAGTATGCCTAATAAAATCTGTAGCACAGAGATGTCCATTTTTTTCTCCTTCCCAGCACAAAATAGCACTAAAATAATTATAACATACTAATTTTTTTGTGCTAGAAAAAAAGCAACAAGTCCATGGACTTGTTGCCTATATAAAGGGGGAGATAGTTAGCCTTCTGTTGACTGTCTTTTGTGTATGGTGTAAGGTGTTATAATTTTTTTACCTCGCACCTCTTTTTCCATAGCTTGTACTACCAATTTCATCGATTCCTCACCCAACTTAGCTGCATTTATATCAACTGAAGTAATGGGAGTATTTGCATATCTTGATAAAATACTGTTGTTAAAGCTTGCTACTGCAATATCTTCAGGTATATTAACATCCAGACTCTCAAAAACCTTAACAGCTCCGTAGGCAACTAAATCATCAGCCACAATTACTGCATCTGGTTTTTCTTCCATCTCAGCTATAATACTACCATACTCGTAACCCGTTTGTTCATCGAAGCTACCTGTATATAGTAGGCTTTCATCAAATTCTATATTGCTTTCTAAAAGAGCTCTTTTATAACCTTCCACACGCTTTTTAGTGACAATCAATTTTTCGTCACCCACTATCATAGCAATTTTCTTTTTACCCTTCATGCTCAGATAGGTTGTTACTTCATAAGCAGCCATGTAATTATCATTGTCTACATGGTTTATCTGGCCTGCGAACCCATCAGGAGATCCAATTAAAGAAAAGGGAAAATCAAGGGAGGTTAGGTATTGGATACATTTGTCATTTACTTTGCTAGACATTAAAATTATTCCATCTACTTTAGAACCTAGTATAAAATGTTTAATTACTTCTAACTCTTCGTCTATCTCGGAATTTGTAGAAAGAAGTAAATCATATCCAGTGTTAGAAGCCCCTTTTACAATGCCCCTTAAAGCTTCAGGAAAAAAGGGATTAAGAAATATATCCTGAGATGTTGTTGGCATTATTACCCCTATTGCACCAGCTTTTTTACTAGCCAATGAACGGGCAATAGCATTGGGATGGTACCCCATCTCATCCATATACTTTAATACCTTTTCCCTGGTAGGCGGGCTTATTTTGGGGTTATTAGATATAACCCTTGAAACAGTAGACGGTGATACTCCCGCTTTTTGTGCTACATCATTTATGGTAACAACCTTTTTATTCAAGTTCCTCACTCCCTATTTCCAGCCGATGCATTTTAATCTATATTAAAATTATATACCTTATTTTTAGAAATGGAAAGAACTAGTTGATTCTTTGCCCAGTTTTAGTGTCGAAAAAGTGAAGAGCATTTATATCAAAACCAAACGAATGTCTTTCTCCATCTTCATAATGATAATGTCCCGGCGTAGAAATTACAAGGTTAGTCCCGTCATCTAACTTAGAATATAATATTTTTTCTTTACCTAGCATCTCAACTACTTCTACGGTACACTCAAAATTATCTCCAATATGCCCTCCACTTTCAAACCTCTCTGAGCGAATTCCTACAGACACATCTTTTCCTTCATATGAAGCTAAATTTCTCTTGTCGTTATCGTTAGGTGTGATTTGAATAATTCCGTCTTGTCCAACAAATTTACCATCTTTTATAGAGCCTTCTAAAATATTCATGGTAGGAGAGCCTATAAATTGCGCAACAAAAATATTTTTTGGTTTATTATAAAATTCTTCTGGTTTTCCAACCTGCTGTATTTTTCCGTCATTCATTAGAATGATTTTGTCAGCCATTGTCATTGCTTCAGTTTGATCATGGGTTACATAGATAGATGTTGTGCCTAATGTTTTGTGAAGTTTAACCAACTCAACACGCATATGTTCCCTAAGTTTGGCATCAAGGTTTGATAGAGGTTCGTCCATCAGAAAAACCTTTGGTTTTTTAACCATTGCACGCCCTAAGGCAACTCTTTGACGCTGTCCGCCAGAAATTTCTGCTGGTTTAGCATAAAGTTCTTTTTTTATTTTCAACAACTCCGCCGCCTCAATAACCCTTTCCTCGATTATTTTCTTTCTTTCTTTTTTTAACTTTAGCGAAAAAGCCATGTTTTCAAATACTGTCATATGAGGATACAGTGCATATGATTGAAATACCATCGCAATATCTCTGTCTTTAGGAGCTACAGCATTAACTCTCTTTTCATTAAATAGCAAATCTCCTTCTGTAACAGAGTTTAACCCTGCAATCATACGTAACAATGTAGTTTTCCCACAACCTGACGGTCCTAATATTACACAAAACTCTTTCTCATCTATTTCTAAGTTTACATTTTTTAGAGTAAAGTCCTCTTGGCTTTCATATTTTTTCCCTATATTCTTCAAGGTAACTTTCATAAAGGTTCCTCCTCAATCTACATTTTGTAATAGTAAGCTTTTTAGAAATCTTAACCTTTTACAGAGCCCTTTGCCAAGCCAGAAACCAGCTGGTTTTGTAAAGCTAAAAACAAAATAACAATCGGTATGGCAGTCAGCAAGCCTCCTGCAGCAAAAGCAGGCTGATTCATAGTTCTATGATCTGACATTAAAGTAAATAGACCCGCTGCCAACGTATAAGATTCAGTGCTTGTTAAAAGCACCCTCGGCAACAAGAAATCCATAAACGGTCCTATAAATGACCAAAGTGCTATTATTGTCAACATAGGTCGTGCTATAGGCATTATTATCAACCAATACGTTTGTAAATCTGAACAACCGTCGATTCTAGCAGCATCATCTAGTTCAGTGGAAATTGAATCGATATAGCCTTTTAACACAAAGGTATTACCGGCTATAGCCCCACCTGAATATATTAATATCAACATCATCTGTCTGCTAAAGAAGGGAAAAACATTTGAAACTATAGAATGTAAAGTAAAGAAAGCCACAATACCCGCAAAGGTGGGTATTGTTTGCACAAGCATAATTCCCATTAAAGTAGGTTTTCTCCCTTTAAATCGATACCTTGAATATGCATAACCTGTTAGCGAAACTACTGCCACAGTAATTATCGCAGTTGCTCCAGCTATAAAAATTGTGTTTTTTACCCATGTTAAATATAAAGTCTCATTAAAAAGATACTCAAAATGTCTAAGAGAAAACTCAAAATCATAATTCATGACAATATGACTTTGTTGTAGTCCATTAAATGCCGAAATAACCATCTGATAAAGAGGCCATAACACTATAAAAGCCCAGGTAGTTAATACCATATAGGTAAAAACTAACTTTATAAACCCGAAGAAAGTCAGAGGCGGTCTATCAGAAAGATATAGTGATTTGTTAGCCGCTTTTCTTCCCTTTAAATAATATATAAAGGCTCCAATTAAGTTACCAAAAAAAACTATTAAAAACCACAGAACTTTTCCATTTTTCTTATCAAAATTCTCTTTTGGAGTTCTAATAACTTCTGCCATCATTGATATCCAAAAGACCACTAAACTAATTCCTATTGTTGCTATTAAAACATATAAAAACAAAGTGATCAATAAAGAAAACATTCCCCAACCTCCCTATTTATAGTCTCTCCTCTTTAAATGCCTTAGAATTTTTTAGCCCCACATATCCAAACAATAGCAATCCAAATGATATAACCACCACTATTGCAGATCCTATTGCCTGTTGTTGATTATTCATAGTTAACTTATATATATAAGATATCAGTATGTCTGAACTCCCCGCAAGGTTTCCGTAAACCGATGGTTCATAAGGTCCGCCACCATTAAAAAACTTTATTATGGAGAAATTATTAAAGTTAAAGACATATTGAGTTATGAGAAGTGGTGCTGTTTGGAATAACACAATTGGGATTGTAATTCTTTTAGTTTTTTGCCAGTCAGACGCTCCGTCAATATCAGCAGCTTCATAAAGATCACTGGGTATAGCCTGAAGAACACCAGTAGTAAGCAAAAACACATAAGCACTGCCTAGCCATCCCTGTAAAAAGATAAGAAACATTCTTGTCAATTGAGGATCGGATTTAATTCTAATGCGTTCAATATTTAAAACGCTTTCTAACGCCTCAGTTAATATCCCATTAGGAGAGGTCATTATGCTAAAAAACATTATTGTTATAAAAGCAGGAACTGCCCAAGGCAACAAATATATTGTTCTAAAGAATTTTTTGCCCCTTACTCTGTCATTGTTCACCAATAAGGCTAAAACAAATCCGAGAAGAATTGCTAGGGTTGTAGCTGCTATTGTCCATACAAGAGTCCATCTTAAAACAAGCCAAAAAACAGACCCTGCTAACCCTTCGCCCATAGCAATCATGCGATAGTTATCTAACCCTATCCAAGTAAACCTAGTTTGGGCTTGTGGGCTCATGTTGGTAAATGAAATTAAAATAGTGGTAATAAGCGGTACTAGCACAACAAAAACTATAATAATCAATGAAGGTATCGATACTAAATAAGGGAAACCATTTTTACTAATACTAGTTGTAACCTCGTACCAATTTTTAGGACGTATGCCCGTTATTTTCTCTTTTTCTACCTTTAGCACATCTTTATAGGAAACAAAAAGCAACGCTAAACTAATAACAACTAACAAGATAGCGATTATACCCTCAATCATAAATATCAAAGATTGATAAATTCTTGGTCCACCTTCAGCAAGAGTAATAAGTCCAGCTATTCCATCACCTTGATAATTCCCATAACCTAAAGCATAGGGAATGGCTGCAAAGTAAATGAAAAAAGTTGCTAAAAAGAATAATAGCCCTTTTTCAATCTGCTTGTTTAAAATCTGCCCCAACCCCGGAATTAAAAAGGTTAAGTAGGCTAAAACAGGCTTGGTTTTTGTGGTTTCCATAGGCGTTTTTCTTCGCAAATCTGCTATGTCAGCTTGTAGAACATTAAGTTGTCTTTTAACGCCATTTTTAAGCTCAAATTGTGCCTTTTTGATTTCTTCCCTGTTTGATTTTTCTGGTATTTCATAAGTCTTCATACTTATATTTAGTTTATACTTCTTTTTTAACTCCTGGTACCCTATTAGTTCAGCCTTTTTCGATATTAGACCTTTCTTTCTTCTCTCTTTAAGTCGTTTTTTTTCCTCTTTTAAGCATTGTTTTTGCTCTTGTTTAAACCTTTTCAACTCTTCATTTTTGCGTTTACTTTCATTTGGATCCATATTTTTTTTATCTATTTGAAGTTCTTGTAAAATCTTTAAATTTTTCTTATAATCTTTGATAATTTCAGGCAGTTGCTCAACACAGAACTTGCTTTCACCATAAGCCAATTCAGCATCATAGCATAAATCTTTAAATTCCCGATAAAACCCTAATTTCTCTTGGTGTACAAATAAATCCGTTTCCAGCTTTTTTAGTTTTCGGGGACTGCCCTTTTTTAGACCGCTAACAAACTTACTCTTTTTATTTTTTAAGTTTTGGAGGAATTCTTTCTCTTTTAGCTTAAATTCTTCTAAATCTATAATGTAGGGATGCTTATCCTTGTTCTTAATTAGAGAATCTAATTGGTCTTTCAACTTCTTTTTAGTTTCACCTTCGGAATCTTTTACTTTTTTCTGTAATAAAGCTACGTCTAACAAATATAAATTTTTCCTTTTATATTCATTGCCAATATCGTCGTACAAAAATTCTTTATGATTTGCCAATGTAATCCCACCTTTACAAGGTTTTGCTTTTTTCTATCACATTTATTAATGATAATAAAGTTATTAATAAAACAAGATAACCAGCTAAGTTGAAATAATAAAAGATGGAATAAAAATTCCATTCAAACAACACATAAGCCATAGATCCTGAAACCAAAACCGACCAAATAAAAATAAACAACCCATTTATCTTCAGTTTGTAATAAGCAAAATATGAATGAATACTGATAGATATTGGAACAACTAACTTAAACATAAAATATATTAAATTAGCTGATATATATGCATTAAACGCCTCATCGGTAGAAATATTAATCCCTTCGTAAGCAGCTTCCATCCACTGCTGAAACATATTTACATCCTTAACAGCCATTAACGTTTCTAAGGCAGTGGAAAATATAATTATAGAACTTGAAATCAATATATAATACAGATGTTTTTTAGGTAGCTTTGTAAGTGATTTCATTTTTCACCCTCACTTTATCTGGTAAAAATAATGGGAAGAAAGGCTACACCTCTACCCCTCTTCCCAAAAGTTCAGTACCTAGAAGCTTGCCATCATCGCTTCAAATGAAGATTTTATTTGTTCATAAGCTTCCTCTGCTGTTTCAGGTTCAACATTATCCCATGATAAAAGACCATTTTTCCAAGTATCCCACACTTGCCCCCACTCAGTAAATAGTGGACGAGCAGGTGCTTCGTCATAAGAAGATATAACAGCTTCAATAACTTCTTTGTCAGTTTCAGACAAATCTGAATCCATAAAAACAGAAGCTTCTACATTTTCCATAATTTTACCAGTTTCTGCGAAAAATTCAACTGCATAATCTGGGTTAACAATCTCTTCCATGAAAGCTTGGGCTAGTAACATTTTCTCTTCCTCTACTTCAATGCGAGCGTTTGCAACCATTCCCCAGCCACCTTGCCAGTGAGCTAACGGGTTACCGTTAATTGTAACTTGATTCATTGGGAAAATTGCTAAATCTTCACCATCATTCGCTTGCTCAGAAAGGTTATTTGTTGACCATGGACCTTCCAATCTTATTGAGGTGTTTCCACCAGATGTGAATTGATTGTCCATATAACCCCATGCATCGTCTTCATCCCACATTGAAGTACCTGCTTCATTATGCGATTTCCAGTAGTCAAATAGAGCTGTAAAAAACTCTTGTTGATCTTGAGTAAGTTCATCAAAATCTGCAGTTAGGTCAGAATACAGGTTGCCAGAGTCATCTTGACCTAATAGTTCAATATCTGCGGAGTTTGTCAACGCCACTCCAAACCATGCATCAAAAGCAGGAACGAGCATATCTTCATGTTCTAGTTCTGTAAACTCAATGGTATCATCCAAATCTATACCTGCTGCCTCTGCATTAGCTTTATTACCAAAATTTATTAGCGTTTCAATGTTCATAGGAAAAGCTAGATATTCGCCATCAATCTGGAAGTTTCCACCAAGTCCAGCATCATAATCGCCAAATCCTCCTACGTTTTCTGCCATTGTCAGTGCATCAATAGGTGCTATAGCATTGTTTGTATTTAGACCATATATTCTGTCAGCCGGTATGGCAAACACATCGGCCACATCAGTGTTCGTTGCATCAGTTGAATCCAACACATCTAAATGGTCAAAAGATCCAGTAACAATCCATTCAATTTCAGAATCAGGATTTCTTTCTAGCACTCTTTCTCTAGCACCTTCGTAATAATCAAGCCATTCCTCTTCAACCTGTACAGAAATCGTAGCATCTAGACCTTCAGCAACTCCTACTTCTTCCCCACCATCACCACCGCATGCAGCTAGTGGTAAAGCCAAAAGAACAATAAGTAACAAGCTAAAACTTTTTTTCATTTTAAATCCTCCCCAAACCTGTTTTTTTAATGTCACCTTCCTACGAGTGCACTACAGTCCGCATTGTGCATACGCTTGCATGGACGGCAAAAAATTATTTGCTTTCAATAACATTATACATTTTAAATTGAGAAATAGCAATAATTTTTTATATTTTTTCTAATTAAAGTAAATACCGTGCAAACAAACTATATATAAGCTAACATCCTATAAAAGAACTAGAAATTATTGTTTGTTATACCTTAATTTTAATTTTTGTGCAAACGCTAACATAGGTTAACTTTTGCTTATTTTCCAGATTTCATCAGCATATTGCTTTATTGTTCTATCGGAACTAAACTTACCGGCATTGGCCATGTTTATCCAGCATTTTTTTGCCCAAGCCAGCCTATCCTGGTATGCCTCATTAACTTTTTGTTGCGCTTGTCTATAACTATCAAAATCTTTCATTAAAAAGTACTGATCAGGTCTATGCCAAGAAGCCCCTTTAAATATAGAATCATGAAGTTCAGCAAACATCCCTGTATCACCATCTGTAAAAGTTCCGTCAATTAAGGTATCAACAACTCTTTTAAGACCTTTTACCTTTTCGTATTCCTCTTTTGGATTATAGGAATCTTTAATTTTCTCGATGTCTTCTACCCTTAGTCCAAAGATAAAGTTATTTTTTTCTCCTGCTTCTGCTACAATCTCCACATTTGCCCCATCGTAAGTTCCAATAGTTGGAGCACCGTTAAGCATAAATTTCATGTTACCAGTTCCTGAAGCCTCTTTTCCAGCAGTGGAAATCTGTTCAGACACATCTGCAGCTGGAAATAATTTTTCAGCATATGATACTCTATAGTTTTCAACAAAAACAACTTTAATTTTGCCGTTTATATCTTTATCGTTGTTGATAAGTTTTGCTATTTCGTTAATATATTTAATTATACCTTTGGCTCTAAAATAGCCAGGTGCAGCTTTAGCTCCAAAAATAAATGTTCTGGGGTGAATATCAAACCCAGGCTCTTCCTTTAATCGATAATAAAGGTCTAGAATATAAAATGCTTTTAACAACTGTCTTTTGTACTCATGCAAGCGTTTGATTTGAATATCAAAAATGGAGTTTCGATCAATTTTTATACCCTCATGCTCTTCTATATAGTCAGCAAGCTGATTTTTCTTGCTTTGTTTAATGTTTACAAAGTCTTCTAAAACCCCTTTATCGTCACCAAGCTTCTCCAACTTTTTAAGCTCTGTTAAATTAGTAATCCAGTCATCGTTGCCTAAATGCTTTGTAATATAGTTTGAAAGTTCAGGATTTGACTGCAGCAACCAACGACGCTGTGTAATCCCGTTTGTTTTATTGTTAAATCTCTCTGGAAACAGTTTATACCATTTAGTCAACTCTGATTCTATTAACAAGTTTGTGTGCAGTTGTGCAACACCGTTAGTTGAGCTTGTACCATAAATTGACATCCAAGCCATCTTGATACAATCTCCACTAATTATTTCGTAATCAGCAAGCTCTTCGTCTTTTATACCTTTTGCATTCAATTCTTTTTTTAGTTGGGTATCAATTTTAACAATTATATCATAGATGGTAGGAAGTAAGCTCTGGTATAAGTGTACAGGCCATTGCTCTAAGGCTTCAGCCAATAAGGTATGGTTCGTATATGCAAAAGATTCAACCACTATACCCCATGCTTTATCCCAACTTAAATTTTCATTTATTGTTAATATCCTCATTAATTCTGGAATGGCCACTGCAGGATGAGTATCATTTAGTTGTATGCTGTGTAGTTCCGAGAAGTTATCAAAAGATGAATATTTTTCTTTATGTTTTCTAATTAAATCCTGTAAAGAAGCAGATACAAAAAAGTACTGTTGTTTCAACCTTAGTTTTTTGCCTTCATCATTTGAGTCATTTGGGTAAAGTACTTTGGATATTGTTTCAGCATCATTTTTTTCTTTTACTGATTGATGATAGTTCTGATTGTTAAACTCTTCAAAATCAAAGTTGTTCAAAGCTTCTGATTTCCAAAGTCTTAGAGTGTTTATGGTGTTTTGTCCATATCCGATAATTGGGGTGTCATATGGCACTGCTAAAACATCCCCGTTGGAAAAGCTTACTATTACCGCTTCATCATCCCGTCTGATTGACCAAGGATCGCCATGTTCTAACCAATTATCACCCTGTTCTTTTTGAAACCCATCTTCAAAGGTTTGTTTAAAGATTCCAAACTCATATCTGAGTCCATAACCAGTTAACGGTAAATCTAAAGTGGCTCCGGAGTCTAAAAAGCATGCAGCTAGCCTCCCTAGCCCTCCATTCCCAAGCCCTGCGTCATCTTCTGCTTCTTCAATTACATTATAATTCACATCAATCTCTTCTAATATTTCCTCAACTTCAGATTTCAACTTCATATTTATCAAATTGTTTGTCAAAGCACGTCCCATAAGAAACTCTGCCGATAAATAGTAAGCCTGTTTTTTACCTTCAAATTTTTCATTGGATTTGATCCAGTTAGGTACAAGCTCCTGCATTGTAGATTTAGATAAAGCAATGTACTTTTCTTTACTTGTGCAATCTTTTAAATTCTTCCCAAATTCCGATAGTGCATAACCTTCCATGTTCTGTAAAATTCGTTGTTTCCCCATTTTCTTACCTCCCATAAATTTTTGTTAAATCACATATTTTTTTAGCAAGACTATCTGTAAGATCTTTTTTGTTCACTCGCCAAACCCAATTTCCTCCAATAGTGGATGGTACATTAAATCGTGCTTTGTCATCTAAGCCCAAGAAGTCTTGCAAAGGGGCGACAGCTAGCCAAGCTACTGAACTCCAAGCTCCCCGTATAAAACCCCAGTTAAGTCCTTCATCATAATTTAATTTTAAATAATTTACTGCATAATAAAAGTCATTTTTGGGCACATTATCGAACCATCCCATAGCTGTATGGTTGTCATGGGTTCCTGTGTAAACTACACAGTTGTTATTATAATTGTGAGGCAGATAATCACTTTCCTCTCTAGTATCAAAAGCAAATTGTAAAACTTTCATTCCGGGAAAGCCAGTTTGTTTTATTAACAGCTGTACATCTTTGGTTATATAGCCTAAATCTTCAGCTATTATATTTAATTCTCCCAATTCTTTTTTAATAGCACTAAAAAGTTTGATGCCAGGTCCTTTAGTCCACTTCCCGTCTATAGCTGTTTTCGCACCATACTTTACCTCCCAGTATGAATCAAACCCTCTGAAATGGTCGATTCTTAAACAATCAAATAATTCAAAACTATGTTTAATACGACTAATCCACCACTTATATCCTTGCCTCTCCATTTCAGCCCAATCATAAATTGGATTCCCCCATAATTGCCCTGTTTCAGAAAAAGCATCCGGTGGACACCCAGCAACTGTTTTTGGATGAAGATTTTCATCTAAATTAAAAATTTCTGGATTTCCCCAAACATCTGCACTGTCCTCAGCTACATAAATAGGCAAATCTCCGATAATACTAACTCCATTTTTATTAGCATAATCCTTTAATTTTTTCCATTGTTTTAAGAAAAAATATTGAGTAAAGACCCAAAAATAGATTTCATCTTGGTTCTCAGCTTCAAACTTATAAACCGCTGCAGATTTGGAATCTTTGTAAGCTAATGGCCAGCGCTGCCATGATTCATTTTTATTTTTTGCTTTAATAGCCATGTAAAGAGAAAATTCTTTAAGCCAACTCTCATGCTGACAATAAAAGTCTTTTAATTCTTTGTCTAACTCATTCTTGCCTTTAGCATAAGCCGCGCGTAAAATTTTCATTTTGTTTTCATATAGCAAGCCATAATCAACTTTGTAAGCTTCACTTCCCAGGTTATAGTTCTCCACCTCTTCTTTGCTAATATAACCTTTATCTATAAGTTCATCAATATCAATAAAGTATGGGTTTCCAGCAAAAGCTGAAAAACACTGGTAAGGGGAGTCCCCGTAACCTGTAACTCCTAAGGGAAGTATTTGCCAATTTTTCTGTCCAGCTTTTACTAAAAAATCAACGAAATCATAAGATTCTACTCCAAAGTCTCCTATGCCATATTTACTAGGCAAAGACGAGATATGCATTAAAATTCCGCTAGTACGCTCTCTCATAACATTCCACCTACAATTTAATTTTTTTAA
This sequence comes from Proteinivorax tanatarense, assembly GCF_040267685.1. Classification (GTDB taxonomy): domain Bacteria; phylum Bacillota; class Proteinivoracia; order Proteinivoracales; family Proteinivoracaceae; genus Proteinivorax; species Proteinivorax tanatarense. The sequence goes on from NZ_CP158367.1 coordinate 2,213,421, forward strand.
GTTTAACATTGTTGCTTTCATCTATAATGGTAAGGTCTATCTCTTTGATAGATGGGTTTGTGTTGCTAACTTCTACTTTGAAGTCACCCTTATTTCTAGTTATTTTTATGTTAGTGCTAAATGACTTTCCTTGCAGATATTGATAGGAAACGCCGTCATCGTCATATAGATTATATTCCGCCTTTGACTCAACATAGGCTAGTACTTTTAGTTTCTCCTGACTTAGCTGCTTAACGTTCATAGAAGGGGTAACCAGAGGAACAATAGAGTTTTTTCTTAAAAAGAATTTAAAGTCCTCCAGTCCATAATCTAAGTAGTGAATACCACTATTTTTGATTTGTAAGCTTTCACAATCTTTGCCAAAAGAAACTTCCGCCATTTTCTCGGGAAGATAAACAAATCTTCCTTCATGATTAGCCTTGCAAACCGGGGCAATCATTATTTCATTACCTAAAAAAAGTTGGTCTTCAGCTTGCTTAGATAGTTGGTCAGAAAATTCAAAGGATAACGGCTTAAACATCACTTTATATTGATTAACAGATTTCATATATTCAGAATATATAAACGGCAATAAGCTATACCTTGCTTCTATTAACTTTTTAGAAGTTTCCATTATTTTATCTCCAAATGCGTAAGGTTCTTGGTTTACGCATCCTATGGCGGAGTGATTTCTAAGAAGAGGTGTAAATACACTAAATTGCATCCACCTAACTAACATTTCACCATAACAATCATTACCAAAACCACCTGTATCAGCCCCTGTATAAAAGAAGCCACACATATTTAAGGATGGCATATTTTTAATGTTTTGTTCTAAATGAGACCAAAAAGAACAGTTGTCCCCAGTCCAAATACCTCCGTACCGATGGGTTCCAATGCTGGAAGCCCTAGATATAAGAACGAATCTCTTATCATTTAATAAACTACTCAAACCTAAACTAGCTGATTTTGTCATGTAATGACCATATAGGTTATGAACTTCATGGTTAGATTTTAACTCATCCCCTACCTGATGGTAAAAGCTACGATAGTATTCTTCTCTATTAGCTAAGTTGCAGAACTTATCTTTTAGGTCAAAAAAGGAAAAGACATTTAAATTCTTACCTTTAGATTCTGTAGCTAGGTCGATTGCCTCGTCAAGAGATTGTTCATCATAAAAAATAGCTGGCTCATTCATATCGTTCCATACACCTTCTATACCACTATCAGTTAAAAGCTTATATTTTTCACCAAACCATTTTTGTGTATCTTCTTTAAAAAAGTCTGGAAAGTGAACCTGTCCAGGCCATACTGCCGCTGTATAAGGATTGCCTTCTTTGTTTTTACAGAAATGATCTCCAGAAATACCTTCCTCATATACATCGTAACCTTTCTCAACTTTTACACCGGCATCAATAATTGGTATAAGATAAGTCCCTTCTTTCTTGAGCTGGTTTACAAACTCTTTAAAACAATCAAATCTTTCATTAGATATACTAAAATCCTTAAAATCCTCCATATAATCCAAATCAAGATAAATACCTTCCAAAGGGATCTTATTTTCTACAAAAGTATTGCGTACCTCCAACACTTCTTTTTTATTTTTATACCCCCACCGGCTTTGAAAATATCCAAATCCCCATTTTGGGGGAACGTAAGCTTTACCGATAATTTTTAAAAAATTTGATATTATAGTCTCTATTTTTTCCCCTTCAATAATATACAAAGTAAAATCATGACCTGAAATTGAAATATTTAAAGAGTCTAAATTGGAAAAACCTACGTCGTATGTTATACGAGAAGGATAATCTATAAAATAGCCACAATTAGTTTCCCCAGATATAATAAAAAAGTTATGAGCTCCATACAGTGCCTTTTTTTCCTCAGTATGGCTTGGTTCATCTGTGCAGTAAGATTCATAGATTCTTCCTCGCTTATTGATTCCCCCTAAATTTCCACCGAAACCATAAACAACATCTTCCTTTTTCAAATTAAGATCAATAGTGCAATTTTCCTCATTGAAAAAAGGTTTAACAACTTCTGCAACATCTTTTCTAATTTTTTTCCCTTTTACAGCATCAGTTTCCACAGGATTTCCGTACTGAAAAACTTTAATCCCATTATCCATTATAAAAGTCTTCATACCCCACCTCCATCTATAGTACCTAATATTCATTAATTTTTGCGTGCAAGCGCTTGCGCACTTTATATACTAAATATACCATATGTGATTTTTTTGTAAAGTCCCTATTTTTATAAACAGAAAGAGCCACTCTATTATCAATTACAAATTTCTGGTAAATAAGTACTAATTTAGAAGGTTTTTTAGTAAAAAAGTAGAATTATAAATTAAAATGTCTTTAGGAGGTGCTTTAATGAACAACAAGTTTGTTATTGGGGCTAATAAAAGTTTGATTTGGCTATGTTTTTTTATTGGAATTTTATCATCTATAATAACTTATCTAGTTGAGTCACATATAGTAATCCCTTTCATTGTATTAGTTAGCTGGCTGGCGCTAACATTTGCTTTTTTAACTTATAGAAAAGATCCAGCAAATCCATGGGTTAAATATGTTTTAGCTGTACCGATGATGACCACATATACTATGGTTGCTATCACTGGTAGTAGTATCGCTTTTATATTCGCTTTTCCTTTGATGGGCGCTTTTGCGGTTTTTGGAGATAAGCTATTGACTTCCGGAGTCTTTACAGTAGTAATCGGCGTCAACGTAGTAAACGCTATAATAGGCAAATATAGCACTGAAAATTTTTTTGTGATTATTGCTGTAGTTGTATTAACATGTATAGTTCAGTTTGTTAACTCAAACATAATCGAAAAGTCTAACAAGGAAAACAGTGAATTTATTAGTCAATTAAAGCTAGAAAAGGAAAATAGAGACAAAATCATAGCCTCAATTTTAGGTACTACCGAGGAACTCACTATTTCATCAGAAAGTCTTAAAAATACGTTAAAAGAAACAGGCGTATCCATTGAAGAAGTATCTAAGGTGATTGAAGAAATTGCCAAAAGCTCGTCAGTTCAAGCTAGTGATACAGAGGAAGGCGCAAAAGAGTCTGAACTTTTATCCAATGGAATTGATGAAATAGTCACAGTTACAGAAAGTTTAGGTGAAATCTCTGGCGAAACTGAAGGTTTAAAAAATCAAGGTCTTTCAATAATCGCAAAACTAGATGAAAAAACAAAAGAAAGTAATCAATCAATTATGATGTTAAGGGATATGGTTAAAAAAACAAACCAAAGTACAGAGGCTATTAATATAGCAATAAGCTCCATTAGTGACATAGCGCAACAAACCAACCTTCTAGCCTTGAACGCTAGCATTGAAGCAGCAAGAGCAGGAGAAGCTGGTAAAGGTTTTGCGGTAGTTGCTGATGAAATTCGAAAATTAGCTGAACAATCGTCTAAATCTGCTGATGAAATTAACAGTGTGATTACTAACCTTAAGGAAGATACAGACCTAACCTATGATAAAATGGAAGGTACTATTGAAATAATTGATTCTCAAACCAATGCCATTGAAAACACCCATTCTATCTTTAACAGCTTAGCTGATTCTATAGAGATAACTAAAGAAAAAATAAACGTTCTTAAAACTACCGAAGATAAAATGCTAAAAACTAAAGAGACGATTATGGCTGTTTTGCAAAACCTCACTTCTATAGCTCAACAAAATGCAGCTAGCACTGAAGAAGTCTCAAGTTCTGTTGAAGAACAGTCCTCATCTATCACGGGTATAGCTAAAATAGGCGAAAATCTAGATAATCTTGCTCAAAAGTTAAAAAATACAGCAGAAAAATTTAATAATTAAGTACTCTAAATATACAGGTGACATCTAAAACTTTCACTGGAGTTTAAATTTTTACAGTATTCAGCCCAAAAAGTCCCATTGACTATTGCAATTAGTCAATGGGACTTCTGCTTTTTCTAACTTTAATGTTTTTATCTAAACTTCCCTAATATGAACTTAGTCAACATAGAAACCAAGGCAATAGCATTTCTCCCTATGAAGTGTTAAAATCTATATTAGGTTTGCCTAATATTTTATCAGGAGTTGTGATTGTATGATTATAAAAATTTGCCCGGGATTAGCTTTAGCTGCTGCTCTTGCTGCTTTTTCTGTTTATGTCACTGAGCTCTTGCCTTACCACTTAATTGGAGCTAGTGTGTTATCCCTTATCATTGGTATGTTTATTAACCCCTTTATCTCAAAACATGATTGTTTCAACACTGGAATTAACTTTACGTCAAAAAAGGTATTGAAATTTTCCATTATACTAATGGGCCTTTCATTAAGCTTTTCACAAGTTGTTGAGGTGGGAAGAATATCTCTTGTAGTTATGATTTTTACTTTGTTAACCGCTTTTTTAGGCGGGTACCTAGTTGGTAAACTCCTCAAATTAGATTGGAAGCTAGCAGGTCTTCTATCCGCAGGAACCGGTATATGCGGCGGATCTGCTATAGCAGCTGTGGGCCCGGTTATAGAAGCTGACGATAGTGCCATGGCTTATGCTATTTCTGCGACCTTTGTTTTTGACATTTTAATGGTTATTCTGTTTCCAATTATGGGAAATTATTTTAACATGACTGATTTAGGATTTGGTCTTTGGACAGGTACAGCTATAAATGATACATCTTCTGTGGTAGCAGCGGGATATTCTTTTTCTGATGTTGCTGGTAACTATTCCGTTATAGTAAAACTCACTAGGACCTTAGCGATTGTTCCAGTTGTACTTGTTTTTTCAGTTATCCATGCTAAGATAGCTAAAAAAGAATCCAATGATAATTCCAAGGTTAGCATTATTAAAATTTTTCCATGGTTTATTCTTCTATTTATAGCAATGGTAGCAATAAAAAGTACAGGTATTATTCCCGATCCTATAACTGTCTCTATATCAAATTTTAGTAGGTTTCTAATGGTTATGGCATTAGGTGCCATTGGCTTAAAAACCAGCTTTAATAAACTTATCCAAGCAGGGTTTGCTCCTTTGTTGCACGGATTTACCATTTCTATGGCAGTAGTAGTAGTTTCATTTGTAATACAAGTATTTTTAGGTCAAGTATAAAGTAAAACAACCATAAAAGGATTGTTATTGCTTAAACAATCGCTGTAAAGGCTGACTAATATTTTTAGTCAGCCTTTCTTGTTAATAGTTTTTAAAACTGTCTTATTGAATATCTAACTTAAATTTGAAGGAGGTTTGTAGAAAAATGTCGAATATGTAAATAATATAAAGATGTTAGAAATAGAGCAATCATTTTTATTATATATTTTTAGGGAGGTTTTTTTATGAATAATAAGTTTATAGCAACCGCAAACAAAAGTTTAATGATCTTATGCTTTTTTATAGTTCTTCTATCATCACCGGCATCTTTTGTCACAGAAGGTACTCACATTAGTACAACACTTTCACTAGTATTTGCATGGATAGCTCTAGCATACTGTATGTTTTTATTTAAAAAAGATTCTGCTAGTAAGTATATCAAATACATATTAGCATTTTTTTACATGGCTACTTATATTGCTGCTACTTTAACTAGTGCGGAATACTTAGCTTTTCTATTTGCCTTTCCTTTGATAGGCGCTTTCTCAGTTTTCGGTAATAAAAAGTTAACAGGTGGAGTTTTAGCTATAGTTTTGTCAGTAAATGCCATAAATGTTTTTTTAGGAGCTTATCCCGACGGCGGTGTCGTTTTAATTATAACTGTTATTATGCTAACTAGTGTTGTACAGTTTGTTAACACAAGTATCATTGGCAGGTCGAGTCAAGAAAACAGTGAATATATTTCCAAAATGGAGCAGGAAGAACAAAAAAAGAATAACATTATAGAATCACTTATCAAAACAACAAATCAACTAGCAAGTTCTTCAGACCATCTTAAAAACACAGTTAAAGAGTCAAGCATCTCTATTGAAGAAGTTGCTAAGGTAGTTGAGGAAATTGCAAAAAGTTCTTCTGTTCAGGCCGATGATACAGAAAGTGGTGCTAAAGAGGCACAAAACCTTTCTTCTAGCATTGATGACATAGTAGAAGCGACAGAAGAGTTAGGTGGAATCTCAACTGAAACCGAAAATCTTAAAAATGATGGTCTTTCGATAATAAACCAATTGAATAACAAAACTAAAGAAAGTAATGATGCTATAAGCTCTCTTAGAAAAATGATTCAAAGTACCAACGATAGCACAGAAGCTATAAATATTGCTAGTAGCTCTATCAGCCAAATAGCCCAACAGACCAACCTATTAGCTTTAAACGCTAGTATAGAAGCCGCAAGAGCAGGAGAAGCTGGAAAGGGATTTGCCGTTGTAGCTGACGAAATAAGAAAGTTAGCTGAAGAGTCTGCGAAGTCCGCTGATGAAATCAACAATGTAATAGGAGATCTTAAAGAAAGTACAGACCAAACCTTTGATAAAATGGAAGGCGCTATTGATATCATCAACTCCCAAACCTCCTCTATCAAAGATACCCAAAATATATTTAACACATTAGCCAGTTCCATAGAAGCTACAAAGGAAAAAATAAATGTGTTAAGTACCACTGAAAAAGATATGCTTAACATGAAAGAAAGTATCTTGAGTATCCTAGAAAATCTTACGTCTATAGCTCAACAAAATGCAGCTAGCACAGAAGAAGTTTCTAGTTCCGTGGAGCAACAATCATCTGCCATGGATGGGTTAACAGATATTAGTTCAAATCTAGATAACTTAGCTAGAAATCTCAAATCTACAGCTGATAAATTTTAATTTTTTAATACAAAACAAGGAGTTCCCGGTAATTGGGAGCTCCTTATTTATATTTAAAGATAAATTGTCTAGCACATTCACTCTTACAAAATATTTTTTTGATAATCGTAAATCTTATGAGACATTTGGATATGGAAAACTGTTTCAGCATCTTCAAAGTCAATTAGAGTCATTTCTTTTATTTTGTTTATTCTATATGTCATGGTGTTGCGATGGATAAATAATTCTTTTGCCGTTCTATTAACATTCTGGTTATTTTTCAAGTATTTAAAAAGAGTGTTTAGATAATATGTATCATTATTTCGATCATATTGCTCTAGCTTTTGAATGACCGGATGGCTATATTGTTTTAAGTCTGTAATACCATTATTTTTATTAAGCTTATCTAACAAAAGATAAAACTCATGCTTCTCACAATAGAAAATTTTATCTTGCTCACAAATTTTCTCTCCAACCTCTAAAGCTCTTAAGGTTTTTTTGTATTGTAAAGAGAGATCCAGTATATTTGTAAATGTTTTACTTACACCAATGGTCAGGTCATGTTTTTCAAGAAAGTTTAGCAATCTTTTTTCTACCTCAGAGTCTATAGGCTCATCATCATCAGAGCTTATAAGAGAAACTACACAGTCCTTGTAAAATACCGAATAAATGCTAGAAAAAATCTTATTCAATCCATTTTTTAAGTTTTCCCTATAAAACCTTGAAGGATTATAGCTTAAAATATCAAACACCAAAACCTTAAAGTTCTTTTTCATTTTTAACTCAGATCTTTTTATTCTTTCTTCAATTAGTTTGTGATCGTCGATTTTCTTGTCTAGGATATCCAACAAAAGATTTTCATACATTAGCCCCACCATATTACTAAAATCCTTATTGTTGTTAATTTCTTGTGCGATCACAGTACTTAGTAGCGCTAAAAATTCATGTGTTTTGTATGTAAAATGTTCCTCACTTTGAAGCACTATCAAATAGCCCACTAGTTTTTCTCCAATAATCACCTTACTAACTAACTTGTCGTTAGGACTGGCATAACAGTTTACTACAAAAGGTTTCTCAGTGTTAGGAGATTTTACTAATGCATCTATTTTCTTAACTTCTGAAATAAATTCGAAGCTACAATATCCTAACCTTATATTTTCCTGCCAAAATTTCTCTTTTATTTGATCTGCTTTACTATAAGCAATTACTCTATAACTGTTATCAATTAGTATTACAGGATTATTTAATATTTCCGAAGATCTTTTTATAATATATTTTAATCCCCTACTGTGAATTAAGGTATTGAGGAGATTAGTGGCATTTCTCATAGATTGAATATTATCTATCAGTTGTGGTTTTATAACGTTAAATACCTCAAATAAATCTGCCTGTGCAGGAAGAAGAAAGTAGTTCCCTTTAGTTAATACAGTTGAGCTGGAAATTTCCATATCTTTTATCAATATAAAACTTCCTTTTTCTTCTTTAAGGTTGCTATTTAACAATTGAGATGCTTTCCCTAAATATAACACAGTACTTTCTATTCGCTGTGTTTTTTCCGTTATAAAACTGATATCATCGATTTTTGTATCCCCTTGATTGTTAATAAATGTACAATCATAACTGGTTAAAATGCTATAAATTTCACCTAGACTTACCACAAATATCACCTCTCTACCAACATTATAGTGCATAACGCACAAAAAAAGCAATATGTTTTGTTACCATTTAACATGGTAAAACGATGATGTTTTTGATAAATTGTTCACAAGCACCAAAAAACTACGATGAGGAGGATTACTATGAACTATAAGAAACTTTTCTCCAAAGGTCAAATTGGAAAAATGCCGCTAAGGAACAGAATAGTTATGCCTGCTATGGGAACTGCTTTAGCTGGCAGTACTGGAGAAGCTTCTCCAGACATTATTAAGTATTATGAGGAAAGAGCTAAAGGTGGTTGTGGGCTTATAATTACCGAAATAACTAGGGTATGTGATGATTACGGAGTTGGAGTTGCTAACCAACTTTCCGCAACTAAACCCCAACACATCGCAAGCTTACAAAAGCTAGCCAGAACACTGCACAAATATGACACAAAAGTATTTGTCCAGCTTCACCACCCTGGCAGAGAGACATATTCCAGACTTATAGGTGGCAAGCAAATTGTTGCACCTAGTGCTGTAATGTGTAAAGTAACTCAAGAAATGCCAAGAGAACTTACTACCGAGGAAGTTGAAGGCTTAGTTAGAAAGTTTGTTACCAGTGCAAAAATGGCCCAAATGGCTGGAATCGACGGGGTAGAACTTCATGCAGCCCATGGATATCTTATTAATCAATTCTTAAGTCCTTACACTAACAAACGAACTGATAAATATGGTGGGCACTTTGCAAACAGGATGCGTTTCATATCGGAAATTATGGTTGGTATTAGACATATTTGTGGACCTGATTTCCCAGTCAGTGTACGAATTAGTGCCGACGAGTTTGTTGAGGGTGGCATTAATCTTGAAGAAGGAGTAAAAATTGCTCGTTATTTGGAAAGCATAGGTGTCAATGCTCTTAACGTAAGTGCTGGCATTTATGAAACTTCTGCGACAATTGTTGAACCAATGTCCTACCCACAAGGTTGGAAAAAGCATCTTGCCGAAGCAGTCAAGAAAGCTGTTAACATCCCAATAATTGCTGTCAATGTTATTAGAGAGCCACAATTTGCTGAAAATTTATTGGACAGTGGCAATGTTGACTTTGTTGGACTTGGTAGAGGATTACTTGCTGATCCACAATGGGCTAATAAAGCTAAAGAAAATAAAGATAAAGAAATTAGGCGTTGTATATCTTGTGTATACTGCTTTGAGCAGCTAACTACAGGGGGAGTACTAAAATGTGCAGTAAACCCAAAAATGGGAAGAGAGCTGGAGTTTGAAAATCTTCCTGAAACTGGTGACAACAAAGTAGTAGTAATAGTAGGTGCTGGTCCAGCTGGACTTGAAGCAGCTAGAGTTCTTAAGCTAAGAGGTTTTAGACCGATCGTTCTTGAAAAAGAAAATGATCTCGGTGGTGCTTTGCAAATAGCAAAGAAACCTCACCTAAAAGACAAAATCCAATGGTTGATAGATTATTACCAAGAACAAGTAAAGATTTTGGATATTGAAATAAACTTTGGAGTCAAAGCCACAGTAGAAAACATTAAAGATTTAGATCCCTATGCAATCTTTGTAGCTACTGGTGCTAGGCCAATAATACCTCAAGTTCCTGGTGCAAATAATGAAAATGTATTTACAGCAGACGACGTTCTTAAAGGAATAGTTAGCGTTAAAGGCGAAAAAGTTGCTGTTATTGGCTCTGGCATGACCGGATGTGAAGCAGCAGAAATGTTAGCTATGGACGATAACGAGGTAGCTATTATCGAAATGCAAAAAGAAATTGCCGGTAACGTATACAAGCTCAATCGCTATGACATTATGTCTAGACTAACTAAACATAAAGTTGAAATGCTTCCATGTAAAAAGTTGTTACAGATAACTGATCAAGGAGTAGCTTTGATGGATACCTTTACATCAGCTACATCTCTAAAACAAGCTGATAAAATCATTTTGGCTTTAGGAGTGCAGCCTAACAGCGAACTTATATCAAACTTAGAAGAAGATTTCGAGCGTGTTTACGCTATAGGTGATGTTGCAAATCCAGGTCGCATCGGCGATGCAACCCGTCAAGGATTTGAAAAAGCGTCGATATTATAAATATATCAAAACTATACGTTAAGGAGGTAGAAAAATGAAAGAATTTAAAAACAAAACTGCTGTTATCACCGGTGCCGCCAATGGCTTTGGTTTAGAAGTAGCAAAAGAATGTGCTAGAAGAGAAATGAAAGTAGTGATGGCCGATATAGACTCAGAGGATCTAAAAAAATCTTCTCAAATCGTAAAAGATTTAGGTGCAGAAGTTTTAGCTGTTGAGATGGATACATCTGTACTTGAAGAAATGGAAAATTTAGCTAAACAAACATTAGATACCTTTGGCTCAGTAGATTTATTATTTAATAATGCAGGAGTGGTTGCCTCAGGCTCAGTTTGGGAAATGCCTATAAAAGATTGGGAATGGATTATGGGGGTAAATGTCTGGGGAATGATGTATGGATTAAAAGTTTTTGTTCCTATTATGTTAAAACAAAAAACTCCTTGCCATATTGTCAATGTTTCTTCCGTAGCCGGTTTACTAACAACGCCAAGCATGCCAGCTTACCACACAACTAAATTCGCTGTTGTAGGAATGACCGAGTCTGCTAATTATCAACTTCAAGCGATGAATGCCAACATTAAAATGTCGCTATACTGCCCAGGCTTTGTACAAACTGATTTGCATAACTGTCATAAACGTCGTCCTCAGCGCTATGCTCTTGACGACAATCCTTACTACCAAAGTGCCAGCTACAAAATAGGTCTAGAAAAAGCTAAACATGTAATCACAACAGGTATTCCAATAAACTCAGTTGCTCAAAGTGTATTCACCGCCATCGAAGAAGAACAGTTTTACATTTTAACTCACCCTCAATATAACCCAGTTATCGGGATGAGAGTTAAAAATATGCTAGAAGGTAAAAATCCTTCAGCAGAATTTTTTAGGAGATAAAACAACATAAAATGAGCTGTCTCAATATAAGGAGACAGCTCATTTTATCTTTTTCTCAAATATACTAAAGCCTTACAATTAACCTTTTTATCTTAAAGAAAGCTCGTCTAAAAGATTCGCTTAAATAAACCAAAAATGAACCCCCATTAAAAAACATACAAATAATTATGTGTAATTACTTGTGTATGTTCTAAAATATGTAGAAAAGTTATTTATTAAGACCTATGCTATTTTGCATTAATTTTAGAGGTTTTTGTCATGTTTCGTCGAATGTTGTATCTAATAAAAAGTTTTAAGAAGGAGGAAAGAAAAATGAACAACAAATTTATAAAAGCTTCTAACCAAGGTTTAATGTCTCTTTGTTTTATTATTGTTTTGTTAGTATCCTTAACCACCTTCTCATATGATACCATAGATATCGGAATCTATATTCTAATATTAATATCTTGGATAACATTAGGGTACAGTTTTTACCGCTTTAAAAAGAATTCCGCAGATAAATATATAAAGTATATCTTAGCTTTATCATTTATGGGTACTCATCTCTATACTACAGTAACTTCTACCGATGTACTATCTTTCACTTTTGCCTTTCCGTTAATAGGCGCCTTTGCTATTTATGGCAATAAAGGCTTAACTGCCTCTGTTTCTTCTGTTATTATCATTGCTAACCTTATTAATATTTTATCAGGCAAATTTGAACAACAACATGTAGTTAACATCATTGTTGTAATAACCTTAACCATCTTTGTTCAATTTGTAAACACTGCAATAATAGGAAAATCTAGCAAAGAAAACAGTGATTACATAAAGAAAATGGAAGAAGAAAAGCGCAAAAAAGATAAAATAATAACATCGTTAATAAATACAACAGAGGAGCTTGCAAGTTCCTCTCACACCCTTACAACAACTGTAAAAGAAACGTCTACTTCCATAGATGAAGTTTCAAGGGTAATTGAAGAAATAGCAAAAAGTTCTTCAGTCCAGGCTGAAGATACCGAAGAGGGTGCAAAGGAAGCTGAAGGCTTATCAAATAGTATGGAGCAAATAATTTCAGCCACGAATAGTTTAAGAGACATCACTACTTCCACAGAAACTCTAAAAAATAACGGTCTTAATACTCTTAAAGACCTTAACGCCAAGACTAAAGAAAGTAATGAAGCTATATCACTGCTTAGGGAAATGATAGATAAAACAAACACCAGTACCGAATCAATTAATATAGCAAGTAGTTCTATCAGCGAAATAGCGGAACAAACAAATCTTTTAGCATTAAATGCCGGCATTGAAGCTGCCAGAGCTGGTGAAGCAGGGAAAGGTTTTGCAGTTGTCGCAGAAGAAATAAAAAAATTGGCGGAACAGTCGGCTAAGTCTGCCGCTGAAATCAACAATGTTATCCAAACTCTTAAGGAAAGTACAGACTTAACCCATGGAAACATGGAAAAAGCTTTAGAAATTATAAACTCACAAACAAACTCTATTGAACAAACCCAATCAGTATTTAATGATTTAGCTGATTCCATTGAAAGCACTAAATCAAAAGTCAATGTCCTTAAAGATACAGAAGAAAATATGATACAAATGAAGGAAAAGATTTTAGATTTAATTCAAAATCTCAGTTCAATAGCACAACAAAATGCAGCCAGCACCGAAGAAGTTTCCAGCTCAGTACAAGAACAGGCAACTTCAATAGATGGTATAACTTCTATCAGCGTGAAACTGGATAAACTAGCTCAAGAATTAAAAGAAACTGCTGATGATTTTTAGATTAATAAAATAAGCTCTTCCCTTTTAGATAAGGGAAGAGCTTAGGGAGTATAAATAATTCCTCCCATAAATCTACCACATTACTCCTTACGATTCGGGTAGTGTTCGACTTTGTTTTGTACTACAAACTCGTCCGTCCTAAGCAAGCCTTGTATGTGGTTTGTGTTCCTCAGACCGGGATTTTGCTTAAGGCTTCCTTCAGATTCCACCTCACGATGGACACCCTTGCCTTTGGCTAGTGGTTCCCACTACCAAGCCCACAGCGGACTTTCACCGCCAAGTTAACGCACATGCTGGGCGCACAGTAAAAAACACCTGCAGACAAAAACCTGCAGGTGTTTTTACCTATTTAAGAAGCCCTCTTAACGCTTCTTCAACTTCAGCATTTATAGCGGCATTGCCACCAGCTATATAGTAACGATTGAAATCTTCACCATTTACATCCAAATACTCACTTGTTACAGTCGGAAGGGAGGGTTCTCTAGATAGAACAACAGTACCATTCTTTTTAGCTGCTAATGCCGCAGCTGTTAGTGAGTCGGCAAAGGAAGTTCCCGACGACACAAATACTGTGTCAGTTTCTATCTTCTCAGCAACTGCTATCGAAGTTTCATAGCGATCATCTCCACTAATTCGCTCAGCATTAGGTAGATTTTCCATAACTTCATCTGAAATTACCGCTTTTCCACCAATTACTAATGTGCTTTCAACATTATGATCTTTAATAAATTCTAATGTATCTTCTTTAGCATCTTCAGTATCAACTAATAAAATAGGTGCATTGTTATTAGCTGCTAGCGGTGCTGCAGATAATCCATCAGGGAAGTTGTTTCCGTAAGCAACAACCACTTGCTTAACTTTTTCTGTATCTCCTACTACTTTCTCAGAAATTAGTTTAGCAGTTTCAAAACGATCTTCACCGCCAATTCTTTCAACATCTAAAGACATCTGTTTAAGCTGGTCTTTAATGTCATCAGAAACAGCGTTCTTACCTCCTAAAATGATTACATTCCCTGCTCCTAGTCTCTCAATTTCACCTAAGGTATTGTCAGATAATGTGTCTGTTTGTGTGAGTAAGATTGGTGCATCTAATTTCTTTGATAACGGAACTCCTGCTAAAGAGTCTGCAAAATCATCAGCTCTTGCAAGAATTACTGTATCAGATTGTTCCCAACCATATTTTGAAATTTCAGTAGCTGTTTCAAATCTATTATCTCCAGCTAATCTCTCTACATATTTCTTAAAGATTTGTAAATCGTGTCCTTTTACTTCGTTATCAGCATTAACAACTATTTTAATATCATTATAACCATCTTCTATTTCAATAGCAGCTAGTGCCAAACCATCAGAACCTACTTCTATAAGCTGCTGTTTTTCTCCATTCACTGTATAAGTTACAACAGCTCCCGACTCTGCTTCGGTTTTTATATACACAGAATCGCTAGTTATATAAGGCGTCTCATATAAATCTTCTAAGGAGTAAATTGGCTTATCAATTTTAACTACAGTAACTTCTTTAGAGCTTGTTACGCCATAAGGAGTTGTAGCTTCAATTAAGAATGTGTTTTCTCCTTTTTCTAAGGTTACTTCTAATCCAACACCTTTATCAAGCTCAATAGCTTTTTTTCCATCAATTAGTACTTCGGAATCTACATCTGTAGATACATTTAATGTGTAGTCTTTGTCTTTAGAGTAGCTTTTACTTTCTAAGTTTATATTAGGAACCTCCGTATTAACCTCAAATGTTTCATAAACCAGATCCATATCACCAGCATCTGGCATTGGTAAGTTAGGAATTCCCCACTCTGCGTAAACTTGTAAAATATATTCACCATCTTCTAATTCTCCTAGGTTAGTGTTATGCAAAGTCCAAGTTCCTGCAGAGAGACCGTTTTTAGCTTCACTAACATTATGAACTAAATTACCTTCTCTATCCAATACATTTACTTCAACAAATTCTGCAGCCATTCCTAGAGTAAAGGTAATATCAACAGAGTCAGTTTGGCTTAGTTTTCTGTCCATACGAAGGTCACTTGTAAAGAAATCTTCTATTATTCCCTCGTAATAGTAAGCTGTTACTTGAAGGCTGTCAAAGTATTCTTCATCTTCTCCCTCTAGTTCTATTCCTTCAGTTGGTGTTAGCATTAGATAGCCTTCATGCGGGCCTTCTTTAAGATCTTCTAAGTTAAAGTTAACATCAAATTCAGCTTCGCTATTAGCATCTACAGTAATTTGGTCTACAAAAGTAGCTTCTAATGAATCTGAAATAAGCTCGATATCATAGGTTATTTCTTCGTCGCTTGTATTCTTAACTGTAACAGTGTTATCTTCACCAGATACGTTTAAGCTTAAGCTACCTGGCACAGCAACACCTCGTGATTTAGCTGCAGCTTGCAAGTCCATAATTCCTGACCCTTGAGTTGTTACCGCATATTTTTCATCATTTTCGTCTTCCAACCACCAAGGAGTGTTCATAAGAAGAGCTTTTGTCTCTTCTACAGTTAAATCAGGTTTAAGCTGTCTCAGTAGTGCCACTCCACCAGCTACGTGAGGAGCAGACATACTTGTTCCGCTCATAGCTCCATAAGAATTATCACCTGATAGCGGTGCTGTAATTCCATCACCTGGAGCTGTAATGTCTGGCTTTAATGTATATGATGATGTCGGTCCAGCAGAACTAAAGTCAGACATTAAAAATTCTGGGTCTAAAAGATCTAGGGCAATTTTAAGTCCTGGATTTTTTTCCTTCTTTTCCAAAATATCCAATGCTAAAGCTTTTTCTACACCAAATAATGGTAATGGCATCTCTCCTCCAATTGAAATACCGCCAGGCTCGAAAACTAAAAGACCTTCAGCACCACTTTCCGCTGCATAAATAATATCTGGAAATGCCCAGTTTCCAGCGTTAAAGTCTGCCCAATCAGCAATTAGGATCTTATCTTCCACGTCAAGCTCAGTCCACCCAGCTTTACCTCTGGTGTCAATTATGCCATACATCTCATTATCTGGTGCTGGGCCATCAGATGGGTTAATGTTGCTATCATAAACAGTACCATCCTCTAATGTTATAGAACCTCCAGCAATTTCTCCATAACTACCAACAGAAATTACTTGATCACCTGTAGACGGTGAACCTGTTGTCGGAAATTCATGCCCGTCATTACCTGCAGAAGCAACTACAACTACTCCTGCTTCTGCAGCTTGGTTTGCCGCTAAAGCTGTAGGAAAGTTAGGACAAGAAATAGAGTTACCTAAGCTTAAGTTTATTACATCAGCTCTAGGTAAATCCCCTCCTGGATTAACAGCCCATTCAATTCCTGCTATAGTCCAACTAGTTAATCCTCTTCCATCATCTCCTAATGTTTTTATTCCATAAAGGTTAGCATCAGGGGCTACTCCTTGGTATTTGTTCTCACCACGTTGTATAGGATCCCCTGCTACAGTTCCGGCAACATGGGTTCCATGGTCTTGCCTATCCATCCAATCTTCATAGTCTACATTTCCATCTTCGTCCTCTGTAAAATTAACCCCCCCTAAGACTTTATGTTCAGGTCCAAATTTACCTTCAGTACCAAAAGCATCATGTGTCCAATCAATACCTGTATCAATGACAGCAACAACCATATCTTCACCGGTAACACCGTCACCTAAATCCCAAAGATACGGAGCATTTGTCCATTCTACTGATTCATCAGTTTGGGGTTCTACTGGTATACCAGGTACAGATTTTTCAGGAAGAGTTGGCACTTCCACCTCTACATCAGGAAAAACTGCTTTAACTCCTTCTAGTTCCTCTAATTGGGCTACATCACTAAAAGATATAGTAGAGCTAAAACCTGAAATAGTATGAGTATAAACATGCTTTGGGTTTAATTCTATACCTTTACTGTTAGCTTTTTCAAGCACACTTAACCTATTACTATTAATATTTTGCTCATATAAGCGTACACTATTTGTACTTAACTCTCCCTTACTTTTTAGTTTCATCTCGTATTCAAGAATCGGCTTATCTTCAAGCTGTACAATAACGTCAACCATTTGGTCTTGATCTCCTAGTTCAACTCTGGTCATAGCCATACTTGATCCGGAAAAAAGTAAAAGTAGTGATAACGATAAAGCTAATAATTTTCTTAACAAAATAACACCTCCAAAAAATTTGTCAATTCACTTTTTCTACATTTTAACAATTTTTCCTGCAATATTTTTGAAATTTAACTAACTTTTTTTACATTTTCTAATTTTTCTTCATTTATGTGGTATTTTCTCTTACTTGTATAGCTTTAATCAAAGATTATGTCGCTGTTTTATAACTTTTTTACAGTTTATTTTATAAAAAATATAATCAATATAGTTAAGGAGAAGTTTTTAAACTTGTCCCACTCATTACAGCACCCTTCAGATTATGCACTAAAAAACACCTGCAGACAAAAACCTGCAGGTGTTTTTACCTATTTAAGAAGCCCTCTTAACGCTTCTTCAACTTCAGCATTTATAGCGGCATTACCACCAGCTATATAGTAACGATTGAAATCTTCACCATTTACATCCAAATACTCACTTGTTACAGTCGGAAGGGAGGCTTCTCTAGATAGAACAACAGTACCATTCTTTTTAGCTGCTAATGCCGCAGCTGTTAGTGAGTCGGCAAAGGAAGTTCCCGACGACACAAATACTGTGTCAGTTTCTATCTTCTCAGCAACTGCTATCGAAGTTTCATAGCGATCATCTCCACTAATTCGCTCAGCATTAGGCAGATTTTCCATAACTTCATCTGAAATTACCGCTTTTCCACCAATTACTAATGTGCTTTCAACATTATGATCTTTAATAAATTCTAATGTATCTTCTTTAGCATCTTCAGTATCAACTAATAAAATAGGTGCATTGTTATTAGCTGCTAGCGGTGCTGCAGATAATCCATCAGGGAAGTTGTTTCCGTAAGCAACAACCACTTGCTTAACTTTTTCTGTATCTCCTACTACTTTCTCAGAAATTAGTTTAGCAGTTTCAAAACGATCTTCACCGCCAATTCTTTCAACATCTAAAGACATCTGTTTAAGCTGGTCTTTAATGTCATCAGAAACAGCGTTCTTACCTCCTAAAATGATTACATTCCCTGCTCCTAGTCTCTCAATTTCACCTAAGGTATTGTCAGATAATGTATCTGTTTGTGTGAGTAAGATTGGTGCATCTAATTTCTTTGATAACGGAACTCCTGCTAAAGAGTCTGCAAAATCATCAGCTCTTGCAAGAATTACTGTATCAGATTGTTCCCAACCATATTTTGAAATTTCAGTAGCTGTTTCAAATCTATTATCTCCAGCTAATCTCTCTACATATTTCTTAAAGATTTGTAAATCGTGTCCTTTTACTTCGTTATCAGCATTAACAACTATTTTAATATCATTATAACCATCTTCTATTTCAATAGCAGCTAGTGCCAAACCATCAGAACCTACTTCTATAAGCTGCTGTTTTTCTCCATTCACTGTATAAGTTACAACAGCTCCCGACTCTGCTTCGGTTTTTATATACACAGAATCGCTAGTTATATAAGGCGTCTCATATAAATCTTCTAAGGAGTAAATTGGCTTATCAATTTTAACTACAGTAACTTCTTTAGAGCTTGTTACGCCATAAGGAGTTGTAGCTTCAATTAAGAATGTGTTTTCTCCTTTTTCTAAGGTTACTTCTAATCCAACACCTTTATCAAGCTCAATAGCTTTTTTTCCATCAATTAGTACTTCGGAATCTACATCTGTAGATACATTTAATGTGTAGTCTTTGTCTTTAGAGTAGCTTTTACTTTCTAAGTTTATATTAGGAACCTCCGTGTTAACTTCAAATGGTTCATATACCACATCCATATCACCAAATCCCGGAATTGGGAAGTTAGGTAACCCCCACTCTGCTTGTACTTGTAATATATACTCACCATCATCTAATTCTCCTAAATTAGTATTGTGTAGTGTCCAAGTTCCAGCAGATAGACCACTTGGAGCTTCAACTATATTACCAAGTAGATTACCTTTCCTATCCAATACATTTACTCCAACAAAGTCTGCCGCCATCCCTAGGGTAAAGGTAATGTCCACAGAGTCAGTTTCGCTTAATTTTCTATCCATATGAAGGTCACTTGTAAAGAATTCCTCAATAATTCCTTCGTGGTAATAAACTGTTACTTGAAGGCTGTCAAAGTATTCTTCATCTTCTCCCTCTAGTTCTATTCCTTCAGTTGGTGTTAGCATTAGATAGCCTTCATGTGCCCCTTCTTCAAGACCTTCTAAGTCAAAGGTAATATCAAATTCAGCTTCGCTATTAGCTTCTACAGTAACTTGGTCTACAAAAGTAGCTTCTAAGGAGTCGGAAATAAGCTCGATATCATAGGTTATTTTTTCATCACTTATGTTCTTAACTGTAACAGTGTTATCTTTACCGGTTACATTTAGACTTAAGCCACCTGGCACAGCAACTCCTCTAGAAAGAGCTGCAGATTGTAAGTCCATAATGCCTGATCCTTGAGTAGTTACTGCATATTTTTCATCATTTTCGTCTTCCAACCACCAAGGAGTATTCATAAGAAGAGCTTTTGTCTCTTCTACAGTTAATTCTGGTCTAAGTTGCCTAAGAAGAGCCACACCACCAGCTACATGAGGAGCTGACATACTAGTTCCGCTCATTGTTCCTATTCCCATGTCAGGAACTGCAGCAGTTATACCATCACCAGGAGCTGTAATATCTGGTTTTAATGTGTAAGAAGATGTAGGACCAGCAGAACTAAAACCTGACATAAGAAATCCTGGATCTAGAACGTTCAATGCCATAGTAAGCTCTGGATTTTGTGCATGCTTACTTAAAATTTCCAAAGCCATATCTGCAGGTATGCCAAAAAATGGAATGTCAAAAGTTCCTCCTACACTTATACCTCCAGGACGATAAGTAATAATACCTTTGGCACCCTCTTCTGTTACAAAGTTGACCTCCGCAAGACCCCATGGGTCATCCCAATCAGCAAAGACAATCTTATCTTTTACATCAAGTTCTGACCAGTCAGAAAGTCCAGCAGTATTTACAATCTCATACATTTCTCCATCTGGATCTGGAGAATCTGATGGGTTTATGTTTTTATCATAAATAGTACCGTCTTCCAATGTTATGGTACCATTAATAATTTCACCATAACTACCTACAGAAATTACTTGATCGCCTGTAGATGGAGAACCTGTTGTTGGAAATTCATGCCCATCGTTACCTGCTGAGGCAACGACTACTACGCCAGCTTCTACAGCTTGGTTTGCCGCTAAAGCCGTAGGGAAATTAGGACAAGAAATAGAATTACCTAAACTCATATTAATTACGTCTGCTCTAGGTAAGTCCCCACCTGGATTTACAGCCCACTCTATGCCAGCTATAGTCCAGCTTGTTAACCCACGTCCATCATCACCTAAGGTCTTAATTCCATAAAGGCTAGCGTCAGGGGCCACCCCTTGTAATATTTCATCTTCGGATAACTCTAAAGGATAACCAGCAACTGTGCCAGCTACATGAGTTCCATGACCTTGTCTATCCATCCAGTCTTCATATCCATCACCACTATCTGTAAAGTTAATACCGCTCAAAACCTTATGGTCTAAACCAAATTGACCACCAAAGGAAGGATGTGTATAATCAATACCGGTATCGATTACAGCAACTATTTCACCTTCACCGGTAACATTCTCTGACTCCCAAATATAAGGAGCATTTGTCCATCCTACAGATTCAGTAGTGTTGGGCTCAACCGGCACACCAGGAACAGCTGTTTCAGGAATCTCTGGAACTTCGATGACAACATCTGGAAAAACACCTGCTACTCCGTCAATTTGCTCCAGTTCCATTGCATCACTTAACGATACTGATGAGCTAAATCCAGAAATCGTGTGAGTAAATACATGGTTAGGCCTCACATCAATCCCTCTTTTAGCTGCTTCACTAAGAACCTCTTCCCTGTTGCTAATAATCTGTTGCTCATATGATTGTATGCTACTTGTACTAAATTCGCCTTTTTCCTCTAGCTGCACTTCATATGCTAAAACAGGCTTGTCGTCTAGTTGCACAATAACATCAACCATTAGCTCATCCTCCGTTCCTGCTGTGGCCATGGACATACCGGAGCCAGAAAGCACTAGTAGAAAGGATAAAGTTAAAGCTATAAACTTCTTCACAAAAAAACACCTCCTAAATTTTTTTTCAACTACATATTCTATATTTACAAGAAATTTCCTGCAACATTATTGAAATATTTCTGATTCTTCTAATTTTTTAAACTTACATAAATAAGTAGTTTTTTTGTTAAGTGATTTTTATTATAAAAAAGTTACACCTCTAAAAAACCCTTCTTGGTTCACCTTTGTAAGAACGTTTTTATTTTTGAGTTTTCTTTATGTTAGTTAAGCCTATTTCAAAAGATAACACTTTTCTTCTTTTTCGATTTATTGTTTCATTTATATTACACGACTGTTGTAATAATTTTGTAAAAGTTAAAAAATAGACCGTATTTTTATTACAGTCTATTTTCTTTCAGTTTCTTTATAACATTTTTAGCATTTTTTGATTCCATTATTAGCGACATTACAGCTACTGCTGAAATAGGTAGGTGGGTGATTGCATCTATAGTTTTTGGGGTTATACCACCAATTGGTATTACCGGTATAGTTACCTTTTTTAAAATATCTGTAAGCCATGACACCCCTCGTGGTTCAAGTCCTTTTTTGCAGTCAGTTTGAAAAACATGCCCGCATATTAGGTAGTCTGCCCCGCTTTTTTGAGCTTGTATTGCTTCTTTTACAGAATGTACAGACACTCCTATAAGGGCGTTATATTTAACCTCTAATCCCATAAATTCCTTATATGGCATATGGATTCCATCGGATTTTATTGCTTTGGCAACCTCTATGTTGCTGTTAATAATAAGCTTTATATTTTTATCGCCTATTATTTGTTTAATCTTAACAGCTATAGGCAGGAGCTTTTCTGTCGGCAGGTCTTTTTCCCTTAGTATTATTCCATCGATACCGCCCTTTATCGATTGTTCTATTGCATGATAATAGTTGTCCCCAGCTAATTTTCTGTTTGTAACAAGATATATTTTTTTACTCATCTTCTCTTAATATATTTATGTCTTTACCTTCCATAACCTTGTTCATGTTGCGCATTGAGCACATCTTTCCGCACATGGTGCAGCTATCCTCGTGCTCAGGCATTGATTCTGCTCTATACCTCTGTGCTTTTTCTGGATCTATAGCTAACTCAAACATCCCCTTCCAATCTAGTTTTTGACGGCGACGGCTCATCTCATTATCTACATTTTTTGCTCCTTTAACTCCTTTTGCAATATCTCCAGCATGAGCTGCAATTTTAGAAGCTATAATCCCTTCTTTCATATCCTCTAGATTAGGAAGTCTTAGATGTTCAGCTGGGGTTACATAACATAAAAAATCTGCACCGTGGCTAGCTGCAATAGCACCTCCGATAGCACTTGTTATATGATCATAGCCTGGAGCTATATCTGTCACTATTGGACCCAACACATAAAAGGGCGCACCGTGGCACAACTTCTTTTCCAGCACCATATTAGCTTCTATTTCATTTATCGCCATATGCCCCGGTCCTTCTATCATCACCTGTACATTACGTTCCCAAGCTCTTAGCGTTAACTCTCCTAGCACCATAAGCTCTTTTACTTGACTGGCGTCGGTAGCATCGCTTATACACCCCGGCCTACATGCATCTCCTAAACTTAAAGTAATGTCATATTTTTCACAAATATCCAACAGCTTATCATAGTGCTCAAAAAATGGGTTTTCTTTTCCGTTTAATTCCATCCAAGCGTACATTAAAGATCCACCCCGAGACACTATATTAGTAATCCTTTTGTTGCGCTTAAAAACTTCTGCTGTTTCTCCATTAATCCCTGCATGTATAGTTACAAAATCTACTCCATCTTTGCCATGCTTTTCTACAACATCTAAAAACTCTTGAGCTGTAATATCTTTTAATTCCTTATCATAAAATCCAACTGCATCATAGATAGGAACAGTACCTATCATTGCCGGAGACATATCAACAAGCCTTTTTCTAAACTCCTCAGTTTTACCAAATGAACTTAAATCCATTATAGCTTCTGCTTTCATGTCTATGGCTGTTTGTACTTTTTCTAACTCCGCGTCGATGCTTGGACAATCCTTAGATATCCCTAAATTAACGTTAATCTTTGTTCTTAGCCCTTCTCCTATGGCTTCTGGGTCTAGGCTTTTATGGTTCTTATTTGCAGGAATAGCAACCTTTCCTTCAGCTACAAGACTTCTTAATTCCTCTACTTCCATTTTTTCCTTTTTAGCTACTTTCTCCATCTCTTTAGTAACAATACCCTTCTTAGCCGCATCCATCTGAGTGGTAAACTCCATTACACAACTCTCCCTTTTTTTATAATTGAAAAACGAAAAATTATAATTTTAACCAATCTTTTAAAATTGGCTGATAACCGATAGCAAAAATAGCTTCCTTTATTTCATCCACACTGCGGATATCTCCAATTTGAAATTGGCTGGTTTCTTCTTTTTTAGCACTATGTCCACCAACAGAGGTCATAACTCCGGCTGACATTTTAGTAACCCCTAACGGAACCAGTTTATCCCTAAAAGCTTGCTCTTCTCTTGTAGATATAGTAACTCCACCATAAGGAATAAAGTTTTTAAACGCCAAAAGAATTTGAACTAACTCCTTATCTTTTACATCATAAATATTATCGTAACTACCCACATGGGGTCGTATTCTTGGAAGGGAAATACTTACTTCAACATCTGGGTATGTTTCTTGTAAATAACTTGCATGTAACCCGGTTTTAAAAGCTTCTTTCCTCCAATGGGCAAGGCCTAAAAGCGCCCCTATATTAACTGTTCTAATTTTCTGCTCACATGCACGCTCAGGCGCTTTAAGTCTAAATTGGTAATCTTTTTTAGGCCCTTTAACATGTACTTTTTTATAAGTACCTTCATCATAAACTTCTTGGTAGATAGTAAGTCCATCAACCCCAGCATCAATCATTTGCCTATACTCTTCTCCAGTCAGCGGATAAATTTCTATAGATATTGAATGAAAATATTTATTAAGTATTTTTACAGCATCTAAAATATATGAAACTGGAGTTTCCTGCCTAGATTCCCCCGTAAGTACAAGTATGTGTTTAATGCCCGTTTTAGATATAGCCTCAGCTTCTTTTTTTATTTCACTCTTATTAAGTTTTCTACGACTTATATTATGCTCTGTGTTAAAGGAACAATAAAGACATTTATTAACACAAAAATTAGATAGATACATCGGCGTATACAATAAAACAGTTTTACCAAAATGTTGAATGGTTAGTCTATTAGCTCTCTGAGCCATCTCCTCTAAACACTCACTGGCTGCTGGTGAAAGTAGAACAAGATAATCGTTTACATCAAGTTTGCTTTTTTTAAGTACCTTTAAAATATCATTTTTAGTCACAGAAGAGAAATAAGTATTGTAATCAAAATCATTGTATTTTTCTAGCACATCAGCAAAGGACATTATTTATCATCCTCATTTAAAAAACCCGTTAAGGGAGACGATGCCTCAGCAACCTTTGCTTCTACTCCCGCCTTTGCTACATAAGCACTTCTTCCCGCCTTTACGGCTAAATCAAAAGCTTGTGCCATTTTTACAGGATCAGAAGCTGAGGAAATTGCGGTATTTACCAGTACTGCCTCTGCTCCCATCTCCATTGCTTCAGCTGCTTGGGATGGTTTCCCAATACCCGCATCAACGATTATAGGAACGTTAATCTCGTCAATCAATATTTCTATGAGTTCTCTCGTTTTAAGGCCACGGTTTGTGCCAATTGGTGCTCCAAGAGGCATAACCGCTGCCGCTCCAGCTTCTTCCATGGCCTTTGCAGCCATCAAATCAGGACTCATGTAAGGTAAAACTTTAAATCCTTCACCAACTAAAACTTCCGTTGCCTTGATAGTCTCGTAATTATCAGGAAGTAGATATTTTTGGTCTGATATAACCTCTATCTTTATCCAATCACCGCAACCTGTTGCTCTGGCTAAATTTGCAATACGAACTGCTTCCTGGGCATTTCTAGCACCTGATGTGTTTGGAAGCAAGGTGCATCTTTTAGGTATATGTTCTAAAATATCTGTTTCTCTGTTATCCATATCAACTCTTCGTAATGCCATAGTAACCATTTCACTATTTGAACTTTTGATAGCCTCGCCCATAAGTTTATGGTTGGCAAACTTCCCTGTGCCTACAAACAACCTGCTGCTAAATGTTGTTCCAGCTAATACAAATTGGTCCATTTTCATCCTCCTTTAAACGTCTTCTTTGCCTAAAATCAACCTCAGTACCATATTAGCCTGATGATTTGCTGTTATAGCTACTCTAGGTGCCATTAGGCCTGAACCCTCTTTAGCTTCATTTTCTCCATCACCAACTAAATAAAAATTCTCCCTAATCTTTTTAGTTTCTATTAAATTACTTGAATAGTAACCTGCCATACCAGAAGCTGCCACTATGGGTTTTGGGTATAGTTTTGATAACGTCGTGTTAACAAGCTCTGCCTTACTGACAGGATTATCAAAAGCTTCTACAACAATATCAACTCCTTTAAAAACTTCTGTTATGTTACTCTCATCTAAATAAACCTGTTTTGTTTCCACTTCTACAAAAGGATTAACTTGTGACAACAAATCTTTCAATGCATCAGTTTTGTACATCCCTATATGCTTTACAAAATAGTGTTGACGGTTTAAATTACTAGGCTCTACTACGTCAAAGTCCACAAGTATTAGTTTGCCAACTCCTGTTCTAGCCAAGGACAAAGCAATATTTGATCCTAGTCCACCAAGTCCAGCAATACCTACAGTGGATTTTTTAACCTTTTTATGAACGCCGGGTGTATGCCTGGCAACTAACAGTGCTTCTAGCTCCTCTTTTTCAAGGATTTGACCCTTTTTTATTAAAATTACTTCATCATTGTCTTTTAACTGCTGATTTTTCTTTATAATAAAACCATTCAAAACAACTATATCCGCATCTTTTTTTGTTTTATCTCTAATCCCAAAAGCAGTTTCACCTTGAGATACAGTCATAAGCTGTTCATTAA
Organism: Proteinivorax tanatarense; assembly: GCF_040267685.1. Classification (GTDB taxonomy): domain Bacteria; phylum Bacillota; class Proteinivoracia; order Proteinivoracales; family Proteinivoracaceae; genus Proteinivorax; species Proteinivorax tanatarense. The sequence goes on from NZ_CP158367.1 coordinate 2,239,707, forward strand.
CATATACTCGCATATTTAACCGCCTCCCACAAATCCTACTATCTCAATTTTATCTTTTTCATCTAACACTATGCTGTGGTAATTTCGTTTGTCAATTATCTGTTGGTTAATTTCAACCACCACCTTTGTATGGTCAAAGTTTAACTTATCAAGCATCTCTGTTACAGTTATTCCTGCCATCTCCATTTCCTTACCGTTAACCACTACCATAATTTTCACCTCCTTATACCTGAAACTAAAATACACCCACTTACAATTGTGACTTTTCTTAACTACTAATTTCGAGTAGTTTCACCTACAATAAAAACAAAGGCAAACCACCTAGGGTTTGCCTTTTATCCACATAAAAAACTAGCTCCCTACGTTGGCATTACCCAAATCAGGTTTTAGGGTCAGAGATAACATCTCTTTCTCAGCCTATTAATATAAGCTCCCCTTATATTCAATTTTTGATATAAAAATAAAGCTCACCATAGGTGAGCTTTTGTACACAGTTAAGTGTTTTTAGCTTTCCTACGGTAGTGTAAACTACATCAGGTTCAAGGGTTAGGCAGCACTTGCCCTCTCAGCCAAAAGGCACCCCTAGCTTTTATATGTACTTTTATTTAATTATAACTATGATAAGTAGAAATGTCAAATAATAGTATTAAACATCCTAGGGGAATGAGTTCCCCTGGAGTTGGACAGCAGACAGTTGGTCAGTTGGAAGGGGGATATTACATCTTTTTATACATTGAAATTTTTATGTCTCTAACCTCACATCAGCAAAAAAATCCACCTCCTTCAACCATTGTTGCTACAGCTATCTTCTACATACCCCGGGGAATGCATTCCCCTCTACAACATTCAAAAACATAATCTCTTCTTTCTAGATCAACACATTTACTAACGTAGTAGCAGGTAATTCATTGCCTGCGGGCATAAGTATCCAAATGACCAAGTCTGATACCTACAACTTCCTCACGCTATTCTCTATCATCACGGATATCACTGCCCTCAACCATTATTGCTGCAACCACCTTTTACATACCCCGGGGAATGAATTCCCCTCTACGTTTAGAAATATTAGTTTTTCTTCTTAGTTCAATTTACCCATAACATTTAAAAACATAATCTCTTCTTTCTAGGTCAACACATCAACTTACGTAGCAGGTAATTCATTGTCTGCGGGCATAGGTATCCAAATGACCAAGTCTGATACCTACAACTTCCTCACGCTACTTTCTATCATCACGGATATCACTGCCCTCAACCATTATTGCTGCAACCACCTTTTACATACCCCGGGGAATGAATTCCCCTCTACGTTTAATAATATTGATTTTTTCTTCCTATTTAAACTAACTAATACATTTAATATCTTTAATTTTTTATTCTGGTTAAGCTTACCAATAACATTCAAAACATAATCTCTTCTTTTCTAGATCAACACATCCACTAACGTAGTAGCAAGTAATTCATTGCCTGCTGGAATAGATATCCAAATGACCTAGCTTGGTACCTACAACTTCCTCACGCTATTCTCTATCATCACGGATATCACTGCCCTCAACCATTGTTGCTGCAACCACCTTTTACATACCCCGGGGAATGAATTCCCCTCTACGTTTAGAAATATTAGTTTTTCTTCTTAGTTCAATTTACCCATAACATTTAAAAACATAATCTCTTCTTTCTAGGTCAACACATCAACTTACGTAGCAGGTAATTCATTGCCTGCGGGCATAGGTATCCAAATGACCAAGTCTGATACCTACAACTTCCTCACGCTACTTTCTATCATCACGGATATCACTACCCTCAACCATTGTTGCTGCAACCACCTTTTACATACCCCGGGGAATGAATTCCCCTCTACGTTTAGAAATTTTAGTTTTTCTTCTTAGTTCAATTTACCCATAACATTTAAAACATTAACGTTTTTTATTTTAGTTAAGCTTACCAGTACATTTAAAAACATAATCTCTTCTTTCTAGGTCAACATATCAACTTACGTAGCAGGTAATTCATTGCCTGCGGGCATGGAAGTCTATAGATTCCTTTTGTTCCAACTGCCTAAACCAAGCTCCTTACCTTTTCCCATTGCATAGCACAAAAAACTAAAGGGTTTTGTATGGTTATGTCGAATTATATAATATTAAACTTTTAATGAGGAGGAGCCTCTAATGAGTGACGAAAAATTAAATAATAGTAACAGAACGTCACGTAGTAACAGAACTAAACCCAAAAAATCTTTAAAAAGAAAACTCACTTTATTAGTGGTCAGTTTCCTTTCATTTCTACTAATAATAACCGGTATTTTTTCTAGCATTCTTTTATTTGGGTATGAAGGCAGGAGCAATATATACTACCCCGACGGCTCAATTAAGTTCAAAGGTGATATAGATAGTGGTTTGCCTAATGGCAAAGGAGTTCTGTACTCTGAACATGGGCAAGTTATTGCCGAAGGACAATTCAAAGACGGCAAACTACATGAATACGGAACTTTATATAAAAATGGTTATACCTTATATACTGGAGATTTTAAATATGGACTCCCTCACGGCTTCGGCAGTAGTTATTATAAGGAGCAGAAGTTAAAATATGAAGGTGAATGGGAAAAAGGCCATAAAAATGGGCAAGGAAAACTTTTTGATGCCGATAATAACCTCATATTTAATGGTGAATTTAAAGACAACAAGTTTAATGGCAACGGTAAATACTATTATAATGAGCAATTAATTTATAAAGGGCAGTGGAAAGACCATGCACGTCATGGTCAAGGAAAGGAATTCGATAAAAATGACCTAATTTATGATGGTCAATGGTCAAACAATTATTATAGCGGCCACGGCAAGTTCTTTGCAGATGAAAAAGTAGTCTATAAAGGAGTTTGGGACTATGGACTTCCCAATGGAGAAGGGAAACTATATAATCCCAAGTCTGAAAAGGTGTTTACTGGAACATGGGTTGATGGAAAAGTAACTTATGGACAATTTTTTTACGACGAAAAAGAAGTTGTCACTGCATTAAATAATGTAATTGTAGACAATGTTCACCGCCATATAATGATGCTTCAACTTTATGAGTATACTTTATTTGATTTATTTAACACTACCACTAAACAGTTTGAAAGTTGTTTTTTAGAACTAAATAATCTATCCTCTGTTATAGAACCTGCAAGCGAAGATATTTTGTTTAAATCGCTGATGTATAAATATATTGAAGTTCCTCAAGGCTCTTATAACAAACAATTATTAACTAACATCATTAAAGAAATTGAAAACATACCATTACCTATACTAGAAGACCTTGTAGCTGCCGGAGTCACTCATCGATTTATATACGGACATATTGCATATCAACCAGAGTTTGATTGGGATGACAAAACAAATGCTGGAACATTAAGAGAAGCTAATCCAGTAGGACTTGCTAGCTATAAACATAACCTGTTAATCACTAGACTTGATATAAGCAATCCTTTTATAACAACTTTACATGAAATTGGACATGCTGTGGACCACTACCTTTTATATAGAACTTCTGAAAAAGATGAGTTTAAGAATATCTTTTCTAAAGAGGCAACAACAATCTTTAACCACTCCTGGTATGATTTAACTCATTTCACTGATAACTCCGACGAGTATTTTGCCGAAGGATTTGCAAGTTATTATATTAGTGAAGATAGGGCAGCTGGCTATACGCCGACTATCAAAGAAATAGAGGAATATGCACCAAAAACTTATGATTTTTTCGAAAAACATCTAGACGGTCATCAAGCAAATATGAATAAGTTTACTCCCGAAATGGCCGCAACTGTCGACCGAAGCACTCATGAAATTAAACATATCAAAGATAATAGTTATACATACCATGTTTATTCTTTAAACCAAGAATCTATCCAAATATCAGCTCCTAAAAGTTATCATGATGTTGCCTTTACTATTTTAAAAGAGGGCATTACTTTTAGGCCACTAAAGGCCGAAAATTCTATTTATCTGCTTATGGATAGACAGGGAAGTTTTTTTATAAACACAAATAAAGTAAATTCAAAAAATGACGTTTCAGCACTTCCTGAAGATAAAATCCCCACCATTAAAATTGAAAGGAATACAATTTTTGAGCAACTTAAAGGTGGATATAAAAATTTTACAAAAGGTTTAAATGATTTTTAACAAAACTTAATTTCAAGGAATGAAGCCAGGCACCTCATTAAATACCATAGATAGTTTATAACAATCAGGGGGGATTTTCATCCCCCCTGATTGTTATAAACTAAAAAATTTTAAAACACTATATAGCAAGATATTCTAACTCTTTAATCCATTGTAGTGCTTCTATATATTTCCCCATAAATCTTTGTGGTGGTATATTGTTAAAAATGGTGTTTCCCTCTAATTTACTCCAATTTCCCTGTTCAAAGTCTTTTACTAAATCTAACCCATGCTTTAGTTGGTTGTTATCTCCAATTAAGGCTTTTTTAACATCATCATTTAACAATAGATCTTGTAATATATCTTCCATTTTTCTCTTTAACAGAACATCTATACAAGAAAATAATCCTGTCATAAAAAAATCCAGATGATTATACTTATTTCCATACTCTTCGGAAATATATTCCATTATTTTAGCCCGTACCAAGCTGATTTTTATTAGTTCTTTATTTTCTATCCCTTTAACTCTTTTAAGCATCAAAAGATAGATCCATTTTTTGATTTCTCCAGTTCCCATTCTAACCAAAGCCTGTTTAATTGTCTTAATTTCAAACCTCGAACCATAAAACACAGAGTTAGCTAGTTTTAATAATTTATAGGATAATCCTAAATCCGTTTCTATTATGTTGGTAATCCTCTGATAGTCTGGCTCTTTGCGCTCAAGTTCATTTAATATTCGGAGCAAATTACAATCCAGCCCATCAATTTCAGTACCTGTCTTTATGGCAGGCTTACTAAAAAAATATCCTTGAAAATACTGATATCCCATGGACAATGCTCGCTGAAAATTCTCCCTTGTCTCAACTTTCTCAGCTAAAAACTTTACCTTTTTGCCATATCTATCAATTACTTGCTGCTGATGTTCTTTGCTACTTGCCAAAAAGTCCATCTTAATTATATCTGCTATCTCTATTAAAGGTTTGTTCTCTTCTTTTAAAACGAAGTCATCTAAGGCTATTATATATCCTTCTTTTTTCAACTTTTTACATGCCAAAAGTACCCGTTCTGTCACATCTACCCTTTCTAGCACTTCTACAATAATTTTATCTTTATCTAAAAGCAGTGGTATTTCCCGCTCTAGCATTTCTTGAGAAAAATTAATAAACCCATAGCTTCCTTCTGTAAGTTCATTAAACTTCATAACCAAAAAAGCATTGTTTATAAGCTCAGCCGTAGCTTTGGTATCATCATCTCCTTCATAGAAATTGTTTAAACTTCTACGATACAATAGCTCATATCCAAAAATATCTAATTTTCTAGTAAAGATTGGTTGCCTCGCCAGATATACATCCATTTTTTATCCTCCCCAAAATTCTTGCCCATTTACTAATATTATCCATATTATAGCACCCTACTAATTTACCAACAATTTTTTTTCATAAGATAATAGTCCTATTGGTATAGGATAATAGTAATAAGTATCCTGTTTTGAAAAGTACCGCTGTGCAACTACTAAAAATGGTTCCAATCATCAAAACAATGATTGGAACCATTTTTAGTAGTTGTAAATCATATCTCAGTCTTTTAAACACTTAAACACTATCGAAAGTTATTTTTCTACAATAATATCTATAGTATAAGGTATTAACTCATCTGTTGAATCAGCTACTGCTTCACCAGTTACTGTTTTTTCTATTGTGGGGTAGCCTTGGCTACTATAATCGGAAACTTGTCCATGATAATATTCTGTCCCATCACTTAATAGTATATATACATCAGCGCTTATATGATACTCTGTAACAGTCCACCACCACCAACCACTTGTTTCAGTCCATGTTTGGGTATTTCGAACTTCATGGCCTATAACATCAACTTCAGGATCTGGGTCAGGGTCTGGGTCAGGATCTGAGTCTCCATTGGCCTGAGAAACAGCTGCATAAGTGTCTACAATACCATGTCCATATTGATAAAATGACCCTGCTTCTTGGGCTGTACTATTTATTATGTTTATAACTTCATCTGTTGAAAGTTCAGAATCTACTGACCGTATTAAACTTGCTACTCCTGCTACATGAGGAGCTGCCATTGATGTCCCAGTAAAAGTATTATATCCGTTATTTGGAGTAGTACTATATATGTTTCTGCCAGGGGCAACTATATCAAGACCATCTCCATAATTTGAAAAACTAGATCTACTTCCGTTAGAATCAACTGAACCCACAGCCATTACAGAATCATAATTTGCAGGATAAGAAATACTTGCTCTTCCATCGTTCCCGCTAGCAGCTATAGGTATAGTCCCAGCTTCAGCGGCCGCTTCACAGGCATTATTCATACTTGGAGAGTAGAGTCCTCCACCTAAAGACATATTTATTATGTCTGCTCCAATATCTGTGGCGTATATAACACCATTTATTATGTCATAAAGAGAGCCACTACCATCATCTCCTAACACTTTTACTGGTACTAATGTTACATTGTAAGCTACTCCTGTAACACCGTTGTAGCTTGCCACAGTTCCTGCAACATGTGTTCCATGACCTTGTCTATCCATAAAGTCATTTTCGTTGCTAGTTGTATAATTTATGCCTAAGCTTGTATCTACAAGGTTTTCTAAACTTTGATGATTATAATCTATACCTGTATCAAGTATGGCCACTGTCACATCTTGGGAACCAACCGTTAGATTACTCCATGTTTGAGGAGCGTTAATCATTTCATAATGCCATTGTTGATTAGGATGCATGTCATCATGTGGATTTCCAAGTGTATATAGCTTATAATTAGGTTCTATATATTCTACATCTATCCCTTGGTCAACAAGCTGTTTTTCTAAAGCTTTAGATGCTTCTGTTATTGAGTCGAAATGTTCACTATAATCAACCAAATATACAAAGCCCATTGATTTAGTTAGTTGTTCCACTTTATCATCGGCAAAATTTTGAATGCTAATATCTTTTTCATTCTTCTCTCCAAAAAGAGAATCTTTTACTCTAAAACCACTTTTTTCGATTGCCTTTACATGTTTTGAAAACTCATTTTGCGAATTCTGAGCCCTAAAACCACTCTGCCCAGAGATGGTAACAATCATTTCTCCCTCAATTGAGGAATATAATTCTTGTTCATCTTCGTTAGCTAAAGCAGCACCAGTAAATGTAGTAACTATCATAATCACAATTACCATAACCGATAATCTTTTCAACATAACAAAAACCCCTTTTTTTTTTGCATTCACTCTCATCAAACTAAAACAAAAAATAACAAACAATCATCATTGAGATATACATTCTCTAGGAACATCTTCTTCCCCGGCTAATGCTACATTAGGAGCGAAGGCGAATGAGATAATTAACGCTAAAACTAAACTGCTAACTATTAATCTTTTTTTCATGTTAATCCCCCTCTCTTTTGTTTGTTTATTATTATACAATATTGAATAGTCAGAAAATCCAGAACTTATTCTGGATTCTAAAGTTATAACGCGTTGCCATATTAAATCCAATATTATTAATCATATGCCATTTACTTTTCTCAACTTTTTAATTTACTTTTTTTTTTTTTAGTATACAATAAAAAAAAATCCTATTAAGGATTTGGGGGGATTAAGTATGTTTGTTAAGTATGAGTTGGATGGTTTTGGAGAAGAGTTAAGGCGAATTAGAAAAAATATAGGTTATAATCAACTTGATGTAGAACAAATTGTCGCCATTAGCGCTGACACAATAAGGCGGATTGAAGCAGGGCAAGTCATCCCACGGTATGAAACGCTAGAACTACTGTCTTTAGTTTATAAACAGGACCTGTTGGATGTGCTTAAAAGTTATAGGTGCGAAAAGCTGCTATACGAATACCATGATGATTTAGACTATGCGATTACTTCAGGTAACAAAGAGAAAATTAAAGAGCTACAAAACCAGATTGAAACAAACATAACATCGATTGACCATACCAATATTTTAAACCCTAAAGAAATTGACCAATTTTTAGCTTTTATAAAAGCGCTCAAAGTCCACATCACTGGACAGCTAGTAGAAGTCCAAATAGCCAAAGTTGATTTAATAAATAATCTTAGGTTAACAATCCCTAGTTTTGATTTGAAAAAGTTTGACAGCTATAATTACTGCTATATTGAGTATAGAATTTTGCTTTTAATAAGCTTACTTATTGTTAAAGAAGAAAAGTTTTCTTTTAGTAATAAAATTTTATATTTTATACTATATGAACTGCTAAACGATAAATTTAAAACCCAATATATTGACTCTTTAATAGCAAAAGTGTACTCCAATATTGCCTACAATTTTCATAGGTTAGATGAACACCCACAAGTTATTAAGATCTGTATTAAAGGTATTAACTATTGCTTAAAAAACGATGTTTTTAGACCTCTTTACCTTCTTTATTATCGGCAAGGAATAGCTCAATATCATTTAGGTGTAGAAAATTATGTTACTTCGGTAGAAAATGCATTTTACCTTTTAAAATCCACAGGTAATAATGAATTACTAAAAAAGTATATCGAAGTTTCTAAAGAAAAATATGGCATTATTATTCCAAATTTTTTAAGCTAAATTATAGTAGTGAACCAATTCAACGCTTTGGGGGTTCACCTATTAGATTGGAGGATTATCGTCTTAGAGGGGAATTTATTCCCCTTGGAGTTGGAAGATGAAAATGGGAGTTGGGTTTTGCATTAGGGATATGAAACCCTTTTATGCTACCATGTTCGCAGGCAATGAATTACCTGCTACGGTGTGTGATTGGAGGATTACCGTCGTAGAGGGGAATTCATTCCCCGTTGGTTGGAAGATGAAAATGGGAGTTAGGTTTTCCATTAGAGATATGAAACCCCCATTTGTGCTACCATGTTCGCAGGCAATGAATTACCTGCTACGGTGTGTGATTAGAGGATTATCGTCGTAGAGGGAGATTCATTCCCCATTGGTTGGACAGATGAAAATGGGAGTTAAGTTTTGCATTAGGGATATGAAACCCTTTTATGCTACCATGTTCGCAGGTAATGAATTACCTGCTACGGTGTGTGATTAGAAGATTGCCGCGTAGAGGGGACCCGGTCAAAATTGAAAGAAGGTGCTGTATTAACTTTATGTTAAAGACGGAGATTGATAATGATATGGATTATTGCAATAGTAACCATTACCAATGGAACCTAGCCAATCTATCCCAAAATCAATATATAAAATTTAAAGACTGATATATATCCTATTACAGCATAAAAACTTCCCTCACATCACTTTTGTGACGTGAGGGAAGTTTTCTTAAGCTTTTTTTAAATGTTCATGACATAGGTTCATTTTTTCAAGTAGGATTACACCTCTGAATTTTATGCTATTCTCCACCAATTAATTACTTTTCAAAATTTTTAATAGCCACGTTTGCTGCCATTATCACCGGATCCCAAACTGAGCTAAAAGGTGGAGCATATGCAAGGTCTAGCTTTGCCATATCCCAGATATTATTGTTATTTTGGATACATGCTGCCACTGTGTCTATTCTTTTTGCCGTGCCTTTAGGGCCTATAATTTGAGCTCCCAATATTGTCCCACTACCTTTTTCTACTATCAGCTTCATTTTCCCCTTACCATGCCCAGGATAATATCCTGCTATGTTTGGTATTGATATAGTAGTTTCATAAAACTTTTTTCCTAATTTCTTTGCTTCTTTAGAACTAAGACCAGTCCTCCCTACTTCTAAGTCAAGCACCTTCATAATACCCGTTCCAATGATTCCTTGAAATTCTGAATCTAGCCCAGCTATATTTTCCCCCGCTAACCTTCCTTGTTTATTTGCCGTTGTCCCAAGGGGAATATATACATAGTCTTCATAAAGAAGATGATAAGCAGTGGTGCAGTCACCTGCTGCATAAATATCTTTTTCACTGGTCTCCATTTTTCTATTTGTTTTAATAGCGTTTTTCACACCCAGCTGAATTTGAGCATCTTTAGCTAACCAGCTATTTGGAGCAACTCCTATAGCCATAATAACCATATCTGCTTTATGAGAGCCTTTGTCGGTTACAATCTTTTCAACTTTTCCTCTTCCTTCAAAACTCTCTACCTTTTCACTTAAACAAACTTTAATCCCTTTTTCCTTCAAACTCTTTAAAACGACCTCTGCCATATCACTATCAATATTACCCATTAACTGAGGTGCCATTTCCACTATAGTAATTTCCATATCATGGGCAAAAAATGCATCTACCATCTCCAGTCCTATATAACCCCCACCCACAATTACAACTTTTTTAGCCTTTGGAATCTGTTTTTTTATTTGATCAGCATCTGGAATATTCTTTACTGTAAAAATATTATCTAACTCTCTTCCTTCTATAGGAGGTACAATTGGACTGGCTCCAGTAGCGATAACAAGCTTATCATAACTTGTTGTTCTTCTTTCACCAGTTGATAAGTGTTTAACAACTATTTTCTTTTCTTTAGGCTCAATTCTTTCTACTAATGTGCTTGTGGTAACGTTAACACCATTTTTAGCCAACTGTTTTTGTGTTCGTGCTATAAGTTCGCTAGAATCATCAATTAACCCTTGAATATAATAAGGTAGCCCACATGCAGCATAAGATATATGCTGCTCCGCTGTATAAACTTCTACATCAATTTTAGGGTCTTCTCTTTTAGACTTGCTAGCTGCTGATAATCCTGCAGCCACTCCTCCAATTACAACAAGTTTCATTATGTACCCCTCCTCAAATTATTAAATTCTTTTTTAGCTCATTGCTAAAACGAAAGAAAACAACTAATTTTTTCTTTATATATAAATATTCTATATGCTTTTACCCTATCCTTCCAAAACTAAAAATTAAAAACGATTACATCTAAATTTTAATGATAATATTAACCTTTACTGTTAATAAGATTGGATAACATAGGCAAGCTTTCTATTAGCCTAGGTCCTGGACGGCACATTGAGGAACAGTGAATGGGATAAACACGGTCATTTTTCACAGCTTCAACCTCAACTAACTCTTGATTTACTAGATTACAAGCACTTTTATGACAAATTGTTGTACCAACTAACCTGCATTTTTCACATCTAGCTGAGTTGCTTTTTTCTTCATTCATTCCACAAAGCAAAATAACTTCAGGATTAAATTTTTTAATTTCTTTTAATTTAATTTGGCAATATGAGTTGTCATTATCAAAAATCATTTGTTTAGCGCCAAGAATCTTCAATACATCAAACTGATACGAACCATAGCCAGGTGTTAAAAAAACGTCTTTACTTTTATACATTAACCGTACAGTTCTGACATCCTTTATTTTACTTTCTCCAATTGTTATTTGCATTTGACCTCTTAATTTTGAAATCAAAATATTAGCCTCATGACTTTGGCAAGCTTCAGCTATACTATCTAAAACAGTAAATATATCTTCAACAGTACTAGGTGTAGCATTAACAACTTTTATAGATCTTCTTTTTAGTTGTTTAATAACTTCTTTATGTAAGTTATAGCTTACATAAACTATATTAGGTTTGTGATCCAAAATCTTCTTTAAGTCAGGGCTTGCAAAGGAGCCCACTTTTTCTTTACTTTTTGCCGCAGCTGGGTAATTGCAATATGCAGTTACCCCTACTAAATAGTCTTCTAAGCCCAAAAAATATATGGATTCAGTGGCTGATGGTACTAATGACACTATTTTCATATCTAATTTTCCCCTTTCTAGATTCTACTTTCCAGCCCAATCTAATCACATGTTAATACAGTTTGTTAGGTAATTCAATAAGATTATGCCTTCTTTAATCTATACATTTTGCTATCAAAACATTATAACCCTAGATAGCAGACTCAATTCGATATTAGTTGTTATAGGTTTTATGCTATAATAATCAGGTAGTAAGTTATATAAGTTTAATTTGTATATATTTAGGGAGGATAATATATGAATCGGTGGCTTGTCGTATTAGGAGCTGTGATAGTTCAAATTTGTGTAGGAAGCATATATACATGGAGTTTATTTAATCAACCTTTAATGGATAAATATGGTTGGTTAAATAACGAGGTATATCTAGCATATTCAATTGCTATTTTTGTTTTTGCCTTGATAACTATTATTTCTGGTAGATTACAGGACAAGATAGGACCAAGAAAAGTTTCTACTATCGGTATTTTACTATATGGAGGAGGGATAGCTCTTTCCTCCACAGCCAATTCTCTTATTCAATTATATTTTTTTTATGGAATCATAGCAGGAGCTGGAGTTGGCTTTGCTTATGTCTGCCCATTATCCACATGCTTAAAATGGTTCCCCGATAAAAAAGGTTTTATAACAGGGATTACAGTGGGTTCCTTCGGATTAGGAAGCCTTGCTTTTAAATCAATAATTGAGTATTTTATTGAAAATAGCGGAGTTTCAGTAACTTTTTTATACCTAGGTGCCATTTGTACTGTTTTAGGACTTATAGGTTCTCAGTTTCTAATAAATCCGCGAAATAATACCCATAGAAAAGAGGGTTTTTGCGAAAATAGCAACAACTTTTCTGTTAAACAGATGCTGAAAACTAAATCGTTTTACTTGCTATGGATGATACTTCTTTTAGGAAGTTTAAGTGGGCTCATGATAATAGGTCTTGCCAAAGATATTGGCACTGAACTAGCAGGGTTAGATGCTTCTGTTGCTGCTGGAGCTGTTTCTGTAATAGCTATATTTAATGCAGCGGGTAGAATTCTAATGGGTGCAACTTCAGATAAAGCGGGGAGAATTAAGGTTATCAGGCTGCTTTTTTTATTTATCATAATCTCGTTAATTATAATGAGCTTTATTGAGCTTAGTTATATTCTTTTCTTTACTTGTGTTTCTAGTATAGCCTTCAGCTTTGGTGGCATCATGGCAATTTTCCCAGCGATAACAAGTGAGTATTACGGCAATAAAAATTTAGGCGCCAACTATGGCTTAGTGTTCCAAGCTTATGGAATGGGAGCTTTAGTTGGACCGATGATAATTTCAAGTATTGGAGAATTTCAAGCTACTTTTCTTATAGCTGCAATGCTTTCAATATTAGGTGGCGCTTTGACTTATGTTGTCACTCCTCCTAGTCCTAGCTTAAAGTAAATACAGCCTCTTTTTAGTCCTAAAAAATGTTAAGGTTTACTAACTTCACCTGTGTTTCGTTTTATGCAATATCTTTACTCGATTAACTAAAGCTACTCAATAAATGTATTTGACTAATTTTCCTTTTTATGATAGGTTTAAGTCAAAATAAAGAAGCAGGTGCAAAAATGATCACTTTCCAAAATAATTTATACTTTATCAAAGTTAATACATTCTATTTTGGGAAGCCTATTTACAAGATATGTTCTTTTAAATAGGCTAGGTCTTCTATACTTAAAAACATTTTTATAATAGTAGGCCTAGCCTACTATTTATTTGTGTAAAATTTAAATTATATATCAAAGGAAATGGCTTTTTAGGCCATTTCCTTTTTTCTTTAATAATAACCTGATAGAAGTGGATTTTTTAACTTGGAAAGGAGGTTTTTAAAATGATCCCGTTATATTTTGTTGAAAAATTAAAATATAAGGAGAGATTTATATGTCGACAATAGAAATTCAAAACATGTCATTCTATTATAGTAAATTTTATAAAGAGATTTTTAAAGATGTAAATTTGAAATTACATTCTAGTTGGAAGCTAGGGCTGGTTGGCAGAAACGGTAGAGGTAAGACGACTCTTTTAAACCTCATAAACAATGATTTACAGCCTTCCACTGGTAAAATCAAAGTACCACTTAATACTGAAAAATTCCCATTTGCATATAAGGAAAACTACACTAAAACTATAGATATAGTGAAAGAAAATATAGCAAACTATCATCAGCTAGAAAATATAATGACAAAATGCGTCAACAATTGGAACAAGGAAAATTCTAGACTTTACGGCAACGTTATAGAAAAATATGAAAATTTAAATGGATATAGTATAAATTCAATGATTGAAAGAGAGTTTAATTATATCGGCTTAGCTCCTGATACCTTGTATAGAGACTTTAAAAGTTTGTCAGGAGGAGAGAAACAAAAAGCATTGCTGGTGTCTTTGTTTTTGAAAAAAAATAGCTTTTTGTTAATTGATGAACCTACAAATCATTTAGATTTAAAGGGTAGAAAGAATCTATCTAGATATTTATCTCAAAAAAATGGTTTTATAGTAGTATCCCATGATAGAAATTTTTTAGATGGATGTATAGACCATGTGCTATCTATTAACAAAGAAACAATATATCTAGAAAAAGGTAACTTTTCATCTTGGATCTATAACAAAAATATCAAGGAAGGTTTTGAAACTCGCACTAAAAAAAACATCGAAAAACAGGTGAAAATCCTTGAAGAGTCTGCTAACAAAAATAGAAGATGGTCTGCAGATAAAGAGAAGGAGAAAATTGGCTGTAGAGGAAATAAAGGAGCTATTGGCTCTGTCGCTGCACGACTTATGAAAAGAAGTATAAGCATAGAGCGTCGAACAAACCAGATGCTAAAAGAGAAAAAAAACCTCCTTAAAAACTATGAAACTGCAAAAGAACTATATTTATCGCAAAGTAAACTAGAAGAAGATTTATATATTGCTACCAAAGATCTATCTTTTTGCTATGGTGATAAAAAAATTATAGATAAACTTAATTTTAAAGTCTTTAAAGGTGATAGGTTATGGGTTAAAGGCAAAAATGGTTGTGGAAAAACTACACTGCTAAAAATTATATCAGGTGATCTTAAAGGTACTGCAGGAAAAATAGAAAAAAACAGCTTCCTTAATATATCAGTTGGCAATCAAAACCTAAAATGGACACAAGGCTCTCTTAACAATCTTCTAATACAGTCTAAAATTAGTAAAAATAAATTTAGAAACATCTTATCTTATTTTGACTTAGGTGAAGAATACTTTGATAGACCAATAGAAACATTTAGTCAAGGTGAACTAAAAAAAATAGACATAACTAGAGCTCTTTGTACAGATAACCATCTTTTTATTTGGGATGAACCACTAAATTTCATGGACATATTATTTAGAACTCAGCTAGAAGAGGCAATCCTAAAATTCAAGCCTACTATCATCTTTGTTGAGCACGACGAAACTTTTGGTAAAAGTGTAGCAAATAAAATTCTCTCATTAAGATGATTCAACTACTAAAATAGACTAAATCAGTAAAGCCTCATATCTTAATCCTATGAGGCTTTGATTGTTTATTTGACTTATTTATTTTTAGTTATGCATTTTTCTTTAAAAAAATTATATGAATTCCACATCTCTTTTTCATATTCAATCTTATCTCCCTCGAAAGTAATCCCATAAACAAGATGAAAAAATAAAGCTTTCCTTTTATCTATTTCTTGTATTTCTAACAGAGCTTTCTTTCTTATTTCTCCCAGTATGCTCAAAATATCACCATATTCCGGACCATAATGTTGTTTCAGTTGTTCTTTAATTTTTTTAGCTAACATAGGACTTTTACCATCTGTTGAGATTGCTACAGTTAAGTTTCCTTCCCTATGTATTGCCGGAACTAAGAAATCACAAAACTTGGGGATATCAACAACGTTAAGTATAGCTCCAACTCTTTGGGCCTCTATATAACATCTTTGATTGACAGCATAATCATCTGTTGCTACATACACTAAAAAATTTTCATCTAAATCACCATCTTGATAAGGTCTTTTTTTAAGTGTTATTCTTCCTTCTCCAGCCATGTTTTCTATTTCTGTTAATATTTTTGGACTTACTACTTTAACTTGCGCTCCATAATTTAATAGATTTTTAATTTTCCTTAATGCAACTGCCCCCCCTCCCACTACTGTACATTTTCTCCCTTCTATATTTAGCATCACAGGATAATATTTTTTCATCTTTTGCCTCCCCATTCAAACCAAAAATATCATTAAAGACAGCAGCAACTTGTTCCCCTTCTCCTTTTTGACCAGCATTTTTCATATGCAAAATTGGTCTTTTCCACATTTTGTTTGTAATTCGTTTTGCTACTGACTCAATTAACTCTTTTTCATTATCAACTTCAGTAGAATATCTATTAAACAAGATTTGCAACTCTTTTTCTGCTAATTTGTGGGTATAATCTTTTAAAGCTGCTATTGTTGGAAATATTGGAAGGCATCTATACCAGTCCTGGTACTTATCAACGATATTTTCTATCTCCTCTTCAATCTTATCTTTGCATTTTTCTCGATATTTCCTATTTGAATGTACAACCTTTTTCAACTGTTCCATATGGTATAAGCTTACACCTGCTATTTTACCAATATCAGGATCAACATCCCTGGGAAGGGCTATATCAATAATACATACATTTTTATTTATAACTTCTTTTGAAAATTGAGATTTTTTAAGTACATGGCTATTTGCTGCTGTCGCAGTTAAAACAGCAGCAACTTCGTTAATCACGTTATATCTTTCTTCATAAGGTATATATACAGTTTTTTTATGGTTCTCTTGAAATTTTCTCACAGATTTCCCGGTCCTATTACATATAAAAACTATAGCAGCTTTTTTGTCCAACAAATTCTCTATAGACACCCTACTCATTTGACCAAAACCTATGACCAAAATCTTTTCACCTTGAATATTTCCTAAAGTCTGTTCCATTTGTTGTACTGCTATTGTACTGATAGATAAAGGCTTTTGGGAAATTTCTGTTTTTGTTTTTGCTCCTTTAGCAAAAGATACTGCTTCGTTAAACAACCTATTTAATATTTTTTTTGAGTGCTTATTTTCCAGCGCATACACAAATGCATCCTTCACTTGGCCTAAAATTTGGTCTTCACCAAGTACTAGAGAATCTAAACCACAGCTTACTCTAAATATATGGTTTACTGCTTCTCTTTCTTTTTTTATAAAATAGCTTCCTGTTAACTCTCTTTTTCTTAAATTAAAATATCTTTCGAAAAAATCCCTAAACCACTCTTTTGCAGTTTCGGGATTCTTAACAACTGCATATACTTCGCTTCTATTGCATGTAGATATAATTACAGATTCTTCGATAAAATTTGTTTTTCTAAAGTAAGCATAGGCTTCTTCTATTTGACTTTTATTAAATGCCACTCTTTCTCTAACTGCAATATTAGAGGTTTTGAAGGTTACTCCAAAAACAACTATCCTCATACAATCACCCTCATATTGAGAAGTTTTAACGCAAAAAAATGTTTTAATTATATACTCTCTTAAGAATTTTATTAGCTGTTTTTGAATAATATGTTTAGAAACATAAATTTGTCAAAGAAAAGGTGGGATCACTTGTTAAGCATAACAAAATTATTAACAGATTATAGTAATTACGGGGACTCTCTGCGATATCATAACAGTGCTAAAAAAAGCTTTCACGGAACAAGAGAAGGTTTCGGTCCTGTTGTGGCTTGGAATATAACCGGAACTTGTAACTTAAGTTGTGTCCATTGTTACATGGATTCAAAAAAGCAAAAATACGATGGCGAACTTTCCTATAATGAAGCTGAAGAATTCATTCAAGATTTGGCAAGCTTTAAAGTCCCTGTGCTTTTGTTTTCTGGTGGAGAACCATTAATGCGAAATGACTTTTTTAAGCTTTTGTCTTTAGCAAAAAAGCTAAATATTCGTCCTACAGTTTCTACTAATGGGACTTTAATAACCCAAGAGGTCGCTAAAAAACTTAAAAATATTGATGTAGGTTATGTCGGCATAAGCTTAGATGGTATGCAAGAGGCAAATGATAATTTCAGACAAAAAAAAGGAGCTTTTGAGGATGCACTAAAAGGGATTGAAAACTGTGTTTCTGTAGGTCAAAGGGTAGGGCTTAGGTTTACTATGAATCGCCATAACTTTAAAGATCTAAACCTGATTTTTGACCTTGTAGAGAATGCTGATATTAATCGCATCTGCTTCTATCACTTGGTGTATTCTGGACGGGGAAACACGATTAAAAACCAAGGTTTAACCCATGAAGAGACTCGTCAGGCCTTAGATATAATTATAGAACGTACTTTGGATTTTCACCGTAGGGGCCTTAATAAAGAAGTTCTGACAGTTGATAACCATGCCGATGCAATATACCTTTATTTAAAGCTTAAAATGATAGATTCTAACAGAGCCGAAGAAGTTTATAAGCTTATGAAAAATAATAGCGGAAACCGTTCCGGCATAGCCTTTGCAAATGTAGATAATTACGGAAATGTTCACCCCGATCAGTTTACACAACAGTATAACTTAGGCAACGTTAAAGAAAAACCATTTAGTGAGATATGGAAAAATGGCTCTCAACCTATTTTGTCAAGTTTGAGAAATAGAAAGGCTTTACTTAAAGGTCGCTGCACTCAATGTCAATGGCTAGAAGTTTGCAATGGAAACTTTAGAGCCAGAGCAGAGGCGATAACTGGAGACTTTTGGCAATCAGATCCGGGGTGCTATTTAACTGACTGTGAGATTATGTAACCTAAAATGAAATTTCCCCCTATTAGAACATCTCACTTGACAGGCCACTGGTAGTTTCGGGAGGTGCTGTAGAGTTTTTGCCCCTAACAATTGTAAAATTTAAAGGAGGGAATAATCTTGATTATTTCATGGAATACCACTAATCAATGTAATATGTATTGTGACCATTGTTATAGAGAATCCGGGAAAAAAGCTAGTGAGGAGTTAAATACTAAACAGGGAAAAACACTTATAGAGGAAATTAAAAAAGCTGGATTTAAAATCATGATTTTTAGTGGCGGAGAACCTTTTTTAAGAAATGATATTTTTGAACTATTAATCCATGCTAAAAGGCTAGGACTACGACCAGTTCTAGGAACTAATGGCACTCTTATCGATTTAAATACAGCAAAGGAGTTAAAAAACATCGGTGTTATGGGCGTAGGAATTAGCTTAGATAGCTTAAATGAGGAAAAGCATGATAATCTAAGGAAATTTCCAGGGGCCTGGAAAAAGGCAATTGAAGGTATGGA
Organism: Proteinivorax tanatarense; assembly: GCF_040267685.1. Classification (GTDB taxonomy): domain Bacteria; phylum Bacillota; class Proteinivoracia; order Proteinivoracales; family Proteinivoracaceae; genus Proteinivorax; species Proteinivorax tanatarense. Next base: position 2,258,787 of record NZ_CP158367.1, read on the forward strand.
AAACTGTAAAAGCATAGACCTTCCTTTCCAAACCCATACAACTGTAATGGGCTGGAATAACCATGAGGTTGAAAAACTAACAGATTTTTCGTTAGAGATAGGGGCGAAAGCTCATCACTTTTTCTTTTTAGTACCTACTGGCAGGGCTAAAAATATAGAACAAGAATCCCTTCGTGCTAGAGAGTATGATCAGGTCCTTACCAAAATAATGAAAAAACAAAAAGATGTAGACATCGAGCTCAAACCGACCTGTGCTCCCCAGTTTATGCGCATTGCAAAAGAGTTAGGTCTTAAGCCACGCTACAGTCGCGGGTGCTTAGCAGGAATTTCATACTGTATAATAGGGCCTAGTGGACAAGTACAGCCCTGCGCCTATTTAGATCGAGATTTAGGCAATGTAAAGGATACTCCCTTCAGTGAAATCTGGAAAGAAAATAAAATATTAAAAGAGTTAAGAACTATGGACTATACTGGTGGGTGTGGTAGCTGCTCATTTAAAAGAATTTGCGGTGGATGTAGAGCTAGGTCTGCTTACTATAACAACGGTGATTTTATGTCAGAAGAACCTTGGTGTCTATCTCAGCGACGGAAGGGGTATTAGGTGGATTATAAGGACAAAGCAATTTTAAATATCATCCAGCATAATTTTCCAATAAATAATAGACCTTACCTAGAAATTGCCGCTAAACTTGATTTAACGGAAGAAGAAGTTTTAAGTAGAATAGGACGTCTAAAAAATAAAGGGCTTATCAGACGTATAGGGGCAATTTTTGACTCTAAAAAGCTAGGGTATAAAAGTACCTTATGCGCCTTAAAAACTGATAATGAACATGTAGAAAAGGTTTCTAACTTTGTAAATAGTTATCCCGGAGTAACTCATAATTATTTAAGAGATCACCACTTCAATATTTGGTTTACGTTAATAAGCTCTTCAGATGAAGAAATGGAAAGGATTTTAATTGAAATTGAAAAAGCACCTGATGTAATAGATCTTATTAATCTTCCGGCTAAAAAACTTTTTAAGCTAAATGTTAATTTTCAAATCAAGGAGAGAGAATAATGATAATAAGTGATTTAGACAAAAAAATAATAAGGGAACTTCAAGATGATCTTCCCTTATCGCCCCACCCTTTTAAAGACCTTGCTAAAAAGCTTAACGTTCCTGAGTCATTTCTCCTAGACAAAATCCAAAAATATAAAAAAGAGGGCTTTATTAGAAGGGTAGGAGCTGCTGTTAAACATAGAAACATAGGATATAAAGCAAACGCTATGGTAGTTTGGAAAGTAGAATCTCATCTAACTGAGAAAGTAGGAGCTAAAATTGCAAAATTTAGCCAAGTATCGCACTGCTATGAAAGACCCACTCTGCCTCAATGGCATTACAACATATTTTCTATGATTCACGCCAAAAATAAGCAAGAATGCTTTGCTATTGCTGAAAAGATATCTAAATTTGTGGAGGTTGATAAATATCAACTACTATTTAGTACAAAAGAGTTCAAAAAAACTAGCATGAAATATTTCAGTTAGTATTTTTTTCTACTTACTTCAAAAAAACTGACATTTTTGTTAGGTTTTTTAACTCTATTTTCCTGTATGACAACATTATGGGTGGGTTTTGTCATAAACTTTCAGTAGGTTTTCAGACCTCTTTTTAGATCCCTTAGTTAGATATTTATGTTATCATTTGTGCTTTTTCATTTGATAAATTTCTTTAGTTGCTTTTGTTTGTTCATATAAACCTATCTGTATATATCCAATTACGGCACCTACAATAAAACCTGCTATAGAAAATTCGATTATCACAAGACTAAGCAGTGCAGCTGAAAATACTACAATCCATGGAATTAAGTTATTGTCTAAATCTGTATGCTCCTTTAGCATATATCCTAACACCCATACTCCAGCAAAAGTTAGAAGCATTGGATCCTTCATAATATCTACTAAAAGTTCAATCATAATTTGTAAGTCTGAAGGTTCTGGCATGGTACTCCTCTCCCTTATCTTTTTTTACATTTATATTTGTAAAGCTGAGAAGTATACCACAACAGAAATGAAAATAGATATTTCAAGAGGAATCTTTCTTCAAATAACTTTTAACTTCTGCTATTAAAAATCCAATAGCGTGAATGGTTTCCTTCACGCTATTGCTATATTAGTTAGGAGCAATTACACCGCTCATCCTTATAACCTCTATTCCCCTATCTTCTATAGCGGTAATAAGTTCGTTAATACCTACAGAATCAGATGCCATATGACCTGCCACTATTATATTACCTATATTTTGCTTTCTCACTGCTTTAAGTACATTTTCAGGCATATGCATACATACTAATGTTCCAACACCTGCTTCAAAGTAAGCTCTGGCAACTTTTTCTCCTCCATCTGTACCACCAGACATGTTTACAAAAACTTTGCCGGCAAAATCATCTTTAGCGCCTACGCGTATTTTAGGTTTTGCTAAAGTATTTTTATATTCTGGCATTTCTTCTAAAAGCTTAGTAACATCATCTAGTGTTGTTTTTTTATTGTCCCTAAGCCCTTTATCCAAATGATTTTGAACCTTAAAATATCTGTGGGAGTGTGCACCACCATAAATGGCATTTTCAAAAGCTTAGCAGCGGAAGCAACTCTATCATAATTTGCTACATGAAGCCTTCTTTCCACCTGATCTTTTGTTTCTGATACCGCTTTTTGTGCTTTGTTAATTGGCAGCATGGGGAGGGACCTTTGTAATGATGACAAATGTCCTTATACTTTGATATGTGTCCTTTTTTTATAAACATAACCAATAGAAAACTTATATTACTTTACAGGTATATATACGTCCATATAATGAACGCCGTCTTTATCGTATTCTTCTTCAAATGCAATTCTGTTCTCCCATGTTGTGGTTTTATATTCTCCACTATTTACAAACTCCATCAAAATTTCATAACCCTTTGGTATTTTATCAAACGAACTACTGTGGGGATCTGTTATTGTTAAGGTTGCATAGATATCTTCATTAAAATAATCCATTGATACTTTTCCATACTCAGCATTAAAGTTTTCTGGAATAATGTATGCACTAACATAACCGCGGAGTCCATACTGCTCTGTTTGCTGTTTAGAAACAAACGGAAAATCCCAACCTATTCTTCTTGGTATATAATTTTTTAATTTCAGTAGCCCGCTTTCTTTTGCCCATTTATCCATATAAAAAATTGCATCTTGTTCCGGATTAGAACTAATAACTACATATTTCGCAACTTTCATCTTTGGTACTTTTACAATAGCGATTTCACTATATATGTTTTCCATTTTATTATCCCCTCAAATTTATTTGCACTCCCTTATTCGCTCTTATTGCAAACATTTTCCATGGGAACAGGAATAACCCATATTTCCATATAAGCTAGCTCTTCAGTGGCTTTGAAATACTTTTCTACTGAAAAAGGCTGTGTTGTAAGGCCTCGTTTTGCCAACCATGTACCCAATAGATAGTTCATAGCTTTACCCAACGCTGAAGTGGTAAGTTCATCAAAATTTTCCGCTTCAAAACAACATACCACATAATCTGCTGCAGGCAACTCCCATGCAGTTAACTCATTATTGGAAGATGTATTTGATTTAGCTGAACCACCAGCAAAGTAAGTAAATGTCCCCTTCTCTGTATCATCCATCATGGATACCCCAACCTCTATACCATGGGATGACAAACTCGAAATATCGCTCTTACGTTTGTGGAACGAATCCCACAGCTGACCAGGCACATCAACTCCCGCAGCTTCTCCTACTGGCGCTTGCGATATAGACACTTGAGCTGAAAGCCCTATATATTTTTCAGGTACATTCAGCTTCTTTCTCTTTATTTCCAAAACTATACTGTCAGTAATCAGTGGAACATTTTCATCAATCATTGTATAATTTAGCAACAGTTCCGGCTTGGAAATATGATTTAGACGAACAGGAGCAGTCCGATATTTATCCGGTGTCATTCCATACACATCCTTAAAAGAGCGGGTAAATGTTTCGTGGGAAGAAAAACCAAAATCCAATGCAATATCAATAATTCTTTTATCCCCATCCTCTCTCAAAACTTCTGAAGCTTTAGCAAGGCGGCGAAGCTTTATATATTGGTTCACCGTCAATTTTACTAAACGCTTAAATAAGCGCTGAAAATAAAACTGTGAAAGACCAGCCATGTTCGCTAGTGTTTCAATCTTAATTTCTTCAGACATATTTTCCTCAATGTAATCTACCGTTTTTTGTATTTGTTCCCATGCGTGCATTATAAGCACCTCCTTACTAACAAGATACCATCAACCTTTACATTATACTTGACCGCCAATGCCTTTTTTGAAAATCATATTGATATTTTACTTTTTTGTAGCTAAACTGCGCATAAATTCTACAAATTCTCTAGAGTTATCATAAAAAATATAATCTGAAACATAATATTTTTCTTTTAGCGTTTCTGGATTCTTAACCTTTCATACTCCATTTACTTAAAACTATTCCTTCATTTGAACAAGGCTAGCTACGGTATTTTTTATATTAATTATTTCCCAGCTCCATTATACGCTATAACACTAAATATTTCAGCTTTATCCCTTTGAAATTTGAATTTTCTTGCTATAAATCACCTAACTAAAGTCACTGTCAATAAAAGCAACAATAACACAGTTTAATATTTTTTTATGCAATCTTATAAAATCCCACCTAAAGGTTTAAAGTCCGATTATTTTATATCTAACCAACCTCATTCTATTGGGCAGCACTAAATAGGTACTATCTTCCTTTTTACAAATACTTATTCTCACTATAAAAACGACGAAATTTAAACATTGTAGTATTGTAAGCCCCCTATATTTTTGCTAGTTCTTCTAGTGCTTGTGGTTAAATACGAGAAAAATTAATAATATTATCATAAAGTTTTCAAGTATATCATAAAAATATATCTGCTTTACTTGCTTTTTTTCTTTTTTTAAAAGTTTTGCCATTTGTAGAATTGTTTGTGATGGGATATTTCAATTTATTTTATTAAAAAAGAACGGATAGTTTTTTTACTACCCGTTCGACTTATATAACAAATTTATACCTTAAATTCATCTACATAATTGTTCAACTCGTCCGTTAATTGGTTCAATTTTTCACTATCCCCCTTTAATTCTTCAATGTCCTGTTTTTGTTCATTCATCATTGAGGTCGTCTCCTCAGTACTTGCCGTAGTTTCTTCCGATACTGCTGAGATATTTGTTATTGCCTCTAATATCTCAGATTTACTTTGTTCAATTACTTGTGATTTTTCATCTACAACCATCACTTTTTCCTTTAAAGAAATAAAAGAATCATTAATGGTTTCAAAAATCTTTGAGGATTCGCTAATGCTTTTAAATTGTTGTTTTTGAGAGGTGCTAACTTCAGACATTCGCTCCACTGCAGTATTAGAATTTTCCATAACTCTCTTAATAGATTTTGTAATATCCTTCGTCGCGTCCCCTGTTTGTTCAGCTAATTTTCTGATTTCTCCTGCTACTACAGCAAATCCTTTACCTTGTTGTCCTGCCCGTGCCGCTTCAATTGAAGCGTTTAAAGCAAGCAAATTGGTTTGGCCTGCTATATCATCTATTATAGAGGTAATTCCACTAATATTTTCTACTGATTGATTTACTTCATCTACTGCTTGGGAAATATCTTGAGATCTTTCCATTGTAATATGTGTTTTTTCATTAAGATCATTTAATATCACCATGCCTTTAGAAGAAACCTTTTGTGTACTTTCTGCAATCCCTGTAACCTCTTCTATAAGATTTGTCGTGTCATCAATGATTTCTCCGAGCAATGTAGTTTTTATAACAATCTCTTCAATATCTTCTGATTGCTTGCTATGTGCAGCAGCGATTTCTTCTACCACACGATTTACATTGGAAATAGATTGAACACTGTTGTTTGTTACTTTAAACATATTCGTCGCACTCTCATCAACTATTTCTGAAGATTTTTTTACATTATCAATCAATCTTTTCATTTTATCAATCATATGATCAAAATTCTGTGAAAGCGTTCCTATTTCATCCTGTGTATCTAGACCACTATTTTGTGTTAAATCACCTTCTTCCACTTTAGTAATTACCTCTAATAAACGATTAATAGGTGTTTTTATGCTTTTTTGAATAAAATAAATTAAGCCAATAATCAATACTAAAGCTAAACCAATAACGCCCAAGTTTACATAAAGATTTTGTCGATAATCTTGTAGTATTTGTGCTTCTGGAGTTAAATGTACCATGAACCATCGATTATCTTCACTTAAAAACTCAATTGGCACATGAGATATCAGTTGTTCGCCTTGAAACCATGGTGTATCATCAAAATACACAAAAGGTTCTTCTTGTTTTACCATTTTTTTCATAACCGTAGTATTTACTAAGTTATCTTCTTTAATACTATTAAAACTAGATCCAATAACTGCTCCCGACTCTGTAACCATTGCACTTTCAACATCATATATTGTATGAGTAAGATCTTCTTGTAACATTCCTTCTATTTCTGTCAAAGCTACATCTGCAGTTACAACACCAATAAACCTACCTTGATTTAATATGGGGTAAGAGATAGTGAACATCATAATTTCTTCTCCTCCAACCGGATAAAGATACGGATCAGTAACAATTGGTTGCGAGGTTTTTTGAGGAATAATATACCAATCTCCATCTCCTTCTACATCATAACCTTCTAGTGGCTCCACGATCACTTGTTTTTCTTCTAACGAAATATAAGGAATAAACCTTCCTTGTTCATCAGACCCTAGCTCTCTTTGATTTCGATACATTCGATCATTTTGGTCAAAAGCATTAGATTCAAATCCAATTCCATGTCCGACAATACTAGGATTTTGTTTTAAACTTGTTGCTAATAGTTCAATTGCTCCTTCACGGCTAAGTTCTTGACGTTCAATTAATTTTCCAAAGTCTTGCGCATAACCCTGAACTAATGCTTCAATTCGTTGAAATTCTCGCTCATATTCTGCTGATTGTAAAATAGTTTCTGATAAGCTATTATCCTTTGCTCTTTCAATATCACTATTACGCATTGTTAAGATAAAGTTTGATTGCAATATTAAATTTATACCAACAATCACTACTGCTAGTAAGACCACTTTATGAATTAGTTTCATATTCTTAAACATCTGTTATACTCCTTTGTTCAATCAATTATGTACTCTTTAGCTCATTATCTAACTTGCTATCAAATTTCACCCTTGATCGCAAAAAAACATCAAGTTTAATTTCATTAAGGAGCCCCCTAATTATTCTTGATGCTTTCATGCTTCTATTTTTCTTGAAGTTCTAACCCCGATAAGCTTCTTGATAGATCTTTTCTAACTCTTTTGAAGTCACTTTTTTGGGGTTACCCCCTGTACAAATATCTTCTAATGCAATTTCTGACATTTCTTTTAATACACACTGAAAATCTTTTTCTTTCACACCTACTTCACTAATCGTTTGAGGAATGTTCATCGCCTCTTTTAAAACATTGATTCCCTTGATTAAACTTTTCATTCCTTGTTCATTTGTTGTAGCCGGAAACCCAATTTTCTCAGCTAAATGAGCATATTTACTCATAATTAAAGGATTTTCTTTACTATTAAATTCAATAACATAGGGAAGCAGTAAAGCATTACTTCTACCATGAGGAATCTTAAAATAGCTACCCAGACTATGAGCTAAGCTATGGTTAATCCCAAGACCTGCATTGTTAAAAGCTATCCCTGCCATACAAGAGGCATTATGCATTTTTTCTCTTGCTTCTAAGTCCCCTCCATTTTCATAAGCCTTTAATAAATATTCAAATACAATGGATACACCTTTTTCTACTAACCCATCCGTAAAATCAGATGCTTCTTTTGCTACGTACGCTTCTAAACAATGAGTTAAAACATCGATACCAGTATCTGCAGTAATTCCCGACGGAATGCTTTTAGTGAATTCTGCATCTAAAATAGCTACATCCGGAACCATCAAATCGTCTACAATAGGAAATTTCTTTTGTTTTTCTTTATCCGAAATAACTGAATACGATGTAACCTCAGAACCTGTACCACTAGTTGTCGGAATTGCAATAAAGTGTGGCTTTTTTATTTTCTCAATACCCATAAGATTTTCTTTCATTTTGAGGCAAAAAAACATGATTGCTTTGGCTGCATCAATGGCTGATCCACCACCTACTGCAACTAGTACCGTAGGTTTGTTTTTAATAATATGCCTTAATCCTTTATAAACAATATCAAAAGAGGGATCAGGTTCTACTTCAGAAAATATTTCATATTTTACATCAATGTTTTTGAAAATATCTGTAACTTTATTAACCATTTTCAATTCTAACATTGTGGAATCTGTAACAATACATACTTTTTCTCCTTTTAACTCTTCTAAAAGCTTTAAAGACCCCATGCCTTGTACAACTTCTGTTTTCTCCTTGAATTTTTTCATTTTTTTACCCCTTATAAATTTGATCTTTATCGGTTGGATTAACACACCTTTGTGTCTCAATTTTACCCATCGTTTTATTTGCAATAAATAGGGCTACCATTACCGCCGTAACTCCTCCAGCCATTTTCCCTACAACCATTGGGAAAATCATTTCTTGATTTACACCTGCTGTAAAACCAAGATGATCACCTAAAACAAAAGAAGCCGATACAGCAAAAGCTACGTTAATAATTTTGCCTCGAGCATCCATATCTTTCATCAGACCAAACATTGGAATACTATTAGCTAAGGTAGCTACCATTCCTGCTGCTGCTACATCACCCATGCCTAGTACTTTCCCCATTTTCATCAATGGTTTACTAAATACTTTTGTCACCACATAAACCATTGGAAATGCTCCAGCTAACATAATTGCAATTTCTCCTACGATTTCAATTCCATCGGTCACTGGTGCCATTCCTGGAATCACAACAAATCCAGTAAGTGTTTCTACAATAATTGCTGCAAGTCCAATAGTAATCACAGTTACTACGCCTCTGCCAAAAATAGTAAAGCCTTTGATCATCTTTTCAGGGATTTTCCATAAACCTAATGATAATAGTAAAGACACGATAATAATTGGAACTAAATTTTTTATAATCATCACTAAATCAAACCCTGCAATTAATCCACCTACTAAAGCACCAAAAGGAATCGTAATAAGACCTGCTAATACACCTGTTGCTAAAAATTTATGGTCTTCTTTTTCAATAATTCCTAAAGCTACAGGAATAGTAAATACAATCGTTGGTCCCATCATTGCGCCAACAATTAAGCCAGCAAATAAACCAGTTTCTGGAGTTTGTGCCAACTCCATAGCAAGAGGGTATCCCCCCATATCATTTGCCAATAATGTTGTTGCAAACATGGCAGGATCTGCTCCTAAAAATTCATATACGGGAACAACAATGGGTTCTAAAATTTTTGCTAATACTGGTGCTAAAGATACTACCCCTACCATAGCCACTGCTAAAGATCCCATAGCCATAATTCCCTCGTCGAATTTTTCTCCTAATCCATATTTATTACCAATAATTTTATCTAAAGCTCCAAGGATCATAAAAAATACCATAATATAAACAATAATGTCATTAATACTCATATCAATCACCTCTCTAGTCTAGTTTTATAACGATTATAATAATTTTTCAATTGACTCTTTTTCTTGACGAAGGTATTATACTTTTTTGTATAAGCACTCATATTTCTTGTCCAATTTTAGAATCTCTTTTAATGACTTCTTGATTACAGCTTAATAATGTAATGGTGGGTTTACCAACAATAAAAACCCTAAACAAATTTATATTAAATGATTTCATCGCTGCAACTGTTGTAATATCTGAACCCTTTTTCAATTAACTTTTTAAATTTCACCATTGCTACTATAGGTGATATCCCATAGGACAAGCAAGCACTTCACAAACTCCACATTTACAACATAATAATGCTTCTTTAAATACTTCTTTTTATTGATTATCTACAGGCTTCAACAACCCTGGCCTAAAAAATCTTTTCCCAAATATCTATTTTGCCGCTCCTTGCTTATGCTTTGTTTTAGGATGTAACTTCTACTTCATCAATAATCCCAACTACAGTAGCATCCACAGCTACATGATTTTTTCCCAGAGCTTTTCTTGCAGCATTTCCATTAGCAATTAAAACACAGTCTCCAAAACCAGCGCCTACTGCATCTGCTGCTACAAAAGTATCTTCCTGATTTTTTTGACTTTTTTTCTGAATTACCAATAGTTTTAAACCATTTAAGGTCTCATCTTTTTTTGTAGCCCAAACATTTCCTACTACTTTTCCGATAATCAATCGAATCTTCCTCTCTATAAGCTTTTATCTATTTGTATTTGATGCGTTCGTATAAAATCTTTTGCCATAGGAGTAATAATTGATTTTTCAGGTATGGATATGACGGTAAAATCCTTACAATCCAAATCTTTTAGTTTTTTTTCTGTAATCACTCGTTCCTGTAAAACAATATTTGCTCTAGAAGCAATTAGCGTTTTTGGGGTTTTAGATAAAAACAAACCGTTCAGGCTCCCTACTTCAATATCTAAATCCTGAATTTTTCTTTTATAGCCTTCGTATAATTGGTATAATCCTCTTTTACATGTTTTCGCATGATTTTGATACTCCATGCCATTTTCTAAAACCCCTACCTGCTTACCTAAAATCAAAGCATCTAATACCAAATTCGATACTAGATCGCCTTTAATTCCCGTTGCAATAAAAGCCATGCTTGATACCGATAATTTTGGAATCAGAATATATTTTGCATCTTCGAGCTCACTTTGTGTGTAGGATGAAATAAACCGTTTAGCCATATTTTGTTTTTGAAAAAAATTTGAAATTTCTTCATAATATTTCACTTCATCTTTTTCTTCTATATAACAAATTATTTTTGATATTTCTTTTTTTTCATCAAATGAATTTTGTTGCACTTGTTGAAGAACTTGTTTAGTGATTTTTTCTACTAATTTTTCAATCTCCACCATATCACTCCCTATACTTTGCAATGCTTCGCAATCCCCAAAAGGGGAAACCAAAAAGGGATTTTCCACGGCATCATCTCCTGTTATTTAACAATTTCTGCTTTTGTTCCAGGTAGATAAGCCGTAGCATTTCCTTCATCATGATCAATATGCATACTAAAACTGTAGTTATCACTTACACGTATTAACACACCCTCAAGAATTGCTGGACGTCGACTTTTTATTTTTACCGAAACTTCTTGACCATTTTTTACGCCTAATTTTCTTGCATCTTCTTCCGTCATATGAATATGTCTCTTGGCAACAATCACGCCTTTACTTAAATTTAAAGCCTTTTTTCCTGTTGAAATGATAATTCCTACAGAACCTTCTAAATCTCCAGAATCTTTAAGTGGTGGTTGAACCCCTAAAGTTCTTGCATCGGTATAAGAAATTTCAACTTGGGATTGAGACCTAGCCGGTCCTAAAATGGCCACATTGTTAATATTTCCCTTTGGACCTATCAAATTAACTCGCTCATCATACTGAAACTGTCCTGGTTGAGATAATTTTTTTCGTACACCCAACTCCTCTGAGTCTCCAAATAAAAATTCTAAATCTTCTTTACTCAAATGCACATGACGAGCGGAAGTTTCTAAGGGAATTTCTATAGAATCTTTTGCTATAGACTCTTTGACCTCTACTTTTTGAAGACTTTCAGTATTTCGCATTTCATCAATAAATTCTTTAACAACTTTTTCAATCAACGCTTCATTCATGCTCATTCACTCCTAGTGATAAAAATTGCCTAACCAGCGACCCATAAGAATATATAAACCACTGCTTAAGCGATTTAATGCTTGTAAAATATCTTTTCTTTGAACATATCCCTCGGTACTAGCAAAAGCTTGAACACCTAAAATTTCTACTTCTCTTGAAAAACTTCGTAACCCATTAAGCTTTACTAATACCTCACCCATTGTATGATTTGGAAAAATATGATCCACTCCAAGATATTTTTTCGGGTTATGCGAAGCTTTGCGTAGACACTCTTCATCCATACCTAAAATATTCAAAGATTGAAGAGGTTCTTCTAAAACTTCTGCTCTTAATATTTCACGAGTCAATTTTAAGATTTCGTCTAAATCTTTTACTACTTTTTCCTCTTTTGCTTTCATTAAATCTACTTGAACCTTTAATATTTCTGCTTGAAAACTATCAAGTTTCCCTCGCAACTGAATTCTTAAATCATCTTTGCGAACCAGTACATTTCCATACAATTGTGTCATATATTCTGGTTTTTCTTGAAAAGATCCTCCATGATAGTAATCTTTGTACTTAGGCCTTTTTTCTGTCATGTCAGTCTTATCTATATTGTGTTGTTCTATAGTCTCTTGCTTCTGCTCAGAGTTTTTTTGACTATCCTCATATATTAATTCAATTTTTTTTTGTTTAATGAATTCTTGAGCTGATGGGGTCACCATAACTTTAGAATTTATAAGATATTTTTTAGGGAATTTATTTTTAAACTCCTCTCGGAGTCTTGTTTCAGTTAAAACTTTCATAGACGCCCTCCTTTGTAATTAATTCCTCCCAGATTATTAAATCTAGGAGGAAGCCAACTACTCTTTAATTTGTGGAAGGATGGTTTCTACTTCACCATGAGGTCGTGGAATTACATGTACAGATAATAACTCCCCTACACGCTCTGCTGCCGCTGCTCCTGCATCTGTTGCAGCTTTAATAGCGCCTACATCTCCTCGCACCATAACTGTTACTAACCCACCTCCAACTTGTTCTTTTCCTACAATAGCTACATTTGCTGCTTTAACCATTGCATCTGCTGCCTCAATTGCACCTACTAATCCTTTTGTTTCCACCATTCCTAATGCGTTTAAAGTTGCCATTTAAAATTCCTCCTCTTAATATTTTTTATTTTTTTAAATTCTTCATTACCAACTTAGTAATCATATCAATTTCTTCTTTGCTTAAGGATTCTGCCGAAGAAGACTTTTCTTCTGCAGTTCCTGTTGCTTGAGAAATTTTGCAAGTGTCTTGTGTTCTTTCTTTAATTCCATACGCCATTCGTCTAATATCGATTAAATGCATTGGACTTACATTATCTGAAGTCGCACTGCCACCGATTGCACCACAGCCTAAAGTAAAAGAAGGTGCTAAATTTGTACTTAATCCTACAGCTCCTTGAGTTGAAGGTGTATTCACCAACAATCGTGATACAGGTTTTTCTAAGGCAAAAGCCTTGATGATTTCCTCATTTTTTGAATGGATTGCTAAGGTGTGACCTAATCCTCCATTTTCTAATAACTCATAGCATTTTTCACAAGCCTTCTTCCAATTATCTACTTGATAAAATGCTAGCAGTGAAGTAAGTTTTTCTTTAGAAAAATGAATATCCTTCCCAACCTCTGTTTCTTCAGAAATAAGAAGTTTTGTGCCTTTTGGAATTTCAATTCCTGCCATATCTGCAATAAAACTTGCTGATTGCCCTACAATCTTCGGATTCATTCCACCTCGTTTTGTTTCCATTATCGCTTTTACTTTCTCTAACGCTTCACCAGATAAAAAGTATCCACCTTGTGCTTGCAATTCTTTTTTTATCTTATCTGCTACACAGTTTTCTGTAACAATAGCTTGTTCCGAAGCGCATACTGTTCCATTATCAAAAGTTTTACTCGATATGATCTTGCTAATAGCTTCTTGCACATCAGCGCTTCTTTCTATAAAAGCAGGAACATTTCCAGGTCCTACTCCTAAAGCAGGAGTCCCTGAACTATAAGCTGCTTTTACCATTGCTGAACCACCTGTAGCAAGAATTAAATCTACTCCAGCATGCTTCATTAATGCACTTGTTCCTTCTAACGTAGTAGCTGTCATGGACTGGATCAATCCACTAGGCGCACCAGCTTTTACGGCAGCTTTATTTAAAAGCTCTACCGTTTTTAAAATACTATTTAGCGCGCTAGGATGTGGACTAAAAACAACTGCATTTCCTGCTTTTAAAGCAATCATTGCTTTATAAATTACCGTAGAGGTTGGATTTGTGGAAGGAATTAATGCAGCAATTACCCCAACCGGGTTTCCAATTTCTACAATCCCATTTTCTTGGTCTTCATCAATAATTCCAATAGTTCGCATATCTTTTATATATTCATAAACACCTGTACTTGCAATTTCATTTTTTATTTTTTTATCTTGCCATTTCCCAAATCCCGTTTCTTGGTAAGCCAATTGAGCTAAATATTCAGCTTGGCGCTCCCCTACATCTTTCATAGCTTCCACTACTTGATTAATATCCTGTTGGCTAAATTCTGCAAATTCTTTTTGAGCTTCATTTGCTTTTCGGATCATATCTCGTACTTCCTGTAATGATAATAAATCTTTATCTACCAATGCCAATTATTCCACCTCCGGTTGTGTTTTTTCTAAGATCGCTTTTATTAACTGTGACTTATTGGCAAATTTAATATTTTTGCTTTCAATGGCAAAGTTTTCAAAACTTCTGGCTATTCTCCTTAATTCAGTAACCTTTAATTTATCAAGCTTTTGTTTTGATAAACTTTCATTGTTTTTGGGGACAAGATTTTGCTTTTTAGGCTCTAATAATTCTGTTAAATCCTTTTTTTGCTCTTGACCAGTACAAGAATTAATTGAACCATAAAAAAGTTTTTCTGTCTCCTTATCCAATCTAGCAATTACATGATGAGATACTAAGACACCTATACTTTCAATTGTTGCACTTCCAGCTTCAACCGAAGCTTTTACTGCAGCTACATCTCCTTGAATTAAAATAGTTACCAATCCCCCACCAGGTAATTGCACGCTTTTTATTCCTACATTCGCCGATTTTAACGCACTATCTACTCCTGCAATTGCTGGAAGATATCCATAGGTTTCCAAGATTCCTAAGGCATAACTCATAATGGTTATCTCCTCACCTTAGTATTTCTTTGGGTTTTCCGCTACAAACTGTACAGCTTCGGCGAAAGCTTCGCATGCGGCTTGACAAGCAGATTGGCTACCTGTTAATAATCCTCCACCAAAATTAGTCTCCGATGGCGGACCATAAAAACTGACAATCTTAACATCAGCGGCTTTCATCGCTGCATCTAGTGCATAGACTGATTCAAGGGGTGGAGCAATAAGATATGCTAGTGCTTCGCCTTCTTTGATCCCTGCTTCTTTTGATAAGTATGAACCTGTTCGTGAGATGCAGTGAGCATAATAGGCAATAGAATCATCTTCATTGGCACTATAAAAGCACGCCTCATTTTCTACAACATCTACAATAACATCTATCCCACTTCTTACTTCGGCAGGATCAGGTCCTGAAATGATTCCAATAACTTCTCCTGCTAATTTTGTATTAGCATTGTCGGCTCCACCATAAAAAGATTTGGCATAAACTACTTGAATATCCGCTGTTTTAGTTGCTTCATCTAAAGCTGTATATAGTACATCATCACTATCAGCAGTAACAATTCCTATGCTTCTGTGCCCAGTTTGCAGTCCTAACTCCTTCACTAAATCGGTACTTACATTAGGAATGACTTTAATACTTAAAATCGAAGCACGTAGTGCATCATTCTTCATTTTCTTCACTCCATTCTTGTAATTTTTAAACTTTTAAATCTAATCCGCTGGCTTTTTGTCTCAACATTTCTTTTACTAATCCTGCAATATGCGCTCCTGCTTCAGTAGCAGGTGTCCCCCCATTATGAATGTTAGAAATCACTGTACGGCGCGACTCAGGCATGCCTACTTTTGCGCCATAAGCCATATAGCAACTCATACTTTCACCTGTCGCTAGACCTGGACGTTCTCCAATTAGAACGACAGTAACTTTTGCATCAAGAGTTTCGGAAATTACATCCATTGCTGGAACTCGCCCATGCTTTACAAAAAAAGGTGTCCCAGCTTTAATCCCTTCATTTTTTAACCCTTGCATAATTGATGGCAAAATTTCTTCAATATTTGCTTCAATGGCAGTAGAACTTAATCCATCCGATACATAAATCTGTACTTCTGGAGAAGGAATACATTCTGCTTTAATCTTTTGAATGCTTTCATCACTAAATTTTCTTCCTAAATCTGGCCTAGTAATATATTCATCTTTGTTTTTGCATAAGGTGTTAATCATAAACAGGTTCATTTTCTTTAATAAATCTTCGGATACATATGAAAATACAGCATCCATAGCTACAGCATGATCTGCTCTAAAGCGCAAAAGTGTATCCGTTTTATATCTAGATCCAGTTCTCCATATTCCTACTCTTGCTGAGGTTTTTTCTTTTAATGCCATGTAAGATTCTTTCTCTTTCGGATCAGGAACTTTATAATATTCTTGTAATCGTTGCTCAGTAATATCATGTAACTCTTTATCCGTTACTGAAAGACTTTCATTGCCAATTTTTTCATTAATTTGCTGATTAATTGTTTTTTCAAATGTTTCTTTAGAATGACCTGAGTTCTGTGTTGCTAACTGTTCAACAATTTGTTGAACCA
The DNA here is from genome assembly GCF_040267685.1 of Proteinivorax tanatarense. Taxonomy (GTDB): domain Bacteria; phylum Bacillota; class Proteinivoracia; order Proteinivoracales; family Proteinivoracaceae; genus Proteinivorax; species Proteinivorax tanatarense. The sequence goes on from NZ_CP158367.1 coordinate 2,275,306, forward strand.
TTTCTTTAATTGCCGATTCAGAAATCAATACTATTCGCCTCCTTAGTCTTTTATTTTAGAAAGATTGATGCATCTCCAGCTTTCTTTGATAATCTTCCATTTTTATAGATTCCCACTTCTTCTAACCATTCTTTAAATGCAGGAATCGGTTGTAAATTCAATAATTCCCTTAATGTTGCGGCGTCATGAAAACTGGAACTCTGATAATTTAACATAATATCGTCTCCAGAAGGTACGCCAATTAGGAAATTGCAACCTGCATTACTCAATAACATACTTAAATTTTCAATGTCATTTTGATCTGCTTTCATATGGTTTGTATAGCAAACATCTACTCCCATTGGAAGGCCAGATAATTTCCCCATAAAATGATCTTCTAATCCTGCACGGATAACTTGTTTGCTATTATACAAGTATTCCGGACCAATAAACCCTACAACTGTATTGACTAAGAAGGGTTTATGTTTTCTAGCTAACCCATAACATCTAGCTTCTAACGTAACTTGGTCTACATCCATATGAGCATCAGAGGATAGTTCTGAACCCTGTCCGGTTTCAAAATACATAACATTAGGACCTGTAGAGGTTCCTTCTTTTAACACCAATTCTTGAGCTTCAGTTAATAATTGATCGGTTACTCCAAAAGCTTCATTTCCTTTTTCTGTCCCAGCGATACTTTGAAAAATCATATCCGTCGGTGCCCCTTGTTTTACTGCTTCCATTTGTGTCGTAACATGAGCTAAGATGCACGTTTGTGTAGGGATCTTCCACTCTTGCTTTACACTTTCAAACAACTCCATAACTCTTTTGGCACTACTTACGGTATCATTTACAGGATTAAGCCCTAATACTGCATCTCCAGCTCCATAGCTTAAACCTTCAAATAAAGAGGCTTTAATTCCCTCAATATTGTCGGTAGTATGATTTGGTTGCAAGCGATAGGCTAAGGTTCCATCTTCTCCAATGGTGGTATTGCAATGCGCAGTAATTTCAATTTTTTTTGCTCCATACACTAAATCTAGGTTGGACATTAATTTTGCTACTGCTGCCACCATTTCACTGGTTAATCCTCTACTAATCCTCTGAATGTCGCTCCCTTTGGTGTGGTCATTCAAAATCCACTCTCTAAGATCTGAAACTGTCCAATTTTTAATTTCTTCATAAATTCGGTTGTTAACGCCATCTTGAATGACTCTTGTAACCTCATCTTTTTCATAAGGTACTGCTGGATTATTCCGAAGATCCTTTAATGTTAAATTACTTAATACTTCTTTTGCAGCAATTCTTTCTGTTGTAGATTCTGCAGCCAATCCCGCTAATTTATCTCCAGAGCGTTCTTCGTTGGCTTTGGACATCACTTCATTTAGGTTTTTGAAATGATATACCGTGCCGAATACTTTCGTCTTTAATAGCATCTTTTAATCTCCCTTCTATAATTAGATAGATATTATTAATAACTAAATACTAGAGTTTTAATAATCACTGGTACAACTTTTCCCCCAGCTAAAGGCTTGCCAATATCAATATAATCTCCATTATCTACTTTTATGGTATCAATACAAATAATTGGATTTTTTTTATCCAAATGGGCATTGATGCTTTGCCCTAATATTTTGGCCATATCTTGTTCTACCACCACAATAATGGGTTGGTTTGCTCCCAACTTTTTTTGCATTCCTTGGATAATTGACTTTGCAAAATCTTGGATTTGTTGAAACTTGGGATTTTTAATCCCATGCATCGAAAGAGCTACAAGTTGATTATCATTCTCTAATGCAAACCAATCTAATTTTTCTTTAATTCTTTCCGTAAGTTTCTCTGGCTCTAATGCTTCGTCTTCTGAGTTAAGGCGTAAAATTGGAACGTTTTTTATCGGAAGTAATTCTGATGCAATGGTAATCGTACTCCCACTAATTTCTGTGGTATGTGTTCCTGCTCCCACTACAGTGGCTCCTATCGTCTCTATTGCTGTAATAAGTTCTATATCTTTTATCCAAGATGAATTGTGAATCGCTTGTCCAAAAACTAAGCCAATATCTCCATATTTTAAAGGATCTTCATCTTTTTTTTGAAAAAAGCAATCCGCTACTCCTCCCGAGAAAGAGAGATAATCAATAGCCATTTTTTTTCTCAAAGGTTTCGCCGTAACCATTTCTTTAAGCAAAGGTGTCTCTGGAAGAATTCCTACACTTTCTGCTAAAATTGACGCCATGCGATTACAAATTTTTTGCAAATCGTCCACAGACAATAGTTGACCAACTTTTAAAGAAATACCGATCTCTTCTGCCAGTATTTTTATTTTTTTTGAAACATAAGAAACTTCCCTCGTACCTTCTTTAAATTTAATCAACCTTCCACCAATATCTAAGCAAGTGGTATCGATCACTTCTCCATTTTGGAAAACAGCAATATTGGTTGTTCCTCCGCCAATATCTAAATTGGCTACTATTGTGTTTTTTTCTTTCGAGACTTTCCCAGCCCCCGCTCCCTTACCTGCAATAATGCTCTCTAAGTCTGGACCTGCAGTTGCAACTACAAAGTCTCCCGCCATGCCACTAAGCATCGTTAGTATTTCATTAGCATTTTCTTTTCGCGCCGTCTCCCCAGTAATAATTACCGCGCCTGTATCAACTTTATCATAAGAAATTTTTGCTTTTTCATATTCTTTCTCGATAATTTGACGTACGGCTGGTCCGTCAATCTTTGTGTCTGATAGTAATGGAGTAAAATGGATATCACTACGATATACAACTTCTTTATCAATAATTTGTATTTTAGGGATAGCCATCATAGATGCCGTATTTTCAATAGCAAAACGACTAAATACCAGCTGAGTAGTAGATGTTCCAATATCAATTCCTACGCTTAAAATATAATCTTGCATGGAATTCCTCCTTCCTAATTACATCAAAAAACGGAGCCAAAAAACATGGATAATCTCCATGAAATTTTGGCTCCGTTGCCTCTTAAAAGTACGCCGTTGTACTTTTTATTTATTTTTTATAACTAAACCGAATTTCCGTACCATTTTGGATCTTTTTAATTCGAAAATTCCCATGTAATCGTTCTTGCACAATACTCTTAACAATTCGCAATCCCAAGCTTGTTTCTTTTCCACTTTGATCTTTTTCAAATCCAACCCCGTTATCCCGAATTTTAATGTCATTACATAAAGTTCCTTTGGTAATTTCAATAACGATCTCTCCACTACTTCTCCCTTCAAAACCATGTTTTAGAGAGTTTTGCAATAATTCATTCACAACTAGGGCAATAGAAGTTGCTTTATCTGAGTCTACTACGACATGTTCGCCGCGAACATGAATGTCAATACTTTTTTCACAAGAGAAAGCATGCCCGATAACACTTTCACGAATCTTTTCTAAAATAGTAATCAAATCCACATCATCTAAACCTTTTTGAGCCAATAATTCATGTGTAATAGTTATGCTTAAAATGCGATTAATGCTCTCTTCAAAAGCCCTCTTTACATTTTCAGCTTCAACTCTTCGAGACTGTAATCGCAATAGACTTGCTATAGTTTGCAAATTATTCTTGACTCGATGATGAATTTCACTTATGGCCACAGATTTAGAAATCAGTTCCATCTCTTTTTTCTTAACCTCAGTAATATCATCAATAATCATAATATAACCAGTCGCCTTTTCTTGATCATCCATTCGCAAATAGCGAACTTGTAAAGACAGATCCCCTGCTCGGATTTCTCTGATAGTTAGGGCCTCTTCTTCACTGGGATAATTTAAATCCACTGTACCTAATGTAAGGTTATGAAGAGATAAGCCGACGATTTCATCTTGATACCCCATTTTTTTATACAGTTCGACTGCTTGAGAATTACAGTAAGTAGCTACACCTTGCTTATCAAAAATGACAATAGCTTCTTTCACATGATGAATAATAGTATTTTGAGGGAACTCAAAACTATCTTTGTTATTTTTTTCAAGGCAGGACGAATTTAATAATTGTCCCATATCTTCATTAGCCACAATCGTGTTTTGCTCGATAATAAGTACCCCAATTATCTGGTTTTTAAGATTATAAATCGGTTCAACAATTTGTCTAACTCGTTTGTTTTCTTGTGTCCGCCCTTTTAAATTCCTTGAAGGAACACCCGTTTGCAATGTTCGTAAAACTGCAGGCTCATTTTCTCGTAAAGCAAATTCGCCTAAAACAGATTGACAGTACATCGAACTCCCTTTATCTAGTCGAGCTTCTCCCACTACAATGGCAATATTGGGAACATTAGTTAGGCAATCAATAAACACATCCCCTTGATTGGCTCTCGATATTAGCGGCAGTACATTTTCAATATTTTCCAGTACATCTAAGTCTTGTTCTGTTAGTTGAGTATAGGTCTTACAAAGTTTTCTTAACATTTCTCCACCTCTACCTACCCTCCTTTATCGATCCATATTAATAATTCTAGCAATTTCTCCCATCGACCGGCGTTTAGACATGCTCAAACCACGAAGTTTGTTGTAGGCTTCTTCTTCAGTGATACCTTCTTTTTTTATTAACAATCCTTTTGCTTTTTCAATTTGCTTACGATCTTCTAATTTCACTTTGTTTTTTTCCACTTCTTCTTCCATTTGCGCAAACTCTTGACTCTTTGATAATGCGATAGCTAGTGTAGGCATTAAATTCTTTTCATTAATAGGCTTTACAACATAAGCCATAACACCAATCTTTTGTGCTTCTTCAATGAATTTTTTTTCGCTGTACGCTGTAATTAAGACAATGCATTTTGCTAGTTTATCTTGATAAATGATTTCTGCGGCCTTCAAGCCATCAAGTAAAGGCATCTTTACATCCATTAGTACCAAGTCTGGGTTGTGCCTTTGGCATAGTTCAATAGCATCAAACCCATCAGATGCTTCGGCTACCACATTGTAACCTTCGTTTTTTAACATTTCTACAATATCCATTCTCGTAATAGGTTCATCATCGACTACCACCACTTTATTGCTCATGGAATTTCCTCCTTTTATTGCAAGGTAATCATCATTGATTACTTCATAACAATGAACAATATTGACTATTAATTTTATATTATTCTTTTTTATGTCACTTGTAAATAGTCTTTTATATTCTCTAACCCTTCATTTGTTATGGCACTAAAAGGAAAAATTTTTTTGGCACCAGCCTGAATAAGTTCTTCTCTTGCGTTACTCCAATTTTCAACCAAATCGATTTTCGTTATAATTCCAATAATTGGTTTGTTAAAAGATGCACCAAACCCCGGTGGGAAAGCATCGTATGTTTCGTTAGCTGCCTGCAAAAGACCTATAACATCACAATCCACTGCAACTGTGGTTAAAGCGTTATAAAATCTAGAGTTTTCGATATATTCTCCGGGAGTATCTAAGATATATTGCTCATATTCGATTGCTTGTGTTTTTTTATAACCTAATGGTCGATTATTCAACCTTTGACTAAGAGAAGTCTTCCCACTACCAGTTTTACCGATTAACATTAATTTTTTCATAGAATCCCTCTTTTAACTTTTCGTTATTTTAGTAGGGGCAAAATCTAATGTATCGTTCAAACTCTTTATAACTCCTTTTAATGCAGTTTCTACACTTGATACATCCCCTGTGATGACTAAAGACCCACTAAATCGGTCTAAAAATCCAATTTCTACACTAGCTATTTTGGTTGCTACATCGGCAGCAATAATCGATGCTTCGCCCGGGGTAATAGTCAAAATACCTATGGCATCATATTGATTTTCTACTAATCCTAATTTTTTATAAATATCTTTCTGAGGATGTGCAATTAAGTGCGCTAGAGTTGCTTGTTTGCCCGGCACATATTCTTGTACCATTCGTTGTTTTTCTTCTGTAAGCATAACAGTACTCCTTTTAAATATGAAGTTAAAAAACAAAAAAAACTTACTTGCAAAACATTTGTTTTGCATCGTAAGCTTCATCGCTTCTCAATATTGCACGCCGTTGTGCAACTTTGATTTTCATTTTAATTTATAATAACATAATTCATTTTTTATTACAAGGCTTTTTATTTTTTTTATTGGCCTTTATTTACACACCTTCTTTTACTTTTTGACGCTTGCTTAAAATCTTTTCTAGAAAAGATTTTATACCTCTCTTCAATTTTAAGCACACAAAAAAAGGATTATAGCGAATCTTAGTGTTTTTGGCAATAGGAAAATACAAAAAATGGCCAAGAAAAATGCAAGTACAATCCGGTTGTTAATTTTAACCTTGCTTCATTAACGCGTACTTCTTTCTGTGGCTTTCTCTATCGAAAAATAATAAGTGTGAATGATGAACTAATCGGTCAATTATTGCTACTGTTAATTTCTCGTCAAACAAGAAATTTTTCCAGTGGTTAAACTCCATATTAGTAGTAATTATGATGCTTTTTCGTTCATAGCAAAGACTGATAACTTCAAATAAAAGCCTAGCTCCCTCTTGATGTAGAGGCAAATAGCCCCATTCGTCTAATATTAATAAATCAGCTTTTTCTATCTTCTTCATTAACTTTTCATGAGAATGTTCTTCTTTAGCCTTCACTAATTCATTAATCAGGGAGTGTACTGTGTAAAACAGAACAGACTTCTGATTATTGATTGCCATGGTTCCAAGAGCAATACCTAAATGCGTTTTACCAGCGCCAGGTCCACCATAAAAGATTAGATTCTGCTTGTTTTCAATAAAGTTAAGTCCTTTTAACTGTTCTATTGTTAGCTTTTCAGGGAAAATAATATCTGTAAAGTCATAGCCATTTAAGGTTTTTACTACTGGAAATTTAGCAGCTTTCAATTTCCTTTCTCGGCTTCTTTCTAATCTTTCTTTATACAGCTCTTCAAGTAAATCCATTAAAAATTGTTCTTTAGATCTAAACTCAAGTCCGTCACATATATCCATTAGCGAATTGGATATACTCAGTTTTTTTTGGTAAAATTTAATTTTATCTATCATCTCTCATTCCTCCCATAAGTGAGTTGTAGGATTCTGCACTGATGTCATAGTCTGGGAGGCGAGGTAAAGCAGGGGGTGATTGATTTTGGTGGTAAACGGAGACATCCTCTGTAAGACGGTAGTAAGTTGTCCATAAAGCAGCAGTTTCTTTAACAGATTTCCTTATGTTTTCAGCTAAAACCTTCTCCGCAAATGCCATATCTTTTTCAAGTAAACACATTTTTAAAAACTTTAGACTTTGTTTTAAATCCTCATTATCCATTTCATTGTATATGACTTCCAATTATCCGGAAGTAAAGAGTAAAACCCTGAATATTTTAATGCTCTTGGTCTTGCTGCGATAACGTCGATAAAGTCCATCCAATGTGTAGATTTTTTGCCCTTTTCAAAAAGCCTGTTATGCCTTGTTATCTCACGATAGTCTTTATCATAAATCACCAACTCGTTAGCAAGAATTTTTACCCATACATAACTGCCTACATACTTAGGCGAAACAGAGTAGGAGCAATGATCATTAATTATATACCCTAGTTTATTGACCCTTCTCTTTTCAAATCTCCCATAGTCAAAGTCTACCTTAGTTGTGGTCTTCATAAGCTCAGTCTCTTTTATAAATATCTCATTTATTGTCCCTGGTTCTTTGTAATGACTTCTCTGATTATCCTCGGAACATCGATTAAGTAGGTCAAAATTGTACTTTTCTAAGTCACTGATTTCTGGTTCTGGCACAAAAAGGTTTTTTCGAAAGTAACCTACTTTTTTTTCAACATTACCCTTTTCGTTGCCACTATCAGGGTTGCAAAACACTGGTTCAAAGCCATAATGGAGGGCTAGTCGTGCAAATCTCTCTGTCATAACTGGCTGCCCTTTAGAGTCTTTTTTTCTAATACAAGCAGCTGCCATTTGGTCAAACCATATTTTGTTTGGAGTGAAGCTAATATATTTGAATATGTTAATCAAAGCTTCACATAAAGCCTCCATGGTCTCACTACGAGTAACTTGGCAAAACCCAGCATTGCTTTTAGGGAAGGAAAGTACTAACTCATGGGCCACTTTCTTAGTGCCATTTTCGATGATATATATTTCTCCAAAATCAACTTGAGCTTCTCCTCCAGGGTGATCTAGGTCAAGATGACAATCGTCAGTGTCGTAGACCTTTTGCTTTTCTTCTTTTACTAAAGTTCGCATTGTCCGCTCAGAAATCAGACACTTACCAGGACGTTCTGCCTTTAATCTCTCATGTATTTTCTTGGCAGTATGTCGGTATTTCTTCTTTTTATCCTTATCTTCTTCTAGTATTTCTCTGACATAAGGTCTAATCAAGTCCGATTTTGTAGGACCGGATTTTTTCTTAGGCTTTACATTAAAATCTTCTTTTTCTAAGTATTTTTTAATTGTGCGATAATTATGACCAGTGCGTCTTTCTATTTCAGAATAACTTAAGCCTTTCTCAAAATACATTTTTCGTATATAATTTAATTGAGTAATTGTCAGCACATCCTTTCCCCCTTTTAAGTTGTGGTCACTTAAAAGGATATATTGATTGGATTGTACTGGCAATTACTTTTTGTATTTTTGACGGCCATTTATTGTATTTTTACTTTACCATAAACAATCTTAGTAATGTATAATTATATTATAACATTGTTCGAAATTAATCTGTCCTATTTATTGTAACCTATCCTTATAACAATCCGCTTTTAAAAATACTAAATCTCACCGTTAAATATACGGTGAGATTAAAAGTATCAATACTGACCCCGATGTCTTGCCTTTATTTTCTTCTAACTAAAAAGTCTTTATTCTACGTTAACGTTTTTCCAAATGAACTGGCACCCCAAATCCTTCACTTTGTTTAAGCAAATCGCCAATAGCGCCACGCTCTGCTCTCGAACTATAACTAACCAATATCAACCCTCGGTCCTGATGCTCAGGAAACGGCTTGCCTACCTTTACCGTAATACCATCACCTAAGGCTTCTATCTCTTCAGCTAAATCTTGATGTCTGTCCAGCGCCTCAGTGACCTCAACTACCGTCGGCAACTGGTCGTACGGCGGATGCGTGTCCTTTGGTGATGAAAACAGACCGTTTAGAGCCGCAGCTCCCACTATCACCAGTAAGACAGCGACAGCAATAATGATTTTATAGGTTATTCTCATATGACTCCTCCTAATCTTACGTAATTGTTGGTCGACAAATGAGGTAACTTAAGAACCGACCTCATGCAAAACGTCACAAGCGTTAATCATTTCAGAGTCGTGGGTCGCCACAATGACTGTGCTGCCCCTCATGGCAAAGTCAGAGAACAGTTCTATAACCTTTCTCCGATTAGCTGCGTCCAGTGAGGCAGTGGGTTCATCAATAAACAGAACCGAAGCGTCCTTATAAATTGCACGGGCCAAGGCCAGACGCTGTTTTTCTCCTCCACTTAGATGGCTAGCCATCTCTTTTTCTCGGCCCTGAAGGCCCGTCTGTTCAAGCACCTCCATCAACCGCTCCTGGTTTCCAGTGACCCGTTTTCCCAACAAACTCACTCCCATAGTAACATTAAAAGCAACTGACTCTTCCTCCATAATCCCATAGTCCTGAAGTATAAAAGCAGCGTGATCCCGCCAAAATCGCCGCCTTGCTTCAGTACTGTACTTAGTTACATCTTTTCCACCGTTCAAAATGCGTCCCTGATCTACAGGTAGCAACAACCCGAGACAATGCAATAAAGTGGTCTTCCCACATCCGCTAGGGCCAACAAGAGCTGTCATCATACCAGGTTCACAACTTATTGTCTCGCCTTCAAGCACCGGTCGCCCCCCGATTGCTACTGATAAATCCTGACCTTCAATCAACATCTATACCACCTCCAATTATATTCTACGCCTAGCAACGCCATCAAAACACCAGCGGGTAGCAAGCATATGACTTAACGGCACAACAATCAACCCAAACATTGTAGCTACAAGTATGGGGCCTACTGATTCAGGCCTTTGAAACAAAATAACTATACCCACTAATACTCCACCTACAAGTAATTCCTTTATTATACGCCCCTGAAGAATCCCCATCCATGACTGACCCGCTAATCGCAGCGGGAAGTCACGCTTAGCTTGTAGCAGTGCTGTAATTGATGCACTTATACCCGTAGAGACAATGAAGGCGACACCTAATGCAACCAGCGCAAGAATTCTCAACCACACAATGTACGCTGCAAACTGCGCACGGAGAAGCCCTTCTTCGGCTATGTAGACAACGTTTAATTTACCACTGAACCCACGCTCCCGCAGCGCTTGCTTAGAAAGATCGTGCTGCTCCAATAACTGCTGCGTAGCGGTCACATCGGTAAACACGATATTGCTAGTTGAGGCCATAGATGTCAAATTAGAATCACTATAGGTGTCGTAAAGTGAGGGCACAACTACAATCAAAACATCGTCAGCAAAAAGAAGTCTATTGCCACCTCCTTCTGCTACTGGGAGACGAAACCCGTCGGCCGGTTCCAGGTATTTAAACTGTGAGAAAACCTCTGTATTTTCTTCTCTAGACAATAGTTCAGCGGTTTCTTGAATTTCTTGATGCAACTCTTCTGTTATGCTATGGTCAGACACCGATGTTAAAGCAGGGTTTGACGCCTCCTGAGTCACCAGGTCGAGCCACCTTTGGTTAACAAAGGAGACAGCAGAGTACTCTCCAAAATCTACAGTCTCTCCAGTATCAACCCATGTCCACATCTCTTGGGTGAATGTATAGGAGTGAGCGACCATATCAAGAGATTCCGCATCCTTTACCATCTCGCCAATCTGTGGCTCAAGAGCAACCATCCCATCCCTACCATCTAGGTTCCCCATTCCAAACTCTATAGCGACTTGGTCTGAAAGTTGTTGCCACTGGGCCATTTCAACGGCAACAGCTGAAGAGTATTTATACGCTGACCAAGCAGGTCCAGCCGCTGTTACCACCAATAGGAAGGTAATTACCTGAAGAGCGATTGCAGCCGAACGCAAACTTTTTATCGCCGGTTGTCTAGTGGCAAGCATGGTTGCACTAGGCCATGCAGTAGCTGACATCACAAGAGCAGCAAGCAATGCTAATGCAACAACAGTAAGTTGTAGAACTAGCAAAACCTTAAGAAAGGTACTTACGTAAACCCAGCCATGTAACACACCCACATATACCGTCGCAATAGAAGCGACGGCCCCAGCTGAAACTAGCAGAGCACCCCCGAATCCAGTTAAGTCCTGCACCTGAATCCACACGGTAGGGCATCCGCCCAGTACTCGAAGGGCACGACCCCGTGCTTTTACTGACAGCCAAAAGAGCGCAAGTGCCACAAGAAGCGCTAACACCGCAAGAACAGCGGCAGCAAAACCTCGTTCATACACTACGAATTTAAGACTATCAAAAACTGACGCATCCCATCGACCAACCTTTACCCCTGAGTTTTTAAGCTCTTGGAGGGCATTGTCCAGTTGAGCATTTTGACTAGTCACTAGATATGTACCATCAGGGTAAGAATTGGCAAGCCTCTCTTTACCGACAATCTCACTTACCTCATCACCAGCAAACCAAGTAAATTCAGCAGGCAAGTCGTCACCGTCAAATGCCACAAATACCTGCCCACTCCCATCACTATCAAGCTCTGGAGCAACCTTAACCAGTCCAAGACTACAGCGGGCATCAAGCTCCTCTATAGTTGAAAAAGCTTCAGTGATTGAAAGGCCGGACTCACTAAAGTCGAGTCTAACCCTGCTCTCAACACCAATAGCGTGGGGAAAATCTCGATCATGCAGGTCAGTAATTATTATCGCCAAAAACGCAAGTAGAACAAACAATACCGCGGCAACAGCCGCCATCACACGTTTATACAATAACTCCCCCTCCTTCAAAACTTCTATAATTAATCTAGGCTCTGGCAACTGCAATTTGCATCGCCAGAGCTTAGATTATTATTTAACTAATTGACTCGATTAGAAGTAACTTTTCATTAAAATTTTTCTCCTCCTATTTTTACTCAACACCATCATGCTTGGCTAGCGATACCCTCTTCATTTTTTCTAGAACTTTCACTCTCTCTTGTAATTTATTGATACTTTCCTCGGAATATTAATAAGACTTTTTCCTCTTCATCTTTTAAGTCTTTCTATATATGGTTTGCACTGCTTTGATTTGGAAGAAAGTAACTCTCATCAATATTTAACGAGTTCTAGTCAACTACGTCATAGCTGATTCCTGCTTAATTTAAATGTATTCCCTTTTATACAAGCTTATAATTCTAGTTAGGTCTTTGCATTTCATTACCTTCTTTATCCACAACAATAACCTCTGCATTAGAATAATGATATAAGTCATATGGTGTTTTAAAGTTCTCATCATAATCAACATAATAATAATTATTATCATGCCAAATTATATTTGTATCATTTCCATTAAAGGTGAATACCTCATATGATCCATCATTAAAATAGAATCTGTATGAGCTTGCAGCAACATCAGCAATATTGTCATCAACTCTATCTCCAATAACCCCGCTATTAAAAGTGTCAACAAATAGCTCTATTTCCTTTGTATCAGTAATAATTTTACTGTCAGCACCGTATTTAGGATTTCCCATGGCTGTTATTACTTGAACTTTATTTATATTGCTGCTTTCAAATTGCTCACTAATAAGTTGTTTTTCAGAACATCCCGTAAAAGTCAATAAGATTAGTAAAATCATATAAACAGTTGTGGTTGATATTTTTTTCATATTATATACCTCCCTATAAAATTTTATTTTTTCTTTACATTACTTTTATTTTCTAGAATTTCCGATTTTAGTGAGTACTTATTGATGTATAGATTATTTCAATCATCATGTAGCCCCCGTCTTGTCAAGCTGCAACGTTAAATTAAGTCGCTTTTCGTGTGCACTTAGGGATTCTACTCTTGGCTTATGTATAACATCACTACTTAATGAAAATTGGGATTTATATGGTAAATTCTACATAATTTATAACAACCCTCTTTTAAAACTACTTAATCCCACCATAAATGCGGTGAGATTAAAAGAATTGCAATATTGCACTACAATACTTTCCCTCTTTAATATGTAAGGCACCATTTGATAAATTCTATCCTGTAAGACAAAGCTATAGTCTCTTCGACAAATCTATTATAGAAATTAAGATACTATAAGAAGCTCTCACTGAACCAGCTAAAGAATTAGAGCTACTACCATATCTAGTTCTGGAATAATAAAGAGAGGCTGCCCATACCAATCATCTTCGAAATGCCTACATTTAATTTGCTTTCTGAAGTATCATCTCGATTCATTTAACTAGATAATATATTAAGTTTTGTAAATAGTCCATTAACTCTCAGGAAAGTTTTTCTTTCCTGAGAGTATCATAATAATAGATAGCTGATCTTAACCGGGAGTTATTAAATGTATTGCTGCAAATAAAAGAAAAGTGTGATTAACGCAATATAGACAAGTTCATTTATTTGTTACAATGCTACGTGCGCTTTTAAGACCATTTTTGATTAACTGATTTTTAGTAGAAAAAAATATAGGGGTTTATCTCATATTTCCATGGTATGCCCATATTCTTCATATTGATTAAAAGTACTATAACTATTCAATAGAATCTACTATAGTGGTTAGAATACTATAAGGAACTTGATCTGAACCTTTTAAAAAAGAATTAATGGCTACCACCATATCTAGTTCTGGAACAATATAGAGAGCTTGCCCACCTGAGCCTGAAGCAGTAATAACTTCATATTCTTCATAACTATATATCCAAAATTGATAGCCATAAGATGGAGTATTTGCTTTGATAGAGGTAGCTTCCTCAACCCATTGTGACGACAAAATTTGTTTGCCGTTGTACACACCATCATTTAAATAAAGATAGCCTATTTTAGCAAGATCTTTGGTGTGCATTCTTATTCTGCTCCCTCCATACTGATAGCCTTGTTTATCACTTCTCCATGATACATTAACAGAATTAATTTCTAAGGGAGCAAACAACTTTTCTTCTGCAAAGGACATTGTGTCCATTCCTGTTGCTCTTTCGATAATTATAGATAACAAGTGACTTTGCCCACTATTGTAGCACCAATTTTGACCAGGTTCTTCCTCTATGGGTTTAGTTAGAATGTAGCTTATAGGATTATCTGACTCACATTTTGCAGTATAGTCATTTGATGGTAAACTGTAAGGCACATCATGCTCGTTCCATTGAAATCCCGCTGTCATTGTAAGTAAATGTTCTATGGTTACTTTTTCTAAATTTGCATCGACCTCCATATCTTCTACCTCAGGGAAAAAATCTATAATTTTCTGGTCCACCCCATCAATATAACCCTCCTCAATAGCAATTCCCATAAGCGTTGCAGTAATAGATTTTGTCACTGATTTTTGGTGATAATCATTATACCTTCCCCTATAATATTCCAACACCTCATAGTCATCTTTAAGAATCACAATGCTTTCCACATCAAAATCGTTAAAATGTAAATTATGCACCATATTATATAATTTTTCCTCATCCATACCAACATCTCTTGGTTCTGCTTTCTCCAAAAAACTTTCAACTCTAGCAATGTCCATCTGCCGCTGTGTCATATACCGTTCTAGCTCTTCTTTAACCTCATCTAAATCTAGCTCCTCTTCCCCATTACAACCTATAACAGGTAATACCATTAGTAATAATAAAGCAAATACCAAAAATGATTTTCCCATCACACTCATCCCCTTTGACTAAAAGTAAAATCCTTTTCACTTTTGTTTTAATATTCATTTTTTATTATCAAATCCCACCCTAAATAAAGATGGGTAGGAGATTTAAATATCAAAAGCCTAATAATGACAGTACTAGTAATAACGTTAATAATATTTTGCAAATAAAATCAAATACGTCTTTTCTCTTTTTTCTGTTATTATATAATATCCACTCCACCATACGGTCAGGCTTTTTTATTGATCCTATCTCATATTTCCATGGTAGACCCATGTTCTTCATATTGATCAAAAGTACTATAACTATTCAATAGAATCTACTATAGTGGTTAGAATACTATAAGGAGCTTGATCTGAACTTTTTAAAAAAGAATTAATGGCTACCACCATATCTAGTTCTGGAACAATATAGAGAGATTGCCCAAATGAGCCTGCAGCAATAATAACTTCATATTCCTCATAACTATCTATCCAAAATTGATAACCATAATCCTCATAATACTGCCGCCGTGGAGCGTTAGCCTTAATAGATGTAGCTTCCTCAATCCACTGTGACGACAAAATTTGTTTACCATTGTACATACCATCATTTAAATAAAGATAGCCTATTTTAGCAAGATCTTTGGTGTGCATTCTAAGGCCGTGCCCACCAAAGTGGTATCCTTGTCTATCGCGCGGCCATGATACATTAGTAAGGTTCATCCCTAAGGGAGCAAACAACTTTTCTTCTGCAAAGGACATTGTGTCCATTCCTGTTGCTCTTTCTATAATTATAGATAACAAATGACTTTGCCCACTATTGTAGCACCAATTTTGACCAGGTTCTTCCTCTATGGGTTTAGTTAGAATGTAGCTTATAGGATTATCTGACTCACATTTTGCAGTATAGTCATTTGATGGTAAATTGTAAGGCACATCATGCTCATTCCATTGAAATCCCGCTGTCATTGTAAGTAAATGTTCTATGGTTACTTTTTCTAAATTTGCATCGACCTCCATATCTTCTACCTCAGGGAAAAAATCTATAATTTTCTGGTCCACCCCATCAATATAGCCCTCCTCAATAGCAATTCCCATAAGGGTTGCAGTAATAGATTTTGTTACTGAGTTTTGAGCGAACTCTCTATGTCTTCCAGCGTAATATTCCAACACCTCATAATCATCTTTTAGAATTACCATACTTACCACATTATAAGGATTGTTAAAATGTAAATTATGCACCATATTATATAATTTTTCCTCATCCATACCAACATCTCTTGGTTCTGCTTTCTCCAAAAAACTTTCAACTCTAGCAATGTCCATCTGCCGCTGTGTCATATACGGTTCTAGCTCTTCTTTAACCTCATCTAAATCTAGCTCCTCTTCCCCATTACAACCTATAACAGGTAATACCATTAGTAATAATAAAACAAATACCAAAAATGATTTTCGGATCATAATCTCCCTTATCCCCCTTTAGTTAAACCTATCTCATTATTTCAATTTAGACTCCTTAGCCTTGGTGGGTAATCTTTTCCTTAAATATGTTTCTTTTTTTTATCAAAGTCATAAACCCAAAGTTATTTAAAACATGAATGATAACTGCAGTCCAAATACTTTGTGTGAAATATACACTTATTGCACATATTACTCCTAATATAAGCGAGCCACTCCAAACAAACCAGTTATTCCAAGTTTTTATGTGGACCACTAAAAATAGTATTGATGTTAATAAGATAGCTATTGTAGGATGGACTAAGCTTAAAAGAGAAACAAGTAAAATTCCCCGATATAAAAACTCTTCTGCTGGCAGTTCTATAACAAACATTAATAATTGGGTATAAACTAATCCTATACTCACTTGTTCCTTTTTTAACTTAATTCCTTTGGCTATTAAAATATGAGCAACCATGAAAAGAGTTCCTATTATCAAACCATAAAAAAGCGCTTCTAAGGATATATACAAAAATCTTTTATCTATCGAATATAACGCTACTATTCCAACTGCGATTAATAATATTCTTTTAAATATATTCTCTTTTAATAGCTTAGTTTCCCAAAATATATCTATTATCGTTAGCAACAATCCAATAATTAAAAAAAATAGGCATAATATTCTCCAAATTTCTACCATTAGCTCACCCTTAGCTCTTAATATAGTGTTATGTGAATGTTTCGACAGTTATTTTTAAATCCCTTTTTTATCAACAAAACCTACCCTAAAATAAGGGTGGGTAGAATTATTGAAATATCAAAAGCATGCCCCCTATGTTTTGTTACTCAACAAAATCTATTATAGAAGTTAAAATGCTATAAGGCCCTATCCTTGAGCCACCTATAGAGTTAACAGCTACCACCATGTCCAGCTCCGGAACTATAAAGAGAGCCTGCTCATAATTCCCACCTAGTGCAGAAATAACTGCATATTCCTCATAACTATCTATCCAAAATTGATAACCATAATCCTCATAATACTGCGGCCGTGGAGTGTTAGCCTTAATAGAGGTAGCTTCCTCAACCCATTGTGACGACAAAATTTGTTTACCGTTGTACACACCATCATTTAAATAAAGATAGCCTATTTTAGCAAGATCTTGGGTATGCATTCTAAGACCGTGCCCACCAAAGTGGTATCCTTGTCTATCGCGCGGCCATGATACATTAGTAAGGTTCATCCCTAAGGGAGCAAACAACTTTTCTTCTGCAAAGGACATTGTGTCCATTCCTGTTGCTCTTTCTATAATTATAGATAACAAATGGCTTTGCCCAGTGTTATAGTACCAAGATTGTCCAGGTATTTCCTCTATTGGTTTAGTGAGAATGTATTTGATAGGATTGTCTGATTTAGTTTTTGCAGTAAGGTCATTTGATGGTAAACTGTGAGGCACATCATGCTCATTCCATTGAAATCCCGCTGTCATTGTGAGCAAGTGTTCTATGGTTACTTTTTTTAAATTTGCATCGACCTCCATATCTTCTACCTCAGGGAAAAAATCTATAATTTTCTGGTCCACCCCATCAATATAGCCCTCCTCAATAGCAATTCCCATAAGGGTTGCAGTAATAGATTTTGTTACTGAGTTTTGAGCGAACTCTCTATGTCTTCCAGCGTAATATTCCAACACCTCATAATCATCTTTTAGAATTACCATACTTACCACATTATAAGGATTGTTAAAATGTAAATTGTGCACCATATTATATAATTTTTCCTCATCCATACCAACATCTCTTGGTTCTGCTTTCTCCAAAAAACTTTCAACTCTAGCAATGTCCATCTGCCGCTGTGTCATATACGGTTCTAGCTCTTCTTTAACCTCATCTAAATCTAGCTCTTCTTTAACTTCATCTAAATCTATCTCCTCTTCCCCATTACAACCTATAACAGGTAATACCATTAGTAATAATAAAGCAAATACCAAAAATGATTTTCGGATCATAATTTCCCTTATCCCCCTTTAGTTAAACTTAGCCAATTATATGTTAAGTTTGTTAACGCTAAACAGATAATAAAATCAATGTGTACGTTGACTATATTGAACTCACTTATTCTAATTGAACTTTACTTTTAAAATTAATTACTGTATAGTCCTATGTTATGCATAGAATTGTAAATATAGGGGTAAGGCTTTTTATTGATCCTATCTCATATTTCCACGGTAGACCCCTATATTTTGTGTTTTGTTTGCACCTCCTCAGTTTACATATATTTAATTGGTATACTTACAATTATAACTGACTTATTTTTTTATTTGTAAGCCCTAGACTTTCCGTGGTATTACTATACAATAATTTTAGGTAATGTTTGAAAATTAGCATCCCCTTTATACCTTTGATTGATGATTCAACTTCTGCTAGCTCAATGAACAAAGAAAGTTCTTTTTAGACATATAAATTAAAAAGCAAAGAGGTGGCGTAGTCTAGAACTCCACGCTCTAAATCTAATATTACCTTTAAGTTAAAAAATTAGGTGCTTACTTTTTCAGTCAAATCATTTATGTTAATAATTTCATCTGCTATATTAAATAATTGCTGATCATGTGTTATTATAAAAATCATTTTTCGTTTTTTTATATCCGTTATTAACTTCTTAAATTTTTCAACACTATTAGAATCTAAAGCTGCCGTTGGCTCATCCATTAACAATACTTGAGGCTCCTTAAGTAATGCTCTTGTCAATGCAATTTTATACCTTTCCCCACCCGAAATATTCTCTGAATTCTCGTAAATGCAATCATCCAATTTCCATGATTTACTTAAACCTACCTTAGTTAACATGTGTTCTATATTTTTTTTATGATCAGAAAAACCATAAGTTACATTCTCAAATAACGTGCCAGTGACTAGTTTAGGATTCTGTGCTATAACACCAATCTGTTTTTTTCGTGTATAATACATATCTAGTTTTTTAATTTCTTTTAAATTATAATAGATATTTCCTGAATAATAATTTGTTAGTATTCCAGTTATTAAGTCAATAAAAGTACTTTTTCCAGACCCATTTTCACCGCAAATACAATAGACTTTTCCTTTTTTAAATTTATAGTTAAAATTTTTTATTATATTCTTTTTATCTCCATAACTAAAGGTTACGTTATTTAGTTGTATAGTTTCAATGTTAGAAACTATTTCTTTTTCATTTATATCAGGATCCTTTTCTAATATTTGTTTTATCCGTTTATAGGAAACAAGTGCATTTTGATAGTTTTGACCAAACCCTATCAAATACTTTATACTGTTTATGATCATTGAAAAAAAACTATTAATTATGGTAAATTCTCCAATTGTTAAATTGCCATTTATAATCTCCATACCCCCAAAATAGAAGATTATTATTTGCGAAATGACACTTATAACAGAGCCGCTATTTGTAAAAGATAATGATAGTTTAGTATAACTTAAAAAAGAATCATACATTATAGTAAAATTTGAAGTAAGTTTATTGTATGCTTCTGTAAAAGTTGCATTTGTTTTGTTAAACTTAATATTGTACAGGTATTTATTCATTTCTGAAAACAAATTATTTTGATTTTCTCTATATTTAAATCCTCTATTATATAATGCACTTTTAAACAATAGATAGATAATTAGATATAGAGGTATCATTGGCACCAAAATTATAGTAAGCTTAACATTTAAATTAAGTGAAATATAAAAAGCAACTAATATTGTTAAACCATTAATTATTAGTTCAAATAAATTACTCAACACAAAGTTAACAACTACAGTGCTATCATTCGCAATTCTATGATTTAAGTACCCTTTATCGGTATTATTATAATGGAGTATAGGTAATTCACTAATATGACGTAAAACTTCAAAATTTAATTCAGTTGTAGCTTTAACACCAACTTTAGATAAGTAATATTTTTTTATAAATGTAGACAAAATTTTAACTGCTCCTGCTATTAAAATTATTTGTGTAAAAACTTTTATTGTATGTAAACTATATGTATCTAATAATTCATCTATATATATCCCTGTTAACACTGGAAAGCTTATAGAAACTAGCCAGTAAAGCAAACTAAATATTAAATAAATCAAGACAATCATTTTATGCCTTAATAAGTATCTAAGGACGAATTTGAAAATAGCCATCTAATCCACACTTTCTATATCTTTTACTTACCTATTGCAATTAGGTATAAGCTTGTTTCTTTGGACTCGTTAATTTTCAACAGCTTATTTATGTCATTATCTTTAAAACCTCCCAGCGATACAACCCCAAGCTCTAGATAAGTGGAAGCTAAATATATAGATTGTCCTATATGTCCAGCATCGATTAAAACATACCTATAACCTCTATTAGAATACTTCTGCAAGGTTCTATCAAAAACTGCAGTTAAAACAATCAACATAGAGCTATTTAAAACTAATTCTTGGTTTAAAGAATAATGATAAAGTTCTTCTTTAAAGCAACCTGACTTAACCAAAGTCAAACTGTGTGATATAACATCATAATGATAAATTCCTTTTTCTATATCATTGCTGTTAAATATAGCTATATACATCTCTAAAGGGTAACGCTTACCTGCAGATGGGTATACTCTACTACTATCGTCAATTCCATTTAAAGAAGCCGATAAGTCAAGTAGTTTAGAAATTTCATTTAGGCTTACCGGATAGTTATTATAATCTCTAGTGCTTTTTCTTAATTTTACTGTTTGAGAGAAAGTATCTACCGCTTCTATTTTAGATAACTTAACTTTTTTATTATTAAGATAATACTTATATTGAATTTGAGGGGCAAAAGTAACTTTATTTAAGTTTCTAAAATCTACTAATTTATTATGTTTTGTATTTTCATGATAATTTAAAGCTAGTTCATGCTCTCTTTTCATCTTGTATATACCTCCCTAATATAGTCTTATTTTTTCTTTCATTACTTTTTTTCTTAGTTTTTTAGTTTATTTTTTTCTTTTAGAAATTAAATTAATAGAGATTAGAATGTATACCCACGTTTACTAGTTTTGTTTCTACTTTATTAAATGATCTGCTTTCGAGTGCAAGGACAGCTAGTTTCTGAATCTGCCTACTTTCCCTAGAGGAGCTTGATATCTTACTAGCCCTATTCCAGTAGTGAGACCTATCAATGATAATTTCATTTTAGTGAGGGTTACTTTTTGCAAAACCTAAATTTAGTTAATTACAGGAATGCCGTATCTTAAGGAAAGGGATGAGGGTTGTCGTTTATTTTGGAACCTTTTAAAAATGTATTAAGTCGCTCATTTCCTAAATATCTAGCATTATAAGAGACATTCAAGTCCATAAAATTAGGAACATTTACCTTATATACATAAAAACCTTCTCTTACAAAATCCTTACTAGATAAATTAGTAACTAACAAAGGTAAACCATTCTCTTTAAAGGATTCTATTATTTTTTTAAGCTGCTCATCTAAAGTTCCGTTGGCTTTATTTCTTAATTCACTTAAATTTATAATTTCATTATTATTGAAATAAAAATTAAAAGCTCTTACTTTATCATTATTTAGATAGTAGCATACATGTTCATCTAGATCACTTATCTGTTCTTTTTCTAATTTAAACTCATTACCATTATTTTCTGTTATAATTTTATATACAGCTAAGTAATAGGTTTGTATAGCTTCTTCAATTGATTTCACTACAGCTTTAACTGGATCTAGGTGTGCAGCTGCCGCAGTAACAATTATTGGAAATTTATAGTTATTATTCTCTATTATTGTCATAACAGTATAAGTATCTATATCTAAAGCAATATCAAATGAGTGTACTTTTAGCCCTTTATCATTGCATATTGACAGGAGTTCATTTAAGTGGGGGTTATCAATGTCATACTTTATTTTTTTCCCAGGGCGCTTAGCAAACCAGGAAATGCTAAAGCAATCTCTTTCTATTTTTTCATGTATTGCAGATAATATAGCTTCATCCTTGTTTAAATGAAATGCTAAACCTGTTGATATGGAATGATCATAAAATTTTTTTTCTTTTTTTCTATTGTAATTTAAATAAACTTTATACGCTGGTAAATAAACCTTACTTCCATTCGTTAAGTCAATACTTTCTTCCCAATACAGATTATCATTAGATTCAAACTTATCAAAAAGAAAATTCTCATTAAATTGCTTCTCTGAAAATTGGCTTAAATCTTTTGGAGAAAAACACTTCCCTTTTAAGTTCATCTCACCTACTGTTCCGTATAAAGGTAATTTATTAGAGCGATAAGCTGAATATCTTTCTAAACATTCTCCAACTGCTCTTATCATACTAATCTCTTTACTTCGTGAGACCCCCCCTCCAGTAATATTACAAAATTTAGATTTTACCCTTGTGGATGCACAGTAAATTGTAGGAAGGTCTCCTAATAAATATTTTTCATCACTATACTTATCACTAATCACTACATCATTAACAAGTCCACTTTTATTTGATGCATAAGATAATAACCTTTGAACTGTATCTTTCAGTTTCATTTCTTCAAAATAAGGCATCATACTTCCACCCCTTTTCCACATTTATTGCAGAAATATTGCTTTAATACATAGGTCTTATCTATTCTTAAGTTAAGGTAGTCAAAAGTCAAATTTTTAGTTAATAGATCTGAGCTCACCTTAGATAAATATTTTATTATTTCTAAAAATATTATTCCCATTGTAATATTAATAGCAGGGCTTAAGTAATATCTAGTCTCACTTTTTAGCTTTTCGCTAAATACCAATAAGTCTTCTTTATCCAAGCCTTTTTCTAAACTACTTTTATTACATATATAACATGGTGTCGTTTTAGGTATGTGAAAAGGTCCAATTTCTACTTTAAACTCATCTATTATTCCTTTTATCCAAACGCTATTGCTTGCTATTGCACAATTATTGACTATGCTTAGTATAGAATCATCCCAATCTTCTAATAATACTATTGTCAAATCATTTTTAGGCATATTTAACTCTATCTCATTGCTAATATTTTCTACTCTAGTATTATGCATTTTTTTATTATCTACATTTAAAATATTTACTTGCTCAAACTTCTTTAAAAGATTATTATCTTGTAATAATTCTTTTTCAAACTCATTTGATACTATAAAAAACAACCTATTTTTTTCTAGGGTTTTTCCACTCCCTTTATCAACAATTGAGTATAACATATCTAAGTCTTTACTTTGACCATCATATGATTCAATAATAATACGTTCACTTTTCATGAACTCTAAAATCTTCACCACATTTTTTTCTGAATATTTTTCTAATAATGAATGCTCGGTTAATTTTAAGTCTCCTTTATCTTCAATAACTTTATATACTTCTTGGATCAATTTTTTTATTCCTTGTCCTCTCAACTTATAAACTCTTCCAAATTTATTAAAAATCACTACATCATCGCTTAATTTAATTATTTTTACTTTTGGATCAATTATATGTTTTGTCATACAAACCTCCATAAAAATATAGTTTCACACATTAAAATATTTTAAGGCAGGACAGAGAAAATAAATGTATTATTCTCATGTCCCACCTAAGGAATTTACTAATTTACATACTACTTTTCATTTGTAGTGGAGTATACACTAAATTCATCGCCTGGTCCTGGCCCTGTGTTTGAACAACAAGAACCTGTGCAAGCAACACCTACACAACTTGCTTGACATCCTCCATCATACTCCGTAACAGGACTCAGTGCAGTTACTTCATCTGTTTCAATTGTGAAATTAATGTTTAATTTCATTATTATCACCTCCTTCCTATATTTTAATTGATAATTTTATACTTTAACTATATTAATTGATCTTTACAAACACATTCAACTCAAACTATTAACTTAACTTTCTAGGACACTTGGAATATCCAATGTTACCTAATTTTTTTTAATAATGTACCCATGTTTTCTAGCATGAGCTTCTAAACCTTCTACTCTAACTTGTAAATTTCAAAACACTCATCTTCTTCGGCGATATATGCCTTATCACTATGTTGTAAGTTAAAAAACAAAATTGTTAAAACCAAAAGAGATCCACTTGCTAATATTAGTATCCTCTTCAAAAAACTCCCCCCCTTTATCACCTATTGATTATATAATATAATATAATTATGAATAATCAACCCGATTGGAATCGGGGTTGGATAAGAGGTGATTTTTTGAGTTATAATTTGGAAGGCTTCGGCGAAGAACTTAAATCCATCAGAAAAGAATTGGGCTATACACAAGGCTACATTTCCCAAAAGCTAAATATCCATGCTGATACTTTACGAAAGATAGAAGGTGGTAAGGTTATCCCTAAAATTGAAACCCTAGACTATCTTTCAACTGTCTTGAAAGCTGATATAAGTACTTTGTTTTTAAACTTTAGACTAGATGATTATTCTCTTCTTAATGATGTTATGAGAAGCCTTGAAGATAAGTTGGATAAGTTTGATTACGGAAGCATAAGTAGCGAAATTGAGATGCTAAACAAGCTGTCATCTATGATAAAAAATCCATACTACAAAGTTCTGGTTAAACAACTGACTCTTTTTGCTTCCGGTATATCTTTATCTGTAAAACATGATTTTAAAGATAGACAAGAAAAGTACATAGAAGCTTTAAAATTAACAACTCCTGAATTTAAATTAAGTAACCATACTAAATTCGCGTACTCTTTAATGGAAGTTAGGATTTTGATGAACATTGCTTTTGTTAGAAATGATATGGGTTATAAGGATGAATATCTAAGCTTAATGGAATTTTGCCTAACACAGGTGAAACAAAGAGATAACCTATACCCTATAATCTGTCATAATTTAGCCACCTCATATTATAGAAACAAGATGTATAAAGAAGCGCTAAAGTATGCTCAGATAGGTATAGAAGCTTATAAAAAAAGCCGTGTATTTGACCAAATGCACAGCCTATATTATATAAAAGGGTTGGCTGAATACAGATTAGAGGATAACGAATACATAAGGTCTATTAAAATGGCAATCTATTTGTGCGAGGCTTATGGTTTACATTATGTTAAAAAAATGATGACTTCCAAGTGCAATAAGTTCTTAGATTCTCAGCATGATTTTAAAAACTATTGTTTGTTTCAAGTTGATGAATAAGTTAAAATAAATCCTAAGCTGCTTTCTGCTTAGGATTTATGTATTTATTATTATTATGGTGGAAGAGGGACGTACCATTTCGTATGTACAACTTCTCTTGGCGATTACAGGGATTAGAAGTAATGTGTGTTGTATATTTTAGGGGTCTACCATGGAAATAGAAGATAGGCCCCTAAGAATATATATAAATTCTTTGATAAAGGGGTCTGATTCTTTAAAAAATTGAGTCACCCCCCTTTAAATTATAATATAAACTGATATAATGATAACCAAACGAGGGTGTGGCTCGCGGGGTCAGTTGCTCAGAAATGAGTTAACTCAGTCCTGAAATGCCGCCCTCGTTTTTGTTGTGTCCGTAACGTTGACCGGGATGATGCCGTTCTTATGGGAAGTGGCTCTGCTAGTAGACGTAACGTTGGATTACAACTTTAATTGGGTGCAAATAAATAGGTAATTGCAAAATGCGTTAATTAAAAAAGAATAGAGCAACCGAAAATATGTAAAAATGTATTTTTAAGAAGAATCAGGTGCGAAAATAAGCAGTCTATGCTACAAGGTTTTTAATTGACATAGGTGCTGATGTGTTGTTCGCTCTATGCAGAACAGTTAACGCAGTAAGCTGCGTAATAGCCGCTAGTAATATATCAGCTTTTAAAGTCTTGGTATTATTAAGCTTAGAGGATCTAAGAGACATAGAGTGTTTAAGCTGGGCAATAGCTCTTTCACATATTGTTCTAACCTTATATAAGTTACTCCATTTCTCAGAGTCTCTGGGGATAGCACAATTAAGTCTATAGTTTTTGTGTATAGGCACATAAGTTACACGACCATAAGAGGAAGAAGTACAAGGGTTTTGACAATCTAAAGTGCTTTTTTGCTTACCATTTACTCTTTTTTTTTAGATTTAGGACACTTAAATTTAACCCTATCAGCCCTTCCTTTTTCTCTGGCAACACCATCATAAGTCATTTTTAATGAACTATCGTGAGGGCATGTAGGGGTGCCATCATCTGTAAAGCCTGAAGATGGCAAGTCAGATTTACGCCTTTGGTTTAAAGGAATAATTGGGATCATATTCTTATCGCAATAAAGATAGCGATAATTATCGTAAGAGTCAAAACCAGCATCTCCAAGAAAGTACTTGTACTTTAAAAGAGGGTGCTTTTTGAAAAAGTTTTCTAAAACGGGAATAAGAGTTTTAGAATCATACTCATCTTTTAATTCAGGAGAAATGGTTTCTAAGTCTAAATCATAAAAATCTATATGTCTAACAATGCCAAGCCCGTTAGTAACAACGTTTGTTTTAAGATAATAGCCAAAGTGTCCGTTTAAATGAGATAGCTTAAACTCGTTATTAGCAGACGCCATTTTAGGCATCTTACTTGCGGCAAGAGAATGAGGGTTAACAGAGTTTTCAATTTTAGCATACTTTTTTGCACTGGTTAGAAGCGTTTCATAAAACTTAGGGTTATTTTCTTTAACAAAGGCCTCAAACCCCGTGGTATCAGAGATTAAGATGTCAGCTAGATCATCATTGATATCATGACATAAAGCCTCAGTATCATCCACTAAATTATGAAACATCTGCTCAATGTGTGGTAGAAAATTCTGTTTAAAACGAGTGAATTGAGCTGGATCAGGCAACTTATCGTCAAACCCACAAAAATCTCTTAACTCTTTGGAAAGAGCTAGAATGTTTAGAAGAGTTTTAGTGTGGGGTAATGAGAGAATCTTTTGCAAGATTAAAGCAGATATCATAGACGACAAAGAATAGTCTCTATTTCTACCTAACGATGAATAGTAAGCATCATAAAACGAAGCCGGGATGATTTCATCCACTTCTAAGAAATCGCTAAATAGCTCAATTAAGGTAGGTTGCTTAGATTTTAACAGCTCATCAAATTCTTGGTTAAAGTTAGCAAAAGAAATTTGTTTGTATTTTTTCATTGGATATTCCTCCTTTCATGTAATCAAATGCGTATTTTGATTACTATATAAATTCGATAAAAAGTGGGGGATTCCTTTGAGATTATTAATATAAAAGCTTTTATATCAGGCATTGTGAAGTTTTGCAATCGCCTATGCAAATAAAAAATAGGAGGGAGAATGATGCAAGGTCAGCAGATGATAGTTGGTGTATGTAAATGGTAAACTAAAATGGAGAGATTTTGGCAAATAGAAACGGAGAATTTTTTCCAGTTATCTACTAAAAAAATACCCCTTCTGATAAAATTAAAGAGTTAATTTATCAGAGGAGGTATGAGAATTGAAGAGGTGGGATATGTTTGCCAAAATTAAAGAAAATAGGTCTAGGGGATTAAATAAATCCCAAGTTGCAAGGCTACTAGAGATTGACTACAAGACCGTATCAAAGTACTGGGATATGGAGTTTGATGAGTTTTCAGAGCTCCATAATACAGCTCAATCACGGAGAAAGAAGGTGGATAAATACAAAAAGCAAATTTTAGAATGGATTAAAGAATACCGAGATATGTCAGCCGCTCAGATTTATGATTGGCTTTTAGAAAAACATGGTGAGCTAGATTTTAAGGAAAGAACTCTAAGGCTCTATGTAAACAAGCTTAGAAAAGAATATGACTTGCCCAAAGTGACATCAGTTAGGCAGTATGAAGAAATAGAAAATCTTCCTATGGGGTATCAAGCTCAAGTTGATCTAGGAGAGATATGGCTTAAGACACATGATAATAAAAGAGTAAAAGCATATTGTTTTGGAATGGTTTTATCCCATTCAAGATACAAGTTCGTATGGTGGTCGGACAAGCCATTTACAACATCAAGTTTCATCAAAGCCCACAACAAAGCTTTTGAGTACTTTGGCGGCAGACCCAAAGAGATAGTTTATGATCAAGATAAAGTACTAGTAGTTTCTGAAAACAATGGAGATATATTATATACCGAAGGATTTCAAAATTATCTTAACTCTCTTAAGTTTAAAGTGTACCTTTGCAGAAAGGCTGATCCTGAAAGCAAAGGCAAAGTAGAAGCTGTAGTAAAGTATGCCAAGAATAACTTCGCTAAACATAGAAAATTTGTAGATATTGAATCCTTTAATGATGATAATCTAAAATGGCTAGAAAGAACCGGCAATAAAAAAGTCCATGAAACAACAAAGAAGGTACCGGCAGAAGTGTTTGCTCTGGAAAAGGAACACTTAATGCCAATACCTACCCTCTTTGCTGAATCAACTGATACTAAAATTTTAACCTATCTAGTAAGAAAAAACAATACAGTATTTTACAAACAAAACAGATATCAAGTACCCATAGGGACTTATTCACCAGGTAAAGAAGTTAATTTATCAGTTAAAAAAGATTGTATCGAAATAATTGATAAAGATACTAATGAGTTGATTATCACACATAAAATTGCTAAAGGAAAAGGTCAGCTAGTAACAATAGACCACCCAGATAGGCAAAAATCAAGAAAGTACAGTTGCGACGAAATGCGTGAGAAAGTTTTAAAAAGTTTAGGAGAAACTGATAAGGCAATAACGTTTGTTGATATCATTAGGGCTGAAAAATCTAGATACTTTAAAGATCAATCTAACCTAATAATTAAAACAGTGACATCTGAAAACCCGTCACTTGTACAAAAAGCTATTGATTACTGCGTTGAAAGAAAACTCTACAGCGCTGGCATGCTTAAGGATACAATCCAATACTTTAAGGAGGAAGAAAAACGACAACTTAATAAAAAGTACTTTAAGGCAGACATTTCTACCCCTTCAAAGTATCAGGATTTAAAGCCTGAAATAAGAAGTATTGAAGAGTATACTAATTCTTTGAAAGGGGACAGTCACAGTGGAGAAATTGGAGCTAATCAAAGAAAATGCTAAAAAATTAAAGCTTGACTACTTAAATACAAACGCTTCTCAAGTCGTTCAAGATGCAGATGGAAAAAGCATTTCATATCAGCAATTTTTGTTAAACATACTTCAGGAAGAAATGAAACTAAAAGAAGAAAAAGCACAGGCAAGAAGGCTAAAAAACGCTGGTTTTCCTACACTTAAAATTATAGAAGATTTTGATTTAGATTTTCAAAAGTCCATAACTCAAAGACAAGTTAACAGTTTATCGGAATTGGAATGGATAGACCGTATGTATAATTTAATTTTTTTGGGCCCTCCTGGGGTCGGTAAAACTCACTTAGCAATAGCACTAGGCTACAGGGCTGTTGAGATGGGGTACAAGGTTAGCTTTGTTACTATGAACGACCTTATGCACTGTTTAAAAACCCAAGAGATATCAAGAAAAAGTAAAGGCAAAATAAATAAGGTTTTGTCCTCTAGCTTACTAATCATCGATGAACTAGGTTACTTGCCGATATCTAGGGAAGAGTCTAACCTGTTTTTCCAACTCATAACGGCACTTCATGAACAAGCATCACTTATTATTACCTCAAATAAAGGTCTAGAAGACTGGACTGAACTATTGGGTGACCCAGCTTTAACTACAGCTGTTTTAGATAGAATCACTCATAGATGTGAGTTATTTAATATGTCAGGTAAAAGTTATAGATTAGCACACAGAGAATCATTTTTTGAAGAAAATTCTAGGTTTTAACTGGAAAAAGGTTAGGGAAAATTAATTGCCAAAATTTCTCCAATTCTACTTGCCAGTTACAGTGTAGACGTAGGTTATTACAATCATCATGTAGCTATAGGCTTAGCAGGAGATATTTTAAAGGATTTTGAGATACCCCATAGCCAGAAAGGGTTTAGGTATTTCTTTAATCAAATAACATCTTTTGTACAAGCTTATGAAGTATCAGACATAGTTGTTGGTATGGAGGGGACTAATGGCCATGCTCGGCCGCTAGATCAAATGGTTAAAGATAAAGGGTACATGTTACTAAATGTTAATAACCTAAAGTTTGCCCGTTTTAAAGAAATCTTCGCTACACCAGAGAAAAATGACCGCATGGATGCAAGACAAATAGTCACCCTTATGATGATGGCCCCAATGATGGAACAAGGCAAGGAAGTGCTTCAAGAAGTGCATAACACATCTGAGATTGAAACTAAATTAAAACGTATTAGTCGCCGTCGCCATCAGATAGTTAAAGAAAAAGTTATAATACAAAATAGAATGCAAGCAGATCTGCAATCTGTATGCCCAGGTTTTTTGAAAATGTTTGCATCTGTGGATGCCTTTTATGTACTGCGCTTTTTGAGCTGTCGTCCGGACTTGCGTAAGTTAAAAAGACTTAGATTACCGACAATACTCAAGATTCAAGGTGTTGGTAAAGGACATGCTAAAAAGTTACAAAGGTGGCAAGAGAAAGCTAGCTTTGGCTCAGAAGTAGAGTGGGTAGGCCCTATGATAGCAGAAGATGCTTCGCGCTTATTAGCCCTTAAAGAAAGGTTAATTGAATTAGAAAAACAAATCAAATCATTAGTTAGGCAGTCAAGATTGGGCTCTCTTATTCGAAGCATACCAGGCTTTGGACCTATTTGTTCTGGAATAATAGCTGCAGAAATAGGTACAATTAGTAGGTTTGACTCTGAGGCTGGGTTAGCAATCTACCTAGGTATGGCTCCTCTTGACAATAGTTCTGGCCTATATGAAGGAACAAAATCACCTAAACAAGTTAACAAACATGCGAAAAAAGCTATGATGCAAGCACTGCAGCATCATGTGCGAAGGGTTGATGAATCTAAAGTTTACTTCCAAAAAAAATGTGATGAAGGCAAGAAATACAATCAAGCTCTGCGGTCCTTAGGACGGCATTTAACAAGAGTAATATGGAGTATGATCAAAAACAATAGAAAATATGAACGTCGTGAAAAAGAAACAAGTAAAGCTGCGTAATTTTTAAAAAACACTTTTTCTACACTAAGGGAACTTATGTTCAACTATATCCATTTAAAAGAAAAAAAGTTAAAAATGAACATATTATAAGGAAACTTGACAAAACGTACGGGATGTTCAGGCTTTTGATATTTCAATACTCCTTAGCTATCTGCTGAGACACCTCTCTCATTAACATTTTCACTGGATCTGATACATCCCCTTTCCTTCTTTTAACATTAGATATTACAGGTGAGCAAATCCCTAGCCTATTACTAATTTCAATGTTTGTTACAGTACTATATCTGGTGCTTAATAATATAATTGCTTTTCTAGCATCTACATAGATTTGCTGTTTTGTTTTTTGGGCCAGTTCTTTTTTGCTAATGTCAACTTTCTCACAAACCATATCTATAATTCTATCTATATCAACCTCATTATCATCTGCGCTAGCAGCTACTTCTTGTTCAAACTCCTGTAGCATTAAATAAATTTCTTTTTCGTCAATTAAATATTCTTCAATCTTTAACGGTCCTTCATCCAAGCCCATAAACCTTTTATATTCTTTCAATCCTCTATTTATTTTGTTGCCACCTAATATCTCAAGAATAAAAAGGACATCTACTGTGAAAGCTTTATTTAGTTTCAGATAATCCCTATGGCTGCTCCACTTATAGTTAAAACCTTCCTTAAGGTTAGCCTTAACAGGGTTATAGTGGATATGTTTAATTAATTGTAGAAGATACGAGTCTCTGTCACATAGTAGCGCTTTATAACGCTGCTGAAAAACGTGACCTGTGCGATTATACCTTTTATTAAACCATTGGGTATAGCTTTGCTGAATACCTTGCATGATTTTTGATAATGGAGTATTGCCTGTTTCGATTAACATATGAGCGTGATTATCCATTATGCAATAAGCATACAGGTTAAAGCTATATCGCTTTTTATACTTGCTAATCAACGCAATATAATAAGACTTATCTACATCCTTACTAAAGATGGTTTCCCCATTGTTGCCCCTACACATAACATGGTAGAGTGCACCAGGATATTCTACTCTAGGTTTTCTTGCCATAAGATCACCCTTAACTCTTAATATAGTGTTATGTGAATGTTTCGACAGTTGTTGGGAAATTCCTTTTTTTATTAACAAAACCCACCCTAAAATTAAGGTGGTTAGGAGTATTGAAATATCAAAAGCCTGAACATCCCGCTGGTTTTGTCAAGTATTTTTGATGCTTAGATAATATTTACTTATTTGCTTTTATATGTAAATAGTTGAACACAATATCCCTACCATAAGAAAGCTGCTTTTTAAAAACAATTTATGCAACTCTTGTAGGTTCTTCTTTCCTAGTTTGATAATTACGGTTATGTTTAATCATACTCCATATAACTCTTGTTAGGTGCCGTCCTAAGGAACGCAAAGCTTGGTTGTATTTTTTGCCTTCATCACGCTTTTTTTCATAGTAAGTCTTAGATTCTGCAACCTTCCGTATATGGTGTCCTAAAGCAGTCATCATGGCCCTTTTTGCATGCTTGTTAACCTGTTTAGGTGACTTTGTTCCTTCATACAAGCCAGAACTGTTATCAAGGGGAGCCATGCCTAAATAGATTGCCAGCCCAGCCTCAGAATCAAACCTATTAATTGTGCCTATTTCTGCTGCTATAGTTCCAGCACAAATGGTCCCAAACCCTGGTATACTCAAAAGAAGAGATGCTAATCTAGACTGCTTTACTAGTATCTCAATCTGCTTTTCTAACTCTGCTAGTTTCTCTTTTAGGGATAATAGTCGAGCAGCATCTTCTGATATCATAGGTCCTACCCATTCTACTTCTGAACCAAAGCTTGCTTCCTGTTGCCATCTTTGAAGCTTTTTAGCATGACCTTTGCCTATACCTGGGATCTTTCGTATAGTTGATAATCTAAGCCTTTTTAACTTACGTATGTCTGAACGGCAGCTTAAAAAGCGCAGTACATAAAGTGAATCCACTTGCGCAAACATGCTTAAAAAACCTGGGCATATAGACTGCAGATCTGCTTGCATTCTATTTTGGACTATAACCTTTTCCTGTACTATTTGTTGACGCCGGCGGCTTATGCGCTTTAGTTTAGTTTCAATCTCAGAAATGTTGTGTACCTCTTGAAGCACTTCCTTACCTTGTTCCATCATTGGGGCCATCATCATAAGGGTGACTATTTGTCTTGCATCCATGCGGTCATTTTTCCCTGGTGTAGCGAAGATCTCTTTAAAACGGGCAAATTTTAGGTTATTAACATTGAGCAATATATACCCTTTGTCTTTAACCATTTGATCTAGCGGCCGAGCATGACCATTAGTACCCTCCATGCCAACAACTATGTCTGATACTTCATAAGCTTGTACAAAAGAGGTTATTTGATTAAAGAAATACTTAAACCCTTTCTGACTATGAGGTATTTCAAAATCCGTTACGATATCGCCTGCTAACCTATGGCTACATGATGATTGTAATAACCTACGTCCACACCAACTATCATCTGCTGACCTTGCATCATTCTCCCTCCTATTTTTTATTTGCACCCAATTAAAGTTGTAATCCAACGTTACGTCTACTAGCAGAGCCACTTCCCATAAGGACGGCATCATCCCGGTCAACGTTACGGACACAACAAAAACGAGGGCGGCATTTCAGGACTGAGTTAACTCATTTCTGAGCAACTGACCCCGCGAGCCACACCCTCGTTTGGTTATCATTATATCAGTTTATATTATAATTTAAAGGGGTGTGACTCAATTTTTTAAAGAATCAGACCCCTTTATCAAAGAATTTATATATATTCTTAGGGGCCTATCTTCTATTTTCATGGTAGACCCCTATGTTTTCATTCTTAGGGTCCTATCTCATATTTCCATGGTAGACCCCAATGTTTTGTTCTTTTCTGGGTTTATTTTATCGAATAATACACATGTTTTATGTACATCAACTCTTAGTCTCTTAAATTATAGAACTATATTTTTGTTCAAATTCGTAAAAATCCAATTTTTCTGATGAATTTTATTGATATATGTGAATGGATATATAATTTTGTTTTCTATTAAAATATCTGCAGTCATTTCCATTAAAAGCCTTACAATTCCATGTTTATAAATAGAAGTTTTGTCTTGTAATTTCTCCAATAAGGGTAAGGTTACTTCATTAATTATATCCTGAGAAATTTTTTCAATAAATGTTATTAAGTTATCTTTGTTGCTTAAGTCAAAAACTGGAATATTGACTCTATACTCGCCATTTTCTTTATTTACTATGCCATTATACTTAAATATAATTAACTTTTTTGATTCATATTGATTAAAGTCCTTCTCCCCATTAATAATTTTTTTTAATATATTTAAATCTTGATTTTTAAAGTTAAACTCACTTTCTTTATCATTTCTATACCATAATTCACCTAGTGCAATTTCAGATTCATCATTATGCCACAATTTTATACCGAACGGGTTGTTTCTTTTGATAGATTCGTCAAATGCCCAAATATAGTAATCGCCGTTAGATTCTTCTATGATTTTTTCTTTATGTAGGTAGGTTAAAATGCTCAAATCTAAACACATTGCAAATATTAACATTTGCTGTAATTCATCCCACAAAAAACCATTATTTGATAAGTACGACTTATTAAATTTCTCCTTAAGTGTTTTAATGTGCTTTTTTATAATATGAACATAATTCTCGCTATGCTCTTCCAAGCCTTCTATCTCTTCTAGATTATAATAGATTAGCTTTTCACCTGGGAATGTTTTATTATTTTTTTTTACTAAAATTTTTTGTACTAAAGCTTTTTCTATTATTTCTTGTGGATAATCTAAAAAATTCTTGTTTTGCAAGTACGGTAGTATTTCATCTAACTGCTTATTCCCTTTACCATAAATTATTAATTCCATTAATTAACACCTCATTTATTTAAATTTACACACTCACAATTAAGTTCTAATCTTATTAGGCTACCAATATTTCTAAGATCATATTTTTGCTTTAAAAAAATTTAATTTTTTTATTATTATTAACTATTTACTTTATAGTAATCTGGAAACTCATTTAACCGGTCTAACTCACTACAAAAAGGGTGAGCTGAATTCATGCAGTTATCTTCACAGAAAGCCATAACACGGCAACTACCTTTACATTTAATTTTAAAAATACATTCACCACATATGCCTTGTAGATTCAAATCATTATATGATCTTCTCATGGGGATAAATTCATTGTTTATAAGTTCTTTCAAATTAACCTTTCTAATATTCCCAAATCTTATACTATGTTTAGACAAAGAACAAATTGTAATATCTCCATTATCTAATATCCCAATTTTAGGAAAGTCGCAATTCGTTACAATTTCTATTTTTGAGGATTTTTTTAATTCTGTCATAATATTCGATGGAACTACTGCTGGTTGTATTTTAACCTTGATAGTAAAGTCAATATCTTCGATAAACGAAGCATTATTAATATATTTAATCACCTCTACTATATCTTCTTTATTTAGTTCTAAGTTATTTAAGTTAGATACAGCTCTACCAACAGGTTGCAAAAAAGCAAATGTCAAATTGGTAGGTTTTAGTTTTTTACTAAATGCAATAATTTCTTTTACATTATGTATATTCTGCTTATTTATAACACACTGAATTGAATATGGAATATTGTTTTTTTGTAATTTAAAAATTTGATTAACTGTTTTTTTAAAAGAGCCTTTTCCTCTAAGGTAATCATGATAATTTTCAGTGCTGCCATCTAAACTTATAATGAATACTGCTTCATTATTTTTATACTTCCTTCTATTAACTGCTCCTATTATTTGTTCATCGATTAAAATTGCATTAGTTTCAAAAGCATAATGTATATTATGTTTATTTGTTTCATTTATAATATCAACTATATTCTTCATTAATAAAGGTTCACCACCACTAAAAGCAATATTAGTAATATTTGCTCTTTTAAATTGCTCTAAAACGTTTTTTACTTCACTTAACGATAGTTTGTCTTCTGAATCCACTGTTGGTGATGATTCAACCCAACAATGTTTGCATTTTAGATTGCACTTATACGTTAAATACCAATATACTGAAAAACTTTCGCTAAGTAAAGATTTATTCAATTACACCCACATCCTTTTCAATACACTGTTTAATAAATTCCAAAACATCTTCTTGTATTTTTTCTCTTTTCAAATTAGTAAATTCCGCATGTATATTAGTTATAATGGTTTCAATTTTTTCACCTTTGTAATTCAAAATATTTTTCCCTATGCTATTTGTTACCAATATGTCTTGTTTTTTATTATTCCTTATTACACATACATCATTTTCATTTGCCATAGCTATATCATTATTTACTGAGAAAGTTTTACTTAACACAACTAACACTCCTTTTGTCTATAATTTAACCCTTCTAATCAAATTGACTTATTTCTAAACTTTCAAATGAATAGAAGGGTTAACTGGTTTAATTTTTTAACCTTAATACAGCTATTAAGGTATTTTATTCTAAAAAACACATAACTGTTCATTTACTATACATAATTATTTGTATTATTTCGGTGATCTCTCTTGGTTCGATCCACCACCAGTTATACAAATCCCATCCACAAGTACATCATCTAGGCTTATTAATACTGGTTTTTCATATTCTTTATTCTTCATTTTTTACACTCCTTTCAATCAATGTTGTGAACATACAAGTTAAACTAACTTCTCTCTTGGTTCGTTCTTATTCTTTATTCTTCATTTTACATTTCCCCCCTTCCTATATTTATATTATAGGCAGATTAGTAACATTTGCTTATTCGGTAGTAACCTCTTTTATAAGTTCAAAACATTTTAAGTTATCCTAAGTTCACTGGTTTTATAAGTGAGCTGAAGTTAAAAAATAAATGAACCACTTTAATAAGCCTAGTAATTTTTTAGAAAGCCTTGAAAATCTACACACTAGAATTCAGGAAACAGTATTTTTTGTTATTTTTCTATACTTAATAAAAATAAAGTGATAGAAAAAAGGCATATGTCGTTATTTGATACTGGTGGACTAATTAGTTAATATTTCAGCCCATTAATACCCTTTGGGTAAAGCTTTTTATCTGTAAAAAACTTTTGTTTAGCAATAGGATATACTAAAGCAGAGCCATTAATAAGAACATGAATTATAACTATAAATAAAAACGAGTTAATTCTTGTCCACATTAAACCAAGAATTAATCCAATAGATGTATGATAAGTAATACATTGACCAAATCTAACACTCATCCTTCTAAATCCATAGTTGCTTTTAATAAAGAATATATGTCCTACACCAAAGAATAAGGCACTAATAATTATTGCCTCAGCCTCGCCTAGTGGCATTAAAATACCAATTAAAAATACACGAAAGAAAAATTCTTCAACAATACCTACATGGATTAATTGAATACAACAGACAATAATTAATGATTCTATATATCGTCTTATACCTAACATTTTGAAAAGCAAATTATATCTGTTTACTTTATTCCAAGCAAAAAATATTACTACAAATATTAGACATATAATAATCAGTGCAAATATTAGACTACTTAGAGACATACTTTCATAAAATAAAAAGGATAGATCATTACCAAAATATCTAATAGTTATCAAGGGTACAGCTACAAGAACGATATATTTACGTATTGTGTCCTGCAATCTATATCCATAATAAGTTATATTTAGAAATTTTAAATAATACAAAGGAATAAATAAAATTATGCAGAAAATAATTGTTAGAACACTAAATAATACTGGAATATCAAAGTAAGAACTTATATTCTTGTCAAATAAAATCAACAGAGTTATAATTATAATAATTGAAGAGCATGTTATGTATAGCCCAACTTTAAACGTATTTTTACCTTTAGCATTGTATAAAGCATAAAATGAATATACATATAGAACTAATACGATTGTATATAAAAAAATTTTCAAATAATAATTTTCCATATATATCTCCTTAATAAATACATATAGTTTTTAAAAAGTCATTTATAAAATTTAACTTCAGAAATAAAATTGTGTATCTATATAAACTCTATGAATAGTATGTTGTATATTTACTTCAACACTTACTCTATTCTCCAGTCAATTTTTTTTATAATAAAAGAGAATGTTATAACTATAAATACTATCAAAGCCAAAATATTTAAGTAAAGAGACATATCAACTATACCTTTTAAAGAAGATCTAAAAGCATTTGCCGCATAACTGGTAGGGAATAGATATGATGTATATTGAATAAGTTTAGGGAGATTTTCTAATGGTATCAACACTGGAGAAAGAAAAGTTACAATTACTATTGTAATAGAATTCATCACATTTGCATGATGTCCATTTCTAGCATAAACACCCATTATTACTCCTAATCCTACCATAGCTAATCCTGATAAAATTATAACAGCTATAATTATAGGGTGAAAAACTATTTCAAAACCAAGCCATACCTTTCCAACTAGTAAGACCATAAGCATTCCAGGTATTGAAAATAATGTGCTTATAGAAGTAATACCTAAAATTAGCTGCATCTTAGATATTGGTAAAACAGAGTAAAAGTCTAAATCATTACGTTGTCTACCCCATGCTAAGTCATTACATATAGACTGCATCGGTCCTAAAACCAAGCTTAAAACTACATTTCCAGATGTTATGTAAAGTGCAGTTTCCAAGTCATCTATTGCTCCAGAAAACTTCATAAAAACCAAGACTCCTAAGGGTAATAAAGGTGCTATCAACAAATGAAAATACCATTCATTTCGTACATTTGCCCACCTTATAAAGGCTATATTTAAAAAACCTTGAATCCAGTAAGTTACCCTGTTGATTAAAGAAGTATCTTTATTGACTATAACTTTTCCATCATTAATGTAACTATCAATTAATTTCATCTAATCCCCTCCTTCTTTAACTGAATGTAAACATCTTCTAAATTAGGAGTTGATATATTAAAATCATTAAACTTTTCTAAACCTATATTTTCTATTAATATTTTAATTGCGCTTTGTATATATTCTTTATCACAATATATTATAAAGTGCGATTCATCCAATGGAACAACTTTATAGATGGAAGAGTCCTTAAATAAATTTATTAGGTTGGTTTTTTCCATAGCATTAAACTTTAAATCTAACTTAATTTGATTAGAAATTTTATCCTTTAATTCTCCTACAGTCCCTATTGCCCTGATTGAGCCATTGTTTATTAGTCCAACTCTTTGTAAAACCCTTTCCGCTTCAACCACATTGTGGGTTACTAAAACTATAGTTGTATTTTTTTCTCTGTTTAAAGTCATAATTTTGTTCCATACTATCTTTCTAACTTCAGGGTCTAATCCATCTGTAGGTTCATCTAGTATTAAAATTTCTGGATTTGCTATTAGAGCTATACAGAAAGCTACTAATCTATTTTCGCCTCCTGAAAGTTTGTTTAAAGGTCGTTTATCTATACGATTCAAATCAAACTCATCCATTAAGGTCTTAACCTCTACTTTTGTAGCTTCATTAGTTAGGCCTTTTAACTTACATGTTACTCTTATAGCCTCACTAGCAGTTAAGTCTCCTAATGCACCTATGCGTTGAGGCATGTAACCTAAGAAATATGTAAGAACTTCTGGATTTGAATTTATTTTCTGATCATAAAAATGTATATCTCCTTCATCTGGTTTTAATAAACCAACCATTTGCTTAACTAATGTTGACTTCCCTGCTCCATTTGGACCTAAAAAACCTATTATTTCTCCTCTTTTAATACTAAATGTAATATTTTTATTGGCTTCCACTTTTCCATTATTAAACGACTTGCAAACATCATTAATACTATAAATGTGCAATTTTTAAAACTCCTCTCTATAAACTTATCCCTGCGTCTACTATAATATTTGCACCCGTAATGTGTCTTGATTCATAGGAAGTTAAAAAATATACAATATCCGCAATTGACTCTGGTGTTATAATTTCAGCCATGGGTGATTGCTTAATCAATTGAATTTTATCTTTAAATGATAACTTATTTTTGGAATAACGTCCTGAAAATCCTGTATTTATAACACTTCCTGGCGAAACTATATTAACTCTTATCTTGTTTTTTGCTAACTGTTTTGCCAAGCTAAAACTCAAAGAAACTAATCCTGCCTTTGAAGCTGAGTAAGCTAAATATTTTGAGTTTTTTTTTGTGCCACTAATAGATCCTATATTAATAATGCTAGAGTCTGATGAGTGCCTTAACAATGGCAAACAATATTTACAAGTTAGAAATACTGCCGTTAAGTTCACAGATATTACTTCTTCAAATTTTTTTTTATTTAAGTCGGTCAGTGATATTTCATCTTCTATTATGCCCGCACAGTTAACAAGTGCATTTATTTCACTAAATTCACCTGAAATGATATTAAAGCTTTTCTCTATAGCTCTCTCATCTTTCAACTCTGTTTTCAAGTATGTATAGTTATCAATAATATTTGAAGAATTTTGTTCTCTATCTAAAACAACAACCTTCCACTTATTTTCTAAAAATTTTTCAGCAACTTTCTGTCCAATACCAGAACACCCACCTGTTATTACAGCAACTCTCATATAATTTTCTCCTCACCACTCTTAAAGTATCATATTTGAATGACTTCGTTGGTTTTTTTATATTCTTGTTGTTATATTATTGCTAAAAATTACGTAAATCAGACCTTACTTAACACGGAAGAAAAAATTTTTCTAAGCCCTCTAACCTGCTTTTAAAATCTTCATTATTAAAACAATTTCCATTTAGATATTTTAAATGGGAATGCAAAGCTCTCCTTTTACCTGATATTTGTTTAGATAATCTCATTTTCAATGCTGTTCCATTCATAGTCATCATCATCATTTAATAAGTAACTACATCCATTATAACTGTAACTAAACATCGTTGTAGTTATGAACATAAATAATAAGCTAACTAAAAGTAAAATTCTTTTCACCTTAATCCCCCCTCATAGTACTATAATCAAATATTACAATATTTTTTGAATATTCACAAGGGACATTGATGTCCCTTGACATTGTGTTATAAGTATGGTAAATAGGAGTGATGAAATTGCAATATAAACTTAATTATTTTGGCCAATATTTAAGAGATTTACGGGAAAAGTTAAGGCTTTCTCAAAGTGACGTTTGTGATTTATCTGGTGTAAGTGAAAAAACTTTGCGTAGAATCGAGGCCGGTAAGGTTCTGCCAAAGTTTGAAACTTTGGAGATTTTGTCTTCTATTTATAAAAAGGACTTAAACCTTTTATTGCTAGAGTATAGAGATGAAGCTTATCCACTTTTTTTAGATGCACAAAATAAGTTAGAAAAAAGGCTTAATGAAAACGACATCGCTAATTTAAATAAAATTTTAAAAGAATTAGAGTATTTATCAAAAATAATGCAAAGTGATTATTATGTTCTCCTAACCAGACAGTTAATCTTGCTAACTGAAGCAGTTGTATTGTATAAGCTCGATAAAAAATTCAATGAAGCATACTATAGACTGCTAAATGCGATAAAACTGACTACCTCAGATTTTAACTTAGATAATTATACAGATTTTGCATACTCGTCTATGGAAGTTAGGATCTTAATGAATATTGCTTTTGTTTTAAATAAGCTTGGTGATAAGGAAAAGTATATAGAAATTATGGAGTTTATATTTGATTACATAGAATACAGCGATAGTATTTACCCGAAGATATGCCATAACTTAGGAGTGGCTTACAAACGAGCAGAAAAGTATAAAAAAGCTGTAAAATTTGCTGAACTGGGAATCGAGTACTGTAAAGAAAACCAGCAATTTAACGGATTGCCTATACTTTATTATGGAAAAGGAGTAGCAGAGTTTTCTTTGCAAGATGATGAATATATTCGCTCTATAAAAAAAGCAATCTATCTATGCGAAGCCTGCGGCAATAAAAAATTAAAAAGCTTCATACTATCCAAATGCAAAAACTCTCTAAAGCCCCAATTTGATTTTGAAGCAGTTTGTCTTGATGATTGAATGGGTGTTTTGCTATAGATACTGATATTAAGCAAAAAAATATCCCCTTTCGGGGATATTTTTTAATTTGACATAAAATTAGTCTTCTTTCATCATTTCCGGTTGCATATTCAAAATAAAGTTCCTGATTGTTTTTGCACTTAGTAATGCCTCTTGCATATCACTTTCCTCAAGAATTAACTGCATTGGATACCTAGGTTGTACACCATAAGCTGTTAGGTCAGAACATTGATCTGCTATTTCAGCAAAGCTGTCAGATATATTAGAACATAACTTCTGTAATTGACTTAAATCATGGGTCTTTGGTGGATTCATCCCATGTAATATTAAATATCCTTTTAGATATTTTTCCGCGGACTGTTGACAGTGATAACAGATAATCTCAATAGGAAGAGGGCGCATTTTAAGTAGGTATTCGGCGCTCTTTAAATCCATTTCTGCAAGCCTCTGCCATTCTTTTGCACTCGCTAGGCTATCCATAGACCACCATTCCTTCCTGCGCTATTTGGCGCTCTATAGATGGGATATATTTCCGTTTGTTGAATATATTTTTCTTGCTTACTATTACATCTACTGGCATAGTTTTTTTATCTCTAATAGCTTTGTTTATCAGCTTCATTGCATCTATTTCTCGGATGTCAGCATCCTCTTTTATTACAACAAAAATATCTAGATCTGAATCAGCGTGTGGTATACCAGTTACATATGATCCAAAAAGAAAAATCTGTTCAACAGGAACAATACCTATAATAATGTCTATAAGCATATCCAGTTCGTCCTTTACTTTTTTCTCCACACTAACACCTCCACAAGCTTATACATATATAACATATTATATCATAATATGCTTAATTTATCTTCTTTTCTGACTAATGTCTTTCTCAGTAGTGATATAAATAGATTAAAACCCTTGTTAAAACGTATCCTATTTCCTTGTACCCCTTGGTCGTAGACACACACAAGTCCTAAGCTGTTTTCGGCTTAGGACTTGTTTTATTTCATATTGATTATTATGGTGGAGGCGGGGCGTACC
This sequence comes from Proteinivorax tanatarense, assembly GCF_040267685.1. GTDB lineage: Bacteria > Bacillota > Proteinivoracia > Proteinivoracales > Proteinivoracaceae > Proteinivorax > Proteinivorax tanatarense. The sequence goes on from NZ_CP158367.1 coordinate 2,318,405, forward strand.
GCCCCCCCTTCCACATTAAGTTTTGCGTAGTTGACATTACTTTTACATGATTCCATCTCAGGACAGAAGGGACTGGAATACTTGTCCCACTGGGGAACGTGTTACAAGTATTCCAGTCCCTTCTGTCCCTTGGTCTTTACGAAAAAAATCCTAAGCTTTTTCCGCTTAGGATTTTTTCCGTATTTTCCACAACAAAGAAGATGGGCGCTGACCAATGGGCCAGGTTGTTTAAAAGTGCTCAGATTTGAGGCGTAGAACACTCACATTCTTGGATTCCCATATGAGCATGTGTGTGTCCTACAACAAAGAAGATGGGTGCTGACCCAAATGGGCCAGACTGCTCAAAAGTGCCCAGTTTCAGCAACAAAGAAGATAGGTGCTTGACCCAACTGGGCCAGGCTGTTTAAAAGTGCTCAGATTTGAGGCGCAATTGTAATCCCAGGGCGGGAGCGTATAAATCAATACGTGACTGGTCTGGGATTGATGCTAGAATAAAAATAGGAGAACTTAAACATAGTAATTTCTGTATCTGATATAATATAGAAGTCAGATAAGGAGAGATTTATTATGAGTAAAAAAAACAAAAGATATAGTGAAGAGTTTAAACAGGATGCCGTCAATTATTATTACTCCTCTGGAAAATCAATAAAAGCATCTGCATCAGATCTTAATATTAGTTCCTCGGGTCTTGCAGGATGGATTAATAGTGCTAAAGCAAATGAAGGGGTTGTCAACCACCGTGGCTCGGGAAATTATTCATCCGATGCTGAAAAAGAAATTGCTAAATTAAAAAAAGAATTAAGAGACAAAGAGGATGCACTTAATATCTTAAAAAAGGCCATAGGCATACTGAACGAAGATTAACTGAAGCAATCTATATAGAGGTAAAAGCAGCCTCGGAAAAGCGCCGAATTTCAGTTAACAGTGTGCTTAAAAAACTAGGCGTTTCATCATCAGGTTATTATAGCTGGAAAAAGAGAACCACCTCAAACCAAGAGTTAAGAAAAAGATCTCTTTGCACAGAAATTACCGAGATATATAATGAATCACATCAAATATATGGAGCACCTAAGATCACTTCTATATTAAAATCCAGAGGGCATGCAGTATCAGAAAAGACTGTGGGCAACTATATGAAAGAGCTTGGTATTAAAGCAATTTGGGTAAGTCCTTATACGAGAACTACAATAGACCCAGATTTTGATTCTAAGCTTAAAAATGTATTAGATAGAAACTTCAACCCCAAAGCCCCTAATACAGTGTGGGTAACAGATATTACTTATATCCCCACAATTACAGGATTTGTATATTTAACATCAGTAATGGACCTATATTCAAGAGCTATAGTAGGTTGGCATCTGTCAGATAGTTTATCTACTGCTGGGGTTGTTAAAGCCATTGAAAATTCTAAGAGAAATAATGTTTTAGATACTCCTGTTATTATTCATAGTGACAGAGGGATTCAGTATGTTTCAAAAGCATATTTAAAAGCAACTCCAGCTGAAAAATTTATTCACAGCTATTCAAGGAAAGGTAATCCCTGGGATAATGCTGTAATAGAATCATTCCATTCTTTAATAAAAAGGGAATGGCTTAATAGGTATGTTATTAAAAACCTTATGCATGCTCATGAGTTAGTCTTTGAATATATAGATGCTTTTTATAATACCAAAAGAATTCACGGTCACTGTAAAATGGAGTCGCCCCATGAGTTTGAAAAAAAACATGCTATATAAATTAGATTACAGGTTTACTAAATTTAACTTGTCCTTTTTCTTGACATAGAACCAGATGGGTGCTGACCCAAGCTGGGCCAGGCTGCTCAAAAGTGCACAGATTCTAGGCGCGAAACTGCCCCAACACCGGAGCGTATGAACTAATACGTGAGGATGTTGGGGCAGTTTCAGCAACAACGAAGATGGGTGCTTTTGAGCTGTCTGGGGCTAGCGGTTGTCTATTTTCTCTGGGTATAAATCATGCCCCATCATTCTCTCTTCCGCCATTTTTTCAAATTTTGTCCCTTTTTTGCCATAGTTGCAGTAGGGGTCTATGCTTATTCCCCCTCTTGGGGTAAATTTGCCCCATACTTCTATGTATTTTGGGTCCATTAGTTTGATTAGGTCTTTCATTATTATGTTCATGGAGTCTTCATGGAAGTCGCCGTGGTTTCTGAAGCTAAATAGGTATAGTTTTAGCGACTTGCTTTCCACCATGTGTTTGTCGGGGATGTAGCTTATATATACTGTGCCAAAGTCTGGTTGGTTTGTTTTGGGGCATAGGGTGGTAAACTCTGGGCAGTTAAATTTTACGAAGTAGTCGTTTTCGGTGTGCTTGTTTTCAAAGGTTTCTAGCACCTCTGGGGTGTAGTCAAACTGGTATTTGTTGTTTTGGTTTCCTAGTAGGGTTACTCCTTCTAGTTCTTCGTCTTTTCTTCCTTTTTTAGATTCCATTTATTTTGCCTCCTCTTTTTTTTGTAGGTATTTTTCTAGTCCTTGGGCTCTTAACTGACATGCTGGACATGTTTTACAGCCTGTGCCTATGATTCCGTTGTAGCAGGTTAGGGTTTTTTCTATGACATAATCTAGCTTGCCTAGCTTGTCTGCTAGCTGCCAGGCATCTGCTTTGTCCATCCACATAAGGGGCGTGTGAATTACGTATGGGTAGTCCATGGATAAATTTAGAGTTACGTCTAGAGATTTGATAAATACATCTCTACAGTCGGGGTATCCGCTAAAGTCTGTTTGGCAAACGCCGGTTACTATGTGCCGGGCCCCTTTTTGCTTTGCCAGCACCGCTGCAAATGTTAAAAATAGCATGTTTCTGCCATCTACGGCGGTGGACGGTAGCTCTCCCTCTTTTTCCTCCACATCTATGTCATCTCTTGTAAGTGCGTTGGGAGCTAGTTGATTTAACAGGGACATATCTAGGATGTGATGTTCTATGTTTTGTTCTTTGGCAATTTCTGCTGCACATTCTAGCTCCTTTTTATGCCGCTGATTGTAGTCAAAAGATACGGCAATTACTTCGTCAAATTTTTCCATTGCCCAAAAAAGGCAGGTGGTGGAGTCTTGTCCGCCGCTAAATACTACTACTGCTTTTTCCATTTTTGATTTCCCCTTTCACTGTATTTAAGTATGTTAAAAACTATTATCATACTCCTCTTAAATCAGGAGGCCATATTATTTTGTGGAGCTGTAGCTGAAGTCTAACTTTATTTTGTTTTTTCTCTTTCATAAACTGCACTATCTCTTTAGGCTCTATCTTACCTAAAACCGGACTAAGATACACAAGACATTTTTGAGTCAAACTGTACTCATTTAAAATGTTATATGCAGTTTTTAAATCCTGTCCACTTCCTACTACAAACTTATATACATCCTTTTCGGTAACTGCTTCTAAGTTGCTTTTGTCCATATGCTGTTCCATTTTGCTTGCAGGCAATTTATAGTCTAAAATAAACCTTACGTTTTGCCCACAGTTTTCCCTTGTTAGTTTGTCTTTAAACCTGTCAATTGGAACGCTGCCGTTGGTTTCTATTTGAATTTTTAGCTCATTTTTTTTAGATAAAAAGATTAAAAGCTTATCTATATCTTTTTGTATTAGCGGCTCACCGCCGGTTATTGTCACGTTTTGGGTGCCGTTTTGGGATATAAAATCATAAATTTCTTCTGATGTCATTTTCTCTCCGACAACATTGGCGCTGGTGGAGTAATGTGTGTCACACCAAGAACATTCTAAATTACAACCCCCAAATCTAATAAATGTAGAAATCTCTCCAGCAGTAGGCCCTTCTCCGTCGATGCTGCAAAACTTTTCTATTATATTATATTTAGTCATTATCGGCCTCTGTATAGATGCAGCTGTTTGTGGGGGTCTCAAAAAGTTCAACCTCATGGATGTCTAAGCCCTTGTCTTTTAGCATATGGTATATATGCCGTGACATTTCTTCTGCTGTGGGACGATATGGAACTGTTAGTATTTTAAATGATTGTGGGCTATTTTCTATCCCCTTTATTAAGCCTTGTCCAACCTCATCGTCTTCTACGATTAGCTTGTGGTCAAAGTAGTCTTCTATTTCTTTGAGGGCTTTTTTTATGGTGCCAAAGTCCTCCACCATGCCCCGAAGCTGCCCTTCTTTTTTTACGTCCTCTCCCTTTACCTTAGCGATAAGCCGATATCTATGTCCGTGGATGTTGGAGCATTTACCTTCATAATTGCTAAGGTAGTGAGCTAGGTCAAACTGTACTTCTGCTTTTAATATGAACATATTACGCCTCCTAATTTAAACTCCTTAAATTTAGACAAATAAAAAGGGACGCAACTGTCCCCTTTGATAGTTGCCTAGTTTTGTTTTATGACAGGATGGTCAATGAACTGTCCTTATAGTATTTTAAATTATCGTAAAAAGTATAACATAAAGATGTAAATATATGAAGTATAAATACCAAAAGTCTTCGTTAAGGCGGTTCGGACTCTTTGGGGTTAGGAACAATGAATAGTTTGGCATACCATCTACTGTTGGGGCGACACGGAGGTTCGCCCCCTACCCTATGAAGGGGTTTTACTCCCTTTATGGCAGAACGGTTGTCATACCATCTACTTTTGGGTGACACGGAGGTTCGCTCCCTACTCTATGAAGGGGTTGGGCTCCCTTGATGGCAGAACTTTTTGGCATACCATCTACTGATGGGGCGACACGGAGGTTCGCCCCCTACCCTATGGGGGGTTTGCTCCCTTTATGGCAGAACTGATGGCACTCCCCCTCCTCTGCCAAGGGTTTAAATACAGCTTTATGACGTTTTCATTAATTGGAGAAAGGATACAGCAATTTTTTATCCGTGTTTTTTTATTTTTATATAATTTAGGTTGAGATTTAGGTTCTCTTTTTTACGTAACGCTAATAACCCTAACCTCACAGGAATCTTTTTCCTACATCTTTATAAAGCAGGATTTTTTAAGCTCTATCTAGAATAAATATTTCACTACCGTTGTGTTTTTTAAAACATAACGGGTTAAAACAACAAAGGGGGTAACATAAATGAAAAAACTAGTATTTGCAGTATTAGTATCAACCTTTTTTTTAGTAGGTTGTTCCCCTAGTGATGAAGCAGCACTCACTTTAGCTACAACTACTAGTACAGATGATTCTGGTCTATTGGATGAGCTATTACCGATATTTGAAGAAGAAACAGGGCATCAAGTAGATGTGATTGCGGTAGGAACAGGTCAAGCTTTGGAAATTGGCAGAAGAGGGGATGCTGATATTCTATTGGTGCATGCAAAAGAACTGGAAAAAGAATTTGTAGAAAATGGCTATGGGACAGAAAGATTCACTGTAATGTACAATGACTATATTTTTTTAGGTCCAGTAGAAGATGTTGCCAATGTTAAAGATAGTAGTAATGTTGATGAAGGGTTAAGTAAAATTTACCAAGCTGGACAAAATAATGAAACTAATTTCAACTCTCGAGGCGATAACTCCGGAACACATAACAAGGAAAAGAGTCTATGGGAGTATTATGATTTTAATGCCGAAGGGAAAAATTGGTATAATTCCTTAGGACAAGGAATGGGCGATACCTTAATTGCCTCAAATGAAATGGGTGCTTATACATTAACAGATAGAGGTACTTTTTTATCAATGAAGGATAAACTAGAAAACTTACAGATTGTTTTAGAGGGGGATGATTTATTGCATAATCCTTATGGAATAATTCCTGTTAACCCCAATAAGTTTTCCAATGTAAATAGTGAGGCAGCACAAGAGCTTGTTGAGTTTTTTATTAGAGAAGATATTCAAGATATGATAGGTGAGTATGGTATCGAAAATTTTGGCCAACCTTTATTCTTTCCTAATGCCTACTAACAGAATTTGCAGGAGGTTTATTAAATGGACGTATTTATCTCTGGGCTCTTAGAAGCTATAAGTTTACTATTGAACTTAGATCCATACGTAACAAATATTATATTCGTCTCAATGCGAGTATCTGGTATAGCTTTGATAATAGCTACATTAGTTGGGGTACCGCTAGGAGCTTTTTTAGGATTGGCTAAGTTCCCTGGCAAACATTTTGCAATTGCCTTATTATACACTGGAATGGGGCTTCCACCGGTTGTAGTGGGTTTATTTGTTTTTGTGCTTTTATCAAGCGCCGGACCGTTAGGTTCGCTGGAATGGTTATTTACCCCCTATGCTATAATTGTTGCACAATCAATTATAGCCTTTCCTCTAGTAGCTGGTTTCACAATGACTGCTGTTATGGGAGTAGATAAAACCTTATTGCTTCAGCTAGAGGCACTTGGTGCTACAAAAAAACAAGCACTGTGGGCCACCATAAAAGAAGCTAGACTTGGAGTGTTGGTTGCTGTAATTGCAGGGTTTGGAACGATTATATCAGAGGTTGGAGCGGTGATGTTAGTAGGAGGTAATATAGCTGGTAGGACTAGGGTTCTGACTAGTGCAATTGTTTTAGAAACAAGGCAAGGCAACTTCGGTATTGCCATGTCTTTTGGTATTATTTTGCTAACTATAACTTTTATAGTTAATTTTGTTATGCTACTTTTCCAAAGAAAGAAGTTGATAGGAAGTGACTAATCAGAATATATTCCAACTTAAAAATGTTTCTAAATCATATGGTAAAAAAACTGTGCTAAATATTGATAACTTAAATATTATAAAAGGGGAAATATTGGCGTTAGTGGGTCCAAGCGGCGCTGGTAAAAGCACATTACTAAGGTTAATGAATTTTGTTGAAAGTGCTGATACAGGTGAAATCATTTATATGGATAAAAAATATAACAACAAGTCCCGTCCGAAACTAAGTGCCAAACGCACAATAACTACAGTTTTTCAAAGACCATCATTAATGAATACATCTGTATGGAAAAATATTGTTTATCCTCTTAAAATAAGAAATATAGAAATTGATGAGCATAAAATAAATCAACTTATATCAAAACTAGGGTTATCTAAACTAAAAAATCAAAAAGCAGATAAATTATCCGGTGGCGAAGCCCAACGTGTTTCTATAGGTAGAGCTTTAGTATTTAATCCACAAGTTCTACTTTTAGATGAACCTACTTCTAATTTAGATCCAACCAACGTAAAAATTATAGAAGATATTATTGACGATTATGTAAAAAAAGAAAAAGCCACGGTAATAATGGTCACTCATAATATATTTCAAGCAAAGCGACTTGCTGATAAAGTATGTTTGATAAATCAGGGCAACCTTGTAGAAATAAATGATAAAAATACATTTTTTGATAACCCACAACATTCCATAACAAAAAAGTTTTTATCTGGTGAGTTAATATACTAGAAAGGTAGGTAGAGTTAAGCCATGAAACTAAAGTTTAGGATCTGGCTAGAAAATGAAGAAGATGAGCTTGTAATAGGCCAAGGATTGTTTACGCTACTTAACCTAATTAAAAGTACTGGCTCTATCAACAAATCAGCAAAAGCCCTTAACATGTCTTATCGTACCGCTTGGGGGAAAATAAAAAAGGCAGAAATCAGGTATGGCTGTGAGTTAGTAAAAAAGAAATCTGGTGGAAAATCAGGCGGTGGCACTACTTTAACAAAAGGTGGAGAACAACTTCTTACAAATTTTGATAACCTTAATCAAGAAGCTGAAAAATATATGGAGACTCTATTTAATCAATATTTATAATATAAACAATCAGTCAGGGTTTAAGTAATCCTGACTGATTGTTTATATTATAAATACTAGAAAAAAACATTTAAATAAGAGTAAAATATTTACTGAATACGATTTGGCTTTAGAGAACCATCATATAAAAAAAAGTGATAACATTATAGCTTGTGCGTTGTATAAAATGATGTTATCCTATTTATAAAAATAGATTATATTTTTCTTGCTAATGTGATTAAGTTCACTAATTTAATTTCTAGGAGGTTTTAATATTATGAATAAAGAGGTTAGTATTAAGAAAATCCGAGAAGAGGCAGAGGAACTATACCGTGAAGGTAAATTTTTCTGTTCAGAAGCCATTGTTTATTCGATAAAAGAAAACTTTCAATTAGACATGCCTGATGAAATGGTAGCAATGGCATCTGGGTTTCCTGTAGGTATTGGAAAGTCTAAATGTCTTTGTGGTGCTGTATCTGGTGGTGTTATGGCTTTAGGCTATTTTTTAGGTAGAACAAAGCCGGGTGATTCTAAAGTTGCTAAAACATTAGAACTAGCTAATGAACTTCAACAAAGTTTTAAAGACAACCACAAAGTGCTGTGCTGTAAGGTGCTAACCCATGGGATGGATATGGGATCTGGAGAGCATAAAAAGCAATGTATCGCATTTACCGGTGAAGTAGCAGAAAAAACAGCAGAAATCATCGTTCGTGAGTTGGGCTTGATAAATATCGATGAAGCTATGGGAGCATAGTTAAAATGGGTGATATTATTAAAAAAACACCTTATCCAATTGCTGGCCTTATGCTAGCATGTGCAACTTTGGGTAACCTTTTAGCTATCTATGGAAGCTTTTTTAGATATTTGTTTGGTGCTTTGGCTTTTTGTATTTTGGCTCTTATACTGATAAAAGTAATAGTTATGCCCAAAAGCTTAGTCACCGCCTTTGAAAATCCAGTAGTTGCCAGTGTTTTGCCAACTTTTTCTATGGGACTTATGGTTCTATCAACCTATTTCACTTCATTTATTTTATTCGCAAATGTAATGTGGTTCTCAGCAGTATTACTCCACTTAATACTTATGGCAGTTTTTACTTTTAAATATATTTTAAATTTTGACATTAAAGCTGTATTCCCCAGTTATTTTGTGGTTTACGTAGGTTTAGTGGTGGGCAGCATTTCTGCGCCAGCAATAGGCCAACAAAGTATAGGTCAAGTTATATTTTGGTTTGGCTTTTTATCATATTTAGTGCTATTACCTTTTGTACTTTACAGAGTTATAAAAATAAAAGCAATGCAACCACCAGCATTACCTACATTGGTTATATTAACTGCACCTGCTAGCCTTTGTCTTGCTGGGTATATAAGCTCATTTCCCCAACCTAACAATGCTCTTATATACTTTCTATCGGGATTAGCTTTTGTAATGTTTGTAGCGGTAGCAATTAAAATTCCTAACCTTTTAAAAAGTGAATTTTACCCCAGCTTTTCAGCTTTTACTTTTCCCTTTGTGATTACTGCTGTAGCTTTTAAAAATTTAAGTTCAATAAATGATTTTTATGGGTATATGATTTTTGCAAGGTTTTTAGAGATTTGGGCTACCATAATGGTAATATACGTAGTAATCAGATACTTAATGTTCCTATTATCTTTAGAGTTCCCAATAGCACAGACTAAAAAGAAACAAGCCAACTAAGATGTTGGCTTGTTTCTTTTTAGTCAATAAATATTATCATAGGTACACCTAGTATTTTATCTCCATCTATTACATTTACAACCAACTCATGGACTCCCGGCTCCAATTTATCTGTCTGAGCCTGAAGATTAAACTGTATTTCTTGAGTTCTACCACTTTGAATATTGAGGTTTCTACTGTTCATAACCTTTAACCCTTCAGGCTCACCTATTATTTCTGTTTCTAAACCAAATCTATGCCTCTGTGGATGTAAATTTTGTATCTCTATCTTAAGTTGCATAACATGAGTGCCACTATCTGCCTCTATTCTTCCGTAAGAATTACTTGTAGTTTTTACCAAAGCATTAGTTTGAAGCGCTTTGTTAACTCTTATACTTCCTGCCCCTTGTGCAATTAGTGGGTAAGGATCCCCACATTGCTTATATAGTCTTTCAGCTGTATTCATGAGTGCCGCCTTAACTTGATTAACATTCCAATTTGGATTTGCTTCAATAAGTAAAGCTGCTGCTCCAGCTACATGTGGTGCTGCCATACTCGTACCTGAAAATGTTGAGTACCCATGGGGATCATCAGGATTATGAGTGGGAATTGTGCTAATTATGTTTGCACCAGGAGCGGAGACATCAGGTTTAATCATCCAATTCTTTTGTACTGGTCCTCTTGAAGAAAAATCAGTAACTCTCTCTCCAATATAATCAACAGGTTCCATTTCTATAGTTACAGTATCTTTTCCATCCTCTATCTGTGAGAGCATTTTTTCTCCTTCTGCTAGACTGAGAGTTAATGTGGGAAGTGCCATATGAGGTATTGTTACATCTAAGTCATCATCCTGATCATTATAGATAATAGCAGCCACTGCACCAGCTTCCTTGGCATTTTTTACTTTATCTACAAAAGGTATCTCACCACGCCGTATAAGTGCTACCTGTTCTTCTACATCTACATCTAAGAAATCTTGACTTCGTCCTAACCCAACATAAGAAAACCCATAAGTATTCCCGCTAATATTGTTAATATCATCTTCATTATTAAATCCCATAACCTTTACACTGCTATATTCTACGTTTTCACTTGTAAATATTGATGCTGAATAAATTTTAGTAGGCAACTCCGTGGCTCCAACTGAAACTGCTTTACGAGAAGTAGCTGGGGAGCCAACTGTTCCTTTATCTGGTCCGCTGTTACCGTTAGCAGCTATTGCAAATACTCCAGCTTCCATAGCTGTATCTAAGGCCAAACTTGTCACAAAGTCTGGGTCATTGAGCTGGTTGCCAAGAGATAAATTCATAACATCAGCTCCATCCTTAACTGCTTGCTCTATTCCAGCTACAATGTTATCTGTTGTACCACTTCCCATTGGCCCAAGCACCCTATATGCTAAAAGATTTGCATCTGGAGCTACTCCTTTAATAGCACCATTAGCTGCAATACTACCAGCTACATGAGTTCCATGATTTGTTTCGTAGGGAGGATAATCTGGTGGCCACCATCCGGATGGCGGCTGTGTCTCTTGTGGATCATCATTGTCATCTACAAAATCCCAGCCTTTATATTCTCCAAATGCGTGTTCTAAATCTGGATGTGTATAATCTACTCCCGTGTCAATTACTGCTATTGTAACACCTTCTCCTGTTATTCCAAACTCTTCCCAAACCATATCTGCCTGTATATGTGACACACTGTCTAGCATCTTGGGATTTGTAAACTCTTTTTCAACTTCTGTATAGTTGACTTGATGTTCTACGTTCGGGTAAATAGCTTTTATCCCATTGATCTCTGCCAGTCTAGGTACCAACTTTGCAGGTAACTCCACAGAAAAACCAGAAAAGACATACTCATATTCTCTGTTTACAACTACATTATCCCCCAGTTCACTAATTACATTATCTATTATTTTAGTTCTAGCATTTAATAACTCAACTTCTGAATATTCATCTTCCTTTTGCTGCCCCTCCAAAATAGATAATTCTTCAAGCTGAGCTATTACCGTTACATCTTCAGAGCTGTTAACGTCAAAATCTCCTATAACTTCTACTGCTTGTACACTTATTGGAAAACTATGTGTTGTAAATAGCAGCAAAATAAATAATAAAACCAAAGCCCGTGTTAATTTTTTTCTAAACATTTACATCCCTCCTTTTGATTGAAACGAAAGTTATCGTTTCAATTAAATTATATATATTCTGAATTTTTTATATAATAAGACTTTGGTCTTGAATTTCTTTATCGCTTTGCTACTTTAGTCTTGTACAATAACATATGCTTACAATCATACTATTATTTTTTAATCAATGACTATAGTATAAAAATAACAACTTAAGCAGATAGTAAAAAAAAGTATTAAAAAAGGAGGTGGATTAATTGCCTAACTCTAATGTCCCTGTTGTCAGCGCGTCAGAAGGAATAAAAGATTTATTTACCAGCGGTTATAATTTCATCAGTAGTAATACTGAACAACATGGCAGTGATATTTTTGAATTTGTCTTTATGGGCCAAAAGGTGGTTTGTATCAGCGGCGAAGCAGGGGCTAAGCTTTTTTATGATCCTGAAAAATTCCAGCGTACTGGTGCTATACCCATGCGCGTCCAAAATACTTTATTTGGTGTGGATGCCATTCACACTATGGATGGAGAAAGTCATTATCACCGCAAACAACTTTTTCTGTCGTTAACTAAAGACCAAGAGAAGAAAGTTTCCCAAATCATAACCAAAAATTGGGAATCACAGGTTAGCAGGTGGTTAAAATCAAATAACATTGTATTATTTGACGAAGCAAAAGACGTGTTGTGTAGTACCGCTTTTAATTGGGCAGGTATTATAATACCTGATAATGAAGTTAAAAAAAGAGCTGATGAACTTATCGCTATGGTTGATGCTTTAGGTGGACTGGGGCCAAGATATTATGTTGGGAAAGCATCGAGGCTTAAGACGGAAAAATGGATCATAAAGGTTATTGAAAACGTTAGAAGAGGTCGATTAAAAGCAAAAGAAGGCACTCCTTTATATGAACTTTCTTTTTATAAAGAATTAGATGGCAAAGAGCTAAGCAGTCAAATGGCTGCAGTGGAACTTTTAAATATCATTAGACCTATGGTCGCTGTTTCTATACTTATAACTTTTGCTGCGTTAGCGTTGTATGAAAACCCAGAACATAAAAAAAAGTTGCTGTTAGACAGCAACTTTAAAAACATGTTTGTACAGGAGGTTAGGAGGCACTATCCCTTTGTACCTGTTTTAGGGGCAAGGGTGCGTAAAGGATTTAACTGGAAAGGTTATGAGTTCAAAGAAAAAATGTTAGTTGTTTTAGATGTGTATGGTATAAATCACGACCGTAGAATCTGGGATAATCCCCATAAATTTTATCCGGAAAGATTTAATAACTTTGAAAATAGCTTGTATAATTTTATCCCCCAAGGAGGGGGAAATCCCTCCATAACCCACCGCTGCCCCGCTGAGAAGATTACTCTAGAAATAATGAAGGCTACTTTAGATTTTCTAGTAAATAAAATATCCTACGACGTGCCAAAGCAAGACTTAAGCTATAGCCTTAAACGAGTTCCATCTTTACCTAAGAGTGGATTTATTTTTACCAACGTTACTTGGAAGTAACTGATTATATGATTCTAAAATAGAATTCATCTCTGCCAAAAAAATACTGCTTTAAACTTGACTATTGCGGGGCTTTGAAGTTATAAACAGGTTTGAGCCTTTCAATTATTTCAGCCGTTGGGCTAATATTGTCCACAATTACGTCACTGGATTTGTAAGCTAGAGGACATTCATCTATAGTTTTTCTATTGACCGAAGTTGTATAAATACCTTGCATCATTTGTTTATATTGTTTTATATTTAATGTCTTTTTAGCCTTTTTGCGGCTCATTATCCGTCCTGCTCCATGGGGAGCGGAAAAATTCCATTGGGGATTCCCTTTTCCTAAACAAATAAGACTACCATCCTTCATGTTTAAAGGAACTAAAAACTTTTCTTCTTTTTTGGCAGAAACGGCTCCTTTTCTCAGTATCATATCATTTGTATCTATATAATTGTGTATGGTTTTAAACTGCTCAACTATTTCTAGCTTCATATTATTTGTTATTTCTTCTACTATTGCTTTGCGATTTAAATCAGCAAAATTTTGAATAATTCTCATATCATTAAGATAGTCCTCAAACTGTTTCCCCGATAAATAAGCTAATTCTTTAGGAATAGAGCTATTTTTACTTAATAAATTTGCTGCTTTTTTCTGGTATATTCTAGCTACTTCGTTACCTATGTGCCGACTGCCAGAATGTACTACTAAGTAAAGATTTTTTTGGGCATCTTCATTTACTTCTATAAAATGATTTCCTCCCCCTAATGTCCCGATACTCAGCTTTGCCCGCTTTAAGTTAACCTGTTTTTTAACCTTTAGGTTTTCTAAGTTAATCCTTGAGCTAAAGAAATGCTCTTTTTTTCTAATGTTAAACCCAGACGGAATTTTTGTGCTGATAATATCGTCTAACTTTTTAAAATCAATACTCTTTTCCTTAAGCTTAACTACCTCCATACCACAGCCTATGTCTACACCTACTAAGTTGGGAACAACTTTATCCTCTATTGTTAAAGTTGTTCCTATAGCACATCCTGCCCCACAGTGAACGTCAGGCATTATCCTAATTTTGCTTTCTTTTATAAATTCCTGGTCACAGAGTGTCTTTATCTGTTTTTTAGCATCCCCTTCAACATCGGCAGCGAAAACAATGGCTGTGTTAAAATCACCTATAATTTTTTGCATTGTTTCACCTCTTTTTTAGTTATTCCTCTTCTTCCTGTTCCTCATCATCACTCTCTTCAATATAGTCCACGTTGTTTTTAGGAACTTCTAGATACGTCAAAGTAGATTCTGTAATATTTTTAAACAATGGGCCAGCAATTTGTGATGCCCATCTTCCTGTAGATGGCTCGTCCACCATAACGTATACCGCAATTTGGGGGTCTTCTACAGGAGCAAATCCTACATAGGATGCAATTATCGCTCCTTCCTTGTACCCTCCTTCTGGAGCCACTTTTTGGGCAGTGCCAGATTTCCCCGCTACATTATAACCATCTACCGCGACACTTGTTCCATCAATAACTTCCTGAAGAATCTCCTTTGAAATATCCGCAGTTTCTTGAGAGTAAACAGTTCTTATAACCGTGGGTTCATTGGATTTAGCTACCTTCCCATCTCGGTCTCTAAACTCTTTAGCAATATATGGTTGCATTAACTGACCACCGTTAGCAATGGCAGAGACTCCCATAATTTGCTGGATAGGAGTTACAGAATTTCCCTGACCAAAAGAAGAAACAGCAAGGTCAACTTTGCTCATTGTTGCAGGATCAAATAAAAGTCCAGTTGCTTCGCCAGGCAAGTCGATCCCTGTCCTTTGCCCAAAACCTAGACCATGTATATAGTTAAAAAGGGTATCTTTCCCTAACTCTAAACCTATATCAACAAATGCAGTGTTGCTGGATTTTACTACAGCTTGTGTAAAAGTCTGTTCACCATTTGCCTTTCTATCCCAATTTCGAATTCTAACGCCCAAAACTTCGGTATATCCTTTGCAGATATAAGTATCTGTCGGTTTAAATACATTTTCCTCTAATCCAGCAGCCATAGTAGCTATTTTAAAGGTCGAACCTGGTTCAAAACTATTTGTTATAGCGGCATTTCTCCAGGCTGAACTAGGATAATTATTAAAGTTTTCAGGTTCAAAATCCGGTGCGTTGGCCATTGCTAAAATTTCTCCAGTATTGGGATCCGCAACAATTACCGATACGCTTTCCGGTTCAAATTCTGACATGGTTTTTTTCATCTCAGTTTCTACTATATGTTGTATATAATGATCTATTGTTAGGGTAAGATCTAAACCATGGGTAGGCTCTTTATATGTAATTTCTCCACCGGGAAGTTTTCTACCACTGGCATCAGCGCTGTGCAGAGATACCCCTGGCACTCCAGCCAATTCACTTTCATAGTAAGCTTCAATACCTTCTAAACCCTCATCTGTTCCCACAAACCCCAAAACATGGCTAGCCAGACTACCGTGCGGATAAAATCTTTTGCTTTCATCAATAGTTTTTATGCCTGGTATATCAAGGTCTTTAATTTGCTCTGCTACTTGATCATCTACCATTCTTTGAAGATAAACTTCTGATGAATTACTTGTCAAACGATTGTATATGGTTTCATTTTCCAATTCTAACAAAGGACCCAACTGTTCTACCGTCTCTGAGGGATTCTCAATCTGAGATGGTATTGCAACTATTGTTTCAGCTGAAGCACTTCCAGCCATTAGTTTTCCATTTGTGTCATATATTTGTCCCCGCTGAGGCTGTAGCATCACCTCATTATACCACTGCCTTTCAGCTTTTTCTAGATATTGGGCACCTCCAACAAACTGAACCCAAAATAGCCTAGTGGTCAACAAACCAAACATAATTAGAAAAATAATAAATGCAGCTTTTGCTCTTTTATTTAGCATCTCTTCAAATTTGTTGTCCAATTTTAAAACACCCACCTAGCAAAAATTTTCTTGGTGCTATATTAGAGAAATTGTAAGTAGCGAAATCTCTACAATTATATAATAACATAGTGAAAGAAATATTTTTACTTTTTTTAAATAAAACCAGCTTTTTAGGGAAAAACTCAATTTGAAAGTACCTTGACAAAATTCTTTGTTATTAGTATGTTATATTTAATAATAAAATAAAAAGATTAGGCAATGCTTACCCAAAAAGGTACAACCCATTCGGTTGTACCTTTTTTAAACTTGATAAAAGAGGTGTATACTTATGATAAAAGAGGCGGTTTACCATCGTCCCAAAAATGAATATGCTTATGCAATAGATGAAAAATCTGTTCATATCAAATTAAAAACAAAAAAGAATGATGTGCAAAAAGTTACTCTTATATTTGGAGACCCGTATGACTTTGATTCTAACCAAAACTCTTGGATTTCCAACAGTACTGATATGTGGTTTAATGGCAGTGATGATTTGCATGATTATTGGATTGCAAAAGTAACTACTAAACACAGGCGACTAAGGTATGGTTTCCTTTTAGAAAACCCAATTCAATCCATCTATTATACCGAAAGGGGCTTTTATAAAAAAGCCCCAAGTGATGCAAGTTATTACTTTTGCTTTCCTTATATTAATAAAGTGGATATTTTTTCACCCCCCGATTGGGTTAGTTCAACAGTATGGTATCAAATTTTCCCTGAAAGGTTTGCCAATGGCAATCCTTCGATTAACCCGAAAAATTCACTTCCATGGAATAGTCGTAGGCCAAGTCAAAAAAGCTATTACGGTGGCGATTTTCAGGGTATTATGGATAAATTAGATTATATAGCTAGTTTGGGAGTTACAGGTCTATATCTTACTCCAATTTTTAAAGCCCACTCTAATCATAAGTATGACACTATAGACTACATGGAAATCGACCCACAGTTTGGTGATAAGGATACCTTTAAAAAATTGGTACAAAAATGCCATGCAAAAGGGATTAAAGTAATGCTAGATGCTGTTTTCAATCATAGTGGGCTTTACTTTCCTCCATTTCAAGATGTCATTAAAAACGGAGATAACTCACCCTACAAAGATTGGTTTCACCTACACAACCTACCATTAAAAACAGATTTTCTTGCCAACTATGATACTTTTGGATACGTTCCAACAATGCCAAAACTAAATACAGAAAATAAAGAAGTAAAAGCTTACTTACTTAACGTAGCTAAGTATTGGATTGAAGAGTTTGACATAGATGGATGGAGGTTAGATGTTGCTAATGAAGTTGATCATGCTTTTTGGCGAGATTTTAGAAAAGTTGTTAAAGAAGCTAAACCAGACGCTTATATTTTAGGAGAAGTATGGCATGATGCTATGCCTTGGCTTTTAGGTGATCAGTTTGATGCAGTAATGAATTACCCCTTAACTACTGCCATTACAGAATATTTTACGACGAACAACATTAACAAAGCTGAGTTTATGAATTCAGTAAACAAGATATTAAACATGTATCCCGAAACAATAAATAGTGTTCAATTTAATTTGTTGGGGAGCCATGATACAGCTCGTATTTTAACATTAAGTAACTCAAATAAAGAGAAAGTTAAGCTTCAAATGCTAATGCAATTTACCATGCCAGGAACACCATGTATATATTATGGTGATGAAATCTCAATGGAAGGTGGAGAAGATCCTGATTGTAGAAGGTGCATGATATGGGAAGAAAAAAAACAGGATAAAGAAATGTTAGGTTTTGTCAAAAAAATTATATCATTAAGAAAACAGTTCAAAGTTTTTAGGACAAACAATAACTTTGCTTTTCTATCTCCAAAAGATAGAAATAATATAATTAGTTTTACTAAAAGCATTGCTGATCAAGAATTATTGGTTGTGCTCAATAATAGCGAGTTTACAGAGAAATTCAAACTTCCAAATAAGTATAATCAACAAAAAGTGTTAGACCTGATAATGGAGGATGAGAGAACCTTATCTGATACCATATCCCTTCCATCATACGGCTTTGCTGTGTACCTCATTGAAAAGAAATAAAGAGGAACAAAATATTCCTCTTTATTTCTTACCGTGAAAACCTTTTATTTTGTTTTCTTTATCTAACGATATTCTTTGACCATATGCAGCTTTAGAGAATATTTTTTCTGCTTCTGCTAAAGAAAAACCCTTAAATGTCATTTTTTTAGGGTCTGCTTCTCCCATGTTACTTTTATGTAAAGCGTATAAATACCGAACTCCTTGAGGTAAAAAACCCAATAACCTTGCACCTATTGCGTCAGCTGCTACGGAATCATTGGATACTATTATTAACCCGTCAGTATCTACAGGCTTTCCTCCCGATGGTCCTAAACCTACCATTGCTTTATCGGCACTTACTATAGCTATATGAATCGGTATTTTTTTTGCCATCGCTATAATAAAACCATGTAAATCTTCATGAATACCCGTTTTCTTTTTAGGAAATCCATGCATTTCAGCCGGCGGCCAACCCAAGGTTATATTTTTTATTGATGCACTTATAGTAGCTTCTTCGTGGTGTTTAAGCTGAGTAAAACTTATAAGAACGTCAAACTCATTAATCAGCTTGTTAATTTTAGTTTCTTTAATTATATCATGATCTAGTTGCACATCTGTGTAAGGCCCAAAATTTAAGTCAACAAACTCTATTTCTTCACTTTCTATTACTTTATCATATCCTACAGATTCAAAAACTTTTTTTGTATCATCTCCTCCTGAGCCCGTTGCAACAGTTATTTTACTAGGTTCAAACTTTTTTATATGCTTTATTAACTTTTGTAAAGTTTTAGGACCTACTACTGTACCTGCTGAAGGCGACTCTGATTTTACCCAATTAGGGGTAATTACTACTCTATCTCCTTTTTTGATTATTTCATTGGCAGGCAATAGATCTAAGCCCTCTTTTAAAGATTGTCCTTCTGTGTCTTCTCTTGTTAAGCAAACGGTTGGTTTGGTTATTTTTCTAGGAATCATTAGCTCTCCTTTTTTTATTAATTATTTTAATCAAATTATTCTTATAGCTTATATAATCGCAGTTAAAAAGGGGTTAGTTATAGATATTTGAATATCTACTAATAAATATTGACTGATGTAAATTACAAAAAATGCTGCTATAAAATGAGCTACTTCACCAAAAACTTCCTCTTTTCAACATT
The DNA here is from genome assembly GCF_040267685.1 of Proteinivorax tanatarense. GTDB lineage: Bacteria > Bacillota > Proteinivoracia > Proteinivoracales > Proteinivoracaceae > Proteinivorax > Proteinivorax tanatarense. The sequence continues at coordinate 2,337,465 of NZ_CP158367.1, forward strand.
AGTAAATTCCATTCCATAGGCAAAAATCACCTGTACAAAACCGACTACTATCACCTGCAAATAACTGTACTGTAGTCCAACAAGATCGTTGGAAATCAACACTGTAAATTAATTTCATCAGCATCCACCCATAAAAAATACCTCACTATATAGTTAGTTTATCCTATTGTTGGTATAATAAAGCGAAAACTTCATTTCTTTAACTAAGTTAATTATACTCCCCCTTCTTTTTCTTTGTTAAAATTTTGAATAGGGTATAAGCAGTTACATGCCACAAAAAATAAGCAGTGTCAAAATGACACTGCTTATTTTTTAGTTTGTTATTAACGACTCCATAAGACTTTTTGAAATTTTAACAGCATCTTCTCTATCTTTTGCTGGAGCTGAGAGTATTATCCCTTCTTCATTATCCCATTCACCATTTTCAAATATGGCAATTGTGAATTCTTTAAATCTATCTAAGGAATAAATTTTTCCAAAACTTTTAAAATCTTCACTTTCATCATCGAAAGTAACCAATATTTCGCCTTCCTTATCTACATAACTATTAACCTGCGAAAGTTTTTCATCGCCTATATATATTGTACCTTGGAACTGATCATTTTGAAATAATCTCCGAGTATACCACCCGTCTATTTTTATAGCAACTCTTTTTTCTTCACTGGCATCATCCAGCCGGTATTTTAAACCTGTAAATTCTTTTTTTATTTCATTAGGAAAACTATAGATAGCTAAAACAATTATAAGTGCTACAACAACTAAAATTAATGTTTTTTTATCTTTCAAGTTTATCTCAGCTCCTTCCTTATAGCTTTAGCATAATATGCAATTTGCTTTTAGTCAATATAAAAATGGCACCTAACCTATACTAAAATAACAAGTGAGCAATTAAAGCTATAATTGGTAAGGAAATCAAAGTCCTTTGAATAAATATCAAAAATAACTCAAATAAGCTAATTGGAATCTTTGAGCCTAAAATAACACCACCAACTTCTGATATATAAATCAGTTGGGTAACAGATACACACGCTATCACAAACCTAGTTAGTTCTGATTCTATACTACTTCCTAAAATTGCAGGCAAAAACATATCTGCAAATCCTACAATAAGAGTTTGAGAAGCTTCGGTAGCTTCTGGTATACGAAGCAAGTTAAGAATTGGAATAAAAGGTGCTCCTAAAATAGTAAATAACGGGGTAAATTCCGCTATTATTAGAGCTATTGTTCCGAAAGCCATTACAACAGGCAACACTCCTAACCACATATCTAAAACATTATTTAAACCTTTTTTGATATAATAAATCAGCCCTTTACTCTGAGATGCTTTCTTTGTGGCTTGCAATAAACCCCAAGTAAAACTGTTATATGTTTTAGATTCGGCTTTCTCCTCTTGCTTCTCTCTACAACTATAATAGCTATCTTCCTTTTTCGATAAAGGGGGAATTCTAGGGAGTATAAGAGCGGAAATAAAACCTGTTAGTGCTACCGTCATATAAAAAGGAAGAAACATATGAGACAGTTCTACCTGTGCTATTACAACCCAGCTAAAGGTAATAGAAACAACAGAAAATGTTGTACCTATCACTGATGCCTCCCTCTTCGTATAATATCCTTCTTCATACTGTTTGGAGGTAAGCACAACACCTATGGTGCCATCTCCTAACCAAGAAGCCATACAGTCTATAGACGACCTACCTGGCAAAGTAAAAACCGGTCTCATAATTTTGTTTAATATACTTCCTACAAATTCTAAAAGACCAAACTCCATTAGCAATGGAATAAAAAATCCTGCAAAGACAAAAACTGTAAATAGTATTGGAGCTAAATCATATAACAAAAGTCCCCCTGTATATTCCGACCATATAAATTCAGGTCCTAAGTTAAGTAAAACTAACAAGGATAATACTGCACCTACAATCCTTATAGCCAGCCATGATTTTGATAAATCAAAAAGTTTTGACATGGCAGCTGAACTAAAATTTATTTTTTTATGTTTATATAGCACACTTAGCACAGCAGAAATTAATACTATAAGAGTTACCGCTTGTGGTAGAATATTCATAAATAAGTCGATAAATCTGTCTGTTAGAAGAGCAATTGGTATCGTTAGTGAGCCGTTCTGGGGAATAGGAGTCATAAACAGTAAAATCCCTAAACCAGATGGAATTAAAAATTTTAATAAATTATTTAATTTAATTTTGTCCATTGAACTTTTATTTTTTTCGCTAATAATTATCATCTTCCCCTTTTCCTTATAATTTGTTGATGTTAAAAAAATTTACTTAGGCCTAAGTAAAGAAAAACAAACAACCCGTCTCTTTGAAAAACAAAGAGACGGGTTGTTATCCGTGGTACCACTCTAATTATTAACACATTGTGTTAATCACTTTACTACCTATAACGTTGGTAATCCGTGCCTTTTTATTTTATAAGGCAACCTCAAGGACTCTTTTCGATATAATTAGGCTGCGAATCTCCCACTCTACATTCGCTCGCTGGAACCGTCATTACACTTACTATTCCTTTCGTAGGTGTGTAAAAGTTATTTAAAATATAAAATTATATTGTTAATGATTATATAGACTTTCTCCTTAACTGTCAATATACTTTTTAAAATTTTATTTTTTCCTTATTTTATGTTACTTTTTTCGTTATAATATAATCATATTAAAATATAAGGAGGTTAATTATTTTGTGCACAAATATCGTAAATGGTGAATGCAATGTCCAATTTCTATTTAATAGTGGCTTTTTAATAGAAACTAAAAACAACATTCTAATCTTTGACTGCTGTAAAAAAAGCAGGTTTATCACTGATGAATTATTATCTACCAAAAAAGTCACTGTCTTTGTTAGCCATAAACACAGCGACCACTTTAACCCGATAATTTATGATTGGTCTAAAAGGCATAGCATACAGTACGTAGTCCATGAAGATGTGGATAAACACCAAGGAAATAAGGTGCATACTGTTCAACCAGATCAACATTTTTGTCTAGAAGACATATCTATTAAAACATTAGGTTCCACAGACTGTGGTGTTTCTTTTTTGGTAGAAGTTGATGGAGTTACCCTTTTTCACAGTGGAGATCTCAATTGGTGGAAATGGGAGAAAGATTCCCGTGAAATTCAGGCTAAAGAAGAAGCTGATTATAAAAAAGAACTAAAGAAGCTTTCAAATAAAAAAATAGATATAGCTTTTATTCCAGTTGATCCAAGACTAGGTGAATTTTATCATCTTGCTGTTCAATACTTCGCCAAAAATATTACAGTTAGCACTATATTCCCAATGCATTTTACCCAATCTCCAAAGGAGGTTGAATCTTTAGCCAAAAAATGGGGGAAATATAACCTCAAACCAAAGTTTATTCCCTTACTTAAAGAAGGTGATAGCGTAAGGTGGATCAGAGAAAGCCCGTGCAAATGATATTAAATCTTTTAGTAGGTATAGGCCTTAGTACTGCCGCTGGTTTACGGGTATTTACTCCTTTTTTAACCATAAGCATCGCTAGTTACTATGGTGTTATTGTGCCACCTGAAAGCTTAGAATGGTTAGCAACCAACCAAGCAGTTATTGTGCTTTCTGTCGCTACTATCTCAGAACTTATAGCATATGAGGTGCCATGGTTTAATAATTTACTTAACTTAATTAGCATTCCCTTCGCTACAATTGCGGGAATAATTATTACAGCATCATTTTTAACGGATGCTTCTCCACTACAACAATGGTCTTTATCAATAATTGCCGGTGGAGGAACAGCTTTAACAGCAGATTTGTTCAGCAATACTGCTCATGTTGCGTTAACAGCCACCTCAGGAGGAACAGCAAACCCTATATTTTCTCTTATTGAATCTGCATTAACCATAGCAATCTCCGTAGTAGCGATAATAGCAATTACAGTACCAGTTGCCTTAATTTTAGTACCTATACTTTTTAAGCTGATAAAGTGGGTAGGAGACTTTTTTCACCCATCTCAAAACATTAACTAAAAGTAATGGTTAAACCCATTACTTTTTTTGTGGATAAATCTGCTTTTCAAAATGTCATTATTCTTCAACCACTTTGTTAACAACTTTTTCAGCCAAAGGAATAAAAACATTTGCCAATGGTATAGAGATTGCAATCCCCACTATTGCAGACTTTAAAAACTGCCAAAAAAAACCTTCCACAAAGCCATGATTAATGATAACCATAATAAAGGCCATAGGCACTGAAATAAATACAGCAGCTAGACAAGAAAATAACACACCTTTATATTTCTTTTTAATTTTCATGCTTATCCCCTTTCTTAAGCTTATATTTTAAAATTATATAGTATTTTAAAGATACACGATTGCTTTTTTAGCTCTAATTATCTTTGATAGCAGGCAATTCTAAATTCTGAGGAATATCTTACTTAGTTAAAATTAAGTCACAACACTATCATTGTTTTTGTCGTAAGTACCAAGTCATTACTTGATTTTCCTCAAAAGTATTTTGTATTTTTTCATAGTCATGAAAAGTGACTGCAAAGCTTAAAGCAGGTCTTTTACTCATTCTGCTCATTATAAAAGGCTTTTTATATAAGTTAAGTTGGCCATAATCTTCTCCTTTTTCAATAAATTCATACCAGTCAATTTTATCAAATTTAATGTATTCTGCACCTATTACCCCAAGCTCAGTTACTTTAATTTTAAATAAAAATCTAGTTCCAATAAGTGCCAGTCCTGTCAATGACACTAGCCCAGAAAGCACGTTAGAAAAACTATGTATATATTTAGTTAATATTCGATATTTATCTATTTCACCTTTATGATACAGTTCCGCTTTTAATTCAGTTAAATAGTCCACATCCATTAACCTGAATAAACTATCTATTTGCCCTGATTCGATTAGTGGATAAATTGATTTAAGGTTATCAAAGTTTGGATAAATAAATATAAAAGCATAAGCTCCCAGACCTATAACCCACAAGATTAGCCTATATCTTGGGAGAATTTTATTTGATGGTATAAACTCCTCAGCTACAAGATCATAGTTTATACTTATTACCTTATTTCGTAACATAATGTAAATTAAAGAACCCCAGCCACAAATTATTAAAGCTAAGACAAAATAAACAAAAAACACTTTAATCCCCCTTAGTTTATATTTTCTATATAAGCTCCACGCAACCATTTAACAGGTTTATTTTTAATTTTATCTATACTTTACTTTCTACTAAATTTTAGGCTCTCCTGCTACCTTTCCAAAAAACTTAAAGGCCTTCTATAATTTATCTACGATAATTTTCTAAAAAACTATATCACTTTAACTGACACAGTTTTTTTATAGGTTAATACTTTTTATAGATAGTTATATTAAAACTCTTATCTTTTATAAGGATTAAACAAACTAATTCTGTTATAACAGATTGAAGCATAAAATAAAACAGATTAATACAGCTTGTTAAAATGGTAATTAAATTTAAAACAGAGTATTGCAAAATAGTAAAACACGTTTTATAATATACCTAAGAAATTAATTTAACAAAAGAGTAGATAATAAATATTTAATCTTATTATTTAATAACAAATTTTAAGGGGGTTGCTTATATGAATTCACATTGGAAAGGTTTTAAATACGGTAGCTGGAGTGAGGAAGTAAACGTTAGGGACTTTATACAAAAGAACTATACTCCATATAAAGGGGATGATAGTTTCTTAACTGACCCTACAACAAAAACTGTTAATTTATGGAACAAAGCGATGGCTCTTTTAAATAAAGAAAACCAAAAAGGCATTTTAGACCTAGACACAAAAACAGTGTCAGGTATTGATGCCTTCGAACCTGGTTACTTAGATAAAGAAAACGAACTAATTGTAGGCTTTCAAACAGATGAGCCGTTAAAAAGAATGGTAAACCCATTCGGAGGGATCCGTATGGCTGTTTCTGCTGCGGAAAGCTATGGCTACAAAGTTGATGAGAAAGTTGAACACACTTTTACTGCTCATCGTAAAACCCACAACCAAGGAGTGTTCGATGTTTATACTCCTGAAATTAAGCTTGCAAGAAAAGCTGGTGTTGTTACAGGCTTACCTGATGCCTATGGAAGAGGGAGGATAATTGGTGACTATCGTAGATTGCCTCTCTATGGTTCTGACTTTTTGATAAATCAAAAGCAAAAGGAAATTTCTCAACTTGTAGGGCCAATGTCTGAAGATGTTATTAGACTTAGGGAGGAATTAACAGAACAACTCCGTGCTCTAGAACAACTTACTGACATGGCTGCAAACTACGGCTATGATGTTGCCGAGCCAGCCTCAAATGCAAAAGAAGCTGTACAGTGGCTATATTTCGCTTACCTTGCGGCTATTAAACAACAAAATGGTGCCGCTATGTCATTAGGCAGAGTTAGCACATTTTTAGATATTTATATCGAAAGAGATCTCCAAAATAACACTCTTACTGAAGAGCAGGCTCAAGAATTGATTGACCAATTTGTTATGAAGTTACGGTTGGCAAGACATCTAAGGACCCCCGACTATAACGAGCTTTTCGCTGGCGACCCCACTTGGATTACAGAAGCCATTGGTGGGATGGGTGTTGATGGTCGTACTTTAGTTACTAAAAATAGCTTTAGATTTCTAAACACCCTAGTAAATCTAGGACCAGCACCGGAACCCAATATGACGGTCCTTTGGTCACAGAATTTACCGGAAAATTTCAAGGAGTTTTGTGCTAACTTATCTATAGAAACTGATTCTATTCAGTACGAAAATGACGATCTTATGCGAACAGAGTTTAGTGACGATTATGGCATTGCTTGCTGTGTATCTGCTATGAAAATTGGAAAGCAAATGCAGTACTTTGGAGCAAGGGTCAACCTCGCTAAAGCATTGTTATATGCTATAAACGGTGGCGTCGACGAGAAAATGAAAGTGCAAGTTGCTCCAAAACAAGAATTACCTAAAGGTGAGTTTTTAAATTATGATGATATTATTAACAAGTTTGACAATGTTATGGACTGGCTAGCAGAAATCTATGTAAATACCATGAATATTATTCATTACATGCATGACAAATATGCTTATGAGTCTTCTATGCTGGCGTTACATGATAAAGATATAGAAAGGCTTATGGCTTTTGGTATAGCAGGGTTATCGGTAGTCAGCGATTCCCTAAGTGCAATAAAATATGCTAAAGTTAGACCTGTTAGAGAAAATAACATTACAGTTGACTTTCAAACCGAAGGTGATTACCCTAAGTTTGGTAATGACGATGAAAAAGTCGATGAAATTACCATTGATATTGTAAATAGATTTATGAGTAAGTTGCGTAAACACAAAACATATCGTGACTCCAAACACACACTTTCTATTCTAACAATAACTTCTAACGTGGTTTATGGTAAGAAAACTGGTTCTACCCCCGACGGCAGAAAAGAAGGAGAACCCTTTGCACCAGGTGCTAATCCAATGCATGGAAGGGATAAAACAGGAGCATTAGCCTCATTGAACTCAGTGGCTAAAATACCTTATTCTCAGTGTATGGATGGAGTTTCAAACACATTTACCGTAGTACCAGACAGCCTAGGCAAAGATAAACACCAAAGAATAACAAACCTTGTTTCAGTTCTAGATGGTTATTTTGTTCAAGGTGCCCACCACTTAAATGTAAATGTTTTAAACAAGGAAACCTTAAAAGATGCAATGGCCCATCCTGAAAAATATCCTTCTTTAACAGTCAGAGTATCTGGATATGCAGTAAACTTTAATCGCCTTACAAAGTCTCAGCAACAAGAAGTAATTTCAAGGACATTTCACCAGAGGATATAGATGACAACAGCAAAAGTCCACTCTATAGAAACTATGGGACTAGTGGATGGACCTGGTGTAAGAACGGTTATATTTCTACAGGGCTGTCCGTTAAGGTGTATATACTGTCATAACCCAGATACATGGAATATGGCCTATGGAAAAGAAATGACTGTAAATGAGCTAATTAAAATGGTTAAAAGATATAAATTTTATTATAAGGATAGTGGAGGGGTAACTGTATCTGGTGGTGAGCCATTATTACAGCCGGTATTTTTGAAAGAGTTTTTCAAAGCTTGTAAAAATGAAGGTATAAACACAGCCCTTGATACATCAGGTCATGGTCTAGGAGACTATGAGGAAATCCTAAAATACACTGATCTAGTTCTGCTAGATATAAAGGCTACAAATAAAGATAAATATAAAGAAATTGCTGGGCAGAATAGTGATAAATTTTTTAGCTTTTTATCGTCGGTTAAACAAAGTAAAACAGAAATATGGGTTCGCCACGTTTTAGTGCCAAATGTTAATACAGGCGAAAGCAATATAGAGGAATTAGCAGAGTTTATTAATACTATCCCCAATGTAAAAAAAGTGGAGCTTCTTCCATATCATAATCAGGGGGTTGAAAAGTATAATTCTCTTAATATTGAGTACCCATTAAAGCATACTAGTTCATTAGATGAGGAAAGTTTACAATACTTTAATAAAATATTGAATAAGCATTTAGCCGCTAAAAAAGACAAGTATAGTAAAACAGGCTAAAAAATCCCCCTATAGATTGCTCTATAGGGGGATTTGCTATTTATTCTTCAGAATTACTAGTTTTATCTTCAAGCCTTTTTAACATGTTGGAAGCAAACTGCCTTCCTCCGATACCAAAGGCTACCGCAAACGCTATAGCTAATGCTCCTAGTATTATAATAAAGGCTGCATTTACTATAGAAGGGGCAATTCCCAACTGACTTAGAGCCATAAAAGCGGCTACGACGATAATTGTTGTTTTTGCTATAAGAGCTGAGAACTTAGAATTTGGGGCATTTTTCCCAATTAACGCCTCCACCCATGTAGCAAGGAAAAGGGCAGCTCCCATAATAATTATAGCGCTGATGGCAAATGGAAGATAAGCGATAATACCTTGTCCAACTGTTTGTAGAACTTGAAGCCTTAGAACATTGATTGCTTCCACAACAAACAGTAGACCTACGATATATTTTACAATTTCTCCTATGGCTTTAGATAGAGAAAAATCTTTAAGCTTATTTTGTTCTTCTGGAATTATTTTTCTTACAATATTATCAGTTCCAATACCAGATAAAACTTCTGCAAGTAATTTACCAACTATTTTTGCTACATAAACGCCAATGAAAACTATAGCTATAGCAACAAAAATGTTTGGCAAAAATACTATTATCCTGTCTAACATTGCTACTGCAGGATCTGAAATTGCTGCTATGTTAAGAACTTGTAGCGCTGATGTTATCACAGGTATTAAAATAAGTACATATACAATATAAGATATTACCGAAGATATTTGAGCATCTTCAGTCGAAGTTATTCCCGCTTTTTCTTGTAGCTGATCTACTTTAGCTCTCTTAAGCACAGGAACAAGAAGTTGGCGTATAATTTTAGCAATAAATATACCTACCGCAAGTATAATAGAAGCTGCTATTATATTGGGTATGTAATCTAAAAACTGAGTTACTACCATAGTAATTGGCTGTGCTGCATCATGTAAACCTAATTGATTTAATACTTCTGGTAAGAAAAGTAAAAACACAATAATATAAACCAATTTACCAATAAAATCTAAAGAACTACCGGTCTCTTCATCTTTCAAACCTAGCTTATCTGTGTGTTTTTCCAGCTCCATCTTTGTAATAACTTTTAGTACAATTCTCCTAGCTAAAGATGAAACAACAAATGCTAGCACTAGCAATAGAATAGCAGGTACTATTTGTAGAGCTACCTCCGTTAGAGAATCCAAGAAATTTTCCATATTATAACCTCCTGTTAATATAATGGTAACTATTAGCATTATACAATAAACCGACAAAATTTGCAAGGTAAATAGGGATTATTGCGAATATTCTATGATAATTAAAAGGCTAAATTTGCAAATACAGGGGCCAATAACACTGTTAAAAGTCCTGCTATAACGATAGAAACGCTACTCATTGCTCCTTCAATTTCACCTAACTCTAGAGCTTTAGAAGTTCCCATAACATGGGAGGACGCACCAATTGCTAAGCCAACTGCAATAGGTTCTTTTATTTTAAATAACTTGCAAACACCTACAGCTATAATATTTCCTAGCACACCTGTAAGAATAATTGCTGATACAGTTAAAGTAACTATTCCTCCAAGTTCTTCAGAAATACCTATGCCAATAGCAGTGGTTATAGACTTAGGTAGTAAGGTTACAAGTTGTTCATTAGTTAACTGAAAAATCTTAGATAACAAAGTTACACTTATTAAACTAGAAAAAACACCCGTTGTTATCCCCACTGATAACGCTACAAAGTATTTCTTTAGTAAATGTAGTTGCAAGTAAAGAGGCACAGCAAGGCATACAGTGGCTGGAGTCAATAGATAGCTAAGATATTTTGCTCCCTCGTTATAGCTTTCATAATCTATATTAAATACAAGTAAAGTCAATATAACAAAAGCTATCGAGATTAACAATGGGTTTAAAATACCCCACTTAAACTTAGAGTTTACCCATAACCCTAAACAATATCCAACTATACTAACCGTTACACCAAAATATATAGAAGCGCTTAATATTTCACTCATTTAACTTCTCCTTTTCTCTTAAAACTATATATTGAGTTACTTTACCTGTAGTTACCATAACAATTATCGTAGTTAAACTTATTATAACAGCCAGTGGAAGAAAAATAGCTCTAATTTCATCCCATACAGTGATCATTCCTACCGATGCTGGAATAAACAGAAGAGGCATTATTTTTAGTAAAAAGTTGCTAATAACTTTTATCTTTTCTAACTTTATAATTTTAGTTTCTAAACAAATTAGCATTATAATAAGTCCATAAACACTGGCAGGAATCGGTAAAGGTAGTGTAATATAGATTAGCTCGCCTACAAAAGTCACAAAAAAAATAATGCCAAGGCCGTATATTAGATTCATTAAAACATCCCTCCATTTTATATCTACTTTATAAATATATCTTTTATAATTTAGTCCAGACTTAGTTAATTTGTATATACAAAATTAAACTTAAACAACTAACAACCAGTATAGACTTTACCACTGGTTGTTAGTATAAAATCCTGGATATGCCCCTCTTTGTTTACATAACCTATAAACTACCTAATTTTAATATCACCAGTCCCTACCTCTAGTATTACTCTTACTTTGTCATCACCTATAGAGGCATTTAATCTATCCGAAATAAATTTCCCATTAGAATCTTCATAATCAAAGTCAAATCGATTACTTATGGAACCTACTCCAGTCTTAGCTTCTACTTTCAGCTCTGATTGTTTAGGTATTACAAATTTTAATGAACCTACTCCTAATTTAGCAAAACTTTCTCCAACATTTTCTGTATAGATATTGATATCTCCTACTCCATTTTTGATTTCAAGGTACTGATAGGAACTTAGATAGCAGTTAATAGTCCCTACCCCGTTTTTTATTTTAAAATCATTGTCATAACTGGCTGGAACTTTTATATTTAACTCCACATTTGATATGTTTCCTGAAAGGCTTTTATCTCTTTTGTCAACTTTACCCTCAATCTTTATCTCCCTAGTATTTTTATCAACTTCTAAAGACGATCTTTCATAAGCATTATAAACAATCTTAATATCATTACCATCATAGTACTCTATATTAACATCCCCTACAGAGTTTACAATTTTGATACTATTTATGTTCTTATTCAAATTTATTTCATCTTCCCTAATCTTTCTCTCTCCTAAACTATGATGACTTGACTCTGAATTGATGTTGCTTGAAAACTTACCATGCATTAAATGCTCTGAATTCAATGCAAGCATAAGTCCACCTACACCAAACCCAATTACCATCAAACCCAATAAAAGTATAACAACCAACTTAGTATTATTAAGTTGCATTATCCTCACCCGCCTTCTTGACTATTGAAATATTTGCTTGTAGATACTTTAAAGTTAAACTAAATAAAAGCTGACCTAACTTAATAACCCCTATAATAAGAAGTAATCCTAAAGCCATAGTTCCTATCCCCAATGAGAAAAGTGTAATTCTCCCAGCAAGCCCTTCTATTAAAAAAGGTATTCCCAGTAAGCTAAGGTTAAAAGGTAAAAAAACCTGAAATAGCATAGCTCCTCCTGAAAAAGCAATCGCCAGTGAGGCCATAAAAAAGGCAAATAGAGTGGCTACTATGGCTATATAAAAACCTAATACAAATATAAGGTTAAATAATCCTAACGCTAACCCTGCTAGGATCGCTTTTATTAAATGGATCGGTCTTCTGCTAGTTTTTGCTGTCATTAAAGCATTCTCGTATTTATATTGGGCTGCTATTGTCTCTGGGTTTCCCAGGCTTTCTGCGATTTCCTCTTCATTTTTACCTTTTTCTTTTCCTACAGAAAAGTGTTCTTCATAATCATAGGTGATTTCATCTATTGAATCATTATCCAGTCCTCGAAGTTTAGTGCGGAGCTTAGCTAAAAATTCATTCTTTTTCATTCGTCTCAACTCCTTTTATTTCGATTTCTAGTATGTAATTAACATTACCTTGAAAATCATACCATTGTTTTTTTAATTCAAGATAATGAGATGTTCCCTCTTTTGTTATTCTATAATACTTTCTAGTGGGGCCTTCTGTGGATTGTTTAAGGTACGTTTCACAAACCCCCTCTTTTGTTAACCTTCGTAGTAAAGGATAAATAGTCCCTTCCGATACTTCTATACACCTTGATATAATTTCAACAATTTCATATCCATAGCAGTCTTTTTTATTTAAAAGAGACAAAACACAAAGCTTTAAAGCTCCTTTTTTAAACTGTGTTATCATCAATGCACCTTCTTTTTTATCCTTTATATTTATTATATAACACTCTACTGTGCTTTGCAAGGTACTATGCAATGAAACGAAATTTTCCTTCCGTTGGTAATTGATTGCTAATAAAGCTCCTTGGATTTTTCCCTTAAAAGAATAGCACAGTTAGTTATCTTCCTCAAAAAATCAAGTAAAAAAAGCCTACCTAATAGTAGACTTAATTTTAAAAAATATGTTAACCTATTCAGCCTTGGCTAGCATATCCGATGCTTTGTAGGAGCTTCTTACTAATGGTTCAGAAGCTACAAAAGTAAAACCTATCTGAAGTGCCTTTTCTTTATAAAGTTTAAATCTTTCCGGTGTTACATATTCGGCTACTGGATAATGGCTTTTACTTGGCGGGAGATATTGACCTACCGTCAAAAAGTCGCAACTGTAATTTTTTAAGTCTTTCATAGTTTTAGCAACCTCTTCGCAAGTTTCCCCTAGTCCAACCATTATTCCAGACTTAGTATATATATCAGAATCTAAGTTTTTAATTTCTTGAAGTACCTCTAGCGACCTTTGATAAACAGCTTGTGGTCTTACTGCATCATATAACCTTGGTACGGTTTCAATATTATGATTAATGATATCTGGTTTTGCTTCCACTACATATTTAATTGCATTTTTATCCCCTTTAAAATCTGGAATCAATACCTCTATTGCTATATTTTTATTTTTGTTTCTTAAAGCTTTTATAACTTTAGCAAAATGCATTGCTCCTCCATCTAACAGATCGTCCCTAGTAACTGAAGTTATAACTACATGCTTTAACCCCAACTCTGTAGCTGCTATTGCAACATTTTCAGGCTCATTTTCATCAACTTCTTCTAAGTGATTGTTAGAGACATTACAAAAACTGCAGTTTCTAGAGCATTGGCTTCCAAGGATCATAAAAGTTGCTGTTTTTTTACTAAAGCACTCAATTTTATTAGGACAATTCGCCTCTTCACAAACTGTGTTTAAAGATAACCGATTCAAAATATTTTTAACGTATTTATCTTTATGGGCATCATTTAATTTTACCCTAAGCCATTTCGGCTTTCTTTTTATATCCATTTTTCCCCTCCTCAACTTTGAAGCATTTCGTATCCAGTATAATTAAAATTCATACAAAAGTGCTTTAACGTTAAATTGTTAGCTTCTTTAAGGTCTACTTTTTGTCCTTCTAACTGTTCAACTGAAGTTACTCCCATCTCCGTTAAACCACAAGGGACAATGAGCTTAAAATGCTCCAAATTCGTATTTACGTTAAAAGCAAATCCGTGCATTGTCACCCCATGTTTCACCGCTATCCCAATAGCTACAACCTTTTGATCTTGTACCCAAACTCCCCTATGCTTTTCGTGCCTAGTAGCTTTTATTCCATACTCTTTTATTAAAAGATCAATAAAAACCTGCTCTAATTTCTCTACAAATTGCCTTACCCCAAGATTATTATCTTCTAAGTTGAAAATTGGATATCCAACTAGCTGACCATCTCCGTGATAGGTCACGTCCCCTCCCCTGTTTGTTTCAAAAAGTTCTATTCCTTCTCTGTCTAAATAATCCTCTGAAACAATAATATTAGATTTTGAAGCATTTCTTCCTGTAGTTATAACGGGAGGATGTTCCACTAAAATCAGAGTATCCTCTATTTCACCCTTTTGCCTCTTCTTTAACATTTCTATCTGGATTTCCAACGCCTCTTTATAATGACATTTGCCTAGCGAAATAACTTTTAACTTTTCCTTCAAAGTAATTCCCCCAATATTATTAAATATAAAGTAATTATAACACTTTTATAAACTTATTTTAATACTGTTTTTACTCACAAAAAAAGAGCAAAAAATGAAACTTCTTGCTCTGCTTGTTTTATATAGTAAAGCTTAAACCAATGAGCATCAATACCTTTTTGATTACTATAAACTTTTGCAATCTGAATTTAGCTTTTTCATCATAAACTGTCGCAATTTTGCTTCGAAAGCTTCATTATCCTTTTGTTTTCTTTTTGCTGTTTTTGTATATTTTTTTTGCTTTTTCCGCATCTGCTGGTTGATATGTCTTTTCATTAACAATCCATCAATATTTTCGTTTGTAAAGAACCATCCATCTTGATGTATAACATATGCGCTTTTGCCAAGAGATAGTGCAGCTAATCCGTAATCTTGCGTCACAACTATGTCACCTTTGTTTGTGTGTTTTACAATAACATGATCTGCCATATCTTGATTAGCATCAACGGTTAAAATTTCTCCATAATCTTCATTTATATCATGATAGATATTTTTGACTAACAACAGGGGTACTTGAAACTCTTTTGCTAGTTTTACCACTTCTTTTCTAACTGGACAACCATCTGCATCCACAATAATCTTCATTTTTAGTCACCTATTTTCCCTACCTTAATTATATCATACATAATTTTGTAAAAACTAATTCTATTTAAAAAATAAGCTAATTGCTATAATCACTTATCAATTTGTACGCTTTATCTCTATCACTCCGTTTGACCTTGATAACGCCAGTGACTGCCTGTGAATTTTTCCCACTATGAAACCTTTGATTGCTAATTTTTAACTTGCATTTCACATCATTTTTCTTTAAAAAAGTATATATAGATTGAACTTCATATAAATTAGATTGGCTCCCTCCATACACATCAACCCAGTTTACTTTGTCAGAAATATAAATACCTATCCCTAAAATGAATACTATATAGTATAACAGTTCGGTTTTCAACTAACATCCCCCACATTTTACTAAAATATTTTAAGCCTAACCATTAATTATTTGCCCCTTCTGATATGAATTTGCCGATAGCTTCCTTCAGCTCATAATAAAATATTTAACCTAAATATGTGCCTTACTATTCGATATACTATGTTTTAAAGAGGCTATATACAGCACCTTGAAGGCGTGAGGTAGCAGACCCATCATTACATCTAGATTCAATTCCATACCTTAACCCTAACAGAATGAACAAGTCTCGCCGTTTTCGTGGCCAACTGATTTTTGTCCTTTTTAATTACATTTTCACATTTGTATGGCTCAGCAAGCTTTGTTATGGCCAATCACTTGTTATAAAAACACTCTCAAAGCCTCAATCTTTTCAAAATCACTTTAAGAGTGTTGTGTTATAACTGTTTATTCATCCATGAAAGGATACTTATAGTCCTTTGCAGGAACTAAAGTTTCCTTAACAACTCTGGGAGAAATCCACCTACTTAAATTTTGCTCAGCTCCCGCTTTATCATTTGTGCCAGAAGCTCTAGCACCACCAAAAGGTTGTTGTCCAACTATTGCTGTAGTAGGTTTATCATTAACATAGAAGTTTCCAGCTGCCTGTCTAAGTTCCTTTATTGCTTTTAGTTGGGCTTGCCTATCTTTAGCAAAAATACTCCCTGTTAAACCATAAGGAGATGTTTCGTTAACAAGTTTTAATGTTTGTTCAAATTCATCGTCGGGATAAACAAAAATAGTCAGCACAGGGCCAAATATTTCCTCTACCATTGTTTTAAACTTTGGATTTTCTGTAAGTATTAAAGTTGGAGAAATAAAGTATCCTTTTGTATCATCACATGTACCCCCAGCTATTATTTCAGCTTCTGGAGATTTTCGAGCATAGTCAATATAATTTTCTATTTTATCAAACGCTTTTTGATCGATTACAGCATTGACAAAATTGCTAAACTCTTCAACTGGCCCTACTTTAATATTTTTTACTTCTTTAATTAATGAGTTTTTGATTTCTGCCCATTTGCTTTCAGGTATATATGCTCTACTAGCAGCGGAACATTTTTGGCCTTGATATTCATAAGCACCACGGATTAAACCTGTTACAACTTCATTATTATCAGCTGAAGGATGAACAACTACAAAGTCCTTTCCTCCAGTTTCTCCAACTATTTTAGGATAGGTCTTGTATTTTTCTAGATTTTGAGCAACTTTCTTCCACATACTGTTAAAAACTGTAGTAGAGCCTGTAAAGTGAATTCCTGCTAAATCATCTTTCTTTAACACTACATCAGCTACTTTTGCTCCGTCGCCTGGTATAAAGTTTATAACTCCAGATGGCAAACCTGCTTCTTGTAAGATTTTCATCACAAAGTAATTAGAATATACTGCTGTTAAGGCAGGTTTCCATACAACTGTATTTCCAACCATAGCAGGTGCCGAGGGTAAGTTCCCCCCAATTGCAGTAAAGTTAAATGGTGTAACAGCAAAAACAAATCCTTCTAACGGCCTATAATCAAGCTGATTAATTACTGTTCTCGTTGAGTCAGGCTGTTCTTTATACATTTTGCTTATATAATGGGTGTTAAACTCGAAAAAATCCACCAGCTCACAAACAGCTTCAATTTCTGCTTGATATGCATTTTTAGACTGACCTAACATTGTAACTGCATTCATTACCTGTCTATAAGGACCGGCAATGAGTGCTGCCGCCTTTTTAAAAACTAAAGCTCTCATTTGCCATGGCATGTTTTCCCACTCTTTTTTAGCTTCTCTAGAAGCTTCAACAGCCATGCTTATTTCTTTTTCTCCTGCTTTATGATAATTAGCAAGAATGTGTTTATGATTATGAGGCATTCTAACCTCGCCCATATCTCCTGTCCTTACTTCTTTACCGTTGATTATAAGAGGAATCTCTATCACCTTTTTGGAGTATTCCTCAAGTTTAAACTTTAATTCTTTCCTTTCTACACTATTTACTTTAAAATCATTTGGCATTTCATTAGATGGCCTTTTAAATGAAAATAAATTATCAATCATAAATTAGTCTCCTTTCGATAGCTTTTATTATTAACATAACAGATTAGATTCCACCATGGCTTTTACATTATCATTCACTAATTCGATATCTATGAAACAATTGCCTTATACAGTTTTCGTCCTTTTGTGAAACTAATATCTCTACCGCTAGTTTCTCATTTTTAAGTAAACTATTTTGATATATTTTTAATTTTACAATTCCTTCATCAATAGTTTGCTGAAACCGAAAGCTTTGAATCTTCTCTAATTTTATATATTCACTGCCATCTATAACAGCTTCCTCTGTTACACAAGACTTTTCAATTTTAGAATATGCCCAATATATATATTGAGCTAATGCAGCAAAGCCCATTAAAAAGCCTTCGTAAAAAGCATTAAATCGCCGCACTTTCAGGTATTTTTCACGATTTTTATCAAACAATTGCTCTTCAAGTTCATTCATATATTCAATATCCAAGACTTGTAAGAAACTCTCTACATATTCTCCTTCTAGAACATTATAAATAGAAAAAACTAAATAAAATGCAAATCCCAAACCTAAAAACAATATGCAAAGTCCTAAAACGAAAAAAATTTTTTGGTCTGAATCATCTTGCAATGGCACCTCTTTAGCAACAATATGCTTTCTAGCAATTTTATTTCTTACTATTTTAAATAAGACTATTCCCCAAATAGCAAACACAATTAAATATAATAAAGTCAAATTAATCCCCCAATATCAATTATTTTACTCATCCTATAAGTAAGACTACAATAAGCGAAGTTGGTTTTGCCCTCCCCCGCAATATCTAAGTAGAGATTTACAATTAATTAATCTATGTTAAAACATTATTTATGCGTGTTATATATAATATTTTAAATTTTTATAGTTGTCAATAAAGTGCTCCCATTTAATTTTGTTTTAAAAGAAAATGTTATATAATATAGATTAGTCTTTTAAAGAAATATTAAGTTAAGGAAGTGATGAAATAATGAAGTTAGATAATTTAGCTTTTAAATCCATTGGTGTAGAAAATCTTAATGATTTATTTAAACTTCAAAGTGTAATTATGGAATCCCTTGATGACACTGATTTATTTGAAAAAGAAAGTGAAGAAACTCTTCTCCCATTTCTCAACAAAAATCAAATGTATATCCTGGGATGTTACTCTAATGATGCTTTAATAGCTTATGGAATAATGTTATTCCCTAAGTTTGAAAAGGAAAACCTAGGCTATGATTTAGGGTTTGCTAAAGATGACCTACCCTATATTGCCCACATTGATAGCATCGCAGTTAACCCAAAATATAGAGGGCTTGGTTTGCAGGTTCTTATAGGTAATTATCTAGGCAACATTGCTAAATCTCTAGGTTATATCCATCTAATGTCAACAGTTTCTCCTGAAAATTATCATAGCATCAACAATGTTTTTAAACAGGGTTTTAAAATTAAAAAACTCACTAAAAAGTACAATGGTAAAAAAAGGTATATTTTTCATAAAAAAGTGTTATAACCCTGGTTCCTTAGAAAAGAGACACCATATAGCATAGACTTATACGTCTATTTATATGGTGTCTCTTGTTAGGGGTAATTTGTGTTTTTAAAGTTCTCCAGGTATTCCGCGAGCTTCAAATTGATAAATTCTTGCAGCGCTATCTGAACCCTGAGTTGGCTTTGTTACTACCAATCTTACATATCTAGCTTCAACAGCTTTAAACGTAGATAACGTGGTAGCATCAGAATTGTTGGTCACCTCTAAAACCTCGGTAAAATCCTCTCCATCGTCACTTACTTCTACTATATATCTTTCTGTGTTCATTAACTCGCTTTCTCCACCAGCTTCTGCATGGGCGACAAACACTTCACTAATAGTTTTTGTTTTGCCTAAATCAACAGTAATATGGTGAGGAGCTGGGCCAGTAACACACCATTTTGTATCTAAAGTACCGTCCACCGCAAAAGGTGGTGCTTCGTTATCATTAACATACCCTGAAGCATCAACATCTTTATCTAGCGCTAAGTTTTCAAGTTCTCCCTCAACTTTAGAGCTTACAGTAATAAATTCATCTTTTTCAATAATGTCTTCACCTTCATCATTTTTTGCTGTAAGTTGTACTTTAAATGTACCTTCTTCGTTAAAGGTAACTGTAGGCTCATCGTCAGTACTTGAATCAATATCAGCACCCTCAAAGCTCCAGTTTAGCTCTTCAGTATTTGCGGTGCTAGTACTGTTAAAAGTTACAGAATCACCGGGGGCTATCAAGGTTTGAGAAGCTTCAAATCCAGCCCTAGGTAGTCTATTATCAGGCCAAGTCATCTCTGTTGTATCAGATGTACCTCTGGCTCCATGTTTATTGACAGGAACTACTTTAAAAGTAGATTCTAATCCTTCTTCTTCTCTTTCTATCCCGTTAATAAAAAAGCCTGGGTTTCTTGTAACACCTAAAAATGATTTTGTATCATTATCATTTGTGCGATATACTTCATAAAACTCACTATTATCATCTTTGTCCCAAGTTAATCTAATGCCAGCATAAATATTTTCTTCATCAAACTCTTTATCAATCACCTGTAAGTTTGATACTTCTGTTTCTTGATTTTCAGTATTGTTTAGGATAGAAAGTCTACCTAAACTCAGTTCATAAGGGTCTTTATCTTCTTTTGTTGAAACTTCTAAACCTATAGTTTGAATAACTTCCCCTTCATAGGAGCTTAAGTCAAACTCAACTTCTGTCCACTGATTTTCAACCTCTTTATCGCCCTCTATAACTTCTGTATTTCCATCTTCAAAAGTTAAAACAGCGTTGAGTTCAGTTGACTCCATAGCTTTTGCAGTTGCTGTAAATCTATAATCCTCTTCTATTTCTAGATCTGCACTAAATAAAGTTATTGTTGATTTTTTGTCACTTTCCATGTTTCCTCTGAACTTAATTGAGGTTCCGCCATAGTATGCATCGGCATAATCTATTGAAGCTGTTAAGTCGTTATTTCCTTCATTGTCTATTATCCATCTATAAGTCGGCATCACATCCATCATGCTACGGTTATTCCAGTTCATTTTAGACACCTGTTCACCGTCAATAAAAAAGTTGTATCCATTTCCCATGTTAAAATTAGTTGTAAAAGGAACTGAGTTTAGTACAGTACGCTCAACAACGTAAGATGATATGCCTCGCCAATCTTTTCCCGTAGCGTTATGGGGATTTCTTGGATCTCCATTGTTGTTTACCCAAAATAAGTTTTCATTCTCATGAAACTCATTAACGTTGCTAGCTGAGTAATAGGTCCAACTAGGGCAATATAAACCTAAAGAAGTTAAAGGAACTCCGTTATCATCCTCAAATAAGTCCCATCTAATAGGAGTAAATAGACCGTCTGCTTGTACATCTACACCAGCATATAAATCATAGGGATCTATACCTAATTCATCAGCTTTATCATTTGAATATTGGATTAACTCTTTATCTGCAAGTTGTTGCACTGTCCACCAAAAATTCAAGAACATACTGTCTGCTACAGGCTCTTCTTTTTCATCTATTAAAAAGAACGCATTTTCATCAGTTAGTGCATTTTGCCATCCCATTTCCCCTTCTTTGGTCATGGCATCATACCACATGATCTCTAAATGAGGGGCTTGATCTTTAAACGCTTTAATAAATTCTTGCATTAGTTTAGCATGCTCATCGGTTACAGGTTCATCTTCTGTTCCAGCAATTTCTTGATTAATAAACCAACCATCAAATTGATAAACTGATGCAACTTCAATTAATTTATCTGCCATAGGGAAGTTTCCATCATCGTCTTTAACTAAGAACTGCTCTAACCATTTCATTTGACCTCCGTAGTCTTCTGGAGGAAAGAATACAGTTCCAAGAACTGGTACACCATTTTTGTGTGCTGCATCTACAACGTCTGGACTTGGGGGCACTATTATTCCTTCACCAGAGGAACCACCCCAATACACAA
This sequence comes from Proteinivorax tanatarense, assembly GCF_040267685.1. Taxonomy (GTDB): domain Bacteria; phylum Bacillota; class Proteinivoracia; order Proteinivoracales; family Proteinivoracaceae; genus Proteinivorax; species Proteinivorax tanatarense. The sequence continues at coordinate 2,358,996 of NZ_CP158367.1, forward strand.
GCTGGTCAATATATTGCCAATAAGTAAATGTGTTTGAATCGAATTCATTGGTTCCATTTGATGGGTTACCGCTGGTACTACTGTTCATAATGCTCAAAGCCACAACATTAACATCTTTGTTTTGAGAATTATTGATTGTTGGCAGTCGATCCCTTGAAACTCGATCTGCCAAAGGAACTGTACTTTTATTAAACAATAAATCAGGATCTTCAGAGGGATCCCACTCTAACAATTCATCAGGAAACCAATAAGAAGATATTGGACCATTTTCCATAGCCACCTCAGGATTAGCTTCTTCTGTCATCTCAAACTGTGCCATATCTTCCGAACAAGCAGCTAAATTCAAGGCCATGAGAAAAACCAATAAAATCAAAAAACTTTTTTTCATAGAAAGTGCTCCTCTCTTTTATTTGGTTAGCAACTTAAATTTACATGATTATCTAGTTTTTTAAAAGTGTAAAAAATTTAGATAACATGCACAAACAAAAGACTACTTAAATTTAAGTACATTAATACAATATAGACTCCTCTGTTTGTTTATCAAACAGATGTATTTTAGCTGGATTTAAAGCTAGCTTAGTCATTGTATTAGGTTTTAATTGTGAACTGGACTCAACTCTAGCGACTAAATTTTGTCCGTCAATATCTACAAACAAAGAAGCATCAGCTCCCATAATTTCAGTGACCTCTACTTTTCCTTCAATACTTGATTTAATAAATTTTTCTATAGTAGCAGAATCATTGAAAATATCCTCTGGTCTTATACCCATAATCATCTCACTGCCACTTAGATATCCTTTTTCATTAACAATGCTACTTTTATCCTCTGGCAACTGGATATAATTTTCTCCAAAAACAAAAAACGTGCTATTGTTTTTAACTTCTATTTTCCCTTGTAAAAAATTCATTTGAGGACTGCCAATAAACCCGGCTACAAAGAGATTAATTGGATTGTTATAAAGATTTAAAGGAGTATCTACTTGATTAATAACTCCATCTTTCATTACTACAATTCTATCCCCCATTGTCATAGCTTCTGTCTGATCATGGGTTACATAAATAAAAGTTGTTTGCAACTTCTGATGTAATTTAGCAATCTCTGTTCTCATAACAACCCTTAGCTTTGCATCTAAGTTTGACAATGGCTCATCCATTAAAAACACTTTGGGGTCACGAACGATAGCTCTTCCTAAAGCGACTCTTTGTCTCTGCCCTCCCGATAAAGCTTTAGGCTTTCTATCCAATAATTCTTCTATTTCTAAAATTTTTGCAGCTTCCTGAACTCTTTTATCAATTTCATTTTTAGGCATTTTTTTAAGTTTAAGACCAAATGCCATATTCTGAAAAACTGTCATATGCGGATATAGTGCATAATTTTGAAATACCATAGCAATATCTCTATCTTTAGGCGCAGTTTCATTAACTTGTTCATCGCCAATATACACTTCACCTTGTGATATCTCCTCTAAACCGGCAATCATCCTGAGAGTTGTTGACTTTCCGCAACCAGATGGTCCCACCAACACAATAAATTCCTTATCCTTTATCTCAAGATTAAAGTCATTAACAGCCGTAACTTTTTCATCAAATATTTTATAAACATTTTTTAAATTTAATGATGCCATCGTTTTTCCCCCTTTTAAAATTATATATAGGACACAAATATTTCAAGATTTTCTCCATGTATGGAAAATTTTTCGACCATACAAGGCAATATAAAGTGGGAAGATTTTGCTATACTATACTCTTTCTCATCTATAACCAATTTGCCATCACCTTTTAAAACGCTACATATCATAAATGGCTGGCTTTTATCAAAACTTCCTGCATCCTCAATATTCCACTTTTGTACAGTAAAAAATGAGTTGTCAATAAACTTGGTTTTTAAAACCCCATCTCTTTTCTCCACAGTTGGCTTATTTTTTGGTTCGTCGTGAGGAGTGGCTATTACATCTATAGCTTGTTTTAAATGGAGTTCTCTAGTATTTCCTAACTCATCTTTTCGGTTGTAGTCATATAATCTATAAGTTGTGTCAGAACTTTGTTGCACCTCTAACACTACTGTGTTTTTACATAACCCATGGATTGTTCCACTAGGAATATAGATAAAATCTCCTGGTCGAATTTTCTTCTTTGTCAACAAAGATTCAAACTTTTTGTTATAAACTAGTTTTTTTAGTTCATCATGGGTCTTTGCTTTATGTCCTAAAACTATTTCTGCATCTTCATCACAATCCACTATGTACCAACATTCAGTCTTACCGAGGCCGTCCACTTCATTGGCTTTAGCATATCGGTCATCAGGATGTACTTGCACTGACAAATCTTTATTTGCATCAAGAATCTTAATCAGCAACGGAAACTTTTTTTGTCTAGGGTATCCAAAAACTTGTGGGTAATCTTCCCAAACTGTTTTTAATGATTTTCCCTTAAGCTTAGAATTTAAAATTATACTTTCTCCACTGGGATGGGCAGATACTGCCCAACACTCTCCTGTTTTATTACTGGGGATATCATAATTAAAATAGGTTTTTAATTTTTTACCTCCCCAGAGCCTTTCTTTAAACACAGGCCCCAAAAACAAAGGTTCTTTTATCATGCCTATTCTCCTTTTTCTTGTAGTGCTAGTGCCAAAGCTCCTCTTATACCTTGTTCATCATTTAATTTAGGTTTGACTATAAATTCAGGAGGAATTTTTACATATCCATTGACCATTTTTTCCAATTTCCCCTTAATTTTAGATATAACATGACTTTGTTTCATAACGCCTCCGCCTAGAATGATTTTATGAGGAGATAATATTAAGGTATAATTCATAACAGCCTGAGCTAAGTAATAGCTCTCTAATTCCCAAACATCATCTCTGTGGCTTAGTTCACTTGCTTTTACCCCATACCTTTTTTCTATAGCTGGACCAGATGCTAACCCTTCCAAACAGTCGCTGTGATAAGGGCAAACACCTTGAAAATCATCTTCCTTTGAACGCTTAACCCTTATATGACCCATCTCAGGGTGATTTACTCCATTTAACGTCTGACCATCTTTAACAAAGCCAGCTCCAATACCTGTGCCAACGGTTACGTATAAACAGCTATTGTTTTCTTTCGCTGCTCCCCACCTATACTCACCTAAAGCAGCCACATTTACATCGGTATCTAAATAAACTGGTATATCATAATAGTTTTTAAATTTCTTATAAATATTAAAATTTCTCCACTTTCTCTTTGGTGTGCTCAATATTTCTCCATAATTGCCCTGACTTTTATCTATTTGCACAGGACCAAAGCAGCCTATTCCAAGTCCTTTTAATGGATAATTTTTAAAAAAATTAATCACGTTGTTTATGGTTTCTTCTGGTGATTGTGTAGAAATCTTTGTTTTATCAATAATTTCACCATCTTTATTACCTACGGCACAAACAAATTTTGTGCCTCCTGCTTCGATTGCTCCGTAATACACTTAAGCCCCTCCTAATACTGAACCCTGTTGCTACATACAACAGGGTTCATCATCAGTTATTGTTGATGTGCACGCCATTCATCATATTGTTCTTGAATCTCATCAAGTACTTTTTGCATACCTGCTTCATATAATCTTTCATTAAATACATCTAAATACACATCTGGATCAACTGCTCCTTTTAATAGAGCGGGTGCAAACTCACTTGTTACGTTAGAAATTGCTGCAATTTCTGTTCTTACTGCGCTTGGGTCAAAATAAAACCCTAAAGCTGGTGAAGGAATTGAGTTATCGTTAAATTCTTCAAAAGCTTCCCATTTATCCTCGGGCTCATCGTCATGCAAAGGCAAAATCAACTGGTTGCCTATTGCAAAACTCGGCATGTTGTAATCCTCTACTCTTGCCGGTAAATCGGTTATTGTTCCATCATCATTTAGCTCATAATGAACTCCCTCTATACCTTTATCAACTAAGGTTCTTAAATAAGGATCTGTGTTTAACAGATTTAAAAACATCATAGCTCTTTCTGGATTTCTTGAAGTAGCTGAAATAGCTTGCATAGAGCCCGTCACCGAGTTATTAAATACATATGGTTCTTGTAAAGGCACATAATCTATTTCATATCCTGATGAACGGGACCATAATAGTTCTGCATATGGTTGATATAGCTCTTTTCTAACAAACCAATTTTGCACATCCATAGGCCATGAATCTGTGCTTGTAGCAGCATCTGACCTTATATATCCCTTGTTATAGTAGTCATGCATAGTACTCAAAATATCATGGGTAATTTCTTCCTCATACTTATTTATAACTTCAGTTGTATCTCCTTCTAGCCTAAAGGCAAAAGGCATTTCTTCTTGAAGTAGCGAATCAAATGGCAAAAATGCATCAAAAGTAGCTATGGGACTTACTCCAGATTCCTCTTCTTTTATTACTTGAAAATATGGTTCCATATCTTTTATACAAGTTACATCTGACAAATCAAGATCATGCTTATCTGCTAATTCCTTGTTATAAGCTAATACAGCCTGCTGCCCAACTTCTTTATTTGTTGGCACCGCGTATAAACCACCGTCTATTTGTGCTCCTTCAAGGAAGGCAGGATCTATAGCCTCTTGCATTTCTTGTCCATATTCATCCATAAGATCTGTAAGTTCTAAAAAAGCGCCTCGTCTTGCATTTAAGGAATAGTTGTTTGCCCATGAACTTGTAAAGGCAATATCATATTCTTCTCCAGACGTAACAATAACTTGCATCCTATCATCATACTCGCCCCAATCTAACATGCGCAAATCTATGGTAGCGTTTATTTTTTCAAGTGTGTATTCGTTAATTTCTTCTAGTACTTTGTCAAGGTCAGATTGTGGTGTTCCAATTAAGTACCAAGTTAATGTAACATGGTCTAACTCATGGTCAGGGTTGCCTTTAACTTCTTTTTCTCCTCCACAGCCAGCAGTAAAGCTGAGCACCATAATAATAACTAAAAACAAAGATAACTTTTTCATTTTCTTCCCCCTTATTTCTTTTGTTATTTTAAAAAAGGTTTTCCTTTTTTAATTACTCTTTTACCCCACCAATAGTCAATCCTCTAACAAAATATTTTTGAAAGAAAGGATAAGTTAAAGCTATCGGCAAGGTTGCTATAACCACTATTGCCATTTGAGCAGAATCCTGCGGTATAGACGCCATTAAGGATTCACTTTGTGCACCTATATGAGCATTTTGTGCTATGAAATCTAAGTTATTTTCAATCCTCATCAACAACGATTGTAGCGGAATCAAATTAGGATCGTCTATAAACAGCAATGCATTAAACCAGTCATTCCAATAAGCTAATGTACTAAAGAGAGCTATGGTTGCTATTCCTGGAATAGCCAGTGGCAAAACTATAGTAAGAAAAATTCTAAATTCTCCAGCACCATCTATTCTAGCTGATTCTATAATAGCTTCTGGTACAGAACGCTGAAAGAAAGTTCGCATTATAATTATATAAAAAGCGTTTACTGCTAAGGGAAGTATCAGCGCCCATATACTATTTTTTAAGCCTAAAAATTGGGTCATTACAATATAAAATGGCACCATACCCCCACTAAACAACATTGTAAAAAACACTAGAAAAGTAAACTGCCGTCGGTAAATAAACTGTTTTCTTGATATTGCATATGAATACATCGAGATCATGGCAACACTCAAAAGCGTACCTACTACAGTTATAAATATAGTTATTCCGTATGCTCTAAGCAGCTGAGACCTCATCATCCACAAGTATCTATATGCATCTAAACTCCACTCTTGGGGTATCACTCTATAACCATGCATTGCCAAGGACTGCTCACTGGATAAAGAAATAATAATCACATATACAAAAGGAAAAATGCAAAGAAATGCAAAAAGTGCCAACAAAATATTCATAACAATATTAGTCTTTTTAGAAAAAGAATGAGGATCATATTTCTTTTTTTTGCCTAAATTTACAACTTCTTCACTGCTTGCTTTTGTTTGCTGTGAAATTTTTTCAAAACTTTTCATTTTATTAATCCTCCTAAACTTAGAATAATGCATTCTCCTCATCTATTTTCCGCACAATATAGTTAGTAATCATAATCAAAACAAATCCTACAGTAGCCTGGTATAATCCTGCTGCTGTACTCATACCTATATCTCCCATAGACATTAGCCCTCTGTATACATAGGTATCTATAACGTTTGTAACCGGATATAATGGACCAGAGTCTCTCGGAATCTGATAAAACAATCCGAAGTCAGCACTAAATATATTACCGATACTTAACAGCGTAAGTATTATCATCAAAGGTTTGAGCATAGGAATGGTAACATGCTTTATTTGTTGCCATTTACTAGCCCCATCAATCAAAGCCGCTTCATAGTAGTTTTTATCAATACCCACTATGGCTGCTAAATAAATAATACTGTTAAACCCAACACCTTTCCATTGGCTGATTCCTACTATAAAAAACGGCCAAAACTTGGGTTCGTTATACCAAAAAACAGGGTCTTGTCCAAAAGCCTCTAATATCCTATTGAACATTCCCCTTTCTACGCTTAAAAATGCAAACACAAAATGGCTTACTACCACCCAAGATAAAAAGTGAGGGAAAAGCATTCCTGTTTGATACACTTTAGTTAATCTTTTGTTAGCAATTTCGCTTAACACGATAGCAAAACCAACTGCTAAAACTAGCCCTAGTACTATAAAAACCAGATTGTACAACACTGTGTTTCGAGTTATCACCCAGGCATCTCTACTACCAAACAAAAACCTAAAGTTATCAAGCCCCACCCATTCACTATGATAAATACTTGCTAAAAAACCATCGGGGTGGAATTTAAAATCTTTAAAGGCCAGGATTTGTCCAAACATTGGTATGTATTTTAGAACTATTAACCATATAAGTCCAGGTAGTGTCATCAATAACCACACGCGATTTTTTTTAATGTTTTTTGCTGTCCTTTTAAGTCGCCACATGTTATGCCTCCCTTTACGTTATTTGCTTCTATATTTATTATATTAAACCTAAGGTTTTCTAGAAAGTTGAGATAACATAGATTTACTGTTAAAAATAAATATACTTTCATTAAAACAGGCTAACCCCTTTAAGGTTAGCCTGTTTTAGTATATTTTTTTCTCCACTGTGAAGGCGTCATCTTTTCCTGCTTTTTAAACTGTTTGTAAAAGTAAGCAGGGTCTGCATAACCAACTTTATTTCCTATAGAGCCAGCTTTTTCATATGAGTTCAAAAGATATTCTTTAGCTTTCTTTATTCGGACGCTGTTCAAGTATTTCGTAAAAGAATAGTTGACTTCTTTTTGAAATAGTTGCCCCAAGTAAATTGGGCTTATATGGTAAAGAGCTCCTAGTGTTTTTAAGGACATATCTTCTGCATAGTTTTGGTGAATATGCTTTAATATAGTTTCTATAATAGGGCTGTGTTTGCTTTTATCTTCAATTTTTGAGGTCTCCAAAAGCTCAATACAGTGAGTTAGGGTAATTTTAGCCTCTTCAACCGATTGAAGGTTTAGTATAGCATGGACTTTTTTTACATACTGTTCATGTTCTAACTGCAGAAAGAAGTTATTCTTGATAAAAAATAATAGTTCCAATAATATGCTTTTTACTATAACCTTTAAATTTTGGGAATTATAGTAATCAAATGTTTTTCCCAGTTCTTTTTCTACTAAGTCATATTCCCCCTCTGTAATCTTTTCAATTATTTCTTGGCTTAGATGATTACTTAAGTAGGTGTGTTCTTCTTTAACATTTTTCGATTCTTTAAAGTAAATGTAATCAATATTTTTATGCTCTTGTTTAGGCAGAAGCATTTTCAATTCACTAGCCATTTCAATTTCCTTAAAAGCATCGTGTATTTTCTCTGGTTCTTTTACTTTCTTACTATAAACTAAAATGTATTCACCTTTTTCAGTATCCTTTTTTAACCTTTTTTTTAAGTCAGCAATTTCTTCTTTTAATTTATCTTCATCGATGCCACACCATAAGAAAAACATGTGCCCCAAAGGGGATACCACAGCTATAGTTTTTTCTCTCTTTTCCATTTCTTTCTGGAGTCTGTTAATGAGTATTTCACTACTTTGCTGGCACTCAATCTTTAACAGTCCAATATTTATAGGAAAAGTAATGTCCATTCCTGTGTAAAATGATAGCCTTTGCCTTAAATCATCAAAGCTCATTTGTCCATTGATCCATCGCCACAGCCCCTGATCCCGCATAACTAAACTAGATTTTTGCTGTATCAATGTATTATTTATCTTTTCTTTAACACCCTTTAAAGATAATAAAAGCTCCTCTTGGTCCACTGGCTTTAGCAAATAATTTTCTATTCCAAGCTCTAAACCTTTTTTAACATAATCAAATTCTTGGAACCCAGATAGTACGATTGATTTAACCTCATTATTTTCTGCTTTTAAGGCTTTAATTAATTCTAACCCTCCCATGTTAGGCATTTTTACATCTGTTATTACAAGATCAGCAGGATTAGCTTTATATTTTTCTATAGCTTCTTTTCCGTGAGAAGCTATAGAAACGACTTTAAAACCAAAAGATTCCCAGTTTATAATATTTTTAAGTCCTTCCAGTATTAACGGTTCATCATCAACAAGCATCACTTTAACCATAGCTTTGCACCTCTTTTATAATTGGTAACTTTACTTTAATTAAAGTTCCACAGCCATATTCACTTTCTATTTTTACACCGTAGTTTTCACCATGTTTTAGCACTATCCTTTGATTGACATTACTAAGTCCTATAGACTCAGAATCGCTATCTAAGTTGTTTATTTTCTTTTCTATTTCTTTTACCTTTCTGCTGTCTATACCGATTCCATTATCTTCAATTATTATCGATAACTGCTGTCTCTCTTCTTCTATTTTAATGAAAAGTTTATTATCATCTCTATCCCTTTTAAAGCCATGCATCAAAAAATTCTCTATTAATGGTTGTAATATAAAAGGGATTACATAGCAGTTTTCTACCTTCTTCCCTACTTCAAATCTACAAATAAGTTGATTAGGAAAGCGATTTTTAAATAATTCGATATATTCAAAGGCATGATTTATTTCTTCCCGTATAGTTACCATTTCCGCCTTATTTAAGGAATGTCTAAATATTTTGGACAACTGTACAATCATTTTAGCAGAAGTTTGTCCTCCCTCAGCCATTGATTTCATTCGTATAGCTTCTAAAGTGTTGTATAAAAAATGGGGGTTTATTTGTGCTTGTAAGTGAGCTAATTCTGCCTCTTTTTGCTTTAGCTTTGAAAAGTACATCTTATTTAGATAGTCATCTAAGGTATCTAGTGTTTCATTAAACGTATGAGCAATTATAGAGAGATCATCACAAACCTTAACATTGGAGATTCTAGCTTTCATGTCTCCATTTTGAACTTCTTTCATTTTGCCAATAATCTCATCTACCCTTTTAGAATAACTTCTCAAAGAAAAATAAGGAATAGCTATAGCTATAAACGCTAACCCTGAAGTCATTAAAACCACTCTAAACCCATATCCACGCAAGTTTTTTACTTCGTTTCTAGGCAGTATGGAGGTTACCATAACCTCACTCATTGGCTCAACTGAAGAGTTTACAAAGTAAGTCCCTCCTGATTTCAGTTCTTTATTACCAGAACCAAACTCAGGACTTATTTCTTTATATTTTTCTCCATAAGTATAATAGTTTTTCCCTTCTTTATTACTTAAGGTTACTGACCCTTTTAAAGGTTCATCTACCCTAGATAACACTCTATCAAACCCTTGATAACTATAATATGCAGTCATGGTTCCAATTCTTTCCAAAGAAACAGGGTCGTTAATCGATACCTTTACTGTATAAAATCTCTCTTTGGCATCAACATCATCATTCATTTCACTTATATACCAACTACTATGGTCAAATAAATATTGGTATTGCGTGTTTAGCACTTCATTTTGGATTTGCAATGCCACAATATCAGGATTTCTGGAATAATAATTTTTTATAAATAGGTCAAAATTATATGGAACAAAAGAATCACTTTCAGCAAACTTATTTAATCTATATTCTAAGTAATCCTGATAATCATGCTGTAACGCAAAAACTAAATCCTCAATTAAGTCTTCTTCGAAATATAACTGTCTTACCCCTTGTTTGGTAAACTCATGCTTATATGCAAGCTCAGACTTAACTTCTTTTATAATGTTTTCTCTTTGGTACAGCTCTCTTTGAATAATCAGTTCAGAATAATAACTCCAAACAAATAAAAAAAGCAATGCCATAGTTAAAAGAATTATGGTGGAGTAGGTAAAAAATACCCTATAAAACATCCTAACTTTTATTTTTTTTGCTAACTTAAAAGCTTGCATAATTACACCCACTATTTTACATTTTTACTTTATTTTTTTCATTTATATATACTTATATAATTCAATTTTTTTATGCAAATCCCTGCACGTTTTAACGACAAGAAACAGAGATTATAATCTCTGTTTTGTCTTTGGTATTATTTAAACTCTACCTCTATAGTCTTTATTTCATAAGGTGAAAATTCTAACTCTATTGGTCCATGGTGCAAAGGCGATAAGCTTTCATTCTCAATTAAGTTTACTTCTTTCCAGTTATCAATTTCATACAAAGATTTAACTTTTATTTTAGATCTAGCACCTTCCATTTCATGGAACCTCACTATTATTTTGTTATCACTCCATTCAGAAATCTTTACAGCATCTAAAACGACATTTTCTTTATCGATTTCTATAAAAGGAGCAGTGAACTCTTTTTTTGCTCCACCGGATAAAGCTTCTATAGGGGTATTTAGATAAGCAGCTTCTTTCTCAACCTCCCATTTATTTTTGAGCCCACCAAAGGGGAAAATTGAGTAAGTAAAGTAGTGCTGTCCTTCGTCTGCATTGGGGTCAGGGTGTACAGCTCCTTTTAACAGCGATAATTGTAGCACATTATCCTTGTTTGAGTATCCGTACTTGCTATCATTCATTAAAGCAACTCCATAATCTGTTTCAGAAATAGCAGACCATTTATGCCCTACTGATTCAAATCTGGCCATGTCCCAAGATGTATTCCAGTTATTAGGTCTAGTAACATTTCCAAATTGGATATCATAAATAGCTTCTGTGCATCTGATATCCAACGGAAACTCAACTTTTAAAAGTCTTTGCCTTACGTCCCAATCGACAATTGTTTCAAAATCTATTCTTTTAGTATAAGAGTAACAGTGCATTTTTTGAGTAATAGATACATTTTTCCACTGCCATTTAAATACAATAGTGGTTCGTATTTTTCCATTCTCTTCAACATAACACTCTTTTAGATTTCCAACCTTGCTGCTTTTTTCTTTATAAAATAAATCAATGTCCCAGGCATCATGAGCCATTGGTTTATCTTCAAAAATCCTAAACACATTTCCTTTGCCTTTTAATACCTCTCTACCAGCTTCTATATCAAAAATACTAGTTAACTGTCCTTGACTATCCCACTTTATTTCATAATAAGGAGTGCTCAAGAATTGTTTATGCAACTCTACAGAGCTCAGTTGATTACTTTTTTCAGTCTCAGCTTCTTTTAAAGCTATATTTCCAAATGATAGAGGTCTTGCCTCATCAACTAACACTAAAAAATCACCATTTTCTAATTTTTGTGCAGTTAAAGGTTTATCTTCTAACCAAAAATTTAAACTCTCAGGGTTGTTCTCTTTAGGAACTTTTACCACAATCGCTCCCTTATATTGTAAAGGATGAAAGTAACTTACTACGTTATCTTCTTTAACAACGATAGTTTCTATTTTATTTGTCATGATTTGGTTTTTAATTTCTTCTGCTTGTTGATAATCTTTATGACAATCCTCATAAACTTCTTTGATGGATGAACCCGGTATTATGTCGTGGAATTGATTTAATAATATCTTTTTCCAGCCTTTTTCAATTAACTCTTTTGGGTATTGTTTAAATTTATTTTTAAACCCTTCCCAAACAGATATCAGTTCTAATTTTCTATACTCATTTTCTAGCTGACGGTTTTTTTGTTTTACTTTGGCTTGACTTGTATATGTTCCTCGGTGGTACTCTAAATAAAGTTCACCATCCCATGTATGAAGATATCCATTGCTGTGATCTAAATTTTCATGTAGTTTGTCAAAATATTTTTCGGCGTTTGTGGATTGTACTTTAGGCATACCATCTACCTTATTGTACTGATTTTTCATTTCTAACATTTCTCTATTTACGCCGCCACCACCATCTCCGTATCCATAAGCCAATAACAAATCATTATTGATTTCCTTATCACGGTATTTATTCCAAATACCTTTTAAGGTTTCAGCAGTTATTAAACCATTATAGGTATAAAACCAAGAGTTTTCATCCCTGCCTGGCTCCGGGGTCGTAATAAAGTGAGTTAGAACTTCACTACCATCTATACCTTTCCACTTAAAGGTATCATGAGGCATCCTATTATATTGATTCCAACTGATTTTTGTAGTTACAAAAGTTTCTATGCCTGATTTTTTTAATATCTGAGGTAATGCCCAGCTATAACCAAATACATCGGGAAGCCATAAAACCTTGCTATCTTTTCCAAACTCATCTAAATAAAACTTTTTACCGTATAAAAGTTGTCTTACCAAAGATTCTCCAGATGGAATATTGCAATCTGCTTCAACCCACATTCCTCCTTCCACCTGCCACTGACCATTAGCTACTTTTTCTTTAATTTTTTTATACAATTCTGGCTCTTCATCTTTTATCCACTGATATAATTGTGGTTGACTTTGCAGAAAAGTATAGTCATCATAAAGTTCCATCAATCTCAGAACGGTTGTAAATGTTCTTTTTGCCTTTTCTTTAGTATGTTTCACTCGCCAAAGCCACGCTAAGTCAATGTGGGAATGGCCTATTGTATGAATGTTAATATTCTGTTTATTGGCAGATTTTAAATTAACCTTTGCTTTTAAAATATCCAAGGACTTATAAACTGATTGATAAAATTCTTCACTTTGGGGTTCGGTCCAGTCTATCACTAAAAAGGCATCATTAAGAGAAGTTAGAAGTTTAGCTCTCGATGGGTCATTTTCATCTAAAACTTTTATTGATTGTAAAACCGCTTTCGATAAATAATAAAGGCTATCAATTTTTTTATCTAAAAGTCCATGCCACGCTTCTTTTATGCGATAAAATTGTTGCTGAGGGTGCCCCCCACCCTCTAGTCCTGACCAAAGTAATATATCCAGTTCCATTTTATCGCCAGCATTAGGCAGGATAACCTCTTTATGGTTACAGTCAACTGCCTGAAATGGCTCTTTGTTGAGATATAATAAGGCTTCAAAACCTGAGTTATTTCCACCACCAGTGCGACCTAAGTCCAAAAATAGCACTTGACGACTATCTTTTGATAAAGGGATAGATTTTATATTAGTATTAAGCCATAAATATTTATCCCTACCAGCCCAATGATCGTTGACTGTTAAAACTTCTGTAGAGTAATTTGTAGGTAATCTATTTTCTTCACCTTTTGTTGGATTATAGGTTTTAAATGACTCTATCATCTTTATATTTTTATACCTTAATCTATCTAGTTCGTTGATACGGTTTTCTAGTTTCTCAATTTTAAAAAACATATAACTCCTCCCCGTTTATTTTTTGTTTGCTTTTTCTAAAGGGCTTGAAGGTACATATATACCTATCTGACTTAGAACAAACTCACTGAACATTGAATTTGCCCAAGCGAACCACGATCTAGTAAATTTTTTGGAGTTATCAACATCAAACCCTTCATGCATAAAATATGTAGACCCATGGGTGTTTTTGAAAAGCTCCAGTATTTTATCTTTTTCCTCTTTTTTAGTAGCCGTCATGCCCTGTATAGCCAAAGCTATATGCCAAGCATAATGATCTGGAGTATGAGGACTCCCAATACCTTTAGCTACTTCACCTTCATAGTAATATGGATTATGTCTACTTAATATAAACTCTCTAGTATTTAAATAGGTAGGCTCATCAAAGTCAGTATAGCCTAAATACGGTATTGAAAGTAAGCTGGGCACATTAGCATCATCCATTAAATTAACATTACCTTTGCCATCTGTTTCATAAACGTACATATCTCCAAAAATTGGATGATTAACTTTACCGTATTTTTCTATACCTTCCTTTATTTCTTCTGCTAGTACTTTCACTTTGTTCGCTAAAGTAGACTCTTCCATTTGTTCCAACATGCATTGGGCATAGCCTAGGGATACACAAGCAAACATGTTAGCTGGAATTAAATACCCATACAGGCAAGCATCATCACTAGGCCTAAATCCAGACCAAGTCATCCCTGTTTTTACAGAATCCCCTCCTTTTCCATCTCTTAGTAAAGTATCTGACACACGACAATCTTTACGCTGGAACCTATAAGGGGATTTTTCTTCATGTTCCTGCTCTGTTTTCCACAGATCATATACAGTTTCTATCACCTTTTTAAGTTTATCGCTCAGTATACTGTTATCTCCAGTTGCCTTCCAGTAAAGGTAAGTTAACTGAATTGGGTAACACAGCGAATCCACCTCATATTTGCGTTCCCAAACAAGTGGACTCATTTCAGTTAAATCCTGTTGATGCCCATCTTTACTGGGACTTTGATTAAAAGCATTAGCATAAGGATCGTGAAGAATATATTCCCATTGCCTCTCAATTACTCCTTTTATCAACTCAGCAACTTCTTTATCCTCATTAGCTACAGTTAAATAGGGCCTTATTTGGGCAGATGAGTCTCTTAACCACATAGCGGGAATATCACCTGTTATAACAAACACTCCTTGCTCATCCTTTTTTAATGTGGTTTGATAAGTATTTAAAAAACAGTTCTCAAACAGCTTATATGTGTCTGGATCATTTTTATATTTATTTTTAACCTTAGATAGTATTGCGTTAAATGAGTTTGGTAAGTTTTCCATCTTGCTCTCCCCTTATTTTGTAATTTTTGAATTGGAAATAATTGTTGTTATTTCATGGGGCTTCACCTCAATGACGCCCTTTTTCTCACCTATTTTTTCTAACTTTTCCTCAACAATATTTGATTTAAATATTTCATTGTGTTTACCTGCACTCTCAACCTCCAGGCTTATACATTGTTCAGTGGGATTATACCATCTAGCTATTATCTCATTTTCACCCTCACCTGCTTTTAACGCTGTGAGCACTAGTCCTTTGCCATTCCAAGTTAAATAGCTGCTTTGTTTGTCAACAGATCCATTACTTTGTTTTTGTTGTAAAATCAAAGGATTGTATGGAAAGCTATAGGCGTCTAAATAAGAGTTACTGGAAATAACATCATCCTTATGTGGTATTAGCATAAATTCCACTTTATTTTCTCCTAAACATTGTGCTTCTGGAGTCTCAAAATGTCCCCAGTCTCCCATCTCTCCAACTGATCTAAGCAAAGTAACACAAATTGTACTATTATCAACTATTTCGTACTCATGAAGTCCTTTGGTGGCAATGGTTAGGCCATATTTGTTATTTAAGCTTACAAATCTTTGCATATGATGATCAAAAGATGGGTTTTCCCAAGTTGAAGCTGGGTTATTAGGTCGCTTAGCTATTTCAAAAATACTATCTGCGAAATGGTATTCGGCTGTTTCTCCAATGGGAAACAAAGCTCTTAGCCTATGATCTTTTGCGTTGTTATCTACATTTACGGTAACCTTTAATCCTTTGCCTTGTTTTTCTAACTTTAACTCTGTAACTATAACAATAGTACTCTTTTCCTTCCCTCTCTCTGCTTTTCTATCCGGATGCCAAACTAAACTGCTTTTTTCTTTTTTCAAAGCATCATCAGCTTTTGTTGGTATTTCTAAGGTATTTGTCAGTCTTACTGTGGCTGATAAAGACGTGTTATTCACCACCTCTAATGCACATCTATTGTTTTCACTTGTTACAGTCAGCTCATCACCGGACTGCTTGTACATGTACTCGTTACCTATATCTCCTGTATTTTCATAAATTCCTAATTGCCTATATACCTTGTTGGTATTCTTGTCTTTTACGGTGTAACTACCATTTTCATTTATAGCAACAGCAATGTTGTCATTTTCTAATGTTTTACTTTTGGAATCCCAGATATTTGGGCTACTTTTGATAACATCCTTCTCATGAGGTACTAGAAAACACCTTTCATAGCCGACAGCTCTTTTAGAGTCATATAAAAATGTCACTTCTACTTCTTTAGCGTAGTAAGGTCTTCTAAAGCCGTCTTTGGGCAAGTCATAACCAAACTTAATCCCTAAATCTTTAACTGCACAATCTACTACTTTATTATCTGCTCTTTCTACGACAAAATTGGGAAGGCTTAACCTTTCTAAGGTTTTTGGAATTTCTTTGAAACTCATCTCATCAAAATAAATTTTCTTTAGATGGAACTTTTTAGTTAGTACCTTCTTATGTTGGTGCCCATAAGTATCAAATACTACAAAAGGGATAGCATCCTTGTTTGCATGGTTTGTATCTATTTCCACTGCAAAGCTATTCCCCAACTCAGTGGAAACTTTTTCAACCCCTTGCTTAACTTTTAAAAACCTAGTTTCCATCTCTTTATGAACCTCATCAACGCTACATCCACAGATGCTATCATGGGGGTGATTCTCCATAAGCATTTTCCAATAAAATTCACTATAATCTCTGTATCTATCTTTGTTAATAGCAAATATCCCCATAGGTTCTAGCCTTTTTTCTAACAACGTTTGGCAGTAGTCATTCTGGACTTTTAGATATACTCTAGATGATGCTGTATTAACTAGAGTAGCCCAACCATCTGTCTTTTGGTTGCGCAATTCTCCTTTTATGGTTTGCAAGTTTGGGGAAAGATGCTTTTTAAGATTGCGGATATAATTTTCAAAACTTGAATGTTTAAAGACTACTTCAGAGTTTTGTCGGTTAGCTATAGAAATCGCTTCAGTTATATCTTTTTGTAGCGGTTGGTGATCACAGCCATTCAAAAACAACAATTCTGACGTAGAAGCAAACTTATCTACCTCATTCAGCTTCTTTTCCCAATAAACTTTCGCTTTTTGCTCTTCAACAGGAATTTCATTTCCATTAGAATACCAATTTGCAAACAAAATCCCCAACACTTCAGACCCATCAGGTGATTCCCATTTCAATTCTGAAAAAGGTGACGAATAATCATCACTGTGAAACACCTGATTATTAAAGCCTGTGGGGGTTACTCCTCGCCCAAAAGCAGCTACTTCTATTCCCGCTTGCTTTAATAACTGAGGAGCTTGACCGTATATACCAAAAGTATCAGGAAAATATCCTATCTGGCCTTTTTGCCCATATTTATTTGTATCTTTTAAACCGTATAACAGATTTCTTATGTTTGCCTCAGAACTTGTTAAAAAGGCGTCTTGCAGCACATACCATGGTCCTATTATTAACCTGTTTTCTTTTATGTAATGCTCTACCTCTTCTTTTTTTTGCGGACGAACTGCTAAATAGTCATCAATTAAAATTGTTTGTCCGTCTAGGTGAAAACTATGAAAGTCAGGATTATTTTTGAACATGTCAAGTAAGTCATCCATAAGTTCCACTAAATGATATCTATGTTCTTCTAAACTCATATACCATTCTCTGTCCCAGTGAGAATGTGAAATAATATGAGCTGTTTTTTCGTTACTCATTATAGCACCTCCATTTTTTTACATTCTTCTTCAGATATCCATTTTTTAAAATTATTTAAAGAAACTTTCATTATCCAATAACTAGGCATAACACCAGCAGTAAAGAGAACTAGCCCTGGCAACTGATAAATTAAATAGCATATCATAATAATACCTATCGCTATTGTAGTGTTTCCTCTTAAGTTTAGTAAACCTATAATAAATGGCTGGAATAGGTAGTCTTTAAAACTTCCTTTAAAACAAACATAGTAGGAAAAAAGGTAAAAAAAAGCAAACACATAAAATATTAAAGCAAAGATAATAGCAATCATACACAACAAAGGAAAAAAACCTTGAATTTGAGTAACAATATACAAGTCCCAAACTAGGAAAACCCCCACAAAAGCGTAAGCCCAACCTAGCCCGTTTGCCACCCAAAAATTTTCTTTATAATAACGGTGAAACTCTCTCCAAATACCGTCATCAATTCCACCTTTTAACCATTTTTTAGAGATATAAAACATAGATAATGTAGCAGGAAATAGCCCTAATACTACTCCCCCCAAAATGGTGTGTAAAATCCATGCCCAATTTAGATGCATTATCCTCCAAACCCAAAGACTTGCTTGAGTAAAAACATTGCCAAGTTGGGTAAACACTAAAAGTCCCCCTTTATCATCTAAAATAATAATTGCCAATCTTAACACTTAGTTATAAGCTTAATATTCTTAAATTGTCGCTATTCTTTGTAACTGGTAACTGTATCGCTACAGAAGTATGGTAAAAACTAGAATTAGTTATTTTCAATTAATTTGTTGGTAGTAGCTAAATTATAAAACCAACGCCCACTTTTTTTGATAGTTCTTTTCTGGTTTAACAAATCCACCCTATACAATCCATATCTATTTTTGTATTCATTTAACCATGACCAATTATCTATAAAGGTCCAAACGTGATATCCAAAGCAGTTACTGCCTTCTTGAATAGCTTTGTGTAACCAGGTCAAATGCTCGCTCATAAATTCTATCCTATAATCATCCATGACCATCCCATTTTTAATAAATTTTTCTTCTCCTTCAACACCCATACCATTTTCTGCTACAAACCATGGTATATTACTATAGCAATCTCTTAAGTTTATAGCTATATCATAAATCCCTTTTTCATATATCTCCCATCCTCTATGGGGATTCATTTTTGCTTTTGGCCACTTGTAACTTCTAAAATACTTTTCAAACCCTTGCTTGAAATTTGACTTAGAATCGCCTTTTTGAACCCTCCTAGGCTGATAATAATTAACTCCTAGAAAATCAACTTTATAGTTTTTTATAAGGTCAAGTTCTTCTTGGCTATAATTTACTTTTATCCCCTCAGTTTTCAGAACATCCCTTATTACTCTAGGATATCTTCCTAAAACAGCAGGGTCCAAAAAACTTTTGTTAAAGAAGGCATCGGCAATTTCTGCTGCTCTAATATCTTCTACATTTTCTCCTTTAGGATAACTAGGAGTTAGGTTTAATATAATACCTATTTTCCCACCTTCTATATTTGCTTCTTTAAAAGCTTTTACCGCTTTTTTATGAGCAACCATAGTATTAAAACCAGCTTGCATCGCCCTTTCCATATCCCAAATCCCTGGAAGGTGTTTATCGTTGAGATAACCCATTTCTATGGGAACAATTGGCTCATTAAATGTAACCCAATCAAATACAAGGTCTCCAAAAGTCTCAAATGCCACTTTAGCATAATAATAAAATTCCTCTAAAACCTCTTTATTTTCCCACCCTCCAATTTTATGTAACCTTAATGGCATGTCAAAATGGAATAAGTTAGCTATTGGTTTTATCCCCTCCTTGTTTAACCTTTCAAACAAGTCTCGATAAAAACTTACCGCTTCCTTATTTACTTTTTTTCCGTCGGGAATTAACCTCGCCCAAGATATTGAAGTTCTGAAAGAATTAAACCCTACATTTTTCATCAAAACTATATCTTCTTTATATCTATAATAAAAGTTAGAAGTATGCTCAGGACCTCTCTTTTGATAAAACTTATCTGGTTCTTTTGCATACCAGTAATCCCATACTGTTTTTGCTTTTTTAGCCTCACTACTGGCCCCTTCTAGTTGTTGAGCAGAAGCTGCAGCACCCCACAAAAATCCTTTCGGGAATTCTTTGGTCATTTATTACGCCTCCCATTTTCAATAGTTAGTCTCATGTTAATAATATCTATAAAAAAAAGGAGTTGGAATAACTTTGCTCCAACTCCTTTAAAATAAACATAAAAACTTTAAAAATAACACCTAACAATTTAAAGCCCCATATACAGCTCCTATTAAATTAGCATCATTTTTCAAAGCACATCTTTTTACATTAGGCATAACCTCAGCATAACCTAACTTGTCTAATATAGTTTTTAATCTTTGGCTTATTTGTTTATCTAAATCGTCTCTTGCACTAATTGCCCCTCCTACTATAATCATTTCTGGGTCATATATGTATTGTAGGTTATATATTCCTACAGCTAACTGCATATACCACTCATCTATAGCCTCTAAACATTCCTTATCATTTTTAGCGGCTAACTTAAATACCTCTACTCCATCCAACTGGCAGCTTTTAATCTGCTTGCGTTGAGCAACATTTTCTATTAATGCATTTGTGGAAGCTACCTCACTCCAGTTTTTAAATTTCCCTTTTTTAAAGTCTTTTTCTGCCAGCATATAGCCAAATTCTCCCCCATGTAAATTTTGTCCTACATGGAGTTGTTTATTTTTTATTACTGCCCCCCCTATACCAGTTCCACAAATAATAAATAGTACATCTTTACATTCCCTTGCAACCCCCTGCCACAGCTCAGCTAGGGCAGCGCAGTTAGCATCATTTTCCATATAAACCTTTAATTTTGTTTTTGCACCTAATATTTCTTTAATATTTGGCCCATGGATATAAGGTATTGCGGAAGTTCCTCTTATAACACCCTCTTTATTGTCAACTGTTCCTGGGCAACTTAAAGCTACGCTTTCTATTTTATACTTTGCCGCAAAGTCCTTTGTCAGCTTTCCCATCAAGTCTATAAGATCCTTTATATCTTTTCGTGGAGTGGGAGTTATCCCTTTGTCAACGATTTCTCCATGTTGATTGACAACTCCGTATTTTAAGTTTGTTCCTCCCAAATCAAAAGCCATATAGTTTTTCACTTTATCCCCCTCCTGGTTTTTAACTATTTTGGCGATTGTAAAATTCGACAATGCTTGATATATCTTTTTATTGTGGATAACTCCTAAGAATATCAATTTGTGCCTAAGAGATAACATATCACTTAGAAATAAACCCAGAGTGTCTATGTGTTTAAAATCTGTCCATTTTACAATAACCTATTTAACTATTTTAGTACCATGAACTTCCAAAGCTTTTGTATATTTTTGTAAACTTTCCCTGTTATCCTTAGTAATTCCTTTACCAGGCATAATAATAATTCTGCCTCGGGCATGACAAACCAACTCTCTAAGCTTTTCTTTGCCTTCCCAAGCACTTTCTTTCCCACCTTTTGTTAATATTCTATCTATGTTTAATTTTATAAGCTGCTCCATAGCTTTAAACTGGTCGTTAACTTCATCAAAAGCCATATGAAATGTTATTCTTAAAGGTTTGGCTTCCTCAACTAGCATTCTAGTTGATTTTATATCAATTTTATCGCCCTTCAAAGCACCTATAGCTACTCCGTATGCCCCTAACTCTTTAGCCTTTTTAATATCATCTAACATTATTTGTATTTCGTCTTTATCAAATTCGAAACTCCCTGGGCGTGGTCTTATCATAACTATAACTGGAATTTTTAAGGTGCTAACAGCCTTTTTAATAGTGCCATAGCTTGGAGTAACGCCACCTTCTATGAGGTTGCTACAAAGTTCAATTCTATGAGCACCCAGATTTTCATTTTCTAAAGCCTCTTTATAATTTCCAACACAAGCTTCAAAAACCATTTAATCCCCTCCGCATTTCCTATTTAAATTAATTATATATCTAACGATGTGACTATTCATTATAAAATCATCTTATAGGATAGAAATATATAATAATTACAGTTGATAAAAGTTATTTACATTAAAAAGAGTACAATTCCTCTTTTATAGAAAAACTGCACTCTAAAACTTATTCTATTTATCCTTTAACAGCATTATCCAACAATATATCTACTACTCTGTCATCCTCACCTACAGGCGTAGTCATCTTAAATTCAACACCGGGATGTTCTTTTTTAATTTCTTCTAGCAGTTTCGGTATGTCCTTTTTTATGTGGTTACCTTTAAATAAAAACAACGGTACAATAACTACGCTTTCTGCCCCCTCTTTAACTAAAGTGTTTATCCCCTCCGCAAAAGAAGGTTTAGATAGCTCCATTGAGCCATATCCTACCAAATCAAACTCATTTTTTTTATTTAACCTTGCTTTTTCACTAATACTAAACAATTGGTCGTTTGCCTCAGCTGCTCTACTACCATGAGCTAGAATAAACAGTCCTTTTTTCATATTTATATGCTCCTTTATATATATTTCAACTATAATACTTTTCCACATACTCCAAAACATCATCTAACTTAGACGATATATTAGGATAGTTTATTTTCGGTCTATCTATTATTATGGGAGTTACACCTTCTAGTATTGCTCCTGTTAATTTTTCATTTGTCCCCCCGACATCTCCGCTATCTTTCGTAACCATGTGTTGAATTGCAAAATGTTTATAAATTTGTTGATTCATTTGCTGAGTAAATGGTCCTTCCATAGCTATGATTTGAGAGGAGTTAAAACCTAACATCTCACACTTGCCAATAACCCCTTGGCTAGGTAAAACTCTGATATAAAGTCTTTTTCTTTCTATAACCTGAGTAAATTCTTCTAAGTTTTTGCTTCCAGTTGTCAAAAGTATATTTCCTTTTTTATTTTTCAACCATTGAGCTGCTTTTTTTACATCGGGGAATCTTTTTAGCTTAGGTGATTGATTAAATTTTCTACCTTCTAGAATAGAAGGCCTTTCATATCTAACATACTTTATTGACATACTTTTACATGCTAAAATAGCATTTTGGGATGCAGAGGTGGCATAGGGATGGGTAGCGTCTACTAAAATTTTTATGTCGTGCTCTGCTATCACTAATTCCATTTGCTCAGCAGTTAGCCTTTGGGTAATAATCTTCATATTTCCAGTTTGGGGGATAAGACTACTCCCATATTGTGTAGCAGTGGTTATAACCATCTTATAACCTTTATCAGCTAACCGGTTTATTAAATTTCTACCATCTTTTGTTCCCGACATCACCCAAATCATATTTTATATCCCCTGGGAGTAACCATAAACTGGTCGTCAACAGACATATGAGTTTTAGAATTACCTATAATTACCGTTGTAAACATATCTATAGAATGTTTTAACATATCTTTTAATGTAGTAATAGTAATCTTTTCATTTTGTCTTTTTACATTTGTTGCAATGGCTACAACTGTCTCTTCACTTTTATGCTTCAATAAAGTATCGTGGGCAATTTCTATTTGCCGTTGCCTACCTTTACTTTTGGGGTTATAAAGACAAATTACAA
Organism: Proteinivorax tanatarense; assembly: GCF_040267685.1. Lineage (GTDB taxonomy): Bacteria > Bacillota > Proteinivoracia > Proteinivoracales > Proteinivoracaceae > Proteinivorax > Proteinivorax tanatarense. The sequence goes on from NZ_CP158367.1 coordinate 2,382,214, forward strand.
AATCTCCCCTTGCAGCCATTTCAACCCTTTTTTCAATTACTTCCCAGTCAGTAAGTAAGTCACTTAAACTGATGGAAACATAATCATGCATTATCGGCGCTCCAATGGAAGCTGCTGCAGCTACAGACGCTGTTACCCCTGGCACAATTTCTATTTCCATTGTCTTTGTTGACTTGTTCTGGTCAGCTACTTCCAATAACAGCCCAGCCATTCCATAAATCCCAACATCGCCACTGCTTATTATAGAAACTATTTTGCCTTGCCTTGCTAAATCAACTGCTTTTTTGCACCGTTCTTTCTCACTTTTCATTCCATAAGAAATTATTTCTTTATCATGGATTAACGACTTTATTAAATCAATGTAAGTTTTATAACCAACAATTACTTCACTATCTTTTATCGTATTATAAGCCTTTATTGTCATATGCTCTATGTTACCGGGACCAATCCCTACAGCATAAACTTTCCCTTTTTTACTCAATATTTTGCTCCTCCCAAATTGCTATAGTTACACCGCTTTCTTTTTTCTTGTGTAAAATTAATTTCCCTGTTTTATTTGAAGCTAAATAAGCACAGGGCTCACATACTCCAAAAACACCGACTTTGCTTTTAACAAACTTAGACTGGTCAAACATATCCTCTACTTGCTTAATTTTCTGCTTGGTATATACCTTTAAAGGGATCTTCCTTTTCTGAGCTGCTTTAACTATTCCCTTTTCATCTTTTTTTAAGTCTATTGTAGCTATAGCTTTTATGCTTTTAGGGTGTAGCCGAAGTTTGCTTAAATAGTTTTTGATAACCTCATCTATTTGTTGCCAGCCAACACCTTTTTTACAGCCTAATCCCACAACTATATTTTGGGGAATTAACCAGGTACTTTTAACATCCTTTTCATCGAGAGGTTCTTTGTTAGAAATATAGATTATCCCTTCTGCACCTTGTAAATCCATAGAAAACTCTTCGGGTATAATAAATTCTGTTTTTATACCTACTTTCTTGTTATTTACCAATAGATAGGTAACTTCTTTTGCCGTTTCAAAATTTTCAATCCAACAATTTAGCTTTTTAGCTAACATATCAACTGCTATAGTTTTGTTTATATCAGAAGCAGTTGTTATTACAGGCTGAGCCTTTATTTTATCAGCCAAATAAATTGCCTTATCATTAGCTCCCCCTAGATGACCTGATAATAAACTAATTACATGTTGCCCCTTTTCATCCATTACTAGGACAGCAGGGTCTCTTTTTTTATGTTGTAAGTATGGTGCTATGCTTCGCACTACTATTCCTGTGGCCATTATAAAAATTATTGTGCGATAGCTACAAAATATACGCCCCACAAAATTTGTAAAACTATCTTCAATTATATCTATATCATTTGTTGAGTTACCATAAACAAGTTTCTTAGAAGTAAAAATCTTTACAGAATGGTCAGCTTTAAGTAGATTTGCAATTTTTTCAGCTTGTGCTAGTCCCCCTTCCGTTAGAGTTATTATAGCCCAACTAATGAGAACCCCTCCTATATTCATGACGGAAATTTTCATCATAAAGTTTAGAAAAACTATAATTATTTCCCAAGAAATCTCCAACCAAAATTTGTGCAGTTTTATAAATCCCAGCTTTTTTAACTTTTTCCTCTATGTCATTTAAAGTTCCCACAACAACTTTTTCATCATCCCACGAAGCTTTCTGAACCACTGCTATTGGTGTAGAAGCTGAGTAATATTTGCTAAGTTTCTCTACAACTTTATCAATCGATTGAACTGATAAAAAAATTGCCATAGTCGCTTTATGTTTTGCCAGCTCATCTAGGTTTTCTAACTTTGGAACTGGAGTTTTCCCCTCTATTCTTGTACAAATCACAGTCTGAGTTACCCCCGGTAAAGTAAGCTCTTTATTCATAGTAGCAGCTGCCGCAGTAAAAGAGCTTACCCCCGGTACGACTTCACAATCAATGTTTAATTTTTCTAAAATATCTATCTGTTCTCGTATAGCTCCATATAGGGTTGGATCTCCTGTATGTAAACGAACAACACTCTGTTTTTGCTCAACAGCTTGTTTTATCTCCGTTATAACTTCTTTTAAAGTCATAGAAGCACTGTTCAACGCTTTGCAAGTTTTTTTACGACAAGAAATAACTTCCTTGTTTACCAAAGAACCGGTATAAATAATAACATCGGCTTGCTCTATTATTTTTCTACCTTTAACTGTAATCAGCTCTGGGTCGCCAGGACCTGCTCCAACAAAAAAAATTTTACCCATCTTTATACCCCTCTTCTTTTAATTAGAACTGTAGACAAATATGGCACCTTTTTATATAAATCACCTATATCATATGAAATAAGTTCTCCTTCTCGATGACATTTTGAAACTAACACAAAATTATTCTCTAGTTTTTTTTCTTTTAATATATCGGCCAGCTCTTTGTTTTTTTTAGAAGGTTTCATAACAATAATATTGTCAAATGTATCTATTGCATTCTTTAATTCTTTTTCTTCTATTAAAGGTATAATACAAATGGTCTCATTCCCAGAGCAAAGGCTTGTGTTGACTCTACTAGCTATAGAACAAAACGAATTAACTCCCGGAATAGTTTCTATTTTAATTTCTTTATCCTTTAAATGAGGTAATACATACATGTAGGTGCTATAAGTGGTGGGATCTCCTAACGTTAAAAAGGCAACTTTTTTATGCGTGTTTATTAAATAGTTGATTTTTTCTGCATTTTCAATCCAACTTTTAGAAAGTTTATCCGAATCGTTGGTCATAGGAAAAACCAGCTGAACAATCTTTGTTTTTTCACCTATAAATTTATTAGCTATTTCTAAAGCAATACTTGTGTTGTTGTCATCAATTTTAGGTGTAATGACCACATTTACTTTTTCAAGAGCTTTTATCGCCTTTAAAGTTATAAGATCAGGATCCCCAGGTCCAACACCTATCCCATAAAGTATCTTTTCCATTAAACAACCTCCCCTAGCTTTTAACTGCTGTAATCAAAAAGACAGGATTTTGACTTTTCATCATTGTTAATTCTTTTATAAATTCGCCTTTAGAAATTAAAACCTGGGTAACATCAATTTCTTTATAGTTTTTTTGCTTTAACAACTTAACACATTTATATAAGTTTTCGATGGTTATTACATTAACAACTATTTTCCCACCACAAACCAACTTATGGTCTAGTCCGTCAAATATTTGGCTCAATTCTCCTTTAGAACCTCCGATAACTACACCGTTAAGTTTAGGTAGGTCTGGAATAACTACTGATCCTTTCCCCTGAACAATCTTCATGTTTGCAATGCCAAACTTTTCTGCATTTCTTTTTGTTAAGTTAACAGCATCAGGGTTAATTTCTATTGAATAAACCTCTCCTTTTTCTGCCGCTAAAGCCATTTCTACAGAAATACTTCCAGTTCCTGATCCTATATCAGCTAAAATATCATTTGACTTTACCTGCAATTTACTCAGCGTAATACTCCTCACCTCTGACTTTGTCATTGGAACTTTTCCCCTATAAAACATACAGTCTGGAATCCCATAAGTTTTATACTCCCAGATTTTACTCATCAGAGATCACCACTACATTTAGACCATAGTCAATATTAGGTACATTTTCAATTTTAAACTTAAAGATTTTTTCATTTTCATAAGATAAGTTAGATCCAATGTACATCCATTTATCAGTAATGTTTTTATCTATCAAACGTTGTGCTATTTTGTTAGGATTCCAGTATTTATCTGTCAGAAGTATTACTTCTTTTTGCTTATTGACAATTTCTTCAACTTCTATATTTCTACCATGCAAACTAGAAACATAAGCATTCTGCCACGGTCGCTTAAGTTTTGCATACATGTATTGAATAGAACTTAAACCGGGAACAACCTCTAGTCTAATTTCTTTTGCAAGGTTTTTTTTCAAATAACTTAGTAAACTATGAAAACCGGTGTCACCTGAAACAACAACTGCTATATCTTGGATAGTATAATTGTTGGATATATAATCTTTAACCTCCACTAAGTTTCCTTCGATAACTATACTTTTCTTTGTTTCTAAGGTTGCTATTTGATTTATTGAATCTAGATTTCTTTTGCCGCCAATAATTACACCACATTTTTCTATGGTCTTAATAGCTTTAGGAAGAATATAATCACTGTGCCCGGGTCCTATTCCAACTATAAAAATTTTACTCATTTTTAACCCCCAAAATGTTTTTTGCTTCGTTACAAGCTCCCAGTTTTCCGTATTTTTGCGAAAAAAGTATTGTACCTATGTTTATTTTATGGTTTGTTCTTTCTTTACATCGCTCACTAACTGCATCTGCCAGCTGAGGAAATACACACTGAAGATTAGCGTTATATACATAGTCTATCGCTTCTTCAGTGGTTGTACTGTCCATAATCATCTTAATTAGCTTTCTATCTTCTTTTAACAAAGCACAATGAGCAGCTAAAATTTCCAATCTTCCATCAGCAATATTGCTGTGAGTGTTAAAAATTCCACCAGCTACTTTTATCATCTTACCAATATGGCCTATAAATAAAATCTCTTTTATTTCTTCTTCTACAGCCTTATCCAGTAAAAACCCTATAAAGTTACTGGTTTTTAATATTGGTTTATCAGTTATCCCCAAACGTTGTGCAAAATCTTTTCCGTAATTACCTGGGCATAACACTATTTTGTTATGTTTTTCTTTAGAAACAACTCTAAGTTCTAAAGCTAGAGCATCTTTTAGAGCGTCATCAGACATCGGTTCAACTATGCCTGTAGACCCTAGTATAGATATTCCACCTTTTATCCCCAATTTTCCGTTAAACGTTTTAAAGGCAATTTTTTCTCCTTCTGGAGCAAATATCTCTATTTCAACAGCACAGTTTTCTGGCAAAACTTTTTTTACTTCTTCTTTGATACACCGCATTGGAACTGGATTGATAGCTTTCTCCCCTACAGGTACATAAAGACCAGGCCTTGTTACAGTACCGATTCCCTTGCCACCTTTTACAGTTATGCCATTTTGCTGGTCCTTTTTTCTAACTTTGGCATAAATTTTAATACCATGGGTTATATCAGGGTCGTCGCCAGAATCTTTTGTAACACTACATATAACTTCATCGACCTTAATTTCTATATCCTCTACCTTTAATTGCAATGTCCAACCTTTAGGGGTAGAAACGTTTATTGTTTCTAGTTTTTGTTGATCAAACAATATTTTAGTAGCTGCTGTTGCAGCTGCTACTGCACACGTCCCGGTAGTGTATCCATATCTTAGTTTTTTCCCTTTTTTATTTATATATCTCTCCATCATATTCCCCTAGCTTTATCTTCATAAGCCCGTTTATAATTGCAGCGGCTACTGGACTTCCTCCTTTTCTACCACGCACAGAAATATATGGGATATTGCTTTTTATCAATTCTTCTTTTGACTCTGCTGCACCAACAAATCCTACAGGAACTCCTACCACTAACGAAGGCATTTTATTATGTTTTTTAACTAAGTCAATAAGCTGAAAAAGAGCTGTAGGAGCGTTGCCAATAGCAAAAAAGTTAATTTCATTCTGTAAAAAAGCTTTTTCTAATCCCACCATGGATCTAGTTTCGCCTCGTTCTCGTGCAGCTTGTTTAACATCTTCATCATGGGTAAAGTTGAATACCTGTCCGCCTAACTTTTTAAAGTTAACTGAATTAATGCCGGACAAGGTCATTTTTGTGTCTGTATATATAGTTAAACCTTTTTCCATAGCATTTGCAGCATTGTTGATAGCTTTAGGATGAATTTTAACCAAATCTTTATATCCCGTATCCCCTGTTGTATGGATGACCCTGGTAACAATCAACTTCTCAAATAAAGTGAGGTCTTTCATATTAACCTCTTCGCTAATTATTCTAAAACTTTCATTTTCTATACCTTTCGGATCTTTGATAAACATCTCCTCATCACCCTTTTGTTTTTTCATTAACTATGACTTTTTTTCAATGTATTTTTTTTAGTAAAAAAGAAAGCTACCCCACCTAACACTATGACTACTCCTAATATTTTTAACCATTTTGTCCAGCTATCGCTATATGCTGCTTCATCACCAACAGTCCACTCTACTCTGTGTCCCATTCCATCCTCCGCAATTAAAGTTTCTGCTTCTGATTGGGCATCATAATTGAAAAGTCCTTCGCTATTTAAGCTGCCTTCTTCTAATAATTCCCCATCTTTATCATAGACTTTGACTACTACAGAACTAGAGGTTGTCCCATCATCAAACCCTACCCAAACCTTGCCATCTTCCTTTGGTTCAATTACCATTCTGTGAGCATAGGCTGTTGAAGGCAAAAACACCATAACAGCTAGTAACACAGCAATAATCTTAATTAACATATTGTTCATCTCAATCTCTCCCTTAATATTTTATTTGCCACACTAACACTTTTGACACAAATATCGGTACCCTCAAATACTCTAATTAATGTAGGGCTAGTCAGCCCTGCATGCTCTAACAGTCTTTTATCATAAAAAACATCATCACCTCCTACTTTAAGTAACATTCCTTCTTGAAAAATCAAAAATTTTTCTCCCCAGGTATAGGCTATATCGACATCATGGGTAGCAATAATTAAAGTGTGCCCTTTATCATTTAAGACCTTAAGAATATTTAACATATTTTGGTTAGAAACTGGATCCAATCCTGCAAAGGGTTCATCAAAGACTATAATCTGTGGGTTCATAGCCAAAACTCCTGCTATAACTACTTTCTTTTTTTGCCCAAAACTTAAGTTAAAAGGATATTCATCCTTAAGGCCTGAGATTCCAACAGCACTTAATGATTTGTTAACTCTTTCTTCTACTTCCCCGTTGTTTAAACCCATATTTCTAGGGCCAAACGCCACGTCTTCTCCTACAGTTGAAGCTACAATCTGATCTTCAGGATTATCAAATACAATTCCCAACTTTTGACGAACTCTAGCTACGTTTTTTGAGCATATTTTCTCCCCATCGATTAAAATAGAGCCTTGCTGGGGCTTTAAAAGACCATTCAAGTGCTGTATCAAAGTAGATTTCCCACTGCCATTTGCTCCTAAAATAACAACCTTTTCTCCTTTTTTGATTGAGAAACTAACTTTATTTAGGGCTTTGATGTCATCATTGTAATTAAAATTAAGGTTATTTACCTCTATATAATCCATATCCTCACCACTTATCAATTAAAATCAAACATAAAACGTTAATTATTATTCCACATCCAATAATCCAGTCCTTACGATGAATTCTTTGAGGAGATGGAACATAAAATTCTTTGGAAAAGCCTCTGCTTTTCATGCTATTATACAGTCGCTCCGATTGTCCTATACTCCTTAGAATGACTCCTCCCATCACTTCACCGTATATTTTAATTGTTTTTAAATCTGCTCTCGGTGAAAATCCTCTTGAAACTATAGATTTATAGCAGTTTTTTATTGTTTCTTTAAATATAAATAGGTATCTATAGGAAATAAATAGGACAGAACAAATGGTTTTAGGCAACTTTAAATGACTCAATCCCCATAACAACTCTTGGTCCTTTTCTGTAAACATCAGCAGTAGCATCAATAAAAACACACTTAATGACTTTCCAAAAATTAAACTTATAAACTGGATATTTTCTAGTGTCACCTTAAAACCTTGTCCAATTAATAAAGGAAAAGCCATAAATAGCAAAAAGGGTAGGGGCAAAAGAATCTTCTTAAAAATAAATTTTAATGAAAATTTGCTACTCATCAATAAAGCTAAACATTGTAAAAAAACTATAGAAATTATCAAAATGTTCTCTAAAGAGATAATCATAAAAGCTGTTACAAAAATTGTTGAAATTTTTATTCTAACTTCCCATTGTTCTGCCCAACTTCTGTCTTTCATAAAGCTTTCATCCCTTATATTACCTTTTTGCTTTTTGACAGATACCTTACTGCAAAAGCTGTTAAGCCACCCTCGATAAAAAGGAGGGGAGTATGGGCTAAAATCAATAAGTTTATATTTGATATAAACCCTTCATGGTACCTAGCATCTGTCATCCATAGTACACCAACCAAAATTGTGGTACATAATATAACCCCTAATGCTCCAACTACCCCGCCCCATAAGGCGGGATTTTTATGTTTGGAGCTTAAAAAATCATATGCTTGCCAACTAATAATAGCAGGGATTCCAATTAATAAAGTGTTTACCCCTAAGGTGGTAATACCTCCGTGTTGAAATAACATGGCGTGAAGTAATAGTCCAACAAAGATGGCAATTGGACTTCGTCGTTTTAATGTTATGCCCAATAATCCTGCTAGCAAAGGGTGGGCGCTGCTAGGACCAATTGGGATACTTATTAAAGCGAAAGCAAAAAATGCCGCTGTCATAATACTGATTTTAGGTATTTCATCCTCTTTAACTTTATATAAAGCATACCCAATTAATCCTGCAGCAGCTACCGATGTCCCCACAGCCACTTCAGTACTTAAAACTCCATCGGCGATATGCATAATTTTCCCTCCTCTTTCAATTGCTATCTAGTTAATTTTTTAAAGGCATCTCTTGCTTTTTCTATTGTAAAATCAATATGCTCATTATCCATTTTTGCATTTAGAAACAGCGATTCAAACTGGGATGGTGGAAGATAAACTCCTGAATTAAGCATCTCTTTAAAGTAGGCTATAAACTGTTCATTATCAGCTTTACTGACATCTTCAAAGTTTTTCACCTCTTTATCTGTAAAAAACATTGAAATCATTCCACCGACTCTGTTTACCGTTATATCAATATCGCTTAATTTTGCTGCCTCTCTAATACCTTTTTCCAATCTTAAGGCAAGTTTATCTAATTTATCATAAATTTGTGGATTGTTCCTCAGTTTAAGTAAAGTTTCATATCCTGCCCTCATAGCTAAGGGGTTCCCCGATAAGGTGCCTGCCTGGTAAACTGGTCCTATCGGTGCTAGCAGAGACATTATTTGCTGCTTTCCACCAAAGGCACCCACTGGAAGACCACCGCCTATTATTTTTCCATAACAAGTTATATCCGGTTTAATATCTGGGTATAATTCATGAGCTCCCTTAAAGCCAACCCTAAACCCAGTCATTACTTCGTCAAAAATCAATACAGTTCCATATTTATCTGTTATTTGTCTTAACCCTTTTGCAAAATCATCTTCCATAGCAATAACACCCATATTACCAGCTACTGGCTCCACTATCACTGCAGCTATTTCTTCGGGATTTGCTTTAAATATGTTTTCTACACTTTCTAAATTGTTAAAACTGGCAGTAAGTGTATGTTTTGCTATCTCTGCAGGTACTCCTAAGCTATCCGGAACTCCATGGGTTAATGCTCCTGATCCAGCTTTGATTAAAAAACCTTCAGAATGTCCATGATAATTTCCTTCAAACTTGATTATTTTGTTTCTTTTTGTGTAGGCTTTTGCTAATCTAACTGCAGACATAGTCGCCTCAGTACCTGAATTTACCATTCTAACCATATCTATGTTAGGTAGAGAATCAACCATAAGTTCTGCCATTTTCATTTCTATAGCTGTGGGAGCTCCAAAACTTGTTCCCGTTTTGATCACTTGATGAAGTCCATCTACTACATCTTTATCACAGTGCCCCAAAATCAGAGGTCCCCATGATCCTACAAAGTCGATATACCTATTATCTTCTTCATCAAAAATATAAGTTCCATCTCCCCGTTTTATAAATGGCGGTTCCATTTTTACAGAAGAAAAAGCTCTAGCTGGGCTATTAACTCCTCCTGGAATGACCTTTTTAGACCGTTCAAACATTTTTTCTGATAGTGTTTCCATCACATTACCTCCCAATTTATTTTTTACAAAGCTCCTTTGCTATCTCTTTAGCAAAGTAAGTAATAATTATATCTGCTCCAGCTCTTTTTATAGCAATTAATGTTTCAATCATACCTTTTTTTTCATCCACTAAGCCATTTTGAGCAGCTAGCTTAAACATGGCATATTCACCGCTAACGTGATATGCAGCTATAGGAAAATCGTTTTTTACATCCCTTATTATATCTAAGTAATGAAGAGCTGGTTTTACCATCATAATATCTGCCCCTTCATCAATATCAATTTCTATTTGTCTTTTTGCTTCTATGCGATTGGCGGGGTCCATTTGATATGTTTGCCTATCTCCAAAACTTGGTTTAGATTGTACAGCTCCTCTAAAAGGACTATAAAAGGACGAGGAAAATTTTGCGCTATAGCTCATTATTAGTACGTTTTGTAATTCTGCCATATCCAAAGCATTTCTTATCGCCTTTACCCTGCCGTCCATCATGTCAGAGGGGGCTACAATATCTGCTCCGGCTTTTCCATGGCTTACCGCAATGCTTTGCAGCCTCTTTAAAGTTATATCATTATCTATTTCTTTTTTTTCCACAACACCACAATGACCATCGATGGTATACTGACATAAACACACATCAGTAATAACAGTTAAAAAAGGGTAGTGTTTTTTTATTTCTCTTACTCCTTTTTGGACTATGCCCTGACTCGAATCAGCTTCACTTCCTAGTTTGTCTTTTTTATCGGGTAGCCCAAAAACAATCACTGCCAAAATGCCCAGTTGCACCACTTCTTTTAAACTTTCCTTTAGCTGATCTACACTATAATGATACTGACCCGGCATATTAGGTATAGGTTTTTTTATGTTATTTCCATTTGTAATAAAGATTGGATAAACAAAATCATCAACGCTAAGTGCGGTTTCGCGTACTAACCTTCTTATACCATCATTTTTTCGTAGCCTTCGGGATCTTATAAAATCTTCACCCATTAACATTCCTCCTCTACTATCCTTTCTACTAAACCGTCTATTGTGTAGCTACCAGGTATTATATCAGCAGTCAACCCCATATCTCGACAGGCTTTTTGGGTAACTGGGCCAATAGCTCCAATTGTGCTTTTTTTTATCAGCTTATTATTTATGCTTATACCTAAATCCGTTAAACTTTCGCTGAAATATTTAACAGCTGATGGGCTTGTGAATAAAATATAATCAAAGGTCTTTTCTTTAATTTTCTCTAATCTCTCCAAATCTTTTACCTTTTTAACTTCATAAACCACTTCTTCAAAGACACTAACCCCTATCTTAGTTAGTTCCTCTTTAACCACCTGTCTTCCTAAATTTCCTTTTATATGATATAAAGTGTCGCCTGCCTTCACTTTACTGGACAACGCTTCAACAACACCCTCTAAAGTAAAAGTGTTGGGAACAATATCAACGACGACTCCCTTTTGTTCTAATGCATTTTTAGTTGAACTTCCAATGGCTGCAATTTTAGTTTGATGAAAATGGCGAAAATCTATTTTTTTATCCCTCAAATTGGTCCAGAAAGCCTCTACACCAGTTGGACTGGTAAAAAGAATAAACTTTGACTTCATTATTTTATTAAAAGTTTCTTTTGTTAAATTAACTTTATGATTAACAGAAATAGAAGGGTAAGTAATTACTTCAGCTCCGAGACGTAAAAGAGTATCCTTTAACTGCTTTTGCTTTTTATCTCTAGTAGTTAAAATGCGTTTCCCATTCAAAGGCAAGCTTTTTCGCCAGTTAATCACTTTCCCAAACTCCACAACTTTACCAACCGTTATAATTCCCGGTGCTTTAATCCCCTTTTTTTGCACTTCATCTTTAATGAGTTTTAAAGACGAAAAAACTTTTTTTTCGCTAGCGGTACAGCCGCAACTTATTACTGCTGTTGGTGTATCAGGGTCTTTACCATGTTCAATCAAAGAGTTAGTAATTTCCTCAATTCTCTCTATACCCATTAAAAAAATTAATGTCCCATCTAATTTGGCCAAAGCTTGATAGTTAACTTGGGTATCACTCTTATTTGGATCCTCACTTCCAGTTATAACATGAAAAGAAGTGCTTACATCTCTATAAGTTACAGGAATACCAGCATATTCGTTAACTCCTATGGGGGAAGTTATTCCCGGTATAATTTCATAATTTATGCCAGCCCTCTCAAGACTCACAGCTTCCTCTCCACCCCTACCAAAAACAAAAGGGTCACCACCTTTAAGTCGAACAACAATTTTTCCCTGAGCAGCTTTACTAACTAACAGATTGTTAATTTCTGATTGTGTTAACTTATGCTTATTAGGAGCTTTCCCAGAATCTATTAACTGACAATTTGGTTTGGCATATTGTAAAACTTCTAAAGGAATTAACCTATCATATAAAATAACATCTGCTTCTTTTATCGCTCTTAAGCCTTTTATTGTAACCAACTCACTATCACCAGGACCTGTGCCAACCAGATATACATTTGTTTTATAGCTCACTTATACTCCATCCTCTGCTTTTAAAATTTCCTTTGCACCTTTTGCCGCTAGTTTTTCCCCGAGTTTTTCCCCTAAACTTAGATAGCTACTAGGCTCACCTTTTATTTCGTCATATAAAAAGACATTACCATCTGAACTTCCAACCATGGCATGTAAATGCAACTCATCACCTTTTATCTTCCCAAAACAACCTATGGGAGCATGGCATCCACCTTGTAGGGTTTGTAAAAAGCTTCGTTCTCCCATCACCGAAACAAAGGTATTATAATCATTAATTGTTTGTAACATTTCATTAAGCTCATTATCTGTCTGTCTAATTTCGCATCCAATTGCTCCTTGTCCTACTGCAGGAACAAATTCCTTAGTATTTAGAACCTGAAAATTTTCGGGAGTTATCCCTAATCGATTTAAACCTGCTGCAGCTAATATAACTCCGTCCATATGCTGGTCATATAATTTTCTAAGTCTTGTTTTAACATTTCCCCGCAACCCACAAGTTTTTAGGTCATTTCTCATTTTTAGTATTTGGCTTTGCCTTCTTAAACTGCTAGTGCCGATAATTCCTCCTTCAGGAAGCTGCTTAAGACTTCTTTGAGAGTTGAAAATAAGCACATCCCTAGGGTCTTCCCGTTTAGGCATAGAAGAAATCATCAGTCCATTTGAAGTTTCCTGGGGCATATCTTTCATGCTATGGACTGCCATATCTATTTTTTCGCTTAATAACAACTCTTGAATCTCCTTTACGAATAATCCTTTTCCGCCAATTTTACTTAAAGTCTTATTTAAAATTTGATCCCCTTTGGTGGTTACAGTTACTATTTCATATTTGTATTGAGGAAAAAAGCGCTTAAGTAAGTTAATGATAATCTCACTTTGAATAATTGCCAATTCACTTTTTCTTGACCCCACCTTAATGGTTCTTGTCATGTTTACTCCCCCTTTGAAAAATTTTATTGTATTCTTTTAATAATATTTCATTTAAATACTTAAAATGCTGATCTGATAAATTTTCTATTTCACACAAACTTGAGGGGAGGTTCTTTTCTGCTATTTCCCAAAACTGTCTTTTGCATTGGGAACAAGGCTCGTTAATGCTTTTGACCCTATATTTATTTAAAATTTCAGCTAGCTTTTCAGATTTTTCTGAGAAAGATTTAGCCAAAATGTTTTTTAGGTACTTAGATAAAAATGGATTTTTGCCGTGAGTGGATACTGATATTGAGATAAACTCTTGTTGATGGTTTGCTGGCATTATAAAGGTGGAATCTTTATATGATGTAACATTGTTCACTAGTACATTGTGTTTTTCTCCTTCTAAAAATATATTCTTGTTTAGGTTAACGTCATCGGTGGCAGCAAAAACTATATTATTATCAAGTAAATCCTTATTGTTAAATTTTCTTTTATAAAAAGTTACTTTTCCATTTTTTATAAGGCTATCAAAATTAGAAATCAGTTTTGGACTTACAACTTTTATCTCACACCCTTTATCTAAAAGAGCTGAAACCTTCCTCCAAGCTACTTTTCCTCCACCCACTACCAACACTTTTTTACCTGTTATGTCTAAAAAAATTGACAAGTTATTATTCATCAGTTTTTACATCCTAAATATTTTTTTGCAAACTCCAATGCTTCTTCGCAGTCACCCTGCTCACTTGCATATTTCATCTGAATAATTGGTTTTTTCCACATTCTTTTAACCATGCTTTTGATAGTTTCCTCAATTATTTTACATTCTCTTTGATTTAAGTTATCTATTTTCTTAAACATTTGTTCCAGTCCTTCATCTACCAATAAGTCATTGTGATGATGAATTTCCGCTATTTTCGAATGTATCGGAACACTCCTTCGCCATCTTATAAAGTCATTTACTCTAGTTTCAATTTCCCTGCTAATTTCATTTAATAATTTTTCTCGAAACTTTATATTTTCCTGAGCTATTTCTTTTAGATTATCTATATGATATAAACTAGCCCCTTGTATATTTGATATTCTTGGATCAATATCCCGAGGTATAGCAATATCGATTAACACAATAGGGTTATTTCTATAGGTTTTTTCAAAATCATTATAATGATAAATATAGTGTGGAGCTGAAGTAGCGCTAATTATAATATCTACCTTATTTATAAAGTCATATTTCTCCTTATAACTTACAGAAGTAATTTCCTTACTTTTATTTGTTTTTACTTTCTCTGGGCTTCGGTTGCATATGTATACTTCTCTGACTCCTAGCTCCAGAAGGTGGGTAACTGTTAATCTGCTCATCTTTCCATAACCAACCACCAATGCTCTACTATTTTTTAAGGAACCAAGCTTTTTTTGTGCTTGCTTTACAGCTATATAGCTTAACGAAAGAGGATTTTCGGAAATCTTGGTGTTAGAGCGTATATCTTTTGCCGCAGTCACTGCCCCCAAAAAAAGTTTATTTAAAATTTTACCGCTTGCTCCCTTTTCCATAGCCTTTTCATGGGCCTTTTTAACCTGACCCAGTATCTGATCTTCACCTAACACAATTGACTCTAATCCACAACAAAGCCTATATAAGTAAAAAATAGCTTCATCATTTTTTTTAAACTCGTATTTTCCCGCCATTTCCCACTCAGCTATGCTAAAAGTATCGTAAAAAATCTTTTTACACCATTTTTCTCCCAAAGTTAAATCATCAAAACTACCAATTAACTCGGTGCGGTTACAGGTAGATAAAATTACTCCCTCTTTACAAATAGAACTTTTCTTTATTATCTCTAAAACTTTATCAATGTCTTTATTTTTAAATGCTACTTTTTCTCTAAACTCTATATTTGATTTTTTGTGATTAATGCTGAATACTAGTATACTCACATCAAACTCTCCCTTAACTAATGAGCTGAACATTCAACAGTGGGTAACTTACTCCCCTCGCTGCTTGAAGTTCGCTTGCAAAAAAATAATACCCATGTAGCCATGGGTATTATTTTTGAGATACAGTCCTAAAATGCATCAAAAAATAAAACCCACTTCCCTCCGAAGGAGTTTACTTGCAATTTTAGGCTGGTATCCTGACTCGTGAATCTCTTTACTCTTGACGCCTTCCCTTTATCAAAAAAGATAACAGTGGCTTATGTCAATTTCATCCTCACTCACAGTAGCGGGGGCTGTAGTGGATTTGCACCACTTTCCCATTTAACTCTACTTGAGCACCTAAAATTATATATTTAATTTTAATCCTCTTACATTAATTTTAATGCTATCAGATAATGGTAAAAACATCAATACTGTTTTGTAAAAAAAAGAATATTTTTTCCATTTAAAAATCCAGCATCTCATGTTACCCTTCTTATGCCCTCACTATCAAGTTTTTTAACAATATCTTGGATGTGTGAACCATCAATAAGGATATCATTATTTATTTCCCAAAGTGGAATCATTACAAAAGCTCTTTCTTTCATTCTTGGATGTGGAATAGTAAGCTTCTCATCATCACTTGCAAAGTTTTCATAAAGTAGTATATCAATATCTATAGTTCTAGGTCCCCAGCGAATGGTCCTTTTTCTATGTAGTTGAGTTTCTATTTCATTTATATACGATAAAAGTTCATAAGGAAGCAAGCCAGTTTCTATCACAACCACTAGGTTCAAAAAACTATCCTGTTCCTTATAGCCCACAGGATCGGTTTCGTAAAAGGACGATGATGAAAGAGAAAAAATATCTTTATGACTTTCTAGTTTCTTGATAGCTTCTAAGAGGTAAGCCTTTTTGTCACCTATATTACTTCCCAACCCCAAATATACTTTAGCCATCTTTACTTCTCCTTATTTCAACTGCAAAGTAATCAAACTTTCCTTTTACAGGTGCTTCTGGTTTTTTAACTGTTACATCTATTGCTAAAACTTTTGCAAATTTATCTAGCACCTTTTGGGCTATGTTTTCTGCTAAAGCTTCTAGTAAGTGATATCTTTCTTTTTCAACTAAGATTTGAATTAATTCAAAAACTTCAGCATAGCTTACAGTTTCATTAACATCATCTGTTACACCAGCCTTTTTAATGTCTAAAAACAGTTCAATGTCCACAATAAATTTTTGTCCTAATGCCTTTTCCTCTTCTAACACTCCATGGTTGCCATAAAAATACATGTTTTTCATAATAATTTTATCCATATAAGCTATCTCCTCACTATAGCATCTGTAACTTTTATAGCTCTTAAATTTGCCTCTATATCATGAACACGGATAATTTCCACCCCTTGGCTAACCCCAAGTACTGATGTAGCCAGTGTTCCCTCTACCCTTTGCTTAGGGGGCAGGTCTAAAATCTTTCCAAGCATTGATTTTCGTGAAGTTCCCAATAAAACTGGGTAACCCAATTCACGCAATTCACTCAGCCTTCCTAAAACTTCAATATTCTGTTCCGCAGTTTTGCCAAACCCAATCCCAGGGTCTAAGATTATTTTTTCCTTTTCAACACCTGCCGCCAATGCTATTTCGATTGAGTTTCTTAAAAACTCTTTTATAGATTCTATGATATCCCCATCATAGGAAGTTCCTTTTTGATTATGCATCATTACGATAGGAGCGTTATATTGTGCTAGCACCGGTGCCATCTCTGGGTCTTTTTGTAATCCCCATACATCATTAATAATGTGTGCTCCTGCTTGCAAAGTTTCCTCTGCTACTTTAGCTTTATATGTGTCTACAGATATAGGAACATCAGTTTGTTTTGCCAGCTCTTTTACAATGGGAACTACCCTCTTTAATTCAACATCCAGGGTAACTTCTTCCGCACCTGGTCTTGTTGATTCCCCCCCTACATCAATTATATCAGCACCTTGCGAAACCATATATTTAGCATGTTTTATAGCTTCCTCTATACTATAGTGGTCTCCGCCATCAGAAAATGAATCTGGAGTAATATTTAAAATCCCCATAATATAAGTTTTTACGCCCAATTGTAGTTTATATTTTCCGCATCTTATCACTTGCTTGTTTGAACCAACCATTTTAGTCCCTCCTCTATTTTTAGCTTCTAAACTGAATTAAAGACATGGCTTCAGCTCTAGACTTAGCTTCTTTTTTAAATATTCCTCGAACAGCAGAGGTAACTGTTTTTGAACCAGGTTTTTTTACCCCTCTCATTGTCATACACATATGCTCTGCCTCCACTACCACAATAACGCCATAGGGAGATAATTTTTCATGGATAATATCAGCAACCTGGGAGGTTAATCGTTCTTGTAATTGTGGCCTTTTACTTACAGAGTCTACAACTCTAGCTAGCTTACTAAGTCCCGTCAACTTACCATTTCTAGGTATATATCCCACATGGGCTTTTCCCCAGAAAGGAACTAAATGATGTTCACAGGTAGAGTAGAAAGGAATATCCTTTACCAGTACCATTTCTTCATGATCTTCGTCTTGAAAGTAAATATCCAATTGTTTACTAGGGTCTTCTTTTAAGCCAGAAAAAATTTCTTCATACATATCTGCAATTCTTTT